>NZ_CP125718.1:0-2808898 GCF_030294405.1 Staphylococcus casei
ATGTCTGAACAAGAAATTTGGGAAAAAGTCCTTACCTTGGCTCAAGAAAAAGTGAGTTATCCTAGCTATCAAACTTTTCTTAAAGATACAAAGCTACATTCATTACAAAATGATGAGGCAGTTATTGTTATCGATGATCCTTTTGTTGCCAATTGGTTAAAAACGCATTACGTTGAAATTATTCAAACCGCATTATACGAGGCAATTGGTCATGAAATCATGCCTGTTTTCTATTCTGAGGATCAATTAGAAAGTGTTACATCTGGAGAAGATCAAAATGCTAGTCAAGCTAAAAAAGCTTACACTCCAGGTGTTGATGAAGCTGTTATTGGTGGCGAACAATTCAATACACATAATACTTTTGAAACATTTGTTATTGGACCTGGCAATAGGTTTCCTCATGCTGCAAGTCTTGCAGTAGCGGAAGCACCCGCACAAGCATACAATCCACTATTCATCTATGGTGGCGTGGGATTAGGTAAAACACATCTTATGCATGCAATTGGTCATTATGTATTAGCGAATAATCCCGATGCAAAAGTAATTTATACATCAAGTGAAAAGTTCACGAATGAATTTATTAAATCAATTCGTGATAACAAAACTGAAAAATTCAGAGAGAAGTATCGTAATATTGATGTGCTGCTTATTGATGATATTCAATTCATACAGAATAAAGAGCAAACACAAGAGGAATTCTTCCATACCTTTAATGAATTACATCAAGCAAATAAACAAATTGTAATTTCTAGTGATAGACCACCTAAAGAAATCGCAAAGTTAGAAGATCGTTTACGTTCTCGCTTTGAATGGGGGCTAATCGTTGATATTACACCACCTGATTATGAAACAAGAATGGCAATTTTACAGAAGAAGATTGAAGAAGAGAATTTAAATATTCCGACTGAAGCATTAACTTATATTGCCAATCAAATTCAATCAAATATTCGTGAACTTGAAGGCGCATTGACGCGTGTATTAGCATTTTCAAAACTCCAAGGACAGCCTATCACTACTGAATTGACGGCGGCTGCGCTCAAAGATATCATTCAAGCACCTAAGTCTAAAAAGATAACAATTCAAGATATCCAGAAAATTGTTGGTCAGTATTATAGTGTCCGTATTGAAGATTTTACTGCTAAAAAACGTACGAAATCGATTGCTTATCCAAGACAAATAGCAATGTATCTATCGCGTGAACTTACTGATTTCTCTTTACCAAAAATTGGCGAAGAGTTTGGTGGTCGTGATCATACTACAGTTATTCACGCACATGAAAAAATTATAAAAGATATTAAAAATGATCCGACGTTTAAACAAGAAGTTGAAAATCTAGAAAAAGAAATTAGAAATCAATAAAAATTCTGTACTATAACAGATTAATCGTAGTAAATGAGGATATAATGAAATAAGGGACATTTTCAATATTGTGGATAATGTGCAAAAGTAATACACACTACACACAAGTTATCCACAGCCATTAAATATTGTGGCGCTTGAGCTTTTTTGAGTTATCCCCTAATCCACAAGCCCTACTACTACTACTACGATTTTAAAACCTATATAATTTATATATAAACGACTGGAAGGAGTTTAAAAATGATGGAATTCACAATAAGAAGAGATTATTTCATTAATCAATTAAATGACACACTTAAAGCCATCTCACCAAGAACAACATTACCCATATTAACAGGTATAAAAATTGATGTTAAAGACAACGAAGTAATACTTACTGGATCAGACTCAGAAATCTCAATAGAAATAACGATACCTAAACAAGTTGATGGTGAAGAGATTATTGCAGTTGCAGAAACAGGTTCAGTTGTACTCCCTGGTCGTTTTTTCGTAGATATTATTAAAAAGTTACCAGGTAAAGAAGTTAAACTTTCTACAAATGAGCAATTTCAAACTTTAATCACTTCAGGTCATTCTGAATTTAATTTAAGTGGATTAGATCCTGATCAATATCCATTATTGCCACAAGTTTCTCGTGATGATGCCATTCAATTATCCGTAAAAGTACTTAAAAACGTGATAGCACAAACGAATTTTGCAGTGTCCACCTCAGAAACACGTCCAGTACTCACAGGTGTTAACTGGCTTATACAAGATAATGAATTAATATGCACAGCCACAGACTCACATCGCTTAGCTGTAAGAAAAGTAGCTCTAGAAGATAATTCTGAGAATAAAAATGTCATCATTCCAGGTAAAGCATTATCTGAATTAAACAAAATCATGAGCGACAGTGAAGAAGATATTGATATTTTCTTTGCATCTAACCAAGTTTTATTTAAAGTGGGGAACGTAAACTTTATTTCACGTTTATTAGAAGGACATTATCCTGATACTTCACGTTTGTTCCCAGAGAATTACGAATTTAAATTAGGTATAGATAACGGAGAGTTCTATCATGCAATCGATCGTGCATCATTATTAGCACGTGAAGGCGGCAATAACGTTATTAAACTAAGCACTGGTAACGAATTAGTAGAATTATCTTCGACGTCTCCAGAAATCGGTACTGTAAATGAGGAAGTTAGAGCAAGTAATGTTGAAGGTGGAAACTTAAAAATTTCTTTCAACTCAAAATATATGATGGACGCATTGAAAGCAATCGATAACGATGAAGTTGAGATTGAGTTCTTTGGCACAATGAAACCATTTATTTTAAAACCTAAAGACGATGATTCAGTGACACAATTAATTTTACCAATTAGAACATACTAAGCCATTGATGATTTGGGCCTAGACAATGTATTTTGTCTGGGCTTTTTTTTTGTGAAAAACTTTTTAAAGTAATTGATCGTCTATAGACGTGTATAGCAATAAAGATACTTAAAGAAAAGCCTTCTTAATATAAATGTTATATAAATTACCTCATATCAATTTTAAGGCTACTCAGAGGCCGTTCTTGATACGACGATTTAAAATATAGGTAAAATATCACAAAATAGTTATTTGTGCTTTAAAACATCTTAAAATGGCTTTTAAATTCAAAAGTATTGATAAGTGAATACGTTAGAAATAATAAATATTTAAATAAAATTCTAATTTAGGAATAAATGTTTGATATAATATTATTAGTAAAACAGTCACTAAAGACACGTTTGAAAATAATTATTGAAAATAAATCAAAATAAGTAGAAAGAAATCGCTTTCTAACTGTATTTTACATGAAATTTTCTGCTAAAAAAGGTATAATATATTAATGAGTTTATAAAGAAATGGAGTGATTGATTTGGTTGAAGAAGTAATTGTTGATGGAGACATCACATTAGGACAATTTCTTAAGACAGAAGGTATTATCGAATCTGGTGGACAAGCAAAATGGTTCTTACAAGACTTCGAAGTCATGATTAACGACGAACGCGAAACACGTCGTGGTAAAAAATTAAACCATCAAGATCGTATTGAAATACTAGAAGTCGGTTCATTTTTGATTTTACATCAAGGTGAAGAATGAAATTAAAGACACTCCAGCTAGAAAACTATCGTAACTATGAATCAATTACCTTAAATTGTCATCCAGAGGTAAATATATTGATTGGTGAAAATGCCCAAGGGAAGACGAATCTCCTTGAATCTATTTATACTTTAGCATTGGCTAAAAGCCATAGAACATCGAATGACAAGGAACTTATACGTTTCGATAGTGATTATGCTAAAATAGAGGGTGAACTTAGTTATAGATATGGTGAGATGCCTCTAACGATGTATGTAACCAAAAAAGGCAAGCAAGTAAAAATCAATCACTTAGAACAAAGTAGACTGACACAATATATCGGTCACTTGAATGTCGTATTGTTTGCGCCTGAGGATTTAAATATTGTCAAAGGCTCACCACACATTAGACGTCGATTTATAGATATGGAACTTGGACAAATTTCTGCAGTTTACTTAAATGATTTGTCACAATACCAACGCATTTTAAAACAAAAGAATAATTATTTGAAGCAATTGCAATATGGTCAAAAGACAGACAGTACAATGCTGGAAGTCTTAAACCAACAATTTGCAGAGTATGCGCTCAAAGTTACGTTAAGACGTGAACATTTTATTAAAGAACTTGAATCACTAGCTAAACCTATTCACTCAGGTATCACAGATGAGCGAGAAGCATTGTCATTAAAGTATTTACCAAGCATTAAACGCTCTAAGGAAGAAAAAAATGAGACAGAACGCTTAGAGGAAGTCTTAACATTACTTAATGACAATATGGAACGTGAAAAAGATAGGGGAGTTTGTTTGTACGGTCCCCATAGAGATGATTTAGGTTTCGATGTAAATGGTATGGATGCCCAAACGTATGGCTCACAAGGTCAACAACGCACAACGGCTTTATCAATTAAACTCGCGGAAATAGAGTTGATGAATGTCGAAGTAGGGGAGTACCCAATATTACTGCTAGATGATGTATTGAGTGAATTAGATGATTCGCGTCAGTCTCATTTATTAAGCACAATTCAACATAAAGTGCAGACTTTTGTCACTACAACATCGGTAGACGGAATAGATCATGAAATTATGAAGAATGCTAAACTTTATCGCATTAACAAAGGCGAAATTATAAAGTAACGGAAAGTGAAGGTGGAAGCATTGTCAGATGTGAATAACACGGAAGATTATGGTGCTGGACAGATTCAAGTATTAGAAGGTCTAGAAGCGGTTCGTAAAAGACCAGGTATGTATATAGGTTCAACTGCAGAAAGAGGTTTACATCACTTAGTTTGGGAAATTGTCGATAATAGTATTGATGAAGCACTCGCTGGATATGCTGACAAAATAGAAGTGATTATTGAAAAAGATAATTGGATTAAAGTTACAGATAACGGTCGTGGTATCCCTGTAGGCATACAAGAAAAAATGGGACGTCCAGCTGTTGAGGTTATTTTAACGGTACTTCATGCTGGTGGTAAATTCGGCGGTGGCGGATATAAAGTTTCCGGTGGTTTACACGGTGTTGGATCATCTGTAGTTAATGCATTATCTGAAGATCTTGAAGTATACGTACACAAAGATGAAAAAATCTATCACCAAGCATATAAAAAAGGTGCACCGCAATTTGACTTGAAAGTCATTGGTGAAACAGACGAAAACACTGGTACTGAGATTCGCTTTAAAGCTGACCCTGAAATCTTCACAGAAACAACAACATACAACTATGAAACATTACAACAACGTATTAGAGAGCTTGCCTTTTTAAATAAAGGTATCACGATTACGTTAAGAGATGAACGTGAAGAAGAAGTAAGGGAAGATTCTTATCACTATGAAGGTGGTATTAAATCTTACGTTGAAATGTTAAATGAAAACAAAGAACCACTTCACGATGAACCGATTTATGTTCATGAATCAAAAGATGATGTAGAAGTTGAAATTGCATTGCAATACAACAAAGGTTATGCAACCAATTTATTAACCTATGCGAATAATATCCACACGTATGAGGGTGGTACACATGAAGAAGGCTTTAAACGTTCGTTATCGCGTGTGTTAAATAGCTATGGACTTAATAGTAAAATTATCAAAGAAGATAAAGAGCGACTTTCAGGTGAAGATACGCGCGAAGGTTTGACTGCAATTGTTTCTATCAAACATGGTGATCCTCAATTTGAAGGACAAACTAAGACGAAATTAGGCAACTCAGAAGTACGCCAAGTTGTAGATAAATTATTCTCTGAGCTTTTTGAACGCTTTTTATATGAGAATCCACAAGTGGGTCGTATTGTCGTTGAAAAAGGTATTATGGCATCACGTGCGCGTATTGCTGCGAAAAAAGCACGTGAAGTTACACGTCGTAAATCGGCTTTAGAAATTTCAAGTTTACCTGGTAAACTTGCCGATTGTTCTAGTAAAGATCCTTCACGTAGTGAAATTTTTATCGTCGAGGGTGACTCTGCCGGGGGGTCTACAAAATCAGGCCGCGACTCAGAAACACAGGCGATTTTACCATTACGTGGTAAGATTTTAAATGTTGAAAAAGCACGTTTAGACAGAATCTTAAATAACAATGAAATTCGCTCAATGATTACTGCATTCGGTACAGGTATCGGAGGAGAATTTGATTTGAGTAAGGCACGTTATCATAAAATTATTATTATGACGGATGCCGACGTTGATGGTGCACATATTAGAACATTACTGCTAACATTCTTCTATCGTTTTATGAGACCTTTATTAGAAGCGGGCTATGTTTATATTGCACAACCACCATTGTTTAAATTGACACAAGGTAAACAAAAATACTATGTGTTCAATGAGCGTGAATTAGAGAAACTTAAAGCAGAGTTAGACCCTAGTCCTAAGTGGTCACTCTCTCGTTATAAAGGTCTTGGTGAAATGAATGCGGATCAATTATGGGAAACAACAATGAATCCTGAAAACCGTGCAATGTTACAAGTATCACTAGAAGATGCTATAGAAGCTGACCAAACATTCGAAATGTTAATGGGAGATGTTGTTGAGAATCGTAGACAGTTTATTGAGGAAAACGCAGTCTATGCTAACTTAGATTTCTAAAACAATGAACTGAATTTTTGAAGGAGGATATCTTGATGGCTGAATTACCTGAATCAAGAATTAATGAACGGAATATAACGAGTGAGATGCGCGAATCGTTCTTAGATTATGCGATGAGTGTTATCGTCTCACGTGCTTTACCAGATGTTAGAGATGGTTTGAAACCAGTACATCGACGTATTTTATACGGAGTAAACGAACAAGGTATGACACCTGATAAACCATATAAGAAATCAGCACGTATTGTTGGGGATGTAATGGGTAAATATCATCCCCATGGTGACTCATCTATTTATGAAGCAATGGTAAGAATGGCACAAGACTTCAGCTATCGATATCCTTTAATAGATGGACAAGGAAACTTCGGTTCAATGGATGGTGATGGCGCTGCTGCCATGCGTTATACAGAAGCACGTATGACTAAAATAACGCTAGAAATGCTTAAAGATCTTAATAAAGATACGATTGACTTTATCGATAACTATGATGGTAACGAAAGAGAGCCGTCAGTCTTACCATCAAGATTCCCTAACTTACTTGTGAACGGGGCATCAGGTATCGCGGTTGGTATGGCTACCAATATTCCGCCACATAACTTAACTGAAGTTATCAATGGTGTCTTGAGTTTAAGTCATAATCCAGATATTACAATTGCAGAATTAATGGAAGATATTCAAGGTCCTGACTTCCCAACGGCAGGCTTAATCTTAGGTAAAAGTGGTATCCGTCGTGCATATGAAACTGGTCGTGGATCAGTTCAAATGCGTGCGCGTGCAGAAATTGAAGAACGTGGCGGTGGCCGTCAACGTATCATAGTTACTGAAATTCCATATCAAGTCAATAAAGCACGTATGATTGAAAAAATTGCAGAATTGGCACGTGATAAAAAGATAGAAGGTATCACTGATTTACGTGATGAAACAAGTTTACGTACCGGCGTACGTGTGGTTATCGATATACGCAAAGATGCAAACGCGAGTGTCGTACTAAATAACTTATATAAACAAACGCCATTACAAACATCATTCGGTGTTAATATGATTGCCTTAGTTAAAGGTAGACCGAAACTTATAAATCTAAAAGAAGCTTTGGTTGAATACTTAGAACATCAAAAGATTGTCGTTAGAAGACGTACGATATACAATCTTAAAAAAGCACAAGATCGTGCACATATCTTAGAAGGATTAAGAATTGCATTAGATAATATTGATGAAATTATAAGAGTGATTCGTGACTCAGATACAGATAAAGTTGCGATGGCAAGCTTACAAGAAGACTTCAAATTATCTGAACGCCAAGCACAAGCTATCCTAGATATGCGTTTAAGACGTTTAACTGGTCTAGAACGAGGCAAGATTGAAGAAGAATATAATAATTTAATTGAATATATTAAAGAGTTAGAAGCTATTCTTGCAGATGAGGAAAAATTATTACAAATTGTACGTGATGAACTTATGGATGTTCGTGAGCGTTTTGGTGATGATCGTCTGACTGAAATTCAACTCGGTGGTTTAGATAACATTGAAGATGAAGACTTAATTCCTGAAGAACAAATTGTAATTACATTAAGTCACAATAATTATATTAAACGTTTACCAGTTTCAACATATAGAGCGCAACATCGTGGCGGACGTGGCGTACAAGGTATGAATACGTTAGAAGAAGACTTCGTCAGTCAACTTGTAACATTAAGTACACATGATAATGTTTTATTCTTTACGAATAAAGGCCGTGTATACAAACTTAAAGGTTACGAAGTGCCAGAACTCTCACGTCAGTCTAAAGGTATCCCAGTTGTAAATGCAATTGAATTGGATAGCGATGAAGTGATAAGCACAATGATTGCCGTGAAAGATTTAGAAAGTGAAGAAGACTATTTAATATTTGCAACACTTAAAGGTAGAGTGAAACGTTCAGCATTAAGTAACTTTGCACATATTAATAGAAACGGTAAGATTGCGATTAGCTTTAAAAATGACGATGAATTGATAGCAGTTCGATTAACGGATGGTCAGCATGATATTCTGATTGGTACATCACATGCATCACTTATACGTTTCCCAGAAGATTCATTACGTCCACTAGGTCGTACCGCAGCAGGTGTGAAAGGTATTACACTTAGAGAAGGCGATAAAGTTGTAGGATTAGATGTTACGCAATCCGATAGTGACGATGAGATTTTAGTTGTAACAGAAAATGGTTACGGCAAACGTACACCAGTTAACGACTATAGATTATCTAACCGTGGCGGTAAAGGTATTAAGACGGCTACAATCACAGAGCGTAATGGTAACATCGTATGCATCACATCAGTGAACGGACAAGAAGATTTAATGGTTGTGACTAATTCAGGTGTTATTATCCGTATTGATATCCAAGATATTTCTCAAAATGGCCGTGCTGCACAAGGTGTAAGATTGATTAAACTTAATGACGATCAATTTGTTTCAACTGTAGCGAAGGTGAGTGAGGAAGATAAAGCAGCTGAAGAAGCTGAAGATTTAGAAACTGATAACGAAGCGCTAGAAATAGCACAAACGGAACAACTGACTCAAGAAGAGTCGGTAAATGAAACAGTTATTGAAGATGATGTTCCAGGCAATGCTATACACACTGAAGACGATGCTGATGAAGATGGTCGTCAAGAGGTAAGACAAGACTTCATGGATCGTGTGAATGAAGATATTGATCATGCAGACGATGAAGAAGAATAAAGTATTATTACAGAGATAGTGTATAAATTAAGACCCACCTCTTAAGAGGTGGGTCTTTTTAAATGTGGATGATTAATCCTCTAATGTTTTCATAATGTGTGGTATTTCGCTAATAAGTCTTGACGGTGGCACAACATACATTGTTTCTGCTAATTTCTCGCCGATGAAACTATGTGCATACACTGCGCTCGTTACCGCTTCTTGCATGTCATTAAATTGACCTACAAAGCTCGTAATCATGCCAGCTAAAGTATCGCCCATTCCACCTGTAGCCATTGCAGGCGTACCAATAGGTAATTTATACTCATTATCTTTGAAATAAATTTCTGTACCATGTTTTTTTAACACAATTGTAGCACCAATACGGTCTGCCGCTTCACGATTACGCTCATCAGTTTGTTCTTCTATTGGAATATTACTTAAACGTTCCCACTCTTTTTGATGTGGCGTGAAAATCACTTTACATGTTGGTATGGCAGGTTTCAATTTGCTGAAAATGGTTATCGCATCACCATCTACAATAAGCGTTTGGTGAGGTTGGATATTCTGTAGTAAGAAAGTAATTGCATTATTACCTTTAAAATCACAACCTAATCCAGGCCCGATAAGGATACAGTCTGTATTTTCAATCATTTTAGTTAACATTTTTGTATCATTAATATCAATAACCATCGCTTCAGGGCAACGCGAGTGAAGTGCAGCGTGATTAGTTGGATGTGTTGCTACTGTGATTAATCCACTACCACTATATACACATGCACGTGCAGCAAGCATGATTGCGCCCCCTAAATTGACATTGCCTCCAATCAAAAGAATCTTACCATAATCACCTTTGTGCGTTTCATCTTTACGTTTTGGAATGCTGACTGATGACAAAATTTCCAATTTGAAACCTCCTTTTAAAGCTAATCATCTTCTATGTGTGTGCTTATAATTTTTATAATATAATTTATGATTGTTTGAAAAAATAGAAGTAAATCACTTTAATATCATAAAGGAATTACTTAAGAGGTTGAGACAAACGTATTTTATACAATGGGAGCCCAATTTGCGGCACCCGAAGTACGTTTTCACAAAATTTACCCAACTCATTGAAATTTAAGAAACAATTTGTGTGTCGACCGATTTTGTTTAAAACATAAACACTTTTGTCCTGACCTCTTTAAATGTCATATTTTTTATTAGTTTATCAAATACAATAGAGTATATTATACCTGCTTTGCACTTTAGTCAATAGTTAAAGAGATGAAGACATTATTTATAGCTATAAAAATTCAGACAATCTCTCCTTTATCCCATTAAAACAGTAATTTAATACCATGTTACGGATGTGCGTTATACTATTGTTCTATTAAATTTGTAAGCATATACTCGGATTAATTGAAGAGAAATGATAAAACAAACAAGGAGATGGGTATATGACATTACAACTTAATGGAGACACATTAACGATTAGTGATATAAAGAGGTTTTTATATGAAGAAGACAACATAGCGATCACAGAAGCCGCTTATGAACGTGTGAAGAAGAGTCGGGCAATAGTGGAAAATATTATTAAAAATAAAGAAACTATTTATGGTATTACCACTGGATTTGGATTATTTAGTGATGTCCGTATAGATGAAGGCGAGTACAATCAATTACAAGTTAATTTAATTCGCTCACATGCGTGTGGTATAGGTAAACCATTTTCAGAAGAAGTTTCATTAGTGATGATGATCTTAAGATTGAATACATTATTAAAAGGTCACTCTGGCGCCACTGTAGCTTTAGTAGATCAATTAGTTTACTTCATCAATCAACGTATCATACCAGTTGTTCCGCAACAAGGTTCACTCGGTGCTTCTGGTGATTTAGCACCACTTTCACACTTAGCATTAGCTTTAATTGGTGAGGGCAATGTGTTTTACCAAGGCGAAGAGGTAGACAGTCGATATGTCTTAAAAAAACTAAATCATCAAGCATTAGAACTACAAGCTAAAGAAGGTTTAGCGTTAATTAACGGTACACAAGCAATGACTGCCCAAGGTGTTATCAATTATATTGAAGCAGAGCATTTAGGCTATCAAGCTGAATGGATTGCTGCGCTTACACACCAAGCATTAAATGGTATTACAGATGCTTATAATGAAAATGTACATAAAGTACGTAATTTCCAAGAACAAATAGATGTCGCAGCGCGTATGTTGGATTGGCTGGAAGGATCTGAGTTAACGACGAAACAAGGAGAAGTACGCGTACAAGATGCTTATACATTGCGTTGTATTCCTCAAATACATGGCGCTAGTTTCCAAGTCTTCAATTATGTTAAAGAAAAGTTAGAGTGCGAAATGAACGCAGCTAATGATAATCCTTTAATATTTGATGAAGGTGATGAGACACTTGTAATTTCTGGGGGTAATTTCCATGGGCAACCTATTGCTTTTGCCTTAGACTTCTTGAAACTTGGCGTGAGTGAGCTTGCAAATGTATCAGAACGTCGTCTGGAACGCCTTGTGAATCCTCAGTTGAATAATGGATTACCTGCCTTCTTAAGCCCACAACCAGGTTTACAAAGTGGTGCAATGATAATGCAATATGCAGCAGCAAGTTTAGTATCAGAGAATAAAACACTTGCCCATCCAGCGAGTGTGGATTCTATTCCATCTTCAGCAAATCAAGAAGATCATGTTTCTATGGGGACCATTGGTGCACGCCATGGCTATCAAATGATTGAAAATGCACGCCGAGTTTTAGCAATAGAGACAATCATTGCATTACAAGCTGTAGAATATAAAGACATTGATAAACTATCACCTAAGACATATGAAAAATATCAATCCTTACGTCAACTTGTCCCTTCAATTACTGAAGATAGACAATTCCATAAAGACATTGAATCAGTATCACAATATTTACGAGATATGGCATATAGTGATGAAATATAATTCGGACAATAGTATCTCCCTTGAAAATAGTGATGTTATTTGCTATATTTAAAGCAAGTAAATAAGTCATTGTTCGTAGGCTAAGTAATATTAATTGCTTGATTTCAGAGAGCTTGTGGTTAGTGAGAACAAGTAATCGACATTAATATGAATCTACCTACTTTATAGAGAACAATCGGTTTTAGCCGTTATTTTAGTGAGAGAGCAGTCTGATTTGACTGTTAAATAGGGTGGCAACGCGTAGACCACGTCCCTTGTAAAGGGGACGTGGTCTTTTCTATGCGTTTTTATCCAATAATTTAAAAAATGAAAGGATGGAAATAACATGTTAGATATAAAAGTTTTCCGTAATGAACCAGATTTCATTAAAGAAAAAGTCAAAAAACGTGGTATGGATGTAAAAGTTGTAGATGATGTATTGGAATTAGACGAGCAACGTCGTCAGTTAATTAGTAAAGCAGAAGAAATGAAAGCAGAGCGTAATAAAGTAAGTGGAGAAATTGCTCAGAAGAAACGTAATAAAGAAGATGCCGATGATGCAATTGCAGCAATGCGTAATCTTGGCGATGAAATTAAAGTATTAGATGATACTTTAAACCAAGTTGATCAAGAGCTTAATGACAAATTATCTCGTATTCCAAATATCATTCAAGATGAAGTGCCAGAAGGTGCTACAGAAGATGATAATGTAGAAGTTAAGCGTTGGGGTACGCCAAGATCATTTGACTTTGAAGCCCAAGCACATTGGGATTTAGTAGAAGCGTTAAAAATGGTCGATTTTGAACGTGCTGCTAAGGTTTCAGGTGCGCGCTTCGTATTCTTAACAGGTGAAGGGGCACAATTAGAAAGAGCGTTAATGAATTACATGATTACAAAACATACTACACAACATGGTTATACTGAAATGATGGTGCCACAATTAGTAAATGCAGATTCAATGTATGGTACAGGTCAATTGCCTAAATTTGAAGAAGATTTATTTAAAGTTGAAAAGGAAGGCTTATATACAATTCCAACAGCTGAAGTGCCACTTACAAACTACTATCGTAATGAAATTATTGATCCAGATGTACTACCAGCTAAATTCACAGCACAATCAGCTTGTTATCGCAGTGAAGCGGGTTCTGCTGGACGTGATACAAGAGGCCTTATTCGTTTACACCAATTCGATAAAGTTGAAATGGTACGCGTAGAAAAACCTGAAGACTCTTGGGAAGCACTTGAAGAAATGACGGGACATGCAGAGGCAATATTAGAAGAACTTGGTTTACCTTATCGTCGTGTAAACTTATGCACAGGAGATATTGGATTTGGCGCAAGTAAAACCTATGATTTAGAAGTTTGGTTACCGAGCTATAATGATTATAAAGAAATAAGTTCTTGTTCAAACATTACTGATTTCCAAGCGCGTCGAGCGAATATTCGATTCAAACGTGATAAAAATTCAAAACCAGAATTAGTCCATACACTTAATGGTAGTGGTTTAGCAGTTGGACGTACATTTGCTGCTATAGTTGAAAATTATCAAAATGAAGATGGTTCAGTAACAATTCCAGAAGTATTAGTTCCATTTATGGGTGGTAAAACAGTTATTCAATCAGTTTAATAAATATAATAAAGCAATACTAAGAACCGCATGACAACGCCCCTTGTCGTGTGGTTTTTTATTTTGCAGGGTAGGGTGGGGGAGGTGTAAATACATAAAAAATTATAAAAATAGCAAAAATAAAGCAGCGAATCAGAAGAGAAACAGACGAAGTGCTAGAGAAAAAGATAGGGTAGTCTAAACATTTACAGAAAATTCCGAAACCTAAAATAAGGCGGTAAAACAATGCTTTTACACAACCACTTGTCTTCCGTCACACAAACGGTAGTGTAAAGGCGTTGAATGTTGTTTATACTTTATATTAGAATACAGCTATTATTTTAATATAAAGGAGTGAGGCTGTGGAGCCACATGTAACGTTTAGACAAGGTGTTAAAGAATGTATACCTACGTTGTTAGGGTATGCAGGAGTGGGGTTGTCATTTGGTATTGTGGCAATAGCCTCAGGTTTTAGTTTACTAGAAATTATTTTGCTCAGTCTTGTCATTTATGCTGGCGCAGCACAGTTTATTATTTGTGCGTTAGTCATATCAGGAACACCCATTTCGGCGATTATATTAACTACTTTTATTGTTAATTCTAGAATGTTTCTACTGAGTATGACGCTTGCTCCAAGTTATAAAAACTATGGATTATTCAACCGGCTAGGCCTTGGAACGCTAATTACAGATGAAACATTTGGTGTTGCGATTACACCACATCTAAAAGGTGAAAAAATTAATGACCGTTGGTTACACGGGTTAAACATCACTGCATACTTATTTTGGACGCTTGCGTCGATTGTAGGCGCAGTTTTTGGTAAATACATACATAATCCAGATGCATTAGGTCTCGATTTCGCAATTACTGCTATGTTTATCTTTTTAGCAATTTCACAGTTTGAAACCATCCAACGCTCACACATTAAGACTTATCTTGTATTAATCGTGTGCGTCATTGTTATGATGCTTTTATTTAGTTTGATAATGCCGTCATATATAGCAATTATTCTTGCAGCCACACTAACTGCTGCTTTAGGGGTGGTGATGGATCGATGACAACTACACTACATATGCTAATGATTATCTTATTGTGTGGTATTGTGACATGGCTTACACGTGTAATACCATTCGTTATGATATCCAAGATACGTTTATCTGAAAAGACAGTAAAATGGCTATCTTTTATTCCGATAACGTTATTTACAGCGTTGGTTATTGACGGAGCGATAGAACAACATGAAGGTAGTATGGGTTATAATTTGAACGTGCCATTCTTAATTACGATGATTCCAACCATTTTGATTGCTCTATACACTAGAAGTCTAACGATTACGATCATTAGTGGAATTATTATTACAGCAATTATACGATGGTTCTTTTAATTATTTCATTGATGTAAGTCGTAATATCCGTTAGAATAACAATAATTAGAAAATTATGAAATTTCTTTATTTCAAGTATGTTTATTAGGGAATGATATTTAGTACACTGAGATATATACAATTAAAATCAAATCTTATTTCGAGAAGCTGAGGGATTTGGCCCCGTGAAGCTTCAGCAACCGGCTATTTTAAGTACGGTGCTAAAACCAACGAGAGACTCGAATGATAAGTATGATTAACTTCTTACTTATAATGGGTGAGGAGTTTTTTATTAAGTAGGGGGTAAATCATGACGAATTATACGGTTGATACATTAGAATTAGGGCCATTTACAACAGAGTCAGGTGAGACAATCTCTAACCTAAAGTTACGATATGAGCATGTTGGATTAGCAGGACAACCGCTTGTCGTAGTATGCCATGCGTTAACAGGAAACCATTTAACTTATGGAACAAGTGAAAACCCCGGTTGGTGGAGAGAAATTATTGATGGTGGTTATATGCCAATACATGATTATCAATTTTTAACATTTAATGTAATAGGTAGCCCGTATGGTTCAAGTTCAGCGCTAACTGATGAAGATTTCCCACAACATCTTACGTTACGTGATATTGTACGCGCCATAGAATTGGGTATTGAAACATTAGGACATCAAAAAATTAATATTCTTATCGGTGGGTCTTTAGGCGGCATGCAAGCAGTGGAATTATTGTACAACCGTAAATTTGTTGTTGAAAAGGCTGTGATTCTTGCTGCTACAGATAGAACTTCCTCGTATAGCCGTGCCTTTAATCAAATTGCGAGACAGTCTATTCATTTGAATCGCAAGGAAGGTATGAGTATTGCAAGACAGTTGGGTTTCTTAACTTATCGTTCATCTAAAAGTTATGATAAGCGTTTTACACCAGACCAAGTCGTGGCTTATCAAAAACACCAAGGCGATAAATTTAAAGATTACTTTGATGCAGCTTGCTATTTAACACTACTGGATGTCTTGGATAGTCATGATGTAGATAGAGGGCGTAATGACGTGGACACAGTGTTTAGGCAATTAGATACGAAAGTTATGACTATGGGATTTACAGATGATTTGCTTTATCCAGATGACCTTGTACGTGCAGTAGGGGAGCGCTTTAAATATCATAAACACTTTTTTGTGCCAGATAATGTCGGGCATGACGGTTTCTTGCTTAATTTTAATGACTGGGCACCTAATTTATATCATTTCTTAAAAGTTTCTCAATTTAAAAGAAAATGATATTGCCTGATTAAGCTAAATAAAATGACGTACAGGACGACAAACAGTAACTATACTGGGCATAACTGGGCATATTTTATGCATGGTTATTACTTGTCGTCCTATTTTTATGTGAATGAACCATAAGCAACCACAGACTAATGCAATTTATTTTAATCTTTAATTAATATGGGCGACAAAATTGTGAAAAAGTTTTAAAGAGGTTAAAATAGAAGTTATAGTCAAAAATAGTATGGGAGTGGCGAATTTGTTTTCAAAAATATATCCTAAGGCAGCTATCCTTGGTACATTAGCACTAATCATAGTCGCTTTAGCTTTACATATATTACCACCGCTTGGACTGGTATTAAGTCTCTTTGCAACAATACCAGGCATTATCTTATGGCATAAATCTTTAGAAACATTTGGCATAACAGCGGTTATTACAGTTATTTTAACAACTTTATTGGGTAATATTTTTGTATTAACTATCATGGTCCTCGTACTCGTCTTGAGTTTCGTTGTAGGCCAATTATTAAAAGAACGTACGTCTAAAGAGCGTATACTTTATATTACAACTACATATATCAGTATAGTCTCATTAATTGCAGTTATGGTCTTACAAGTATCTGATAAATTGCCAAAAGCAACAACAATTATGAAGCCAGTGAAACAACAATTGTATCATCTTATTTCAGAATCTGGAGCGAGCGCAGACTATAAACAAATGCTTGCAGAAGGCTTCCGTCAAGTTTCGGTGCAACTACCGAGTTATGTAGTTTTTGCAGTATTTCTACTCGTATTAATCAATTTAATTATCACTTTTCCAATTTTACGTAAATTCAAGATTGCTACACCAATATTCAAACCATTATATGCATGGCAAATGAAGCGTTCATTATTATTTATTTATATAATTGTATTGCTTTGTGTTATGTTTGCCGCCCAACCGGGTACATTCCAAAGTACCGTATTAAATTTAGAAATTGTGTTATCATTATGTATGTATATTCAGGGATTAAGTGTTATTCACTTTTTTGGTAAAGCTAAATCCATGCCGCCTGCACTTACAGTTGTATTGATGGTGATAGGGACAATATTGATGCCAGTCACACACATTGTAAGTTTGCTGGGTGTTATAGATTTATGTGTTAATCTAAAAAGTATCATTAAAAAATGATTTGAGGTGGAAGAATGAACCGTCAATCCACTAAAAAAGCTTTGGTTTTACCATTTATTATTATGGCACTAACAGCAATTGCACTTGTCGTTGTTTGGTTTATATTTAATCAATTGATTGCAGGTATTGCAACGGTTGTATTAGTGTTTGTAATTATCGGGACAGCATTTATGGTAAGGCAGGCTTTACAGAAATTAGACAACTATGTAAATAATCTAGGTGGGAAAATTTCAGCAGGCAATAACATAACAATTAAGAATTTACCTATTGGAATGATCATCCTAGATGAGAATGAAAACATAGAGTGGATGAACCAATTTATGTCGGAACGTTTAACTCGTAATGTGATTTCCGATCCAGTTAATGAAGTATATCCTAATATCTTAAAACAATTAGAAAAAACGCAAGAAATTGAAATTCAAGAAAATGATTACCATTATCGTGTGCGATATTCAGAAAACGAACATGTATTGTATTTCTTCGATATAACAGAGGAAGTTCAAACACATGAATTGTATGAAGAATCTAAACCGATTATTGCAACACTTTTCTTAGATAATTATGATGAAATTACTCAAAATATGAACGATACACAGCGTTCAGAGATTAACTCTATGGTAACGCGTGTCATTAGTAGGTGGGCCGCAGAATATAATGTGTACTTTAAACGTTATAGTTCTGATCAATTTGTTTCTTATTTAAATCAGCGTATTTTAAATGAAATTGAGGCCTCTAACTTTAGTATTTTGGGACAATTACGAGAAAAAAGTGTGGGTTACCGTGCGCAATTAACGTTAAGTATTGGTGTTGGAGAAGGTTCAGAGGACTTAATTGATCTTGGAGAGCTTTCTCAATCAGGTCTAGATTTAGCACTCGGTCGCGGCGGTGACCAAGTTGCGATTAAGCATATGAACGGGAACGTCCGTTTTTACGGCGGTAAGACTGACCCTATGGAAAAACGTACGCGCGTAAGAGCACGAGTGATTTCACATGCTTTAAAAGATATCTTAATGGAAGGCGACAAAGTTATCATTATGGGACATACACGTCCTGACTTAGATGCGATAGGCGCCGCAATTGGTGTATCACGTTTTGCAATGATGAATAATTTAGATGCCTATATCGTATTGAATGAATCAGACATAGATCCAACGTTACGTCGAGTCATGGAAGCAGTGAATGAAAAGCCCGAGTTGAAAGATCGTTTCATTACTTCAGATGAAGCGTGGGATATTATGACATCTAAGACAACTTTAGTTATCGTCGATACACATAAACCAGAAATGGTTATTGATGAAAATATTTTAAATAAAGCTAATCGTAAAGTCGTTATTGATCACCATAGACGTGGTGAAAGTTTCATTTCTAGTCCATTGTTAATCTACATGGAACCATACGCGAGCTCCACAGCAGAGCTTGTAACAGAACTATTAGAGTATCAACCGACCGAACAACGACTGACACGTCTAGAATCGACCGTGATGTTTGCAGGTATTATAGTCGATACACGTAACTTTACTTTACGTACTGGTTCGAGAACGTTCGATGCTGCGAGTTATTTACGTGCACATGGTGCAGATACTATTTTGACCCAACATTTCTTAAAAGATGATATCGATACTTACATTAATCGTACTGAGTTAATTCAAACTGTGAAATTGCAAGAGCACGGTGTTGCAATCGCTTATGGTTCAGACGAAAAAATCTATCATCCTGTTACAGTTGCACAGGCAGCTGATGAACTGTTAAGTTTAGATGGTGTAGAAGCATCATACGTAATTGCTAGACGTGAAGATAATGTCGTAGGTATGTCTGCACGATCACTGGGTGCAGTTAATGTACAATTAACGATGGAAGCGCTAGGTGGCGGTGGCCACTTGACTAACGCAGCCACACAACTAAAAGATGTGACTGTCGATGAAGCGATTGAGCAATTACAAGAAGCAATCACAGAACAAATGAGTAGGAGTGAAAATTCATGAAAGTAATATTTACACAAGATGTAAAAGGTAAAGGTAAAAAAGGCGAAGTTAAAGATGTACCAGTGGGTTATGCAAATAACTTTCTGTTAAAAAATAACTACGCTGTAGAAGCAACACCAGGCAATCTAAAACAATTAGAAAGAAAAAATAAAGCTGCAGAAGCAGAACGTCAACAAGAAATTGATGATGCCAAAAAATTAAAAGAACAACTCAGCAATATCGAAGTCGAAGTATCTGCTAAAACAGGTGAAGGCGGCAAATTATTTGGTTCAGTAAGTACAAAACAAATTGCACAAGCATTACAAGAGCAACATAATATTAAAATTGACAAACGTAAAATGGATTTACCAAACGGTATCCATGCATTGGGTTATACAAATGTACCAGTTAAACTAGACAAAGAAGTTGAAGGTACAATTCGTGTGCACACAGTGGAACAATAATAACGGATTGAGTATATGAGGTGTAATCGTAATGGATGGAATGTATGAACAAAATCAAATGCCACATAGCAATGAGGCTGAACAATCTGTCTTAGGTGCCATTATCATAGATCCAGAATTGATTAACACAACTCAGGAAGTCTTGCTTCCTGAGTCCTTTTATAGAGGCGCACATCAACACATCTTTAGAGCTATGATGAATCTCAACGAAGACAATAAAGATATTGACGTGGTAACAATCATGGATCAATTGTCACAAGAAGGACGATTGAATGAAGCGGGTGGACCACAATATCTTGCTGAGTTATCTAGCAATGTACCAACAACGCGTAATATCCAGTACTATACAGAGATTGTTTTTAAACACGCAACTAAGCGTAAATTAATTCAAACTGCTGATAGCATCGCAAATGATGGTTACAATGATGAACTGGAACTTGATACGATACTTAATGATGCGGAACGACGTATATTAGAATTATCATCGACACGTGAAAGTGACGGTTTTAAAGATATTCGTGATGTACTTGGTGACGTATATGAAAACGCGGAGTTATTAGATCAAAATAGTGGTCAGACACCTGGGATACCTACAGGTTATCGAGATTTAGATCAGATGACTGCTGGGTTCAACCGTAATGATTTAATTATTTTAGCAGCCCGACCTTCTGTAGGTAAGACTGCCTTCGCACTTAATATTGCGCAAAAAGTAGCCACACATGAAGATCATTTCTCTGTAGGGATCTTCTCGCTTGAGATGGGTGCTGATCAGCTAGCAACACGTATGATTTGTAGTTCGGGTAATGTCGATTCCAACCGTTTGAGAACGGGGATGATGACAGAAGAAGACTGGAACCGTTTTACAATAGCAGTAGGTAAACTATCACGCACAAAGATATTTATTGATGATACACCAGGTATTCGTATTACGGATATCCGTTCGAAATGTCGACGCTTAAAGCAAGAGCATGGGTTAGATATGATTGTCATTGACTATCTGCAGTTAATTTCTGGTAGTGGATCACGCTTTTCAGATAACCGTCAACAAGAAGTTTCTGAGATTTCTCGTACGTTAAAAGCGATAGCCAGAGAACTAGAATGTCCAGTTATTGCATTGAGTCAGCTTTCTCGTGGCGTGGAACAACGTCAGGATAAACGACCAATGATGAGTGATATTCGTGAATCAGGTTCTATTGAGCAAGATGCCGATATCGTTGCCTTCTTATATCGTGATGATTATTATAATCGTGGCGAAGACGAAGATGACGATGATTCAAATTATGAACCTCAAACAAATGACGATAATGGTGAGATTGAAATTATAATCGCCAAACAGCGTAACGGCCCAACCGGCACAGTGAAGTTACACTTTATGAAACAATACAATAAATTTACCGATATAGATTATGCCCATGCAGAGATGGGATAAAAAAAGATAAAAAATAATTTTACCGTACAATAATGCTTGAATTTGTTTTATTGTACGGTTTTTGTTTGCATTCAGTTCGTTTGTTTCAATGGAAGTATGTATCGTAATCTTATGATAATTAAAGGTAAAAGGTTGGTATGACTAGGTCTATAGCGTGTGCGTTTAGTTTTTAAGAATTTCAAAAAGTTATAAAATGATGAAAAATCAATGTTCGATTTTTGTTTGCATTATGCCTTTTGTATTGGTAGAATACGAAATGGTTAATTGAGAAAAACTTGGAGGTGCTCATATGTCATCAATCGTAGTCGTTGGGACACAATGGGGAGACGAAGGTAAAGGTAAAATTACGGATTTCTTAGCAGAACAAGCAGATGTTATTGCACGTTTTTCAGGCGGTAACAATGCAGGCCATACAATTAAATTTGGTGGAGAAACATACAAATTACACTTAGTACCATCTGGTATTTTCTATAAAGAAAAATTAGCAGTTATCGGAAATGGTGTAGTTGTAGATCCAGTCGCATTATTAAAAGAATTAGACGCTTTAAATGAAAGAGGTATTTCAACAGATAATTTACGTATTTCTAATCGCGCTCAAGTTATTTTACCTTATCACTTAAAACAAGATGAATATGAAGAAGAACGCCGCGGAGATAATAAAATCGGTACAACGAAAAAAGGTATCGGTCCAGCTTATGTAGATAAAGCACAACGCATCGGTATTCGTGTAGCGGATTTATTAGACAAAGAAACATTTGAAAAACTATTAAAACAAAATATTGAACATAAAGAAGCTTATTTCAAAGGTATGTTTGGTAAAACGTGCCCATCATTTGATGAAATCTTTGAAACATATTATGCTGCAGGTCAACGTTTAGCACCATTCGTTACAGATACAGCTAAAGTGTTAGATGATGCATTTGTTGCAGATGAAAAAGTATTGTTCGAAGGCGCACAAGGCGTTATGTTAGATATCGATCATGGTACATATCCATTCGTTACATCAAGTAACCCAGTTGCAGGTAATGTTACTGTAGGTGGCGGTGTAGGTCCAACGTTCGTGTCAAAAGTAATCGGCGTATGTAAGGCGTATACATCTCGTGTTGGTGATGGTCCATTCCCAACAGAACTATTTGACGAAGATGGTCATCATATCCGTGAAGTTGGTCGTGAATACGGTACAACTACAGGACGTCCACGTCGTGTAGGTTGGTTCGACTCAGTTGTATTACGTCACTCACGTCGTGCAAGTGGTATTACAGATTTATCTATCAATTCTATCGATGTATTAACAGGTCTTGAAAATGTGAAGATTTGTACTGCATACGAATTAGACGGTAAAGAAATCACTGAATACCCTGCAAACTTAAAAGACTTACAACGCTGCAAGCCAATCTTTGAAACATTACCAGGTTGGACTGAAGATGTTACAAGTTGCCGTACTTTAGAAGAGTTACCTGATAATGCACGTAACTATTTAGAACGTATTTCTGAGTTATGTGATGTGAAGATTTCAATCTTCTCAGTAGGTCCAGACCGTAATCAAACAAACTTATTAGAAGATTTATGGGAAGTATAAAGTACATAAATCGAGCATGTTAAGATATTCAAAAAAATACCTTGTAGCTGTTGCCAATATTGGCGCATCTACAAGGTATTTTTGTTTATCTTAAATTGTATGAATTACTTACAATTTTGGTCGCGAAATGCGAGTATGCGATCTACGGCTAATTCATAACCTGGACGCTGATTTGGTTCAGTATCTCTAATTTGGTCTATATTGTGTTGGTAATAATCCAAATTGCCTAACATATCTAATACAGTTTGTTTTAGTATTTCAGGTGTCATCGTTTCTGCATTTAATTGTTGGCCTAAATTTAAGTCTTCTATTTGTTGAGCAACAACTGGTTGATCGGCACTCTGCGGAAATGCAAGCATCGGCACACCCATCATCATAGATTCATTTGTGCTATTCATCCCTGCGTGCGTTAAGAATAATGAAGTATGTTGGAGGAGCTCGGTTTGAGGAACATATGCTTTAAGTATAAAATTATCTGGAATGTCTTCAAAATCTTCTAAACGATTTTCATTGCCTATGGAAACAACTACAGTTACATTTAAATCTCTCAATGCTTTAAAACATTTATTGAAAAAGGCAATATTTTGATTAAAGATGGTGCCTAGAGAAATATAAATGATAGGTCGAGAACGATCAATTTGCTCCATAAAACCAGATGGTTGTGGCTGGATCACTGAAGGACCTGCAAAGTAATTGCGCTGTGAATCAAAAGAAGCATAGTCTATTTGAAATTTTTCCATAACATAAGATAGGTTTAAATCACCTGGGTTATTCATGACTTCAAAGCGAGAAGGCACATCGACATGATATGTAGATTCAACGTGTTGCTTCAATTCATCAAACGCTGCATTTGCGTTATCAACTTCATCTTGAGTAAGCGTTGTGGCTAAATGTTTCGTAAAAGCATCAAACGTTTGTGTAGTTTGGTTAAACGATGTAACGGTTGATATAGTAGGGATATTTAATTTTTGTGATACTAAGTGGCCGCAACCAAACATAGAATCATGGATGAGATAATCATAATGTTCATGTTGTACGTCTTCTAATATTTGTGGCAAGATAATGTCTGTCGTTTTTAAAAGGCCATTGATGACGTTAAAGAGATGATTCATACCATATGTAGTAAAAGCCTCCACGATAGGTTCTGAAGGGATGATACGCAGTTCTACCCCTGTACCGCTTAATTTTTCTTTGTAGTGATCGTTAGCATAAAACACAACATCTTCGCCACGTTCTACTAATGTCTTGCTGACTGCTACGGCTGGGTTGAGATGGCCTGATGGTCCTGGATTAATAAATAATACTTTTGCCAATTGTCTTCCTCCTAAAATGTGTTATTAGATAAGTTTATCAAATATCTTTGTAAACAAAAAAGATTTAAATATTAATAGTTTTTATTTGCATTATAAATTGTTTTATATTAATTGAGAATTTAGATAAGGAAGAAAATAAAAAGTGTTTATTGTAATCTCTAAAATAGATGTTTTTAAGAAGATTTAAAGTTTGAAAAGATGTTATTTTCTGCTATAAACCACCTTTTTCTCACTTTATACAACTTATAAGGAAAATTATACTAATAAAATTTAAAAAATAGCTTGTCATCCCTAGCGAGAGTTGATATAATTTATCTTGTGCTTAAGACAGGCTCCTTGGTCAAGCGGTTAAGACACCGCCCTTTCACGGCGGTAACACGGGTTCGAGTCCCGTAGGAGTCACCATTTTTTAGGTCTCGTAGTGTAGCGGTTAACACGCCTGCCTGTCACGCAGGAGATCGCGGGTTCGATTCCCGTCGAGACCGTATTGCCCATCCAATAGGATGGGCATTTTTTTATGCTTAGTTTTGCAATGGTTGAAGGGCCTGACTGTGGAAATTATATGTGTATAATGCTTTTTTTATGTAATTGAAATAAAAAGCGTTAAAATGATAGAAACGAAGTTAAGGAGTGTAACAATGTTTGAAAATGTAGACTTAAAAGTGTTAGATGTGATAGATACCTTGAGTGAGAGGCATGGGGCTATGAGAAATATAGTAGAGTCAAAAGCCAATCAAATGAATGATATAAACGTGAATAGCTCTGAATGGTACATCATGGCTATGCTATACAACCAAACTTTAACATTTTCAGAAATTGCACATAAGGTGAATTTAACAAGACAAGCTATTCATAAATCTGTTAAGCAACTTGAAAAAAAAGAGTTGGTTATCATTGGTAGCATGACAAATAATAAAAAAGAAAAATGTGTAACGTTGACTTCTTATGGCAGCGCGTGTTTTGACAGTTACATTTCATGCAAACAAACTTTGGAACAACACATTGAATCGATTATAGGTACAGAACAATTTCAAATATTTAAAACCATCTTACAACAAGATTGGCATTTGACTGAATTTAAAAGTAAAAATGAAATATAGTGTTTCAGTGATATAGAGCGTTGGTTTAATACTTATCTGTTTAGAGAGAAACAAACGCTCAAATTTTTTACCTTAAATATTGTCAACCTAGTTGACAATATTTAGGACTCTTTGCTAAAGTAAGTAAGTCGTCTTTTTAGTGCATATTATTTTTAGACAGTTAGATAGTACCTAGTAAGTACTTTACTTAATGACTATATGAGTAGTACTGATTTTGAATGTTTACTGTTCTAACAATACAGATAGGTAAGATAAAAAAGACAAATATGTGAATTGAAATACAGGAATAAGTGATAAATAATTTTAAAGATCATTGTAGTAAAATGGCCTGCCAATAAACAGCAATTTATGAGTTATTAATATTTTATTTCAAGAATAACTTACTTAATATCTTTCAATTATACTTATACTTCATTTCGTCATTAACAAAGGAGTATAGCAAATGACACAACAAGTAATAGTAAAAAACCCAAAAATGTACGCATTTGTATTAATGATTAGTGGTTTTATGGGTCTATTTAGTGAAACAGCATTGAATATGGCGTTAACAGATATTATGCAGGACTTTCAAGTACCAGCGGCAACGGTACAATGGTTAACAACAGGATATTTACTTGTGATGGCATGTTTAGTGCCTGCATCGTCTTATTTAATCAAATGGTTTAATACGAAGTCTCTCGTCATCACAGGAATATTGTTATCGTTAGCAGGTGTATTAATAGGTGCTGTCGCTCCAAACTTCGGCGTATTATTACTCGGACGTATTATTCAAGCATTAGGGACAGGTATGTTGTTACCTATTATGATGACAGTATTAATGTTCATCTTCCCAGTAGCAAAACGTGGCGCTATCATGGGCATTATGGGTCTCGTGATAACGGCCGGTCCGGCGCTTGGGCCCACTTTATCCGGAATTATTATTTCAGCATTAAGTTGGCATTTTATATTTTGGATTAGCGCAATGTTATATATTGTGGTATTAATCTTAGCTTTTTGGAGAGTAGAAAATGTAGGAGAAATTACAAGACCTAAAATTGATATTATCTCTATCTTTTTATCAACCATTGCTTTTGCAGGATTGGTATTTGCCTTAAGTACTATGGCAGAAGCAGCAGTGACCAATGTCATCGTTTGGTTGCCGTTAGCGATAGGTATTGTAAGTTTAGTAACATTTATTGTACGTCAATTTAAATTAGAATCACCTATGCTTAATTTGAATGTATTTAAATATCCAATGTTTGTACTTGGTGCAGTCATGGTATTTGTTACTATTTTATGTGTTTTATCAACAGGTATTTTATTACCATTGTATTTAAAAGGTGCATTACTCTATAGTGCCGTTATTGCTGGTTTGATATTATTACCAGGCAATGCAGTCAATTTAGTATTATCACCAGTGATAGGATCTTTATTTGATCGTTTTGGTGCAAGATACTTTGGAATCATAGGCTTCTTGTGTATCTTAGTAGCGGCTATCATATTTGCAGTCATTATTTCCGCTTCTACACCGGTATGGGCAATTATCCTTACCTTCATGATTCTATTTGCAGGCATATCACTTGTGATGATGCCTGCACAAACGAATGCGTTAAATCAGCTACCACGTGCTCTATATGCTGACGGCTCAGCGACGATTACGACGTTAATCCAAGTCGGTGGCTCTGCAAGTACTGCACTATCCATTACGCTTTACACAGCGAGTATGAGCATGTTTATGAAAGGTCATGCACATGCGACTAATGAAGTGGCAATCGCCCACAGTGTACAATATGTCTTTTACTTCATTATTGCTTTAGCAATGATTGGATTGATTTGTGCATGCTTTGTGAAAAAGCCTAAAGCAATATAATTTAAATCATTAAAAATAATATAAATAAAGATACAGATAAGTGTTCATTTTAAAGATAAATAATGAAACTTAAATGTATCTTTTTTTATTTTAAAAAAGTATCAAGCAATTATTTCGTAAATAGATTGAAAAATGTATACAATTAATACATATGTGAAACATCACTTTAGTTACGAAGTGTGTAAAGACATGGTATTATTATACAATCTACTAATATAACTTTTTATTTACAACAATAGAATTAGCACTGCATAAATGGTAAATTAGATAATAAGGAAATGTGTATGTAGATGCTTAAATAAAAAGTACTACAATAAAGAAATGAGGTTTATAAATATGGCTAGAAAAGTTGTTGTAGTCGATGATGAAAAACCAATTGCTGATATTTTAGAATTCAACTTAAAAAAAGAAGGTTATGAAGTATTCTGTGCTTACGATGGTAATGACGCAGTAGATTTAATATATGATGAAGAGCCAGACATTGTGTTACTAGACATTATGTTACCTGGCCGTGATGGCATGGAAGTATGTCGTGAAGTACGTAAAAAATATGAAATGCCAATTATCATGTTAACTGCGAAAGATTCGGAAATTGATAAAGTATTAGGCCTTGAACTTGGTGCAGATGACTATGTAACGAAACCGTTTAGTACACGCGAATTAATTGCACGTGTGAAGGCGAACTTACGTCGTCACTATTCACAACCTGCACAGGAAGTAAATGATGCTTCTAATGAAATTTCTATTAAAGATATCGTAATATATCCTGATGCTTATTCAATTAAAAAACGTGGCGATGACATAGAATTAACACACCGTGAATTCGAGTTGTTCCATTATTTGTCTAAACATATGGGCCAAGTAATGACACGTGAACACTTATTACAAACCGTTTGGGGTTATGACTATTTTGGTGATGTGCGTACTGTAGATGTAACAATTCGACGCTTACGTGAAAAAATTGAGGACGATCCATCGCATCCTGAATATATTGTGACACGTCGTGGTGTTGGATATTTCCTCCAACAACACGAATAAAGGGCAACGATAAATGAAATGGCTTAAGCATTTTCAATCCTTACACACGAAGCTTGTAATCGTCTATGTGTTGCTAATTATAATCGGTATGCAAATTATCGGTTTATACTTTACCAATAGTCTAGAAAAAGAATTAACACAAACATTTAAAAATAATATTTCGCAATATGCGAAACAAATAGAAATTAATATAGAAAAAGTCTATGACGAAGACAATTCGGTAAACGCTCAAAAAGAAGTTCAAAACTTATTAAATGAGTATGCCAATAGACAAGAAATTGAAGAAATACGTTTTATTGATAAAGACCAAATCATTATGGCAACATCGAAGCAGTCTACGCGTAGTCTAATCAATCAAAAAGCGAATGATAATTCCATTCAAAAAGCATTATCTTTAGGCGAAATTAATAGCCATACAGTGCTCAAAGATTACGGTGGCGGGAAACAACGTGTGTGGGTCTACAATTTGCCAGTTAAGACTTCAAATAACGGTACAATCGGTGACGTCTATATCGAAGCAGACATCAATGATGTGTATAACCAGTTAAGCAATATTAACCAAATCTTTATTGTCGGGACAGGTATCTCATTACTGATCACTGTTATTCTAGGGTTCTTTATTGCGCGTACCATTACAAAGCCAATCACAGATATGAGAAATCAAACTGTAGAGATGTCTAAAGGTAACTATACACAACGCGTGAAAATCTATGGGAATGATGAAATTGGTGAGCTTGCGCTAGCCTTTAACAATTTGTCCAAACGTGTTCAAGAAGCACAAGCTAATACGGAAAGTGAGAAGCGTCGTCTTGACTCCGTGATTACCCACATGAGTGATGGTATTATTGCAACCGACCGTCGTGGGCGTGTACGTATTGTTAACGACATGGCATTGACGATGATGGGGACGGTGAAGGAAGATATCATCGGAGATTACATGCTAAATGTACTGAACTTGGAAGAATATTTTTCACTAGATGAAATTCAAGAGAATAATGACAGCTTCTTGTTAGACATCAATGAGACAGAAGGCATTATTGCCCGGGTTAACTTTAGTACGATTGTGCAGGAAACAGGCTTTGTAACAGGTTATATTGCCGTGCTGCATGATGTCACAGAACAACAACAAGTTGAACGTGAACGCCGTGAATTCGTTGCTAACGTTTCACATGAACTCCGGACACCGTTAACATCTATGAATAGTTACATTGAAGCCTTAGAAGAAGGTGCTTGGAAAGATGATGACTTAGCGCCACAATTCCTTTCGGTAACGCGTGAAGAAACAGAACGAATGATTCGTCTTGTTAATGATTTACTTCAATTGTCTAAAATGGACAACGAGTCAGATCAAATTACGAAAGAAATTGTCGACTTCAATATGTTTATCAACAAAATTATTAATCGACATGAAATGGCAGCGAAAGATACTACATTTATTCGTGAAATTCCAAAACAAACCATTTTTACAGAAATCGATCCAGACAAGATGACACAAGTATTTGATAACGTTATTACCAATGCAATGAAATATTCACGCGGCGACAAACGCGTAGAGTTTCACGTGAAACAGAATGCACTCTATAATCGCATGACGATCCGTGTGAAAGATAATGGTATTGGTATTCCAATCAATAAAGTAGATAAAATCTTTGATCGTTTCTACCGTGTGGATAAGGCACGTACAAGAAAAATGGGTGGTACAGGATTAGGTTTAGCGATTTCTAAAGAAATTGTTGAAGCACACAATGGTCGCATATGGGCGAACAGTGTGGAAGGCCAGGGGACGTCAATCTTTATCACGCTGCCTTGTGAAGTTTTAGAAGATGGTGATTGGGATGCGGAGTAAAGAGTTAATCAAATCTATGATCCTATTCCTACTGGTATTAATGAGTGTCGTTTTAACCTATATGACATGGAATTTTTCACCGGATTTAGCTGACGTTGATAAGCAAGAGCATAGTGATGAATCTAAGCCGAATACTATTGGCAAGCCGTTGAATCAAGGTATGAATCAAGTCATAACACCTTACCAAGTCATCTATTCAAAAGGTGAAGACACTAAAGGGATGGAAGCCACACGTAGTAATATCAATGAAATGACGAAACCATTGAAGAATCAACGTGTAATTCAGTCAGAACAAATGCATAGTAATCATAATTTGATTATTCCAGACTTGAGTGATGATTTTTTAGTACTTGATTTTACTTATGATATGCCATTGGCTACATACTTAGGTCAAGCCCTGAATATCAATGCCAAAGTACCTAACAACTTTAAATTTAATCGTTTATTAGTTGATAGAACGAAAGATGGTAAGGTCAAACTGTACGCGATTAGTAAAGATCGTCACAATGTCGTGCGTATGATGACAACAGCTAAACAAGACAAATTCACACAAAAACTAGAGTCATTGCGTAAAAAAATGCAGCCTTATACAGAAATTATTACAAATAAAGATACGATTGATAAGGCTACACATATATTCGCACCAAGTGCACCGAAGGACTTGAAATCATACCACACGATCTATAACCGAATCAGTGTAGATACGATGAACTCCATTTTGTTTAATGATTCAGTCGTTGTGCGCAGTTCAAAGAGTGGTACGACAACATACAATAACAATACGGGTGTCGCCAATTACAATGACGATAGTGAAAAATATCGTTATACGAATCTTTCAGAAGATGAAAACCGTTCAACGAATATGCAAGACAGCATACCAAGTACGTATGATTATATTAATAATCATGGTGGCTTTACAGATGATTTCAGACTGTTTAGCACAGATAATAAAAAGGGTGAGCTCACTTACCAAATGTTCTTAAACGGTCGTCCTACATTTAACGATGATGATCTAAATAATATTAAGGTCTCATGGGGCAATAAAGGTGTCTTTAGCTATGCACGTGCCCTATTGAAAGCCAATGTAACGATTGATAGTGGCGAAGACGAACAAGATTTACCTGGTGCTGAATCCGTTCGTTCAGAGTTGGCGAATAATCCGAATATTGATTTTGAAAAAGTGACGAATATGACGATTGGTTATAAAATGGAAAACCAACCAGATAAAAGTGATATTGAAATTCAGCGTAACAGTGAATTCAAACCACAATGGTATGTTGAGTATAATGGAGAATGGCTCACGTACAAAGATGGGGGGCTAGAATAAATGAACTGGAAACGCGCAAAGACATTATTTATTTTCGTATTTATTCTAGTTAATATTGGTCTAGTTATTATTTATATTGATAAAGTGAATAAATCACATATCAATGATAGTGAAGATGAAAACGCAGTGAATTTTAAACAAGAAGAAATTAAAATTCCAGACAATCTCCCGAGTGTGAAAAATCTAAAAATGCAATTATTGACGGCAAGATCTAATGATTTCTCAGACTATGCAAAAGGACATACGCATCTTTCGAGCGCGCAGTCAGGCTCTTTGCTTAAAGGTGATATTAGTAGCCCAATCGATGTAAGCAATGATCAATATACAGACTTAAAATCTTATGTAAAAGATAAAGTCTACAAAGGTTCAAATTATGAGATGAGTCAGATTAATAATAAAAACGTCACTTTTGAACAGACGTATAACAATTATCCGATTATGAATAATGATAAAGCGCGCTTGCAATTTAACGTGAATGATAACGGGAAAGCCTCAAGTTATAAACAAACTGCTATGAAATCTATCGAGCCTTCAGAGGGTGCAAATAACGATGAGAAACAAGTGATTACGGCAAGACGTGCTATTGAAGCGCTTTACTACAATCAATATTTAAAACGAAATGACGAAGTAATGAATACAAGTCTAGGTTATTACACTGTAGTAAAAGAACCGAATGTACAAGTGTTAGAAGCTAACTGGGAAATCAAAGTCAAACACGACAATAAGATTACAACATATTATGTAGAAGCAGTCTCTGATAGTCCAAAGATTATTGAAGAATAGCTTTAATCAAGACACGCACATCTTTTAAGTAGATGTGCGTTTTTGGTATGGTGTATACATAAACAAGTAGAATAAAATACGTCTGAAATATAGAGGTTCAAAAATATAGTAATCAACATAAGGACCTAATTATGAACAAAGGTTAAATATATTAGAGGTCAGATAGGAAATTAATAATGATTCGCGGATAGCTGAAAGTATGTTAAAATTAAATACTGTTAAACAGAGTAATTGAAGCAGTGAGTAATGATTCGATATAGTATAATATAAGTGATATTTTAAAACGTGCTTATAGGAATTTATGGAAGAGCAGTCATTTCATAATGCCATAATATTGAAGCACAGACTTTATATAAAATAATAAATTAGACAGAGGGCATATTGAGGGCACATAAACCGAAGTCTGCCCCATAGCCATTTGGGCTAAACAGTGTTTATAGATTAGAAAGGGTGAATCGCTTGATACGAATGAGTGTATTGGCGAGTGGTAGTACTGGAAATGCCACTTATGTGGAAAGTGATAAAGGAAGTATACTTGTCGACGCAGGTTTGACAGGTAAGAAAATGGAAGAACTATTTGGACAGATTGATAAACAAATTAAAGATTTAAACGGTATATTAGTTACACATGAACATTCTGATCATATTAAAGGTTTAGGTGTGTTAGCTCGTAAATACGGCTTACCGATTTATGCCAATGAGAAAACATGGACAGCTATTGAAAAGAAAGATAGTAAGATTCCAATGGATCAAAAATTCATTTTCAATCCATATGATACGAAATCTATAGCTGGATTTGATATAGAATCATTTAATGTATCGCATGATGCGATTGATCCTCAATTCTATATTTTCCATAATAACTATAAGAAATTCACAATTATTACAGACACAGGCTACGTTTCAGATCGCATGAAAGGTATGATTCAAGGTAGTGATGCCTTTATATTTGAAAGTAATCACGATGTGGATATGTTACGCATGTGCGCTTATCCGTGGAAAACCAAACAGCGTATCTTGAGTGATATGGGCCACGTTTCCAATGAAGATGCAGCACACGCAATGACAGACGTCATCACAGGTAGCACTAAACGCATTTACCTGTCGCATCTATCACAAGATAACAACATGAAAGATCTTGCTCGCATGAGTGTGGGACAAGTCCTAAACGAACATGATATCGATACAGAACGTGACATATTGCTGTGTGATACAGACAAAGCCAAAGCAACACCTATATATACTTTATAAAGACGCTTTACCTCTCTGAGGTACAGCGTCTTTTAATGTCATAACAGCAATATTATATCGAAAATTAACGTAGCACTTGGGCATGTGTGGGCGTTCAATGTATTACATTCAGCAAACCAGAACCATCGATAACTATAATATCAAGATTAGAGCTTTTGAAGGCGATGTTAGGCAGACTTATAAAGATGTATTGGATCGTGTGCATTATGCAAGTGTAGTGAGCGGTTGTAAACTGATGAATCATTTAACTTATCTAATATATAATTCATCATTGAACATACCCTAGTGTATTTAAAGGTTGATTGTTAGCTACAAAAAAGAGAACAGTGAAAATTTTATTAGGTATACAAACCGAGGTCTTAATTTAGAAATGGAATATACAGTTAGGGGATAAATAATCATCAGTGGATAACTTGAGGATTTTCAAGCGTTATCAGCATATATTTGTAAAAGGAATGTAAAATTTGTGAATAAGTATGTAAGACGACCTTCAAGTTATCCACGGTTTTGTGCACGGTTATCCAGAGATGTGCACAATTCACAGGTAAATACCCACATTATACACAGAGTTATCCACATAATAGTGACTTATTAACGAATTTTTGTGAATAAAGCGTAATTTATATTAATTTTTAGTATGCAATCTTGTTATAATAAGAGGGAACAGTGTGAATAAGTTGATAACTTGTGGATAACTATAATAACTTATTACATTTATAAACATGGAGGCTCATAATGAAAATTACAATACTCACAGTAGGTAAATTAAAAGAAAAGTACTGGAAACAAGCAATTGCAGAATATGAAAAGAGACTAGGTGCATACTCCAAAATTGAAATAATTGAAGTACCAGATGAAAAGGCACCAGAAAATATGAGTGACAAAGAGGTTGAACAAGTTAAGGACAAAGAAGGACAACGTTTATTAGCAAAAGTAAAACCACAATCCACAGTCATTACTTTAGAAATTAAAGGGCATATGTTGACTTCAGAAGGATTAGCCAAAGAACTGGAAGGACGCATGACTAGAGGACAAAGTGACTTCACCTTTATTATTGGTGGATCCAACGGCTTACATAAAGATGTGCTAGACCGTAGCGATTATGCATTATCCTTCAGTAAAATGACTTTCCCACACCAAATGATGCGTGTCGTGTTGATAGAGCAGATCTACCGTGCGTTTAAGATTATGCGAGGAGAAGCATATCATAAATGATGCGGTTTTTTCTTGAAAAAGTTAATCAGACATTAGAGTCCTTTAATTTATTTGGAAAGCAGAAGTGATTAACAATGTCAAGTGAAATAGTTAGTGCAGTAATTGGAGCTATATGGGCTTTTATTATTAATAAAATTTCATATAATAAAAAAATTAAAGGTTATCGAAAAGTTTTTATGTCGCCTTATAAAATGGAATTATTAAAATTACCTACTTATTTAGAAAGAGCAACTTATATAGTGGATTATCGTGGAGAAATATCAATGGATAAGAAACTAGAGGCATACATATCACAGTTGTTAGAAGAATCGGAAAATTTAGAAGGGTTAAATATTAAAAAACATATCATATGAAAGTGAACTTAGGACGAGAGTCTATTGCTAAATTAAAATTTTAAAATAACTAACTTAAAGACTGCGAACAATCTTTAAGTTAGTTTAAAAATAATTAATTTAAGAAAAATTATCTGCTTTTTGTGATCGTAGCCATCTGTAATAATCTTTTGCTAGTAGTTGATAAACAGTGTCATAAAAATCTCTATTATTGCTAAACATTTTAGAGTATGCAGATTCTCCTTGATTATATTGATCAATCAAGAAATCTTGGAATTGTTGTTGGAATAAACTACTCGCAAACATTTCTTCGCTGTTGTTTTGAGCCATGTTTACAAGTTTCGCATCTGTATTGTTCATCAATGTTTCTCGCAGATGTTTAACGAGCACTTTGTCACCTTGAGTAAAATCATCTGGGAATCGTTCATTGATTTTTTGTATAATTTCATTTAAAGAATCGTATTCTTCTTCAGGTCCAACAGTTGCATTCACTTCTGAAGGATGAGCCAATTGCCCACTTTCCATATCTTCATTGACAAGTTCTATATCTCCTCTGAAATCTTCTTGCAATTTATAATACTCTAGCTTAACTTTGTCTTCGATATCGATATAATTGCGTTGTTTTTTAGGAATAAATTTTAATAAGAAACCAGTAAAAATATTTTCTTCTAGTAACTCTTTGTCGAAAGTACGATCAATTTGGGCGATATAGTTATACCATTTGTTGAAGTTCCTTAGTGTAACTCTGAAATCGTATTGAACATCTTCTGGAAGATCACTGTATCTACTAATAACGGGGCGTAACACGCTACTCAATCGACCAAGTAATTGATCATTTTGCTTTTGTTTTGCTTGACGATTTAATTTCATTACTGTTTGAATGTCATCATCATCGTATATATGGAATTTACGGAGTTTACTCTGTGTATCATAAATTAAATTAATATTAATTTCTTCTTTTAGAGAAGTTGCTTCGTAAAAAGGTTGGAATGCTTCATATATTTCTTCTGCTGTATTTATAAAATCAAGAACAAAAGTATCTGTTTTTCCAGGCATAGTACGATTGAGGCGAGACAATGTTTGGACTGCCTTTACTCCGCGTAATCTCTTATCGACAAACATTGTATGAAGTAAAGGTTCGTCAAATCCCGTTTGGTATTTTTCTGCGACAATTAATAAATTAAAGTCTTCACTATGAAATGCTTCTTTCAGTTGATTTTCTTGTATGCGTTCTCCAGAATGCGTTAAGTTCATCTTCGGTTCTGTATATTCAATTCCATCATCTTCTACAGTACCTGAAAAAGCGACTAACACATCCATATCCGTGTATCCTTTTTCTTTGATGTACTTTTTGAACTCTTGCATATACCGTACGGCGTGGAGTCGTGAAGCTGTCACAATCATTGCCTTTCCTCTACCTTGGACTGCTTTTTGTGTCACTGATCTAAATTGTTCAATCATAATCTCGGCTTTTTGTCTAAGCACCCAAGGATGAAGAGATTGATATTTAGCGATAGCTCGAACTGCTTCTGTTTTTGGCAATTCCGGGTCTTCTTCAATCGATTTCGCAATTTTATAGGAAGTGTTGTATGTCATATAATTTTGTAAAACGTCTAGAATAAATCCTTCTTCAATGGCTTGTCTCATACTATAAATATGAAATGGATGATAGGACCCATCTGCTTGTTTTGTTCCAAACATTTCAATCGTTTTCTCTTTCGGTGTAGCTGTAAAAGCAAAAAAACTTAAGTTGTCGTGTTGACCTTGGGACAGTAATGTTTGAACAATTTGATCTTGGTCATCTAACGATTGATTTTCAACGCTTTCTTCAAATTCTTGGTATTCTTTTAAAGAAGCTTTTTTGTCTGCTAACGCATGTTTTAGTTTTTGTGCGCTATTCCCTGTTTGAGAAGAATGCGCTTCATCGACTAAAATAGCAAAACTTTTACCAGCTGTATTATCTATCTCATCATAAATTACTGGGAACTTCTGTAATGTAGTAATAATAATTTTCTTTTGGTCATTTATAGCTATTTTTAAATCTTGAGAAGTTTTATTATCTCCAATAGTTTCGACTTGCCCAGTGGTATGTTCGAAACTCATTAATGTATTTTGAAGTTGGCGATCTAAAACAGTACGGTCTGTAACAATAATGACCGATGAATAAATCGGCTGATCCTCGTCATTATGCAAGGAAGCAAGATGGTATGCCAACCAAGCAATACTATTAGACTTACCCGAACCAGCAGAATGTTGAATGAGATAATTCTTTCCAGGACCATAATGCTGAGTATCTGATACTAATTTTTTTACAACATCCAGTTGGTGATAACGTGGAAAAATCAGTAGTTTCTTTTTTTCTTCTAAATTCATAAATCGTTCAATAATATCCAATAACTGATGACTTGTGAGTACATTCTCCCATAAATAAGAAGTCGGATATCCATCAGGATTTGGCGGGTTCCCTGCGTCACCGACATGACCAGGACCGTTAGATCCCTGGTCAAAAGGAAGAAAGTAAGTTCTGTTTTTTGCAAGTTTTGTTGTCATCAACACATTAAAATGATCTACTGCGAAATATACTAGAAAACGAGTGTTAAATTGAAAAACCAATTCTCGTGGGTCTCTATCTTGTTCAAACTGTAATCTCGCATGTTCTACATTTTGACCTGTATATTGGTTCTTAAGTTCTAATGCAACAAGAGGAATCCCATTAATCATTAACACCATATCAATAGTGTTTCTATGCTGGTTACTATACTGAAATTGACGCACACATTGGAAACGATTGGCTCTATACTTTTTAATATTTTGTGTGTTCAAAGATGATGCGGGTTGGAAGTAAACAACTTTAAAAGAGACTCCACGATCTCTGATTCCTTTTCGGAGGACATGTAATATTCCGTGTGTTGTGATTTCTTCATTTAAGCGTTTTAGAAACTTCTGTTCTGCATCTGTACGGTAAATAGAAATATATCTTTTCCAATTTTTAGGTTGAGTTTCTTTTACAAATTCTAATAAAACTATTGAGTCAAGAGCGAGTCTTGCGTCGTAATGAGTATCTTGAAACCGTATAGAATCCCATCCCCCGTGATGAACCAGACTTGCTTCTATATCTTGTTCAAAGTTAATTTCTCTATTTTCAATCATAGACACCCCTCCTTACACTTCTTTTTTTCCTGTGACATATTCATAAATTAATGATTTTTTATAGTTCTCTAACTCTTCAATAACTTTTGTTTTATCCTCGATGAGTCTATCGATAGTGGTTACTTTATCGTCTAAATATTCAACGATTTGTTGTTGTTCTTCTATTGCTGGTACAGGTATTCTAATGCTTTCGATTTCACTTCCAACAATACTAGGAATAGCAGTTTGGGTTGAATAAACATCCCAGGGTAATGATATTAAGATATAATAGAGCCATTTTGGAAAAGCTCTATTTTCAAAAATATGTGTATAAAACATTGTATCAACTGTCCAAAAAGGTTGGTTAACTATTAATGGCTTTCCTATAGTACCCTTCCTACCGAACAATACAGACTCTCTATCATACAATTTTGTATTTGTATACTTAAATACTCCACCTGAACCAAATACGGGTATATGCCCACCATCGTTTTCAATCTCTTTACCATTCATCACTTTGGCGACAGTTTTAATTTGATTTAGTCCCCAGCGACTAGGAATAGCTCCAATCCACTCAACACCACTATCTTTCATTTCCACATTCGGGTCTATGCCTTTTGTCACCGATTCTGTGATGAGTGATTGTTTGTAATTTTTTAGTTCTTTGATGGATTGTTCGGTCTGATTTATTAATTTATTTACAACTTTTATGTCTTTTGCTAAACTCTTGACAATTAAGTCTTGAACTCTCCTAGGAGGTAGGGGAAGAAATAAACCAGCTAATTTATCCATAGGTATTCTCATTCTAATTGTATTCAATTTACCTGTAGATGACTCTCTCATCATTATTCCATTGCCTAAACCTAAAAGACTTCGTTGGAACTCTCTTGTTCGAAATAAATAATAGTAATAAGTTATATTAATTTCTTCCGAAGTTGTGTATAACGTATAATACACGGGACTAACAACACCCGTGTATCGAGATAGTCCTACTGCACCCGCTAATATATTCATACTGTTAATTACAATATCATTTGGATGAGCTACTTTATAGGCTGTTAGATCCGCCTTGGATTTATTTCCGCCACCAGTCTTTTCTGCATAAGGAAAGATTCCTCTTTCGACTGATAATGATAAAATATTATCAGTAACTATTGGATTATTCTTTTCTTTTCTTTCTTCAAGTGTATACTTTAGCTTTCTAATTTCCCAATCCTCTGGTATTTCCCCAATCCACTTAATTCCGCTATCCTTCATTTTCCTAGTCAACATTTTCCACATCCTTCCCTGATAGTGCTTGGAAGTTTGCGACAATTGATTCCTCTAATTTTTTGATGCGTTCAGCAATGACTTCTGATGGCTCTGGTGCTGTGTACTTATAGAAAAGTCGCGTGAAGGGAATTTCATAGCCAACCTTATCTTTTTTACGATCCACCCATGCGTCTGAACTAAACGGCAATACCTCACGTTCAAAATATTCATTTATATCTTCTGTTAGAGGAATATCTTCTGTATCTCTAAGGTTCGTGTCTACATTTTTGCTTCCATTCTTCTTATAAACGATATCTCCGTTTTCGTCTCGTTGAGGCCGTTCAATAGTGACTTGAGTAAAACCAAATGATTCATTATCAAATATTTTTGACTCTACTGTTCTGTCTCCTAGATAATATTCTTTATTATCAAATTCTCCATAAGCTTGCACAATCATTTCTCGACATGCTTCAGAAATATCTACGCGTTTTTCACCAATATTCTTATGGCGTTTTTCATACATATTGGACGCATCAATGAGTTGTACTTTCCCTTGACGTTCTGGAGATTTATCTTTAGTAATAATCCAAATATATGTTGAAATTCCTGTATTGTAGAATAAGTCGTTAGGAAGTTGGATTATGCCCTCTAACCAATCATTCTCAATTACATACTGACGAATTAAACTCTCGCCTCCACCAGGATTTCCAGAAAACAAGGCAGAACCGTTGTGAATAATTGCCATGCGTCCTGTTTCCTTTAACTTTGAAATACCATTGAGTTGAAACAGCAACTGTCCGTCACTAACCCGAGGCAATCCAACTCCAAAACGACCGAGTTCACCAAGTTCGTGTTCTACTTTTACTACTTTTTGGTCCTTTTTCCAATCGACACCAAATGGTGGGTTGGAGATACAGTAATCAAATGTAAATCCTTCAAACTGATCACTCGTTAATGTACTTCCAAGCGCCATGTTTTCAGGATCTCCACCACGAATCATTGTATCTGCTTTCGCAATCGCATAAGTTTCGGGGTTTAGCTCTTGACCAAATGTAGCTACCTCGGCAGTATCATTCATATCGTGAATACGTTCTGTCATTGCTGAGAGCATTTGAGAAGTTCCCATTGTCTGGTCGTAAACTGTTTTAAATACATGATCTTTAAACAAAGTATCTTTATCTTCGATGAGCAATAAATCAGTCATAAGATAAATAATATCTCTACTTGTAAAGTGCGCTCCTGCTTCTTCGTTGTAACTTTCTGAAAATTTTCGGACAAGCTCTTCGAACACGTATCCCATATCGGTGCTCGTCATCTTGTCTGGACCTAGATATGCATCTGCCTTGTTAAATTCTTGAATTACATAAAATAGCGCATCATTATCTGCCATTGTCGTAATTTCAACATCAAACTTAAAGTTATCGAGAATATCTTGCATGTTTTCAGAGAAACCGTTGAGATAAGCTCTAAAGTTCGATTCAATATTTGCTGGATCTGCGAGTAATGTTTCAAAAGTGTATAGGCTTGTATTGTAAAATGAATATCCTGAAGCATTCTTCAAAAAGTTTTCTCGCATCACGTCATTCATTGATTGGGTATTTTCTGCGGTTTTAAGAACTTCTTCTCGTGTTTTCAGTAATGTGTCATGGAGACGTTTAATGACTGTCATCGGTAAGATGACTTTTCCGTACTCATGTGGTTTATATAAACCTCTTAAAATGTTTGCGACGTTCCAAATAAGATTTGCTTGTTTTTGGACGTTGATTGATGTTTGGTGGTGTCTTTTATATTCATTCATTATGTATATCTCCTTTAGTAGATAAAAAGTTAAAGTTCTCTATTTCTATATTATCAGAGATTAAAATAAAAAAAACAGTAATAAGAGCATCCCTCACCGTAAAAGTGAAGGATGCTCTAGTTTTATTAGAATATAGTTTTCATTTTGATAGATAATGGCTAATAATTGTTTGTAAATCATTGTTAAGTACCGTTGTTATAGAATCATCATTCATAAAATCATCATAGATCTTATCAAGTATTTCTTCATTTTCAATTGCTGTGAAGTGATGTACTAGCCCTTTTAAGATTGAAGTATAATTTTGAGATGCTAAGCAACTAGCAACTGTTCGCCAACCTGATTGTGTAGTGTCATGGTTCATAGATAATCCTCCTTTTATTTCAATGTCCATTTTTGACGTGCTTTCGGATTAAGGGGGTGCATGATTTCATTGGTTGCTGGGTTCATGAGTTGTTTCACTTTCTTCTTATGTGGTTTCAACATTTCTAATACTTCATTAACACGTGCTTCAACAACGGGCTTTTTAGCGTAAGCACCCCATGCTAATATCACTTCATCTGATTCTTTCACTGCTTTCATAATTTGAATATTTGTATGATTATCATAAGCATTTTCTTCTAAATGTTTGAGATTGATAGGTGTTGTAATATTAGAGTATAGATTCACAAAATAGATGGACCCAAATGCATCCATTTCTGAAACTTTGTTCATAATGAGTTGGGTTGTTAGGTCAATATTGATAATGCCATCATAGTGCGGATACATCGTGATGATTGTAAGTGTTTGTTTTTCACTGTCCCATGTCTTTGTTAGTAAGTAGCGGTGAGTTCTCTTTTCGTCAAATATTGCAGTAGTGACAAGTGTATTTGTGATATTTTCCATTGATTTTATCTCCTTAATATTCATTTGGTAATAACATAATGTAATAAGAAAGGTCTACATCATCTTCACGGATAATGTAGACCTTATTGATATTGATAGGTTGATTGATATTTGCCTTTTGAGTTTTCACATACGCTGGTCGTTCTTGTTTGTGTTTGATATATAATTGATTGCGATGTGTATTGAACTGGAATATATGAAAATAATCTACTAAGGTATTATCTTTGGTTTGTTCTTGTTCTCGTTCAGATACGAGTTGCCATAATTGGTGTTGTAAGATATTAGGTAAGTTGTTGGCGATACCCCGGGTGATATATCTATTCATAAGAGACTTCCTTTCGTTCTGACTCTTTCATCCAAATGATGATTTCACTTAGTATTGTAATGACTAATTGTGTAATTTTGATGTATTTATGCATATTATTGTCCTCCTGTTAGTAAGTATCGTTGATCCAAAAGAGGCATGATAGTGTTGTGTAGGTATAAGAAATCCATATCGTGATTTTCGTCGATATAACCGATGGCTATGAGTTGTTTCTGATAGTAGAGAATGAAAGGATAGATATTACTTTCGTGAAGTGTGTCAGAGTAGTAGGTATTAGTCTGAAGTATTTTATTACTGAGTGGGCCAAGTCTTACATATTGATTGGGTAAGATATCATCAGCGATTTCCTCGATAGATTCGCAGTGCCACACTTCGTCCTTTGGCAGATTGAATAAGTTGGTTATATAGTGCTTGAGTTGTTGTTCTAGTGTCATTGTTATGACCTCCTAATGTATTGGATTGACGTATGCATGTGATACATCATTTTGATAATATAAGTTTGAAATACCATTTGTTTCGCCTAGAAATCCCACTGAAATACAGAAAAGATCCCAATCGAAAGTCGTGATAATTGTTGATATGACAAGGAAATCCCGTTATCCCGCTCATTTCTCGGGAAATATAGCTATATATTTATATATCATTTGGATTAATAGGTGTGGTTATGATTTACTTTTTTCTTTTTATATTATTTATTTATAAATAATAATGGGATTTTGGGATTACGCTTGCGTAATCCTTCTCTTACATGAAGTTAGCCAATCCCGTTACTATCCCACTTATATTTTGTTTTGGGATGTTCTTTCGTCATATCAATATAAGCTTCACATTGAGCCATGATTTGTTAGCGTGTTGAATATATTTGTTAGATGAGTGTTATTGAATGACGAAAGGACACTGAGAAAATAAGTTGAAATACATATAATTTAACTTTGACTAACTTTGACTTTTGGTGTAATATAAAGTGAAAGTCAAAGGAGTTGAAGCTAGTGGTAAGTTTTAGTAAATATGGTCATTATTCAGATGATGACTTGAAGTATGATATGAATGGTTCCATTGATGGTTATCATTTATATGATGGAATATACATTACTGATAGAGTTTGGTTTTACATGCAGGAAAAAGATATGGATTTTGAAGATGCTCTCAATGCATTAGGTTTGAATTATGATGAAGCTATTGCAGATGAGGAGGATATCCCAAAACTAGACGAAAAAAGACAGCGTCTGATGGACGATCCATACAGGTTTCCATTTGAATATGATGAAGATAAGTGATAGGCAAGGTGCATAAATGCATCTTGCTTTTTTTATTAGATTTTAAGGTAAAGAGTTTGAGGCAAAAACAAAGACGAAGTGCTGAGAAGCACTTCGTCGAGCTGAGTATTATTGAAAAGTTGTTTAATAATCTCATTATTGAGCTTGAGTGTGACATAGAATTGCTTTTTATGATTCTCATCTTTACGAATATCAATACGGTCAATAACCGTTAGGTACAAAGCTTTGAGCTGTGATTTATCCATGAATTCTATATTTTGAAATATTCGTTGTAATAGGGCAGCGATTTGTTTCGTATCATAAGATGGTTTCTCTTGATTTTGTTGTTGCTTAAGTTGATTGATTTGAGTTGTGATGTCATTGAGTTGTTTTTCATACTGATGAATCGTATTTTTAAGCACAGATGTTAAGTCTGGATTATCTTCAAGCGTTTTTATCAAGTTATCTAATTTGATTTGGACCTCATCATATTGTTGTTGCTTATATGCGATATCATGATTGAGTGCAGACGTATCAATTTGATGTTCTTGATTGACACGCTCAACGACTTGCTTGATAACCTTGTCGCTTTTAACAATTTCGAGTATTTGATCCATAACATATTTTTCAATTACATCGGCTCTGACACTATTCGCAGAACATACTTTTGACCCTTTATTACGAAAGTTACTACACGAATAGTAGCGAATGCGTTTTTTAGTACCATCTTTAAGTGTATTAACTGTTGTGCTCGCAGACATTGAAGCAGAACATTGGGGACACGAAATTAACCCAGTTAAAATATTTGTCCCTTTACCATGAACTTGTGGTTTTTTGCTGACTTGCTTCTTACGAGCTTGTACTTTATCCCACAGCTCTTGACTAATGATAGGGGAGTGCTTTCCATCAGCAATTACTGGATTATCATTTAATCCCTTACGACGTTTGTCATTCCAATCTTTGTATTTTGCAAATTGAATTTTACCAATATAGAACGGATTGGATAAGATATAGGTCACTGAACCAATACTGAATGGTTTATTTTTTTTAGTGACATAACCTTTATGGTTGAGTGCATTGGCAATTCTACGATATCCATGGCCTTTAGCATATGATTCAAAGATGTATTTAACGATATTGGCTTCATGTTGATTAATCATGAGTTCATGCTTATTATCTGGTATTTTCTCATAGCCTAATGGCAAATTGCCTTGATAATAGCCTTCTTGAGCGCGTCGGGTTTGACCCATGAATACATTTTCGACAATATTATTTCTTTCAAATTCTGAAAAACTCGCTAGAATTTGTAGCATCAGTTTACCACTGCTTGTATTAACTTCCATACGTTCAGATAAGCTGAAGAATTCGACATTTTGACGATGAAGGTCTTCAACAATTTTGAGTAAGTCAGAAGTGTTACGTGCTAGCCGGTTTGTTTTGTAGACCATAACAGAATCGATCTGGCCTTCGTTCGCATCTTTTAACAAACGTTGTAGTTCTGGTCGGTTCATAGATTTTCCAGAGATACCTCTATCCGCGTATACATCTACAACAGCAAAGTTATTGAAATCACAATATTCTCGAATTTGATTGATTTGTCCATCGATACTATATCCTTCAGTACTTTGCATTTCTGTTGATACACGGACATAGATACCGACACGTTTTTGTTTAAGTTGTTGCATATTTTTTCATCCTTTCTTGTTAGGCAATCGATGATTGCGAGGTTTGGTTCACAATATTCAATGGTTCATTTTTGAAATAGATCCCAACAAGGGCTTTGTTTTTAGTAATATGAATTTCATCAATATGGGGATACAGCATGTTTAACGTGAAACTTTGCTGTATCACATTTTGTAGTGATGTTTGTAACTGATTATCACTTATGGAGGATATGGTTTTGTGCTTTTGATTCATCGAATGAGTCTGTTTTCTGAATGATTCAGCATCAATCATACCTTTGGCAAGTTTATCTATCAGTTGTTCTTGAGTTAGCGTACTTTTAGCTTCTATCACTCTTTGTTTTTTGAGGCGTTGATGAATCGTATTATTAATTTTTGAATAGAGCTGTTGGTTTTGAAAGAAGTTCTGACATGTTGCTAAGACTTGAACTTCTAATTCTTGTGCATTTATCCCTTTGAATGAACAGACAAAGCGAGATTCATTCATATTTTTAGGACAAACATAATATCGCAATGTATGTTCTTTTTTTCTTATCGTCATATTTGTCAGCGTTGAGTCACAACAAGGACATTTGATCTTTTGTTTGAGTAAATTAGCAGAAGGCGTGCGCTGAACTTGTTTATTTACTCGTATTGCTTGAGCATCTTTATACACTGATTTACTGATAATAAATGGGAACATATTATCAAAGGTGCCGTATTTGTTATTCACACGTCCACAGTAATTAGGGTTCATAATAATGTTACGTACTTGATATGGTTTTCGGTTGATTAACTTATTATCTTTTTCCAAATATTGTGCAATCTTTTTGTAACCATACCCTTGAAGATAGTATTTGAATACTGCAGTCACCGTTTGTGCTTCTACTGGGTTGATTACAAATGTGCCTTTATAATAATGATATCCAAAAGGTGCATGTGTGGTAATCAGTTTACCTTGACGTGCTTTTTCTTTTATCCCGTTGCTTACTTGTTCACCAATATTATTTGACTCAAGTTCAGCTAATGAAATGAAGATATTGAGTTTTAGACGATCAAATGATTTGTTTAAGTCAAAATAGCCATCGTTAACACTCAAGATATCTACATTGTACTGCTGGCATAATTTAATTAATTTTAGCGCATTTTTCAAATTACGATGAAGTCGATTCAGACGATAACAACATAGTACGTCACATTGTCCTTGTTGAATCAGTTCAGTAATTTGCTGGTAACCGTTTCGCTTATCAGTGCGTCCTGATTGCTTATCGCTATAAAAGGTAATGTGTTGAATATTATGCTTTTCGGCTAATGCCTTGATGGTTTGTTTCTGGGCTGAGAGTGATTGTTGTTTGAGTGTACTTTGACGTAGATAACCTATTGCTTGTTTCATCCTGTTTCCTCCTTCCAAATTGATAATATATATTTATGAACGAATTTATATATAAGCCCAACACCAGTGAGGTGTTGGGCGTTATTATTAGTCATCAGAGTGATTGATTTCTTCAATCACTAAATCAGCGAGTAATGTGATTAATTCGTCCAATGAAAAGACCTCCGATTCTATAAAATATTTAAGGATTTGATAATATGATAAACAGTCATTCTGTCGTCTCTTGTACTTTTCACAAAGAAATTAGTGAGAGCTACCTCATTCATAAATTCAGGGTGCAATTTATAAAGTATCAAGAGCTTACGTTGTGTCTCAGTTAACGTATAGGATTCTATATCATAGTCATGATCAATATAGTTTACGACTAATTGTTGATTCTCTAATTCGACCAAAGAGCATAATGTGTATTGTGTTAATTTGAATTTAGTATTCATTTTAATTTCCTCCAAGTATTTGATTAAGTAAGCTACAACAGCCTTTAGGGTGTTATAGCGATATTTTATAATCCTAAATCGTCATTTGCTTCGAATTGTTTAGCTTTCGTTACAAAATCTTCTAGCAAATTTGGATTTGTATTATCAACGAATGGTGGGGGTATACTAGGTTCTGTTTTAGAACTCAAACCAAACATTGAAGCATAAGTCATATCTAGCTTAAGATGGTAAAAGACAATAGTCTTCTTTTTGCCATTAGAATCTGGAACGCTACGTTTTGTTGTTTTACGGTTCCGATCAGAATGGATATAATCTTTGTCTCGTAAAGCATCAATTACAATATTTACATCTTGGAATTGATTTTCATTCAACATATTTTTAAATACATTTTTCAGGATTTTAACTTGTATGTGGTCTTCTTTGAGTTCAATAAGTCCATAATTCTCAATCATTGTTGATAGCTTGGCATCCTCAGAGAATTTCCCCCGGTTTTGCGCTACAAACTGAACAATGACCTCAATAGATTTCTCTGCTAGTGAGCGTTCTGAAACTGACTCCAAGTGATAACTAACCAAGTATGCTCTTACTGCATCTATATCAATAGGTACTGCAATAACACGTTCGAATATCCGAGCAGATGTCGCAATCACTGCATAGCGTTTGAACATACGAATACCAGTATTACTCGTTTCATTTTTTAGTTGGTTTTTGAACCAATCATGTTCCGCATGAAACCATTTAATTACTTCGTCTTCACGTTTTAAAAGATATTCAGCTACTAATGGCATGATATGGCCATAATTGACCGATGTAGCCCTTTTAATTGCATCTGCATTGTCAGCACTCGTCGTAAAAGCTTCTGATATTTCAATGGTACGAACATTTAATCCATCATTACGTGCACTATTATTTAAAACACTGTGTTCTGCCGTACTTATCACTGAGGTCCCCCAATTTTTGAGTGCTTTGACATTACCATCTATATTAGATCGTTGTCGGCCTTGTCCTTCTGCCAGACTGTACAACAACCCAGTAGTGTCTTTGAAGGTTGCAGCCGATAATTCGTCCAATACGATAGGCAAACCATAATTGCTACTTAAATATCCTTCAAGCGCGTTTCTAGTACCATTCCAAGACCTAAAAAGTGTATTGCTACCTTTAGTAGGATTGCCGGCTATTGAAACAGCTAAAGCGGCTGCAGTCGATTTACCTGTGCTTGAATTTCCCATAAATGAGAAGATGGTTCCCGCAAACTCGACCTCATGTCTTGTTTTTAGGAAAGCCGTAACTAATGAAGAAGCAGCAAATACTACTGCAAGTTCTAGGAGTAAGTTCCCTTTAACTTGTTTTAAGTACATCTCCCACCAGCCTTTGAAAGTACCTTTTGGTTGTAAATCATAGTGTGTTTCACAAATGATTTCATTAGCTTGAGACTGCTCTATTTCTTTTGAAAAGTATGGTTTATCCAATGAAATGACCATACCTTCATCATCAGACTGTAATACACCTACGCCGGTATATAATTTAGATAATGGAAGTGACTGGCGCATCGATTGTAACGCATAGCTTAATGATTTAATGTACCGTTCGTTGATGTTGAAGCCGTACTTAATCAATCCAGGTAGCTTGAAAGATGTTAAGATATCTGATGCTTCAATACGTTCAATATTTTTTCCGTCTGTAATAACCAATTTCTCAACCCCTGTAGACGGGTCGAGAAATTTATTTTCAATAATTATGGGACTAGACAATTGGATGATTTTTTCTATATCATTGTTACTTTTAGGTGGAATCACTTCATAAAATCCATTTGAATTTAAAAAATATGGATTTTGCTCGAATATGTTGTTAGTCATTAGTTGTTACCACCTTTCCAGTTACGTTTGTGACGCATTGGATTAGGTCCTGTCTTACGGTAAACTAAGTTCCCATTACTATTCTTACCAATAATGACAAATGGAACATTTGGTGTGTGCTTTACAAAGTATGAGAACCAACGACCTACCTCTTGTTGAACTTCAGTTGAACAGGTAAATCCAGATTTTAAGTTTAAATCACTAAATGTAAATGTAATATCTTCAGATAGACTGAAAGCAGCACCTAAAATTCTTCTTTTAAATTCGTTAAAATCTTCACCTTTGTACTTCATAATAATTTACCTCCGACTATTTTAATTTATGTATCGGCCGAATACATGTATAAATATATAATGAAAAACGACAGGTGTAAGTTCGGAAAATAGGGGAGTAATTTCCATACAATAATAATTGAAAATTATATTGACAAAAAAAGAGTACCGACATTAGTCGATACTTCATTGGTATATAACTATTTAGTTGTAATATAAAAAAATTCTGAATAATTATCACTTTTATTTAAATGATAATTTAATGCTTTTTTTAATTCAGAAATGAGTTTATTTCTATGTTCCTTAGTAAATTTCGGTTGGCCGACTAATTCACTATTAGTTAACAGTTTGAGTATTAAATCTTTAGGTGCAGAAGATTGTGTTTCTTTATTAGTAATATATTTAGCTAAATTAATATCTATTGGAACACGCGTTTCATGTTTTAAATACTTGTTATAATCATACGATTGATATTCAGCTAATTTTGAGTTTATCTCGTCATTCAACTCTGCTAGTTCGCTTAAGTAGTATTCTAGAACATTTAATTTTTGATTATTATTAAGGTCAGGTACGGTTATAATATCTACGATTTTAGATTTAATACCTACTTCGACATTTGAATTCACTAAAAAATATAAGTAATAATTTGTCAGAGCTGTCTCATAATCAGTGGAATCTGTTATTTCATTTTTAATAAAATAAAAAAGGTTTTCATTGATTTTATTCATATGATTTAAGTCTTTTTCATTAGCACCATACTTTAAAAAATGAAGGTAATCAGAGTTGTTTGATAAAATATCATGTATTACATATTTACTTTTAGGTTTAAATGCAAAGGATTTTCCATTTTTAAAGTTATCTGGATTGATACCAAGGTAATGACAAAACTTTTTGAAGTTTGCTGAAAAGTTCGTTTTGGTTGGTATAAATAAATCATCATCTTCCCATTTATCTGGTTTGTTTTCAAGTGCCTCACTAATATCTGTAGAGCTTTTAACATTATTGTAATAAATGAATTCTACCTCTAATTTAATAATCTCGTTAAGATTCATTGAATATTCATTTTTATTACGAGTTTTACTAGCATTGTTTATTTCTTCATATGATTTGTTTGAATCATTAAGTACTTTCTTTACATCTTTTGGATCTATCTTCCCAATTATTGATTGCAACTCATGTCCCCAATCGCTGTTCATCAAATCACTCATTTCTTCATTTTGTTTTAATTATACTCTAAAGACATATAAATATTTATAGGGAACAGAAGTTCTTAAATTGTTATAATTAAAATAATTAATTTTTAAAATCAGTTTAATGTAGAAAAAGTTTGAACATAAAAGGGAACGATTTTAACGACTGAGATAGAAATAGTAAAGATCAATTTCTTTATTTGTGAGGCTATAATTAGTGAAAGGGGATCTAATTATGATAACTGAGGACATTCTCAAACAAATTTCTAATGTTTTTAATGGGGATGATGAAGATAGTGTTTATAATTATAAAACAGGCGCAGTTTAAACTAGAGTTGAAATTATTTTGGATTTAAATCGATTTTATGTATAAATTCTATAACTTTTAATTTTTGTTGAGTGACATAGGGATAGACATTGAAAAATGACTAGTTAATGATTTAGATATTCTTTTTTATTGTACATAAAGAGACTGAGACATTTATTTATGTCCCAGACTCCCAATTTATAACACGATTTAATATAAACTTTATGCTCCAATCAATTTTAGCATTATAAGTGCTTTGAATGGGGTTCCAATAAAACGGACAGCTCTGTTGTTAAAGTATCAATATCACATGGTTTTGATGCTTCAATCCACCATACAATAATGCCTACTACAGCTGATGATAAAAATTGGATTGTAATTTCATTATTTTCTTGATTCATGTTGTCGCGCATTTTCTTTGATAATGTTTGTTTAACTATATTAAGATCCGACCTTTTAAACAAAGTCTTTAAAATAGTGTACTGATCATCAATGACATATAATATTTCACGTAATGCCTTTTCATTATCCTCTGATTTTGCTATGTAAAGATTGCATTGATTTACTGCTGCACTCAAAATAAAATCAATAGCATGCTCATAAAATAATGTATTAATTTTACAGATGACTTGGGTGGAGATGATTCGTTTATAGAGGTAAGATGCATCATCTTATTTCTACTTCTAATTGCTAAGCAAAGAATTAGGTAGGCTAAACAGATAAAACGGTATAATGCAGTGATTATTAAATAATTAGTCATGATGCGCATCACTACAATCAAAAATTTTAGATGCCAGTTCATTGGCTTTATGAATATGTTTGAAAGTTTTTGTAGTCGATAATTCAGGCCAGCTAAACTACACAAGTCCTTCACGACTGCTCCAATTTTCAGGATCGGTTACATTGTCTCCAATACCCTTTAATAAATTTACTTTTTTTTATTTCAGAATCATTGGCTATATCAGGATAGTTAATATTTTGTATCTTACCTTTTTTAGCTTTCATAAAAGCGATAGCAGACGTACGTTTTGGTGTGAATATATCTGCTGATTTAACTTTATTATTAATGTACATAGAAATATGGAGTTGATAAGGGTTCATATCATAAGCATTTTCAACTAAGTCCATTATAGCGTCACCACCAGGTCTAGCAGCAGCTTCTATGACATAGAGTTGGTCGCCTTTGATTTTTATTTCCACATGAGCAACGCCTCGCGTAATACCTAAAGTCTGACACGTGCGGATTGCAAGGTTTTTAATATCTTCATTTTTATATCTGTGACTTGGGACTAAATGACCCATTTCAGTAAACCATGGTCTGGGAGATAAATATTTTTCGGTAACTGTAATGACCTCATAAAAATGATGACCACACAACACTTCAACTGAAACTTCGTCATCACTATCAATAAATGTTTCAATCAGAAATTTATTTTTAGATACATGAAAGGTATCAGCATAAGTCTCCATAATTTGTTTCGATTTTCTATAGGCATCCATGCATTCTTTTTCGTTATTTGCTAAGTAAACCCCATCACTGCCTCCAAAATCCATTGGTTTTATAATTACTGGGAAAGTAAATTCTTTGATACATTCTTTCAATTCTGTTGCATCATTAAATTGTATCGACTTTGCTGTAGGAATGTTTGCTTTTTCAAATAAGGATTTCATGATGTGCTTGTTTCTGCAAGCTTTAATAACCTTTGGTTCAAGGTAAGGCAAACCGTAGTCTCGATTTAATTGATTAGCTACTTCTAATGTCCAATCATTTAAGGGGACGATGCTTTTTGGTTCGTACCCCTGAATTTGATAATATGCTATCTCTTTCTTTATCTCTTCATAGCTTAAAGGATTGGCATCAATGCAAAAATCAAAATACGCATTGTACTTATATTTTGCATTTTGAATTGCTGTCCATATTTGAAAATCACCGATTGCTTTGCCACCAGCGTAAGCATGTTCTCTTAAAAACTGATCTGCACCTAATAACAATAGATATTCTGTCATATGAGCTTCCTAATTTTTATGAAATGATTAATATATAAAAATAATACTATATAAAATTATATTTGGAATATAGTTGGAATGAATTTTGGGAAATATGAATTTTATTAATTTGAGTATTTTGAATTGGTTTGAGAGAAGTGTAATGAAATTCGAAGCATGATTAAGAAGATTGGAAATATAAAAAAAGACTAATTCGCTCAAGCGAATTAGTCTTTTTACAATTAAGAGTGGGGGTCGTTCTAAACTCTCAATTGAAGCCCTACAATTGTTAGTTGTTTTTAATATTCGATATTCGGTGCTTTATTCACGTGTTTTTGATAACGTTTTAAAGCGCAAAAACCGATAGCGCCGATTACTGAAACTACTAATAGTTTTTTCATTTTTTTCACAATCCTTTAAAATTATTATGCATTAAACTACTATTTACTATAATAGTTTAGGTTTAAGCTTTTAGAAGTTTGTTGACGTGTACGTCTCATTAAATCAGGATCTTCAATTAATGATTGACCATAAGATGGAATCATTTTTTTGATTTTTGGTGTCCATTCTGATTTATATTTAGGGAAGTTTTTCTCTAATACTTCTAATGCAACTGATACTGAAGTAGAAGCCCCTGGAGATTCACCTAATAATGCAATTACAGTATGATCTTCAGAATTAACCACTTCTGTACCGAATTGGATAAAGCCTTTACCGTTTTCAGGTGTATCTTTGATTACTTGAACACGTTTACCAGCATTGTATAATTGCCAGTCTTCGTCACGTGCTTCTGGGTAGAATGTACGAATATGGTTCATAGTACCTTCTTTAGTCATCAAGATTTGATCAATTGAATATTTAATTAATGGTAAGTTTTTAACTGCTGATGCTAATAAAGTTGTGATGTTATATGGTTTAACAGATTTAAATAAATCTAAATTAGAACCTTGTTTAAGGAATTTAGGTCCAATACTAGCGAATGGTCCAAATAGTAATGTACGTTCACCATCAATATAACGTGTATCTAAGTGAGGTACAGTCATTGGTGGTGTACCTTGAGGTTCTTTACCGTATACTTTAGCATCATGTGCTTGTATAACATCTGGATTTGTACAGATTAAGAATTGACCAGTGATTGGGAATCCACCTAAGTGTTTACTTTCAGGAATACCTGTTTTTTGTAATAGTGGAATTGCGCCACCACCTGCACCAATAAATACATAATCAGCTAGTTGTGTTTCTACACTACCACTGTTACGTTGACGTACTTTAACTTCCCATTTACCGTCTTTACGTTGGTTAAAGTCCATTACTTCGTGGTTGTATTGAACATCTACATTAGGTTGTTTTTCTAAGTTTTTGGCTATTTTACGAGTAAGTTCACCAAAGTTTACGTCAGAACCTTCATCAATTTTACTAGCTGCCATAATGTCACCTGCACTATGACCTTGCATCATTAATGGAATCCATTTTCTCATTTGTTCAATATCTTCTGTATATTCAATATTGTCGAACATTGGGAATTCTTTCATAGCTTCATAACGATCTTTTAAAAATTGAACGTTATTTTTACCTCTTACAAAGCTAATGTGTGGTAGCGGACGAATAAATTCTTCAGGGTTACTGATTGTTTTGTTTTGAACTAAATGACTCCAAAATTGTTTTGATAATTCAAATTGTTCATTAATCTCTTTCGCTTGCTCAATGTTAATTGAACCATCTGGTTGTCTAACTGTATAATTCAATTCACATAAAGCAGCGTGTCCTGTACCAGCGTTATGACGCTCGTGAGAACTTTCATCACCTGGACGATCTAAACGCTCGTATAATTTAATATCCCATTCTGGTGCTAATTCTTTAATCATTGTACCGAATGTAGTACTTAATACCCCAGCGCCAATTATTACAACGCTTTTTGACTCTTTGTTAGTAGCCATTATCTAATCACCTTTCCTTATCTCAACTTGCAACTATAGTATAATACTAAATCACCTATCATTAAAATACATATTTTTTATAGGTGCCATTCTAATATGGAATCTTTTTTATTTCTACTATTAAAACATAGAGAGAAATAAATTTTTTAAATATCTTTTTTGTTATTCGATTGATGTATAACTTCATTTTAACAGAAAATTTACAAACATTCCATAATATAGCATTGCTAATTAAATATAGAAAAATTATAGTTCTATGTAATTTTACCCCGATCAATCTTCAACAAACACGACTATCAAAATATTTGTACATTTATTTATTCACGCACGTGCGTATGTACACGTGCGTACATATTAAAGTAGGAAAGTTTAATTTTCTAATATCAACATTGAGCAACTGGAAAGATAACAGCTATTTTAAAAACTTCCTATATAATAGTTATCCATATACACGCAAATTATCCAACTTTCACATGTTCTAACCATTACTTTTTTCTATGGGTTAGATAGATAATATGTATTTGATATATATGTTGCAGCGTTTTATAATAAGTATGTAATCAATTTACAGCGCAAATCATTCGTTATGACATGCCATGGTATAGGACTAAATGTGAACGGCGCTAATTTAGAGTATTAAATATGAATTTTTCATAATAATGTAATGAGATTAAATTTTTAATACATTGTTAAGTGAATAATTTAAATTGCTTGCAATGATTAATGATTTTTTGCATTAAATGTTGAAAGGAAATGAATGTAAAATGGCTGACAAAAATTATACAGCAGCAAATATGGTAATAAATACTTTGAAAAATAATGGTGTGGAATATGTATTCGGTATCCCAGGTGCTAAAATCGATTATTTATTCAATGCACTTGAAGATGATGGCCCAGAACTTATTGTAACGCGTCATGAGCAAAACGCGGCAATGATGGCACAAGGTATTGGACGCTTAACAGGTAAACCAGGTGTTACCTTAGTAACAAGTGGCCCAGGGGTAAGTAATTTAACGACTGGACTTTTAACAGCGACATCAGAAGGAGACCCTGTATTAGCATTAGGTGGCCAAGTTAAACGTAACGATTTATTACGTCTAACACACCAAAGTATTGATAATGCAGCATTATTAAAATCTTCAACAAAATATAGTGAAGAAGTTCAAGATCCAGAGTCATTATCAGAAGTTATGACAAATGCGATGAGAACTGCAACTTCAGGTAAAAATGGCGCAAGTTTCATAAGCATACCGCAAGATGTTATTTCTGCACCGGTTGAATCACAAGCGATTGCACTTTGCCAAAAACCTAGCTTAGGTGTGCCAAGTGAACAAAATGTTAATGAAGTAATTGAAGCGATTAAAAACGCGAAATTCCCTGTATTATTAGCAGGTATGAGAAGTTCAAGTTCAGACGAAACGAATGCAATCCGTAAATTAGTTGAAAAAACAAATTTACCAGTTGTAGAAACATTCCAAGGTGCGGGTGTGATTAGTCGTGAACTAGAATCCCATTTCTTTGGTCGTGTTGGTTTATTCCGTAACCAAGTCGGTGACGAATTATTAAGAAAAAGTGACCTCGTTGTTACGATTGGTTATGATCCAATTGAATATGAAGCGAGCAATTGGAATAAAGAATTAGATACTAAAATTATTAATATAGATGAAATTCAAGCGGAAATTACAAATCATATGCAACCAGCAAAAGAATTGGTTGGTAATATTGCTGGCACAATCGAACTTATTTCTGACAAAGTCGATGAACCTTTTATCAGTCAAAAACATTTAGACGAATTAGAAACTTTAAGAGCGCATATACTTGAATCAACTGGTATCAAACCAACACATGAAGATGGCGTGTTACACCCAGTTGAAGTCATTAAGTCAATGCAAAAAGTATTATCAGATGATACAACAGTAACTGTAGACGTAGGTAGTCACTATATTTGGATGGCACGTAAATTTAGAAGTTACAATCCAAGACACTTGCTATTCAGTAATGGTATGCAAACGTTAGGTGTTGCGTTACCATGGGCTATTTCAGCTGCTTTAGTACGTCCTAATACACAAGTTGTATCCGTTGCTGGTGATGGTGGTTTCTTATTCTCAGCACAAGACTTAGAAACTGCTGTACGTAAAAATCTTAATATCATTCAATTAATTTGGAATGACGGTAAATATAACATGGTTGAATTCCAAGAAGAAATGAAATATGAACGTAGTTCAGGTGTAGACTTTGGTTCAGTAGACTTCGTTAAATATGCTGAATCATTTGGTGCTAAAGGCTTACGTGTAACAAATCAAGAAGAATTAGAAGCGGCAATTAAAGAGGGATACGAAACTGAAGGACCAGTATTAATTGATATCCCAGTGAATTACAAAGATAATGTCAAACTTTCAACAAATATGTTACCTGACGCTTTTAACTAATATCGAATCAAACGGCGAAAATGATTAATTATTTATCAAAATAGGAGTGAATAAAGTTATGACTAACGTACTATATCAACACGGCACACTAGGTACATTGATGGCAGGCCTTTTACAAGGTACTGCTTCAATCAATGATTTATTAAAACATGGAGACATTGGTATTGCGACTTTAACAGGTTCAGATGGTGAAGTGATTATCGTTGATGGTAAAGCTTATCATGCCAATGAACATAAAGAATTTGTAGAATTGAAAGGTGACGAATTATCACCATATGCAACCGTATCAAGATTTACACCTGATAAAACGTATAGCACGAGCAATAAATCTTCAGCAGAAGTTTATGATGAAGTTAAAGAAAAAATGTTAAGTGAAAATTTATTCTCTGCTGTTAAAATTTCAGGAACATTTAAAAAAATGCATGTACGTATGATGCCAGGACAAGAACCACCATATACAAGATTGATTAACTCAGCGAATAGACAACCTGAACAAATTGAAGAAAATATCAAAGGTTCTATTGTAGGCTTCTTTACACCAGAATTATTCCATGGTATTGGTTCAGCAGGTTTCCATGTTCATTTCGCTAATGATGACCGTAATTTTGGCGGACACGTATTGGATTTTGAAGTTTCAGATGTTACGGTAGAAATTCAAAACTTTGAAACATTTGAACAACATTTTGCAGTCGATGATGAAGCATTTACAAATACGGATATTGACTACAAAGATATTGCAAAAGAAATAAGACAAGCAGAATAAAGGAGTAGCGAGCAAATATGTTAGTTGAAAGTTTTAACCCTCTTCGTTTGTCAAAATAAGCTAGACAGTTTACCTACATCCATGTAACTCATAAATACTTCCAACGGGGTTTGATAATTCAATGACTTTCTGGGGATATGGTTCCTTCTGGTAGAGACGGAGGAAACAAACCGCTGGTCCACCTGATTGAAATCCATCCCCTTAGGCAATCCATCTGTCCGCAATAACCCATTGGAATGTTCATTCAACCCGCGCTGGGAAGGGGTGCCCGGATCAGCGAAATAGATGGAAAGATCATTCTGATTACTGATTGACCGCCAATTCGAGAATTCTTTGCCACAATCGAATGTAATGGATTTGAACAGGTTTCTGGGCACCTGATGACACCATGTGTTGAGCGTGGTTTCGATATCCTTCGCTGTTCTGCCTTCGGGTTTTAGCGTGATGATGGCTTTTGACAGGCGTTCAACCAATGTAATGATGGCACTTTTATGGTGGACACCGACAATCGTGTCGCCTTCAAGATGACCAAATTCTTCGTTGAATGCCGGATAATCCGTCTCTCTTTCAGAAATGTTCCGTTTGAATGTCTGTCTGCCCCGGCGTTCCTTATGACCGTTTGGTTTTCGCTTGCCTTTCATCGGCAGTGTAGAAATATCAAACTGCTGACGTTTGAATAGCCGGTACAGTGTCCGTCCCGAACAATTAATTGGGTGTTCCTCGCGACCAGTAATCACATCGGGGGTCCAGCCCTGAGCGACTTTTTCTTCAACATAGAGATGTTGATCGGCGGGTAGTACAGTCTGTTTTCTACCACAGCGTTTCTTGTTCTGCTTATAGCGCTTGTAATAATCCAGTGCCGTGTGCCCGTCTTTCAGAAAAGTCACCACATTGTGCACTGTTTGACGGGCCCGGCCCATCTGTCTTGAAATCTTTGTGACAGAGCTATTTTGATGGAAATAGGCTTCTATTATTATCAATTCATCCGTGCTAAGATGGGTGTAGGTCATTCGTGATCACTCCTATGATTTCTTTGGTTGGAAATTCATTTTGAGTGTATCACGAGTGGCTTTTCTTATGTGTCTAGCTTAATTTTACAATCGGCGAAATGAAAAAAGACTTACTAAATAATTTGAAGGAAAAAAGAACTAGTAATAATAAATCTTCAAGTATAAAAAGCGATTATATTAATAAAGACTTAAGAGATAAATTAAAAAATGCACAATCATATACGTCTAAAAATATGGATTTAATAGAAATCAATAATATTAATACAATCGATATTGATAGAGATGATTTTGATTCGGTTGAATATAATAAAGAATTTGCTGAAAAAGAAAATATTAATTTAGATAGTCCATTTTTAAATCTATATAGTAAGAATGAACAAGTAAAAGTTGCGGAACAAATGATTCAAAAATTTGATTTACTTAAGCTAGACAGTGATGATTACTTGTTTGCAACTTCAGCAGGTTTAATAGCTGGATTTGTAGATACTATTTTTGTAGGTACTATAGGAAAAGGTAAAGATGCCAAAGGTTTACAAAAAATGGTGGATAAGGGTACAGAAGAATTAGTGAAAAAATATGCGTTACATGAAAAAATAGCAAAGTTAAATAAACAAAAGAAGAAAGCTAATTCACAAGATGCAATAAATAAAATCAATAGTAAAATAAAAAATTTAAAAGAAAACAAAGCAAATATTGACATAAAATCTAGTATTAGATATTTAGAAAAGAATCATAGTGTAGGCTATGATACAGCAGACTCGATAAATATTGTTGGTATGGTTGGTAAGATGTCACCTGATAACCATCATTTACTATCAATAGCTCATGAACCTAGCTTATTAGGTTTAATTGTTGGAATAAGGGATCAACTTACAGGTACTTCAACTTTTATGACTAAAGAGGGTAAAATTATAAATATAGCCTCACAGAATAAAAATAAAGAATTAACAGGAAATATATTTGAACAAATCATACAAGCAACTGATAATTGGTTTGGTCATATTATGAGTGATATATCTGGAAGTAGTGGATCTAAAGGAAGAGGAAGTGGATTACCAGTTCCAGGTTGGTCTTCTTTACAAAAATTACAGTTTGGAAATATTAAATTAAAAACTAATAAAAAAGATACTTACACATTTGCAGAAGTATCTGAATGGATGTTTAAGAATGGATATGATGTCAGAGCTTTTACGGCAGAATTAATACCAGTTTTAATTTATGAAACACTTATAAGGCTTTATTGGATTTATAAGCAACATCTATATTACGGAAAAAGTTTAAAAGATAGTTTTCCAATTGCTAACAATAGGGAGTTAGCAAGATTATTGTTAATAGGAGGATCAACTTTTTCTTCAATCGATGTGACGCATGGGTTGATAAAATCTGGTAAAAAAGGTGGAGTTCAACCTCAAGGAATAGCAACTTTTATAATGACAGTAAATAAACCTGGATTAATAGATTTAGGGTTTAGGAGTTATCAAAATGTGCGTCTGGAGTTAGAACACAGAAAAACTGTTGAACGTATTTTAGATGAAGATATTGTATTAGAGTATAATCGCATAATGTCTTCTGAGAAAATTTTTGAATAGCGTGTTATGAAATATAAAATATATTAGGATTGATGCATAAATCAATTAATAATCATATATAAAAGAGGAAATATTGTTAGTCTTTTCTAACAGTATTTCCTCTTTTATATAAACCGCATCACCAACTGATAAGCAGAGCCCTATAATAAATAAAACAAGAAATTAAGTTGTACTTAACTTAGAAGTGGATGTGAAGACTATTAAACTTTTTTAGGTAAGCTTTAACCTGTAAATATCTTTTTAGAAAAAGGTGAAGATTTATTAGATTATCAACATATTAAATCACAAATAAAAAGTAGAGACTTACAGATAAATAATAAATTTACGAAAGATCCACAAGTTGCTTTTATTCATAATGCACGTAAGTTTTTAGGAGATAAATTTATTAGAACTGCAAAACCACATAAATTACTAAGTAATAATAAATTAATTGCTGTTAAACTTCATTTAATTAGTCGAAAAACATTAGGGGGTATTCAAACCAACCTAGATGGACAAGCATTTAATCAAGATAATCAATTAATTGAAGGTCTATACGCTGCTGGAGAAGCGTCAGGTTTTGGTGGTGGTGGTGTACATGGATATCGATCTTTAGAAGGTACTTTTTTAGGTGGTTGTATATTTAGTGGTATTCGTGTTGCACATGGTATAAGTAAAAAATGAAATAATGGAGGAACTTATATGTCTAATAACTCTGAGTTAAAAGAAATTAAAAAAAGCGTAATTTTAAATGAAAGTAAAGATAAAGTCTGGGATGCTATTGCAACATCTGAAGGTATTGCTGGTTGGTGGATGCCAAATGACTTTGTAGCAGAAGAAGGGAAAGATTTCACATTACAAGCTGGTAATTTTGGTGATTCTCCATGTAAAGTAACTAAAATTGAACCAAAAAGTATAGTTAGCTTTGATTGGGGGAAAGATTGGAATCTTACCTTCAAATTGAAAGAAATTGATCAGCACACAACTGAATTTACATTGATTCATTCTGGATGGAATGAAAATAAAAAAACAGAATTTGGGCAACCTCATTCTGTAGTACAAAGTATTATGGACGATGGTTGGGAAGAAATAGTTCAAAAGCACTTAGTAAATTATGTGTCGGCATATTAGTATTACTATTATATACAGTACTTAAGAGTATTTAAATTGGATGGTGTAAAAATTAAATCGATCATAAATATAGAGGCAAGGATATTAGATGATATCCTTGCCTCTATATTTATTATTTAAATGCTAGTTAATTCAACATCTAATTTTATGAGTAATAAGAATGTCCCTTTAGGTATCTTTTGAAAGTTATTAGATTCTTAACTTGTAATGAATTTTTTTTAAAACAGCCCATTAAATGTATACACCCTATGTGTAATAAGGAATGACACTAATATCAAAAATTCAGAAATCAGTAATATTATTTTGAAAATATTACAACTTTTTATTTAGTATACACAAATCGATTACAAGTATTTATTTTCATTTAAGCACGTGATAGATTGAGTTCTATAGTTTAAGAAAAGGAAGGTTTATTAAAATGAAAAAAATACTAACAACTTCAATAGCGACTATTGGAATTCTAACTATGAGTATTGCTCAACAAGATGCACAAGCTGAAGAACAAAATAGTGTATCTACTCAAAATACTCACAACTATACGGGAATTGAAAATGATGTTTATTATACAATAGATAGTAAAGGGAATTATCATCACACATTAGATGGCAATTGGAATCAATCTATGTTTGATCATAAAGAATATAAATCGTATGAAGTAGATCAAAATGGTGTTACGCATTATTACTATTTTGAAAAAGATGATAATGATTATTCACCATCTCAATCAAATCAATCAATTAAGGATAAAGGTTATCAAGTAAATGATGGAGAAGAGAATCAAATATCTGAAACAAATAAAGAAACGATAGCAAATGATAATCAAACAGCTAAGCATAATGAAACAGGAAGTAATGGACATGTAGCGACTTCTAATGAAACAAATGATAATCAAGAAACAGCTCAATATAACAATACGGCTTCTAAAGAACAATCTACTCATAACAACGATGCAACAAGCACTAAGGAAGCCAAAGGTAATGCAGAAGCTTCATCAAATTGGCTTACTAAAAATAAAAAGTTACAAGAATATGGTCAATATCACGGCGGAGGTGCACATTACGGTGTAGATTATGCTATGGAAGAAAATACCCCTGTATACGCTTTAGCAGATGGAACTGTGATTCAAAGTGGTTGGAGTAACTACGGTGGTGGTAACCAAGTAACAATAAAAGAGAAAAATAGTGATTATTATCAATGGTACATGCATATGAATAAATTAAATGTAAATAAAGGTGACGAAGTGAAAGCAGGTCAACAAATTGGACAATCAGGTAATACTGGTAATTCAACAGCACCACATTTACATTTCCAACGTATGCAAGGTGGCGTAGGTAATGAATATTCAGTTAATCCAGATTCTTATATCAACAACAATCAATAATTTTATAAGAAAAAATCACGTCTTATTATAGGCGTGATTTTTTTATTTGAACTTAAGAAGTAGATATGTTTAAATATAATTATTATAGTTACATTTTAAAAGGAGATGATTCATTGAATTTAGAATTTAATATCGCGGTTCACGTATTAACTTTCTTAAGTAAACATTCATCTGAAAGATTTAGTAGTGTCGAATTGTCATCAAAAGTTTGTGTTAATCCTGTGCAATTAAGAAGAGTTATGAGCAAACTATTAGAAGAAGGTTACATTACAACACAAAAGGGCAAATATGGAGGGTATCGTATAAATGGTAATGTGTTAGATACGCCATTATCCAATTTATTTAAATTATTCGCTTCTAGCCAATCATTTGGCAGAATTTACACAGGTACAAAAGAAAGTGACTGTAAAATTTCAAATGAAATGAGTCGAGTAATGTCAAACTACCATCGAAAAGAATTTGAAATAATAGAAAAATATTATCAAAATATTTCTATTGGAGATATATTAAACGATATATTAATGGAGGGTTACAATGAAAAAGTATGATTTATTAATTTTAGGGTTTGGTAAAGGTGGAAAAACACTAGCAAAAACAGCTTCAGCTCAAGGGAAACAAGTAGCAGTTGTTGAACAATCCAAAAAAATGTATGGTGGTACATGTATCAATATCGGCTGTATTCCATCTAAAACATTAGTGCACGAAGGATTAGAAAGTGGATCGTTCAATCAAGCATTTGAGCGTAAAGAAGAAGTCGTAATGGCCCTTAATAAAAAGAATTATCATAACTTAGCAGACGATGAAAATATAACAGTATTAGATTACAAGGCTAGCTTTAAATCCAATAAGGAAGTAGACTTATTAGATGAACAAGGCAAAGTTGTAGATACTTTAACAGCAGATGACATTGTGATAAATACTGGTGCAACACCTGTTATTCCTGATATCAAAGGCATTAAAGAATCTAAACATTTATATGATTCTACAGGAATAATGAATTTAAGCGAACAACCTAAACGGTTAGTTATTGTTGGCGGAGGATACATTTCTTTAGAATTCGCATCTATGTTTTCGAACTTTGGTACACAAGTGACTGTATTAGAAGCGAATGATAAATTAATGCCAAGAGAGGATGAAGAAATCGTTTCACATGCGATTAAAGATTTAGAAGATAAAGGTGTAAAATTCGAGTTAGGTGCTCAAACTTCAGAATTTGAAGATAAAGATGGATATACAATCGCTAAAACGAATAAAGGTGATTTTGAAGCAGAAGCGGTATTACTCGCAATTGGTAGAAAGCCAAATACTGACTTAAATTTAGAAAACACTGATATTAAACTAGGTGAACGTGGCGAAATAGAAGTCAATAATCAATTGGAAACAGCTGTCAAACATATCTATGCAATAGGTGATGTAAAAGGTGGCATGCAATTCACTTATATTTCTTTAGATGACTTTAGAATTGTTAAAGACAAATTATTCGGTTCAGGTGCTCGCACTACAGAAAATAGAGGTGCGGTACCTTATACGGTATTTATAGATCCTCCATTATCTCGTGTAGGATTGACTGCTAAAGAAGCAAAAGAACAAGGGTATGAAATTAAAGAAGGTAAACTACCAGTAAGTAATATACCTCGTCACAAAATTAATAATGATCCTAGAGGTCTGTTTAAAGTTGTGATAGACGCAACAACAAATAAAGTACTTGGCGCTACTTTATATGGTTTACAATCCGAGGAAATCATTAATATAGTAAAACTGGCAATTGACCAAAATATTGACTATACAGTTTTACGTGACAATATATATACACATCCTACTATGATAGAATCATTTAATGATTTATTTAATATTTAATTATATATAAATGTAATAAAGGCACATCACATATTGACGAATTGTTCAATAATGTAGATGTGCCTTTTTTTATTGAAACGACATTAACTACTCTTCATCCCGATTTTAATACTTGTAATTACGATACAGTCAAACATCTATATAGACATATATCTATATAGATATTAATCTATTTAATATCTAGGAGGTACATATATGTCTTATAAAGAACTCTCAACAATATTAAAAGTGTTATCAGATCCAAGCAGATTGGAAATATTAGACTTACTTTCTTGTGGTGAATTATGTGCTTGTGATTTGTTGGAGCACTTTCAATTCTCACAACCAACACTCAGTCATCATATGAAGTTATTAGTAGATAACGAATTAGTTTATACACGTAAAGATGGTAACAAACATATGTATCAACTTAATCATGTTATTTTAGATGATATCAATCAAAATATAAACATTATTAACACATCTAACCAACGTTGTGTATGTAAAAATATAAAATCAGGTGAATGTTGATGATGACGACTTTAGCAATTGTAATTTTTCTTTTAACTTTAATCTTTGTGATATGGCAACCTAAAGGTTTAGATATTGGTATTACAGCTTTAATTGGGGCGGTCATCTCTATTATTACAGGTGTTGTTAGCTTTTCTGATGTACTAGAGGTAACAGGTATCGTTTGGAATGCCACTTTAACATTTGTAGCTGTTATTCTTATTTCATTAATATTAGACGAGATTGGATTTTTTGAATGGTCTGCAATACATATGGTCACAGCTTCAAACGGTAACGGCTTAAAAATGTTTGTATATATTATGCTATTAGGATCAATAGTAGCTGCATTTTTCGCAAATGATGGTGCAGCTTTAATCTTAACGCCAATTGTATTAGCGATGGTAAGAAATTTGGGTTTCAGTAAAAAAACGATATTCCCTTTTATTATTGCAAGTGGATTTATTGCTGATACTACATCACTTCCATTAATTGTGAGTAATTTAGTAAATATCGTTTCTGCTGATTACTTCAATATTGGATTTATTGAGTACTTTAGTCGAATGATTATTCCAAATATATTCTCTCTGATCGCTAGCATATTTGTATTATGGCTTTATTTCAGAACATCTATACCAAAAACTTTCGAAAAAAAGAATCTTATGAACCCAAATGATGCAATTAAAGACTTAAAATTATTTAAGATTTCTTGGCTAGTATTAGCAATATTACTTGTAGGCTATCTTGTTAGTGAGTTTATTCAAATCCCTGTATCGATCATTGCTTGTACGATTGCACTTATCTTTGTGATCTTAGCTCGTAATTCTCCTGCAGTTCATACTAAACAAGTGATTAAAGGTGCACCATGGAATATTGTTCTATTTTCTATAGGTATGTACTTAGTTGTATTTGGATTAAAAAACGTTGGCATCACATCAATTTTAGCTGAAGTATTATCTAATATTTCAAGTCATGGATTATTCAGTAGTGTTATGGGCATGGGCTTTATATCAGCATTTTTATCATCCATTATGAATAATATGCCTACTGTCTTAATCGATGCTATAGCGATTGGACAATCTAATGTAGTAGGAACCATTAAAGAAGGTATGGTTTATGCCAATATAATAGGTTCTGATTTAGGACCGAAAATCACTCCGATTGGTTCTTTAGCAACATTATTGTGGCTACATGTGTTAACACAAAAAGGTGTAAAGATTTCGTGGGGAATATATTTTAAAACTGGAATCATTATTACTATTCCGGTACTATTTGTCACACTCTTAGGTTTATATCTCACACTAATTATATTTTAAGAAAAGAGGCTTTAACTATGGATAAGAAAACAACTTATTTTTTGTGTACTGGCAACTCTTGTCGTAGCCAAATGGCAGAAGGTTGGGGAAAGAAAATTTTAGGTGACAGTTTTTATGTCTATTCTGCTGGAATTGAAACACATGGTGTTAATCCAAAAGCAGTATAAGCTATGAAAGAAGTAGGTATTGATATCTCAAATCATACATCAGACTTGATTGATAATGATATCTTAAGACAATCAGATTTAGTCATAACATTATGTAGCAATGCAGATGATAATTGTCCCATCATACCACCTAACGTCAAAAAAGAACACTGGGGCTTTGATGATCCAGCAGGAAAAGAATGGTCAGAATTTCAACGTGTTAGAGATGAAATCGGAAGTAGAATACAAGAATATAAAGAAACGCTCGTATAATGCGAGCGTTTCTTTATATAGTTGATACAGTTGAAATTTTAAAAAATTATAGCATATTGCTGAATTTATAGAGATATATTTCTTAAATATTGAATAGGGTGTAATTCTATGATATATAATACTTGATACACACATAAATAAGTGGAAATTTAAGTTACTTTATAAACCGCATCATTAACTGATAAGCAGAAGCATATCATAAATGATGCAGTTTTTATAAAAATCAGCTTCATATGTTAGTTAATATTCCGTCAAAACTAGGTGTGTCATCATTTTTTGGGTACCTAAAAGGTAAAAGTAGTTTAATGATATTTGATAGACATGCCAATTTAAAAAAGCAATAAATAAAAAAATTCAAGATATTGAGTTCTGAAATTCCAGGATATTGTAAAATCAAAGGGTAAAAGTAATAAATAGTATATCCAATTTTTATTAATTATTAAGCATTTGGAGGTATGTAAATGAAAGTTGCTTTTTCAGCTACAGGTTTTTGGAAGATTAATAATAAAGGAGAAGAATTAAATGGGGACTTATATTTAAATGAAGAAGAAGGTGGCGTTGTATTATATATTCGTATACCTAATAAGGGGTCAATGATGAGTTATTTAGAATTTCCTCTTGAAATACCTTTTATTACTGGTTCTACAATTAACGGTGCCAAAATGACTATTGTCAATTGTTCAAGAATAAGTACTACTAGTAGAATGGGAACAGAAGAAGTATACGGATATAGTGCTGATTTTATGTTTAATGGTGTGAACTTTAATAATAAAAAAGATATTAAATTTTCTAAAATGACTGTAAGTATACCAAATATTATTCAATGGGGGGATACTTCAAATTATGTAAGTCCTGAATTAGAAACTAATGCTACTTCTTTAATAGATTTAAGTATCGTAGAACCTATTGAAATATACTCTAATAAAAATTACAGTGTATTCTATTATTTGAATTTTAGTAATCCATTTGAACTAATGAAGGAGGAAATAGTTTTAAAGCAGATTCCTCATCTTATAATCGAAGTTCAAACAACTAAAACGATTGAATGGTTTATGGAAGTATCCAATCAGATGAGACGACTTATAGAGATAGCTATAGGTATTCCTTTAAGTTATGGGTCGATGATTGTGGAAACTCCCAAATTTTACTATGAATTGGAAAATGGTAAGAAGCATAGCCGACCACTAAAAGTTATTCATAGCTATAAACATACTGTACACAATGAAACTAATGCTAAGCGTTTAACAAAACATGATTATCTTTTTAGCCTAAGTGAGCTTGAGAAGGGAAATTTCTCCCAGTGGCAAGAAGTATCAACTATAATGGAACCTATAATTGAACTTTATATTGATAGTTTATATAACCAGAATTTATCGATTAGCCGACACTTTTTGAATATGGTACAAGCATTAGAGACCTATCATTCTCGAAGAATAGCTTTTTCTCTTAAAGATTATAAGAAAAGAGTAGAAAAATTATTAAAATTAAGTCCTGAATCTTTTCACGAAAAAGATAGGAAGTTTTTATTGGATGGTTGTAGAAATTTCATTACATTAAGAAGTCGTATTGCCGATTTATTACTAGCTAACTATGAATTTTATTTTTATATTGGAGATTTTGAATTACAAAAGTTTCCAAGTTTAATTGCTAATACGAGAAATTATTACACTCATTATAATCCAAAACAAAAAGATAAAGTTCTTAAAGATGAAAAATTAAGTGATGCTTTCCACATTTTACGTAACATATTAGAATTTTATTTATTACAAGAATTAGGATTTGAAGAGGATTTTATTCACGAAAGAATAAGTGAAAGGATACAATCAATTGCGAATAATATTAGTTTAAAAAATGCTGATAGATAAAATATTCAATAACAATAAGTATCCAATTAATTGATTATTAATTTTTTATTTCACTTTAGCCATCATATGATGAAAAATATTATAAATAAGCTGACATATAAAGATAATTCGACATTCATATCTTGCTTTTTTAAAACCGCATCACCAACCGATAAGCAGAAGCGTATCACAAAGAAAACTAAAAATAGGTTGTGTTTAATTAAAGACTATTAAGCACAATAATAAAAAGTCGCAATCTTATAATAAGATTGCGAGATATAAATTTAATACTGAAATTTTATATAGAATTATTAATGATAATAATGTATTGTGCATTTATATTGAATTCGAAAAAAATTAGATTTTTAGATTGATAGTTTTTAGTTTTAATAAATGTCATTGTAAATTTCAAACGCTTCTTTAATTTCCTCATCCAATGTAATTTTTAATGATGTATCCATATAATTAGGGTCAAATTCGTAAAATAATAAACCATGTTCAAAAGATAAAATATCGGTTTTAGAATTTGAACTAGCATCTTTAGGATATAAAATAATAACTTTTGTAATAACTGTATGGTTGTTTTTTCTAATATCTTTAGCGCCTTCTAAATGCAATAAAGACTTAGGAGAATCTCTGTAAGCAAGTAACTGTCTAAGGGATCCTATTTTTTCATCAGTTATATTTTTTAGTTTTCTGTATTTAACATCCATTGGTATACTTTTTAAATAAATATCATCTATAAAAATATCAATTCTTATATCCGGTTTGTTTTTTATATTTCCAGTATACAGTGGATTTATGATGTCAGTTTCAGAACTTTTATACTTAAGAAGCGAATTATAATGAATATTTAAAGTGATTTCCCCTTTTTCCATAGTTACATAGGTGCCTTCATCGAGATTGCTTTGGATATCTCCATTGAAAACCCATCCTTTTACAGGAGTAAAGCCACTGTTTCTTATTATTTCAATGATATTGATATAACACCATATTTCATATAGCTCATCTGTTTTTTTCCACGAATTCAATATTTTTTCTGAAAAAATGAAATCAAGATTACTTTTATTAAACTCTATGTACCATTTATACAATAAATTGTAATTTTTGTTCATAAGTGATGATTGTGGTGGTATTATATGATTTTTATAGGAAACCACGTTATACCATTCAGTCTTTCTGAGTTTTATTATTAAATTTTTAATTACATTTGTATTGTTTTGAAATTGCTCTAAATTTTGCTTTGTAATCCTAGCTTCTATGATTTCATTTTTATATTTTGAATTAAATTTAGACGTTTCATTTTCAATTTTTAAAGTAATTGTTTTATCAATTGAGTCTAATTCTTTTAATAAAAATTCTATCACAAATTTAACCCATACATTTTCTGGAATATTAAAATTAATATGTCGTTTATAAGTATATAAGTATTGCTTTTTGCTTGGATATTTAGCCGAGTATTTAAAAGTGTTTTTATCAACGGGCGGTTGTGTGTGTCTATGTACCCAGTTATATTTTTTATGAATTGTTTGTCTAGGATTTACTATTAATTGATTTATAGAATTTACAATGTCTATATAATACTTATTGATAAAATTAATTTTATCACGTAAACTATTGTTTGATTTATTTTGAATTACTTTAGCGTTAGTTTCATTGATAAAAGAATTTGCTAAACCATTTAAGTAAGCATTTACAGATTCATATAAAGATTTCCATTCTTCCTCAGTAAAATCTTTAGGAACTATTTTAATAATTGCATATTTAGTTTTTTCATTTACTAGGGTTAATAAATAGTAGCCTGGAACTAGCACATTCTGATTAGAGTTACTATTATAGTTAATTATATCTAGTGTGGCATTTGAAAGGTAACTTTCCCCTTTCTCATCAACTTTTAATACTTCATCTACAATAATATCGAAACCATTGAAATACAATTTTTCATTTTTATTAATAGATTTATGTCGAAATTTCATAGAATGGTACTCTTTGAAGGATAATACATCTTTTTCAAAATTTATATCTTTTATTGATTCTTTGAATACAATATTAAAGACATTTTCTCGGTTTCCATTACTAACAATTACGTCGAAGTTAGAATGTAAATCCATTTATATATAACTCCTTAGATTTATTTAAAATTACCTTTTTAGAATTTGTGAAATCAGAAATACTTTTATACTTATTCATTAATACTAATAAATTAGAAGAAATTACTGAATTGTTATCAGGATTATATGAACCTATTAAAAATTCAAGCTCTTCTCTTGAACCTCTGACTTTTGATAAAACTCTTTGGACAACTTGATAGTCTAAACCTTCTCCATAATCTAAGACATCTTCAAAGTTAGGAATGTTTTTTAAATAGTAATCAATATGCTTTATAACTCTAGGACCTATACCAGATTGGCTATTTATAGTTAATAGGGTGTTGTGTACTTCTTGTAAAAATTCAATAGTATTTTCGTCTAAATCTATCGTTTTACTATTTTTAAAGAAACTCTCAATATAATCTTGTTCGAAAGAAATACCTTCTGTAGTTTTGATTTTTTCGGAGTTAGCAATTTCAACTAACTGCTTAAATGGCATTACTTCTAAAGTGATTAAATCTGCTCTATCTAGTACTTTATTTGAAAAATGATGAGTCGATTCGTCTATATTGACAGTACCTACAAATCTAACGTTTTTCCCAATAGTAATTTCATGATTATATTTAGAGGAATTATATAATTTACCTCCTAATTCTTTGTTATATAATTGTAGTTTACGATTTTCTACATCTGATTCTAGTAAAGATAAAAATTGAGAAAAGTAATGTTCTATACGAGCTAAATTCATTTCATCAAAGCAAACTATAAATAGTTTGTCAGGATTAAGTTTTGCTTGAATAAGGGTCTCTATTAAACCATGGTCATCGGGTCTATAAATCATATTTAATGTATCTGCATAACCAATAATGTCTGAATCTTCTGTCCAACTTGGACTGACCGGTATAAATTTAAAATTATCTTTTAGACCTAGAGAATTTGCATAGGCTTTAATCAATTTTGACTTTCCTGTACCGCTCATCCCTGATAAAATAACTAATTTTGAAGTTTTCATTGCAGTGTGAAAATTTAAAATATCTTTCGGGCTATAAACTAAATTTTCATTAGAAAGTTTATCTATAAAGTGTTTTAAAAATTTTTCTTCTAGTTCATCATTTTCAGCCTTTTTATCAGTTTCTAGTTCAATAATATTCTCAGTATCTTTTAAAATCTTGTCTTCAATTTTTTGAATTAAGGAAGTTGTTATAAATGCTATGTTGTTTTTGTTTACTATTAAACTTTTATAGTCATCGTCCTCTAACTTGAAAAAATGTATTTTTTCATCAAAATCAAATGAAATGCCTATGTCTTCATTAAAATCAAATGATTTGATTTCTCCTATGGCAAATATATCGTTGTCATTATCTTCATAGAAAATCATTTCAGGTGTGTCATCCAGTTCTTTGGATATGTGAGAGTTACTTCCAAATTTAAGGTTTTTAGATAAATCGTTTAAAAAACTATTTATATCTTTTGCAGCGTTACTTTTATTAAATATTGGCACTGGATGTAATACATCGGCCTGTTCAATTTTTGAAGGTCGGGGTAATACTTCTTTAATATGCCCATTATAAAAATATTTATTTAGGATTGTATAATCTTCCTTTTGCTCTACATTTAAGCAAACGAATTTATCATGGATAAAATTATAAAAGTCATCAATTCTTTCAGTTTCAGATTTGCTCGTATCATCTTTATACAAATCGTATAAGCTAGTTGAGAAACAAGATATATATTTAGTTTTATTGTCTAAATTTGGATAATCATAAGGTGTCGTAGAAATTAATTTTATATAGAATTGAATAAAATCATTAGAATTTATGAAAATATTTTCTTTATTATAAGCTTTATTAATTTCCTCTTCTGTAGCGAGAATTCCAATTAAGTCAACTTTCTCCCAATTATTTTTCATTTTTTTAAATCTCCTCTTATTATTTTTATAAATTCTTCTTTATTATTAATAAAAACTACATGGATTTGCTTCTTAAGTTTTCTAGACGTATATGAAGTAATACCGAATTTTACAACGTAAAATTTCGAATTATTAGTATTATTATAACTATGTATAAAATCATCAACATTATCCTCATTATAAAAATGTGTATTTTCAGATTTTTCTAACTTCCACAAATCCGGAGCACCAATTATATTGATTTTAGTATTATTAATATTTAATTCTTTGTTTTTTAAATTAAGGAAATGTTTCTCTTTTGATTGGAGCTGTTCATTTAATCGTTCTAATTCGACTACTTTACTTTGTAAAATTTCTTCTTTTGTATTTAAATCGGAAGTTTTCAATTTAATTGAACTATTTAGTTTTACAGTTTGATTTTCAAGGTTTTTAATTTTTTTTTCTAACTCTCTATTCAATTTAAGTATCTCATCTATTTTTTGATCTTTAGTTTGTAATTTTAATTCCAAGGACTGTATTATACCTCTTAGTACTATTTCCTTATCTTCGTTTTCAGTTGGATTTTCATGCTTTGTTGATGAATTATCTATAGTTAAACTAGTTATAATTTTTTCGGTTAATTCGCTGTATTTGTCGTTTTCAAATATGGTTAATAGACCATTAAATTCTTGATTATATTTTTCGAAAATCTTATCTATCGATAATAAATAATCTAAGTTTTGTTCACTTTTAATTTTGCTTTTAATAATATTTGTGATTTTTTTGATATTCTGTGTGCTTGCTATTTGATTAGAAATATATATTTCATTCTGCTCAAGTAAATCAATCGTTATATTTGAGAATCCTTTTATTTGTAAATCGTAATCCTTTATTATTTTGAATTTATTTTTAGTGTCTTGAACTTTAAATAATTCTTTTATAGCTTTTGATTTTTGCATTATTTTATTCCTTTTCTAAGATTAATTAGAAATCAATTTTGTTAGTCACCCTTTCTATGATATGAATTTCTAAATATAATTTTATATGACTTTTTTAATGATATCGTTATAAGTGGGAATTTTCTACATTTTTCTATACTTATATTATACAATATATATAAGTATAATTAATATATATTGTATAATATAAATATTGGTAATTTGTAATTTTATTGGGCATATAGTCTAAAATTTTACGGCTATGTAATTATACAATTATATGACAATTGAGATGACTATATATATTAGTGTACATTATGTTAAAATTTAATTAAATAGTAGACGGCATAGAGTGGAGAGATATTAAAGTGGGATACCAAAGTGAATATGGTTTAGAAGAAAATGTAGTTAAACAACTACAAGATTTGGGATATGAGCGTGTATCATTGCGCAACGAAACACAATTGAAAGAGAATTTCAGACGCATTTTAAATGAACGAAATGCAGATAAATTAGAGGATACACCTATATCAGATAGTGAGTTTAAACGTATCATGATTGATATAAGTGATAAAAGTGTATTTGAAAGTGCTCAAATATTAAGAGATAAATATGTACTAGAACGTGATGATGAAACAAAAGTTTATCTTAGCTTAATGAATATAAAAAAGTGGTGTCAAAACACATTTCAAGTCACAAATCAGGTAAGCGTAAATGATACACACAAAAGTCGTTATGACGTAACTGTTTTAATTAATGGATTACCTTTGGTTCAAATTGAACTTAAACGTAGCGGCGTTGCGATTACAGAAGCTTTTAATCAAATTGAACGCTATCGCCGTCAAAACTATACAGGGCTATTCAGATTCATACAAATGTTTGTTGTGAGTAATAAAATGGAAACACGCTACTATGCGAATAGCGATCAAAAAATCATGAAAAGTCATATGTTTTATTGGAGCGATGAAAAAAATGAGCGTATTAATGTGCTTAAAAATTTTATTGAATCCTTTTTAGAACCTTGCCATATTGCTAAAATGATTAGCCGTTATATGATTATTAATGAAACAGATAAAATATTAATGGCCTTGAGACCGTATCAAGTTTATGCTGTAGAGGCTTTGTTGAATCGTGCTATAGAAACAAATAACAATGGTTATATTTGGCATACGACAGGGAGTGGTAAAACCCTCACATCGTTTAAAGCGAGTCAAATATTAGCGCAAGAACCAGACATTAAGAAAGTTATATTCTTAGTCGATCGCAAAGACCTAGATGGCCAAACTTTAGGGGAATTTAATAAGTTTGAGTCAGATTCTGTTGATAGGACGTTCAATACTAAAAAGTTACTCAAACAAATGGATGATCCTACACGGAAACTAATTGTTACGACGATTCAAAAAATGGATAATGCGATTAAATCAGGACATCCAGCAATGGAACGTTATAAAGAAGATAAAGTCGTTTTCATTATTGACGAATGCCATCGAACACAATTTGGTTCAATGCACCGTATCATCAGACAACATTTCGGAAACGCCCAATATTTTGGTTTTACGGGAACACCTAGATTTGAAGAGAATGCGAGTCAAGATGGACGCGCGACTGCGGATATTTTTGGAGAATGTCTACACCATTATCTAATCAAAGATGCGATTAGAGATGGCAACGTGCTAGGTTTTTCTGTTGAATATATGAATACATTTGATCGCAGTGAAAAAATTACCGAAGATGGTTATGTTAATAAAATTAATGAAGCTGAAATATGGATGGCAGACGAACGTGTTCAAAAAGTAGCAGAACATATTATTGCGAATCATAATAAGAAAACACGTGACCAAATGTACACAGGTATGTTGACCGTTCAAAGTATTCCAATGGCGATTCAATATTATCGTGTTTTCCAAAAATTGAAGAAACAAGGTGTACATAATTTTAATGTCACGACAATATTCAGTTATCAAGATAATGAAGCCATAGATGATACGATGGATGAACAAACGAGAAGAGATATATTAGAAGGTATCATTCAAACGTATAACGAGACCTTTGATAAAAATTTCTCAACGGATACGTTTGATGGTTACTTCAATGATGTATCAAACCGCGTCAAAAAAGGATTACCCGATCAAAAATTAGATATTCTTATGGTTGTCGATATGTTTTTAACAGGCTTTGATAGTAAAAAACTTAATACGTTATATGTGGATCGTAATTTACAGCATCATACGCTTATTCAAGCATACTCACGTACCAATCGTGTGGAAGAACCAACGAAACCGTATGGAAATATCGTTGCTTATAGAAATTTAAAAGAAAAAACAGATGAAGCAATCGAGCTTTTCTCTAAAACGGATAATACAGATACGGTATTGAGCTTATCGTTCCAAGCGTATTTAACGAAATTCAAACAGGCTTTAATCGAACTATTTGAATTAGCTGAAACACCTCAAGCCGTAGACCAATTAGAAAGAGAAGAAGATCAGCGTGACTTTGTTATTGCATATCGCGAGTTAGCGAAGCATATGCAAAAGTTAAAAACGTTTGATGAATTTGCATTTGATAAGGAAACATTAGGTATTGATGAACAAACATATGAAGATTATAAAGGTAAATATTTAGATATCTATGATAAAGTGATACGACCTGATAAAGAAACTGTAGAGGGAGAATCTATATTAGACAATATTGATTTTAATATTGAGATTTTACGCAATGATTTGATTAATGTTCAGTATATTTTAGATTTATTAAATCAAATTGATTTAAGTGATACAGAACAACAAGAAAAAGACATTAAAGAGATTCGTAAAGTGCTTGATAAAGCTGATGATGACCAATTAAGATTGAAATCCGATTTAATTCGAACGTTCCTAGATAAAGTCGTACCGAACTTAAATGAAGGTGATTCAATTGATGATGCTTATTATAATTATGAATCTAAAGTGAAGGTCGGAGAGCTGGAACAATTTTCTGAGGAAACAGATTATCCGTTAGAATTATTGGAATCGTTAGTTAAGGAATTTGAATTTAGTGGTCATTTAAATAATAACTTAATTGAAGAAGGCGTTTCTGGCGGTCTTTTAATACGTACTAAAAAAATAAAGCGTGTTAAATCATTTATCAAAGATATGGTTAAAAAATATAGTGTTTAATGCAAAACAAGTGTAGTTTTTTAAAACTACACTTGTTTTTATTTTAAAGTCATGCTATATTTGTTTTGTAGAAAAACATAACTACAGGAGGTTTGGTATGTTAAAAGATTATGTTAATTATCAAAGTGGCACATTAATACAGCGCTTAGAAGTTGATGAGAGCGACCTGGCGAATCGTTATATGGTATATGATCAAAATATGTTAGATATAGATTTAGGGTTAACCATAGATGATACATATCAACCTAGAGTCATAAGATTAAAAGATACATCAAGAGCAACCGTTGTACGTAAAGATGATATTGTCATAAGTATGATGACAGGTGAGTGCACCTTAGTGAGCTCAAGACACGATGGTTCAATTTTACCTTATAACTATACAAAAATTGAAGTTACTTCAGACTTATTGGAACCTGCTTTTTTAGTCTATTGGTTTCAACTAGCACCAGAGGTACAATCACAATATAAGCAATATATGCAGGGTGGCTCAACAATAAAAAAACTAACACATCAACAGTTAAAATCACTCTATATTACCTTACCTTCAATTGAACGACAACGGTTGATTGGGCAAATTGGTATTAAAGAAAAACAATTAAACGTATTAAAACAAAGACAAAGTCGATTAAAAAAGCAATTCTTATCCAACACTTTATTCAAGGAGGACAATTAAATGTCTATTACGGAAAAACAACGCCAACAACAAGCTGAATTACAAAAAAATCTATGGTCTATCGCTGATGACTTACGTGGCAATATGGATGCAAATGAATTTAAAAACTATATATTAGGTATGATTTTTTATCGTTTCTTAAGTGAAAAAATTGAAGAACAAGCACAAATACTCTTAGCTGAAGATAGTATAGATTATGAAACAGCCATGGCAGATGAAGATTATAGACCCGTCTTAGAGCAAGAATTCATCTCACGTATCGGTTATGTCATTGACCCACAATATCTATTTAGTCACTTAGTTAAAAAAATTGAAAGACAAGATTTTGAAATGGAAGACTTAAGTAATGCGATTAAAAACATAGAAAACTCTACACGTGGTCATGATAGTGAAGATGACTTTATTCACTTGTTTGATGATTTAGACCTTGTATCTTCACGTTTGGGTAACTCCAACGCTGCACGTACTAAATTGATTTCAAAAGTTATTATGAAAATATCTACATTACCCTTCGTTCATAGTGATATGGAAATTGATATGTTAGGTGATGCTTACGAGTACTTAATTGGTCAATTCGCAGCAAGTTCCGGTAAAAAAGCTGGTGAATTCTATACACCCCAACAAGTTTCAACGATTTTAGCTAAAATTGTAACCGCAAATAAAAAAGATATTAAGAGCGTTTATGATCCTACATGTGGATCAGGTTCATTACTCCTTCGTGTCGGACGTGAAGCAAATGTCCGTCAATATTATGGTCAAGAATACAACAGTACTACATATAACCTAGCACGTATGAATATGTTGTTACATGATGTGAACTATGCGAATTTTAAAATTGAAAATGGGGATACGATAGAAGATCCAGCCATATCAGATGAACGTTTTGAAGCTGTCGTTGCCAACCCACCTTATAGTGCGAAATGGAGTTCAGATGCACAATTCTTAGAAGATCCACGTTTTAGTAATTATGGTAAACTAGCACCAAAATCAAAAGCAGACTTTGCATTCATTCAACACATGATTTATCACTTAGATGATAATGGCACAATGGCTGTCGTTTTACCACATGGCGTCCTGTTCCGTGGCGCAGCTGAAGGTGTCATTCGCCAGTACTTAATTAAAGAAAAAAATTATTTAGACGCAATTATTGGGTTACCATCCAACTTATTCTTTGGGACATCGATACCAACAAGTATACTTGTCTTTAAAAAGTGTCGTGAAGATGATGATAATGTGCTGTTTATTGATGCATCGCAATCATTTGAAAAAGGAAAAAATCAAAATCATTTAACAACAGAAGATGTTGAGAAAATTGTTGAAACGTATAAAAACAGAGAAACATTAGATAAATATAGTTATGCGGCAAGTTTAGAAGAAATTGCAGAAAATGATTATAACCTCAATATCCCAAGATATGTCGATACATTTGAAGAAGAAGAACCTATTGATTTAGAACAAGTACAAAAAGATTTGAATCAAATTGATGATGAAATTATCGAAGTAGAACAAGAAATTAATAGCTATCTGAAAGAATTAGGAGTATTAAAACATGACTAATGAATTAGCAAATGTACCTGAATTAAGATTTCCTGGATTTAGTGAGGGGTGGGTGAAGAAACGTTTTTATGATTGTGTTGAAATTGAAGGCAAATTGGTAGACCCTACTTTTGATAAATATCAAAGTTTACCTCATATTGGCCCAGGTAACATTGAAAAAAACACTGGTAGAATTTTAAAGTATAATTTAGTAAAAGATGAAAACTTAATAAGTGGTAAATTTGAGTTTGATGAAAGAGATATAATATATGGAAAGATAAGACCACAATTACAAAAAATTTGTGTGCCTAAATTCAAAGGTTTAGCTAGTGCTGATACATACCCTATAAGAACTATTCCAGGAGTATGTGAAATAAATTTTATATACTACAGTCTATTTACGTCTCGCTTTTTTAAATATTCAGTTTCAGTTTCGATGCGTACAGGTATGCCTAAAATAAATAGAGAAGAGTTAGGGAATTTTAAACTTTATCTACCCAAAATAATAGAACAAGAAAAAATAAGTAGTTTTTTCAGAAAACTCGACCGACAAATTGAATTGGAAGAACAAAAACTATCATTGTTAGAAGAACAGAAAAAGGGATATATGCAACAAATCTTTTCTCAAAAACTTCGATTTAAAGATGAAGATGGAAACAATTATGTGGATTGGAGCATTAAAGAAATAAAAGAGATTCTTATTCCAGGAAACAAAGAAAAAATAGAAGATAAAAGTATTTATAATCGTTTAACAGTAGGATTGCATGGAAAAGGTGTATTTCATTTAGAGCAAGAACGAAAAACTAAAGATACAAGACCTTTTTACCAAAGATATGAAGGAGAACTAATCATAGGTAAACAAAATTTCTTTAATGGTAGTGTCGCTATTATACCTGAAGAATTTAACGGATATATTTGCTCTAATGCAATTATGAGTTATAAGTTTAAAGATAATATCAACTCTAAATATGTTTTAGAATTTTTACTTCAAAATGATTTTCTAAGAAAAAATGAATTTTTAGCAGATGGTACTGGTCAAAAAGAATTAAGCGAGAAGAATTTTGAATTGTTAACAGTAAATATCCCTAACAGTACAAAGGAACAACAAAAAATAGGCGATTTTTTCAGTAAGCTAGATAATTTTATTGAAAAGCAATCAGATAAAGTCGAGTTACTAAAAGAGAGAAAAAAAGGGTTTTTACAGAAGATGTTTGTATAGGTTCTGATAACCGACCTATTATGTAAACTATATTTTCCATTAAATAAAGAAGAGTATATATGGGCTATGTAAAATTATTTAGATTGGTTAATGGATTATAAATCAGAAAAATTCGCTCGTGATGTAACTAATATTTGCCATTATGTAACTGGAAATTTATCTATAACTATAAAAGATAATAATAATTTTGAAAAAGCAAAACTCAGTATTTTAGAAAGTTATAATAACAATTATATAAATTCCGATATTGATGTGTGTACTTTATGCTATGTCTGAAGTATTCAACTTGCCAAAAGGAGGTGACTTTAGTGAATTCAATTTTAATTATTTCTGTAATTTTAATAATATTTATTGGTATACTTTTTATAATAGATAAATTCAGATTAAAAAAGAAAGAACAAGGTGTTTCAGCCATATTACTTACAATAGGATCTTCACTGGTGGTTGGCTCTTTTGGCGATGTGTGGAGTAATATAAACCAAACAATTACGACGGTTTTAAGTGAATCAGTAGATGAGGTTATAAAGACAAACTCAGCATTCTCACAAACCAATTGGGTTCAATTAATCACCGGGCTTTTATTAATGTGTGTAGGGGTATATTTAGCATACTTTGTAAAAAACAAGCTATTTATTCTAAATATTAATGCTTATTTTAATAAAAGGATTGAACCTAGTAACAAAGATTTAGGCTTATCTACATTTGAATTTAAAGAAAGAGAAATCGATTTAATTAAAATTTATAAAAAAAACCAAATAAAAGACTCCTATAAAGAAGTTTTGGAAATCATAGAGGATAAGACTATTTCATTTAGTTTGGAGAGTAGAAATTTTAAAAGAGGATACACTGGTATAGCGCCTATACCTTTCATAATGTGGTTGGGATTACATTTAAAGCGTGAAAAAATTGATGAGTACTTTGAATATGATAAGATTCAAAGTGACAAATTCTATAAGTTAAAAAAAGGGGGAGAATATCCTCAAATGAAGAAGGAAGAGTGTTTAAAGCAGAACGATTCCAATACTAATGAGATAGTTATAGCAGTTTCAATTACTAAGAAAATTACTTTAGAACAGATGAAACAATTTAGCAATGCAAAAAAAATTGAATTATATATTGATGAACCTAAAGATAATGCAATTAAATATAGATCACAATTGATAGAATATGCCCAAAAAGTCGCAACAACTATAGAAGACATTTCTGCTTCGGCCTCTTTTAAAAAGATACACCTTTTAGTTTCGTCTCAAAGTAGCTTAGCATTGGAGATTGGTAAAAGAGTCGATGACCAAAGGATGGTTGAAATCATTTGTTACTTTTTTGATATAAAACAAGATAAGAATTATCCATGGGGGATTACTATGAACGGAGAGAATAAAGGGAAAATTATAGTATAATATTGGGGGAAAGAATGTATAATATTGAAAGTAAACTCAAAACTTTTTATAACCATCATGTAATGCTTGAAGGTGAAAGAAAAAAAGAATTGTTTAGATTTAGAAATATTAATATAGACAGGTTAAAAGAGGGACTTGAAGAGTATAATTCTGAGAAAGACACAAGCTATAAGGTGGTTGAAACGATTACACAAGGCAGTGTAGCTATGTCAACAATTATTCAAAACGAAAGTAGTGACTATGACATTGATGTGGCCATAGTATTCGAAGAGGACAACCTTCCAGAAGGAACTACATCGACAAAAAATATAGTGAAGAATGCTTTAAAGAAAAAAAGTAAACAATTTAAGGTGGAGCCAGAAGCAAAAACTAATTGTGTAAGAATTTCTTACGAAGAAGGATATCATGTAGACTTTGCTATCTATCGTAGAAGTAAAAATATTTTTGGAGATTTTGAGTATGAACATTGTGGTAGCGAATGGAGAAAAAGGGACCCTAGATCGATAACAAAGTGGTTTATAGAATCAAATAGAGAAAAAGAGCAAAAATTAAGAATTGTTGTTAGGCTGTTAAAGATGTTTTGTAAATCTAGAGAGGCTTGGGTCATGCCTGGAGGTCTGGTTCAGTCAGTGTTAGTGAATGAGTGTTTTGAAGATGATAATAGAATAGATAGTATGTTCTACCAAACAATCAAATTAGTTTGTGATAGATTGGCTAATTATAAGGAAGTTTATAATCCCACAGATAAAAATCAAAATCTAAAACTTATAAAAAAAGATGATGATAGACTTGAAAGACTCCGAGAAAGACTAACTGAACATATTAATAAACTAAATGTGCTCTTTAAAGAAGATTGTAGCTATAAGCAAGCTATTGAAGCTTGGCGTGATTTTTTCTATCATAGCTATTGGCAAGAACAGTATGATAACGCTAAAAACTTAAACAAATCAGAAATTCTAAGGCTTGTAAAATCTAATTCTGAGAATACTTTTGATGAAAGTGAAGAATTTATTGAACATTTTTTCTCAGTAGAAAATAAATTTCAATTGACTTTAGAATGTTATGTAGAGCAAAACGGTTATAGAATAGATACTTTGACTAATATGTTGAGACAAGGTAAATGTCTATCCCCCAGAAAAAAATTGAAAATTTTTATAAAATCTAATACCGTACCTAAACCATACGATGTATATTGGAAAGTGAAAAATAGAGGAGTAGAAGCAAAAAAGAGAAACCAGATACGTGGTCAAATAGTTAAAACTAATTCAGAAACTCATACTGAGAATACCCAATTTAAAGGAGAACACTTTGTAGCGTGTTATATTGTGAAGAATGGGATCTGTGTGGCTAAAGCAAAAATAGATGTACCAATCACTTAACAAAATTAGTTTCTATGGTTTATTGAAAGAAGAGTCTAGTATTTTCCTACCAAATTTTAAAACGTTCATTTTTGACACAAACCCTCTTACTATAAAAGTTAGAGGGTTTTCTTACGTATTTTAGTCTCTATACTTGTGTTATAAACAAAGTATCATAAATGTCAAAAAATCATGTTTTAATACAGTCTTTTTTTACTGCTTAACACGTGTCACTTTACTTGATATATGAGAATGACTTCACCTAATAAATGAGAAAAGCAACGCACTATATTAAAATGCGTTGCTTTTTCTATTATCGAATACCTATAACTAAACTGTCTCTAGCTGTTTCTACGACTTCTGTACTTATTTTATCTAAACCATTTATATCCATAATTCTATCTATCTGCGCAAATAAACGATGAATCAGCCTAAAATTCCCTTTTGTAATTTTAATAATCGTTGTTATTGCCTCATAATCAGTAAAATCTTCGAGTTTTAAATCAAATCCTAAATCTTGCCACTTATATTCTAATATATGATGCGTTTCATCTTTGCTTAGATTATCAAATTCATGCGCAAAACCTATGCGCGAATATAATTGAGGATAACGAGATAATTTCTTCTCAATACCTGGCATACCAATAAATATCATTGCTAAATTATGTTCATCATAAATAGCTCTTAATTGCTCTAAATGTTGCACTTTAAGACGATCAATCTCATCTACTATAATTAAATCAATATATTTAAACATATCACTATAATGTTTACTATGTTCATGTCCATACTTATTTACAACATGTAATTTTTGCCCCAAATCAATGCTTGCAGTAATACTATATAAATCATTTCTTAATTTAGTTTGTTTTTCTGCTGGTGCAGTATAAAATATTTTATCCACCGATAGTATATCATCGGTCGTTTTACTAGCTAAATCTTCCCAACCTCTATGGTTAACTTGTTTTTCAATAGTATCCCAATTTGTGTAATATCTAGACGATAAAGTTTTTCCGACACCAGGTTGACCATAACATATACCAATATACTGATATTTAATACAAGCATCACAAAATTCAGCAAACCGTTTATACTCTTTCGTTTCAATAAAATTCTGATTTTTAGTCATTACGATACCTCTTTAATTTTTTGACGTTTTTAGTCGTTTCTTGAGGTGAATAACCACAATTTTTTTCTTCCTTAATTAATTCCGTGGTACTTGGACTAGCAATATTTTGTTTTAAGTGTTTTCTTCTCTGACTACGAGCTTGCTGTATGTCTTTTATATCTATGGAGTAATCAGCTATTTCTGGACATATAGCAGTACAAAGAAATTCATCTCTATAAAACACACGTATTTCAGCCATATCATTTGGGTTATAACGAATCAGTACATATTCACCTACATAAACTGCTAGATTAGTATTACTGTATCGAAAACCTTGAAAATGAACGCCATCTGAATGAACTTTTCTAGATTTAGGTATTTCCAACAATAATAAATCAAGTTGTTCTAAGCTACTTGGCATATTAGGGAAAAAGTGATTACTATTCCAACGACTGATAGGCGTGGTATGAATAGCACTATGTTCTTTTTGATTATAATCTTCAATTAAAAAGTAACGTAATTTTTCTTCAAAATTGTGAAAATCTATTAGATTACTAGGAGTATCATTATTGTTTATATATCCAGGCAGTTGTTCTAGGAAAGTTTGGTTAACTGTCTGAAAAAAGCGTTCTATTTTTCCGCGACCACGAGGGACACCAACTTTTGAAAACATCAAATTTATTTTCAAGTCAATAGCGACTTGTTCCATGTGATTTGAGGTAAAGTCACTTCCGTGATCTGTATAGAATTTTTCGGGTATACCACACACTGGCCAGTTGGTATCATTCTTATTCCATATTGCTTGGTGTAGTGTTAATGCTGTGTTTTGAGCATTAGGAGCATCAAAACTTATAAAGTAGCCTGCAATTGCACGACTATAGTCATCCATAATAATGGTTAGCCATGGTCTATTGATATTACCTTTTTGATCTAATATATAAATATCTAGCAAAGTATGGTCGGCTTGCCATATTTCATTGGGTCTTGAGGATTCTCTTATTTGTATTAAATCGTACTTATTTTGATAGTATTTTTCACCTTGGTGAGAGAAATCAATAACAGACTTAGGCATTGCTTTAATAATACTATAAACTTGTTTATAACTTGGTTTATCAAAATTATTCTCTATACAATAATTAGCGATTTTCCTATGAATCGTAGCAATACTATTTCTTTTATTCATAAGCGCAAGGCGTTCAATTTCATCAATTATCTTTGGTTCTATTTTACGTGTTCCTTTATCAGCTCTTGTCGCATAGATTAGTCCTTTAAGTCCTTGTTCTTTATATGACTTATTCCACCTATAAAGGGTGCTTAACGCATTCCCTTTACTTTTAGAAATACTTGATAAAGATTGTTCGCCTAGGATAAAAGGTTTTATAATATTGTACTTTTGAGTAGCTTTTTTACGTTTGGCTTCAGAAAAATTAGTTAGATACTTCTCCTTGTTTTTCATCTTCCTTGTCCTCCAATTTATTGAGGTAACGATAAATTGTTGTACGTGAAACACGCCACTGTTCTGCAATTGTCTTAATTGGCGTGCCATTATCATAAAGTGTCTTAAGTAAGTTTAAATCTTTTTGATTTAATTTTTCGGGTCTGCCTCCATATCGGCCTCTAGCACGTGCTGCAATTCGGCCAGCTGAAGAACGCTCTAAAATTAAATTACGTTCAAATTCTGCAAATGCTGCGAATAAATGAAATAATAATTGTCCAGTTGAACTTGATTTATCCATTGTTATATTTTCTTCTAAACTATGGAAACTTACACCTCGTTCGTTAAGTTCATTAACTAATGTGATTAAATCCTCCATATTACGTCCCAATCTATCTAATCTCCAAACAACAATCGTATCTCCTGACCTCGCAAATTCAATTGCTTTATCTAAACCAGGTCTTTTACTTTTTGAACCACTCATATGGTCATTAAATATCTTTTCACAACCATATGTATTTAATCGATCCTCCTGTAAATTTAAATTTTGTAATCCAGTTGAAACTCTTGCATAACCTATTTTCAAAATACAAACCTCCTATATACACCTTTAGTGTACCACAACTTAATTACAAGGTCTTTTATGAACATAGATTTTTTGTTGGGTTTTTGAACACATAATCCTATGTAATTCTTACTTATTTAGACATAAAAGAAGAGTGTACAGAAAATGGTTATTTTCTGCACACTCTTTTTTTACTAAAGGTAATATTAATATTCATAACAAATTTATTTAGAAACAACGTAGGTATTAATAAACATAATAGTAGTTTTTTCATGACTATCCTCTCAGTATAATTACAAATGAAAGTATAAATAAAATTTGTATTATTAACCTTAACCAAACGTTTGTCGGTTCATTTCCATTTAATCTTACACCTTCCTTATAAGCTTTCACATTAGCAGGGAATAAAGAAATGCATAATATAATTCCTATAATACTTGAAAAACTTTGTGTCTGTTCAAATAGTATTCCAATAGCAATCACTAATTCTAGTAATCCAGTTGAATACACAATGAAAGTTGGAAATGGAAGTTTTGATGGAACCATTTGAACCAAACTATATCTAACATTTGGTAGTAACCTTCCGATAAAAGTATATAGAAAAGAAAGAAAAATTGAAAACTGTGCAAAAGAATATATCAATGAGTTTCCTCCAAATATAAAATAAATTAATAAACCAATAACGCCACCAATTATGTATATTATCAATGTAATCATAAACATCCCTCAATTCTTTTAATAGATTTTTTACACCAATTAAGTTCAGCTAAACTAATATTAATGCCATAATCAATAATCATATCCCAGAAAATAAAATTCTCATGATTTTTCCAATACTTTTGTATATTGAGTTGAATTGTTTTTATTATATTTAAACGTTTGGTGATAACTTTTTTATAATCCTCAATTAATTTAATATTTTCATTTTTATCTAATATAGAACCGAAATTTAGCTTAACCAAAACTTCATTCTTAAAAGTTGGCCATTTTTTAATTTCAGTATTGAGCCAATTTAGAAATATTTCTAAACCTTTATCAGTTAATATGTAAATATTTTGATTAGGTCCTTTATCACTTTTTTTATTATTTACTTTTACTAAACCACTGTACTTTAAGTCTTGTAGATAAGGATAAATTTGATTATATCCAATTTTCCAGTAGAAATTAAAATTTTCATCAATGACTTTTTTAATTTCATACCCACTCTTTGAACTTTGAGATAATAGTCCTAAGATAATATATTTATTAGAATTCAATTTCGCCACCCACTATATCATTTTGATATAGTTATTTTATCTAAATTTACTATATATAGCAAGCGTTGATAATTTTCATTTTATTAGGCGAAAATATTCTCATATATCAAGTAAAGTGACAAACACGATTAAGGCGTTTTTCTGAATAGTACTAATGTAGAGTTACCAAAGGATTCTGTATCTGTTTCAAAAGTTTCTACTACTTCGAATCCAAAGCATGTAATTTCTTTTATTAGATCTGTCTTTGACTTTTCTAAATAAGGAATAACTTTTAATGGTATTTTTATTTTTTCTCCATTTACTCGGACTATTCTATCTATATAGTTTTCTTTATGAAAATCTTTTAATTGTTCTTTAACTTGTTCATAATCTTCTATTGTATGAAATCCTTTTCCCCATTCTGATTTACAATGATCAACTAAGAAGTAGCCGCCGGTTTTTAAAATTCTTGAAACATTTTGTAGATGACTTAATCTATCTGAATTTTTATTAATCATGTGCAGGCAACCCATATTCATAGCTAAGTCGAAAGTTTTGTCTTCATATCTATTTAAATAAAGAACATTTCCAGTGCTAAATATAGATTTTTCTTCATTAAAATTTCCGATTTTTTCTTTTGCTTTTTCAATCGCACTGTGAGAAATATCGATACCTTGTATATCAATGTTTTGTTGGTATAAGAAAATGGTATCCCTTCCTTCACCACATCCTAAATCTATAACTTTACCTTTAAATATATTCGGGAATTTTCGAAAAGCCTTTAACAATGATTTATTTGGCTTTCCTGTTTCCCATAAATCAGCACCAATATCATAAACTTTTTTATATCTTTCTTCGTAACCAAAATAGTAGTCATCGATATCAGTAAATAGTTTTTGAATATGTTCATCATCTTCTTTAGCTAGATTAAAGTGATTTGAAAATGAAATACGTGTATTGGGCACTAATGATTTTATAAAATACTTTTTATTTTTATGAATTTCAAACCTTTCTCCGACACCAATAAGAAATGGTTGTGATACTTTATTTTTATTAGAAGATTCTATTATGACCAAACGACCATTTTCAACAGTTAAATTATTCTCTGTATCACTAGTTATTTTGAAAATACGTAAATCATTATTTTCTATAAATTGTGGAGTGTTAATGATCATCACCTTCTAAGTAAGACAAAAGTTTTTCTTTTAATTTAGAAGGGTGTTTAAATGCTCTGCAAGTGTCTAATAATTTTCGAGCTTCATCTAAATTATTAGATTTTAATAATGAAAAGTAGAGCGTGAAAGGAATAATATCTCTTTGAGCATTACTTCCCCCGAAATTTGTATTATTTAACAGAGGAAATAATTTTTTAGAAGCTTCAGAATAATTTTGTTTAGCAAAATCGTAAAAACCATTCAATAGATTTAATTGTTCATAACTAATTGTATTATATCTTCTTTCTCTTACTTGTTGGATAAGAGACTCAATTTTTTCCTTTTCGTCTTTTAACATATAGGCTATTAAAGCGTGTAAATCATTGAAAATAAAATGGCTATTATTTAAATAATCGTCCCAATTGTTCAATGACTTATATGGAATAATGTCAATTTTATCTAATAAGTGTAATCTCCAAAGCAGAGCAGTGATATCTAAATCTTCAAACCCATTTTCAACGCTTTTGCACATTATTTCATTTGTCATAATTTGTTTAACTTCTTTAAAGTCTAAGTTGAATAAATGAAATACTGCTAAATGCCACCATACGTGAATTCTCATCCCCTTATTACAATGCCAATGTTGTTTCATTTTTTCCATCCATAATATGCCTTCTTGGTATTTCCCTGTTTCATAAAAATAATGACACATAGCATGTATTGAATATACATCTTTAGGATTTATTCTAAGCGCAATTTCAGCTGCGTCTTTTGCTTCTTCAAAGAACCCATTTTCAATTAAAGAAAATGATTCAATACCTTTGCTATATCCATAAAAAGAGTGGTTTGTATTTTTAAAAGAATTAACTACAATTTGTGATGTTTCAAGCATGCTTTTTTGCCACCCAAGATTAAATTCCATTATATGAAGTGCAAAGAAAGCAAGTCGGTTTTTCGGGTTATTATTAAGTAGTTCTCTATATTTTTGGTGAGCGTCAGTGTATTGACAAGTTGCTTGTTTTTCTAAGGCATTATTTAAAAGTAAAATATCGCTATTTTCTATTGAATTGGTATTTAAAATTTTCAAATTCTCTAATGCCTTATTATGTTTTCTTTTTTCCATACTATTTAAATATTCAATTGTTTGTAGTTGTAGTAGAAATATATCTTGATTTTTAATATTTATGTAATCAATTGGTTCAATCATTCCATAAAGTTGATCATATAATTTTTCGATATTAATTTCTTGTTGTGAGAAGTATACATTGTTATAAATATCTTTACTTTCAATTAAATAATTTTTCATTCGTAGTGGTCCTTTCGTGATGGTCAATTTTCAACAAAAGTATTAAGACAATTAATAAAATAAATGATGGTAACCAAACAAAGTTTAAATTTAATATACTTAGATAAATACAGAGTGCAAGAACTGGAAGGCCTAGAGCATTTCCCAGGGAATAAATGTGTTTTACAGTATGACTCGAGTATGCTGTAACAATGGTTTTCCTGAAAATAATTCTAGCGCCGCCGAAAGTGAAACCGAATAATAACATTAATAGCAATTTAACTACAAACGCGTCTTCAGCCAAATACCACAAGACAGTGATAGAAATACTTACAATAAAGAGTAAGTGCAACCAATTATTGGATAGAAATTTACTGAGTATCATCCCAATCAAAGCCATTCCTAGACCTAAAGCACAGTCCAATAGTGCGACTTCATGAACTTCTCCACTCTTAAAACTTGTAAAGGTAGGCAACATGAAGTTGATAGTTCCTAATATTGGCCACATAAGCATACTTATGAAGTAATGTGTGAATTTTACAGATTTTTTATTATGTACTTCATCACCCTTGGAAAGAAGCTTATTACCCTTATTTTGTTTCCTAATGGCAAAGTAAAGAAGTAGATAGGTCAAGGAATACATTAAAAATATCCAACGAAGCGCAATAAATTTAATGATTACTGAAGCAAATAAAGGACCTATCATTAATGCAACTTGATTTATTGTCATTGAAAGGGAACTATACTGGTTAATAAATAGTTCACTTTTCTTTTCGACTAATTGTGAAAACCAAAATTCTAAACTTGTTTCCAACAGAAAAAATACAATCCATAAAGCAAAATTTAGAATAATTAATTGCAGTGCATTTTGATAGCATATCGTTATGACAATGACTATATAAAATAGTATTAAGAAAGATAATTTTGTAAGGCTATCACCTGAATAATTTTTAAAGAATAACTTTATTAGAAATGGAGTGAATATTGCTGGAACAAATGAAAGAATTGTAGCAATTGCTAACTCACTGGTAGATTCAGGGTTTGCTAGTTCCCAATTTATAATGAGGATTAAACCACCACAGATAAATCGGTATAGTGCAGTAATGGTTAAATAATTAGTCATTGTGAGCATCACTGCAATCAAAAATTTTATTTGCTAATTCATTGGCTTTGTGAATATGTCTGTATGTTTTTGTAGTTGGTAACTCAGGCCAGTTAAATTGAATAAGCCCCTCACGATTACTCCAATTTTCAGGATCAGTTACGTTATCCCCAACATTTTTAAATACATTTATTTTTTTGATTTCGGTATCTTTTGATACATCTGGATAATTAATGTGCATTATCTTACCTTTTTGTGCTTTCATAAATGCTATGGCAGATGCTTTTTTGGGCGTAAATGCATGTGTAGGCTTTACTTCATTATTTATATACATGGATATATGAAGTCTGTAGGGGTTAATGTCATAAGAAGATTCGACTAAATCCATAATAGCATCGCCACCAGGTCTAGCTGCAGCTTCTATAACATAGAGGTTGTTGTCTTTTATTTTTATTTCAACATGAGCGACGCCACGCGTAATACCTAAAGATTTACACACTTGTATTGCAAGATCTTTAATATTTTTATCTTTATACCTGAAACTGGGAACTAAATGCCCCATTTCTGTAAACCACGGTCGAGGTGATAAATATTTCTCTGTAACAGTAATAACTTCATAGAAATTGTGGCCGCACAATACTTCAACTGAAACTTCGTCATCACTATCAATAAATTCTTCGATTAGGAATTCATTTTTAGATACTTGAAAGTCATCTGCATAAATCTCCATCGTTTGTTTCGATTTAGTATAGGCGTCCATACATTCTTGTTTGTTATTGGCTAAGTAAACACCGCCACTACCTCCAAAATCAACTGGCTTTATAATTACTGGAAAATTGAATTCATTCATTAGCTGCTTTAATTGTAAAGCATTATCAAAATACATAGACTTTGGTGTGGGAATATTAACTTTTTTAAATATTGATTTCATGATGCTTTTATTTCTACATGCATCGATAACTTGTTCCTCAAGGTAAGGCAAACCGTAGTCTTGATTTAGTCTGTTGGCTACTTTTAGCGTCCAATCATTTAAAGGAACGATAGCTTTTGGTTCGTAACCTTGAGATTTATGATAAGCTATTTCATTTTTTAAATCTTCATAGCTTAAAGGATTGGCATTTATACAATAATCAAAATATGAATTATATTGGTATTTCGCATTTTTAATAGCTGTCCAAATTTGAAAATCTCCGATTGCTTTACCTCCTGCATAAGACCGTTCTCTAAGAAATTGATCTGCACCTAACAACAATAGATATGCTTTCATATTAGCCTCCTCATTTTATGAAATGTTTATTATATAAAAATAATACCATATAAATTTAAGTTATAAAATACTAGAGAAATGAATTGTAGAATACCTATATAGATACTTCTTAGAAGATGTTAGCTTTAAAATATAGTGAATTAATTTCAGTAAGGATTACATATTAGAGAAATTTATATTCAAATATAATTAGCTATAATTCTTGTTGTGACAATGAAATTCCGTTTTTACATAATTTCAGTTAAAATAGAAATAATAAAAACATTAAATTAGTAATAGAGATAAATATTAATTTTTAAAAAAGTAATAATTGGGATATGTTTTAGTATGTGTTCCTATAAAAGGGAGAATATATGGCTGTTTTTTATGTGTTTCAAGGTTTAACGTATGATATAGAAAGAAAGGGTGGCTACGTGTGGTCACCTCAATTAACTAAGAATGGGAAAAAGAATGCTGGATATAGTAACATGACAAAAATTAAAAAAGGTGATTTTATCCTCCATAATCAAAATGGTAAAGTAGTTGCCATAAGCGTTGCTAAAGACGACTGTGAGGAAGCAAATCAACCTAGTGAGCTTATGCAAGATGAATCATCAAGTTTATGGAATAACGAAGGATATCTTGTTCAATTAATCTATTATCCTTTTGACGTAAATATAAGCACTGCTGATTTTAGACAGTGGCTTATAGACAATTATATGAAAGATAGTGCTTTTGGGGTGGATGGTAAAGGAAAGCAGCAATACATGTGTAATTTAGCTGAAGAGCATGCGGTATTTATTCTAGAAAAAGCGATTGAAATTCAAGAGAATCCTGAAGTATTACTACATTTAAAAGGAGCATTGAGTGAAATTGTAGATGAAAAAAATCCAGAATATGATCAAGTGGAAAAAGATTTAATCAATATAGACTTAGAGAATAAAATAAATGAAGCTCAAATCGATTCAGAGACATCGAAATTTGAACCGCAAACAACAACGATTTCTAATTCAACTGGAAGAGAAATCCCTAAAAGAAATCCTAAAAAGGCAGTGGCAGCTCTAATATTAGCTGATTATAAGTGTGAATATAATCCAGAAGATAGAACATTTACTAGAAAAAATGGTAAGGAATATACTGAGCCTCATCATCTAATTCCAATAAGTAAGTATCGAGAGTTCGATAGAAGCCTAGACGTTAAAGAAAATATTGTTTCCTTGTGTAGCCATTGCCATAACCTGATTCATTATGGAAGGTTAGAGGAGAAAAAAGAAATATTAGAAAAATTATTACTTGATAGACAAGATCAGTTAAGTAAATATGGCATTTTCATAGATTTAGAACAATTATATATTTATTATAAATAAAGCAAATAATACTATCTAATGATGAATCGCAGCAAGGTTTGTAATTTTTAGCTGGATTAGGAACCCATATAAACTGAATTATAGAAGTTCAGCCATCTGATTCTAGTAATATAACCGATGAATTAGATACTATTAACGAGTCATGCTACTTGTTGCATATGCTATTTTGTTATCAACATATATAAATATCATCATTTGTAGGTGGTGTAAGCATCCATCCCTGTCTTAAACTTATCAGCATTATAGGCAGTACTATTGCTAACCAATAATAATTTGATGAATGAATTAATGTTAATTGTCCTGCTAACAACACGCCAATTTTTTATAAAAAACCCCCTCCGAATCCATTCATATTAATATGAAAAATTCGGAGGGGTCTTTATTTTACTACCACTAATTGGCTTTAGTAGCATTAGTGCAAATGCTCAAGGCGAAACGGTACGCCTTATGATTTTATGTCGTCCATTTGGGCTTCAAAGGCATCGAGCAATGCGAGCGCTTCGTCTGTCGTATTTGTATGCATCAATTGATGGCGGAGTTCACTAGCGCCTCTCATGCCACGTACGTAAATTTTAAAGAATCTGCGTAGGGGTTTGAATAGTCGAGCTTCATCTTTGGAATATTTTTTGAACAATGCTAGATGTAATCTCAATAGGCCTAATAGTTCTTTATTCGTATGTTCGCGTGGTTCTTTTTCAAAGGCATAGGGATTATGAAAAATACCTCTGCCAATCATTACACCATCAATGCCATATTTTTCTGCAAGTTCAAGGCCCGTTTTTCTGTCTGGAATATCACCGTTAATAGTTAACAATGTATTTGGAGCAATGTCGTCGCGTAATTTTTTGACTGCTTCGATTAATTCCCAATGTGCATCTACTTTACTCATCTCTTTGCGCGTACGGAGATGGATAGATAAGTTTGCAATGTCTTGTTCGAAGACGTGTTTTAACCAATCTTTCCACTCGTCTATTTCATAATAACCGAGACGAGTTTTAACACTTACCGGTAGGCCGCCTGCTTTAGTTGCTTGAATAATTTCGGCTGCGGTTTCAGGTCGTAGAATCAGGCCAGAACCTTTACCTTTGCTTGCAACATTAGCTACTGGACAGCCCATATTTAAATCAATGCCTTTAAAGCCCATCTCTGCCATACCGATACTCATTTCTCGGAAATGCTCTGGCTTGTCCCCCCATATATGAGCGACCATAGGCTGTTCATCTTCACTGAATGTTAAGCGTCCGCGAACACTGTGTATACCTTCAGGGTGACAAAAGCTTTCAGTGTTTGTAAATTCAGTGAAAAATACATCAGGTCTACCTGCTTCACTAACAACATGGCGAAAGACGATATCGGTAACGTCTTCCATAGGCGCCAAAATAAAAAATGGACGTGGTAAGTCACGCCAAAAATTTTCTTTCATAATATATTTAAACCTTCTTTTCTATTAATATATCGACTTTTTATCCATGATGATATTACCATAAATTGACAACTTACACAAAAGGATATTGACTCGTCACTGCCTTAATGGAGGGATGTCTCTCAGTAGTCTAAAAGGAGAATTAGGACTATGGCGACGCTACCAATGAAGGCTAAAACAAATAATTCCCTTTAATTATTTACAGTGACCCAAGATTGCTTCAAAAAATCACGAGTAATTGTAGCAGCATAGATAGAAAATACTGTAGCGAACTAATTAAGTATATGCAAATTAGAATGACGCACAACAGCTCATATTTAAAAAACGCTAAATAATATTTGGAAAATCAGGGCAATTACGCATTTAAATGTATTAATTTATATTTGAAAAATGATCAATAAAAATAATCGATGTCAATTCGTCACCTGCTTTAAATTATATATTACAAAATTGGTTTGCAAAAATAAGTCAATCCTTAGTACATTTAAGGAAAGTTGTGAACAACATTTATTAACTAAGAACATTGCTATAAAAATGTCTTAATAAATATTAAACAGTAGAATATCAGTGCCAGTGACAAAATGTTCCTAAACTTCGAATTTTAAATCATAAAGCCTAATTAAATAAGATTTATTTTCTAGGAAATGACATGGTTATAAAATAAAATCTCATTATTTTACTGATGAGCATTAAACATTAGGTATATTTATATATTCGGTAGAGTATGTCACATTATCACTTGGATGATTATGACCTAAAATAATACTATTTATGATACTGAGTAAAGCCGTTTTAAATCTGTGTTGATTCGTTTTTACTATTTATGCATATGAGAATGAGATTCTGTCGTACACTATTTCGAATAGATGGCTGTATCATTTCTGCTGCGTCTTCAAGATTTTAAATATGCTTTTTAGATAACTTAATGTATCTTTTTTATTATTTGTAGTGAAACAATATTGGTTTTTTGGCATAATTACAAATGGTTTTCGCCTATTGTTTTTAATTTTGAAAATAGTTACAATATATATTGTTGAGGGAAATATAGTTGCATGTCTGTATAAACAATTTTACTCACAATTTGGAAAGAGGGGAAATTACGAAATTTTCAATTAGCAATGATTATTTCGTTATAACGAAGGTGCTTGAAATGTAAAGTTTTGTTTTACAAAATGAACCAGAAAAGCTTATAAATCTAATAAGCGAGCATAGTTTGAAAGCGAGTGATATTAAAATGAATCAGATATATTATCTGATTATAGAAATTTAGGTATCGAGAAGGCGAAAGATGAATACATACTAGGAATTGGGATTATTTGATTGCAGCAGACTGGCATAGTTGAAGAACTTTTATGTATCCAAAAGAGAATATACTAACTCGTGGATATTCCAGAAACGATATTTGAAATAATCAAACTAAAGCATATAAAGGTTATTTAAAGAAAAGTTAGGATGGCCTAGGTCAAAAAGCTATTTTATATGTACTGACATTGAGAAATAATGAATTATACTCAGCAGAGAATTATAAATTTAAATGCAACTTTATTCGTAACGATTGAGAAAAGAATTGGGAGAAAATCATGTCGTTGCATTAAGAATGCGTTATTTTATTTCAACTAATATTGATTTAACTGGTTATGAAGTATTTGCATATTATTTTCAAAATATAGTTATATAAATGATTTTTACATAGTTAGTGATATGTTAATTATTTATTATTTTTTGATGATTCTATACTTAAAAAACTATTTTTTTTACACATATGATTTGTATAATTATAAAATATGTTGTGAGGATTTTATATAGATGGGAATAAGAAATTTCCTGTACCATTGTTACTTTCAAGCGATGAGCTTATAGAGTCTATAAAAAGGATTAATAAAGTGAATGAAGAATATAAAGATTCTTCAATTTAGAAGATAGTAATACATATAAAAGAGTTCTAAAAATAGTTTTTGGAGAGAAAGTGGGAGAGTAAAATGAAAAGAGTGTTATTTTTTACGATGGTTGTATTTGGTGTTATATATATTAAAAATAAAGAAATAAATGAGATATTAGAGGATTATTCAGTAGAAGATGAAGAATTGGAGTTATAAGAATGAATCATGTATATTTAGTTAACTTTAGATACTAAAACCATAGTATATGATTAATTTTATTTTTTAAATAAAGACTTTTAAAGTTAAGAAAAAAGAGAATAAGTTTGAAATATTTTCTTCAATTACTGTCGTAAAATTAGCTCTTTTGAAATATAAAGTAAACGCAATAGTTTACATATTAGACTTATTTGAGAATAATTATAGAAATAAGAGGATTTATTCTAAAGGAAATGAGATTAAGAAAATTAAAGAATTTAATTTCAATAAAGTTTAGCAGAAGTTGTATTTTTTAACTCAAGATTATATTGACGAGCTAAAAATTGAATATAGTATTCAAAATCTTATTTAACACCTAATTTTATCAAAAGATATTAGAAAATTATAAACCTTTTGTTAATAAAATAATAGGATGTATATCTAGGTTAGTCTAGGGAAAAGGACTTGATTTGCTTATTAGTGTGTCTAGATGGATGATTAAACACGAGTCAAAAATATTCTTATTTATAGTGAAGGTGATCATAAAAAGAATATAAAAAACTAATTATTGAAAGGCCTAATGGAGTAAGTAAAGACTTAATCTTGAATGACAAATCTAAAGTGATGCTTGATAATAGTCTTATTGCAAAGGATCAAGTAAAACAAAAGATATTTGAGGCATAATGTTTCATGTGGAACAGTTTTTTGATTTTAGTCAATTTGAAACTACACTTCCAAACTCACAATCAATAAAAATATTGTTAGATGCTAGTGAAGAAATATTAAATGTATAAATAAAGAGAGTGAATTATATATGATTCACTCTCTTTATTTATAGTTTATTAAGAAATGTTTGAGTGCGCACGTCGTAAATGGATAAATAGAATTTTACGCCCCACACGCATGCCATATATTAACCCTATTTAATTGTCATCTTTTAAAATAAAATTAATCGCTTTTTTAGAATGTAACAGGCTCAAATTTTCAGTTGCTTCTTTAAGTCCACTAAGCGAATCATCAAAATAAATAATTGTTACTTGATAGATGCCGTTCCCTGTATCTAAAAATGTAGCTCTTACATTTTCCTTACCTAATCGAGCCATAACCATTTTAGAAGATTTAACATAGTCTGCTAATGCTTCTATCATTAATGGATAGCTTTGTGCTATACAAAAATAACGTTCTACGCCATTATCTTTTTGAGTTCGCTTCAAATAGTGAGTGTCTATGGGCTGCACTTCATATTTATCATTTTCTATAATACTTGTTTTAGTTTTAAACATATTTCAACCTCTGCTTTCATAATCAAGGTATTAAGTGGGCAGTACTTTGAATCATTTATTCAAGTATTTTAAAGGAATTACTGATATACCGACGCGCGTAAGTTACCAACGCTACAAATTATTTGAGTGAATTTTATGATTAACTTTTATATGAAAAAAGTATATGTCTATTTAATTTAAATTATTCCTTTAATGTTTACTGTTGCTACTTAATCACTTACGATTTAACATCATAACAATTTTTATAATAATAATCACGGTTTATTATTCATAAAAATGCATAGCAATGAAATTGTAAATTTTCAGTAATTTTTATGTAATATACTACATCAGAATTTAATGAATGTTTTAACTAAAGGGATGGATTGAAGAAATTCACTTGCTCAAAGTACTGTGCAAGGCTCTTATGTATTAGTAAAATATGATGTACAACAAAGTATAGTGATTTATAGAAAAAAATGAATATAGATATACAAGTGAATCAATTATACAGCTGTTCTCGACAAGAAAAGGATTTGAAAATATACTTCAGGATAATCAGTAATTTTAATAATTTAATTTCATAAAAAGACTGGGACATTATAAATAATAGTATCCCAGTCTTTTTTATGTTTATTGAAGATATATCATTTTTGATTTGAGTATAATCAATATATAACTATCATTTTGCTAATTTTTCTTTTGTTTCTTTTAGACCATGTATCAAAAAATATACTATAGCAGTTAAAAGTATAATAATAGCCATTAGTCCAAACATATGAGCATAACCGGTGATTGGCGTGATATAACCTAATAAATAGGGGGAGAGCCCTAGACCTGCATCGAAACATATAAAGTATGTCGATGTCGCTACACTGATACGTGATTTAGATGCAGATTTAACTGCGATGACTTGCGTAGCAGATTGTAAATTACCAAATCCAAGCCCCATAATGCCGCCGATAAGTAATAGCACGAAACCATTGTTAACCGTACTCAGCATAAACATACTTAAAGCGTAAAAAATAAAAGCTGGATACATAACAATATTATGCCCTCTATAATCCATTAGTTTTCCGGTTAAAGGTCGTGATAAAAATACCATAATCGAATACATGATGAAGAAGAAACTAGCAATATGAGTTAAATTGATTTGAGATGCATATAAATTAAGGTACGTAAGCACGCCAGAATAGGCAAAACTTAACAATAGAATGATAATCCCAATAGGAATCGTATTAATTTCTATAGAATTCTTGATAATATCCTTGAACTTAAGCGCTTTGGTATGAATCGCTTGGGATTGATCGTCTGATATGACTTTAACAGAAAAACTAATCATTAAAGATAATCCCATTAAAATTAAGCAAACTAGAAATAATACAGGGAATGTTGTATGTTGAGTCATAAAAATCCCTAAGAATGGACCAAAGGCAGTGGCTAAAGTAGTACTCATACTATAATAATTGATACCTTCAGATTTTCTGGATTCAGGAATATTTTGAGAAACAATCGAACTTATTGCAGTTAATGCCATGCCATGAGGCACCCCATGTAAAAATCGTAGCAAAACTAAAAAAACAATACCGAAATCCATAAAGTAAAGTCCAATCAAGATAATACATATGCTAATCGTTATTATCAGTAAACGATTCGCCCCTAATTTATGAATTAAAGCGCCACTGATTAAGCGACCGGTTAAGCCTCCGATAACGAACAAACCACTAACTAGACCAGACGTACTGATCGAAGCGTGATATTGTTCGATGGCATAAGTAGCCATTGTAACTATCAGTAAATAAAAGACTAAAGTTAGGAAAAAATTTATAAACGAGGCCCCTATAAAGTCCTTCGTCCAAAGTTTATGAGATTGCATGAAAATTCCTCTTTTCTAAATTATGAATGCATAAAAAATAGACAACTTGGAGACCAAGTTGTCTATATATCTAATCTGTGAGCGAACGCTAATAAAGAGATGACTTATTTATTAGCGTATGAGCTAAGATAAAAGATTTGGTCGCTGTAATGAATATAAATTGGATTAAAAATAGATAGACTTCTCCCGTAGCAATGTATCTTTTCATGTCTTAAATAATTTTTTAATCGAATTGGCATAATATATACAACGGCCATAGCTTTTACCTCCTTCTTTTTTTACAACATGCTTCATCATACGCTGTAGCTATTGAAAAGACAATAGGATACAATCAAATTCCCAATTTTAAAATAATTAAGAGACGCCTTATTAATAAGGCGTCTCTTTTGCTATACCTTATGATGAAAGGTTATGGCATCTAGCTATTTGCTTCACCATAAATGGATGTAGCGTAATTTTTTAATGATTATTAACGATTTATAAAATAATTTTTTAAAAAATGATCAATCACTTGACTCATTTCGATATATCGTTTAAATTAACGATATATCGAAAAAAGAAAGGTGATTATAATGTTTAATAGACTATTTCACAATCAAAGGTTTGCAATGATGCAGCAAGAAGGTAGTGGTGGCCGTGATTTTGATGGATTTGAAAGAATGTTTGCTGCTATGAATGGCAGAGACCGCTTCTTTAAAAAAGGGAATTTACAATTTAGTATATTAAAGTTATTAGAAGCAGAGCCTCAACATGGTTATCAAATCATTAAAGGTCTAGAAGCACGATTTAAAGGATTTTATTCACCAAGTCCAGGTAGTGTGTATCCGATTCTACAAATGTTAGAAGATCGTGGATTTGTTTCAGTGATAAAAGAAGGTAAAAAGAAAATCTACACGGTTACAAAAGAAGGATCACAATTTTTAAAAGAAAATGGTAGTAATGACGCATTTACAAAACGTATGGAACAATTTGAAAATATGGATATGGATAAAATGCAAGAATCAAGAGATAAATTACAAGCATTGTTCAAATCATTTATGTTAGCGGGTCAAAGCGCAATGCAAGACGAGCAAACATATGAAGCATTTCAGCAACTTATTAAAGAAACGAATGACAAACTACTACAATTCCATAAAGAGAAATAAATTTGAAAAAGAAGGTTTAATGATGAAAAAGCAAGATTTAAAACATATAGCAATTATTGGCGGAGGGCCAGGTGGACTGATGTTAGGTTTACTCTTACAACGCCAAGGCTTACCCTTTACCATCTATGAACGTGGATATCAAACCACGAACAGTGATCGAGGCGGTTCTCTAGATATTCATGAGGAAAGTGGCCAGTTACCATTGAAAGAAGCAGATATATATGATGATTTCCGTAAATATGCGCGTTATGAAGGGGAAGATACGCGCATTGTACGTAAAGATGGAACAATATTATACGATGAAGATGCAGAAGATGAGGGTGAAAGACCTGAAATCGATCGAGGAAAATTATGTGATATTATTATTGAGCAAATTCACCCAGAACATATGAAATATGGTTATCAATATGAAAAGATGATACCACAAAAGAATGGCCAAGTTGAACTCATATTTGAATCAGGTGCTACAGTAATGACAGACTTAGTTGTTGGTGCAGATGGCGCATTTTCAAAAATTCGTCCATATTTAACAACTGCTGAGCCTGAGTATACAGGCATTGCTATGATTGAGATGAATTCAAATGAAAATGAACATCCAGATCTTCTGAAGTTCAATAAAAATGGGAAAGTCATGGGACTAGGTGGCGATCAAGCAATATTAGGTCAACGTAATGGAGATGGACGTATTATGGCATACATCAGTTCTAAAATGAGCTATGAAAGACTTGATGACTACCGTAACCTTTCGTTAGACGAATTAAAAGCAACACTGTTAAATGAGTTTGCTGAGTGGGGCACAGAGCTAAAAAAATATATTGCATATAGCTATGACGATATCAAGTTTCGCCGTATTTACAAACTCCCTATAGGATTAACATGGAAAACACAACCCAATATTACAATTATTGGAGATGCTGCTCATCTTATGAGTCCATTTGCAGGTGAAGGAGTAAATATGGCTTTATATGATGCATACCTTTTAGCAGAGTCATTCAAAACTTACGATAATCTGACTGAAATATTGAAAACTTATGAGCAACAAATGTTCGAAATTACAGAAGTTCACGCGAAAGCATCGCAAGATAATTTAGAAATATTCTTCTCAGAAAATGGTGCAGAAACCATGACGGAATGCTTTGTAGGTATGGAATAAGTGCTACTAAGAAAATAAAAATATGAATCTTCTATGGGTGATTCTATTATTTGTTGTAATACTTTCTAAAAGCTTTGTTATTAAAGTGAAACTTAATTATTTAAACTTTAGTAATGATTTCAGAACAAGAAAGATGAGCACGAACGATGATAAGTGCAGGGGTTATCGAAGGTAAGAGATACAGCAAAGACGGAATTGTTGTATCTCCTATTCACTCAATGTAACAAATCTTCAAAACCGTTTAGTATGACTGGCAGATTGTGGAACAATTATAAAAGGATACGCATTAGTAAAATAGCTAAAAAGTAAAAATCATAAGAAAAGCTATTTATAGAATTAAAAATAATAGTTAAAACTAATGATAATTTTAAAAAATAGAAACTATCTAAAAATAAATATCGTCTCCTATATACTTAAAACTATATTTATAATAAAATAATTAAAGTAGACAATTATTAAATGATATATATGATTAGGAGACGAGTAACATGAATTTATTAATATTAATAGGCATTGCTGCTATAGTCGGGATTTTGCTACTTGCCGCTATAGTTTGGTATCTTTACATGAAAGCAAGATTTAAGACGGTGCCATCAAATGAAGCTTTAATCATTACAGGCCCAAATATTGGTGATCCAAAAACTGAGTCGAATGTTTATCAAGACGATGAAGGTCGTCATATGAGAGTAGTACGTGGCGGCGGTTATAGAATGAAAATGTTCCAATCCTCAACACGTGTTTCATTAAAATCATTTCAATTAGAGATTAAAACACCTGTAGTTTGGACGAAAGCTGGCGTTGGCATTGAAGCTGAGGCAGTTGCTACAGTTAAGGTTGCGGATCAATTACAAGGTATCGTTAAATATGCTGAACAATTCTTAGGTAAGTCAAAAGACGAAGTATCAGATGAGATATCTCAAGTCTTGAATACAAACTTGCGAGCGATTCTATCTAAGATGACAGTTGAGGAAATCAACTCAGATAGAGAAGCATTTAACAATAAAGTAACTGAGGTTGCGCAAGAACAACTGAATAATATGGGCTTCAGTATCACTTCATTAGGTTTATCTGATATAAGCGATAACGAAGGCTATTTAGAAAATCTAGGTAAGCCAGAGATTGCTAAAATTAAGAAAAAAGCCGATATTGCTGAAAGTGATGCTTTACGAGAAACTGAAATGAAAGTAGCAGAAAACACTGAATTAACCGAGAAAGAAAAGATTTCTCGTCAAATGAATGTTGCAGATTCTCGTAGAGAGAAAGACTTAAAAGAACAATCCATATTGAGTGAAACAAATAAAGCACAAGCGCAGGCCGAAGCTTCTGGTCAATTAGAGAAAGAGTCTAGAGCTTTAGAAATTAAAGAAAAACAATTGAATGTTGAACGTACTGAGAAAGAAAATGAGTTGCATTTAATCCAGATGGAACGTGAGAATGATGTACGTATTCAACGTCAAAAAGATGATGTACGTCGTCAACAATCAGAAACAGATGCAGCAATCAAGATTAAACAAGCTGAAGCGTCATATGAAGCACGTATCAAAGAAGGTAAGGCAGAAGCTGAAGTTATTAGAGAACAAGAAAAGGCAAAAGCTGATGGCTTAAGAGAAAGAGCTAATGCGCTTGCTGAAAATAAAGACGTTATGTTAGCTGAATTGATGATTAAAACATTACCTGAATTCGCTAAAGCAATTGCCGAACCATTATCTAATGTTGAGAATATCCGTATTCTTGATGGTGGGAATGGCGAAGGTATAAACAGTTTATCAAATGGTATTATATCTCAAATGGCTAATGCTGAAGAAGGTTTAAACCAAATGACGGGCTTTAATCTAACTCAGATGCTTGAAAACGTCTCAAATCAAAAGAAAACGTATGCCTTTGAACAAAATGCATCATCTGATGAGGAAGTAGAAGTTCCAATTGAAAATGATGTGCCTCATGATGAAGATATAAGTGAAGACGAGAAATAATTTAATCGTATAAACATCGCATTGTTATTCTCAAAAGTAAAATAATGAGCTATTAAATGTGTTATTGGTAACAATAGTTGAAAAGCGAAAAGGAAATAGTAGCTCATACTCAAAGAGAAGCTATTGCTGAATATTTTAGAAAGTGAATATTTCCTCAGGTCCTTATGAAGACACAGCTTGAGTTTAAAATAATTAAGAGACGCCTTATTAATAAGGCGTCTCTTTTAATATGTCTATGTGTCTAATATCCATCAATGATGTAACTTAGAAGACATCCCAATCAACGAGGAACATTTATTATGTCCTTAATTCAGATAAAATAACACGATTTAGTGTCGAAGATACGCTACATATTTCTGTCTTTATATTACCTTATTCATATACAAATTGTGGATTATATATGAATTATTTTTTGTTTAATTTAAACATAAAGTTGTGTTGAAAGTGATTTTGTAGTGATATAATATGTTGTGTAATACGTATTATATACTTTCATTAAAGTTACTTATGCATAGTTTCTTTTAAAGGGACTAATATTTAGCATGTTACTAGGTAAATTCAAATCTTTAGTTATTGGATTATTGATAGCATTTAGTCATATTTGAAAATTCGTATGTCATTATTCGTATTATTTTAATAAGTTTACACAGTAGGGAGGTAAACAATTGATAGAGTTAATTAAAGTATCATTTACTTGTTTCTTGGCTATACTCGTTATGACTTTGATTAACGGCCTCGCTCCTATGATAGGGCTAATTAATTTTATTGGCATGGGAGATTTAGGATATGTACTGTTTAATATCTTAATTTTAATACTAACTTTAATTGTATTTATAGCTTGGATTAAGAGAGGCTTTAAATCATCATTAAATCGTTTTAGAATTACTAAACCCAAGATTAAGTTAGAATGGATCGCTTTGGGAATGATAGGTATAAGTATGATATACATATTTTTTATAACTTTAACTAATGGAACATGGGTATACAACCAGAATAATAATATACTTCAGCTTGTCTTAGTAATTTTAATAACATCTTTGACTACTGCCATAACAGAAGAAATATTTTTTAGAGGTTTTTTATTAGGTTATATTGAGAAGAAGACAAACACATATTTAGGGGTAATAATAAGCGCTATATTATTCGGTATCGTTCACATTATGAATGGTAGTTACAATATTCAAAATATAGCATTGATTGTAGTAGGGATTTCTATTGCGGGTATTTTTTATAGTTTACTAACCACATATTATAAGACGATTTGGGCTGTTGTAGTCGTTCATTTTTTATTTGATTCAACAGAATTATTCGATATTACTACTAATAGAAGCAATAAAAGTGTAGCTGAATATGTCTATCATAGCCCATATCAACTTGTTACAGGCGGGGAATATGGTGCTACAGTTTCTATAATTACAATTTTTTCTTTTGTAGTTTTAATTGCATGTATAACTTTCAAAATGAGAAAAAATCCCAACGATTGAGTAAGAAACTCAAAATACTGTTTAGATCATGTTAGTTTAAATTTTAATAACGAGTAAAGTTATTGCGTTTAATTCGTATAGTGTTCAGGATATAGTACCAGTATATTTTGGATACTATATGAGTATAGTATCCAAAATGCAATATCTATAAATTTAAGTAGTTCCTCAAATTGTCACTTGTTAATTATGGTGAGTTTTATTTTTGGGTGGCCATATAAAGTATGAAATACAAATGATTAAGTCAACGATAATGACAATTGTCCAAACATGAATAACACCATTCATAGCTTCAGTTCGACTTTTATTATTAATTAAATAAATAATGAAATGCAAAATGCCTGTTCCTATAATGTATGAAAGTAAATGTTTTAACCAATTTTTGCCATAGTTTTTAGAGTAAGCTAATCCTACAGGTTTGTATGGTTTTGATCCTTGTTTCATGACATAATATCTAAATCTATCATCTGTCCAATTTATCATGCTTTTCCCAAAAACGAGGGATACTGAAATATAGACCGCAGCTATAGCATGAGGGGTTTCAGCTGTTGCACCATTCATGAGATCTACAGCCGTAGTTATAAGTAGTAGTAAATCTATAACAGGTGTAAGTGCTAGGAAAATTAGACCTAATTTTTTTTGCTTTAAAATATATCTTGTTACTAACCCGAGTAAGATAACAACCCAAAAAGCTACTTCACAAAAAATAATGAGCCATACTATAAAATTCATGCGGTACACTCCTTCATTGCGTTAGTCTAATTGCTTCTTCGTTTATAGCATTATATATCATGTTTTTCTAAACATCCACATTAAATAAAAATTACTCATAGTACAATTCTTATTCACTTAAAATACTTAATGCTTTTTTCAAAACCTCTTTATTATATGCTATTAATCCAATTTCTCTTAAATGATTTTCCAATTCTCTAATTAAAAGATTCATACTTTCAACTCGTGTTATTAATGATTGAGGAATGATTGTTATGCCTTGTTCAGCCTTAACATTAGCCAATATAGCCTCTAAATCACTTTTGTGTTCAATATTCATTTTAGTTTTAGAAAAATACTTTTGTATAAAAGATAAAGTATCACATGGTGGATTAAGAAGAAGTATCTTTTCATTTATTAAATGACTAGCAAATATATTATCGGATAGTCTTAAATTACTCGTTTTTGGAAAGACCACCATATATTTTTCACGATATAAAACTTCACTATAAAGTTGATTATTTTCTGTAGCAGTGATGTCTCCAATAATTACATCTATATCCCCATTATGTAAGTGATCAAGTAAAATTTGAGTGTTACTTTCAATTTTTATGGAGAGCCTTTGATTTATTAATGCTTCTTTTTGCTCAGCCCATTTATACAATGAAAAGCTTGGTAATAGACCAACTCTAATTGTTGCGTCTCCATTTTTTGAAGTTTCTGCTTTTAATTCATCTATATCACTTTTTATAATCTTAACTTTACTCAAAACTAACTCACCATGCTCAGTTAAAAATATGCCTCGAGAGGTTCTATAAAACAAGTCACTTTCAAAGTATTCTTCAACACGCTTAATTCTCTTACTAAGCGCTGGGGTACTGATATTAAGTAGCTTAGAAGCATGGTTAAGACTCTGATGTTCAGCAACTTTTATGAAATCCTCTATGTATTCAATATTCATATATTACTCCCTCTATTAACTTTTCTTTAATACCACTCTTAATGTATTCATTATTCCATTAATTACAATATAATACTACGCTAAAATACATAAATATATTTGTTAGGAATGATTAAATCATGAAGAAAATTTGGATTTTAACATTAGGTATGTTTGCCTTAGGAATGGATACTTATATTGTGGCTGGACTATTACCTGATATGGGAAAGAGTTTTAATAAAAGTAGTGCTGAAATAGGGCAAGGCGTTACTGTTTTTACATTATTTTTTGCTTTATCAGCCCCTGTTTTTTCAACTATACTAGCTAAGTATTCTGTGAAAAACATTCTTTTACTGGCTTTATTAACTTTTGGATTAGCTAATTTGATTACTATGCTATCTCCAAACTATTCAATATATATCTTATCCAGATGTATAGCTGGACTAGGTGCAGGATTATTCTCTCCTATGGCAGTTAGTTCGGGTGGACACTTAGTAAGTCAAAAAAATAAAGGAAAAGTATTAGCTTTTATAGTAGGAGGCATGAGTGTAGGTACGGTTGTTGGGGTTCCTATAGGCTTACAGTTATCTCATTTAATTAATTGGAGGTTTGCTATAGGTCTAATTGTAATTTTAAGTATAGTTGCCTTTATAAGCACCTATTTTTTACTTCCTGATTTTAAAATACCTTCAGCACCTAGCTTGAAAGATAGATTCTCGCTTTTTATAGATCCACATGTATTAAGAGTGGTATCTGTAACTGTATGTGCAGCAATTGCAAGCTTAGGTTTATATACCTATCTCTCTCAAGTTATAAGTGAAAGTATTTCACCACATTACATTACACCTTTCTTAACTACTTGGGGAATTGGAGGATTAGTAGGGAGTTTTGGAGTCGGTTTAGTTATTGATAAGTTTAAAAATACCCCAATTTTGATGCTTATCATTTTAGTCACTTTAGGGATGAGTATAGTGTTAATACCTACACTCATTAAAATACCTATTTTAGGACTCATACCATTCGTATTATGGGGAGCTATGGGATGGGCTACCCAAGCACCGCAACAGCATATATTATTAAAAAATCATTCTGAACATGGCAGCACATCTGTGGCTTTAAATAGTTCTCTAAATTATTTAGGAAGTGCGATTGGCGCTGCATTAGGTGGTTTATTACTTGCACAAGGAGCGTCAACTAATATATTAATTTATAGTAGTTTTGCTATAGTTATTATAGGTATTATTGTTCAATTAATAAATATGTTTATCGATAGGGATGATATAGAACTATAAATAAGTAATATTTAGTATAAAGCACCCTACTATTTGATAGAGTAGAGTGCTTTTATTTGTAATGATATCTGCAAGAGGCAACTAATATGGCATTGTCATTTACTGTATATACTAATCTATGTTCTTGGTTGATTCGTCTACTGTAATATCCCGAAAAATTGCCAACTAACTTTTCGGGTTTCCCGATACCGTCTAATGCGCCATCTCTAGAGATGCTTTTTAATAATTGATTTATTCTTTTAACCATTTTTCTATCTTTAGTTTGAAAATATTCATAATCATCAAAAGCTTGTGGTGAAAAGGTAATATTCAGTTTAGCCATTTATATTAAAATATCCTTAGTTTTTACATTGCCGCGCTCGAGGTCTTCAATAGATTCTGATAAATGCTTCGCGTTGGCAGGGTTTTGTTGTAAGTATAGTGTTTCCATTATTTCATTATAATTATCTTCTGACATTATAACTGCATTACGATCTTTTGTTGTAATTGTTATCGCATCACTATCGTCATTCACTTTATTAATCATATCTTTAAAGTGTTTACGGACATAAGTATAAGATTTAACAATCATATTAAGCGCCTCCTTACAGTTGTTTGGTCTTTATTAATTTAATTGTACAATAAATTGTACAGTGAAACAATTTTTCGACTTATCGCATTGCTACATCAAATAGTGAGGGTATACACTTCCTGATAACTTGAACTATGTTCAACTTATGATACGTCTATTAAAAATCACTATTCCTTGCTGCAATATTCATATTTTATCTCCCAAAAAGATTTATATCTTTTTCATAAAGTATTAATATATCTGCTTTGCTTAAAATAGTTACTTAAATTATTTAGGAAGTGCCATTGGTTTGGGAAGGTGTTTAATATCTTTTCAAAGAAGTGTCAATTAACAAGTTAATAAATAGATTTGTTACTAGAAATTAGCAGTATTAGAGGTAAATGCAATGTATGAAAAAAGTATGTAGACTAGCATCAATACAGTTTGACAATGTAGTTAAAGATAAATAAAAAATGATGCCCATATCATATGGACATCATTTTCAATAAAATTACATTGTACTTATATCAATTACAAAACGATATTTAACATCTGAAGATAAGACTCTCTCATATGCTTCATCAATTTGATCAGCTGAAATAACTTCAATTTGAGGTTCAATATTGTGTTTTGAACAAAAGTCTAGCATTTCCTGAGTCTCTCTAATACCACCAATAGCTGAACCAGCAAATGATCTACGATGACCAATTAAATTGGCAACACGTAATGATATAGGTTCTGCTGGCGCTCCAACATTAACAATTGTGCCATCTAATGCTAATAATTTAAGGTAATCATCTAATTTTAGGTTAGCACTCACTGTATTAATAATTAAATCAAATGAGCTTGCAAGTTGTTCGAACGTTGCTTCATCACTTGTTGCATAATAATGTGATGCGCCTAATTTCAAACCGTCTTCTTTTTTATTTAATGTTCTTGATAATACCGTTACATCAGCACCCATAGCATGTGCAATTTGAACAGCCATGTGTCCAAGGCCACCCATACCTATCACTGCGACCTTTTTACCTTCATATGCTTTCCAATGATTTAAAGGTGAATAAGTCGTAATACCAGCACAGAGTAAAGGTGCAGCAGCATCTAAACCAATATTATCAGGAATACGTAGTACAAAGTCTTCGTGTACGACGATATGAGTTGAGTATCCACCTTGCGTTGGTTCACCATATCTATCTGTACCCGCATATGTACCGACATTTCCTTTTAAACAGTATTGTTCTTCGCCGTTTTGGCAATGTTCACATTCGCCACAAGAATCTACCATGCAACCAACGCCGACACGGTCATCTATTTGATATTTACTTACTTCAGAACCGACTTCTTTAACAATACCAGCGATTTCATGACCTGGGACTAATGGATAATGAACAGGTCCCCATTCTCCATGTGCAGTGTGAATATCAGAATGACAGATCCCAGCATATTTAATTTCTATCAAAATATCGTGTGTATCAAGGTCACGTCTTTTAATTTCTGTAGCGTAAAAATCAGAATCTGGACTATTTACAGCTCTAGCTTTGGCATTTATCATAAATTAATTCCTCCATTATTTTTACAATAGAATATTTCCATTAATATTCTTCATTGCTTATCATAGACCCTGGAGTGCACTCTAGGTCAATAGAAATGACTTTTCGTATTAATTTAGCGCATGCATTTAGATAACGTATAAGTAAAAGACGAGCATTATAAAGCAATGCCGTTTATTTATATGATTATCACGAGGCTTAAATTTCTTCCAATAATCATATACCTTCACTACAGACATCACTTTAGATGATGGAGTGCATTAATTACTGAGACCATATCTTCATGAAGCACTAAGTTGGCATGGCTGTCATAAGGTGTAGCATCTTTATTGATAATAATAAGATTTTGACCTTTGAAATTTGAAATAAGCCCTGCTGCTGGTTGAACTACGAGCGATGACCCTAGGACGACTAATGTATCTGCTTCTTTTATTTTATGTAATGCATTAAATATAGTGCTTTGATTTAATATTTCTCCATAAAGCACAATGTCAGGTCTGATTGCGTTGCCACATGATTCACAAGTACGTAAATCATTGTCAATGACATCACATTTCGAATAATGATTATGGCACTGTACACAATAAAATTGATTTAAGGTACCATGTAGTTCGTCTACGTTCACACTGCCTGCATCTGTATGTAGACCATCAATATTTTGGGTAATCACACCTAAGGATTGATGGTTTTTTTCAAGTTGTGCTATCCATTGATGAACAATATTAGGCTGTTTATCAGCAAAAAGTAAGTACCGGTGACAAAAATCAATAAACCCTGTTGGGTCACTTTGTAAATAATCTGAACTCAATAAGTATTCGGGTGAGTAACCATCTTTCGAAACTTTGTCATATAAACCACCTATAGAACGAAAATCAGGGATACCACTTGCTACAGAGATTCCCGCACCTGTAAAAAATGTGATTTTATTAGAAGCATCAATGAGCTCTTTGAACAGTTCAATATTACGATTCATAGCAACAACTCCATTAAAAAATTAAACTTCACATGAAATGATCTCAATATCTCTCATACAATTAAAATAATTTTCAATTTCAAAACTTATTTTAGCAAATATAGAAAAATAAAGAAATGTGATGAACAGAGTAATACGATGGTGGATACGCATTGAGTCATAGCGCTAACAAGTAGGGCGTATTATCATAAATTGAAAAAAGGGAGCATTTTATTTAAAATGCTCCCTTAAAATTCTTATATTTATGTATGCTCATAAATGCGATACATAATATGAATAAAACATCATAGCTTTTCTTCAGTTTATTTAAAAAAGTAAAAGACTCAATGGTATGGTAATTAATAATGTGAGCACTACTCTTAAGAACCAAATTACGATTAGTTTCCAAACTGGTATCTTGATCTCTGTAGCTAAGATACACGGAACTAATGCTGAAAAGAAAATGATGGCAGAGACACTGACAACGCCAACGATGAATTTTGTACTTAGTGCTGCTTTTGCAACGAGTAATGATGGCAAGAACATTTCGATAATTGATATGGCGGATGCCTTGGCAAGTAATGCTTGGTCTGGTGTTGGGAATATATAAATAAATGGATAGAATATATAGCTCATCCAGTCTATTACCGGTGTAAAGTTTGCTAATAGTAAACCCAAGAAACCAATAGATAGAATAGAAGGTAAGATTGCGATCGTCATTTCTAAGCCATCTTTTAAATTCCCCCATACATTTTTAGCTAAAGAAGGTGTAGTGGCGTTCTTTTTTAAAGCTTCGGCATATGCAGTTTTTAATCGGCTACCCACAATTTCAACATCGGGTTCACCTTTTTGATTATTATAATAATCTGTTGACTCATTAACAATCGGCGGCAACCATGCTGTAATAGCAGTTACGACAAATGTAATCACTAATGTACCCCAGAAATATAAATTCCAATATGGCATTAAGCCCAGTGTATTTGCAACGATAATCATAAATGTGGCTGAAACCGTAGAGAAACCAGTGGCAATGATAGTAGCCTCTCTTTTGTTATAAAGTCCTTCTTTATAGACTCTATTTGTAATTAATAGACCCAAAGAATAACTACCCACAAATGAGGCGACGGCATCTACTGCAGATTTTCCCGGTGTCTTAAAGATGGGACGCATTACCGGTTCCATGAAAACACCGACAAATTCAAGTAGTCCATAGCTAATAAGTAAAGATAGTGCTATGGCACCAACGGGAATGAGTACACTTAATGGCAACATTAATTGATCAAATAGAAACGGGCCGTAGTCCTTTTGGAATAATAGTGTAGGTCCTATTTTAAAGACATACATGATACCAATCACTGCACCTAGTACTTTAAATACAATAATGACAAAATCAGCAAGTGACTTTTTATAACTTTGTCTTATCAAAGGTAAAATAGCACCTGCTAAAATCATAGCTAGCGCGATATATTGCATGAATCCACCGAATAAAGCGCGAATGGCTAGGTGAACGTGATCTACTATAATAGAACTTGTGCCATTAATTTGTATTGGTACGAAAAAGCATAAAATACCGATAAAACTAAAAACAAAAAATCTCCATTTATTGTGACTTTGTGATTGAACATACCCCTTATTCATAATATCACCCTAAAGTTTTGAATTAAGAAATCTTATTTTAGCGTCTTCAAAACATGTTTGTATCATCCCTTATACAAACATGCGTAAGACTTTGCATTCATAAATGAATTTTTCAGATAACTTATTACTATTTATTGTATAGGGGTAAAATGTAAACAACCAATATAAAAAAGTTAATTATTTATAGCTTTAAACTATAAGATTTAAAATTTTCATGGTATATTCATTAATTTTTTGGTTAAAGTAGTAATGATATGTAAATAAAAAACCCAACGATGAATATGTTCACCGTTGGGTTTGTTGATTTTATATCTTAAAATTTATCTTTTAAATCTTTCGCTTTATCTTGCGCTTGATCTTTTAGTTCGTCTTTTTTTTCATCGTCATTTTTAATTTCGTTGGCTTTATCTTCTGCTTGATCTTTGAATTCATCAAATTTACTCATAATAAATGCCTCCTTTTAAAAGTTATACTAGTGTCATTCCACTGATAGCAAAAGTTAAACATATTGCTACCAATATCTAATATTCATTTTCAGCTAATAATTACAATTTTTAATGATAAAAATGAATTTATGTTATTTAAAATTGGAGTGATTGATTTAACTCAAAAGTAATTTGGGGTGGGTATATAGATAGTGAAATCCTGATAAGTGAACGTCATCCTGTACGCATTACCATACTACCTGCATTTATTAACTTTGCTAAGGGATTGATAGCAGCATTAACAACTTACTATATTAGGTTGTATTGCTGGAATAAGGAAACCTTTACTTGAACATCTAAATGTTTATTATAGTTGTTAAGTTGGATAGATTCATAAAGCAACACCGCTTTATATTTTAGTGATATATGATAATATAATTATTATGGAAAAAAAGAAAATAACTCGACGTTTAATTATTGATACAGCACATACATTGATTCACGAAACGCAAAAATCCGAAATTTCTCTCTCAAAAATTGCTACAGCATTGCATATTACACACGCAGCAATATATAAACATTTTGAAAATAAAAAGGACTTATGGATTGCTGTTTGTGCGGACTGGTTTGAAACATATATTATTCATCATATTGATATCAATGATGATGATTATGAAGATAAACAGCAATGGTTACATGATTATCTTTGGGCATTCGTTAATGCTAAAAAGGCGGCATATCATACCAATCGTTTAATGTTTGATTTAAACACACAGTATGTTGAAAAAGATCCATTTATATTGCAAGAAATTTTAAAACCTTGTTTTATACGCATACAACAAAAAATGGGTTACGATGACAGTAATTTATATAAACCAGAAGTGATCCTTTCGGCCTTTTCGACATTTACTCTACCGATGTTTAAAGACACTTGGAACCACCCAGACTATGACTTGAGATTTGAAATGACTTGGGATTTAATCAAATTCAATGTATAGCATAAGCGATGATTTATCATCGCTTATTTTTATTGTAATCATCGACGAAAATTAAGGGAAATTGCTTCGCATATATATTAAGTTTAAATAGTCTATAACTTAGAGTTAATCATGTTATTTATTTTTTCAGCAATATAATAAATAAAAGTTTTTTTGACATTAAATTATTAATAATTTCAATAAGAAATATTAATACTCGTGTGATATTTTCTTGAATTATTTATTAAGAGGTGTATAATCTAAGTTGAATTATAGTTCTCTTGTTACTTTTGAAGAAGGTGAACAATATAGACACTAACAAAAAAGAACAACAATTTTCTAATCTTATTCGTTCTTATCGTAAGCAACATGTAGGAAAAGGGCCTGAAAGAATTCAAGTTACTTTTAGAGGGAATTGGGCTATTGCTTATATGACAGGCGCATTAAGTAAAGTTGAAATGTTTTACTTAAACGATAAACGCAATGAAGCCATGTTACATTATAACCGTACTGAAAAGATAAAACAGTTATATAGTGATATTAAATTAGATGAAATGGAAACATTGGTTGAAGCTAAATTTATTAAATTATTTACAGATATTGATTTAACTGATGATGAGGTTGTATCCATATTTGTATTCGATAAATCAATAGAATAAATAGATGGTGTAAGGTACTCGGTGCTGTTTGCTAACTACGTTTTGAATTAATCATTCAAGGAGGTGGTATGTGCAAATAGTAGCGAGTTTTTTTGTGTTAAGGAAACATAGTAATCACCAGCATGAAGTAAGTATTAAAAAATCAAAAATTTAGGAGAGATTATTAATGAAAATAGTAGCATTATTTCCAGAATCTGTAGAAGGCCAAGACAATCAATTACTGAATACGAACAAAGCGATTGGTCTAAAACCATTCTTAGAAGAAAAAGGACATGAACTTGTGATATTAACGGATAATGAAGCGGACTTAGATAAACACTTAACAGATATGGATATTGTTATTAGTGCACCATTTTATCCAGCTTATATGACTAAAGAACGTATCGAACAAGCACCGCATTTAAAATTGGCGATTACAGCTGGAGTTGGTTCTGATCATGTCGATTTACAAGCTGCTAGTGAAAATAATGTAGGTGTAGTTGAAGTAACAGGTAGTAATACAGTGAGCGTGGCAGAACATGCGGTAATGGATTTACTCATTTTGTTACGTAATTATGAAGAAGGTCATCGTCAATCAGTTGAAGGTGAATGGAATTTATCTAAAGTTGGAAACCATGCACATGAATTACAAAATAAAACGATTGGCATTTTTGGTTTTGGTAGAATTGGCCAACTCATTGCTGAACGCCTTGCACCATTTAATGTTAAAATCCAACACTATGATCCAATCAATCAGAAAGATAACAAAGATTCTAAATTCGTTAACTTTGATGAACTAGTATCTACAAGTGATGCCATTACAATTCATGCTCCTTTAACACCAGATACAGATAATTTATTTGATTATGATGTATTAAGTCGCATGAAAGTTGGTAGCTATTTAGTAAATACTGCACGAGGTAAAATTGTAAATACTAATGATCTAGTAGAGCTTTTAAATGCTAAGCATATTCAAGGTTATGCTGGGGACGTATGGTATCCACAACCAGCACCAGCTGATCATCCATGGAGAACAATGCCTAGAAATGCAATGACAGTACATTACTCTGGAATGACTTTAGAAGCGCAAGAACGTATTGAAGAAGGCGTGAAAGATATTTTATCTCGTTTCTTTAAAAATGAACCTTTCCAAGATAAAGATATTATTGTTAATGGTGGACAAATTACAAGTAAAAGTTACACTGCAAAATAAATAGGTTGATTTGCCATTCATTTAGGCAAAAAAGAAAAACTAATAGTGCTAAAAAGCCATCTTTAAATATTAAGATGGCTTTTTATTGTGGAGAGCATATTAAAAAACAATAGCAGATCGAAATAGAAATATATGACTAGAGATAGAGAGGTGTGCGATTAAGTATAACCTCATTACCGTTCAATACTAACTTATATATTTGTGTTAATGAGATACCTGCAATAAAGGAAAAATTAAGTGAAAAAAATAATACTTTTATTATTTGTAGGTTTTACAATTGTAAAACCTTATAATGATGAATCACGAGAATTGAAGTTAAAAATATATACAAATAAATATAATTTAATACCATTTTCTATTAGATTAAGCATTCAAAAACATAGCTTTGAAGGCCATAAATTAAATGCAAAATAACTATAAAAAGATCATCAATTTGAGAATCATCAACAATGTACAACCTCAAGTGAACCAAATTGAAATCAATCCATTCCATCAACAAAATGAACAAGTCTATTTACTACAAAAAGAAAATGTTGTTGTGGAAGCGTGGGCACCATTTGCTGAAGGTCGTAACAAGCTATTTGAAAATGAAACACTGCAAGCAATAGGTGATAAATATCATAAATCTATTGCAAAAATCGTCTTACGTTGGTTAGTAGAGCGTGACATTGTGGTATGAGCTAAATCTGTAAATCTAGAACGCATGGCTCAAAATCCAGATGTTTTTGATTTTGAATTAACAGAAGAAGATAAAGAGCAAATTGCTAAATTAGATGTAAAAGCCGGTCGATTTTTCTCGCATGCAGCTCCAGAGATGATTAAATCACTCTCCGCTAGAACATTAGACGTGCAGATATAAATATAGCCAAGTTAAAGGTTTGAATACCTTTAGCTTGGCTTTTAACTTGAAAGGATAATAAAGGCGAAAAATGCTGATTTGACACAAAGTAAGTCTTCGGGTTGTCTGATGTTATTGTTCGCGAAGTCTAATGACGAGTGGAAATTACAGCCCAAAACGTTTTTCACTTTTGAATGATATTAACTATCACGTTTTAACATAAATTTAATTCACTCTATTTTTGAGAGCTAGTCACTTAAATAGTTGAATATGGGCTTTGGTCGATCTAAATATAAATCTGCAATAATGTGTTGTCCATCTACGATTTTATGAACGGGAAAGTCTGCTAATGGTGCCATAACATGTTCAAATAATTGGAGTCTTGCGGGTGAACGGTAGGCTTCTTTGATTTCTAGCTTTGTGATTTGACTACGTGTAAGTTCACTTTTTTCGAGATTTCCATCATAATCGCGTACTTGTTTTAACATAAATTGAGGTTTAGATATAATATGTTGAGCCTCTTGTTTCTCTATGGGAAAGTATTTATAACCCATAGTTATCTGAGCCACACGTAATGACCCATAATCTAGAGTACCAACAACGACATCGTTATCGGTGTATAGGTTAGGTTGACCGGCTTTTTTAGGATAGGCAGCAATTTCACGACCTGAAGTAATGGCTGCTTGGTTATTGACGTACATACTTAAATAGAATTCTCCCTCTTCATCATTGTATTCAACTGGGATGACTTGACCTGCCTCAAGATAAGCTCCTAAGCCTGTACTATCAGGCATATGGATTACTTCAAATTTAATTAAATTGCTTATTACTTTTAACGGTTCAGGCACAACTGCTTTTAAAGCATCTATGTCAGTTTCATATAACACTTGTACAAATTCTCTGTTTTTAAAAAAGGGATTGACTGGTGCAAATGCTGGTGCATTTATTGGTGTAGTAATGATATGATTTACATCTTCTTTTCTCAAAGTGATTCACCTCTATACATTTTGTAATAAACTCTTTAAAGTTTTTTCGAATTCGGGAAGTTGATTGGTTTGAGATGCTGTGGTTACAATATCAACAATTTTCTGATTAAAAGGTGTAGGTATCTTTACTTTTTCCCCAATTTCTACAATTAATCCATTGATATCATTAATTTCAGTCTGTCGCTGTTTTCTTAAATCTTGTAACATACTTGCTTCTAAATTTTTACTAGGTTGCATGAAGGAATTGAGCTTTTCAGGTTTATTATGATTTTCAAAATCATCTATGGGATAGTTAGCCATGTGTGCAAATTTTATATGATTGGCATAGATTCTTCTTTTATATCAATCGTTGGATACAGTATGGTTATTTATTATTATTTTTTGTTCTTATCATTTTGATGCGCTTGTTTCAAATCTATTGTTGCGACTAAAGGATCATGGTCACTTGCACGACCGGACATATCGGTAAAATCACTGTTTACATGCACGGCGTCTAATTTTGTAAATTGAGCTAGATGATTTGATACGAGTACATGATCTAGTGTTTGAGCATTACCATGATAGTTGTATGAATAGCGCGATTTTAGGGGCACACTGTTAATCATATTTGTCATATTATAACTTTCTAATGTTTTCAGTGGTTTTGACCAAGGGAAATCATTGTAGTCACCTACAGATATGATATTCGCGTCAGGATTATCTTTATGAACTTGCTCGATGAAATGACCTACTACTTTAGCAATTTCAACACGTTGGTTCTCACTTTTTAACACTGGTGGTTGTTGACTACCGAACATCGGCGTATCGCCATTTTTAGAATTCCAATGATTGGCTAGCATAATAACTTGTTCTCCATGAAATTTAAATTGAGCTGCTAAAGGTTTTCTAGAATCATCAAAAGCAGAGTTGTTCGGATCAATACGTCCAGGATTTAATGTTAAGTTGCCATCTTCATAAGATACAGCAGTATCGGCATCTCCAGATTTAATAGATTTATCAAATTGGACTCGCTTCGGATTGTATAGATAACCAACACGAATATTTGCGTTTGGCTGCCCACCATCTTCATTCATGTCAGGGTCGATATTGGCGTATTTATACTTTGGTCCACCGGATGCTTCAATTTTATGAATTAAACGTTCATAAGATTCATTCGCTTTAGGGCCACCTTCTTTAGGGCCGTCGTTATCTTGTACTTCTGTAACGCCAATAATATCAGGATTCTTCATATTTTCTGTAATACCTTTTGCTATTTTTTGTGCTTTATCGTCTGTGGTGGAACTAGCATTATTTGAGAAATTTTCTAGATTATATGAAGCGACATTGAGTTTTTGTTGGCTTGGCTCTAGAGAAGTTGCTGTCGGTTTAGTATCACCTTTAATATGAGCTTGCTTTATTTCATCAAAATCCACATTCAATTTATAGTTTTGATATCCATAATTTACATAACCAATGATTGGGCCTTTAAATTTATCACCAGTAGCTACATCAAAATCACGTGCTGCTTTATTGTCATATATTTTAAGTGGGATACGTTCGCCATGTTGATTGTTCTCTTTTAATCGGATACCACCATGATTTGTTTCATGCGGTTGGTCATCGCTCACAGTAAAGACCTCCCCGTGTTCCTGAGGTGAAACACTTCTGACATCACCAATTTGGACACGCATACCCTCTAAAGATTCCCAAAAGTCAATGGCGTAGTGATTACGGTCAAATGTTTGGAATTGATCATTTGCTGAAATTTTATTTGGTACTTTATCAATGACATAAGGTTTTGGCAGCTTTTGGTTGTGGGATTCAATCGAAATATTACCGCCTTTATCATCACGTGCGTTGATTTGAGTTACAGGTAAGTCAGTCTTACTTTTGTCGCTATAACCATCGATATGATATTCATCTACGGTGCCAGTAACTTTTATAGCATCACCAACTTTAGTATTATAGTCTTGGTTCCCCATATAGACGATTAACCCTTCTGAGGTGTTCGGGTTATCATCATTTTTACTATCAGGCGTTTGGATATGTAAATAATTTGCTCCATTTAATTTATATTTATAAGTCACTATTCCCTCTATATTATTGAGTTTTTTATTGTCGTAAGGTGATTGATGACCTTCTCCTTGAATATCATGAATAGATACATTTTTCATTCCGGCTTCCTTTGTCGTAGTCGAACTATGATTAGCTTTTGCGTGCATTGTATTCGGTACCAGTAACATCAAAGCTATAGATGCAATAATCAACCATGTAAGCTTCTTCAAAACGCGTCCCCCTTAAAATTTAAACTTTAATATATTGTACCAAAGGTAATTGGATGAGAATATTAAGATGAGGTAAATTTATATGAAGTTTGAAACAATATTATGACGATAATAGTTACAAAAATAATCTTATCATCATAGATATATTCTTATTAAATTTTTACATCTATAGAACGGTAATTGCTTATATTCAATTAACATCAAGACTAATACAATTGACAATTATAAACGTCATTTTGACAACTATACTTGTCAAAAATATTAAAGTAATATATATTAGTCCTAAGGAGTTGATATATGTTGAGAAATCGACTTAAAGAATTACGCGCTCGTGATGGCTACAATCAAACCCAATTAGCTAAAAAAGCTGGTGTATCTCGGCAAACGGTTTCCCTAATAGAACGTAACGATTTTATGCCATCAATACTAACATCATTAAAAATTGCACGCATTTTTAATGAACCTGTTGAAAATATTTTTATCATTGAGGAGGAAGATTTATGAAAGTAAAACGTTATTTATTTCTGTCTCTCATAGGAGCTATTATTGGAGGCATTATAGGTGCTACTATGAGCATGTTTAAACATAATATTTTTCTGTCACAGCTTGATTTTGATAGCCATAGAATTACAGTAATTACTTGTCTTATTACTTCAATAATTAATATTATACTGACATTATTCCTCTATAAAGTTCAAAAAGATGCGCTTAAGTATAAAAAGAAAACTCAAGAAGATATAGAAGGTTCGCAGACAGATACATTCGAAGAAAAAGCGAACTTAAAACTTCTCAGAACAAGCACGATTTACTATATCCAAATTCTTGTTAGCTTAATAAATATGATGATTCTAGTAATGATAGGGTCTTCTGATAATGATATTTTTTATTCTATTATTCCTTACATAATTACAATAATTCCATCACTAATGATTGGTTTCTTTGCAAGGAAATTTGATAGTCGTTATCCAAAACAAGGAGAAGCGCAATATACAGAAAAAATACTCAATATTATGGACGAAGGTGAGCGCCATATTACACTCGTATCCATATATAAAATTTACTGCATGAACTTGATATTAGTGATGCTTGGAGGGATGATATTAGGATTATTTTCTTTAATCACTGGTATAAATCAATCAGCTGGTTTAATTATTCTTATTATACTTTTTATTTATAATGCATTTGGTTATTTATTAAAAGTACGTAAGTTTTATCAAGAATAGTGACGTGATATGACAAAATATAAAATACAGAAAGAGGATATGAATGAAACAACTTTTGGAAGTACAAAATTTAAATAAAGCATATAAAAATTCGAATTTTAAACTATCAAATATATCGATATCGATTGCACCTCATGAAGTGGTTGGACTAATCGGAAAAAATGGTTCAGGTAAATCAACATTAATAAACACGTTGGTTGGTAATCGCTATAAAGATTCAGGTGAGATTAAATTTTTTGATCATGTCATCACTGAAACTGATAATGATTATAAAGAAAATTTAGGCGTGGTTTTTGATGATTTACGTGTACCAAATAAACTAAATGTCACAGATATGAACCGAGTGTTTGGTGAAATTTACAAAAACTGGAACAGTGACAAGTTTTTTTCTTTTATTAATAGATTTGAGCTTCCGTTAAAAAACGAAATTAAATCTTTTTCACGTGGCATGCGTATGAAAGTTGCATTATCGATTGTATTGTCTCATGAAAGTAAGTTACTTATTCTCGATGAAGCAACAGCAGGTATGGATGTTTCAGGACGTGAAGAAGTTATTGAAATTTTAGAAGATTACATTGAAGAAGGTAATGGCATTTTAATATCTTCTCATATTTCAGAAGATATAGAACAACTTGCAACTAAACTTGTATTTATGAAAGATGGCGAAATTTTATTAGAAGAAAATAAAGTGAATTTACTTAATCACTATGGCATTATTGAACAATCAAAAGAAGCATTTAATATCCCTGAAGATATTATCGTTGCTTCAAGAAAACGTCAAGATGTCACAATAGCATTAATTAATGACCGATCACAATACCCAGAAGCTGGGGCTTTGAATAGCATTGATGATGCTACAAAAATAATAATGAGAGGTGAAAAGTAATGAAAGGTTTATTATTGAGTAGCTTCTATGCTTCTAAAAAATCACTTGTAACTTATACTATTATTGCCATACTGGCTGCTATATACTTTGCATTTATTAATCCAATCATGGTTTGTTTTTTACCGATGATTTTCCTTTTATCACCGGTAACTGATAATATTAAGCGTGAAAAAGACTCGAGATGGATGTATTTTGTTGCGACTCTACCAACTGGTCGAAGTACATATATTAAAAGTTATTTTGCTTTTTACGGTGTGCTCATATTAATAGGACTTTTTATAGGCGTGGTGGCTAATTTGCTTATAAATAAAGACTTTGGTCTTACACTAATAGCTATACTTGTGGGTATTGGTGGTGCTGGGACTTATGCAATGATGTTTCCACTTACATTTAAATTTGGCCCCGAAAATTCAAATGTGATAATGATAACAACATCCGTAATCGTGATAGGACTGTTTTTTCTAGTCTTCTTTGGATTTATTATGGCTAATATTGCTTCAGAAGAATCTTTAAACGAATTGGCAAATGTAGCGAATAATTATATTGTCACAGGTATTTATGCACTCGTTGGTGTTACTTTTTTCGTAGTTTCATATATATTATCACTTAAAATATTTGATAAACAAGAATTATAATATTATTAGACATCTCGATAACTTTAATTAAAGTTATCGAGATATTTTTACTTAAGACGTTAGTATAATTATACTTTGAGGACTAAAAATATTAATGGTTGATACATAATTAGAATAAGTTATTAAGATGAAAAACGTTTCTTCAGGATATACTGCTGGAGGTAATTTTTTAGTACATCATAATATTTCCTCGGAAATATTAAACGATGTTTTAATCAATACACAGGCTGAATTAAGCACAATATGAAGATGTATTTTGATGAATTATAAATAAAAAACACCTTCTCCTCATTGAATATATGTTTCCAAATGAGCCACGAAATCAGTGGAATATAAGATGGAAAGTATTCAAAAGGTAAGGTGTTTTTTAATTTTTACTTATTGATACTCTACCCATTGGGAACCCTGATCTGCTGAGGCCACACAATTTTCTATCCAACGTACGCCTTCAATACCTGAGTTGATATCAGGATAGATAAGTTGAGCGAGTGTGTCTTCATCACCGCGGTTTTTAGCATCAATTGCTAATGCTATATTTAAGTAAATGTTGCCCCATGCTTCTGTTAATCCTTCTTGATGGAGGATGCCGAGACGTTCATTTTGTTTAGCTAAGTCATCTAAATATTCTGCCCCTCTATATAAAGTTTGATTCGGCGCGCCTTGAGGTTGGTAATGGAGTTCATTCGGTGCGCTATCCCACCATTCTAAACTACCTGTTGAGCCTACAATACGGATGCGTTGACCATCCATTTGGCCTGAATCTACAGCTGATGTCCACATGCGTCCAACTGCGCCATTATCATAATGCATTAATACATATGCGTTGTCTTCAAGTGGGTAACGTGAACCCACAAAACTTTGTCTATCACATAATAATTTCTTGATTGATAAATGAGGGAGTACAAGTTTAGAAATATAATACGTATGAATAGATAAGTCACCAATGACGAATGTAGGTCCAGCTATTTTAGGATCGACACGCCATTTTCGTGCAGCGTTGTCTTTATCTCCTTGTGAATTACCTGCGTATCCATGTGTATATTGCATTTCAACTAAATGGATGTCGCCGATTTTATTTTGTTCAATCATAGATCTCATTTGTAAGATGATTGAATTTCCGGAATAACCATAAGTGACGCCTACAATAAGACCTTGTTGTTCAGCAAATGCTTTTATCTCTTCAGCTTCTTTAGTTGTGAAAACTAAAGGCTTTTCACAAATTACATGTAGACCAGCTTCTAGTGCTGCCATCGTAATTTCATAATGTGTGCCATTTGGTGTGGCAATAGATACAACTTCTACACCATCCGTGCGTTTAGCTTCAGCTTCAATTAGTGTTTGATAATCATCATAACAGCGATTTTTATCTACACCTAAATTCACACCAAAGGATTTGCCACGTTCGCTATCAATATCGAATGCACCAGCAACTAATTCATAAGTTCTATCGCGTAAAGCGCCACTGCGGTGTTTATATCCTACTTGACTTGTTCTACCGCCACCAATCATACCCCAACGCAAAGATCTTTCCATTTTCTTTTCACCATTATTCATATAAAAAACTCCCTTCATTTAATAGCATAATTTTATTACACAATGACTTGTTGCAAAGCTTCTATAGACACGTCAACACCGTCTTCAGCGGACATTGTAAAGTCTTCCATCTCTAGAGATACATAACCATCGTAGCCGACCATCCTAACGACAGAGAAGAAAGTCTTCCACCACTGTAGATCATGCCCATGGCCTACAGCGACATAATTCCATGCTCTATTTTTAGTATCTTTGATATCTTTTGTTTCTAGCACAGTATTTAAACCAACGGGTCCAGATTCAATTCTCAAATCTTTACCATGCATGTGGTGTATGGCGTCTTCAAGCTTTCGCGCACATTGAATGGGGTCACCACCCATCCAAAATAAATGGCTCGGATCTAGGTTCATGCCAATCATAGGATCCACAGCCTGTCTTAATTTAAATAAAGTTTCTGGATTATAGACGAGCTGTGTCCCGTGGTTTTCTAGCGCTATTTTTTCAATGCCATATTGCTTGGCAATAGGTACGAGCTGTTTCCAATAAGGAATAGCTACTTCATACCATTGGTAATCTAGTGCTACTTTTAACTCTGGCGGCCAACTGACAGTGGTTGTAATCCAATTCGGCGTTTCATCATTTGGTGAAGCGGGAGGTAATCCACTCATCATAACAATCGTCTTTACATCGAGAAGTTTTGCTAATTTAAATGTGTTTAGTGTAACTTCGCGATGTTGCTTACCAGTTTCTCTTGGGTCCAAAGGGTTACCTGAGCAGTTTAAAGCAACGATTTTCACACCATACTTAGCGAGTAGTGATTTTAAGTCAGCGCGTGCTGTATCATTGGATAGAAGTTCATTAAGATTTAAGTGCGGCGCAGGGGACCAACCTCCTGTTGCCAGTTCTATATGATAGACACCTTGTTGTGTAATCTTTTTTAATACTGCTTCAAGTGACATATGAGGAAGACTATCTGTGTAATATGCAAGTTTCATTATTCATACCTCCGCTTATCATTTATATTGTTTAACGATGTTTTGCGCATTTTGTTTTTTAGTTTTCATTTGTGATTTGAAATAATCTTCAATATCTTCAAGTGATTTGCCTTTTGTTTCAGGTAAGAACTTTTTAACGAAAATAATTGAAATGACATTAAGCACTGCAAATATGATGAACGTATTAGATAAACCGATATTGCCTAGAAGGATAGGGAATATTAAGCTAACTAAAAAATTAGCAATCCATAAGAAAAATACACTAGCACCCATGCCAAAACCTCTAACCTTTAACGGGAATATTTCAGAGAGCATTAACCACGTTACAGGTGCGATTGCGCCTTGCATAAACCCTAAAAAGGTCACGGTTAAAGCAAGTACAATATATGGAAATATGGGGCTATCACCTAATATAATTGGGAAAATACCTAGCAAAGTGAGCGTAGAAATCACGCCTAATTGACCAACCATTAACATAGGTTTACGTCCCACTTTACCTAATAACCAAATGCCTACAAATACAGCTAATACTGACACAATACCGTTAGCTATGTTACCGATGAGTGCTGCTTTGGTAGCAAGCCCTGCATCTCTTAATATCTCCGTCCCATAATACATAATTGAATTGACACCAGTAACTTGTTGAACGACGCCAATTCCGATACCAATATAGAGGATACGACGAACCCATGGTTGTTTAAATGAGATTCTAGATTCTAATTTTAAGCGTTGTTCATTATCAATATGCGTCTTAATTTCACGCACTTCAGTTTCTGCCGTTTTTTCATCTCTTAGTGATCGTAAAATGTTGTAAGCTGGCCAGTATTTATGTTTACTTGCATACCATCTAGGGCTTTCTGGCACAGTGAGCATGCCAAACCATAAGAAGATTGCAGGCACAGTTGCGACTAATAGCATAACGCGCCAAATACCTTCATTATCGACGACATTACCTAGAACAGCATTGACTATATAAGCGGTGAGTTGACCAGTAACAATCATGAGTTCGTTTTGTGTAACCATTCGGCCACGTTGTTCTTTAGAAGCCATTTCAGATAAGAATGTAGGGACGATCACTGAAGCACCACCAACAGCTAAACCTAAAATGATTCGAAATAAGACCATCGAAAAGACGTTAGGTGATAATCCACAGCCAATTGTTGCGAAGAAGAAAATGATAGCTAGACACATAATCATTTTCTTCCTGCCAAATGTATCTGAAAGTGTACCGCCTGATATTGCGCCAAAAGCTGCACCGAAAATAAGCGAACTCGATACTAAGCCTTCTGTGGCTGGTGTTAAATCCAGTTGACTTGAAAGTGACATATACGGTAGCGCACCATTAATAACCCCTGTATCAAACCCAAAAAGTAAACCACCTAATGTAGAAATAATTGTAATTTTGAGCATCTTTCTGTTTTTTATATCGTTTGATGAGTGTTTTATGATTAAAACCTCCGTTCTTTATAAGAAAACCCAATAAATTACTAAAATATAATCAACAGTTGTTATTAAAAACACTATAATTGTAAACGCTTTCCTAGTCAAATATTTTTTGGCTTATAATGACTTTAATATTTAATGAAAATGCGAGAGTGTTCATAAATAGTGGGATTGAGAGGATTAATAAAATTTTATTTAAAAAGTAATATTACAAGTTTGAAGTGGGAGATATTTCGAAAAATATACAAAAATATAGTTATATAAAATGTTTCACGAAAAACAATTTTTAATCAAGGAACTTTAATGACTTGAATGTGTAAGAGGTTATTGGTTGCTTGTTATAACATAAAGTGTAGAAAATGGATTAGCAAAATAAAAAACACGCGATTAATGTAAATAGGGCACATGTGATATGGATATAACACAAGGCGCTAAATCATAAATGCGTGTTCGTTATAAACTAATTCTTGATTAATATATTATTTATTCAGAAGGCTTTATTTTTTGACTTTCTTGAAGATTAGATTTAGGATGCTTAATTATTTTTTCTCCAACTTTCAAACCTTGTTTAACGATAACTTTATCATCTGTATGACCAGTTATGATAGCGCGTTTGTGAACTCTGTTTTGCTCGTCGACTACAAATACATTGTGATCTTTGGTTAGAACATTTGTTGGCAATTGAATTGTATTTACATGAATATTCATGTCTACAGTAAAGCCATCTTTAATAGGTGTATTTAAGTTGCCAACTGTTACCGCATATTTAGAAGGCTTACTTACATCTTGAATGGGTGTTGACTTGTCTTTAGAAGCATGATCGACACTTTTTTGTGATTCTGTCGACAAATCTGCAATTTGTATCACTTTACCTTGTAATTGTTTCTCACCTTTATTGACCGAAATATCTACTTTATCGCCTTCTTTTACTTTATCTATATCATATTCTGAAATAGTCGTTTTAATTTGAGGTTGATTAGAGATAAGTTGGAGAATATTTCCATGTTTATCAATATCCTTATTAATATAATTTACTTTACCATCAAATGTGGCGTAGATATCTTTACTTGATTTGTTGTCATGTAACGTTAAGTTTTGTTGAGCTTGACTTAATTTATCCTGATCTTTACTCAATCGTTGTTGATATGTTTGATTATTAGGATGTTTATTAATTAAATCATAATCTCTCTCGATATAGTTTTGCATTTTTTTCACATCTTCAACTAATTTCGGTCGAATACTACGATTAGTATCGTAATAAACAAGTGGTGTTCCTTTGCGTACTGTTTGGTTATTTTGAATTTGTGGACGTATGTATTCTCCAATTTCTCGATTTTCTTGGTAAGTTTTAATTGTTTGTGGAGAGGACTTGCCTTTTAATTTTAAAGCATTTGATTTTTTTACCGTATAAGTTTGGTAAGAACTATGTTGTTTTTGATCTATTACATGCGTTTGTTTTAATACAAAATAGGACACTACAATAATTAATACAATAAGCATGATAATAAATATCCATAATCTTTTACTTTTCATTATATACCACCTGCCAACTTGATAAGTACCCATAGAAAACAAGTTGAAACGTTGTTTGCAACTGTATTGAAGACATTTGAAATGTTTGTGAGTACTTTAAGGATACGGTCTTTGTAGATAATACTTTTTAACAAAATAAATTTTTAACATTTTGAAATAAATTGTTCTACATCTATAATTAGAGTTAATATATTATATATCAATAAACATAGAGGTTTATTAATAGGGGTGAGTGTATGTACTTAGCATGGAATGAAATACGTAGAAATAAACTGAAATTCGGCTTAATTATTGGAATTTTAGTTATGGTTAGTTACCTTTTATTCTTTTTATCGGGCTTAGCGAACGGGTTAATTAATATGAACCGAGAAGGTATAGATAAGTGGCATGCAGACGCTATTATTTTAAATAAAGATGCAAATAAGACAGTAGCGCAGTCAGTGATTGATAAAAAAGCAGTAGATGGAAATTTTAAAAAAGAAGCATATTTAACACAAACAGGAGTTATTGTTTCCAATGGTAATGAAAAAGAAAATGCACTGTTATTTGGCGTTGCGCCTAAATCCTTTTTAATGCCTAAATTAATTTCTGGTCACGCTTTTAAGGGAAATAATGAAGTCGTTGCAGACACAACTTTAAAGGAAAAAGGATTCAAATTAGGTGATAAGTTAACATTGTCTCAGTCAGATGAATCCTTGACCATCGTTGGCTTTAGTGAGAGCGCTAAGTATAATGCTTCTCCGGTACTGTTTTCTAATGCTCAAACAATGAAGAAGATAAATCCTATGTTTAATGAGGATAAGACAAATGCAGTAGTCATTAAAGATAAAAATTGGAAAGAGCAAGATTTAAGTAATAATTTAGAAGCAGTTGCCATTTCAGACTTTGTAGAAGCATTACCAGGATATCAAGCACAGAATACGACGTTGAATTTTATGATCGTCTTCTTGTTTATTATTTCTGCAGCTGTAATTGGTATTTTCTTGTATGTAATTACGCTACAAAAAACGAGTTTATTTGGTGTACTTAAGGCACAAGGTTTTACTAATGGCTATTTAGCTAGAGTCGTTTTAGCACAAACATTTATTATTGCCCTTATAGGCACTGCTATTGGTTTAGTACTTACGTTAATTACTGGTGCTTTTATACCAGCGGCTGTTCCGGTCGCGTTTAATGCACTAACATTGATTCTTTTTGGAATAGGGTTGATTTTAGTATCTATTGTTGGTAGTTTATTTTCAATATTAACAGTTCGAAAAGTAGATCCATTGAAAGCTATAGGCTAAAGGAGCGATTCAAATGTTAGAGTTTAAAAAGGTTACAAAATCCTTTAAAGACGGTGATAGGACCATTGAAGCTGTAAAATCTACAGATTTAACTTTTCATAAAGGAGAAGTGGTGGGGATTGTTGGTCCTTCAGGTTCAGGGAAGAGTACTTTCCTTACCATGGCAGGCGCTTTACAGACGCCCACTTCCGGTAGAATCATTATAAATAGCAAAGATATTACTGAAATGAATCAAAAACAATTGTCTCAATCGAGAATGGCGGAAATTGGTTTCATTTTACAAGCAACCAATTTAGTACCATTTTTAACGGTAAAACAGCAGTTTGTATTATTAAAAAAACATAGTAATCAAGTATTAAAAGATAATACATTAAATGAACTCATGGACAAGCTTGGCCTATCAACTATCAAAAATAAATTACCCAATGAAATTTCTGGAGGTCAAAAGCAACGTGTAGCTATTGTTAAAGCACTTTATACAAATCCAAGTATCATCCTAGCAGACGAACCCACGGCTTCTTTGGATACTGATAATGCTTTAGAAGTAATGAATATTTTAAAACAACAAACAAAAGATTTAAATAAAGTGTGTCTCGTTGTGACACATGATGAGAGATTAAAAAGTTATTGCGATAAAGTTTATACTATGAAAGATGGCAAACTGAGTTTAGAAACTGTTGAAAGATAATCTATAAAACCATCTTATTAACAATTTATAAGTTAGTGAGGTGGTTTTATTTTGTTTAAAATTCTAATAAATAGATGTGAATAGACATAGGAGAATAATTATGCCGGTAGTGTTAATACTCAGGTAGAATCGCCTTTATAGATATATTTTTGAGTTATATATTTAATTTGATTAAAGATAATAAACATTTAAAAAGTATAACTTAGAATTATATAATATCTCTATTTTTATTTTTTTGTATTTTCAAATATTTATATTGTACAAATCTTGGTGTAATGTTATACTTTAAAAAAAGAATAGTTATTCTTTTTTAGTATTCATAAAAGGGAGATGTCTTTAAAATGAGAAAGTCTGGAAGATATGTTTTTTTGCCGAATATTAATAATAAGTTTTCAATTCGTAAGTTTACGGTAGGCACAGCATCAATTTTAGTGGGGACAACTTTAATTTTTGGTGTATCACACAATGAAGTGAAAGCAGAAGAGCAAATTAATGCTGAAAAAGGATTGCTAGAAGTAAAAAACAAAGATCTAAGTACTGAAGAAAGTGCAGCACCAGCAGTAGAAAAAGAAGAGGGAAGTACTGAAGAAAGTGCAGCACCAGCAGTAGAAAAAGAAGAGGGAAGTACTGAAGAAAGTGCAGCACTAGCCGTAGAAAAAGAAGAGGGAAGTACTGAAGAAAGTGCAGCACCAGCCGTAGAAAAAGAAGAGAGAAGCACTGAAGAAAGTGCAGCACCAGCCGTAGAAAAAGAAGAGGGAAGTACTGAAGAAAGTGCAGCACTAGCCGTAGAAAAAGAAGAGGGAAGTACTGAAGAAAGTGCAGCACCAGCCGTAGAAAAAGAAGAGAGAAGCACTGAAGAAAGTGCAGCACCAGCCGTAGAAAAAGAAGAGGGAAGTACTGAAGAAAGTGCAGCACCAGCCGTAGAAAAAGAAGAGGGAAGTACTGAAGAAAGTGCGGCACCAGCCGTAGAAAAAGAAGAGAGAAGCACTGAAGAAAGTGCAGCACCAGCCGTAGAAAAAGAAGAGGGAAGCACTGAAGAAAGTGCGGCACCAGCAGTAGAAAAAGAAGAGAGAAGCACTGAAGAAAGTGCGGCACCAGCCGTAGAAAAAGAAGAGGGAAGCACTGAAGAAAGTGCAGCACCAGCAGTAGAAAAAGAAGAGGGAAGTACTGAAGAAAGTAAAGCAGCACCAGTAGTAGATAAAGCAGAAAGTACACCAGAATCGTCTAACGTAGAAGATAGTAAGGATGATAGTGTTGATATTATTGATGAAGTATCTAAGAGCGATGCCCAACAAGCTATAGAGGGATTAAATTTAAATACTGACAACCTTACTTCAGAAGAGTTGCAAGCTGCGTTAATGAATCAACTTGCAAACGAACAAAATGTATACAAAACTTTAGCTACAAACACAAATATTACTTCTCAAAATGAAGAATCAATCGCACTTGCTTCAAACGAAGCACTTACGACATTAGTTAATAACACGACGTCACAGGTAATTGAAGCAGATGCTATCGCTAATGGATATATTAATTCAAATACTGATGCTACAAACGCAAGAAACACATTATCTGGTAGAGCTTGGGTTGTCGATATGGGAACACCATCTACAATGACAAATGGTTTAACTCCAGTACCAGAAGGCACTAAAGTTTACTTACAATGGATAGATAAGGATGGCGCTGTATCACCAACCTATGTTGCAAAAACTACCAATCAATTAAGTCGTCTCGATGCATCACAAGTTGGTCCAGGTACCTATGCATTTGATTTAAGAGAAGGTTGGACAGACGTTAACGGTAAAAAACATGTTTATAATGCGACATCAGGCCAGTATTATCGTTTATGGATTGAGGACTACCAAACTGAAGAAGGAAATACAGCAACAATGATTCGTCAAGCTGGTGGATTCTTCCCTGGTTCATTCGTAAATTCTGTTACGAGCTCAAATATAGGGCAATTCCCATTAATTGGAACAAATATGCAACGCACTGGTGTATATATGGGAATAGAACCATCAAATAATTACATGACAACAGATGATGCACAATGGATTCATGATGAAGAAGGACCATTAAGTAATCCATCGGTTTCGTTAAATGCAAGAAACACTATTTCAGGTCAAGTTTGGATTGAAACTGGAGCTGGAGATTTAGCCAATTCTTCAACAGGTCCTAACAATAATGCTAATGATCCAGAAGCTCAAGGATACACAGTAGTGATGTCATCATTAACTGAAGAAGGAGCAACAGAATATAAAAATAAGGTGGCAAACTTACCAAAATCAGAAAGAGGCGCAGCAGCAAAAGCACTATTAACAAGTCATCCTGAGTATATTTCAGCTACTGTTTATGGAGAAACGGATGAACAAGGTCGATATACATTACGCTTCCCTGAAGGTACATTAAATACTAATTATATTTATGGTTATGTTATGAATCCAGAAGGAGATATTGTAAGTGCATATTCATCTTATACAACTCCTGAATTTAGAAGTCCTAACTATAACTTGTCTTGGGCTCCTCAAACAGCACCAGCACAAAACTTAGTTCAAAATCCAATGTGGTATAATGTGAACTTTGCCCTCGTACCAAAAAATGATTTAGATATTGATATACTTGATTACAATAATACAGATCATCCTGCTATTGTAGGTGACGAAGTGCACATTGATTTAATAGGTGCTCAATTGTCTCCATTACCAACACATGTAGAGTGGAGAGATAAAAACGGAAATGTTATTCAACGAACAGGAGATATCTCATCATTAACAGATGGAGAACAAAAGGGTACATTTATTGTCCCTGACACAGCACAAGATGGCGATACGTATACTGCTGTTATTGTGGTAGGTGGAAATGATATTGCTGCAGATTCATTCATAGTAAAATTCACAGAAAAACATAGTTATGAACCAACAACAGAAGGTGTAGAAAAACCATACGGAGAAGCACCAACAGAAGAAGAAGTGACAGGATCTGTGACAGTACCAGGTTACCCAGAAGATGGAGAGCAACCCGTGATCACAGTGGATGATCCGACGAAATTACCGGACGGTAAAACACCAGGTACAACAAATGTAGAAGTAACAGTGACATATCCAGATGGAACAGTAGATCACATCGAAGTACCAGTCACAGTAGGAGATCAAGCTGATAATGAAGCGAACGAACCAACAACAGAGGGTGTAGAAAAACCATACGGAGAAGCACCAACAGAAGAAGAAGTGACAGGATCTGTGACAGTACCAGGTTACCCAGAAGATGGAGAGCAACCCGTTATCACAGTGGATGATCCAACGAAATTACCGGACGGTAAAACACCAGGTACAACAAATGTAGGAGTGACAGTAACATATCCAGATGGAACAGTAGATCACATCGAAGTGCCAGTCACAGTAGGAGACCAAGCTGATAATGAAGCGAATGAACCAACAACAGAAGGTGTAGAAAAACCATACGGAGAAGCACCAACAGAAGAAGAAGTAACAGGATCTGTGACAGTACCAGGTTACCCAGAAGATGGGGAGCAACCCGTGATCACAGTGGATGATCCAACGAAATTACCGGACGGTAAAACACCAGGTACAACAAATGTAGGAGTGACAGTAACATATCCAGATGGAACAGTAGATCACATCGAAGTACCAGTCACAGTAGGAGAGCAAGCTGATAATGAAGCGAACGAACCAACAACAGAAGGTGTAGAAAAACCATACGGAGAAGCACCGACAGAAGAAGAAGTAACAGGATCTGTGACAGTACCAGGTTATCCAGAAGATGAAGAGCAACCCGTGATCACAGTGGATGATCCAACGAAATTACCGGACGGTAAAACACCAGGTACAACAAATGTAGGAGTGACAGTAACATATCCAGATGGAACAGTAGATCACATCGAAGTACCAGTCACAGTAGGAGAGCAAGCTGATAATGAAGCGAACGAACCAACAACAGAAGGTGTAGAAAAACCATACGGAGAAGCACCAACAGAAGAAGAAGTGACAGGATCTGTGACAGTACCAGGTTACCCAGAAGATGGAGAGCAACCCGTTATCACAGTGGATGATCCAACGAAATTACCGGACGGTAAAACACCAGGTACAACAAATGTAGGAGTGACAGTAACATATCCAGATGGAACAGTAGATCACATCGAAGTACCAGTCACAGTAGGAGAGCAAGCTGATAATGAAGCGAACGAACCAACAACAGAAGGTGTAGAAAAACCATACGGAGAAGCACCAACAGAAGAAGAAGTAACAGGATCTGTGACAGTACCAGGTTACCCAGAAGATGGGGAGCAACCCGTTATCACAGTGGATGATCCAACGAAATTACCGGACGGTAAAACACCAGGTACAACAAATGTAGGAGTGACAGTAACATATCCAGATGGAACAGTAGATCACATCGAAGTGCCAGTCACAGTAGGAGACCAAGCTGATAATGATTTCATTATAGATGGTGGTAGTTCGGATAATCAAAATGTAATTAGTGATAAAAATTCAAATGGCACTACTGAATCAAATGGTAATGTGACTTCAAATGTTATTAATAATAAAGAAAATAATAGTCAAAAATCTGATTATGAACAAAAGGCTAAAGCATTGCCAGAGACTGGTGAAAGTAATCAGGGCACAATTTGGGGTGCAATGTTTGCAGCAATAGGTTCATTACTATTATTTAGAAGACGTAAAAACAACCGTGAAGATCAATAATTTATATTTTAGTCATCCGCACCTTTAAGGTGTGGGTGGCTTATTTTATCAAGTAAATTTCCTAGGTATTAACCTAGAGTTAACTCTAGGGTGTAACCTTGACTGCACCGGGTAATATTAACTAGAGTTAAATGACATATAGTTAGTACTTTTGATGTGTATACAAAATATGAAGGTGGAATGTTGATATGTGTGAAAAATGCCAAACACGTGTGATACAAGCCGTGAATTCAGACTATGGATCATTTGAAACAAATGTTATTACAAGAAGAGAACTAAAAGCAGACGATGTAGCGATTGATATTAAATATTGTGGGATTTGTCATTCAGATATTCATGTGGTTGATAATGATTTTGGTAGTGCAAATTTCCCGATAGTACCAGGACATGAAATTACTGGCGTTGTGTCAGCAATAGGTAGCGATGTAACCAAATTTAAAGTTGGAGATCGTGTTGGCGTAGGTTGTTTTGTCGATTCGTGTGGTGTGTGTGAACATTGCCAAAATGGTGATGAACAATTCTGTACAGAAGGTGTAGTTATCGTCTTTAACAGCAAAGGCTACGATGGTGAACTTACTTATGGTGGTTACGCTAATGACATTGTTGTTAAAGATCATTTTGTAATTGGTATCCCAGATACATTAGAGTTAGATGTGGCTAGTCCACTTCTATGTGCGGGCGTAACTACTTATAATCCTATGAAACAATGGAATGTGGGACCTGGAAAGAAAGTGGGCATTATTGGAATGGGTGGACTTGGTCATTTAGCAGTCCAATTTGCACATAAAATGGGGGCTGAAGTAACGGTACTGGGTCATTCTAAAGGCAAGAATGAAGAAGCCAAAAGATTTGGTGCAGATGCCTATGAATTAACAACTGATCCTGAAACCTTTAATAAATTAAAAGGTAAATTTGATTTTATATTAAATACAGTAGCGGTGAGTTTAGATGTTGATGCCTATATTAGCTTATTAAAAGTAAATGGTGCAATGGTTTATGTTGGACTCGCTGGCGAGCCGCAAACATTCCATGTAGGTAGTTTATTTGGAAAACAAGCTATATTAACAGCGTCAAATGTAGGTGGTATAGCAATTACTGAAGAAATGATACAATTTGCAGCTGATAATCAAGTTCTACCGATGATTGAAACAATTCAAGCAAATCCTAAAGCAGTTCAAGAGGCATATAACCGTATATTAGCAAGTGATGTAAGATATCGTTTTGTGATAGATATGGAAACATTATAAAAACATAAGATAAAAGCGCCTACCTCTAGTGATAGAGGTGGGTGTTTTTTATATTAAAAACCAATTGAAATATATATTATAAATTTTCAAATAGAAAATTTACATAATATTAATAAACTAACTTATTACATTAACTGATTATTAACTAATTATTAACATTCTATTTATATAATGAAATACAAGAAGGTAAAGGAGGGGCTAATGTGAAGAAAAGTAAATTGAAATTTTTAACAACAGGAGCAGCGAGTTTATTGCTCATGTTATCATTCGGAATGCCAACAAATAGTGTAGAAGCAAGTGCACCAGGTGGCGGGCCAAATACACAAACTGAAAGTACACAGCAAGAAAATAAGGGAATCGAAATTTTAAAAAATAAACCAGAGGTAGCACCAGTACCTGAAAAGAACAACCCTAATCGAATTATTACTAATTTTAATGGTGACACTAAGAATCAGATGGGATTCAATTGGTATACTACTGATAAATTTAAAGATGCAAAAGTATGGGTATCAGAAACAGGTGATTTTAGCGATGCAAAATCATTTGATGCAAAAGCTAAGAAAGTAAAGTCGAAGTACATAGAAAGAGATAAGAATGGGAACTTTATATTTGCTGACATAGAAAAAGATGATGAAGGTAAAGCAATTAAAGATGAAAATGGGAAAGAAAAAGTGAACGGCTATTATACTGATAAAAACGCCAATGGCCCTGAATGGACACGTGGTGATATGCAGGGTAAATCAGAAATGACAAATGTTGAAGAGTATAATTATAAAGCTAAAGCTAAAAATTTGAAGGCGAACACCAAGTATTACTATAAAGTTGGTAGTGAAAATGGTCCTCAAAGTGAAGTAGGACAATTTCAAACATCTGGAGATAAAGGCGATCCATTTAAGTTTGTACAATACACAGATACTCAAAATGCCTATTGGAATGAACACGTAAGAAATGAAGCGCAGTTTGGTGCAGATACTTTGAACCAAGCTATTAACACTGCAGGAAATCCTAATTTTGCTTTACATACAGGAGATTATGTAGAAACAGCGCAAGTCGAAGATGAATGGTTAGATTTATATGAACAATCAAGACCATCATTTATGTCTTTACCTATAGCTACTGCAGCAGGTAACCATGATGAATACGCATTAAATGAAGAAGATGATAAATTATTAAATGCATATAATAATCACGTCAATGTACCAAAAGAAAATAATGCTGTAAATGGAGGATCGTATTATTCATTTGATTACAATGGTGCACATATGGTTGTAGCAAATACGAATGATAATAAAAAATCAAAAGATAATCCAGATGAAAAAGCAATTGGTAAAGAACAAATGAAATGGATTAAAGAAGATATCAAGAAAGCTAAAGCAAATGGAGCGAACTGGGTTGTCTTGAATCTGCATAAACCAATGTATTCTAAATCTTATCATGCGCTATCAGATGAAGATGTGCGTAAGATAAGAAAAGAATTAACGAAACAAATTGATGAATTAGATGTAGATTTAGTACTACAAGGTCATGACCATGTGTTATCTCGTACACATCCTTTAGAGCACACATCTACTAAGAATAGTTTTGTTAATGCGAAACGAGAAGATGCGTCTCAAGTTCTAGGTAAAGATCATGTAGAATACTATGATAATCCTAAAGGTTCAGTTTATGTATTACCTAACACAGGTGGTACGAAAGCTTATGATAATTTATATGACAGATCCTTAGAACATATTAAAAAAGTACGCCCAGAGTTGAGTAATTTAACGCAAAGACAACTGGATCATTATAACAGCTTGTTTGCACTGGGTAATCAACCACATAAATCTAAAGCATTTAAAGACAGTCATGAAAATAACCGTGATGCTTCAGAGCAAAACTTCTCTGTATATGAAGTAGAGGGCGATAAACTTAAAGTTAAAATTTATCAGCTATATGGAGACATCAGTAAAGGTGAACAACGCGAAGTTAAATTGGTAGACGAATTCGGAATTTTAAAAGATAAAGCACCTCAAAAATAGTCATATGTGTTAAATCATATACGGGATTGGTTTGGTATGACATTACCATGCTAATCTCGTATATTCATATATTATAAGGAGTTTTGATATGAAAAGCGTAATTTATAGTTTGCTATCATTGGGTATCTTACTTTCTGCTACGGGTTGTCAGAGTCAACAACATCATGAGAAATCAGAAAAAGATACACAAGCAGCACATCAGAAAAAAGAAACTAAATCTTTCACAAAGGCACAACGACAACAACTTAAAAAAGACGTATTAGATATATCTGATCAAGTAGCTAAAAAGCAAGGTTTAGCTGTGTCGAATCGTTATTTAAGTAATGGAAGTTATACTAATAGTGATTTTTATGGTTTAACAAATGATGGAGAAATTCAAGTCATTGATAATAAAAAACCAGGTGCGAAGCATTTTAAAATACATAATCTAGTTGGCGTTTCAATGTACACATCAAATAACCAAACTGAAGGATACGATGAAGCGGCAAAGCAGCTCTCCAATATTGAGGGGTACCAACCTGTTGCAAACATGGAACAACCAATTAAAAAGTATTTGTTCGCAGACAACGGTAAAGTATATTATTATGCTTTTCAATCAGACGAATCTGTGACCCTATCTAGTGGTTTTTCATATAAAGACTATAATGACAAAGATCCAAACCTAAAGCCTAATGTCATTTTCAAAGAAACAAAAAATGAAACGTTGAAAAAACAATGGCAAAAAATATTAGAAAAATCTCAAGATTTATAAGACTAGTCTAAAACAATAAAGTGCTCATCAAAATGTTACATTTGATGAGCTTTTTTGTCGTTCATAGCAAAATATATAACCGCTTGTAGTAAAATTCCTACCGTTAATCTATGCTATATTTAAAAAAAGCATCACATTTGATTTAATATTAGTTAAGGAGGGTAACTTGATGAAATTGAAAGTAAACATCGATTCCAATTTAACAGAAAATGCTGTTTACATTGATGCCATTGAGATGTCTAGTGATATTAATTGTTTAATACAGTATGTTCAATCAATTGATGCGACAAAGGTATTAAATGGTAAATTAGACGACCATATTTATCGTGTGAATTTAGCAGAAGTTTATAGGTTTTTTACTGAAAACAAAGTTGTGAAAATGGAGACAGAGACACAGAATTTTGTGCTTAATAAAAGACTTTATGAAATTGAATCAATCGTCAATCATCATTTCATAAAGATATCTAAATCAGAAATTATTAATATACACTATCTTGATCACCTTTCAATGACGGCCACAGGTCAAATTAAAATTTGTTTCAAAAATGATATTGTCACTTATTCATCTAGACGTTATCTAAAATCTATAAAAGAGAGGTTGGAATTATGACAAGGATTTTTAAGGGTATTACAGTAGGGTGGTTTATAGGTATAGTGATTTCTATTTTCTTTTCGTTCTTGGCGAAAGATGGACGTTATCATCCAGTGAGCAGTTTTTCATACATGGGAGAAATTTATGAAAAGCATTTAAATGCCCTACAAGTTTTTGTTATTGCGCTGTTAATATGGGCAACATTAGGAATTATGTTTGCTTTTGCTGGCATGATTTTTTCCCACACAGATATGAATATTACTCAGGCAACAATAACGCATTTTTTAGTGATTTTAGTTTTATTTTTCCCAATGGCTATACTGGCGGGTTGGTTTCCTTTGAAAATATATAACCTTCTGAGTTTTGTAATTATATTTCTCGCTGTTTATTTTATTATATGGTTTATTGCTCGATCAAAAAATCAAAAAACTATCGATGATATTAATAATAAATTGCATAATCTTAAATAGAAAGACATGCATGTACAATGAAAATTAATTGTACGTGCATGTCCTTTTTTTATATCCAATTGTTCAGTGAAACGACAAGTGGACTGAATATCAACTCAGCAAAATTATTCTTCCACGATAAATTGGTGTTCTGATAAATCACGGACTGCGTTGTCTAATATCTTTTCAGTGTGGGCAGATATCGTATGCAAGTGCATACCGTCAGTTAAGTTTGCGATCATTTTACCTTTATATTTGTCCATACGTTCTAAAAATTGTTGTAAATCTTTATGCGTTTCTATCATTAAGTCGGCTTTTAATGTGCCATATACGGGATGTTCAATGGATACATCATCAATCATAGCGCCGTTATCGAGTATAATTTGCAGTTCTTCTGCCATAGATTCTTGCGCATGTTGGCAAACGATGATGCGTTTGTAGCCCTTACCTTGAGGTGCTATATCGATATGATAACCCTTGCTCGTAGCATTGATATTATAGTGATGCGACTTCAGTATTGAAATATCTTTGACGATAATTTGACGAGAAACATCAAATTGTTCACTTAGTTGTTTACCGCTAATAGGTTGTTGTGAAGCGGTAAGTAATTGTACGATTTGGCTTCTACGTTGATCAGGTGTTTCCATATCAATCTCTCCTTAAATAATCATTGCTAAATGGTTAAAGCAACTATCAATGTCTGCAATCGTATTGTTTTTAGAAAATGACAGACGCATATATTGGTCTAACGCATCATGAGCTATTGTATTTATTTTAACCTGTAAACCCTCACTTAACAACATACCATGTCCGCAAGCGGTTCCCGTAGAGATACAAATATTTTTACTCGAAAGTGACTGCATGATATATTGTGCCTCAAATTTAGGAGATAATAATGCCAGTATATGAGAGGACTCATTATTGAATCGAATTGGAGAAAAATTCAAAGCTTGTGCGCGTTTAAGTGCATGCGACTTTAATTGAAGCATATGTTTCAAGTCAGTTGTCATAGACAAAGCTTTAGTCATTGCCACAATACTCGGCGTATCTAGTGTGCCGTTTTGTGTGAACTGTTCATGAAAATAATGACTGTTTAAAGGTTTTACATATTCATGATTAATTAATAAAGCCCCGACCCCTTTCGTACCATGAAATTTATGACTTGAAAATGCATAAGAGGTGAACATAGATACATCTATGTTAGATAACTTGTTTACAGCTTGGACACCGTCAACATGCATAGGTATACGATATTGTTGCGCGTAATTAGCAATGGTATCTACTGGTAAGACATATCCGGTTTCGGAATTAACGTGCTGCATAATAATCAAAGCAATGTCACCATTCAATAAAGTTTGTGTTTGGTTAATATCAATTTCGCCATCGTCATTAAGTGGGGTAAATATGATGGTGAATTGATCTTTAAAAGACGCTAGTGCTGCGAAAATAGAAGGATGTTCAAACGGTGACACTAATATTTTGGATCTCGTGCTATAAGATAAATAACTATGTATGGCAATTTCATTACCATGGGAACCACTGCGTGTAAAAATGACTTCTTTTTCAGTATTGAAATAAGATTTTAAATAGTTTCTACAATCTCTCAAAAGATAATCTACATGATTACCCCCGGTATGTAAGCTTGCACTATTATAAAAAGCATTGTGCTGTGTTTGGTGATAGATGTCGAGTACTACCTCATCAGGTTGAGTCGTCGCTGCATTGTCTAAATAAATCATTATTTTTACCCCCACTTGTAATATATAGAAATTTGTGTAAATATAGTTGTAAACTAAATGTTAACATATATGTAAAGTTAGGTGTAAATTTGAAGAAAATTATTGTAATTGGTTCAGGTATTGCCGCATTGTCATTTGTACATGCACTTCATAAAGACATTCAAATTATATGTATGACAAAAGACAATTTGAAACAAAATAATAGCCATTTGGCTCAAGGGGGCATTTGTTTTTCCAATCAAGAAAAGGATTTAGCTAGATTACATGTCGAAGATACATTTATATCTGGACATAAATTAGGTGATGAGTATAGCATTCAAGAAATGATACGGCATAGTCATGCGTATATCCAACAATTAATAGATGAAGGTATGAATTTTGATAAGCAGAATGATGGAAAAACCTTGGCATTAGCAATGGAAGGTGCACATTCAAAGCCGCGTATTGTACATGCTGGTGGAGATCAAACGGGACAATATATCATGGAACATTTAATACAATCAGTTAAAGATAAGGCTGTCACATTTTATGAAGACACTGAAGTTGTGGATTTGTTACGAGATGATGGTGGTGAAGTTTCAGGTGTGTTAGCCATTGATAAAAATAATCATCAAATCGTAATACAAGTTGATGAAATTGTTTTAGCATCGGGAGGCTATAGTAATTTATTCCAAACACATTCGAGTGCTTCAAACACTTTAAGTACGGGACATTTAGTGGCACTACATCAAGGCATTCCATTAAGACATATGGAAATGATTCAATTTCATCCAACTTTATTAGGTACATCCACGGAAACATTCGGTTTAGTTTCTGAAGCGGTACGTGGTGATGGAGGTAAGTTAGTTAATGAGTACGGAAAGCAATTTATGGATGAGGTACATCCATTGGCGAGCCTAGCGCCAAGAGATATTACCAGTAGAACCATATTTCACCAGCAGCGTTTGGGTCATACCTGCATGATTGATATTAGTCCTATTGAAGACTTCCCAGAAAAATTTCCCGGGATATATCGCAATGTTATAACATACTTTCCGAATGAATATAAATTACAACGAATTCCTGTTTCATCGGGAGCACATTATACGATGGGAGGGATTAAGGCAGATATTGATGGGACAACGGCATTGCCACATGTATATGCCATTGGTGAAGTAAGTAATACGAATTTTCATGGTGCGAATCGTTTAGCAAGCAACTCATTATTGGAAGGACTAGTGATGGGACAACAGTGCGCGGCAATCATAAATAACTTACCGATACGTCAAAAATCAAGATGTCAGCCATCGCGACTTCGAATTCCAAAAATTGAACAAAAACAATATGAACAATTAATCTCACAGAGCTTTGACAAATTAGGTATAGAAAGAGATGGACAATCTATGAAGCATTATTTGAAAGAGCTTCAGCAATGTCTTGTAGAACATCCAATAGCAGAGGACTTCACACGAGAGGATTGGCAAAAATATGCCAGACTAAGAACTTTAGAAATTGTATGTATGTCAGCTATAAATAGAACAGAATCAAGAGGGGCTCATTATCGTACAGATTATCCAATGCGCAATGAACATTTTCAAAATATTGATATAGAAATAGAAATGGGGGTAGCATTACGTGCTAAACAAATTAAACGTTCAAGAGAAACTCAAGCAATTTTACATAGAGGATAATCATTATGGAGATCTCGCCACAGGTATTTTTGATGCACAGCAATGTGGGACGCTAACAATTGTATCTAAAGCAGAAGGTATATTTTGTGGAACTATCATCATTAATGAAAGTTTTAAATTAATTGAACCTGGTATTCATATTGATCTATTAGTGAAAGATGGCGATACAATTCAGCAAGGTCAAACACTAGCAATAGTGCGAGGGCATGTACAAACGTTACTTACAATGGAACGTATCACTTTAAATTTAATTCAACGGATGTCAGGTATTGCTACGATGACAAATGAAATTGTAAGCAAGGTTAGACACACGGGTGTCCAAATTGTAGATACTAGAAAGACTACGCCGGGGTTAGGCATGTTTGAAAAGTATGCTGTGCAAGTCGGTGGTGGGTATAATCATCGGCGTACATTAAATGATGGCATCATGTTGAAAGATAACCATATTGCCTATAGCGAATCATTAACACAAGCGGTGGTTAAAGCAAAGACGATGATGGGACCTATGGATAAGATAGAAGTAGAAATTGAGACGCTTGAAGCACTAGATGAAGCAATTCAAGCAGGCGTAGATATTATCATGTTTGATAACAGGTCTCCTTCTTGGATTCAGCAATATATGACTCGCGTACCATCCTATATTAAGACAGAAGCCTCTGGCAATATTAATGTTAATAATGTCATCGATTATGCAAATACAGGTGTCGATTATATTTCGATTGGTGCCATTTTTTATGCACAACGTGCATTAGATATATCAGCAAAGGTGGTCATGTAATGTTTAATCCTATACTAGAAGATGCTCAAGCTTTACCAGAACAATATATTAAGATGTCAGAAGATGAATTAATCGCCAAAATAAAGGCAATTAAAGAAGCGTTAGGATCTAGGTTGTTTATGCCAACGCATCATTATCAAAAGGATGAAGTTGCACAATTTGCTGATGTAATGGGCGACTCATTAGAATTGGCTAGAATATGTAAGGAAAACACTGAAGCGGAGTATTTCATATTTAACGGTGTGCATTTTATGGCCGAAACTGCAGATATATTAACCAATGACAATCAACATATTTATTTACCTGATTTATCTGCAGGTTGTTCTATGGCAGATATGGCAAATATTGAACAAGCTTTACACGGATACAAAGTACTTACGGAGCGATTAGGTGATGATATTTTACCATTAACATACGTCAACTCTACAGCTGCTATTAAAAAGTTTGTTGGTGAAAATGGGGGATCATGCGTTACTAGTGGTAATGCTGATAGTGTGATTCAGTGGGCGCTTGATCAAGGATCCAAAATTTTATTTTTACCGGATCAACATTTAGGCAGAAATACCGCTTATAAATTGGGAATCGATTTAGATGCAATGGCTGTTTGGAACCCTATTACTAAAGAACTGGAATATGACGGTGATGAAGATAACATTAGTATTATCTTATGGAAAGGGCACTGCTCTGTGCATGAAAAGTTTTACCCTGCGCATATTGATCATGCCCGAGAGCGTGATCCAGATGTAAATGTTATCGTTCACCCAGAGTGCACCTTTGAGGTCGTTGAAAAATCGGATTATGCAGGGTCAACAAAATATATCATTGATACCATTAAACATGCGCCCAAAGGAAGTAAATGGGTGATTGGTACAGAGATGAACTTGGTTCATCGATTGAAGCAAACCTATACAGACATTGAAATCGAGTCATTGAATCCGTTGATGTGTTCATGTTTGACAATGAATCGGATAGACTTACCCCACCTTGCGTGGTGTCTAGATAAAATACAACAGGGTAATTACGACAATATTATTAAAGTAGATGCAGCGACAACATATTATGCTAAACAATCTTTAGAGCGCATGTTAGCTATAACATAAGCAATATATAAAGATAGAACAAAAGCCCTTAAACAACATTCAAACTTGTTTAAGGGCTTTATTTTGTGACACTTTTAATATGAATAAGATGTATTTTTGTCTGGTTGTGTCATTTCTAAATCTGTTAATGGTGTGTTATAGCTGGCATAAAACTGTTCTAAAATATGCATTAAACTCTCATGCATGCGTTCAATTTGTATTTCATTGAGAAAAGCTGTTTTAAAGTCATAATCAACGTCTAACACGTCTGAATTAATTCTGTTATGAAGGTGTACTTTTAACGTGTTACCCATCGCGTCGTTGGATAACCATTCGTGACTGAACCCTTTGTTGTCTAGTGCCTTATCACGTTGTTGATTTTGATATGAGACGAAACAGGAACTTAACCCCTTGGCATGTTTATTGTCAGCAAGAATTTTAAGGAATGGGTATCTTTTATGTTTCATTAACTTGAAATTTTCCTGACGGATCATTTCGAGATATATACCCACCGACGCGTTATAGTCTATATCGATGACAAAAGGCAACAGTCTGGCAAATTGACCACATATCGATTTTTGTTGATAGGTATTTCTATTGTGGAATAACAAACTGATAGCATTATTGTTTGTATTCGTCGTATACCCCATATATAAATGTAGTAAAGATGAGAATAATGTACTCACACCGATGGAAAAGTCATCACAGATTTTATAAAGCATGCTTGCTCTATCTTTATTTAATTGGTGTGATGAGCGAGATGCTTTGATGGGTGTCTCAGCTGTCGGAATTGGAAAGGCGCTCTGTTCATAGTTTGATAATTTATTTATCCAATAGGCGCGATCGCGTTCAAAGCGTGGTGACAATTGATATTGTTCATCTATTTTTACTGTTTCAAGGTAACTGTGGTGATTGATGTTTGTTTCATAGCCGGTAAGCTGTTTCATTATAAAATGATTTGAAATAGCCATGCTCCAACCATCTGAAATTAAATGATGGTGAAGTAGCATTATAGTATATTGATTGTTTGCATTTTTAATAATTTTAAAGTCATAAAGTGGTTGATTATAGTCAAACAGACATCTGTGTCTCTGTTCATTTAAATAGTTTTCATAGTGTGTATAATAACTAAATTCAATTAATGGAAATTCTTGAAATTGAAATGCCGTTATATACTGTTTTGTGATTTGGTGAGAATGATCAATGCGTAATCTATAAGCGTCATAATTTTCAATCAGTTGATTTAAACTTTTATTAATAGCATCGTAAGTATAGTCGCCATCAATGTGAAGTAAAGTTAAAATATTATTAATGTTAGTGTTTGGAACCAATAAATCCATGATAATGTTCTCTTCTTGTGCATAAGTAAGTCCTTCTAAAGACATTTAAGCCCTCCTGTAAAAATCATTTAAAAGAATCTACTTAGTATATTATATTTTATTAAAAAAATAAACACACTTTTATAATACCCTTTTATAAAAATAGTGAAACAAGAAAATAATAATTTTATTAAAGTTTTTTGAACGTTTTATTAATAAGTTTAATCTTTTGTGTAGTTACGTTTAAACGAAGGCACGTTGCGTCATTTATTTAGAGGCAGTTTAAAGGTGATCGTTTTAAACTATGTATAAGAAGTAAATCATACATAGTTATTATAATTATTAGATTCGACTATAGAAAAGAGGGTAAACAACTAGAAATATTAATTGTAAGCGCTTACTATGGTGTGTCATTTAAATATAGCTTCAAAGGAGAATGCTTAATGAAGGATAAAGTGATTTTGGTAACAGGTGGCAGTAGTGGTATGGGAAAAGCAATGGCTCAACGATTTGCAAAAGAAGGTGCCAATGTAGTAATAACGGGACGTACTTTAGAACGTTTGGAGATGACAAAAAAAGAGATTGAACAGTATGAGGGACAAGTACTATGCATTGATATGGACGTACGCGATCCTGAAAGAGTGCAGTATACTATAGAAGAAACGATTAAAAAATTTGGCAAGATTGATGGTTTAGTTAATAACGCGGCCGGTAATTTTATTTGTCCTGCAGAGGATTTATCTATTAATGGATGGCATTCTGTAATTGATATTGTATTGAATGGCACTTGGAATTGTACGCAAGCAATAGGTAAGCTGTGGATTAAAAATGGTCAAAAAGGCCGTATTCTCAATATGGTAGCAACATATGCGTGGAGAGCTGGACCTGGTGTTGTTCATTCAGCGAGTGCCAAAGCAGGTGTATTGGCTATGACAAGAACACTTGCTATTGAATGGGGATCAAAATATGGTATTTGCGTGAATGCTATTGCACCGGGTCCGATTGAGAACACTGGTGGCGCACAGAAACTAACGTTATCAGAAGCAGCTCGTCAACAAACACTTGAAAGTATACCAGTAGGAAGAATGGGGAGAACTGAAGAAATAGCGGGTCTAGCACGTTTTCTGTTTTCTGATGATGCAGACTTTATTAATGGTGAATGTATTACGATGGATGGCGGACAGTGGTTAAACCAGAATGCATTTTAAAGAAAAAGATATTCCCTTTTCTTTCTATAAGAGAAGTTGCAATACGCAAAGTTAATTATAAAAAAGCACCTTTTGTATATTACAAAGGTGCGATTTGTCGTGCCTTTATTACAAAGAATTACATATCATTTTGTACGTTTTCCGAATTATAGACCTCCATAGCAGTTTTTTTGATTATTACAGACGGAGTGATTAAGCTATATCATGTCATTTGACTGTAATGAAGTGGCTGTTATTTTCACCTCACTGTAACCTGCTAGGGTTTTATAGGTGTTATAGTGAATCTAGCAAATTAATCATAAAACTAATTACCTTATAGGAGGATTTTTTAATAATGAAAAAAACAGTAATCGCGTCAACGTTAGCAGTAGGTCTAGGAGTAACAGGAGCAGCATCAGCAGGAAATACAGCCGACGCTTCAGAACAAGGTGTAGATAAAGCACAATTAGCGCAACAAGCACAATCAAATTCAAGCCAATTAAATGAATCAGCTATCCAAGATGGTTCATATGACTATAATTTTAATCAAGATGGCGTAAATTATAACTTCAAATCAGATGGTGAAAACTTTAGCTGGAGTTATGGTGAAGGTTCAAATACTTCATCTAACCAATCTACAGATAATAGTTCACAACAAGCTTCAGGTGAACAAGCACAAGCATCAGCGCCACAACAAACAGAACAAGCTCAACAACCACAACAAGAAGCGGCACCACAAACGGAACAAACTGAACAGCCACAACAAGCATCAACTTCAACACAATCATCAAATGAATCAAGTGAAGCTTCAGAAGGTTCATCAGTAAATGTTAACTCTCATTTACAACAAATTGCAGAACGTGAATCAGGTGGCGATCTTAAAGCAGTTAATCCATCATCAGGTGCAGCAGGTAAATATCAATTCTTACAAAGCACTTGGGATTCAGTAGCACCTGACGAATATAAAGGTCAATCACCAACTGAAGCACCAGAATCAGTACAAGACCAAGCAGCAGTAGATTTATATAACTCAGCAGGTGCATCACAATGGGTTACTGCATAATCTAAAAAGTGAATCATTATAAAATAAAGTGTTTCATCCCCGTCTCGATATAGAGGCGGGTTTTTTTATAGCGTATAAAAAATTGAGTTATGGTATAGATTTCCGAGGAAATACAGTAGCATTAAATGATGTAGCTATAACCTATCATAAATAAACGTATTAAAAGTTAAACGTTTATTTAAATAGAAAAAGTGAATATTAAATGAGGATAGATATGTTTTAAATACATAATTATAGAGAAAAGGTGATTGAAATGGATGTGAAATTCCCTATTGGACCTTTAGAAGTGCCAGAGGTAGTAACTTTAGACAATGTTAAACGATGGTTAGGAGAAATAAATACATATACTGACCAATTAAGAGAAACAGTAGATACATTGAATGATGTAGATTTGACTAAAACATATCGTGACGGTAGTTGGACAGTTCGTCAACTTGTACATCATATTGCAGATTCGCAATTAAATATGTATCAGCGTTTAAAGCTAGCTTTAACAGAGAATAATCCGACAATAACTACGTTTGATCAAGAAAAATGGGCAGTTCAACCTGACACCACCTTGCCTGTAGAAAGTTCGATTAAGTTGTTAGAAGGTTTAAATACTCGAATCGTAGCGTTAGGAAATGGTTTGAATGAATCGGATTTACATCGAATATTTACACTTGAGGATAGCGGTGAAATTTCGGTTGCTAAACAAGTAGCCAAATTAGCTTGGCATGAAGCACACCATCTCGCACATATTAAAATAGCATTATCAAAATAAAAGTAAACTGCCTAAAACAAAGTGTTTTAGGCAGTTTACTTTGTTGTAAAACAATGATGATTACTTGTAAAATATATATTCAAAAAAATAGTTTCTATCAAATGTTTTTTAATAAATGAAATATCTATTTATAAAAGTATAAATAAGGATTTTTCGTAACTTGTTACACTTGTGTTACAGTGGAATACAACGTAATTTATGTGATTAAAGCTTACATGAAAGGGTTTGAATCGCTTTTTGTCGAGAATAGCATCATTTTTCTTGTCATTAGGATGTAAAGAAAGACCTGTTTTTTTCACCTGTCTGTAACCTACAACTCATTTTTAGGTGTTATAGTAAATCTAGCAAATTAATCGAACGACTAATTATCTTATTTGGGAGGATTTTTTAATAATGAAAAAAGCAGTAATCGTATCAACGTTAGCAGTAGGACTTGGGGTAACAGCAGGAGCAGCAGGAAATTCAGTGGATGCTTCTGAAACAGGAATTAATGAAGCACAATTAGCGCAACAAGCACAAACAAATTCAAGCCAATTAAATGCATCACCGATTCAAGAAGGTGCATATAACTATAACTTTAATGTAGATGGTGTTGATTATCACTTTGAATCAGACGGTCAAAACTTTAGCTGGGGCTTTGGCGGAGATGCTAATGGTTCAGTAGAACAATCTACAGATAACAGTGAGCAAACAGCTCCACAACAAGAAGCGGCACCACAACAAGAAGCAGCACCACAACAAGAAGCAGCACCACAACAAGAAGCAGCACCACAAACAGCAGAAACACAACAACCACAACAAGAAGCGACTACAACGCAATCAAGTCAAGCTTCAGAAGGTTCATCAGTAAATGTTAACGCTCATTTACAACAAATCGCTCAACGTGAATCAGGTGGCGATCTTAAAGCTGTAAACCCTTCATCAGGTGCAGCAGGTAAATACCAATTCTTACAAAGTACATGGGATTCAGTAGCACCTGCAGAATATAAAGGTGTATCACCAACTGAAGCACCAGAATCAGTACAAGACCAAGCAGCAGTAGATTTATACAACTCAGCTGGTGCATCACAATGGGTTACTGCATAATTTAAAAAGCAGTATTTACTTAATATAAAAGACATGAGATACCCCTATTTCTATTTTAGAGATAGGGGTTTTTTTGTTTTAACTTAGTTAAATAAATATACATAACTTTGGATCCATTTACTCCATTTTTTTACTACCCATAAATAACATTGATAAATAAAAATGTTGCTATTGATAAACAAATAGATGTAACAATGACGGCAACTAAGGGTTTGAATGCACGATTTTTTAAATCTTTAAATGATACGTTTAAGCCTAAAGCAACCATAGCCATAAGTAAGCTTAGGGTAGTGATGATATTAACTACTTGCATCAATACTGCAGGTAAATCAACATAAGTATGAATAAAAGCCATCACCACAAATCCTAATAAGAAATAAGGGATATCTATTTGTTGTTGTGTTGTAGACGCTTTTGATTTGAAATTCATTACGATAATTAAAATAATACTTAATGGTATTAATAAGAATACACGACCAAGTTTGCCTAATAAACCGAGTTCTAATGCCGTTTGACCTGAGTAGTCTGCGGCAAGAATAACGTGGGCTATTTCATGTAAACTAATGCCTGACCATATACCGTAAACTTGTGGGGAAATTGTAAAAATAGAATATATCAATGTATAAGCAAGTGAAAATACAGTGCCAATTAGAGCGATAATACCAATACTCATTGCGGAGTCTTTTTCACGAGATTTCAAGATCGGTGAAACAGCTGCAATGGCAGCAGCACCGCACACAGCAGTACCTATACCTAAGAGTAACACTAAATGTTTGTCACCTTTTAAAAATATGTTAATTACAAATATAAATGCAATGGTCAAAATGATGACGCCAATATCGATAAATAGTAAGCCACTACCTTGGCCAATAACATCATAAATATTTAATTTTAGACCATATAAAATAATAGCGAATTTCAATAATCGTTTAGAAGAGAAAGTAATACCTTGACGGTACTTTTCTGGATAACCTTTAAAATGTCTATATATAATCGCGATCAATATTGCTATAGATAAAGCACCAACTTTATCCAATATCGGCAACTTTGTAACTAACAAACTAATGATTGCAATCATAAATGTAAAAAATAGGCCAATGACGAATGATTTATTTTTAAAAGTTATCACGTTTATCTCCTCCTTATATTACAAGTCTAGCACCATAATTCTATAACGTGAAATAAATATTTAGTATATAATCCATAACAAAATTGTTATAATATAAAGGATAATAACGAGGAGGCGTGGCTTGTGGATCCATTTAAAGTATTAACTGAAGTGGTAAAGGCACAAAGTTTCACTAAAGCGGCTGAGAATTTATACACATCTCAACCATCTATCAGCCGAGATATTAAACGACTTGAAACACAATATGATGTGAAAATATTTGAGTTTAGACATGCACAATTAACACTAACAAATGATGGTAAAAAGCTATTTCAATATGCATTGCAACGTGCACACTTAGAAGCAGCACTATGGCATGATTTGAAAATGAAGCCAAATACAATTTCAGGGGAGATTACAATAGGAAGTAGTTTCACCTATGGAGAATATCGATTGTCTCAACACCTTACAGATTTAGCAGAAAGATATCCGGAACTATACATCCATGTACACTTAGATAATTCAGAATCAATGATACAAAATATTAAAAATAATATTATTGATTTAGGGATTATTGAAAAGGAAATACAGGATCATATGATACACAGTACACGTATTGCGAAAGATGAAATGGTGTTAATTCATAAAAAAACAAAAACAGTGCTTTCAGATACGTGTTTTATTCGTGAAAGAGGTTCCGGTACACGTGTCTATCAAGAAATTGGCTTATCACAATTACAATTACACCCGAATTTAGTAGAAATTAATAATACGAGTTTAATTAAGCATATGGTTCATGCAGGAAATGGGTTCGCCATTGTTTCAAAAACAACACTTACACCATACGATTTTGAAAAGCTAGATGTTCAACCTTTACACATAGAACGCTATTTTTATTTACTAACACATAAAAATAAATATATAGATACAAATTTAAAAATTTTAATTGAAAATTTAAAGAAGTATTATTAACTCTAGAGTCAACGATAGTATAGATTTCTAGTTATTATTATAAATTTATAAGAACTATACATCATCTATATAATAGAAGGAAACGGATTTGAAATTTTAAATAGAGGGAAAATAAATTAAAATGTATTACTGTTGACTTGGTTTGAACTCGAGGGTGTATGATTAAAAAAAGATAAAGGAAGTGAGCATTTGCTTATATCAGAAGTAAGTAAAAAAATGGACATAAGTATAGATACACTCCGCTACTATGAAAAAATTGGAATCATTCCCCAAATTGCTAGAACAAATGGTGGTGTCAGAAATTATACTGAAGATGATTTGAATTGGATTAATTTAGCGAAATGTATGAGACAATCTGGACTTTCAATTGAGGCGTTGGCACATTACTTAGAGCTCTTTCAGCAAGGCGAAGATACTCAAGCGGAGCGATTGGCTATATTATCAGAGCAAAGAGAAACGGTATTAAATACAATACAACAAATGAAGGATACTTTAGAGCTTCTCAATAAAAAGATAGATAATTATGAAACGGTTTTAAAACCAAGAGAAGAAGCGCTTAGATAACAAATTCATATTTAAAAAAATACAGTAAAGCCATCCGTTTTGGATGGCTTTACTAATTATGATAAATATTTTTTAAAGAACTTATCTATTGTTTCAAAAGGTATGATATCAGTTTTATCATATAAATCTGTATGAACAGCGTCTGGTATGATCATTAATGATTTATTGTCACCTTTTAATTTTTTATAGGCATCTTCACTAAAATAAGTAGAATGCGCTTGCTCTCCATGAATTAACAATACAGCACTGCGTATTTCGTGACTATATTGCAATAATGGCATATTTAAAAATGATAGGGACGTTGTTACATTCCAACCCCCGTTAGAATTTAAAGAACGTGCGTGGTAACCGCGCTGCGTCTTATAATAATCATGGTAATCTTTCACAAAATCGGGTGCATCATCTGGAAGTGGATCTGGAACGCCTCCAGCTAACTGATATTCCCCATTATTATAATCTGCTGTACGCTGTTTGTTCAAAGCTTGTCGTTTTTCAAAACGTTGTGCTTCACTGTCTTCACTATCAAAGTAGCCATTCGCATTAACACGAGTCATATCGTACATTGTAGAAGTTACAGTAGCTTTAATTCTGGTGTCGATCGCTGCAGCATTAATCGCCATACCGCCCCAACCACAGATACCGATAATGCCTATTTTCTCACTATCTACGTTGTCTTGGGTAACAAGAAAATCTACAGCAGCTTGGAAGTCCTCGGTATTGATATCAGGTGAAGCTACATTTCTTGGTGTACCTACACTTTCGCCAGTAAATGAAGGATCAAATGCAATTGTTAAATATCCTTTTTCAGCCATAGTTTGTGCATATAAACCAGAAGATTGTTCTTTGATTGCACCAAATGGACCACTCACTGCTAATGCAGGCAATGGTGTGCCTTTTGTATTTTTAGGCACATATAAATCAGCAGCAAGTGTAATGCCGTATCGGTTAATAAATGTTACTTTTTTATGATTTACTTTATCACTTTGAGTGAAAACTTTATCCCAATCGTTTGTTAAATTTAATTTTTCTATTTTCATAATATAAGGCTCCTTTAAAACTATTTATTTTATAATTTTTGTATAAAGCAGGCATGTATTATTTACACTTTTATGATAATAGATAAAAAAGTGTATGTTAAATACTTATAATGTATTTTTAGTTATGCTTTATAGGCATAAAAGGAGAGCGCTTTATTGTTGAGAAAAATACTTAATTTATGACTGTAAAATATAAAGCGTAAAATCATCATTGTACTAATTCATATCATGGCTGTCTGAAGATTTAACCACAGTGAATCAGGAAGCATCAGTGTTATAAAGATTAAGGTAATCGCGTGTAAGTTATAAAAGAGGTTAAAGAAGCTGAGCGTTAAAATTAAAAAAACCAAATGCTAAAATGCATTTGGTTTGTCTATGTACTGAACCAACCTATTATTATGTTGGTTTTATTTAGCTATAAGTGCGGTTAATTCCCCTTTAAAGACAATATCATCGTCTTGATTAAATGTCGATAAACGCACAGTTAATAGACCGCTGTCTGGTTTGATAGAATGTTTATCTGTGACTTTAATAACAACATGTAAATGATCATTTGGAAATACAGGTTTAATAAATTTAATATTATTCATTTGTGTTCCAGCAATGACATCTTCGCCATAATTTTTTGTTTCGACCCATAGCTTAAAAGAAAGTGAAAGGGTATGTATACCAGAAGCAATAATCCCTTTGAAGCGACCTTGCTCAGCTTTTTCTTTATCTATATGCATATATTGTGGATCAAACTCGCTGGCAAATTTATAAATATCTTCTTCTGTAACTTTATAATCTTTGGTTGTAAATGTATCTCCAATTGAAAATTCATCAAATTTCATAATAAGTACCTCCCTTGTTAATATTTAAAAACAATTATACTATAAATATTTTAACACTACATAAGAATCAGATAGGAAAGAGAACAAGCTTTATAGCACTAATAACCATATCATTTATAGTAAGAGGTAGCCATTAAACTGCTAGGGCTTTAGTCACATTTTCATTCAATTATTTATCTTAATGAATAAGTATGATGTTAAAAACTATTATTCGTGTGACACAAATTTGAGGTCTAATGTATCAATATTTGCGATGACATTTTCAAAGTTTAAAGGTCGAGGTTCATTAGGGAATGTCGTGAAATCATAGGGTTCACCTAATGTTCGGAAGAAAGGTTCAAATAATCCTGGTACTAATAAACCAATCATTTTACTATAGTGTGCATCGAAACGATAAGAGTGTATTGTCCCTGCTGGTGCATGTAAAAAATCACCGGGATATAAAACAATTTTGTGATCTTGTTCTCCTACCCACATTGTGACTTTGCCATCAAAGCAGTAAAACGTCTCTGTATGTTTCTCATGATAATGAGATACAATCGCATCACCAATTGGTCCTTCCGTAGACACAACAATATAGTTGTCTTCTGTGTCTTTTTGAGTTGTTATTAATGAATGTAACTGATCACCTGTTAAGACATTGTCTCCCTCGCCGGAAGGCCAATATAAAATTTTAGAATCAGTGGTATTTTTATCAGTAAATTTTATATCAAATTGAGTTTCTAAGTCTAATTTTGGTAAAGTTTCAGACTGACTAATATAAGCAGGCTGTTTGGGATGACTATACTGTTGACCTATAAATTGATACATCTCTGTTATGTTTCCATCAATCGTATAGGTAAGTATTTTTGTTCGGTGTGCTTGCATACTATAGCCATGACTTAAACCAGGGGGGATAAGTACATAATCACCTCTATTTAATGTTAATGTTTCGTTTTCTAAATGAATATTAAGTACACCTTCTGTTACTAATATGGATTCATACATGTTTTCATGCAGATGCGCAGGAAAATATTCGTTCTTTCCACCTGTAATAGTGACAACTTCAAACATATCTCCTGTACTTTTGTTTGTTGATAAAAAGGTGAATACTTGTCTGTTCCATATAAAATGTTCACCGGAACCATTTTCGATAATATAAGGTATCTTTGTATTAGGTAATTCATTTCTTAAGATATTCAAATTGAACCTCCTCGTTTTCTTTTGTTTTATAAGTAAAGTGAATGTATATAAATCAACACTATCTTTTTATTTTATATAAATTATAACTCTTTCATAAGTGACAATTTTAAGGACAATATAATCTCTGTTAGTTGAAATTTTAAATTATTTTTTAAATTTGTTTAGTTTATCTGTTTGAAATGAAGGGGATTATGTACTAGTATAGTAGCTTGTGTGGATATAACGAACGTCATAAAAAATATGTTTAAAACTTTTTAGTAGCGAACTAGAAAGTTTCTTTTTTATGTTTATAGATACGTTGTTAAATGATTGGAAAACGGGGTTTGATTTAAAAAATAATCTAAGAAAGAGAGGGAGGAATATGTTATATAGAATTCATTTGAAAAACATATGCTATTGTATTTTAGGGACTTTTATCATTGCTATTGGGATCAATGCATTTATCATTGCTTCTAATTTGGGTGAGGGTGGTACGGTCGGCGTTTCATTAAACTTAAAATATACACTTGGATTATCACCAGCACTCACTTCATTGATTATAAATTTGATTTTGATTGTTGTTGGTTGGAAATATTTAAGTAAAACGACAGCTATTTATACTTTAATTACAGTTATTTCAAGTTCTTTCTTTATCGGTATCACAGAACCATTTAATTTACACATAGAATCAGATTTTATAAATACTGTCTTTTCTGGTGTACTAATAGGGATAGGTTCAGGACTAGTTATCGCAGCACGCAGTACACTTGGGGGAACATCTGTTATTGCGAAGATTATCAATAAGTATTCTGAAATTAAGACTTCACAAGCGTTGTTTGTCTTGGACTCATTGATTGTATTATCATTCTTAATTGTCTTACCTATAGAAAAAGTATTGTATACCATTGTCATGTTATTCATTGTTGAAAAAAGTATGTCATTTGTCATTGAAGGATTTAACCCTAAAAAGGCAATTACAATTATTTCTGAAGCTAATACGAAGATTAGTAATCAAATTAATCGGGAGACGGGTCGCGGATCAACATTATTAAATGGTGTAGGCGGTTTTGGGCAAAAAGAGAGACAAGTATTGTATGTGGTTGTGCCTCAAAACCAACTTTCGCATATAAAGAAAATCGTAAATTCACACGATGAACATGCATTTCTTGTTATTCATGATGTGAGAGATGTGTTGGGGAATGGTTTTATGAATCTACAATAATTAAATAATATAAAAAATCCTGCCATGATTAAAGCATAGCAGGATTTTTTAATACTATTGATGTACAAGGTCTTTAAAGTTTTCTAAGCGTTGCGCTTTGTCTTCATCACTGATGTTATGCGCTTTTACATAGCGATTGCTTTCTTGTGCAGCACAATCATGTGAGCAAGCACCTAAATAACGTGCTTCATTTTCTTCTGAAACTAGAATTTGACGGTTACACTCAGGGTTACTACAGTTGATATAACGCTCGCAAGGTGTACCGTCGAACCATTCTTTGCCGACGACATTTTTATCTACTTGGTTGATTTCTACACTAATACGTTCATCAAAGACGTACATTTTACCGTCCCATAATTCGCCTTGAGTTTCAGGATCTTTACCATAAGTAGCGATACCACCTTCAAGTTGGCTAACATCTTCAAAGCCTTCTTTTAATAAGAAGCCAGAGAATTTTTCACAACGAATGCCGCCAGTACAATAAGTGACAATTTTCTTGTCCATAAATTGTTCTTTGTTTTCTTTAATCCAGTCAGGTAAGTCTCTAAATCTAGTAATGTTTGGGCGAACAGCGCCACGGAAATGACCCAAGTCATATTCGTAGTCATTACGCGCATCGATGACTACAGTATCATCTGATTGTAAAGCTTCTTTAAATTCTTTTGGAGATAAGTAAGCGCCTGTTAATTCTCTAGGATTAACGTCATCTTCTAAGTCTAAAGCAACAATTTCCTCACGTGCGCGCACGTGCATCTTCTTGAATGCATGACCTTCAGACTCATCAACTTTAAAGGTAATCCCTTTAAATCTTTCGTCTGATTGTAAGGCTTCCATATATTGGTCCGTTGCTTCAATAGTACCTGATACAGTACCATTAATCCCTTCTGTTGATACTAAAATACGACCTTTAAGATCTAATGATTTACAAAAATCTAAGTGCTCAGTGGCAAATGTTTCGGGCTCATCAAGTGATGTATATTTATAATACAATAATACTCTATAATCCATAATTCGATTCTCCTCTAGTATAGTCTTTTCATTATTCATTTATATAAAATTTAAGTTTGAACGCTTGTTATTTGTAATCTATAGCTGTTATCTTCAACTTTAAAAGTTTTAATCACACCGATTAAGTCACTTTGAATAAAAGAACAAAATTCTCCTCACTATATTGTAACAAAAAAGGTATATTATTCAATTCAAAAATTTCACTTAGGGGATATGTATCGGCATATCTTCTTTTATTCGGTTTCTCGTTGACATTTTTTAAGCAAAATTTCATAATAGGTTAAGAATAAAATTTTCGAAAAATTCACAACATTATATTGTTTGGAATGATGCATGATTAATAAGACGAGAAATATATGTAAGAAGCATACAGGTTTAACGGAACTAGAAATTTTAAAAATAGAGCAACTTGCGAATCATTTACAAGAAATTGCAGATTTAAATAATGCTGACGTATTTATAGATTGTCCTGCAGTTGAATTTAATCAAATTATCGTTGTAGCAGAAGCAGCACCTAAGCACGTGAAAACACTGTACCAAAATTCTGTCCTAGCACAAAATGTGTACGAGAAATTTGAACCAGCTGTATTTCGAACATTAAAGACAGGTCAATCAGAACACCAGCACAGAGCAGTGTCACAAGAAGGTAAAGTCGTAGAACAAAATGTAACACCTGTGACCTTAAACAATCACACTATTGGCGCATTAATTATGGAAAAAGATGTGAGTAATAAGGTTTTGGAAGAAGATAAGATGAAGGCACTCACGCATGCTACCGACACGTTGAGTCGTATTGTTTCCCAATCCAGTGAAAGCCAAATATTTTTTCCGGACATGATAGAAGAGAGTTTGTTCAACATTGATCGGGATTTGAATATAAGATATTTTAATCTGACCGCTGAAGAACTTGTACAAGATTTATTAAATGTAACCTGTGAAACTGGAAATTCGTTTATAGATTTATTTCCAAGTATTGAAGATATGTTAACGGATGGCCAAATTATTACTATAGAAGAACGCGAAATGGAACAATACTACTTCCAAGTTAAATGTATTAGGCTATTTGAACATAACCGTGTGACAGGTCATCTTATTATGTTAAAAGATATTACAGATTTAAAAGAAAAAGAAAAAGAATTGATTTCCAAATCTGTAGCCATTAGAGAAGTACATCACCGTGTTAAAAATAACTTACAAACTGTAGCGAGTTTATTAAGATTACAAATGCGACGAGGCTTACCAGACGATAGTAAACCATATTTTCAAGAAAGTCTGAATCGTATATTAAGTATTGCTTCTGTATATGAAGTGATACTAGACGAATCTTATACAGATAGAGTTAACATAGGAAAATTAATAAAGAAAATAGGGAACATGCTCGTGTATAATGAATCAACTACTGATACATCGATACATATGACTTACAACTTGAGTGATTCCATATTTTTACCTTCTAATGTGGCAGTATCGTTAGCTTTAATCGCAAATGAATTGATTACGAATTGCGTGAAACACGCATTTAACCAACAGAATGTGGGGAGCATATGTGTAGCTTTAACTTATGAAAGTAATTCAAAGATGCTAAAGTTATCAATTCAAGACGATGGAGAAGCAGAGTCGAATTTTCAAGAATCATTTGGTTTGAATATTGTTAATACAATTACAGAAAATGATTTAGATGGATCCTTTGATATTGTGAGGAATTCAATAGGTACTTTAGGACAAATTACATTTCATTACAAGGAGCGTATCTGATATGAAGAAAATTATGGTCGTTGAAGACGAATCAATTGTTCGTTTAGATATTGTGGAAATGTTAAAAGCAGCAAAATATGGTATTGCATCTGCAGTTAGCAATGGTGAAAAAGCAATTGAAGCAACTGAACAGGTTAAGCCAGATTTAATTATCATGGATATTAAAATGCCGAAGTTAAATGGGCTGAAAGCAAGTAAGATTATTGGAAAGAAGTACGAAGATATACCTATCCTTATTCTTACTGCATATAGTCAAAGTGAATTTGTAGAAGAAGCGAAGCAACCTAATATTGTAGGATATATCGTCAAACCTATTTCAGAATCGCAATTATTACCAGCAGTCGAAATTGCATTAGCACAGGCTGATAAAATGAAAACCTTGAAAAACGAAATCGAACAATCTTATATTGAGATTGAAAATCGAAAAGTCATTGAAAAAGCCAAAGGACATCTGATGACACAGCTTAAAATTAGTGAAAATGAGGCCTATCAAAAGCTTAGGAAACTGAGCATGGATAATCAAGTGGGTATTGATAGCGTAGCCCGAAAAGTCATTAGTCAATAAAGTGAAAAGTAAATTTTAAAAGTGAATATATTAAAGCAAAGATGCTTATTTGGTACAACCGATAGGCATCTTTTTGTTTTCTATATGAAATTGTAAATCATGGGGTGGATGAGTTATGGAACATATTGGAACGATAATTATTTATATTATTATGGCATGTGCGGTAATGGGGGCTTTTGGCGCAATTCGAAATGCACAAAAGGGTATAGGTAAAGAATTTATGGAAGGGATATATACGATAGGGCCGATATTTGCGAATTCTGCTGGGATTATGGCTTCTATTCCGTTTATTTCCAAATTTATTGAAAATGTATTCGGACCTATGTTTGATAAAATAGGTGCGGATCCTGCCATTGCAGCGACATCTATTCTAGCTACCGACATGGGCGGATATCAGCTGGCGGAAGTCTTAAAGCAAAGTTATGAAGGTTGGATTATGGCGATGGTCGTTGGATTCATGGCTGGTGCTACAATTGTTTTTACTATTCCGTTAGGCTTACCGATGTTAGATAAAAGAGATCATAAATACATGGCTTTAGGTATTATGTCTGGATTACTAGCGATTCCTTTTGGTGTGTTTATTTCAACGACTATTATGTTGCTTAGTCATATGAAGGTGCGTACAGCCATTGAGACGGCTGGGGCAGCATCCCATATATTTTCAATAAGTTTTACGTCAGTATTTTTGAATTTATTACCTTTGATTATATTTGTAGTTGTAACGGCGCTAGGTTTATATTTCTTTTCTGATATGATGATTAAATTGTTTATCATTTTTGGTAAAATCCTGGACACTGTAATTAAATTGGTATTTGTTTTTTCAGTAGTAGAAATTTTTACAGGCTTTTTCACGCACGTATTTGGCGTATGGGGATTTGATCCTATTATGGCTGATAAAGAAGATAATTTTAGAGCCTTAGAAAATGCGGGGAATATTGCGATTATGTTATCAGGTGCATTCCCAATGGTGTACTTGATAAGAAAATATTTTTCTGGCATCTTAACTAAGGCAGGTAAAAAAGTTGGTTTAAGTGAAGTAGGAAGTGCTGGTATTATAGCAACCATTGCTAATATTTTAGCGATGTTTAAATTGGTTAAAGATATGCCACCTAAAGATAAAGTGATTAACATTGCATTCGGTGTATGTGCAGCTTTCTTATTAGGCGATCATTTATCTTATACCGCCAACTTCCAACCGACATTAATTCCCGCAGTATTAGTAGGAAAGTTGAGTGCAGGGGTGCTAGCAATTATCTTTGCCTACTTACTTTGTCTACCCAAAGCAAGGAAGCTTGAAGCGATTGATAGACAGTCAGGGATTATTGGCCCAGATGAATACATTAAAAAATAATATTTAATCATGGTATAAAGTATTTTGTGAAAACCGGTTGTAGACGTGGGTTTTGTGGTCGCAGTTACTGTTAGACAAATTGAAACAGCTTATAGATTACCTGAAGGGTAGTTTATAAGCTGTTTTATGTTGTTGAAATAATTTTTGTATTTTAGAAATAGTTAGCGGTAATACCACCATCAACATTGATATTAGCGCCGTTTGTCCAATCAGATTCATCAGAAGCTAAGTATAAAGCGCAGTTTACGATGTCTTCAGGTTTACCGAAACGACCTGCAGGTTGTCGATTTAAGCGTACATTTTTAGCGTCTTCATCAGAAACGAGCCATTCCATAAGTAATGGTGTTTCTATAGGCCCTGGACTGATAGCATTTGTGCGAATCCCTTTAGGTCTAAATTGGATAGCCAATGATTTCGTAAGCGATACAACTGCGCCTTTTGAAGCAGTGTAAGCATCTTGAGGGACTGAACAACCCATTTCAGCAACAAAGGAAGCGATATTAATAATAGATCCAGATTGATTTTTCTCCATTTCGGGAATCACATATTTGGTCATTAAGAAAATCCCTTTAACGTTGATGTTCATGACTAGATCCCAAACGTCTTCACTTGTATTTACAACTGAATTATCAGCTTCTGGCATGACGCCAGCATTATTGTATAGTACATCAATCTTTCCGAATGTTTGTACTGTTGCTTCTACAGCATTTTTAACATTAGCTTCATTGGCAATATCTACTTTAAAGAATTGAGCTTGGCCACCATTTTTAGTGATTTCATCTACAGTTGTTTGGCCAGCTTGTGCATCTCTTTCAAAAACAGCAATTTTGGCACCTTCATTTGCAAACATTTGTGCGGCAACTCGGCCCATACCTCCGCCAGCACCTGTGATAATACATACTTTATCTTGTAATCTCATATGATTATTCCTCCTTATTATCGATTAGCTTTGTTCAAAGTATCTTGAACGCTCCCATGTTGTAACATATGAATCAAAATCATTTTGTTCTGTTTGAGCGGCGTGTAAATAATGTTGTGCGACATCTTCGCCAAGCACTGATTTAACTACATCACTGTTTTTCCAAGTGAGTATGGCTTCATGTAAAGATGAAGGTATACGTTCAACGTCATCTTGGTTATATGCGTTACCTTTTAATTCTTCGGAAAGTGGTATTTTATGTTCTATACCATATAAACCAGCACCGATTAATGCAGAGTATGCCAAGTAGGGATTCATGTCTGCGCCTGCAATACGAGATTCAAATCTTAAGGCATTACCACAACCTACCATACGATATCCAGCAGAACGGTTATCTTTGCTCCACGCAATACTGACTGGTGCCCATGAGTTAGGTGCAAAACGTTTATAGGAGTTCACATATGGCGCAAACATCAATGCAAAATCTCTTGTGTATTTGATAATGCCTGCTAAAAAGTGGCGCATAGTTTCGGACATTGGATTTTCAGCATCATTAGCATTATAAAATGCATTATTGTGAGTACCTTTTTCCATCATACTAAGGTGGATATGACCGCTAGAACCTGTCCATGCTTCGTATGGTTTAGCCATAAAAGTAACGGATTTATCATTTTGAATACAAATTTCTTTCATACCATGTTTAAACATTAAATGCTGATCGGCTGCTTTTAATGCATTTGAGTATTTTAAGTTAATTTCATGTTGTCCTTTGTAAGCTTCACCTTTAGATGATTCAATGACGATGCCCATCAGATGCATTTGATGTCTGATTTCTTGATAAATGGGCTCGTTTTTAGATCCTTGTAATAAGTTATAATCTTCATTTAAATGGCCAGCTGGTTCTAATTGACTGTATCCCTTTTTATTAATATTTGAGAAAGAATCATTAAATAAGTAAAATTCAAGCTCACTTGCCATATGTGGTGATAAACCATGAGCTTCAGCTTTTTCAATTTGTTTTTTAAGTATATTTCGGGGAGCAATTTCAATTTTTTCTTCACCATCAACGCTGTAAACATCACAAAATACTAAAGCTGTTCTTTCAAGCCAAGGTACTACTTTCAAAGTATCCAAATCAGGTTTAGCTAAATAATCTCCGTAGCCTTTGTCCCAATTCATATATTCGTATCCATCGTTTGTATCCATTTCAAAATTAGTACCTAATAAATAGTTACAAAAGTGTGTACCTTCTGAGATATCATTTTCTAAAATAAAATCACCTGTGATACGTTTTCCCATAAGGCGTCCCTGCATATCGCAAAATCCAAGTACGACAGTATCAATCTTTTCTTCTTTTACTAATTCGAGTAACTTATCTTTAGTAATGCTTCCAGTTATGTTTGATTCAGTCATAATATCTAACTCCTTTGAGTAATTAGTCTTGCAACGATAATGAAATATATTTTAATTCTAGGAATCCGTCTAAGCCATGATGTCCACCTTCGCGTCCCATGCCACTTTCTTTAATACCGCCAAAAGGTGCTTGAGGTACGCTAAGTTGTGTGCCATTGACACCAATCATGCCGAATTCAAGATTTTCACTCATTTTATAAATAGTATTAACATTATTAGTAAAGAAATAAGCAGCAAGGCCAAATTGAGAGGCATTCGCAATTTGGATTGCTTCATCTATAGTATCGAATTGAATGATTGGAGCTACGGGACCAAAAATTTCTTCTTGTGCAATTGCCATCGTATGTTTGACATTAGTAATAACAGTAGGTTCATAAAACAATCCGAAATCTGAGATAGCTGACTTTTGACCACCTGTTACAATTTGAGCGCCATTATCTTGTGCATCTGCGACTAATTTTTCCACTTTTTCAATTGCAGCAACGTTAATCAGTGGACCGACTTGAACACCAGCTTCAGTTGCAGGACCAACTTTCAATTGTTGAACACGTGAAACGATTTTTTCAGTCATTGCTGCTTTAATGTCTTTATGAACAAGAATTGTATTAATTCCGTTACACATTTGTCCTGTATTTTCGAATTTATTTTCCACGATTGCATCAGCGGCATTATCTAAGTCCGCATCTGGTAAAACAATTGTAGGGGCATTGCCACCAAGTTCTAATGAAATCCGTTTCACTTGATCAGCAGCTTGTTTCATTAATGTTTTACCAATAGCAGTTGATCCAGTAAATGAAATTTTACGTACTCTTTGATCACTAAATAATGTATTAGAAATCATTGATGAATGTCCGGTTATGATATTAGCCACGCCTTTATCAATATTTGTGGCCATTAATGCATCAAATATTGCAATAGCAATTCTTGGTGTTTCACTTGAAGGCTTTACAATTACTGTACAACCTGCAGCTAATGCTGGCGCTACTTTACGGGCAATCATTGCTCCTGGAAAGTTCCATGGGGTGATGAGACCACAGACCCCAACGGGCTGTTTAATAACAGAGATGCGCTGTTGAGGTGAAGATGGAGGAATGATTTCTCCGTAAATTCTTTTTCCTTCTTCTGCATTCCATTTGATGAATTTTGCGCATACACCAATTTCGCCATATGCTTCAGCAAAAGGTTTACCTTGTTCTTCACTCATGATGTGTGCAAGTTCATCTTGCTTGTTCAACAAATTGACGGCCCATTGATTTAAAATATCTCCACGTTGCTCTGCAGTGTATTTTGACCATTTTTTAAATGCTTGATGGGCTGATTCTATGGATTGCTTTACCTTATTTTCATCAATGCTTGGTACCTGACCGATGATATTTCCATTTGCTGGATTAATCACTTCCGTTGTTTCATCTGTACGAACTTTTTCACCGTTAATCCAATTGTAATTAAATTTTTCGACCATTTCATATCCCCCTTAATATAAAAAAGAGCCTACATAACCATCCTACAGATGTGTTATATAAGCCCCATTGCTTAATAATTATTCACTTTTAAAATAATGGCATCGTTTGAAAACGTATGCATTTAAGTTAGTTGAAGTTTACTAAATTTTCAAAACCTTGTCAATTTTCAATCATTAAATTATACTTTGAAAGAATTTACTATCGAAGGAGGAAATGTATATTATGACAAAAACGCTTAATTTATTATTGGATCTCATAGCATTTGATAGTTCGACTAAAGAAATGGCGAATGACACAATACAATATTGTTATGATTGGTTGAAAGAAGCATCACTTGATCCTGAGATACTATCGAATAATGGATATCAAATGTTAATTTGTAATGTAGGTAAAGGTGACAAGAAGCTTATTTTAAATGGGCATGTCGATGTCGTCAGTGGTAAGGCAAGCCAATTTAGCCCCGAAATTAAAGATGGTAAAGTTTATGGTAGGGGAACAGCTGACATGAAGGCTGGCGTAAGTGCGATGATGGTTGCTTTAACTGAGCTTCAAGAAAGTGATTTGAATGATACTACAGTTCAGTTACAGTTGATGTCTGATGAAGAAATCGGTGGTTATAATTGTGCCGCTTATTTAACAGAGCAAGGTTATTTAGGTGATTTTGTTATTTGTGCAGAACCAACTCAACTTGGTATTGGTTTTCAAGCGAAAGGGATTTTACAAATAGATATTGAACTAAGAGGTACTTCAGCACATAGTAGTAGGCCGTGGGAAGGAGAAAATGCAGTCGTAAAAGCTTTTGAATTATATCAACAGCTTATTAGCTTACCATTTGCTAAGGAAGCTACAAATATTTATGACCAACCTTCTATAAATTTAGCTAAAATTAGTGCTGGTGATGTATATAATAAGGTGCCAGATATATGTCAGATATCATTTGATATCCGTTATTTACCAACACAAAATCAAGACCAGATTATAAAAGAAATTGAAAGTATTACAGATGGTCATATTGATATTCACTTAGAAGGTGCAGCTGTCCAAAATGATGTAGATAACGTGTATATTCAAAAACTAATCAAACATATCAAGCAAGTCACTGGTGAAAGTTCTGTGGATATTTTTGGACAGCATGGCTATGCAGATACAAGATATTTTTCAAGATATCATGTACCTGCCATTGAATTTGGACCTAGTGGTGGCGCGTGGCATGGAGACGGTGAACATGCAGATATAGAATCTATAGAGGTTTTTAAAGATACCTTAGTTTCATTTGCGAAAAGATTTAATGACTAAAAGATAGATAATAATAAATGGTGATTGCAAAATGAGGCATGATAATAAATAAGGAGATCTATAAATATGTCTCCTTATTTATATTGGATATGAATATAAAGACCTACTTATAGCGTATATTCATGTTGTAGTATGCACAGTGCTTGTCATAACGTTACTAATATGAAGGGAGGAGATTCATCATGGAAGAAACAATATATTTAGCGGGAGGGTGCCTTTGGGGTGTCCAGGCATTTTTTAAGGTAATTCCTGGTGTAATTGACACAGAAGCAGGAAGAGCAAATGGGAAATCTCAAACCATCGATGGCGTTTACGATGGTTATACAGAATGTGTGAAAGTTACATTTAACACTGAAGTGATAACAGTTAAAGTATTAATGGGCCATCTGTTTGAAATTATTGATCCTTATAGTTTGAATAAACAAGGTGAAGATGTAGGATTAAAGTATCGTACTGGTGTTTACAGTGAGCAATCACATCATCTGAATGATGCTCAAAAATTTATTGCAAAAAGGGCTGATCGTACACATATTGCTGTTGAGGTATTACCATTAACAAACTATGTGAAAAGCTCAGAAGCACATCAAGATAGATTAGATAAGTTTCCTAACGATTATTGTCACATCCCAATAGAATTAATGAAAAAATACAAAAGAAACATTCAATCATAGCCTGAAAATATTACTTTTGTATGGTTGACAAATGATTTTAAAGGGCGTATTATTTGTGAATGTACAAGGGGTGTACTATGTATGGTAAATAGTGCACACGACGTAGAAAAGGTGTAGTAATGTATCTTTAAATCCCATTGCAAAGGAACTTTGATGCTATGGGTATAATTTTATTTTAATAGTACACGGGGTGTACAATATAAAGGAAAGGTAGTCAAAATATGTTTAATGAGTTCAAGTTTATATTCAGAAATAAAATGTTAGTTGTGGCGCTTTTTTCAGTTGCTATAGTGTCTATGCTTTACGTTGCACTGTTTGTTGGTTCAATTTGGGATCCATACGACAAAACAGATCAATTAAAAATTTCAATCGTTAACCATGATGAATCTGCGAAATTGAATGGTAAAAAGGTATCGATTGGTGATGATCTAGTTGATAAGTTAAAAGATAATGATAAATTTAAATTCCAAGAGGTTTCTGAAAAAGAAGCTTCAAAACAATTGAAAAAAGGGAATAGTGTAGGTACGATTATCGTCCCTAAAGATGCGTCTCATAATGCGACAACATTATTAGATAAACATCCGAAAAAGATTGATTTAGAAACACAAGTTAACCCGGGTTCTAGCTATACAGGTAGTCAGTCAGCACAAAAAGCAATTAATACAGTAACCGACACGATTAAAGATAATATTCGTTCAAATTACTTAGATGAATTATTTGCCAGTGCTAAGAAATCAAAATCGGGTTATGAAGATACATCAAATGCTTTAGGTAAAATGTCAGATTCAGAGTCACAATTGATTGATGGCAATGAACAAGTGACAGATGGTCTTAAACAATTGGCACCTTCAGTTGGTCAACCAGCACAACAATTAATTTCAGGTAACCAGCAAGTGACAGATGGTTTAAATCAGTTACAAGCTAATAATGATAAATTAAAAGAGAAAATCGATAGTTCAGTGACACAGCAAAAAAATGTAGCTTTTGAAAGTAAAAATGAGAAAGCGTTAAATAATGTGACAAAAGTGAATGAAAACAACCCTACACATGCCGATAAATATGGTGAGACAATCGTTCCTTATATGGCTAGTGTGAGTATATTTGTATCAGCAGTTTCATTCAGTGCGATATATCCATTGAGAAAAACAGTTGATAAAGGCGTATCTTCACTGAAACAAGCCTTAGGTAAATTGTTGTTATATATCATCCAAGGTTCGTTAACGGCATTACTTATGAGTAGTTGGGTTATCTTTGTATTCAACATGTCTATCGACAACGTAGGTAAATTTATATTGGTCGGATTGCTGTGGGCAATTGCTTCAATTACAATTACCACATTCTTAGGTTTATTCTTAGATAGAATTGGCTTATTCTTATCTATGTTGTTATTGATATTACAATTAAGTTCTAGTGAAGGTATGTTCCCAATTGAACAATCAGCACAGTTCTTTAGATGGATTCACCCATTTTCACCAATGTCATATGCAATTCAAGGTTATAGAGAAGCAATCTTTACGAATGCAGGACACTTTAGTTTTGCCTTCATCATAGTTGTATTGACAAGTATTATTGTAGGTATGATGTTATTACAATACTTGGTATTGTTATGGTTTAATAAAAGAGATAGAGTGCCGTTCTCAATGCAATTTAAGTAAAGTTCAGAAATAAGGGGAGTAACAGATGGAAAATGTTGATCAAACGATTGAAGTAGCGATTAATAAATTTCAAGTAGTCATGTTGCGTTTGAATAAAGAAATAGTCGAAATTGTTAAAGAAACTGGATTAGCCAATTTACTTTCTAGAGAACAAATTGAAGCGATGCGAATTATACAGACTGAAGGTAAAGTAACCATCAATGAATTAGCAACATTGCAAAATATATTTAAGACAGCAGCTTCTAAACGTGTGGCTAAATTAGAAGATATGGGATATGTTCAAAGAGCGCATTCGGACAATAAACGTATAAAGTTAATAATGTTAAGTGCGGAAGGTGAAGCATTTTTAAAAGAAGCAACTACTGTGATAACAAAAGCTGTGAAAGCACGTTTAGGCAATAAATTTACAACGGATGAGATAGAACAGTTCGTAGATCAGTTGACGCATATTGATGAAGTTTTTCGAGAAAGTAAAAGTTAATACTAACAAATAGTAAAAGTGGGAATATCGTGTCAATCTAAAACTGATAGAAGTCCTAGTCTGAAATGACTTGAACTTCTGTCAGTTTTTTTGTAGTATTTGGGTGCATACTTTTGCTAGTAAAATATTAGATTTACAATATTTTACATATATAATGTTGGTTATTCAATGTATACTGAAATTAAGAATAGAACGTGCATTAAATGTCTTAATTTTCTTACCTAAAAATGATTTGAAGGAGACTTTATTATGATAAAAAGAACAATAGAGCGTGTACTTTCATGGATTGGTATTGTTTTGCAGCTAATCGGAGTCGTTGCTATGGCACTTTTCTTACCTTTAATGGGGAATAGTGACTTTAAAGATACAGTAGTTCAAAGTATGCAAGAACAAGATAGTAGTTTCACCAAGCAAGACAGTACAGAAATATTGGATATATTGAGTAGTCTGATTACATTTGGATTGGTATTCTCTATTATTGTACTTATCATAGCCATTATTGCTGCTACACTTATTGGTAAGAAAGCAAAATTAGCTGGAGTTTTGTTAATTATTGCTGGAGTTATTTCTATATTAGGCAACTGGATTAATGCCATTTTATGGATTGTAGCTGGTATCATGCTATTAGTTAGAAAACCTAAAAAAGACAATGATGATAATCAATTTTATACACAAGATGATGAGTTAGAATATTTGGATAAAGAGGAACAATCAGCTTCTCAACCGCAAAATGATCGAGATAATAATTATAAGTATTAATTAGAATGTAAAATATGATGAATTAATTTAAGAAAGTCTAAAAAGCCTAGAATGTCCATGTGAGCATTCTAGGCTTTTTAAGTAGAGATGTTGGTGAATGAATACATTACTAAAATAACGGAATGTATATTTAGTGACATTATTGTCATAACAGATGACTTGAGGTAGATAAATACGCTATGATATTTGTAAGCATTTTACTTAATTAAAAGTGTTGGTTTTTAACTTTTATAAAGTGATATGACAATACTTTATAAAAATTAAATAATCATTTATATAAATGAGGTGAGTCAAATGATGATATTAGTGATGTTATCTCCATTGTTGGTAGTTGGTTTTATCATAATGGCTATTATGGAAGAGAAGAAAAGAAAAAAATAAGTGTCACACACAAAGCAGCTCAGTAGATAGGGGAGGGCATATGAAAGTCTAATCATTATGAAAAAGGAAAGTAATAGCATTGGTCATACTGACGTTTGTCTGACCGAAGACTGACGACCGCCTTAATGTACGTGATTTCTTGGTGGAGTATAGATTTTGAAAAATGGATATACGATGTTGTAAGCCAAATGGGTGTGTTTGACGTGAAACATTTTTGAATGGCTGCTAGAAGACTTGAAATTACTATGTTGTAAAATGAGTGTTTTAGTCACAAATAGCATATTCTCATGTATAATTCCGGGTAAGGGGGGTTATGCTATGAGTGAAATGTTGTACATCTTGCAAACTGTACTATTGCCCATTTTTATCATGATCATTTTAGGTTTTGTTTTGCACAAGAAATTCACATTAGACTTAAATACGCTAGCGAAATTAAACATATATGTTTTCGTACCAGGGTTTATATTTGTTAAATTTTACAAAACAAAATTTGAACTAAGTTTATTATTTTATATTGTTGTATTTTTTATAATTTACATGCTGGTATTGTATATTTTAGGGCGTGTAATAGCGAAGTTGAGGAAAGGCGACAAAGGGGAAGCCACGACGCTGACCAACAGTATTTTATTTTTTAATTCTGGAAATTATGGAGTTCCTGTAAATGACTTAGTATTTAAAGGGGACCCATTAGCGATGTCAGTGCAAGTCATTGTACTTTCGTTGCAGAATATATTTACTTTTTCGTACGGCGTTTTCGCTATTCAATCCATACAAATTGGTAAATTAAAAGCTTTGGTTGGATATTTTAAAATGCCTGTATTATATGCTTTATTACTAGCAATTATATTGAATTATAATCATGTACCCATTCCTAAATTTATTTGGACGCCAGCAAATTATGTCGCTGACGCTATGATTGCAATTGCCTTATTATTACTTGGGGCCCAAATTGCGAACATTAAATTTAGTTTGAAATTATCTGCCTCATACATATATATATTAATTAGACTTATCATTGGACCGATCATTGGGCTTGTGATTATTAAGCTTATGGGGATAGAAGGCATTATTGCTCAAACCTTGTTTATTGCCTCAGCCATGCCAACATCAGTAAATAGTTCAGTCATTGCGCAAGAATACGATAATAATCCTGAACTTGCAGCAGAATTGGTGTTTTTATCTACTTTATTTAGTGCGATTACGGTTGTTATAGTTATTTATTGCTCTAAGATATTATTTTAATAAATCTGTATATTAAGCAAACTCAAAAAGGATAACACTCATCTGACAAGATGGTGTTATCCTTTTTGTTTGTAGAAATTCATGAGGCCTATTTAACTTAAAATTCTACAACTGTATATTGTTTCAAAACTTTTTTGAACGGGCTTTGAGGTTTGTCCCCTTCTTTAGCTTTTTTATTCATTTCTTTATGTTCAGCCACGTGAGATGGTCTGGATACCCAAGCTTGGAAGTGTTGCTTTTCTTGCCATTTACTGACAATAACGTACTCGACTTCATCACCTTTGGATTTTGTCCATACCTCTGCATCGATTAAACCGTCAACATCCACTAATTCATTGGCATTTTTTTTGACTTTATCATACAGCTTTTGTTCGTTTTCTTTAGTTGTTGAAAATGCTACTTCAGTAATAAACATGATGGACCTCCTTAAAAAATTAAATATGATATTTATGCTATCACTTTTAAAATTTTTTCTCTAGCGAAATTTTTAAAGCATTTGATTTTTATTTTTAACGTGTTATAACTAGTTCTTGTAAAAACTAAAAACAGTATGACGATATATTATTTTTGAAAATCTACTTAAAAAGGACGATTAAATTGACTGAAGCTGTATTAGGCATCGATATAGGCACGAGCTCTGTAAAAGCAATCGCAGTAACTAGAAATGGTGAAGTAATAAAAACAATAAGTGAATCTTTAAAAATAATACAACATCAATCTGGGTTTAATGAACAATGTCCAAACGATTGGTTTGAAGCTACTCAAAGTTGTATTAAACAATTATTAAGCACACATGAAATGCAGCATATTGATGTTAAGGGACTATCGTTATCGGGACAAATGCATAGTTTAGTTATATTAGACCATGCGCATCAACCGATACGTGATGCCATTTTATGGAATGACACTAGGTCAACCATACAGTGCGAACAAATTAAAAAGGAATTAGGAGAATATGTATTATCAAACCCTGTGTTAGAAGGATTTACCTTAACCAAATTATTATGGATTAAAGATAATGAACCACATAATTGGGAGAAGATAAAGGTCTTTTTACTCCCTAAAGATTATGTGCGTTTCAAATTAACTGGAAAAATAAATATGGAATACTCTGATGCATCTAGTACGTTACTGTTAAATCCTAAGGAAAAAGCATGGTCTAAAGAAATAGGGAGACGATTTGGTCTTCGTGATATATATCCAGACCTTGTCGCATCACATGATTTCGTGGGATATATCGATGCTTCTATTGCTAATAATCTAGGATTTACTAATGACGTAGCCGTCTTCGCAGGCGGGGGTGATAATGCTTGTGGTGCATTGGGAGCTGGTGTCACTCAGGTTGATGAAACATTGTGCAGTATAGGGACCTCGGGGGTTATCTTGGCATGTGAAAATGCACAAGACGCAGTATATAAACAAAATATACATTACTTTAATCATGCTATGGACCAAATGTCTTATGTTATGGGGGTTACACTGGCAGCTGGTGATAGTCTGCATTGGTTACGTAATAAAGTATTGTCAAATCTGAGCTTTGAACAAATTATAGATTTAGCAAGTCAATCACCATTAGGAAGTCGAGGGTTACTGTTTACGCCATATTTATCTGGGGAACGCACGCCTCATGGAGATGCCAGTATTAGAGGGAGTTTTATAGGTCTTAGTATGTTGCATAATAATAGCGATATAGCAAGATCAGTGATTGAGGGTATTACATTTTCGCTCTATGAATCTATCAAATACTTACGTGAAAGTGGTAAGAATATTCGACATATTGTATCGATTGGTGGAGGTTCTAAAAGTGACTTTTGGTTACAATTACAAGCGGATATCTTTGATGCAAAGATTAGTCGGCTTAAATATGAAGAAGGTCCGTGTATGGGCGCGGCGATCTTAGCTGTCTGTGGGTTGGGATGGTATAATCATTTGGAAGAAATTATTCAGAAATTCATATGTTATGAACAATCTTTTGCACCACGTCAACAATATCATCAATCGTACGTGAAATACTTTGAAGTGTACGAAGCAGTATATCGTCAAACACAACCCTTAACGCAACGCTTATTAAAATTATCTGAAGAATCAAAATGATTATAATTTGGAATTTTCTGTGGTTAGAGATATGATAAAGTTAATCTTATATTTCGGAGTAGCATTTGTCTTTTCTTAACAAAGAAACTTGAAAAGATAAAGATAATGCGTTAGATTGAATGTAATAATTCTTGCAATAAAAGTAAATGTAATTTATATAATTTAAAATTTAATAGATGCTTGACCACTGGAAGTGCCTTTTAATAAAGGCTGAGACCGAAGTAGCAACTGAGGGATTCCTTGAACCTGATCCAGCTTATACTGGCGTAGGAAAGTGGCGTTATAGACAATGTATATTCGTTAATTCAACGTTATTTTTCCAGCCGGAGAAATAACGTTTTTTTTATTATTTGAGGTGAGAAAATTGTTTGTTGCAATTACACAGTATGATTATTTGTCGAAACAAGACGCTAAACATTATCAACACATTGAACAGTATATTGATTACCTGATTGTCAGAACGCCGATGCCCACGGCCATGTTAGTGTCATGGATAACGGACCTCATACAATATGGTTTTCCTAAAGACAAAGTGATTATCCACGACAATGTTTGTGTCTTAAGACGTTGTGATTTAAAGGCAATCCATTTTAGAGAATGCGATGCACGCGTGAAACGTTTTAAATATAATCAACCGGAAATTCAAGTGAGTATGTCGACACATAGTCAAATGGCTATTAGGTATGCTGAGCAATTAAATCTAGACTTCGTATTGTTTGGTCATGTGTTCGAAACCAATTCTAAAGCTGGAAAAATGCCGAGAACAACGGCTGAAATAATTGAAGCGGTTAATAGCAAAATTCCTGTTATTGCGTTGGGTGGTATTAATCAACAAACCTTAAAGCAATTACCTAAAGGATTCAATGGCATAGCAGGTATATCTATTTTTCAGAGGAAAAGTAACACCAATATAGGTCGTCTAAAGGAGGTTTGGATTGAATATGTATGATGCCATCATTGTTGGTTCAGGTGTTATAGGAATGTCAGTGGCAAGAACAATGAGTGAATTGGGAATGCATATTGCTATTGTAGATCGTGATGTCCCAGGCATGCATGCGTCATACAAAGCAGGAGGTATGCTGGGCGCACAGAATGAATTTACGGAAGAAAGTAGTCTTTTTCATCTAGCTCAAACTTCTCAAAGCATGTTTGAAGATTTACGTAACAGTTTGTTAGATGAAGTAGGGGTAGATATTGAATATTTAAGTAGTGGCTTAATTAAAATGGCTGCAAATTTTGAAGATAACGTCAATGTCATACAACAATATCAATTTTTACACCAGTACGATCATTCAGTAAAGATGCTATCTTCTGAAGGATTGTCGCGACTTTCTAACGGCAGTATGATATCAGATGGTTTATCAGCTATACATATTCCTAATGATCATCAAATTAATGCGAATCATTATACTAAAGCACTTTTGAAATCATTAAGCCATCGTCATATCCATCGTATTTATAATACGGAAGTTCATAACATTGAGTGTCATCATCTTGGCGGTTATCGCGTTGTGACGAAAGATGAAGTGCTATTATCAGAAAAGGTAATAGTGGCAGGAGGCGCTTGGAGTGGTAAATTATTGAATAACTATATGTCACAAAATCAAGTCACTGGTATCAAAGGTGAGGCGTTACTTGTTGAACATAGTAAGTTGGATTTGAAAACCACACTCTTTATGACAAATGGTTGTTATATCATACCTAAAATGAACCAGCGTTATTTAATTGGAGCTACTAGTTACATGGATGATTTTTCAGTTGGTGTGTCAGAAAGCGGAAAGCAATGGTTGCTAACGCAAGCGATACAGTATGTGCCTAAGCTAAAAGAGAGTCAGTTATTAAAGCAATGGTCGGGGATCAGGCCATATTGTACAAATGAAGAACCTATTATGGATGAAATAGATAAAGGGTTGTTTGTCATTACTGGCCATTATCGTAATGGTATTTTACTTTCACCATACATAGGATCATTAATGGGTAGATGGATTCAAAGTGGTCATAGACCTACGCAACTCGAAGATTTTCAATTTGAAGGGAGCCAAAAAAATGAGATGTATCATAAACGGTGATCATTTTACATTTGAGAAATCATTAAATATTCAAGAATTAATACGTGAGATTGGTTTAGATGAGCAACGCGTCATAGTAGAACACAATGAGGAACTCATCAGTCAAAAACAATTTCCAACACAAATAGTTAACGACAAAGATTGTTTAGAATTACTAGAATTTGTAGGAGGCGGATAGGATGTTCAATATAGGACCATTCACATTAAATTCAAGATTATTATTAGGTACTGGAAAATTTGAAGATGAGCTCACACAAACAAAAGCAATTAATGCTTCAGAGACGGAAGTATTAACATTTGCTGTACGTCGAATGAACTTATATGACAAAAATTTACCGAATCCTTTAGCTAAAGTAGATTTAACAAAATTTACTACCTTTCCAAATACAGCAGGCGCTAAATCAGCAAAAGAAGCGGTGCGTATTGCTGAAATTGCAAATCATGCCGGCGTTTGTGACATGATTAAAGTAGAGGTTATCGGTGATGACGAAACGTTATTACCAGATCCAATAGAAACGTATGAAGCATGCAAAATATTATTAGAAAAAGGTTATATAGTATGTCCTTATATTTCGAACGATGTTGTATTGGCTAAACGTTTAGAAACATTAGGTGTTCATGCAGTCATGCCACTGGCGTCACCTATAGGTACGGGGAGAGGCATTAATAATCCTTTGAATTTACGTTATATTATTGAGCGTGCTCATGTACCAGTTATTGTAGATGCAGGTATTGGATCACCTAAAGATGCTTGTCATGCAATGGAGTTAGGTGCAGACGGTATCTTATTGAACACAGCAATCTCAAGTGCACAAGACCCAGTAAAAATGGCTGAAGCAATGAAATTAGGTATTCATGCAGGTCGAATGAGCTATGAAGCAGGAAGAATACCAGTGAAATATACAGCGCAAGCAAGTAGTCCAACTGAAGGTATAGGATTCTTATGACACAACGCTATAATCGTCAAATTCGGTATGATGCTTTTGGTGAAAGTGGCCAACATCAATTGCAACATACGCACGTTATGATCATGGGAGCAGGTGCACTTGGGAGTCATTGTGCAGAATTATTAACACGTATGGGCGTGGGAAAACTGACAATTATAGATATGGACATTGTAGAGGAATCTAATCTACATAGACAAGCATTATATGATGAAAAAGATGCCGCACAAATGCTTCCTAAAGTTGTAGCGCTAAAGGAGAAACTTGAATGTATCAATAGCGAAGTAGGTATTACAGCAGTTTATCAAGAGCTGACAAATACTAATATAGAAGCAATAATCAATGAATATCACCCACATATCATTATGGACGGCATGGATCATTTTGCGATTAGATATTTAATCAATGAAATTTGTCACAAATATCGTCTCCCATGGATTTATGGTGCAGCAGTAGGCAGTAAAGGTACTGTTTATGGTATCGATTATTAAGGCCCTTGTTTGAAATGTTTACTAGAAACTATACCTTCAACTGGAGAAAGTTGTGCCATTAATGGGGTCTTACCACCAGTGATTTATCAAGTTGCAAGTGCAGAAGTATCAGAATTAATTAGGTGGGTATCGGGGTATGGTTTTTCCCACAAACTTTTAACGATGGATTGTTTTAAGATGAACTTTAAAGCATTGAATATGAATAAGCTGAAAAACGATGATTGCGATGTTTGTGAATTAGGTGAATATAAGTTACTGAATCATCCCAGACAAAATAAAATAGAAAAACAATGTGGAGATGCATTTTTGCTAAGATTTAATCACAAACTGTTTGATCATGTGGATTATTTGCCTGTTACAGTGGTTAGGCATAACCCATTTGCAAAAGTAATGCGCTATGATGATTGTCAAATGACTGTATTTAAAGATGGTCGAATGAATGTGTATGGCATTGAAAATGAGCAACAAGCGAGAGCGTTATACGAAAAATTTGTTAAATGTTTGAAGTGATAAGGTTGAGTTGTTAATCGTCTTATCGAAATCGATGTATTATTGAATATTTATAAGCGGTGCAGTCTTATAATCTTAAAAATTATAAGACTGCACCTTTTTGAGAAAGCAACTAAAGTTCATAAAAATTTCTAATTGTTATGGCAAATTTGTTAACGACCTACCTCTGAATTGAAACACTACATATAGTGTTCTATATTTTATTTAGATACAATATATAGAATGAGAGGGGATAATATGAATAACTTAGAAACGGATTTAAAAAACTTGATTACTAAAGATCCAACGGTAGTGAACGAAAATGCCAATAAAGATAGTGCGACATTTTCAACGATGAGAGATTTAACAGCAGGTGTTGTGTCTAAATCATATGCTTTAAATCACTTACTACCCAAAGAGGTAGCTGAAGCGCACAAACAAGGAGATATTCACTTTCATGATTTGGACTATCATCCATTTCAACCACTGACGAATTGTTGTTTGATTGATGCTGAAAGTATGTTGGCGCATGGTTTTCAAATCGGAAACGCAACGGTGACATCACCAAAATCAATTCAAACAGCTTCGGCACAATTAGTACAAATTATTGCTAATGTGTCGAGTAGTCAATATGGTGGGTGTACGATAGATCGAGTAGATGAATTATTAAGCAAATATGCCAAGTTCAATGAAAATAAACATCGAAAGATTGCTAGAAGATTTGTAGATACTAAAGATATAGAGTCATATGTTGATTATCAAGTTACACAAGATATTGGAGATGCCATTGAAAGTTTAGAATATGAAATCAATACGCTATATACATCAAATGGTCAAACGCCATTTGTGACACTTGGTTTTGGTCTTGGTGTAGATCAATATAGTCGTAAAATCCAACAAGCCATTTTACATACGAGAATTAAAGGATTAGGTAAAGATCGCATTACTGCTATTTTTCCTAAATTAGTATTTTCTATTAAAAAAGGGGTTAATTTTAGTCCTAGCGATCCTAACTATGATATTAAACAACTCGCATTACAATGTTCTATGAAGCGTATGTATCCAGATATTTTGAATTACGATAAAACGGTAGAACTTCTTGGCGATTTTAAAGCGCCCATGGGATGTCGCTCATTTTTACCATCTTGGAAGGATGTAGATGGTAACTTTGAAAATAATGGAAGATGTAATTTGGGGGTGGTCACGCTAAATGTGCCACGTATTGCTTTAGAATCTAAAGGAGATATTGAAGTGTTTTGGAAATTGTTTCATGAACGCATGGTCATTATGCATGATGCGTTAGTTTATCGTATCCAACGCATTGCTGAAGCTACGCCAGATAATGCACCAATTCTGTATAAAAATGGTGCTTTCAAACGGCGTTTAGAGGATGGGGACAATATCATGAACTTGTTTAAAGGGCAACGTGCAACAATATCAATGGGATATATTGGATTATACGAAGCTGCTACTGTCTTCTATGGAGCTGAATGGGAATCTAAGTCGAAAGCTAAGGCGTTTACATTAGACATACTTAAAGCGATGAAAATATATCAACAACGTTGGACGGAAACATATGACATATGGTTTAGTGTTTACAGTACGCCTAGTGAATCATTAACGGATCGATTTTGTAGACTGGATAGAGAAAGATTTGGCGATATCTCAGATATTACAGATAAGGGGTATTATCAAAATTCATTTCACTATGATGTTAGAAAAGATATCACGCCTTTTGAAAAAATAGATTTTGAAAAAGACTATCCTGTTTATGCAAGTGGTGGTTATATTCATTATTGTGAATATCCTAAATTAAATCATAATTTGAAAGCGCTCGAATCAGTGTGGGATTATTCATATGATAAAGTGAGTTATCTTGGTACAAATATTCCTATTGATCATTGTCGATTATGTGATTTCCATGGTGATTTTAAAACCACAGAAACGGGATATCAATGTCCAGAGTGTGGTAACGATGATCCAACAACTGTAGATGTGGTGAAAAGAACTTGTGGTTATTTAGGTAATCCTGTCCAACGACCTACCATTGAGGGACGTCATAAAGAAATGTGCGCGCGCGTTAAACATTTGAAAGATGCGACATCATGAAAATGCTGGACATAGTAAATGGACAGGGGTACATAGCAAAGATAGAATCGCAAAGTTTTGTTGATGGTGAAGGGGTAAGATGCAGTATATATGTTTCTGGATGTCCTTTTGCTTGTGAAAATTGTTATAACAAAGTAGCGCAAAATTTTAGATATGGTGAACGATTTAATGATGTTATGTTAGAAGAAATTTTAGATTATTGTGAACCTAATTATATTGATGGACTAAGTATATTAGGTGGTGAACCCTTTTGTAATCTGGACATCACATTACAATGTGCAAGGGCGTTTAGAAAGCGGTTTGGTCATTCAAAGCGGTTGTGGGTTTGGACAGGATTCTTATATGAATATTTAGTCCGAGAGACTAATGAACGTAAAGTGTTACTTGAACTTGTTGACGTCTTAGTTGATGGTCCATTCCTTACACATTTGTACAAGACACATTTGTACAAGCCTAATCTTCCCTATAAAGGTTCGTTAAACCAACGGATTATAGATGTCCAAACTTCTTTGAAGAAACATCAAATATGTGAATATATCAAAAGTTAAAAACAGCTACTATTTATTAAAAGAGCAGTGGTTATGAATCATCATAACCACTGCTCTCTTTTGTATTGAAATTCATAGGCGTTTGCTAATGATAAATGCGTTAATTTTTTAAATGTTTTTGAACAGCAGGAATAATTTCGTTACCAATAAGTTCAATATTTTTCATGATTTGATTAAATGGAACGCCACCGAAATCAATTTGTCCCATGAATCGTTGATGATGATACAACTCATGTTGGTAAAGTATTTTTTCTATAATTTGTTGTGGGCTGCCCACCATTAAAGCATCTCTATAATCTGGCGCATTATCGAATTGTTGTTTAGGGTAACCGTTCCCTCTAATAAATGATGTGCCTACGTTAAGGTGTGGGTAAAATTCTTTTAAAGCATCCTGAGTTGTTTCCGCAGTATAAAATAGGCTAGCAGTTGAAACGGGTAAGACTTCCGGAGAAGTATCAAAACCATGTGCTTTAGCAGTTGAGCGATAAACATCTATTGAGTTTTTAAACGTTTGAGCAGGACCACCCAATGTGGTAATCATCATCGGTATACCTTGACGTCCAGCTTTGATTGCACTATCAGGGCCGCCGCCAACAGCACGCCAGATAGGAAGTACGTCATCAATAGGTCTAGGAAATATTTTCATATTATTTAAATCAGGTCTAAATTTGCCAGACCATGTTATTTTATCATTTTGATTAAGATCTAATAATAAATTGAGCTTTTCTTCATATAATTCATCGTAATCGTTGATGTCTAAGCCAAATAAATCGAACAGTCCAGTTCGTGATGCTCTGCCTGCTACAATTTCTGCGCGACCATGTGAAATCAAATCAAGTGTGGCAAAATCTTCGAAGACTCTAACTGGATCTGCTGCACTGATAATTGATGATGAGCTAGACACTTTAATGCTATTGGTGGCTTGTGCAATAGCGCCAAGTACAACAGTGTGTGCTTGTGTCGTGAAATGTTCTTGATGACTTTCACCAACAGCGAAGACATCCATGCCTGCTTGTTCAGCTAACTGGCTAGCTTCTATGAGTTCTTGAATACGTTGTTCGTAACTAATCTTTTGACCGTTTGTTGGATTAAGCAGATGGTCTCCGAGTGAGTAGATACCAAATTCTAGCGCTTTATTTTTATTAATGTTTAATTGTGCCACGATATGTGCCTCCTTTTATAAATCATGTAAGTTATTTTCGATTTCTTTCCTTTGATGCTCTAAAAAATCAGGTAAATTAAGTGATTGTCCTAATTCTTCTATGCGTGTATCAATGGTAAAACCGGGATCTGCTGTAGCAAACTCATACAAAATTTTATTTTGACGATAATATAAAGATTTGAAAAAATAGCGATCTATAATACCGGAGTTACTTTTAGGTAGTTGCTCTATGTTATGATATACGGCATCCAAATCAGTGTCGGTTGGTGTATTGACGGCGATATGATGAATATAACCTTGACCGGGTCTTGCACGTTCACCTTGTTGTTCAACAATGACAAAATCGCTATATAACCCATTACTATCGAGTGTCAACGTTGTTTCATCGGTATTAGGACGTATTTGATATTGAAGTGTATTTGTTAAGAATTCTATCGTTGGTTTGGCTTCGCGCACTCTTAACTCTACGGGCCCCATACCGAGTATTTGATGTTGTTGTGGTATATCACTATAAGGATTTTTGCGCCATGCTTGAGGCGTTTGGTACGTATCATTCACAATTAACAATACTTCAAGACCATCAATATCTTTAAATGATAGTGCTGATTGGTTTAAATATGTGAGATCTTCCCACGCCACTTTATATTTACTCAAGCGCTGTTTGAAATATTCCAATGATGCATTGTCAGGGATGAGTAAAGAAAGACGGTATATCGAATCTGTGCCGCGTCTAGGTTTACCTAAATTAGGAATTTCAAAGAAACTTAATAGTGTGCCTGCTGAACCAATCTCATCTCCAAAAAATAAATGATACATAGATGGATTATCCTGATTTACAGATTTTTCTACTAAACGTAATCCTAATATTTGGGTATAAAACGCTTTGTTCTGCTGAGCGTTTTTTGTATACATTGAAATATGATGATGACCAATAATGTTCATAATGTGAGCCTCCCTCTAAATGAGTTCATTCCAAAAGTAAAATAAGGTATTAGAGATATTTAGAATAACCATATCCGTTTTGGAGGAATTTAAAACAGTTTGGGTATAAAAAATATACTTCTTGCTTATAATATATCTCGAATTCGAGATAATTGCAAGTGCTGTGATTTTAAGTAAATATTTAATATTAATTAGAATCAGCTATTATTTCGTTGATGCTATAGTTAATACAAAAAGCAGGAAAATATTAAAAATTTGCCTGCTGAATCATGTTATTCACTTTTTTTGAAATCTAAATAATAGAGGCTGAATTCAAGATCATTTTTTAAATGGGTTTCTAATAATGATACTGCTAAATCAATGTTTCTGTCGAAAAGTGCATCTACGATTTCTCTGTGTTCTTCAATAAGGCCGGGACGACGTTGGTAGATGACAGTTTGACTAAATAAGTAAATAAAACTTTTATATTTTTGATATGTGTCGAGTATAAATTGATTTCTTGTAGCTGCGATAATTTTTTGGTGGAATTTATCATTGGTTGCGATAATTTTATTTTCATGTTCTTGATTCATGTCGATTTCTGTATAGCTTTTTAACTCTTCTAAATCATCATCTGTATAAACAATTGCTGCTTTTTTTAATGCATGCGTTTCTAATAGAATACGCATCTCAAAAATCTGTCTATATTCTTCGGTTGTAGGAATAAAAATATAGGAATTCTTTATAAAATATTCCAGTTCTAATTGTTTGAGTGCTTCACGTATAGGTGTTCGGCTGACTTCGTACTTCTTGGCAAGTTTTGCTTCGGTAATTTTTTCGTCCTTCTTTAAGGCACCTGAAATAATATCATTTCTTATCTTTTGATATATCGTTAATTCGTTTGTATTCAATTTATTCACCTCATCATCTTAAGTGTACTATAAAAAAATTCTCTTTAAAATGTATACATTTTATAAGTTTTAGTATACACTAATCTTTGTAAACGTTTTCAATGAGAGGAGTATTTATGATGAAGATAGGATTTATAGGCTTAGGTATTATGGGGAAACCCATGGTTAAAAATTTATTGAAAGCAAATATAGATGTATATGTGAATGATTTAAACAAAGAAGCTGAGCAAGAAGTAGTTTCTGAAGGTGCACAATCAGTGACAATTGAACAAATGGCAAAAGAAGTAGATCACATTATTACTTCATTACCGAATGGTGCCATTGTTAAAGCTGTTTTATATAGTGGAGAAGATGCGATTTTAAAGCAATCAGAAATTAAAGTACAATCTGTGATTGATACAAGCTCGCTAACACCCAATGAATCTTTAGAGATAAGTAAAGTGTTAGAAAAGAAAGATGTGAAATATATTGATGCACCAGTAAGTGGTGGAGAGCCTTTAGCAATCACGGGCGAGTTATCAGTGATGATTGGTTGTGATGAAAGTGATTTAGCTACGATACAAGACGTGTTAGCGCCGATATCATCATCGGTGATTAGAGTTGGTGATGTAGGGGCAGGCAGTGTTGTTAAATTGGCGAATCAAATTATCGTAAATACGAATATAGCAGCATTGTCCGAGGCTGTGGTTTTAGCCAAAAAATTTGATATCGAGCTGGAAAGTATGTATGAAGCCATCAAAGGTGGCCTTGCAGGATCAAGCGTTATGGATGCGAAATTCCCTAAGATGATACAAGAGGATTATCGACCTGGGGGCACATTGAATATTAATTTAAAGGATATGAAAAATGTGAGTTCTACGGCTGATACAGTAGGCTTAACTTTACCTTTGTCCAACCAAGTTAAAGAAATATATAAATCAGAAGTAGCACATGGTAATGGGATGAATGACCATTCAGGGATTATTAAATACTTTGAAAAAATAAATAAGATGTAGGTGAGGCAATGCTAACAGATAATTTAATTAACCAATATAAAAATGACGCTATCGACAAACAATTAGAGCATTTTAAATATAAAGTAATTGTCTTAGATGATGATCCAACAGGTACACAAACTGTTAAAGATTTACCGGTATATACAGAGTGGTCAGAAGCATTGATAGAGGATGGTTTTAATCAACAAAATCACATGTTCTACATACTAACCAATTCAAGAGCATTAAATGAGCAAGCAACGATACAATTACATCAAGAAATTAGTCATAATATTGAACGCGTATCACAACGATTAAATCATCCCTATATTATTATCAGTAGAGGTGATTCCACGTTACGGGGACACTTTTACATAGAACCTAAGGTGTTAAGTGATGCGTCAGATGGCACATTTGATGGCGTGTTCTACCTTCCGGAATTTTTTGAAGGCAATCGCTATACGTATAATGGTGTGCATTATCTTAAAGAAAATGACCAATATATACCAGTTGTTGATAGTGAATTTGCTAAAGATACAACATTTGGTTTTAAATCTCAAAATATGGCTGATTTTGTAGAAGAGAAAAGTGATGGACAAATTAAAGCAGCAAATGTACGTCATATTACATTAATGCAAATACGTGAACGTAATGAAAAAGCCATCATGCAAGTATTCAATGACGTTTCAAATTTTGACGCTGTCATTGTTGATGCATTAAATGATGAAGATATGGATTATTTTGTTGCTTGTTTAACCCATTTCTTAGCACATAATAAGAAAAAGTTTATATTTAGAACGGCTGCCTCGTTTGCAAAAGCGCTGTGCCAGACGCCTGGTGAGATTATTAATCTTAACCAATTCAGTGATAACAATCATGGGGGCATTATTATAGTGGGCTCCCACGTTAAGAAGACCTCATCACAATTGCAACATTTATTAGCGCATGTAGCGATTTCATCGATTGAATTTGATGTTAAGGAAGTAACTAAAGATAAATTATCATCTTATATTAAACAACAAATTCATAAAGTTGAGTCATTGATTGCAAATGGCAAAGATGTAGTGGTCTATACATCACGAGATGTGATAAAAACAGAAGATTTAACAAATAACTTAAGTATTTCTACAAATATTTCTAATGCTTTAGTTGAAATTGTTAAAGGTCTAACAATAAAGCCAAGATTTATTATTGCCAAGGGTGGAATCACTTCTAGCGATGTTGCAACGAAGGGATTAAATATCAAAAAAGCACAGGTTATTGGCCAAATAACACAAGGGGTGCCTGTTTGGTTAACAGGTGATGAAGCGAAATATAGCCATATGCCATACGTTATTTTCCCGGGAAATATCGGAGATGTAGATACGTTAACAGAAGTTTATAAAATGAATAAACGCGTTCAAGAGTAATAGGAAGTAGGGATATAGTATGTTGGGAGAAATTTGGCCATTAATTGCAGTGGTAATTGGGGTATTAATATTATTAATGTTAATTATGGCATTTAAGTTAAATACATTTATAGCATTAATTATTACATCGATGGTAACTGGCATATTACTAGGTATGCCATTAGATACAATTGTGACAACAATTGAAAAAGGTATGGGTGACACATTAGGTCATATCGCTATTATTTTTGGATTAGGTTCGATTTTAGGTAAATTATTATCAGATGGTGGCGGTGCAACCAGTATCGCAGATACATTAATTCGCATATTTGGAAAAAAATATGTCACATGGGCCATGATTATTGCTTCATTTATTATTGGTATTTCATTATTTTTAGAAGTTGCTTTTGTATTGTTGGTACCACTAGTATTTACGTTAGCAAGAAGAATGGAAATTTCCAATCTTAAAGTTGGTTTACCAATGGCTACATCTATTGCAGTGACACATGGCTTTTTACCACCGCATCCAGGTCCAGTAGCTATTTCTGAAGCAGTGAATGCGAACATTGGCCATGTACTGATGTATGGCATCATTGTAGGTATTCCATTAGCTATCATTGTAGGTGGTACTTTTCCTAAGTTAGCACTTAAGTTGTCGCCCAATGCTTTTAAGAGGGAAGGTAACACGGCAGCAGTAGGTGAGATGAAGCATATAGAACAAGCACAGTTACCTAGTTTTGGTTTAAGTCTATTAACAGCACTAGCACCAGTCATCTTAATGTTATTAGCGACAATAGTACAACTTGTTACGGGTAATGAAGCAGGTCATGCTAAAGGATTTGAAGGATTCATTTACTTTATTGGTACATCAGTCACAGCGATGTTAATTGCAGTTTTATTTGCTATTTATACCATGGGTGTGCGACGCAAACAAAGTATGAAAGAAATTATGGACACAGTGACGAATGCCATCACACCTATAGCAATGTTAATTCTAATTATTGGTGGCGGTGGCACATTTAAACAAGTATTAATTGACGGTGGCGTAGGAGATACAATTTCAGAAATATTTAAAGGTACTGAAATGTCACCACTTATTCTCGCATGGTTAGCGGCAGCCTTATTACGTACTGCGCTGGGTTCGACGACAGTCGCTGCAATATCTTCAGTTGGTATTGTTTTACCGTTGTTGCAGACGACAGACGTTAATACGTCATTGGTTGTATTAGCAATCGGTGCAGGGAGCATCTTCTGTTCTCACGTGAATGATGCCGGTTTCTGGATGTTTAAAGAATATTTTGGTTTAACGATGAAAGAAACCTTTTTAACATGGACACTACTCGAATCAATCTTATCGGTCGTAGGATTAGGTCTTATTTTAATCGTGAACTTAATGGTATAAATGATTATAAGTTGAAGCTTTTGTAATACGTTGATGGACGTATTACAAAGGTTTTTTGTATTATATATTATTACATACGGAATAATTAATTTTTTCAATCTATTGAAATGATCTTAGTACATAAAAGGGATATTTATGTTTTGTTATTGGTATAGTTTGACTCTATAAGCGTTAAGTGTTATTTTAAAACATACTAAAGTAATCGGATTGATAAGGAAAAAGGAGTGGCGTAATGGGGGAAATGAAATTAGGTCTTTTTTTAGCGGGTTATGGTCATCATGTTGCAAGTTGGAGGCATCCAAAATCGATTGAAAAAGGACCAATAGATATCGATCACTTAGTCAATATAAGTCAGTTAGCTGAACAAGGTAAATTTGATTTAGTATTTTTATCAGATGCTTTATATATCGATGACACAGCACATCCAGATCTTATGAGTCGTTTAGACCCATTCACTCTAATGTCCATCATAGCGAGAGAGACGTCGGATATTGGTTTAGCAGCGACAGTATCGACAACGTATTCTCAGCCATTCCATCTAGCTAGGTCGTTCGGTTCACTAGATCACATTAGTGGTGGACGTGCAGCATGGAATATTGTAACTTCTGCAGTGAATAACACTGCACAAAATTTTAATGGCAATGTGAATGTTGATCATGATTTAAGATACGAACAAGCTGAAGAATTTGTAGATATAGCCAACAAATTATGGGAGTCTTGGGAACCAGATGCCTTTAAAAAGGATAAAGTAGAAGGCGTATTTGTAGATGAAACAAAATTACATGAGGTAAACCATGATGGTAAGTATTACAAGGTGAAAGGCCCACTTAATTTGGAACATTCACCACAAGGGCACCCATTATTAATTCAAGCAGGATCTTCGCCGACCGGAACAGATTTAGCAGCTCGTGTTGCTGATGTTGTCTTTACAGCACAAACAAATGCAGAAGAAGCGAAAGTATTTAATGATGGATTACGTTCAAAATTGGTGAAACAAGGAAGATCAGAATCGGATCTTACTATCATGCCAGGTCTTTTTCCAGTGATTGGTGATACTGAAGCAGAGGCACAGGCGAATTATAATGAATTGCAAGATTTGATTTTACCAGAAGTAGGATTAAAACTATTGTCACCTTATGTTGGGGATGTTGATTTGATGCAATATGATATTAAGACACCCTTTGCAGATATAGATGCTTCTGAAGGTAATGGTATTAAAAGTAGATATGAATTAATTAAAAAAGAAGCCATTGAGCAAAATTTAACGTTAGAAGATGTTATGAAAAAAATAGCCGGTGCTCGAGGGCATTATATTGTTGTTGGTACGCCAGAGAAAATTGCTGATACGATGCAATATTGGTATGAAACCGGTGCGGCTGATGGTTTTAATATTATGCCACCACTTTTTCCGACACAATTACAGCTTTTTGTTGATAAAGTTGTACCGATTTTACAATCACGTGGATTAACACAAACAGAATACAAAGCAGGTACGTTACGTGAAAAATTCGATTTACCCAATTTATAATTTTAAAGCTAATGCATCGCACATATCTATAAACACATCAAAGTCACTCACGAATACTCGTGAGTGACTTTTTTATAATTTAAGTATTTAACTCTTCGGGTGTCTTTAAGAAAGGCGTAAGAATCGCACTTATAATATAGAAACCTGAATAAATGAATAATACAACACCAGCGCCAAATGGTTCGAAAAATAAAGTTACAATTGCTGGAGCGATAAAAGTGCTCAGGCCAGCCCCTAAATTTAACACAGACATAGCAGCCCCTTTATTATCTGGAGCAAGCAGTGGGAACAGTGCTGATAAAGGTACATAACCAGCCATACCGATACCACACAGACATAGAATTATCGTCATTAGCCAATAATTGTAGCCAATCGTCATAGGTGCAAAATATATGAGCAGCATGACTAAAGCATAAAATACACCACCAACCCATTGCACGGTTTTTCGCCAGCCCCATTTATCGCCAATATAGCCGAAGAATAGGTTAGCAAAAATTGCTACGGTGAATATGGTTGACCACATTCTTAACCATTCTGTGTCTGTATAACCAAATTCCCTTAAGTATAAAGGTAAAAATAATAGCAAGCCATATTGAGCAAACCCATTAATACTTTTAACGATGAGTCCTATTGCTATTACGGGACGTTTAATAATCGTCACAGCTTTAATTAATTCTGAAACTTTAAAATCTGTGATTTCTGATTGAGGTACATGATCTTTGTTAATAATAATAGCTAAAAAAGCCCCTATTAACGTGAAAATGATACCTGTCCACATAGCATTGATATGTCCAACAATCGGTATGATAAAAGAAGCATATAATGGTCCAAACACGCTTAATCCTAAAGAAAACATAAACCAAAACCAACCCGCAGCCGTACTTCTTCTTTCTAGTGGTGTACTATAATTTATCCACACTAAAAATGAATAAGCAAACATAGGGTAACCAAAACCACGTATGGCATAAAAGGGTGCCATGATATAATAATTCAAACTATACATCCCTAAACCAATAAAGCCTATGCTACCTATTAAAAAAGCAATTGTACCTAATATCATAGCCTTTCTAGGCCCTAAAGTTTGAACAAACACGCCTGATAACCATGCGGAAATAGTAACAGTAACACCATAAATTGTAATTAGAAATGACGCTGCGGAGGCAGACATATTCTGATCGACTAAATATGGTACGAGCCAAGCTTGTTCGATGCCATCACCAATCATAAATAACACTAATCCGATATATCCCCAAATTAAGTTACTAGGTAAACCTATTTTTTTAAGCATGTAAAACATCCCCTTTGAAATAACTACGATTCATATTTCCTTATTACTTTAAGAGCGAATAAGAGAATTTTTGTATTTCTGTAGAATCTTTCGTATTTATTAAATACTCGATATTTTCTACTCCATAATCATAGATAGTTTGTTCGAGTTTTTTATACATAGCTATATTCATTTCACATTCTTTAACAGGATCTTCGCGAATAGGGAAAGTATCAAAATAAATTAAACCTTCATAGTTATATTTTATGGCATAGTATATAAACTCTATCGTTTGTAAAAGATGCACACTGCCTAACATTAATCCATCATCATTATCTTTATAACCATCATTTAAATGAAAGCCCATCAAACGATTTTTTCTTGCTGCAAGTGCTAAAGCGTATGCAGGATTTTCTTTTTTCATTAGCATATGACAAAAATCTAAAGTTACTCCAAAATTAGGTAGATTGACATCATCTAATAATAAAAGTGTTAACCCAATATCACCAACGAGAGCAAATGATCTTGGTTGATAAGGTTTGTATTCAAAACTAATATTCATTTCTGGATATTGTTCTCCTATTTCTCTTAAAGCTGCAACAGTTTTATCCCAAGATTTTTCATAATCTATTTGGAATGGATAATCAAATCCATCATTTGCCAACCAAATAGTAGTTGTATTTCCACCCAATTTTTTACAGGTTTCTATAGCCTCTTTCGTTGTTTTAATGGCTTTATTTCTTATGCTATCATCAGGATTAATGAATTCACCATCATCATATATTTCACTAAATCGCAAAGCTATACCACTTACTGTTAAATGAGAATTTTCTAATGCTTCATTGATTTCAGCAAGGGTATTTTTTTTGAAATGTTCTGGGTAATTGAGTTCAATTTGAGTCAGCCCCTCCACTGTGGCCATGCGTCTAATTAATGAGACTGTATTGATATTGTCCTCCTCATTAAAAAAGAGTTCGGGTTTAGTTTTAAATGAATTTAATCTTGCTGAAAAGTTCATAATTAATCATCCTTTCAAAATGTTTACGTATCCAAACGCTGTTCACTGATTATTGAAAATGTTAATAATATTTCACAACAAAGTAAATGAAAACAAATTATTTTACCAAAAATATTTTATTTAAAGCTTAATAATTGTTGATATTTTACTTTTGTAAAATTGAAAATAAAAAATGTAGATATAAATTGAAGTATTGTGATAACATAATTGAAACGTATCCAAATGAAAGGATTTTCTATCTTATGGAAAGTAAAACATTCACTGGTAAAGAAATTGTTTTATATGCAAGAAGTATTTCACCTTCTCTAGCAAATAAAGAACGTCGAGTCGCTCAATTTATTGCAAATAATTATGAAGTGCTAGCAGAAAGCACAATTAGTGATGTGGCAGCACATTTAAAAATAAGTGAAGCGACAATTACAAAAGTGTGTAAGAAATTGCAATGCAGCGGTTATTTACAATTAAAGAAATCGATAAAAGCATATATTGAAAATACGCATAAATCAGAGTCATATGAAGAATATTCTGATTTTAGAAAAGAAGATTCTAATACGCTTATTGCAGAAAAAGTTTTAATAAATGCGATGTTAGCACTTCAAGAAACATTAGATATTTTTAATTATGATGCGTTCAATAAAGCGTGTGAAATTTTCAATAACAAGAATAGAAATAATAAAATTATATTAGTCGGTAGCGGTGGTTCTTCGGTTATATGTGAAGATTTTCAACATAAATTATTAAAAATAGGGATTGTCTCACATGTATATAAAGATTCACATATGCAGCTCATGTTTACTTCATTGATTGATGAGGGGGATATTGTGTTAGGCGTTTCGCATTCTGGTACTACACAACATATTGTGAACGTAATCAAAGGAGCAAGAGACAGAGGTGCACACACTATTAGTGTGACAAACTATATGAATAGTGAAATTACAAAAGTGGCAGAGGTCAATCTTGTTTCAACAGCACAAAACACACCTATTACAGGAGAAAATGCAGCTGCACGTATTGTACAGTTAACGATATTAGATGCACTTTATACAAATTTAGCTATTAAAGGGTCTGAAGAATACTCTGAAAGTTTAATAAAAACAAGTGATGTTGTTAAAGACTACCGTTATTGAATAAAGGGGTTTATATTCAAATGGAAAATAAAAATGTTGTTGTGTTAGGTAGTTTGAATTACGATTTGATATTAACGCAGGAACGTTTACCGCATAAAGGTGAAACGTTTTATGCAGATAGTTTACTGCAAGGACCAGGTGGAAAAGGGGCGAACCAAGCTGTACAATGTGCGAAGTTGGGATTAAATACAACACTCATTGGAAAAGTTGGAGAAGATCGATTTGGTGAAGCACTGATTGGCTCTATGCGTTCAGCAGGTATTCATACTGAGAAAATAAAACAAAAAGGGCAGAGTGGTTTAGGATTAGTCAATGTATTATATGATGGAGACTATCACAGTACTATTTTAAAAGGCGCGAATTATTTACTTGATATAGAAGATGTTGAAAAAGAGGACGCATTGTTTAAATCCGCAGACTATATTATATTGCAACAGGAGATTCCAGCTCATGTTAATGATTATGTGATAAAAAAATACTATGAGAATACAACGATTATTTTGAATAATGCACCTGCCCGAAACATAGAAAAAAATATCTTGAAAAAGCTAGACTATCTGGTCGTTAATGAAACAGAGGCTGAATTTATGGTGGGTAAAGTCGTATCAAACGTCAAGCAAGCGTTTGAAGCGGCACAAGAATTGTATTCAAAAATAGAAACAACGATTGTTTTAACGCTAGGTAAATCAGGTGTTGTCTTAAATGATGGGAAACAAAGTTTTCATGTGCCTGCAGAAGAAGTCAAAGCTATAGATACTACTGGAGCTGGAGATTCTTTTATAGGCGCTTTTGTTTATAGTTTAACGCAGGGATATGATTTAAAAGAGGCAGTACAATTTGCCAATCATGTCAGTGCACTAACCGTTAAAAATAACGGAGGAAGTGAATCCTTTCCTTTGTTAAAAGATTGTATAGCAGCGGATTCGAACAAAATATAGCGACTTAGGTACGTTCATAATGAGCATGTTCACTTCTGAATCCTAATTTCTTTATGGTATAGATATTTTCTTGTACAATAACGCTTATTAATAGCATAAGAGGTATAATTCAAATCATCTATTGCGCACTGTAATATAATGAAGCAATCATGATTTCGAATAGATTTCAAACTTGTATAAAAAATAGGATATAGAGGAGATCTGAAGTAAGTTGAAAAAATTCATGGCATTATGTGGAAGTAATCATCGTAATTCGCAGAATCAAAAATTATTACTTGATTTAAAGCAAAGCCTTTCTATAAATCATACATTTCAAATTTATAATAAGATTTATGATTTTCCGATATTTCATTCTAATATTGAATATGAAGATTATCCAACCATTATTAAAAATTTTATGAATGATATAGAGCAAAGTGATCATATTGTAATTGCCACTCCGGAATATATAAAAGGTGTACCTGCAGCTTTGAAAAATGCATTAGAATGGTTAGTAGCTTCAGCTGTACTTTATGATAAACCTGTTTCTTTTATAGTAAACAGCCCACATGGGGAAGCATGTTATCAATCATTACTCAAACATTTGAAAATTTTAAATCCACAAATGCAAGAGGAAGGCATGCTATTGATATCAGGAAAAGATCGACTGAGAAATGAGGATGGAACGTTTTGTTCTTTAAAAACTCAAACAGAAGTAGCTGAATTTTTAGCATTTTTAGAAAAAAATTAATTGTTATTTATAGTTGAATTTATAAAAGAGCCTGGGATGATATCCTAGGCTCTTTAATTATAATTCTGAAGCGCAGAAGTCCAACCATTCAATATAAGCTTGCTCACGTAATATAGCTTTTTTTAATATTAAAATATGTTGTAAATCATTCTGAGGGTCGAGTTGATTATATATAGAGTTTAAGTAAGTTAACTTTTCTGTTTTAGCATTTTTCTTTTGGGATAATAATCTTTGTTTGTGTTCATGATCTAAATGTTCAAAGAAATATATTTTAATAGCAAAAGGATCTTTGTTGTTTTCTTCTTCTTCTGCGGTTTCAATCCAATGATACAGTGCTTCTTTACCAAGTGATGTAATACTATATACTTTTTTAGTAACTTTGCTAGATTCATCTATGTTTGAAATATAGATATGCTCACTTTGTAGTAACTTTTTAAGTTCGTTATAGATTTGACTATGTTTAGCTGTCCAAATTTCACCAATCACCTCACTAAAAGATTTGTAAATTTCGTAACCAGTTAATGCCTTATTGTTTAATAGCCCTAAAATTGTGTATTGTAGAACATTTTTCATATCTTTCACTCCTGAATGTTTTGACAGATTTAGTTTAAAGGATTACCATGTAAAAGTAAACATGTAATTAATTACATGTATAGGAGGTAATTATGGAAACTTTAAATGATTTTATAGGCACACATATGATTTATACTTACGATAATGGATGGGAATATGAAATGTACGTGAAAAATGAAAATACCATTGACTATCGTATTCACTCAGGAATGGTTGCTGGTAGATGGGTCAAAGAACAACGTGCAGATATTGTACAAATTGTTGAAGGCGTATATAAAATTTCTTGGACAGAACCAACAGGAACTGACGTTTCATTGAATTTTGTACCAGACAAAAATATTATGCATGGTGTGATTTTCTTCCCTAAATGGGTTCATGAACGTCCAGATATTACAGTTTGTTATCAAAATGATTATATCGATTTAATGGAAGCATCTAGAGAAAAATACGAAACTTATCCCAAATATGTTGTTCCTGAATTTGCGACAATAACATATGTAGGGCAGCCTGGCATAGACAATGAACAAGTTGTCGCATTAGCGCCATATGAAGGCATGACTCAAGATATTAGAGATGGCAAATTAGTATTTTAAACATAAAGTTATGAGATGATGATCAATGAATGAAAAAATATTTGAAATTAGAATGAAAGTAGGCCAACCCATAGTAGTTGGTCAAGATGATGTCGTGGGCAGACGACAGTTAATACCTATTGAATCTGGAACGGTATCTGGAAAGCATGTTTCTGGGCATGTATTGCCTGGAGGTGTTGATAGCCAACTGATTGATTCAGATGGCAAGTGCACATTGTCTGCAAGGTATGCCATAAAATTAACTGACGGTGCAACGATTTATATAGAGAATAATGGCATGCGCACAGTGCCAGAAAGTTATAAAAAGTCAGTAATTAAAGGAGAATTTATTGATTCTGAATTATATTACTTTCGTACTGTACCGATATTTGAGACTTATGATACGCCATATAAATGGTTAATGGAAAAAATATTTGTTGGTTATGCCTCAAGAACGACGGATGAAGTTCTATTAACGATTTATATGGTTTGATAAAATATGAAACACTTTATAAGCGACTATGACTGTAATTTATTAAAAATTACAGTCATTTTTTATGGGTAATTGTTTTAAAAGTAGGTTATGTAAATGGAATAAATAAAAAAATGATCATTGCATTGATGTATTAGTCATTAGCTAAATCACAGGGAAAAGTTATTAAAATAGCATTAACGACGTTCTGATTATGATAGTGAAGCGTTTTGGGTAACAACATATGTAAAATAACTTCCGCATTAATTTTTTAAAAATTCAATGAATTCTGAATTTATATTGACGCTTAAAAGATAATAGCCTATAATTTCATTATTCTTATTAGAATGGTAAGAATTAATGGAGGAGGCTACGCGTTGATTGAATTTGAACATGTAAATAAAGTGTTTCACAAGAAAAAAGAACGTATTCATGCTTTGAAAGATGTATCATTTACTGTGAATAAGCATGACATATTTGGAGTTATTGGTTATAGTGGTGCTGGAAAAAGTACACTAGTTCGGTTAGTAAATCAATTAGAGCGTGTAAGTGAAGATAAAGTGATCGTCGATGGCCACGAGCTAGATACATATAAAGAAAAAGAATTGAGAGCTGTAAAGAAAGAGATTGGGATGATTTTCCAACACTTTAACCTGTTAAATTCAAGTACAGTATATAAAAACGTTGCAATGCCGCTCATTTTGAGTGGGCAAAATAAGAATGCTATTAAGGAAAAAGTAGAAGAAATGTTAGCATTCGTTAATTTGTCGGATAAAATACATCAGTATCCAGATGAACTTTCTGGAGGACAAAAGCAGCGTGTGGCGATTGCACGTGCTTTAGTGACGAATCCTAAGATTTTACTGTGTGATGAAGCTACAAGTGCTTTAGATCCTGCGACAACGAGTTCGATTTTAGATTTGTTAAAACGTGTAAACCAAACATTTGGCATTACAATTTTAATCATTACACATGAAATGGGTGTTATTCAAAAAATTTGTAATAGGGTCGCTGTAATGGAACAAGGGGAAGTTGTAGAAATTGGAAATGTTAAGGATGTATTTAGTCATCCTCAAACAAGCACGGCTAAAAACTTTGTGTCTACGGTTATCAATACAGAACCCTCCAAGTCACTGAAAGCAGTGTTTAATCATAGATCGGACCAAAATTACATAGACTATAAATTATTTTTAGAAACTGAGCAAATTGAACAACCTATTTTAAATGAATTAACACAAAAATATCAATTGAACGTCAATGTACTATTTTCCTCTATGTCAACGATTCAAGAGGAAACGGTGTGTTACCTTTGGCTGAGGTTTGAAAAAGACCAACACTTTAATAAAGATATAGTAGAACAATATTTCCAAAATAAAATCATTACGTTTGAGGAGGTTTAGTCATATGCTTGGTTCAAGTATTGATAGCGCACAGTTGTTTGAATCTTTATATCAAACTTTATATATGGTTACAGTTTCATTGATTATCGGAGCAATAATAGGTATACCACTTGGCGTGCTACTGGTTGCTACCAGAAAAAAAGGGATATGGCCGAATACGATTGTTCACCAAATCTTGAATCCAGTGATTAATATATTAAGATCTATTCCGTTTATTATTTTATTGATTTCAATTGTACCGTTCACTAAATTATTGGTTGGTACATCTATTGGCACAACAGCAGCAATTGTACCATTAACAGTGTACGTAGCACCTTATATTGCACGACTTGTAGAGAACTCGCTATTAGAAGTAGATGAAGGGATTGTAGAAGCAGCTAAAGCTATGGGAGCGTCCCCAGTGCAAATTATCTGGCACTTCTTATTGCCAGAAGCACTAGGATCACTCGTATTAGCGATTACGACTGCAATCATAGGACTCGTAGGAGCTACAGCTATGGCAGGTGCCGTTGGTGGCGGAGGTATCGGTGATTTAGCACTCGTATATGGTTATCAACGCTTTGATACATTGGTCATCATAATTACTGTTGTAGTACTGGTAATCATTGTACAAATCATCCAATCACTAGGCAATTATTTATCTAAAACAATTAGAAGAAACTAACATAAGGGAGTTTTAATATGAAAAGATTATTAATTTTAGTGCTTGCGGCTTTATTTGTGTTAGCAGCATGTTCAGGAGGTAAAGAGAAAGTGACTATTGGTGTTGCTTCAAATGATACTAAAGCATGGGAGAAGGTTAAAGATTTAGCTAAAGAAGAAGATATTGATTTAGAGATTAAACAATTTTCTGATTATAATGTACCTAACAAAGCTTTGAGTGATGGTGATATCGATATGAACGCATTCCAGCACTTTGCATTTTTAAGTGAATATAAAAAAGCGCATAAAGATGCAGATATTTCAGCTTTAAGCACTACTGTTCTAGCGCCATTAGGTATTTATTCAGATGATATTAAAAATGTTAAAAAGGTAAACAATGGTGCGAAAGTCATTGTGCCAAATGATGTTTCAAACCAAGCACGTTCATTAAAATTATTAGAAGCAGCAGGACTTATTAAGTTAGATAATGATTTTGATTTAAGTGGCTCGATTAAGGACATTAAAGAAAATCCTAAAAAGTTAAAATTTAAAGCTGTAGATGCACAACAAACTGCTCGAGCATTATCGGATGTTGATTTATCAGTAATTAATAATGGGGTAGCTTCAAAAGCAGGATTAGATCCTAAAAAAGATCCAATTTATACTGAAAATGCTAAAAATGATGCGGTAAAACCATACATTAATGTTGTAGCGACAAAAGATAGTGAAAAAGATAATCAAACATATAAAAAAATCATAAAATTATATCATTCAAAAGAAGCCCAACAAGCACTTAAAAAAGATACAAAAGATGGAGAGTACCCTATAGATTTATCCAAAAAAGCAATTGAAAAAATCGAAAGCAACTTAAAAAATAAATAATAATTAAACGGTCACTCAAATGCTAGTATTAGACTGTCAGTAAAGGTTTCAACTTTGTGGCAGTTTTTTATCTATACTGCCCTGATGTGTTACTTCATAATTTAAGTAAGTCGCCTATAGATGAAGCTTAAGAATTTGCAATATGACTCGTCTAAGTTCTGATATTAACTTAACGGCTAGCGCTTTTGATTCTTTAGTAGGCCATGTTGGTAGTAGAAAAGGGAGAGTAATTGAATAATTATGTAATAAAATTATATATAGTGGAGGGATTTCGAATGATTCTTGAAGGCGCAATGCTACAAGTCAAAGCGGGTATGGAGCATAATTTTGAATTAACATTTCAAGAAGCATCGAAGATTATTGCTTCGATGGAAGGATATATTGAACACTCAATACATCGATGTTTTGAAGTTGAGGGAAAATATTTATTATTAGTAAAATGGGAGCAGTTAGAAGACCATACTATAGGCTTTCGTCAATCTGAGCAATATGAAGCATGGAAAACGATGTTACACCATTATTATGAACCATTTCCAATTGTTGAACATTTTCAAAAAATAGAATTATAATAGCATTAATACTCAAAAATTAATAACATGACTATAATCTAACCATTATATTTTAGTGAAAAAGTGAATGCCAACATTCACTTTTTTCTATATTGTAATGACTAAAACAGTATTAGTCATAGTGGTGTGGAGGAAAAATTAAGATAATAGCGCTAGTATCATTATCTTGAAAAACGATTTTAACAAGACTAGAAGTAACTGATCTTATATGAAATTTTAGGATTACAATGATAATTGCACCAATCAAAGTGATTATCTTGAAATGTCAGCGAATGATGTGATAAAAATTGCTTTCATTTTTGGGTTTAACACGTCAAGTATGTAGTCTCCTAAAGCATGAGTTGACTTTAACTTATTAGCCAAGCAATAACTAATGCCAGGACTGAGAAAATAAGCGTTATAGTCATGACAGGCGATGCGCTATCTACCATTTGTTTATAAGCACTGTCAGGTGCAGCTTGTTGCTTTAATTGATAAGATTTCCATACGAGATACAGTGCTTCTATCAAATTGATGAAAAAACAATCACTCATACAATCACTATGAGCATAAGTACAATCCTCTTTCTAAACTCAAAATTTTATTTATCTTCAACGTTATGTCTATTTTTAAATTTAACAATTATAGAACTGATAATAACTATTCCCCAAATTAGGAATACTGTAGCAGTTATATAAGATGCCGTGTAGAAATTCCATAGTGCATAAACAATAGCAATCAAAAAGGTTAGGGCTTGTATTATAAAAGCTAAGTTCTTATTCACATGATATCTGTCCCTTTAAAATATTATGGTATTTAAAAAAACGCCTTATTTATAATAACATAAAATATTTTTATTTTGTACGTCCGTTTAAATGGTACTAAGCAAAGGGGAAAGCGCATACCAATATGTTTTTAGTTAAATGATATACAAAGTATCTCTTTGAAGTTAAAGCAAAAAACGACACCAATAGTTAAACACTATTGATGTCATTTGTATAGGATATCATCGGTAGTATAGATGAATAGCCTAATATTTTGGGACAGTTGGGACTTCCGATATAAGTTTTTGTGTATAAGGTGCTTGTGGATTTGTGATAAGACGTTCAGTATCATTGAGTTCAATAATTCTGCCATTTTGCATTACGGCGATTCGGTCACACATTTCATTGATCACACCCATGTCATGGGTAATAAAGATGTATGTAATACCCATATCTTCTTGTAATTGTTTCAGTAACTGGATAATTTCTTTTTGGATAGAGACATCTAGTGCAGAGACTGCTTCATCACAGACGATAACTTTTGGATTAATAGAAATCGCACGTGCGATACTAACTCTTTGGCGTTGGCCACCTGATAATTCATGAGGAAAACGATAAAGGAAACTTTCATCAAGCCCCACGCGATGCAACAATGCAATGACTGCTTTTTCTAATGCGTTTTCATCATTTATCATATTGTGAATTTTCAAAGGTCGACCAATAATATCAATCACTTTAAATCTTGGATTAATGGAAGCATAAGGATCTTGGAAAATCATTTGGATATCCTTCCTTAAACTTTTCATTTCTTTAGCGCTAAATAGATTTAAAGGGATATTTTCATACCAAATATAGCCTTCTGAGATTTCATTTAGACCGACGACCGTCTTAGCTAAGGATGATTTTCCGGAACCGGATTCTCCAACAATACCTAAAGCCTCCCCACGTTTAATGTTTAAATTGACATGTTCTACCGCTCTAAACTGTGCGCCATGACCTATAGGGTAATCGACACTCACATCTTCAAACTTCAAGAGCGTATCGTTACTTATTTGACGCGATGTTTTGGGCGCGTATAAATCTGGAATAGAGTCAATTAAATGGCGCGTATATGCAGATTGTGGGTTTTGAAATATGGCTTCGACACTACCGCTTTCTACAACTTCGCCTTGTTTCATAACTATAAGCTCATCGCAAAATTGGTATACGATACCTAAATCATGAGTGATAAATAAAATAGATGTATCAATATATTCATATAAGCTTTTCATCAGTTCGAGTAATTGATTTTGCGTACTTACATCGAGTGCGGTAGTCGGTTCATCTGCGATTAAGACTTGTGGTTCTAATACGAGTGCCATTGCAATCATGACACGTTGACGCATGCCACCGGAAAATTCATAGGGATAAGCATTAAAATTACGTTCTACGTTTTGAATGCCTACTTTTTCTAAGATATCAATTGCCATCGCTTTTGCTTGTTTTTTATCAATTTTCTTATGCTGCAATATAACTTCAGTAATTTGTTTACCTATTGTAATACGTGGATTCAATGATGAAATAGGATCTTGAAAAATCATTGCAATATCTTTGCCACGAATTTTCTGAAAGGATTGATTTGAAAAGTTATTTAAATGGTTATCGTTAAATATAATCTCACCCGATAAAGTGTGGTCAGGATAATCAGGTAACAAACCCATAATTGATTTTGCAGTAATACTTTTTCCAGAACCAGATTCCCCAACAATCCCTAAAATTTTCTTTTTATCTAATTTGAAACTAATGTCTTTAACAGCTTGAATTGTTGTTTCTTCATAATTGAAAGTCACGCCTAGATTTTTGACTTCTAATAAAGTTGGCATGAGGTAATTCCTCCCTATTCACAAATAGTTACTTTTAATCTATACTTTATATATCATACTAATCTACTCGAGTATAAGTTACAAGGAGTGATATTTTATTAACCATTATCAACAGGCTTTCAAACGATTATATAACAAAACGTTTTATCGCATTCTTTTTTCTCTATTAAGCTTACCGCTTTTTATATATGCATTTTGTAAGTATTTAATCATTGCGGATAAAATAACTGATCCAGCACGAACTTCTGAAATTGAAGAAATTGTTGCTGCATTAAAGCAAAAGTATATATTTTTAGAACAACGTCGATCTGATGTGCAACTGCAAAAGGAAGCCCATCAGATCTATCGTCGGCGCTACCGTAATAACGATACAAAAGATACAAATGATTTTACTTCATTTTATCAAGGTATTTTATTTAATAACTTAGTTACATTAAAAATAATATTTGCTATTCCTTTATTTATTGTACTGAGTTTTTATTTAAATCCAATGATTCGATACATATTTGAACGTATAGTAATGGCGGTTGTCGTTATTATTGGAGTGATCGTTGTTGTATTTACCATTCTTTATTTATCTCCATTAGATGCGGCATACAGTATATTAGGGCCAGATGCAACGAAGGCGCAAATCCATCAATTTAATGAAGCGCACCATCTAAATAGTCCTTATCTTGTGCAGTTATGGGATGCAATTAAAGGCGTATTTACATTCGATTTAGGTACGACGTATAAAGGGAATGAGGTTGTAACACATGCTGTTGCTTCAAGAATACCTATTACATTATTACTTACAGTGGTTGCATTAATTATTGCGATTGTAATTGCCATCCCTATTGGTGTTGTGAGTGCTCTAAAACGTAACAGTTGGTTAGACGTCATACTCATGACACTAGCACTCATTGGTTTATCTATTCCTAATTTTTGGCAAGGCTTGTTATTTATATTAGCCTTTTCATTGAAATTAGACGTCCTGCCACCGTCTTATATGCCGGATAATCCTTTATCATTAATTTTACCAGTGTTGGTGATTGGAACAGCGATTGCTGCATCTATCACACGCATGACAAGATCTTCTGTATTAGAAGTTATGAGAAATGATTACGTAATGACAGCATATGCTAAAGGCTTATCAACAACACAAGTCGTCACTAGACATATATTGAAAAATGCAATTATTCCAATCATTACACTAATCGGTTTACTTGTTGCAGAATTACTTGGTGGGTCGGCTGTAACAGAACAAGTCTTTAACATTAATGGTATTGGTCGCTATATCGTTCAGAAACAACTTGTCCCTGACATACCTGCAGTCATGGGTGGCGTAGTTTATATTTCAATTGTCATATCACTCGTCAATTTAGCGATTGATATTTTCTATGCAATTGTCGATCCAAAACTTCGTAGTGAAATTAAGGAAAGGGAGTAATTATATGTCACAAAAAAAATCAACAATAGCTTCCTTACATTTCTTCACAATATGTGCAGTTTTCACATACATAGTTACTATATTGACAGGATGTATTAACTTATTTAAAGGGTATGTAGCAGATACATTTTATATAGCACAACTGGCACTTGTCATCGTTACAATTTTAATCGCTGTGATTGCAATGTGTGAAAGATTTTGGCGTAATAACCAAAGTTTGCGCTACATGGCCTATGTGATACTTATCGCGGCAACGTTTACTGGAAATGTATTTACGTTACTTATGTTTGTGAGCGTTCTGCGATATCACCAAACTTCTATGAAAGGTATTTACAATGGCTGGGAATCTTTTGTGAAGAAAATGAAGTCAAATCGTATTGCTATGATCGGTATGATTATTCTAGTGTTTATGTTGACCTTATCTACGGCGTCTAACTTTGTGTTTGATACCACTTTGGCCACACAAAATCAATTTAATGATTTATTGAAACGCCCTAGTTTGGTACATCCATTTGGTACAGATGATTTTGGCCGTGATTTATTTACGCGCATTGTGGTTGGTACTAAATTAACGTTCTTTATTTCAATTATTTCTGTAGTGATATCTGTCATATTGGGGATGGTCTTAGGCATGATTGCTGGTTATTTTGTGAAGGCAGATAACACTATTATGCGTTTTTTAGATATTATTTTTGCTATTCCATCCTTATTATTAGCTGTTGCGATTATAGCTTCATTTGGAGCAAGTACGATGAATCTAATCATTGCATTGAGTGTTGGAAATATTCCTTCTTTTGCAAGGACTATGCGCGCCAATGTATTAGAAGTCAAACGTACAGAATACGTAGATGCAGCACGTATCACAGGGGAAAGTACTTTACGTATTTTATGGAGTTATATTCTGCCGAATGCCTTGTCACCAATGATTGTACGTTTTTCACTTAACATAGGTGTAGTGGTATTAACAACAAGTAGTCTAAGCTTTTTAGGTTTAGGCGTATCGCCAGAAGTACCTGAGTGGGGAAATATCTTACGTACAGGTAGTAATTATCTTGAAACGCATAGTAACCTCGCAGTATTTCCTGGGTTATGTATTATGTTGCTGGTCTTATCATTTAACTTTATCGGGGATGCAGTGCGTGATGCACTCGATCCAAAAATTCAATAGAAAGGTAGGGAACGAAGTTGAAGAAAATCATAAGTATCGCCACGTTAAGTTTGGCATTAATTTTAAGCGGGTGTAGTGTTCCTACCAAATCTGAATTGCCAGATAAAGCCCAAAAAGTAGATGTTAAAGGTGAAAAACCTACAATTCGTTTTTTAGGACAAGCAAGTTACGAAAACGATATGAATATCGTTAAAGAGCAGTTAGAACAGGCGGGATTTAATGTAAAAATGAACATCCAACCTGACTATGGAAGCTATCGAACACAACGAGAAGCAGGAAATTATGATATTCAAATCGATGATTGGACGACCGTATTCGGTGATCCTAACTATTCAATGAGCGCTTTATTTAGTTCCGAAGGGTCAAACAGTTTATTAAAAAATAAGAAAATAGATCAAATGATTAATACTGCATCTACGGAAGAAAAATCAGAAGCCAAACAAGCATATAAAGCATTAGAAGATGAAGTTATCTTTAATAAAGCTTATATGGCGCCTTTATATGGCGCGAAGAAAAATTTAGTTTATGACAATCAAGTATTGGATAAAAATAGTATAGGATTACCAAACTCTCGCGCATTAATATGGCAGCAATTTGATTATAAAAATAAAAAAGAGCGTGATACGAGACCGCTTGTAATGACGCAACCTGATGGTGAGATTTCTACGTTGGATCCAATTCGTTCAATAGCGCCATCTGTTTATGGTATAGATATGAATATGTATACTCGCCTATTAACATTAGATGAAAATGACCAGATTACCACTAATGGTTCTTTAAGTCGTGATTATGCCACGAATAAAGAGAATAATGAATTTTATTTCTTATTACGTGATGATGATTACTTTGCGAAAGTTGAGAATGGTCAAGCTAAGCGTACAAATGAAAGCGTAACTGCTGACGACGTGACATTCTCACTAAATCGTGCCAAAGATCAACATTCAGTTCCTGACAATAACACTTACAATATGCACCAGCATATTAAAAATATAAGTGAGGTATCTGATTCTGATATAGAAAATTTAAAGCACATTAAAAGTAAAGGTAATCAATCTGTATATGATAAATTGATAAAGCAACATCAAGTCAAATCTTTAACTACGGATTACTCAAAAGTAAGTAATAAAGATGGAAAATATCAAATGGTTAAAATTACTACAGATCAACCCATGCCTAAAGAAGTGAATTACCTTACACATTCATCGGCAGGTATTTTGTCTAAAAAATATGTTACAAAAATGAATGATGACAAACAATCAAAAGATTATGGTGACAGTAGCACTGTACCTTCCAAAGATAGTGGGAAAAACCAACTCTATGCAAGTGGTGCTTACATTATGACTAAGAAAAATTCATATCAAGCGACGTTACAACGTAATCCTGGTTTTAATGAAAAAGAAAAGGATGCCTATGGACCTGGGAAAATTAAAAACATAACGATGAAATTTAATGATGATCCAGACAATACAGTTTCTGAAGTGAGAAATCATTCGATTGATATGTTAGCGGATGTGGACCAAAAGAACTTTGATTTAATTAAATCTGATAGTGATTTAAGTATTGCGCGTAAAAACGGTCGCAAATCAGTATTTTTAATGTTGAATAGTAAAAGAGGTATATTTAAAGATCAACCTGCCTTAAGGCGAGCAGTTGTTAATGCAGTGGATCAAGATCAGTTTATTAAATTCTATCGAGGCGATAAGTTTAGAATTGCATCACCTGTTACGCCATTATTAGACACGGGAAATAAGCAACGACAAAATTTAGAACAAGTTGAAAAAGAAATGAATCAAAAAATTAAATAATTCATAGAAAAGTTAGGTCTTATAATGGTCCTAACTTTTCATTATGATTAAGGAGGCATTAGATGTCAGCAAATAATCACAAAGTACATAATGAGACGCAATCTACAGAAGGGCTTATCTCTGTGTCCCATCCTCTAGCAGCCGAAGTGGGTAAAAAAGTATTAGAGCAAGGCGGTAATGCAATGGATGCCGTCATCGCTATACAACTTTCTTTGAATGTAGTTGAACCTTTTACTTCAGGAATCGGAGGCGGAGGATACTTACTCTATTTTGATAATGCAACGAAAGAAATGACAGCTTTTGATGCACGAGAAACAGCACCAGCAGATATAGACCGTCAATTTTATCTCAATGAGAAAGGGCAACATAAGACATTTTTTGAATTAAGTACGCACGGTAAAACAGTAGCAGTTCCAGCTATTCCTAAATTATTTGAATACATTCATGCAAAGTATAGTCATTTATCATTGGAAGATTTAATTAACCCAGCAATTGAACAAGCCGAAAAAGGACATCGAGCGAACTGGGCTACTGAAAAATATTCTTGGCATCAAATTGAGCGCATACACAAATTTGCTGAAACACGTAAAGTATATACTAATGCACACGATGACTATTTCCATGAAGGAGATTGGATAACGCTGCCCGATCTTGCGAAAACATTTCGTATTTTAAGAGATGAGGGATTTAGTGCTTTTTATAAAGGTGACATCGCTAATCAACTCGTGAATACCGTCCGCGACAATGGTGGAACAATGACCAAAACAGATTTAGCAACATATGATATACGTATTAAACAACCGATTTCAGCTAATTATAGAGGTTATGATATTCATGCAATGGGTCCTTCTAGTTCTGGTGGTATCACTACAATTCAGATTTTAAAATTATTAGAGCGATTTGATATCCAATCAATGGGTCCACGCTCGACTGATTATTTGCATCATTTAATTCAAGCAATGCATATTGCATACAGTGATCGTGCACATTATTTAGCAGACGATGATTTTTATGATATCCCTGTAGATGCTTTAATTGATGAAGGTTATTTAAAAGAACGTAGCAACTTAATACAAGGTAACAGGGCGAATTTTGATATCGAGCATGGCACTAGCATACCTTCATCTATGGCACACACTGATGTTGATGAAAAACATACTGAAACAACGCATTTTTCAGTAACAGATCAATATGGCAATGTGGCATCATTCACAACTTCTATAGGTATGATCTATGGCTCAGGTATGACAATTCCGGGCTATGGCGTCTTATTAAACACAACGATTGATGGCTTTGATGTTGTGGCCGGTGGCATAAATGAAATTGAGCCACGGAAACGTTCATTGAGCAACATGGCACCGACAATTGTTACTAAAAATGGGAAGCCCATACTTGAAGTTGGAGCGCCCGGAGCGATTAGTATTATCGCAAGTGTTGTTCAAACACTAATCAATGTGATTGACTTTGATATGACCATCCAACAAGCAATTGATGAACCGAGAATTTATAGTAGTAACCCATCGCGTATTGAATGGGAACCTCAATTTACGCAAAGTACAATTTTAAAACTGATTGCCAAAGGGCATGCATTTGAACGTAAACCTGAAATCTATATTGGAGATGTACATGGTTTACAAATAGATGAAAAAACAAATGCAGCCTCAGGTGGCGCGGATGATACACGAGAAGGCGTCATTATCGGAGGCGATGTTCATATTGTTCGAGACAAACCATCAGTGATTAAATTTAAGGATGAAGCTGCTTATAACGTGACGTTAAATCGTGTAACATTACCACTTTATCATGACCAAACACTTATTTCAGAACAACGCTATTGGTTGCGCCAAGATGTAGCAATAGATGTGTTTTCAAACGATATTTCTCATATAGAAAATCATGCTTGTCAAGAATTCGACAACCAAAGCTATATTGATATTGTTGTGTTTGCTGAAGCACTCGGATACCAAGTAGAGATACAAAGTAATCATATTTCGCTATTTAAAGATTATGAGCAACGTGTTGATGAAGAAGAAGCGGCATATTATCGCTATGACAAAGAAAGTATCACAAGATAATATTAGTGGTATGAAATAGGCGTTTATAGTTATAGGTACAGTATTTCAAACCTGAAATAAAGTGAATAGAATAGGCTTTTATGTGAGGAAACATGACTTTTGAAGTTATGTTTTTTTACACAAATTTTTAAATGATAGAATATTCAGATAATATGTATGTATACCTATTAGAAATGGAGTGATACATATGTTATCAGGCTTATTAAAACCAGTTGTTGACTTAGTAGCTGCATTAGGATTGTAATTTTTAAGGCATGAGTAATAGTGTATAAGATATGAAAGCGTTAGTATATTTATATATAGATGGAGTGATATACATGTTATCGGGCTTATTAAAACCAGTTGTTGACTTAGTAGCTGCATTAGGATTGTAATGTTATAAGATATGGAAGTACAGTGCATAAGGTAAATAAATCTAGTATATTCATAATAGAAATGGAGCGATTCATATGTTATCAGGCGTATTGAAACCAATTGTTGACTTAGTAGCCGCTTTGGGGCTGTAATCTAATTAAAGTATGTTATAGAAATTAAATCTGAAGTTTACAGTAAGTTATCTTGTTCACACCATGATTGCTGACTTCAGTAATATAAATGTATCTTCTTTGAATCATTGAGCGAAAATTGGCGATGCTAATCCTAATCCTATCTAAAATAAAAGCCCTCACTATACGGGAGTGAGGACTTTTTTTTATTGTAATTGGATGGTGATTTGTATCATTTAGTTTTGTATTTTAACTAGAATTTTGGCTTGAGATTTATCATTGATAAGTTTTTCGAAACCAGATTCTACGATATTACTTAGGTCGATTTCATCAGTAATGACATCTTTGACTGCCAAATTACCTTCATTAATTAAATCAATTGTTTGTTGGAATGTTGTTGGTGTATATGCGATTGTAGATGTTAATTTCACGCCAGAGTTTGTAAGTTGCATTGGATGCCATTCAATAGCATGGCCAAAGATGGATACAATAACTACTGTACCTCTAGGACGTGTAACAGCTATAGAGGACTTAAGCGTTGGTGCGACACCGGCCACTTCGAAAGTTACATCGACACCATTATCAGTATGGTCTGCAATAAATGCTTCCACATCTTCTTCGCCAGAATTAACTGCAAATGTTGCACCTAATTGTTTGGCTTTTGTTAAACGTTCTTGTGATAAATCAAATACAAAAATTTTGCTAGCACCTGCTGCTTTAGCAGCAATTACTGTAAGTAAACCAATTGGTCCTGCACCAAAAATAGCGACAGTATCTCCGAACAGTACTTCACCTTCCTTGATTGCTTGTACTGCAACAGCTGTTGGTTCAACCAACGCGCCTTCTTTATCAGAGACATTGTCAGGTAATTTATATACATTTTCTTCAGGTGCATTTGTAAATTCAGCAAATCCTCCATCAGATCCTAAACCAATGAAAGAGTACCCATCATATAAATCAACGCTTTCTTCTTTGTTTCTATGTGAAACGGTAGGGTTTACTACAACTCTTTCACCTTTGCTAAATTTTGTAACATCTTTTCCTACTGCTTCTACTACACCAGCAAATTCATGACCAAGCGTGACAGGGGCTTGTTGACCAAGAAAAGGATCCGGTTTATCAGTCGAAATAAAAATAGGACCTTCTATATATTCATGTAAATCTGTACCACAAATACCAGCCCAAGAGACTTTCACTTTTACTTCGTTATTTTGGAGCGGTTTAGGTTCACGTTCCTCGACACGTACATCTTTTTGTCCATACCAAACTGCAGATTTCATATATATACTACCTCCTAATTATTTATAAATGTATTGTACAACTATTCCCACGAATATCAAAATATTCTGAATAAAAAATTTGGAAATATGATGTTTTGTTAATTCAATTTAATGAATATATGGTTTTTATTTGTCATGAAAATAACTTACAGTTTCATTTAAAAATAAATCGACTATCTTATTGTCCCATCCTTTCTTCTTAGTTAAAGCAAAGGAATGAAATAGAGGTAAAGGAGACGTTGTTTGAATTATTTTTAATTTATTTTGAATTATTTCATCTTTAACAGTTCGTAATGGTAGGACGCTGAATCCCATATTGTCTAAAATAAATGTCTTGATAGCATTGATACTCCATAATTCAGTATGTTTAACTATTTTAAAATCATTGTTAGTTACAAAAGTTTCAAACATTTTTCGGTAAGTACTATCTTTTTCATTAATTACGAAATGATTATAGGTTTGATGGTTTAATAATGTATTTAGCATGTCTGGGGCATCCGTATGTGCAACGATTACAATTTCATCTTCTGATAATTTATATTTATTAAGATATTTGTTTTGGATATTTTCATTAATGACAAATGCAATATCCACTTCCCCATCCATAACTAACCTTTGATTGTTACTACAAGTATTATTATATAAGTCTATATCAATATCAGGATATTTTTCTAAAAAACGTTTAATTATATCGCTTAAGCCAGTTGTTACAAGTGATTCAGGTGCTGCAATTCTCAATTTACCTTTATTAATTTGCTGATGAGATAAATTTAATATTTGCTCATGTGTGGAAATATAGTCATTCACAAGAGGGAGAATTTGGTTTAAAAATGCTGTTGGTTTCAGTTGTTTATTTTGATGTGAAAATAATTCGTGCTTTAATTCTATTTCTAACTGCTGAATTTGTTGAGAAATATTTGACTGTGTATAGTTTAATATTTTAGCAGTTTCTGTATAACTCCTCGTATATAACAAAGTTTTTAAAATGTTTAATTGTTTAATATTCATAAAATCACCTATTAATATTATTTATATTAATATAATAACATTAATTTTACTTATTGGTTATAACGACATAGTATTTTATGTGAGGTGATAAATATGGTAAGTTTTTTAGTCTTTGTTTTTGTAACATCAATTACACCTGGACCAAGTAATTTATTTATTCTTAATTCAACTAAAGCATATGGAATAGCGGGTGCTATGAAATTTATAAGCGGTATTTTATTAGGTTTTTTATTTTTAGCAGTGATTTCAATCATTTGTTTGCTCGTATTTGATTCGTTCATATTAAAAATTGAAGCATTGCTTAAGTATTTTGGCTTTTTATATTTATTATATTTAGCATATAAAACCTATGCATCCACTAGAAAGGAAGAGAAAGAAAAAGTCTATTTCTCTTTCAAATCTGGATTTCTATTACAAATATTAAATATGAAATCGTTATTGTTCTTCATAACACTGTTGGGAGTTTTTATATTACCTATAGCTAATATGAAATTCATGATTTTCATTTATATGTTTTTAACAGTGCTTATAGGGTGGTTATGTTTGTTTTTTTGGGGTATAGCAGGAAATTATTTGAAATCCTTTCTCCAAAAGTATGATTTCCAATTCAAAATAGTGATGTCTTTATTATTATTATATTCAGCAATAAGCATCTTCTTGTAACATTAAATGATACTAGGAAGAAAAAAATTCTGTCTAGTATTTTTCTTTTTCTGGAATTATAAAGAAGTTTATAGCTTCCTAGAACCCTCACAAATTTATAATTATTGAATTAAAATATTTGAAATTAAACAGATAATAGAAATTTTACTCCCCTTATAAATTATATTGACACATAATATAACTGATGATATCTTTAATTCATATGAGAATAATCGGAATTAATGAGAAATGGGTGTATTTATGGGAAAAAATTATATGAAATTGGGATTATTTTTAGCAGGTTACGGTCATCATGTTGCAAGTTGGAGACATCAAGAAGTTAGTGAAAAAGGGCCTATGGATTTAGAACATTTGGTTAATATTGCTAAAAAAGCCGAGCAAGGAAAGTTTGACCTATTGTTCTTAGCGGATAGTTTATTTGTATCAGCATCGTCGCATCCTAATATTTTAAGTCGTTTTGAACCAATGACTTTATTAACGGTATTAGCTCGAGAAACTACTGATATTGGTCTAGCAAGTACAGCTTCTACAACGTATGAACAACCTTTTCATCTCGCAAGAAGATTTAGTTCTTTAGATCATATTAGTCATGGTCGTGCAGCGTGGAATATTGTGACATCATCCATCAATAGTACAGCTGAAAATTTTAATGGTACAAGACATATGGAACATGAATTACGCTATGAACGTGCAGATGAGTTTGTGCAGGTAGCGAATAAGCTGTGGAAATCATGGGATGAGGGCACGTTTAGACGCAATAAAGATAACGGACAATTTATAGACGGAGAAAAATTACATACGATTGACCATGAAGGTAAGCACTTTAAAGTAAAGGGTCCTTTGAATATTGAACGCTCACCTCAAGTTAGACCGTTATTAATTCAAGCGGGATCATCTCCTACAGGTACAAATTTAGCATCAAAAGTAGCAGACGTTGTGTTTACAGCCCAAAGCAATAAGACAGATGCACAACATTTTTATCAAAAACTTCAAGATAAAGTTATACAACATGATAGATTATCTCAACAAGTTGCGATAATGCCAGGTCTATTTCCAGTATTAGGAGAAACTGAACAAGACGCACAAGAGAACTATCAAACATTACAAGATTTAATCTTACCAGAGGTAGGTTTGAAAATTTTAGCACCATATGTAGGTGAAATTGATTTAAGCGCATATGAGATGTCTACACCATTTGAAGATATTGAATTTGATCATGGAAACGGTGTTCAAAGCCGTTTAGAAGTAATTTTAAGAGATGCACGCGAACACCATTTAACATTAGAACAAGTTATGAAACAAGTAGCTGGTTCAAGAGGTCATCACATTGTTATAGGTACGCCAGAAATGGTTGCAGATAAAATGCAAGACTGGTTTGAAGATGGTGCAGCAGACGGATTTAATATTATGCCCCCATTATTACCTACGCAATTTGATTTGTTTGTTGAAAAGGTGGTGCCTATTTTGCAAGCGAGAGGATTAGTCCAGACTACATATACACAAGGTACTTTAAGAGAAAAATTTGGACTCAAAAATGATTAAGGAGGCTTCTTAAATGACATCGATAAGAAAAGCAACGACGGATGATGTTGAAGCGATTGTGGAATTGATGTATGAGGCATATGCACCTATCCGTGAATTAGGGATTCAATTTGAATCGGCTTATCCTACTCGTGACAAAGTGAAGGATAATATGGAACAAAATTTATGTTACGTATACGAAATTGATAACAATTTAATTAGTACGATATCTTTAAGAATGCCATGGAGCAGTAACCCAGGTCCATATTACTTTCCACATATATGGTGGTTTGCTACTAATCCACAATATAAAGGTAAGGGGATTGGTAGTGAAGTACTTAACTTTATTGAAAATGAAATTATCAAACAAGATTTTCATTCTCCAGCAGTAACTTTAGGAACTGCGAGTAACCACCCTTGGCTAGTTGAAATGTATGAACGTAGAGGTTATCAAAAATTTGGATCTAAAGATCTTGGAAAAGGACACATTACACAATATTTTATAAAGGTCTTAAATTCAGATTTATTTTGTGGGACTGACTCACTACGACAAAAATTTACTGATGTAACTTATGAGGAGGCTGAGTATGGAATTTGATCCGATATATTTTCTGGAAAGTTTCCCTAAAATATTACCCTTTTTACCATTAACATTATATTTGGCAGTCATTGCACTGATTATTTCGGTTATCGGCGGTCTTGTATTAGCACTGATATTAAAAGCTAATATTCCCGTTCTAAAGCAATTAGCGTTATTATATATTTCATTTTTCCGTTCTATACCAAGTTTGGTACAACTATTCCTCATCTATTATGGTTTGCCACAATTGATACCTGGTATGAGAGTTATTGATGCGATTACAGCAGCAATTATAGGTTTAAGTGTTAAAAATTCAGCGTATTTGGCTGAAATATTCAGAGCAGCTATTTCTTCTGTAGACAAGGGGCAATTTGAAGCAGCACACTCCATAGGGCTTAGTAAAATACGTACATATTTTTCAATTATATTACCACAAGCGACAAGAAATGCTATTCCAGCGACAGGGAATATTTTTGTAGGGTTAATTAAAGAAACCTCACTTGTGTTTACACTAGGTGTGACGGAAATTTTTGCTAAAAGTAAATTATTAGCTTCGGCATCATATAAATTTTTAGAAACATTTTTAGCAGTCGCAATCATATACTGGATTGTAACAATTATTTTTAGTTATTTACAAAATCTGTTAGAGAAAAAAATGAATAAGCCATATAAAAATTGAGGTAAATTTACATGATTAAAATTGAGCATTTAAGAAAATCATTTGGTCAGACTGAAGTACTAAAAGATATAAATTTAGAGTTGAATCAAGGCGAGGTATTAGCTATTATCGGTCCTTCAGGGTCTGGGAAGTCTACCCTACTTCGTTGTTTGAATTGGCTAGAACAACCAGATGCGGGGACAATAACAATAAATGGTATTGATGTACAAGCAGATAAAATTAATAAAAAGAAAAAAAATGCACTAATAAAGCAGACCTCAATGGTATTTCAACATTACAATTTGTTTAAAAATAAAACAGTGTTTCAAAATGTTGCTTTAGGATTGAAATCAGATAAAAAGTTAGACAAAGCAATGATCGAAGAACGAGTAAACAATTATCTAGAAAAAGTAGGTCTTTATCAATTCAAAGATAAATATCCTGCTACACTATCCGGTGGACAACAACAACGAGTAGGCATTGCAAGAGCATTAGCATTAGATACACCTATATTACTATTTGATGAACCCACCTCAGCATTAGACCCAGAATTAGTCACAGGTGTATTAAATATTATAAAAGATGTTGCTAACCTGCATAAAACATTAATTATTGTAACCCACGAAATGTCCTTTGCTGAAGATATTGCTGATCATGTTGTATTTATGGAAGATGGTTATATCGTTGAAAGTGGGAGCCCAACACAAATATTCCACTCACCTAAACATGAACGCACAAGTGCATTTATTAATAATAAAGCAAGTTTAACGCGCACAAGCTCGGCAGAAGGTGAAAGTTTATCGACAACATAACTTTTAAATTTATAGAAAATATTATTAAATCTGTAGATAATATAGGTGACAAAGAAAAAATAGCAGCTAAGAATGCGATTATTGATTTTTTAGCAACAGCTTTTGCATCTTCGGGAAATAAGCATATCCAGCAATTGATAGATGTTTTAATTGAGGAACATGGCCCCGGTACACATCAGGTGATTGGCTATGACCAAGGATTAACTGCGAGTGATGCTGCGTTAGTAAACGGCTTTATACTACATTATTATGATTATGATGATGTACATTCAGATTTACGAGGTCATGCTTCATCAGTGATATTTCCTGCATTGTTATCTCATTGTCAGAAAGGCAATTACGATTTTCAACACTTTATCGATAGCTATATTGTTGGAATTGAAGTGGCAGCACGTATCGGTCGTACAATAGGAAAGCAGCATTATGAAGAGGGATGGCATACATCTTCCACGATAGGTATATTAGGTGCTACTGCAGCGTGTTCATACTTTTTAGCGTTAGATAAAGCATCATTTTCTAATGCTTTAGGAATAGCTATAACAGAAGCAAGTGGAATGAGAGCTCAATTTGGTACTGATGTAAAACCATTACATATAGGCTTGGCTGCACAAAAAGCATATATGGCAATTATCTACAGTAAGCAACATGCAATAGAAGGTAATAAGAACATGTTACCGACATTTTATGAGATGTTTCATAGTCCGCATACTATACCAACACATATCTATACGCAAAAGATTGAAAACTGGGCAATTCAACAACCAGGGTTATGGTTCAAATTATATCCTTGTTGTTCAGCAAATTATCATGCCATTGACGCTACAATATCACTTCAAGAGCAATATCATTTTAAGGTTGAAGATATTGCTCAAATTAACGTGATATTTCCCACTAATGGCGATGCAGCTTTAAAATTTTCACAACCCAAAAATGGATTGGAAGGTAGATTTAGCGTTGAATTTGTAATTGCTAAATTATTAATGCGTGGCACGCTTACGTTAGATGATTTTTTGGAGTTGACGATAAATCAAGATATACAAGATGTAATGTCTAAAATACAACGCATTTATAATGATACGATTATCCCTGATGACAATGCTTTACCCATTGGACGCTTTACAATTGTTGAAATTATTACACACTCACAAGAGATATATAGTGAACGTGTAGATGCACCAAGAGGAAGTCCTAATCAGCCACTCAGTCAAGCTGTACTTATAGAAAAGCTTAAAATGTATGCGCCTAAACACGCTGAAAATATTGCGACTTTAGATCAAATTAAAAATACAAATCAATTTATTGCATACATTGCAACAGGAGGATAATGTTATGAGAAAATTATGGATTTTAATAATAATAGGTTTACTTGTGCTAGCTGGGTGTTCTTCTAGTAAAGAAAAAGGCACAATTGTAGTAGGTACTACTGGCCAAAGTTATCCTAATTCGTATGAAAAAGATGGGAAATTAGTGGGCTATGACATTGAAGTTTTTGAGAAAGCAGCTAAAAAAGCAGGTTATAAAGTTAAATGGGTTAAAGCCGATTTTTCAGGTGTAATGGGGCAATTAGACTCTGGGCGTGTAGACTCAGTAGCCAATGCAGTGGCGGTAACTGATGAACGTAAAGATAAATATCAATTTTCAAATCCATACTCATATATAGGAAGTCAAATTGTCACTTCTAGTAAAAATAAAGATATTAATGAATATCAAGATTTAAAAGGCAAAAAAGTTGCCGGAGTCATGGGATCGAATCATACAGAGGCTTTAGAACAGTTTAATAAAGATAATCAGTATGATATTAAAACTAAGACCTATGAAAATAGAGAAAGTGCTATGTTAGATTTAGATAATAAACGTATAGATGGCTACATTAATTCAAGTTCGGTATTATCTGCAGAGAAAAACAAAAAAGGGAAAGATATTAAATTCGTAGGCAAAGCGATCAATGTTGAAGCTACCAGTTTCCCATTCAAAAAAGATAATGCAGATAAGAAAAAAGCTATAGATAAAGGTATCAAATCATTAAAAGATGATGGCGAATTAAAAAAATTGTCAGAGAAATATTTTGGAGAAGATACTACCCAAAAATAATGTGACATATTAATTTGATTAAGAAGAAAGATATGATTAAATTCACCTAAAAAGACGAAGAAACTGTTTTCATAATTTTTTGAAAACAGTTTCTTCGTCTTTTTTTGTTAATGCGAATCGAAAATTATATCTATAAAATCTATAGATATATAAAATAAAATAAATAGGATGTTGAATAGAAAAAGAATTACTCAACTTTAATTTAAAAATCACTTGTAATGTACAATGTAATATTGCATAATGAATTTCGAGAAAGTTGTAAAATGCTCTATGAGGGGTTTTAAGTAATATAATGAGTGATTTTGGGTATCTTACACATGAAAGAAAATGAGAAAAGAGGAAGGGTATGTCAAAAAGAGAAAGAGAGTTTAAACAAAGTTTAAATCAAGAAAAGGCCCGAGTTAAATTATATAAAGCGGGAAAAAATTGGGTCAAATCTGGAATCAAAGAAATTAAATTATTAGGTATTTTGGGAATGCCGGTATTTAAGGGGAGTGAAAAATCAGAAATAGAGGTTGAACATGTAACAGGAGACATGATTCAACGCAATGTATTAAAGACCACAGCGATTATAGGTGGCGCATTTACAGTAAACATGTTACATGATCAGCAAGCGTTAGCCGATTCAGAATTACCTATTACATCAGAATTATCTTCTTATAGTGAAACAGTAGGAAATCAAAATTCTACAGTAGTAAATCAATCAGAATCAAGCGAATTACAATCAACATCGGAGAAAGCAAATAGCGAGAGTGAGAAGTCCACATCAGAGAAAGCAAATAGTGAGAGTGAGACGTCAACATCAGAGAAAGCAAATAGCGAAAGTGAAACGTCAACATCGGAGAAAGCAAATAGCGAAAGTGAGACGTCAATATCAGAGAAAGCAAATAGCGAGAGTGAGACGTCAACATCAGAAAAAGCAGATAGCGAAAGTGAGAAGTCCACATCAGAAAAAGTGGATAGTGAAAGTGGAGCATCAACATCAGAAAAAAGTTACAGTGAGGCAGCTTCTACAACTGAACATATCAGTAGGAAAAGTGAAAAGTCTATTGAAGAACGCACCTACTCTAGTAGTGAAATCAACAATAACCTAAGTACTACCGAAAGTATTTCAGAAGTTGATTTAGAATCTAGCTCTATCAGGCTCTCTACTTCAAGTGATACAACAAGTGAAGCGCCGATAAGAGTAAGACGTGCAGTGCCAAATTTAATGAGGGCAGCAGCAACCACTTCACAATCAGCTACATATACAGGTGCAGGGATTGATAGGGTTTATAACGTGCCTATCTATTATAAATTAGTTGTTACAAGTGACGGAAAAAATGAGATGTTTACGTATACGGTCACTTATGATAATCCCAATACCACAACTGTGGAAAAATTACCAAGAAATGCAAGCTCAAGTTATTCAATTAAAAATTCAACAACAAGCACTTCGCCAATGTTTACGTTAGGTAGTGGATATGGCAGACCAACTACTGCATACAATTATATTGCAGATTATAGTGGTAAACAAATATCTGCGGTTCCATCAGGTAATTTAACTGTGTCAAAAGTTGGTTCAGGTTATTCTTGGTCTAATGACTATGCGATGAATGGCCATTATGCGAAACAAGGTGCAGGTCTAGTAACAACATGGACAGTGCCAATTACAGGTTCAGGCAATGATTATAGCTGGACATTTACACCATTTACATCAAGAACTTCCAGTTCAATCAATTACTTTAATGGGACTATATCGGGCACTGATCCAGTGAAATCTACTTCAGTGAGCACGTCAGCATCAAGCAGTATGTCACTGAGTAACTCAGCAAGCGCATCAACATCAAGTAGTACGTCACTGAGTAACTCAGCAAGCGCATCAACATCAAGTAGTACGTCACTGAGTAACTCAGCAAGCGCATCAACATCAAGTAGTACGTCACTGAGTAACTCAGCAAGCGCATCAACATCAAGTAGTACGTCACTGAGTAACTCAGCAAGCGCATCAACATCAAGTAGTACGTCACTGAGTAACTCAGCGAGCGCATCAATATCAAGCAGTACATCACTGAGTAACTCAGCAAGCGCATCAACATCAAGTAGTACATCACTGAGTAACTCAGCGAGCGCATCAATATCACTAAGTACGTCCGTATCAGGTTCAGAAAGCGAGTCAACATCACTAAGTACATCTGTGTCAGACTCAGAAAGTGAGTCAACATCATTGAGTACGTCAGTGAGTGAATCAGAAAGCGACTCAGCGTCATTAAGCACATCAGTGTCAGAGTCAGAAAGTGGATCAACATCGTTAAGTACATCGGTATCAGATTCGGAAAGAGACTCCGTGTCATTAAGTACATCAGTATCAGAATCAGATAGTAATTCAGCCTCATTGAGTACATCAGTATCAGAATCAGAGAGCGATTCAACGTCATTAAGCACGTCGGTGTCAGACTCAGAAAGTGGATCAACATCGTTAAGTACGTCAGTGAGTGATTCAGAAAGCGAATCCACGTCATTGAGTACATCAGTATCAGGTTCAGAAAGTGGATCAACGTCACTAAGTACGTCAGTATCAGGTTCAGAAAGCGAGTCAACATCACTAAGTACATCAGTGTCAGGTTCGGAAAGTAATTCAACATCATTAAGCACATCAGTATCAGGTTCAGAAAGTGAATCAACATGATTGAGTACATCGGTGTCAGATTCAGAAAGCGACTCCGTGTCATTAAGCACATCTGTATCAGACTCAGAAAGTGGTTCGGCATCATTAAGTACATCAGTATCAGGTTCGGAAAGTGATTCGACATCATTGAGTACATCTGTGTCAGATTCAGAAAGCGAATCAACGTCATTGAGTACATCAGTATCAGGTTCAGAAAGTGATTCGACATCATTGAGTACATCATTATCAGGTTCAGAAAGTGAGTCAGCGTCATTGAGTACGTCAGTGTCGTATTCGGAAAGCGAGTCAACGTCACTAAGTACGTCCGCGTCAGGTTCGGAAAGCGAGTCAACGTCACTAAGTACATCGGTGTCAGACTCAGAAAGTGGATCAACATCATTGAGTACGTCAGTATCAGGTTCAGAAAGTGAATCAACATCATTGAGTACATCGGTGTCAGATTCAGAAAGCGACTCCGTGTCATTAAGTACGTCGGTATCAGATTCGGAAAGAGACTCCGTGTCACTAAGTACATCGATGTCAGAGTTAGAAAGTGAATCAACGTCATTGAGCACATCTGTATCAGATTCGGAAAGTGAATCAACGTCATTGAGTACATCTGTATCAGGTTCAGAAAGTGAATCAACATCACTAAGTACATCAGTGTCAGACTCAGAAAGTAACTCAACATCGTTAAGTATGTCGATGTCAGAATCAGAAAGCGAGTCAACATCACTAAGTACGTCCGCGTCAGGTTCGGAAAGCGACTCAACGTCATTAAGCACGTCGGTGTCAGACTCAGCAAGCAACTCAACATCATTGAGTACGTCAGTGTCAGATTCAGAAAGCGAGTCAACATCATTGAGCACATCAGTATCAGAGTCAGAAAGTGGATCAACATCGTTAAGTACGTCAGTATCTGGATCAGAAAGTGATTCGACATCATTGAGTACATCTGTGTCAGATTCAGAAAGCGAATCAACGTCATTGAGTACATCAGTATCAGGTTCAGAAAGTGATTCGACATCATTGAGTACGTCATTATCAGAGTCAGAAAGTGGATCAACATCGTTAAGTACATCAGTGTCAGATTCAGAAAGCGAGTCAACATCATTGAGCACATCAGTATCAGAGTCAGAAAGTGGATCAACATCGTTAAGTACGTCAGTATCAGGTTCAGAAAGTGAGTCCGCGTCATTGAGTACGTCAGTGTCAGAGTCAGAAAGTGATTCGACATCACTAAGTACGTCAGTTAGTGAATCAGGAAGCGACTCAGCGTCATTGAGCACATCTGTATCAGATTCGGAAAGTGACTCAACATCATTAAGCACATCTGTATCAGGTTCAGAAAGTAACTCAACGTCATTGAGTACATCGGTATCAGGTTCAGAAAGTGATTCGACATCACTAAGTACATCTGTGTCAGAGTCAGAAAGTGATTCGACATCGTTAAGTACGTCAGTGTCAGATTCTGAAAGTGAATCCGAGTCATTGAGTACATCTGTGTCAGATTCAGAAAGCGAATCAACGTCATTAAGCACGTCGGTGTCAGAATCAGAAAGTAATTCAGCATCATTGAGTATGTCATTATCAGACTCAGAAAGTGGATCAACATCACTAAGTACGTCAGTGTCAGAGTCAGAAAGTGGATCAACATCATTGAGCACATCTGTATCAGATTCGGAAAGCGAATCAACGTCATTGAGTACATCAGTATCAGGTTCAGAAAGTGAGTCAGCGTCATTGAGTACGTCAGTGAGTGAATCAGAGAGTGAGTCCACATCATTGAGTACATCAGTATCTGAATCAGAGAGTGAGTCCACATCATTGAGTACATCAGTATCTGAATCAGAGAGTGAGTCCACATCATTGAGTACATCAGTATCTGAATCAGAGAGAGACTCAACATCATTGAGTACGTCATTATCAGACTCAGAAAGTAACTCAACGTCATTAAGCACATCTGTATCAGAGTCAGCAAGTGGATCGGCATCACTGAGTACATCGGTGTCAGAATCAGAAAGTGACTCAACATCGTTAAGTACATCGGTATCAGGTTCAGAAAGTGACTCAACATCACTAAGTACATCAGTGTCAGATTCTGAAAGCGAGTCAACATCATTGAGCACATCAGTATCAGGTTCAGAAAGCGAGTCAACATCATTGAGCACATCAGTATCAGGTTCAGAAAGTGATTCGACATCACTAAGTACATCTGTGTCAGAGTCAGAAAGTGATTCGACATCATTGAGTACGTCCGTATCAGACTCAGAAAGTAACTCTGCGTCATTAAGTACGTCAGTGTCAGATTCGGAAAGCGAATCAACGTCATTAAGTACATCGGTATCTGAATCAGAAAGTGAATCCACGTCATTAAGCGCATCTGAATCAGAGTCAGCAAGCAACTCAACGTCATTAAGCACATCTGTGTCAGAGTCAGAAAGTAACTCAACATCATTGAGCACATCATTATCAGACTCAGAAAGTAACTCAACGTCATTAAGCACATCTGTATCAGACTCGGAAAGTGAATCAACATCATTAAGTACGTCAGTGTCAGACTCAGAAAGTGGTTCGGCATCATTGAGTACATCGGTGTCAGAATCAGAGAGTGAGTCAGCATCGCTAAGTACATCGATGTCAGATTCAGAAAGTAACTCAACGTCATTGAGTACATCGGTATCAGGTTCAGAAAGTGGATCAACGTCATTGAGTACGTCAGTGTCAGATTCGGAAAGCGACTCCACGTCACTAAGTACGTCGATGTCAGAGTCAGAAAGTGGATCAACATCGTTAAGTGCATCTGTGTCAGATTCAGAAAGTGACTCCACATCATTAAGTACGTCAGTGAGCGAATCAGAAAGTGACTCGACATCATTGAGTACGTCAGTATCAAGTTCAGAAAGTGAGTCCGCGTCATTAAGTACGTCAGTGTCAGATTCAGAAAGTGACTCCACGTCACTAAGTACGTCAGTATCTGACTCAGAAAGTAATTCAACATCACTAAGTACATCTGTATCAGATTCAGAAAGTGACTCCACATCATTAAGTACGTCAGTGAGCGAATCAGAAAGTAACTCAACATCGTTAAGTATGTCGATGTCAGAATCAGAGAGTGAGTCAGCATCACTAAGTACGTCAGTATCTGAATCAGAGAGAGACTCAACATCATTGAGTACGTCATTATCAGACTCAGAAAGTGGATCAACATCGTTAAGTACATCAGTGTCAGAGTCAGAAAGTAACTCAACATCATTGAGCACATCTGTATCAGATTCGGAAAGCGAATCAACGTCATTGAGTACGTCAGTATCTGGATCAGAAAGTAACTCAACATCATTGAGCACATCAGTATCAGACTCAGAAAGTAGTTCGACATCGTTAAGCACATCAGTGAGTGATTCAGAAAGTGACTCCACGTCATTGAGTATGTCGGTATCTGGTTCAGAAAGTAGTTTAACATCGTTAAGTAGATCAGTATTTGACTCAGAAAGCGATTCCGCATCATTGAGTACTTCGGTGTCAAATTCGGAGAGTGAATCCACGTCATTAAGTATGTCCATGTCAGGACCAACAAGTGATTCAACATCATTAAGCACGGCGATGTCCGGATTAGAAAGTGAATCCACGTCTCTAAATACTTTGGTAACAGCTTCACAAAAAGAATCAGCAACAATAAATAATAATGAAGAAAAAGTAGTCAATTTACCAGATACAGGTAAAAATTTAAATAATGAGACTGGTTTAATAGCAGCAGCGCTCACAATGCTTGCAGGATTAGGATTAATTAGAAAGTCTAAAAAGGACAAAAAACATAATAAAGACGAAGTATAAGATTTAAAATATTTAAATATATTTATTAACTAACAAAGAGGCTAAGACATCCTTCATTTAGAGAATTATCCATTTAATTTTCAAAGCTAAAATGATACATGTTTTTAGCCTCTTTGATATAACACTGTTAAAAAGAGGTATATTGTGAGAAATAATATAATAAAACGTATCTTTAGGGAAAATGAATATAAAGTATTGTATAAAAGAATATTATTTACTTGTTTAATATTAATAATTTACATTCTTGGCAGTAATATCTCTCTTATACATCAAATAGATACACAAAGAAAAGATAGTAGTTTCTATAAAATTGCGGTGTCAAATACAGGCGGAGATATAAGTTCATTAAATATATTTACACTTGGCTTAGGACCATGGTTAACGTCTATGATTATATTTAGTTTAATTGCTTATAGAAATATAGATAAAGCAGCAAGACAGACACGTTCAGAAAAGCATTATAAGGAAAAAATATTAACCATTTTATTAAGTTTGGCACAAGGGAGCTTCTTAATTAATCAATATGTAAGCAAAGAAAAAATTGATTCTGAAAATATTTATATTTTACTTTTAATCTTAGTTACCGGGACAATGTTATTAGTTTGGTTAGCCGATCAAAACATACGCTACGGTATTGCAGGACCTATGCCAATAGTTTTAGTTAGCATTATTAAATCGTTATCTCAACAAAATTGGTCACAGATACACACAAGTATATTAGTAATAGTACTAATTATTTGTGTTATCACTGTTACGCTATTTGTTTTACTTTTTATAGAATTGATTGAATATCGCACAAATTATCAAGACATTATGAACTTTTCTAATCAAGATATCAAGAAATACTTAGCGTGGAAAATTAATCCAGCAGGCAGTATATCAATCATGATAAGTATTTCAGTATTTGTCTTATTGAGTCATTTGATGAATATGATTGTAAATTTTGCTGTACCGAATCATCAGAATAATTCATTATTATTGAATTTCAGTCATCCTATAGGTATTACAATATACGTATTAATTCAAATGTTTCTTGGATATTTCTTATCTAGATTTTTGTTGAATACGAAAAATAAAACAGAAGAGTTTTTGAAAAATGGGAATTATTTTATCGGTGTTAAACCTGGAGCAGCTACATCAATATATCTGAATAAGATGGCTAGAAGAATATGTTGGTTTGGATCGATAATGATTACAATGATTATTGCTATACCATTATATAGCACGCTACTTGTTCCGGAACTTTCTCAACAAATTTATTTTGCTATTCAATTAATTGTATTAGTCTATATAGGAATAAATATCACTGAAACGATTAGAACATATTTATATTTTGATAAATATAAACAATTATTGGATAAGTATTGGTAAGGAGATTTTTATGAAATATTTTATCCCTGCTTGGTATAATAACGGAAATTGGTGGGAAGATAAAACGACACCATATTATAGTAAAAGGCTAGTAAAAGAATTTGACGATATGATTAGTTTAATGAATATGTATATGAAAAATGGTGTAGATTTTGAAGTATTGGTCTTAAATTACTATCCAGATTTGAGAATATTTTTGCACAGACATAATCTATATGAGGCAAAGTATTGGTCCCTATTTGATGAAATTCAAGGTTTTCATCATCGTACCCCACATCCTATTGATTATCGTGAATTACAATGGCCTGAAGAAACTGAATTCATCTATACACCGTACTTGATTCGTTGTGTGACAAGTTCAACCACGTATTCTAATATTTATTTTAACCAATATGGGTATATGATTTGGATTGAGTCTTATAAGGATAAAGTTAGACAACACCGCTATATATTTGATGACCGAGGGTTTTTATCGTCTGTTCTTAATTTTGATAAGTCTGGTCAACCATATAGTCAGCAGTATATGACAATAGATGGTGATAGTATCTTTACAGTGGATTTGAAGCAAGGGACAGTAAAGGTGAGTAAAAAGTATTATCACCGATTTAATCAACAAAAATACGATAGTATGGAATTATTGCTCCAAGAACAAATGCAAAAATATGTTAAAGCAATGATAAATGAACAAGACAACGTTATTATTGCTGCGGATGAAAGACATAATATGTTTTTATCTCATATCTTGGAAGATACTCCAATATGTTTTTCGATTTTTAAGAATAGAAATTGTCCTTTAACACCTTCAAAACTTGAAAGTATTGAACGAGGCAAATATTGGTTAGTAGATATGTTAGAGAATGAAGCATCATTAAAAATTTATAAAGATACACAGCAATTAGATACGCACATTATGAGAATAACGCCATTTGATGCACAAGTGTTACCCAATAAAAGCAGTCAGTTTTATGAAACATTTGTTGGTTTTTGGATAGATGGCTTGGATGAAGTAACATTGCAAAATGCATTTTCAAAAATTTGTAAATATGTTGAACAGAATGAAAATCTGAGATTAGTGTTACTAACAGAAGTCGAAGAACCCAAAATACCATCATGGTTAATAGATGAAATAAATAATGTGAATGACAGATATAACAAAATATCTGAAGATGCAGATGGTATTCAAGTGCTACTAGATGATGAGGGTGAACGTGTAGAAATAATTAAACTCAAACACGTTCCATTTGAGAGTGAACTCATAGAAGCGATATCGACGTTAAGAGTCGTGATAGATTTAAATGAGGAGCCAGATTTATTTCTACAAATTAGTAGTATGAGTGCTGGGATACCACAAATTAATATGTGTGAGACAGATTATGTCAAAGATAAAATCAATGGCATTGTCATAGATAACTTAAATGAAGTAGTCGCAGCTTTAGATTACTATATAAATCATTTGAAAAATTGGAATTACTCATTTGCATATTCTATTAAATTAGTTGAGACATACGCTTCTATGAATATTATTCAACGTTTAAATCGATGGTTTGAAGGTGAACAAAATGAAGCGAAAATTTAAAGCATTACAAATAGGTGGAGAAGATTTAGGATGGCTATTTGAACACAAAGAGAACATAGATTGGGATTACTTTGATATAGCGTTATTTGATTTTGAAAGTGACTATATAGAGGCTATTCAAAGCCTAATTCAAGATAAGGGGAAATTTGATTTGGTATTCGTTCAAGTGCCTTATTCAAAAGGTTTAGTTGAAATTTTTCAGTTGATAAGTAGTCCTTATAACACTTATGTTGATGCGCTTTTTTGGGGAAAAAACTTTGAAGTAGATAAAATAGTGAAAAATAAAATGATTCGACCATTAAATTATAAGACACAAGAAGCACTTCATGACAAACTAAAAGCTGTGACATTTTCTGGGCAATATGGTGATAAATTGTATCCTAAACATATTGTGGTTAATAAGAAATTCAATGGAGAAATTAAGAATAATGGAAATAAGTATATTGTTTTAAATGGAGATTTTGGAAATGCATATACACCCATAGCCTCTTGGAAAAATAATGTGGTATGTGACAAAAATAAAGTAACACAGGTTTGGCCAGAATTTAAAACTGAAGGGAACGTCGAAATAGAATATACCTTTAGGCTTATTAAAGAAGGCACTATAGATACTATTGATGAAGAGATTGTACTAACCCAGGAAGATTTAAGTAAACCACTCGAAATCACTAGTAGACCGTATAGCGTATATGCCAGTGTGAGTATGAGAGCAAGAGGAAAAGGAAAAATATATATTGGTGCGATTCACAAGAGATGGTCGCGCTTAGATATGGGGCAGTTTATTTTTGGTGGAGAAAGGTATGTAGATGAAAATAGAGAAGAATTTTTTTATTATTTTAATCCAGGAGATATGCAACCCCCATTGAACGTATATTTTAGTGGGTACCGATCTCTAGAAGGATTTGAAGGATACTTCATGATGAATAATTTGAATGCACCATTTTTACTTATTAGTGATCCGAGAATTGAAGGTGGTGCATTTTACTTAGGTTCTGAGTCATATGAGCAAGCGATTAAAGAAGTGATATTTGAAAAATTACGTTTTTTAGGATTTTCTGAGGATGAACTTATTTTATCAGGATTATCTATGGGTTCATTTGGTGCATTGTACTATGGCGCCCAACTTAACCCAAGTGGCATCATTATAGGAAAGCCATTGGTGAATATTGGAACCATTGCAGAAAATATGAGGTTATTAAGACCTGAAGATTTTGGTACTGCATTAGATGTTTTGATGGCACATGAACATAGTATGTCAGGAAAAGATGTTAAGCACTTAAATGAAAAATTTTGGAAAGTTATCGTAAATAGTAATATGAAAGACACTACGTTTGCGATTGCCTATATGGAGCATGATGATTATGATACGCATGCCTTTAAAGAATTGATGCCCTTATTAAGTAAACAGCAAGCGAGAGTGATGAGTAGAGCTGTGCCAGGTAGACATAATGATGATTCACCAACAATTACAAACTGGTTTGTTAACTTTTATCATATTATACTGGAAACTAAATTTGGGAGAGTTAAATATGGAAGCAAGTAATTATTTTAAGGTGCAATGGAAGCAAGCAGATACGTCAACATTTATGTATGGTACAAAGCTTTCTTTTGAGAATGGACAAACTTTGTTTGAAAATTCATTAATGCCATCTGGAGTTATTATTCAAGAATGGGGAATGATTACCAGTTACGCTAAAGATAAGGAAATACCAACGTTACCAATATTAAAAAAAGGACATACGTATCATTTTCATTTTGATTATCAAGTTGTCCCACAAAATGGTATATATTTTAAAATTGTATTTTTTAGTAAAAATGGAACAATCATAGATACTAAAATTATAAAAAATAAACAAGTTGATATACATTATCCTGAAGAAGCTTATTCATATAAAATTCAATTAATAAATGCAGCTTCGCAACAACTCTTATTTAACCAATTAACTATTATCGAAAAGTCAGAACTAGAATATAAGCAAAAGTGCATGCACATGAGTAAGTTAATAAATAAAGACTTATCTTACCGTAGTGTAAATATGATATTTATTGAGCCTTCATATTTAATGAATGTAGCGCTATCTGAAGATGCGATAAGAAATATTCACAACGTGGTTTTAGTTGATGATTGGCAAAGTGATAAATTGGAAAAACATATAAATGATTTAAAGGAAAAAATAGAAATGCAATATGGAAACTTTGAAGTCCACCTTATTGGGTATGGACCCCAATCAAATGAGATAGTTAAAGTGCTCAGTAAAATAACTGGCATGCAAGCTTTAATCACATCACATCATCATAAAAGGTTAGCACAACAACTAGAGTCAGTTATGAAAGCTTATCAGTCTCACCCGAGAGCCCAAACGCATGTCTATGATGTAGCAAATAATAATGAACATTTGGGAGCTATAGACACGGTTATGAATAACGCTCGTTTTTTAGAATATATTGATATTGACAGATTAAATTGCGGAGGTTCACATGAAACATAAAATGAACACTACAATTAATAATATCAGGTTAAAGCGATTAACAAAGATACTCGGTAAAATTAATGATTATAGTGCGATTTTTCAGTCATTTACCAATGAACAGTTACAGCATAAAACACAAGAATTCCAACAATTATTAGCTACACATAAAAAGACACTAGACCAGTTATTACCGGAAGCTTATGCTGTTGCAAGAGAAGCAAGTAAACGTGTGCTCGGCATGTATCCTAAAAAAGTGCAAGTATTGGGGGCCATTACATTGCATGAAGGTGATATTGCTGAAATGCAAACGGGTGAGGGAAAAACGTTAACTGCTACTATGCCACTTTATTTAAATGCATTGTCAGGCAAAGGTGCATATCTAATAACGACGAATGATTACTTAGCTAAAAGGGATTTCTTAGAGATGCAACCACTTTACGAATGGTTAGGATTAACAGCATCGTTGGGCTTTATAGATATTCCAGATTATGAGTATAAAAAGGATGAAAAGAAGCGCATTTATAACCATGATATTGTTTATACGACGAATGGTCGGCTGGGTTTTGATTATTTAATTGATAATTTGGCAGATCATATTGACGGAAAGTTTTTACCTCGATTGAACTTTGCAATTATAGATGAAGTAGATTCAATTATCTTGGATGCTGCACAAACACCTTTAGTTATTTCTGGCGCACCGAGAGTTCAATCTAACTTATTTCACGTTGTGAAAAACTTCGTCGAGATTTTGGAAGAAGGACAGCATTTTGAATTGAAGAAATCTAAAAAAGAAATATGGCTCACAGAAGAAGGTATAGAAGCTGCTAATGAATATTTTGATGTCGTTAATATATACAATGAAGGGTATTTTGATTTAGTACGTAATATTAATTTAGCTTTACGAGCAAAATATTTATTCGACACTAATTTAGATTATTTTATTCATAATGGCGAGATAGTGTTAATTGATCGCATTACTGGTCGTATGTTGCCGGGGACAAAGCTTCAATCAGGACTCCATCAAGCAATTGAGGCAAAAGAAAATGTAGAAATTTCAAAAGATATGAGTGTAATGGCTACCATAACGTTTCAAAATTTATTTAAGCAGTTTAATAATTTTTCTGGTATGACTGCTACAGGCAAATTAGGTGAATCAGAGTTTTTTGATTTATATTCAAAAGTGGTTATTCAAATACCTACGGATAAACCAATTCAACGTATAGATTATGAAGATAAAGTGTTTTTGAATGCAGAAGACAAGCATCAAGCAATAATAGGAGAAGTGAAAGCATTACATGAAACGCAACGGCCTGTATTGTTAATTACAAGGACAGCAGAAATTGCAGAATTTTTTTCTACTAAATTATTTCAAATGGATATTCCAAATAATTTATTAATTGCACAAAATGTAGCGAAAGAGGCACAAATGATTTCAGAGGCAGGTCAATTATCCGCAGTAACAGTTGCTACAAGTATGGCTGGACGTGGTACGGATATAAAATTATCTGAAGAAGTATACAAACTTGGTGGTTTAGCAGTGCTAATTAGTGAACATATGGAAAATAGTCGGGTAGACAAGCAGTTACGTGGACGTTCTGGTCGTCAAGGAGACCCGGGGTCTTCACAAATTTATATTTCATTAGATGACTATCTTGTGAAAAGATGGAGTCATTCAAAAATGAGCGAAAATAAGCAGCTGAGAGCGATGGATAATTCTAAACTTGAGCATAGTCGTGTATTTCAACATAAAGTTCAAAGAATAGTTACTAAAGCTCAACGTATTTCTGAAGAGCAGGGTGTCATACTAAGAGAAATGGCGAATGAATATGAGAAGAGTATTAGTGTCCAAAGGGCGTTGGTATATAAAGAGCGCGATAAAATATTAAACATGAAAAGTGTTGAAGCGTTTAATTTACAGTTATTGGCAAAAGATGTATTCAAACATGATTTTATTAACCAGCATGACAAGATAACGAAGGCAGTACTTGTAGATTATATCTATAAAAATATAAGTTTTAAGTTTGATGAAGATATGAGTCAAATAGATTTAACGAATAAAGAAAATATTCTCCAATTTTTAATGAGTCAATTCAATAAGCAATTAAAGGACAATGAAGTAGCTTTAAAAAACAGATATTTCTATCTTAGATTTGCACAAAAATCTATTTTGAAAGCGATTGATAGTGGTTGGATTAATCAAGTTGATAATTTACAGCAATTAAAGGGTAGTGTAAATAATAGACAAAGTGGGCAGCGCAACGCGATTTTTGAATATCACAAAAGCGCGCTAGATTCTTTTGAAAGTATGAATTATAAAATCAAGGGAAATATAATTAGAAATCTCTGTCAGAGTATGATTACTTATGACGAAGATGGTGATTTAGTCATTCATTTCCCATAATTATTGAGGTGTACTGAAATGACGATTTATAATATAAATTTTGGCATAGGATGGGCGAGTAGTGGTGTTGAATATGCACAGGCATATCGTGCAAAATTGCTAAGAAATACGCAACATTCGATGAAGTTTATATTTTTAGACTTTATTCAGTCTGAAAATATTCAAACACTAACAAGTAATATGGGTTTTCATGATACTGAAGTCATATGGTTGTATCAATATTTTACAGATATAAAGATAGCGCCAACGTCTTATACAATTGAAGATATTAAAAGTAAACTTGGAACAGAGGTCACACATATTGAGCATAAGGGAAAAATAAAAAGACTTTATCTTAACAACGCACAAACCTTTGTAACATGTTATTTAAAAGAAGCAGATAAAGATCTTGTTGATCGTGCAGAATTTGTAGTAAATGGCATGCTCATCCGGAAAGATTTTTATAGTTATGTAAGAATTTTCTCAGAATATTATGCACCACATGATAATAAAGCTAAACTTTATATGAGACAATTTTATAATGAAGATGGGTCTATTGTATATAACGAATATATTAATGGTGATTCAAATGTCTATGCGTTTGAAGATGCTAAATTATATAGCAAAGAAGAATTGGTGGGTTATTTTATCCAACAATTACAATTAACAAAGCAAGACATTATTATTTTAGATAGGTCATCCAAAATTGGTCAAGCTGTATTACAACATAAAGGATCAAGTAGGATTGGCGTAGTTGTACATGCCGAACATTTTAGTAAAAGTATTAAAGACGATAATCATATCTTATGGAATAACTACTATGAGTATCAATTTTCACAGGCGAAGGATATTGATTTCTTTATTACGGCTACAGATCTACAAAACAAAATTTTACGAGAGCAATTCAAAAAATATTGTGGGATTATACCAAGGATTCGAACGATACCAGTGGGAAGCTTGGATCAATTAAAATATCCTACACAACCACGCAAACCGTATGCTATGGTTACAGCTTCACGACTAGCAACTGAGAAACATATTGACTGGTTGGTTCGGGCTGCAATAAAAGCCAAAGCAGAGGTCCCAGAATTAACATTAGATATATATGGGGAAGGTGCAGAAAAAGCACACATTACCCATATAATTGATGATTATAATGCGCAAAATTATATCAACATGTTAGGACATGTTAAATTGGATGATATTTACGCAAAATATGAATTGTTTGTCTCCGCATCCACGAGTGAGGGATTCGGGCTCACATTGATGGAAGCGGTTGGTTCTGGATTGAGTATGTTAGGTTTTGATGTGAATTATGGAAATCCAACATTTATACGTAATAATAAGAATGGATTTTTGGTTCCAATTTCATTAAGTGAAGATGGTGTAGAAGTTATAGTGAATCGCTTAGCTGAATATATGATTAGATATTTTAATAAAGGACTTCACCAGCCTCATGAAATTTCTTATGAAATTGCTAAACCATTTATGACATCCCAAATAGAGCAAAAATGGAATAAACTAATAGAAGAGGTGCTGCATGATTAATTTATTTGAACGCTTTGACCCTAAAACACAAGTGTTATATAAATCCTTGCAGTTAGCAGGACATCAAAATGATACCATTGTCATTCATGATGATGGATTTTTACCAGACAATATAACTTCCCCCTATCAGTTTTTTGCAAATAATTCAACTTCAGCTAATGATAAGCCAATGTTTTTTAATGGCATTGAAGTTCCGAAATACTGGGAAATTGAAGGTAATAATGATGAAGCATGGATAAAAGATATGGGAGAAATACGTGGCAAAATTGTTTATCAAAAACAATATAAATCTAGGATTGTCAATCGTGTAGAATGGCTTGATAAAAGTGGTACAGTTCGTTTTATAGATCACTATACTAAAAACGGAATCAAATTTTCTCAAACAGTATTGGATGAAAATGGGAAAGCAATATTAAAAAAATATATGAATCGAGAAGGCAAGGAAGTCATTTACGAAAACTATATAACAAAAGATATTGTATTAGATTGGCAAGGTAAGACATATTTCTTTGATTCTGAAGTTGCGTTCATATTATTCTATTTAAAAACTTTAAATATCGAAATGAACCAATTTGTGATTAATTCTTTATCAACTTCATTTGCTGTATTATATAACATGAATACGCCAGGAAATGATGTATTGTTTTGGCAAGAACAAAGTGGTGGAAGCATTCCTGGAAATATGAAATTGATTTTTAATGCAGATATGGTGCGTCAATTTAAAATCATTGTACCTGAACATGCAGAACATCAAACTTTGACGAATTCTATGCAAGCATTTGAAAAAGCATGTGTATTTAAATCGGGGTATCTTTATGACTATGTTAAAAGAAATGAATATACAAAAAATGCGTTAATTATGACAAATTCAGATCAATTAGAACATATTGAATCTATTGTGGCTGCGGTACCATATGTGTCATTCCATATCGCTGCGTTAACTGATATGTCTTCAAAGTTATTGAATTTAAGTCAGTATAACAATGTAAAACTATTTCCAACAGTAGATGAAGATACAATTCAGGTATTATATGAAAAGTGTGATGTCTATTTAGACATTAATGAAGGTAAAGAAATAGTGGACGCGCTAAGAAAAGCGCTTGATTATGACATGTTGATTATGGGTTACGAAGATATTGTACATAATAGAACTGTTACCGCCATTGAAAACTTATTCACTAAAGAGGATGAGGCACAGGCGTTAATTCAAGCATTGCACAAAATTTATAAAAGAAGAAAAGTGTTTAACCAACGTTTACAATTTCAGAAAGAGCATATTAACGAAGTAAGTGTTCAATTATTCAATCATAAATTAAAGGTGTAATTCGCTTCATAGAATTTTAAACAAGTAAATAAGTTATAAAAAAAACAGATTGTTTACTTATTATAGTAAATCATCTGTTTTTTTATATAGTGAAAATAACTGAGCGGTTAACCATATGGTATTATAAATCACCAGTTAAAAATTGTGCTTTGCCATTAAAAAAGCTCCAGTCTTCATCAGTATTTTCTACTAAACTAATCATGATGTCCTCTTTACGTATGTCAGTATGTTCATGTAACGTATCTGCAAACTTTTGATAGAAGTTTGTTTTCTCGCTTTGAGTTCTTGGTCTTGTCACGATCGTAAACACAAGCACATTTTTTGTGCGTTCAACACCTAAACCAGTATCTAATATTTGCATTTCGTAATCCTCGTGTTGATTTACAATTTGGTATCTATCTCCCTCAGGCGCACCAAACGTTTCAAGCATTACACGATAAGAGATATCTAATATCTCTTTGATTTCTGATTCTTCTCTACCTTTGATCATATCAATTTTAATTAATGGCATTTTTAGGCTCCTATTCTTCAATAAAAATTTTGTGTATTATATTATTTTGAAATATGTACAATCATGTACGAGTTATAGTATATGCTATACCCCATTTATAACAATTTAATTGCCCAGGAAATATACATCAAAAGCATTAAAAGGCTTAAATTAAAAAATACATTTAATCTTAAGCCGATTATTTGAATTGATATTAATATCAGCGTAATATTCGATTGGTCTTAATTTATATCAGAATGTAATTTAAGCTGAATATGAATATAAAAGGTTAAGAGGAGTGGTAATATGTTCGATCAAACAAAACAATATATTAATGGCCAATGGGTCGAAAGTCACAGTAATGAAACAATGGATGTCATTAATCCAGCGACAGAAGAGGCTTTTGGTAAAATAGCTAAAGGTAATGCACAAGACGTGGAAGATGCAGTCAATGCAGCTGATAGTGTTTACTTAGAATTCAGACATTCATCAATTGAATATCGCAAAAATTTACTTAACGATATCGTAAAAGAATATGAAAATCGTAAAGCAGATCTAGTTGAGGCGATGACTTTAGAACTTGGTACGCCTGTTACTGCTTCTGAAAACGTACATTATGAAATGGGGTTAGCGCATTTTAAAGCAGCTAGAGATGCATTAGATAACTTCAACTTCAGAGAACGTCGAGGCAACAATATCGTAATTAAAGAAGCAATCGGTGTAGCAGGATTAATCACACCTTGGAACTTCCCTACAAATCAAACAGCATTAAAATTAGCAGGGGCATTTGCTGCAGGTAGTACTGTTGTCTTAAAACCTTCTGAAGAAACGCCGTTTGCAGCGATTATTCTAGCTGAAATTTTTGATAAAGTTGGCATGCCTAAAGGTGTATTCAACTTAGTAAATGGTGATGGATTAGGTGTAGGAAATCCAATTTCTGAAAATGAAAAAATTAGAATGGTTTCATTTACAGGATCAGGTAATACGGGTAGTAAAATTATGGAAAAAGCAAGTAAAGACTTCAAAAAAGTTTCGCTCGAATTAGGTGGGAAATCACCTTATATAATTTTAGAAGATGCTGATCTGGATAAAGCGGCTGATGCAGCTGTGCATAAAGTTGTCGATAATTCTGGACAAGTATGTATCGCTGGTTCAAGAACGATTGTTCCTGAATCTATCAAAGATGCTTTCATAGAAAAAGTTAAAGAAAAAATGAGCAGCATTAAAGTCGGAGATCCACAAGATGCTACAGTTGACATGGGTCCAGTTATAAACAGCAAACAATTTAATCAAATTCAAGAATTTATTAAAATTGGTGCACAAGAAGGTGCTACAATTGAATTCGGTGGCGAAGGTAAGCCTGAAGGTCTTGAAACAGGATACTTTGTAAAACCTACCATTTTCACTAATGTCGAAAATAGCATGACAATAGCACAAGAAGAAATATTTGGCCCTGTGATGTCTATTATTACTTATAGTGATGTTGATGAAGCAATTCAAATCGCAAACGATACAAAATATGGTCTAGCTGGTTACGTATATGGTACAGATATGGACGTATTACAAAAAGTAGCTACTTCACTTGAAGCTGGTGTGATTGAAATTAATGAATATCCAAGAAGTGCTGATATGCCATTTGGTGGTTATAAACAATCTGGTATTGGTAGAGAATGGGGAGACTATGGTATTGAAGAATTCTTAGAAGTTAAAACAATTTCTGGTTTCTTCCAATAAACATAAGCAAAATCCGTAGACAATAAGTTGTCTACGGATTTTTTATTTGTTGATAGGCTTAATAGATTACATCATTTGTAACTTCAATAAATCTAGCACGCCACTTGAACTGCCGGGGAAAGCAAAGATCATTTGATTTAACTCTTGAGCAGTGATTTGTTTATTAATAATAAAAGTCATTAAATTAATTAGGTCTGGCGCATCATTGCCGTAAATTTCAACACCTACGAGTCGTTTTTGCTGGTCGAGTATAATATCCATTTCAGCAGTTACTTCATTTTTATATTCAAATAAAAGTTGTTGGCCAAAGGGAATCGTCTTAATCGTATAAGATGATCCTTGATCTTGTGCTTCTTCAACAGTCACACCAATTTGTGCAAGGCGTGGTAAAGAATATAATACAGAAGGGATAGCAGGATATGTGATAGGGTTAACTTCTGTGCCTAAAATGTGACTAGCAATATAATTAGACTCAAATGTGGCTGTAGGTGTTAACTTAGGAACGACTTTATCTAACACGTCCCCACTTGCATAAATATTTGGGATATTTGTTCTTAAATATTCATCGACTTGAATTCCACTATGGCTATATTCAATACCAACATGCTCTAAGCCAATGTCTTCAACGTTTGGAAGACGTCCAGTTGCATCAAGAATATAGTCTGTATTGATAACATCGCCATTATTGGTTTGAATAACCAAGCCATTATCTGTTTTATTAATTTCTTCAGGGGCAGTACTGAGATAAAATTGGACTCCCTCTTGTGATAATTTATCCATTAATTTAGTCACATGATTACGATTAAATCCTCTTAACGGTTCGTTTGAATGATGTATGACTTTAACTTCTGAACCATTTTTTATAGCAATAGATGCAAATTCAATACCGATAATACCTGCGCCAACAATAGTCATACGTTTAGGAAAGTGCTCTAATGATAAGAAATCACGACTGTCATGAGTAAATGAAGATCCCGCGATATCTAATTTATTACTGTGTTGTCCGGTAGCAAGTACAATATGATTTGAAGTGATATGAGTTTTATTCACGGATATAGTATGTGGGTCGACTAAAGTGCCAGCACCATGGAATACATCAATACCATATTGTGTGAACATATGTTCTAAAGTATTTGATAATGGTGATATCACTTGGTGTTTATAGTTCATCAAATTAGACCAGTTTATAGATAATTGCTCTTGATTAATGATATGAGGGTAACTTTGGGCAGCTTCTAAAATTTCATATGGGCCTTCAAGTAAAATTTTTGCATTACATCCATAGTTTGTACAAGTGCCAGCGATTTTGTCTTTTTCAATAATTGCTACTTTTTTATTAGCTTGTTTCAATGTGATGGCAGCATGCCAAGCTGCATGACCACTTCCGATAAATACGACGTCATAATTGTATGTTTCTGACATGTATAATTCCTCCTGTTTTTGTGTTAAGACACAATGTTTTTTAATGAAAGCTCTAATTTATCCATAATATCTTTAGCTTCTTGATATTCTTGTAAATTCATTTGTTCTGAGACACATTGAGATATAGCCTGATAAATATCATGTTGTTGAGATTTTCCTTTGTCAGTGAGCTTAATGAGTAGTTGTCTTTTATCGGATTCAATTTTTTTTCGTTCAATCCAACCAGCTATCTCTAATCGTTTCAGTAACGGTGTGAGTGTATTACTTTTGAGATTCAGTGATTGACCAATGTTATATAGTGTTTGATTATCTTGTTCCCATAATGAAACAAGTACTAAATATTGTGAATAAGTTAAACCGTAGTCTGAAAGCACTTGCTCATAAAATTTAGTGAATAAGCGACTAACATTATATACTGAGAAACACAATTGATTGGTGAGTTTCATTGTTTCATCCACTTAAAGCACCTCCTGATATATATATTAATCGTGCGCGATTGATTATATATTAACGCCAGTGCCAATGAATTGCAAACAATTAGTTTGGGGTTTTATTATTTAGAGAAGGATAATGCTTTCTTTAAAAACACGTAAGACTATTAATTATAAAATACTAGCGTTATGGGAGACTATCATGTAAGGAGAAAATAAATTTGATAGATATAAGTAAGGTTTTATAGCTGAAATATAGAAATCATGATGTTTTATTCGAAAATCATCATACATGCTAATATAACTAAACAGGAAGCCATGAATATTTTATAGAATAAGTTATATTTGAGAATCCATCTTTTGAAACACAGACCCATCAGCGCCCAGGTTATTGCTCCAGATACGCCTATTAAAGCAATAATAAGTGTATAAGAAATACTTATAAAAATTCCGGTAGTTTGTGAGGTAATATATGTGATAATTGCAGTGATAATGTAAACGATGGTTTTAGGATTCACATATTGAAGGTATAAGCCGTCTCTTAAACGATAACAATTATGATTGTGAGGATCACTTTGTTTGTGCATAAACACTGAATATGCGAGATATAATAAATATATAAAGCCGACGACTTTAATAATGATAATGAATTTGTCAAAGTATGAAGCGACATACGTACTAAATAGCAGACAAATGAATGATAGTGATAAGAAACCTAAACCAATACCTATTAAAAACCTTAGTGTGCCTCTGATGCCTAAACGTAAAGCACCGTCTAATGCTAATAAATTATTGGGACCCGGTGTGTAACTCATAAAAAGTGTATAGATTATAAATGAAATGAACAAATTGCATTCTCCTTATCACATCCTGTATCATGGATATATAGTCAATTGATTTCCAGTTTATAGGAAATTCCCTTTAAAAGGATTTTATATCCGTTATACTGGAAAGTCAATAAAAAAAAGGAGTCATAATTGTGGAGTTCCATAAAATAGTAGCTAAAAATATTTATTTATACAGAAAGAAAAATAAAATTAGTTTGGAACAATTATCTAAACTCACGGGCGTGAGCACTTCGTCATTAAACGAGATTGAAAAAGGTAATACAATTCCTTCAATTAATACAGTATGGAAAATTAGTAACGGTTTGAAGTTGTCATTTAGTAGTTTAATGAATGAAGCAGAGTCAGATTATACTCAAGTAAATAAAGAAGATATTGTACCTGTAACAGAAGATGAGGGAAAATATCGTGTATATCCATACTTTCCATTTGAAAAGAGTAAGTCTTTTGAATTCTTTTATGTAGAACTTGATCCTGGTGCGAAGTTAGATTCTGAACCACATTTATCCGGTTCAGAAGAATCTATTATAGTAATCAAAGGACAATTGGAAATGCATTTAGAAAGTGATGTGCTGAATTTAAATAAAGGAGATGCTTTAAGATTTAAGTCAGATGTGAAGCATAGCTATATTAATAATGGCGGGGATGTTACAGTTATTTCTATGGTTATAGACTATCAATAAATTGATTATATATAGATTGAAGTATCAAGTCATGTCTAGGTCTATGGTAGTGCTTTTGAAGTGTAGTTGATGCAAGGAGAAAATCGTATGATTGTCAGACTATAGATTCAAAGCTGCTTTATAGATATATAAGTCTGTGGAATATAGTCGGGATTTTATCGTGAAAAAGTACATTATCCTTTTAGTAGGAGGTGTACTTTTCATTAGCTATGGCGCTTTTGTCATGGACATATTCCAGAGAATAAAAAGGTATTTGTTTGTTTTTGAACCATATTACAACAAGGGTGTCTGAGGTTTGTCTGACTCAAGAGGGAAAGATGTCTAAAAATTACAATATTATTGTAGTAGAAGCAAATAACTTCATAGACTTATATCGGTATTTTCGCAAGGTAAAGATGAACTCCAAAATTTGATGAGGTGTACATAACCATAAGCAGTCATAGTTTTATGACTGCTTTAATTCATATAGTATAATCAATGCAAAATAAAGTGAGCACAATTAATCATGTTTATCCAAGGTGTCATCATTTTTGGCTCGATCAAACCAAAACTGTGCATTAGGTGCTTCTTGTTGTGTGGGTCTAAAAACTGCAAGCTTCCCAGAGCCCTTTGCTTTCTTTTGTTGCTCGAAATCTTTTAAAGCATGGAATGCAGGTTTACAAAGTATCCAAATGGCGACAATATTTAACCATGCCATCATACCGACACCTAAATCGCCCATTGCCCAAGCAGCGTCAGCAGTCTTAAGCGTTCCATATGCAGTGGCAAAAATCAATATTAATCGTGTTATAGTGATGAAAATATTGGATTTTTTGGCACTCATCTTTCGTGTGAGATAAGCAGTATTCGTTTCTGTAATATAGGAATATGCCAAGATAGTTGTAAATGCAAAGAAAAATAATGCAATAGCGATAAAGTAAGAACCAAAACCAGCGAAATTAGGATCGAAATGATAATCGCCTCCTTGAAATGCTTTATCGATACCAGATTGGACATACATTGCAGTGCCAGAAGGGTCTTTAGAACCATCTGCATTTAATACATAAATCCCATTATCTTCAACTAAATTTGGTTTTCCATGTGCATTTTCTGTGCCATCTGTTGTATTGAAAGTTCCTGAAATCAGGATGATTAGTGCAGTTGCTGTACAGACAAAAAGGGTATCTATATAGGCAGAAAATGCCTGTACCAGTCCTTGTTTAGCAGGATGAGATACTTCGGCAGCTGAAGCGGCATGTGGACCAGTACCTTGACCTGCTTCATTAGAATAAAGTCCTCGCTTTACCCCGATTTCTATCATGGCACCAATAATTCCACCGAAAGTAGAATGTAAACCAAATGCCGATTTAAAGATAAGTGCTAGGAGTTCAGGCACTTGGCTAATATTCAAACAAATTACAACAGCAGCTAAAAGTATATAAGCAATAGCCATAAAAGGAACAATCGCAGTTGCCATACTTGCAATGCGTTTAATACCACCAAATATAATAAGTGACAGCAATACTACAAGAAATATAGTAACTGTCCATTTAGGGATGTTAAAAGCACTATGTAAAGAAGTAGCAATAGCATTGGACTGTACACCAGGCATTAATAAACCTATTGAGATAATTGTAATGACTGCAAAAATTAGGGCGAATACTTTACCAAATTTTCCACCTATACCATTTTCAATATAATAAGCTGGTCCACCTCTATACTCGCCATTTTCTTTTTGTTTGTATATTTGACCTAAAGTTGATTCTACAAAAGCTGTACTCGCGCCTAATAAAGCAGTAACCCACATCCAGAATACTGCGCCCGGGCCACCAATAAATATTGCAGCTGAAACGCCCACGATATTACCGGTTCCTACTCTTCCAGCTAAAGATAATGAAATAGCTTGAAAGCTAGAAATACCTTGTGGAGATTTCTCTCCTTTAAATAAAAGCCGAATCATTTCTTTGAACTGTCTAACTTGTGCAAAACGTGTAACAATTGAAAATAATAGTCCAGTAATTAATAACCCAAATACTAATGGTGGGCTCCATACAATCTTATCTAACATATCAATGATTTCTGTAAGCAAAATAACTCTCCTAACTTAAGATGAATGAACATCGCAATAATGTAAGCGCTTGCTCGCCATTTTACACTTTTGAAAATTGTTAGCAAGAGTGTCAATTAATTCGTTAACAGTTTAATGAATTAAATTATTAAATGAATAGTTGATATGTTTAGTATTTTTATTTATAAAAAAAGAACAAAGTGAATTTGGTTTTATAACCTTAATAACCCACTTCGTTCTAATTATTTTATAATTTTCATCTTATGTTATTTTGATGCGTGTGTATTGATACATTTGTTCAATAGAATAAAGAATAATACGAAAGCCACTGTTAGAAAAATATGGCCTAAACCAGCGATTCCAGCAATTGCAGGACTGACACTGAAATCTTTAATCGTTGCTATACCATTTACAAATTGCATGGCAACTGTTACTAAAACACCTAAGTGAAAAATATAGAAAAAACTATTAAATAGTTTACTATGCTTAGTTAATTTAAGCTGGTACTCAATCATCATAAATATTAAGAACATTATTGTACCTAATACTAATAGGTGCGTGTGTGTTATGTTTAATTGTGAAAAACCACTAAAATCTTCTCCTTTCGTCATTTCACGATAAAATAAGCCGCTGAGTAATCCTAATAATGTATAAATTGCAGAGCTGTACATTAATTTTTTCATTTTATTCGACCTCCAATTTCTTAATACTGGTAATATACATTCGTTTTGTGAACTGTTTATGAACTGGTTAAAAGTACATAAATCCTAACTATATATCAGTAATATCGAAGGCCCACTGTACGACTAAAAATAAATTTGGACAATTAAATAAAAGTGGATATGAGTGTTCAAATGATTGAAAAGCAATTTAGAAATGCTATAAATCGTTGTGCGCTATACTGAGCTTCTAATGTCCTAACATATCATGAAGGCCAACTTAATATTTTTGTTGTGCTAATAATAATGGATAAACGGTATCTAATACAGGTGTAAACAATTTATGAGTTCTTGCCTTATTAAATAAGAAACCTTGAATGCCTTCAATTTCTAAAGGTTTGTTCGAGATAATATCATAATACATACTCGTACCCATTGCATCAGGATAGCCGCTATATATAGACATAATGTCTTGTACGACATCTTTATTGAAATTTACATTTTCCGCCTGCGCGATGTTAATACCTTCTGTTAATAATTGTTGACATAACGCTTTTATGCCGGGTGTTTGGAGTACGAGTGCAGTTTGTCTCGTCAGCGCAGTGACGGTGTTTATAGCTAAATTAACTAGCAGCTTGTACCATATCGCTTGATTGATATCATTTGTAAGTTCAATGTTTAAATCAGTATCTGAGGCCATTTTTTTTATTAATCGTGTTTGAGGAGCGTCTTGTAAAATGAGTTTATGGTCTCGATAATGTGTCACAGTAGCTCCATTTTTTTGACCACTAATATAGACAACAGATTGAAAGACATTGGGGTATTGAAGACGGGACAATTGGCCATAGCCATTTTGTGCTAAAATAATTATCGTTTGATCATGGATGAGATCGTCTATTTTTGGTAGTATCGATTCAAGTTGGGGTATTTTAACTGCAATGATTAATACATCAACCTTGGAGTGGGTTGCTTTTAAAGATGATACTGTTAAGGTGTATGGATGCTTCGTATTACCATTGGCATAGTATGTAAGGTCATAATCTTGTCGTCCAAGTAATAGTAAGGACTCGTGTTTAGGATAAAGGTCGAAAGCGATTGTGCTACCAACTGCTCCAGGTCCAATGATTGCAATATTATTCATATTTTTATTTCCTTTTCTATATAGATTCGTTAAGATATTGATAATATTATAAATATAACAAATTGTGAGGTAGATTTTAATTGAAAACATTAAACCAATTAATGACAATGAAACAAAATAATGAAAAGATTTCTATGATTACTGCCTATGATTTTCCGAGTGCAAAGCAAGCAGAAGCAGCACACATAGACACGATATTAGTTGGAGACTCTTTAGGAATGACAGTGTTAGGTTATGAAAGCACTGTGCAAGTGACCATTGAAGATATGATACATCATGCTAAAGCTGTAAGACGTGGTGCACCAAGTACGTATGTGATTGTAGACGTTCCTTTTGGTGCCGTGGGTCTAAATGAGCAGTATGATTTGGAACTAGCAGTGAAATTATACCGAGATACGCAGGCAAATGCGCTTAAGGCAGAAGGTGCACATTTAACGCAATATATTAAAAACTGTAGAAATATGGGCATTCCAATTGTGTCACATCTTGGCCTGACACCACAAAGTGTAGGTATCACTGGCTATAAAATGCAAGCAAGTACAAAAGTAGCAGCACAGCAACTTGTTGATGATGCATTGGCTGTTCAGCAAGCAGGTGCATCTATGATTGTTCTAGAGGCAGTACCTAGTGATTTAGCGCAGGACATTACACTTAAACTGGATATCCCAGTTATAGGCATTGGTGCTGGGAATAACACAGATGGTCAAGTATTGGTATATCATGATGTACTAAACTATGGGGTAGAACATCAAGCGAAATTTGTAAAACAATATGGCGACTTTTCCATTGGAACAGAAGCATTAGCGAAATATAATGAAGAAGTCAAGGCGCAACAATTTCCAGATGCGGCACATACATATAAGAAACAAGTGTTAGAAGCGGGTGAAGAGTCATAATGACAACTTTAGTTACCACAATAGAAGGAATGAATCAGATTTCACGACAATGTGCTGAAGACAAAAAACGCATTGGTTTTGTACCAACAATGGGGGCATTACACGAAGGGCATTTGAAAATGATGAAACAGTCAGTTGTTGAAAATGATGTGACAGTCATTAGCGTGTTTGTTAATCCATTACAGTTTGGTCCCAATGAAGATTTAGCTGCATATCCTCGTGATATTCAAGCAGATATGGCTAAAGCTGAAGCGGTTGGAGTAGATTATATTTTTTATCCGAGTGAACAAGAAATGTACCCACAACTGCCTACTATTGAAATTAAAGCAGGACGTCTAGCATCTGTCTTAGAAGGTGAACAACGTCCGGGGCATTTTGATGGCGTAGTAACCGTAGTTAATAAATTATTTAATATCGTAAGACCACAACAAGCATATTTTGGTAAAAAAGATGCACAACAGTTAGCAATAGTAGAGAAGTTGGTAGAAGATTTTAATCATCCTATAAAAATTATAGGTATCGATACTGTTCGTGAATCTGACGGTCTAGCTAAAAGTTCACGTAATATCTATTTAACTGAAGCGGAGAGAATCGAAGCACCGCATCTTTACCAAAGCCTAAAATTAGCCCAAAGACTTTATAATCAAGGCGAACGTAATAGCGCAACATTAATAGCGGAAGCACAAAATTATATTGAACAACATATAAGTGGTGTCGTAGAAACTGTAGCTGTATATAGTTATCCGGAACTAGTAAAACAATCCAAAATCAGCGGAAGTATTTTTATTTCTTTAGCCGTCAAATTTAGCCAAGCACGTTTGATTGACAATATTATTATTGAATCATGATAGACTTAAAACCTTTATACTAACAGACACATAATTATGAAAAGTAAGCGTTACCTTAATATACATTTTACATTTTCTTAGTGTTGATTTATTATAGATTATGAGAGATATTTATCGATAAAACGAGTATAGAATAATTTGGATAGTACAAAGGTGTGCATAAAATAAATCATTATAGCGATTGATTTTATGATGTATCTTAGAAAAACTATTCAGTATTTTATATGATTTATTCAAAAAAGTGATTATGAAAGGTGGTAAAAAAATGAGTGAATCAAACTCAAAAGACGTCATTTTAATTGGCGCGGGTGTTTTAAGTACAACATTCGGCTCATTTTTAAAAGATCTTGCACCAGATTGGAATATTAAACTTTTTGAAAGACTTGAAAAGCCTGCAATTGAAAGTTCAAATGAGCGTCACAATGCCGGTACTGGACATGCCGCATTATGTGAATTGAACTATACAGTTGAGCAAAAAGATGGTTCTATCGATATTGAAAAAGCAAAAGAGATTAACGAACAATTCGAAATTTCTAAACAATTTTGGTCTTACTTAGTAAAAAGTAAACAAATCCAAAATCCACAAGAATTTATTAGACCTTTACCGCATATTAGTTTTGTACAAGGGGACAAAAATGTAAATTTCTTGAAAAGACGTTTTGAAGCACTGTCTCCATTATCAATGTTCAAAGGTATAGAATATACTGAAGATCATAATAAGTTAAAAGAATGGATGCCATTAGTAATGGAAGGCCGAGATCCGAACGAAAAAGTTGCAGCTAGTAAAATTGATGAAGGTACAGATGTTAACTTCGGAGAGCTTACTAGAAAAATGGCTAAAAATTTAAATGAACATGATAATGCAGAACTCTTCTATAAACATGAAGTACAGGATTTTAGCCGTCGTAAAGATGGTAAATGGGAAGTTAAGGTTAAAGATCTTAACACGAATAAAGTAGAACATCACATTACCGATTATTTATTTATTGGGGCAGGTGGCGCAGCAATACCATTATTACAAAAAACTGGTATCCCAGAGAGCAAACATTTAGGTGGCTTCCCAATAACAGGAGAATTCTTAGTATGTAATAACCCTGAAGTCGTAGCCAAACATGAAGTTAAAGCTTATGGGAAAGAACCAGAAGGCACACCACCAATGACTGTACCACACTTAGATAGACGTTATATTCAAGATGAAAATTCACTATTATTCGGACCTTTTGCAGCAATTGGACCTAAATTCTTAAAAAATGGTTCTAACTTAGATTTATTCAAGTCTATTAATACGAGTAACGTGGTTACTATGTTATCGTCAGCAGTTAAGAACTTCCCATTAATCAAATATTCTATTCAAGAAGTTTTGGCTAAGAAAGCAGATAGAATGAAAGAATTACGTCGATTTGTACCCGATGCAAAAGATGAAGATTGGGATATTATGCAAGCTGGTAAACGCGTTCAAGTTATTAAAGATACGAAAGAACATGGTAGAGGCTTTATCCAATTTGGTACAGAAGTAGTTAATTCAAAAGACCACTCAGTTATTGCCTTATTAGGTGAGTCTCCAGGGGCTTCTACCTCAGTTTCAGTAGCATTAGAAGTCATAGAGAAAAACTTCCCAGAATATATTAATGTATGGGAACCTAAAATCCAAGAAATGATTCCATCTTATGGCAAATCGTTAATTGAGGATTATGCATTGCTAAAAGAAGTACGTCAAGCAAGTGATAACGAGTTACAATTAAATAATATATAATCAAAAACTCCTTGAGCCTCATTGGTTTCAAGGGTTTTTTTGTATGAGAATGATTAAATAGAATAAATAAGTATTAATTTATACATAGGATAAGAGTTGAAATAAAAATATAATTCACAAAATATTTTGACAAATGTATATGTTATGAGTAATAATAAACTAAAGTAGACAAAAAGCACTCAGGGGTTGTTACAAATTGAAATATCGTATTAGTTTATTATTCGCTTCAGCTATTTTAATCACTTTAACTTTATTATTAACAGCGCATTATTCTATTGGACCGCATGCCATTAGCTTTAATGAGCCTTATGAATTAATAATAAATATTGCATTTACGTTATTATTGTTTTTGCCAGCCTTAATATTAGGTGTATTTAAATATACAGCAACAGGTATATTGTCTGGTATATGGCAATTATGTTTCGCTTTCATTTTTATAATGGGCGGATTAGTACTTACTTTTATATCACCAATTATTTTATTGTTATTCATGCTATTTTTGACTGGAATCGTATTGGTTATCAGTTCTATCGTCTCAATGACCACACGTTGATTTACTTTTATACATAGTTTTATTAGGCTATTATGTCTCTATTTATATGAGGGACATAATAGTCTTTTTTATAGATTTAAAAGTAAGCGCTTACTATAAGGGAGTCAAGGGTATAGAAGTGAATAAAGGGGGCTATACTATGATATTTACTAATCCAAATGAAAAAGATGCGAAGTATAAAGTCAAATCACAATATGCCAATTTTATTGGCGGTCAATGGACAGAACCTCAAGAGGGCAATTATTTTGATAACATTTCGCCAATTACAGGAGAAACATATGCCAAGATTCCAAAGTCTACAAAAAAGGATGTAGATTTAGCGGTTGTAGCAGCACGCAAAGCACAAGCAGACTGGGGGAAAAAATCTCCAGCCGAAAGATCACAATTATTACTTAATATCGCTGATAGAGTAGAAGCAAATTTAGAATATTTAGCAGTAATCGAAACATTTGATAATGGAAAGCCTGTTAGAGAAACACTTACAGCAGATTTACCATTAGTGGTGGATCATTTTAGATATTTTGCAGGGGTGATACGTGCAGAAGAAGGTGGCATCTCCCAAATTGATAACGATACAGTCGCTTATCATTATAAAGAGCCACTTGGCGTTGTAGGACAAATTATACCGTGGAATTTCCCGCTACTTATGGCAACGTGGAAGATTGCTCCAGCGTTAGTTACAGGTAATACAGTTGTACTTAAGCCAGCAGAACAAACGCCAGTATCTATTTTGCATTTTATTGAGTTGATAGAAGACTTATTACCAGCAGGTGTGTTAAATGTAGTAAACGGATTTGGTGCAGAAACAGGAGAAGCACTTGCGACGCATAATGATATTAATAAAGTAGCGTTCACAGGAGAAACTACGACCGGCAAAATTATTATGAAAAATGCTAGTGATCGTGTTATTCCGGTGACATTAGAGCTTGGTGGTAAATCACCAAACGTCTTTTTTAAAGATATTATGGATGAAAAAGATGAATTTTTAGATAAAGCAGTTGAAGGCTTAGTGATGTTTGCATTGAACCAAGGTGAAGTGTGTACTTGCCCTTCAAGAGCACTGATACATGAGGATATATATGAAGCGTTTATTGCTTTATGTATAGATAAAGTTAAAAAAATTAAACTTGGTAATCCTTTAGATGATACTACGATGGTAGGTGCACAAACTTCAAATGAGCAACAAGAAAAGATAGAGAAATACTTAAATATCGGAAAATCAGAAGGTGCTGAACTACTCGTCGGTGGAAACACTAGAAAAGAAAGTAATGATTTAGAAAAGGGATTTTATATTGAACCAACCATATTTAAAGGGACTCAAGATATGAGAATTTTCCAAGAAGAAATATTTGGACCTGTGCTTTCAGTCGCAACATTTAAAGATGATGATGAAGCAGTGCAAATGGCTAATGATACAATGTATGGATTAGGTGCGGGTATTTGGACACGAAATCAAAACACAGCATATCGTGCGGGCAGAGGTATTCAAGCTGGACGCGTGTGGGTTAATAATTACCATACTTATCCAGCACATGCAGCATTCGGCGGCTATAAAATGAGTGGCATTGGTCGAGAAAACCACTTAATGATGCTAGATCATTATCAACAAACTAAAAACTTGCTTGTCAGTTACGATACGAAACCAACGGGATTATTTTAATAAATAAAATAATCCAATAATAATACAACCCCTTGCAAAGGTTTAAATGGTAAACCTTTGCAAGGGGTGTTTTTTAAAGCACGTTACGTAGTTTGAAATTATGTTTTTATATTTGGTGAATCTTTGGAATATATAGAGTAACTATAACTAAAAATAGAATGGCGTGCGTATATGTATACGATTATTAGTTACAGTAAAGGGAGTATAATTTTTAAAAAAAGAAATGATAAAGAAGTGGCTGTGAATTTTAGAGTAATAGCAATTTCATATCATCATAATAAAAAAGAATTAATTGAATGTGCTCAAAAATTCATACGTTCTATGGGTGGTGAAATGAAATCTGTTCAATTTATAGTCTTAGATATGAATGATTCTGAAAGTTTAAATAGCAGCAGTAGATAAGAACTAAAATAATATGAATCACTAAAAAGCCTATTGTTGAAAAACAATAGGCTTTTTATATTGTAGTTTAATAATTTTTGCTATATAAACAAAAACATTCATTTAATTTGAATACATAAAAATACGTTTTTTATATGTAAAGTATTATATATAAAAAAATTACAAACTCACATGAAATACTTAAAAAATTATCGTATTGTGTTATGATGTAAAATGTAATTATTTTCAAAATATACAATGTGGAGGAAACTAATGAAAAATAATTGTAATTTTATGTCGAATCATTTGAATAAGTATTCGATAAGAAAGCTTACAGTTGGGACAGCATCACTACTTATAGGTGCAACATTAGTATTTGGATTAAATAAAGAGGCAAAAGCAGATGAAATAGAAAAAAATCAATTTGCTCAAAGCTCTGAATATTCAAATGAAAATTCTGAAACGCTTAAAGAAAATGATGAAGCTTCAACAATTAATGAAGAACACATTGAAAGCACCCCAACTTCAGAGAATCAACCAACTAACAATGTAGAAATTAAAAAGACTAACTTATCGCAAATTACTTCAGAAAACCGAAATACAGAGAATATAAATGTAGGGGAAGATAATGATAAAATTCAATTCCCTTCTAAAGAGAACGATATTATTTCAAATGTTGGTGATACAACAGAGGACGTAAAAGGAGATATAAATGATGAACTAAGCAAACCTAATACGTCTAAAAACTCAAAAAATGATTTTAATAAACAAAGCACTGTACATATACAACCATCTGAATATAAAGATAACGATGCTAACGTTGAAAATGAAAGTTCCAAAAATAAAACAACAGATGTACAAATACCACAAAATATAAAAACTCAAAATACATCATCAATAGCAAAGCAACATAAGCAAACTTCTAATGAATTAAGCGGTAAGAAGGAAGAGGAAAAGCGAATCCGAAAAACGCGAGCCACACATCTAACTGCTATGCGAAAGGTTAGACACAACTTCAAAAAAACACCTAAAATTTTGACAAGAGAGGCTACGGCAGCCAGAGAAGCTACTGAGGATAATTCATTGGAAACATTGCATTACTCAGATAACTATACGTTTCAGTCACTCATTTTTGACCCAGAAAATCTAACAGATAAAAGCGTTTTAAACAGTAAAGTCATTCCGTTTAAAATACATAGCTACTTAACAGGAGCTAATTCAGGAGATAGGTTTAAAATCAATTTACAGTTAGATACTTTTATAGCCGACCATGTCAAAAGCATTACCATCCATCCAGCGAATAGAAATAATGTTGTTACATTTAATCGTGTCATCAGTGATGCAGGTAAGAAGACTAATATTTGGCAAGTAAATTATATCAGAGCAAATGGAGGATTATTTGGCGGAGCAGAAATTCTCAGTCAATACACTGCTGAAGGAGGCAAGATTGAATTAGACGACACAGTAGAAAATATTTTAGCTAAAGTTAAAAATTTATCTAACAATAAAATGAATTATTTAATTTACGTTAAAGATTCCTTGGAAAATAAAAAAATTAGAACATCTGAAAGTAGTGGGTATTTTTTAACATTGTCTGATACTACTTATAATAATCTAAAGCATTCGAAATCTATTGCTGCTAATAATGCTTTTAAAGCAAGTAGTGGTTCAGTACAATACGATCCATCAATTGGTGAATTTGGTGGTCTTGTGGCAGATCAGCAAATATTAAAAAATGGAATATTTAATTATGGTGGTCCTTTATTAGATTTAGGTTTAAATAAGCAATGGACATATAATTATAAAATTGATCCAGTACTTTTACCATTTATTGGGTCATTGGAGTTACATAGATATGATTTTGAAGGTGTAGCAGGATTTGATAAAAAATATTACGAAAATAACAAAGTAGCTAACCTTACAGTTGATTCACAAGGTCATGGATCCATATCTGCTGAAAATTTAAATACACTAATAGAATTTAATAATTCATTACCAGAAACAGTTGGAATAAGAATAGTAGCTAAATTTAATCAAAGCCCAAATAATATATTAACCAGAGAAGCAGCGTTTGATGACAAAGGTGGAAATCTCATCGGTGAAACATCAAGAATTAAAGAAGACTTTACTTTTTACGGATATTTGACCGATAGCGATGGTGGTATGGTTGCCAATACTTTTGGAACATCATCTTATTATATTCAAGATATTGATCGAGATGGACTCACAGATAATTTTGAAATACATCGATCGCTTTCAGATCCTATGAATCAAGATACGGATAATGATGGTAAAAATGATGGGGATGAATATTTAATTCATAAAACATCACCTTTAGTAGGAAAACCAATCGTTCCAGATATTACTACAGATGACAATGTTGTCTCAGGAAATGTATACCTTTCACCAAACGCAATAGGACAAATAGCTAAAGTATTTAACGAAAAAGGTGAAGAACTAGGTAGAAATAATGTGGGACCTAATGGTGATTTTGCGATAGATATAGCTAATGCATTGGTTGGGCAATATACTATTGCCATTGAATCCCCTCATTACGACAATGATGAAATCAGTGAATTTAATATTATTGATATGCATGAAATATTAAAACCTACGCTTAATCCTATTACAGATGCTGATACAGAAATAACGATTCATGGTATAGAAGGGTCAACAGTTACTTTGCAAGATGATAATGGAAATATTATAGGTAGCGCTAAAATTGAGCAAGGAAAAAATGAAGTCTCAATAAAATTGCTAAAACCATTAAATGGTGGAACAAGCGTAACAGCCCTAGCAGAAAAAGATGGAACAGAAAGTTACCCATCAGATTCAATTATAGTTTCAGATGGAACGCCGCCGACAGCACCGACGGTGAATCAAGTGACGAGTGAAGATGGAGAAATTAGTGGAATAGCGGAGCCCGGGTCTACAGTCAAAGTAACATTACCAAATGGACAAGAGTTGACAACAGAAGCAGACAATCAAGGTAATTACATTATTGATTTATCGTCTAATGAGAAATATGAAGGTGGAGAAGTAATACAAGTCACAGCGACGGATGAAGCAGGAAACGAATCTGAAGAGAGTGAAGTGGTGATAGAAGATAAGACGCCACCGACAGCACCGATGGTGAATCAAGTAACGAGTGAAGATGGAGAAATTAGTGGAACAGCAGAGCCAGGATCCACAGTCAAAGTAACATTACCAAGTGGACAAGAACTGACAACAGAAGCAGATGCCCAAGGTAATTACATTATTGATTTACCGGAAAATGAGAAATATGAAGGTGGAGAAGTAATACAAGTCACAGCGACGGATGAAGCAGGAAATGAATCAGAAGAGAGTGAAGTGGTGATAGAAGATAAGACGCCACCGACAGCACCGATGGTGAATCAAGTGACGAGTGAAGATGGAGAAATTAGTGGAACAGCAGAGCCAGGATCAACGATCAAAGTAATACTACCAAGTGGACAAGAACTGACAACAGAAGCAGATGCCCAAGGTAATTACAGCATTAATTTACCGGAGAATGAGAAATATGAAGGTGGAGAATTAATACAAGTCACAGCGACTGATGAATCAGGAAATGAATCAGAAGAGAGTGAAGTGGTGATAGAAGATAAGACACCTCCGAGAGCACCAACGGTGAATCAAGTGACGAGCGAAGATGGAGAAATTAGTGGAACAGCAGAAGCAGGATCCACAGTCAAAGTAATACTACCAAGTGGACAAGAACTGACAACAGAAGCAGATGCCCAAGGTAATTACATTATTGATTTACCGGAGAATGAGAAATATGAAGGCGGAGAAGTACTACAAGTCACAGCGGTTGACGCATCAGGAAATGAATCGGAAGTGAATGAAGTTGTGATAGAAGATAAGACGCCACCGACAGCACCGACGGTGAATCAAGTGACGAGTGAAGATGGAGAAATTAGTGGAACAGCAGAGCCCGGGTCTACAGTCAAAGTAACATTACCAAGTGGACAAGAACTGATAACAGAAGCAGATGCCCAAGGTAATTACATTATTGATTTACCGGCTAATGAGAAATATGAAGGTGGAGAAGTAATACAAGTCACAGCGATTGACGGTTCGGGAAATGAATCAGAAGAGAGTGAAGTGGTGATAGAAGATAAGACACCTCCGAGAGCACCGACGGTGAATCAAGTGACGAGTGAATCGCCACAAGTGAGTGGAACAGCAGAGCCAGGATCAACGATCAAAGTAATACTACCAAATGGACAAGAGCTGACAACAAAAGCAGATACCCAAGGTAATTATATTGTTGATTTACCGAGCAACGAGAAATATGAAGGTGGAGAAACGCTACAAGTCACAGCGATTGACGGTTCAGGAAATGAATCAGAAGGGAGTGAAGTGGTGATAGAAGATAAGACACCTCCGACAGCACCAACGGTGAATCAAGTAACGAGTGAAGATGCCCAAATTAGTGGAACAGCAGAACCAGGGGCAACGGTCAAAGTAACATTACCAAGTGGACAAGAACTGACAACAAAAGCAGATGCCCAAGGTAATTACATTATTGACTTACCGAGCAATGAGAAATATGAAGGTGGGGAAACATTACAAGTCACAGCGACGGATGAAGCAGGAAATGAATCAGAAGAGCGTGAAGTGGTGATAGAAGATAAGACGCCACCGACAGCACCGACGGTGAATCAAGTGACGAGTGAAGATGGAGAAATTCATGGAACAGCAGAGCCAGGAGCCACAGTCAAAGTAATACTACCAAATGGACAAGAGCTGACAACAAAAGCAGATACCCAAGGTAATTACATTATTGATTTACCGGAGAATGAGAAATATGAAGGCGGAGAAGTACTACAAGTCACAGCGGTTGACGCATCAGGAAATGAATCGGAAGTGAATGAAGTTGTGATAGAAGATAAGACGCCACCGACAGCACCAACGGTGAATCAAGTGACAAGTGAAGATGAAGAAATTAGTGGAACAGCAGAGCCCGGGTCTACAGTAATTATCGTATTACCAAATGAAAAAGAAATAAAACATATAGTTGATAATAATGGTCACTTTGTGATTACTTTACCTAAAGATATTCATCTTCATGCTGGTGATATTATAATGATACAAGCTATAGACAAACATGGAAATGCTTCTGAACATGTGAATATGATTGTAACTAGGTCACAAACACCTGTTTCAAGTCGAGCAGACGAGCAACATAAACCAAAACAAATAAATCATTTAATAAATGAAATAGCAACCCAAAAATCTATTGAAAATAATACTATTGATGTGCCAGACCAATTGGTTAAAGTGAAAGATAAAGACGCAGTGAAAAATAATATAATATCATTGAGCAAGCAAAGTTTAGAGCGGATGAATCAATCTAATACTAATATGAATAGAGATAATACCGCGCTTAATTCAACCAATAGAAAAGAATCAGTACAACGAAACAAGCAATTGCCTAAAACTGGTATTAATTATGAGACACACAATATGTTATTGGGTAGTCTGTTCGTTACGATAGGAACGTTATTGTTACTTGGAAAACGTCGTAAAAAAACATCTTCAAATCAATAATATGAATCATTTACATTTTAAATTATTAAAATAAGTCTCAAAAAATGCCCCTATGTCTTAGTAGGGGCATTTTGGGTTTAAGCAAATGATGTATAGCTAATAAAATTAGTTTTATACTATGCATTGAAGGTGTAATATAATTTCTGCGACGACTACAGAACTGAACCCACGTAGGTGCTAATAAGTATAACGACTCCGACTACTACTGTTTTCTATCCTAATTTTGCGAAATCTGTCCAAGAGTTCTCGGTAGATACACCTGTTAAAAAGTAGTATCACATATATGTAAAATTTAAAGTTAAGCGTATAATGAATGGCATTATGATATATAAAGGAGCGTAAATGATGCAGCATGCATATAAACAGTTGATATTAGGAATGATTTGTTTGTGCATTGTTATGGCTATTGGTCGTTTTGCATACACGCCAATTATGCCATTCATGCAACATATAGAAGGAATGAATGACCAAAATGCAGGTATTCTAGCAACAATTAACTATTTAGGGTATTTGATTGGAGCGATTATCCCTATTTGGATTGTAATATTTAATAAAGTGACAGACTTAAAAATATATTTATTAATAAATATTATTACGACTTTATTAATGGGGGTTTCTGAGAATTTCACATTATGGATAACGTTTAGGCTTATTTCTGGCATAACAAGTGGTACCGTATTTGTTTTAGCATCGAATGTAACACTAGAAGCTTTGAGGTTAGCAAACAAAGAACGTATGTCAGGTATGTTGTATAGTGCAGTAGGTCTAGGCATTTTTGCAAGTAGTATATTTGTATTTATATTTACTACTTCTCAATCGTGGGCAATGACATGGGTAATACTTGGTTTATGTTCTTTAGTTATAGGAAGTTTAGTTGTTATGGGAATGAGACAAAACCCTACCTTCGATAATAGAGAGACAGTCACATATGAAAAAGTTCCTGCGTCTCGAGTTAAGCTGAATAAAAGATTTATGTTGTGGTTTTCTGTGTCTTATTTTTGTGAAGGTGCAGGTTATATCATTACAGGGACCTTCTTAGTAGCAATTGTTAAATCGATTCCAGCTTTGTCCGAGTATGCGGCCTTAAGCTGGATGTTTGTAGGCTTAGGCGCTATCCCTTCTACAATTCTGTGGTCTGTATTGGCTGATAAAATAGGACGCGGCAAGGCAATTTATCTAGCATTTATTTTACAAATCATAGGTGTGGTATTACCAGTATTCTCTGAAAGCATGGTCAGTCTCATCATTAGTTCACTATTATTTGGAGGCACGTTTCTGGGGCTAACAACATTATTTATGTCTGAGGGCCAAAATTTAATGTTCAAAAGTGAAAGTAAAATTAACTTAGTAGCCACTTTAACTGTAATATACAGTCTGGGTCAGATGATTGCGCCTACCGTATCAGGTGTATTGATTGGAAACAGCGGAAATTATAATGCAGCATTGATTTTTGCTTCAGTTATTTTAATTCTAGGGTTGTTAGCGAGTATGTATAGTTATAAGACTGCACAAGTATGAGGCAACAAACTTCAAACGATAAGAAAAGGGACTGAAATGATCAGTCCCTTTTCTTATCGTTGTCTAACCTATGAGGTTTAACGTTGTTTGATTGTTGCTGAAATAATGAAGGCGATTATCATAAATAATGTGATCATCATAACCACACCTGACCATTGAAATAAACCGTAGAAATAACCTGCTAAAGTGCCTCCGACAGAAGACCCCATGTAATAAAATAATAAGTATAAGCTTGAAGCTTGTGCTCTATGATGCTCAGCACGTCCGGCGACTACTGCACTTGATATAGCATGACCGCTGAAAAATGCATAAACACTAAAGGCTAAGCCAATTATTTTAAAACCCAATGGCGGTAAGAGGGTAATCCAAATTCCAAAAATTAACATGAGTATACTGAATTTCAAAGCATTTAACGTCCCTAACTTTGCACGTAATTTTGCGTTTAAAATAGAAGACAACATGCCAATGAGAAATAATAAGTAAATAAAACTGATGATACCATCGTGTAATTCATAAGGTCTAGATGCTAAAACAAAGCTAATATAGTTAAAAGCAGCAATATTACATCCTAAGAGTAAAAAACCTAGCATAAAGGGTTTTAATAACCGAATATTTTTTAAATGGTGGGCATAGCTAGAAAATAAATCCTTAATTGAAAAACGTTGCTTTTCAAAATGATTAGACGGTGGTAGTAGAATTGTGAATAGTAATGCAGCTATAACGCTTATAATTCCGATGGACAGTAAGCCTATTTGGTAGCCGTAGATACTTGAAATAAAACCTGTAAAAATTCTTCCAAACGCACCCCCAAAAGCATTTCCACTAATATAGATACCCATAGCTTCGGGCAAATTTTTGATGGAGATTTCTTCCCCAATATAGGCCATCGCTATAGAAGGTAATCCTGCTAGACAAATACCTTGAATGAACCGAATAATTAAAAACGTATTAAAATCTGTAATGAAGGATTGTACTAAAGCTAATATAGAGACAGAAATAACTGAGAATACCATAATTGGTTTACGACCAATGACTTCTGATATAGCACCAAAAAACAACATGGCTATGGCTAAAGTTAAAGTAGTTGAAGATAAAGCTAAACTTGCCATTGTTTCACTGACGTGAAATGTTTTTGTGAAATGAGGTATTAATGGTTGTACACTATACAGTATTGAGAATATAGTGAAGCCTGAGATGAAGAGGGCAACAATGATTTTTATGTATGATTTTGAACCCTTTTCAACATAGTTGTTACTTAGATTATCCAATTGCACTTACCTCACTTATGGTTGATGATTTTATGTTAGCATGGAATAGATAAGATGAAAAATGCATAATTATCATATAATCAATGTGTTTAGTGCATAAGAGGTGAAAGTAATGGAATGGCATCATTTTGAATACTTTAAACAATTAGCGAAATCAGAAAACATGTCTGAGACTGCAAAGACTTTAAATGTAAGCCAATCTGCATTGAGTAGGTCAATTAAAAATTTGGAAAAAGAATTAGGTGTCCCTTTGTTTAATCGAATAGGTAGGACGATAAAGTTAAATAAATATGGGACAGAATTTCTTCAAACGACAAATAATATTATAAGTGAAATGGAAATATATAGGAGTAATATTATCAATTCAACGCATGCCTATCACGGTAAACTGACGATTGGATTTTTACATTCTGTGGGTGTGACTTATATTTCAGAATTTCTTAAATCGTTTAAACTTAAATTTCCAGATATTCAATTAAAACTTGTACAGAACAATGCTAAAAATCTGTTGAAAATGGTAGACGACGGAGAGGCAGATATTGTAATTACCACTGTGTCTGAAATTACACAAAACACCCAATTTGAACCATTATTAAAGGAAGCGTTATACGTAACATTGAATGAAACGCATCCATTAGCGCAGCGAACAGAGATATCTATACAGGAACTCATTGATGAAAAATTTATTTTACTAAAACAAGACTACGTTTTAAGAGAGCAAGTAGATGAAATATTCAAAGCATATGAATTTAGTCCAGAAATTAATTTTGAAGGTGATGAGATGATTACTATTGCCGCTTTTATTAGCTCTGGATTGGGGATATCCATTTTACCGCATCTAAGAAATATAGAAATTGCAAATTTAAAGCAAATTCCAATTAAAAACTATGTAGCAAATAGAACGATAGGTATTTGTTATAAAAGTAAAAGTAATATGGTTCCTATTATTAATAAGACAAGAGAAAGTATTGTGGAATATTTTGAAAATCTGAAAAAGTAAATCGTTTCTAGAAGTCGAATGATGAAAATACTATAAACACATATATTTTGATTATTTGTAATATACTGTTTATCATATTCATAATTACTTTAAATTGCATTTTTAAGGAGAAGAGTAGATGTTTACAGTATATGGTCATAGAGGATTACCGAGCAAAGCGCCAGAAAATACATTGGCTTCGTATAAAGCTGCTTCGAAAGTATCAGGATTAAAATGGGTTGAATTCGACGTAGCCATTACCAAAGATGAGCAATTAGTCATTATCCATGATGATTATTTAGATCGTACCACAGATATGGTAGGAGAGATTACACAGCTCAATTATGACGAATTACAGCATGCATCAGCAGGTAGTTGGTTTGGTCCCAACTTCAAAGAGGAAAAGTTACCTACATTTGATGATGTCATAAAATTTGCGAATTCAGCACAAGTGAATTTAAATGTAGAATTAAAAGGTGTCACAGGAGATCAAGGAACAAAGTTGTCTGAAAGTATGGTCACACAAGTTGCAGAAAAATTAAAAGTATTAGATGCACATTTAGAGGTAATGATATCGAGCTTTAATATTCCATTAGTAAAATTATCTGAGCGTATTATGCCAAAATATAAAAGAGCAGTGCTTTTTAAAGCAGCAGCCTTCGAAAGTGATTGGAGAACTGTATTAGAATTTTGTGGGTCGAAAACAGTGAATATTGAAGATGCGAAACTTACCCAAGCACGTGTTAAAATGATAAAAAATGCTGGATATGAACTTAATGTTTGGACAGTTAATAAAAAATTAAGAGCAAACCAATTAGCAAATTGGGGTGTAGATGGTATCTTTACAGATAAAGCTGATGATATGGTTCATTTAGAAAAATCTTAATATAATGTTATAAGATGCTATGAATGGTGTGATGTATCTTATCAATATGGTTTAACCAATAAAAGCCTATTTGCTGAGTGGTATACACGAGCAAATAGGCTTTTTTATGGAAAAAATATAAAGATACATAGCTTCCTTTGTCTTTATTATACTATAAATAAAACTATTATTATAGACTACTTCTTTGTACTGCAGACGTTTATACTGATGAATAGCTTAAGGAGAAATGGAGTGTTGCGTGATGATTGAACAAAATAATGTATTAGACCAAGGGCCATTCTTTCATGGTACGAAAGCAGCGTTAGAGTTAGGAACATTACTTCATGCACAACGTAAGTCAAATTACCAAGATAGAATCATGAATCATATTTACTTTACTGGATCATTAGATACTGCTAAATGGGGAGCGGAACTTGCTGCGGCGTTAAGTGATGGCCCAGCTAAAGAACATATTTATATCGTTGAACCTATAGGAGATTTTGAAAATGATCCTAACGTTACCGATAAAAAACTTCCAGGCAATCCTACACGTTCATATCGTTCAACTGAACCTTTAAGAATTATTGGTGAATTAGCTACATGGGAAAGACATTCAGAAGACACAATTAATCAAATGTTAGAGGGTTTGAAGGAACTAAGAGACAAAGGGTTAGATATTATCGAAAATTAATACGTATTAAAGTGTTTATAGCTTAAAGCATAGTGTAACCCTGATTTAAGCTATTTTTTATATTTAAAATTTTGATTTAATTCAAATAAAACTGTTTATAGAAAATACTCTAAAAAAATTTATATAAAAATGATTACTCAATTTTCACTAGGGTATCTTGTCATAAAAAGGGGGCAATCATTATGAATAAAATATTAGATTCTTTAATGAGTGTATTAGATAAAATTATTAGCTTTGTTCCAAACATTATTGGCGCGCTTATATTCTTACTTATTGCATGGATAATCGCAGTAATAGTTAAGAAAATTATAGTCAAGGGTCTTGGAGCATTAGGATTTGAATCTTGGTTACAAAAGAAAGGATTAGTAGATGCTGACAGTGGCAAGTCCGAATCTTCAGGTATTATACAAACATTTGGTAAACTTGCTTATTTCTTAGTATTCCTATTATTCTTACCATCAGTATTTGATACTTTAAATATGCAATCAGTATCAAAACCGATTAAAGGTATGACAAGCAGCATACTTAACTTTGCACCTAAAATCATAGTTGCTGTAATCATTCTAGTCTTAGGATTGTTTATCGCAAAAGTTTTAGGCACGTTAGTGAAAAACTTACTCGCAAGCTTAAATGTAAGTCGTTTTAATCGTTATGTGAATTTTGGTGACAACAAAGACAGTATTGATATACCAACAGCAGCGGGATGGGTTATAACTACATTAATTGGTCTGTTTTTCACAGTACAAGCGTTAAATACTGTTAATTTATCAGTATTAAATAAAATCGGTGAAGCCATTATTGGTTATTTACCATTAGTAATTTCAGCGGCTATTATCTTAGCATTAGGATTAATTGGTGGTAATTTAGTATCAAAATTAATCAATAAATCTACAGGTAACGCTATGCTAGCTGAAATTGTGAAATATTTAGTGATTATTGTTTCGGTATTTATGACATTGGATCAACTGAACTTCGCTCAAAGCATTGTTAACGTAGCATTCTTGTTAATTCTAGGTGCGGTTGCGGTAGCATTTGCGATTGCATTTGGTATTGGTGGGAAAGCATTTGCCGAGAAACAATTAAGTAAGTTTTCGGATAAAATTGATTCAGAAAAAGATAAGCGCTAAGTAAAATAAGGTTTTATCATCTTACTGATATGATTAAGGCTATTGTACCTAATTGCTAGGTATAATAGCCTATTTTTATCACTTTATTCTATTGAATAATGGAAAGTTATGCTTTATAAATAGGTTAATAGTGATAAGATAAAGATGTTCGTATCATTGTGATGAAAATGTTTAAAATAGTATATATCGGTTGTAAAGGAATGTGAGTAATGGAAGGAAATAATAATGATTATGAAAATCTGCTGTTTTATTTTGCATATAAAACATTTATTAATACAGCGGATGAAATTATTGAAGCTTATGGTTTAAATAGACAACATCATAGATTTTTATTTTTTATAGAGAAAGTCCCTGGCATTACTATCAAAGATTTATTGAAAAGTATGGAAATTTCAAAACAAGGTAGCCATGCAGCGCTTAAAAAATTAAAAGATGAAGCATATATTATAGAAAAGCAAACTGAAGCGGACAAGCGAATTAAAGCATTATACCCTACAGAAAAAGGCACAAAGCTGGTTAAGGAACTTAATAAAGCACAAAATGACTTATTCCAAGAAATTCAAAAAAAAGTGGGTAACGATTGGTATGCTATTATGGAAGAATTTGCTTCATACCGCACAGGTTTTCAAGAAGTTAAATACTTAAAAGATGAGATAGAATAAAGTATATAGCATATTACTAAGCACAGCTCACGAGGCTGTGTTTTTTTATCATTGTTGTGGATGGGTTGCGTGGTAAATCAATTCACTCTACGATAAAGGTAGATAAATAAAGGGGGATTTAGATGTATAAAATAGCAATAGCAGGAACTGGCGCAATGGGTGGACGTGTAGGTATACAAATGGCACAAGCAGGGTATGATGTTACGCTAGTGGATGAATGGGCTGAACATATTGAACGTATCAATCAAGAGGGAATGAGTGTTCAAAAGGAAACAAGTACATATCAATATGACATTAAAGCACGATACCCAGAACAAGTCACTGACGCTTATGATTTAATTATTGTTTTAACTAAAGCTATGGATTCAGAAATGATGATTAAAAAGCTCAATACAGCACAGGCAATTAAAGAAGATACTGCAATTCTGACTATGATGAATGGTCTTGGACATGATGAACGTTTTGCAAACATTGTTCCGAAATCCCAAATATTTTTAGCGGTAACGATGTGGACGGCTGGTCTTAAAGGGCCAGGCCAATTACTCTTAGAAGGTACAGGTACGATTGAATTGCAGCGCGCAGATGGTCACGAAGATCAACGTACGGTTGAGATTAATAACATTTTTAATGATGCCAAATTAAATTCAAAGATCAGTGACAATGTCTTTCAATCCATTTGGTCGAAAGCAACATTAAATAGTGTACTCAATCCATTATGTACAATTTTAGATAAGACAATTAATCAGTTCTCACAATACCCTAATGTACGACAAATGATTGAACCCGTTATTGAAGAAATCGTTGCAGTCGCTAAGGCAAGGGGTTTGGAACTTGATTTTGAAGCTTTAGTTAATAAGATTGAGGCAGCATACCCTATCGAGGCTCAAGGGTTACATTATCCATCTATGCATCAAGATCTATACAAAGGAAGGTTAACAGAAATAGATTATTTAAATGGTCAAATCGTAAAATATGGAAAAGCAGTTGGCATACCAACGCCTAACAATGAAATGTTGACGCATATGATTCACCAATTAGAATTAAAAGCAGAAAGTTAAACCGTTTATTTAAGTCAATATCATTGACCTTTTTTATCGTTTGAGTTACGTTTGTAGTGTAGTAAAGAAAGATAAAAAGGGGAAATGATGTATGAAAAAACGTATAGGGCAATATTTAATGGACTGTATTAGTGCTGTAGGCGTGGACAAAGTTTTCGGAGTTCCTGGAGATTTTAATCTTACATTTTTAGACGATATTATAAGTAGAGATGATATGGACTGGATTGGTAATACAAATGAATTAAATGCAAGTTATGCTGCAGACGGTTATGCACGCATTAAAGGTATTGGAGCCATGGTTACAACGTTTGGTGTCGGTGAATTAAGTGCAGTCAACGGAATTGCAGGGGCCTTTGCTGAGCGAGTCCCAGTTATACAAATTACTGGCGCGCCAACACGTAAGGTCGAAAGTGCAGGTAAATATGTCCATCATTCTTTAGGAGAAGGGAATTTTGATGACTATAGAAAAATGTACGAACCTATTACAACAGCACAAGCGTATGTCACACCAGAGAACGCACAAATTGAAATTCCAAGAGTAATTAAAGCGGCTATTAATGAAAAAAGACCAGTGCACATACACCTACCTATTGATGTAGCAGCAATTGAAATAGAAGTAACAGAAGCATTTCAATTTGATGATTATCAGTTTAAAGACACTGAAAAATATATCAATATGGTTAAAGAAAAATTGCAAAGCGCAGACCACCCTGTAATTATCGCGGGTCATGAGATTAACAGTTTTAATTTACACAATAAAATTGTGGAATTTGTAGAAAAAACGCACATTCCAGTTGCGCAATTATCATTAGGTAAAGGCGCATTTAATGAAGAACACCCATACTATATGGGGATTTATGACGGTATTTTAGCAGAAGAAAGAATTAGAGAGTATGTAGATCAAAGCGATGCAATTTTAAATATTGGAGCTAAATTGACGGATTCGGCAACAGCCGGTTATTCTTACCAATTTGATATAGATGATGTAGTAATGATGAACCACCGTAATTTTAAAATAAATGAAACGAGAAATGAGCATATTTCACTTTCAGAATTACTCGATGCTTTAATTTCAATAGATTATGTGAATCATTCAGATTTCCCAAAATATCAACGTCCAAAATCGCAAGACTATGAATTGAATCATGATCCTTTGACACAAGCGACTTACTTTAAAATGATGCAAGATTTTATTAAAGACGATGATATCATTATCGCTGAGCAAGGCACTTCTTTCTTTGGTGCATATGATTTAGCGTTATACAGTGCTAATAAATTTATTGGGCAACCATTATGGGGTTCTATAGGTTATACATTGCCTTCGACACTCGGCACACAAATGGCGGATCCTGATCGAAGAAATGTGCTACTGATTGGTGATGGGTCATTGCAACTCACAGTACAAGAAATGTCGACAATGATTAGAGAAAAAGTTAAGCCAGTGATCTTTATAATTAATAATGATGGCTATACTGTAGAGCGTAAGATTCATGGTGAACATGCTGCGTATAACGATATTAAAATGTGGGACTATAAATTATTACCTACAGTGTTTGGCGGTGCTGACGAGGTGAGTGTGCATGATGTTGCTACTAGCGAATCATTGCAACAAGCCTTTGACCAAATTAATGACCAACCTCAGATGATGCATTTAATCGAAGTGAAGATGGGCGTACATGATGCCCCAATAAAACTCAATGCTATTGGACAAGCATTTGCAAAACAAAACGGTTAATCAATTAAATATCATATTAACTGAAAGCACCGATAACATGATAGATGTTACTGGTGCTTTTTTATACATGAAATATTGTAAAATAAAAGTGAATTTGTCATAAGGTCATTTGAAAACAGTTAAATGATTGAAAAGGTATTATTTCAATTAATAGAATGTCCCATCTATAATCAAATTTTCTTTATTAGTGTCATCAAACCATGTATGATGCAAAGTGAAAAGGGAATAGTAGTATAGCATTTCACACAAAGCATAATCATTTTACATATAGTAGAACGATACTATAACAAGAGAGAAGAAGTGAATTTATTTTGTATGCTATACTTGAAATTATTAATAATATAACGGTAGAACTAGGAGATTGTATTTATGAATAAGCCCAAATATCAAGTGATAGCGGATGAAATTAAAAGCAAAATAATTAGTAAAGACTACCAAGTAGGCACTTTATTACCTACGGAAAAAGACTTTCAAACCATGTACAGTGTCAGTCGCTACACGATTAGGCAAGCGATGGAATTACTTGTTACTGAAGGATACATAAAGAAAAGAAAAGGTTCCGGATCGTACGTAAGTTATGAGTATTTGAATTTAGATCAAACAAACAATTCAAAGAAAATTGGCCTTATTGTGACGTATTTATCTGATTATATATTTCCAAGTATCATTCGTGGTATAGAAACAGTATTAAGAGAAAATGGTTATTCATTAATATTAGCCAGTACTAATAATAATCATATCGATGAAAGACAATGTCTAGAAATGATGTTGAATCAAGGTATTAAAGGGCTAATCGTTGAGCCTACTAAGAGTAATATATATAACCCTAATTTATCTTACTATTCATTATTTAAACAACGTCATATCCCAATACTATCTATAAATGCAAAGTATGAAGAGTTGAATTTACCCTATATCGCTATTGATGATATTAAATCAGGACATTTAGCTACAAAATATTTAATAGATAAAGGTCATGATAATATTGCGTTAATTACTAAAATTGATGACAATCAGGGTAAGTTACGAATGAAAGGATATTTTAATGCTTTTGAGAATAATCATAAAGTTTTTAAAGGCGAATATATCTATACCTATGATACAGAAAGTAAAGATTCTGTGTTAAACCAATTTATTCAACATGTTAAAGACAAGCACATTAACATCTCTGCTGTAGTTTGTTATAACGATCAAATCGCATATTACATTATGAAAAATCTAGAAAAAATAGGGATTTCTGTGCCAGAGGATATATCAATCGTAGGTGAGGATAATTCAGTACTTAGTAAGTTAGATGATATAAAATTAACGACAACATCCCATCCTCAAGAGTTGCTAGGTGAAAAGGCAGCGAATTGGATGGTAAAAACGATTGAAACCGGAAAAACGCAGCCTTCAGAATTGATTGATACATACATTATTGAAAGAAATTCAGTTAAATAGTATTAAAACTCAAGCCTAATAGTATTAGGCTTTTTTTTATGCACAACTTATACGGACAAAAAATAATTTTTATTGACATGTACGGACAAATATTCTATGATGTTAATGAAAACGATTACAAGAGAAGGTGTTAATAATGCAAAGGGCTACACAATTGAAGGATAGCTCAGGTATTTCAATAGGCATAGAGTTTGGATCCACAAGAATTAAGACGGTTGCAATTGATGAACAATTCAATACTTTAGCATCAGGCTATTATGAATGGGAGAATCAATTTACAAACGGTTATTGGACATATTCTGTAAATGATATTTGGATTGGAATACAAAAAAGTTATAAAGATATGGCAACAACATTCCAAACACAATATGGTTTAACGTTGAAAAAGATAAATAGTATTGGCATAAGTGGTATGATGCATGGTTACTTAGCGTTTAATGAATACGAAGACTTATTAGTACCTTTTAGAACATGGAGAAATAGCTATACGACAGAAGCGGCACAGAAACTTCGAGAAGTATTTAAATACAATATACCTGAAAGATGGAGTGTTGCACACTTATATCAAGCAATATTAAACCAAGAAACACACGTTTCAAGCGTGAATTATATAACTACGCTATCGGGTTATATTCATTGGTATTTAACAGGTGAAAAAGTGTTAGGTATTGGAGATGCATCGGGGATGTTTCCTGTAGATGTTCAAAACCAGAGTTATAGAAAAGATTTGTTAGCCAAAGCTGACCAGTTATTCCAAGCACATGGATTTAATCAATCGATGTGTGACATTTTACCTTCAATTAAATCAGCAGGTGAAGTAGCGGGATATCTTACGAAAGAAGGTGCACAACTACTTGATCCAGAAGGCAACTTAGAGCCTGGATGTATTATGTGTCCACCAGAAGGGGACGCAGGCACTGGAATGGTAGCCACGAATGCCATTACGCCACAATCAGGTAATATATCTGCGGGTACGAGTGCTTTTGCGATGATTGTCCTAGATCATCCACTTCAAAAGGTATACCCAGAAGTTGATATTGTTGCTACACCGTCAAGCAGTGAAGTCGCGATGATTCATTCAAATAACTGTACATCAGAAATCAATGCTTGGATGAATCTATTTGAAGAGCTTTTTAAAACAATGGGCGTGAACTTTTCACAAGATGATTTGTACGGACAAATTTTAAAAACGTCTGAAAAGAGTGATGATGACTTAGGAGGCTTATTATCTTATGGATATGTATCAGGAGAAAATATTACCAATGTTGAAGTTGGTTACCCATTATTTATAAGAGAACCAAATCATAACTTTACGATAGCAAACTTTATGAAAATGCAATTATTTAGTGCATTCAGTACATTGAAAATAGGTATGGATTTATTAAAAAATAATGAACATATAACTATAAATAAGCTAATTGCACATGGCGGTATTTTTAAAACTGAAGGTATCGCACAGTCAGTTTTAGCTGCTGCTATGGATGCTCCAATCACAGTGATGAAACATGCCAGTGAAGGTGGAGCATGGGGAATAAGTGTCTTAGCGCAGTTCGCTACATTAAGTCACAAGACAACATTAGAAGCATTCTTAAGTGAGAGGGTATTTGCTACTGCAGATGAGACAACGCTAACACCTCAAAAGCAAGATGTAGATAACTTTAATCATTACATCAAAAAGACAATAAAAGGCTTACCTATAGAACAATCGATGAATAAATATCTAGAGGGTGAATAATATGCTAGAAAAATTAAAACAAGAAGTTTATAAAGCAAATTTAGAACTTCCTCAAAGAGGATTAATCAAATATACGTGGGGAAATGTCAGTGGATTTGATGAAGCAACACAACTATTTGTCATCAAACCTAGCGGTGTTGATTACGATGAAATGAGTGCCGACGACATGGTTGTTTGTAATTTGAACTGTGAAGTAGTAGAAGGTAATTTAAATCCGTCATCGGATATGCCAACACATGCGGTACTTTATAAATCATTTGAAGGCATTGGAAGTGTGGTACATACACATTCTCCTTGGGCTACGGTATGGGCACAAGCTGGGATGGATGTTCCGGCAATGGGTACGACACACGCAGATACATTTTATGGTGCAGTACCTTGTGCACGCTTTTTAACTGCCGAAGAAGTAAATAGCAATTATGAGTATGAAACAGGAAAACTCATAGTTGAAACATTTGAAGATAAGAAGATTAAACCAAACGAAGTACCCGCCGTTTTATTACAGGGTCATGCACCTTTTGTTTGGGCAAAAGATTGTGCACACGCTGTGATGAATGCAGTAGTACTTGAAGAAGTATGTAAAATGAATTTATTTTCTAAACAACTTAACCAAGCAGCTCCAGCATTGCCACAAGAAATATTAGATAAACATTATGAACGGAAACACGGAAAAAACGCATATTATGGACAAAATTAAGGAGGAAATTTTATGACTAACAATAAAAAGTTTTGGTTTGTTATAGGATCACAAGAATTGTACGGGAAAGAAGCTTTAGAACAAGTAAGAGAAGATGCACAAGTCATTGCTGACTATTTAAATGAAAATGGAAATTTACCTTTTCATTTAGAATTGCATGAACAATTGGCAACTTCTGCAGACGTAATTACAGATATTATGAAAGAAGTAAATTACAGAGAAGATATCTCAGGTGTAGTGACGTGGATGCATACATTTTCTCCAGCCAAAATGTGGATTAAAGGCACACAGTTATTACAAAAACCATTACTACACTTAGCGACCCAATTCTACAATGATATTTCCTGGGAAAACATTGATATGGATTATATGAACTTACACCAATCTGCTCATGGAGACAGAGAATATGGTTATATAAACAAACGATTAAATAAAAATAATGAGATTGTGTTTGGGCATTGGAAAGATGAAGATACTCAGATTAAGGTCAGAGAATGGATGCTTATTGCAAATGCATATAATGAAAGTTTCAACTTAAAAGTAGCGAGATTTGGTGATAATATGCGAAATGTTGCGGTTACAGATGGAGATAAAATAGAAGCCCAAATCAAATTTGGTTGGACTGTAGACTACTATGGAATTGGAGATTTAGTAGCTTATGTTAACGAGGTTTCAGATAGTGAAATTAATGAACGATTTGAAACGTATCAACAGCTGTATGATTTTGATTACAGAGATTACTCAGTTGAAAAATTCAATGAATCAGTCATTGAACAAATTAAATATGAAGTTGCGATTAAAAAATTCTTAGATGATGGCGCATATACAGCCTTCACTACAAACTTTGAAGACTTACATGGGATGAAACAATTACCTGGATTAGCGGTACAAAGATTGAATGAACAAGGATATGGCTTTGCAGGTGAAGGCGACTGGAAAACGGCAGCGTTAGACAGATTATTGAAAATTGCAACTCAAAATAAATCAACAGGATTTATGGAAGATTACACTTATGATCTAAGAAGTAATCAACAACGTATTCTAGGTTCTCACATGTTAGAAGTTGATCCAACGTTAGCCGGAGAAAGACCGAAAATCGTAGTAAATCCATTAGGTATAGGAGATAAAAATGACCCTGCACGTCTCGTTTTTGATGGTAAAGCAGGAGATGGCGTAGTAGTCACGATGCTAGATTTGGGGACTCACTTTAAATTTATCATAAATGAAATCACTGCTGAAACATTAACAGCGCCAGCACCGAACTTACCAGTTGCGAGAGTATTGTGGAAAGTCAAACCATCATTAGAAGAAGGTGTGAAAAGCTGGATTGAAGAAGGCGGCGGTCACCATACAGTATTATCACTTGAGCTCAATACGAATCAATTAGTAACACTTATGAAAATGTTTGATGCAGCGTACACATTAATACGATAACAAGCGACTTGTTGTGCGAATTACAAAAAGAGGGTGAATGGGATGAAAACGAATAGTAAGGTGTCCAATAGTTTTATATATTTCTTTGGTGCATTTGGGGGTATACTATTTGGTTATGACATTGGTGTAATGACTGGAGCTTTACCATTTTTAAGAGAAGATTGGGGTATAGAAAGTGGCTTTATTATAGGTTTAATTACTTCTTCTGTAATGTTAGGAGCTATATTTGGGGGAATATTGGCTGGAAGATTATCAGATAGACTCGGACGTCGAAAAATGATATTAATCTCTGCATTAATTTTCATCGTAGGGTCTATATTATCTGGTATAGCGCCACATGAAGGTAGTTACTTTTTGATTTTCTCTAGAATGATTTTAGGATTAGCGGTTGGTGCAGCATCAGCATTAGTGCCTGCATATATGTCTGAAATGGCTCCAGCAAAGTATAGAGGACAACTTTCAGGGTTAAATCAAACTATGATTGTCTCTGGAATGCTCTTGTCATATATTGTCGATTATTTATTAAGAGATTTACCTGTAGAATTAGGATGGAGATTAATGCTAGGTGTAGCAGCGATACCAGCATTAATATTATTTTTAGGTGTATTAAGGTTACCAGAATCTCCAAGATTTTTAATAAAAAATCAGAAGTTCGAAGAAGCTAAACATGTACTGTTAAATTTAAGAAAACAAGGTGATATTAAAAATGAATTGGAAGAAATTCAAACAACAATTCAAAAAGAAAGTAAATTGACGACAAATCATACCTTGAGTACACTGTTTAATAGTAAATATAAATACTTAGTTGTTGCAGGTTTAGGTGTAGCAGCATTTCAACAATTCCAAGGTGCGAATGCAATTTTTTACTACATACCTTTAATTGTTGAACAAGCAACAGGCAGTTCGGCAAGTTCAGCATTATTATGGCCAATTATTCAAGGTATTATTTTAGTACTCGGATCATTGTTATTTATATGTATTGCAGATAAATTCAACAGAAGAACTTTGCTAATATTAGGTGGAACGGTAATGGGATTATCCTTTATATTACCCATATTTATCAAAATGATTATTCCTAATGTGAATCCAATTATTATTGTAGTATTTTTAAGTATCTATGTTGCCTTTTATTCATTCACTTGGGCACCACTTACTTGGGTTATCGTTGGAGAGATATTCCCATTAACAATAAGAGGATTTGCGTCTGGTTTCGCTTCTTCGTTAAACTGGATAGGGTCATTTATGGTTGGTTTATTGTTCCCAATTATGACAGCTTATTTTTCTCAAGAAATTGTGTTTGCCATTTTCGGAATAATTTGTATGTTAGGTGTAGTGTTTGTTAAAAAATGTGTTCCAGAATCTAGAGGTAAAACATTAGAAGAAATTGAAAGCATTGGTGATAATAAACAATGTGACAAAGACAAAGTATTTGTATAATAATATAGAATGAGGCTAACTGTACAGATGAGTTAGCCTTTTTTTATTTATCAATCTATTTTGCGTTATGCTATAGTTTATAGTAAGTAAAAATGTTGTATTTATTGCTATTTTTGAGAGGTGAAGCAATTTGGATGAATTAAACGTGCTTAAATTAGATGAAAACCAAAAGCGAGTGATACAGCAAATATTTAAAAATAAACTGATTTCTAGGATTCAAATATCAAAAAACTTGGGAATTAACAAGGCAACCATTTCAAATATTTTAAATAAATTAAAAGATAAAGGATTTGTTAATGAAGTCGGGCAAGGTGAAAGTACTAAAAGCGGAGGACGTAAACCAATTCTTTTAGAGATTAACCCTCATTTTGGATATGTCATATCTATGGATATTGCATATCATTCTATTGAATTAATGTATAATTATTTTGATGGCAAGATATTAAAGCATGAATCGATACCGCTAACTAATAATAAAATGAGTAGTATTTTAGAAGTGTTAGCAAACCATATTGATTCAGAAGAGCAATATCAAACGCATTATGGCTTATTGGGGATGTCTATTTCTATCCATGGTATCGTAAATGATAACCAAGAAATTACTCATTTACCATTTCACGATATTGAAAATATTTCTATAACTGAAAAGTTAAAAACAATTGCCGATGTTCCTGTGATTGTTGAAAATGAAGCTAACTTATCAGCGATTTACGAAAGAGATTATGGTAGTCATAAAAATATTAATAATTTAATCACATTGAGTATCCATAAAGGTATTGGTGCAGGCTTAATTATTGATAAGAAATTGTATAGAGGTACAAATGGTGAAGCTGGAGAAATAGGTAAAACTTTGGTATCCACTTATGAAAATGGGGAAAAGGTTTATTACAAAATTGAAGATCTATGCTCACAAGAAGCATTGATTCAAACCATCAATAGTAGGATGCAAAGTGAAGTGTCTATTGATAAGATAAAAGCTTTATACTATGACCACCATCCAATCATTACTGAAGAAATTAAACAATTTTCAACTAGAATTGCTATCTTAATACATAATCTGAATACACAAATTAGCCCTGAAGCAATATATATTAATTGTCCACTTATTAATGAAATCCCTGAAATATTAGAAGACATCAAAAATGAATTTGTTATATTTACAAGCAAAAAAGTACATATAAAATTAACGTCCAATGTACAATATGCAACACTATTAGGTGCTTCGTTAGCTATAACACAAAAATTGTTAGATATTGAACATATCAAACTTAATTTTTAAAAAAGCAGTAAAGTCTTTCAACACTTGTTGAGAGGCTTTTTTTAATTAGAATTTGAGAAAGCGTTTACAAAAAGTGGGAGAGGTGTTATATTAAATGAAAAGTTAGTTAGTTTAATAAACAAACTAACCAAAAAGATTCTTCAGGAGGAATTCAAATGACATATTTTGATATTGAGAAAGTTAAATACGAAGGTCCTAAATCGAACAATCCGTTTAGTTTTAAGTATTATAATCCAGAGGAGCAATTTGGAAATAAAACGATGGCAGAACATTTAAGATTTAGTGTAGCTTATTGGCACACATTCACAGCTGACTTATCAGATCCTTTTGGAGTAGGTACAGCAGAACGTGATTGGGATAAGTTAAATGATATGGATAAAGCCAAAGCAAGGGTAGAGGCTATTTTTGAATTTATGGGAAAAACGGGCATTGAATATTTTTGTTTCCATGACATTGATATTGCTCCAGAAGGTGAGAATTTAAAAGAATCTAATGAGAATTTAGATGAAATTGTTTCTTTAATTAAACAAAAAATGGATGAAACAGGCAAGAAGTTACTTTGGAATACTACTAATAATTTTACACATCAACGATTTGTACACGGTGCAGCAACATCTTCTAATGCAGACGTGTTTGCATACGCTGCTGCTAAGGTAAAGAAATCTCTTGAAATCGCTAAAACTTTAGGGGCAGAGAATTTTGTCTTTTGGGGTGGACGAGAAGGTTATGAAAGTTTATTAAATACAGACATGAAGTTAGAATTAGATAATTTAGCAAAATTCTTTAAATTAGCAATAGCATATGCGAAAGAAATAGGATTTAATGGCCAATTCTTAATTGAACCTAAACCGAAAGAGCCAACAACACATCAATATGATACAGATGTCGCAACTGCACATGCATTTCTTCAAAAGTATGATTTAGACAAGGATTTTAAATTTAATATTGAGGCAAATCATGCAACACTAGCTGGTCATTCATTCCAACATGAATTGAGATATGCGAGAGATAATCAAATGTTAGGTTCTGTAGATGCTAACCAAGGACATCCACAATTAGGGTGGGATACAGACGAGTTTCCTACGGATATTTATGACACAACATTAGCCATGTATGAAATATTAAAAAATGGAGGATTGTCATCTGGTGGTCTTAATTTTGATGCTAAACCAAGACGTACCTCATTTAAACAAGAAGATTTAGTGCTAACACATATTGCTGGTATGGATGCCTTTGCCTTAGGTTTAAGAATTGCTTATAAAATGATAGACGATCAATTCTTTGAAAATATTGTTAAAGATAAATATCAATCATATACGACAGGTATCGGACAGAAAATTGTAGATGACCAAACTTCATTTGCCGAATTAGAAAAATATGCTTTGAATTTATCTGAAATCACCAATGAATCAGACCATTTAGAAGTTATTAAGGCACAAATAAACCAATATATTTTAAATATAAATAATGGAGATTAAATATGGAAAAATATGTGATTGGAATGGATATTGGGACGAGTGGACTCAAGAGTATCGTCGTTAATCAAACAGGTCAGGTAGTAGATAGTTATAGTATCTCTTATCAAACACAACATCCTCATACAGGATATAGCGAAATAGATCCTAATGTTTGGTATGAAGCAACCTTAGATAGCCTGAAGCATTTAATGACTAAATACGATTCAAAATTGATATCGGGTATAAGTTTTTCTGGTCAAATGCATGGTTTGGTTGTAGTAAATCGTAAAGGTGACGTGATTAGACCAGCGATACTATGGAATGATACGCGCACGTCTGATGAAGTAGAAAATATTAAAGTACAACTCGGTTTAGAATTTTTATTAGAACACACCCAAAATACTGTGTTAGAAGGTTTTACATTACCGAAGCTTATATGGTTGAAAAATCATGAACCACGCCACTTTGAAGATATATATAAATTTATGCTGCCTAAAGATTACGTTATATATAAGTTGACCGGTCATATATCTACTGATCCATCTGATGCAGCTGGTACGATTATGTTTAATGTGAAAGAAGAAAGCTGGTCTAACGCTATTCTAGAAAAATTAGGTATTGAGCCATCTATTTGCCCTGAAGTGATAGCATCACATGGGAAAAGTGGAGAATTAACAAAAGAAATTATGGAAAGTATAAGTGTTAAAAATGCTATTCATGTTTATCAAGGTGGTGCTGATAATGCTTGTGGTGCATTAGGTGCAGGTATCACTGATGATAGTATGCAGCTTGTAAGTATTGGTACATCTGGTGTGACATTATCTATACAAAATGATAAAGAATATGAAAATGACGGAAAAGTACATTATTTTAATCACTGTGTACCCAATCAAAAATACATTATGGGCGTGACGCTATCGGCAGGATATAGTTTAGAATGGTTAAAACAATTAATGGCAGCTGAAGAAAGTTTCGATGAATTCTTAAAAGATATTAATCAAACGAAAATTGGCGCGTGCGGACTAATCTATACACCCTATTTATTAGGGGAACGGACACCACATAATGATGCTGATATTAGAGGAAGTATAGTAGGATTAGATGCCAAAACGAGTTTAACGGATATCAAACGCGCTGTATTAGAAGGTATAACATTTTCTCTTAAAGAGAGTATAGAAATTATAAAAAGAGAAGGTAAATGTATCTCTAAAATTGTTTCTATCGGCGGAGGTGCTAAAAATAAAAACTGGTTACAAATGCAATCCGATATATTTGAAGCACAAGTCACTACAAGAACAGAGGAACAAGGTCCAGCCTATGGCGCTGCGATGTTAGCTGCAATGGGAGCACAATGGTTTAAAGATTTTGATGAGATTAGCCAAGCGTGGATAAAATATAATGACTTTGTTTCATATCATAACGACGACGTTAATCTATATAAAGATTTATATAAAATTTATAAGACTGTGTACTTTAATACTAAGCAAATATCGAAGGAATTAGTTCAATTTAAGTAGTGACTAAGGGGATGGGAACATGTCATCTTATAATAATAAGAAGTTTATCTTTACTATTGCATTAATAGCGACATTGGGTGGATTGTTATTTGGTTATGACACTGCGGTGATTTCAGGGGCTGAGCAATCACTACAGAAATATCTAACAGCTGATTATGGAAGTTTTATCCATGGTATGACTGTCTCGAGTGCTTTAATAGGGTGTGTCATTGGTGGGTTACTATCTTCAAGTTTTTCCAGCCGATTAGGTCGAAAGCGTTCATTACAAGTAGCTTCAGTGTTGTTTATTATTTCTGCACTATTGTCTGGCTACCCAGAGTTTATATTTTTTGAACCTGGACAATCAACTTTAGGATTATTATTAATGTTTAATTGCTATAGGATTTTAGGGGGGATTGGCGTTGGATTAGCTTCTGCAATTTCGCCAATGTATATCAGCGAAATATCGCCTTCCTCAATTAGAGGGACACTTGTGTCGTGGAATCAGTTTGCAATTATATTTGGAATGTTAGTTGTGTATTTTGTGAACTATGGTATAACATTTGGAGAAACACAACAGTGGATTGACTCAACAGGATGGCGTTATATGTTTATGACAGCCGCTTTGCCAGCAGTGCTATTTTTCGTATTACTATTCTTTGTGCCAGAGACGCCAAGATACCTCACTTTAGTGAATAAGAATGAAGATGCGCTTTCAGTGCTTAATAAAATATATCTTTCAAAAGAACATGCACAAAAAGTGTTGAATGATATTTTATCAACTAAAAATAAAAAAACAGATGTAAAAGCACCACTATTTAGTTTCGGTAAAACAGTGATTATTATCGGCATTGTTTTATCAATTTTCCAACAATTTATAGGTATCAATGTTGCGTTATATTATGCACCTAGAATTTTTGAAAACTTAGGTGCAGGAGGACATGCATCGATGATCCAAACTGTAGTAATGGGGTTTGTAAATGTAATATTCACAATCATTGCTATCATTTATGTAGATAAGTTTGGACGTAAACCTTTATTGATTATTGGATCAACAGGTATGGCAATAGGCATGCTGGGTATGAGTATATTAACTGCTAATGGCACGTTTGGTGTTATAACATTAGTCTTTATGGTCATTTATACAGCTTCATTTATGATGAGTTGGGGACCAATTATTTGGGTATTATTGTCAGAGATATTCCCAAATAGAATTAGAAGTGCAGCAATGGCTTTAGCTGTAGCTGTTCAATGGTTTGCGAATTTCACAATAACATCTACATATCCTTTTATGATGGATATAAGTGGAACGATGACTTATGGTTTTTATGCGTTGATGAGTATGTTATCAGGCATATTTATTTGGAAATTTATCCCTGAAACAAAAGGTAGAACATTAGAAGAAATTGAAGATATTTGGAAATCCGCTTAATCATTTAAAAAAGAGGTTGGGTCAATGGTTTGTATGGGTGTACCGTTCAACGGATATCAGTACGTAAATCATTAATGTCCTAGCCTTTTTTATATGAGCATGAAAAAATGAATTAATTAAATCATATTTAGAGTAAAGAAACTTATTAAAATTGACAAAAATATGATAACGATTATGCTTACTAGTAAGTGTAATATAAATTTTTCTAGTTAAAAGGGGTATAGAATATGAATATTGGTATAGTAGGCGCAGGTAAAATTGTTAAAGAGGCATTGCCAATTATGGAACAAATTCCAGATATCGTCTTGCAAAGTATTGTCTCGTCAGGTCGAAATCCTCAAAACGTTGAAGCCTTACAAAAGCAATTTAACATTAAAACAGTATATGAAGATTACGATAAATTTTTAGCAGATGAAAATATAGATACTATATATTTAGCAGTACCCAATCATTTACATTTTACCTATGCTCGAAAAGCAATTGAACAGCAGAAAAATGTGATTTGTGAAAAACCATTCACCTTAACAAAAGAAGAACTGGAAACGTTGAAAGCATTGGCTGAAGCGCATAGTGTAATCATTATTGAAGCAATTACGAATCTCTATTTAAGTAACTTTGATGTCTTGAAGCAATCACTAAAAGAAATAGGAGCCTGTAAAATTGCGCAATTTAACTATTCACAGTATTCTTCAAGATATGACAACTTTAAACAAGGTATTATACAACCTGCCTTCGACCCTCAAAAAGGTGGTGGCGCATTGATGGACATTAACGTTTATAATATCCATCTGGCCATTGGACTTTTCGGTATGCCTAAAGGTGTGGCGTATTTTGCAAATGTGGAAAACCATATAGATACGTCTGGCATTTTGCACCTTGATTATGATGAAATGAAAGTCGTTTGTATCGGTGCAAAAGACTCAAGTTCTGATAACCAATCTTATATTCAAGGTGAAGCGGCAACGATTCAGATAAAGGGTCCGACGAATGAACTCAATGAGTTTGAATTAAAATACCATACCGGTGGTACACAAGTATTTAAAGTGAATCAACATGAACACCGAATGTATGAAGAATTTGTAAAAATCACTGAAATTATTCAAAATAAAAATTATGATTTTGTGCGTCAACAGTTGGAATATAGTATTCATGTGATAGAGGTATTAGAATTAGCCTTAGATAGCGCGAATATCAAGGTAGGACCTTCTTACAAATAATTAAAAGAGGTTGGGACATACAATCTCATTATTAACATAAAGGACTAATTCATATGGCAATGGATTAGTCCTTTTTATATTTAAAATGAAGAAGAGAAAGGAACGAGCAGACGAAATAAAGTAATATACATAAATGTAAGTAACAAGGGAGCGGAGTGCAGGAGAGCGCCCGATTCTTTTTATATTATTTTAATTTATGTTTCTTAGCGTAAATCAAACAGAATAAAGCAAGCAAAAGAATACTAACTAACGCAATAGTATTAACAATGGTTTTTAAAGTGTTATTCGGATTAAAAATATTGTTAAGGAATGTTATACCTGAAATAAAAAGTAAAATTGTAATAATGCTTTCATAAATTTTTTTCAAACCCACACCCCCATTAAATAATGTTTTGTTGAAAAGGAGATTGTAAAAAATGAAAAAAGAAAAACACTCAAGTAATCACATCATTAATTACAGTATCATTCCTTGCTATAGGCACTTCTTATTCGTATATTGAGGCTACGCAAGTAAGTGATTCAGTGACTTATCAACAAACAAATAGCGATACCGACGCGAACAATCTACGCAAAGTGTATCTTATTCATCGCAAAGAAAAAGCGCTAGTATCATACGCACAGCATAATTTTTTGTTTGTTTATAGATGTTAATGAGTCATAATATGATTTTTAATTTCATTTTCTATATGGTTGTAGACATTTAAGAATGATTCGCCAGACTGGAGCGCTGCATTTTTTACATCTTCAAATTCGGGCTTTGCTTTAATGATTTGATCTTGAAATATGCCCAATTTCACTGAAATTTCACCATACTTAGTATGTATCTTTTGGAATTGACGCTGCAGAATTTTACGGTGAACTGCGAAACTTCTCAAGCCTAAAGAAGTGGTATGTCTCAGTATATAGTTTTCGAAGTATTGAGCATTTTCAACACTACATAAGATAGTAAGTTTTATAGCAGGTCTACTTTTTTTCATAGTAACGGGCGTGTAGTAAGCATCTAATGCGCCGTCATCTATGACTTGTTCAATAAAAAAACCTAGCATTTCTGGTGTCATGTCATCGATTTGGCACTCAAGTACTTGAACTTGTGTGGGTGTACTTTTAGTTTCAGTATATTGTATTACGCGTAAGACATTTGGAAAATCAAAGTCCTTTGTGCCACCTCCATAGCCAATATGTTCCATAGTGATAGCAGGTAAAGCGCAAACATCGGAAGCCAAAGCTTTAACAAACCCCGCCCCAGTTGGTGTTGTAAGTTCGCTGTTAACATCAAAGGAAGCAAGTGGAATACCTTTTAGTATTTCAGCAGTAGCTGGTGCAGGGACAGGGTATATACCATGGGCGATATTGATTTTTCCATTGCCAGTGGGAATAGGTGATGCATATATTTTATCGATTTCTAAAGATTCGAGTGCAAGGCATCCCCCGATAATATCGATAATCGAATCCATGGCACCAACTTCATGAAAATGCACATCCTCTACAGACATACCGTGAATCTTAGCCTCTGCTTGCGCGATGATTTCAAAAATACATAAACTTCTTTGTTTAACACGTTGGGGTAAGGCACTTTGCTTAATGATTTGAAAGATATCAGAGGCTTTACGATGGTGATGTCCTTCCTCAAAATCAATGGACAAAGTTGTTGCTTGTATACCTTGTTTATTTTGAATTGAAAAATTAAGTTTAAAATCACTCAAAGGTAATTGTTGCAATTGTTGTTCAATATAATTCGTATCTGCACCTAAATCAACTAAAGCTGATAATAGCATGTCACCGGCGATACCCGCGTGACAATCAAGATAAATAGTTTTTGTCATTGCAATTCACTCCGCTTCTAATGACTTTCAATCATTTTTATAATCATGGCAGCGTTATATCCGCCTCCAAAGCCGTTGTCGATATTCAACACACTTGTACCGGGTGCACAAGTATTAATCATAGCTAAAAGGGTGGTCACCCCTTCTAGATTTGCACCATATCCGATACTTGTTGGTACTGAGTACAAAGGATGATCAACTAAACCTGACACGACACTAGACAAAGCGCCTTCCATTCCAGCGATCACAACCGATACTTTCCCTTTACGAATTGCCTCGATATGTGCGAATAGACGATGAATTCCTGATACACCAACATCGTAAAAGCGTTGCACAGAGACGCCCATAACTTCAGCAGTAATCGCAGCTTCTTCGGCTATCGGCAAATCAGATGTACCGGCACAAATAATTGAAGCATAGTGTTCGGTTTTTCCGATAGAGTCTATAGGTGTGCATACAATATTGGCGATAGTATGATATTCGAGTTGTGGATAATGTGCGATAATAGCATTTGCTTTTGACTTATCAATACGTGTAATCAATATCATTTCATTGTGCTTCAATAAACTCTCAATGATTTTAATTAATTGAGCTTTAGTTTTACCTTCTCCAAAAATGACTTCTGGAAATCCTTGACGTTTCTTTCTATGCAAATCGATTTTAGCAAAACCCAGTTCGTCGTAGTGACTCAACTGCTGTTTTGCTTCGTCAATCGAAAGCGTATTATGTTTGACTGCTTTAAGCAAGGATTCAATTGGGTCATGTTTTTCAGTCATAACTGTGCCACCTTCACTATGTTATATTTCATTGTGCGTTTGAATAACTTCGTTCATACTACCTGTACGATAGCCTTCCATATCTATCGTCACATAATCAAAACCAAGCGCTTTTAAACGTTGTGTGATTTGTGTTCGAAGTTGGATAATTGTAGAAATATCATTTTCAGGCACTTCGATTCTGGCGATATTATGATGATAACGCACTCTTACATTACCTACGCCTAAATTTAAAATGAATTTCTCGGCTTCATTCACTTTATTTACTTTAGAAAAAGTTAAAGTTTCTCCATATGGGATACGGGAAGCTAAGCTGCATAAGGCCGGTTTATTCCATACTGGGAGGCCATTAGATTTGCTGATTGCTCTTACTTCTGATTTATATAAGTTGGATTCTTGTAATACACTTCTAACGTTGAATTCAGTTCTAGCTTTTAAACCAGGTCTGAAATCATCTAAGTCATCCATAATCATGCCGTCTAACACATAATTAAAGTGATTAGCTACTCGGATATTTTCAAGTTGTGTATACAATAAGCGTTTGCTGTAATACCAACTTTTCGGAGTGTTTTCAATAATATAAGGATTTTTTAACTCTTCTATTTCAGTTTCAGTAACATGCGCATTTAAAATTTCTGCTAAGCGATAGGCTTGTTCAAACTCTTCATTTCTAAAAAGTTCAGATTTTACTATAACTGCTTTAACATTGTCAGTGCCCAAAACATCAATGGCTTTTTTTAGTACAAGGCTACTATCGACCCCGCCAGAAAAAGCGACAATGACACGTCCCATGTCACTTAAGATAGTTTCCAATTGTTGTTCTTTATTCATTATTTTAGTTAACATAGTGTTTCCTCCTATAATTATGATTCTACATATGGAATTGTAAGTGGACCCAAAGGCATCACGCCAATAGACATATCTTGCCCATATTTATGTTCAAGATCTTTGAGTGTATCAGCGATATGATGAATGGGGTGTATCATGGCATCTCGTGTTTGTTGGTCGCTAAGTGTTGAATATAAATAAACGTCTGCAAAATTTTGAATAGAGGCTTGTTTTTGAACTTGCCATTGATCAAGCATCCCAAATTTGGGGTCATTAATCATATCGAGTAATTTCTGTGGAGAATCTGCCATTTTCAAGATTTCAGCAAAATTACCATGGTCAGGATATCCATCAATACACTCTGAAAACATAATAATGCTACCGCCTTTTTTAACAACTTTATGTGCCGCACTCATACCTTTAACGGTTTGATATAAATTTTGGTCTAATGGATAACCCGAGTTAGAAGCTATAACAACATCAAAGCGTTTTTCACACTTGAACATCGCATGTGCTTTCGCATATTCACAGCCTCTATCATGTGCTTGATATAACTCTCCAGAAAATACTGCAGTAATATCCTTTTCCTTATTTAATGTAACGTTAAGCATAAAGTCCGGTTTACACATAGCATTGATTTCCCGGGTCATATTTTGTACGGGATTGTCATACATATTGCCCCAAGTAGAACGTATATCACCAATCATCTTAGCATTATGAAAAGTCATAATTGTTTCGATACCAGCAATTCCTGGCATGATACCTTTAGGACCACCTGAAAATCCAGCAAAGAAATGAGGCTCAATAAAACCAGTGACAATCTTAAAATCAGATGCTACATATTCTTTATTTAAATAAACATCACAACCATATCGACTATGACCAACTTTTTTCAGAGCAGCTTTATCATTACAGTGGTTATGGATGATCTTAACTTTATTAACGATATCTTCGCCAAGCATTTGAATGAGTTCATCTCGTGTTTGGTCGCGATGTGTACCAGTTCCATTAATGATGACAAAATTTTCTATAGGTACATGGCTCAGCGTTTCTATGAGTAGAGGTACTAAAATGTGATTAGGTGTAGGACGAGTAATATCACTTATCACAATTGATACAGTTTGATTAGATTGGACCATTTCTTGTAAAGGTTTAGTGCCAATAGGGTGTTGTAAAGATGATTTAATTGCACCAATATCATCGTCAAGCGCTGCTATATTTTGGGGTTCAATTAGTATACTGTGTTCAGGTAAATCTAATTCAATTTCAGATTGACCATATAATATATTTGTTTTCAAAATGGGCCTCCTTAACTTTTGAAATTAATTTCGGTACTGATATCGAGATGCAGTTACCTGTTTTAATTTATAAAATTTGGGTTTAGGTTTTTTTAAATGTTCTTCTGTACTATTAATCCCCCGGTATTTTTTCTATTGTATTTTTGATTCTCATAACAAACATCCCCTTAAATATGTGATTAGTTATGGAAAAATGTTCTTACAATATTCTTAGTTGCTTTTTTTATTAATTTCTCCGAATTTGCTATTGTCTCTGTAAGTGACCTTGGACCATCCGATAAACTAAAAGCACTAACTACACCAAAATCATTATATTGTTCAATGTCTATATCAACAGTACCTCCAATAAAAATAACTGGAACATTATAGCGTTTGGCACATTTTGCAATACCTATAGGTGTTTTTCCAAAAAATGTTTGGAAATCTATTTTGCCTTCACCGGTAATGAGTAAATCTGCATTCGGTAAATACCTTTCTAAATGAGTGTGGGCAATAACGACTTGGATGCCATCTTCAAAATGACTTGGAAAAAATGCTTTGAAGGCACCACCAAGACCGCCAGCAGCACCAGCGCCTGGTAAAGTATGTAGACGAATACCTGTGTAACTTTCTACGATGTTTGCCCAGTGTGCCATGTGTCTATCTAGTTGTTGCCTTTCAATTTCAGAAGCACCTTTTTGTTTGCCAAAGACATGAGAAGCACCATCCGGACCAATGAAAGGATTTTGTACATCTGTAGCGATGGTAAATTCACTGTGAGCAATACGAGCATCGAAAGCAGATAAATCAATTTGCTTAATATGTTGTAAATTACCACCACCAAAATTAATCTGATTACCCAAAGCATCTATTAACTGTGCACCTAATGCTTGTAACATACCAGCGCCACCATCATTCGTTGCAGACCCACCGATAGCTAAAATAAATTTACGATATCCATTGTCTAAAGCGTGTTTAATGATTTCACCAGTACCAAAAGTTGTAGTCAGCATAGCATTTAAGCGATGTTCTGGAACATGCTTTAAGCCAGATGCTTCTGCCATTTCAATGACACATGTTTCGTTATCGCTTAATATTCCGTACTGTGCATGCACTTTATTACCAAGCGGACCGATGACATTAACGGAGACAAATTGGCCAGTGGTAGCATTCACTAAAGCTTCCATAGTTCCTTCGCCACCATCTCCGACAGGTAAGGCGTGGATTTCTGCTAATGGATAGACTTCTCTGATACTCTCAGTCATAAATTGTGTCACTTCTGTAGCTGACATACTTCCTTTGAATGAATCTGGAGCTAGAATAATTTTCAATTTAAACACCTCTTTGTAAGCGATTTCTTTTTGCGCTGTTATTTCATTGTATCGATTTAATTTTAGCCAGAATAGGGTTAAAATGTACAAATATAGTGCGTTGAATTTGTATAAAAAGGATAGGGGGTAATCGTATGGATGTCTTAACAGCAGATATAGCAGCATTAATCGTAGATGAAACTGTAAAAAGAACACAACACAATATCAATATAATGAATTTTAATGGAGAAATTCTTGCTTCTTATGATAAATCAAGAATTGGCACACGTCATGAAGGGGCATGTATGGTCATCGAAGAAGGTCGAACAATGGTATTTTCAGATACTGAGAGTGAAGATATGCAAGGTACGCAAGCAGGTGTGAATTTACCGATTATTTTTCAAGATAATATCGTTGGTGTTATAGGGATTACAGGGGATCCTAAAGCATTGGAGCAAATAGCAGATCTCGTGAAAATGTCTACAGAACTATTATTGTATCAAAATTATTTTACATATGAATTGGAAGGGAATATACGCAGTCAAGAATTATTAGTTGAAGAATTATTGAAAAGTGAACCCTCAAAATCTTTCATTCAGTATTTAACTCAGCAATTAAATACACAGCTATATACGTTTAGAAAATGCATTATTGTTAATATCGAGAAGCAAATATTTTCTAAAAATAGTATTGTTCGTACGTTATCAAGTCAACTAGAGGCGCAATCTTTTATTATTGCATTTACAAATTCCAATAGAATTGTCATTTTAATTACAGGCGAGGTACAACATGAACTCGACTTTAAAGTTAAAAGTATATATCAAATCTTTAAGAGGTTAAAGTTAGATATTCAAATGGCATCAAGTCTAGTATTTAAGCACTTAAAGGATTTTAAAAATGCATATGAAGAATGTGAACTTGTCTTTATGTTAAACGAGCACAATCAACCATTAATGTCATTTGAAGATGTAGAAGAAAAAACACTACTTTACCAAATTGATAAAGAAATTAGAGACCGCTATAAGAAGCGAATACTTGGCTCACTAGATTTACAAAGTATTGAAACACTAAAACACTTTTTTAAAAATGATTTAAACATTGCCAAAACCGCTAAGTATTTATATATTCATCGTAATACATTACTCTATCGCTTAGAAAAATGTGAAGCAATAACGGGATTAAATCCTAAAAAATATGCAGATGCTATAAAATTACAAATAGCGTTGTGGTGCTAAAATTAAAATATGATTTTAAATTTGAAAATGTGTTGTAACGTGAATGGTGGTAAAGCATTACTCTATAAAATTTAGTTAACCAAAAGCCCCCACTATTTAAATAGTGAGGGCTTTTTAAAGTATGTTACGTATTGTGTATGCTTACGCTTAACTAGAGATTAGATTACAATGTTACTCTAGGTTTTCGGTAAAGACTTCTGCATTATTTTTATTTTTTGACGACATTTTTGTGCTTATTAAAATATAAAGCGTATTGAATGCTACAAATGCGATACCAATGATAACGGAGACGCGCGTTTCACTATTGAAAATCATGCCTATAACCACTGCAATGAGCATAATAAAGGTAATGATATTTGAATAAGGTGCAAAGGGCATTTTAAATGGATGATTCTTAATTTTTTCTTTCTTTCTGAAATATAAATGACTAATTAATATAGCAAACCAAGGCACCATGCCAGGGAACACGCCAGCACTAAAGACATAGACAAATATATTAGTACCTTTACCTAAAATGAGTGGTAAAAGAATGTTGAGTAATACGCCGCCTAAAATACCGACACAAACTGCGATGACTGAATAATAAGGAACGCCGTTAGCATTTGTTTTTTGAAATATTTTAGGTGCGTGATTTTGTTTAGATAAAGTGTATAACATTCTACTCGTACTAAATATACCTGAGTTACAACCAGACATAGCTGCAGTGATGACCACAAAGTTTATAATCGTAGCAGCTGATGTAATACCAACTTTTGTAAAAGTAGCTACAAAAGGTGAACCCAGTTCACTAATCGCATTCCATGGATAAACAGTTACGATTATAAATATAGACCCAATATAAAATATAAGGATTCTCCATATTACACCATTGATAGATTTGACGACTGTTTTTTGTGGATTTTTAGCCTCACCGGCAGTCGTTCCTATTAACTCAATACCGATATAAGATCCAAATATAATAGACAGTGAAAAGAAAAAGCCAGTAAACCCGTTTGTAAAGAATCCGCCATGACTCCATAAATTGGATAAACCTATTGGATGAAAACCATTGCCAATTCCAAAGAATACAATGCCTAATCCAGCAATAATCATTAAAATAATAGTTATCACTTTGATTAATGCAAACCAAAATTCAAATTCACCAAACCATTTTACTGAAACTAAATTGGCAGTTAATAGTAAAAGGACGACGATTAGTCCTGGGACCCAACCAGGTAAATCTGGCCACCAAAACTTCATGTAAGAGCCAACAGCTATAACCTCGCTCATGCCTACGACAATCCAATTAAATATACTACTACTTGCTGTTATGTAACCAACAGAAGGGTGAATATAATCGCTGGCAAACTTAGCAAATGAACCAGTGTCGGGATATGTATATACCATTTCGCCTAATGCTCTCATAATTAGAAAAACAAATACACCAGCAATCAAATAGGAAAGTATGACTGAAGGACCTGTCCATTTAATCGTACTAGATGCCCCCATAAATAATCCAACGCCAATAGTTCCTCCAAGTGCAATCATCTGTATTTGTCTAGAAGTTAATTCTCTTTTTAATTCGGTCTTCATAAAGATTCTCCTACTTTTAAATAATAAAATCACTAACTTTACATTATTTACTTAAAGTTATTGTTCCTATTATATCATTTGTATAATAAATATATATATATAAACATTTTGTTAACGCTTTATTTGTAAACTGAATGAATGGAGCCTCATTTGAAGCGCCTTTATATTTAAATTCAAATTGGTTTTGCCTTTTCAATAGACTTAAAATAACCTCTAAAAAGTAAAAACTTTGAAGAGTTGATCACGATACTTCTAATTCTAATAAGTATGCATAAAAATTAAATAAAAAATTTAAAAAATATCTTTACAAAATTCGCGAACGACAATATAATGAAAATAAGTTATTACTAAATAATTCTATAATTTTTACAAAAAATATTTAATCTGTAAAATATCAAGGTGATTAACTTGATAAAGTAGGGTGCCCATAGTGAATTATTGAGTAATAACGTACATCAATGTCATAGTGTTGATGTAGTTATATCATAAGGAGTGTGAGTCACATGAATTGATAAGAATTTTATATTATGAAATGTATCCATTACTTAAGACACAAGTTAAAAAAATATATTACACTACATTTAGCATAGAAAACATTGAATTATAGTATTAGTATGTCATAAATAGTATAATTCAAACATATTTCCTCTTAATACCACGAAAAGCAATGATTATATATTAAAAACTTATCCCCTTCAAACTGTTGATTGATAGTTGAACCGTCGAATTGAATGAATTAAATTACCATTATTGTCCCACATATCAAATCATATTATTTTAAGTTATCTATTTATCCCACTTTACAATTTCTTTTTAAATATATCGACCAGTTTATAACCAGAATGACAAATTAAAATAGGACAATACTTATATTTGAAAACAAATAACATGATATTAAGATGACATAGTGGAATATTATAAGAACTGCGTATGGTTGAGCCCCCCAATATTTGTGAAATCATAATCGTAGTTAAGGTGATATGAATCATTCGATGCCGACAATAAGCTGGTAGAATGAGAAGTCCCGAGTAACGATACAAGTTGCTCGGGATTTTTTTAATGAAGGATTACGAGTAACAAAAGAAATATATTTTGTTAAATTTCAATATATAAGTTGCCATTTCTATAATATTATGACATACTCTATAACAATTAGTATAACATATTGGAAATTAGAGGTGTTTAATATGACAAAATACATTTATGCATTTGATGAAGGTCAGAAATCAATGAAAGATTTACTGGGAGGTAAAGGGGCAAATTTAGCCGAAATGAAACGATTGGGTTTACCAGTTCCTGATGGATTCACTCTTACAACAGAAGCTTGTATAGCATATTTGAAACATGATTTAAAGCTTCCAGAAGCATTAATAGATCAATTGAAGACACAACTAGAAGCATTTTCACAGCGTACAGGAAAGACATTTTCTGCAAACGAAGAATTATTACTCGTATCTGTACGTAGCGGTGCAAAGATATCTATGCCTGGTATGATGGACACAATTTTAAATTTAGGATTAAATGATGAGAACGTAGAAAAATTAGCTAAGAAAACGAATGATTTTCGTTTTGCGTATGACTGTTACCGCAGATTGTTACAAATGTTTGGACAAGTTGTATATAACATTCCTATGGCATCTTTTGATACATACTTTGAGGAATATAAACAAAAGCACAGTTATCAAAATGATGCAGATATTCCCGCTGAAGGATTACAAGAAATTTGTAATCATTTCAAAGAAGTATATTTAAATGAAGTTTATAAACCATTTCCTCAAAAACCATTAGAACAATTAACAGAAGCAATCGAAGCTGTATTTAAATCGTGGGATAATGATCGGGCACGTGTCTATCGTCAATTAAACGAAATACCGCACGATATTGGTACTGCAGTTAATATTCAAGAAATGGTGTTTGGCAATAGTGGAGAGCGAAGTGGTACAGGCGTTGCATTTACTCGAAATCCAGTAACAGGTGATGCAAAATTATTCGGAGAATATTTGTTAAACGCACAAGGAGAAGATGTAGTAGCTGGCATTCGTACGCCTAAAGATATTGAGACATTAAAAAATCAAATGCCACATGTACATCAACAATTTTTAGAAGTTTCTCAAAGACTAGAGACGCACTATAAAGATATGCAAGATATTGAGTTTACAATCGAAAATGAACAACTCTATATTTTGCAGACGCGTAGTGGGAAGCGTACGGCTCATGCAGCAATACAAATTGCAGTCGATCTAGTTGAAGAAGGAATATTGACTCAATCAGAGGCAGTTATGAATGTTGAAGTTAAGTCTATAGATCAATTGTTACATCCAAACTTCGATGCAGAGGCTTTACAACAGGCATCTCTGATATCTAAAGTTGGATTGCCTGCTAGCCCTGGGGCAGCGAGTGGTAAAATTGTATTTTCAGCTGAAGAGGCGAAAATACAACACGAACAAGGTGAACGAGTGATATTAATGCGTCCTGAAACATCACCAGAAGATATTGAAGGGATGATTGCTAGTGAAGCAATTGTAACGACACATGGAGGTATGACCTCTCATGCTGCAGTAGTCGCAAGAGGTATGGGGAAATGTTGTGTGACAGGATGTTCTGATTTAGAAATAAATGTCGTGGATAAAGTTGTTAAATATGGTACAGGTACCTTAAAAGAAGGGGATATGATTTCTGTCGATGGTGCTAAAGGTGATATTTACTTTGGAGAAGTGGCAACGATGAAGGCAGAACGTAGTCATGCATTTGAACAATTCATGAAATGGTCCAAAGATATAGCACGGTTAGATGTACGTATGAACGCTGAAACGCCTCAAGATATCCAAGCTGGGTATCAGTTTGGCGCTACAGGTATTGGGTTGGTTCGTACAGAGCATATGTTCTTTGGGCCGGAACGATTAGTTGAAATGCGACGTTTTATTTTGTCAGATACACGAGAAAAACGTATTGAAGCATTAAACCAAATTAGACAATACCAAACTGAAGATTTCGAAGAGATATTAAGGTTATCTGGATCACGCCCTACAATTATTAGGTTATTGGATCCACCATTACATGAGTTTTTACCGAAGTCAGAGGAAGAAAAGGCAGTAGTTGCAAAGCAATTAAACGTTTCAGGTCGAACTTTGACACAATATATAGAAAGTTTAGAAGAGGTTAATCCGATGTTAGGACATCGAGGTTGTCGTTTAGCAATTACGTATCCTGAACTTTATATTATGCAGACGGAAGCAATAATTAAGAGTGCATTATACCTAAAGTCTCAAGGCATTCATTGTCAGCCAGAAATTATGATTCCACTTGTTTCAACAGTAGCAGAATTTACGACATTAAAAAATCAAATTAATGAACGTATTGAAGCGCTATTTGAAGCGCACGGTGAGTCACTCCATTATCTCATTGGTACGATGATAGAAACACCACGTGCATGTCTTATTGCAGGTGATTTAGCACGAGAATGTGATTTCTTTAGCTTTGGGACAAACGATTTAACACAATTGACGTTTGGTTTCTCACGTGACGATGCTGGTAAATTTATTGGAGCATATGCTGAACAAGGTATTTTGGATGCAGATCCTTTCCAGACTTTAGACCAACACGGGGTAGGTCAACTGGTGAAAATTGCGACAGAACAAGCAAAAGCGATTAACCCTACAATTAAAATAGGCGTTTGTGGAGAATTAGGTGGAGATCATAAATCAATACAATATTTTAATACATTAGACATTGATTATGTATCATGCTCACCATTCAGAGTATCTGGAGCCTTGCTTTCTACCGCACAAAGTGAAGTTAAAGGCGGTCGATTACGTGTATAGTAAAATCTCCAATCCACAATTAAGGTTATTTGTTGTATCAGATTCAATCGGTGAAACAGCACAACGTATGATACATGCTACATTGACACAATTTCCTGATTTAGCACAAATTGAAATAAAAAAGTATCCATTTATTAAAAATGAAGAAGAACTATTACAGGTATTAAATCAGGCACAAACACAGTCAGCAGTAGTGGTTACGACGTTAGTAAATCCTGCTTTCAATAAAGTTGGACAAGCTTATGCGCATGAACACAATATTCCATATGTTGACTACATGTCCAATTTAATAGGCATTATTCAGCAACAGACCCATTGTTCACCTATCATGGAAAGTGGTGCATTACGTAAGCTAGATGAAAGTTATTTTAAACGTATAGAAGCAATAGAATACTCTGTAAAATATGATGATGGCAAACATTTTACAGATATAGGGGAAGCGGATGCTTTAATCGTAGGTGTATCAAGAACTTCTAAGACACCATTGAGTATGTACTTAGCTAATAAAGGGTATAAAGTAGCTAATATTCCATTAGTTCCAGAAATTGATATACCGGACGAAGTATTTAAATATAAGAATTTAAAGGTATTTGGTTTAACTGCTAGTCCACAGTATATTTTAAATATACGTAATGAGCGAGTTAAAGTATTGGGGCTTCATGGTCCAACAAATTATAATAGCATAGAAAGAATTAAAGCAGAGTTAATATATGCAGAAGAAGTTTTTGAAAAATTAAATGCGACTATTATTAATACTGAATATAAATCTATTGAAGAATCGGCATTTTATATTGAAAAATTTTTATGAGCGTATCATTATTTAAGCTTTGAACGCTTTGATTGCTTTATATCATACGATTTTAAAATATGGTATTTAAGCGGTTTGGTTGTGTTTATTAATTACAAATGACTGCCCTGTCATGATTTGGGTATTGTTATATAAGTGTGTTTTTAAACACTATATAAGGAGTGAATATTATGCTCAAAAGTGTGACGCCATACTTATTTTTTAATGGTACATGTAAAGTAGCGCTCGATTTTTATAGTGAGGCATTAGGGGGGAGTATCAAAGAAATAATGACTTACGGAGAGGCTAATCAACAAGTCACAGATGATTTCGATCGAATTATTCATGGACAACTTGAAATCGATGGTCAAATGTTTATGTTATCAGATATTCCTCAAGATGATACGACGATGCTAGAAGATAGAAATGTTTATATTGTTTTAGAATTTGATAGTGAATCAGCGGTGACAGAAGCGTACGAAAGGCTCAAGCATGGTGGAGAAGTACAAATGGAATTAGCTGATATGTTTTGGGGAGCAAAGTATGCCAAACTTGTAGATAAATATGATATTGGTTGGGATTTAAGTTACACATATCCCAAGTCATAATAATTACTGTGTGATTTTAGAACGGTGACAAATAGTATTACATTAATAAAACTAAAGACACTTTCATTGAATTCAGTATGTGGATATCAATGAAAGTGTCTTTTTAGGTATCAAAACAATATATAAGAAGAAATAAAACATTTAAAAGATGTTATGGTCTCTATTTTCATTTAAATAGGTTTGGGCAATTTTAGGTGTGTAGCTGTCTTTGCGCCAAGCAATTTTAGTTTTTGTAATCCATGGATTAGATTTAATACGCTTGATTGTGTAGTTATTTAAAATATCTGACGTTATCGTAGCGGAGGGCAGTATGGTTACGCCAACGCCTTTGGATAAAAGTTGTATTAGCATAGAAGAATCATGACATTCACACAGAATATTAGCTTTTAACTTACGCTGAGTAAAACTATTTAAAATTTGTTTGTGCAAACCAGAATCAGTATTTGCTACTAATAGCACTAAAGGTAAATTAGCTAATTCTTCAACAGAAATTTCTTCTTTAGATATACAGACATTAATGTTTTGAGGGACTACGCAAACGCAATAATCATTCATAACTGTTTCAGTAATTATACCATCTGCTTGAACATCTTCGGTGATATAAGCTACATCTATTTTTCTTTCTTTTAATAATTGAAGTAAGCGGACACTATCTGATTCCCATATGTTAAATCTTACATGTGGTTTATTTTGCTTAAATGCTTCAATTTGATTAAACATGATTTGAGAGCTATAGATTGTAGTACCTATGGCGAGAGTTTGGTTAATTTGTTCATGGTATTCTCGAGATTCTACAAGTGAATCTTCCAATATATTTAATAGATTTTTAGACTTATTTAAGAAAAATTGACCCTGTAATGTCAATGTTACTTTTTTCTTTTTATTTCTTTCAAATAAATCAAAGCCTAGTTCACTTTCTAAATCTTTAAGCTGTCTACTCAATGGTGGTTGAGCAATATGCAAATTTTCTGCTGCTTTCGTGATACTACCGGCTTCAGCAATTGCTAAAAAATACCGTAAATGTCGTAATTCCATTTACAAATAACCTCCTTAATACTTTAAAGGTATATAAAGCATATTTAATATATATTTATTGTATTACATCTATTGGTTTTATACTAATTGTTGAGAGGAGCGTTAAAGTAATGAAATTAATTATTGGTATTTCAGGGGCCACAGGAGCAATTTTTGGCATTCGTTTATTAGAAATCTTGCGAGATACTGAAGATGTTGAAACACATTTAGTAATGTCCAACTGGGCAAAGACTACAATCATTGAAGAAACAAATTATAGTGTAGCAGAAGTCCAATCATTGGCTGATTATCAATACTCACCAAAAGATTTAGGGGCTGCTATTTCTAGTGGATCTTTCCACATTGATGGCATGATTGTAGCACCGTGTAGTATGAAATCTCTTGCATCCATAAGTGTAGGCTTAGCAGATAATTTAATTACGCGTGCTGCAGACGTGATGCTCAAGGAAAGCAAAAAAATAGTCTTAATGACGCGAGAAACGCCATTAAACCAAATACATTTAGAAAACATGTTGAAATTATCACAAATGGGAGTAACTATTTTCCCACCAATGCCAGCTTTTTATAATCATCCTAAAGATTTAGCAGATATGATTGATCACATTATATATCGGTTGATTGCACAATTTGGTATTAATCAATTACCTCAAGAAAAAGTTTGGACGGGATTTTCGAATAAAGCACAACATATTTAAATATATTCAGAAAGGAAGATACAATAATGGCTTATAAAGATTTAAGAGGATTTTTAGATTTGTTAGAATCGGAACAGCAATTAATTAGAGTAAAAGATGAAGTCATGCCAGAACCTGATTTGAGTGCGATTGGACGAAGTGCACCAGATATGGAAAGTGCACCTGCAGTACTAGTAGAAAATGTAAGAGGCTATCATACGCCTGTAGTTTTAAATGTACATGGGAGTTGGCAAAATCATGCATTAATGCTTGATTTACCTAAAAATACATCTACCAAAGATCAATTCTTTGCTCTAAAAGAAAAGTGGGATAGATATCCGATTAAGCCTAAATGGGTGGATGCGAAAGATGCACCAGTAAAGGAAAATATTATAACTGAAGCAGATGGAATCAATTTATTTGATGTATTACCACTATTTAGAATAAATGAATTTGATGCAGGATTTTATTTATCTAAAGCCTTAATTGTTAGTAAAGATCCTGATAAACCTGATAATTATGAAGAACAAAATGCTGGAACATATCGTGTTCAGGTTAAAGGCAAGGATAAAGTGGGGATTCAACCGCTACCATTCCATGACATTGCTGTACATTTACAACATGCAGAGGAAAAAAATGAGCGTTTACCTATAGCGATTTGTCTTGGTAATGATCCGGTATTGAGCTTTATGGCAAGTACACCTATTGAATATGTTCAATCAGAATATGACTTTGCTGGGGCACTAAAAGGCGAACCTATAGAACTAACGAAAAGTGAGTATGGCAATTTAGATATTCCTGCACGTAGTGAAATTGTGTTAGAAGGTTATATAGAGCCACGTGAACGTGAAATAGAAGGACCATTTGGTGAATTTCCTGGTAGTTATTCAGGTGCAAGAAAGCAACCTATTGTAAAAATCACGAAGATTACGCATAGAGATAATCCAATATTTGAAAACTTGTATCTCGGTATGCCATGGACTGAAATTGATTATCTTATTGCTTTGAACACAAGTTTACCGCTATATAAACAATTAAAAAGAGATTTTCCAGAGGTAGAAGCAGTAAATGCTATGTATACACATGGTATTGGAGCAATCGTTTCTACTAAATCTAGATTAGGCGGTTATGGTAAAGCCGTGGCCATGCGTTTACTATCCACACCACATGGAATGCCATATACCAAAATAGCTATTATAGTAGATGAGTTTGTAGATCCATTTAATCTTGAGCAAGTGATGTGGGCGCTAACAACACGAGTTCGACCAGATAAAGATGTTTTTAAAGTGCCTTATGCGCCAGGCATGCCACTAGATCCGTCTTCTGAACCAGCTGGACTGCACACGAAATTAGTTATAGATGCTACAACGCCTGTAGGTGCAGATATTGGGCGAGATACTGAACTACTTGGTACGCCTAAAGATGCGAATGAATGGAAAGAAAGACTTAGTCATTTAAATAGAGGAAAGGAAGATTAATATGATATGTCCAAGATGTGATTCAGAAAAAGTAGAATTGTTAACGACAGCACCTAAAGATAATGCATGGGAAGTCTATATATGTGAGACTTGCACATTTTCTTGGAGAAATACAGAAGGTGAACACATTACTAATCCTGAACAATATAGCTCTAAATTCAAATTAAAACCAGAAGAATTTGAGCATTTAGACCAAATTCCACCCATTCCTGACTTGATTAATAAATAAGCGAGGTATAGATTATGAAATTACCTAAAGCAATTATTGAATTATTAAACGGGCAGGACTTAGAGGACAAAACACATTTAGTTATGATGTTACAGTCTATTACAGCTAAAGGCTACCCACATACAGCTATGGTGAGTGTAGGCGAAGTTGTTGCTATAGATTCTGATAATATAAGAATAGCTTTATGGCCCGATACTCAAACAGCACAACGTTTAGTTGAAACAGGAAAAGGCAGTCTTGTTATTGTTTACGCTAAAAAAATATATTATCTTGAATTGGATTTAAGCATATTACCTAGCTTGAACAATGAAATTTATGGCCGATTACGATTTGAAGCATCGGTCAAAACAGTAAAAGAAGATAATGCAAAATATGCAGAGATTATTTCAGGTATATCAATACAATTATATGATGCTGAAAATGTCGTTGAACGCTGGAAAGTAACAGTGAAAGAACTGCTTGAGGCTTAAAATAATTACAGAAACTGTAATGGATAATAGTCTATATAAAATAATTTGATGAGTCATAATTGAAATTTAAAATAGGCCAGTTCACTTGTTAAAAAGTGGATTGGCCTATTTTTGGATGGATTTGACTTGATGGAAAAGTATCAACAGTACATACGTGGCGATTTATTTTCATGAAATATCTACTGTTAACACTTGTAATATTTAAGCATTAGAACTATTGATAGTAAATTGTAGCAGTAAAGACGACTGTTTTCTCTGTTGGGTTAAAGTATGTGTGTGTGACATCACTTTTAAAACGAAACGCTTGATTACTATTTATTGTATATTTTTCAGAATTGATCCCAATTTCTAGCTGACCATCACTTACAATAATGTATTCTTCAGATTCTGCATGATGAGGCTCGGAAACCATTTTTCCGCCAGGTTCAATTTGCATTTTAAACATTTCAAATTTTTTTTGATCATCGTATGGAAAGTACGGATAAATAGCGACTTGGTCATCGATAATTGGGATAATGTCTGATTCATCGATAAAGTCTATACTTTCATCATTTACAGCGGTTAATTGTGACAATGATAAATGCAAGCCATTGGCAATTTTCCATAAAGTAGTAATGGTCGGATTAGAAGCGCCTTTTTCAATTTGACTTAACATATTCTTGCTGACGCCAGTCATTGTTGCTAATTTATCTAAACTGAGTTGATGCTTTTTACGATAATTTAAAATATTTTTAGCTACTATGTTTTGGATATTATACAAATAATCGCTCCCTATTTACATTATAACGTACATATTGTACCATATGATGTGTTGTTTTTAAAAAATAAGTTTTCAAGGCGGTCAAAAAAATGGACTCATATAAGAAAAATAAACCATTTAATTGGTTATTATTTATAGGCATATTATTAGTTGCAGCAAACCTTAGAGCACCTATTACATCTATTGGTGTTGCGTTACCTGATATAAAAACAGATTTAGCGATGTCTAATAGTGCAGTCAGTGTGATAACGGTTGTTCCATTATTAGCATTTGCAGTGATTTCTCTATTTGCGGCGAGAACGAGTAATAAATTTGGATTAGAGAAAACCATTTTTGTTGCATTGTGTCTTATACTTATCGGTATAGTTGTAAGATCAATCACTGGCATTTCATGGCTTTATATTGGAACCGTATTGATTGGTATTGGGATAGGTTTTGGCAACGTGCTTGCGCCAGCAGTAATCAAATCAAAATTCCCATTACATATTGGCGTAATGACAGGTTATTATACAGTCGTGATGAATGTATTTGGTGGCTTATCATCTTATGGTACAGCTCCTTTAGTTAAAGCATTTAATTATAATATTGCTATAAGTGCAATTGGTGTGATTACGCTACTAACGCTAGTCGTTTGGTCATTTCAAATAAAGGGCAAGCAAGAAACTGCTGCGGCACTATCGTATGAAAGTGTCAATGTATGGAAATCCCCATTATCGTGGCAAATTACGATACTCATGGGTGGTCAATCTCTTATATTTTATTCTTTGATTAATTGGATGCCAGCTTATTTAGCTCAAAATGGTCTCTCTATTAGCGAAGCCGGTGCGTATCTATCTATCATGCAAATAGCTATTATCCCTTTTACTTTTATTACACCAATATTTGCAACAAAAATGAAATCCCAATTTCTGTTGACGTTTATTACTGGGCTGCTCTTTATTGCAGGCGTTGCGATTATGCTATTTATGCCAACACTTGCAATTATTTCTACTATATTAATAGGTATTGCAGGAGGATTAGCATTTGGATTAGTGAATACGTTCTTTAGTTTAAGAACAGAGCACATACAAACATCAGCGAAACTATCAGGTATGGCCCAATCTGTGGGTTATCTTTTTGCAGCATTAGGGCCGCTATTATTTGGTATATTACATGACTTAACAGGACAATGGCTTGCGTCATTAAGTATATTATTGATTACGGCGGTTGGTATAACTTTATTTGGTTCGCAAGCAGGGCGTAATCGCACAATAGAACAAACATTGAAGAAATAATTTTATTATATTTATTAGTTAATCTAGCTAAAGCATAATAAATAGCAACTGTATGCACTTTAGAATATAATGGAAACCACTCATAGTAGGAAAATAGTGTGTAGAATAATTTTTAGAAAAAAGATAGCGCTTGTAGAAATCATTATAAAAAAGTAATCATAGAGATGAAAAGTGAAAGTATGAGGTGATTTGATGCAACTAATATTTGATGCAAGTGTAAGCCCGATATATCGAGGCATATTAGCTTTTTTCTTTATAATTAATATCGTATTAGCTTTATTAATTGTATTTTTAGACAGAGATAGAAGGGATGCCACTGCAACATGGGCTTGGTTATTCTTGCTATTTGTTATGCCAATCCTAGGTTTTATCGCCTATATATTCTTTGGACGAGGCGTTCGTAAAAAACGTGAAAAAGGATTTCAACATAATCAAATTGAAGACGGAATGAATAGGGTGAAAGCACAACTTCAAGATTCAACGAATCACATCTTTAATTCAGAAAATCCTATTGTTAGAAAGCATGCAGATATTGCTCAAACATTAATGTCTAAAGAATCATCATTTTTAAGTAATGATAATAAAGTAGACATCTATACAGATGGCCATGAGTTATATAATCAAATGAAAGCAGATTTGCGTCATGCGAAAAGCTACATTCATATGGAATATTATGTTTTAGAATTAGATGGCTTAGGCACTGAAATCATAAATATTTTAGAACAAAAGGCTAGTGAAGGATTAGAAGTTAAATTACTTTATGACGCAGTAGGATCTAAAACAGTACATAAATCAAAATTTAAAAAATTTCAATCTTTAGGTGGACAAGTTGAAGCTTTTTTCAAAGCTAAAATTCCGTTTGTGAATTTTAGAGTGAATAATCGTAATCATCGAAAAATAGTTGTCATCGATGGTATGACAGGATATGTAGGTGGTTTTAATATCGGTGATGAGTACCTAGGTTTAAATGAAAAGTTTGGCTATTGGAGAGATACGCATCTCAGAGTTAAAGGGGACGGCGTTGATGCATTACAATTAAGTTTTATTCACGACTGGAATTCACAAGCAAAACGTGAGCAATTGGACTATAATGCAAAATATTTCCCAAATAACGCGCAACAGGGCGGGGATGTATCTATGCAAATGGCGGTCAGTGCACCAAGTGACAATTGGCACCAAATAGAATTTGGATATATGAAAATGATTATGAATGCTAAAGAATCTATATACATGCACAGTCCATATTTTATACCTGATAAAGGTTATATCAATGCATTACGTATTGCAGCTAAATCTGGTGTCGATGTTCAATTAATTATTCCCTGTAAACCGGACCATGTTTTTGTTTATTGGGCTACCATCACTAGTGTGGCGCAACTGATAAAAGATGGAGTTAAAGTGTACACATATGAGAATGGGTTTATTCATTCGAAAATGATGATTATAGATGATGAAGTTTCAAGTGTAGGGTCATCAAACATGGATATCCGTAGTTTCGAATTGAATTTTGAAATTAATGCTTTTATGTATGATGAAAAAATTGCTAAAAAACTAAAAGCTGCTTTCTTTGAGGATTTAAAAGTATCCAAGGAGCTTACTATAGAACGTTATGAACAACGTTCTAATTGGATTAAGTTTAAGCAAGCTATAGCAAAGTTAGCATCACCTATTTTATAGAATAAAATTAAATGTTATTAATGAATGCGTATTTTAAAACAGTGGTTATCGAGAGGATAATCGCTGTTTTTTGATTAGAAATTAAAAATGTAGAGCGATTTATAAATTCATTAACAACTTTATCTAAACAATGTGTATAATAAATAAATTATAGAAAGAATTAAAGGGGTGTAATCATGCAACGAGACACAGAACAGTATATCTATCGAGAAATATATAATCGTTTAAAAGAAGACATACTTGCATTTAAATACGATAGTCATGAAAAGTTACCGTCTAAAAGGGGAATGGCAGAACATCTTAGTGTGAGTGTGAATAGTGTGAAATCAGCTTATGAACAATTATTAGCAGAGGGATATATTTATACTCAAGAACGAAAAGGATATTTTATTGAACCCTTAGATAAATTAATCATTGATCCACATGCGCATATTACATTAGAAGCACACGAAAGTAATCTTGAAGACACTTATGATTATTCTTTTTCCCATATGAGTACCGACATCTCAGAATTTCCAGTAGATACGTGGACAAAATTAATGAAAAGAGTATTTCAAAATTATGATTATTATTTATCCGCGATACCACATATCAAAGGGCCAGTTGAACTCAGACAGTCTATAGCTAAATTAGTATCATATCAAAGAGGAATACAGTGCCATCCAGAACAAATTGTTATAGGGTCTGGAACGAATACATTATTAATGAAGTTAATCCAGCTAATGGAAGATGACGTTAAGATTGCAGTGGAAAATCCTGGCTATTCAAGGTTTCGAGCGTTGTTAAAGCAAACAGGGACACATATCTTACCTATAGAATTAGATCATAAAGGCATATCTATAAATCAAATTAAACAACTGCAGCCACAAGCTGTAATTGTGACGCCTTCACATCAATTTCCAATGGGAACAATTATGCCTGTTTCAAGACGAATTGATTTATTAAATTGGGCGAGTCAAAATCATAGCTATATTATAGAAGATGATTATGACAGTGAATTCAAATATGAAACCGATAATATCCCTTCATTATTCAGTTTCGATAAAAATGAAAGTGTCATCTATTTAGGTACATTTTCGAAAACACTTATGCCTGGACTTCGTATAAGTTATATGATTTTACCAAGTACATTAATTAAAAAGTTTGAAGCACAGAATCATAATATGATTCCTGATTTTTCTATGTTAAATGCGTTGACATTAAATTTGATGATTAAAGAAGGACACTATGAAAAATATCTGAAGAAAATGCATCAACTCTATGGTAAAAAAAGAGCGTATTTAATAGCAGAGCTCAATAAAGTATTGAAATCTGCTATCACGATTAAAGATACGCAAGCAGGATTACATTTTATAATAGAAGCAAAGTCTCGATACACATACACAGAAATTGAAACACGTGCAAGAGATCAAAAATTAGAACTTTATACAATAAACAGGTTTTCTATGAAAGCGCTTCAAAATAATTCCGAATCTAAATTACTGATCATAGGTTTCTCTAAAATTCAGCAACAGCAAGTACCAGAAGCTGTTCAACGTTTAAAAAAAGTACTGTTAGGGTGAATTGGTACCATCTATTAAGATAAACTGGTGCTTTACACAATACCAATAATATTCTAAATTTTTAGATAACATTAAAATTTTGAATATAAAAGCGTAGGGGGTTTCTTTATGTCAGAGCAATTTGAATATTATAAAGCAAAAAGAGAACAATATGTAGCACGTGGTGTTGGTAACGGTAATTTACATGTTGCAGATAAAGCACAAGGTTCTACGATTACCGATATAGATGGTAATACATTCATTGATTTTGCAGGTGCGATTGGTACATTGAATGTAGGACATACACATCCTAAAATAACAAAACATTTAAAAGAACAGTTAGATAAATTCATACATCCCGGTTTTAATGTCATTATGTATGAAAGTTATTTAAATTTAGCCCAAAAACTCACTGAAATTACACCTGGTCATTTTGATAAAAAAGCAATTTTACTTAATTCTGGTGCTGAAGCAGTTGAAAACGCTGTAAAAATTGCGCGTAAATATACGGGAAGACAGGCAGTGGTTTCGTTTGTCAGAGGTTTCCATGGACGTACAAATTTAACAATGTCTATGACAAGTAAAGTAAGACCTTATAAATATGGATTTGGACCATTTGCCCCAGAAGTCTATCAAGCCCCATATCCAAATGTCTCTGAAAAAGCGGAATCATTATCAGAAGCTGAATACGTTGATCAAGTCATTCATAAGTTACATGATTTCTTTATCGAAACAGTAGATCCAAGTGAAGTAGCATGTATTGTCATGGAGCCAGTACAAGGTGAAGGTGGATTTATTATTCCAGATTCAAAATTTGTGGCAGCAGTTAAACAAATTTGTGAAGATAATGGCATTGTTTTTGTTGTAGATGAAATTCAGACTGGATTTGCACGTACTGGGAAAACATTTGCAATAGAACACTTTGGTATTGCGCCCGATTTAATCACAGTTTCAAAATCATTGGCAGCAGGTTTTCCGCTAAGTGCAGTTGTAGGTAAAGCTGAAATTGTTGATAGTGCATCCCCAGGTGAATTGGGTGGGACATATGCGGGTAATCCATTAGCTTGTGAAGCGGCATTAAAAGTCATTGATATTATAGAAGAAGAGCAGTTAAATGAGAAAGCAGAAACACTAGGTTATCATTTAGAAAATTATTTACACACGTTAAGTGAAAAACATGACAGCATAGCAAATATTCGTCGTTTGGGGGCTATGGTTGCATTAGAGATTATAGATCCTAAAACGGGTCAACCAGATAAAGTACGCACTGGAAAAATTGTACAGGCAGCAAATCAAAATGGCTTATTATTATTATCAGCAGGTATAAAAGGAAATGTGATTCGTTTCTTAGCGCCATTAGTTATTACTGATGAAGAACTTAACCAAGGATTGGCAATCTTAAAAGAAGTGTTTGATCAAGTTGCAACGACACACCGTATATCATAAATTGACATAAAATAGAGCCAGTTTAAAGCATGCGTTTCTAAAGTAATGATTTAGTGTAACTAAAGTTAAAAAGGGGAGTCGAACCTATGACACAATTGGAAGTTACTAATCCAGCGACAAATGAAGTCATTGAACATTTAGCATATACAAGCCATGAGGATATTCATGCACAAATTGAACGTACACATCAAGCTTTTGAAGAGTGGAAATATAAAGATGCTCATGAACGTTCAGCTAAGTTATTACAGTGGGCAACACTTATTGATGAACATCAGGATGAACTTGCACGTCTGATTACATTAGAGGGTGGTAAGCCATTAGCAGAAGCAAAAGGCGAAGTTATTTACGCGAATTCATATGTAAAATGGTATGCCGAAGAAGCTAAGCGTGTATATGGACGTACAATACCAGCTAATACACCGTCTAAGAAGATTGTTGTAGATAAGTTTCCTGTAGGTGTTGTTGGTGCAATTACACCATGGAATTTCCCAGCAGCCATGATAACACGCAAAATTGCACCAGCTTTGGCAGCGGGATGTACAATTATATGTAAACCAGCAGTTAAGACGCCTTTAACAACGATTAGATTAGTAGAACTTGCACATGAAGCTGGGATACCCAAAGACGCGGTGTCTTATATTATTGCTTCCGGCAAAGATGCTGGCGATATATTTACAAGTCATCAGCTTATCAATAAAGTAACCTTTACTGGATCAACAGGCGTTGGGAAAACACTTATTGAACAATCTGCGCAAACAGTTAAAAATGTAACGATGGAACTCGGTGGTTTGGCACCGTTTATTGTCCATAAGGATGCGGACTTAGAAGCTGCAGTGGATGGAACAATAGCTTCTAAGTTTAGAAATGCAGGACAAACGTGTATTTGTGCAAACCGCATATATGTACATGAAGATATTGCTGACCAATATATTGAAAGCCTTACAGAAAAAGTCCATGACTTAAAGGTTGGTAATGGATTAGATGAAGGTGTGAAGGTTGGTCCAGTCATCGATGCTAATGCAGTGGAAAAAGTCCTGTCACACATTACAGATGCTCAAGATAAAGGTGGTAAATTATCTAGAAGTGTTGATGATATCCAATCGCTAGGTGGTAATTTCTTGAAACCGGTTGTTATAGCTCATGCTAATACAACTATGAAGGCAATGTATGAGGAAACTTTTGGTCCTGTAGCGCCAGTCATGACATATAGTGACTTAGATGAAGTCATTCGTATTGCTAATGATACAGAATTTGGTTTAGCATCATACTTCTTTACTAACGATTATCGTACAGGATTAAAATTATTTAATGAGTTAGATTATGGTGTAATTGGTTGGAATGATGGTGGACCATCTGCAGCACATGCACCATTTGGCGGATTGAAAGAAAGTGGATATGGCAGAGAAGGCGGTACAGAAGGTATTGAACCATACTTAGAAACAAAATATCTCTCTGTAGAAGTCTAAAATAGAAATACATGAAAGTTAACAATATATAAACAAAGGCAATCATAAATGAAATATAGCAATTAACTGATGGTAGGTTAAGGATGAAAAGGACAGTAATTTCAATCTTAACCTATCGCTTTTTAAAATTTAATGAATGTTATGGGGTATGTTCAATGAAATCAAAATCGCAATTTAATAAAACAATGAACGTTGTTGACGTCTTGTTCCTTGCTATTGGTGCCATGCTAGGATGGGGTTGGGTTGTCCTTTCGGGGGAATGGGTGTCTACAGCAGGTTTTGTAGGTAGTATTATTGCATTTTTACTAGGTGGATGTTTAGTTATTGTAATTGGGTTAACTTATGCGGAACTTGCTTCTGCTATACCAGAAACGGGTGGCGGATTCATCTTTGTGAAGAAAGCTTTTTCTCCAGGAATCGCATTTATCTCTGGTTGGTCCGTATTATTCGGATACGTTTCAGTTATAACGTTTGAAGCGGTGGCATTACCAACTGTAATTGATTATGTAGTACCTTTTGAACACCAAGGCTTAATGTGGAATATTGCTGGATGGGATGTTTATGTTACTTGGGTATTAATCGGTTCTGTAGGTAGTATTTTACTGACATCGTTGAATTATTTCGGTGTCAAACCAGCAGCTATTATGCAAACTGTATTTACTATTTTTATTGTTGCAGTAGGATTATTATTAGTATTCGGCGCTGGATTTAACGGTGACTTTAGTAATTTAAAGCCTTTTGAAAATGGTGTGGGTGGTACCATGTCTGTGCTAATGATGATACCATTCCTATTTGTTGGATTTGATGTTATACCTCAAATTGCTGAAGAAGTAAAAGCACCTTCGAAAAAAATGGGTGGCATTTTAATATTCTCTATTGTGGCTTCGGTAATATTTTACTTACTTATCGTATTTGGTGTGGCAACAGGACTTTCTCCAAAGGCATTATCAACCAGTAATTTAGCGACTGCTGACGCTATGGTTAATCTGTTTGGTAGTAATGGATTTGGTGTCTTACTTGTACTTGGTGGTGTAGCAGGTATTATTACAAGTTGGAACGCCTTTATTATAGGAGGTAGTCGCATATTGTATGCAATGGCAAACAACGGAATGATTCCCAAGTGGTTTGCCTATATACATCCGAAATTTAAAACACCAACACATGGCATTTTATTCTTAGGTATTCTAGCTTTTGTAGCGCCTTTATTAGGACGACCGGCCCTTTTATGGATTGTTAATGCTGGAGGGATTGGTGTGGTCTTAGGATACTTGCTTGTTGCTTTTTCATTTCTTAAGTTACGTAAGAGTCAACCAGGATTGGAACGACCTTATCGTATTAAGAATGGCAGAGCAGTAGGAATTATTGCTATTATTTTAAGTATTTTATTTATTGTAATTTATTTGCCAGGAATGCCTTCTTCTTTAGCTTGGCCATCTGAATGGTTAATTGTTATTGTATGGTATTTTATAGCGTTTGTGCTTTATTTTACACAAAAAAGAAAAGCGACTAATCATTATAATATAGCAGCACATATAGAAAAAGAATAAATAAAAAAGCATGTCTTCTAAAATGATGAAGACGTGCTTTTTATATTAACAATACTTGAATAAAATGACTGATACAGATGTTTGAAACACAGTAATTGTTATTATTTTAAGTATTAAGTATAATTACACATAGCTTAAAGATATGTTACTTATTTTAAAACAATATATAGCGTTATTGTTTAAAGGAGAATACAATGATGAAAAAATTATTAGCAAATCAATTATCAGATGTGCAAAATTATAAATTATTATCGGGAAGTATTATTCCCAGACCTATCGCTTTCGTAACATCCCAAAATAAAAATGGGCTCTTGAATGCGGCACCTTTTAGTTTTTTTAATATTGTAAATAACGCACCACCTATGATATCTATTTCAGTACAACGTGCCGGTGGTAAACGTAAGGATACAGCTTTAAATATAGAAGAAATGGGCGAATTTGTAGTTCACATTACTGATGAAAATAATGTGGAAAATGTGAATATAACAGCAGCACAGTTGAATCCAGAAGAAAATGAGCTGGACCACACTAAGTTTACACTTGTTGACTCTGAAAATATTACTGTGGCAGGTATAAAAGAAGCAAAGGTTCGATTAGAATGTAAATTGGATCAAATTGTAGAGATCGGTTCAAAAGATGACGGTGCAGACCTTATTATAGGTGAAGTAGTGATGTATCATATCGATGAACATATTTATTATGGAGATAGCAAGATAGACGCATTGAAACTTGAACCTGTTGCACGTTTAGCAGGAAATGATTACGCAAAACTGGGAGACACATTTACAATTGAACGACCTAAATAGTGAATTTTATTAATATAAGTACTATGGATGAACAAGTTAGGGATAAAGTATGTTATGAAATATTGAAAGTAAAAAGAAATAAACTCGAATAACACAAAAAGGAAGGTTTCTATATTAAAATAGAAACCTTCCTTTTTAAGTTATCTAAAGTGTTTGTAGTGCTTAAGGTTTCCTGGGAAATAACATTTAAACAGGAAGTAAGCATACAAAATTATAGATTTTTGTTAACAGAAGCGTCGTAGATAGAATCTACTGTTTCAGCTAAAATTTTGTCAAACTCTTCTTCAGATTGATTTACATTTAAATCATTAATTAAGGCACGTGAGAAACTAGCAATAAGACCTTCGTTTTGTTTTAGTACTTCGTTCGCATGTTCTCTACTATAACCGCCAGACAATGCAACAACTCTAACAACATTTGGGTGATTAATTAATGATTGGAATTGGTTAACGTTAGTAGGTATAGATAATTTCAACATGACAAGTTGATCTTCGTCTAATTTGTTTAGTTCTTCTAAGATAGCGTCAGTTAAATAGGATTCTATTTCTGCTTTTTCTTCAGCGTTTATATTAACTTCAGGTTCGATGATAGGTACTAATCCAGCAGCAATAATTTGTTTAGCAACTTCGAATTGTTGTTTTACAACTGAATCAATGCCTGTTTTATTAAGCTCTAGAATGTTAGAACGCATTTTCGTACCAAAAATTTTATGTTCATTTGCACGACGTAATAAATCGTCTAAATCTGGCATTGGTTTCATTAATTGAACGCCATCTTTTTCTTCGGCTAAGCCTTTATCGACTTTTAAGAATGGAACAACGCCTTTATCTGCTAAGAAATCGCCAGTATGTTTGCCATCGACTTCGCGATCCATTGTTTGTTCGAATAGGATTGCACCAATAATTTTTTCTGAACTGAATGCAGGTGATGATACAATACGCGTGCGCATATCGTGAACGAGTTTGAACATTTCGTCTTCACTACTATATTGATCTTCAGTAACGCCGTAATCTTTTAAGGCTTTAGGTGTACTTCCACCACTTTGGTCTAACGCAGCAATGAAGCCTTTACCATTTTTTACTTTATCCAATTGTTCTTTATTCATTCTTACCACTCCTTATACTTTGTTCAACTTCAACTATAGTATGATAAAAATTACACTATAACGCAAGTTCTGAGCATCTTAGATTTAGAAATATAATAAATAGAATACTAACTTTAATAAATATTAGGGATACTTAGGTGAAAGCCTTAGTAATAGCAATTAAAAAAATAGGCGTTGGGTTATAAAAAGCATCTTTTTTTCTATATACACGTTGATAAACGTCAACATCGACATGAACATGCTCAAAACCTAAAGATTGTAGAATTTCAATGTCGTATTGTGGTCGTTGTTGTTGATTAATTGAAATACTTTGCTTAATGGCTTCACTTTCTTGCAACATAGTATCACCTAACGTGAGGTGGGCATGATCATTAGGCATATTACTATAGTCTTCAAATGAATCTTTACCATAGTCTCCATCAATGTTAATGAGTGTGCCGTTGGATTTTAATACTCTGAGCCATTCACGGTATACTTCCTGTGTATTTGATAATAACCAAGTGACATTTCGTGCAATAACGACGTCAAATGTTGCATCTTCAAAAGCTAATTGCTCAGCATCCATAATTTGAAATTGGATGTCTTGATGAAAATGTTGCGCATTTTGTTGTGCAGATTTAATCATGTCCGAAGATATATCAATACCTGTAACATCGCTACCTTGTTGCGCACATAAAATAGCTAGGAAGCCTGCTCCAGTCCCTATATCTAAAATTTTCATACCTTCTTGAATCGATGTAACATTATTAATTTCTTTTATCCATGCTTGAGCATGCTTACTTTCTAATTCTGCTTGTTTATCTTTGCTAAAAGATAGTGCACGCTTGTCCCAATAGTTAATGATTTGATTTTTATTCATTTTAATGACCTCTTTACTCAAATTCTTATGAATAGCTACTATATATTATAGAATAAAGTCGCTCGAAAGTAAGGAAAGATGATAGTAATATTTTACTGGAAAAATTGATAAAAAATATGACGCTATACTTCTATATTAATATTGAAAAAAGAGATTTAATTTTTGATGAAAAACAACTTCATTTTATCGAAAAAACAGATGAATATAAATTTAACAATTTATTAAAAAATTCTGTTATTTTTACATAAAAGCTAAAAAAATACAAAGAAATATTTATACATTTTAATTGCATAAAAATACATAATGTAAACTTTGTAAGGTTTGTTCAATTCGTTAAATTTAAACTTAACACTGTGATTGTGGCAATTTTCTTAAGATGATAAATTAATATGGTTATATAATTATTCATCTTTTTAAGATGTTTAATTTGAATGTAAGTTGCATTATTATTTAAAGTTCGTTAGGCTCATGTTTGTGAATAACTAAATGATTTGTTTATTGCAACGAAGATTATAAGACAAATTTTTACATAATATTCAATTTATGAGGAGTGCTCAAAAGTGAAAAAGAATAAAGTTATGGATTGGCCGACATTTATAGGCACAGTAATTGTATTATTATTTGCTGTTGTGCCAATGATCGTGTTTCCTAAAGCAAGTCAAGAAGTAATCACGGGATTGAATAAAGCCGTGTCCAATTCTCTTGGCTCAGTATATTTATTACTTGGATTAGTAATTTTTGGATTTGTACTTTACATAGCATTTGGTAAGTACGGGAATGTCACATTAGGTAAAGCTACAGATAAGCCTGAGTTTAATGATTTTAGTTGGGCTTCAATGTTGTTCTGTGCTGGTATTGGCTCAGACATTTTATACTGGGGCGTTATCGAATGGGCATATTATTATCAAACACCACCACATGGTGGCAAAGGCATGACGGATCATGCATTAGAGTATGCCACAATGTATGGCATGTTCCATTGGGGACCAATTGCATGGGCAATTTACGTTTTACCTGCATTGCCAATCGGTTATTTAGTATTTGTTAAAAAGAAACCGATATTTAAAATTAGCCAAGCTTGTCGACCAATTTTAAAAGGACAAACGGATAAGTTTTTAGGTAAAGTTGTAGATATCGTGTTTATTTTAGCCTTATTATGTGGTGCAGCAACTTCATTAGGACTAGGTGTACCTTTGATTTCAGCAGCTATTGAGCGTTTAACAGGTATCGATGGCCATAATATGTGGATGCGCACAATTATTCTATTATTAATCACATTAGTCTTTGCCATAAGTTCTTATACGGGACTTAAAAAGGGTATACAAGTCTTAAGTGATGTCAATGTATGGATTTCATTACTGTTGTTAGCGTTTGTATTTATAGTGGGACCAACAGTATTTATTATGGAAACAACAGTTACTGCATTTGGTGATATGTTGAAGAATTTCTTCCAAATGGCAACATGGCTCGAACCTTTTGGGGGCATTGGTGGACGAAAAGATACGAATTTCCCTCAACAATGGACTATATTTTATTGGTCTTGGTGGATTGTTTATGCGCCATTTATTGGATTGTTTATTGCCCGTATTTCAAAGGGACGTACGTTAAAAGAAGTTATTTTAGGGACAATTGGTTATGGGACATTAGGTTGCTTGATGTTCTTTGGTATTTTTGGAAACTATGCAGTGTATTTGCAAATTTCAGGACAATTTAACGTTATTAATTTCTTGAATTCACATAGTGCGGAAGCAACAATTATTGAAGTTATGCATCAACTACCATTCCCAAATCTGATTGTTGTATTATTTGTTATCGCAGCTTTCTTATTCTTAGTTACTACTTTTGATTCTGCATCTTATATTTTAGCGGCAGCTACTCAAAAACAAGTAATAGGTGAACCATTACGTGCCAATAGATTATTCTGGGCATTTGCATTAAGTTTATTACCTTATTCATTAATGTTAGTTGGGGGACAAAATGCATTAGACGTCTTGAAGACAGCATCACTTTTAGCAAGTGTTCCTTTAATTGTGGTATTTGTTATCATGATGATATCGTTTATACGAACATTAGAAGGCGATCGTCTGAAACTTGAGAGACGTGCAGATAAGTTTAAAGAAGTGGAAAGACGTTCACTTAGAATGATACAAGTAAGAGAGAAAAAAGAAGACGATAATTTATAGATATAAGTAAAGAAACTGTCAGCTTAAGTTGACAGTTTCTTTTTTATTTTTTAGAGATAAATAAAAAGCACTAAGAAATTAAACTTTCCTAGTGCTTTAGCAATCATTATTTAACTTTCTTTTCGGGTATTGGAAAGTATTCGAATATTTCTCCACTTTCGATTGCGTGACTCAAATTTTCTAGCCATTCGTAATACGGTAAAGTATCGATTAACTGCTGTTTGATTTCGTTAGCCTCTCGTTTTGTAGGCTCATCGACATTTTTATCGTTGATAAGATCATCGAGTAATGCAACGGAATCATGTACGGCTTCAGAATTGATAACAATCTCTCTATGCCATTTACGTGTGAAGAAATTACTGAAGAAATTAAAAAAGTTTTTTTCAGCGGTAAAATGTTGTTTTCGACTACCACGTGTAAATTGCTGTTTAACAATATCAAATTCTTGAAGCCTTTTAACGCCAGCGCTCATGCTTGGCTTACTCATTTGAAGTTGTTCGCGCATTTCATCTAGCGTCATACTACCTTCAAAGAGCATTGTGCCGTATAAATTTCCTACACTACGGTTAATTCCGTATAGGTCCATCGTTTCTCCAATTGCGTTGATAACGATGTCTTTTGCTTCATTTAATTGGTGCTCAGGGTTGTTTGAATGTACCAAAATGTACACCTCCGACATATTATTTTAAAAAATACAAATTTAAAATATTAGGCTAATTTGCCTTAATAGCGAGGAAACTAACCATTTTCTATTTAAACTCGTTTGACACCCTTTCGATTACTATGCTAACATAAAATTTATAAAATTCGTTAAATAAAAATTTAACAAACTTAACGGAGGTAATTTTAATGGAACTTGTAAAAAATTTATCTCGTCGTCAATATATTGATGGTGAGTGGGTAGAAAGCTCTAATAAAGAAACAAGAAAAATTATTAATCCATATAATCAAGAAGTTATTTTTGAAGTAGCTGAAGGTACTTCAGAAGATAGCGAACGTGCAATTGTTGCAGCTAAAAAAGCATTTAATAAAGGTGAATGGGCACAAGAAACGAGTGAAAATAGAGGTAAAAAAGTCAAAGCGATCGCTGATTTAATCGTAACGCATCGTGAAGAACTTGCCAGACTTGAAACGTTAGATACCGGTAAAACACTAGAAGAATCATATGCTGATATGGACGATATTGCGAATGTATTTAACTACTTTGCTGGTTTAGCCGATAAAGATGGTGGAGAAATTATAGATTCACCAATTCCAAATACAGACAGTAAAATTGTGAAAGAACCAGTAGGTGTAGCAACACAAATTACACCGTGGAATTATCCTTTACTACAAGCATCATGGAAAATCGCTCCAGCTTTAGTTACAGGGTGTTCATTGGTTATGAAACCAAGTGAAATCACACCATTAACAACAATTCGTGTATTTGAATTGATGGAAGAAGTTGGATTTCCTCAAGGTGTAATTAACTTAGTATTAGGTAAAGGTTCTGAAGTTGGTGAACCATTATCATCACATAAAGATGTTGACTTAGTTTCGTTTACAGGTGGTATAGAAACAGGTAAACACATCATGAAACAAGCAGCTAATCATGTTACAAATGTTGCATTAGAATTAGGTGGTAAAAACCCTAACATTATTTTTGATGACGCAGATTTTGAACTTGCAGTTGATCAAGCATTAAATGGTGGTTTCTTCCACGCAGGTCAAGTTTGTTCTGCAGGTGCAAGAATTATCGTTCATAACGATATTAAAGATAAATTTGAAGCAGCTTTGATAGAAAGAATTAAACGTATTAAATTAGGTGATGGTTTTGATCCTGAAACTGAAATGGGACCAGTCATCTCAGCAGAGCATAGAGAAAAAATCGAAAAATATATGGAAGTTGCTAAATCTGAAAATGCGACTATCGCTATAGGTGGTAAGCGTCCTGAACGTGAAGATTTACAAGATGGCTTCTTCTTTGAACCAACAGTTATTACAGATTGTGATACTTCAATGCGTATTGTACAAGAAGAAGTATTCGGTCCTGTTGTTACAATTGAAGGCTTCTCAACAGAAGAAGAGGCAATTGAGCTTGCAAATGACTCAATTTATGGCTTAGCTGGCGGACTATTTACTAATGATATTAACAAAGCAGAACGTATTGTTAATAAATTGAGAATGGGGACAGTTTGGATTAATGACTTCCACCCATACTTTGCACAAGCACCATGGGGTGGTTATAAACAATCAGGTATTGGTAGAGAACTTGGTAGAGAAGGTTTAGCAGAATATCAAGTAGAAAAACATATTCTACGTAATACGAATCCAGAACCAGTGAATTGGTTCGGCAGTAAGTAATCGACAAATATTTAAATTAACCTTTATTCATATAAACAACACAATTAAAATTCAGGAGGCTATATATAAATGAGACAATCTTATGATTATATTATCATTGGTGGAGGTAGCGCTGGTTCAGTATTAGGTGGCAGAATAAGTGAAGATGCTTCAAATAATGTGCTTGTATTAGAAGCAGGACGAAGTGACTATCCGTGGGATTTATTAATTCAAATGCCAGCAGCGTTAATGTACCCAGCAGGTAACAAACTATACGATTGGATTTATGAAACAAATGCAGAACCACATATGGATGGACGTAAAGTAGGCCATGCACGTGGTAAAGTATTAGGTGGTTCAAGTTCAATTAATGGTATGATTTACCAAAGAGGTAATCCTATGGACTATGAAAAATGGGCTAAACCAGAAGGTATGGAGCATTGGGACTTTGCACATTGTTTACCTTATTTCAAACGTTTAGAGACAACATTTGGTTCTAACAAAGATGATGAATATCGTGGTCACCATGGTCCAATTAAATTAAGACGTGGGCCTGCTACAAACCCATTATTCCAAGCATTCTTCAACGCAGGAGTGGACGCTGGATATAATAAAACGCCAGATGTAAATGGTTTCCGTCAAGAAGGATTTGGACCATTCGATAGCCAAGTACACAATGGACGTCGTGTTTCAGCTTCTAGAGCTTATTTACACCCAGCTATGAAACGCAAAAATTTAGAAGTACAAACGCGTGCATTTGTAACTAAATTAAACTTCGAAGGTAATAAAGTAACAGGTGTTACATTTAAGAAAAATGGTAAAGAGCATACTGTAAGTGCAAAAGAAGTTATCTTATCAGGTGGGGCAATTAACTCACCTCAATTATTACAATTATCAGGTATCGGTGATTCAGAACACTTACGTTCATTAGGTATTGAACCTCGTTTACATTTACCAGGTGTTGGTGAAAACTTTGAAGACCATTTAGAAGTTTATGTGCAACATGCATGTAAAGAACCAGTTTCATTACAACCAAGTTTAAATAAACTGAGAATGCCATTCATTGGTTTGCAATGGATTTTAGGACGTAAAGGCGCAGCTGCCTCAAACCACTTTGAGGGTGGCGGGTTCGTTCGTTCAAATGATGAAGTAGATTATCCAAACTTAATGTTCCACTTCTTACCAATTGCTGTAAGATATGATGGTACAAAAGCACCAACTGCACATGGTTACCAAGTACACGTGGGACCAATGTATTCTAATTCTCGTGGACACCTAAAAATTAAATCTAAAGATCCATTTGTTAAACCAGACTTCGTATTTAACTATTTATCAACAGAAGAAGATAAACGCGAGTGGGTAGAAGCTATAAAAGTAGCTAGAAATATCTTGAACCAAAAATCTTTAGATCCATTCAATGGTGGGGAAATTTCACCAGGACCTGAAGTACAAACAGATGATGAGATTATTGAATGGGTTAAACGTGATGGTGAAACAGCATTACATCCATCATGTAGCTGTAAAATGGGACCTAAATCTGATGAAATGTCAGTTGTAGACCCAGATACATTCAAAGTACATGGTATGGAAAATCTACGTGTTGTAGATGCTTCTGTAATGCCTCGTACTACAAACGGTAACATTCACTCTCCAGTGTTAATGATGGCTGAAAGAGCAGCAGACATCATTAGAGGTAAGAAACCTTTAGAACCTGAGTATGTTGATTATTACCGTCATGGTGTACATGATAAAAATGCAGGTACAATTAAATAAATTGTAAATAAAAGTAACCGTTGGCCTTATCACAAGGCTAACGGTTACTTTTTGTTTGTAAATGATTTATTCTTGTTCTAATAATTTGAATTTATTTTCTAATGTTTTTAACCCTTCATCGATGAGCGCCTTTTGTTCTAATAAATTATTTTGATGTTCTGTAAAAATTGCTTTTCTTTTTTCAATTGTAGATGGTCCTTGGTGATAAAGTTCAGCAATTATTTTAATTTGAGCAATGGGCATATGCGTTTGACGCATACATTTGATGAATTCAATCCAGTATAAGTCTTCAGATTTGAAGTCTCTATAACCATTGCTATCGCGTTCTACAAAAGGAAATAACCCAGATTTATCATAATATCTGATTGTATGTGCGCTTATACCAATTTGTTGTGCTGCAGTTTTAACGTTCATATAGAAGGTCTCCTAATTTAATGAATATGTGACAGAATAGAATTTTTATATCAGGTCCATATATTTTAATTTAGTTTAACTTGGTTAATTGATTAATGAGTGTTTCGTAATGTGCATGAATGATAGCTTTGAAGCCGAAAGTATTTTCCAGCGCTTCAATGAGTCTTGCTTTATCCTCATAATGAATTAATTCAATATCACTCATGCGTAAACCAATCCCTTTAATATCATCATGATATAAATTGTTTTGATGTGATAGTTCGATGAGGTATTGTGCTAAATCTTTTACATAATTCTCTGGTGCGATTTGTACGGTTTGCTGATCGATGGTCTTGTTCTTATCATCAATAATACTTAGCTGAGTTTCTAGGTTTGAAAAGTTTGCAACGAAATATTGCATCATAATACCTCCATTTATCTTGTAGTATAGCCGCCATTTGCAAATAGTGTTTGACCGTTAATCCACCAACCTTCTAAAGTTAAGAATTTAATGATTGGCACTATGTCTTCTATTTGTGTGAGTTGATTGTGTAATGCTTGAGATTTGTGGAACGTCACTGCATCATCAGATTCTTGTGGATAGAAGAAAGGTGTATCCATAGGTCCAGGCGCCACGTTATTGACAGATATACCACGTGACATAAACTCTTTTGAAGCAGCACGTGTATAATGTTCTAAAGGAGCTTTTTCACCTGCGTACGTGGAATAATACCCAGTATATGCTGATAATAAAGAAGTAGCAATTGATATTATTTTTCCATGATTATTCATATATTGTTCGGCATACTTTATAAAAAAATAGGCCTGTTTAGCATTAATGTCTTGCATCGTATTGTAATCAGACTCTGTTGTATCTGAAATAGATTGCTTTAATACTTTTCCGACTGTATTAATAGCAATATCGATTTTACCAAATCTTTTTACTGCAAATTGAAACAAATCTTCTATATTGCTTACAACTGTTAAATCACCTGAAAAAAGGGCGCCTTGTCCACCTAAAGATTTCACTTGCTGAAGTGTATATTGTGCTTCTTCAAGACTGTGGTCATCATGATGGTGAATAATGATATTCGCACCACTTTGAGCATAGGTCTGACTTAGCAATCCTCCTAGATTTTTAGCGCCACCAGTAATAACGACGACCTTATCTTGTAAACTATTGAATTTCCCCATATAGAAACCTCCTTTGTAATATACAGAGACTGTACACCTTAGAGCGCACTATCAAGCAAATATCAGGGCGTATGATTGGTATTGAAAAAAGGGTAGAAAACATAATGTTTTCTACCCTTTAAAAATTTATTTGGAATAGTTATTTTGCAGAGATTAAGATTGTTTACGCGTAATTATATCTGCAATGGCACGGGATGATGCTCCATCCTCTAATGAACAAAAGTCATTATAGAAGCGCTCGATTTTATCTTTATATTCAACTTCGATTTGATCTAAGTTTTTAAGATCTTCGGCTAGTTTATATGCATCTTGATAAATAGGGCCTGGTAAATCGTTGTTGTAATCAAGATAGAAACCTCTTAAATCTTGACCATATTTATCTAAATCATACGCAAAGAATATTTGTGGACGTTTTAATACACCATAATCAAAGAAGACAGATGAATAATCGGTAATTAAGCAATCTGAGACTAAATATAATTCAGAGATGTCACTATAATTTGAAACATCGATAGCAAAGTCTTCATATCCTCTTAAATCAAGTGCATTAGAGATTAAGTAGTGCATTCTTAATAAAATAACATATTCATCGCCTAATTTTTGTTGTAAGTTGTCTAAATCAATTTTTAAATCGAATAAATATTTGCCTTTCTTAACAAACTCATCATCTCTCCATGTTGGCGCGTACATGATGACTTTTTTATCTTGTGGCAAGTTTAAATTCTCTTTAAGTTCTTGGATATAAGCATCGTCATTTGCACGATTAACTAATAAATCATTTCTTGGATAACCAACTTCAAGAATTTTTTCAGGTGGCATCCAAAATGCTGTTTCAAATATTTTAGTTGAATAAGCATTAGGAGAAACTAGGTAGTCCCAACGACTTGTTTCTTCTCTGAAATTACGTTTGTAGTTATCGGTTGTAGTTCCTGGCATACGAATGACTTTCATATCATTTGCTAAACGTTTTAAAGGTGTGCCATGCCATGTTTGGATATAAACTTGGTTAGGCTTTTTATTTAAATAAAGTGGTAATCTAGCATTAGCAACCCAATATTTTGCTTTAGAATAAGCTTCATAGTACGCGGCTGAACCTTTTTTAACCTTTTTAGCGGGGCCTGGAAGATAAACATTACCTGGCTTTTTAAATACCCAAATAAACTCATAATTAGGATGATGTTTCATCATATACTCATAAACATATTTAGGGCTATCACTGTAGTTTTTACCGCCGAAAGCTTCAAATACGATTGTATGAGGACTTACTTTATCTTCACTATCTGTAAGTTGATAATGCGCACGATTTTTATTTTTTCTACCTAGTGCGACACTTTTTAGTAGTCTTGTATTTTTTCTTAATTTGTTGATTTTATGAGCAGTGTCACGTTTGTTTAGCATCAACATTAATGATTCTAAAATAAATAAGGGCTTTTCATTTTTGAAAATATTAAACATTAAAGATCTTGTAACTTTTGGTAGTAATTCACTATGGTTTTCATATCTTTCGTCAGTTTTTCTTAAAGAAGGTTCGAAAGAATATTTATATAAATGTCTCATTTTATTTTTTATGAAACGTTTATTTTCTTTATTAGGTGCACGCTTAATAGAGTCGGCAAAACTGGAAACATAATCACTAAAAACGATACTGAATTCTTGTTGTGATAATGTTGGTTTCAAGAAAGGATCATAGATTTCACCTTTGATATAAAATGGGAATCGGCTAATACGTACAAAGTTATCAGCATATTTGATAAATTCTAAAACGAACGACCAATCGATAAACACATTTAAATCTTCACTGAACTGTAAGTTATGTCCGCGTGCAATTGCTGTTTTAAAGACAATATTACATACTGAGTGTTTTCGTAAAAATTGATTAGATTTATTTTCTGTTTTAAAAAATTCAACTTTTACTAAATTTTGATCCACATATTGTGGGATGTCTAAAGTAAACGAATGGATTGGTGCGATAAGTGCATCATAGTGACGAATTTTCTTCATATAGAATGAAAGTGCGTACGATGCTAAATAATCATCTGAATCAATGAAAATGAAGTAAGGTGCATCAATTTCTTTTAAAGCGACGTTTCTTGCATGTGCATGTCCTGTATTTTGTTCTAAATCGATTTCTTTGACTGTTATATCCCAATCTTGTAGACAATGAGAAGCAATTGCCTTAGATTGGTCAGTTGACCCATCATTAACTAAAATTAACTCAAAATCTTGAAATCGTTGTTGTTTAAGACTACTTAAACATCTTTCTATATAATCTTCCGAATTGTAATAAGTAACTATAACGGATATAGACTTCATCGTTTTCCCTCTTTTTTAAAAATTTTCTTATATTTACATATAAAATAGAATGTAGCAAATTTTCACTATCATTATCAAATATAAAGTGATAGTAATTGATTTGTGGATGAAATGTTACGGCATTAAAGTAAAATTTCTGTTTTTATAGCTCTGTATGATACTAAAGACCACATTGTAGCATTTTCAGTAGAATTAAATAAAACATAAACCCTTTAAGGGTAATGATAATATTTATTATAATACAAAGAAAATAACTGGCAACACTTTGCGAAATAATCATTGAACTCTTTTATTTTACTATAAATATATAATATATCCAGTAAATTAACAAAAGTATATACTATAACTACTCGTCTAATAATAAAAAAGTTATAATAATTTCGATAAAATTTGTTTTTTTACAAAGTTAAATTCTTTGTTAAGCTTAACGGTAGAGGTTTGTGTGAAAATATAATTTTGTTGAAAGTAAAATACACAGGGTAAAGCATAATAGTAACCAATTTTATGAATGACTTTTTAAAAGTAACACTTTAATAAAAAGTCATTCGTGGATATAACTAAAAGTGAGTGGTGATATAGATGGTAATTAGAAAAGCGACACAGAATGATTTAGTTATGATTGATCGTATGATACCAGCAGTATTTAAAGAATCTATGGACACTAAAATAAACTTAACTGATGAAACCATGCAATCAATGTCCAGAGCGTTAGTACATCAAGGCGCGGCGTATTATATATTTGTAGAAGATGGAAAAGTGAAAGGGTTTATTCTTATAGATTTTAAAACAGATGACATCACTCAACATGATTACGGATTTATATATGAATTATATGTTATAAATATATACAGAAATCAAGGAATTGGAGAAAGCTTATTGAATTATGTTGAAAAAATTTTTCAAGATCATGATATGAGTGAAATTAGATTAAACGTTTATGCGAATAACTTTGCTAAAATGTTATATCAAAAATTAGGGTATCAAGAGAGAAATATAACAATGTCTAAGGTGATTATAAATAAAGAAAGTTAGTGACTTTAACAGGAGATGAGTAATAATTTGATATTCATTTCTGCAATGATTGTAGCGATGGTAGATATAGTTGCGATATGTTTCGTCAGACCAGTTAGTTAGATGTAATAAGATGAAATATAGAATACGCTGTACATAGCATTTTGAATGAATATTATGTGAAGAAGCATATTTTATGAATGAGGCATATATTGTTAAAATAAAAAACTATGATTTTATTACGTATCAAAATTATAGATTAATAGATTATATGTAGTGATATAAAAGCATGGGTTTAATTAGCTGATAGAAGTGCGATTCACAGAATAGTGGAAATATTTCAGTCGTAAACAGATGATTTGTAAATTAAAATAAATTGAGTATAATTTGATTTTGTATAAAATGATTAAGGAGACTTGAATAATGATTAATAATAATTTTGAAGATGTAGTAATGAATAGAAAATCAGTTAAAGTTTTTGATGAACAGGTTAAAATACCACAAGAAGAAATGGATGAAATGATTCGTAAGGCAACAAAAGCCCCATCATCAGTGAATATGCAACCGTGGAGATTTTTAGTAGTAGAAAGTGATGAAGGTAAAGATAAATTACGTCCGTTAATTCGTTTTAACACACGTCAAAATGACAGTTCATCAGCTATGGTAGTGATCTTTGGAGATATGCAAAACTATGAGCACGGAGAAGAAATATATAATAGCGCTGTTGAGCAAGGCATGATGCCTGCAGATGTAAAAGATGAATTACTAGGTAAAGTATTACCATACTATAAAAGTTTATCTAAACCGGAAATGAACGATATTATTAAAATAGATAGCAGTTTAGCAGCAATGCAATTTATGCTTGTTGCTAGAGCGTACGGTTATGATACAAATCCAATCGGTGGTTTTGAACGTGATCAAATCGCAGAAACATTTGGTTATGATTCAGAACGTTACGAACCAGTAATGATTATTGCAATTGGTAAAGAAAAAAATCCTGGTCACGATTCATATAGATTACCTGCTGAAAAAGTAACAAAATACGTATAAAATGTATGTTAATATTGAATGAAAGCGCCGTATGATATACGGCGCTTTTTTTGTGGCTATATCGTAAAAGGTTGACGCTTAGTGGTAAGTGCCAACCTTTATTGTATAAGGTGATTTTTACCAATTTATAATGTTATTTTTTTAGCTAAGCTAGTTATATAATTAAAGAACGCCTCGCGATTAACATTATCTACGACTGAAACAGGTCTACCATTTAGTTGATCAATATAAGTTTGACCTTGACTTGGGCCATCTGTATGGACTGATACATGGACCGTGTGTTGTTGAACGAGTTCTGGTTTACCAACATAAGCCGTTGTTAAGACATCCCACATAAAATAAGTAGAGTTTGTCTGGAAATGTGTTAAAGGTGGTACGGCTGCATAACTAACACCTAAAAAATCAACGCCGGGATAATGACGTTCATTGGCCCACGCTTGTCTTACCTCCCATGTCATGGGTACTTGGTTTGTGCTTTCTAAAGCAACCATATCAATTTTTATATTTGTATCAAAAACCACTTGAACAGCTTCTGGATCCCAAAATGCATTCCATTCTGCTGAACCATCGTGCTCTGGTTCCTCTACATTTCCTCTATCTAGAAAAGTGCCCCCCATCCATACAAGTCGTTTAATATTTGAAACGATTGTAGGCGCAACTGTTATCGCTTTTGCTAAGTCTGTAAGAGGACCGGTAAAAAGTAATGTGACAGGTTCTTGAGCGTTTTGTATTTTTTCAATAATATCCTCATAAGCATGGTGTTTAAGTAGCTTAGATTGCTTAGAAGTAGGTTCATTTAATATAGGTAGTGCATCCATAAAAAAGGCATGCATCCTCCAATCTTTTGGGAATGGGTTTTTGCCGCGTTCTTTAGAAGTAGCAACATGAATAGGCGCTTGTGTAAAACGATTGATAATTTTTTGAGAAGCACTTACTGCTGGTTCCACATAACTGTCTGCCCCAATGGCACTTACGCCAATAAGATTTACATTTTCCATATGTAATAAAAGAAATAATGACACAAGATCATCTACACCGCCGTCATGATTAAAGTAAATTTGTTCCATAATTAAAAAACCTCCGTATTAGATTTCATATCTATTATATCAAATGGATAAATCTGGATATGACGAGTTGTCTAACTCTCTATAACGCGCTATTAAAAACATTTCTCCCTAATATAACGTAAGTATATTAGCAATTTACATATTTTTTGAAATTGTTTATAAAACATTACATAGGCTATGTTATATGGATAAGAAAAAATTAAGGGGTGTTTTTGTTTGTGAAATTCAAAAAAGAGAAAGTGAATCGAGTTGATCCAGATCAATCGAAAAAGAGCATAGTTGCTACAGGAATTGGTAATGCCATTGAATGGTTTGATTTTGGCCTATATGCCCAATTAGCTGTAATTTTAAGCGCGAATTTCTTTGGTAATTTACCTCAAGAAATGCAAATTGTCTCAACTTTTGCGGTGTTTGCATTTGCATTTATTGTTAGGCCTGTTGGTGGTATATTTTTCAGTCACTTAGGGGATAAATATGGACGGAAAATTGTATTATCAACGACGATTTTATTAATGGCTGCTTCAACTTTAATGTTAGGATTATTGCCGACACAGGATCAAATTGGTATATGGGCACCTATTCTATTACTTGTTGTTCGTATGATTCAGTCTTTTTCAACTGGTGGAGAGTACGCTGGCGCAATGACATATATTGCAGAAACTGCACCAGATAAGACACGTGGGAAGTTAGGAAGTGGTCTTGAAATTGGAACGCTTGTAGGTAATATCATGGCTGCGATTATGGCAGGATTAATGTATGCATTATTAAGTGATCAACAGATGATGGATTGGGGTTGGAGAATTCCATTTATCATTGCTGCACCATTGGGGATTGTAGGTATATTACTACGTACAAATCTGGATGAGAGTCCTGCATATGAATCGACATTAGAAGAAAAAGAAGAATTGGAATATTCATACTTGGATATATTTAAATACTATTGGAAAGACGTGATTGTCTGCTTTACGGGTGTTGCTTTCTTAAATGTCGCTAATTATATGGTACTATCTTTCATGCCATCCTTCTTGAATAAGACAATAAACTTAGGTGGTACGATGGGGTCAATATTAAGCATTGTCACAATGATTGTGATGATACCAGCTGTGTTCTTTTTTGGTTGGTATAGCGATAAAGTCGGCAATAAACGTACAATCATTTTTGGTTTAGCAGGATTCAGTTTATTTTCAGTGTTAGCATTTTGGTTAATGAGTATACCGCTGTTACCACTTGTTATAATAGGATTATTTATTATTGCGTTGTTTATGTCTACTTTTGAAGGGGTCATGCCATCGTTGCTACCAAGCATGTTCCATACCAAAGTAAGATTACGTACATTATCACTGGTATATAATATTGGTGCTGCGATATTTGGTGGTTTAACACCATTTATTCTTTCTACCTTAGTAGAAACTACAGGACAAGACATTGCACCTTCTTACTATCTCATGTTTATTAACGTTGTAGGGCTAATCATTTTCCTTACGATGTTTAAATCAACTTCAAACAAATCGTTAAGAGGGTCTTACCCAAATGTAGAAACAGAAGAAGAGTACGAAGATGTCATAAAAAATCCTAAAGATGCACTGTGGTGGGAAAAGGAAATAGAGAAAAAGTAATGTTAAGAAACGTAGTATAGAGTAATAAACTTATACTACGTTTTTTAAATTTCTCAATAGTAATATATAAAAAATATAAAATCCTGTTGAACCAATTCGAAAATATTTAAAATTCGATATTTGAGTAACATTGAAATGAGTGAATTTCGAAGCATTTTATATTAAAAAACGTTGGAAAACACTATATATTGTAAAAGTACAACTAAATGGTAAAGATGTTGCAAATTCGTTTTTTTAAAAGGTTATATAGCGCTTAAAGTACTGGTGTGAAGGCATTTGTGCGCATTTTACTCAAAAAGATCATTTTAGAGTTAATATACCTTTTATGAATAATTGAGTAACATTGATAAAAAATGCTTCATCTACTATGTATAAGGGGGTGAAAGGCAATGAGTTGCACAAAACTTATATGCAGCATTCACCTTAATAGTTCATAAAAATACAATTATATACAATGTTTTAACTTGTAAATGTTGATTTGACTTGAATTCTAATACGAGTATAATAGCAACATATACAAGAGCGTGTATAAGTTTTACATAAACCTTGATATGAATATAAAAGATGAACAGTAGGAGTTTTTATGGGAAAACAGGAAGAAAGTAAAAAGATTAATTTAGCGCAGCTTGTATTGTTAGGCTTAGGTTCGCTTATTGGCTCTGGTTGGTTATTCGGAGCTTGGGAAGCGTCTTCTATTGCTGGACCAGCTGCAATTATTTCATGGATTATAGGTTTTGTAGTTATTGGTTCCATTGCATATAACTACGTTGAGATAGGTACAATGTTTCCACAATCAGGTGGTATGAGTAATTATGCTCAATATACACATGGTTCTTTATTAGGTTTTATAGCGGCTTGGGCAAACTGGGTATCGCTAGTAACAATTATTCCAATTGAAGCAGTTTCTGCAGTTCAATATATGAGCTCATGGCCTTGGGATTGGGCAAAATTCACTTCTGGGTTAATGAAGGATGGTTCAATTAGTAATGCAGGGTTATTAGCCGTATTCGTCATCATTATCATATTTTCATTATTAAATTATTGGTCAGTGAAATTATTGACTTCATTTACAAGTTTAATTTCATTCTTTAAATTAGGTGTGCCTTTATTAACAATTATTATGTTAATGATTTCAGGTTTTGATACAGGTAATTACGGACACTCAGCAGGTGAATTTATGCCTTATGGTTCTGCACCGATATTTGCTGCGACAACAGCATCAGGCATTATCTTTTCATTTAACGCCTTCCAAACAATTATTAATATGGGATCAGAAATTCAAAAGCCTGAAAAAAATATTGCACGAGGTATAGCGATTTCACTTACTTTAAGTGCGGTACTCTATATTGTGTTGCAAAGTACCTTTATTACTTCTATGCCAAGCGACATGATTCATGGTGAAGGGTGGAGTGGTATTAACTTCAATTCACCATTCGCAGATATGGCAATATTATTAGGTTTAAATTGGTTGGCAATTTTACTTTATATAGAAGCAGTTGTATCGCCGTTTGGTACGGGCGTATCATTTGTAGCAGTGACAGGTCGTGTATTGCGTGCAATGGAAAAAAATGGTCATATTCCTAAGTTCTTAGGTAAAATGAATGATAAATATAACATCCCACGAGTAGCTATCGTATTTAATGCGATTGTAAGTATGTTAATGGTATCACTATTCCGTGACTGGGCTACATTGGCAAGTGTTATTTCTACAGCGACGTTAGTAGCTTATCTAACAGGACCAACGACGGTTATATCATTACGTAAAATGGCACCGAAAATGCATAGACCATTCCGTGCAAATATGTTGAGATTTATGGCGCCGTTCTCATTTGTTTTAGCTTCATTAGCAATTTATTGGGCGATGTGGCCGACAACTGCAGAAGTAATATTAATTATTATTTTAGGTTTGCCAATATATTTCTTCTATGAATATAAAACGAATTGGAAAAACACTAAGAAACAAATTGGTGGTAGTTTATGGATTATTTTCTACCTTATTCTTTTGGCCTTTTTATCGTTCATTGGTAGTAAAGAATTTAATGGTATGAATTGGATTCATTACCCATATGACTTCATAGTGATTGCTATTGTAGCATTAATATTTTATAAACTTGGTACTACAAGTTACTTTGAAAGCATCTATTTTAAACGTGCAAAGAAAATTAATAAAGATATGAACGACAAATTAGAAGCACAAGAAAGACGTGAAGTATAAATAATTATAAAAGCAAACTGGACTACTTGAGTTGGATTCAGTTTGCTTTTTTTATTAAAAAGTAGGTATCGCATTTTTACATTTAATAAGATTATAAAATATTATCAAGAAATGACATGCAATATATGCAAAATAAATGCATTTTACAAATCTAAGGTTATCCTAAGCCTATAAAGGCATGAACATCATTTTATTAAATTTAAAATCAGTAGGTTTGCAATTTTTAATGTAATAACAAAATAATTATTTTATTATTAACCTTTGACTAATTGTGAAAAAAAGTGTATTATTTTGAATATTAATTCAAATTTAAGAATAAATATAAAGAAACGAGGGTTTTGATGAACGACTTATTTTCGCTAACAGATCAGTACAGTTCGAATAATTACAGCCCACTCAAATTGGCTTTGACAAAAGGACGTGGCGCTAAAGTTTGGGACATTGAAGATAATAGCTACATTGATTGTATTTCAGGTTTTTCAGTTGTCAATCAAGGGCATTGTCATCCTAAAATTATAAAAGCGTTTCAAGAGCAAAGTGAAAAAATTACCATGGTATCACGAGCATTGTACAGTGATAATCTAGGTAAATGGGAAGAGAAAATTTGCACACTAGCTAACAAAGAAAAAGTGCTACCCATGAATACTGGGACAGAAGCCATAGAAACTGCAATTAAAATTGCACGTAAATGGGGGTCAGATGTTAAGGGTATTGCGGATGATAAAAGTGAAATCATCGCAATGAATGGTAATTTCCATGGACGTACTTTAGGTGCTTTATCTTTATCTTCACAAGAGAGTTATAAAAAAGGATTTGGGCCGCTTTTAGATAATGTTCACTATATTGACTTTGGTGATGTCGCTCACTTAAAATCATTGATTAACAATAATACCGCCGCGGTAGTTCTTGAACCTATACAAGGTGAGGGTGGCGTTAACATTCCCCCAGATTATTTTATTGAAGAAGTACGTCACCTATGCGACGAACATAATATTTTATTTATCGCTGATGAAATTCAAGTAGGACTTGGTAGAACTGGAAAAATGTTTGCTATGGAATGGGAAGGCGTAGAACCGGATATATACTTATTAGGAAAATCACTGGGTGGTGGCCTTTATCCGATGTCAGCTGTTATAGCGAATCATGATGTGATGGATGTATTAACACCAGGTACACATGGTTCTACATTTGGAGGTAACCCGCTTGCGTGTGCAGTATCTATTGCAGCATTAGATGTACTCATTGATGAAAATCTAATTGAACGTTCTGCAGATTTGGGACAAAAGTTGCTTAATCAATTACAACTCATAGATAGCAACATCATTACAGATGTGAGAGGTAGGGGATTATTTATCGGTATCGAACTTAGCGAATCAGCGCAACCATATTGTTTAGAAATGATTGAAAAAGGTGTGCTTTGTAAAGAAACACAAGGTAATATTATAAGACTTGCACCGCCACTTGTTATTAGTGAAGAAGAAATAAATAAAGTCATAAATGTCATTACTGAAGTACTTGAAAAAGGTAATAAATAACAATAAAAAATGTCCGAATATTCAGAAAGGAATGAACGTTATGATAGAAGTTGGGATTGTTGGAGGAAGTGGTTATGGTGCGGTCGAATTGATTCGCTTATTAGAGCATCATCCTCAAGTTAGGATTAAACATATATTTTCACATTCAAAGGTAGATGAACCCATCAATAAGACCTTTCCTCACTTAAATCATTTAACACATCATTACGAAGATTTAAATACTGAAGATGTTACTTGTGATGTGATATTTTTTGCAACACCATCTAACGTTAGTAAACATATCGCCCCTAAGTTAATTGAAAAAAATATAAAAGTCATCGACTTGTCAGGAGACTTTAGATTAACAAACAGAGATGTGTATAAACAGTTTTATGGAGAAACAGCAGCTACACAACAACAATTAGACCGAGCATTTTATAGTATTGCTGAATGGGCCACAACAGATCAAAAGGATTTACAACTTATTGCAAATCCAGGGTGTTTCCCTACTGCAACATTGCTTGCCCTACACCCACTCGTTGATAAGGAAGTAATACAGAACGATTCAATTATTATTGATGCAAAAACTGGAGTTTCAGGTGCAGGAAGATCACTTGCTCAGCATGTGCATTATGCAGAAATGAATGAAAATTTTAGTGCTTATGCAATAGGTAAGCATAAACATAAACCTGAAATAGAACAATATATTTCGCGACTTGCAAAAGAAGAAATAAAGGTAGTGTTTACCCCACATCTTGTACCAATGACACGTGGTATATTATCAACTATATATGTGAAACTTAATAAGCAAATGACGGCTGAACATTTACATGATATATATCAACAATACTATAACAATAAAACATTTGTGCGCATCAGAGATTTAGGTGAATATCCTAAAACTAAAGAAGTGTATGGCAGTAATAACTGTGATATTGGAATCTATGTTGATGAAGAAAGTCAAACAGCAATTATTGTGTCAGTTATAGACAATTTAGTTAAAGGCGCAAGTGGACAAGCAATACAAAATTTAAACTTAATGTATGGATTGAATGAAGCGACAGGTTTACAACAGTTGCCAGTTTATCCATAACTACAAAGGAGCGATGGGATGAAAGATATTGAAACGATAGATACATTAGATCAATTAAATATAGATTTACAAGGTGATGTAAGTTCTCCGTTGGGATTCATCGCAGGCGGCTTACATGCAGGTTTAAGAAGAACTAGAAAAGACTTTGGTTGGATTTATTCTACGACTGAAGCAAATGCAGCAGGGGTCTATACATTGAATCGCTTTAAAGCAGCGCCTTTAATAGTGACTGAAGCTTGTATTAAAAATAATCAAGTGTTACAAGCTATTGTAGTTAATTCAGCCAATGCCAATGCTTGTACTGGTGAAAAAGGCTTGCAAGACGCAAAAGATACGCAAGCATGGGTAGCGAAGCAATTGAATATAACGCAACAACATGTAGGTATTGCTTCGACAGGTGTGATTGGATCATTCTTGCCAATGGATAAAATTCAGCATGGTACAGAGCATGTAATGGAAGAACAATATAATCATGGAGCGTATTTCAACCAAGCTATTCTTACTACTGATACAGCTACGAAACATTTATCAGTACAAGTCGAAATTGAAGGTAAGACAGTGACTATTGGTGGTACAGCTAAAGGATCTGGAATGATACATCCAAATATGGCAACGATGCTTGGCTTTATTACGACAGATGCCAATATTGAAAGTGACACACTTGATGGGTGTTTGAGAGAATCTGTGGATGAGTCATTCAATATGATTACAGTAGATGGCGATACAAGTACGAATGATATGGTTTTATGTATGGCTAATGGACAAGCTAATCATACTACATTAGATGCGTCACATCCTGAGTGGCATAAATTTGAACATGCATTTAACTTTGTAAGTCAGTACCTTGCTAAATCTATAGCAAAAGATGGGGAAGGTGCTACTAAACTGGTTACAGCAAAAGTTAAAGGTGCGATTACAACAGAAGAAGCAAGAAAAATTGCTAAGAGCATCGTATCTTCAAGTTTGGTCAAGACAGCAATCCATGGAGAAGATGCGAATTTCGGGAGAATCGTCGCAGCGATGGGCTATGCCTCAGACTCTATAGTACCAAGTGAGACCTTTGTTACATTAGCTAAAATATTAGTCGTTGATGAAGGTATGTCTGTTGCATTTGATGAAGCGGATTTAAAAGCGAAATTGCAAGAAGATAATATCGTTATAGAAGCAACAGTCGGTCAAGGTAATGGTGAAGCAGCAGCATATGGCTGTGATTTATCATATGATTATGTAAGTATCAATGCTTCATATAGAACATAAGGGGTGTAAGACATGAGTTATATTGTAATTAAAATAGGTGGCAGTACGCTGACACATTTGCATGATTCTACCATTGAAGATATCGCAGCATTAAAACAACAAGGTTATCACCCTATTGTTGTACATGGCGGAGGCCCTTTTATTAATGAAGCATTGGCACAACGAAATGTAGAGCCAATGTTTAAAGATGGTTTAAGAGTAACGACAAGTGAGGTACTCGATGTAACTAGCCAAACTTTAATAGGCAAAGTGAATCCTCAACTTGTGAGTAAGTTAAACCGAACAACATTGCAAAGTATTGGTATCAACGGTTTAGATGCGAAAATTTTTGATATCCAACCTTTGGATGAAAAATATGGTTACGTAGGAGAACCTGTAGATATAGATACAAACGTCATCTCTGTATTGGGCGAAAGTTTTGTACCCGTCATTGCTTCAATAGGCATTAAACAAGATAGTGGTCAGTTGTATAATATTAACGCTGACACATTGGCTTATAAAATAGCACAAGCCTTGAATGCGCCTATTTATTTGCTTAGTGATATTCCGGGCGTGTTGATTGATAATAAAGTACAATCAATACTAAATGCAGAGCGCATTAACCAATACATTGATCAAGAATTGATTTATGGCGGAATGATTCCTAAAGTACAAGATGCCATTCAAGCCATTGAGCTAGGGTGCCAAAAAGTAGTGATCGCCGCGGGCAATGAACCACATATTATTCAGAAACTGCAAAGCGGTCAAAATGTCGGTACAACGATTCAACAATAGTATAAATATAGCGACTATATCATAACGTCAAACAGGACCCCACTCAGATTTAAGTGGGGTCCTGTTTGACGATCTCAATTATATAGATACTTGAGATTGTTTTAGTTTGATATCTAGCTAAAAATAGAACTATGCTGAATGATTTTCAGAATAAGTTGTTAATAATTCGATATAAAAATCAATGAATTTTAAATACATGTCTTTTTCTACACGTTCATTCACTTGGTGTGGCTCACTACCAGGACCAAATACTAGGAATGGGAAAGATTCATCTTTACCACGAAGTAAATTAGAAGCATCTGTGACGCCTCCGATTGGAGCGGCGAGTAAATCTTTGTTAAATGTGCGGTCGCCAATGACTTTAGCTGTATCAATTAGGCTGTTCTTACCAGTTGTAAGTACAGGTTCTAAATCTAAGTATAAGTCACTTTCTAAGTCTGCACCTTGATTATTATGCTTTTCAATCATTTCGTCAAATAAAGCTTTCACTTTATCATTATCGTATTCAGGAATTGTACGAATATTGAAGTCTGCATCTGCTTCTTCAGGAACAGAATTCACCTGTACGCCGCCTTTGATTAAAGTGTTACTGATAACTAAACCTTTTAGTACATCTTCAATTTCATTTTGATCCATTGACGATGGTAAAGCACTGCTGAATTTTTGTAATAAGTTTGTGAAATCTAATGACTCACCTTTAACTTCTTTAGAAATTTTGGCGTAAGATTCGTCAATATCTTGGATAAACTCAATAAGTGGTTTAATCGCGTTAACGCCAAGAATAGGCATTGAACTATGTGCAGATCTACCAGTTGACTTGATACGATAATCCATAGAGCCTTTGTGAGCATAGACAAGCATGTCTTGGCATGGTTCACCAATTACAAGTGCGTCTACATCATCCATATAACCTTTTTCATATAGACTTTGAGAACCTAATTGCTCCATTTCTTCACCAGTTGTAGCTAAAAACTTAATGCGGCCTTTTTTAAGGGCATTAGAATTTTTAATCTCGATTAAAGCAATTGCAAATGCTGCAAGACCTGATTTCATATCAGCCGCACCTCGGCCATATAAGTAGCCGTTATCTTCAGTAAGTTTAAATGGATCATAAGTCCATTGATCACGATTACCTTCTGATACAACATCCATATGTCCAGAAATACCTATAACTGGGCTGCCTTCACCGATTTCTGCAATTAAGTTAGCGCGACGGTCATCTACTTTATCTATTGTTGACTCGATACCGTGTTGTGCAAATAATTTTTGGAAGTATTCGCAAACTTCAATTTCATTATCATTTACTGTATTCATTTCTACAATATCTGATAAGATTTGCACTTTTTCCTCATTTGAAAATGTGCTCATAATATACCACTCCTTTAACAAACTATATAAAGTATACATCTCAATAAATATTTTGATAAGTAAAATGCTTGTGAATAAAAACATTATAAAAATTTTATTATTATAATGTATAATGGTTATCAAAAAAGAATAATTACACGCAATATATTTTGGGATGAGAACGATACGAGAATTTGACTATAAACCTATTTATGAAATAGCCATAGATAGTTAATCATCTTGTTTTTCCATTTATGACTAAGACATAAATGGAGAGTAATCAATCATTAATTAACGAAAAAGAGGAAATACTAAAGTTAAGTAAGCTTTAAAAATAGAAAGGAGTGTATAATCATGGCAAAAGTAGCAATTATTGCAGGAGGGAATAAAATTCAATCTCGTTTAACAGGTGTGGTTGAATATGCCAAAAATTATTTGGATCATGTAGATATCGAAACAAATGTGATACATGTGCACCAATTGAATGCACAAGCTTTAATTACAGCTGATTTTAGTGATTCAACAATTAATAAAGCACATGAAATTATTGCAGAATCAGATGGTATCATTATTGTTTCACCTGTATTTAAAGCAGCGTATTCAGGTATTGTAAAAACATATTTAGATTTGTTACCACGTGAGGCATTTAGAGGGAAGACAGTGTTACCTTTAGCGTTAGGTGGAACATTTGCACATGTGTTAGCAATTCAATATAGTTTGGATCCAGTCATTAAAGAATTAGGTGCAGATACGATTCATAAAGGTAGATTTATATTAGATCAACATATCTTTACCAATAAGGATGGCACATACGAATATGATGATGAAGCGAGAAATGGATTAGATAAGACATTAAAGAAATTTGTCAGTGATAAATCTCAAGTACAAGGTTAGGCAATGATACAAAGGAACGTTTATAAGCCACGACATCGTATCTTCTACTCATAATTAGATACGACATCGTGGCTTTATGTATATATTTAGGATGGACTTAAGTGCCACTGGTGACCTATATCATAAGTTAAGTTAAAGACTGGCGTTTTAATCTTAATAGGATAAGCGATAGAAACTTTTTCTGAAAACAACCATTTTCTATTTTCTGGAGTGAGCAAAATATAACTTTCATCTCGTGTATCACCAATGAAATTTAATTCATTAGGAGAAAACGGACGATGCTCATATGTATCTAGCTGATATTTTGATAAAGCACAGTACACTTCATAGCTATCATTACAGACGAAACCGATCTCACTTATTCTACTGAATTTAGGGTCATCTGTGATGTTGGATACCCTAGCAATCAATTCTACAACATTACCAGAAGGATCATTGAAATACATTGAGTGTGCAACGAATGATTCAAAGTAAGCCGTATGTCTACCTTCCTCCATAAGTAAAAATAATATATTTTGATAGTGTTGCTTCATGTCATAAAAATGATTATAAGGAATATCGATCGCAAAATGATAGTATGGTTGAGATAAATCTGCTGATTTCATAAATTGTAATTCTGTTTCCCCAATGTGAACGATAAAGGTATCTTGATTAATGACTTGAACAGGGCATTCCAATGTTTCATCATAAAATTGTAATGTTTCATCAAAGTTTGAAGTTAATAAGGTAATACTTTCAAGTTTCATATATTCATCCCATCCCATCTCAAGGTTTAACACATAACTATAATTAAGTAATTTAACTGTACTTTATCAAATTAATAAGAAAGATGATAATATTAAGAATTTATAAAGTGAAAATATACTTAATAAACTTCAAATTTCTAAAAAGTATGTTATTTCATAGGTGTTTTCGTCTATAAGATTTTTTAGATAGAAATATGAAATAAAAAGATGCTGAAAAATTTTATAATGAAAAAAAGTGAAACAAAACGAAAATAAATTTGCATTATTAGAAAAAATGAAATAATATTATATCAATAAATGAAAGCGTGTTCTAAAAGTGTGTTAAGCATATAGAGAGTTCTAATTTATTTCATAGGGGTGTGTTAAGTATGAATGGAAAATTGGCTAAGATGGGGATGCCACCAACTTTATTATGGGGGTATATTGGCGTACTTATATTTATGATGGGTGATGGTTTAGAACTTGCTTGGATCAGCCCATACTTACATGATCACGGTTTATCAGTGCAACAAACAGCTATTTTAACTACTTGTTATGGTGTGACAATTGCCATAGGTTCATGGCTTTCGGGTGTACTCGTTGAAATTATTGGCCCGCGAAAAGTGATGTTAATCGGGACAGGATTATATATTATTGGTCATATAATATTCGTTGGCTTTGCAATTCCTTCAATGAATTATGGCTTAATGATTCCTTCTTATGCAATACGAGGCTTTGGTTATCCATTATTTGCATATTCATTTTTAGTATGGGTCGCATATCGCTCCCCACAAAAAAGGTTAGGGGCGGCTGTTGGTTGGTTCTGGTTTGTATTTACTGGAGGATTAAGTGTGTTAGGTTCATTTTATTCATCAATGGCTATACAATTGTTCGGACATTTCTTTACACTGTGGACTGCGATTGTATGGGTTCTTATAGGAACATTCTTGGCAGTATTTGTAAATAGAGATCAATTTGAAATAGAAGATAAGGGGCATGGTTTCAAAGAACATTTAAAAGAAATGAGTGCAGGTATAACAATTTTAAGAAGGGAACCGCGCGTAGCAGTGGCATGTATTGTACGAATTATCAATCAGGCTGCCCAATATGCCTTTCCGTTATTCTTACCGATATATTTAGCATCAAAGGGTATTGCTACTACAACATGGTTAAATATATGGGGAACAATTTTTATAGCAAATATCATATTTAATTTAATATTTGGAGCATTGAGTGATAAAATTGGTTGGAAAAATACGATATCATATATTGGTGGAATCGGATGTGCAGTGTTTACATTAGGTTTGTATTTTGTTCCAGAACTTTTTACAGGTAATGTATTTGTCGTAGGCGCAGTCGGCTTTTTATGGGGAATGTGTTTAGCAGGATTTGTGCCAATTTCTGCACTTGTACCATCACTTGTTAAAGATGGCGACAAAGGGCCAGCGATGGCTATATTAAATTTAGGGGCTGGTTTATGTGTGTTCGCTGGGCCAGGTCTCGTTGCATTATTTTATGATAGTATTGGCGTTCAAGGCATGATGTATTTAATTTTTGGACTATATGTAGCGAGTGCAATTATGACTCGATTTTTAAAAACGCCTGAAGAACGTGCAAGGGTCAAAAAGCAAGAAGCAATCTAGTTATAAAGAAACCAAACGTGAGCAGCACGTTTGGTTTTTCTTTTTCTTAAAATTTTATAAAATAGGCAAGCCGTTTCATAGTAAATACATATAGTGAACGTGCTTAGATAATCATATCTACAACTGGACATAATAAAGACTGTCAATAAAGCGACGAACTTTATCGACAGCCAAAAATAGACCCATGAGTTACTTTTAGTTTAAATAAAAGGTAATAAAATAGTTATGATGCATTATTTTTCTTGGAAGCCACCTGAAATAAATTGAGCAACAATCTGTTTGATTAAAGCAAAGATTTCACTGAACATATCATTACACCTCCATAAGAAAATATTTATATGTATATTGTACTTTGTATTTATACTGTACATATAAATAGTGCGCAATTCGAAAGAAATAGTTCATAATTGTACCTCCTTAAGCATCTTTGATACAAAAATGCATTGAAAAATGTGGTAAACGTTTATTTGGCGTAAATGAACAAAAGCATGAGTGTATTATTAAGCTAATATTTATAAGTTTATTTAATTTTATACATAAAACAGTATATTTATACTTGATTTTTATGGTATTTACCTTTAATATGTATATTAATCTTATAAATACATTGGAGTGATGGAATTGGGGCGTACACAACAGCATTAAACAAGTTACAGAGTTTTAAAGGTAAGCATTTTTTGAAAACATGTGATTTTTCATCAGACGAATTAAATACATTAATTGACTTTACTGGTGAATTAAAAGAGAAGAAAAAGCGTGGTATTCCACATCCATATTTAAAGGGGAAAAACTTAGCACTGCTATTTGAAAAACCATCTACAAGAACACGCTCAGCATTTAGTGTAGCTGCATATGACTTAGGTGCTTATCCAGAATATTTTGGCCAAGGTGATATCCATTTAGGTGTGAAAGAATCTACCGCAGATACTGCTAAAGTGTTAGGTAGTATGTATGATGGTATTGAATTTAGAGGTTTTCATCAAAAAGATGTAGAATCTTTGGCAGAAAATGCAAATGTCCCAGTGTGGAATGGCTTAACCAACGAATGGCATCCGACGCAAATGATTGCGGATTTCTATACATTGAAAGAAAATTGGGGAACATTAAAAGGAAAAACGTTAACTTATGTCGGAGATGCTAGAAATAATGTAGCACATGATTTATTAGTTACTGGTGCCATACTAGGTGTTAATGTGCATATAGCTGCGCCTAAGTCTTTACAACCTGATGAAGCTATTCAAACATTAGCAAAGCAGTATGCCGCACAGTCCGAAAGTGAGATATTAATCACTGATGATGTTCAACAAGCGACGTATCAAACAGATGCCATTTATACAGATGTATGGTTTTCAATGGGGGAAGATCAATCTGTGTTGGAATCACGTATTAATCAATTATTGCCATATCAGGTTAATGAATCTATGTTACTGAATACAATGAATTCGGATGTGATTGTTTTGCATTGTCTGCCAGCTTTTCATGATGTGAATACAGAAGTAGGACAACAAATATATGAAACATATGGTTTAACAGAAATGGAAATTACAGATGATGTGTTCAAAGGAAATCACTCAGTAGTATTTGATCAAGCTGAAAATAGATTACATTCTATAAAAGCAATCATGTCTGTAACATTAGGCGATATATTTTAAAATAATAAACAGATTTTGCGATCTTTAAGTATGTTCTATAATATTAATATTATTTTAATTCAACCAACAAAGTAAAAATACTTTGTTGGTTTTTTGTATTTTGAAAAAGTATTCAAAAATTATGAATAAAAATTAATATCGGAAGACTAATTAACTATAAAGTGAAAAAATTTTTCATAAATGAAAATATTGTTGATTATTATTTTCTCTAACTGTATATTTAGGGGGATTAGGAGGTTAACGTTATGAGTAAATTGTTTGATAAAGCGCAACAATTTGGTAAATCTTTTATGTTACCTATAGCAATTTTACCGGCAGCAGGTCTATTATTAGGCATTGGCGGAGCATTAAGTAACCCCAATACAATTAAAGCATATCCGATGTTAGATATAGCATTATTGCAAAATGTATTTATTTTAATGTCATCTGCGGGGAATATTGTCTTCCAAAATTTACCGATTATATTTGCTGTTGGTGTGGCAATAGGATTAGCGAAACAAGATAAAGGGACAGCTGGATTGGCAGCAATGCTAGGTTTTTTGATCATGAATGCTTCGATGAATGGCTTATTGACTATTACCGACACGATAGCTAAAAATAATTTAGCAGAAGAAGGACAAAGCATGGTTTTAGGTATACAAACTGTGGAAACAGGAGTGTTTGGTGGGATTATTACAGGAGTGATGACCGCAAGCTTGCACAATAAATTTCATAAGATCACGCTACCTACTTATTTAGGGTTTTTTGGGGGTTCTCGATTCGTACCTATTATTACAGCTTTAGCTTCAATATTATTAGGTGTATGTATGTTTTTTATATGGCCGACAATACAGGGATGGATATTTGGTGTAGGTGGTTTAGTTGAGAAAACAGGAATCATTGGCACTTTTTTCTTTGGTTTTATTTTAAGATTATTAGGACCGTTTGGCTTACACCATATTTTCTATTTGCCATTTTGGCAAACTGCACTCGGTGGCTCAATAGAGGTGAAAGGACATATTGTTCAAGGGACACAAAATATCTTTTTTGCACAATTGGGTGATCCAGATGTTACGAAATACTACGAAGGTGTTTCTAGATATATGTCAGGTAGATTTATTACTATGATGTTTGGTCTGTGTGGTGCTGCATTAGCGATTTATCATACCGCTAAACCAGAACATAAAAAAGTAGTTGGTGGGTTAATGTTATCCGCAGCATTAACATCATTTTTAACCGGTATTACAGAACCATTGGAGTTTAGCTTTTTATTTGTAGCACCAATTCTGTATATTATTCATGCGTTTCTAGATGGTTTAGCTTTTATGATGGCGGATATTTTTAACATTACAGTTGGCCAAACATTTAGTGGTGGTTTTATCGATTTCTTACTATTTGGCTTACTGCAAGGGAATGCGAAAACGAACTTTATTTGGGTGCTTCCTATAGGTGTGGTTTGGTTTTTAGTGTACTATGGTATTTTTAGATATTTAATAACGAAATTTAACTTTAAAACACCAGGACGTGAATCTGAAGAAGCAGTACAAACGGTAGACAAAAATGAACGAGCAGAAACAATTGTTAAAGGACTCGGTGGTATAGATAATATAGAGATTGTTGACTGTTGTGCAACAAGACTAAGAGTTTCTTTAAAGTCAAATGAAGCAGTTGATAAGAAAGTGTTAGAATCGACAGAGGCACGTGGTGTGATTCAAAAGGGAAATGGTGTTCAGATTATTTATGGTCCCCATGTAACGACGATTAAAAATGAAGTCGAAGCTTTCATAGAGTATCAACGTTCATAAGACATTTATATAACAAAATTAATATCAGAAACACATATGAAAAATGAAAGTGAATGGTGAGAAGATGAATATTTTAAATTTAAAAAATCGTACAATTGCAAGCCAGTATGTTGCTACGGAACTCATAAAGGTAATGAAAGCAAAACCGAATGCTGTGTTAGGGTTGGCAACAGGCAGTACGATGACGGATGTTTATCGATATTTAGTCACATTGATTAACGCTAATGAGATGGATTTGAATAGTATCATAACTTTTAACTTAGATGAGTATATTGGTTTGGCTCCAAATCACGAGCAAAGTTATTATACGTATATGCACGAGCATTTATTTAATCATCACGAAAGTTGGAACAAAAGTAATCTTTACGTACCCAATGGTATTGCTAAAGATTTACAACGTGCTTGTTCTGATTATGAACAAGCACTACGAAATCAAGGACCGGCAGATATACAAATTTTAGGGATTGGTGAAAATGGTCATATAGGATTTAATGAACCCTATTCCTCATTCGATAGTCAAACTAGGGTCGTAAATTTAACAGAATCTACAATTCATGCTAATAGCTATCATTTTAGCCATATTGAAGATGTGCCTAAACAAGCAATATCAATGGGATTAGATTCCATTATGAGTGCTAAACGAATCATTTTATTAGCTTTAGGTAGCCGTAAGAAAGATATTGTAAAACAATTGATAGAAGGTCAAATATCAGAAAAGTTACCGGCTTCAATATTACATCACCATGGTAATGTTGAAATCATTGTTGATGATGAGGCATATGTAACGAATAATTAAAGGGAAAAGTATTATATTGCTAGACTGCCGACAAAATTTTGTCGGCAGTCTTTTTATATTAAGATAAGCACAACTTCAACTTGTAGACTTTAGTTTATAAGTTTCCTATTAACGTTAGTTCACGTATCACAATTATTTAAAATTTAATATAAAACGTAAAATAACCATTAAATCAACATTGCAAAGTAGAGTTATAAATCATTAATGAATGGATATAGATGTGTTATTTGCAAAGTAAGGTTAGGTTAAGTTGTGGTAACTGATCTTAACATGTTCAATGTTAGATTGAGACGTACAATAGCTATGGAGAATTAGATGGAAAGCAATTTTAGGAGCGCGATGAGCTGATGTAAGTAGAATTATTGCTTTAAATATTAATGAAGACTTGGTGTATTTAACACATAGAGCATCTGTGTGATTCGTAGTGAAATGGATCAATAAACAGCACAATATAAATAGAAAAGACCCATTCTAGATTTGAATGGGTCTTTGAAAACTTTTGGATGCGCTAACGTATGAAAATGTTCGTTGAGTACAACTATTTTAGAATGGATTAATAACCAGAATCGACTTCTTCGCCATCTTCATCATATTCTGTGACATAACCATCATCATCTATTGTATAAGAACCTGCTAATTCTCCGTCTTTATCTGTGAATGAGAATCCCCATCCATCTTTGGTCTCTTCTGGCTCTTTGTATGTGTATGTGTCAGTATCTAAACTGTGGCCTTCGTAAGACTCTACCTTATCTATAACATTATCACGTGTAACCTCATCATCAGAGTTTGAAGAATCATCACTGTCATCAGATTCACTATCCTTTTTATCTTCATAATCAGTAATTGCATCATCATCGAAAGTTAAAGACACGTTGATTTCGTCTTCGTCATTCGCAGGGCTTGAAACATTTTTAACATTTGATTTGAATTGCTTACCCTCAACCTCAGTTGTAGCATAAACTTCCACTTTTTCATCTGGAGAATATGGACCAAAAGTTTGACTTTCGTATTCATCAAAGTTTTGTTGTTCTTCACCATTGATATATAATTTTAGAGTTTCAGAATCTGCACTTATGGAATCTATACTAACGGTAAAACGCTTTTGTTTAAATTGTAAGTCAGCTTCGTCACTATTTGACATATCTATATGAATGGCACCATCAAACTTTTTATTATTCACTTGTTGTGAGGCTTTTAAATCGTAAATTCCAATTGGAAAATCGCCAAGTGTTTTTGTTTTATTTTGACTTAATTTGGCTTTCTTAGTCTCACCATTAAGTTTATAGGATAATGTACTATCTTGTTCAGGGACTACAGTTACCGATGTTTTGTTGACATTAAATTCATAATTCTTAAATAGCCCCCATTTTTTACCAATTTGAGAAATAGTGATTAATTCAGTATCTCCGACAGTGATAGACGTTGCAGATGTTTTATTATCTTTCATCTCTTTTGTATCATGTTTGATTTCATCAGCAACACGCTCTGGACTGTCAGTTTCGTTAATATAATCATAGACAGCTTTAGTTTCATCTTTAGAGAGGGCTTTACCATCGGATGTTAAATTTTTAGTTAAATTATTTATTTTATGATTTTTAATATCGCTTGAAATAGCATTAGCTTGTTTAGTTGGTGAGAACTGCGCTTCAATGATTTTAAATGCCGTAAATAATGCAAGTACTAAGACTATAATTACTATGATGGAAATGTAAAATGGTAACTTTGATTTTTTATGATTATCTTTAGAGTTGGTAGTACGATGTTGCCCAACAGGTGTTCCGCATTGTGTACAAACTTTTTGGCCAGCTTTGATTGATTTGCCACAATTATGACAGTATTTCATTGACTTCTCCTCCTAGTAAGTTGAATTAAATAATGATTCGAATGAACTTATGTAATTTGAAACAGTACCTTCTATAAAAATGCGAGTAATGATGCCTAATATAAGAATATAAATTAATATTGCATATACTATCGGCATACGAAGTTGTTGCATGTGGCTATGTATTGTTAATAAATAAATAGGTGAAATTAAACTGAATAAAAATGAAATAATAATTAACATCATGCCAAAACTTGGAACTTTAATTATTAAGAATAAAAGACCTAACATCAAAAAAATTAAAGAAAATGTATTTACTAATAAAAAATCAGATAGTACTTTATGCACGCTCAATTTTATATTTACTAATTTAAATAGAATTAATGAAATTCCGAATAAAACTGCCATGGCAATCAATGCATAAAAGGAAATGTTAAATACAACGCTAGATTTACTAGTTGTAAGGAGTGCAACTTCTTCAGGCACAAGAATTGAAAGTAAGAGTGCAAGTATTATAAAACCAATAATAATTAAGCTGAAAATAGTTTTAAATGAAAATTGATGTCTACTGTTTAATGATTGCTCTGGATGAGTGAAAGCTTGTTTGAAGAATTGTTTGGTTTCTGAAAAAATCTCGGTTGAATGTTTAGAGAAATGAGTCTTTTGATGAAAGGTATGTTTGGATTGTTCTGTAGAGTGGTGTGAGTTGCTTTGTTCTGCAGTGGTTTGAGAAATTGACGAACTCGTATTTGTAGGGCGTTGATCAATATTTTGATGTGCTTCTATTTTCTTTCCGCATTCCCCACAAAATAAATCGTTGAATTCTATAGTATTACCACAATGTGTACAGTGCATAATAAATCCCCCTTTAAATATATTTACTAAAATAGAATATCATAATTATATTTATCTTACACTATTTTTTGAAAATAAATAATAATTATATAATTAAAAGATGTATAGTATTTTATAATGAGTTGTAAAGATAATAATTATTTGTTGTTAATGGTAGTAATTTATACAAAAAACAAAAAATAACGTATAACGCCTTATTTATGCAAAGTAATGTTATGTACTTTTATGGTTAATGTAAACTTATAAATGAAAAAGGTTTACATTAATGATATAATCTTTATACATTAGATAAGGGGGAATAATAATGAATATAGCGAGTCGTATTTTAGAAGGTGAGTCCTTAACGAAAGAAGAAGCCTTGGCCTTATATACAAATGAAACGATAGATACTTTGGATTTGGTTCATGAAGCATATCAACTACGTAAACATTATTATGGACATAAAGTTAAATTAAATATGATTTTGAATGCTAAAAGTGGTATTTGTCCTGAAGATTGCGGTTATTGTGGACAATCGCGCGATATGAAAGTTAAAACACGTTATGGCCTCGTTTCTCAAGAGAAGATTACAGAGGGGGCTAGTGTTGCGCATGAAAATAATATTGGTACGTACTGCATAGTCATGAGCGGTAGAGGTCCGAGTAATAAGGAAGTAGATTACATAGCTGACACGGTAAAAGATATCAAACAAATGCATCCACAACTTAAAATCTGTGCCTGTCTAGGAATTGCAAATGATGATCAAGCTGAAAAACTAAAAAATGCTGGTGTAGATAGATATAATCATAATTTAAATACAAGTGAAAATTATCATAGCACTGTAGTATCTACACATACATATGAACAACGTGTGGAAACTGTAGAAATGATGAAGAAGCATCAAATTTCACCATGTTCGGGCGTGATATGTGGTATGGGAGAAACGAGCCAAGATCGTATAGATATGGCATTCGCTTTAAAGGAAATAGATGCGGATAGTATTCCCATTAATTTTTTACATCCTATTAAAGGAACTAAATTTGGAGATATGGATGAATTAACTCCAATGAAATGTTTACGTATTTTAGCGTTATTTAGAATAATTAATCCTACAAAAGAAATTAGAATTGCAGGAGGTCGTGAGGTGAATTTGAAAGCATTACAACCAACTTCATTAATGATTGCGAATTCAATTTTTGTGGGAGATTATTTAATTACAGGCGGGCAGCCAAATAAAATGGATTTTGATATGATTTCAGATATGGGCTTTGAAATAGATTACGGAAATTTGGTCCCAGAAATATGAAGAACGACATGATTGACTGTTGTTATAGATGAGGTCGTTAATAGTACATAAATAAAACTATGCGCTTTAAAGTGCGTAGTTTTATTTATTTTGAATAATGGTAAAATATTTAAAAACGCATAAATTTATATGGAATTACTGATATAATATAGTTAACTTAAAGAACGTCTTTATAAATAATATATAGGTGTACATTATAAGATTTTTAAGGAATATACTGAAATAATACATAATTAGGAGTCAACGTAGAATGAAATTTATCAAAGTTTTTTTAATACTCATCTTATCTGCAGTTATACTCAGTGGTTGTGATGACAATGGACATGATGTGTCACTTACAGATTTTAAAAAATGGGAAAAAGATATTGAAAATGTTACGCATAGTGTAGAACAACTTGTGTCTAGTAGTACGCCAGACATAAAGAATACGAAAGAAGATCAAGATTTAATTGGTTCAGAGACAAATAATGAAAACTATGCATATATAAACAATAATAAAACTGAGCTAAACACTAAAGATCAAAAAAAATTAACAGAAAAAGGCAATCATAAATTTTGGGTAGAATATCCTGATTTAGATGGTCAAGGGAGAGCGGGGCAAGTGACCGCATTAGTTACGAGTGATGCGGTACATAGTCATTCATCGAAAGTGATACAACGTCCATCTTTTGCTTATGGTGTACATGTTGCTGGGGAATATGAAGATGGTATCTATGATCCAATGAAACAAACTTGGAAGGGTGAACATTCAAACAATAAAATATTACAATTAGATGGTTATCGTGGATATATATATAATAAGTCACACTCATTGGCTTGGTCGTTAGGTGGAGATATGGAAACGCATAATTTAACACTAGGCACACGCGCGCAAAATGTTGGTACAAATAGAGATAGTGAGGGCGGTGGCATGGGTTATTCAGAAACACAGATTAGAAATGCGATATATGAGCAGCCACAAACTAAAGTGTACTACCAAATCACCCCAGTGTATAAAGGAAAGGAATTAATTCCTAGGGGTTCTCATGTAAGAGCATATTCTATCAATGATAATGGCCAGACGATTAATTTGAATGTTTGGGTATCGAATACACAAAAAGGCGTTAATATTAACTACGATAATGGGACATATACGAAAAATTAAATGATAATAAAAAGCTACATTTCATTAACCATAGAAATGTAGCTTTTTGTATAGTTGAAATTATGACACTGTAAAATAAAGCGCTCAATTAGATTGTAGGTTATATAATTGATTCCAAATAACAAATAACTTGCAATTTTGATAAAAAAGTTATTGACTAAAGGTAAGGATAGGAATAGAATACTTTTATTCCGATTAGAATAATAAGAATAGAGGGGCGAATTATGAAAAAAATATTATACAGTATAATAACATTAATATTAGTTTTGGCACTTGCTGCATGTGGAAACGATAACTCTAATAAAAAAGATAGCGATAGTAAGCATAAAACAGCGAGCGAAGACAAAACATTTATAGTAGGTACAGAAGGCACATATGCACCATTCTCATATCATGACAAAAAAGATAAATTAACTGGTTATGATGTAGAGGTTATGAAAGCTGTAGCAAAAGAAATGGGATATAAAGTGAAGTTCAAAGAAACACAATGGGACTCAATGTTTGCCGGATTAGATTCTGGACGTTTTAATGTCATTGCAAACCAAGTTGGTATTAATAAAGAGCGCAAAGAGAAGTATAAATTCTCAGAGCCATATACGTACTCAGAAGCTGTATTAGTTGTAAACAAAAATAATAAAGATATTAAGTCATTCGATGATGTTAAAGGTAAAAAATTAGCACAAACGTTTACATCAAATTATGGAAAACTGGCTAAATCTAAAGGCGCAGAAATTACAAAAGTTGATGGATTTAACCAAGCAATGGATTTATTGCAATCCAATAGAGTAGAGGGTACATTTAACGATAATATTTCATATTTAGATTATAAAAAGCAAAAACCAAACGCTAAAGTTAAAGTTATCGAAGGAAATGCTGAAAAGAGTCAATCAGCGTTAACATTCAGTAAAAAAGAAGATGACAAAACAATCGAAAAAGTAAACAAAGCAATGAAAAAATTAAAAGATAATGGTGAATTAGAAAAAATAAGTAAGAAATGGTTTGGCGAAGATGTTTCTAAATCTTAATGATGAACAACAACATGCAATAGATGCAGCAGGTCAAGCGTTCATACCGATGCTTGAAGGGTTAGTAAAATATTCTATACCAATTACGTTAGTGACATTTGTATTTGGTTTGATTATTGCATTACTTACAGCCTTAATGCGTATCTCAACAAGCCGAGTTTTAAGAGGAATAGCACGTTTTTATATTTCAGTCATTAGAGGTACACCAATGATTGTTCAATTATTCATTATCTTTTACGGTATTCCAGAACTCGGTAGGTTGATCACAAACGATTCCGAAAACCAATGGACTTTAGCACCTGTGATTGCAGCAATTATAGGTTTATCTTTAAATGTAGGCGCATATGCCTCAGAAATTATACGTGGTGGTATCATGTCTATTCCTAAAGGGCAAACAGAAGCGGCCTTTTCTATAGGTATGAATTATCGACAAACCATTCAACGTATCATTTTACCTCAAGCGATTAGAGTATCTGTGCCAGCGCTGGGTAATACGTTTTTAAGTTTAATTAAAGATACTTCGCTATTAGGATTTATATTAGTTGGTGAAATGTTTAGGAAATCACAAGAAGTTGCTTCGACGACTTATGAGTATTTAACGATATATATCCTAGTTGCTTTAATGTATTGGGTTGTATGTTTTATCATTTCAATCGTCCAGAACTTTTACGAATCTTATCTTGAAAGAGGGTATCGTTCATGATTGAATTAAAAAATATTAAAAAGTCATTTGATGATAAATCAGTTATTAAAGGCATAGATTTAAGTGTCAATAAAGGTGAAGTTGTCACATTTATAGGGCGTTCAGGTTCTGGTAAAACAACTTTATTACGCATGATAAATGCATTAGAATTACCAACTGAAGGTATGGTTTATGTAAATGGTGAATCTTATAATAATAAAGATAAAAAATCACAAATTAAAGTCCGTAAACAATCAGGGATGGTCTTTCAAAGTTATAACTTATTTCCTCATAAGACAGCATTAGAAAATGTAATGGAGGGATTAATAACAGTTAAAAAGACGAAAAAGGCTGAAGCAGAACAACAAGCACTCGTCCTACTTGAAAAAGTTGGTTTAACTGCCGTGAAAGATCAACGTCCGAATGCTTTATCTGGTGGACAACAACAGCGTGTGGCTATTGCACGAGCATTGGCGATGAAGCCGAAAGTAATGCTTTTTGATGAGCCAACTTCTGCGTTAGATCCAGAACTAGTAAATGATGTGTTACGTGTAATCAAAGACTTGGCAAATGATGGTATGACAATGATTATCGTGACTCATGAAATGCGTTTTGCTAAAGAGGTGTCCAACAAAATTGTATTCATTCATGATGGTATTATTGCGGAAGAAGGTCCACCAGAACAATTATTTAATCATCCTAAGACAACAGAACTACAAAGGTTCTTGAATATGATTCGTGAAGTCTAAATTTGAAGCGAATACTGTTGTTAATAATCAATAAAACGACATAAAGTACAAATATCCCTATATTATGGATTTCGAATCCATGATTAGGGATATTTTTGTATATTGTGGTAAAGTAATTTTAAGATTTATTTCAGTATTAGAAAATATAATAAAAAATTATTTACTCAAAAGGAGTTAAAGTAAGATATGTATTTTACTAAAAGTGAGTGGCTCAAAAATGAATTTTCAAAAACAATTGATATCCAAAACTTAGATTTACAGAAAATTGTAAGTTTAAATGACAAATTAACTCAAAAAGAAATTTGTGATATCTATATACCACTGGTGGAATATTTAAGTGAAAAAGTAAAAAAAGAGAAGGCCTTTTTAACTTATGTTCAAGACAATATTTTAAATAACAAAAAAGAAATTCCATTTATTTTAGGCATTTCTGGTGGCGTATCAGTAGGTAAAAGTACATTGTCGAGATTATTTTTAGAACTATTACGTTTATACAATCCTAATTGGAAAATTGATTTAATTACGACTGATGGTTATATTTATCCTAAACAAAAGCTATTTGAAAAAGGAATAATGACTAAAAAAGGATTTCCAGAAAGTTATGAAACAGAAAAACTGATTAAAGACTTGAAAAAAATTAAATATGGTCATGACAATGTGCCTACCTATACATATTCACATTTGACATATGATAGGTTGAAAGACAATTATTATTACGTCAATCGACCAGACATACTAATTATAGAAGGCGTAAATATATTTCAAACGAATAATTATTCAGAGGAATTAGTGAGTGATTATTTAGATTATAAAATATATTTAGATAGTGAAATACCACAAATGAAAAAATGGTATATAGAAAGGTTCTTTAAATTACAACAAGAGGCATTTCAAAATCCAGAATCCCATTTCTATCAGTATAAAGATTTAAATAAACAAGAAACAGAGAATCTAGCTATTGAATTATGGGAAAATATAAATGAAGTTAATATTAATAAAAATATTCTTCCTACTAAAAAAAGGGCAGATTTAGTACTGCACAAAGATGCTAATCATGAAATTGATAATATAAATTTCCAAAGATTTTAGCATGTATAGAAGATAAATTAAAAGACATATCAAATATGAAAAAAGCATTCTATAATTGAAAATAGAATGCTTTTTTGATGCGCAACTTTTCGTATTTCAATACGCAATAGATTACACATCTACTATCTGTAGAAAGCGTTTACAATATAAGTGTAAGGAGGTTGCTAATGTGTTAAGCAAGAGACAACATCAGATATTAACGTTCTTACTTGAGCGAAAGGCCTTTGTTCAAATTCATAGTTTAGCAATGCAATTCAATGTATCGGAACGAACGATTCAATATGATTTAGAGTACATTGAAAGTATGGAACAACAATTAGATTTAAATATTCAACGCAATAAATATAAAGGTATTAAAATCAGTGCAATTAACGAGCAATTGGAAGCAATAGAACCACGATTTACGGCCAGTACATTACATTATTCCAAAGATGAGCGCTTATTATATATTACTTTGAAATTATTCGAATCTATTGAACCAACGTCATCTCAAGAGTTGGCGACGATAGTGTCAGTGACAAGACGTACAATTGTTGAAGATTTAAAACGTGTGCAGTTATGGCTCGAGCAACAAGGATTAAAACTTGCATATAAGAAAAACAAAGGCTTTGTAATTCAGGGTGAAGAAAGTGCCTTTCGTAAAGCTTATGCGATACGTGTGCATGACTATTTTCAAACACATACTCATCAGATTGGGCATCAACTTTTTTCAAATAAAGAATTAGAACAAATTCGTTTATCAGTAACATCAATTTTGTTAGCGGCAAATTATCAACTGGTGCAAAGTGCAATTGATGGTTTAATTTATCATATTTTAATTGCAATTCATCGTGCCAATGAAAAATTTGTATTTGAAATTCCAAACAAAGAATATGAAAAACTTAAGAATACTGAACAATTTCAAATTGCATTACAAATTCAACGAAAATTAGAAGATATTTTTCAAATTCATTTTCCGCAGAGTGAAGCAGCATTTATTACATTGCATTTATTAGGAGCTAAAACAGCAGAAATAGGTGAATTAAACCATGAAATTGATGATTTAGAAATTCTGACAGAACAATTAATCGAACGCATGAGTGGAGAACTAGGTTTAGATTTAATGTCAGACCGTAAATTATTAAATGGCTTAATCGTACATCTTAGACCTGCAATTCACAGAATGTTATTTGACATGACGCATCAGAATCCCTTGAATGAAGAGATTCATGATCAGTATCGACATATAGTAGAAGGTATTCAAAGGCATATGTGGGGAATTGAAGAAAACTTTCAAATTAAATTTACAGATGACGAAATATCATATATCACCTTACATTTTGCATCAGCGATTGAGCGTATTTCAGCTATAACCACAAATGCGATAAAAGTTATCTTACTTTGTGGGTCAGGCATAGGAACATCTCAATTATTGAAAAGTCGAATAGATCATATTTATCCAGAATTAGAAATTGTAGATGCTTATTCTATATATGAAATTGATGAAACATTACTGAGACACGAAGGTATAGATTATATTATTTCAACAGTTCCTTTTGAAGAAAAGACAGTACCAGTCATTCGAGTGACGCCATTTTTAAATAAAGATGATAGAAAGCAGCTCAATGAAGTCATCAATCACGCTAGAGAAAAATATGTCAATGAAGTAAGAGGTTTAGGTCCTACCTTACAAGAAGTATTGCCACAATCAAGAGTTCTAACACATCAACACCCATTGCCAAGAAACGATGCAATTAAGCAAAGTGTATCGCTGCTAGTCAAAGAAGGGGTGGTAAATGAAGCCTATGCTGATGAAATCATTGAACAACTAGATGCTTTTGGGCCATATATGGTCATTAGTAAACACATTGCATTGATTCATGCTAAACATAATCATGTTAATAAAGCAGTTGGATTTAGCTTGATTCACTTTGAAAAAGGCGTGAATTTTAATCATCAACAATATGATCCAGTGCATATTATTATCACGTTAGCAACGGAGCAACCACAAATTCATTTAAATGCACTAAGACAATTTAGTGAATTGGTAATGGATGATAAAGCGAGACAAACATTATTTTCAGGACACTTGCCAGATATAATGTCATGTATTTATAAAGTAAGTCAACATTAAGGAGGGGTTATAGGTGAGTTTGGAAATTTTGTCATCGGACAAGGTTCAGATACAAGATCAAGTTTCTAGTTGGGACGAGGCTATTACAATTGCAGCAACGCCTTTATTAGATCAAGGTTATTTTGAGCAAGGTTACATCGATGCGATGATTAAAAGTGTCGAAAAATTAGGCCCTTATATTGTTATAGCTCCTGAGATAGCTATTGCGCACGCAAGGCCCAATGATGATGTACATCAAGTTGGATTAAGTTTATTGAAGCTTAATCAGCATGTGGATTTTTCTGAAGATGGCCATTATGCCTCTCTAATATTTGTATTGAGTGCTGTGGATAATGAAGGTCATCTTGAAATATTGAGAAGCTTAGCAACAACGCTAGGGAACCAAGATATTGTAGAAAAATTATTAGCTTCTAAAGAAAAAAATGAAATTATAAAGATATTTAAAGGAGAATGATTAATATGAAAATTTTAGTTGTATGTGGTCACGGTTTAGGAAGTAGCTTTATGGTAGAAATGAATGCACAAGAAGCACTGAAGCAATTAAATGCACCATCAGATATCAAAGTTGAACATAGTGATGTTATGAGTGCAAGTCCAGAAATGGCAGATTTATTTATATGTGGCAGAGATTTAGAAGAGAACACTAAAAATTTGGGCGATGTCATTGTGTTAGATAACATTTTAGATAAAGATGAGTTACAAAACAAATTAAATGAAAAATTAAGTGAATTGAATATTTTATAAATTGTAAGTAAGGGGGTAGCGTTATGAAACCTATACTAGATTTTATTGTAGATGTGTTAAGTCAACCAGCGATATTAGTTGCCTTAATTGCATTGATAGGATTAATTGTACAGAAAAAATCAGCAGCTGATATTACATCAGGCACGATTAAAACAATTCTTGGGTTTTTAGTACTGAGCGCAGGTGCCAATGTCGTCACACAATCATTAGAGCCATTTGGAAAAATATTCCAACATGCCTTTGGTGTACAAGGTGTTGTTCCTAATAATGAAGCGATTATATCTATCGCTTTAGAACAGTATGGCACAACAGCGGCTTTAATTATGGTGTTTGGAATGATAGTAAATATAATTATTGCGCGTATCACAAATTTAAAGTATATATTTTTAACGGGTCATCATACTTTTTATATGGCTGCTTTCTTAGCCATACTATTGTCAGTAGGACATATCACTGGTACGCTGACAGTGATTATTGGATCTGTTATTTTAGGTTTGATTATGGCAATATTGCCAGCCTTAGCGCAGCCAACAATGCATAAGATAACTGGAAATAACCAAGTAGCTTTAGGGCATTTTGGTACAGTGAGTTATTGGGCTGCTGGTCAAGTTGGAAAATTATTCAAAGGGAAGTCTAAATCTACTGAAGAAATTAACTTTCCTAAAGGGTTAAGTTTTCTTAGAGAAAGTACAATTAGTATATCATTGACAATGATTTTATTATATTTCGTTGCATCGTTATGTGCTGGTCCTCATTATGTACATACAGCAATTAGTGATGGTCAAAACTTTATAGTCTTTTCATTAATTCAAGGTGTTACTTTTGCAGCAGGCGTATTTATTATTTTAACTGGTGTTCGTCTGATATTAGCAGAAATTGTACCTGCATTTAAAGGGATTTCTGAAAAACTTGTACCTAATACAAAGCCAGCTTTAGATTGTCCAATTGTTTTTCCCTATGCACAAAATGCAGTGTTAATAGGTTTCTTTGTCAGCTTTATCGTTGGTGTATTGGGAATGTTTTTACTCTTCTTATTTGGCGGAGTAGTTATCTTACCTGGTGTGGTAGCGCACTTCTTCTTAGGTGCAACTTCCGGTGTGTTTGGAAATGCGCGTGGTGGTATTAAAGGTGCTATTGCAGGATCAGCGTTAAATGGTTTACTTATTACATTTTTACCTCTAGTATTTTTACCATTCTTAGGAGATCTTGGTGGTGCGGCAACGACTTTCTCTGATACTGATTTCTTAGTAGTAGGTGTTGTAGTAGGCAATGTTGCTAAATACCTTGGACTCATTGGTATTATTGTGTTAATTGTTATTATTGCGGCATTAGCAATGTGGTTACAAAAACGTACAAACCAAAAAGGGATAAAAGAGCAATAGGTTAAAGCAATATGAATTGTAATCTATTGGATTTAAAAAGAGGCATAGCAAGCATATTATATATATGCTTGCTATGCCTCTTTTTCGCTACTATAAGTTGTTGTACTTTGAATTATAAACATATCGCTGATAACAAGATTTAGAATTTATTGTCAGCTGCCATGATAGGAGTAATCCAACTATATAGATATTTAATAGCATTGCTTATCATTTAATGTAGCATTTCTTTGTAAACTTTGTGACTTTGATAGACACAAGTTAATAAAGGTGCATTAATTTTATAATATTTAGCTAACTGAAGTAAGTATCCTTGTAAATGATCTGCTTCAATGTTAAATCCTTTTTCCATATCTCGTTGCATAGATGTTTTAAAATGATAAGACAATTGTTGAAGTGATTTCATATATTGATCTACGATATTATGTGAAAGTGGAGCACCATGCGCACGCATGATCGATGCTGCCTCATTATATAAGGATTCAATAAAATCACCGCCACCTTCACTATCACGGATTGGACCGATTGGTGCATGCATCAATGTGGTTACACTTGAGAGTACAGTGATCATTAAATATTTATGCCACATACCTTGTTTGATATTAGGATTTAAGACGAATTCTGCTTTAGTATTAGAGAAAGCATGTGCAATATGTTTTGAACGCTTACTATCATTACCATCAATTTCACCAAAATATAATTTGTCAAAAGGGCTTGTATGAATGATTTCACCTGCTGTGTCTAAAGTGGTTTCAATGACACAGTAACCCCCTAAAATTTTATCTTTACCAAAAGCTGATTGAAGTTTTGGTATATGCGCAACACCGTTGAGTACTGGAATGATAGATGTCGTACTATTTACGAAGGGCTTTAAATCTTCAATTGCATGATCTAAATGATAAGATTTGGATGATAAAATGACTACATCGAAAGGTTCAACGCGATCCTCTTTAGTGATTAATTGTGGTTTAAAACTATAATCCCCTTTTTCACTGTGTATGGTTAAGCCGTATTTATCTAAAAATGATTTACGCTTTGGACGTACAAGAAATGTAACGTTTTGTCCACTCTCAGCCAAACGTCCACCATAATAGCCACCAATACCGCCGGCTCCCAAGACTAGTATACGCATATAAACAACTCCTTATTTATGTATTAAATATTTAATAATATACATATACCACTTATTCAACTTAGATACGCATTTTATATAAAACGTATCTGCTAGTATTTTAATTTGTGAAGCTAGTGTTTCACATGGAACAATATTTAATAGGATTCATAAATAATAGCGTTTAAATTATTTGGAATATTCTCAAAACTTATTGACTAATTATGAGTACAATGCTAGGATTAAAACAATTCAATTACATAGGATTTACTCTTATCAAGAGTGGTGGAGGGATTGTGCCCGATGAAACCCAGCAACCGTCGTTCAACGAAATGGTGCTAATTCACAGAAAGTCGTGTTACTTTCGGAGATGAGAGAAGGTGTAAGCTTTCTCTAAACATTATGAGAAAGCTTATTTTTTTAGACTATTAAAAATAAAGGAGTACTAAAATATGAAAAAAATAATCAGTTCAGTTGCATTATTAATTTTTGTATTATTGCTTACAGCATGCGGTAATACAAGTGGTAAAACTAATGACAAAAAAATTACAATAGCAGCATCACCAGCGCCACATGGTGAGGTGCTTGAACATGCTAAAGAAGAAATGAAGAAAAAAGGTTATGATTTGAAAATAAAAACAGTTAATGACTATAAAGTACCGAATAAATTATTAGATAAAGGGGACGTTGATGCAAACTTTTTCCAGCATGTACCATATTTAAAAGCTGAAAAAGCAGATCATAATTATAATATTGAAGAAGTAGGAAAAGTGTTTACAACGCCCATGGGTGTGTATAGTAAGAAATATAAAGATATTAAAGATATACCAAATGGATCAAAAATTTATGTATCCAATAATCCAGCAGAAGAAGGACGTTTCTTATCATTCTTTGTAAATAAAGGATTAATCAAAATTAAAAAAGGTGTAAATATTGAAGATGCTAAATTTGAAGATATTGTAGAAAACAAGAAAAACTTAAAATTTAATAATCAACAGGGTGCTGAATTTTTACCTAAAACATATAATAGTAAAGAAGGCGCGGCAGTCATAATGAACTCTAACTATGCTATTGATAATGGATTAACGCCACATAAAGATGCGATAGCAGTGGAAGGAAAATCATCCCCATTTGCTAATATCGTAGCTGTACAAAAAGGACATAAAGATGACAAGAAATATCAAACGTTAATAAAAGTACTCCAATCTAAAGATATGAAGTCATTTATTGAGCGAAAATATGGACAAGATGTCATTCCTTATCAAAAATAATATGTATAATCCAAATTGCTATCTTGATATGGTTAAGTTCAATAAATGTATATAACTTAAAATGGATGAAGTAGGGAAGGGATAAAATGTCTAAATTAGGTATTGTAGGTCTTGGAAGAGTCGGAAGTCAGATATTAACTGATATTCAAAATTTGAATTTATTTGCCGAAATCATATTGATAGATACAAATAAAGAAGTAGCGAGTGGTGAAGCTTTAGATCATTCTCATATACAAGGTTTGTCAAATTCTACAAATATAGATATTCGTGTAGGGGATTATCAAGAATTGGCAGATGCCTCTTTTATTATTATAGCGTCAAGTGCACCGACAGACCCGAACGAGGGGGATCGTGTGTTACTGGCACAAGATAATCGTCAAATGATTGAAGGGGTTATGGCACAAATCCAACAAGTTACACAGGAAGCGATTGTAATCTTAATATCTAACCCAGTAGATACGATTACTTACATAGCAAATCGATTTGACTATCCGGCACATAAATTAATAGGAACGGGCACTTCTCTAGAAACATCAAGATTTAAAACATTAATCGCAAAGCACTATAAAATAGATCCTAAAAATGTTGAAGCCTTTGTCATAGGAGAGCATGGACAACATGCTGTGCCGGTGTGGAGTAAGGTACGTATTCATGGAATGGCCCTAGATGAATTTGAAGCATTAACTGATGTTCCAGAGATTGATAAAGCAAATATTACTGCGAAAATAGATCAAGTTTCCATGGATGTTTTTTATCAAAAGGGTTGGACGAATGCTGCAATTTCTAAAGTGACAGTAAATATTATACAGGCCATTGCACTTAATCAACGATCAATTATCCCGTTAACAACTATTAATTATGAATTTGGTTTAACAGATAGTGCATTTAGCTTACCTACGCTAATTGATAAAGAAGGTGTCATTCAACGATTTGAAATAAAATTAAATCAAAGTGAATGGATTCAACTCAAAGCAGCACATCAATACATTAAGCAAACAATTAAGCAAGTATCAAAAACAGATAAGTGATCATACTATTTATATAATCACATTGTTGTTTGAACAATATAAGCTATAGCTGGTTTCATAATTAATATATGGAATCAGCTTTTTACGTTAAAAATGGAAACGCTTTAATAAAATGTTATAATATATTACGGAGACGATAGAAATTCATATGCGATATATTAAATAAAATAAAGAACGGAGGTACAAAACGATGCCATTATTTTTAAAACCTGTGTTTCAAGAACGTATCTGGGGCGGCACAGCGCTCAAATCATTTAATTACGATCTACCAAATAATCATATAGGAGAGTGTTGGGCGATATCGGCACACCCCAACGGTCCAAATAAGATTGAAAATGGCAAACATAAGGATAAAACATTAGAAGAAGTTTGGAATGAAGATAAAAGTTTATTTGGTGAAACCAGTGAAGCAAAATTCCCATTGCTTACTAAAATCTTAGATGCCAATGATAAGTTATCTGTCCAAGTCCATCCAAATGATACATATGCACAAATTAATGAAGGAGAGTATGGTAAAACAGAGTGTTGGTATATATTAGATGCTAAAGAAGGGGCAGAAATTATTTATGGTGTGAATGCAAAGGATGAAGTTGAATTAGCACAAATGATAGATAATGCACAATTTGAGGAATTATTTCACACGGTGAAAGTGAAGCCTGGAGACTTTTTTTATGTACCAACGGGAACTGTTCATGCGATTGGTGAGGGGATTTTAATATTAGAAACCCAACAGTCCTCAGATACCACATATAGAATTTATGATTATAATCGTACAGATAAAGACGGTAATACAAGAGACTTACATTTAGAACAAAGTAAAGCAGTCATTAATCTTAATGCGCAAGCACCTAACACAACCCCTAAACACGAAATGATTCAAGGTCAATCATATACACAGTTTGTCTCGAATACATTTTTTACAGTTGAACGTTGGATTATTTCAGGTAGTTTAACATATACAAAACCTTATCATTATTGTCTCATCTCCGTTGTGGAGGGTCAGGGTGTTGTTACTATTGAAGATGAAGTATACCAATTAGAAAAGGGGATACATTTTATACTAACGACTGAGGACCAGGATATAGCATTTAATGGTGACATGACAATGATTGTTAGTCATGTATAAACGGTGCATTACAACTAAATAATGATGTACTTTCAGTAGAGGAAGCATATCAGCATTATATTGAGAAAAAATAATGGAGTTGGTAGCAAATGTTGAAAATTTGTGTTGATATTGGTGGTACAAAAACCATCGTAGGTCTTATTAATGAAGATTTGAAAATTATAGACAGTCAAAAATTTGAAACAAATAAAGTTGATCCTACAGCGCAGTTTAATGAAATTTTGAAAATTGCGAAACAGTATGTGACTGATTTTAAAAGTATAGATGATACAGTATTAAATATTGCTATGCCTGGTCCATGTGATTACACGAAAGGTTTATTTTTAAATCCTCCTAATTTACAATCTTACAATGGTTTTAATGCTGGCGCATATATCACAACACACAGTGATTTTAAACCTCAATTTGTTAATGATACAGATGCTGCAATTCTAGCAGAGTATCAATGCGTCAAAGATGAAGTGGAAGATTTTATATATTTAACGATTAGTACTGGCGTAGGCATGGCATATGTTCGACAAGGGCAAATTGTATCGGGTGTGGATGGCAATTTTGGAGAGATAGGTCACACTGTCATTAAAAGTAACAGTGATTATAAATGTCCTGTTTGTCAGCAATATGGTTGTGTGGAAAATGAAATTTCTGGATCAGCGATTAGTAGAAAAGCAAGTGAAATATTAAATAGAGCAGTCAGTACAAGAGAAGCGATACAAATGTATATAGATGGTGATAATAAAGCAGTCAAAGATATGCTAGAAGAAGTAATTAAATTAACGCAACAACTTTGTATCAATTTATTTAGTGTGTTTAACATTTATCACATAGTTCTTGGTGGAGGTGTCACACAAAGTCCACTTCCGTATAAAGAAAGCATTAAATCATATGTAACAGCCCATCACTTAATTCGTAATAGCTCTGTCAATGTCGAAGTGAGTCACTTAGAGGCTAATGTACTTACAGGTTTATATTATGTAGATAAATAAGCATAAGGAACTTCACAATTATAACGCCTCCCTCTGTTCGTTCTAATTAAGATTGAGGAAAGTATCGTGAATTGTGAAGCTTTTTTTGAATGCAGCTGCTTTTCTAAATAAGTATAAGCTGAGCATATGAATCATTGGAATGTTTTAAGTTCTATATAGATTAATTGGAAAAGGTGAGCCTTCGGTTTGTGTGCGCGTTTTATAGGGGATGTCTAAAAACGCTGCTACTACGCATCTTTGGAATGTTGGGAGCATTTATTGTATGCTCCAATGGTAAGGGTCTTTAAGTGTATCCCAATTCTGCTCAACTTCAGTTGAATTTAATAAACAATCATCAAGCTCCCTTGTTATTTTTTCTTCATCTAAATCGGTTCCGATAATGACAAACTGAGTATGTCTATCTCCATATTGAATGTCCCAAGTTTCCCTTACATCGTCTCGTTCTTTTAGAATCAAACGTTGTTTAGAAGCTTCCATAGCTGCCACCCAGTATGTTACGGGCTTTAAGTCAATTGCTGATCCCGCTTGTGAAAGTAGGCAAGCAACTTGATTGTATTGAGCTAGCCAGACAATACCTTTAGTACGGATAATATTTTGATCAAGATGTTCCAACCACTGATTGAAGCGGGCGGCATGAAAGGGTAATATCCTACTATAAACCATTGAAGAAATACCGTATTCTTCAGTTTCTGGTGCGTGGTGCGCGTGACCGCCACTTGTCAGTTCTCGTAGCCAACCTGCCGAGTTAGCGGCTGCTTCATAATCAAAGCGTTTAGTATTTAACACATCTTTTATATCTACTTGACCAAAAGTCGTACTAATGAACTTTGCTTCAGGCTGGAGTTTCCGCAACACAGTTATAAGTTTTTCTAATTCCTTTGAGCTAACTAAATCTGTTTTGTTTAATATTAAGACATTACAAAATTCAATTTGATCAATTAATAAATCGGCAATTGTCCGTTCATCCTCAGCACTCACACCTTGTTGTCTATCTATAAGTAAATCCTCTGAACGAATATCATTTATAAAGCGGTTGGCATCAACGACTGTAACCATGGTATCTAAGCGACATAATTTTGATAAGTCGATACCCATATCTTCGTCCATATACGAAAATGTCTGCGCAACTGGGACAGGTTCTGAAATGCCTGTTGACTCGATGATGATTTGATCTATTCCTCCCTTTTTACATAGGTATTCAACTTCTTTAAGTAAATCTTCGCGTAGTGTACAACAAATACAACCATTAGATAATTCAATTAATTTCTCATCTGTACGAGAAATACCTCCACCATCGGCAATTAAATCTTTATCGATATTAATTTCACTCATATCGTTAACAATAACAGCGATTTTTAAATTTTGACGATTATTTAGGATATTATTCATTATTGTTGTTTTACCTGACCCTAGATAACCACTTAATACGGTAACGGGTATGTTATTCATTGAAAATCCTCCTTATTTGAATATTCTTCGTCATATTGACTAATATAAACTTTAAACGTATACTTATGAAATGTAAATAGGAATCATTCCTATTTATTGAGGGATTTATGCTTATATGATTCAGTTAGTAATTTCCTTGGGAATATTTTATAAAGATTTTCAACATATTATAAGGGGTTAACATATTAATAAAACGTAAAGGTGTAATCATTGCTATGGTCTATTAGGTATCGACAGTGCAGTTACTTTAAAAGTAAGGTGCTATATACAGTCTATTTATTGGTGAAGTAGAAAACAGCGGAAGCGTTTTTCAACAATGCGCTCAAATAAGGTAACTGATTACACTACCTTTGACCACAAACGATTTCGGTATGTCAGAGTAGAATTAGATAATATTAGAGGCTGTATTAGTGGATACTTAAAAAGAATATTGAAGTGGGAACATATTAAAAGTATTTAAAAGGATATATCAAAGAATTGAAAATATAAATAAATGATTATTTTAAATTATTATAAGGAGCGTTACACTATGATACTTTCAGATAAAAGTATTAAGTCATATATACAACAAGAAGCACTTGTCATTATGCCATATAATGCTTCTAACATAGAAGCTGCATCAATTGATTTAACTCTAGGGGATACATATTTAATAGCAAAAAAACCTAAAGGTAATAGACAAAGTATTTATGAACCATTTGAATATAAAGTATTAACAACAAAGGAAATGGAAATTCCACCGAATTCTTTTGTATTAGCTACGACTAACGAATATGTGAAAATATGCGATTGTTTATCAGGCTGGATTGAAGGTAGAAGTTCAATTGGACGTGCAGGTTTATTTATACAGAATGCGGGGTGGATAGATCCAGGTTTTGAGGGTAATATCACTTTGGAATTGTATAATGCAAATCATTTTTCATTAGTAGTATATGAGAACTTAAGCATTTGTCAAATGGTATTAGCTGAAACAACAACGAGATGTGAAGCATCATATAAAGGTAAATATCAAGGACAATCAACGACTACAGGCAGTATGAGTTATAAAGATTTAAACAATGGAAGCGTACGATAATATGGAAATTGTTATTATTGGTGGATTTTTAGGCGGGGGAAAAACCACAGTTTTGAACCATTTAATTCAAGAAGCTCTGAATAACGGCAAGAAACCAGCAGTACTTATGAATGAATTCGGTGAAAAAAGTGTAGATAGTTATTTGATTGATCGCAATATACAAGTTAATGAAATCGTAAATGGATGTATATGCTGCGAATTAAAAACAGATGTCACAAAACAATTACATGAAATTTATATGACTTTTAAACCTGATATTCTCTTTATAGAATGTAGTGGTATAGCGCATCCAAGTGAGGTATTAGACGCATGCTTAACGCCCGTACTTGCGCCATTCTCAAAGGTCATAAGTATCCTTGGCGTATTAGATGCCCATTTATATTATAACTTAGAGAAATTACCGAAAATGATACAAAAGTTAGTAGATGTCCAGTTACAACATTGTTCAAATATAGTTCTAAACAAAGTTGATTTATTAAACTCAGAGCAAATATTGGAAATATTGAATGTACTAATGCGTAAATATCCCCAAATTAAATGCTTTATAACAAAATATGGTGACATTAAGATAGAAAATATAACAATAGCTGAAGACGAAAAATGGATTGAAAAAAGTGATGATCAAATTTTTCATGGGAGTATAGGTCACTGTTTATATCAATTTTCATCGAATTGGCATAAAAATGATTTTATACATTGGATACAAAATTTACCATCATACGTGTATAGGGTTAAAGGATTTATAGATTTTGGTGAGAACAACCTAAAAAGTCAGATTCAGTATGCAAATAATCAGCTAAATATACAAACGACAGATTTAAATATGGATAATTATATTGTCATTATAGGCCATAATATGAATAACGACGAAATTATTAGGTCCATTAAGCAATCTAAAAAAGATATATAAACATAAGTCCCTATACTGTCACTATGCATAAATTAAACTTAATCAATAAAACAAACCAAATGCTATTATAGCACTTGGTTTGTTTACATTTATATTTAATTTTTTAAGAATTTCCAAGTGATGCTTTAAAACTTTGGTCAATGTCAGAAATAATATCGTCAATTTTTTCAGTACCAACTGACAATCTCACAAGTTCTGGGACGACACCTGAAGCCTGTTGTTCTTCAGGTGATAATTGTAAATGTGTTGTACTGGCTGGATGTATTACTAATGATTTTGAATCTCCAACATTTGCTAAATGGGAGAACAATTTTAAGTTTTCTACAAATTTACCAATATCTTCTACACTGCCATCAACACCAAATGTAAGTATTGCGCCTTGACCATCTGGTAAATACTTTTGACCCAATTCATAATATGCGTTACTTTCTAATCCTGGATAGTTCACCCACGTCACTTTTGGATGTTCTTCTAAAAATTGTGCTACACGGAGTGCATTTTCTGAATGACGTTCTAAACGAAGATGTAATGTTTCTAAACCAATTAAAAATTCATGAACATTAAAAGGGGATACGGCTGATCCTAAGTCACGTAATAATTGAACACGTGCTTTTGTAATATAAGCGGCGTCACCAACATCATTAACATAAGACACCCCATGATAACTTGAGTCTGGTTCTACTAATCCTGGGAATTTACCATTATCCCAATTGAATTTACCACTATCAACAATCACGCCCCCAATCGACGTGCCATGTCCTCCAATAAATTTAGTTGCAGAATGGACAATAATATCTGCTCCATATTCAAAAGGACGCAATAAATAAGGTGTAGGGAAAGTGTTATCTACAATAAGTGGAATAGCGTGATCGTGTGCAACCTTTGCTACAGCTTCGATATCTAGCACGTCAATGCGTGGATTACCGATTGTTTCAGCATAGACAACTTTTGTTTTATCAGTAATTGCATGTGCAAAATTTTCAGGGTTACTAGGATCTACGAATGTAACTTTGATACCAAGTTTTTTAAACGTTACATTTAGTAAATTGTATGTACCACCATATAAATTAGAAGAAGCTACAATTTCATCACCAGATTCTACAATATTTAAAAGTGCAAGATGGATAGCAGCTTGACCTGATGAAGTGGCTAAAGCGCCAACACCACCTTCTAAAGCAGCAATACGTTCCTCAAAAACGTTTTGAGTAGGATTCATAATTCTAGTGTAAATATTACCTTCTTCAGCAAGTGAAAATAATTTTTGTGCATGATCTGTACTATCGAACACATAACTAGACGTTTGGTAAATAGGGACTGCGCGTGCTTTTGAAAAGTCATCTACTTCTTGTCCGCCGTGAATAGATAACGTATCTAAATGCCAAGATTTTTGAGTCATAACATAAATCCTCCTATAAGATTGAATTTTCTGATAATTACAACTATACAAGAGCTTAAATGTGATTTCAAGTTTTCTTACTAAAAAGCTAGGAATTAGAAAAGGTATTTTGCAATATTTTAAAAATAATATTTGCAAAACAGGAAATAATTAATTATAATTCTTATCAGTATAGTAGGGAATAAAAAGAAATAACTGCATGTATGGAGGACTATGATGATTGGGTATGATTTAATAGGCAATACACCGCTAGTATTATTAAAATCTTTTAGTAATGAGGATGTACAAATCTATGCTAAATTAGAACAATTTAATCCTGGTGGGAGCGTTAAAGATAGATTGGGTAAGTTTATAATAGAGCGCGCAATGGAGAATAAGTTAATAAACAAAGGCGATACTATTGTAGAAGCTTCAGCGGGTAATACGGGTATTGGATTAGCGATGTCAGGTAATCATTTTGGGATCCATACAGTTATTTTTGTACCTGAAGGTTTCTCAGAAGAAAAGATATCTATTATGCATGCCTTAGGTGCTGAAATTAAAAGAACTGATAAAGCATTGGGCATGAAAGGGGCTCAAAATGCAGCCAAACAATATGAAGCGGATACTGGGGCACTATATATAAATCAATTTGAAAATGAGGATAATCCTAGAACTTATGCGCATACATTAGCACAAGAAATCACATTAGAGTTGCCTGAAATAGACTACTTTGTTGCTGGTGTCGGCTCGGGTGGTACATTTTCTGGAGTTGCTCAATATTTAGCATCATTTGATGTAGAGAGTGTCATTGTAGAACCTGAGGGTTCCATATTAAGTGGAGGTAAACAACATTCACATGATATTGAGGGGATTGGATCGGAACAATGGCCACAATTTTTACCTCATTCATTAGTAAGTGATATTGTGAAAGTAAGCGACAAGGAAGCTTTCAATAATGTAAAGGAATTGGCTAAAAAAGAAGGCTTATTTGTTGGTAGTTCTTCAGGGGCTGCGTTACAAGGGGCATTAGAAGTAAAGAAACACATCAATAAAGGTGTCATTGTAACAATATTCCCAGATGGTAGTGACCGTTACATGTCTAAACAAATATTTGATTATAAGGAGAATTTATAATGAATAAAAAAACACAATTAATTCACGGCGGATTAACGACAGATCCATATACAGGCGCGGTAACAACACCAATTTATCAAACAAGTACGTATATCCAAGATGAGATTGGTGATTTAAGACAAGGCTACGAATATTCACGGTCAGCAAATCCAACACGCAGTGCTTTAGAGGGTGTTATTGCTGATTTAGAGCAAGGTCAGTATGGGTTTGCTTTTGGTTCTGGGATGGCCGCAATCACTGCAGTGATCATGTTATTAGATGAAGGTGACCATTTATTATTAAATTCTGATGTCTACGGCGGGACTTATAGAGCGTTAACAAAAGTCTTTACGCGTTATGGTATAGAGGTAGATTTTATTGATACTACACACATTGATCAAGTAGAGCGATATATTAAACCAGAAACAAAAATGTTATATATTGAAACACCTTCTAACCCTTTATTACGTGTTACAGATATTCAACAGACAGCGGAAATTGCTAAGAAATATGAGTTGATTTCTGTAGTGGATAATACATTTATGACGCCCTATTTTCAAAATCCATTAGTACTAGGTATTGATATTGTATTACATTCAGCTACGAAATATTTAGGGGGGCATAGTGATGTTGTTTCAGGATTAGTTGCTACAAGCGACAGTAATTTAGCAGAGCGCATCGGCTTCATTCAAAATTCAACGGGTGGCGTCTTAGGACCTCAAGATAGTTACTTATTGATACGCGGTATTAAAACACTTGGTCTGCGTATGGAGCAAATACAACGTAATGCGCTTGCAATTATTGAAATGTTACAACAGCACCAAGCGGTAGAACATGTATTCCATCCAAGCATTGAAACACACTTAAATCATGATATTCATCAAGCACAAGCGGAGGGACATACAGGTGTTATTGCTTTTGAAGTCTCTAATATAGATAGCGCTAAAGCAGTTATCCGTGAATTACAATATTTTACGTTAGCTGAAAGTTTAGGAGCAGTAGAAAGCTTAGTCTCTGTCCCAGCCTTAATGACACATGCTTCTATCCCCAAAGATGTTCGTGAAAAAGAAGGTATTGCAGATGGTCTCATTCGTTTATCGGTAGGTATTGAAGATACTGAAGACTTAGTTGAAGATTTAAAACAATCTTTAGATAAATTAAATAAATAACACAAAGTTAAATGATAATATAAAATAACCTAGGAAATTATTCCTAGGTTATTTTATATTTTAGTAATTTTTGATGATTGAATATATGAAAGTACTTTATAGAAAATGATTTGTTTTTGAGAGTATCATGGAATCAAAATAAGGTCATTAAGCATATGAAATATAGGGTAATTAATACGTGTATATAATTTGTTAGTGCATGTTGGTATATTATTACGCTCGGAAAGTATAAAAATTATTGCAAGTAAGGGGTTAAAGAGATGATAGAAGTTCATAATATTAATAAGTCATTCGGCAAAAAACATATACTTAAAGATATAAATGTTATTTTTGAAAAGGGGAAAATTGTCGGACTCATTGGACCTTCTGGCACAGGGAAAACGACACTCATACAATGTATATTAGGTATGGAAAAGACAGATACAGGTTGGGTAACGGTAAATGATAGAGAAATTCCAAATAGAAAAGTATTGAAAGATATTGGCTACATGGCACAAAGTGATGCTTTATACGAAGATTTAACAGGTAAAGAAAACTTGAAATTCTTCGCTGGAATCTATATTAAGAAGCGTAAGTATATTAAAGAACGTATTAAAAGTTGTAGTGAAATGGTACAACTTCAAGATGCGTTAAATCAAAAGGTATCTACATATTCTGGAGGCATGAAAAGACGACTATCCTTAGCGATTAGCTTTTTACAGGATCCTAATATTTTAATTTTAGATGAGCCTACAGTCGGTATAGATCCCAAATTGAGACGAGCGGTATGGCAAGATTTAGATGATGCGAAACAAAGAAATAAAAGTATATTGGTAACGACGCATGTGCTAGATGAAGCTTCTCGCTGTGATAAATTATTACTAATGAATCACGGGAAAATTATTGCTTCAGGTTCACCCGATGAATTAAAGCAACAATATAATGCAAAGACAATTGAAGAAGTATTCTTGAAGATGGAGGATTAATTATGAATTCATTACACATTGCGAAACGTATATTTAAACAAACAATTAGAGATATCAGAACGCTAATGCTGTTATTAGTCGCCCCAATACTTATTTTATCTTTACTATATTATATATTTTCCGTTTCAGATAATACAAATGGCGTGAAAGTAGGCGTTCAGAATGTGCCACAAACGCTTGTAGCTGAATTACATAAACAAGATATTTCCACACAAAGCTATACGAGCCATAAAAAGATAGCTGATAAAATTAAAAAAGATGAGCTTACAGGATTTATCTATCAAAAAAATGATAACTTACATGTTACGTTAGCTAATGATAATCCGACAGAGTCAGGCGCATTAGCTTCTACAAATCAAAAATGGGTCATTAGTCATAATATGGGGCAAATGAAAGCTAATACCAATCAACTACAAAAGGCTTTAAGACAAGCTAACACTCCTGAAGTTGTTCAAGCAGATGCAGGCAATAATGATATGAGTAAACAGCCTATGAATATAAAGACGCATTATTTATATGGTGGTAAAGATTCGACGTACTTTGATATGATCAATCCGATACTAATTGGTTTCTTTGTATTTTTCTTTACGTTTTTAATTTCAGGGATTGGGTTATTAAAAGAAAGGACATCTGGGACTTTAGAAAGGTTACTGGCCTCACCGATTAAGCGTAGTCAAATTATTTTTGGCTACATCATGGGCTATGGTCTGTTTAGTATTATTCAAACTTTCGTGGTCGTAATGTTTGCTATTTATGTATTGAATATTGCTGTTCAAGGGCCGATTTGGTTGGTGTTAGTGACAACAATTTTAACTGCACTCGTAGCATTAACGTTCGGAATATTATTATCTACCTTTGCATCATCAGAGTTTCAAATGATTCAATTTATTCCACTTGTCATTGTCCCGCAAGTGTTATTTGCTGGACTGATACCAATCGCATCTATGAACGTTGGGTTACAATATTTTGCACACCTTATGCCATTATTCTATACTGGACAAGCGATGCAAGATGTCATGATTAAAGGTTATGGTATAGAAGATATTTATATGAACTTAGTGATATTATTCGGCATATTTGTTGTCCTATTAATTTTAAATATTTTTGGTATGAAACGATATAGAAAAGTATAGAAAGTTTAATTCAAGTCATTGTAATAAAAATTTGTATTATATTAATATAAGAGGCCTAATCACACTATGAAATTTGATTAGGCCTCTATATTTTATGTGTTACTTTTAATTTTTGGAATACCTATGACATGCCCAAGTTGTTTTGGAATTTCGAAGGCTTGTTGTTTGTCAAAGTAGCATTTTATTTTTTCATATATTGCTTCTGGAAATGTTGTACTGCGACGAGTTTGGTTATCCACACACATCATAATGACTTCATAAGTCGCGATGCGTTCATTTTGTATGTTATACATTGTAAGGAATAGATGAACTCTTTTTTGATCATAATCATAAATATATGGTTTGATATAAAATGCTTCATCGAGTAATAACTCTTTCAAAAAAGATATATGTGCTTCGACACTAAAAATAGTGGCGGCTTGATTTTGTCTATATGATACTGTGAAATCTATTGAATCGAAAAAGCCAACGACTGCATCACTGAAAATTGAATAATATTGTGCGTCATGCATATGATTGTTATGATCTATCCAAGATGGTTGCACAGTGTTCTTATAAATATATAGTTCAGTCATAAGATCACTCCTATAAAAATTTTACTGTTAATATCTATGATTGATTGTACCAAGAATATAAGTAAGAAGTTAACAATTTGTTTTATTTGAAATAAAAAATAGCGCAATTTAAAAAACGGTGGTATGTCAATTCTGTTATATATAAGGAAAATAGTGCTTTATGTATGTAAATGAAAATATAATTTAAGAGATAGTGTTACGATAGACTTGTACTATAATACATAGGAAGGAAGGGGTTCTGTGTGATGTTCTTTATATCATTGATAGTATTTTTTATATCTTTAGTCTTACTTATTTATTCAATTGCCTTATTAATGGGAAAAGATGGATCATTATTTAGTTTGTTTACGAAAAAAGAAAATGCATTAAGCAAAGAACAGAAATTATTAATTTATATTGCCACAATTGTCTTATTATTAATCAGTGTGATAGGGCTACTGAGTACATTATGATATTTGGTATTTAATGAAGGGGAAGAAACGGGGGATATAGATAAGAGGGTCATCAGTTCAATCTGATGACCCTCTTACTTTTGGGGATTTTATCCCAGAAGATTTAATATTTTCTTAAAAAGTCTAAATCTCGATCGAAAATTTGTTTTAAAACATAACTTTGTAAAGTTGTTAAAATTTTCTCGATAACTTGTGTCTTATTAGACAAGATACGAATCGTGAAACCGTGAGTAGGTAATTGTGTAATACCCAATCTGCAATCATATGCTTGCTGAAAATGCTTGATTTGGTCATAAACACTATCGATAAATTTCTGATTCACTTGAGGATGTATGAAATAACAAGACCCAAGGTGTGTATAGTTTTCCATATAGCCAATATCATTAACATTGTTCTTTGTTGGATCGAGTAGCATATTATCAAAAACAACAAGAGTATCATCAACGTAAACTTCATTTAGTAAATGCATATACGTATAGCTAAATGTTTTATCCGTTTTAGAATAACCTGGGGTTAAGATATCGGTATAAAATAGTGCAGCATTTTGACTTAAGTTGAAAGTATTGTGTTGATAGAATTTTGCGTTTTCAAAAGCGATAATCGGATCTCCGACATATTCTGCATAGCCGTTATCTTTAATATTAAATGTTTGATATTGTTCCACGTGATCATTTAGCGTTTTGTAAATCTTAGTAGCCCCTTGTGATGTTAAAATAACTTTAGCATTTGAATCTATATTAAAATTCATTTTATAACGATCACCATCTAAGTAGCCACCTCCGACATTGACGATATAAAATGTTGGGATATTAGAACCATTTAAATAAACAGGGCGCATCACTTTTAATGCTTTTTCAAAAAAGATATCTCTTGCCACAGATTTTTTTCCGTTATTAAAAACAGATAAATCTAATTGGCCAGTCCATATTTTCTTGGATTGAGACATTAAGCTAATCCTTTAAGTAATACATCTTGATCAATCCATTGCAGAACGTCATCTAAACCTTCATCTGTTTTCAGATTTGTAAAAGTGAATGGACGATGCGCACGGAATATTTGTGTATCTTCCGCCATGCGTTCTAAAGAAGCACCAACATAAGGAGCTAAATCTGTCTTATTGATGATGAAGTAGTCAGATTTAATCATTCCTTGTCCCCCTTTACGAGGAATTTTCTCGCCTTGAGCAACATCAATAATATAAATTGAAAAGTCAACCAGCTCTGGACTAAATGTAGCGGCAAGATTGTCTCCACCAGATTCAATAAAAATAAGTTCTATATCGTCATTACGCTCTATTAATTCATCGATTGCAGCAAAGTTCATTGATGCGTCTTCACGGATAGCTGTATGAGGACAGCCTCCAGTTTCTACGCCAATAATTCTATCTTCTGGTAATACGCCTGAGTTAACCAATATTTTTTCATCTTCTTTTGTATAGATATCATTAGTGATAACACCAATGCTCATATCTTTCGATAATCGTTTAACAATTTTTTCGATAAGTTGGGTTTTTCCAGCACCAACTGGGCCACCAATACCAATTTTAATGGCTTCTGACATAATTTAGTCCTCCTAAGATATAAATATTCTTACATTTACGTTTTCATGTTCCATTTGATTCATTTCGAGGCCTGGGGCAGTAATACCAAGCTGTGATTCATCCAAAGTGAATATATGCGCTCTCGTTTCTTTCATTTTAGGAATCATTTGATGGACAATACGCTGTCCAGCAGTTTGACCTAAAGGAATTGCTCGTACAGCATTTTGAGTGAGACTAGAAATATTCTGATAAAGGTAATAATCAATAATCGTTTCTATATCTAGTTCTAGAAAATGACCAAGCATCGTAAAACAAATCGCAGGATGCAAATGTGCCTTTTTTTCTTTCATTTGTGTGTAATACCACATCAACCATTCACTGTCATAAAGTTCTTGAGCGAGTTTAACCATACGATTCCCCATTTGTTTAGAACCTTGTCTTGTTTCTTTAGGTAAACTTTGTACAAAGAGGAGTTGATCTAATCGTAAAATAGCCGCTTCATCCTGGAGATTCAGTGCATCGTAGACTAGACGCATTGTTAAGCCATCTGCATATGTTAATTGCTCATTTAGAAACAGTGTAAGCCATTGTTGGAAGCTTGCTTCATCGTGAACAGTGCGGCGTTGAATATATGTTTCAAGACCGAACGAATGACTGAATGCACCTGTCGGAACTTGTGAATCACAAAATTGAAACAGACGAAAGTGTGCATGATTAATCATGTGAATGTCCTATATGTCTAAATGCTTGATTTACTTTACGGTCTTCGTGACTGTAAGGGATGCCTAAATCTTTAAGTAAAGATTCTACTAAATAATCATATTGAACAAGCATTTCATTTTCAGTGAATTGTGCTGGCAAGTGTCGATTGCCAAGTTGATGTGCGATATCACCCATTTCTTTTAAAGTGCGTGGTTGAATGACAAGTAAATCTTCGGTATTAACGTCAACGATAATCATATTGGTCTCATCTTTATATAAAATATCGCCATATTGAAGGTCGATAGGTTGTTTTAAACGTATACCGATTTCATTTCCATGATCTGTAGTTACACGTTGAATACGTTTAACCAAATCTGAATTTTCAAGATAGACTTTCTCAATATGTTTGCCTTTTTCGCTATCGGATAGATTCGCGACGTTGCCTACAATTTCTTCGATGATCATATTTATCCTCCTAGAATAAGAAATAACGTTGTGTTAATGGGAGTTCTGTAGCTGGTTCACTTGAGATTTTTTTACCGTCTACGAACACTTCATATGTTTGTGGATCAACTTCTATTTTCGGTGTTGCATTATTATTTTTCATATCGGCTTTGCTCAGTTTACGTATGTTATGCACAGGTCTTAATTTACGTTTAAGTCCTAATAATTGACCAATATCATTATCATAGGCAGTTGAAGATACAAAAGTCATAGACGTACTTTGCATATTTCCACCTAATTGACCATACATTTTACGGTACTTAAGTGGTTCAGAAGTAGGGATAGAACCGTTAGCATCTCCGTTTATAGCAGTATTTATTAAGCCACCTTTAATGATGACATCTGGCTTCACTCCAAAAAATGCTGAATCCCACATGATAATATCTGCAAGTTTGCCTTCATCTATGGAGCCAACATATTCTGAAATACCATGTGTAATTGCAGGGTTAATTGTATATTTAGCGATATAACGCTTGATACGTGTATTATCATTATATTCACTATCACCATCTAACGGGCCACGCTGTGCTTTCATACGATGAGCAACTTGCCAAGTACGCGTAATTACTTCCCCCACACGTCCCATAGCTTGGGAATCGGAACTTACCATACTAAATACACCCATATCTTGTAAGACATCTTCTGCAGCAATCGTTTCTTTGCGAATACGAGAATCAGCAAAAGCGATATCTTCTGGGATTGAAGCATTTAAATGATGTGTAATCATTACCATATCTAAATGTTCATCCACTGTGTTAATCGTATAAGGGAGTGTTGGATTAGTAGATGAAGGGAGGATGTTACTGTAAGCAGCTGATTTTATTAAATCAGGTGCGTGACCACCACCAGCACCTTCAGTATGATACATGTGTAGTACGCGGTCTTTCACAGCAGCCATAGTTTCTTCCATAAAACCAGCCTCATTTAATGTATCGGCATGTAATGCGATTTGAATATCATATTCGTCCGCTACACTTAATGCGTGATTTAATGCAGAAGGCGTTGCGCCCCAATCTTCATGTACTTTTAATCCTATAGCGCCTGCATGGATTTGCTCCACTAAAGCGGTATGGTTTACAGCTTGTCCCTTACCGGTAAAGCCAATATTTAAAGGTAAGGATTCGGCTGCTTCTAGCATACGATGGAGATGCCATGGGCCAGGCGTTACAGTTGTTGCTTTTGAACCTTCTGAAGCGCCTGTACCTCCACCTATATGTGTTGTAACGCCACTTTCAAGAGCTACTTGTGATTGTTCTGGATTTATAAAATGGACATGCGTATCAATCCCGCCAGCAGTAATTATCTTTCCTTCAGCAGAAATAACATCTGTTGTAGCACCAATAATGATGTCGACATTATTCATAATATCTGGGTTACCAGCTTTACCAATTTTCATGATATATCCATTCTTTACGCCAATATCCGCTTTGATGACTTTGTTATAGTCAATAATCATTGCGTTTGTAATGACTAAATCTGCGACTTTCTTGTCATCGCGTGTCACGTTAGGATTTTGGGCCATACCGTCTCGAATAGACTTGCCACCACCAAATGCTGCTTCATCTCCGTACGTAGCATAATCTTTTTCAACTCTAGCAAATAAATTTGTATCACCAAGTCTAACGGAATCACCAACAGTTGGACCATAAAGACTTGTATATTGTGATTGCGTCATTTTAAAACTCATCGTTATTCCCCACTTTCTTTATTGGCATTAGCACTAGATTGTTTCGCTTTTTGGTTCGCTTTAATATTTGTGTTATCTTTATTTGGTTTGTAGACACGTGATTCATCTATGGGACCGTCAACGGCACCATGGAATCCAAAAATGTTACGTTTCCCAGTATATTCCACAAGCTGAATTTCTTTTTCATCCCCTGGTTCGAAACGAACAGCTGCACCTGCAGGAATATCTAAACGTTTGCCATAAGCTTTCTCACGATCGAAATGAAGGGCAGGGTTAACTTCGAAAAAGTGATAATGTGAACCAACTTGAATAGGTCGATCACCAGTATTTTTTACGTCTATGATCGTTGCATCATGGCCTTTATTCACTTCAATTTCAGTACGTTTTACAATAATTTCACCAGGTTTCATATAAACCATTCCTCCTTATACAATCGGGTGATGAACTGTAATTAATTTAGTTCCATCAGGGAAAGTGGCCTCAATCTCTATGTCGGTTAACATATCAGTAACACCTTCCATGACGTCATCTTCACCCAATATTTGTCTGCCATAACTCATAAGTTCTGCAACAGTTTTTCCATCTCTTGCACCTTCTAGCAATTCAAAACTAATAATTGCTACGGCTTCGGGATAATTTAATTTTAGCCCTCTTTGTTGCCGTCTGCGCGCTAAATCAGCTGCTACGACTAACATCAATTTATCTTGTTCACGTTGTGTAAAATGCACGAAACTCACTACCTTCCCAATTTATATAATTTGTACATAATATATACGTGCACTTTAATAATAAGACGAATAGGATTGAACTACAAGAATTACACATTGAAATTCATTTCACAGATAAAAAGTAATTTTGTGATAAAAAATATGTATTGCTTTAAATTCAATATAGATTAATATATTATAAATTAAGTTAGAGCATATTTAGAAATCAGGTGACAAAGTGAATGCAATGCAGATTATATTGAAGAATGTTGCACAAGTTTTGCTGTTAAATCATGCGTGGACGGGATTGTTTATATTAGTTGGTTTATTTATAGGTAATTGGAAAGTAGGACTCATGGCTTTAATCGCCAGTGTCATTTCATTATTACTAGCTAAAAGAACAAATTATTCAGAACAAGAAATCAATATGGGATTGGCAGGATTTAATCCGGTATTAACTGCAATTGCTTTAACACTTTTTTTAGTTCCAAAATGGTATAGCATCATCATTATATTAGTAGCCATAGTTATAACAATGCCAATTGGTGCAGCGTTTAGAGTTTTTTTAAAGCCGTTTGGCGTGCCCATGCTAACGATGCCATATGTATTTGTAAGTTGGATGATTTTATTAATGTCATTTCAATTTAAATTTGTAAATGCGGATGTCAATATTTTACCTGACACTGTACAAGAGATTAAATTTTCGGGCCATAGTATCCATTTTATAAATGCTTTTTTATCAGGCTTTAGTGAAATATTTTTATTGAAAAGTATACTTGCAGGTGTATTAATCCTAATTGGTATATTCATTGCATCTAGAAAAGCGGGAGTATTTGCCATGATTGCCAATGTCATTGGTTTTGCAGCGGTAATAGTATTAGGCGCTAATCACGATCAAATAAATGATGGGTTGTTTGGTTATAATGTCATACTTACTGTGCTAGCATTAGGTATAAACTTTAATACAAAAATTTCGCGTTATATAAGTATCATTTTAGGTATTTTACTAACGGTTATTTTACATGCCAGTATGACGACGCTATTAACACCGTTTGGGTTGCCAGTATTTACGCTCCCATTTATTATAGCGACTTGGATTATGCTTTTTGCAGGTAACCAAAGGGAAGAGAAATGGCAACGCTAAATCGTGAAATTTAAAAATGTGTGTTTGGTCAAACCAAAAGTTATCTGAATCTAAACATTTAACAATGATTACTTTGGAAAGAAGGAGAATAAATGAAAAAAATGCTTGCACTTTTAGCAACTTCTGCAGTTATTTTAGCAGGATGTAGTAGCGCAGGGAATTCATCTAAAGGAAGAACATTGAATGTTGAATTGCCTTTGAAAACAACATCAATTGCCCCATACAATACAGATGTACCAGTGAAAGTTGGGGCTGCAGAAGCTTTATTTAAAGCTACAGCTGAAGGTAAAGTTCAAAAGTTATTAGTTAAGTCTTATCATCAAACTTCACCAACGCAATTAGAATTAACGTTAAGGGATGATATTAAATTCCAAAATGGTAAAAAAGTTACTGGTAAAGCAGTGAAATCAAGCATAGAAGAGAGTATTAAAAAAAGCGATTTGGTTAAAGGATCACTCCCGATTAAAGAAATTACAACAAAAGGACAACAAGTGACGATAACCACCAAAGCACCCTATCCAGAATTAGTATCAGAGTTAGCAAGTCCTTTTTCTGCAATTTATGATACGAAAGCTGATGGGAATATCAATAAGGAACCAGTTGGAACCGGGCCGTATAAAATAAAGGATTATCAACAATCTCAGAGTATTAAATTAGATCGTAATGATGATTATTGGCAAGGCAAGCCTAAGTTAGATCATATTAAAGTAACTTATCAAGAGGATGGTAATGCACGTACAAGTGATTTAGATTCAGGTAAAGCAGATGTGATTACTGATGTGCCAGTTGAAAAAGTAACAACATTAAAAAACAGTGAGAATTCAAAAGTTTCAACTGTTTCTGGATTTAGGACTGGCTTACTTATGTATAATCATAAAAGTGATAAAATGACAAAACCTATTCGAGAAGCACTTGATAAAGTTATAAATCGTGATAGTATCGCTCGAAATGTGGCTAAAGGCTATGCAACACCAGCAACTGGGCCGTTTAATACGAAATTAGATTTTATAAACAATCAAGATATACAAACACAAGATATAGCCAAAGCGAAAAAGTTAATGGAAGCAGAAGGTTATACCAAGTCACACCCATTGAAGCTAACAGTTTCTACATATAATGGACGTCCAGAGCTACCTAAAATGGCACAAGTAATTCAATCGGATGCTAAGAAAGTCAATATAGATATTAATTTAAGAAATGTAGATGACATCGACGGTTATTTAAAAGATAAAAACCAATGGGACGCTTCACTTTATAGCTTCGGTACAATTCCAAGAGGGGATACAGGATACTTCTTTAATCAAGCTTATAAAAGTGAAGGGGCTATTAATGCTGGCAGTTATAGTAATAAAAAAGTAACTGCACTAATTAATCGTTTTAATACTACAGTGAATAAAGATGAACGCAACCGACTAACAAATGAAATCATAGATATTACAAATAAAGACTTAGCAAATAGTTACATTACTTACAATGATAATATCGTTGGTTTAAGTAAAAACGTAGAAAATTTAACAGCTGCACCAGAGGGAATTTATCTTATCGACTATAAGGTTAGTAAAAAACAATGATATTAAAAAATATATTATCTAGAATTGGACAAATGATTATTGTATTATTTGTCCTTTCTACAATTACATTTATTTTAATGAAACTTACGCCTGGAGACCCTATTAGTAAAATACTGCATCTAGATGTGGCAAATGTATCTAATGAGCAAATCAAAGCAACAAAAGAAAATTTAGGGTTAAATCAACCAATACTCATACAGTATATCCAATGGTTGGGACAAATTATAAGATTGAATTTTGGTAAGAGCTACCAAACAGGTGAGCCAGTGATTAACGAACTTATATATTACACACCTACCACGTTAGTAATTGCTTTATGTACAATCATCTTGGTGTTTGTAGTAGCTGTCCCTTTAGGAATAATCGCTGCTAAATATTACCATACATGGATAGACACAATTATACGAACGGTGACATCTTTCACGGTGAGTATGCCGTCATTTTTCTTAGGAACGCTGCTAATATATATTTTTTCACAAAAGTTTGGTTTATTACCTTCTTCTGGAGTTGACTCTATTGCAGGTTATATCCTTCCGATAACTTCGCTTAGTATCGGTATGAGTGCTTATTATGTAAGGCTTATGCGTTCGAGCTTAGTTGAACTTTACCAGTCCAAAGAAGTGAAAGCTTCAAGGCTGAGAGGTATGTCAGAACGTTATATATTATGGGAAGATTTATTTAAACCAGCAATTATACCTATAATAACTGTACTTGGAATGTCTATAGGAAGTCTTATCGGCGGCACCGTTGTGATTGAAAACCTCTTTGGAATTCCAGGCGTTGGTCGATTTCTTGTAGATAGTATTAGAGCGAGAGATTATCCTGTCGTACAAGGTGCAGTCATTATGATTGGTTGCTTTGTAGTGCTCGCTAATACGATAAGTGACTTATTATTATTGTGGATAGATCCTAAAAGACGTTATATGAATTTGCAACATAAAAATAATGGCGATGGTCAGGGTGGTGCACCATTATGAGACGTCTAAACAAACAGCATATTATTTTCTATGTCTTTGCTTGTTATATCGTTACACTTTTCATTGCTCAATGTTTTGTGTCGTCACATAACGCGTTAGAGGTAAACCTAAATCAAACGTTAGAGATGCCAAGTCTGTCCCATTGGCTAGGCACAGATGACTATGGTAGAGATTTAATGTCTCGAATAATTATGGGCGCAAGGTATACTCTGATCATTAGTTTGATTACTTTGTTGATTACAGTATGTATTGGCGTACCACTTGGACTAATGGCAGGATATAAAAAAGGGATCATCGATACAATAATTATGCGAGTGATTGATATAGGCTTAAGCATTCCAGAATTTATATTAATGATTGCAATGGCAAGTTTTTTTAAACCTAGTATTTGGAACTTGGTTTTAGCTATTACAGTAATTAAATGGATGACCTACACTAGAATGACACGTGCAATTGTCAGCAGTGAGACAACCAAACCCTATATACAAATGGCGAAATTATTTAATGTACCATCATGGAAAATTATCATCAAGCACTTTTTGCCACAGGTGACGCCATCTATTATTGTTTTAATGACTGTAGATTTTGGGAAAATTATTTTATATATTTCATCATTATCATTTCTAGGTTTAGGTGCGCAACCGCCTTTGCCTGAATGGGGGGCAATGTTAAATGCTGGACGGGATTACATCAGTTCATATCCATTGTTATTACTAGCGCCTGCCTGCTTAATTACTGTGACGATTCTCTTATTTAACTTAGCAGGTGATGCGTTGCGAGATCAACTATTGAAAGGGGAACGTCATAGAGATGGCTAACATTCTTGAAATAACGCATTTAACGATTAAGGATAATAAGGGGATTGAGTTAATACATGATGTTAATCTTGCACTAAAGGAAGGTCAAGTCAACGTGTTAGTCGGAGAGAGTGGTTCAGGAAAGAGCCTAACAGCTAAAGCTATGGTTCAACAAGTCCCTGATATGTTAAACATGTATTATGAACGATTCTGTTATAACGACCATAATGTGATTAATGTGCAAGCGTTACTCGGAAAAGATATTGGTTTTATATCTCAGGATTATACACACAGTTTTAATGATCATACAAAATTAGGTAAACAACTGATTGCGATTTATCGAGCCCATTATAAGGTTGAAAAATCAATCGCCAAACAAATAGTGAGGCAGTCATTGGAATCTGTAGATTTAAATCCTGATGAGGTTATGAAGCGCTATCGTTTTAGTCTGTCAGGTGGACAACTTGCCAGAGTTCAAATTGCAAGTGTGCTCATGTTGAAACCTAAATTGCTCATTGCAGATGAACCGACAGCGTCTTTAGATGCGATTACAGGATTTCACGTGATGCATTTGATTAAACATTTGGCAGCGGTACACGGAGTAACACTATTACTTATCACTCATAATTTATCTCATGTATTACATTTTAGTGATTGGATTCATGTTATAAGACATGGGAATATCATAGATTCAAACCATGTAACAGCTTTTAAAGAAGGTAATATAAATCCATATAGTTTGAAACTATTTAACGCCCGAAGTCAGTTGAGAAACGAGGGTGCATATGATTGAATTGAAGGAAATATATTTTAATTATAAACATTCAACTATTTTAAGAGATATTAATCTAACAATAGATTCAAATGAAGTTATTGGTATTGTAGGTGAAAGTGGTTCAGGAAAGACAACATTAGTACGCATGATGTTAGGATTACTTCATCCCAAACAAGGTAAAATTTATACAAATGGCTTGCAATTATTACCTATTTTTCAACATGCATACGATAGTTTTAACCCAAAATATACTATTCAAAAATCACTAGAAGAACCTATGCAATATTATCAAAATGGGAAGTTTGCAGACGTTAGAGATAGAGCGAAATCATTAATGGAGCATATGCATTTGGATGTTAAGTTATTAGAGCGATACCCAGATCAATTAAGTGGAGGTCAATTACAAAGGTTCAATATGATACGCACGCTCATGTTGCAACCCGATATGCTTATTTGTGATGAAATTACAGCAAGTTTAGATGTGATTGCAGAGCAGAGAATGATAGAATTATTGAAAGGCTATCATACTAAGACGAATAAAGGAATGATTGTAATTTCTCATGATATCGCTTTTCTTAATCAATTTGTAGAGCGTATCATCGTAATGAATGATGGCGCAGTTGTAGATGATTTTAAACGGGAAGCATTATTTGATGAACAACGTCATCCTTACACAAAGCAGTTACTTTCGATATACTAATGAAATAGCTGCTGATTGAAATTGTTAACTATAAGGTTAAATCACACTGAAATTTAAATATAAAAATAAAGATGCGCCCGAGGGTGTAGCTTAACTATAAACAATGAATAAGGTAATTATGGGTAGCACATGTTATGATTTGGGAAAGTAAAAAGTCGTTTGAACACACTGAACTTCAGTAGTGATTGGAGGGAGAAGCGATGGAAAGACAACAAAAGATTGATAATTGGATAGAAGTGACAAAATACGTCCATTATATTGATATGATGATAGAAAAAAAGTTGAAAGAAAAATATAATTTAAGTTTGAAAGAATTTTATGTACTTTATGAAATTTTTAAAGCAAAAGGTAAAAAATATAAAATTAACGATTTAATTAAAATAATAGATTTAAGTCAAAGTGCAATGTCACGACTTATTGTAAGAATAGAAAAAGTAGAGAAACCATTAGTTGTTAGACAAGAATGTACTGCAGATCAACGTGCAATGTATATTTATTTAACAGATGAAGGAAAACGAGTCATTGACTTAGCATTAGAAACTTATAATCAACTAATTAATAAAGTAAATCTTAATGCAGTAAGAGAACTTATGACTAATGAGGAAGTGAAGTAATGTTATATTACTGTAATAAATATGAATAGTTAGCGTTGAATCTTGTTTAGGTTGTTGCTGTCGATAAAGTTTTATAACTTTGTCGACAGTTTTTTTATATGTGATCGCAACCACACATTATGATTTCCGAGTGAGTTTAATCGCAACTGAAACAAGAATAAATAGTAGATTAATATAACCGGGGAAATGATATATCCGCTCATCAAAATAATGTTCATTCTGATTAAACCAGAATGAACATTATTTTATAAATTGAATATTTGAGGTTTAATATCGGGATCATGGTTAGCAAGGACTTGAATGCATTGAGGATGGGTCGCTTGAGATTTGATCCAATTTAAAGAATTGATTGTCTCTTCCTTATTATTTACGAGTCCTGGTAAAATACCGTAATCCCATGATTTTGAAGCATATGCTGCATCTGAAGCTAATAGTAAAAAAGCATTATCTTCTTTATGTGCTTTGATTCGTGCCGCGCATTGGCCCATGCTATGTCCTGGTGTATGTACAAATTCAATCGTGCCATCATCGAATAAGTCAAATGACTTACCTGTGGGTCCTATACCGTTATGAGTGAATGTAAAGGTATCGATATTGATATTCTCCCATTGGTGCGGTGCATATCCGATTGTATTATGATTAGCCGCATCTAACTCTTCTTGGCTAACTAAAATGTGATTTGCAGTTGAAACATGCCTTAAACCATCTGCATGATCACAATGTAGATGGCTCAAGACAACATAATCTATATCTGAAACTTGGTAGCCAAGTTGCTCAATATGTTCGTGGACAGCTTGACCTTCAGGTAAATCTGCCTTATAAATTGGATAGGCTAAAGCTAGGTTTTTAAATGGCTTTGTCCGATTCATTGCATGCCAACCTGTATCGATTAAGACAAGTCCTTTAGGGTGTTCTATAAGATAAATAGATACCGGTAAACGCATTTGTTTCTTTTTTGACCTAAATAGACCTGTCCAAGCAAAAGGTGGGTTAGATTTGTAGTTGAACGGTAAAGCTTCATCAACAATCACTGAGCCAGTATGTAGGACATGGACTTTAATTGAACTGGACATTAATTTAATTACCTCCTTAATGGAACTACAATAAATGCAGTGAACGCGAGAGTTATAATGATATGCGTTTTTGTATCCAATAAAGCACGCTCAATGCATCATTTAATTTGATTTTAAAATGATGCTATTTCATTGTTTAGTTATGTTTATAGTAGTTGATTCACCATTCACGAACTGTGACGTGACATGATATAAGTTGTTGCATTGATTATTGTATTTTGTAACTTAAGTTAAGTATGTCAAAGTTACTTTAGATAAGTAAATAAGATGTTGAACACTTTAACTTAATAGAGATAATGTGTCAAATAAATGGTAGAAACATTACTTATGTGTAATTTTATGTTTTACTGTAATTGAAGTACATAAATTTGATGAAAAGTAGAGGAGTGGTGAAATGGATATACAATCAGCATGGCTCAATTTACCTGTAAAAAATCTTAAAGCAAGTGAAAAATTTTTCGAATCAATTGGTTTTGGTATTAAGCAACAAGAAAACGTAATAGATAAAATGAGAGGTATTGAAACAAAAGATAATAAAATCATTATGTTAATTGAATATAGTCAGTTTGAAAAAGTAGCACAACTATCAGAAATAGGTACGCATGAAGCACTGGTTTCTATATCCGTATCATCAGAACAAGAAGTTGACGAATTATTAAAACTAGTAAAAGAAGCGGCTGGTGAGGTTTTGCAAAGTGGTACCAGACATGGAGGCTATTATGGCGGTTTGTTTAGTGATATAGATGGTCATTTATTTAACGTCATTGCGATGTAAACCAACATGTGTCTTATAGTACTTTATATTATAAAATTAAATTTGAAAGGCGTGTATGTATGATTAAAGCAATTGCAGTAGATAAAGATGGTACGTTTTTAAGGTCTGACCACACATTTGATGAGGCACATTTTGAAAAAATATTTAATGAACTCATGGCTAAAAATTTAAAATTTATTGTGGCAAGTGGTAATCAATATGCACAGTTGCGATCAATATTTTCTGGAAAAGAAGAAGCAATTACGTATGTTGCAGAAAATGGCGCAGTCACTTATTTTAATGATGAAATTATAGCATCACATTACTTTGATCGTGAACTTATTTTAGATTTACTGCACACAATCATTCATGATTATAAAGTAAACGATATCGTTTTAAGTGGTATTAAATCTGCATATATTAACCAAGATAGTAGTGAAGAATTTATTGAATTTATAAAACATTATTATTACGATATTGAAAAAGTTGCAGATTTAAAGCAAGTAGGAAATGATTACTTCGTTAAAGTAGCACTTAGAATTAAGGATGAATTTAAAGTAAAAGAAGTTATCGCAGGTTTAGAAGAAACTTTTGCAGGTGAAGTGAGAGCAGTTACAAGTGGAAATGACAGTGTTGATTTGATTTTACCTGAGGTAAATAAAGGGGTAGCAATCCAAACATTACTAACACAGTGGGGTCTGAAAAATAATGAACTACTGGCATTTGGTGATGCGAATAATGATTTAGAGATGCTAGCGTTGACTGAGCATAGTTACGCAATGGAGCATTGTAGCTCAGAACTTGCGAAAGTTGCAAAATATAGGGCACCTTCTAATGATGAATCAGGTGTTTTACAAGTTATTGAGACTTACTTGAAACCGTAAGACGAGTAGCGGCACATATGATAGCTAACTAAAAAAGTATTTATACAAAAAACTCAAAATCTATTTCAATAAAAGTCATCAGCGACCAAGATTGAATGATTTTGAGTTTTTGTGTTTATAGACTATTTGATAATTAGAACGGGAATATTAGCATGATTTGCAATTTTATGAGTGACATTCCCCAAAACATTTTTGAGTTCAGGTTTTGAGCGTTTATTACTCATCACAATCATTTCATAATTGTTTTCTTCAATTTCTTCTAAAATCATCTGCTTAATATAACCAGTAGCAAATTTAACTGTAACATTTAAACCGCTATCTTCTAATTGTTTTACAAAAGGTTTGAGTTTTTCGTTCTTTTCCTGTGCAATTTCTTCAAAGTGTTTATCGTCATAACGTACAGAAGTTTGCAGTTCACCTTCCGGAATTACATTGAATATAGTAATTTCTGCATCATCTGCGTGTTCTGTCAATTTTAGTAATTGTTCAGGTACATTATTGAACGTATTGTTAAAGTCATAGGCCAATAATATATTTTTATACATAATAATGCCTCCTTTATGATATAAATACCCTTTTAAAATTAAAGTAATAATATATCTCACTTATTCTTTAATAACATTATAAACTATTTTACATCTAAGCCAATAATTTCGCTTACGTGGTTATAACCGTGTGACTCAAGATATTGTGTGAGCGATTTGTTGAGCTTTTTAGTTAATCCGGGACCTTCAAATACCAAAGAACTGTAAATTTGAACAAGTGAGGCGCCGTGACGTAACATCATTATCACATCATCAGCATCGAATATGCCACCAGTACCAATGATTAAAAATTGTCCGTTTGTCTTTTTATAAGTATAGTTAATCATTTCTAAATTGCGTTCAAATAAAGGTCTGCCACTTAATCCGCCAGTTTCTGAACGATTGGTTGAATGTAAATTATCACGTTGTTGCGTTGTGTTTGCTAAGATAATCCCATCAAATGTCTCTACAATAGAATCTAGCATGCGTCCCAATCCAGCTAAGTCTAAGTCAGAAGTTAATTTAATAAAAATAGGCACAGATATCTCATGCTGTACTTTATAAGATTGAATAGCTGAACAAAGTTGAGAAAATTCATCTTTATCATGGAAACTTTGCAGATTTTCAGTATTAGGCGAGCTAATATTTACAGTGAAAAACGTAACATCATTTTTAAAAGTATCAATGACTCTAATATAATCTTGGTAACGTTCTTCGTAAGGCGTGAGTTTATTAACACCGATATTTAAACCAACTGGAATCTTATAACTATATTTGCGCAAATTGCTCAATGCTTTATTCATACCGATATTATTAAAGCCCATACGGTTGATTATAGCATCATCTTCGACCAATCTATACATACGTGGTTTAGGGTTTCCTGGTTGGGGTTTAGGTGTGATACCTCCTAATTCAAGGGCGCCGAACCCAGCGTTTTCTAAAGCTTTTGGCACTTCACAAGATTTGTCAAAGCCTGCTGCAAGTGCGATTGGATTGGGAAAAGGAATCCCTTTAATATTTTGTTTTAATATTGGATGTTCATAATGGAATAGCTGACGAACTACAGGTAATAACTTTGAATGTCTTTGAACAAATTTTAATGCATCGATAGTCATACCGTGTGCTTTTTCAGGATCAAATTGAAATAAAATAGGTTTAATGAGTTTATACATGATATTACCGCTCCATTTATCAAATTTTAGTATTTATTATTTTTGAAAATATGTATATAAATCACATTACACAATGAACTGTCACAAGTTTGTGAAATGGATGTCTTTAATAGACTAGCATTTTACACAATGTATGCCTAGAGTAAACTTATAGAATTTATAGAAGTGTCACATTAATTAAATGAAAGAAGACAATATTGATTAACTTGGTAATAAAAAGGTAATAACAATAGGATGATAAATTTAATGACATAAGCTAATGGAGGCATAAAAATGAAACAACAATGGCTGGCACACCTTCCATTGGATAATATTGAATCCATATCTCCAGTTGGTGGTGGCGATGTAAACGAGGCCTTTCAAGTAAAAACGCCAGAAGATACTTATTTTTTACTTGTGCAACGTAACAGAGACAAATCATTTTTTGAAGCAGAAATAGCAGGGCTAGATTTATTTGAAGCATATCATATCAATGCACCTCGAGTCATTGACAGTGGAGAAATTCATGATGATGCTTATTTATTATTAACATTTTTACAAGAAGGAACGACAGGAAGTCAGCGTGAACTCGGGCAACTTGTGGCAAAGGTACATAGTCAACAACAACAGAATCAAAAGTTTGGTTTTGATTTACCGTATGAAGGTGGAAACATTTCATTTGATAATAGTTGGACAAACGAGTGGGTTACTTTATTTGTAGAATATCGTTTAGATCATCTAAAAGATGAATTACACGGCCAAGGTCTTTGGACAGATGAAGATGTTAAACGGTATAACCAAGTGAGAACAATTATTGTAGATAAATTAGAACAGCACAATAGTAAATCTTCGCTTTTACATGGTGATTTATGGGCTGGAAACGTTATGTTTTTAGAAGATGGAACGCCAGCATTATTTGATCCGGCTCCGTTATATGGGGATAGAGAATTTGACATTGGGATCACTACTGTTTTTGGAGGATTTACACAAGCGTTTTATGAGGCATATAACCAACATTACCCTTTAGCACATGGGGCCCCAGCCCGTATAGAATTTTATAGATTGTATTTATTAATGGTGCATTTACTGAAATTTGGGAGCATGTACGACCAGAGTGTTAATCGCTCAATGGAAAAAATTTTAACAGAAGCATATTAAATATATTAATGAAGAATAGTAGCTTGTTAGGCTACTATTTTTATGTGTAAGTATAGAAGTAAAAATAGTTGAAGTTTAATATAGTAGTCTATTAAATTATTATGATCTTAGCAAAATAATTTAATAATATTGTTAGAATTATATTAAAGGAATTTTCATATTTAATTAGAATTTTCTTAATTCTAAAAATATATTTGTTATACTTGTAACATGTTAATTAAATGAATTTAATAATAGTGTAATAAATAAGCTATTTAAAGATTGGATATACGAGAAATTGAGTCTTGTGTAAAGTTATCGTAAATACAATCTAGGCATAGGTGATGAACATAATTTCATCAATTTAGCTAAACTAAGTTGAAAAGGTTATGTCTTTAAAGGCTAACGTAAAATTATACATAATTAAATGAAACACTTTAGACGCAAAATAAAGGGGTGTCTAAATAGCGTATAGGAGGATAAAAATTGAAAACATCTAACAAACTTATATTCAATCGTACGTTCATGCTAATGTTGTTGGCAGGTATTTTTGCGATGATTGGATTTAGTACAATTTTAACGACAATCACATGGTATGCTGTAAAAGAATTAAAATCTTCTATGGCATTAGGTTATATTTTGGTAGCTGCCACAGTTCCAAGATTGATAATGATGACATTTAGTGGCATGGTAGCTGATAAATTTAAAAAAACGACAATAATGTATTATTCAAATATTGCAGAAGCTTTAGTACTAGTCATTCTTTACTTTTTAATGATTAATGATCAATTATCACTTGTACCTTTGATGATTTTAGCTGCATTTTTTGGCATGCTAGATGCTTTCTTTGGACCTGCGAGTACATCATTGATACCTAAAGTCGTCGAACAGTTCCAACTCCAAAGAGCGAATTCACTATTTCAGGGTGGTACACAAATATCATTTATTTTTGGCCCAATTATCGCTGGAATCGTCATGGAGCATTATTCAATAGCAACGAGTTTTTATTTGGCATTGATTTTTGTATTCTTGTCAGCAATTTTTGTATTTCCTCCATTAATTAAAGAAACAAGTGCGGTTGAGCATTCTAATAATACGCCGGTTAGAGATATTATTGAAGGATTTAGATATGTAAAATCTTCACGGTTTTTAATAACAGGTATTATTATTCTGATAACTGCTAACTTTTTTGGACTAGGTGCATTAAGTGTAGGTATTCCTATATTAGTAGAAGCATCTGGAGGAACGCCGATTAATTTAACTTATCTTCAATCCAGTTTAGGCGTGGGGATGTTGACTGGAACGGCACTATTAAGCGCTATTACTTTTAAAAAGGGACGTGGGAAGATAACACTTTTCACTTTATTATTAATGCTGGTACTGTTCCTAGTATTCACACAGGTGAATGCAGTAATATGGCAAGTACTCTTACTATTCTTAATAGGTCTAACGTATACGATTGTGTATATTCCATTTATCACAATGGCACAAGAATTCTCTGATGAAAAAGTGACAGGTCGTGTGATGAGTTTAATATTCTTAGCAATGACTGGATTCGATCCAATATCATATGTGCTCATCTCAGGGCTAAATACAATGAATATCTCTATTTTCTCAGTATTAGCAATATCTGCCTCAGTCAGTCTGGTGGTATGGGTGTTTATTTTATTTAACTCAAAAACATACAGACACACAGATTGATACCTTTAATAAGAAAAGGTAAGTTTTTCAATAAAGTGAATAAATAACTTGGAGGTATTTAGATGAAATTTTTGACTAATAAATGGCAATACCTCACTATTGTCGTGTTTGTAATACTGTTAATTTATATGATTCTGTGGGGGCATCAACAACTGAATGATCTCCAAGTAATATTAATGTATAGTCTAATCGCGTTGGCGATACATCAATTTGAGGAATATATTTTACCTGGTGGCGGACCTATTGTTATTAATAAAGCAAGTTTTAAAGAAGAAAATGATTTTTCACGATTTCCTGCAAATGCTTTATCGACATGTATGATTAATTTAAGCGTATATATTTTTTATATTTTAGCGTTAATCTTTCCTCAACTCATTTGGTTAGGTTTGGCTACAATGATATTTAACTTAATGCAACTTGTAGGGCATGGGTACTCAATAAATAAGGCTATGGGTACTTGGTATAATCCTGGCTTGGTGACAAGTGTCATCCTTTTTACACCAATTAGCATCTATTATATATTTTATATTTATCAACACGGTTTAATTAGTATTTTAACGTGGATTATAGCTATTGTAGTTTATTTTGTGGTTGTTTATTTAACAATCAATATACCTATGCAAAGTTTAAAAAATAGAAATTCTAAATACCCTTTTTCACATTGGCAAATAGAACAATATAATAAAGTTGAAAAATTTAGTCGGCTGAAAAAGTAATACTTATGATTTAAATGGAATGAACCATAACTATAAAAACCTGACAATCATTTTAAATGGTTGTCAGGTTTTTTGAATATAAATATGTAAATTAAAAGTGATACAATATATTTTACTTTCAGGAGATATTATTACAAAATGAATTGATGATTGAAGTGAGTATTTGTAAGTAATCTGAAATTTTGGGGAATTAATACTATAAAAATGATGTTAAAAGGAGTTGTATGAGTTTGAAAAAAGTGATGAATTATAATGAGTTATTGAATGAAATAAATACAAAAGATAAACTTATATTATATGTAATGTCTGAAAATTGTAGCGTTTGTCATGCTGATTTTCCTAAAGTAAATGCATTAGCTGAAACTTATAATGTAGAGAGTGTAAACATTATGATTAATGAAATACCAGAAGCAGCTGGTCAATTATCACTATTTACCTCCCCAGTGGTCATTTTATTTTATAAAAATAAAGAAATGCATAGACAAGCGAGAATCATAGACTTTGAAGATTTAGCGTATCGTATTAAACAACTAAATGAAATTGAAGACTAATCCTAGCGTCTCATCCCGATCTTAATAAACTTAAGATCGGGGTTTTTTAATTAGAGCTAAATAAATTAGACCTCTAATTAACTTTGCAAGAAGTTAATTAAAGGTCTAGGTAATGCTTTAGAGTTTATCTATGAAATAACGATTGAATTATAAAAATCCTTTTTCTAGAAGTTCTAGGATTTTTAATAATAGTGGCATAGCTGTATCAGTCATATGTATTACCTCCTTAAATTAGTAAATACACAGTAAAAGTACATTCAAAAATGCTGTAACCACATTTATTGAAGATAAGACTGTGCGCATAGCGTAATCCGCTAACATTATGAATATACCCGGAATAATGTTAAAAAAACAAAAAAATTTTAAAATTTTAAAAAAATATTATCGTAATGTTTTTTTGGGAGGATAGAGTAAATGTAAGAGATGAATTAAAAATTATTTTAAAGCATTATTTGATTAGTGTTGATAAAAATACGAAATTTTGAAAGATATAAAACATTCGAATTGACAATTCGTTAAATGACGATGTATTATGCGTATATAACAAAAATGATTTAATGATTTGTGGTTTAAATGTAATTGACTGTATTTCGTAAGTTATGAATTGATTTATTAAAAGGATTAAAGATTTTACAGAATAACACCACATAAAATTATATATCGTTATTTCGTTTAATGTTTAAATGTAAATAAAAAGAAGGAGCGAATGTATTATGAAAGCATGGAGAAAAGAAGGTATCGGACTAGAAAATTTAAAATTAGTAGAAACTGAGACACCAGAACCAGGTCCTAGACAAATATTAGTGAAAGTAAAATCAGTATCTTTAAATTTCAGAGATAAGTCAATTATTGATGGCGATTATTTACCAGATTTAATGAACAAACCATTTATTCCAGTTTCTGATGCAGTAGGGGAAATTGTGAAAGTTGGCAACGAAGTAACTAAATTTAAAAAAGGTGATCGAGTGGTATCTCATTTATACACTAAATGGGTTGATGGTGCACCAAGTCAAGATTATGCACCAACAGCAGTTGGTGGACCAAATGATGGTGGCTTAGCTGAATATATGATATTAGAAGAATATGCAGCTGTCATGGCACCTTCAAACTTATCTGATGAAGAAGCCTCCACATTACCTATCGCAGCATTGACCGTATGGTTTTCTTTAGTAGAGTATGGAAAAATCAAAGCTGGTGATACTGTGCTTGTACTAGGAACAGGTGGTGTATCAGTTTATGCAATCCAAATTGCCTCAGCTTTAGGTGCTAGGGTTATTGTCACAACAAGTAGCAATAGCAAAGGAGAAAGAGCAAAAGAATTAGGTGCAAGTGAAATTATCAATTATGTAGACACGCCTAATTGGGAAGAAGAAGTATTGAAATTAACAGATGGTGAAGGTGCACAACACATTATTGAAGTCGTAGGTGGAGAAAGTATTAATCGTTCAATCAAAGCTGTTGCTTTACAAGGTCATATATACGTCGTTGGATTTCTAAAAAGTATGTTTGCAGAAGTGAATTTATTTGATTTATTAGCAAAACAAGCACATATTCAAGGTATATATGTAGGTCATAGCAGAGCATTTGCAGATATGAATAAAGCGTTTAATGAATTAAACATACACCCTATCATAGATACAGTGTACTCATTTGATCAAGCAATAGAAGCATATGAACATTTAGGGCGTGGCGCCTTTGGTAAAATAGTTATTAAGGTGTCAGAGTAATACAAAAGTAAATTTTATAAAATAAATAAACATTTTATGATAGGCTATTGTCTCACAATTAAAAAACGAGGCAATAGCCTCATTTTTATTTTATTAATGAAGGAAAGCATCGTACATATAGTATATGTATTTTATCATGGTAGATAATTTTTGTGATGGTTAGAGAAATAAGGATATTTTTTATAGAAGCAAAAACTCACTTCTTTCATATATATTTATGTATAATGCTAAATAAAGGAATAAATCTTATATTGAGCTATATTGTTTTTATTAATATTATAGAATAGGACAAAGTACGTTTAATGTGTGAATATTTTTTATAGATAATATTTTGAGAAGATTATCGTAAAAATTAAATATAGCATCTTAAAGATGGAGGATATTGATGAATAAAGTGGAACCAGTAGACATTTTTAAAGCTTTGGGTAATGAGACAAGATTACAAATATTGCAATGGTTGAAAGAACCTGAAAAGCATTTTACGCCACAACCAGCAGAAGTTAGCGATTTTCAAGAAGCGGGGGTCTGTGTAACACAATTTCATAAAAAGCTCGGGGTTACACAGTCAACAGCGTCTCAGCATTTGTCTCTATTACTACGTGCTGGATTATTAACATCACGACGATTTGGTAAGTATACTTACTATAAAAGAAATGAAGAAGCATTCCAACAAGTAAAAGAGATGATAGGACATGAGATATAATATAGGAGACGGATGCTTAAATTGTCAGAAAGAGACGCAGTTTTCTTTTGACAATCAGAGTATATAGCATTTGATCAATCTAAGAAAATATTTTTAATAAGCAACGCTCAAAATGGCTCATAAAAGCATGATATCCGGCACTTTGGTGATTGAAGTCATTTATGGATTCACTTGATTTAACTTCTTTTTATGAGCTAATATTTCAAGCGATTCGAAAAATAAATAGCAATATTATGGGAATGATATTGCATATTGTTTAGTAATTGAAAAACCCATGTATTATACAATAAAACCAAAGATATAGCTTTTTATAATATTAGCTGGATGATTTGCTTATAACAAAAGGTAGGCCCTAAATAAGGGCCTACCTTTTGTTATATATTCTTGGATTACAGTAACAACAATATATTAATTGAGTTCTAGTGTACCCATATCTTCACGCAATTGATACACTTTGTCTGGTGTTACATCTTCACCTAATGGATCTACAACTTTTAATGTTGAGAAAGTATTAATGACTTGTCCACGAATCATTTTTAAATATTCTTGTCTTAATGCTTGTTGCTCTTGTTTTTCTGCAATGCTCAAAGGTTGAATTTTTTCTTTATTTGCGAGTGTATTAATTCTATCTAATAATGTCATAATATGGTTTCCTCCTATAATTGATGAGGTGGAAAATGCGGAATAATATAATTCCCTACCTCTGTTAATAAATCTTGATATGATCTTTCTGTTGTAATTAATTGCAACATAATATGGTTAGTTCCTATACGTTCATAGGATTGTAGTATTTTTAGTAAGGTATTTCGGCCTAAACGATATCCACCTTTAATTGGTTTTACAAGTTCATTTGGATGACTTGATAAATCAATGACGAGGGGATGCATAAATGGTTTGAATGAATCATTATTATGCCAATCTTGTAAAAGTGCCTTTTGCTGTTGAAATGGTTGTGGATAGAACATCCATCCATCAACATGTTTTTTTAACCAGGATATGTCTTGTTTTGAATAACCAGTCGCAAACATAGGCACATGTTTATGCTTAGGTAGTACTTGTAAACCTGAATCCTCATGCAATTCAAATAAGTCATTTGAAATTTGGGGTGAATGGTTTTGCCATAAGTCATTTAAAGCAGTTATGGTGCTTTGAAATGACTGTTTTAATTGGTCTGTTTTAACTTTAAATGCTGGAAATTCAAATGGTCGATCTCCAGTTGCTATCCCTAACAATAATCGCTCGTTTGAAATTAAGTCAAGAGAACTAGCAGCTTTGGCTATGTGAATTGGATGACGTAATGTAGCAACAATACTAGATGTTCCGAGAGCGATTTTTGAAGTTTTAGCACTTAAATAAGTTAAAAATACAAACGGATCGTAGTTTGTCGTTACATTACCTAAATGTGGACTGTATAGTGGGTTATCCCGCACAAAAAGGCTCGTAAATCCAAGTTCTTCAGCATATTGTGCTAAATCACTTTGATCTTCAAACGACAATGCGACATGTTCAGAATTATCAAAAGGAAGCATTAACCCTAAAGTTAAATGACTATCTTGAAAAGTCCGTTTGAAACCATTGTGTTTTTGAATTGTTGTCACGTCTATCCCTCCTAACTTTAAGATTAAACAACACGCATTAACTAACTAACATGTGTTGTATAGAAGTATTGTATACTGAGTTATCATACAACGCAAACGACATGCTTGGCCATATATTGCATAAACAACATATAGTCATTTATGTTGCTTAAAGTAAAATAGAAAGACATACTTTGATATTAATTCTATATATTAATGTTTGAACACTTTTATAATAATTGGATTTATATTGATAAATATTATTATCATTTGATTATTGTCGGAAAATTCTATAAGTTTAAAGAGTCAAATTATTTTTAATTGGAGGTTATTTATGTTTTTAAGAAAATTGATTAGCAGTGTTACATTATCTCTAGCTTTATTATTAACACTTGCATCAGGGAGTCACTTTGCCAACGCAGATGTAGAAAATAATGAAGTAAGCAAGCAACCAGCGCAATCTACAGAAGTACAACAAGATGATAATAAAACGAATCAACCATCTAACGTCTCTCAAAAAGTTATATTACCAAACGAAGATAGACATCAAATTGAAAATACACAATCAGGTCACTACCAGTCCGTAGGCTTTATTAACCTTGGACAAAATATTGCTACAGGTGTAGTGATTGATAAAAATACCGTGCTAACCAATAAACATGTTGCCAATCTTTCAGACGGTAATATGACATTTGCACCAGCTGCGCAAGATGAAAATCATTTCCCTTATGGTACGTTTGCAGAAAAGGATGTTCAACCGTATCCTGGTTCTGCAGATTTAGTGCTTGTACATTTTAAAGAAAATAATAAAGGACAGTCTGTAGGTGATGTAGTACAGCCAGCGACACTTCAAGACGCATCTACTGTTTCGAAAGATGATCCAGTCACGATTACGGGTTACCCTGGTGATAAACCATTAGCAACAATGTGGGAAAGTTCAGGGGAAATCATAGGTAATCAAGGAACAGAACTCACTTATGATGCAAGTACATATGGTGGTAACTCTGGTTCGCCAGTATTTAATGAAAATAACCAAGTAATTGGATTACATCATGGTGGTATAGAGGGTGAAAGTAATAATGCCGTTGCGATTACTGGTGATGTGTTAGACTTTATTAACAATAATAAAGAATAAGTCAAAACAAAATTAATGATAAACCACATATAAAAATCCCTTGAAGTATTAACAGTACTTTAGGGGATTTTTGAATATTATTTTAATATTTGAGTCATTAATAAGGGTAATGCTTTATCAATATAAGCGCGTGCAGGCAAGTCACTCGTATGGAACCAATGTTTAGCGATACCATATAGTCCCCACGATAAAAATCTTGCACTAGTAGCAAGTGCTTCTCTATCTTCATTTGGATGTTCTTGTACGAGTAATGTCAGGAAGATATCTTCTAACTCTTCTTTTATTCTTTTTTCTACTACTTCGCCATAGGCATCGCTATTTAACTGACATTCATTATGGGTTTCATTAATATAACGAGTGATTTTAATGAAGATTGTACATAACGTTTGTGCGTTGAGCTCAGATACGATGTCTAAAGTGTCATTCAAGTTTTTAAGAATAGTTTGCGATAATGTATAGTCCATAATATCGTATTTATCATAAAAATGAGCGTAAAAGGTTGCACGATTGACAGTAGCGCGATCTGTAATATCTTTCACAGTAATTGTATGGATTTTTTTCTCTTTAGCAATTTCACGAAAAGCGTCCATTAATAATTTTTTAGTTCTTGTAATACGTGGATCAACACGTGTTGTCGTCATTGCTTTCATACCTCCTTCAAACAAGTCATCATTTATAGAATTCATACAAATTATCTTGTTTTCTTTGATGAATGTCAACGTGGTTGATTGGAAGGAAGCGCTTGTTAAATTATAAATTTAAGCGATAAGTGTGATTGTTTCATAAAATAGAACTATATTTTTAGAAATAAGTTGATTTCTATTTTAAAGATCAGCTTTATTTTCTTGAATCAAACTATTTAGATAGCAATATATAAATATGCCTAGTGTAATTAAAGAGATACCAATTAAACTCATAGCATCTGGTAAAGGCAGACCAAGGAAAATCATTTCACCAATAAGTGTGAATATAATTTCTGTTGCCTGTGTTGCTTCGACCGCAGCAAGCTTACCTTGGTTATGTTTGACTAAGTTTGTAGCATAGAAAAAAAGTGCAGTTGCTATGATTCCAGAAAAAATGGCAACTGAAAATGTTTGTAATACTTGATTAGAGGAAGGTAAGCCATTTTTAGCTACACCTACACCAAAAATGATAAACCATATGGGCAGTGTAACCAGTGTCATACCATACATACGCTCAATAGTAGTAAGTTTATTATCTACTAAGACCATCATCTTACGGTTACCTAATGGATAACAAAAAGCAGCAATAATCAAGGGCACAACAGAGATAATGAAAGTATGAAGTTCAATATTAGAAATTTGTGGAATCTGAACGAGGACAACACCAATAATCATGAGAGTAGAAGTCCCGACTGAACGCCACGAAATACGTTCTCTTATTTTAACGGTCTGTTGCTCATATTGGACATATTCATAGAACAATGGTGCTAGTAATAATCCACAAATAATTGTCAGTTGCCAAGTAGCGGCAATAAGCCAGCCAGGGCTAAAGCTGGAAACAAATGTAATGGGCACATAGAAGCATACAAAACCTAAAGTGCTCCATAAGAGCCACAACATAAAGTGCTTTCTAATATGTAATAAAATAATGTGATGACGCTGTTGAAACCATACAAAAATGAAAAGAAAAGGGAACATAAAGATAAAACGAAGTGATGAACTAAACATCCAACTTCCACCATCGTCAGACATAGCATGATTTAAAATAAACGTAACAGAGAAAAACATAGCTCCCAAAATACCTATTAAAATTGCTCTCATTGAATTACACCTCACTTAAAAAATATTAATAATTTTAATTTATCAGTTTTTTAAATATTATCAAGGGTACACTATAGATAAATATACATATTACAAACGATGGGGGACTTTGTAATTTTAAGTCATATTAAATATGTTGCCACATTTTGTTACAAAAAGACTTATTATCATGTGCGTACTTTACATCTAAGGGGTAGAATATATGGGAGAGCAATTAAAGAGAGAACTCAGCAATAGACACATCCAATTGATCGCAATTGGCGGTGCAATCGGTACAGGATTATTTCTAGGTGCTGGGCAATCGATACATTTAGCGGGTCCATCGATATTGTTAACTTATATTATAGTTGGATTTGTATTGTTTATGTTTATGAGAGCGATGGGAGAAATGTTGCTATCTAATACGAAATTTAATTCATTTGCGGATATTACACATGAATATGTAGGGTCTTTGGCAGGTTTTATTACTGGATGGACTTATTGGCTAACTTGGATTATATCTGGAATGGCTGAAGTAACGGCTGTTGCGAAATATGTTTCGTTTTGGTGGCCACAAATACCTAATTGGCTATCTGCATTAGCATGTGTATTGTTATTGATGTGTTTCAATTTATTAAGTACTAGATTATTTGGTGAGCTAGAATTTTGGTTTGCGATTATTAAAGTTGCGACAATACTGGCATTAATTGTTGTAGGTGTTGTGATGATTGTCATGGCTTACAAAACACCATATGGAGAGGCGAGTGTTTCTAATATTTATAGTCATGGGGGGATTTTCCCCAATGGACTATCGGGATTCTTTATGTCTTTCCAAATGGCAATATTTTCATTTTTAGGGATTGAAATGATAGGTATTACAGCCGGTGAAACCAAAAATCCGGAAAAGACAATTCCTAAGGCAATTAACAATGTACCATTTAGAATTTTAATATTTTATATTGGTGCAATTGCTGTCATTATTTCTATTATTCCGTGGAATGAGTTAGATCCTGAAAGTAGTCCTTTTGTTAAATTATTTGCATTAGTTGGTATACCTTTTGCAGCAGGAATTATCAACTTTGTTGTATTAACTGCCGCAGCCTCCGCATGTAATAGTGGTATTTTTGCAAATAGTAGAACGCTGTTTGGTTTGGCAGATAGGCAACAAGCACCACCTAAGTTTCAAGTTACAAATCGGAGAGGTGTGCCGCTTACAGCGATACTCGTAACATGTTCATTCTTAATGTTTGCTGTATTGCTTAATTATTTCATCCCTAATGCAACTACAGTGTTTGTATATATTAGTACAGTATCGACAGTATTAAATATTTTTATCTGGACGCTTATTACAATAGCTTATTATAGATACACCAAGCAACGACCTGATTTACATAAACGAAGTAAATATAAGATGCCAGGTGGAAAGCATATGGCTGTTTGTATCATAATATTCTTCATCTTTATTTTTGGGGTATTACTCGTAAATCCTGAAACACGTATCGGTGTGATTTTTGCGCCATTATGGTTGATTGTACTTGCGTTTATGTATCGCCAGTATAAGAAACATACGGCACAATAATAAGATGAAATAATATAGAACGATAGGTAGGAGTGGTGATGATGCGTAAAAAAATTATAATGGATTGTGATCCTGGGCATGATGATGCAATTGCACTCATATTAGCTGGTGCAAAGTTAAGTACATTGGATATTTTAGCTGTGACAACTGTTGCTGGTAATCAAGCAGTTGAAAAAAATACTAAAAATGCATTAAATGTATTAGATGTTATGGGTAGGGCTGATATTGATGTTTCTATTGGTGCGACACGTCCGCTGATTAAATCAGCTTCTTTTGCTTCTGAAATTCATGGTGATACTGGCTTGGATGGACCGAAATTACCAGAAGTACCATCGCTTAAACCTACTCAAAGTCATGCTGTCGATGTGATTATTGAACAGCTCAAACACAGTATAGAACCGGTAACGATTGTCGCAACAGGCCCATTAACGAACATAGCGACAGCGTTAATCAAAGATCCTAGTATCGCTCAATATATTGAATCGATTACTATTATGGGTGGTGGCACGTTTGGAAATTGGACACCTACTGCTGAATTTAATATATGGGTAGATGCCGAAGCGGCTAAACGTGTATTTGATAGTGGCATCCATATCAATGTTTTTGGTTTGGATGTCACACACCAAGTGCTTGCGACAACTCAAATTATCGACCGTTTTAAATGTATAGATAATCAAATTGCTCGATTTGTTGTAGAATTATTAGAATTCTTTAAATCAACATATAAAACACACTTTGATATGGATGGTGGTCCTATCCATGATGCATGTACCATACTATATTTATTAGATCCAACGCTATTTACAATGCAGCATACCCATATTGATATAGAGCACCAGAGCGCATTAACATATGGAACAATGGTTGTAGATTTGAATCATATTACGCAAGGTGAAAAAAATGCCTACTTTGCAACAGCAGTTGATGTAGAGCGTGTTTGGAGTTTGATGGAAAGTATGTTAAAAAGTTATAATTCATAAGAGGAACCATGCTTATAGTGATGAAATATAAGTGATAAAAATAAAGGCAAGCCACGTTATTTGTAATAAATTAATAGTGGCTTGTTTTTATTTTGAATTTTATACAACTAAAGTATGAGCGGTTTTTGAGTTAGATGATTAGCAAAAGAGTAATATAAAAATTATACTAATATTATAATAAGCAAAAAATAAATATGAAGGTGACTCAAATAGTGGCAAATACAATTAGAACATTTATTCTTTTAATAATTATTATTGTACCTATTGTGCTATTAATAACGAATTTAGAATCCATACAAGAGCGTATAAATAAAAATTTAACTGAGCAACGAAGAGATGATCGTAGTAATCATTCCTCATCCTATAGTGACTTTTTTGATCGTAGTAGAGAGACAGAAACATTTGGTGAATATCAATATAGTGATTTTGATGGCAAACACTTCGGTATTGATTATGATTTACCAGAAGATACACCAGTAAAGGCAGCTTCTGATGGCAAAGTGACAAGAACATTTAATAATAAATTAGGAGGAAAAGTAGTACAAATCGCAGAATCAAATGGCCGCTATCATCAATGGTATATGCACTTGAATGATTTTAAAGTCAATGTAGGAGATGAGGTTAAAGCTGGAGAGGTGATTGCACTTTCAGGTAACACAGGAGAACAAACAACAGGATCTCATTTGCACTTTCAACGTATGAAAGATGGCATAGGAAATGATTATGCAGTAAATCCTAAAGCATTTGTGGAAAGTTTGCCTGAAGGAGAAGAAAGTTTGTTTGATTATTAGCTTACAATAATTAACGCACAAATAAAGCCTTGGATGATATGCTAAGGCTTTATTTGTGCGTTAATATCATTGATGATGAAATTGAATCGGTGATTATCTGTTATTTCACTTGTGATTAAAATATATGCTTTTAGTAAAATGAATTTTGCAAAACAACAGCTTGATTATGCTCTTCATTTTCACATAATTCTTTTTTATATTTTTCTGTAAATGCAGCGTATAATTGGAGGTCGTGATTAAACCACTTTCTTAGAGGGGATGTAGGGGCAATATCTTTTAACCAATAATCAAAATTAGCCGTATCTTTCGATATACCTCTTGGCCATACGCAATCAACCAGTATACGTATATCTTCAATTTGTGCATCATCATATATCCTTTGGATATAGATAGTCATATGCCACAACCTTTCGTATATAATGATTTATATATCATCTTGCCGCGCATTCATATTTAAAAACATCAAGCTTCTGTAGTTTTATATAGAAGAAAGAGAAAAGGGTATAGGTTGGTAAAGGGAAAAGGAGTGAACAATGATGACTCAATTTGATGATATTTTACCACCTGAAACATTTAAATATAGAAATAATGCAGTATTAATAAAAACTTTTTATGAATTTAAATGTGACAATCGAATTTATTTCACAGAAAAATTGCACAAAGATCTAGAAAACCAACAATATAAATTTAATGTAGAGATTTTATCTGAAATAGATCATTATGGCTTAGCTATGGATTTTAATGAAGTTGACAAGCTCTATAAGGCACATATCGCACCCTACTTAGAATATCAATTGGTTAATGAGACATTACCAGAAATGAATACAACTGCTGAAAATATTGCTTTTTGGATATGGGAACAGTTTGAAATTTTTTTACCTCAAAATAATAAGTTGCAAAAACTAGAGTTTTTTGAAAATGACACGCAAGGCCTTGTACTTACTGCAAAACTCATGGATAACTAAGCGTATGAAGAATAAGTATGCAGTAACTGCTTAAAGCACATTTTTCTAAATGAAAGAAAGTAGTTTGCTTTCTGGAGAAAGATTAGAAAGATGTGCTTTAGTATGTTGTGACGAGGCGATGTAAAAAAATAAAAGTTACAAAATAAATATTCTGAAAATTAAGAAAATATGATATAGTATATTTTACTACAGCTTAGGAGGAACTTCTATGATTAAGATGAGTCCGAAACAATTTATCAATAATGTATTATCTGGTGTAGCAATAGCAATTGTTGCAGGTCTTATTCCTAATGCGATTTTAGGAGAGCTGTTTAAACTATTCGCCCCGAAATATGCTATATTCCAAACATTACTACAAATAGTAGAAAGTATTCAATTTACTGTACCACTTTTAGTTGGCGCATTGATTGCGATGCGTTTTAAACTTACACCTTTAGCGACAGCAGTCGTTGCGAGTTCTGCGTTTGTTGGTAGCGGTGCAGCACAATTTAAAGATGGTGTGTGGATGCTGGTAGGGGTTGGGGATTTAATTAACACAATGATTACAGCTGCAATTGCAGTATTCTTTATATTAGTGATAGGAGAACGATTTGGTAGTTTGACTTTAATTATTTTACCTACGATAGTTGGCGTATTAGCCAGCCTTATTGGTGTTCTTATACTTCCATACATAAAATTAATTACGACAGGGATAGGGAACCTTGTCAATTCATTTACTGAATTACAACCTATATTAATGTCGATGCTCATTGCACTGGTGTTCAGTTTTATTATTATTAGTCCGATATCTACGGTGGCAACGGCATTGGCTATAGGGATTAGCGGGCTTGCGGCAGGCTCTGCATCTCTTGGTATCGTTGCATGTGAAGGCGTGCTTGTTGCAGGTACAGTTAAGATTAATAGATCAGGTGTGCCAATAACAATTTTCTTAGGTGGCGTTAAGATGATGATTCCCAATATGGTGAGGCATCCTATTATCTTATTACCGATATTTACTACTGCGCTAATTACGGGCTTTGTAGGTGCATTGATAGGCATAGGAGGAACAAAAGAATCAGCAGGCTTTGGAATTATAGGACTGGTTGGTCCGATAAGTGGATTTAGATTTATGGATCATCCACCATTATTAAGTTTACTACTCGTATTTATCGCATTCTTTGTAGTTCCATTTGTTAGTGGTTATTTAGTGAACGCATTCTATATGAAAGTATTAAAATTATATGATAGAGAAATATTCAAATTCTTAGTTTAAAATGTAAAGTTTGTTAAGAGAAGAAATTTTTATACTTCAATACAAAAGGGTAAAATTACTCAAAAAGGCTACGTGACAGTAGCCTTTTTATATTTTCTTAATAAATTAATTACAAGCATTGCACTAAAATATAATTTTTCTGTCGAATTTTTATTTTACAATTATGTAACAAAAACGTTTTCTGTAATAATTCAGAAAATAATTTATTATTTTTAAAAATGTAATTAAACACTTACGCGAAAGGGTTTATACACAAAATCAGAGTGGAAGAAAATAATTTAGGCGTTATAAAACAAAACGAAAAGGTTTCCAATATTACAAGAGGACATTACTTTTGTAAAGTTTTGTTATACAAGTGTAATATAAATCAACGAAATTTATGGTATATTATTTGTGGCGAAAAAATAGCGCATAAAAAAATTAAACAATTTTGGTAGATATGTTAACTAGCAGATACGATAAATAATTTAACGAAAATATAATTTTACTTACAAAAGATTTAAATGGAGGATTTTTTTATTATGAAGAAGACAATTTTAGCATCATCATTAGCAGTAGCATTAGGCGTAACAGGTTATGCGTCAACAGATCACAATGAAGCACACGCTTCAGAGTCAAATATTGACCAAGGTCATTTAGCTGAATTAGCTCAAAGTGGAGCTGCTCAATTAAACGAAAAACCATTACACGCTGGTGCGTACAACTATGACTTCGTATTAAATGGTTACGAATATACTTTCACTTCAGATGGTAGTTCATGGTCATGGAAATACGATGTAGCAGGTGCTCAAAGTACAACTTCTCAAAGCACAGCTTCACAAGATGTAAGTTCACAAGCTTCATCAAACACTAATGAAACAGCAGCTAGTGAAGTTCGTTCACAAGCAACTACAAAAACAACAAACGTAGAAGCAGTTGAAGCGCCTAAAGCTTCATCAAACTCTAACGTTCAAACAGCTCAAACAAGTACTGCAACTAAAACTTATGAAGCTGCAAAAACTACAGCTGCTTCAACTGGTGGATCAGTTAAATCTCAATTCTTAGCTGCTGGTGGTACAGAAGCTATGTGGAATACAATTGTAATGCCTGAATCAAGCGGTAATCCAAATGCTGTTAACGAATTAGGTTACCAAGGTTTAGGTCAAACTAAAGAATCATGGGGAACTGGTTCAGTAGCTACTCAAACTAAAGGTATGCTTAACTATGCTAAAGAGCGTTACGGTTCAGTTGACGCAGCACTTGCTTTCCGTTCTCAAAATAACTGGTGGTAAGATTTAAGTAACTAAATGTTCAACATTTAGTCCTATATATCAGAGAGTGTCTCTTAGGAGGCACTCTCTTTTTTATCTATAGATGATTGACAAGTATGAATATTCTGATAAAATTATAGTTAATTTAATAATGACAAACTTATCCAGAGAAGTTGAGGGATTTGGCCCATTGATACTTCAGCAACAGACTTGCATGTCGAGTACTGTGCTTCGTCCAACAAGTAATATGACTTGAAAGATAGGTGACATGTGAAAGCTATATGCCACTTTAAAAGGTATATAGCTTTTTTATTTTTATAGGAGGGCATAAACATGGTAATTTCTGATAAATTAGCTCAAATTCCTGATAGTTATTTTGGGAAAACAATGGGACGTAAAGTAGAACATGGTAGTAAAACATTAATTAATATGGCAGTGGGCATCCCAGACGGTGAGACACCCCAAGGTATTATCGACTGTTTGAGTGAATCAATACGGATTCCAGAGAATCAAAAGTATGGCGCGTTTCATGGTAAAGATAGCTTTAAACAAGCCATTGTCGACTTTTATAAACGGCAATATCAAGTTGATTTAGATAAGGAAGATGAAGTTTGTATATTGTATGGCACAAAAAATGGCTTAGTAAATTTACCGCAATGTATTGTTAACCCTGGGGAGTATGTTTTGCTACCTGATCCAGGTTATACAGATTATTTAGCTGGTGTATTATTGGCTGATGCTAAGCCACACGCTCTGGTACTTAAAGCACCGTATTACTTACCAGAATGGAATAAAGTAGATAAAGAAGTTTTATCAAAGACGCGTCTAGTTTATTTGACTTATCCTAATAACCCAACTGGTTCAGTTGCTACACAATCGATATTTGATGAAGCTGTAGCTCAATTTAAAAATACAAAAACTAAAATTGTGCATGACTTTGCGTATAGTGCTTTTGGTTTTGATAATAAAAATCCAAGTATACTTCAATCTGAAGGTGCCAAAGATTTAGCTATTGAAGTATTTTCTTTATCTAAGGGATATAACATGTCTGGTTTTAGAGTAGGGTTTGCGGTTGGGAATAAAGAAATGATACAAGCCTTGAAGAAATTTCAAACACACACACATGCTGGGATGTTTGGTGCACTTCAAGATGCCGCTACATATGCATTAAATCATTATGATTCATTTTTAGAAACTCAAAATGAAACTTTTAAACGAAGAAGAGATGAATTTGAAAAGAAATTAAAAGAAGCTCATATTCCTTTTGAACCAATGAGGGGTGGCATTTTCTTATGGTTACAAACACCTAAAGGATACGATGGAGAAGCGTTTGTAACGTATTTATTACAAGAACAGTCTATTCTAGTGGCCCCAGGTATACCATTTGGTGAACAAGGGAGGAATTATGTAAGAATTTCATTAGCCCTTAACGATGTAGAGTTAGTGGAAGCAGCGAAACGAATCCAGTCATTAAAACATTTATATCAATAAAACATTAGGAGTGAAATGATTATGACAACGATTAAATTATTTGGAGTGAGACCAGAGGATATACCCTATATTGAAGCATGGTCTACACAGCGGGCGGTAGAAGTTGATTTAGACAAAGATTTGCTTACTATAGATACAGTTGATCGCGTTAAAGGCTTTGATGGTGTATCTTTGTCTCAACAATTGCCATTAGATGAGGAAGTGTATAAAAAATTGCATGAATTTGGTATTAAGCAGATTGCCCAACGAAGTGCAGGGTTTGATTGCTATGATTTTGAGTTAGCTAAGAAATATGATTTAATCATCTCTAATGTACCATCCTATTCACCACATTCTATAGCTGAATACACGGTATCTCAAGCGTTGAATTTAATTCGTAATTATAATGATATTCAACAGAAAACAGCAGAGTTTGATTTTAGATGGCAACCTGAAATATTATCGCGTTCTATGAAAGATTTAAAAGTAGCGGTGATTGGTACAGGACGAATTGGGAGCATTGTTGCGAAAATTTTTGCTAAAGGCTTCGAAACGCAAGTCGTTGCTTATGATATTTTCCCCAATGAAGCGTTAAAGTCATTTTTAACATATGAAACAAGTATTAGTGAAGCTATTAAAGATGCTGATATTGTGACAGTACATATCCCAGCGAGTAAAGAAAATAACTATTTATTCAATGATGCGTTATTTAATCAATTTAAAGAAGGTGCAGTATTTATTAACTGTGCCCGAGGTACGATTGTTGATACGAAAGCATTAGTAAATGCACTTGATAACGGAAAAATTAAAGGCGCTGCACTTGATACCTATGAAGGTGAAAAAGGTTTGTTTCCAAGTGATCAACGCGAGGGTACATTTGAAGATGAGTTGTTAAAACATTTAATAACGCGTCAAGATGTTATTGTATCACCACATATCGCATTTTATACAGATGCGGCTGTGGAAAATTTAATCGTTGATGCATTGGATGCAACGATAGAAGTATTGCAAACAGGGGATACGCAACTACGTGTGAATTAAAATAGCTAAAGCATCAACGTGCAGTGTATGAATGATTAACTTATGAAAAGCAATTATAAATAAAAAATGGTGATTACATCTTCAATATGTAATCACCATTTTACTTTATATTGAGTAAGGTTATTTTACGTCGTAACCTTGATCCTCGATTGCATCTTTCATATGAGCGAATGCTACTTTATCATCATCGTAATTGACATCGACATTTCCTTCTGAAAGATTGACCGTAGCAGTTGATACACCGTCTAAATTTGTTAGGGCAGATTCCACAGCCTGTTTACAGTGGTCACAACTCATACCTTCAACAGTAATTGTTTCTGTTTTCATATTAATCACCTCCTTAAATTCAATTGACGCATGGCTAATATTATTTTAACTATAACTTCATGCGTTTTAAGCGTAATGCGTTAGTGACAACACTCACTGAACTTAAAGCCATTGCAGCGCCGGCAACCCATGGTGCTAGTAATCCAATTGCAGCGATAGGAATACCAGCTATATTATAAGCGAGTGCCCAAAATAAATTTTGGCGAATATTACGTATTGTAGATTTACTAGCAAGAATTGCTTTGGGTAATAATAATAAATCGCCACCTAGAATAGTTACATCAGCTGCTTCAATTGCTACTTCAGCACCTGTGCCTATTGCAATACCAATATCAGCTTGGACGAGTGCAGGTGCATCATTTACACCATCACCAACCATAGCTACAGTTTTACCGGTATGCTGTAATTCATTAATCTTTGAAGCTTTTTCTTCTGGTAATACTTGTGCAATAACAGTATCGATATTTACTTGTTTTGCGATGGCTTGTGCAGTACGTTCGTTATCTCCAGTTAGCATGGCGACGTTTATACCTAAGTTATGAAGTTGTTGAATTGCTTTATTGGCTGAATCTTTAACGGTGTCAGCAACGGCGATGACTCCTCTTAATTCATCATCTATTGCAATAAGCATTGCTGTTTTACCAGCTTCTTCATATTTAGTCATTTGTGACTCCATTTTATCAATAGATATAGATTGCTCAAGCATAAATTTACGGTTACCAACATACAGTGATTTACCATCAAATGTAGCAGTTATACCATGACCAGGTATAGCTTCAAAATAATCGACATCTAATAATGTGATTTGGTTAGTATGTGCATATTGCACAATTGCTTCTGCAAGTGGGTGTTCAGATCCTTTTTCTGCACTAGCTAACAATTGCAATGTTTCAGTATCACCTTCGAAATCAGTGACGACTGGTTTACCATTGGTGATAGTACCAGTCTTGTCTAGGACAATTGTATCAATGTTGTGTGTGCGTTCGATATGTTCGCCGCCTTTAAATAAAATACCATTTTCAGCAGCTTTTCCAGTTCCTACCATGATTGAAGTAGGTGTTGCTAAGCCTAGTGCACAAGGACAGGCAATGACAAGTACTGCAATCGATGCTACAAGTGCGGGTTCAAATTCACCATATTGAATCAGTGTAATCCATACAATAAACGTAATTAGTGATATACCAACTACAATAGGAACGAAATAACTAGAAATAATATCTGCTAAACGTTGGATTGGCGCTTTTGAACCTTGGGCGTCTTCTACGACTTTAATAATAGAAGCAAGTGCAGTATCTTTACCTACTTTAGTAGCTTCAATAGAAATTGAGCCATTCTTGTTCATTGTTGAACCAATGACTGTATCATTCGTTGATTTTTCAATAGGGATAGATTCACCCGTTAACATAGACTCGTCAATTGAAGTGTTACCTTTGATGACTTTCCCATCTACAGGGACTTTCTCACCAGGTTTAATGATTAGAATGTCACCTTTGACGACTTCATGCAAAGGAATCATTTGTTCTTCATTACTTCGCAATACACGTGCTTCTTTCGCTTGGAGGTTGAGTAATTCACTTAAAGCGTGAGTTGTTTGTGACTTAGCGCGTGTTTCTAAATATTTACCGAATAGAATTAGAGTAATTAATACAGCACTTGTTTCAAAATATAAATGCGGTGCATAATTTTGGAAAGTGAGCCATTTAATCATCTCATAAATACTATAGAAATATGCAGCGCTTGTTCCTAAAGCGACAAGTACATCCATATTTGCAGAACCATTGCGTAAGTTTTTATAAGCGCCAACATAGAATTGCCAACCAATTATAAATTGTACTGGGGTAGCAAGTGTGATTTGAAACCAAGGGTTCATGAAAATATGTGGTATGGGCAAACCGAAAAGGTGCACAAGCATTGTTAATAATAAAGGCGCAGTTAATATAGCTGAAATAATAAGTTTAATACGTTTATGGCTTAATTCCTGTTTCTTACGAGAATCTTTTTCTGTTGTTTCACGTTTCGGTTGTGCATCATAACCAATTTTTTGAACTTTTTGAATTAAATCTTCTACAGACACTTCATTAGGATTATAGGATATCACAGCATTTTCAGTTGTTAAGTTGACATTAGCTGAAGTGACCCCATCAGTTCGATTGAGCACCTTTTCTATTCTATTTGAACATGCTGCACATGTCATGCCTATCACATCTAGTTCAGTTTTTTCAATATGCACGCTGTATCCTGTTTTTTCAATGTTTTTAGTGATATCTGAAATGTTCGAAGTGTGGGGATTGTATTCAATCGTTGCTTTTTCAGTTGTAACATTAACATTTGCATCAACATCACTCATTTTATTTAAATTCTTTTCGATACGATTTGCACAAGCAGCGCATGTCATTCCTGTAATATCTAATGTTGTTTTTTTTCTATCTTCCATATATAGCCCCTCCTTTATAGTGAATAGTATTAATTTTGTGTTTATGTGTTATCTCAATGTTTAATATACCCCCTAAGGGTATGAAAGTCAATTGACATGTTTTATAAAAAAAGAGATTAAGCTATGCAAAGTTTTTAAAATTTTGCATAGCTTAATCTCAGTCGTTATTTTAAAGTAGGTGTTGTTGATTTACTTTGCTTAGTTCAGAAACAATCTTTCTACTGTCTTTGTTTAAATGTTGTACATAAATGGTATTGTTCTTTTTATTATAATTTTCAATTAAAGTATCGATGGCATTGACTGCGGAATCATCCCATAGATGTGCATTGCTAAAATCTAAATAGATGATTTGATTTCTTAATTCCAAGTCTAATTGGTTCATCAAAGCATCTATAGAGACAAAGAAAATTTGTCCTTTGATTTGATAATGGATAGCTCCATCAATTTCTTTATATTGGACTACAACGTTAGAAATCTTTGTAGCAAAGCATAGCGCACTAACGATGACACCGACAATAACGCCTAAAGCAAGGTTATTAGAAATTAATACGATAGCAACGGTTAAAATCATTACAAAAGCATCCGTACGTGGGGCCTTCCTTATAAATTTAAATGAGCGCCAATCAAATGTTCCAACGGAAACCATAATCATGATGCCTGCAAGAATTGGCATAGGTATTTGTACAACCCACTCTCCAAAAACCATAATTAAAATAATTAAAAATATGCCTGCTGTAAATGTAGATAAACGTGTAGTTGCACCAGAACGAACATTTATTACAGATTGACCAATCATCGCGCAACCACCCATGGCACCGAAGAAACCGGTAATCATATTGGCTACACCTTGACCACGTGATTCTTGGTTCTTATTACTATAAGTATCTGTTGCTTGATCTACGATGCGAGCGGTAAGTAAACTTTCTACGAGTCCTACAATTGCCATAGATAGTGCATAAGGGAAAATAATTTGTAATGTTTCAAAATTGAATGGTACATCAGGTACAAAGAAGTGTGGTAATGAACGTTTAATTTCACCTAAATCACCAACTGTCTTAACATTAGCGCCACTGACGATTGCAATTGTCGTCAACAACACAATTGCAACAAGAGGGGCAGGTATTCTATTGAATACACGTGGTAATAAATAGACAATAAGTAGGGTAAAGATAACGAAAAGATATGTAGGGATAGAAATACCAAAGATATGCTTAAGCTGTGTCATGAATATTAGAATTGCTAAGGCATTTACAAAACCAATCATGACAGAGTTTGGAATGAATTTCATTAATCGTCCTACTTTTAATATACCAAATATAATTTGGATAATTCCCATTAATATGGTGGCGGCAAGTAAATATTGAACACCATGATCTTTCACTAACGGTACGATGACGAGTGCGACAGAACCTGTCGCTGCAGAAATCATAGCGGGCCTACCACCGACAAATGAAATGACTACTGCAATAATAAATGAAGAATATAAGCCTACCATAGGGTCTACGCCAGCAATGATTGAGAAAGAAAGGGCCTCAGGAATCAATGCGAGTGCGACTACAATACCAGCTAATATATTAGTGCCGGGCGCAGTGAACCATTCTTTTTTAATTTTATTTAACATATCTAATACTCCTTTTTTAATTTGAACTAAGCTATTATATCATATGAAAAAAGTAGTGATTGAAATAATATAATAAATATTTTGAGGATAAAATGAGATATTTTGAAACGAAGTTTTATGAATGATGTATGTGACAACTTTGTCATTTGAATCATCGTTTTTGTTAGTTGTAACAAACGAATCTAATTCAAAATTAAGCTATGATAAATATATATAAAACGAATGAAGGAGTGAATATATGTCTATATTAAAAGTTGAAGGGCTAACTAAAAAGTATGGTAATAGACACCGACAGCAAGAAGTACTAAAAGGTATTGATTTTTCTATTGAACAAGGCGAATTTGTTACGATTATGGGGCCTTCAGGATCAGGCAAAACGACATTATTAAATGTGTTAAGTTCAATTGATTATATTACCAGTGGCACAGTAGAAATCAATGGTCACAAGATAAATAAAATGAGTAATAAAGCTTTAGCAGATTTTCGAAAAAAGGAAGTAGGCTTTATTTTTCAAAATTATAGCGTGCTTCATACATTGACAGTAAAAGAAAATATTATGTTGCCATTGTCGATACAAAAGATGTCTAAGAAGGTGAAAGAAGAAAGTTATAATGAGGTAACGGAAGCACTAGGGATTAAAGATTTAGGTGATAAATATCCAAATGAAATTTCAGGTGGTCAACAACAACGAACAGCTGCTGCCCGTGCATCTGTACATAAACCAGCAATTATTTTTGCTGATGAGCCTACAGGTGCTTTAGATTCTAAGAGTGCACAAGACTTACTAAATAGGCTTGAAGATATGAATAAAAATATGAACGCAACGATTGTTATGGTGACGCACGATCCTGTAGCAGCAAGTTATTCAAATCGAGTTATCATGTTAAAAGATGGCAATATCCATTCAGAAATATACCAAGGCGATGATTCTAATCAAGTATTCTATAAAAACATCATTCATATGCAAACAGCCTTAGGTGGTGTGACGAATGAATTTTAATCAAATTGTATTAAAGAATTTCAGTAAAAATATACGACATTATGCGATGTTCATTTTTTCGTTAATTGTCAGTATTGTATTATTTTTTAGTTTCGTTACATTAAAATATACAGATAGTATTAACAACGAAAATTCAATGAAAGTTATCAAAAAAGGTTCAGAAATCGGTGCTAATTTTCTGTTCTTTATTATTGTTGTTTTTCTATTGTATGCTAGCCATTTATTTATAAAGCGTCGTACACGTGAATTTGCGTTGTACCAATTGATTGGACTAACTAGAAAAAACATCATACGAATGTTATTTATAGAACAGTTCATCATGTTCTTTGTTACAGGAATTATTGGTATGGTGATAGGGGTATTTGGATCGAAAATTCTTTTGATGATTGTACTTAAAGTGCTAGATATAAATACAAGTGTGTCGCTATCATTTCAGTTTCCAGCAATCTTACAGACATTTATTTTGTTAATTGTTTCGTTTGTACTCATACTCATACAAGGATATTTGTTTTTACGAAAACGTAGTATCTTAGACATGATAAATGATAATTCGAAAAGTGAAGCGACCAAGCCTAAAATTACAATTATAGAAGTGATTTTAGGTGTGTTAGGCATTGTTATGATTGGCTTTGGTTATTATATGTCGACAGAAATGTTTGGTGAATTCGCTCATATTTTTATGTTTGTACCGTTTATTATCTTAGCTTTAACAGTGATAGGTGCATATTTATTTTTTAGAAGCTCGGTGTCACTGATATTTAAAACGTTAAAACGCTCTAAACATGGTAACGTGAGTGTTACTGATGTAGTATTCACTTCTTCAATCATGCATAAAATGAAGAAAAACGCGCTATCTTTAACAATTATCGCTATCATTTCTGCGGTCACTGTTACAGTCTTATGTTTTGGAGCTATTAGTCGATCGATGATTGATGATACTGTTAATCAATCATCACCACAAGATTTTAATTTTATAAAAGCAAAACAAGCTGAGCAATTTGAAGATAAATTAGAACAAGCGCATATTCGTTACACACCTGTATATAAAGAATTGTCAGAAGTTAAAGTTTTGAAAGATGATTTCTTTAAAAAATCAATGAATTATAATGCTACAGATGAAATCTTTATCACTAGCAATAAATATTTCAATGATAAAGATATTGTGGGCAATCATGCGAAAATGGTGAATTTCGCTACTTCTTCTAGTTTACTGAAATATAATTTAAATAAAGATATAGAAATTAAGGGTGAAACAAAAGAAGCGTTTAAAGTTATAGATGTGAATAAAGAAGTCGACTTTAAAAACGAAGTGAGTTACAACGCACCAGTGTTATTAGTTAGTGCTGATAAATATGACCAACTAAAAAAACATAGTACAGAAACACACAAACAATATGGATACAATTTAATGAACTCAGCAGATTGGTCCAAGGTAAATAAACTAGCAAAATCAGTCGATCCCAATATTCAATCCCAAAAAGTATTACGCCAAGATTTTAATGATAGTATGGGTATCTTATTATTTGTAACTTCATTCTTAGGTTTAGCTTTCTTAGTCGCAGCTGGGTGTATTATTTATATTAAACAGATGGACGAAACAGAAGATGAGATGCCTAACTTCCGAATTCTTCGTAAAATAGGGTATACACATCAGGATATGTTGAAAGGCTTAGCTTTGAAGATTTTGTTTAATTTTGGTTTACCGCTTATTGTTTCACTATTGCATGCTTATTTTGCAGCGAAAGCCTTTGTGGTATTGATGGGTGCTACAAATATGCTTCCAGTTTATATTGTCATGGTGATTTATTCAGTGATTTACTTTATATTTGCAATGATGTCATTCATACATTCGAGTCGTATTGTAAAACATTCTATTTAAAATGAGCTAAAAGTTCAGAGTGAAAAACTTATATTTCGTATAGCGTCCAATCAGATTTCGAAATCTGATTGGACGCTTATTATATACAGCGATATCTCGTAGTAGCATGCATTAGCTATTGTAAGTTAAAAGTAATGTTTGATCATAACATAGTTATTTGATTACTATGAATTGATTATAATTTATGAAATATGTTACATGTTTGCTTTAGGAGAAAAGTGGTATCTTGCAATACAAAGAAGTAAAATGGAGGGAAATTATATGAATCTAACTGAATTTCATAAACAAATCCAAGGTTATACGCAAGATCAACAGCCGGGTATCGAAAAAGACATGAATCCACAACCACTGTCTGAAATGGAAAATTATAAAAGTGGCGGTAAATTAGAAGGAAAAGTAGCTTTAATAACAGGTGGCGACTCAGGAATTGGAAGAGCCGTAGCTATACTTTATGCGAAAGAAGGCGCTAATGTCGCGATTGGTTATTACAATGAGCACGATGATGCACAGATAGTTGTGAATCGTTTGAAGGAAATTGGGGTACAAGCAAAGGCATATGCGCATGATTTAAAAGATGTAACGTCATCTCAAAATTTGATACAGCAAGTCATCGATGATTTTGGCGGATTGAATATATTGGTTAACAATGGTGGTGTACAATTTCCAAGAGATCATTTTGAAGAGGTAACACCAGAGCAAGTAAAAGAAACATTTGAAACCAATATTTTTGGTATGATGTTCTTGTCACAAGCTGCCATACCTCATTTAAAAGAAGGAGATGCAATTGTTAACACAACAAGTGTCACAGCATATAGAGGATCTGCGCATTTGATAGATTATTCCGCAACTAAAGGTGCGATTGTCGCTTTTACACGTTCTTTAGCATCATCTTTAATTGAAAAAGGCGTACGTGTGAATGCTGTGGCACCTGGCCCGATATATACCCCTTTAATTCCAGCTACATTTTCAGCAGATAAAGTTGAAAATCAAGGTGGCGATACGCCAATGCAACGTCGAGGACAGCCGGCCGAATTAGCACCTTCGTATGTATTTTTAGCTTCGTATGCTGATAGTTCTTATATTACCGGACAGGTTATTCATGTAAATGGTGGAGATTATATTACTTCTTAACACAAAAAATAAAGCAGTGTAATACACTTAACTGGTGTGTATTATACTGCTTTTCTTATGGAATCAAGTGATTAGAATATACGAAGTAGGTCATATTAGTTAATAATTAAAAGAAGTCTGAAGGTTTAAGATTATCAAAATTCATATTTTTAAGTGAATCAAAGTTTAGGTTCTCTACATTTTGTAGTATCTCGCCGCTTTTAACTTGATTATAATACGTTGTCGCTTCCGTCGCTACATCATGCTCTTGGAAAGTTTTGACAACACCTAGAATAAGTACTATAGCAATAGCGCCTTTAAAGAGTGTTTTCATATTAAATGGCTCCTTTTGTAAGTTTATACTATAATATTAAACTATTTTGTACGATATGACATGCGTCCATAGTATAGAAGCCTCATCATACCTTAGTAGTATAAGGTGATATTTAGTATACAACTTTAATAATATTATATACCAAAGGCGATAGGCAACCAGAAATATGCAAAGAGAGAGATGATTATAATAGCGAATATATTTAAGATGAACCCAGCCTTTACCATGTCTTTCATTTCTAATTCATCTGAACTGAACACAGCAGCGTTAGGAGGTGTAGAAATAGGTAACATAAACGCACAAGTTGATGATAATGCGACAATCCCCATAATAATAAAAGGATCTCTACTAATTGCAGCTGCAAAACCAATACTGATTGGCATCAACATATTGGATACAGCAGTATTCGACATGACTTCTGTTAAGAATAAAATCGCCGTCGTTAAAACGATTACGATTAAAATCATAGGCAATGGTTTCACAACACCTAACATACCACCAAACCATTTTGTAAGACCAGAATCTTCAAAGGCGGCTGCTAATGATAGACCACCACCAAATAACAGAAGAATTCCCCATGGCAATTTACTCATATCATCCCAAATGAGTAATCCACCTTTTTTAGATTTAGCAGGTATAAGAAATAATAATACAGCGCCAAGTATAGCGATGACTGTATCAGACAAATGTAAAGCTTCTGGTAATAAATTACCGCCAATCCACAAAAGACTGACAAATAGAAAGACAATACCAGTTAACTTCTCTTCATTACGCATTGGTCCTAAATCATGTAAAGCTTTTTTGGCAAAGTCAGAAGATATTTTATCAGCATCTTCAATTTTAAATAACCACTTGGTCATCATAAAATAGAGCACAACTAATAGGATAATTGTCACTGGTAATGCGAATATCATCCATTGTAAAAATGAAACTTTTCGATCTAAACTAGAAGCGGCAATAGCGGCGAAAACAGCGTTAGGTACAGAACCAATCAGTGTAGCTAATCCACCAATTGATGCTGAATAGGCGACGGTTAATAGTAAAGCTTTACCAAATTTATGTGCGGATTCAGGTTTTAAAAATTGTGCTTCTTTAATTTCTTGAATTAAAGCTAATGCAATCGGTAGCATCATAAGCGCAGTTGCTGCATTGGAAATCCACATAGAAATAAACGATGTTGCAATCATTGTACCTAGAATAATACGGTTGCTATTAGAGCCCATCATAGAAATAATTGTCATAGCGATACGTTTATGTAAGGACCATTTTTCAATTGCTAAAGCTATGATAAATCCCCCCATATACATAAAGACAATGGGATCTGCATAGGCACTTGAGGCAACTTTTTCATCTGTTCCTCCAGTTAATGGTAATAAAACAAGTGGTATAAGTGATGTAGCAGGAATTGGAATAGCTTCTGTAATCCACCATGTGGCAACGAAGACTGTAACAGCAAGTACTGCTCTTGGTGCATCATCAAGTCCTGTAATACCAGGTATAAAATAAATGATGATAAAAAACAAAGGTCCAAGAATCAAACCAATCTTTTTCTTCATATGTAAATCCCCCTGTGTTTATAAGTTTATTATTTTAAGAATAGCAATTTCACAACACGAAGACAATTTATTTTCTGAAAATTATAAAAACTAAAGTGAGATACTGTTAAAATTAAGTTAATGTAGTTGGAAATTTTAATAGAGGAGAGGTTTATATGGTTATAGGTGCATTTATAGCTAAAGATGATACATGGATGTTATGGGCGATAATTATTGTATGGGCTACGATGAGTTTGTTTTTAGAACAACGTTATCAATGGGCAAGTACAATTTCTGGTGCAATCATAGCGCTTGTAGGTGCGATGTTATTATCGAACTTTAAAGTTATTCCTACAAGCTCTCCAGTGTATGATACGGTGTGGGATTATATTGTACCACTATCTATTCCGTTATTATTGTTTAGTTCTAATATAATGAAGATTTGGAGAGAGAGCAGGCGGTTATTAATTATTTTCTTAATCGCTTCTATAGGAACAATGATTGGCACGACCGCCGCTTTTTTAGTACTACATCAGTGGATACCGTTTCTTTCGAAGATAGGAGCTATGATGACGGGCAGTTACATAGGAGGTGGTGTGAATTTTGCTGCATTAAGCTCTAAATTTGAAACGCCGAGTGATATGATTTCTTCTACTGTTGTAGCTGATAATAGTGTAATGGCACTGTACTTTATGTTATTAATTGCCATGCCTTCATTACCTTGGATTAAAAAGTATTTTTTAACAGATTATAAGAAAGATGTTTCACAAGAGTCACGGCAGTCTTATTGGCAGCCTCAAAAAATTCAATTACTAGATATTGCATTTTCAGTAGCGAGTGCAATTGCACTCGTGGCAATTAGTTTTAAGGCTGCTGAATTGATTCAACAATGGATCCCTAAAAGTAATTTGATATTAACATTAATTGTATCTTTTTTTGGAGATTCATACTTGCTACTCACCACGTTGACTTTAATTGTTGTAGCGATATGGGGTGACTTTTTTGAAAAATTAGCAGGTGCAACAGAAATTGGGACGTTTCTTATTTATATATTTTTCGTAGTTATAGGAACGCCGGCGTCATTTGCGACAATTATTACGACTGCTCCGTTATTATTTATTTTTGTCATTATTATACTTATATTTAATTTGGGTTTGAGTCTTGTAGTAGGAAAATTATTTAATTTTAAAATTGAAGAAATACTATTAGCAAGTAATGCGACAGCAGGTGGACCTACGACTGCAGCGGCTTTGGCGATTGGCAAAGGGTGGTCAGGTTTAGTAGGTCCTATACTCATTATTGGTAATTCATTTCATCGTAGGAGAGCGATATATGACATGGTATGTGATAGTATGTGATTTTATAGGAGGGATTATTGTGAATGAAAAAGAAAAAATGTTAGCTGGTGAGTGGTATGATGCTAATTTTGATGAAGCTTTAGCAAGCGAAAGAATAAGAGCGAAGGATTTGTGTTTAGAACTGAATCAAACCAAATTGAGTAATAAAAATAAACGACTGGCGATTCAACAAGAATTGTTTCGCTATGAACCAAAGTACTTAGAATTATTGAGTCCATTTCAAGTAGATTATGGTTATAATATTGACCTAGGGCAGCGTGTGTTTATTAATCATGATTGTTATTTTATGGATGGTGCTAAAATTACAATTGGGGACCACGTATTTTTCGGACCGAATTGTGGTCTTTATACTGCGAACCATCCGCTTCCTTATAAAGAAAGAGATAAAGGACTGGAACAGGCGTTACCCATTCATATAGGAAATCATGTTTGGCTAGGTGCGAATGTAATTGTTTTACCTGGAGTGACTATTGGTGATGGTTCTGTTATAAGTGCAGGTAGTGTCGTGACTAAAGATATTCCAGAAAATGCTTTAGCTATGGGGGTACCGGCAAAAGTAGTGAAAAATATTAATAATGAATGAAATTGAGCATTAAGAAGAGCATTCTCGTTATCTAATATACGTGAATGCTTTTTGTTGTTTTAAACAGCACATTCATTACTAATAGTATAATATGACACTTGTTTTGTGAATAAATTGTGTAATATTGAAATTATAATTAAAATAATTTAGAAAAATATTCCGCGGAGCTTAAATTGAAAATAATAAAATTGTTCGGAATATAATTGGAAAATGTGATAAAATGAAAAAATATGAGCAGGTAGATAGGTGTAATAAGTTATAAGTAGTATGACTGGTATGATGATTTCTAATATAAGGATAGCTATTGAATATTCGACTTATAGTGAAAAAACTACATAATACTTGCATAAATCATAATGATTTTAAGAATAGGAAAGAGGAATATCGAAGATGGATATATTAATAGGAACGTTGTTTTTAGTTGTTGTATTAACTTTATTTACCCTTTTTACATATAGAGCACCTCAAGGTATGCGTGCAATGGGGGCTTTAGCAAACGCAGCTATTGCAACTTTTTTAGTGGAAGCATTTCATAAATATGTTGGTGGAGATTTATTAGGTATTAAATTCTTAGGGGATTTAGGAGATGCTGCTGGAAGTCTTGGTGGAGTTGCTGCTGCAGGGTTAGTGGCACTTGCGATAGGTGTTTCTCCTGTTTATGCATTAGCTATTGCAGCTTCATGTGGTGGTTTAGATTTAATTCCTGGTTTCGTAGCAGGTTATGTTATTGGGTTTTTAATGAAATATGCTGAGCGCAAAGTACCAGACGGTATCGACTTAATTGTAGGAATTATTATTATTGCACCTTTAGCAAGATTGGTTGCAACAGGAGTTACACCTATAGTTAATAATTCATTGTTGAAGATTGGTGATATTATTCAAAGTTCAACAGAAGTAAGTCCAATTATTATGGGGATTATACTTGGTGGAGTGATTACAGTTGTAGGGACAGCCCCTTTAAGTTCTATGGCATTAACTGCCTTATTAGGTCTTACAGGTATGCCAATGGCTATCGCGGCAATGGTTTCATTTGCTTCTTCATTTATTAATGGCACAATGTTTAATAAATTGAAATTAGGCGATCGTAAATCTAGAATTGCAGTGTGTATTGAACCGTTATCACAAGCAGATGTTGTATCTGCTAACCCAGTGCCGATTTACACAGCAAATTTTATCGGTGGAGCTTTAGCAGGCGCAGTTATTGCATCATCAGGTATGGTTAATGACGCTACTGGAACGGCGACACCATTAGCAGGATTCTTAGTCATGTTTGGTTTTAATAATCCATTAGAGATATTTATTTATGGTGCTATCGTAGGTATCATAGGACTCATTGTCGGTTATGTTTGTTCTATAATATTTAAAAATTATCCAATTGTATCTAAAGAAGATATAGAATCACGATAATACAAAAAGACTTTGGCAGATTTATATATGCTAAAGTCTTTTTTATTAATTACCCAGCTGACTTTCATGTATATCGGTAATAAACATATGACCCGGTGCATGGGTGATCATGAGTTCAGGTTGCGCTTCTAAAGCTACGGATTGTGGTGTAACACCACATCCCCAAAAAACAGGAACCTCATTGTCTTTAATTGTCACAGGTTCTCCAAAATCAGGTTGTGTGATATTGCTTATGCCAATGTCTTCAGGATGTCCAATATGTATGGGCGCCCCGTGAACATTATTAAAATGTGTCGTAATTTCAGTTGCTTTAATTGCTTGTTGCATTGTCATTGGACGCATACTTACAGTGATATTACCTTTGAATGGACCACTTGTATTTGCGGGTATATTTGTCATATACATAGGGACATTGTGGTTTTCTTCTAGGTGACGTATCGGAATGCCCGCTGCTAATAATGCGTGTTCGAACGTAAAACTACAGCCGATTAAAAAGCTAACCATATCTTTGGTGAATAAATGTGAAATATTCGATGTAGTTTCAATGAATTCTCCATTGCGATATATACGGTAAGCGGCTACTTCGGTACATATATTTGCTTCTTTGCCGTATATAGGAAAAGATGTTTCACCTGTTTCTGAAACATCTAAAAGTGGGCAAGTCTTTGGATTTTTAAAACAAAACTTTAAAAAGTCATAGGCATACTTAGAGGGTAATATCACAACATTTGCTTGGATAAAACCTTTAGCCATACCACTAGTATGGTCAGTAAGTTTTCCGGCACTTATCATTTTTCTAAGTGTATGTGCTTGTTGGTCTTGCAAGTTCATAGCATCATCCCCTTGAGTTTAATTCTTAAGCCTATTCTAGCAAAAAAAGTACTTTCATAACGGAATAAGCATTTGGATAAAGAAAAAAACATGATAAAATTAGATGTCCGTTCTATACATTATTCCATATGGGCATAATATATAGTAGATTTTATGTCAGATTGGTATATTAACGTTACATAGGCTTATGAGCTCCTATCATTTGCGTTGGTGTCATGTTGGAGGGGTATAGTATAAATGAACTGAGTAGTTTACGCACAGGGGGAATTGTTATGAAAAGGACTATTGAAAAAATATTGACATGGGTTGGGATACTCTTACAGTTTTTATTAATATTTGTAATGGCACTGATTGTTCCATTTTTAAATGATGAAAGTGCAAAAGATTCATTGATACAATCTATTAATAACAGCGGTGAATTCAATCAAAATGCAACTCAAATTGATCCATCACGCTACATTGACATTGCTAGTAGTTTATTCCTTATGGCTTTAGGTGCAGTGATTGTGTGTACGATTATAGCATTAATATGTGCATTGCTTATTAATAGATTGCCTAAAGTAGTTGGCGTAGTGTTAATCTTGATAGCTATCGTAACAGTATTTACATTTAACTTGATTACAGCATTGTTATGGTTAATCGCAGGTATCATGTTATTGGTCAGAAAGCCACAACAGCCCATATATGAAGATGGACACTATAGCATTAATGATAATGATAGAATGTATTCATCGTCTTCGCATCAAAAGGAGAATGACGATATAGAAGGTAAAGATGCCTCTAGCGCTAGCGATGATATTAATGAACAACCTCATAAAAATAACGAACAAGATACGCAAGGTAATGGTATTGCAGACAAAGTCGAATCTGATGAGCATACACACTATCGTAGACAAGATCGTTATCATAAATAATAAAACAAACCAGCCGATAAGCTTAAGCAACTTATCGGCTGGTTTGTTTATAAGTTAATCCATTTTACCGTTTTTATAACTTTCATATACTGTTTCATATTTTACATGCCCAATACCACCAACAATGAATTTGCCGAATTTAAATAAATTAAATAAATAGGCTAAGCAAATCGATATCGTTATGGTGATAATAAAATTGAAAGCAATATTTCTAAGTGAACTGTCGGCTCTTAGTAAACCTAAGTTATGGACAAAGAAGTAGTGTATTAAATAGATACAGAATGAATAGTTACTAATGAAAAGAATAAATTTCGGTACATATTTGACATAGGATGAAAATAAGAAAAATAATAAAATAACCATTGTGACATAAAATGGAATGTCGAAGCGCTTTGATTCGACCCATGTACTAATACCAAATACAAAGTTACAAATTAGTATCACCATAGACACTAAGGTGCCTAATATAATGTGCCAAGTATATTTTTGGATATTGCGCATCAATGTCTCATAATAAACACCAGTATAAAATCCAAGTAAGAAATAACTAATCCAACCAAAGCAAAGCATCCAGCCTTCTCTTTCCCAAAAAAGTCCTAATACGGGATGAGGTGATGGGGGTACAAACTCCCTAAAAGCCCAGTACAAAGTGGTGAATAATATTGACCCAACAATAACTGGTATCGGTTTCCATTTAACAATATATTTAGCAAAGAAGAAATGTAATATGTAAAATTGGAAAATGATCACAATAAAATAAGTGATTGCACCACCGTGAAACATTGTATCCCCAACATATTGAACAAACTCATTAAAGTTTTTAGGTTTAAAATAAAAAAATGATATACCCAAGTTAATCAATATATAGGGGATACCTAAATAAATTAATTTGTCTTTAAAAAAACCGGGCTTGGTTTTGACATGATAACTTTTAGCTAGTAAAAATTCCGAAATAAATACAAATAGTGGGGTACTGAACATTAGTAATAACTGAATGATTCTAATCAGTGTCCCATGGCCAACATAATCCATCTTGGAAAAAGTGGTCGTTATTGAGTGAATGAGTACAATACTTAAACAAGCGATTGTACGCATCCAAAATATAACAGACGTGTAGGTCTTCATGAATAACTTTTCCTTTCATCTATATATAAATTATAGAAATGATATTTATAGGTAAATTTCAATTTAACATATGAAAGTTAAATTAAATGTAAAAATAAGATTACAAATAATTAAATTACCATAATAAAAAATGGGTATAATACATATGAATATATTTTTATATAATATCAGTAATTAATTTATAAAGCTAATTAGACAGAAAAATATCTGTTTTCAGAAAATTAACTGAAAGCGATTGCATTTATTGTGCGATACATATACAATGAAAAAAGAATGGAGCGTATCCATTTCAGTTTTCTATTTACAAACTTACATGGGGGTAGAAAAATGGTAGTTAATTATCACAACGAACCAGGCATAGACTTTTCAAATAGTCAAAATGTCGAATCATTCAAAGAGGTATTAAAAAAAGTTAAAGGTGAATTGAATAGAAAAATTCCTTTAGTTATTAATGGAGAAGAAAAATTCACACAAGACACTTATCAGTCTATCAATCCTGCTAATACTACTGAAGTTATTGCAGAAGTTTCAAAAGCAACTCAAAAAGATGTGGACGATGCATTTAAAGCGGCTGATGAAGCTTATAAATCATGGAAGAAATGGTCTCATAAAGACCGTGCGGAATTCTTATTAAGAGTTTCAGCAATTATTAGACGTCGTAAAGAAGAAATCTCAGCAATCATGGTATATGAAGCGGGTAAACCATGGGATGAAGCTGTAGGTGATGCTGCTGAAGGTATTGATTTTATAGAATATTATGCAAGATCAATGATGGAATTAGCAGATGGTAAACCAGTTTTAGATAGAGAAGGCGAACATAATAAATACTTCTATAAACCAATTGGTACTGGTGTAACGATTCCACCATGGAATTTCCCATTCGCAATTATGGCTGGTACAACTTTAGCGCCAGTTGTTGCAGGAAATACAGTGTTATTAAAACCGGCTGAAGATACCCCATTAACTGCTTATGTATTAATGGAAATCTTAGAAGAAGCTGGCTTACCAAAAGGTGTTGTTAACTTTGTACCTGGTGATCCAAAAGAAATTGGTGACTACCTTGTAGATAGTGTTCACACGCATTTTGTAACTTTCACAGGTTCACGTGCAACTGGCACGCGTATTTTTGAAAGATCTGCAAAAGTTCAAGAAGGACAACAATTCTTGAAACGTGTAATAGCTGAAATGGGCGGTAAAGATGCGATTATCGTCGATAAAGAAATTGATACTGACTTGGCAGCAGAAGCTATTGTCACTTCAGCATTTGGGTTCTCAGGGCAAAAATGTTCTGCATGTTCACGTGCGATTGTACATCAAGATGTGTACGATGAAGTGTTAGAAAAGTCAGTTAAACTAACTAAAGCGCTCACGTTAGGTAATACTGAGAATAATACGCATATGGGACCAGTTATTAATCAAAAGCAATTCGATAAAATTAAAAATTATATCGAAATTGGTAGTAAAGAAGGCAACTTAGAGCAAGGTGGCGGCACTGATGATTCAACAGGTTACTTTATAGAACCTACGATTATTTCAGGACTTAAATCAAGTGACCGAATCATGCAAGAAGAAATTTTCGGACCAGTTGTTGGATTTGTGAAAGGTAAAGATTTTGAAGAATTATTAGACATTGCTAACGATACAGATTATGGTTTAACAGGCGCAGTTATTACTAATAATCGTGAAAATTGGATTCAAGCTGTAGAAGAATACGATGTAGGTAATTTATATCTTAATCGTGGTTGTACTGCGGCAGTCGTTGGTTATCACCCATTCGGTGGTTTCAAAATGTCAGGTACGGATGCTAAAACAGGTAGTCCAGACTACTTATTAAATTTCTTAGAACAAAAAGTAGTTTCAGAAATGTTCTAATCTTTATATGGAATAAAAAGAGACGAGTGGAGATGATATATTTTCACTCGTCTCTTTTTAGTTTTTCGATATTAATTAGAAAAGTGTTTATTCATCTTTGACACGAATATTAATCATTTTATGAAATAGTTTGTCAATTTCCTTTACAGGAAGATTTATACAATGGTCTCTGATCCATTCCATAAAACCAAAGAGACTTGCACCATACACATAAAGTATCAGTTCTGTTGGTACACTTGAGTCTATTGTAATTCTATGTTCATTTTCTTTGATATCTGTTTGTAAAATACGTATAAAATGATTAGCAATGGTACGTTCGAATGCTTGATCTTCTTTTTGCTTATCTGCAATACGTTTCAATTCATCGAGATTATTCATAGTATTTTCTATAGTAGTAAAAGGATTGTTAATACGTTCTTTGAAATTACTAGAGAAGAAGTCTTTCGTTAAATCGGTAATAAGATAAATTAATAAATCATATTTATCATAGAAGTGTTTATAAAAAGTTGTTCGATGAATCAAGGCATCATCACAAATTTGATTGACTGTTATTGTAGAAAAGAGTTTGTTTTCAAGTAGCTTGTAAAAACTTTGAGAAAGTGCACGTTTTGTTTTAATGACGCGTAAATCATTTTCATTCATTCTACATTTCTCCTTATTTGTAGTTTAAATATACATTTTAGTATATTTAATTCTTTATATATTAGGGGGAGCATGGTTAATATGATATTATAGATAATCTACACATTACATTTAAACTATAACGTTGATTAAATAAGGAGGCAATAGTTTGGCAAAGTTTTTATATAAATTAGGATCGTTGGTTGCAAAACACAAATGGTGGAGTATTGTTGTTTGGGTTGTATTATTGGCAGCAATCATTACACCGTTATCGATGAACGCACCTAAATTCGATAATGATATTAAAATGAATGGTTTAGAATCACTAGATACTAATAAAAAAATCGAAGATGAATTTGGACAAGATAGTGAAAAGGCCCAAATTAGAATAGTCATGAAAAGTGATGCTGACAATGGCATCGTTAAACAAGATATGATGAAAGATGTTAAAGATACGTTAAAAGATATCAAAGATGACGATAAAGATATTAAAGACGTTTCAGATCCGTATGATAACAAGCAAATTAGTAAAGATAAAACTACAGCATTTACTGATGTAAACTATGATGTGTCAGCGACGTCTTTAACAGATAAATCTAAAGATAATGTTAAAGACGCAGTTGATCAATTAGAAAAAGATCACAATGTGCAAGTTGAATTGATGGGAACAGGCATGGAATCTACAGAGATAGGTGGTTCATCTGAACTCATAGGTATTATTGTAGCGTTTGTCGTACTTTTACTTACATTCGGATCAGTAATTGCGGCAGGTATGCCAATTATAAGTGCATTACTTGGTTTAGGTACTGGCGTAGGTATTATTTCATTACTGACATATATATTTGATATTCCAAATGTGACATTAACGCTGTCTGTGATGATTGGATTGGCAGTAGGTATAGATTATGCGCTATTTATATTGTTTAGATATAGAAAAATTGTGAAGACCGAACCGGATCATGTTAAAGCAGTAGGTTTAGCTGTAGGTACGGCAGGTAGTGCGGTTATATTTGCTGGTGTCACAGTCATTATTGCTGTTTGCGGTCTTTCCCTTGTAGGTATAGATTTCTTAGCAGTCATGGGATTTGCTTCTGCGATAAGTGTGCTTGTAGCAGTTATTAGTGCACTCACTTTATTACCTGCATTGATTAGTATTTTCCATAAACAAATTAAGCCCAAACGTACGAAATCAGAATTCAAAGGTGATGTTGATACAGCTTGGTCTAAATTTGTAGTAGGTAAACCGTTAGCAGCTGTACTTATTGGTTTAATCATCTTAGTTCTAGTAGCTATTCCAGTTAAAGATATGCGTTTAGGTATACCAGATGATGGTATGAAAACAGCAGATTCTACTCAGAAAAAAGCATATGATATTATTTCTGATAAGTTTGGCGAAGGTTACAATGGTCAAATCGCAATGCTTGTAAATGTAAAAGATAAAAAGGATAACCCTCAAGAATTACAAAAAGATTTACAAGATATGAGTAAAGATATTAACAATAAAGATCATGTCGATATGGTTACACCCCCACAACTTAGTAAGGATAAAGATTATGCATTAGTCGTGGTTATTCCTGAACATGGGCCAAATGCCAAATCAACTGAGAATCTCGTTCATGATTTGAGAGACTACAATAATAAAGCTCAAGACGATTATGACTTCAAAACAGAAGTATCAGGTCAGAGTGTAATTAATATAGATATGTCTCAAAAACTAAATGAAGCTATTCCATTGTTTGCTGGTGTAATTGTTGCGTTAGCATTTATTCTATTAATGGTAGTATTCCGTTCTATCATTATTCCATTAAAAGCTGTACTTGGGTTTGTGCTATCACTCGCAGCTACACTTGGTTTTACAACGTTAATCATGCAAGAAGGATTTATGTCTGGATTGTTTGGTATTGATACAACAGGTCCACTGCTTGCATTCTTACCGGTAATTACAATCGGTTTACTATTTGGGCTTGCTATGGATTACGAAGTGTTCTTAATGTCTCGTATTCATGAAGAATATAGTAAAACACGTGATAATGACTACTCTATTAAAGTAGGCATTAAAGAAAGTGGTCCTGTCGTTGTTGCAGCTGCATTGATTATGTTCAGTGTGTTTATTGCATTCGTTTTCCAAGAAGATGTTATGATTAAATCAATGGGTATTGCATTAGGTTTTGGTGTATTATTTGACGCATTTGTCGTGCGCTTATTATTAATACCATCACTTACTAAATTATTTGGTAAAGCATCATGGTATATGCCAGCTTGGTTAAGTAAAATTGTGCCACATATTGATATTGAAGGGCATGCTTTACAAAAAGACATGACGTCAAAATCTCAAAACACAAATAAGAAAAAATAAGAAAAAGTTCAACTATATATTAGAAGTCTGCCAATTTGTTTTGGCAGACTTTTTTTGTCTAAAAATCAACAAAATCAAAAAATTATGGAATAACAATGCGTTTAAATTTAAATTAGAAATTGAAAAGAGGTGGACTATGAAAAATATTTATGAGATAGAATTTAATGAACAGTTTGGAAATGATACAAGGATGAATGAAGGTATTCGTATTGTACTTGTATTAAACAGCACTATGAAAGTATTGATACATAAAAGTGTTAAAGTGTATCAACAAGGAGATGTTTTTATTATTAATCACAGAGAACCGTTTCGTATGATTGAGAATAAAGACACACTTTATATGTCGCTGCACCTATCTATGGATTATTTGAAACAGTATATGAATAACTTTACTGATAAAAAAATTATTTTGAAGAAGCATATATTACAAGATGTTATATATCAGCAAATCATTAATGCCGTAGCAATGGTAGGTGTTGTTTATATTAGAAAAGGACAATTTTACAGATTGTATATTGAACAACAGTTAATAGACTTACTATTTATAATCGTGAGATACCTACCTACCAGACAAAATGAAGGCGTGTATAATAGTACAAAAGATTATAGATTAGAATCGATTTGTAATTATATAGACAATCACTATACAGAATCCATTACGTTAAGTGAAATAGCTAAAATGGTTGGTCTGAGCAATGCGTATTTATCCAGACACTTCACTCGTCATATGGGCATGGGTATTAATCAGTATGTTAATCAAGTGAGGCTAGAGCACTGTAAAACAGATTTAATTCATACCAATGACACCATAACGCAAATTGCTTTTAAAAATGGTTTTACTAACTCAAATATGTTAATCAAATATTTTAAAGAAGATATGCATATGACTCCTACGGTATTTAGGAAAAAATATCAAAAGTTGAATAAGATTGAACTGTTAGAAGATGGGAATAAAGAAACGACATATCAACATTATTTGTATTACTTATCAATGTTTGTAAATCAAAATATTAAAAAAATAGTACAGTCTCCAGAAGCCCAAAAAGTATGGGATGTCTCATTAAGTGACGCCAATAAATATTTAAACCATTACAATCATGTGATACAAATAGGAGATTTAGAAGCATTGCTTGTCCAAAGGTTTAGAACACAATTACTAGAAGTCAAAGCATGTTTAGGATTGGACCATATTTTAATTAAAGATCCTATTAGAGTTGGGAAAATTATCAATGACCGGATTGAAAGTGATGAATTGATACCTAATACACATCCATACATGAAAATAGATGAATGCTTAAACTTTTTATTGGCACATCAAATTGGTTTGGGAATAGAAGTTGAACCACCGAAAGGCAACGAGCAATTTATTAATTATTATAAAGAAGTATCATATTTGTTAGAGCATATGCATAATACAGTAATAAATAATAACGTGTTACACATTATTATTTATATGAAAGTTGTGGATTGCCATCTATTTCAAAAAATGTGTACGCTATTTAAACGTTATTTTGATAAGGTAACCATCGTATTAAACGTCAATATAGATGACCCAATAGAAACGTTAAAAGCGAAAGATATTTTAAATTCAGACGTATATCACATCGATCGTGTCGCATTTTGTGCAAATCAAAATGATATGATTAATTTTAATTCTTTAGAAAGTCAACAATATGATATTGCTAAGAATCATATTACATTGCAAGTAAATAAAATGATGAAGTTATTAGAGGTTGATACACAAGATATACCTTGTATATTGCTAAACTGGAATACATTAACAGGCGACACAAATTTAACCAATGGTGAATATTTCAGAGCAGGCATCATTTTTGAACAACTCATTGAAATAAATAATCGCATAGACACAGTCGGTTATTGGTTAAACTATGATATACATCAGCGATTTAATCATAAAAATACTTCGACGCAATTAAGTGGTATAGACTTATATCACCAATTTGATGGTAAAAGACCTGCATTTTTTACAAGTATGTTTTTCAAAAAATTATTTAGGTGTATTTTATACATGAATGATAATTGTATGGTATTAGGTGATTATCATCATTTTCAAATTGTTGTATGGGATGCAGAACACTATAATCCTCATTTCACACTTAATGATTATACAGGCAACTTAAATCATAAAGAGTACCAAATTAATATTACACACGCCAAACGAGGCACATATAAAGTGAAACATTTAACATTAGATAAAAATCATGGGGCTTTATATAAGGTATGGCAACAATATAATACGCAATACGGTATGGATGAGGAGACTATAGATTATGTAAATAGAATATCCTATCCTAAACTAGACATTAGTGAGGTAGAAGTTAAAGGCGTATTGACTTATCATTTGAAATTGCTGACGAATGCAATTCAAATTATAGAATTTAGAAGATATATTAAAGCATAACCATATTAAAGACTAACCGAAAAATACACGAACTGCTATTTTCGATTAGTCTATTTTTTATATGACGATAAGACAAAAATAATATATCTATTTTTGTCATAAGTATTAAACGAAAAGAAATAGCTACAAATAAACTACTAAAACAACAAACATTATATATCTAAAAAAAAGACTGCACGTTAAAATCACTTCTAGAAAGGTATCAAAAACACGATTTCTATTAAAATTAATAAAAATCATGGAGTTGTTAATCATGCGTTTTTGAACTTTCAATATGTCATTTTCAAAATTAAATAGGAGGACGAGTGAATGACTCAAGTGGGAAATGTACAGAAATATCAAGGTGATAACAAGCTTATTTTAGGTATTGTACTAGGCGTAGTTACATTTTGGTTATTTGCGCAATCATTATTAAATGTCGTTCCAATGCTACAACAATCATTTAGTAGTGATATTGGTACAGTGAGTATTGCAGTGAGTATTACAGCATTATTCTCAGGGATGTTTGTCGTAGGCGCCGGAAGTTTGGCAGATAAAGTAGGGCGCGTCAAAATTACGTATATAGGATTATGGTTAAGTATTATAGGTTCATTGTTAATTATAATTACGAATTTACCCGTTTTATTAATATTAGGAAGAGTTATACAAGGATTATCTGCAGCAGCTATAATGCCCTCTACTTTAGCAATTATGAAGACTTATTATGAAGGCAAAGAGCGGCAACGTGCTTTAAGTTATTGGTCCATTGGTTCGTGGGGTGGTTCAGGATTAGCATCATTATTTGGGGGTATGGTTTCAACCTTTATTGGCTGGCGTTGGATTTTTATATTGTCTATAATCGTTGCACTTGTAGCAATGATGTTAATAAAGGGAACACCTGAGACTAAATCACAAAGTAATATAAAAGCACGCTTTGATTTTATAGGTTTAATATTATTTGTTGTGATGATGTTAAGTATTAATGTCATCATTACAAAAAGTGCAGCGTTTGGTCTAATGTCACCACTTATTTTAGGTTTAATCGTAGTATTCATTATTTCAACAGTTATCTTTATTAGAATTGAAAATAGTATCAAAAATCCTTTGATAGACTTTAAATTATTTAGTAATAAAGCATATACGGGTGCAACGCTGTCTAATTTTCTATTAAATGGTGTTGCTGGTGCACTTTTAGTAGCTAATACATTTGTACAACAAGGTTTAGGATTTAATGCATTTCAAACTGGATTGTTATCTATTACATATTTGGTCACTGTATTACTTATGATACGCGTAGGAGAAAAAGTATTGCAAAAAGTTGGAGCGAAAAAACCAATGCTCCTTGGTACATTTTTCAACATGATGGGAATCATATTAATTTCATTAACATTTTTACCAAGCATGATTTATGTAGTGGTTTGTATTGTTGGTTACTTACTTTATGGTTTAGGGCTAGGATTTTATGCTACGCCATCAACAGATATGGCAATTTCAAATTCTCCTGAAGATAAAGTAGGTGTTGCCTCTGGTATTTATAAGATGGCTTCATCATTAGGTGGTGCATTTGGTATAGCATTATCTGGTGCCCTGTTTGGAATTGTAGCAAATGCTACGAACGTACAAATAGGTGCTTGTGTTGGTTTGTGGCTTAATGTCTTAATGGCATTGCTGTCATTACTTATTATTTGCTTTACCGTACCCTCAATAAGAAAATAAGAGTACATCAATGTATATCAATCTGGCGTATCATGTTATTTACACAGCCTAACGAATAAAAAATATGAATTTCATTATAGGAGTGAACGGTTATGATGGATCAATTAATTGAAAAGTTAAAATGTAAAGAGCAACGCATGATAGAAATAAGACGATATTTACATCAATATCCCGAATTATCGTTTCAAGAAAAAGAGACACCCAAGTATATTGCTGATTTCTATAAAGATAAAGAGTGTAAAGTAGAAACCAATGTGGGACCGAATGGTGTGAAGGTAACAATTGATAGTGGAAATCCAGGGAAAACACTGGCAATACGTGCAGACTTTGATGCCTTACCGATAGAAGAGGCGACAGGTTTAGACTTCGCATCCAAGCACAAAGGCGTCATGCATGCATGTGGTCACGATGCACATACTGCTTATATGCTTATTCTTGCTGAAACGCTAATTGAAATGAAAGATCAATTTAATGGCAAGGTAATCGTTATCCATCAACCTGCTGAAGAAGTGCCTCCAGGTGGCGCACAAGGTATGATTAAAGATGGTGTGTTAGATGGTGTTGATCATGTATTAGGTTTGCATGTGATGAGTAATATGACAGCAGGTAATATATACTATCGTGAAGGTAACGTACAAACAGGAAGGGATTTCTTTAAACTCAAAGTCATTGGACAAGGTGGGCATGGTTCATCTCCACATGCAGCAAATGATACAATTGTCGCTGGAGCTCACTTTGTTACAGCGCTTCAAACAATTGTATCTAGAAGATTAAATCCATTTGAGACAGGCGTAGTGACCATTGGATCTTTCGATGGTAAAGGACAATTTAACGTTATTAAAGATAGTATTGAAATAGAAGGAGATGTACGTGCTCTAACAGATGAAACGAAACATACAATTAAAAAAGAGGTACAGCGTCTATCGGAAGGATTGGAAGCCATGTTTGGTGTGACTTGCGAGTTAGATTATCAAGATGATTATCCGGCATTGTATAATGATCCACAATTCACTCGATTTGTAGTTGAGTCATTGAAAAATACGAAGACAGATGCCCTTCAAAATGTTGAAGAGTGTGAAGCTCAACCACCATCTGAGGACTTTGCCTATTATGCCAAAGCGATGCCAAGCTCGTTTATATATGCTGGAGCTGCACCAGAGAACGGTGACATCTATCCTCACCATCATCCGAAATTTAATATTAGTGAAAAATCATTACGCGTGGCTGCTGAGGCAGTAGGGATTAGTGTTTTAAACTATTTGAAATAATGAGCGTAATTAAAGTTAAAGGTTTTGACCTCAATCAGATGGTCGAAACCTTTGTTTTTTATAAAATAAAGGATATGATGTAATTGAAATTTGAAGTTTATAGTTTATTATCACGCCATATAGTGTATATATTATATAATTCGAAAATTGAAAAAGGATGATGAATTATGAATGGAGATAAGAAATTAGCGGGACTCTTAGAAGCATATAAGAAACCTTTAAAAAAACTTTTTAAGTATGATAAATCAAGCGCTTTAACATTTGATAAAGCAAGTAGAAGTCAAGTTCAAGAACAAAAGGGAATATTTGTAATTTTCAAAAGCAAAAAACCAATATTTGTTGGGCAAGCTGGGGGATTTATGACAGGATACAAACTCACTCAAAAAGATTTGGAAAGTAAACTGTCACAATTTAATTTACGTTCAGATGCAGGTACTGCCAGATTTAGAAAAGCTTATGTTGCCCAACACAATCTTGATGAATCAGAATTGAAAAATATTAATGCTGAAGAACAAAATTTAAAATTTCAATATATTAAAATTAAAGAGAATCCAGCAATGATTAATATTTTAGAAATTTTAGCTTTAGAATATGCCAAAGATAATCAAATCGAGTTATATAATTTTATGTAATAGTGATTGATTTTTATCTTGAAGTGAAAAAGAGGTGAATACTATGCGTATTAGAACGCTTAACCTTCGATATCAAGATCACGATATTAAAGTGAAATTACCTAAAAGTTATTTTAAGCAAGATTCAAAGTCCTATCCACTCATTGTAGTTCAAGACGGAGATTTTTTATTTAAAGATATTGAAAAAGAGGTCATATTTGTTGGGATTGTACCAAACGAAAGAATAAAAGAATATACGCCTTGGGAAGCGGTAGTTCATAATATAAAATACGAGGGAGAAGCCGAGCGCTATGTGTCTTGGATGACTGATGAATTATTACCGTATTTAAAAAAATGCTTCAATATATCACAATATCATTCTGATATTGCAATCGCTGGAGCTTCGTTTGGTGGATTGGTTTCGCTATATACACTATTTAAAAAAACAAATGTATTTGGTACTTATATATTAATTTCGCCTTCAGTTTGGTATCCCAATTTTATAAATTTTATGAGAAAACAAGAAAGTATTGATACAGAAAAACATATATATTGGTATGTGGGGGCGCTTGAAGGGGCACATAGTACGCAGTTAACCCAAAACATGTTCCTTGATACAGAACGTGGTGTCGATATATTGGATGAATTGTTATATTTAGAACAAACTACGTTCCAATTTATAATTAATAGAAAAGGGCTACATCGAAAAACTATATTCAAAAAATATTTTAAGCGAGCAGTTCAAAAGTTATTCTAGTATATAAAATATAAGCCTGAGAGCCTAGTAGACAACGTTGTCTGAAAATTCTAAAACTTATTAGTGGATTCGTATCACCTATGTCCAAAGCGTGATAATATTTAACACAAGTAGTATGAATATAAGAATCAATTATGTGTTTAATGTTATTTATGCTTTATTTATATGTATGCTTTAATTAATTGATTCAGCAGACTGAAATGGTCTTTCCATATTAAATGCTACTTATATTTTGGGATAATATAGGGGATGCTTATATGACAAAAGATGAAAATCAATTTTCTGGTAGTAAGCTGTTGTTGGGAATTGTGTTAGCGATTTTGACTTATTGGTTATTTGCACAAACATTTTTAAATATTGGTCCTAAGGTACAATCTACATATGGTACTACGCCTGATATCGTAAATATTTCTGTAAGTTTAACGTCGTTTGTTACAGGTGTATTTATGGTTGTAGCGGGTAATCTTTCGGATAAATTTGGTCAAGTTAGAATGACGCGTATTGCTTTAGTGTTAAGTATGATTGGATCACTTCTGCTTATTATTTCAGGGAATGTTGTATTACTTTTGTTAGGACGAGTGCTTCAGGGACTTTCTGCTGCTATTATTATGCCAGCTACGATTTCAATTGTGAACACGCTTTTCGAAGGAGATAAAAGACAGAGCGCTTTGAGTTTTTGGTCTATCGGCGCATTTGGGGGCACAGGGTTAGCTTCATTCTTTGCTGGTGCTATGGCAACATTTATATCTTGGCAAGCCATATTTATCCTTTCTATACTAGTAACAGTTGTTGCATTGTTATTGCTGAAAAAATTACCTGAGACTAAACAAGTTAAGGCTGAGCGAAGTGATTTTGATTATGTGGGGCTAATCATATTTGTAGTGATGATTGCAAGTATTAGTTTTGTCATTACTCAAGGATATAAAATCGGATGGTTAAGTGTTCCAATAGTTATTTTAGCAGTGGTCTTTTTAATCTGTATATATTTATTCTTTAAGGTCGAGCGTGATAAGACGTTACCATTTATTGATTTAAAGCTTTTTAAGAACAAACCTTATATTGGAGCGGTATGTGCCAATTTTTTATTGAATACTGGCGTAGGCGTGATTGCGTTATTAAATATATATTTACAAGGTGGATTAAAGCTTAGTTCTTTTCAAGCTGGGTTACTGACGTTACCTTATTTAATTGCTTTATTGCTTATTATACGATTGGGTGAAAAAAGTATAAAAAGATTTGGAGCCAAACGCGCCATGATAATTGGGCCAATATTTACGGCTTTAGGGGTTTTATTATTCAGTTTTACGTTCTTGAATGATTCAGTATATATAATTGTAGCTTTGATTGCTGCAATTTTCTTTGGAGGAGGTACAGGATTATTTGCCACTCCTGCACTAAGTACAGCAGTATCTACGACGCCCTCTGAGAAAGTTGGTGTCGCATCGGGCATTTTTAAAATGGGATCTACATTAGGTGGTGCATTTGGTATTGCCATTATGACTTCTATCTATACAGGTATGATCCAAAATGGATATCATTTAAATACTGCTGCAGGAATTAGCTTTGTAGTTGGTGCATGTCTTATTATCGGTGCAATATGTACAAGTGTATTTGTGCTTCCAACCCGAAAAATAAACCGTTAAAAAATAGTGTGCCCTTGCGTGTGAGAAGTTCGCAAGGGTTCTTATCGTGTTGCAATACGATAAGCGGTTTTATTATAGGTTGTGTATCGTCATTTAAATCTTTATATCGTTCTGTGGGTTTACTTAAAAGTGTGAAAGAATTATGATAAAAATAATGAATATCGATATAAAAGGGGGAGTTATGATGCATTATAAGAAATACTATGAATCTCCAATAGGTCAACTTGCTATGACATCTGATGGTAAAAGTATTACAGGATTATGGTTACCTAATCATGAAGATTTTGAATTAAAGTTTAATGAAAAATTATTTGAGGCAGAGTTAATTATTTTTAATAAAGCAGTAGCTTGGTTAGATGATTATTTCTTAGGAAATAATCCAGTTATTGATTTTCCTTTAAAAGCTGAGGGTACAGAGTTTCGGAAACAAGTTTGGGAGATTCTGTTAGATATACCTTATGGCAAAACAATCACTTACGGTGAAATTGCCAAGCAAATGGCACAAAAGAGAGGAAAAAAAGCAATGTCGGCGCAAGCAGTTGGTGGTGCAGTAGGAAATAATCCAATATCAATAATGATTCCTTGTCATAGAGTTGTCGGAAAAGATGGCAATTTAACAGGTTATGGCGGTGGTATTGATACTAAAATTGAACTACTTAAATTAGAACAAATGGATATGAATGCTTATTATAAACCGAAACATAGCACCAAACCTTAAGGAAATACTGGTATTTCAATTGTTCATAAATATGATTCAAAAATAATATTGCAATATATGACTTAAATATAAAAATACCCCTAGTAAAGCACTTTGAAAGGTGTGCATATTACTAGGGGTTATATATTTGATGGAATAGTATAATTAAATAACAATAAAATTTAAAAACTTGCAATTAAACGAGATACGATTAAGTGATTTAAGAATTAATTTAAGGTATTATAATTACGGATATGATCATTAATACTTTCGAGATAGAAGATCGTATTTTGTTCATTATCTAACTCAGTTTCATGATCGAATTCTAATGCATCAAAACGATTGAAGAATGATTCATATGCTTCAACTGAAATTTCAGTACGATTATTTAGTAAATCTTTATGGCCTTGAATATCAAGTGCTTCTTGATAACCTTCAACAAGTTTACCACTAAAGAATTCACCGACAGAACCAGAACCATAACTAAATAACCCAATGTTATCACCAGCTGAAAGTTTATGTGTTTCTAATAAAGAAATTAAACTTAAATAAAGAGAACCTGTATAGATATTACCCACATAACGATTATAGTACGTAGCAGCGTCATATCCAGTTGTTAAACGTTCTTTTGTTTGTTCATCTACATCATCTGTTAAGATTGAATCAAGTGCTTTTTTACCCATTTTAGTAAATGGAACATGGAAGCATAAAGACGCAAAATCATCTAATGATTTATTATGACGTCGAGCATATTCTTGCCAACTTTCTTGGAATGAATGAATATAAGCATCTTTTGATAAGGCACCATCTACTAAAGGATAAGGTTGACCACTAGGACGCCAGAAATCATAAACATCTTCAGTGAAAGCAACAGCATCATCGTTTAGTTCAAGTATACGTGGGTTTTGTGATATTATCATAGCAACAGCGCCTGCACCTTGTGTAGGTTCGCCACCAGAGTTTATGCCATAACGTGCAGTATCACTAGCGATAACTAATACTTTTTCGTCAGGGCGTTGCGCTAAATAATCTTTAGCTAACTGGATTGCAGGTGTAGCAGCATAACACGCTTCTTTCATTTCAATACAACGAGCGAAGGGTTGAATACCTAGCAAGTTATGTATTTGGACTGCTGAAGCTTTAGCAGAATCTATTGCTGATTCTGTTGCTACGATAACCATAGTGATTTGTTTCTTATCTTCATCAGTAACAATTTCTTTGGCCGCATTAGCACCCATTGATACGATATCTTGACTCATTGGACTTACAGACATTTCTGTTTGCCCAATCCCGAGTAAAAATTTATTTGGATCAACTTGGCGTGCTTCCGCAAGTTTAGCCATATCTACATAAAATCTTGGAACATAAAAATTAATTTGATCAATACCAACTGTCATAAAGCGTATCGACACCTTTCTGTTTATAAATAAGCAATTGTATCATACCAAAACGAGCTGATAAAATACAATAATTTAAAAGAGTGATAAAGGAGAATGCATAATGAATAATATAGCGATAGTAAGTGCTAAGCGCACACCAATAGGAAGATATAAAGGGAAGTTAAGTAATTATTCTGCAGTAGAACTTGGTACAAAGACTTTAGAAGCAGCGATGAAAGCAATCCATCTTGATCCACAAGTAGTAGACCAAGTCATTTATGGGAATGTACTACAAAGTGGAAGCGGACAAAATCCTGCACGTCAAATAGGTATTCATGCTGGTATACCCAATACAGCACCTGCAATGACAATCAATGAAGTATGTGGTTCTGGATTGAAATCTATTATTCTTGGTAAACAGTTGATTCAATTAGGGGAAGCTAAAGTAGTTGCAGTTGGTGGCGTTGAAAGCATGACAAATGCACCCAAACTAATTCTAAAAGAAGATGCGGCACCTGTTCAAAGCTTCATGCATGATGGATTAACAGATGCATTTTTAAATGTACCAATGGGGATTACTGCAGAAACAATAGCAGAGACATATAATGTGACACGTGAACAACAAGACCAATTTGCGAACGACTCACACCTTAAAGCGCACAAAGCTACTGAAGCAGGTAAGTTTGATAACGAAATGGTTCCCCTAGAAGATGTAAATGGAGAATTGATGACAACAGATGAAGGTATTCGTGGTACAAGCAGTGTAGATAAGTTAGCAACATTGAAAACAATCTTTAAAGAAGATGGCACTGTTACAGGTGGGAACGCGTCTAGTATTAATGATGGAGCTTCAACAGTTATTTTGATGGATGCTACATATGCAAAACAAGAAGGCTATGAAATTTTAGCATACTTAGGCGACCACGCTGAAATTGGTTGTGACCCTGAATATATGGGTTATGCGCCTTACCAAGCGGTTACACAATTGTTAGATAAAACAAATAAAACAATGACAGATATAGATATTGTTGAAATGACTGAAGCCTTTGCTTCACAAAGCATTCCAGTTAAAAATAATTTAGCCATTCCAGATGACAAGTTAAATATATATGGTGGTGCTATTGCATTGGGTCATCCAATTGGCGCTAGTGGCACACGAATAGTTTCTACATTAATTCATGCATTATCGCAAGAAGATAAGCAAACAGGTATTGCTACTGCTTGTATAGGTGGCGGTTTAGGTATCGCGCTATATGTTGAAAAGGGTGATAAATGATGGAAGTATTAGATAAGTCATTCCGTCATTTATCACGTTTTGAAAAATTACAACAATTAGAACAAAAAGGATGGCTGAGTAATGAAAATAAAGAAATATTACTTAATAATCCTTTGATTTCTGAAGAAGTTGCGAATAGTTTGATTGAAAATGTAATAGGACAAGGCACGCTACCAGTTGGCTTATTGCCAGAGATTATTGTTGATGAAAAAGCATATGTTGTACCAATGATGGTAGAAGAGCCATCAGTTGTAGCTGCAGCAAGTTATGGCGCAAAGCTTGTCAATCAAACGGGCGGCTTTAAAATAGTCGCAAGTGAACGTTTAATGATTGGTCAAATTGTATTCGATGCTGTAGAGGATACAGAGGCTCTGGAGACAACAATAAACAATCTTGAACCTAAAATAAAAAAAATTGCTGATGAAGTTTACCCTTCAATTATTGAAAGAGGCGGCGGATATCGTCGTATAGAAATTGATAAATTCCCAAATGTAGGCATGTTATCATTAAAAGTTTTTGTAGATACTAAAGATGCTATGGGCGCCAATATGCTAAATACAATCTTAGAAGGTATTACGTCTTATTTGAAAAATGAATTAGATGGTATTGATATACTGATGAGTATTTTATCTAATCATGCCACAGCGTCTGTAGTAAAAGTTCAAGGTGAAATAGATGTTGCGGCATTATCTAAGGGGGGACACGATGGAGAAACAGTTGCTAAACGGATGGAACGCGCATCTGTATTAGCTCAAGTGGATATTCATCGTGCAGCTACACATAACAAAGGTGTCATGAATGGTATACATGCAGTTGTGTTAGCCACTGGGAATGATACACGCGGCGCAGAAGCTAGTGCGCACGCATATGCAAGTAAAGATGGTCAATATCGTGGACTAGCTACATGGCGTTATGATCAAACACGTCAAACACTGGTTGGAACTATTGAAGTGCCTATGACTTTGGCTACAGTGGGTGGAGGTACGAAAGTCTTACCGATTGCTAAAGCTTCATTAGATTTAATGAAAGTGTCATCAGCGCAAGAACTTGGACATGTGGTAGCTGCGGTAGGACTTGCCCAGAATTTTGCAGCTTGTCGTGCACTTGTCTCTGAAGGTATTCAAAAAGGACATATGAGTTTACAGTATAAATCATTAGCCATAGTGGTAGGTGCTGAAGGTGAAGAAATCGTTCAAGTAGCGGATATGCTAAAGCAACAACCAAGAGCAAATACAGCAGTAGCACAACAAATATTAGAAACGTTAAGAAGCAATAAATAAGCAATATAATCGTTTTCATTCTTTATGGTGATATCAAAACGATGTGAGTTTCAACTATGTAAATCAGATATATTAATTAGAGACCAATCAGCGTTGTTTGACTGGTCTCTTTGTAATTGTTAGTAAAAAATGCAGAATTTTTTGTAAAATGATTATTGGTTTATTTTCTGGGAAATAAAGTTATTGTTTTTAATGGTGAAAACGTTATCATATAATGAGTGTATTAAATATGTGGAGGTTAGGATTGATGGAAAATAACAGGATACCAGCGTTAGTATATAAAGAAAATACAAATAATGTTGTGCCTATATTATCACATGAGGCACAACTCCAAACAGTGATGGCAGAACAGTGGTTAAAGATTTCTGATGAAGGTTTGCAACTTGAAGGATTATGCTTTGATAGAGAAGGTCATTTAAAGCTATGCGAAGTGTTTGGAGGCACGGTTTTTCATGTTGCATTGCCAGAGAAAAAGGTGACCAAACTGTTTCAATCTAATAAGCAAAATCCAGCAGCAGTAAAGATCCATAAAGATGGAAGGCTGTTTGTTTGTTATCTAGGTGATTTTAACCATACAGGGGGAATTTTCGCGGTAGATTCAAATGGGGAAAAGCAAGAGGATATTATATCTGATATAGATACGGCATATTGTATTGATGATTTAGTATTCGACAGTAAAGGTGGCTTTTATTTTACTGACTTTAGAGGTTATTCTACAAACCCTAAAGGTGGCGTGTACTATGTATCTCCGGATTTTCAATCGATTACACCTGTCATACAAAACCTTGCTGTTGCAAATGGTGTGGCTTTAAGTACTGATGAAAAAACACTATGGGTTACAGAAACCAATGCGAATCGATTACACCGAATTGACTTATTAGAAGATGGGGTGACGATTGCTCCATTTGGTGCTTCTGTTCCATATCATTTTACAGGTCATGAAGGTCCAGATTCTTGTTGTATTGATAGCGATGATAATTTATATGTGGCTATGTACGGACAAGGGAGAGTATTAGTGTTTAATAAGAAAGGCTATCCAATAGGACAAATTCTAATTCCTGGGCGGGAAAGTGGCCATATGTTGCGATCAACCCACCCTGCATTTATTCCAGGGACGGATCAACTCATTATATGTGCAAATGATATAGAAATGGGCGGCGGATCTTGGTTATTTACAGTGAAAGGCTTTGCTAAAGGGCATCAAAGTTATCAATTTCAGGTTTAGCTGATTGAGCAATAGAAAAGAGGTTGAGACATAATTAGCTTGAATAAGCGTGTCTCAACCTCTTTGTTTAAGAAAATACAATAATCAATAGATATAACGGTAGTTTGAAGCGGCAGATTTGCTTAGTATACGAGTACCAAAAGCATATGGGCGATTGTAATTATATTCGGAAACTTTAATACTCCCATTTTTATAAACATAACTGACATATGCGACGTGACCATACGTACCGGCAGTTGATTGCATAATAGCTTTTTTGGCAGGCTTTCGTCCTACATGGTAACCGCTTTTTTTGGCATTGCTATACCAATATTTAGCATTTCCCCAACCATTTGGCACCGGCTTACCAACTGAAGCTCTTTTTTTAAATACATACCAAGTACAGTTATATTTTGCATAGTAATTTACTGCTGCTTTGGTAACATTACTCTCGTTTAGCGATTGGTACGAGACAGAACCAGTAAATAAAAGCGTAGTAGCGATGAAGATACGACCAATTCGACTTTTAAATTTCATAATTTTTCTCCAGACATTTTTAATAATATAAGTATAGTTTGTAACTATGTTCAATACAATATTGGACATAATTAATACAACTAATTTTAATACTAATGAAATATAAGTATTATTTTTGTAATTCATTACAGGTAATTTAAAAATAAATTCATATGAGTGAATATGCTAACAACTTTCTTTATATGTATCATTGTAGTTTTCAGAAATATAGATAGTGATAAAAAACCATTATTGAAAGCGCATACATTTTTAGGTATGATGTAAATAACTTAGGGGGTGCTCATTATCTTAAAAAGAAAAAGTTATAACACAGGTAGTAGGAAGAATGTAAAAAGGAAGCTTGGCTTAACATCAGCATTAATTACTTTATCAGTAATGATAGTGGCAATGTTATTTACAGTTGCAGTGTTAGAAAAGGAACCACATATTCCATTAATGATAGGTACGGCTGTAGCAATCATGGTTACGATGTTACATGGTTATGCATTTAACGAAGTAGAAGAAATGATGTATAAGGGGATACGTCATGCTTTACCTGCCATAGTAATCATAATTCTAGTAGGTTTAATCATTGGATCATGGATTGGTAGTGGCGTTGTCGCTACAATGATTTATTACGGTTTACAATTAATTGATCCAAACTATTTTTTAATGGTAGTCGTACTATTGTGTGGCTTAGTAGCTTTAGCGATAGGCAGTAGTTGGTCTACAATGGCGACAGTAGGAGTAGCGTCTATGGGAATTGGAATAAGTATGGGCATCTCACCAGGAATGGTTGCGGGTGCAGTTATATGTGGATCGTACTTTGGTGATAAGATGAGTCCATTATCTGATACCACTAACTTAGCGTCAGGCTTATCAGGTGTTGATTTGTTTGAGCATATCAAACATATGTTTTATACGACGGTCCCTGCATTGGTCATTACGCTAGTGTTCTTTTTCTTTATAGGTCAACGTTTTGGTGCAAGTCACTTTGATACTCAAAACATAGATACAATTTTACAAACAATGCAAGATAATTTTGTTATCACGCCGTGGTTAATGCTGATACCATTAGTTGTTATTGCTTTAGTGGTTGTTAAGATACCAGCAGTTCCCGCCATTTGTGTGGGAATTATACTAGGTTTTTTTGCTCAAATATTTATACAGGGTGGTTCGCTGACTGAAGCGATGACTGCTTTACAAACTGGGTATAGCATCGATTCTGGAAATAAACTTGTGGATGAATTATTCAACCGAGGTGGTTTAGAATCTATGTTCTATACGATTTCATTAACACTTGTAGCAATGACCTTTGGTGGTGTATTAGAATATTCTGGCATGCTTTCAGCATTGATAACAGTTATTTTGAAGTTTGCCAAGTCTACGGGCAGTTTAATTGCTTCTGTTATAGTATCCTGTATTGGTACAAACTTCACTTGCTCAGAGCAATACATATCCATTATCGTTCCTTCTAGAATGTATGCGAGTACCTTTAAAGAAAAAAAGCTACATGCTAAGAATTTATCAAGAGCTTTAGAAGATGGTGGTACATTAACATCTGTATTTGTACCTTGGAACACATGTGGTGTATTTATAGCATCTACGCTTGGCGTGTCTGTATTTGAATATGCACCCTACGCAATATTAAATTATACAGTACCAATAATTTCTATTATATTTGGATATATAGGTTTTAAAATTATAAAACTTACTGATGAGGAAATAGAAGAGAATAACAAGGCACAAGCTAAAGAAACAACTTTGGCATAATATAAGTGTTAGTGTGAATAGGTCAGGAGTTTTACCACAAAAGTATAGTTAAGAATGAAGAGAGAAAATGATTCTCTCTTCACTTTTTATGATCATTCGATATTGAAAAATTATATATTAACCGTATACTGTAATATATTAATTACATTTTAAGTAAAGGAGAAAGTGCATGGATATTAAACAAATGAAGTACTTTGTTGAAGTTGTAAACCAAAATGGTATGACAAATGCTTCCAAATCTTTATATATTGCGCAACCCACAATTAGTAAAGCAATAAAAGATTTAGAAAAAGAGTTAAACATGACACTTTTCGATCGTAGTAAACGACAACTTGTACTGACCGATGCGGGAAAAGTATTCTTTCAAAAATGCAAAGAGATACTCACGCTTTATAATGATTTACCAAAAGAAATAAACAGTTTGTTAGGGCTAGAAACTGGGCACATTAGTATCGGTTTATCAGCGGTTATGAATATGAATAAATTCATTCATATACTAGGAGAATTTCATCAAAAATATCCAAATGTAACATATAATTTAGTGGAGAATGGTGGGAAAATGATAGAAACGCAGTTAATCAACGATGAAATAGATATAGGCATCACTACGCTACCTGTTGATAAAGCTATTTTCCACTCTATTCCTTTATATCAAGAAGATTTGAAGCTGGTCTTAAATAGAGAACATCATTTAGCTGAATATAAAAAAGTAGATATGAGCATGCTTAAAGATGAGGATTTTATTTTATTTAATGAAGATTTTTATTTAAATGATAAAATCATAGAAGCGGCTAAAAATGCTGGCTTTATACCAAACACTATTTCAAAAATTCCGCAGTGGAATTTTATAGAAAATCTGTTGAATGCCCACCTTGGGGTTAGTATATTGCCAGAAAATATTGTGAATATGCTAGATAGTAGCTTTAAAAATATTCAACTTGATGATCCGGGCATGCGTTGGGAACTTGGCGTGATTTGGAAAAAGGATAAATATTTAAGTCATGCAACGCGGCAGTGGATTGATTTTATGAAAAAAAGATTATAATAATAAAAGGAAAGACAACAATCGCTATACTAAGGTTGTTGTCTTTCCTTTTATTATAGGTGACTAATTATAATAAATTATAATGGTATAAATCGCTTTCATAGATAAAAGTAATGTGTCTCATTGAAAATCAATATTTTTATTATGATTATTAGTGCTTTATACTAGAGTATGTAATCAATAAAACAGTCAAAGAGGACTGAAATATAAAGGATGATGAGTATTGCAAATATCACTGAAAGTAGTTAGAGTTTTATTGCAAATAATAATTATAATGGGTGTCACATATATGGGGAATATTTTGCAAAGTGTTTTGCATATTCCAATCGCAGGAAGTATTGTTGGATTAATTTTATTCTTCCTACTACTTCAATTTAAAATAATTCCTTCTAAATGGGTAAGTGAAGGTTCTAATTTCTTTTTAACATTTATGGTATTTTTCTTTGTGCCATCAGTCGTTGGTGTCATGGACGTAGTTTCTGAAATTAACTTGAACTTTATACTATTCTTCGTAATGATTGCTCTAGGAACGTGTTGTGTTGCGCTTGTTTCAGGATTTATCGCTGAAAAAATGGTTAAAGGCCCACGATACGGGAATGGACAAAATTAGATGATGATTTTACAAGCAGTGTTGATGATTGGTTTAACACTTATCATGTTTACAGGAGCAAAGAAATTACAGAAAAAGTATAATAGCCCATTTTTAAATCCAGCTTTAATATCATCTATCGGTATTGTGATTGTATTACTATTATTTAACGTAGACTACAACGGGTATATGATAGGTGGTAAATGGATTAATTATTTATTAAATTGTACAGTTGTATGTTTGGCATTCCCTTTATATCAAAATCGACATAAAATCTTAGAACATTCCGCTATTATTTTTAGTAGTGTATTTGCGGCAGTAATGTTAAATTTCATCTTCGTATATACCATATTGAAAGTTTTTGGTTATTCAAAAGAAGTCATTGCAACAATGTTACCAAGATCTATGACCGCAGCGGTAGGGATTGAAGTATCCCATCAGCTTGGTGGTGTAGATACGATTACAGTTATGTTTATTGTGGCCACAGGTCTAATTGGCAGTATAGTCGGTTCTTACCTGTTAAAATTGGGCAGATTTAAGACTTCGATTGCTAGAGGGTTAACTTATGGTAATGCATCACATGCGTTTGGCACAGCGCGAGCACTAGAAATAGATTTAGAATCAGGTGCTTTTAGTTCAATTGGAATGATTTTAACGGCGGTACTCAGTTCAATACTACTACCAATACTCATCCTCTTTTTATATTAAATGTAGCAGTGTTAAAGATTATTTTTAATAATAAAATATAAAGTATATATTTAAACACAGGGAATTTGAAAGGAGCTATTTATATAATGGCAAAAATTAAAGCAAATCATGCATTAGTAAGAGCATTACAAGCTTGGGACATAGATCATTTATATGGTATTCCAGGAGATTCTATAGATGCAGTCGTGGATAGTTTGAGAACCGAAAGAAATAATATTGAATTTGTTCATGTGCGTCATGAAGAAGTAGCAAGCCTAGCAGCAGCAAGTTACACAAAATTAACTGGGAAAATTGGTGTAGCTTTAAGTATCGGTGGTCCTGGTATCGTTCATTTATTAAACGGTATGTATGATGCAAAAATGGACAATGTACCACAGCTAATATTATCTGGCCAAACTAATAGTACAGCATTAGGAACAAAAGCATTCCAAGAAACTGATATTAGTAAAATGGTGGAAGATGTGGCCGTTTATAATCGCCAAATTTCGGAAAATGATAAAGATATCTTTGGTATTGTAAATGAAGCGATTCGTACAGCTTATGAGAAAAAAGGTGTAGCTGTTTTAATATTGCCTAACAACTTATTGACAAACAAAGTGAAAGATACAACAAATGCGAAAGTTGATACTGCACCTCCAGCTCGAATTGCGCCAAAACCACGTAGTATTAAAAAAGCGACGAAACTTATAGATAAAAGTAAACGTCCGGTTATTTTAATTGGCACAGGTGCTAAAAAAGCTAAAGATGAAGTACGTGAATTTATAGAAGCAGCTAAAATCCCTTCAATTATTACGTTGCCAGCTAAAGGTATTTTACCTGATGCACATCCATATAATATTGGTAATTTAGGTAAAATCGGTACAAAAACATCTTATCAAACAATTCAAGATGCTGACTTATTAATTATGGTAGGTACAAATTATCCATACGTTGATTATTTACCTAAAAAAAATATTAAAGCAATCCAGATAGATACAAACCCAGAAAACATTGGACATCGTTTCGATGTGAATGTAGGTATTATTGGAGATAGCAAAATTGCCTTACAACAATTAACAGACTCTGTAAAACATGTATCTAACAGAGATTTCTTGAATAAAACATTAGAAAGAAAAGCAACTTGGGATTCATGGATGGCTAAAGATAAAGCTGATGAAAGTTCACCAATTCGCCCAGAACGTCTTATGGATAGTATCAATCAAGTCAGAACTGATGATGCAATCTTTTCTATCGATGTAGGGACATCAACAGTTTGGTCAACACGTTATTTAGACTTAACAGTGAATAACAAATTTATTATATCAAGTTGGTTAGGTACGATGGGGTGTGCTTTACCAGGCGCAATCGCTGCAAAACGTGCGTATCCAAATCGTCAAGTCGTAGGTATTGCTGGAGATGGTGCATTTGAAATGGTAATGCAAGATTTTGCGACAGCTGTACAATATGATTTACCGATGACGATATTTGTATTAAATAATCAACAATTATCATTCATTAAATATGAACAGCAAGCAGCGGGTGAATTAGAGTATGCCATTGATTTCACTGATATCGATTTAGCAAAATTTGCTGAAAGTTGTGGTGGTATTGGATATACGTTGAAAGATCCTAATAGAATCGATGATGTAGTAGAAGAAGCTATGTCACAAGATAAACCAACCATAGTGAATGTGTACGTTGATCCAACAGCAGCTCCGCTTCCAGGTAAAATTGTAAAAGATGAAGCAATTAACTATGGTAAATGGGCATATAGATCCATTACTGAAGATAAAAAATTAGACTTTGATGAGATTCCACCAATGTCAACAGCAGTTAAACGTTTCTTCTAAGATGAAGTGAAAAAAGCTATCAAACCATCAAGGGTTTGATAGCTTTTTTATTATGGAAGACCTAACTCAAGTACGTTAATCATAGAAAATAGCTGTTCACATCATTGCATGCACCTTATTGAACAGGCAGTCAAAGCATATTTATATAGAAATAGGTTATATATAAATCAAACACTATTGTGGAAATATGTTGTCTGTTATCAAGAAAGGAAGATTGCTAATGTTTAAATCAATGTTTAAAAATATTCATTTAAAGACACCACATACTTATGCATTATTGTTACTCATAATTATATTTGCAAGTTTACTAACCTATATAATTCCAGCAGGAGAGTATGCGCGTGAGAAAAAAGGCGGACAAACACTTGTAGTTTCAGGTTCATATCAAGAAGTCCAACAACAAGGTGTGTCATTTTTCGACATATTTAGGGCCATACCTGAAGGTTTAATTAGTGGTGGTGAGATAGTCTTTTATATTTTTTTAGTTGGTGGTGCTTTTGGAATTGTACATAAGACAGGTGCTTTTGAAAATGGTGTTAACAAAGCTATGCAAGTGTTGGGTTCATTTAAGTTTCTTATGATTCCGTTGACTATGGTTATTTTTTCTATATTAGGATTTTCTATTGGCTTAGCAGAAGAAACCATTATATTTGTGCCTATTGGTATCATTATTGCACGGACATTAGGCTATGATGCACTGACAGGGGCTGCAATGATTATTTTAGGGGCAGCTAGTGGTTTTATAGGTGGTATGCTCAATCCTTTTACAGTTGGTGTTGCACAGTCTGTAGCAGAGTTACCGATGTTTTCAGGGTGGGGTTTAAGAACAATCATTTATCTGTTTATTTTAACTGCGGCTATTACAACGGTAATGATTTATGCGCATAAAGTTAAAGGTGACAAGACAAAGAGTTTAGTATACGAACTAGAACAAGTCGAAGAAATGAAAGAAACGAAGATGGACACGCCGCGTTTTACCAAAAGTCAGGCTACAGGTTTAGCACTCATCATTGGAGCTATTATTTTAAACGTATTTGGCATATTTAGGTATGGATGGTCTTTTAATGAAATGAGTGCGAACTTCCTGTTGGCTGGGTTGTTCGCAGGTTTAATAGGTGGACTAGGTTTAAATGGCACATTTGATGCAATGATTGAAGGGATGAAAGATATACTCTTCGGTGCGATGATCGTCGGATTTGCTAAAGGGATTATTGTGATATTAGAAAATGGCAAGGTGATTGATACAATCGTACATGGTATGTCAACTTTGCTAGGTGATGTGCCGTCATCTATCGTTATCTTGTCAATGTTTGTCTTGCAATTCTTATTGAATTTCTTTATACCATCTGGTTCAGGACAAGCATTAACAACAATGCCTTTGATAGTTCCGATTTCAGACTTATTAAATATTAATCGACAACTTACAGTATTGGCCTTTCAATATGGTGATGCAATTAGTAATATTTTATTTCCCACGTCGGCGATACTCATGGGGGCGCTGGCAGTGGGGAAAATTACTTACACACAATGGTTAAAATTTGCGTGGAAATTAATTGTAGTATGGGTGTTAATTTGTAGCATTGCCATGTCTATTGCATTAGTGGCTGGATATTAGGTACATCATAGCAACGTATAAATCTGTTTTTTGAGTAATAGTTCACTGTGTTGGACGACATAAGTTGTTGTTTATTTTTAAATAATAGTATATAATATAAAAAAACAAATCATCATATTGCGTGTTACTGGTAAAGCAGGCATGAGCAAACGTATCGACTATTGGGAATAGTCTGTTTGCTCATGCCTTTTTTGTATGCATTTTGATGATATAAATTAAAGAAGGGATGTTTTTAAATGTTTAAAAAACTTTTTGGACAGCTTCAACGTATTGGTAAAGCATTGATGTTACCAGTCGCTATTTTGCCGGCTGCAGGATTATTACTTGCTTTAGGCACAGCGTTTCAAGGGGAAGCGTTGCAATCTTATTTACCGTTTATAAAGGTAGAAGGATTTCAAAATGTAGCTAAAATGATGGAAGGTGCAGGGGGAATTATCTTTGATAATTTACCAATCATCTTTGCATTAGGGGTTGCTATAGGGTTAGCTAGTGGAGATGGTGTTGCTGCTATCGCTGCATTTGTAGGGTTTATTGTTATGAATAAAACAATGGGCGCATTTTTAGAAATTACGCCTGACAATGTTGATGATGCAGCAAGTGGTTATGCCAATGTCTTAGGGATTCCAACACTCCAAACAGGTGTGTTCGGTGGTATTATCGTTGGTGCGCTTGCAGCGTGGTGTTATAACAAGTTTTATAATATTACATTACCAAGTTATTTAGGTTTTTTTGCGGGTAAACGATTTGTGCCAATTATGATGGCTACATGTTCGTTTATACTTGCTTTCCCAATGGCATGGATATGGCCAGTCATTCAAGATGGACTTAATACATTTAGTGAAGGGTTACTCGATTCAAATACTGGAATAGCAGTATTCTTATTTGGATTTATTAAACGTTTATTAATTCCATTTGGATTACATCATATTTTCCATGCACCATTTTGGTTTGAATTTGGTAGCTTTAAAAATGCTGCGGGTCAAATCATTCATGGTGACCAACGTATCTTTATTGAACAAATTCGTGATAATGTACCGTTAACTGCTGGTAAGTTTATGGGTGGAGAATTCCCAGTTATGATGTTTGGTCTTCCGGCTGCAGCTTTAGCAATTTATCATTCAGCTAAGAAGGCAAATAGAAAAGTCGTAGGTGGATTGATGTTATCCGGCGCTTTAACATCATTCCTTACAGGTATTACAGAACCTTTAGAATTCTCATTCTTATTTGTTGCTCCGTTATTATTCTTTATTCACGCAGTCTTAGACGGTTTAGGTTTCTTAGTTATGTATTTACTTAATGTGCATTTAGGCTATACGTTCTCAGGTGGATTTATTGATTTCTTATTACTCAATATCATGCCTAATAGAACAGCGTGGTGGCTAGTTATACCAGTTGGATTGGTCTATGCTGTCATTTATTACTTTGTTTTTAGATTTGTAATTAAAAAATTAAATTACAAAACACCTGGTAGAGAAGATGAAGAAATGCAAAATAGTTCTGTCGCAAAGAACGAATTACCGTTTGAAGTATTACACGCAATGGGTGGTAAAGAAAATATTAAACACCTTGATGCTTGTATCACACGATTAAGAGTTGAAGTTAATGATAAAGCAAAAGTGAAAGTTGATGTTTTAAAACAGCTCGGTGCTTCAGGCGTACTTGAAGTTGGAAATAATATGCAAGCAATTTTCGGACCTAAATCAGATCAAATCAAGCATGATATGGCGAGGATTATAAATGGTGAAATTACAAGACCAAGTGAGACAACATTAACAGAAGAAGATGATAGTAAAGTAGTTAAATTATCTGAATCTGAAGACAACGACGGTGTAGCCTCACAATCAGAAATAGAAGTATGCTCTCCAGGCAGAGGTAAGTTGATACCACTCTCTGAAGTACCTGATGAAGTTTTTGCTCAAAAAATGATGGGTGATGGCGTTGCATTGATACCTGAAGATGGTGAAATTGTTGCACCATTTGATGGTACAGTGAAAACAATTTTTCCAACGAAGCATGCAATTGGATTAGAATCAAAAGATGGTCTTGAATTACTAATTCATATTGGAATTGATACGGTTAAGCTAGAAGGTAAAGGTTTTGAACGTATGGTTGATACAGGGGATACAATTAAAAAAGGACAATTACTAATGAAGGTTGACTTAGATTATGTACAAGCACATGCACCAAGTATTATAACGCCTTTAGTGATTACAAATATTGAAAATCGTACACTTGAAATTGAAAGTAAAGATACGATAGAACCACAACAACTGTTGATGACAATTAAGTAGATGCTTAAATAGCGTATCCAATAGCCTCATGAATAAGTAAGTATAAATACCAATATTCAAAATAAAAGTGCACTTTCATTTATATGGGAGTGCACTTTTTATGATTAAAAGCGAAAGCAAAATAAAGAATATGAATACTTGAATATGACTGACTGTTATTGATAAAAATGAAGTCTTAATTATCAAAAAAGAAAATTCACTTTGTGAATATATACTTATCTTGTTGTTTAAATGTTGAAAAATTCTGAAAAAATAAATAGGATGGGTTATAATGACTAACAAATGACGAATAGAAAATGAAGGTGAAACAATGAAATACCATTTATCAATAGAAGTTATGCCTCAAGTCAAACTCGTGCAACCAGAGTTATATATGGCTGAAGAATTATATTATACGATTAAAGAAAACTTTTCACATTTAGCACAGTTTTTAGACTTTTTGAAAGAAGATATGACAATTGCGGATGAAAGTGCATATTTGAAGATGATGCTGCAACAACAAGTTGAGAATAAAGGGAGATTGTTTTTAATTTATCATAATGACAAATTGATAGGTACAGTGGATTTACATAAAATTGACAATCAAAATAAAAAAGCTGAAATTGGTTATTGGATTGCCAAAGGATATACAGGAAAATCTATTATCACAACATGTGTGAATTACATTTGCGAGTTCTCCTTTGAAGTCATAGGCTTAAATAAACTGATTATTATGGCAGATGTAAGGAATAAAGCGAGTAAGAAAGTTGCTGAAAAAGTTGGTTTCTCGTTTGTAGCTACTGATTTGGAGGACGTGTTTGATGGCGAGTCCTATCGTGATATGAATCGATATATATTATTGAGAAAAGATTATTTTCAGCATCGTTCACAAGCTAGATAAGAATAAAAACGCATAGATTTAGTGAACATATGAGAAGGGGGTAACTCATGAACTCGACTAGGGGAATTAATCATATTGGTTTAACTGTTCCCAATATTGAAGCAGCAACTTTATTTTTTAAAGAAGCTTTAGATGGGAGAATTGCGTACGATAGTCATACAAAAGCTGATCCACCACGTGAAGGTAGATTTGTAGAACATGTATTAGGAATAGAAAAAGGAGCAAAAATTATAAAAAAGCGCATGTTGGTATTTAACCATGGGCCTAATATAGAGTTGTTTGAATTTAAAGAAGCGACGCAAAGAAGACCAGAATCATTACAAGATATAGGTTATACACATTTGTCGTTTTATGTAGATAATTTTGATTATGCGTTTAAACGTATAAAATTAGCAGGAGGTATCCCCGTTTCTGAACCGCATGCAAATACAAAATACGAAGATACTAAAGGCAATCAAACCGTATATGTGCGTGCACCATGGGGAAGTTTGATTGAATTACAAACTATACCGAATGGCTATTATTATCCGGAAGATAGTGAAGCTGAAGTATTCATACCTGAAAAGTAAAGGAGCAGTTAAAGATGTTACAACGTAAATTAAACATTGCCAATTTAAACACACCTATACATAAATTAGTGCAATTAAGTCAAACGCTTGGGAAAGATATATACATCAAAAGAGATGATTACACCGGGACAGAAGTATCCGGAAATAAAGTGCGGAAATTAGAATATACAATACAATATGTCTTAGATCATGGTTATGATACTGTGATTACTACTGGGGCAATAACTTCGAATCATGCCCGAGCAACCGCTGCACTTTGCGCACAATTTAATATAGAATGTCATCTTGTATTAAGAGGAACAAATGCGGAATATGAAGGTAATTTATTTTTAGAGGCGATGCTAGGTGCCCATATTCATATCATTAAACCGAGTGAATCTAGAGAAGAAGCGATGAATATATTATATAGCAAGCTTGAACAAGAAGGAAAGACACCATTTCTTATTCCGGTAGGCGCATCAGATTGGATCGGCACGCATGGTTATGTTAATGCTTATGAAGAAATTATTGAGCAAGAAGCTAAATTAGGGATTAAATTCGATTCTATTAATTTAGCTGTAGGTTCTGGTGGCACATATGCAGGACTTTGGTACGGTAATGCAAGTAACAACTTGGCAACTAAAATTATAGGATATGCTGTAGATCAAAGTACAGAGGACTTTGAACAAAAAGTAAAAGAGATTGTGAAACAGTTAGATCAAAATATACTATCTTTTAATACATTACATATCAATGATAACTATGTAGGACTTGGATATGGTCAAGCGACAGATGAAGAACTTCAATTTTATATTAATATTGCCAAAACGGAAGGGATTATTTTGGATCCTACATATACCGGCAAAGCGTTTAGGGGACTTGTTCAAGAAATAAAACAAGGGAACTATGATGACCAACAAGCAATCTTATTTATTCATACAGGTGGAATTCATGGTTATACTCAAGAAATGAGAGGGCGTATAAAACAATTATTACCTGATATTTCAGATGCAGTATAATAACTAAGTAAGAATGGAATATATTCACGACATTACCGATTTACATATATATGCTTATTTTATATTTAAATAGTCAGTTTTATTTAGCATTGCTCCATTACAGTATAGTTAATAATAGGTGTATTTGACGTTATATTGTTTGATATTGAGCGTGAATCCTTTGATTATTCACGGAACAATGTTTCATAATAGAATACAATTTACGTAGTAAGGGTGGTGTTCATCAATGAAACAAGATTTGGTTACGATTGAAGATTTTCATGATTTTATAGTAAATCATGATCTTGCTGTGATCCATGTGATGAGAGATAGGTGTAGTGTGTGTCGGGCAGTGTTACCACAAATCGAAGGTCTTGTGAACGATTTCCCACAGGTGGCATTAGGTGTGATTAACCAGAGTCATTTAGAAGCAATTGCGAGTGAGTTATCTATATATACGGCGCCAGTCGACTTAATCTATTTAAAAGGAAAAGAAATGCATAGACAAGGTCGTTTTATTGATATGCAACAATTTGAGCATCAATTGGAGTTGTTGACGCATAGTGGTAACTATTTATGAATGAGTTATAAGTGTGAAAGATAAGTAAATATTATTGAAAGTGAAATGGATATTGGGATAATACGATAAACGTCTTTGAGAGTGAAAACTTGAGAAGACGTTTTTAATTTGCGATATAAATATAATAGTTATACATTCATTTTAGATAGTTCAAAATCGAAATGTGTAAAATTAAATAATAAGTATCTTATTTATATATAATAATGTATGATAGTGTTAATCAATTGGGTGAAGGTGATAATCATGCGCGTAGAAAGAATATGTCCTAATGAAGCGGAAGCACTTTATGACTGTATGAAGCAGATAGATCAAGAAACACAGTACATGCGCTACCTTCCGGATGAACGCACATTTAACAAAGATAAATTAGTTGAGCATCTTAGATATCAGTTTTATATAGGTGTCAAAACAGAAGATAATAAAATCATGGGTTATTTATCTGTGCATATGAGTACTTTATATAAAGTGAAACACATTGGTTACATTATTGTGGGATTAGTGGAAGAACTACAACAGCAAGGGTTGGCGACTAAAATGTTTGAAGAAACGATTAAATGGGCGCAACGTAAGGGGTTGAGACGTTTAGAGTTAACGGTGATTACGTACAATACACCAGCTATAAAATTCTATGAAAAGTTAGGATTTAAAATTGAAGGTATTAAACGTGAGTCTATTTATATGAATGAACACTTCTATGATGAATTATATATGGCAATGATGTTAAATCAGATGGATATAACAAAATCTGCTAATTTATGGTAATTTACGTTTATTGTTGAATATAAGTGGTTTTTGCTGAAATCAGCGTTCTATCTCATATAAAATGGATATAACGCTAGGAGGTTAGATCATGGTTCTAAAGAAAATTACAGCATTAACAAGCGCGATACTAACTACATCATATGTATACGTCAAGGTGAAAGAAAAACGTAGTTACAAAAGTTTTTTATATGAAATGATGCTAAGAGTGAATAGAGTTAAACGTGCATTTTTAACTATAGAAGGTGCACAACGCGCATTAATTGAAGTTGAACAAGATACAAAAGCTTTATATCAAGGAACACAATATCAATTTCAAAATAATGTAGAAAAGACTTTTTATCAAAATGTAACAACATATGTTGTGAATGATAAATCTCAAAATCAACAAGCTGTTATTTTGTATTTGCATGGAGGTGCATGGTTTCAAAATCCATTAGACCACCATTTTGCATATATTGATATGCTGGCGAATCATTTTGATGCTAAAGTCATCATGCCGATTTATCCCAAAGTACCTCATGCCACATATCAAGATACATTTGATTTGCTAGTAGAAATATATAACGAGTTAAGTGAAACGATACAACCTGGAAAGCAATTAACCATTATGGGAGATTCAGCAGGTGGACAAATTGCTTTGTCTTTTGCACAATTATTAAAATACAAAGGATTAAGTCAACCTCAACATATTGTCCTATTATCTCCAGTATTAGATGCAACTTTTAGTAATCCAGAAGCACCAAAGTATGAACGTATTGATCCTATGCTAGGTATCGAAGGAAGTAAATATTTCTTGAAATTATGGGCAGGAGATCTACCATTAGATGATTGGAAAGTATCACCCATCAATGGTGATTTAACAGGCTTAGGGCATATAACGATTTCTGTAGGTACAAAAGAAACATTATATCCAGATGCAGTAAAATTATCTGACTTGCTTAATAAACAAAATATTGTGCATGAATTTTTGCCAGGATATAATTTATTTCACATTTATCAGGTGTTTCCGATTCCAGAGCGCCAACAATTACTATTGAAATTAAAGCAGATTATTAAAATAGACTAATAGTATAGGATGAGTCATATCGGTTTCTAAATGGTTACACTGTTATAAGTGTATATAAATAAAAAATAAGCACATTTCAACTACCTTTGTTGAGATGTGCTTATTTTATTATTGCTGCTTTTATTTTTGTAATGAGATAGCTGTTGTTTACAATAAAAATCAGTAGCAAGATTAAGGTGAATAGAACTTAGATGTAAAAGTAAGTATAGATACTTAAAATAAAAAATCATACATGGTTTTCAGAAGATGGATTATCTAAAGACCTTGTATGAGATTGAATTGAGTTAAAAGATGATATGTGTTGTATCAAACTTGATTGTGAATCACTAGGCACGCTATTCGTTTCTGTTGTTTGTTTAGAAGTGTTATTGATATAATCCACATTTTCAACACGTTTAGAATTATCAGTATCTAAAACCGAATTTTTCATGTCATTTCCTTGAATGCTACCGATTAAAATCAAGATTAAATAGCTACAAGTTAATACGGATACAATGACAAGGTAAATTGAAACGGTTAGTTTTACAGGTCTACTCATAAACTGCCTCCTAAATAGCTCTATTAGTACTTTCACATATAACTTAACATTTAAATTTTAATATCATGTAAAGATGTAGTAAATTTTGCATATTTGTTTATTACAATTTATTACTAGAGTATTAACTATTATTTTTATTTTTTTATTAAAATAAAGCTATTTTTTAAACTGCCACAAAACGCCGTCATATAAGTGTTTTTAAAAGTTTCGAGTTTAATATTACACTAAATGTAAATCTTTATTTACAAATTATTAACACCCCCTTTAAACAGTTAAAACTAAATCAATAACGGCATGATAGCATATCTGTAATGAATGGTAGGAAATGATTAAGCAGTATGAGCGCAATACATAAGCTGTACACATTGTATAACCCCATATGATTGACCTATCTTAAAATTTCATAAAACTTTAACTACGCTGATGAAAAGAGGGACAAAATTTGCTACTGATCATAATATGTGTAGGGTTAATTCTTTGGTTGGGCATTGTTGAGAAACAAACGCATTCCAACAGATTGGAAAAAATCCCAATACGCATCAATATTAATGGTATTAGAGGTAAATCTACTATAACGAGGTTAATTTATAGTATTTTACGTGAAGATAAATACCGAGTAATAGGTAAAACAACAGGGACTGATGCACGTTTACTGTATTGGTTTACACCTAGAGAATATCCAGTTTATAGGAAACCTCAAGGCGCTAATATCGGTGAACAACGTGACATTATTCGCAAGGTTGTGAAGCAAAAGGGTAATGCACTTGTGAACGAATGTATGGCAGTTAATCCAGATTATCAAATTACATTCCAACGAGATTTAGTTAAAGCAAACATTGGCGTTATTGTTAACGTAATGGAAGATCATATGGATGTCTTAGGTCCTACATTGAAAGAAGTTGCAGAAGCATTTACAGCTACAATTCCTTATAAAGGACACCTTGTAGTTATGAAAGATGATTACACAGACTTTTTTGCAAAAGTAGCTAAAAGACGTAAAACAAAACTTATAGTAGTAGATAAAGAAGAGGTTCCTGAATCTTATTTAAGAAAGTTTGGTTACATTGTGTTCCCAGATAACGTAGCAATTGCTATGGGTGTAGCAGAAGCATTAGGCATTGATCGAGATACTGCGTTAAGAGGAATGCTCAATGCACCACCGGATGTAGGTGCCGTTGAAGTTAAATACTTTAATGCTAATCAAACTACAAATGTTTATGTAAATGCATTTGCAGCGAATGAACCGCAGTCAACAAAAGCGATATTAAATAAAGTAGAAAGTTACAACTATCCATATCAAAAAGTTGTTATCGTATTAAATTGTCGTGATGACAGAGTGGATCGAACGAGACAATTTGTTGAGAACTTTATAACAGATGTTGAATTTGACACTTTAATTTGTACTGGTAAAAGTACCCAAATGGTCACTGACGCAATGAAGGGTCAGAAACACAAAAAATATCTAAACTTTGAAGGTAAAGATATGAAACAAGTTGAAGATGCGTTGTATAAGGAATCTGAAAATGCCCTGATTTTCTGTGTAGGTAATATACACGGTCCAGGTAAACAAATAGCGCAATATATAGAAGGGATCAAATAATATGATAGGTTCAGAGTTATATTTTTCATTATTTGTAGGCATTGTGCTCAGTTTAATCTTTGCCGAAAAATTTGGTATCAGCCCAGCGGGTTTAGTTGTACCAGGATACTTAGCACTTATATTTGACCAGCCAATAATGTTATTATCCGTGCTAATTATCAGTTGTATTACATATTTTATAGTAAATCATGGCATCAGTCGTTTCGTAATTTTATACGGACGCAGGAAATTTGCAGCAATGATACTAACTGGTATGGTATTAAAATTTGTATTCGATTTGCTCTATCCTATAACCCCATTTGAAATGGTTGAAATGTCTGGTATAGGTGTTGTTATTCCAGGAATCATAGCTAACACAATACAAAAACAAGGTGTCATTATCACTTTATCTACATGTATGTTACTAACATGTATTACTTACGTCATCTTATTCTTATATAGCTTTATCAATTAGTAAGGAGCATAAATATGAAGAATTCTAAACGATTTTCTATAGATGAGCGTGTATTAAAATGGACGAAACGCCATAAAAAGCGCAACTCCATATACACCAGTATCATTCTAATAATAGCTATTGTACTTATAGTATTTGCTATGAACTCAGAAAAGATAGTCCCCGTTAAAGCTATGAGTAAAAGTCAAGGTGACATAAGGATGACTTATTTAGGCAATGTGGAGTTAAATAACCATATCCGAAAAAATAATATCAATGAATCATTTGGTGCTATTAAAGATATTTTAAAAGGAAGTGATTATTCAACAGCAAGTTTAAAACTTTCCGAGTTTTCAAATGATAAAAAAACAAATATTAACAATAACTTAGAAAATGTAATGTTCTTAAAAGAATTAAATATTAAAAGTTTGAATATTGTTAATCAAGTTACAGATAACATAACAGCTAGAGATTTTAGCAAAGCTGTGGAAGCACAGGCAGGGTATAATTATTTAACTGGAAATGGTTCTAACCCGATAAATAGTAAGACAGTCCAACAAACTGTTAAAGGGAAAAAAATAGCTAATGTTTCCTTTACAGATGTTGAATCCGATTATACAGATCCAATAAAAAATACAACCTCAGTAAGTTTGGAACCCAATATTTTTATTCCTTTAATAAAAAAACTTAAAGAAAATAATGATTATGTCGTCGTCAACGTAGACTGGGGTATTACCGATGAACGTGCAGTTACAACGAGGCAAAGAGAATATGCACATGCGCTTTCAGATGCTGGTGCGGATGTCATTATTGGGCATAACACAGTAATTCAAGAAATAGAAAAATATAAAGGGACAAGCATTTTTTATAGTTTGGGTAATGTTACATCAGAAGGATTTCTATCCAAGAATAAACAAGGACTGGCAGTGCAACAAAATTGGAATGGAAAGCAATCGCAATTTATGGTTACACCAATTAAATCACAAGCAGGAGAAATTACTGAAGCACACCCTAATAAAGTAGAAGAAATAAAAATGCTCAATAATATTCAAAGTAAAAGCGTGAAGCTTAAAAAAGAGAATGGAGGTTACATATATGAACATTAAAGAACATTGGGTAAGTATTACAGTTATTGCAGTAGTATTAGTCATTTTTCTATTAATTATATTCGCTAAAGCGAATGAAGGACTTGATCCATATGAGCTAAATGAACTTAAATCATCTCATCATCAATATTTGTCTAAAGGAGCTTAGTTATGAGTATTTATAATAAAAAAACGCTCATCGTAATATTACTCCTAACTATAATCATTTCTATCCTGTTTTTTATGGCAACCAAAAAAGATAACTATGATAAAGATGATTTATATGAGAATAAAATTGCTGATCATGATCAAGATACATCAGACAAAAATTACGGTGTTGCTTCAAATAACCCCATAGCAACACGTGTGGGCGAAAAAATATTGAAAGATGGTGGTAATGCAGTTGATGCCTCCATGGGCGTGTCTTATGCGCTTGCTATAACAGAACCACATTCATCAGGTTTAGGTGGAGGTGGTGCCATGTTATCTTATGACGGTCAACCTAATGTTGCACCCAAGCAATGGCAATATAAAGATATATCTTCTTTTAATTTTAAGAATAAAGACCAAACAGGTACACCAGGATTTGTCCGTGGACTGCATGATGCCCATAAGGAAGCAGGAAAGATGGATGAAAAGAAAATTATGAATTACGTTATCCCCCTTGCTGAAGATGGATTTGAAGTCGATTCTGAATTAGAACGTAGTTTGAAACTTTATGGCTCTGATGTTGATAGAGATTCTCCATTCTTTGATGGTAAGCAAACGAAAAGAGAGGGAGACGTTATAAAACAACCAGAATTAGCTGAAACTTTAAGAGATATTAGAGATAAAGGGCCTGATTATTTTTATGACAAAGTTGGTAAAAGTATTTCTAAACAACTTGATGATAAATTGACAGAAAAAGATTTTAAGAGTTATAAATCAGAGAAAAAAGAACCAGTGAGCACCGATTACTTAAATAATAAAGTATATTCTGCGTCAAACCCATTAGGTGGCACATTAATGCTACAAGGATTAAAAATTGATGAAGCAACTGATAATCAAGCTGCCCCAGATAATCGCTTAGATTACATAACTGGCATATTGAAATCCAGAGCACTGATGTACAGAAATAGAGATATCGTAAATGGTCAGGATGAAGATTATGATGAATACTTATCGCAAGACTATTTATTAGGCAAGTTGAATGAAATTAATTTTAATAGTAATTTTAATACGACAAATGTTGATAATACGAGTACGACACATTTCGTTGTTATTGATAAAGATGGTAAGTTAACCAGCACTACAAATACGTTATCTAGCTTCTTTGGAACAGGTAAGTTTATGAAAGAGGGCTTTTATATGAACAACTCTTTATCAAACTTTTCTTCGAACCCTGCGAGTCCGAATTATGCAGGTAAACACAAAGAGCCTAGGTCATTTACAGCACCAAGTATTGTTGTTGGACCAGATTATTATATGGGCATTGGTACGCCAGGTGGTAATAAAATACCAACCACAATTAACGAAGTGCTTATAGATTATTTGAGAGGTAACGGTACACTACAAGAGTCTATTGATAAGCCACGTTTCTATAATGACTATGGCAAAATTTTCTATGAAAATGCGACGAACAAGCAAGATGTTGATATTTTCAAGAGTTTAGGTTTCCAAGTAGAAGAGAAGCGTAATGATCCGAACTTTGGAAGTGTTCAAGCTGCATTATATAATCGAAATGATAAGACAGTAGAAATTGGCCACGATGTAGGTAATAGATAATTAAATTAATATAAGGTGATTAGATAGCCTATAAACTACGAGAAGGAAAAGCTTAAATACAACAACATAAAAGCAAGTGGATATCCTATTGCAGGGTGTCTACTGGCTTTTTGCATTTTGTGAGGAAACTAACTGGTAATGTGAATTGAAATTCAAATAATATAGAAAATGATATAACTACGGCAATAGTTAACTTGAGCCAATATGGATATAACTAGAAAAGAAATTTGAAAATTGGTAGTATTATACTTATATATTAACTTTGTACACTATTGGTGGGAGGTATTTTTAAAAGTATTCATATATAGAGAGAATCAATAAATTTTACAATAATAATTAACTATGAATGAACCGGATATTTAGGAGGAAAATATATGATATATGCTGGTATATTAGCTGGAGGTATTGGTTCGAGAATGGGAAATGTTCCTTTACCTAAACAATTCTTAGATTTAGATGGCAAGCCGATACTTATTCATACAGTTGAAAAATTCTTACTTACAAGTGAATTTGATAAAATTTTTATTGCAACACCTCAAAAATGGATTTCACATACAAAAGATACTTTACGTAAACACAATATTACTGACGACAGAATAGAAGTTGTACAAGGTGGTTCCGACCGCAATGAAACGATTATGAATATCATTCATGCAGTTGAAGTAGAAAATGGAATCAATGAAGAAGATGTAATTATAACGCATGATGCAGTACGTCCGTTTTTAACGCGGCGCATCATCAAAGAAAATATAGAAACCGTGATTCAACATGGTGCAGTTGATACCGTGATACCAGCTACAGATACCATTATTACTTCGAATGATGGGGAAACTATTCAATCTATCCCTGTAAGAAGTGAAATGTATCAAGGGCAAACTCCCCAATCATTTAATATTCAATTGTTAAAACATACTTACAATGAGTTATCAAATGAAGATAAGAAAATATTAACGGATGCTTGTAAGATACTGGTGGTGGCAGGTAAACCTGTAAAAATTGTCATGGGAGAATTATACAATATTAAAATTACGACCCCTTATGATCTTAAAGTTGCAAACTCAATCATAAAAGGTGGGATGTCGCGTGATTAATCAAGTATATCAACTTGTATCGCCCAGGCAATTTGAAGTGACATACAATAACGAAGATATAAAAAGTGATAAAGTCATTGTACGCCCCTTGTATTTATCTATTTGTGCAGCAGATCAAAGGTATTACACAGGAAGTAGAAATCATAAAGTATTAGAACAAAAGCTACCTATGTCATTAATACATGAGGGTGTAGGAGAAGTAGTTTATGACAATAAAGGGATATATCATCCGGGGACAAGAGTACTTATGGTTCCAAACACACCCGTAGAAGAAGATGAAGTGATTGCTGAGAATTATCTAGCAAGTAGCAAATTTAGGTCTAGTGGCTATGATGGATTTATGCAAGATTATGTTTTTATGAACCATGATAGAGTAGTTGAAATAGATGAGGGTATAGAAGACTTAAGTACAATTGCCTATTCTGAATTAGTGACAGTGAGTTGGCATGCAATACAACGCTTTAAACGTAAATCTATTGCCTATAAGAATAGTTTTGCAGTTTGGGGAGATGGAAATTTAGGATATATAACTGCTATCTTACTTCATACAGTCTATCCAAACGCTAAAATTTACGTGTTTGGTAAAACAGATTATAAATTAAGTCATTTTTCATTTGTAGAAAAGGTCTTTCATATACATGACGTACCTGAAGGTGTAACGTTTGATCATGGTTTTGAATGTGTAGGTGGAAAAGGTAGTCAATCAGCTATTAACCAAATCATTGATTTGATTTCTCCAGAAGGGACGATTAGCTTATTAGGCGTAAATGAATATCCTGTAGAAGTAAATACGCGGTTAGTATTAGAAAAAGGATTAACGCTATTTGGTAGTAGTAGAAGTGGTGTACAAGACTTTAAAGATATTGCTAATTTATATAAAAATTATCCGGATGTTGTTGAAAAGTTAGCCTTATTAAAAGGAAATGAGTTTGAAGTTAAAACCATTAATGATGCTGTGAAAGCTTTTGAAGAAGATTTATCAACATCATGGGGAAAAACAGTCATTAAATGGGTTATGTAATTAGCGCATGTACTTGCTCGATTCAGCAATCATACTCATTCGCTTGAATCTACACAATTAAGATGAACGATAAACTTCACAACGAAATCAGAGAGGATTTGTTAAATTGGGTAAATCTAAAATAATAATTGATAATATCTACTGGGAACGTATTCAATTATTTATTGAAGGCCATGTAGATGACATTATAATTAATAAGCACAATTTTATATTGCGAAATTTAACTGAGACAAAGGAGCTACTTGCCAATCATGTACAGATAAATGGTAACAAATTTAAAGCACGCTTTAATGTAGCAATTCTTGATAATGGAAACTATCTTCCATCAGGAGAATATTTGTTTATTTATAAAGGTGACTATGATTACATTGGAAATATGAATGAACGATTATTAGATGCAGATCAATATGAGTTAACAGAGGAACAATTAGAAGCGTATGAAAATCAGGAAACAGAAAATGGTAAGAATAACTATCTATTAAATTTCTATAAGTGGACATTCAAAAAAGGCGGCAACTCAAAGACAACAGAATATACCGTCAGACCAATGATTTCGAGTGAAGTAAATGAATTTGTATTAAATATTAATTTTAAAGCACCTGTACCTAAAATGAATCCAGCCAAGCAAAAGATAAAAGCATTAAAATTAAAATATAATCAATACTCTTTTAATGTACGAAATACAGTGTTTAAATTCATTTTTAATACAACCAAATTTTTCCATTTAAAAAAAGGGAATACGGTATTGTTTACTTCTGATTCAAGAGCTGATATGTCTGGGAATTTTGAATATGTATATAATGAAATGTTAAGACAAAATTTAGATGAAAAATACAAAATTCATTGTTTATTTAAATCCAACATTTCTGCGAGAAGAAACTTTATTGATAAATTTAAATTCCCATATTTACTGGGTAAGGCTGATTATATATTTGTGGATGATTTTCACCCATTACTTTATACTGTGAATTTTAGAAAAAGCCAAGAAATCATTCAAGTTTGGCATGCTGTAGGTGCATTTAAAACTGTTGGATACAGCCGTGCAGGTAAAAAGGGCGGTCCATTTTTTAACTCTGTTAATCATAGAAATTACACAAAAGCTTTTGTGTCATCTGAAACAGATATTCCATTTTATGGGGAGGCTTTTGGGATAAAAGAACAAAATATTATTCCGACGGGTGTACCTAGAACAGATACGTTATTTGACAAAAATTATGAGCAACAAATAGTAGCGGAAATGGAAGAAATATTACCTATTATCAAAGGGAAAAAAGTAGTACTTTTCGCGCCTACATTTAGAGGTAATGGTCATCATACTGCACACTATCCATTTTTTAAAATTGATTTTGCAAGATTTGCACGTTATTGTCGTGAAAATAATGCAGTCGTATTATTTAAAATGCATCCATTTGTTAAAAATAGATTGAGAATTCCTAGAGAATATGAACAATATTTTGTAGATGTATCAGATATGAGAGAAGTAAACGATATCTTGTTTATTACAGACATTTTAATCAGTGATTATTCTTCCTTGGTATACGAATTTGCAGTTTTCAAACGTCCGATGTTATTTTATGCGTTTGATTTAGAAGACTATATTACGTCTCGTGACTTTTATGAACCATATGAGACTTTCGTTCCAGGAAAGATTGTTCAGTCATTCGATAATTTAATTACGTCATTAGACAATGAAGATTATGAACTAGATAAAGTAGAGCCTTTCTTAGATAAACACTTTAAATATCAAGATGGACGCTCTAGTGAACGTTTGGTAAGACATTTATTCGGAAGTTAAGAGATGTCTATAAGCTAAATATAAGGTTAAATATTGTGAGTGAAGTACAAAGTGAAATATAGACTCGGAGTATATAAAGATTGAACAGCACTATTGCTAACTGACAAGTGACGGATTGTCTAATATCTTTATTGAGCGAAGTATATGTCTTTGTAACGGCACTCACTTTTTTACGAGGTGAGGTTAATAATGAAATTTTCAATTATAGTACCGAGTTATAATTCAGAAGCATATATCAAAGAACTTATGCAAAGCCTTCAACAACAAACGTTTAATAAAAAGGATTTTGAAGTGATACTTGTTGATGATTGCTCTACAGATAACACATTGAAAATCGTAGAACCCTTTAAGAACACAATGAATTTGGTTGTAAAGCAGCTTGAATTTAATTCAGGTGGACCAGGTAAACCAAGAAATACAGCATTACAAATTGCCCAAGGGGAATATGTATTCTTTGTAGATTCTGACGATTACATTAACCCAGATACTTTAAAAGATGTAGCAGGTTTTGTGGACAATAATAATGCTGATGTAGTCTTAGTGAAAATGGAAGGCGTCAATGGTCGTGGAGTACCAAAATCAATGTTCCAAAGCACTAGTGATTCTGTGACACTTTCAAATTCTAGAATTATGTACACATTGAGTCCTACAAAGTTTTATAGAACATCACTTCTAAAAAAGCATAGCATCATATTCCCAGAAGATTTGAAAAGTGCGGAAGATCAATTATTTACTATGAAAGCATATATAAATGCTCAAAAAATAGCAGTACTTTGTGATAAACCATATTATTATGCAACAAAACGTGAAGGGGAACATATGAGTTCAGCTTATGTCTCACCCAAAGATTTTTATCAAGTTATGTCATTAATTACTGAAGAAATCATAAATAGTACGTTAGATAATAAAGATGAAGTATTAGCATATTTCATTGATAGACATTTTTCTTTCTCAAGAACAAACAACTTTTCGTTAAAAATAGCAGATGATAAAAAGCAAGAATGGATGGATGCCTTAGGTGATTTCATTCTAAAAGTACCTTCACGCGTGGATGCATTATTAAAAGATGGATTAAAACCATTACTGTATTATGCACGTAAGAAGGATATGAACCATTATCAAATGGTCGAAGAAAGCTATAAGAATGGTAGATTTTATGATTTTAATGCGTATCAAGAAGGATTAGAAATTCAATTTGATAAAGATGAGCCCTTTTTTAAATTTCAACAAGTTACTAAACCTGATTTAATGCTTACACAGTTTAATTTTAATGATAAAGGCTTTAATTTAGAAGTAGAGTTTTTAAAATCAATTATAAACCCCAATCAGGTAGCTACTATGATTCAATTAAAACTGGTTTCACGAAATAAGAAAGAAATGATTTATATACCTTTAGCAGTTAATGATCAAACACGCTTTAAATTTGGAGTGACTATGGACGATATTATGCCATATTTAATTAAAGAAAAAGTGTGGGATATATTTTTAGAAATGCGTATTGATAATATGACGATTGAAAAGCGTATTGGTAATAAACGTAAAGCATATCCTTATGATGCAGAGACAAGTACAATCACGCAAAATGGGAACCACTACTATCGTTTTACACCTTATTTTACAAAGGACTATGATAATTTATCATTTTATGTAACACAAAATAGGTTGAACGATATGATAGAAGTGAAGGCTGTGGACAAAAATACGATGCAGTTACGGAGCTTAGAATTTAATTATTTAATATCTGAAGGTATGACAGCACTTATGTTAGGAAGTGATTTTACATATGGCTATCTAACTACAGTTAAGGATGCAAAATGGATGATATATAAATTGACACTTTTAAATAAGATAAAAGCAAGTGAATTAAAAAAAGACTTTCGTATCGAAACACCTCACTTAGTTTTAAAATATTAATTGTATATAATAGAAAGTGGTCTAATGATATATTAGATCACTTTCTTTCATATACAGCGTGCTGTTATTGATAATCGTTTTCAATTATAGTATCGTGGGAATATGTAGAGTACAATCGTTAATTACATATTTGTAATAGTGTTTGATGTTGAAGGGGCAAATAGTGATTGATGCTAAAAGGAGTTATCGATGAAGAATAATAAGATTGATGTTAAAGACTTAATAAATATTGGATTGTTTACGGCTGTCTATTTCATTTTTATAGCACCACCAGGTATTTTAGGTATTATACCTATTTTTATGGTGTTACTTCCAGCAATGATAGGTTTGATAGGCGCTATACCGATAATGTTACTACTTAGTAAAACTCAAAAATTTGGAGCGCTCACCATATGTGGAATAGTGGTTAGTTTAATATTAGCAATCATGGGACATCCATGGATAGCATTGATCCTTAGTGTTCCAATAATAATTATTGCAGATGTTATCATGTCTGTTGGACGCTATAAAAGTTGGAAATATAACATTGTAGGTTATATTGTATTTTCATTTTGGTCTATTGGTAATTTATTGCCATTTTACTTTATGAGAACTTCATATTTATCATTTATTCAAGAAAAATATGGTGCAGATTATGAGGCGACAGTAGCAGGATTATTTTCATTTGGAATGATTCCTGTAATCATTATTACAACAATTATGGGAGCATGGCTAGGTGCATATATTGCAAAAGGTGTATTGAAAAAGCATTTTAAACGTGCAGGTATGATTTAATATGCATAATCATATAATAAAGCAAGATAAATTATATAATCTGGATCCGAGAATAAAGTTAGCACTTATGATTATTGTATCGCTTATCTCATTGACCGGCAGTGTGACTGGTAATCAAGCTATTATTAGGTTATTAATTATGTTGATACCAGTCGTATTAATATTGATGATAGGTAAATATGTAAAAGGTGTAGCAGCACTTGTACTTATTACTTGTGCTTGGTATGGAGAAGCATTCATTACACTTGGTCAGAGTCAATTTGCAACATTATTAATATTTATCCCTTCAGGTATAGTTACGCGCTTTTTACCGGCAATCGTTATGGGATATTATATTTTAAAGACTACACAAGTAGAAGTGCTCATCGTTGGATTGGAAAGTTTGAAGCTACCTAGACAGATTACGATACCTATATCAGTGATGTTTAGATTCATACCGACAATTAAGGTGGAATCAGCTTTAATTAGAGATGCTATGAAAATGAGAGGTATCTCATTGCGATTTGCTTTAAAAAAACCAATTCAATACATCGAATATCGTATTGTACCGATGTTAAGTAGTGTTGTGAAAATAGGCAATGAATTGACTGTTGCTGCAATGACGCGTGGCTTGAATTTAACGCATAGAAGAACAGCTATCATAAAGTTAAAGGTACGTTGGTTGGATTGGTTGTTTTTAGGTATAGGACTATTATTATGCATTGCTTATTATCTATTGTGAGGTTAAAAAATGATTGAAATAAAAGGATTATCGTTTAATTATGAAAATGAGCAACAAGCACTGAACGGTATAAATCTTACTGTAAATAAAGGGGAAGTGATTTGTTTAACAGGTGCTTCAGGCTGTGGTAAAACGACATTGACGCGCATACTAAATGGAGCAATACCTCATTTTTTTAAGGGGCATATTGAAGGTGAAATAATAATCAATAATAAAGATATGAAAGACCAATCTATCTATGATATTTCTAAAGAAAGTGGGTCTGTATTTCAGAATCCTAGATCTCAGTTTTTTTGCTTGAACACAACCAGTGAACTTGCTTTTGAATCTGAGAATTATGGCGTTAATCCTACGCAAATAAAAGCAGATATTGGATATAGCGCATATCAATTTAATCTCGAACATTTACTGGATAGAGGTATTTTTAGTCTTTCAGGAGGAGAAAAGCAACTTATTGCATGCACGGCAATTCAAGTTTCTGGACATGCGTTGATCATACTTGACGAACCCTCATCTAACTTAGATTTTAAGACGATTACTAGATTAAAAAGTATGATTGAACTTTGGAAAAGCACAGGAAAGACTATAGTAATTGCAGAGCATCGCTTACACTATTTAATAGATGTAGTAGATCGTTTTATCGTCATGGCGCAAGGAACCATAAAAAAAAGCTATGATAATTACGCTTTTAATGCATTGTCACCTGAGATATTGACTGCGTTAGGTTTGAGGCACACACATCTCACTCACATGAAACCCAAACGCGTTAAAAGTAAAAGTACCGCGTATCTAAACTTACATGAATTTTATTTCAGATATAAATCGAAACAACCACTTGCTTTGAATATCGATAAGCTAAGTTTACCTAAAGGTGAAGTGACAGCCTTAATTGGTTACAATGGTTCTGGAAAATCTACGTTTGCACGTTGCTTAACAGGACTTGAACGTAAATTTAAAGGCAAAGTAAATAATGGAGATAGTATATTAACTCGAAACCAGAGATTAAATCATGTATATATGGTTTTTCAAGATGTTAATAATCAGTTGTTTGCAGAAAATGTAGAAGAAGAACTAAGATTAAGTAATGATCAATTGAGTGATGCAGCAATTAAATCATGTTTAACGAGATATGGTATAGCCAGTCATATTGAGCGGCATCCATTAGCACTTTCAGGTGGCGAAAAACAGCGTTTAGCTATTGCTAGCGCTGTGGAAACTAAAAGAGACGTTCTAATATTTGATGAACCATCAAGTGGCCTAGATGGTAAAAGAATGAGAGAAATGAGCGAAATTATTAATGATTTAGCGCAACAAGGGCATACAATAATAGTAATAACTCATGATTATGAGTTATTACTATCATGTGCAGATGAAGTATTACAATTAGAAGCAGGTTCTGTTTTATCACAGTATAGACTAGATGAAGATAACTTAGAAAAATTGCAAACATTCTTTGAAATAGAGAAGCCCTCAGATGAATAATATCTGGGGCTTCTGTGGTTAATTTGGTGGAATAACCACATATTGTATAGATGAATTAGAAAGGGCATATGTAATAGCTTGATTATGATCATGTAAGCTTAATTTAGCTAATGGATGATTTGCCTTATTGATTTGCGTTAACAGCGAAGGCTCAATAGAATTTAAATTTAAATCAGCTGAAATCATATTCGTTATAATGCCATGGTTTTGATTCAGCAGGCGTGTGAATATTGGGAAATCCTTAGAATAAGGGTGATAAATGTTAACAATTATAGATGATTGCCTAGGGCCCTTGATGAGATTAGTAAATAATAATAAATGATAGTGGTGATTTATTTTACTTACCATACCACAGGAATGTAACATGACATGTTGATTGATAAATGGTTGTAATAAATTATAAATATGTACAATTGGCATTGTACTTTGATGACTTCCAATAAGCATGAGTCTATCCTTATCATTTGAATAATAAGGATAGCCCAGACCACCAATTTTTTGATTTAAATCAATTAGTAAATGTAGTAAAAGTATGTGACTTTCGCAATTAAAATTATTGAAGTAGCGTCTTAATGCGTGATGCGTAATATTATTGAAAATTAATTTTTTTGAATAGGCGTGAGTCATGCGATTAATAAATAGTATGATTGTTTCTCTTAAATTGTATTCATCGTTATTTTGTTTTGATTTTTGTTTTAATTGTGTTCCTAGTTCAATAAAATCAAGATTAATATAATAATAATCAATATCGAAAGCAGTGATGGTTGTAATCATGTCACTTAAAGTTAATTTAGTGAGGATGATATCGTCTACACAAATGCCTAATTTTAAATTAGAATATTGTTTTTGTAGACGTTTAACTAAGTACTTCGTCTTATTGGTATTATGAGATGTAAGTTCAAATAGCAGGGACATACTATTTAAACATTGTACATAAGATAATGATGCATTAAATGCTTGTAATATATAATAGTTGAACGATTGGAATGAAGACAAATTAGTGATTTTAAATGTTAAATGGCAATGTTTGCGTGTTAGAAATTCAATTGTATTAAATAGTTTTTGCATTGCTAGGTTATTTATAAAATCAAAGTCTGTGTTTTTAATGAGTAAGATTATTTTTGAAAATTGTGAATAGATTATACTTTCTATATTATTTCTCTTGAAATTTAATAAATCGTACATGTTTTCTAACTCAATGACGATATAAGGGTCTTCAAAATAATGGTTATATTTAATGTGAGTTAAATCTATATCGTTAACAGCTTTATTATGAGAAGTCGTATGTTTATAAAATTCAGAGATATGTTTGGACAAAACTATATGATCAGTTATAGGCTGATAAGGAATATCAAACTCTCCGCATCTAAAGAGATAGATATATCGCTTAGGTGGCATATTAACATAGTATTTAAAATGCTTTGTATATGTGCTAACATTTTTAAAACTATATTTAGCCGCAACATCATAAATATTTTTATTGTCTTGTGCTAAGTCATACAAAGATAAAGCTATTTTTAAGGAAGTAGTATAATATTTAAAATTTATATTCAATACTTTTGTAAATAGAATAGAAATATAAGATTGAGATATATAAAACGCCTTAGAAATTTGTTGGGTCGTGAGTGTTCCAAAGATATTTTTATGTATATATTGAATGATTTTATTTAATAAAGGATGTTTTGTATGTAGTTCAGGCAAATATATATCCTGCAAAGGCACCTTCGCTTCCTTTATTAAATAATCTATTATTTTAGAAATATAGGAAGTGAGATGCGCTTCTTTAGAAAAATCTTTGTGTAATTCTTGTAAAATAATATTTTTAAATTGATCTATATGTTTAATATGGTTAAAGTCAAAATAAGCATTGACTAGGTAAGTATCTCTTGTCATAAATAAAGGTAACGGTATTTTTATTTCAATCAGATTATGAACATCTAACAATTGATATAAGTCTGCATTATTAATGATTATGCCGTCCTCTATGGTAACAACAGTCCCATTTAAAAATAATTTGCAGGGATCTCCTAACGGTATTAATATTATGGTTTCATTTATACATCGTGCTAATTCAGTTGAGTAATGGTTTCTTATAGAGATAGAACTAATCACAAATATCACCTTTGACCTCAAATGGTACTATTATTAATAAGTAATAAAACTATTTTACAACTGTAAGCCCTTAAAAATGAATGGATATTGACAAAGAGTAATAAAGACATATTTAGAATTAATAATTAGGAGTTGGAAAGATAATTTTTAACTTATTAAAGAGAGCGTAGTAAAAAAAATATAGTTTTGATTAATAAATTTACTCAAAGTGAGTTAAAGGAATAGTTGTAAGAGAAAGTATTCGGTTAAATATATGAAAAATAGTTTTCATATGGAAAGAACATTTAAATTTATGAGTGGCTAATGGTTATATTGTGTTACGAAGTATAACTTGAGAGTGGGTAGTTTAAAAAATTACATAAATGAATAAACGTACGAATATTGAAAGAGATCTAAAATCACTGCCTGAAAGCGATTTTAGATCTCTTTTTTTCAAATAAGCTTGTGTATAAGCTTGAATTTGATAAGAATGCGGTTTTATATCATGTATTTTAATGGGTGCATAAAGTTTAATTCTGGGAATGGAATATAACTATGATGATAGATGGCACATTGATAGAATCGATATAAAACACAAAAGCATTCTCTAAGAATATTATATAACCTGCATTGTAATGTTAAAATATAATTTTTATTTAAATTATAATTCATACAACTTAAAGTAGGTTATAAAGAACTGCAAAAAGTTGTGAATATCTCTAAATGATAAAATTAATTTTTAAAAGTGCTATCTTTTTTTTATATAAAGGTCTAGAGATTTATAAACGACAAGTACGAATGAAATGATTAAAAATAAAGTGAATAAACCGTTGAATAAAGTGTTGTTAAAAATTTTAAAAATAGTAATTGAACTTAAAGTTTCTAAAAATACAGAACCGGTTGTTTTCACTTCAAAAATATCAAATACAAATAGTGTTAAAGTAATCAATAACATATAAAAGAACGCGATGAAAAAGAGATTGAATAAATCATGTGTAAATAATTTTCTCATAACAACCAGCCTCCTCTCTTACTTTTCTATATCCGATTTTAAGAATATTAATGTTGAAATTTGTAAATTTACAAAAAATTTACAAAGTGCTTCATAAAAAAATGCTGAAAATATAGTGGAACCTGTTTTAAATTATTGTGAAAGTGTATAAGAGTAAGTAAGTTTGATTTTTTATTTGTAAGAGGGAGGGTTAATATGTATAAAGCTATAATCTTTGATGTATATGGCACAATTTTTGATATATCGTCTCTAAAAAATAATATGCCGGATTTTGATGATGATTTAGCGACCTCTATTGCAAAATTATGGAGAGAGACGCAAATGAGGCACATGTTTTTAAGGCAAGCAATGCAACGTTACATTTCATTTGATGAATTGACTAAAGAGACATTACGTTACGCTTTAGATGTTCATGAAATTCAATATAATCGCGATGATGTTAATAGATTATTTGAAGCATATTTAGATTTAACCTATTTTAATGAAATCCCTAGAGCATTATCAGATATAAAAACAAAGAATATAGATGTGGGTGTGCTTTCAAATGGTAGCGATAATATGCTCATGCCGTTAGTTGATAATTCAAAAATAGCTGAATATATCGATACCGTGATTAGTGTGGATGAAATTAAGCAATATAAACCGAGTCCTGCCAGCTATGCACTCGTTTTAGAATATTATAAATTAAAGCGTGAGGATATTTTATTCGTATCATCGAACACATGGGATGTTACAGGTGCGGCTAATTTTGGATTTAATACGGTCTGGGTAAACCGAAAAAATGAAGTGTTTGATGAAAATGGACAGCAACCTACGATTACGGTGAACAATCTTAATGAAATGGTAAAGTGGTTGGAAATGAATAAATAATGCTAAAAGAATATTTATATTATAGTGCATAGTAAACAAAGTAAAACGACAGATCTCATATTATAGAGGTCTGTCGTTTTATGTCTGACTGAGTATAACTCAGCATATGAAGAACTTTTTATGAAAATAATTTTCGCTACTCATTTAATATATCACTTTATAGGAGATTTGTGACCTTACAGTACTGTCACATTAACTAAAAATGAGTAAAATGCATAATGATGAAATTCAGGCTTAAATTGCTGATATTACTACATTAATAAATACGAATAACGATAAAGTAGTATATAATATTTAAATTTTAAACATATTTGTTCGTATTAAGGGTAATGATGAGTTGGAAAATAATTTTAATTCAAATAAATAAAAATATTTTTAAAGTTTTAGTTATTTGAAGTCTGGAGGATATATGGTTATTTCGAAAAGATTAGCGACAATCATTCTAGTCATACTTAGTATCATTTTACTATTGGCTTTATGTATTGACTTACCTGTTTCACAATGCTTTATGAATCAGAATTCTGTATTTGGAACAATATTTCAAGATTTAGGGTTATTTCCGCCTACATTAATATTAATTATTTCAATGATTATTTTAAATTTTTATACATTTTCAAGATTACATAGCAAGTTAGCTAAATATATCATTCTAATGATGACATTTATTTATACGTTAATAAAAACAAATTCACTTCTGTCAGAAACAGTGCAATATGTCGCGTCAAGTTTAGATAATATTAATAAGCATAAACCGATAGGTGTGGCTAGTAATGAAGGTGATGCAGGAAGTGCATTATCTATAGGTTCAGGGTACTTAATTACATTTATTATTTTGCTTATTATCATAATAGTTGTCTATCAATTTTGGTTAAAACGTATAGATCAAAATGAAATAGAAAGGTTGTTTAAAGTAGCACTAGTTAGTTTTTTTGTATTACTTGTTGGATTAGAAACTATTGATAGTTTAAAAGAATTATGGGGACGTGCAAGACCATATGAAATTGGCAATCATGGAGCGCATTTTACAAATTGGTTAACAGTAAATGGTAATACTGGACATAGTTCTTTTCCTTCAGGACATACGACTGATGCGGCATATTTTATGTTTATTGCCTTTTATTTTAAAAAGTTAAAATCCCAAAAAATGGTATTTAATATTGGATTGGCGTATACAATTATTATGTGTCTCAGTCGTTTACGTATTGGTGCACATTTTTTAGGGGACGTTACGATGTCATTTATGTTAATTTTTATGTTAATGATTGCAGCAGATTATATGATTAATAAGTTGAATACGTACAAAATGTAATACTTGAAATTAATATATTCAAAATAAGTTTAAGCTAGAGGATATTGAAGTACTATATATCTTCTGGCTTTTTTACATGGTTTAGCGTACTGATAAATTAGAAAGTGAAAAAATATGATAAATTCTCGAAAAAGAATATGAATATTTTTTATAAATTTATTTGTAATTAAAAATGATTAGTGTTAAGTTTAAAACAGAATTTAATATCAATTGCTAGGGGTGCTTTTCAATAGCTGAAAGAGACGTTAGTCTCAACCCTTTGAACCTGATCTGGTTAATACCAGCGTAGGGAAGCATAACAAAGCAGTTTCAAAATGTAATTTGATGCTGTTTGTTGTTTAACTTCACTATATATGCGATTTCTGACCAGGTCTCCTAGCAATAATACATGCTAAGGAGTTTTTTTATGGAACAAGATAAAATTGAATTAAAGAAACAATTTCCATCTAGTCAACGATTATGGATTAGCGGTGAAGAACGAGATATTCAAGTGCCTTTTAGATCAATAGAACTATCACCGACTGTCACAGAGCAAGGCACAACGCCTAATGAATCAGTAGTTGTTTATGATACTGCTGGACCTTATCATGATCATGATTATGAAGTGAATGTTCAAAAAGGTATACCACAATTAAGAGGCAAGTGGATTGAAGAACGTGACGATACGAAATTTTATGAAGGACGCAAAGTCGTTTCATTGGATAATGGTTTTAAAAAAGATAACCATAAAAAATTCGTAGAAACACCTTTTAAATATAAACCACGTAAAGCAAAACCTGGAAAAAATGTGACACAAATGCATTATGCCAGACAAGGTATCATTACAAAAGAAATGAAATTTATTGCAACAAGAGAAGATGTATCAGCTGAGTATGTACGTTCTGAAATTGCACGTGGACGTGCGATTATTCCTAATAATATCAATCATCCAGAATCAGAGCCAATGATTATCGGGAAAAACTTTCAAGTGAAAATTAATGCTAATATCGGGAATTCAGCAGTGAGTTCTTCGATAGAAGCAGAAATAGAAAAATTAGTATGGTCAATTCACTGGGGTGCTGACACAATTATGGATCTCTCAACTGGTAAAAATATTCACGCAACACGTGAGTTTTTATTGCGTAATTCTCCAGTTCCAGTTGGGACAGTTCCAATCTATCAAGCATTAGAAAAAGTAGATGGTAACGCACAAGATCTTACTTGGGAAATTTATAGAGATACGTTAATTGAACAAGCTGAACAAGGTGTAGACTATTTTACGATTCATGCAGGCGTATTATTAAGATATGTACCAACTACAGTGAGTCGTTTAACCGGTATTGTTTCACGAGGTGGTTCAATTATGGCGCAATGGTGTTTAGCGCATCATGAAGAAAGTTTCTTATATACGCATTTTAGCGAAATTTGTGAAATTTTAAGAGAATATAATATTGCAGTGTCTTTAGGCGATGGTTTACGACCTGGATCAATTTATGATGCAAATGACGAAAGCCAAATCTTGGAATTAAAAACATTAGGAGAACTTACAGCTATTGCATGGAAGTATGATGTTCAAGTGATGGTTGAAGGCCCTGGTCATGTGCCAATGCATAAAATCAAAGAAAATCAGGAGCTTGAGGATTTTTATTGTCAAGAAGCACCATTTTATACTTTAGGACCGCTTACAACAGATATTGCCCCAGCTTATGATCATATTACTTCTGCGATAGGAGCCGCACAAATTGCGAGTTATGGCACTGCGATGTTGTGTTATGTTACACCTAAAGAACATCTAGGGTTGCCTAACAAAGATGATGTAAGAGAAGGGGTAGTCACATACAAGATAGCGGCACATGCAGCTGATTTAGCAAAAGGTATGAAAGGTGCCCAAAAAAGAGACGATGAGATTAGTAGGGCACGTTTTGAATTTAGATGGTATGACCAATTCAACCTTTCTTTAGATCCGGATAAAGCGAGATCATTTCACGATGAGACGTTACCGGCAGAATCTGCAAAAGTTGCGCATTTTTGTAGTATGTGTGGGCCGAAATTCTGTTCAATGCGTATCTCTCATGACTTACGAAAAAACCCTGAATTGAAGGCAGAAGGATTGAAACAAAAATCAGAAGAATTTGTGTCTGAAGGTAGTAAAATATACCATTAAATATAGAGTCACAGCATATAATGTTTAATTTCAGACTGCCAACAAGGTTTCGACTTTGTGGCAGTTTTTTTGTATGCTTTCTTCAATCATTATCTGAAATTTTGAGTTAATCTGTGTCACTATCTTTAAATACAATATTTGTGCAATAAAAGTCACCTTAAATGAGCGATTTAATCGTTGTTACTTAAGTCGAGTTGATAGAAAGCTAAGTCTAACCATTTATCAAATTTATAGCCTACATTATGAATTGTGCCTGAATGGGTGAATTTAAACTTTTTATGTAGGTAGATACTATAATCATTCGTTGCATCAATACCAGCTACTAATGTTTTATATCCATTATCACGTGCAGTTTGAATAATTTCAGCAAGTAATAGAGAAGCAATACCTTTACCTCTATGGTGCTTATTTACATAAATAGAATGTTCAATAGAATATTGATAGGCTGGCCAATCACGAAAAGACCCATAAGTTGCAAATGCGATTGCTTCCCCTTGTTCTTCATATACGAGTACAGGTTCATGATTATTTGCCTTTTTTTCAAACCATTCTTCACGTGCTTCAATAGTTTGTGGATTGTAGGTATATACTGCAGTGGTATTTAAGATTGCATCATTATAGATATCTAATATATTTGGTAAATCTGTTTTAGTAGCATGACGTATCATAAGCAGCGCATCCTTTTTAGATTATTTTAGGTAATGTAATTACAATTATTTCTATTTATTTATATTTAACACTTATTTTGATTAAGGTGCAATTTATTGTAATAAAATTCACGAAAATATCACGATAAGGTATGATAAATATAAATATATATGATAAAGTATTGTGCTATACTTAAAATGATAAATGTAAGTGTAAAGGGAGGTATTAGAGCATGAAAAAATGGGGCAACCGACTCATTACAACTGTTGGCATATTACTCATATTAGCTGCTGTTTATATGTTTGCTAGACCGTACATTCAACACTATTTTGCTGCCAAAGATAACGAGGAAAAAATTGAAAAATACGAACATAAACAACGACATCATACATCCACCACTATACCTAAAGATAAAACAAAAATGGTTGGCTATATTTCGGTACCAGATGCTGATATAAAGACGCCGGTTTATCCTGGTCCTGCTACGCCGAATCAACTTGATAGAGGGGTTAGTTTTGCTGAAGGAAATGAGTCACTAAAGGACCAAAATATTGCGATTGCAGGACATACAGTTAAAGGATCTTCTGATTATCAATTTTCAAGTTTACCTAAAGCACATAAAGGCAGTAAAGTTTATTTCAATGTAGGAAATGAAAAACGCACTTATAAGATTACTAAAGTATTTGATGTACAACCAGATGATGTACAAGTACTAGATGAACAAGATACTCCTACTAAACAATTAACTTTAATAACATGTGACAACTACAATGAACAAACAGGTGAATGGGAAAAACGTAAAATATTTATAGCGAAAGCGATATAAATCAATGAAGACCGTAATAACATCATTGTTTGAGTAATTATTTACACAACGCATGTTCACGGTCTTTTACCTGTTTATTGATTCATAGCTTGTATAAAGCGCTTAGTAATTTCCTTAGGACGTGTAATTGCGCCACCTACTACTGTGCAATGAACACCGAGATCTGTGACTTGTTTTAACATTTCAGGTGTCATCACATTACCTTCAGCAATGACTTTGGCATTTACATGATTGAGCACATCTTTAAGAAATTGGAAGTCATTTTCGAATAAAATATGACCTTGTGTATATGGTGTATAACCTCGTAAAGTCGTTCCAATATAATCAAATCCGAGTTTATCAGCATATTGTGCTTCTTCCACTGTAGAAATATCAGCCATTAGCTCAATATTCGGTGCAGTTTCTCGTAAATAAGCAACAAGATCTTGAAGTGATTCTTTGGGACGCGTTTGCATTGTAGCATCTAGGGCAATAACTTCACACTGACTTGTAATAAGTTCATCAATTTCTTGACGTGTGGCAGTAATAAAGACATTAGATCCAGCATAATCTCGTTTAACAATACCAATAACAGGCAAATCTATTTCTTTTTTGATTGCGATAATATCTTCTTTCGAATTTGCTCTAATACCAACTGCGCCACCTTCATATGCTGCGAGGGCCATTTTTGACATGATAAATGATGAATGTAATGGCTCATCAGATAAGGCTTGGCAAGAAACAATTAATCCCTTTGGTAACATAATTACACACTCCATAACTTTAGTAATTTTAAAAAATAAATTTAATTATATTTGGCAGGTAATTTCAATATAACATCAAGAAAATATTAATCAATACATTTGTTTGTTATGAAAAACATTTTCATTTATACTTTGGATATACTTATTTTGAGAGGGTGGCTTAAATGAAATTTGAAAACCGAATACAGCGCTATCATCACGTATTTACCAAGACGGATAAGCAAATTGTAGATTATATTCAAAATAATGATTTTGATGATACATTTTCAACGATCAATTCTTTGGCTTATGCAATCGGAACATCGCCAGCTACGATTACGCGTTTTAGCAATAAATTGAATTACGAGAATTTTCAAGATTTGAAATTCAATTTACAACAAGAAATGACAGATAAAAAAATAGAAAATAGTCCACTTATACAACGTATCCATAAATATCATCAAGATATTATACAACAAACAGGCGAATTTATCGCAGATGATAAAATACAGAGTTTCGTGAACCAAATCATACGTAGTCGACAAATTATTTATGCGGGATTAGGTAGTTCTGGCTTATCGGCTACAGAATTTTATTATCGGATGATGCGTATGGGGTTAAAAGGAAATGTTTCAACAGATGCCCATCAAATGAAAATTTTTGCGTCTCTATTATCGGCATCTGACACGTTTGTAGCTATTTCGAATAGTGGTGAAACTACAGAGCTGATTGCAGCAGCAGAAATTGCACATGAACAAGGGGCATATGTCATTGCAATTACAAATTATGAGGGTAGTGCTTTAACACAATGTGCAGATTTAGTGTTAATAACAACAGATCAATCTAGAATTAATGATTCCAGATTTATTAATACTCAAATTGCTACACTTTTTTTAATTGATATCGTAAGTTATTTATTGTTAGACGATGAGTATATGCAAGCTGTTTATCAAAAAACGAAACATGTTATTTTGAATGAATAAAAAATTAACCTGTGAAATATTGATATTCCAATATCAATATTTCACAGGTTATATTAAAATCTAGACACTGCACCGAATAAAGCGGCATGATTTTCACTACGTACAGTTTGAATAGGTGCATGGCCAAATTGTAATGGTAAAAATTGATTGATTTTCGGTGTAATATATTTAAGTAATTGTTCACCTTGAGTCGATACGCCACCACCAATCAGAATTAACCCTGGATCATACAGGATTTGTATTTGAGCAAGACCTTCTGCAACATCGCTACCCCATTGGTTAAGTATAGCTAGAGCTGTAGGGTCATGATATTTTGCTGCTTCGAATAACTTAGGTACATCATCACCATATGCAAACGTATAGTCATGCATCAATGATTTAAGTGCTGAAGTGGAAGCACGTTGTTCAAATGTGGTACCATCTTCTATTTTATATAATAAATATCCTATTTCATTTGCCCTATTTCGTTCCCCATTATATAGCTGTAACGTATTATTATAAAACGCGCCACCAATACCAGTCCCTAAAGTAAGACAAAATATATTTTCCTGATCGTATTTATGGAAAACGAGTTCACCTAATAATGCAGCATTTACATCGTTAAACACATGCACTTGAGCACTTAAGGGTGATAGTAACGTATGAAAATTTGTACCTTTGAAGTTAGGAATAGTTGGCCCACTATAAACTACTATGCCATGAACCTCATCAATGACACCGGCGCTAGAAATACCAACTTTTAAAGGATTGATATTATATAGCTGTTGGTATGTTTCTACTAAGTCATATACGACATCAACGATAAAGTGATTGATATTGTTTGGCGTAGGCACTTTTTTATAATCTATGAAATGATGTGATTCATCTAAAACTGCAGCTTTAATCGCGGTGCCCCCGATATCTATTGCTATTTTGTAATTTTCCACTTAAATCAGCCTCCTTGATTCTTTGATTACTAATTACATACATAAAGGGAAATGTCTGTTGTTCTATGAAAAATATTTTCATAGATATGACATTAATTTGATTATTATTTTCAAAAATCTATTGCTACTCTTTATGATAGCGTTTACAATTTGAACTGTAAATGAAAAATATACGAAGTTATACGCCTAGTAGTATGGGCATGAGACTTAAAAAATGGAGGTTATTATATGGAAGATACATTAAAAGGTTTATACGCAGCATTATTAGTGCCATTTGATGAACGAGGTCAAGTTAAAGAAGAGGGGCTAAAACAAATTGCCCAAAATGCCATTGAAAATGAACATTTAGATGGATTATATGTAAACGGGAGCTCCGGAGAAAATTTTTTAATAAATAAAGAACAGAAGAAACAAATATTTAAACTAGCAAAGGAAGCCGTTAGTGAAGATGTGAAAATGATCGCTCAAATTGGTTCGCTAGACTTGAATGAAGCAATAGAATTAGGTAAATATGCTACAGAATTAGGTTATGACGCGATTTCTGCAGTTACACCATTTTATTATCCTTTTTCATTTGAAGAAATTAAAGATTATTATTTTGAGTTAATTGAAGCTACTCAAAATGACCTTATTATATATGCAATACCTGATTTAACTGGAGTAAATATTTCTATTGAACAATTTGGAGAACTCTTTAACCATGAAAAAGTGATTGGTGTGAAATACACAGCGCCTAATTTCTTTTTACTTGAACGTATTCGAAATGCTTTTCCAAATAAATTAATACTTTCTGGTTTTGATGAAATGTTAGTTCAAGCAGTGATATCTGGTGTGGATGGTGCAATTGGATCGACATATAATGTGAACGGAAAACGTGCAAGACAGATTTTTGACAAAGCTCAAAATGGTGATATTGCGGAAGCTTATCAAATTCAACATGATACTAATGACATTATTGAAAATATATTAGCTATGGGCATATACCCAACATTAAAAGAAATATTAAGTTCACGTGGGATTGATGGTGGTCAACCTAAACGTCCATTTAAACCTTTTGATGAAAGTAATCGAAGCCAATTAGAAGCTTTAATTAAAAAATATAACTTATAAGACATCGCATAAGGGGATGAAATGAATGCAACAAATAGGATTTGGTTTATGGAACTGGGTAGCTGTGATTGTATATCTCGTAATAATGCTATTAGTCGGTGTTTATTTTACAAAACGTGCAAGTCAAAATACTTATAGCTTCTTTACTGGTGGAGGACGGTTACCCTCTTGGGCGATAGGTTTTTCTATCTATGCGACGACACTAAGCGCCATTACATTTATGTCAACGCCGGAAAAAGCATTTTTAACAGATTGGTCATATATCGTTGGTAATATCGCAATTGTGGCGATTATTCCATTGTTAATATATTTTTATGTACCTTTTTTCAAAAAGTTAAAAGTAACTTCAGCATATGAGTATTTAGAAGCACGATTTGGACCGAGCGTGCGCGTAATTGGGTCAATGCTCTTTGTACTATTCCATTTAGGACGCGTTGCAATAGTAATTTATTTACCTACATTGGCAATCACCTCTGTATCTGACATGAATCCTTTTTTAGTTGCGAGTCTTGTCGGTATATTATGTATATTGTATACCTTCTTGGGTGGATTTGAAGGTGTCGTTTGGAGTGACTTTATTCAAGGTGTTATTTTATTATGTGGCGCTGCAGCCATTATTATCTTAGGTGTTATTCATATTCAAGGTGGTATGGGAACAGTTGTCAGTGATGCGATTGAGCACAAAAAAATAGTGAGTGTAGATAATTGGAAATTGAACTCTGCCGCTGCTGCAATACCAATTATTTTTTTAGGTAACATTTTTAATAATTTACATCAATATACCGCGAGTCAAGATGTAGTACAACGTTATCAAGCTTCAGACTCTTTGAAAGAAACGACTAAATCATTATGGATGAATGGTGCCTTAGCGTTAATATCTGCACCTTTATTTTACGGTATGGGCACAATGATGTATTCGTTTTATAATCATGAAAGCACATTGCCGAAAGGGTTTAATACGTCTTCTGTAGTACCTTACTTTATTCTTACAGAAATGCCACCATTTGTAGCTGGACTGTTAATTGCTGCAATTTTTGCAGCAGCACAATCAACGATTTCATCCAGTTTAAATTCAATTTCTGCATGTTTGTCAATTGATATAAAACATAGATTTTTTGGTAAAGGTAATGAGAAGCATGAAGTGAGCTTTGCGAGATGGATGATTATTATATCAGGCATTATTGGTTTTGGTATGTCTATTTACCTTATCGCCTCGGACTCTAATGATTTGTGGGATTTATTCTTACTTATTACCGGTCTAGTTGGGGTTCCACTTGCAGGTGTATTTGCGGTAGGCATATTTACAAAACGTACGAATACCTTTGGCGTAATTATGGGACTGATATTTGGCGTAGTATTTGCTTATATTTTTAACGGTATAGGTGGTGGAAATTCACCATTCTTTGTTTCGATTATTTCATTTGCAGTTGCTTTTATTTTTTCCTACTTGATTAGTTTAGTAGTACCAGGAAAGAAAAAGGACATCAAAGGATTAACTATTTTTGATAAAAATGAACAGTCGAATTACATTTCCAAAATACATGTAAGAGAAAAATAATAGTAATGCTGATTTATATTTAGTATGAAAAATGACTGTAAGCGTTTAGGCAAATTATTTTTCTTTTAGTCATAGTAAGTTTAATATAAAATTATTAAATTTGAATTAAAGAGAGGAAAATGAAAATTGTCTACATTAGTGATTGTTGTACATCCAGATATTACAAGTTCTACAGTCAATAAACAATGGAGAGATGCGTTATCAAAACATGAAGATATAGTAACAGTACATGAACTATATCCAGAATATCCTCATGGTAAAATTGATGTTGAGAAAGAACAAAAGTTATTAGAGGCACATGATCATATCGTGTTTCAATATCCTTTATATTGGTATAGTAGTCCTCCATTATTGAAACAATACTTAGATGAAGTATTTACTTATGGGTGGGCCTATGGCTCTGAAGGTAATGCTTTAAAAGGAAAAAGTATTGCGCTTGCTGTATCCATTGGTGCGTTACCGGAATCATATACATTGGAAGGTAATGTGAAGTATACGGTTGATGAATTATTGAGTCCAATGATTGCGACATCTAGATTTGTTAAAGCGAATTATGTAGGTTCTCATAAATTATATGGCGCACTCACTATTACATCAAATCAACTTACAAATAATACAGAAGCATATGTGGAATTTATAAAACAATTAGAACAATAATGCATATCGCTACGCATACCTTTGACGCTTCTTTAAGCGATCAAAGGTATTTTTTATGCTTTAATTTAATTGAAGCAGTAGATTTACTTTGAATAGCGCGAGATAGTAGATATAATAAAGACATTACAATAATTGGAAGATTTGAGGGGACAATATGATAAAAGCGATTGCGGTTGATATGGATGGTACGTTTTTAGATTCAAAGAAAAATTATGATCAAGATAGATTTGAAAGTATTTTTCAGAAACTCAAAGCTCAAGACATTAAATTTATAGCAGCAAGTGGGAACCAATATGCTAAATTAAAATCTATTTTTGGACAACGAGATATGTTATTTGTCGCTGAAAATGGCGCAGTGATATATGAAGGAAATACATTATATGATTACTGTGCGTTTGATAGAAAACAATATCAAAGTGTAATTGACTATTTAAATATTGAACGAGGCATCGATAATCTCATTGTATGTGGTTTGAATAGTGCTTACATCTTAAAAGATACCGCAGAGATGTTTAAAGAAGTTGCTCATTTTTATTATCATCAATTAGAAGAAATTGATTCCTTTCAACAATTGCCAGAAGATGAATACGTAAAAATTGCATTGAATATTGATAGACACACGCACCCAACGCTAGACCAAGATTTAAATGACTATTTTAGTGAAAATGTAAAACTGGTATCCAGTGGTCACGATAGTATCGATCTTATCATACCTGGGATGACGAAAGGGAATGCATTACAGAGGTTATTGACCAAGTGGGATATGACAGGGGATAACTTAATGGCTTTTGGTGATGCAAATAATGATTTAGATATGTTGCAACTAGCTAAACATAGCTATGTTATGAAAAACAGTGATGACAAATCACTATTTGATATTGCAAATCATATTGCACCTTCCAATGATGAGCAAGGTGTGTTAACAGTGATTGAAGAAAACGTGTTAACAGCAATACGCAAAGAATAGATACAGATCTTCAATCCAGTATGATTTCGATAAATGCTATTAAGCCATGCTAATGGGGTATAAACATATTACTTTAATAAGAAATCAACTTTAGCTTATACTGAGTAATATAAAATAAACCATCATGAAAGGTAGGGCATAAACAATGACACAAATGCAAGAACATATTATTGAGGCATTTAATTTTAGACATGCAACGAAACGTTTTGATGCAACGAAACAAATTAGTTCAGATGAATTTAATACAATTTTAGAAGCGGGGAGACTGTCTCCAAGCTCACTCGGATTAGAACCATGGAGATTTGTTGTTGTACAAAATAAAACACTTAGAGAAAAATTAAAAGCTATAAGTTGGGGCGCGCAGGGACAATTAGATACTGCAAGTCACTTTGTAGTAATTTTAGCGCGAAAAAATGTTACTTCTAAATCACCATTTGTGCAACATTTATTACGCGATATTAAACAATATAGTGAAGAAAGTATTCCAGCAACAGAAGAAAAATTCGATAATTTCCAAACCGGATTTCATATCAATGATAATGAACGGACATTATTAGATTGGGCTAGAAAACAAACATATATAGCACTTGGTAACATGATGACAAGTGCAGCATTATTAAATATAGATTCTTGTCCTATTGAAGGATTTGATTTAGATGCAGTGAACCAATTGTTAATAGATGAAGGAATTATGGACGGAGAACATTTTGCACCTTCTGTAATGGTCGCATTTGGTTATAGAGAAACTGAACCTAAAGCTAAAATACGTCAACCACAGTCAGATGTTGTGGAATGGTTTGAATAAAAGTGCTAAACTGCACGAGATACCTACACTCTAAACTTAAAAAGAGACCTATCAGAATTAAACAAACTGATAGGTCTCTTTTAGCTTTAATATGGCAGATTATGTTATTTTAACTACTAAATGGAAAGTATAAGTCTATATTTCAATACGCTTCAACTTTTGATATTTATAGTGTATGCCCATTTGTTTCAATAACTTTTTTATACCAATCAAAAGAATCCTTTTTGAATCGTTTTTTACTACCATTTCCATAATCGTCTTGGTCGACATAAATAAATCCATAGCGTTTACTCATCTCACTTGTTGACATAGAAATTAAATCTATAGGGCCCCACGCTAAGTAGCCGATTAAATCAACACCGTCTTCAATAGCCTTTTTAGCTTCAGAAATATGTTGTTGGAGATACTCAATTCTATAATCATCATGGATTTTTCCATCTTCAACAACGTCTTTAGCTCCTAAACCATTTTCAACAATGAATAAAGGTTTTTGATATCTATCCCATAGTTCATTTAATACAATTCTTAGACCAATAGGATCGATTTGCCATCCCCAATCTGAAGCGGTTAGGTAAGGGTTTTTAAGACTATTCATTAAATTACCTCCTGTTGTTTCCCCTTCAGGTGTCACTGAGGATAACAGTGACATATAATAACTAAATGAAATATAATCTACTGGATATTGTTTGATAATAGCTAAATCTGCGTCAGTAATTTCTAAATCAATATTATTGTCTGCTAAGAATTTATGATAATAGTTTGGATATTCACCTTTTGCTTGTACATCAGTGTAAAGTAAATTAGCTTGGTCTTCTTGCTGAGCCTTAAGCACATCTTCCGGATTACAAGTGTAAGGATAATGTTTCATACGTGCTAACATACATCCCATTTGCGCATGAGGAATAATTTGTTTTAAACTTTTAGTTGCTAAGGCAGAGGCTACGAATTGGTGATGTAATGCTTGGTACGAAGCAGTAATTGGGTTATCTTCTTTGTCTGAAATAATGCCACCCCCAGTGTAAGGTGAGATATTAATAATGTTAATCTCATTAAATGTTATCCAATACTTCACTTTGTCTTTGTAGCGATTAAACATCGTTTCAGTATAACGTACAAAATGATTAATAACTTCTCTATTGACCCAGCCGTTATATTTTTCAGTTAATCCAAAAGGTGTTTCATAATGACTTAAAGTTACCACAGGCTCTATATTATAAGATAATAAAGTGTCAAAGACATCGTCGTAAAATGCTAATCCCGCTTCATTAGGTTCAAGGTCATAGCCATTTGGGAAGATACGAGACCAGTGAATAGACATGCGAAATGCTTTAAAACCTAACTCTGCAAAAAGTTTGATATCTTCTTTATACGTATAATAAAAATCTATACCATCACGTTTAGGAAAACGACCATCATAATCATCAGACAATACTTTTTGTACATGCTCAGAAGTCATATCCATGTTGTGGTCACCTGTACGTTGTGACTTTGGTATAAATTCCACAAAATCTGCACTAGACATCCCCTTGCCATCTTTATTGTAGGCACCTTCTATTTGGTTAGCAGCAGTAGCACCACCCCATAAAAAATCTTCTTTAAATCCATTGTTAATAAACATAAAAGAATTCCTCCTTAATTTGTATTAATAAGATAAATCTTCACCATTAGAATGAATCACTTTTTGATACCAGTAGAATGAATCTTTGCGTGTGCGTTTTAAAGAGCCTTGGCCTTTATTATCACGGTCTACATAGATGTAGCCATAACGCTTTTTCATTTCACCACTGCCTGCTGATACAATATCTATGCATCCCCAAGATGTATAACCAAGAAGTGGGACACCGTCTTTTACAGCTTCAAGCATTTGTGCTAAATGTTCACTTAAGTATTTAATTCTATAGCTATCATGAATTGCGCCATCATCTTGAACTTCATCAATTTCCCCTAAGCCATTTTCTACGATGAAAAGTGGTTTTTGATATCGATCGTAGATTTGATTCATAGTTACTCTTAAACCTACAGGATCGATTTGCCATCCCCAGTTTGAAGATTCGAGGTAGGGGTTTTTAAGTGATGCAAACGCATTACCAGATGATTTATGTTTATTAATTGCATCATCACCACTTTCGAGACGACTAGAATAATAAGAGAAGGAAATATAATCTACAGGGTACTGTTTTAAAATTTCATCGTCTCCGACTTCTTTATTAATAGTAACGCCTAATTCCTCAAACATGCGCTTACTATAATTTGGATATGCACCACGTGCTTGCACATCTATAAAGATATATTGCTCTCTATTTTTTTGAACAGCTGCCATAATATCATTTGGATGGCAAGTATTTGGATAGACATCACCAGCAGCTAACATACATCCAATAGTATTATCTTTATCGACACGCTTAGCAATTTTTGTTGCTAAACTTGAAGCAATTAATTGATGATGTGCAGCTTGGTACTTGATTTGGTTTGCGTTGTCTTCATCTTTGATAATTAAACCACCCCCAATATAAGGAATGTGTAAAATCATATTAATTTCATTATGAGTAATCCAGTATTTTACACGATGACTATAGCGTTCGAATAAGACAGTGGCATAATTTAAAAAGAAGTCAATTGTTTTACGGTTATACCAACCACCATATGTTTTGGCTAAATAGTAGGGTGTGTCAAAATGATTGATGGTAACAATTGGTTCAATGTCATATTTTTCGAGCGTATCAAATATTTTATCGTAAAAAGCCAAACCACTTTCATTAGGCTCTGATTCGTCACCATTCGGAAAAATTCTAGGCCATGAAATTGAAAAACGTAATGCTTTGAATCCCATTTCTGCAAAAAGTTTAATATCTTCCTCATATTGATGATAAAAATCAATGGATTTATGACTAGGATAAAAGTCAAAATGATTAGACAATGCTTTAGCAGGATTAAATAAAGGTTCTTTTCGCTCATCGCCTGCCGGTAGTAAATCAACTAAACTTAATCCTTTTCCATCACTATCATACGCACCTTCTATTTGATTAGCGGCAATTGCGCCACCCCATAAAAAATCTTTGTGTAATACAGTCATTATTATGCCTCCTAATATTTAATAAATTACTGAAATTAAAGCATCTTTAGTATTAATATCTTTTTTATCTTCAACGACAACATCTTTCGCAATATTTGTATTCGTCACAACAATCATTACAATGTCATCTAAAGAAGCATTTCGAATGATTTGACTGTCAAATTCAATTAATGGTTGACCTGACGTTACAGTATCTCCTTGTGACACCAGAGGTCTGAATCCTTCTCCATTTAATTTCACAGTATCTATACCTATATGAATCAATAATTCTGTTCCATTATTGGACTTCAATCCAATGGCGTGACCGGTAGGGAAAAGACTTTCAACAGTTGCGTCGAATGGAGCAATAATGACATTGGATTTTGGTTTAATTGCAATACCTTTGCCCATAGCAAGTGATGAAAAGACAGGATCGTCAACTTTTTCTAACTTAATAAGTTCACCTGTTAATGGAGCTTTAATAAAATCATCAGATCCTAGTGGGACAGTATCATTTTGTTGCGTTATTGGATCAGTATTTTCATGTTTATTATCAGTTGATGGGTCTTTTATTGAGGCATCAGATTGAGTTAAGCCTTCTTTTTTATCAGAATGAGCAATGAAACCTACGATTGTAGCAACTAACATACTCAGAAGAGATGCTAATACAATGAGCCAAACTGTAGAATCTAATCCATTATCTCCAATATATGCTGTGTATCCGAAAATACCTAAACCTCCCATAAAATAAAGCTTTGTCCCAGCGAAGGCGACAAATCCTCCAAAAATACCGGCAATGATACAGCTATAAATAAACATTTTCTTTCGTGGTAAGGTAATACCATAAATTGAAGGTTCAGTTACTCCGAAAATACCTGATATGGTAGCTGGGAAGGCTAACGATTTTAATTTAGTATTTTTAGTCTTTAAGAAAATACCTAGTACAATACCAGTTTGAGCGAAAGAAGCTGCAAATATTAAAGGATGAATAATATCGAATCCAGAAGTAGAAATATTATTCATCATGATTGCTACAAGGCCCCAATGGAGTCCAAAAATGACTAATACTTGCCAGAAAGCACCTAACAATATGCCTGCAACTATAGGACTCAAAGCATGAATACTAAGTGCACCTACACCAATCCAGTTGGCAATCCAAGATGAAATTGGACCAATAATTAAGAACGTTAAAGGAACAATAACTAATAATGTAAAGAAGGGAACTAAGAACGTCTTAACAACATCGGGTATAATAGTTTTTAGTTTTCGCTCAAGCTTACTCGCAAAATAAACAGCAATAATGATAGGAATGACACTAGATGTATATGTCATAGAAATAACAGGCAATCCTAAAAAGGTTAAATTTGACTCTACTTCGAATAAAGTACCAGAGAACAGCGCGCTTGCACCCTTGGCACCCATTTCCATAGCACTAACTAGCGTTGGATATACTAAAGCTGCGCCAATAGCCATGCCGAGGAAGTGGCTTGAACCAAATTTTTTAGCTGCTGTAAATCCTAAAAATATTGGAAAGAAATAAAAAATAGAGTCTCCAATAGCATGTAATATTTGATAGGTACCAGATTGTTCAGTAATCCATCCTAAAGCTAAAAATAAAGCAGCAAATCCTTTAATCATCCCAGCTGCAGCGAGTACACCCAAGATAGGTTGAAAGATACCAGAAACGATATCTATAAAACGATTGAATAGATTTCCTTTATGTTCATCGGTATTTGCTTCATCATCGTTATGGTTAAAGTTTGCAACATGGTTAACTGCAGTGTATACATCAGGAACATGGTTACCTATAACCACCTGATATTGACCACCCGATTGCATTACTGTGACAATACCATCACGACTTTTTAAGTAATCCGTATCTGCTTTGGTTTCATCTTTCAACTTAAAACGAAGACGTGTAATACAATGTGTTAAAGAATTTATATTATCAACGCCACCAACCTTTTCAACAATGTCTTTAGCTAATAACTCATATTTCATAATAAAATCACCCCAATTTGTTATGAATAGCTATATAGTTAAGAAATGAGCAGTTTAAGGCGATGACATACGTCTAATTTTCTAGTGGCCACTGAAGAAAAATGTCTGTTTATCAAGCATCTAAAATGATCTTAACTAAAATAGCAAAAATAAAAACCCAGAATAATACACATACGACGCCCTAAGGTACCGTTATGCATTACTCTGGGTTTTGCCTACTTAAAGTTACAACCCCAAACGTCGATAGTGACGTCTAAAGTAACAATAATATAAGATTAAAAACATTATAGCGTTTTAAATATTTAATGTCAACGCTTACATTGTGATTTTAACAAGCGTGCAATATGCAAAATAAGATATACACGTTCATCATTTGATACTTCATGTTGGTAATGTTTTTGGAGAAAGTCAGAAATTTTATCAACACAAACATCAGATTGTTGATATTTTTGCTTTAAAACATCTAATAAGCTTTCATCTGTAACTTCGTTTAAAGATTCTACATTAATTAGCCTTTGGCTAAAAAACTTAAGATGGGTTACAAATCTTGAGTAATTAAGTTCGTCTTCATTAATGTGTAAATTAAAATGATAACGTACAATATCAAGTATACTTTTGGTGATTTTAGTAATTTCATAGATATTCGAAATATTTTCATCCATACTTGCATTAACAATGTGCATTGCTATAAAACCTGCCTCATCTTTAGGCAGTTGTGTCTCAAAACGTTGCCGAATAACTTTAATGGCTTTTAAACCAATTTTAAACTCTTGAGGATAAAGTTTGGCAATTTCATAAAGTAATGGATTTTCGATATTATGACCCTGTTTTGTACGTTTAATTGCATAATCAACGTGATCTGTGAGTGAAATATAGATTGATTCTGAAATAGGTGTTTCATATAATCGATTGGCTTCAACAATTATATCTTGAATGGTTATGAATATGTCTTGATCAATTTCATTTAGTAGTGTAAGCAAATGCTCTTGTTCATTACTGGTGAGTCTAAAAATTTTATCGATTTTATTCTTATCTAAAAGCTGACCATTTTGTTTCCCAAACGCGATTCCTTTTCCCATTACGATACGTTCTTCATGAGTGATAGTAGAAATAACAACATTATTATTTAGTATTTTAGTAATCTTCATGATAAATAACATCCCTTATTTATTAATTATCTAATATAAATAATTTTATATATTAAATATAGATTAAGAGATTGTAATAAGTCAAAAGAAAATGAAGCATAATGATCGATTTAGTAGCAATTAAAATGAAAATAGACTTGAAGTGACCCCAAGTCTAAGTGTATAAATGAATTTAGTTCTTATCTGCTACACATGAAGTGTCGCTGTGAATATTTACACCAAATCCTTCTGGAGAAAGTAGTTGTAGCTCTTCAGATTCTGGTTTATAGATGTCTACATGCGTTAAGCCAAGGCTATTTGAATTATCTATACGAACTGTATCAGATTGCCAAGTGTTCGTAGCGATATGATGATGATAGCTATTCGTAGACATAAATAAAGCTTGAGGGAAGTCGGATATGTGTTGCAAACCGAGTTGTTCCATATAGAACTGTTTTGCTTGCGCTAAATCAGCTACTTTTAAGTGTAAGTGGCCTATCTTAGCATTGTCGGGCATACTGTCCCAGCCTGTTTCAGTACGTTGTGCCACTAAATCATTTACATCTACTGCAAGTGTATCCATTTTGACTTTACCGTTATCCCAGGCCCAAGTAGATTTAGGGCGGTCATAATAGACTTCAATGCCGTTACCTTCTGGATCTGCGAAGTATAAGGCTTCACTAACAAGATGATCGCCACCACTAATTTGAATTCCCATACTTGAGGCATGGTATAAAAAATTGCCTAAGTCAGCGCGTGTGGGTAGCAGAACAGCAATATGGAATAAGCCAGCCTCTCTCATAGAAGGGCGTCGTGCATCGATAATTTCATTTAAAGTAAGCGTATGACTGTTTTTTCCTATATTAAAAACGATAGATGCTTTGTTCTCATATCTAATTGTTAAACCTAATATATCCTTATAGAATAAGCGCATAGTAGATAAATCAGCAACATTGAGTGTAATGTTTGTTACGTGCGTTGAGGCATAATCATGAAAAGTCATTATATAAAACTCCTTATATCATACTTGTATTCGTGTTAGTTACAAGTATGATGTTAATATAAAAAATATACTAGGTCAATCATTAAGTTCTTTAGGTGAGTGTGAAAATAAGTTGTTTCTTGTATATTGAGTCATTTAAAATGGGTATAGAATACAAATCATACTTAATAGGGGACAGGTTCATGGCACATTATTACTTTAAAGAAAACTTTTTTAATACTTCAAAATCTGTTATTGATGTTTTTAATGATAGTGATGAAGCGTGTTTCAAATTACAGTTATTTTATACATCTGCTACGCAAGAAGCATTTGCAATGTTTGGCAATAATAAACAAAATTTTGAAATTACTGATGGTCAAGCTACTTATCGTATTTTACAAGAAAAAACAATCCGTGGTGCGCTTAAAACACCGTTTAAAACTGTTTGGCAAGTTGAGAAAAATGGGACGGTTATTGGAACATTTCGTTCAAAAATGGGAATTAAACCAACCATGTTATTTGAAGGGAATAAGGGAGATGTTTTAAAATTCCAATCAGGTTTTATTTCAAGAAGTGTGAAAGTTATGGAGGGGCGTCATGAAATTATGCACAGTAAATCGGAACGCTTCAAATTAGCATCTCGTCACGACCTTGATATACACACTAAAACATACCATCCGGCTATGCTTGTAATGTTGTTTCAAGTATTTTATGAATTTCAAGAACAACAAAGAAAGCAATCTAATTAATTATTAATGCAGATATTTTTTTAAATAGAAGCACGATAAAAAGCACCACTAACTATTGTTTTAGTTAATGGTGCTTCTTGTTTAAGGATAGCTATATCAAGATTTAACCTACATATACATCTTGATATTCTGAATTTTTTTCAATGACATTCTTGGCGAACGGACAAGATGCTACTACTTTTAAATCATTGTCGCGCGCGTAGTCAACTACAGATTTAACAAGTGAAGAACCAATGCCTTGGCCCCCTAATTCATCAGGAACACCAGTATGATTAATGTCAATTTGATTATCGTCTTGTGATTGGAAAGTGATTTCTGCTTGTGGATTGTTCTCATCGTCACCAATATAGAATTTATTTGTACCTTGTTTAATTTCAGCCATGTTACCACTCCTTTTATTATACGTAACACTTACTAAATATCACGTTTAGAGATAATTTAAACAATTATATCTAAACGTTTAAGTTATCTCTAACCAAATTAATAGTATAAAATAGTATGATTTGAGCGTTAACCATTGAAATATAGCTGAAATAAGTTTATAGTTTTAACGGAATAATTTCGATTTGGAGGGGCGGATTTTGAAAAAAAGTATACTATTGTTACTCATATGTACGCTCGGTATAGTATTAGGTGCATGTGGAAACACAAACGAAGAAGAAAAAAAAGATGTAAGCACAAAGAATAAATTAAAGATATCTACTACTGCATTTGCTTTTCAAAGTTTTACAGAACAGATTGGCGGTAAATATGTGGATGTGCATTCAATATATCCTCCAGGGGCAGATATTCATTCTTTTGAACCAACACAAAAAGATATGATTGATATCGCCAAAGATGATTTATTTATATATTCAAATAATGAAATGGATCCAGTGGCTAAAAAGATTGCTAAGTCTATTAAAAATGATGATTTGAAATTGCCTTTATCCCAAAATTTAAGTAGTCATGACCTTGTAGCAAATGATGAACACGAACACAAGCACGAAGATGAACATGAAGCTCATGAAGAAGGCAGTGAGGATCCACACGTTTGGCTGGACCCAGTCTTAGATAAAAAATTTGCTAAAGAAATTAAAGATAATTTGGTGAAAAAAGATCCAGAACATAAAGCCTACTATGAAGCAAATTATAAAAAGATCACAAAAGACATCAATGCCATTGATAAAAAATTAAAAGTAATTACTAAACAACCAAAACGAGACACTGTAATTATTTCACACGATTCTATTGGTTATTTAGCGAAACGCTATGGCTTCAAGCAAGAAGGTGTTAGTGGTATGAATAATGAAGAACCAAGTCAAAAAGCTTTAATGGGAATTGTGGAAGATATAGAAAAATCACAACAACCTTACGTTTTATATGAACAGAATATTTCATCTAAGGTAACTGATGTTATCAAGAAAGAATCAAATACAACGCCGGTAAGTTTCCATAACATGGCAACTTTATCCAAAGATGAAGAAAAGCAAAAAAACATATCATATCAATCATTGATGGAACGTAATATTAAATCTTTAGATAAAGCGTTAAATCATTAAAATATAGTATGAATAATAAGAAAAAGCCTCGAAATAGTGATGAAAAATCACATGGTTTCGAGGCTTTCATAATATTGACTAATAGCTATAAATAATTAGATGGATATCAATCATATCGAATATAGGATACTGTAGTATTGTAATATTCTTCAAAGCCATGAATACCGTCAGCGCCACCTAAACCTGATTCTCTCCAACCAGCATGATAGCCATTAACTACTTCTTCAGCTTCACAATTTGCATAAACTTCGCCAAATTTAAGTTTTTCAGTTGCCCGCATAACCTCTTTTAAATCTTCTGAAAAGATATAAGATGATAATCCAGCGTTTGTGTCATTAGCTAAATTGATTGCCTCATCAAAATTTTTATAAGTAACTATTGGTAATACAGGTCCAAAAATTTCATCTTTAAAAGCACTATCTGTTGTGTTAACTTTATCTAAAATTGTTGGCGCATAAAAATAGCCGGCTTGATCAATTTTATGACCACCTGTTATTAAAGTAGCACCATTTTGTATGGCAGATTGTACTTTTTCATCGATGCTATCTAATTGTTGTTGATTAATAATTGCACCGTAGTCAGTAGTTTCAGAGAATGGATCGCCAACTGTTAATTCTTCCATTTTGGCTTTTAATTTATTAATAAATGTGTCATGCACAGCATCATGTACAAAAATTCGTTCAGGACAGGTACAAACTTGTCCCGCATTATTAATTCTAGCTGCCACGAGATAGTCAACAGCTTTATCTAAATCAGCGTTTTCTGTTACAAGGGCAGGGGCATTACCACCTAATTCTAAATTAACTTTTTTAACAGTATTTGCACTTGCTGCATAAACAGATTTACCTGCGCGCATGCTACCAGTTAATGATATTAATTGTATGTCTGGATGTTGTGCTAATTGTGTACCTACTGTTTCTCCAGTACCAGGGAGTATTTGTACTAATCCAGCAGGAATAGTAGATTCACGGATAAGTTCGGCAAGTTTTAATGTTATTAACGAGGTTGCTTCACTTGGTTTAATAACAACAGAGCAGCCTGTGATAACAGCGGGAATGACTTTTCTCATTAAGACCATTATTGGAGCGTTCCAAGGCACGATACCTGCAGTCACACCGAGTGGTTTTTTTGTAAGTAAAATCGTTTCATTTTCCCGACTATTTTGCAACACTTCGCCTTTGTTAGACATACTCAGGCTAGTCATATAATCTATAAATTGAATGGATTTATCTATTTCACCTTTGGCTGAAGCTAGTGTTTTGCCTTGTTCTTTAACATATAAGTCTGCTAACGTATCTTTATGCTTCTCTAGTAAAGGTATTAATAATTTCACATGATCAGCACGCGTAGGTTCTGGCACTTGTTCCCATTCTAACTGTGCTTGTTTAGATTTTGCTACTGCATCATTGACTTCTGATTCGGTAGCAAATGTTATTGTATCTAGCTTTTCTCCTGTAGCAGGGTTAATTACATCCATTGTGTCAGTCGATTTGCTTGCTATAAATTCATTGTTTATAAATAGTTTATTCAATGTTTGACACCTCCACACTATCACTTCTACCACTTATAAGGAATGTGAAAACAGAAATAGTATAATTCTAGTCAGCTTTGTAGAAGAATATTTATTTTTACAAAATGAAAAGGATTGTTAAAGATGGCCCTTAATAGATGAACAGAGTGATGATTTTATAAAGTAATATATTTTTTATACTTATGTGTTGACTTATTTTTATTATGGCGTTATAATTTATCTCGAATTCGAAATAAATTTAAAGTAGGTGATGTGGTGGATCGTACTAAGGAATCGTTAAATACTTTTATTGGATTAAACCGGACACTTGATCATTTAGAAAAGATTGTTCGTAAAGATGTACAACGTCATGGGCTAAATATAACAGAATTTGCAGTAATGGAGCTACTTTATAATAAAGGTGATCAACCTATCCAACGTATTGGTAATAGAGTATTGATTGCTAGCAGCAGTATTACTTATGTTGTAGACAAATTAGAAGAGAAGGGTTGCGTCATTCGAAGACGTAACAATCAAGATAAACGTGTGACCAATGCTTCGCTTACGGAAAAAGGTCGTACGATGATGGATCAAATATTCCCAGAACATGCAGAAACTTTAGAATCAACATTTTCGGTACTAACCGATACAGAAATTACAACCTTACAGAAAGCTTTGAAAAAATTAAGTGCGCGACCTATAAAGTAGGATAAGCACTTAAATTTTTATCTAAAAATACTTCGAAATCGAGATAAAATTAAAAAGAGAGAGGCGTTTATTATGACAAATAATCAATTGTTAGGAATTCACCATGTAACAGCAATGACGGATGATGCAGAAAGAAATTATAAATTTTTTACAGAAGTATTAGGCATGAGACTTGTTAAAAAAACAGTGAACCAAGATGATATTTATACGTATCATACATTCTTTGCAGATGATGAAGGATCTCCAGGCACAGATATGACATTTTTCGATTTTCCAAATAATCCTAAAGGTGCAGCGGGCACAAATTCAATTTCTCGTGCAGCGTTTAGAGTACCTAATGATGCGGCACTTGCATATTATGAACAACGGTTTAATGAATATGGAGTAAAACACGAAGGTATTCAGTCATTGTTTGGAAAAAAAGTTTTACCGTTTGAAGAAGCGGATGGGCAAAGTTATCAATTAGTTTCTGATGAAAATAATAAAGGTGTAGCACCTGGAAAACCATGGAAAAATGGTCCAGTGCCAACAGATAAAGCAATATATGGTCTTGGTCCTATTGAAATAACAGTAAGCTATTTTGAAGATTTCAAAAAAATATTAGAACAAATTTATGGAATGAAGGAAATCGCAAGTGAGGATAATGTTGCATTATTAGAAGTTGGTGAAGGTGGCAATGGTGGTCAAGTTATTTTAAGAAAAGATACAGAAACACCGGCAGCACGTCAAGGATATGGTGAAGTACATCACGTATCCTTTAGATTACCAGATCATGAAGCGATTGAACAATGGTTAGAAAAATATCAATCCGCAGGTATAGGAAACTCAGGTCTAGTTGATAGATTCTACTTTGAAGCTTTATATGCACGTATTGGCCATATCTTAATTGAGGTATCTACAGATGGACCAGGATTCATGGGAGATGAGCCATACGAAACATTAGGTGAAAGCTTAGCTTTACCACCATTTTTAGAGAAACAACGTGAATATATCGAATCAGAAATTCGACCATTTAATACAAAAAGATAAATGATAAATATAAGCTTATTTTAGAAGGTAATTGTAATATTACGACATTTCAAAGCATTATAAATGAAGGAGGTTATACTATGGAAGCTATCCAACATATTCATCATATTTCAGCAATTGTAGGTAATCCAGAAGAAAATATTAAATTTTATAGAGACATTTTAAATTTAAAATTAATCAAAAAAACAGTCAATTTCGATGATCCATCTACGTATCATTTATATTTTTCTAATGATGGTGTGGACAATGGAACAATTCTAACATTCTTTAATTGGCCAAATGCACATAAAGGTCGTATTGGTTCAGGGCAAGTTGAAAGAATTGCGTTTAGAATTCCAAAAGATGCAATAAGTCACTGGGAAAAACATTTGAAAGCACAAGGTATAGAAGTCTCTCGCACTCAACTATTTGATAGAGAGACATTGGAATTTAATGATGTTCATGAGCTACCATTAGCATTAGTTGAAAGTGAAAGTATACACGATGGAAGTCAAGATATTATTGGTTTTCATGGCGTAACGATGTTATCAGCTGATCCCTTGGCAACAGTGCACACATTAACTAATGATATGGGATTAGAGACAATAAACGAAGATGAAACGCACATCCACTTAGAAACTGTTGGTGATTGGCAACATCATGTTATGGTAAAAAAAGAGCCACCTGACACGGCGGTACACTGGGGTGTAGGCGTTGTACATCACATTGCTTGGTCAGTACCATCAACAAAAGTACATCGTGCTTGGCAGGTGAAAATGAGCGACAAAGGTTATCATGTGACTGATGTCAAAGATCGCAATTATTTTGAAGCAATTTATATGAAAGAGCGTGGCGGTATTATTTTTGAATTTGCTACTGAAGGTCCGGGATTTACTATTGACGAACGGTTTGACGAATTGGGTTCTAGTCTAGTCTTACCGCCTCAATTTGAAGAACAAAGAGCAGCGTTATTGCAATTATTACCACCCATCCGTATATAACGTCAAAGGCTATGATTACAACTAACTACAATGGCTAATTTATTGATTTAAAAGGGAGCTGAAATAATATGGAACATATTTATAGAGAAGGCGAAGCAAATGCACCGACATTTATTTTATTGCATGGCACTGGTGGAGATGAGAAAGATTTATTACCTTTGGCTACAGTATTAAATGATAAATATAATGTATTAAGTGTAAGAGGAGAAATTTCTGAAAATGGTATGAATCGCTTTTTCAAACGTCATGGTGAAGGTCAGTATGATGTTGAAGATCTTAATTATAGAACTGAACGTTTAATTACATTTTTAAAAGAAGCGGCTCAAAGATATAATTTTGATTTGTCACAAGCAGTACCTGTAGGTTTTTCAAATGGTTCAAACATTGCAATTAGTATGATATTACATGAAGATACTGCTTTTAATACAGCGCTATTGTATGCACCACTTTACCCTATAGAGATTACAAACAATAAAGACTTAAGTCAAATGAAGGTATTGCTTTCAATGGGAGAAAATGACCCAATTGTCACAGTAGAAGATAGTAATCATGTCATTGATATTTTTAAAAATCGCGGAGCGAATGTGACTGAGTTATGGGTAAATAGTCATGAACTTACACAAGCGGGTGTTCAAGCAGGACAAAAAGTGTTGAATCAATAAGTGGCATTTAAATGATTTGAATTTTAAGCGTTGAGACAAATATTGCTTTAGTCGAGGATAAAACCTATGTTCTAAAAGCATAACTTGTGTTTCAACGCTTTTTTAGTGAATGGAGAAATAGTATAGATTAAATGTTAGTGGTAGACATAGCAATAAACTAATATTTAGATATTCAAAATAAAGTGAGCTACAATTATAAAATATAAATATATCGAAAATAAAGGTGGCCATCATTATGGAGAATAGTGCGTTAATAATAATGGATATGCAAAATGGCATTGTAAATAGTTTAGAATTTAAAGATGAGGTAATTAAACATAATCAGCAAGCTATTGAAGCAGCAAGGCAAAATAACATACCAGTTATATTTGTAAGAGTGGCTTTTAATGGAACATTTCTAGAAGTCTCTCCCAATAACAAAATGTTCTCTCAATATCAAGCAAGCGGTCAACAGATGTCATTGGCTGATGAATCAACACAGATCATTGAATCATTAAATCGTAAAGAAGATGAACCAATTGTAACTAAACATCGGCTAAGTGCATTTACAGGCAGTAATTTAGAAGTATTATTGCGAGGCCTTCAAGTTAATCATATCGTGTTAACAGGTGTAAGTACGAGCGGAGTGGTGTTATCTACGACAGTTGAAGCAGCAGATAAAGACTATAAGATCACTATATTAGAAGATGCTGTCACTGATAACAATAGTAAAAAACACCAATTCTTAATGAATGAAATACTGACAAGATATGCTGAAATCAGTTCAACACATTCATGGACAGCAGTACTATAAATTTAAAACCCCAAGTTATCGTCGAAGATTCAGTTCTGGCATTTAAAGCCAAGAGAATCGAGCGTTAACTTGGGGGTTTTATGTTACATAAGGCCGATAAGTTTCATCCAAAGTGAGCCAATACCTAACCATACAACAAAGTAAAATATAGCCAATATAGCATTCATTGCCCACCAGCGATTTTGAGTTACATAGCCGGCAGAATAAAGAATAGGAGCAGGGCCACTACTATAGTGTGTTGTAGATGCCATTAAATTACCAAAGAAACCTAATATTAAAGCACTGAATAGTGGTGGTGCACCCGTCGCAATTGCCACGGCAAGTAAAGCAGAATACATGGCACTTACATGTGCTGTCGAACTTGCAAACAGATAGTGAGAGTAGAAGTAGAAGAGCACTAGTATGATGAGGACAATTGGCCAACTTAAGCCGCCTAAACTGCCTGATATACTTTTACTTAACCATGGTATAAAACCAAGTTCATTGAGTTGATTTGCCATCATAACTAAGATTGAGAACCAAACTAATGTATTCCAAGCACCTGTTTCTTTTAAGACATCATTCCATGTCAGTACACCTGTAATGAGTAAAAGTGATAGCGCAATAAATGCAGTTAAGGTTGCATCGATATTTAAGAGACTACCTAATACCCAAAGTATGAGTGCTATTAAAAAGATACCAATCATGAATTTTTCACTCTTAGATATTGTACCCATATCGTTTAATTCATTTTGAGCCCATGTTTTGGCATTTGGGGTCTCTTTAATTTCAGGCGGGTATAACTTATAGATGATTAACGGTACTAAAATTAAAGAAATTACTCCAGGGATGAGAGCGGCTAAGAACCAGTTCATCCAAGTAATATCGACACCTTGATGTTTTGCGAGTGATTGAGCTAATGGATTACCAGCCATTGCAGTTAAAAACATAGCAGCTGTAATTAAATTACCATGAAACTCTGTAAAAATAAGAAATGCCCCCATTTTACGTTGTGTACCGTCCTCAGGTTTAGAACCAAAAGAGCGAGAGAGCGCATTAATAATTGGGAACATAATCCCACCAGCACGAGCCGTGTTACTTGGTGTTGCAGGTGCTAAAATCAGATCAACACCTATCAGTGAATAGCCTAGCCCTAAAGTTTTCTTGCCAAATAGTTTGACGAATTGCAATGCGATACGTCTCCCTAAGCCTGTTTTTACAAATCCTCTTGAGATAAAAAAAGCCATGGCAATTAGCCAAATACTACTGTTACCAAACCCAGCGACCGCAGTATCTATTTTGACCGTACTCGTAAGCACAGTGAGTGAGAAACCAATCATTGCGACTGCACCAATTGGTAAAGGTTGAGTAATACAACCAATAATCGTTGCAACGAATATAGCGAACATATGCCATGCTGTTGCATCTACGCCATCTGGTTTAAATGGGGTAAGAAACCAAATGATGAGCCCTACAACTACAGGGATAATGAACTTTTTATAATTAATATTACTATTCACAAATATTCACCTTTCTTTACTTTCAATTTATAAAATATTAGGAACTAAACATGCATAGCTACCCACTATCAATAAAAGAGAAAAGACTGTTATGAATTTGAATGAAGTGATGTAATGCGTATAGATTCGTATATCTTATAGCTTCAATAGTTCCATCTCATTTCTTAATTTTAATATATAATTTTCATAATAATTATAGTGTCAGCAAAACATATTGTAAAGGTTCCATATTATTATGTAATGCGACAAATGTTAATAGGAAACATAAAGACATGTGAAGGATTGATTAAACTATCGTAATTCAAAAAAATAAATGATAACGTTTTCATATAGAAGGAGGCCTTCTAATCAAAATTTATTGCAGCAATTTAAACCCAAAATGAATATGAGTAGGTGACAAGTGAATGGAAAGAAATTTAACTAAATTTCAAAAGTATGCATTTGGATTTGGTACAGTCGGCAAGGATGCTGTATTTAACATTGTAAGTTTATTTTTGATGTTTTATATGAGTGATATTTTAGGATTATCTCCAGCTTTTGCAGGGGTATTATTTTTTATTGCTAGGATTTGGGATGCTATTAATGATCCGGTGATGGGGATGATTGTAGATAATACACGTAATAAGCTAGGTAAATTTAAAACTTGGCTTATTATAGGAACATTGATTAATGCGGTAATCACAGTGTTATTATTTACAAATTTTGATATGTCTATCACTTCGATGTACGTATATATATCGATCGTATACATATTGTGGGGAATGACCTATACAATTATGGATATTCCTTATTGGTCTTGGTTACCAAACTTAACAAGTAACCCCAGGGAAAGAGAAGAAATAGCTGTAGTTCCGCGTTTTTTTGCGAGCTTTGCAGCATTAATTATTGGTAGTTTTGGTCTATGGTTTATAGATGAATTAGGTGCTCTGTTTGATAGTGGTTCTAGGGAAACAGGTATCTTTATACTAGCTATTATTTGTAGTGTCATTTTTATTATAACTATAGGGATCACAGTCATTTTTGTTAAAGAAGATGTAGAAATTGAAAGACAGAATGCGATTAAAGTTAACTTTAAAGACATATGGCGTATTTTATTTAAAAATAAAGAACTATTAGCGATTATTGGTGTAATTCTTGCATTTAACTTGTGCGGTCAAATGATTAATGGCATTATTATTTACTATTTTAAATATGTAACAAATGCTGAAAGCTTATTCTCGCTATTTAATACGTTAATTATTATGGAAATGGTAGCTTTGTTAGTCTTTCCATTTTTAGTAAAAAGATTAGGCCGTACCATAGTATTTAATAGTGCTATTTTAAGTGTTATTATGGGTCTCTTTGTCATATTAATTGCAGGATTTGTAGCACCACAAGCGCCTTTATGGATTATTTTAGGTGGTGGTCTCATCAGATATGGGACAGGAACATTAGTAGGTGTAAATACTGTCGCATTAGCAGATGTTATCGATTATAGTGAAGTTAAATTTGGGCAACGCAATGAAAGTGTGATTACATCTACACAAACATTTTTAGTGAAGTTGGCACAAGCGGTAGCTGGGTTATGTGTAGGTCTGGGACTTTCACTTGTAGGTTATATTCCTAACCAAGCCCAAACAGCAGGAACAATTTTAGGAATGAGAATTGAAATGATTGGTATACCGCTCATATTTATTATTGCTTGCGGTGTACTTTACCATAAGGCATTTAATTTAAAAGGTGATTTCTTAAGTGATATACAAAAAACGTTATATTATAAGCGTAAAAATAAAGAAAAACAAACCGACATTTAGTCGTTGTAACATTGCGGATTAAATACCATAACGCGCTCTATAGGCTGTAGCACTTATTTTGAAATAGTGCTTAAATGACTTAGAAAAAACGAGCGGGTCTTTATAACCTACACTATAAGCAATATAGCTAATGGGGTGTGACGTTTGTATTAACAGTTGAGCGGCTTGATGCATACGAAGATGTATCAAGTATGTTTTAGGTGATACATTGAAATGCTTAATAAACATTTTATAAAGGTAACTTCTACTCAAGTTCGCTTTTTTAGCAACGTCATCAATCGTAATGTTTGAAGTGAAATTATGATTTATAAAATCTAATGCCACTTGAATATTTGTATGTAATTGTTGGTTATCTATAATGTCTTGATTGGTCGGAAATGTTTCTTGTAAGCAATGTAACAACTCAAATAAATATTGATTTAATAAGATATCTTGTGATTTTTTAATATCCATATTTGCGGATAAATCACAGATTTTGGAAATGATTGAAAATAACAGTGTTGTATCATAATTTTTCATTACAATGTGCTCAGCTAAAGCTGAACGAGAAAAATAGGTATGTGCTTGTTTTCCACTTATACCAACCCAATAATAGCGCCAAGGTTTATTTATTGAAGGATTATATTGAACTTTCATGCCTTCCTTTAAAACAAAAACATCGCCAGCACATAAATGATGCGTTATGCCATTATATATAAAATCACCTTCGCCTTCTGAAACAATGTGAATTACAACAGGGCGAGTAACAATATAGTCATATCCAATAATAGATGTGCCTATTTCAATGCCGCATTCATCAACTTGGGCTTCATAATTAAATTTTTTGAATTTTTTCCATAATAAATGCATGAGGACACCCACTTTATAAAGATTAGTTTTAAATTATTGTACCATATATATATTAAATAATATTTGAATATATTATTGGAGAAGATAAAAGTTAGGAGCGGATTCGTTTGAATTTTAAATTTCATACTGATATAGAAAAACAAAGTGTAAACGCATTACCGAAACATGCTTATTTTGTACCATATACTAGTAAGGCAGAGGCTTTTTCTAATCCGAAGCGGGAACAGATGAATAGAGTAACGTTGCTCAATGGAACATGGAAATTTAGATATTTTGAGAGTTTGAATGCGTTTTTAAAGCAGCACGAATTATTAGAATTTGATGAAATTCCTGTACCAAGCGTTTGGAATTTACATGGATATGATCAATTACAGTATACAAACGTACAATACCCTATTCCATACGATCCTCCCTATGTACCTGAAAAGAATCCATGCGGTTTTTACCAAAAAGATTTTAATATAAAAAATTATGATGAAAAATTAGACTATCATTTAAACTTTGAAGGTGTAGCTGGTGCATATTATGTATGGGTAAATCACCAATTTGTAGGATACGGACAAATTGCACATGGTATTAATGAATTTGATATTTCCTCGTTTGTAGCAGCACAGAACAATAAAATTGAAGTATTAGTGTTCAAATATTCGGATGCCACTTATTTTGAGGATCAAGACATGTTTAGACATTCAGGTATTTTTAGAGATGTTTATGTTGTAGGGAGAAGTGAACAACGTATTATCGATTTCAAAATAGAGACAAAATTAGGGGAGTATGAAGCAGCGACGATTGAAGTAGCGATTTTAAATCAGAAGCAAAACCCTGAAGTAACCTATCAATTATTAGATAATGAAGGCAATGTTATTGCTGGTGATCATGCACCATTAGAAGGATTTTCAATCACTGTACCAGAAGCGAAATTATGGAGTGCAGAACGGCCCTATTTATATGAATTATTTGTAATAACAGCTGATGAAGTAATTAGTCAAAAAATTGGAATTAGGGAAGTTACTATTTCTAATAATAAATTATTAATCAATGACCAAGCGATTAAATTAAGAGGGGTCAATTACCACGATAGTGATCCTGAAACCGGATATTCAATAAGTAAAGAACGATTGCTCGAGGATTTTAAACTTATGAAAGCAGGCAATTTTAATGCGATTCGTACAGCACACTATCCGAAGTCACCATATTTTTATGAACTTGCAAATCAATATGGCTTTTACGTTATGAGCGAAGCAGACCTTGAAACGCATGGTGTTGTACTGCTATATGGTGAAGAAAATAACGAAGATTATAACCTCATTGCAGATGATAAACGGTTTGAGAAACCCATTTTAGAAAGAGTAACATCATCGATCGTCCCCTTGAAAAATTTCTCTTCAATTATTTCATGGTCTATGGGCAATGAAGCTGGTTTTGGTTGTAACTTTGAGAGGGCACTGGAACAAGCAAAACAATTAGATGCTACGAGACCATTACATTATGAAGGGGCGTTGTATGCTGAGGATCATCATGATTTATCACTGATTGATATGATTAGTAGAATGTATCCTTCTACTGATGAATTGGTACAACGTTATCTATCAAAGGAAGATTTAGATAAACCTATTGTTCTATGTGAATATGCACATGCTATGGGAAATTCTCCTGGAGGTCTTAAAGAATATCATGAATTAATGGAGCATTATGATGCGTTTATAGGTGGTTTTGTATGGGAGTGGTGTGATCATGCAATCAAAACTACTATCCAAAATGGTGCACCGGTATATAGATATGGCGGTGATTTTGGTGAAAAGGTACATGATGGTAACTTTTGTGTAGATGGTATTGTGAATCCAGATAGAGTGCCTCATGATAATTATTTTGAATTTCAACAAATACATCGTCCTATTATTTTAAAAGAGCACAGCGCTACTAATTATATTTTCGAAAATAGACTGGATTTTGTTGATATATCTGAAATAATTAATGTGATTTGTACAGTAACTCATCGAGACGGGGAAAAGGTTGTATTTGAGCTAGCGTTACCTGAATTCAAACCTCATACAATACTCGAAATGGATTTGAGTGAACATATTATGTTAGATACAGTCAGTGATGTTTCGTTTGCTTATGTAGTTAAAAAAGATCAATTATTATTACAACAAGGTACTTATTTAGGTACCGATCAAGTTATTTATAAACGAAGAAATATAAGTGCTTTCAATGACAAGCAGCAAGAAAATGTTTCTCTAATCAAGGATACATCACAAGAAGTCGTTGTTAAGTACCAAAATTGGTATTATGTTTTTGATAAACATTGTGGTGTACTATCGAAAGTGGTGCACGAGCAGCATATTTTAGTCAATGATCCTATACAACTTACAGTATGGAGAGCGCCGACAGACAATGATAATCATGTCAAAGTTGAATGGGAAAAGATGAATTATGATTCATTGCGTCCAAGAGTCTATGAGACATCTGTGAAGCAACATCATGATGGAAGCATTACGATTTGTTTTGACTTAGCACTTATAGAAGATCGGCGACCTAAAGTGATGACAGGGCAGCTAACATGGAGTGTTTTAAATCAAGGTGAAATATCAGTAGATTATAATATGACAAAAGAGACAAGAGCACCATTTTTACCTAGATTCGGTATGACGTTCAAATTAGCTGCGCAGTTTGAAACATTAAAATATTATGGTTTTGGGCCATTCTGTAGTTATATTGATAAAAGAGAAGCCAGTTATTTAGATATGTTTGAAACAACCGTAACTCGGAATTTTGAACATCATATTATGCCTCAAGAAACAGGAAGCCACATTGATACAAGTTACATTGCATTAACTGATGGTCAGTATCAAGCAGAAGTGGTGGCAGAAAAACCGATAAGTTTCAATGCAAAACATTATTCAGATTACCAATTAACAGTAGCTCATCATGATGATGAATTAATCGCAGAACCCTATACATTTTTAACTATTGATGAGGGACAAAGTGGGATTGGTACAAATAGTTGTGGCCCTAAACTACCAGAAAAGTACCAATTAAACCAATCACAATTTGAATTGAAATATAAAATACAATTTAGCAAACTTTAAAATTGAAACAACAATGTGATAGTTAAGTAGCAGAAGAAAGCGATAATAAAAAATTTATAAATTTAGTGGTAACTGAAAGATACATATTTGTGTCTTTCAGTTTTTTGATGTTTATCTAACGTTAAATAGGTATATAGTTATAATGTAATTTTAGGCAAAAAGAAAAATAATATAAAAATGAACTTACTTTGTATATTATGAGTAATAAATGAAGCTTATTTTAATGCGTTATGCTCCAAATTTTGATAGTATGTTTGCTTAATGCTTTTTTGAGTGATATCGTTCGTTGAATTGCATAATTGAAGACGTTTGATAATTAAATGAAATAGAGAGAGGGAGTATACGTGTCTTTACTAAATTTGCCACTAATGCTAGTCATTGTTATATTTTTAGCATTAGGTATTTTCAGCCAGTGGTTTGCTTCTAGAATCAAATGGCCATCTATCGTAGTTATGGCTATAGTAGGGTTGCTTGTGGGACCTGTGTTTGGCTTAATTAATCCACAAGAAAGTTTAGGAGAATCAGCGTTTAGTCCATTAGTGTCTATAGCAGTTGCGATTATACTTTTTGAAGGTAGCAGTAATTTAGATTTTCGAGAGTTAAGAGGTATATCCAAGGCAGTGGTTCGCATTATTACAATTGGGGCAATTATCGCATGGATTTTAGGTGCAATTACACTGCACTATGTGCTTGATTTTTCAATTGCAATTTCGTTGGTTTTGGGGGGACTGTTTTTAATAACTGGACCAACTGTGATTCAACCCTTATTAAAACAGGCTAAAGTGCGCAAAAGTGTGGATTCAATATTAAGGTGGGAAAGTATTATCCTAGATCCTATTGGACCGATGTTAGCGTTAGGTGCATTTTATGTCTTTCAAATTATAGAACAAGGCTTTAACTTACAAATTATTTTGAGTTTTGTCTTACGTTTACTTATTGCTGTCATTGTTGGATTTGCAGCATCTTATTTATTTATGTGGTTAATTAAACGTGATCTTATACCGCAAAATTTAATGCCACCGATCCAATTAGTATTCATCCTACTGACTTTTGCGATTTGTGATGAATTCCTACCAGAATCAGGTTTATTAGCAGTTACAATATTTGGTTTAATGATGGCACGTATGAAGCGGCATGACCTCATATTTAAAGAATCTGATCACTTTATTGAAAATATGTCGACAATTATGGTTTCAACCGTATTTATATTAATTACTTCATCATTGACCTTAGAAGTCTTGAAAAGTATCTTGTCATGGAAATTATTTATTTTTTGTGCAATCATGATTATTTTAATTAGACCTATATCAATTTTATTAGCTACAATTAATACCGAAATTTCAAAACGAGAACGAGCAATGGTATCAATGATGGCACCAAGAGGTATCGTTGTGCTAACAGTAGCTCAGTTCTTTGGTGGTTTGTTTGTAGAAAAGGGTACACCGATGGCTGAATATATTACACCGGTTACTTTTGGCTTGGTATTTGTAACGGTGGTTATTTATGGTTTTAGTTTCTTGCCATTGAGTAAAGTTATGCGGCTTTCAAGCACAGAGCCACCAGGCGTAATCATAGTAGGCGAAAGTGAATTTTCTTTTCATCTTGGTGCGAAGCTAAGAGCGCATCGAATACCAGTTATGACATTTAATTTATTTAATAATACATCGCAACGTTCTAAAGATTTGGACTTTGAAGTATTTGAAGGTAACTTACTTTCAAGTAATGATCGTATTTATGCAGATATGACGCGCTATAATAAATGTTTGCTTATGACACAATCATTTGTCTTTAATAGTTTAGCCTTTAATGAACTTGTACCTGAATTTGGGTTGAAAAATGTCGACATGATGCCAGTGTCATTCACTGATGAACATGCACGTAGTAACGTCGATGGACCGATTCGAAATCACATTTTATTTGATAAAAATTTTACTTCCCATTGGTTTAATCGTTTTATCGTTAATCATAATATATTAGAAATTCCAGTTTCAAATAAGCGACAATTAACTAAAAATGACATGATCTTATATCATATTAGTGATAATAAAGTTGTTACGTTTAAACGTAACAATAGTTTAATTGATGCAGATAATGGCACAATTGGCTATTTGAAAGATGCGTATTTACATCAAAATATATAATGAAAACCCATTTGCACTTAATTGAATTTTTGAGCAAATGGGTTTTAAATTTGTTTTATGTTCTGAGTCTTTAATTTACATAGCGATCATGCATCAGTTCTTTGAGTATGTCTATTTTTTCCTGAATTTCTTGACCTGTATTAGTATCTCTTATTTTTTTTCGTTTCAATTCTTTATCAACAACACGGCGAATAGATAATTCATCGGCACCGTTAAGTAATACATGTTTTTTTGAATTGAAATGTTGATGTGCCACGAGTTGCATACCAAATGAATTATAAAGTAGCGTGTAGCCAGCGATACCAGTTGTTGACTGGTATGCTTTAGAGAAACCACCATCAATCACAATCATTTTACCTTCAGCTTTAATGGGGTTTTCGCCGTCAATTTCTTTAACTGGTGTATGTCCATTAATGATATGGCCTTGATCTGGATCGAGACCAAAGTCTTTAAGCATTTTTCGGCACATATTTACATCTTCACGTAAATGATAATACGGATTTTTGGTTTCTTTATGAGCTGATTTATCCTTTATAAAGTAACGTTCGAAAGTTGTCATAGCACGCTTACCAAATAATGAAGAATATTTCCCAGTCCATAAATACCATACAAGATCTGTTGCCAAATCATCCTCGATGTCTTTGTGATCAAAAGCGACTCTCACATAATCTTCGAAATGGTCTAACAGATCTCTACCATAATGTTTAACACCATCAATAGTCATGGATTCCATCTCTCCATTTTCATCTACAGGAATACAGCCATGTATAAGTAAGTTTCCATTATAAGGCAAATACAGTTTCCCTTTTTGCATTAAAAATGTCATGTGACGTTTTAATTTTTCAGATTGTTGTACTGACAATAGTAGTTTGTCCATGACCTCAACTTCTTCTTCAATTAATTTATTTGGATCTTCGGGATCAATTGTTTGGAAGCAAGTATTATCTAAAGTATAAGTTTTTCCATAAAGCGTTGCTTCATTTTTTTCATAATCAATGCTTTCTAGCACTAAGCGTTCTTCCATTTCAAAAGTTGGACGACGCTTAATAATAGGTGCTTCTAGTTTGAACTGTATGATTGCGATAGCTTGGTGTATCTTAGTGATTTGTTCTAATTCTGGATCGGTTAATGCTTCAGGATTTTTAGGTCTAAATGCTAAATTTGAGCCATCATAATATTTTTCAGCAAGTGTTAATAAGGGACGTAAATTTATGCCATAGGCATCTTCTATGATATCTAAATTATCGTAACGGGCACAGATGCGTAGTAAATTAGCTAAGCAAACTTTAGATCCTGCATAGGCACCAATCCACAAAACATCATGGTTGCCCCATTGAATATCCACAGAAGGGTACGCAATCAAAGTTTCCATGATTTTGTCGGGTTCAGGACCACGGTCATAAATATCTCCAACAACATGCAAGTGATTGACAACAAGGTGTTGAACGGTAAAGGACAGTCCAATAATTAAATCGTCAGATTGTTCAAGTTCAATGATTTGGTTGATTAATTTTTCATAATAAGATTGTTTATTGTTATATTTATTACTTTTATAAAGAAGTTCTTCAATGATAAAAACATAATTTTTTGGTAAAGACTTTCGTAATTTTGTACGTGTATATTTTGAAGACGCATAAGTAATTAATTTAATTAAACGATTAATGGTTGTGATGTACCATTCATTCAATTCAGATTTAGAGTTAAAACTATTTTTGATTAATTTTAATTTTTCTTCGGGATAATAAACAAGTGCTGCAAATTCATTAATTTCTCTACGCGTGAGTGTATCTTGAAAGATATCATTTATTTTGGAACGCACATTGCCAGAACCGTTGCGTAATACATGTTGGAACGCATGGAATTCTCCATGTAAATCACTAACGAAATGTTCCGTGCCTTTTGGAAGCTCTAGTATAGATTCAAGGTTAATGATTTCTGTAGCTAACTCTTCTTTATTGTTAAATTGTTCGGATAAGAGATCTAAGTATCTCCCCTTCACACTTTTATCTGTTGGTTTACGCATTATTTAGGTCACTCCAGTTGTAATATTTTCATTTATATGGTCTAAACGTCTGAGTAAAACGCTTCCATTTATATCGTATATTGTAGCATTAATTTTGACTGCTTTGTCTATTTCTTATTATATTATGAATTTTAATTAAATTCTAAAATATGGCTTGTTGTATAATATAAATTAATTGAAAGATAGGGGTATAGTAGTTAAAACAACTGTAAAGATTATGATTTTGAGGTATTAATAAGGAAAATGGAAATTATGTTACTCAAATATACAAAAATGGTTATTTGTATAAACGTTGTAGAAAACATTCATTTTAATGAATGTTAATATGTGTTTTATTACTGATTGAAACACTAAATACACTTATGGTTCTGTAACGTGTAAAACCCTTTTAAATGTTGATATATAGCTAAAAAGTACATTTTGTCGTAATTGAATATAGAATTAATTTATAAAAAGCCCTTTAAAAATCTCTATACTTTTGTATAATGAATGCATGTAACAAAATTATTTATAGGGGAGTTATTTCATGTTTACATTGGGGGCAACATTGTCGAGCCAAGTTAATCCAAATTGGCAGACATATATTATGCTTAGTGCTTACTTCCTAGTGTTATTGGTTATTGGGTATTACGGATATAAGCAATCAACAGGGAATTTAAGCGAGTATATGTTAGGTGGTAGAAATATTGGTCCATATGTAACAGCATTATCTGCAGGTGCATCTGACATGAGCGGATGGATGGTAATGGGATTACCAGGCGAAGTGTATACAACTGGTTTATCAGCAGCATGGCTAGCAATTGGTCTAACAATTGGCGCATACATAAACTATATCGTCGTAGCACCACGTCTTCGTGTATATACAGAGAAGGCTGGAGATGCAATTACATTGCCAGATTTTTTTAAGAATCGTTTAGATGATCAATCAAATGTGATTAAGATCATTTCCGGTGCAATTATAGTAGTGTTTTTTACGCTTTATACTCACTCGGGAATGGTATCTGGAGGTAAGTTATTCGATAGTGCATTTGGATTAAACTATCATTTTGGATTAGTTTTAGTAGCTGCAATCGTTATTGCATATACATTTTTCGGTGGCTATTTAGCCGTGTCTTTAACAGATTTTTTTCAAGGGGTAATCATGTTAATTGCCATGGTAATGGTACCGATAGTTGCAATGATGCAATTGAGTGGTCTTGATACATTATCACAAGCAGCAGCGTTAAAACCTACAAACCTAGATTTATTTAGAGGTACTACAGCGATAGGTATTATTTCATTCTTTGCTTGGGGTCTAGGTTATTTTGGGCAACCGCATATTATTGTTCGTTTTATGTCTATTAAGTCAGTTAAACAACTTAAAACAGCCAGACGTTTTGGGATAGGTTGGATGGCGATTAGCTTATTAGGTGCAGTAGGCGTTGGATTAGTAGGAATTACATTTGTCAATGAAGGCGGTGTAACACTAGAAGATCCAGAAACATTATTTATTTTAATGGGACAAATATTATTTCATCCTTTAGTTGGTGGATTCTTATTAGCTGCAATTTTAGCTGCAATTATGAGTACGATTTCTTCACAACTATTAGTAACATCAAGTTCTTTGACTGAAGATTTCTACAAACTGTTCCGCGGTGAAGCAGCAGCTAAGGCGCATGAAAAAGAATTTGTACTTGTTGGACGTTTATCTGTTATCGTTGTAGCCATCATTTCAATTATCATTGCTTGGTCTCCAAACGATACAATTTTAAATCTTGTAGGTAATGCTTGGGCAGGTTTTGGTGCAGCATTTGGACCACTTGTACTATTGTCATTATACTGGAAAGGTTTAAGTCGAACTGGTGCAGTAAGTGGTATGTTATCTGGTGCAATCGTAGTTGTATTATGGATTATATATGTTAAACCACTAGGCGAAGTAAATGATTTCTTTAATTTATATGAAATTATACCTGGATTCTTAACGAGTTTGATAGTAACAGTTGTTATCAGTAAGTTTACTAAGAAGCCTCAAATTGATGTTGAAGCGGATTTAGAGGAAGTACGTCAACTTGTTAAAGGTGACATTAAGAACTAACAATTATAATTTATTTAGGGGTTAAATTATGATTGTTAATTAAATAAAGTACTAGACTTAGCACTTCTTTGATTTATATTACTTAATATAATCGTCTAGATGAAAAAAGGGAGAAATATAGAGAACGTGAAAGACTAACTTCAAAGGGGGAGTTAGTCTTTTTTACATCAAAAAAGGACTACGTATATGTAGCCCTTCGTATATAGCATAAAATTATTGTGCGCGATTTTTTTTGAATAAATAATAAAAAATATAAATGATGGCTAAAAAAATAATGGCATACATAATATAAGCGTATGTATGTAGTCCGTTCATTAATACATCCCAACTGCCACTTAGCACACTACCTAAATAAATTAAAGCGAAATTCCAAATCGTCGTACCGATTAACGATAATATGACAAAAATAAAAATGTTCATTCTATTGATCCCAGCAGGAATAGTAATAAGTACACGTAATACAGGGATAAATCGACATATAAATACTGCGATTGGACCATAATGTTTAAACCAGTCGTTCGCGCGTTCTACGTCTTTGCCTCTGAGCTTAATCCATTTTCCATATTTATCTACAAAACGGTATAAGCGGGTTTCTGAAACGAGCCTACTGATATAGTAGAGTACAATTAACCCTATAAGAGAAGAGAATGTAGAAATGATAAACAGCATACCGAGGGATAAGTCAGATTTAACAGACATTAAGCCAGCAAAGGTTAATATAATTTCAGAGGGTATAAAAGGTAGTATATTTTCTAATAATATTAATATCGCAATGGCTGCATAACCCCATGTGCTGATAAAATTAGTAAGTATTTGTTCCATAATTATGAAATGAGCTCCTTTGAAAATGAACGTATTATTATTGCTTTTTAAGCATTTGCATTCATTATAGTCCAATTTAGAGAATTATGCAGAAAAAGTTACTACTACTTTAGTATGAATCCATTCTAAAAATATAAGATTTATTTTTTTAGATAAGTTTAAATCTATTCCTTTTATAAGAGTAATATGTAAAAAAAACATTGTAAGCGATTACATGATGTGGTAATATCTAGGAAACACAATAGGTCATATGATGACTAGTAACTTTAAGGGAGAAAGTGTGGAGAGAATATGGAACAAAAAAGATCAAATGTCAGATGGTATTTTGCGATTGCATTTTTCATTATTGGGGTTATTGCTTATATGGATCGTTCTAATATATCCATTATTGCTGGACCAATGATGGAAGATTTACATTTAACTAAGACACAGTTCGGTTTGTTAGCATCATTTTTCTCATTAGGATATGCGTTAATGCAAGTTCCTTCAGGATTTTTAGCAGAAAAATTTGGATCTAAAAAAATGCTTACCATTGCACTTGTATGGTGGAGTGCATTTACGATTTTGACAGGCGTTGTGAAAAACCACGGTCTGTTATATGCAGTACGTTTCCTATTTGGTATAGGGGAAGCACCAATGTATCCTTCGAACGCAGTATTCAATTCATTTTGGTTTGCAAAAGGGGAAAAGGGACGTGCATCTAGTGTTTTATTAGCAGGTTCATATTTTGGACCGGTTATTGCACCGGTGGTTACAATCGCTATCGTGAATATGTTTGGCTGGCAAGCAGTGTTTTATATCTTTGGTATTATCGGGTTATTGATTTCAGTATTATGGGTTATTATTTCTAAAGATTTACCAGAGCAACATAAAATGGTTAATGAAGCTGAAAGACAATATATATTGGAAAATCGTGATGTTATTAAAACTGAGAAAGCAACTGCACCTTGGAATTTATTTTTAAAAAGATTCAGTTTTTATGCACTTGCAGCACAATATTTTGTAGTGCAATTTGTTGTTTCATTATTTTTAATTTGGTTACCAACGTACCTAACAGAACAATATCATGTTAAATTAAGTGATCCTGATATGGCTTGGGCAGCTGGAGCGCCATGGATAGCGATGTTTATTTTGATACTTCTTGGTGGGGCGATTTCAGATAAACTTTTACAAAGTGGAAAATCTCGCTTTGTTGCACGTGCTTCTATAGCAATTATTGGGTTTTTAGTCTTTTGTATTTCACTCTTTATGTCTATACAAACAGATAGTCTTGTAGTTAATGTTTTCTGGTTATCGCTATGTTTAGGTGGTATTGGAATTGCAACAGGAATGAGTTGGGCAGCAGCAACTGATTTAGGGCGTAATTTCTCTGGTTCAGTTTCTGGTTGGATGAACTTATGGGGCAATATTGGTGCGTTATTAAGTCCATTATTAGCAGGTATGATGGTAGATATCGTTGGCTGGACTGTCACATTAGAGCTTGTCATTATACCAGTTATATTTGCGATCATTATGTGGTTCTTTGTACAACCTGATAAACCGCTCTTAATTGAAAAAGAAGATCTATAAAGTTTACATTATTTGTTTTTTGGTTATTATTAAGTATAATTGTTATACTTAGGAGGAGAAATATATGATTACAATTAATGCAATAATGAAAGTAGATCCATCAAAGCGTGAAGATTATTTAGAATTAGTGAAACCTTTAGTTGAAGGTGCTAGTAAAGAAGAAGGTTCATTATTTTATAAACAATTTGAACAAACTGACGAACCAAATACATTTGCATTTATCGAGCAATATAAAGATGAAGAAGCGGTAGAAGCTCATAATAATTCTGAGCATTTCCAACAATTTTTCAAAGAGGTAAGCCAATACCTTACTGAAAAACCTGCTATAACTGTTTCTCAAAGCAAATAAAATTTGTGGAATAATATGAGATAAACCTAAACTTACCTAATATGGTGTAAGTTTAGGTTTTTTTTAGAAAGTGAGAAATAATAATCAATATAGAAGCGTATGATTTTAAACGTCTATAGCCATATTAATCAATCAATATAAAGCGAAATATATTTTGATGAGGGGAGAAATAATTATGTTATATCAACACGGCACACTAGGCTTATTAATGGCTGGTTTATTAGATGGTACTGCATCAATTAATGAAGTATTAGAGCATGGCAACCTAGGTATTGGGACGTTAACAGGTTCAGATGGTGAAGTCATTATATTAGATGGCGTGGCTTATCATGCCAATGAATTTGGCGATTTTAAACAATTAGATGGTCATGAAATGACGCCTTATGCTACAGTGACACCATTTCAACCTAATAATCATTTTGAAATACGTCATATTACAGATTCAGAAGCTGTTTTAAATGAAGTTCAGTGTAAAGCTGGAAGTAACAATATATTTATAGCGGTTAAAATTACAGGTGAATTTGAGTTTATGCACGTTAGAATGATGCCAAAACAAGAGAAACCCTATACAAAACTTATAGAGTCAGCTAAAAGACAACCTGAATTTCAATATGAACACGTGAAGGGAAGCATTGTAGGATTCTATACACCACAACCGTTCCATGGCATAGCTGCAAGTGGATTTCATTTACATTTTATCGATGAAGCTAGAACATTAGGGGGTCATGTATTAAACTTTGAAGTTAACAAAGGATTGGTAGAATTGAGTAATATTGAGACATTAGAGCAGCATTTTCCTACTAATGACAAAGCATTTTTAGAATCAGACATTGATTATTCAACTGTGAATGAAGACATAAAAGAAGCAGAATAACTATTTGGATAAAGCGCTAGTATGACAGAGAACATATTAGTATAAGAGCATGGCAATTATAAAATTTATATAAAGGATGTAGATGATTAAAAAATTAGTGTTAAAATAGTAGAGTATTGTTTGGATTTTGAACATGTGTATCATTTTAATATTGTAATGTATGAGCTAATAAATGATATAGCACTTCAGTAATTAAATGACATATGTTTATGCCAAAATACGTTATTGCTAAATAACGTATTTTTGTATGCAATTTTTTCTATAGTATATTTAAAAAATAGAAAGTAAAAGATAAATTAATAAAGGAGATGCATTCTAACTTTGATTAAATATTTAAAATCACTGATACATTTTAATACGATGAAAATAGAGGTTGCTAAAGGTTTCAGGCAAGGTATATTAATGCTTATTCCACTCATTATTGGTTACTTAACCAATCATTTTTCTACAGGATTATTAATTGCCACTGGTACATTAGCTCATATATATGTATTTGGTGGACCAGCGCAATCTAAACTTCGTGTTGTTTTCTTTTCAACGGTAGGCTTATCGATAGCGATGATGTTAGGATCGCTCACTGTAAATCAACCTATATTATTTGGTATTTTATTACTGGTTATTACAATTATTCCGCATTACATATTCAGTTCTCTAAATATTGTAGGTCCATCATCAATCTTTTTTATCGTGGCATTTAGTTTGCCTACAAATTTACCTTTCGCTCCAGAGGATGCTTTGTATAGAGGGATGGCCATGTTTGCAGGAGGATTACTAGCCACATTAATGGTTATTATAGTTATACTATTTTCTAAAGAATCTGCAGAAATGAAAGCTGTTAAAAATGATTATAATATCATTAAACAGTTGATATATAATTTTGACGATCCTAAAGCATTTGCAAAAGCTTCACAATTTGCAGTGAGTGCATTTAGAAACTCGGATAATCAACTAATCACTTCTAGCACGTTTAAATCGAAAGCTTCTCCTGAATTTCAACGCTTATTGTTGTTACATAATACAGCTCAGGGTATCCATTCAGAATTATTAGAGTTGAATGAGAAACAAATACGGCCTTTACCGAAAGAAATTAAACAGATGGCAGATTTTGTCATTAAACTGGTATTTTCAGAAGGTAATATTAAGACGCAATGGACTCAAAAAGTAGAAATTGATTCTCAGTATCAAAATTTAGTTGATATTATATTTAAAGTTGACGCTATTATAAATGCTGATAATGAACGTGTAGAACATGAGGTGAATGTCCGCATGCCAGTATACGGACATCGTATGTTATCTAACCTAACTTTGGATTCCTTTGTCTTTAGAAATATTTTGAAGTATGCAATTATTATGGGAATTTCAATTTTTATTGCATTAATGTTTGATTTTGATAAAGCATATTGGATTCCTTTAAGTACACATACGGTGTTGGTAGGTGCCACCACTTTGCATAGCTTTGAACGAGCAGGGGCAAGATGTATAGGAACAATCATAGGTGTGCTCGTGCTATCATTAATATTGTTAACAACGCCGCCAATACTGGTTGCTATTATTTTGTTAGCTGCGTCAGCGGCAATAACAGAGATGTTTGTAGGGGCTAATTATTCTTTTGCGGTTATTTTTATCACGATTCAAGTTATTTTGTTAAATGGTTTAGCGTCTAATCATTTATCTATTGTCATCGCTTTACCACGAATTACTGATGTGATAGTAGGTATTGTGATTGCAGTTGTTTGTTTACTCTTTATTGGACGAAAAACAGCATCATCGATGTTACCGGGTTCGCTTGCTGAGGTTGCTAGAAATGAAGCAGTGTTGTTCCATTATCTATTCTCAAGTAATAAATACTCATCTATAAAACAAGATAAACGTGAATTACTCAACCTTAGCGTTAAACTCAATAATATGATACAAATATATAATAATGCGAATGGCGAACTTTTTAGTAATAAAAGTGAGATTCAATATTATTATCCAAGTATTTACGCATTAGAAGAGTTGAGCTTTATGTTCAATAGGGCATTGAATAATGAACAAAGATATCATATTAATGACGAGAAAATGGGACAATATTTACTTGTTTTTGAAAATATAGCGAAACATTTTGAAAGAGGCACAAATATCCAAATTCAAGATTTACCAGAATTACCACAATATATTAATATACGAACATCATTAACGAATATTCAAAGTAATTGTATGAATGCTAGATAAAATGCTTCACTATCACAGTTTTAACAGAATAAGCCAATTCACGATTATTGCCTCGTGGTTTGGCTTATTTTTATTGCGATAAACATGAGTTTGTATAAATGGCTGATTATACGAGTAGTCTGCGGTTTGTGTGACGGAAGTATGAGCGATGTCTATTAAAAATAACTATTTAAACAGAAATATAGCTACGAAACATTAAAAATATATAGATATATGCAATTTTACGCACTGTTTATTTTAATTTATAAGAGGTAAACACTATATAAAGAGAATGAATATAGGAGGTTTTTTGTGATGCCTTGGACAATGGATGACTTTCCTCAAAGTTGGAAAAACATGGATAAGTTAGAGCGTAAAAAAGCAATTGATATTGGCAATGCAATGCTGAAAGATGGCTATAAAGAGGATCAGGCGATTCCTATAGCTACTAAACAAGCTGAATCTTGGTATAAAGATGCCTCTAAAAAAGATTTGGAAGCTTTAAAAAATAAAAAAATAACTAAGCATGACGCGGATGATTCATCTAATCCACAATTGAATAATAAAGATGTACATGTCTATTTTGAAGATGACGTATGGAAAATCAAATCTGATAGCGCTAAGCAAGCAGCTGATAGCTTTGAGAAGAAAGCAGATGCGATGAAACGTGCTCGAAATATAGCGGATAATAGAAAAACAGAAATTATTGAGCATAAAAAGGACGAATAGGGCATTATATTTTCATCTTAAAATGATAGGTGGAGGTTTTTGTCATAATTTATGAAAATATATGCGATATTTGATGTTAATATTACGTGAAACGTTTTATAAATAGTAACGACGGACGTTTTCTTATGATTTGAAATATAAAATTACATTAGATAAAATGTTTTTCAATGAGTAAACACTTTGGAGGTCCAATATATGTACGTAGAGAGAAAGCCTTCATTAAATATAGAAGATTTGAAGGCAGAACTAAAAGAAAGTATAGGTCAATTTAGTAGTGATGAATCAGCATTTGATATGTTGATTGGATTTGTTGCACTAGAGCAATTATATTCTTCAGCACTAAAAGAAATAAGTACTAAATTAGATATATTAGATGATAATTTCCAACAAATGTACAAGCATAATCCAATTCATCATATGGAACGTCGTGTTAAAGCAATGAGAAGTTTAATTAATAAACTAAATCGCAAAGGTTATGATATTAGTACTGATGCAGCTAAAGCGCATATCTTAGATATTGCAGGTATCAGAGTAGTTTGCAATTATATCGATGATATTTACGTGATTGAATCATTATTACTTAAACAAGAGGATGTAAAATTACTGAAACGTAAGGATTATATTAAAAATCCTAAAGATAATGGTTATCGAAGTTTGCATATTGTTGTTTCTGTCCCTGTATTTTTAGCAAATTCAGTTGAAACAGTGCCGGTAGAAATTCAAATTAGAACTATAGGCATGGATATGTGGGCAAGTTTAGAGCATAAAATACGTTATAAAAATAATGCCGATACTGAAAGTTACAGATCAGCACTAAAAACATGTGCTGGAGAAATTTCTACAGTTGAAAGTAAAATGCAGAATATACGCGCAGAAGTGTTCGATAATTAAATAAGCAAAGTTGAAACGCATTGTGACTTGAATTAACGCGTACTGAAAATTCGTTATGAGTGACAATGTGTTTCAATTTGTTTGGATGTTTGTATTTTAGTAAATGCTTAAGCGTGATGTAATATAACTGTGGGAAAAGGACTATTAAATGTTCAAATGTCTAAGACAAGGACAAGGTAGGGTTTATTCGATGACAATAGTATGAAAAATTCAAAAAAATTTTAATACATAAAATGTATATATGTTTTTTTAAAGATACTAAGCGGATACTAATTGATTATCATCTTGTCAATGATTGATATAAAAGTACATAAGCGATAAAAGATGATTTATAAAAATAATTTTACTACCGACAAATTTGGTTCAATACTGAATGTGTCGGTATTTTTATAAAAAAGAATAATGAAATAATTGTTGCAAGCGCTTGCAATTATGGAAGTTGTGTATTACCATACTTGTATACAAGTATATTGCAATAATGAATAGGAGATGTCATAGTGAAGTATGAATATCCCGAACAATGGTTAGATGGCGTATCTAAGGGTGAAATGATAGCGGCTGAGATTCGATTAAGGATCGTTGATGGTTCTATTAAACCAGATACATTATTGACAGAAAATCAAATTGCTAAAGAATTTAATGTGAGTCGTTCTCCAGTTAGAGATGCTTTTAAATTATTAAAACAAGACCAGTTAATTCATTTAGAACGTATGGGTGCAGAAGTATTACCGTTTGATGATAATGAAAAAAAAGAGCTTTATGATTTAAGAATTATGTTAGAGTCTTTTGCTTTTAGTAGAATTAAGGCGAAAAATCATGACCAGATTGTAAAAGAGTTACGCAAACAACTAGAAATGATGAAAGTTGCCGTTCAATTCCAAGATGCAGAAGCTTTCACTGAACACGATATGAAATTTCATGAAGTGACTATACTGGCTTCTAAACACCAATATTTAAAGACATATTGGAATAATTTAAAGCCTGTAATGGAAGCGCTTATTCTACTTTCAATGCGTAAGCGTATGAATGAAAATCCTGAAGATTTTGAACGTATTCATCACAATCACGAGGTATTTATAGAAGCCATAGCTAGACAAGACGCTGAAAAACTCAGAGAAGCATTCCATTTGAACTTCGATGATGTCGGCGAAGATATTGATAGTTTCTGGTTAAATTAGCAGTTTAAACTGGAAAAGTATTAGGAGGAAGAATCATGAAATACATGATAGGTGTAGATATAGGCACAACAAGTACCAAGTCCGTACTGTATGATGAAAAAGGACAATTTATAATGAAACACAATATTGGTTATCCATTGCATACACCTAACGTGGAAGTCTCAGAAGAGAATCCAGATGAATTATTTGATGCAGTATTGATGACAATTAAATATGTTATGAGAGAAGCAAATATTGCTAAGGAAGACCTTAAATTAATTTCCTTTAGTGCTCAAATGCACAGTTTGATAGCAATGGATGCAAGCAATCAACGACTTACTGAGAATTTAACTTGGGCGGATAATCGCGCAAGTCAATATGCAGATAAAATTAAAAACGAGCATGATGGTATTGAAATATACAAGAGAACGGGTACACCTATTCATCCAATGTCCCCATTGTCTAAAATATTCTGGATGAAACATGAACAACAAGAAATATACAATCAGACAGCAACGTTTGCTGATATTAAAACGTATATTTTTTATCAACTATTTGAGCAATTTGTTATAGATCAATCCATGGCATCAGCGACAGGTATGTTTAACCTCGAATCACTTTCTTGGGATAAAGAGGCATTAGCATTACTAGGTATTAGTGAGTCGCAACTTCCTGAGGTCGTTCCTACTACCCATATTTTAAAAGGCATGAAACGACGCTATGCATCATTAATGTGCATAGATGAAAATACACCAATAGTCGTTGGCGCAAGTGATGGTGTGCTTTCTAATTTAGGTGTGAATGCATTTAAAAAAGGAGAAGTTGCTGTAACTATTGGTACTTCGGGAGCAATTAGAACAGTGATTGATAAACCGCGTACAGATTATAAAGGACGTATTTTCTGTTATGTATTAACAGAAGATCATTATGTTATTGGTGGCCCAGTAAATAATGGTGGCGTGGTATTAAGATGGCTACGTGATGAATTATTAGCGAGTGAAGTTGAAACAGCTAAACGTCTTGGTGTAGATCCATACGATGTGTTAACTAGAATTGCAAATAATGTGAAACCTGGTGCTGAAGGGTTGATATTCCATCCATATCTTGCTGGTGAGCGTGCCCCATTATGGAATGCAGATGCACGAGGATCATTCTTTGGTTTAACGTTAACTCATAAAAAAGAGCATATGATTCGAGCAGCTTTAGAAGGTGTGCTTTATAATCTTTACACGGTTTATTTAGCACTTGTTGAGGTAATGAATGAAACACCGTCCACGATTAAGGCGACAGGTGGTTTTGCTAAAAGTGAAGTATGGCGTCAAATGATGGCAGATATTTTCGATACAAACTTAATTGTACCTGAAAGTTATGAGAGCTCATGTTTGGGTGCTTGTGTATTAGGAATGAAAGCACTTGGTGAAATCGAAGACTTCTCAATCATTGAAGACATGGTTGGTACAACAAATGAACACAAACCGAATCAAGATAATGTTCAAATGTATCAACAATTGATTTCAATCTTCATTAATTTAAGTCGTTCATTGGAAGAGCGTTATACAGAAATAGCGGCTTTCCAACGAGAACACATGAGTGATACAAAATAATAAGCTAATTCAATGTAGGTGTGGGATTAAATCTAAAAGACATGCAACGTGGTGTAAGGGAACGCTAATACATGTTGCTGTCTTTGGAACCTACTGTGTGCTTTTAGTTGTAATTAACATATAAAAATTTTTTAATCATTAAAGAAAGCGTTATCAAGTGTGGAGTATCTTCAATTTAGAAGTATCTTCTATCTTGAATTTGGAAGGGGAGAACAATTATGTTTGAAACAATTTGGCCATTAATTACGGTCGTAATCGGAATCATTGTACTATTATCACTTATTATTTTCTTGAAATTAAATACTTTTATTTCTTTAATTATCACATCAATCGTAACAGCAATATTACTCGGTATGCCTTTAGATAAAATTATTGACACAATTGAAGAAGGTATGGGAAGTACGCTTGGACATATTGCATTAATATTTGGTTTAGGCGCTATTCTCGGTAAATTACTTGCAGATGGCGGTGGTGCAACGCGAATAGCTGATACGCTTATTAAAAAGTTTGGACACAAACATGTACAATGGGCAATGCTTATTGCGGCATTTATTGTCGGTATAGCTTTATTCTTTGAAGTTGGTTTAGTATTGTTGATACCTTTAGTATTTACGATTGCTAAACGTGCAAATGTATCACAATTGAAATTAGGCTTACCGATGGTCGTAGCATTGTCGGTAACTCACGGATTTCTGCCTCCACATCCAGGGCCAGTAGTTATTGCAAAAGAATTACAAGCAAACCTTGGTCATGTATTACTATACGGCATTATTATCGCAATTCCAGTGACGATTATAGCTGGGCCAATTTTCAATAAAATAGCACAAAAAATTGCACCAACGGCTTACAATCGTCAAGGCGATATTTCAGCCTTAGGTGCACAAAGAGAGTTCTCTGAAGAAGAAATGCCAGGATTTGGAATTAGTTTAATAACAGCAATTTCACCAGTTATTTTAATGCTGTTATCAACAATTGTACAATTAATCACTGGTCATGAAGAAGCTAAAAATGGCTTCGAATCAGTTGTTTACTTTATTGGTACTGCAGGTACAGCAATGCTTATCGCTGTATTACTAGCTATCTTTACAATGGGAATTAAACAAGGTCGCAAAAATGCAGATATTATGGATTCTGTATCAAATGCAATTTATCCGATTGGTATGATGATTTTAATTATCGGTGGTGGTGGTACTTTTAAACAAGTATTAATTGATGGTGGCGTAGGAGACACGATTGCTAAGATGTTTGAAGGTACAGAAATGTCTCCGATACTATTAGCTTGGATTGTAGCTGCAGTACTACGCATAGCCTTAGGATCATCAACAGTAGCGGCGATATCATCAACGGGTATTGTATTACCATTACTTCAAGCTTCAGATGTGAACGTTTCATTGGTAGTACTTGCAATCGGTGCAGGTAGTGTTATTTTATCTCATGTAAATGATGCTGGTTTCTGGATGTTCAAAGAGTATTTTGGACTAACGGTAAAAGAAACGTTCCTTACATGGTCACTATTAGAAACTATTATTTCAGTATCTGGTTTAGTATTTATATTAATATTAAGTATATTTGTGTAAACTGAGCGCATTGACAATATGAACTAACAGTTTTTATTTCAACTTTTATTAGAATGGCAATAAGTCATATGACTTATTGCCATTTTTTTGCATATTCATCATGTATATCAACTTATTTTTATTTTTGCAGTACATTAGTCTTTTATTATCCAATATATTACTGATGATTGATTTGATGCATTTAAAGTATAAAGAAATTAAACATTATGATGTGATAACCTATATATATTTAGAAGATTAAACGGTGCAAGCATAAATAAATACGATACGATTTAACTATAAAATGATAAAATGAAGTAGTTGTTAAATTTTCATTTTATTTAGATACAGTTTAAAAATATAAATGATAAACAGTATGTAAAGTTAAGATTGGACTATACTTGTTGAAAAATTTATATGAAATAGCTACAGCAAAGGGGATTGAATAATGAAAAGGATTTTATTAATCGCAAGTGCTTTTATCGGGGTTATCGTGGGTGCGGGGTTTGCTTCAGGGCAAGAAGTTTTACAGTACTTTACGAGTTTTGGATTAATGGGAACGATAGGTGCAATTATAACAACGGCGTTATTTGCTTATGTAGGTATGATGCTCGTCTGGTTGGGGAGTAAATCAAAAACAGATTCCCATAAAGAAGTTATACACCAAATTACAGGCGTTTCTACGTTTGGAAAATTGCTTGGATGGATTATTGATTTAGTTATTATTTTTACGCTTTTTGGTGTAGGCGTTGTAATGATTGCAGGCGCAGGGTCGAACTTAAATCAACAGTTCGGGTTACCACCTATTATTGGAACACTCTTAATGACAGTACTCATTATTTTGGCAGGCATGTTAAAAGTTGAAGGCGTAGTCAAAGTGATTGGAAATATAACACCTTTTCTAATTATATTTATTCTGATTATTTCTTTTTATAGTTTTCTTTCAACAGATACGCCGATATCTCAATTGAATGACTTATCTAATGCGAAACCGTCATCTTTACCTAACTGGTTTGTTGCAGGCATCAATTATGCATCATTTAATACTGCAGTAGGTGCTTCTATGGCAATCGTTATGGGAGGATCAGAAAAAAATACCAAGGTAGCAGCTACAGGTGGTTTAGTTGGTGGGATTGCGCTAGGCATTATGATTGTATTAAGTCACTTAGCTATTTTCAAACAAATAGATGTTGTTGGGGATATGGAAATGCCGATGTTAGGAATTGTAAATCATATTTCTCCGATACTTGGAATTATAATGGCAATTGTTATCTTTGGTATGATTTTTAATACTGGTTTAGGGATGTTCTATGCGTTTGCTACGCGCTTTACAGTTGTAGATACAGTACGCTTTAAAATATTTTACACTAGTGCTGTGATTATAGGATTGTTATTGAGCTTTGTTGGATTCACAGACTTAGTTGCTATTTTTTATCCATTAATTGGTTATCTTGGTCTAGTCTTAATCTTAGTGTTATTCTATGCACCATTTAAATTAAAGTTTGGTAAGAAAACATTATAATATAGTATCAACAATCAATCATCTAACTTAATAAGGAGAGATGATTTTTTGTTATTGTAATGATTGTACTAAAAAGTGATATAGATTTTGTCTTTTTAGACACGTCTTAATTGTTAATCTTCGCTATAATGAAATTAGAAGATTAGGAGGTGTTTTTATGAATGAAGAGACGTTGGAGATTTTACAAATGCATGCACTTCAACTATTAGGAATTCAGTTAGAAAGTTATGAAAGTAATAATATTAGAGGCATAGGTAATTGCATTAGGACGCCGTTTACAAAGACAACGAGCAAACAATACAAAGACGAGTTGAAGCATTTCTTAAAGTATATGAATAGTAATAAAATTTATCATTATAAGAATCAATTTGGCGTGAATTTTTTGATGTTCAAGTTTAAAAAGTATAAACAAATTTATATCATAGGGCCCTTTATTGAAAAGCGACCAAATGAGCGCCACTGTTATGAAATTATGAAAGAATTAAATATTGACTATGGTCAAATTTCAATTTTAAAACAATACTTACTAAAAATCCCCTTATGTCATAAGCTTAAAGCTCAAAAAATGTGTCGCTTGGCTGTTCAATTTTTGAAGAAAAGAAATACCATTTATGACATTGTAAAAATTGATTTTCATTTTCACATAAAGAATGAAAATATTGCATCTAATCAAGTTCAAATGGATTATACATTAGAAGATATTGAATATCGTTATAAATTGGAAAATCAACTCCTTACAGCAGTAGAATATGGAAACGTTGATGAAGCAATGGCAACGTTCCATATGATGTCTTTATCTCTGGTAGGACTAAGTCGAGTCAAAGATGATTTATCGAATGAACGATATAAAGCATACTTGATTAATACATTATGTAGAAAAGCTATAGAAAAAGCAGGAGTGGGTCTTCTACAAATTGATGAAATTTCTGCAAGTTTTGCTTCGCGTATTGATCAAGCTAAAGATATAGTAACATTAAATGAATTAATGGCTTCAACAATTATAGCTTATTCAGAATTGGCAATGAAGGCAAAATCCAATGATTTCAGCCCCAAATTAAGTAAGGCAATTCAATATATAGAGCGTAATTTAAATAGTGTGCTCACACTAAATCAACTTGCTGAACATGTTGAACTTGCTCCAAGTTATTTATCTAGAATATTTAATCAAGAACTACATAAATCAATTTCTCAATATATTACAGAATTACGAATTGAAAAAGGCCGAGATCTTCTGGTTAGAACAAACATGACGATTGCTGAAATTGCCTGTTACGTAGGATTTAGAGAACAAAGCTACTTCTCGCAATGCTTTAAAAAGCAATATGGTAAGTCACCTTTAAAATTTCGGACCGAGCATAAAGTTTTTTATTAATAGATGTCACTTTGAAATCATCACTTAACGTAATTTTTTTATTTTATGTTAATATTTTATAAAAAACATTAAAAATATTATAAAAAACACCTCAAATGAGAGGAAATTGGGCTCTTCGTGAACTGTTATAAAAACAGTGCTTGTGTGCAATTTTTTAAAGTGTACTATAAGTATTCAATATTCAAAGATGCTTTAGATATAGAGTTTGTAAATATTTGTAAATGATTAAGCACAATTTTTAATAATATCAATTTATAACAACGTTGTTATTTTGTTGTTGACTGTTTCAAAATTAAAAATATAATGAAAGTAAGATCTCTATAAAAAGCGTACAGGAGATATATTTTATATAAATATATGAATTCGGTTTATGGAGATAAAAAAATTTAGGTGTATAAGAAAACGCTTACAATTATACGCCTGATTTGCACAGATTGATGGCCACAATCACTAATACTTACTACGGAGCGCTTTTATCATTGAGTGAGAACATCATTACGTTTCGATAGTGGAAAGAGGTAGTCGACATGGTTACAGCAAAGCTAAAACCAGCAAATAAAAAGTTAATGAAATTCAAAGAAATTCAAGAACCCAAATTGAAATTTAAAGAGAAACTTGCATACGGATTTGGAGATTTAGGTAATGGCATGATGTTCGACATGGGTCAAATTTATTTACTTAAATTTTTTACTGATATTTTAGGTATTTCGCCATTTTATGGTGGGTTAGTATTCTTGGTTTCTAAAATATTTGACGCCTTTGTTGATACAGGAGTAGGCACAATGGTAGATAATAGACGCAATTTTGGAAAGAAAGGTAAGTTTCGACCATTTATTTTATATGGAACGATTCCTTTAGCCTTACTTACTGTCTTAACTTTCCTTTCTCCAGATATCAGTTACGAGGGAAAAGTGATATGGGCTTTTGCGACGTACATGTTATTTAATATGGCTTATTCATTTGTTAATATCCCTTACGGTTCATTATCTGCTTCAATGACAATTAATGCAGAGGATCGTACACAATTATCAGTATTTCGTAACTTAGGGTCACAAGGCGCAATGTTTATTGCAGGTATTGTTGTTATTCCTATGGTTAATCTATTTCCAAATCATGCAACAGGGTATCCAATTGCAGTTGGCTTACTTGCAATATGTGGTGTAGTATTTCATTTAATTTGTTATAAAGGTGTGAAAGAGCGTCATACTGTTGAGCGACCTAAAGAAAAAGGGATAGGTCGTAAAGCCTTTTTAAATTTATTGAAAAACAGACCATTTATCATATTGGCAATTTATACACTTTTAACAATCATGGCACTGTTTTTACAACAGTCTTCACAACTATACTATTTCCAATATGTATTAAATGAACCCAATTTAGTAGGTGTTGTAAGTGCACTAAACTTTATAGTATTGATTCCAGGATTATTACTTACAACATTTTTAAGTAAAAAAGTTGGAAAGAAAATGACAGCAATCATTGGTGTTTCTGGGTTTGTAGCATTTCAATTTATTAACTTCTTTTTCTTTTCAGACGAAACTATGACGTTTTTAGTTGTAAATTCACTTGCATCATTATTCTTAGTGATACCTAATACAGTGACTTGGGCCTTTATTGCTGATGTCGTTGAATATGGACAATGGCAAACTGGGATAAGGTCAGAAGGTATCATCTATTCTAGTTACAGTTTTACTAGAAAAGTTTCACAAGCATTGGCAGGATTCTTACCAGGGCTTGCTTTAACAGTCATCGGTTATGTTCCCAATGTCGCGCAATCTGCGGACACAATAACAGGATTAAAAGTATTATTCTTTGTTGTGCCTGCTACGGCATGTCTAATAGCTTTAATTTTATTCTTCTTTGCATATCCTTTAACCGATCATCGTCATAAGCAAATCGTTAAAGAGTTGGCAATTAGAGATGAATTATAAAGCTTTTAAGGTATAAAGTAGTTAAATTATAAAACAATATTGAGATAATGAAAGGAGCATGTTTACATGTTGTATCCAGTGACAAATGAAACTAGAAATATTATTGAGTTAAACGGAGTGTGGAATTTTAAATTAGAAAATGAAAAGGATGAAATTGATGTTTCTAAACCTTTAGATACTGAACTCGTCATGGCGGTGCCAGGTTCATATAATGACCAAGGTGTAACTGCTGATATACGTAATCATGTGGGGAATGTTTGGTATGAAAGAACTTTTACTATTCCTAATATTTTACGTAATGAGCGTAAGGTATTACGGTTTGGCTCAGCTACGCATTTTGCAACAGTTTATATTGATGGACAAGAAATAACTTCACATCAAGGTGGATTTCTACCGTTTGAAGTGGAGTTAGATCCTCAATTTTCAACTGGCCAACATCGCCTCACAGTTTGTGTCAATAATATATTAGATGAAACAACCTTACCTGTAGGTGATTATAGTGAAACGATAGATAATCAAGGAAATAAAGTTAAGAAAAATACACCTAATTTTGACTTTTTTAATTATTCAGGTCTCCATAGACCAGTTAAGATATATACAACGCCCAAAGTATTTGTTGAAGATATTGAAATTGTGCCAGAAGTTTTAGATGACTTTGCTAGAGTAAATTATAGAGTTACTACGAGTGAGACAATCAACGATATTAAAATTCGTTTACTAGATAAACAAGGGAATGTTGTCGCTAAAACTAGCGGAGCGGAAGGCGTAATAGAAGTTAAACAACCTCATTTATGGCAACCTTTAAATGCCTATTTATATTATTTAGAAGTAACAATACTTAAAGATGGTGAAGTTATTGATACGTATTCAGAACGTTTTGGTATCCGTTCAGTTGAAGTGAAAGATGGGAAATTTTTAATTAATAATGAACCTTTTTATTTCAAAGGTTTCGGTAAACATGAGGATTCCTATTACAATGGTCGTGGCATGAATGAAGTTACAAATGTATTAGATTTCAATCTTATGAAATGGATTGGTGCTAATTCATTCCGTACGTCCCATTATCCATACTCAGAGGAAATGATGCGTCTTGCTGATGAACAAGGAATAGTTATTATAGATGAGACAACAGCTGTCGGTGTACATCTTAACTTTAGTGCTATATTATCTGGAGAGTCAACACGTAAAACATTCGAAGAAATAGGTACAAAAGCAGCACATGAAGCTGTGATTAAAGAGCTTATAGAACGTGATAAGAATTATGCTTGTGTAGTGATGTGGTCAATTGCGAATGAGCCTGCTTCGACAGAAGAAGGTGCAAAAGAATATTTTGAACCTTTAGTGAATTTAGCACGTGCATGTGATCCACAAAAACGCCCAGTCACTATTGTGACAATACTGACTGCACAACCTGATGCATGTCAAGTTCAAGATTTGATAGATGTGCTTTGTCTAAATAGGTATTATGGTTGGTATACACAAACAGGAGATTTAACAGCTGCAAAAGAAGCTTTGAAGATGGAATTGGATGGTTGGAGTAAGAAGCAACCAGATAAACCAATTATGTTTACAGAATATGGGGCTGACACAATTGCCGGCATGCATGCTATAAATGACGAATTATTTACAGAAGAATATCAACTTCGTTATTACGAAGCAAATCATGAAGTTATTGATAAATACCCCCAATTTATTGGGGAACAAACTTGGAATTTTGCAGACTTTGAAACAGCTAGTGGATTAATAAGGGTACAAGGGAATAAGAAAGGTATCTTCACTCGTGAAAGACGACCTAAAGCAGTTGCTCACTATTTTAAAAAGCGTTGGGATAATATACCGAATTTTGGTTATAAAAAGTAAATTTACCAATTCAATGAATATTATTTTGTCAAAATATGTCAACTATTAACAGTTCGTGAAAACATAAATAAAAGCATTTGTGATGATTTTGTGAAAATAATCACAAATGCTTTATTTCTCTTCAAGATTCGATTAATATAATAGGTGTAAGAGGCATATATAGCATAGCGAAAGCTAAAATATGGAGTGATCAAGATGAGAAAAGTAATTGAACAGGTCATTTTTTCAGATGAAAGTAGTTATGATATTTACACACACACAGGTGTGAATCAAGGAATTATTAATGATATTAAAGATGGATACAGAAGTATTGATTATATAGCTTATATTGATGCAGAAAAGATTTACAACTACGGTTTGAAGAAAAAGATATTAGTGAATAATTAATACGCTGTATACATCTATGTGTAGTGATTTTAAGATACTACCTCGGATGAAATTATCTTAGATAATGAATAATAGTGTCTTAAGATATTGCATATTTTTCTCCCCAGTAGCTACCTTTCATGATTTACGAAACGCGCTTAAGCAATAACAAAAGCCTACAACTACTGAAATTAAGTAGTGTAGGCTTTTGTTATGCTCAAAATTCGGGTATATATTATACATACGACTTAAAGTTGTTTTTTATTTCATTGTAATCATAAAAAGAATTATACATACGCATGCGAATGTGATCTTCAGAGGTATAAGGAATACGTAAATGGTCATGTTTTTCTATGAATATACGAAATTCACGTTCTAAATTTTTACGTTGTGGTAGTGTCATATTTAGCCATTCCTTTTTATCGAATAAATCCTCAAATTGAAAGTTAAAGCTTGTACGTCCTAAATTTACTCTTAACTGTTTGATACGTTGGTCGAAGTCAAAATGCATTATGCATCCTCCTTTATAAAAGTGTATGTGCTAATCTATACCCACTTTATTATGATTTAAGAGCGATGACAAGTGGATAGGAAAGTTAGTATGGATATAAGATGATATTTGATGATAGATTAACTGAAAATAGGGAATGGCATATATAAGTGTTTTATAGTTAATAAATAGAAAGGAAGATATAAATGGTAGAATTACAGGATAAGGTAGCAATTGTAACAGGAGCGAGTAGTGGAATAGGAGCGAGTATTGCACATGCGCTTTCAAATCATGGTGCGAAAGTAGTATTGTCTGGACGAAATGAATCACGTTTAAATGCGGTGGCAAAACGTATTCAAGAAGAAGTGCAAACAGAGGTGGATACGTTAACTGTAGATGTCACACAAAAAAGTGAGCTTGAACGACTTGTGCGTCATGTTCAGGAAAAATTCGGTAGGGTGGATATATTAGTAAATAGCGCTGGTAAAATGCTTTCATCAGCAATTACAGATGATGATGTAGATGCTTGGGATACGATGCTTGACGTTAATGTGAAAGGTACACTTTATGGCATACATGCAGTATTACCGATATTTTTAAACCAATCTAGTGGTCATATTATCAATATTTCATCTATTTCAGGCTTTGAAGTCACGAAAAAAAGCACACTATATAGTGCAACGAAAGCAGCTATACACTCTATTACTCAAGGTTTAGAAAAGGAATTAGCGAAAACAGGTGTAAGAGCTACAAGTATTTCACCTGGTATGGTAGATACACCGTTGAGCGGAGATACTGATTGGGGAGAACGTAAAAAGCTGGACCCTAACGATATTGCAGAAGCAGCGCTATATGCATTACAACAACCGAGTCATGTTAATGTGAATGAAATAACAGTACGCCCTGTTTAAATAAGATATATGAAATATAAATAATGTTTCAGGTAATAGTGAAAAATGAAAGAAGTGATGGTATGTTCATTCGGTATTTAAATGAATCTGACGTAGAGCAGTATAGAGCGTTACGTTTAACATCATTAAAGACGGATCCAAACGGTTTTGCTTCGACATATGATAGAGAAATTAAATTACCTATTGATGTATTCAAGTCACGCATTGCCTCTACATCAGAAAAATTTACGATGGGGGCTTTTGAGCATGAAAAATTAATTTGTATGGCGACGTTTTATAGTGAAACTCTAGAAAAGGTGAAACACAAAGGCAATTTAGTTGGTGTATATTGTCATGTTAATTTTAGAAGACAGGGTATAGCACAACAATTGATACACAACATCATAGATATTGTCACTCAACAAGGCAAAGTAAAAACAATAGCTTTATCTGTCTTATCGGACAATTATCATGCAATTGCTTTATATGAAAAGTTAGGTTTTAGAAGATATGGCATCGAACCGAAATCATTGTTTGATGGAAAAATTTATTATGATGAAGATTTAATGTGTTTAGAACTTTAATGGCAATATAAGGATAATCATTTAAGGAGGGGCACTGAATGGAAACAAACTGCGTGATAGAACATACCCGTATTATGGAGACAAACTTTATTATTGAGACGGAACGTTTATTTTTAATTCGACCTTCGCACTATTATCTTGAAAAGCTACACCAATTACATGCTAATCCTAAAACTAATCTATATAACCCTGACGGGCCACATCAAAGCATTGAAGAAACTGAAGCGATGCTTGAATCATGGATGAATCATTGGTTGAGATATAGCTTTGGCTATTGTTTAATGATTGAAAAGAAAACAGGTGAAATGTTAGGCATATGCGGATTGAGCTATAAACAATTAAACGGTGAAACATATTTAAATTTAGCTTATAGACTTGAAACGCAACATACGCGTAAAGGTTATACTAAAGAAGCATGTAAGGCAGTTATTAAGAATGTAAAAATAGCTACAAAAGTAAATAATAAAATATTAGTTCGTACAAAAACAAACAATTTACCATCTATTAAGACTGCAGAATCATTTGGTTTCGTAAGAGACAGTCATTATGATGATTTTGAATCCTATGATGACATTTATTTTTTTGAATCCTAAAGTATAAATAATATGCCTGCACATCAAATAAGCTTTGTGCAGGCATATTATTTATTATGGTGTAAAACATGCTATTAGCTACAACCACTCGATAATTTCAATTCTATTGCCGAAAGGATCATAGATATAAAAACGATCGGCGCCTTCAAGTTCATCTCCATAAACTATGTCTACACCTTTGGATTCTAGATCTCTTCTTATATCTGAAATGTTTTCTACAAGTAATGCAGGATGTGCTTTTTGGGAGGGTATAAAGTCTTTTTGAACACCAACATGTAGTTGCTGTTGTCCAATTTCAAACCATACCCCTCCATTTCTAGCTAATTGATCCGGTTTAGTAATTTCTTTCAATCCAAGTGTTTCGGCATAAAATTGTCGCGCTTCTACTTCATGATGTGCTGGTGCAGCCACTTGGACATGATCAATACCTAAGAATTGATTTTTCATAGTATCATCCCCCTTATTCTAATTTTATAATAGCAAATAATATTATATAAAACGAAGGATAGTTAAAAACACAAATATTTTCAATCATATAATTTTGAAAATTAAATTAATAACGTTGTAAGTGATAATGATTTTCATTTATAATAGAGAGAATATAAAATGAAAGAGGTTATTTTTTGAAAAAATTATTATGCTTGATATTATGTTTAATCATGTTTATTGCAGCTTGTGGTAATCACGATAAAAGCAATTCAAATACGAGTGAGGAGAAGCGTACATATACTACTGATGATGGAAAGAAAATCCAAATACCTCAACATCCTAAAAGAGTGCTGGATTTAACAGCTAATTATGGTAATTTTAAAAAATTGGGTGTTAAACCAATTGCTATAACAAGTCTATTCCCAAATTCTAAATATTTGAATATGGATAAAGTGAAAAAAATTGATCCAGAAGATGTAGAAGCTGCAGCTAAACTAAAACCGGATTTAATCATTACTTATAAAGAAAATAAAAACAATAAAAAATTAGCAAAAATTGCACCTACTGTGCCAATAAAAGTACAGAATATGGATTATAAAGACACACATATTGAAATAGGTAAATTGGTTGGTAAAGAAGCAAAAGCTAAAAAGCAAGCACATGCACTATCTAAAAAATTGGCTGAAGATGGTCAAACGATTAAAAAACAAATAGGAAAGGATAAGACCTTTTCTATAATGGATGTCCAGGCAAAAGATATATATCAATTTGGCCCTCGGTTTGGTAGAGGAAGTGAAGCAATTTATGAAGGATTTGGTTTTAAAGAAGATGCTGATGCTAAAGCAGCTATGCCTAAAGATAAATTTATGAAGGTTCCCAAAGAAAAATTCAATGATTATTCAGGTGATTATTTAATGATACCTTCAAAAGATGGTAAGCAACCAAATAATGATTTTGTTAAATCAGATGTATGGAAGAACAATGAAGCAGTAAAAAATAATAATGTAATTTATTATACAATGGATGAAGCAATTTATGCAGATGTGATATCAATAGAAAAACAAGCTGAAGTATTCAAAAAAGAACTAATGAAAAAGAAAGCATGATGTAAAAGCGACTTGAAGCATGATTGTAGACGAATATTATATATTCAAAAGTACAAGCGTTTAATAATAAAAATACACATCCGTATATAAACGGATGTGTATTTTTATTGAATAGTAATTTTAAAAGGGCGTTAGAATTATTTAATGGTAGACATTACCAATTTTCAACATCAGTACGCTCACCTTTAAAATTATTTGAAGTTTGATGGCGTTCTGCGAGTACTTGTTCAACATCTTCAAATTTTATGTCTAAAGCGTGTAACAATACAAATAAATGATACATAAGATCAGCAGTTTCATTTGTTACTTCACTTTTATCTGACTTCATAGCGCCTATAACGACTTCAAAGGATTCTTCACCAAATTTTTTAGTGATTTTTTCAAGTCCCTCATTGAGTAGATACTTCGTATAGGAGTTATCTTTGTTTGAGTTCGCGCTAGTAGCAACAGTCTGTTCTAATTGTTGTACTTTGAAGGGGATATCTGTATTAAAACAACTTTGACTACCTGTATGACAAGTAGGGCCATTAGGTATTACATCAATTAAAATAGTATCCTCATCACAATCCAAATAAATATTTTGAACAACTTGGGTATGACCAGAAGTCTCTCCTTTTGTCCATAGTCGCTGTTTAGAACGTGAATAAAAGCATACAACACCATCCACCAGTGTTTTTTTATAAGCTGCTTCATTCATATAACCAAGCATTAAGACTTGCTTTGTATTTACATCTTGCAAGATAGCAGGCAATAGTCCTTTACTAAAATCAGGTTGTTGGGTCATCTTACTGGAATACCTCCTTGTGACATTGTTTTTTTTATTTCATCAACGGTTGTTTCTTTATCGTGTAAAATACTGGCTGCTAGTCCTGCAGATACATCAGTCTGTTTAAATAAATCGACAAAATGGTCTGCGTTGCCACCGCCTCCAGAAGCTATAACAGGGATATTAACAAGTTTTTCGATTTCGTGTAAATGTTTTACATCAAATCCTTGCTTCATACCGTCATGTGTCATACTCGTTATGAGTAATTCTCCAGCACCTAATGCTTCGACTTTTTGTACCCAATCATAGACACGTATATCTGTACGTTGTTTACCACCATGTGTATAACAAAAATAGTCATTAAGTTCGCTATCATAATTGCTATCGATAGCGATACAAATACATTGGCTACCGAACTTTTCACTCGCTTCTTTAATAAATTGTGGATTTTTGAGTGCACTAGAATTTAAGGATACTTTATCTGCCCCATGATTTAATAATTGTGAAATGTCATCTAATGTTGAGATGCCCCCACCGACAGTGAGTGGTATAAATAATTTTTCGGCAGTCTCTTCTATGACATCAAGCACGAGGTCATGACCAGCTTCAGTGCGAGAAATATCCAAAAACACCAGCTCATCTGCCCCTTGATCGTTATAATACATGGCATAATCCACAGGGTTGCCAATATCGCGTAATCCTTTAAACTGAATACCTTTAACTACACGGCCATCTTTAACATCTAGACAGGGAATGATTCTTTTCTTTATCATGAAAGGCCCTCCCAAAAATTAGGGTTATGGGCAGCTTTACCAACTATTGCAGCGTCTACACCTAGCGTTTCTAATTGAGCGAGGTCATCTTGGTGACGAATCCCTCCGGAAGCAATAACAGGTTTTTGAGTAGCTTGAACTAATTGTCCTGTAATTTCAAAGTTAGGTCCTGATAGACGACCGTCTTTGGAAATATCAGTATAGATTATACCGCCAAGCGGCAATGATTCAATTTTATTAACTAATTCAAATAAATCGAGTTGTGCATCTTGTTCCCAACCATTAATTTTCACTTCGCGACGATAAGCATCTACAGATAAATATAAGCGATTAGGATATTGATGTGTCATTGTCTCTAACCAATTTAAATCTTGAATACCTTTAGTCCCGATAATACAATAATCTATACCATCTGCAAAGTACTGTTCGATAGTATCTAAACTCCGTATGCCGCCACCAACTTCCATTGGTTTTTCCGTAAGCGTACGGAGCATTTTAATATAATTTTGTTCAACAGAAGACTGTTGTTTGGCACCGATTAAATCAACGATATGAATACGGTCTACACAATCAAATTGGTTGTAAAATTTAACGCTTTCTTCAGCGCTTCGTGCCATTTTTTCTTCTGAATCATATTTACCTTCTGTAAGTCGAACACTTGTTGCATTGATTAGATCAATTGCTGGCCAAAGTTTGATCATTTAAGAAACCGCCTTTCAAAGCTTGATTGAGTATTGTTAAACCATAAGCACCACTTTTTTCTGGGTGAAATTGAATCCCTATATAATGTTTATATTGCACAATTGCCGGTACTTGTGTCCCATAATCAGCATAAGCAACAACATGTTCAGACATCTGTGCCTGGTAAGAATGGACAAAATAAACATCACGGGTCAATTGAGGATGGTCGCTGATTAAGTTGTTCCAACCTAAATGTGGTACTGGATAAGATGTTTGGATAGGAACAATATTTCCAGGTAAAAATTTAAGTCCATCTACATTACCTTCTGCACTCCATTCAAATAATAATTGCATACCGAGACAGATACCGATAATTGGTTTATCTGTAATATTTTTTAAAATCGCTTTAAGCCCACGTTGTTCAATTGCTTGCATCGCATCTTTAAAGTGTCCTACGCCAGGTAGTATGATGATATCCGCCGCTTCAATTTCACTTTGCTTATCAGTTAAAATCACGTCATAACCTAAATGTTTTACAGCACGTTGTACATTCTTAATATTACCTAATCCATAATCAATGATGGCAATCATTCAATCACACCCTTGGAAGATGGTGTGCCATCATAATCACTATCAGATAGAGCGTCTTTGAGGGCACGTGCAAATGATTTGAAAATCCCTTCGATTTCATGATGTGTGTTACCGCCACGTAATAAATCGATATGTGTTGTAAGTCGAGCATTAATTACCAATGCTCGGAAGAACTCTTCAACAAGTTCTGTGTCAAAGGTACCAACTTTTTCTTTACTTAATTCTGCATTGAAAGAAAGGTAAGGTCTGCCGCTAATATCTACCACTGTACGTGCAAGTGATTCATCCATAGGGATATAACTTACACCATATCTTTGGAAAGCTGTACGTGATTTAACCATTTCTAATAGAAGTTGTCCGAGTACAATACCAATATCTTCAGTAACATGGTGATCATCAACTTCTGTATCACCATTTGCCTCAATGGTAATAGTCAATTTACTGTGAAAGGCAAAGAGTGTCAACATATGATCTAGGAAACCGACGCCTGTTTGGATCTTACTTGGACTATTATCATCAGCTATAGCAATTTTTAATTGTGTTTCGGCAGTATTACGTGTTTTTTGATAAATCATACTGAGACCTCCAATTTTTTATGAGTTCCTTTAATTCGTCTAATTGTTCATCTGTAGCAATAGAATAACGTACATAGTCAGCCATTAATGGTTCATCGTATAACCTAGGAAGAAAGCCATTTGATTTTATATAGCGTCCTAAGTTATGGGCGGCATCACCTTTAGTCAATACAAAGTTTGTGGATGATGGATAAACTGTCATGATGTCAGAAACGAAATCATTAAACATTTGACGAAGTTTTAAAGCTAATTGTCTTTGGTGATTCACGAAATCAGTTGTCATTTCTGGATGTTCAAACATATATATAGCAATATGCAATGTGATTGTATTAAGTGGGTAGGGGTGCTCTAATTTTTGTATTTGTTGTATTGTATCTTTGGTACTAATTAATACGCCTAATCTCAACCCAGCAATACCGAATGCTTTCGATAAAGTGCGCATTTGCAGGATGTGCGGTTGCATCGTTAATTCATAAGATTCTCCGAAATCTAAATATGCTTCATCAATGACAAAATACCCGCCTATAGCTTTCATTTTGTCAGCAATGGCCTGTAAAAATGCTGTACTATATTGAATACCAGTTGGATTATGCGGATTGCTCATGATAAAGAAAGCAGGTTGAACTTCATCAATACGCTGCAATATACGCTCAAGGCTAAAGCTTAAATCTGGTTCGGCGTCTACAAATTCAATAGGACGGTCTACTTGTGCAGCATAGGCTTGATACATGAAAAAGTCTGGGTTTAGAGTAAGTGCTGGGCCTTTAGGCATAATCAGCATTAATTTTTGAATTAACTCATCAGACCCATTGCCTGCAATGACTTGTGCTGCAGAAATATTATAGTATTTAGCATAAGCTGCTTTAAAACGCTCATATTCATCATCAGGATAAAAATTAAATGAGGCTTCTTGAATAAGTGTTGCAAGTTGTGCTGCTGATAAAGGGCGAAGTGGGCTTTCATTTTTGTTAATTCTTATCATCAGTAGACTCCTTTGTTGTTCGGACTTCGATAGATTGTTCATGATTATAAAGTGCTTCCACATGTGCAAGGTCACGTGCGGATTTTTCAATTTGATTAAAAGTATTTTCAGATAGATCTATAACTGAATGACGTGTTAAAAAGTCATTTACAGATAAGCCGTTTGTGAATCTAGCTGTTTGATTAGTTGGTAACACGTGACTTGGACCAGCAACATAATCGCCGATAACTTCAGGTGAATAGTGACCTAAGAATAGCGCGCCAACGTAACGCACATGTTGTAAATAATCTCGTGGTGAAGCGGTTTGAATTGATGCATGTTCTGGTGCAATTTGATTCATTAAGTCACATGCAGCATCAAAATTCTCCACTGAGATTAAGAAATGATTGTGTGCTAAACTTGCTTCGACAATCGGTTGACGCTCAATCTGTGTCAGTTTATCTTGGATACGTTGCTCTAGTTGTTGTAATAAACGTATATCTTCGCTAATTACGAATGTTCGAGCTAGTTCATCATGTTCAGCTTGTGCAAAGACATCGTATGTGATTGCATCTAAGTCAGCTGTATCGTCGATAATTAAAGCAATTTCGCTTGGACCAGCAATTTGATCAATACCGATTTGACCGAATAGATATTTCTTTGCATAGGCCACATATTGGTTACCTGGACCAACAATTTTATCTACTTTTGGAAGTGTTTCAGTACCATAAGCTAGTGCTGCAATACTTTGCGCACCTCCTACTTGAAAGACACGATCCGCGCCAGCAATATAGCAGGCTGCTAATACAATATCAGGTAACCCTTCTGATTGTGGTGGTGTGACGACAGAAATATTTTTGACACCAGCGACTTTAGCAAGTGTGACTGTCATTAACACAGTAGAAGGGTAACTTGCTTTTCCACCTGGCACATAAACGCCTACGCGTTCTAAGGGGTGATACATTTCATAACATTCAGACGAGCCTTGTTTGTCTGACCATTTAATAGATGTTTGATAAGCTTTGATACGGGCGTGGCTTTGTTGAAGTGCACTGCGCAAATTTTCATCTATATTATTATAGGCTGTTTCTAAATTTTTCATAGGTATTTCAAGTTCCGGTGTAGTGACATGATCCAGCTGTTCGTTATAATTTCTTAAGGCTTGATCACCATGATATTTAACATTGTCACAAATGTCTTTGACAATTGGATATAAATCTTCATTTAATGCAGATTGACTTAAATAATCATTGAGAAATGTATTTTTATTTATAATCAACGAGAGACACCTCCAATGTCTTAATTAAATCATCAATTTCACTAGATTTTTTGAAATAAGATTGTTTATTGGTAATAAGTTTAGCGTTTATATTTTTAATAGTATCTTTTTCAACTAAACCATTTGATTTTAATGTAGTACCAGTTTGAACAATATCTACGATGCCATCTACCATATCAACTAAACAAGCCAATTCGATTGAACCTGATAATTTGACTAGTTCCACATCTAAACCTTGTGATTCAAAATAATGTCTTGCTGTTTGCGTATAGGAAGTTGCAATTTTTTTGAAATGATGAGTTTCAGGTTTTGCAGCTAAGGCAAAATGACAATCACCAAAAGGTAAATCGAGTAAGTTGTTAATTGTATAATTGCCTTCTTCTAAAATATCACTACCCACAATTCCTACATCTGCAACACCTTGTTCTACATAAATAGGGACATCGCTACCTTTGACTAAGACAAATTGGATATCTCCTACAGAAATAAGCAGTTGGCGATCTCTTTGCTCTAGTGCAAGTGCCATCTCATTAGCGTTTATATCATTTAAATAAGCAATAAAACTTTTAAGTAATCTACCTTTTGCTAAAGCTACAGTAAGCATGATGTTCTCTCCTTTGAAATATAAGTTAAAGTATAAATCCGAGTCCAAATCCTTCTAGTTCACCTTTGTAAAATCCTCCTGTTAATTGCTGTGTTTTATTATTTTTAAGATGACATCTCATAAATGCACCTTTGTAATATGAACGTGGTGGCTGAGGGGTAATATCTAAGTGAATGTCAGTAATATTTTGTGATTTAAACCATTGTTCCCAACGACGTAAAGCTTGAATCGTACGGTGATCGTGTGGGAAGAGTTGACTTAATAAATCTAATTGTTCTGTCGTTTTTGTGGTTAATAGCTGAACTATAGGGTGTGAGATACTCAACTGAGATGTCAGTTCAGATATATTGCGTTCTTGTATTAACTTTAATATTGATGAACTCTGTTCTTTTGGAGTTAAGAGTAAATCAATTAATTGATAGTGACCGAGTATAACAAAGTCTATATCATCATTGAGCGTTGTTTTAATATAATCATAAAATATTGTAAAGTCATTCTGCATATCAGTTATCGTTGGATTGTAATGTTCGATACCTAGCTGAGTATACACATCATTATCACGAACAATAGGACCTGTATATGCGACACTTTGATATTGCGGAGGGTAATTGCTGTAATAACGTAACAGTTGATCGGTAAAATCATTGCGGAGTGCAAAGATATGATGGTCATGTTGCCAGAAACTACGCTCAGTCATTTGTTGTAAATCATCAGTTGTAAGTGTTTGCCATGACAAGGACTCAATAAAACTGAAATCTACAAGATGATATCCAGCTTGTTGAAAATGTTTTAAAAATGCTAATTCGTATTCTTTATTTTTGATTAAAGTTGTTGTATTCATGGTATGACCACCTCTTATTTATTTACTTTGTCTCTCTACCGAACTAAAGTATTTGCGATAAACAATACTTTAACACAGTTATTTTTTAAATTCAATAAATATTCTGAAAATAATGCTGATGCTTTATATTTGCGGTGCATTATATCTATGATTAAGTGTGTGATTACAAAATATATACAAAAAGCTAAGCCAATGAGCTGTTCGGCCTAGCGCTTTGTGTGTGGTACTTTACCATGGATTATGACATTTAATATTTCATATTAAAAAGTGTAGTCTATTTAAACAAGGCTGTGACCATAGTCTAAATATTTTTGCATTTCTTCTTGAGGAACCATATGACCACCTGTTGCCCAAACGATATGATTAGCATTTTCTATAGGAATACCATCTATTAACGCTTGATTGATTGCGCTTGAAATACCAGCAAAAGCTGAAGCAGCAGAAGGTTCTATAAAAATATTTTCCTTTTGATGTAGCATATATAAGTACTTGTACATTTGATTATCTTCTACTGTACACGAACCATATAATAGCGTGTTCATGATTTGTCCAACTAAACGGGAAGGGCGAGATACTGCAAGCCCATCTGCGTCTGTGCGACCATCTAATCCGATATCTGATACAGAAATTTGATCATGTTTCTGTGTCATCATACCAAGCACCATACAGGGCGCATGTGTAGGTTCTACAAAAACACAATAGACATGTGTACCCAATATTTTATTTAATCCAAATGCGACTCCACCAGGTCCTCCACCGACACCACATGGTAAATAAACAAATAGTGGGTGTTGAGCATCAATTTGAATATTTTGAGCTTCTAATTGTGCTTTGAGGCGTAGCGCAGCGACTGTATAACCCAAGAAAAGATCTACAGAACCTTCATCATCTACAAAATGACAATTTGGATCATCTTTAGTTGTTTTTCTACCTTCTGCTACAGCGAATTGATAATCGGATTGATGTTCGATAACGTTAACCCCTCGAGCGTGTAGCAAATCTTTTTTCCATTGGCGTGCATCACTAGACATATGTACAGTCACACTGAAGCCTAGCTTGGCACTCATCATTCCGATGCTCAGGCCTAAATTTCCAGTAGAACCAACTGAGATATTATATTTGCTGAATAATTGTTTATAATAGGGTTCGTCTAATTTAGCATAATCATCTGTCCATTTGAGGTTGCCATGTTTCATGGCGATAGTCTCAGCAAATTTTAGCACTTCATATATGCCGCCACGTGCTTTAATTGACCCTGATATAGCGAGGTGGCTATCACACTTTAACCACAATTTGCCAGAACTTCTCAATTTTTCTGTACGCGCGAGTTCGCTGTGCATATTTGGTATTTGTTTGAGTGGTGATTCAATGATGCCTTGGTCTTTCTCAGTTTCTGGAAAAACCTTACGAATATAACTGCTAAAACGATCAAGACGGGCAGCGGAATCTTTAATATCATGGATTGAGAAGGGGAAAGATGCAGAGTGTCTAAAGTTAGGATTCTTCCAAAAAATAGGCGTATAGTTAGCTATGTCATTAATTAAAGGGAAATCTTTTTTTAGCTGTGTGTAATCTGTCATGAAAATCCTCCAATAAGTTATCGTCAATTTTTTATACATTTACAATAAAAATTATAGCAAATTCAGATAAAAGTAGATAAAGATTAACAACGATAAAAAGAACTGATAGATGAGTCATAAAGATGTTCTATCAGTTCTTGATTTAAAGGTAATGATAATAATTACACTTATTTTTTGAAAGAATTACGAATTTTAGAAAACCAACTATGCTTTGAATTGACAGGCAATCCTAGAGGTTGCGTAATTTCATTTTTGAATTCTAATCCGCATTCTGTAGCTTCTTTCATCAAGTAAGCTTGGGAGTTCAAAGGCGACGCGTTATTATTTATATAATGATAATTTCCATATTGATCTTGATAACGTCCTTTTTGATTATCCGATAATTGAAGCTGCAAGTAATCTAATAAGCGTTTAGCAATAGATTTGCTTTCGATAGGAAACAAAATCTCTACACGTTTAATCATATTACGTGTCATGGCATCCGCAGAAGATAGATAGATTTTTTCATCACCATTATTATGGAAATAATAAATACGAGAATGTTCTAGGAAGCGACCGATAATACTAACAACTTCAATGTTTTCACTAATGCCAGGAATCCCTGGTTTTAAGCAACAAATGCCACGAATGATTAATTGAACTTTAACACCTGCACATGAAGCTTTAAATAGTTGAAGAATAATATCTTTATCTGTTAAAGAATTCATCTTCATGATGATATGTCCATTGCCATGTTGACGATGGGCTCTAATTTCACATTCAATACGTTCTAAAAAGACATCCCTGATATCAAAGGGTGCTACGATAAGTTTGTTATAAATAGGTTTGACTGAGTATCCGCTTAAGTAATTAAAGAATTTGATTGCATCGTCCGCGATTTCCTTATCAGTTGTAATTAAGCCCATATCGGTATAAATATTCGCAGTTTTATCGTTGTAATTTCCAGTACCTAAATGGACAAAAGAAGTTAGTGTGTTATTAATGCGTTTAACGACAAGTGAAATTTTACTGTGTGTTTTTAAGTGAGTCATGCCATAAATCACATGACATCCAGCATCTTCTAACATCCTTGCCCAATGTACATTATTTTCCTCGTCAAAACGTGCTTTAAGTTCAACAAGTACGGTGACTTGCTTTCCTTTTTCAGCGGCTACTTTCAAACTATTAATAATAGGAGAATCTTTACTTACACGATATAAGGTTTGCTTAATTGCAATTGTGTTCGGGTCATCGGCAGCTTCGCGGATAAAGTCAACAATCGGTTCAAATGACTCATAAGGATGATGGAAGAAAATATCTTGTTTTAAAGCAACGTCAAATATATTTTCATTACCCAAATCTCTAGGTAGTTGAGGTACATATTTATTGTGTGTTAAATGATTTAGTTTATGGGATAAATGACCGACTAAGTCAAAAAGCATGGTTAAATCTAAGGGTCCGTTCAAGAAGTATACATCTTCATCATTGACTTCTAATTGATTCATAATCCAAAGAATATCTTCATTGGTGGCATGTCTTCCATCTACTTCTAAACGTACAGCTGTACCGCTTTTACGCTCTTTTAAGAAGCGTTCTATTTCGATTAATAAATCTTCAGCGCCATCTTCATGAATAGTTAAGTCAGCGTTCCTTGTTATTCTAAAAGTAAAAGTATTTAATACTTCATATCCTGTAAATAGATCATTAATAAAGTAAGTGATAATATCTTCGACCATGATAATATATTGCTTTTCACCTTGATTTAATGACCAAAAACGAGGTATTAGCGATGGAATCTGGACAATTGCTGAGTTAATTGTATCCTCAGTATCTATATCAACAAAGATATTTAAACTTTTATTATTTAATTTGGGAAAGGATGATACGCATCAATACCTAGTGGTGTAAGCGTTGGTAGTATATCCTTTGTAAATTCTGATTGTAATTGTGGTAGAAGTGACTCAGGGAGTTCGTCTGGTTTAACAATTTCAACATGATACTGACGTAATTCGTCCACTAATTCATTATAACGCATGTATTGTAATTCTACATTTTTCTTATTTTTAATTTTAATTTGTTTAAGTTGTTGTAATGGTGTTAACTGCGATTTATTTTCAGGTTTGTTGTATCCCAATTTAACTTGATCTTGTAGGCCAGCTACACGAACCATAAAAAATTCATCTAAGTTAGAGCTGAAAATTGAAATGAAGTTAAGTTGTTCGAGGAGAGGATTATTTTTATCTTTGGCTTCTCGTAATACGCGATAATTAAAATCCAACCAACTCAATTCTCTATTATTATAATATTGCGGTAAATTAAAATCTTTTTCTCCCAAATTTCTCTGCATAGCGCTTTTTACACCTCTTATAGTCTAAATTACATATTGTGCTACATATAACATAGCACATGAATTTTAAGATTTTGTAAAGATTATAGACAGTTCCGTTTTTAATATTTTTTCAATATGTTTTTTCTGTCTTTGTGCCTGGTATTCTTCTGCAATAGGTTCTCCAGAATAGTAAACATATAACGTATAACCGTCGTCATTGTGTTGTAACTCAATGCGATCAACTGAATTCGTGTGTGAAATATTTAAAGCGTTCACGAATTTAATAATGCCACCTAAATATTGAATATTATCGAGCTCTTTACCACGTAACCATTTTGTTTCATGACTAAAGAATTTTAAAAGGGATTTATTCTTGAAACTGGCAAGTAGTGCGAGTTTTACTCTGTCTTCATGAGGGAAGCCATCGATCATTGAATTGGCGATAATATAATACGTATGTGGTGAACTTGAATCAGCATCTATGAAGCGACCTAAGTAATACAGAAAAGCACCTTCAGCAAATAATCTCATTTCATTTCTAGATACTTCTAATAGATTTAAAGCTATCAATTGATTTAATAAAGAATAGGCTAATTTAGCACGTTGTTCAGCACTTTCTTCTTCAATACCATATTCGTTAGCTAAATGATATAAGGCATCTTTTCTAATATTTTCTTTTTTAAATTCTTCAGGGTGACGTTCACTAATTAATTTCATAGCATAACCTTCACGTAAACCTTTACGTGAAAAGGTAAATTGTGTCGCATTCATTTTATTGAATAAAGTCTTGAATACGGCTACAGCCGGTAAAATAATATCCACGCGATCTCTACTTAATCCATCGATATCTTTTAACTCATCTCGCGAGCTTTTTTTGATAATTGAATAGACTTCCTCAATATTATCTTCAACCATTGTATAATTATGTACGCCCCCAATAGGGTAGGCATGTTCAGATTGATGAATACGTGCTACATTACGTGCTGATCCTCCGATACCAACTAATGTAACTTTTTGATTTTTTATCCATGCAAGTTGATCAAATTGTTTTGAAATAAATTTTTCCATAGCTTTTATTGCTGATTTATCATTATGTTCTTTGTTTTCAAAGAACTTTCTTTTTAGTGTAACGACACCAAATGGAAAACTGTACGCTTCTACTAATTTTTTATCTTTAAACAAAGTGACTTCAGTCGAGCCACCACCAATATCCACAGAGATGCCATCATTAATATCTGTTGTATGCGTAATTGCATAGAAACCATAAAAAGCTTCTTCTTTTTCTGGAATTATTTTAATATGGATATCGAGTTCTTTTTTTATATAAGTAAGAATAGTGTCACGGTTTGAAGATTGTCTGATGGCTGCTGTAGCAACAGGATGTAATTCATTCACCTTGAATTTTTCAGCCACCTTTTTAAAGCTATATAATGCTTTGGTCAATACTGAAATACCCTCATCGTTCATAGAGAGATCTGGAGTTAAGTATTGACTTAATCTGGCTGGCGTTTTTATGTTTAATATTTCGTTTAATCCTGTTTTAGTGTCAAATTCAAAAATAACAAGTCTAATGGTATTCGAACCAATATCTATTAATCCTATACGTTCCATGATTGCCTCCTATACATATACGGTTAAATACTTTTATGTATATGTTTACCCGTTTATCACCTTAATATTACAGTAAATAAAATAATTTGTGCCCAATCTATTCATTGTAATTAAATAAAAATTAGAATACATTTACGACTTAATATGTATTAAAGCTAAAAAAGTAAGATAAGCAACCGAGAGGAAGGTGGTTCTATGCTACGCAATAGCATGCCTCCTGATTGCTTATTTAGTATAAAAATATAGTATAGTGTTTAATGTTTAATCATTAATGGACCTCCGGGACCAAGTGGCCATCCTAATAAATACCAAACAATCATAAATAATGGCCAAATAATACTTAGAATAATGGTATAGGGCATTAAACTAGATAATAGCGAGCCTAATTTCATATTGTTATCATATTTTTGTGCATAAGATAATAACAAGGGTAAGTAAGGCATCATTGGAGTTATTGGATTACTGATTGAATCACCTATACGATAAAGCATTTGCGTAAAAGCAGGATGAAATCCAACAATCATCAACATCGGTACAAAAATAGGAGCCAAAATGCCCCATTTAGCAGAGGCGCTACCGATAAGTAAATTAATCATAGCGCTTAATAATATGATACCTAAAATGAGTACGACACCATTTTGACCTTGAAGCAAGGCAGCCCCTTTAACAGCTACAATAATACCTAAATTACTCCATTCTAAAAAAGCGAGCAATTGAGCAGCAAAGAATACGATAACGATAAATGAACCCATAGAAGACATTGAGTCAGCAAGCATTTTACCTAAGTCTTTTGTACTTCTGAATTCTTTCATCATAACGCCATAGACTAGTCCAGGTACTAAAAATAGTATTAAGATGAGTAATCCAACGCCGTTTATAATTGGAGCATCATTCAGTAAACTGCCAGTTTTTGCATTTCTTAAAAAACTATTCTGCGGTATAGCACAGATAATGATTAGTGCGATAACTACAAAAAAGCTAATATTAGCCCAAAATACCGCCCGATTCTCTTGTGGTGTCAGACCGGAATTGGCATCATCCACCTGAATATCAGACTGAGATGCATCGAATTTACCGAGTCTTGGAATAACAAAACGCATGGTTACCCAATAAACAGCAGGTAATAATACGATGACGCTGGCAGCAATAAAATACCAATTCATAGCTACATTGATATGTACATCATCGGAAACTATTTTTGCAGCAGGTTCCGTAAATGCATAGAGTAAAGCATCTGACATACCAATCATGAAATTTGCTGAAAAGCCTCCGATAGCAGCGGCGTAGGCCATCGCTAGTCCTGCGATAGGGTGATAGCCTAACTTAATAAATACCATTGCTGTAAGCGGAGGTAATACAATTGGAGCAGCATCACCAGCGGCATTTCCCAAAATGCCAATCAGTATAATAACGGGTATGATAATTTTTTGAGGCGCTTTATGTACAACTTGAACCATGAGCTTATCAAAATAACCTGTTTTTTCAGCAACGCCGATACCAAGCATAACTGCGAGTACTAACCCCAGTACTGGAAATTCAGAAAAATTCTTAATGGCATCGTTAAGAATCATCGTGAGGCCATCTTTACTTAAAATACTTTTAATGGTGATCGTATCACCAGTACCGGGATGTTTAACATTAATATGAAATAAGGAGACAAGCCATGTAAGTATAGCGAGACCTAAACACATTAAAAAAAATAAAATACTTGGGTCTGGTAACCGATTTCCTACTTTTTCAACAATGTTTAAAAACCTATTTATAAAAGATATCTTTGCTTTCGAGTTATTAGCCATTGTACCGACCTCCCAAACAAGTTAACGAAATTATATCAAATTATGTATGTAAATAGAATGAAAATTCAGAAAAAACTATAGATGGAAAATAATTGTTTATTGCTTTTAAGATAAATTTGACGTGATTTAAAAGCGATTCGCTATAGATTATTAAGGAGAATAGGGGTAAGACGTTTTAGTAACCTGTAGAAAGGAAATACAAGTAATGATGTGATAATAATAAAGGAGTTGTGATTATCAATGGGAAGATTAGATCATAAAGTGGCAGTACTTACTGGTACAAGTACGGGAATTGGCGCAGCAACAGCCCAAATTTTGGCTAATGAGGGCGCACATGTGTTGGCAGCAGATGTTTCTGACAAAGTACATGATGTTGTGAAAAAAATTAATGAAGCGGGTCAAAAGGCTTCAGGATATATTGTCGATATCTCTGATGAACATGCTGTAGAACGTTTTGCCGAATCAGTTAAAGAAGACTACGGTAAAATAGATATTTTATTTAATAATGCAGGGGTGGACAATGCTGCTGGACGTATACATGAATATCCAGTTGAAGTATTCGATAAAATTATGGGTGTTGATTTAAGAGGTACATTTCTAATGACGAAATTCTTTATTCCAATGATGATGGATCAAGGGGGTTCTATAATCAATACTGCTTCATTCTCAGGCCATGCGGCAGATTTAAATCGTTCTGGATATAATGCTGCTAAAGGTGGCGTTGTGAACTTTACACGTTCAACAGCGATTGAATATGGTCGAGAAAATATTAGAGCAAATGCAATTGCACCGGGAACAATTGAAACACCACTTGTAGATAAACTTACAGGGACGGCTGAAGATGAAGCTGGAAAAGCTTTCAGAGAAAATCAAAAATGGGTGACACCACTTGGTAGATTAGGCACACCAGAGGAAGTGGGGAAACTCGTAGCATTTCTAGCTTCGGATGATAGCTCATTTATCACAGGTGAGTCAATTACAATAGACGGTGGTGTGATGGCCTATACTTGGCCGGGCGAGATGTTAAGTGATAAAAGCTGGCAACAAACCATTAAATAGTGAAAGTGTTATTGTTTTTAGATTTTAAATGGGTATGTTTACTTAAAGAAATAATATTTTTGTTTTTGACACAATAAAGGTTATCTCGTATTTTAAACGAGATAACCTTTATTTATAATTATTTTATTTGAAGCTTTTAAAGGTTTTGATAACTAAATCTCTACTCAGTTTATGGTCTATCAGTGCTTTTGGATAATCTGTACCTAATGTTATATTATGCTCACTTTTTAGTATATCTTCATTACTTGTAGGGTCATGGATGAACTTACTAGGAATATTTTTAAAAATAGATAATCGTGATTTAATAAAATATCCTTGTAAATCGAAACGCTCACTTTGTCTAACGGGATTAAACATTCTGAAATAGGGTGCTGCGTCTGTTCCTGTTGACGCTGACCACTGCCATCCATGAACATTAGACGCATTATTATAATCAATTAAATATTTTCTAAAATAAGATTCACCGAGGGTCCAGTCAATAAATAAATCTTTTGTTAAAAATTGAGATACAATCATTCTTAGACGATTATGCATAAAACCAGTTTGTTTTAATTTTTGCATTGCGGCATCAACAATTGGAAATCCAGTTGTACCATTTTTCCAAGCTTCAAAATTTTGAGTATGATCTGACCATTGTATATTACGGTATTTTTTGTTGAATGACTGAGTGGCAGTGGCTGGATAGTAAGTCATCAAAATATAATAAAATTCGCGAAACATTAATTCTCTTATATATGCTTCATAATTAACTTCATCACTATCATAACCATTTAATAAATCATTAAGGATTTCCTGAATATCAACTAATCCAAAAGCTAAATAAATACTCAACCCGCTCACATAATCGCTTGAAATATCATTGGTTAAATCTTTATAAGAAGAAATATCAACATCCAAAAAATGTTGCCAATCTTTTTGTGCCATTTCCTCTAAGTCTTGTGTATAACGTAAAGATTGTTTACTTTGATTCGAACCTTTTTCTGAGATTTGGCTTAATTGTTTTAAATCATAATTTTTACTTGAACGATTTGTGATATATTTTCTGTTGGCTTTATAAAAACTTATAAAAATTTTATAAGGCTGTAATTGCTTATTCAAAGTACTTGAAGGTTTAAAGTAATGGTTCACGCGTTTGCCAATCACCTTTATATTAAAGTTAGTGAAATATGATGTAAGATGTGGGAAATCATATTCGTCATGATGATAACTCATGATATCTTTACCTATTAATATATGACTTAACTCTAATTGAGTAGCCAATGTCGGTAAATTTTCATACGGGACAATGTAAGGATGAATATTATGTTGATGTAAAGAGTTAATAAACCCGCTTGTTACAGTTTCATAATAATCTTGCTTTGCTTTTCCAGCATCCGAAAGATCTTCTAAAGGTATAATAAGATATAGTTTTTTGATTTTATCTTGATTATCGAATACATAATTAAATAATGGATTATTGTTCATTCTAAAAACACGATTAAGTAAGACTCCTAAATATATAATAATACGCCTCCTTGCCTGTTAAATTATTTTAGTATTGTACTTTCAATTAAATATTCGACTTGATATTGATGCGCTAATGTTTTTAAAAATAGTCTCAGTACTTCTTCATCTTTTTCATCATTTTTAAAAGCAGATTTAAGTTCTAAATAATGATTTTTTTCTTCAGGTGATGCTCGTTTTTTGAAGTATCCCCACATATGATCAGCTGCATTCATGACATTGGATTTTGTCGTAGGCGTTTTTAAAGCTATTTTAATTTCAGTCTTAACTACTGGATATGAGGCGTTCTTTTTTAATAATTCACGTATGTATAAATAACTTTTATGACTATGCCATAGAACATTATATTTTTCTGTACGCCATAAATGCTCGGTTTTTTGTCTTTCTTTCATAAATAGCTCCTTATAAACAATTTAGTGTGTCTTTGCAAACTTAAATAGGGTGTTTGCAATTCATTTTTAGGGTAATGATTAAAGAGAGGTGAATTAAAAAATGAACAATGATAAAATACTTTCAACTATAAACAATATATTAAGTCAATCAAAGATTGGCGTCTTATCAACGGCACATCATAATGTACCTCGTAGTAGGTATATGGTGTTCTACAATGACGGTCTGACACTTTATACTAAGACAAGTATTCATTCTATTAAAGTTAAAGCGTTTAAGGATAATCCTAGAACGCATGTTTTACTTGGATATGATGAAATGAACAATCGCAGTTTTCTTGAAATAGATGGGTTTGTTGAAATCACTAAAGATCAAGCAACGATTGATTGGTTATGGGAACAGCAAGATAAAACATTTTTTGATTCTAAAGAAGATACTGATTTATGCGTACTAAAAATAACACCAAAATCAATAAAAGTTATGAATGATGATGATATAGATACACCACAAACAATTACATTTGAGTAATTTAACGCTGATAAATAGACGTTCAATTTCACTTAGGAATAGGTGAAATTGAACGTTTTTTAGAATGTATTTTTATATGCTTTGACGAATTAGTGATAATTAGGATTATCTTTATTTAATAACCAATTACCAGTAGTCAGATAACTCGCAAATGTAGACCATAATACATAAGGCATCATAATTAAGCCGCTAAATTTATGTGCTTTTAAGAACTTCATACACATAACAATAACTGATAATAATAGCATATAGCTCTCTATTAAAGCGAAACCACGTAGTTTAAATTTAAAATATAACAAGGACCATAAATAATTCAATCCTAATTGTGTATAATGTGCACTTGTAATGTGTGTAGTATTATTTTGAGTATTTTTGGCTACGGTATATGCAATACCCATGCATGTATATAATATAGACCAAACGATAGGAAATACATAGCCAGGTGGTGAAAAAGGGGGTTTTTTTGTTTTTCTTAAATCTGCACGTGCGTTTTTTACTGCATATGTACCAATGAGTTTACCGCCTATGAGGGGTAAAGCTATTCTGAATATATTAGGAATTATAGACAAAATGACACGCTCCTTAGTGTTTGATATTAAACCCTTTATTTTTTATGGGTAAAAGTTTTGTAGATGTTATTAAAATAGTGATAACCCCCAATGAAATGCTAAGATTTTGAATTAACTTTTTCGTAATTTTAATATTATGAGTATGAGCGAAGTCTGATTTTGCGAGTGTATTCATTTTTCGTGCGAAAATATTCATTACGCTTTTGTGAATTTTAGCTTGCGTTAAAGTATAAACAAACCACGGTAATGTAGGTTGGTATTCTTGCAGCGCAATTAAGGCTTTGTCGCTATCTAAGATGCGTCGAAATTCCAACGTTGCTTTACCACCATTTGTTGAATAAGCAAAGTCACCACCAATAATTCTATATAGAACTCTATTAGTATTAGATGCTTCATGATCTTTTTTTAGTAGTAATAATAATTTATTGAGTAAGGGTATTTTTATTTTAAAGTAATTATGATTAATTTCGCTTTTAACAAAATTAAAGGTAAAGCGTCTTAAAAAATCTGAATATTCGTTTGCTACATGGTTTATTGTATAGTCGTGAGGCACTTTGATACGTGTAATGGCTCTAACATCTTTGATTTGAAACTGTTTTTTGCTATTCGTAATTTTGTTTGATTTTTGCTTTTCTTCTTCTTTGAGTGCACGCTCAACACTTTCTTCATAATTTATTTTACCAATTGAAATGTCATTTACAGTGTGTTTTTGTGATCTAGTCATGTCGTGAATTAGACTATCCATCAAAGGGTATACCATTTCTTTTGAAGTCCCAGAAATCACTTTTACCCAATATTTACTTAACCATATCGGTATGATTGGGATATCAATCATAGGTAAGTTTTTTTCGAGTACGCGGGAGGTACGTCTAAATAACGCTTTATACGTCATATGTTCAGGGCCCCCGATATCAATGGACTCGTTTTGTTTAGGCTGTCTGTCAACTAAGATTGTGAGGCCATTGATAACATCATTAATTGAAACAGGTAATGTCATGTTATAGGACCAAGCAGGTAAAACAAGTAATGGTAATCGCTCAACGAGTTTTTTGAGTATGGGGTAGGAACTTCCTTTGGCACCGATAATTAGACCAGCTCTTAGTGTGCTAACAGGTATACCATAAGAACCTAGTATTTTTTCGCATTCTAATCTACTTCTAAGATGGGGAGATAAAGTGTCAGTGTTTGGAATTAAACCACTTAAGAAAATAATATGTTTAATATGATTTTGCTTTGCAGCTCTAGCAAAATTATCCGCAAGTAAAGCATCCATATCTTCAAAATTAGCTTGCGTAAGCTTGGCTGATGGCATCATCGAATGAACTAAATAAATTGCGATATCAACATCCTTCATTACCTCGCTTATTTCATCTAAATCAAATAGATCTGCAGCTTTCCATGTCACATTTTTTTCGTTTTTCTTATTTTTTATATTCCTTGAAATAGCAACTATTTCATGATTTTTTTTGAGATTTTCTTTAAGGTGGCCACCGATGTAACCCGAAGCACCTGTTAATAAAATTTTCGGCATACTTCACGCTCCTCTATATCGCAATTCTATTAAGACAATCATTATTCAGAATATTGAAGAAAAGTAAAATATCATAAGTAATTGATTCAAATTTATTTGGATAATCCATTGAAATTATACACTTAATTCATAAAAATATTCCCTTTATTAAGGGGAGGAAACATGTAATGTAATACATTAAATTTAAATAAAATGGTTAAAATAGATTCTATAAGAAAATATTAGATAGGGAGAGACTTATAGGAAAATAAAGCAAAAAATAATCACTTACAAAAAGTTGTAAGTGATTATCACAATGATTAATATAATAGATGAAACGTAGATTTAGACTGCGAAATATTATATATGAATAACAGCACAGTATTACCAAATAATTTGATCAATAACATCATCATTTAATGACTTAACAATTTCAGTGACTAAGGCGACAGAATTTTTGTAATCATCTGTGTGTAGTACAGAAACATTTGAATGCATATAACGTAATGCTACGCCAATAGACACAGTTGGCGTACCTTCATTGGCTACATGAATACTTCCGGCATCTGTACCGCCACCAGCAGTTGTATCTAATTGAATTGAAATATTATGTTTTTGGGCGACGGCTTTAATATGTTTGGTAAACCCAACATGACCGATATTTGATGCATCCATTATAATTACAACTGGTCCATTACCAAGTGCAGTATCACTTACTTGACCAGACATACCTGGTGTGTCGTAAGCCACTGCAACATCAACTGCGATTGCTAGATCTGGTTTTACTTTATTTGCTGCAACTTTCGCACCACGAAGACCGACTTCTTCTTGTACATTTGCTCCAGAGACAAGGTTCACATCAATTGATTCATTTTTGAGATTTTGTAATACATCTACAGCTAATGCACAACCATAGCGATTATCAAATGCTTTAGCACTTAAATATTTTTGATTTGCTAAAGTTTCAAATTCACTATAAGGCGTGACCATATTACCGACCTCAATACCATATTGTTCGGCTTCTTTTTTACTTTTAACACCAATATCAATAAACATTTCTTTCATATCGACATTTTTTTTACGATCTTCAGGAGATAATACATGGGGTGGTTTTGAACCGATAATGCCTCTAATTTTTCTGCCATCATCAGTAGTAATAGTTACTTTTTGAGATAACATGACTTGATTCCACCAACCACCAATAGGTGTGAATTTCAAGTAGCCTTCATTATCTATTTTAGTAACAATGAAGCCTATTTCATCTAAATGACCAGCAACCATTAAAGTTTTAGTACCATTAGTTGCTGTTTTTTTACCGAAGATGCCACCTAAATTGTCCTCTACAATTTCATCGCTCACTGGTTCTAAATAATCGTGCATTAGCGCTTTAACGTCCATTTCATGTCCGGCAATACCATCAACATCTGTTAAAGATTTTAATAATTTTACTGACTTGTTCATATAATTCCTCCCATTAAAATTTGATAACTTTATTTTACCATGAAGTCATTGAATATATAGTAATTTGAATATCACAACTGTTGATAAATACTAGGATGAAGAAATACAAACTTTAGTTTAAATCCGAGCGGGAAAGTAAGACTAAAAGTGTGCAATAAATAAATAGCCATGTTTCAATATAAATATAAGAAGAATGGAGGGATTTTTATATGACAGAAATAACACATCTTACATTTGGTTCGGAGGATGCAACTATTACAGTAGAATCATTTATAAACTTTGCATGTCCTTATTGTAAAAATTATTTTAAAGCTGCAGATAAAACGCTGCAACCGCTTATAGAGCAAGGACAAGTGAAACACGTCATCAAACACTTTGATAAAACAAAGCAAGGTTTATTAAAAGGTACAATTGCTAATATTTATTTAGATTATCACCAACCAGAAGAAACATTAAAAATCATTCATAAATTATATGATACGCAACGAGAATGGAAAGTCAGCTTTGCAGCCATTGAAGAAAAAATGGAGCAAGAATTTAAATTAACACCTCAAAATTCGGCAGATGCGCGGTCATTGGCAATTCATGCAGAAACCTTTGAAAGGGGAATCAATGGAATTCCAACAGTGTTTATTAATGGTAAGAAGTTTGAGTTTAATCCCTTAGAAGATACACAAAGTGTTATCGAATCAAAATTGGTACAACAAATAAATGAAGCATAATTTTTCATAAAAATAAGCTCTATGACTATGGACAGTATGTTGGATACTGACGCATATCATAGAGTCTTTTATATTATTTAGTAGATTCGATTAATTTTAATTTATAGTCTTGGATGGATTGAATGCCGCCATCTTTCTTTTTAATAATAATATGTTCTTTAGATATCTTTGTAGGAGATTCTACGCCAACTGCAGCTGCGATATTAAATAATCCCTCGTGTAAGCTCGTAACAAAATTAGTTACGCGATATTTTTTTTCATCTATACTCAAACCTTTTTCTCTCTTAGGATCAGTCGTTGCTACTCCGACAGGGCAAGTATTCATATGACATTGTTGGCTCATAATACATCCAACACTAATCATCATCCCACGAGCTACATTTATTACATCAGCACCAAGCCCTAGTGCAATCGCAATTTTATCAGGTGTTATAAGTTTACCGGAGGCGAAAATTTTAATACGGTCTCGGATTCCATATTTTTCAAGTATTGCTGTTAAGATAGGTAAAGCAGTAAACAATGGTAAACCGACACCATCTTCTAATTCCTGGAAGGTAGCGCCAGTGCCTCCTTCGCCACCATCAACAGTAATAAAGTTTGGATATTGTTGAGTCTGAATCATAGCATCAACTAGCGCTTCCACTTCAGATATTTTACTGATTACAATTTTAAAGCCAACAGGTTTTTGACCGTGATATTGTAAATCGTTTACCCAATTGAGTAATGCTTCTGGCGTATCTATAATATCAAAACGGTTAGGAGAATTAATTGTTTGCCATGGTTCAACCTTTCTAATTTCTGCTATTTCCTCGGTGACTTTGTTGCCTTGCATGTGCCCGCCACGCGTTTTTGCACCTTGTGCCAACTTAATTTCAAATGCTTTTACCGCTTCATTATTAGCAAGCTGTAGAAATGCATTTAAATCGAATTTACCTGCTTTATTTCTTACTCCAAAGTAACCAGGACCTATTTGAAAGATGATATCAGCACGCCCTGAAAGGTGATATTTTGACAATCCACCTTCACCTGTATTCATCCAAGTATCAGCGCGTCCCAGTCCTTTTGAAAGCGCAGTAATGGCGTGACTACCTAAGGCGCCATAGCTCATACCAGATTGACCGACTAACCGCTTCAATTTGAAAGGATACTTAAGCTCATCACCGAGTATTATGGCATCTTCATCAGATAAATAATAGGGATCTATTTCAGCTTGATTACGATGTTCTTCACGATCCAATAAACGTTCATTATCAATTTGGTATACAAACGTTGAAATCATAGGTGATTGATCAATATGTAATTCAGTCGTTTGAAGTGGAAACATTGTATTTTGAATATAAAAGCCATCTTCGTATTTTTGTTGCGTACCAAAACTCGTCATGCGTGTATTGTATTTTCCTGCAATAACAATATTAGTAAAGTCATTACGTGAAAAGGGCTTACCTTCAGTATCTGCTAAAAATAAATACTGTCGGAGTTCTGGGCCTATTTTTTCAACAAAGTAACGTACACGTGCAAGTAAAGGATAGTTTCGTAACACGCTATGTTGTTTTTGACGTTTATCTTTAAATAGTAATAGTATGCCAATGATGAGCATACTCAATAAAAATAGAACAATAGTAATATTCACGATGAATTGCAATACAGTTAATATAGCCATTTCATACCCCTCCTATTTATGTATATACTACAACAAAAAACAAATATTACAACAATTCTCTCAAAGGAAAAATTATATCTTTTAATATTATATTTTTTATAATAATATATAAACTTTCGTTTTATAGAATGTACATATTTAGAATGAATCATGATATATTGTATATATTATTGAGGAAGGTGTTTTATTTACATGACAGAACAATTAAAACAACAAAGAGATATTACAGATGAAATGAATGTTTGGCGACAAAATAAAGTTGTAAAAAAAGATTTTTGGTTAATTCCTATTTATATAATTAGTTATACTATTATTCCTACAATGTTATTTCTTTTTCTCTACACTATAATGTTGACCTTAAATGTGAAAAATGAAGCTTTAGTTTCGACTAATACAATTACAATTTTAGGTGGATTGGTTGCTGAACTCATTATTTTATTAAGTTTTTATGCCTTTCATCGTAAAGAGGGGATTGCTTATATTGGGATAAAGCGATTTAAAAATGTAACTAGATATACATTACTTATAATAGTGACTTATATGTTCATTATTATTTTATCACCTATATATGAGTGGTTAATCACCTTTTTACCTAAAGCATTGCAGTATGGTGTAACAGAGAATCAAAAAGAAATAAACGGTATGTTTAAAGAGGAGTGGCTATTACCGTTAGTGTTTTTAGATATTGTAATCCTTACACCTATCATTGAGGAATTATTATTTAGACATTTAATCATTCATGAATTAGGCAAAAAAATTACATATAGTTTGGCAGCAACGCTTTCTATAATTCTCTTTGCAAGTATTCACGTATTGGGAGCAACTTCTCCATTTGAAATTGGTGGATATATCATTATCGCTACAGGTCTCGTTTTTGTTTATCTTAAGAGTGGTATGAATTTGGCGGTATCTATTTCGCTACATGCATTAATTAATTTCATTTCATTTATAGCTACAATCGTTTTTAAATAAAAGTATAAGGCATAGCGTTGTTTATAAAGACTTAAATATCCTAGCAATCAGAATGATAGTGATTTGTCATGTTAATAAAGCATATAGTAATGCTTTATTATAACGTTATCTGTTAGGTATATCATTTAAATGGCGCATCAATTATAGGAGGGTATAAGATGTTAAAATTAGAAAATATCTCGTATAAAGTAGACAATCGAGTCATTATTCATGATCTTAATCTAAAGATAGACAAAGGTGACACAATTGCTATTATAGGGCCTTCTGGAAGCGGTAAGAGCACCTTGTTACGCCTTATTAGTAATTTAATTAGTCCTACGCAAGGTGAATTATATTTAAACGGCAAAGCATACAATCAAATTAACCCGGAAAGATTACGCATGGATATCAGTTATTTGCTACAAGAAAGTGATTTATTTGATAGAACCATAGGTGAAAATTTGGCATTTCCATCTATTGCGAGGGATGATAAATTTGATCGAAAAAAAGCCAAGTCATTACTGAAAGCAGTAGGATTAGGACATTATCATTTGAATACTCGCTTAGAGCGGTTATCAGGTGGAGAGCGTCAACGTATTACAATCGCTAGACAATTGATGTATACACCTAAAATGCTGTTGTTAGACGAAGCAACAAGTGCTTTAGATACTGAAAATAGCGAAAATATTGAAAGAATTATATTTAAATTAGCTGAAGAAGGCATCTCTGTGTTGTGGATTACACATAGTAATAATCAAAGTATGAGGCATTTTAAAAAGCGTATTCGACTCGTTGATGGCAAAATTGAGAAGGAGGAGCATTTACGATGAGTACAACTGCATTAGCGCTTACAGGATTATTGTTGCTCTTTCCAATTATTGTATCGTATAAAGAGAAATTACATATTATTAAAGATTTACTTGTTGCCACGATACGAGCTGTCGTACAGCTTGTGATTTTGGGATATTTATTGCATTTTATCTTTAATGTGAACCAAAAATGGATCTTACTCTTATTTGTGCTAGTCATCATTATAAATGCTTCTTGGAATACGATAGGTAGGGCATCACCTGTAATGCACCATGTTTTTTGGATATCATTCATTGCGATTTTTATTGGGGTGGCATTGCCTTTAACAGGTGTTATATTAACTGGAGCAATTCAATTTAAACCTAATGAACTGATACCTGTAGCTGGAATGTTAGGCAGCAATGGGATGATTGCAATCAATTTGGCATATCAGAATTTAGATAGAGAATTTGTAAAAGAAATGAGTCAAATTGAGGCGAAATTGGCATTAGGAGCAAACCCCAAAATTTCTTCTAAAGCAACGATTCGTGATAGTGTAAAGACTGCAATTGTACCAACTATCGACTCGGTAAAAACTTATGGTATTGTATCTATACCTGGTATGATGACAGGTTTAATCATTGGTGGTGTTGCACCGTTAGATGCAGTTAAATTTCAATTAATGGTGGTATTTATTCATACCACAGCGACAATTATGTCAGCACTTATTGCAACCTATTTAAGTTATAAACAATTTTTCAATGAACGTCATCAACTTATAGGTCGAGATTTATTGAAAGAAAAATAGTTATGAAAATGAAATCAGGATATTGTTATAAATCATATTTCCTCCTCTTTAATGCAAGTGTATTAAAGGGGAGTTTCTATGTGCAAGATATTTTAAGTTGTATATAGTTCATATCTTTCTCAGGAACCTGTCATCAAAGTATGAATCTTACATAAGGATAAAGCGTCAATGTGTTGACGTATGGTTTATAATATAAGAGTTATGAAAAATTTTAAAAATAATTCGAGAAAGGAGTGTATAGTATGTCAGCTATGCGTATCATAACCTTTATTTTAAGTATATTTATCGTGGGTATGGTAGAAATGATGGTGGCCGGTATTATGAATTTAATGAGTAACGATCTTCATGTATCTGAAGCTATAGTGGGTCAGTTGGTGACATTATATGCCATCACTTTTGCAATTGCAGGTCCTATATTAGTTAAACTGACAAATCGTTTTTCACCAAGACCTGTTTTATTATCGGCACTTGCGATTTTTATTGTGGGTAACGTTATTATTGCAATAGCACCGAATTTTACAATTTTAGTGTTGGGCCGTATATTATCATCTGCAGCAGCAGCTTTAATCGTTGTAAAAATTCTTGCTTTAACAGCATTGTTAACTGCGCCTCAACATCGTGGAAAAATGATTGGTATCGTTTATTCTGGTTTTAGTGGTGCCAATGTCTTTGGTGTACCGATTGGGACAATTATTGGCGATCTTGTAGGATGGCGTTATACCTTTTTATTTATTGTCGCTGTCAGTCTTATTGTAGGCGTGTTGATGTTTATATATGTACCTAAACCAATGTTTCAAGAGACTACTGAAGCGAGTAATAATAGAGAAAACTCAAGTACAAAATCTAAAATTTTACGACCTACAGAAATTGTGAAATTCCTAGGTATCACATTCTTATTACTTGTAGCTAATTCAGTAACATTTATTTATATTAATCCATTAATATTATCTGGAGGTCATGATTTATCATTTGTATCAATAGCATTACTCATTAATGGTATCGCTGGTGTAATAGGAACTTCTATGGGTGGTTTCTTATCAGATAAATTAACAAGTAAGCGTTGGTTAACGATTGCCACAACTATTTTTATTATCATGCTATTGATATTGAATATATTCTTGCCAGGCACAGGTTTGCTATTAATGGTGATATTTATGTGGAACATTATGCAATGGAGCACTAATCCGGCTATCCAAAGTGGTATGATCGAGCATGTCGAAGGTGATACAAGCCAAGTAATGAGCTGGAATATGTCTAGTCTTAATGCCGGTATAGGTATTGGCGGTATAGTTGGAGGATTAGTCGTGTCGAACCTTAACGTACTTGCGACTACTTATTTCTCTGCTGCAATTGCTATTGTGGCGCTTATCTTGGTATTGAGTTTGAAAAATATTTCAAAATATAACCATGCATAAATAGAGTATGGACAAAAGTTGAACATTTAGAAGTTTTCTAAAAACATCAAACAACTGATCTGCCTGTTTAACTTAAAATAAAAGTTAAACTTTTGTGCTAGAGCATAGACAAACCAAACGCTAAAAGTAGCGTTTGGTTTTTTTATTCAGTTCTCAATTTGGCTAATCTCATTATAGTTTCAAAGTTTTTTAATGCTCATTGCTATTTTAAATTTTTAATCTTTAATCAGTGTAAAGCAGGAAATGAATCAAGATTTAATTGTTTCTTTAGATTGTTTAGGTGTATTAAAATTTATTGAATTAAGTTTTAAATTCAGTTTATGGTTAGAAAAGTGCGCAATCAATGCTGAAAGTGCAATATAGATGACAGTTCCAATAATATAAATTAATTTCAAATCAGAAATGAGCAAATAGGATTGGTAAATTAATACAATAACTGCTATAACAGCAATGATTAACAATATAGGATACGGTATTTTAAATGGAGATTGTTGATAAGCTTCAGGATATTTTTTAGGCAATTGTGTTACGGCAATCGCTGGAAATGCAAAGACTATAAGTGATATGCCTGTACCGAGTTGAGCAACAACATTTAAAGACATACCAAAAATAATAGGTAAAGCACCTATAATATAAAAAATGAATAATAACCAATGAGGTGTTCCAAAGCGTTTATTTACATTACCTAAAGCTTTAGGTAAGTAACCATCCTGTATGGCGATAAGTAAACTTTTGGTCACCCATGTAAATGTAGAGTTTAATGTGGTTGCCAAGGCAAACATTGCACCACCTACCATGAAGAAAATAAAAACGGGTGTAGGTAATACTTCTTTGGCAACGCTTGTTAATGGTCTCCCTGCAACTTCCGGTATAGGTAATACGCCGACAGCTATTGACGCAATAAATGCATACAGTAAACCTACAAAAATCGTCGCAACTATTATAACAATAGGTATATCACGTTTAGGGTTTTTCATTTCCCCACCAAGTTCAGCTACAACTTGAGCGCCACCTGTAGCAAAAGATACTAATCCTACCGCAGTAAAGAATCCTGTAAAACCATCAGGTAACATTGAAGACGGTGTGAATACACTAAAGTTAACATGAGGCATACCAAAAATGATGAAGCATGAAAGTGCAATGATTAAGGTAATAACCATTAAATTACCAACGATAGAGGCTGATTTTACACCTACAAGATTCACTATAAATAGAAGTGTCAATAACACAAATGCAGCTGTTCTAATTGGTATACTAGGGAACAAACCTTCAAGGTATTGAGCAAATGAAAGTGCGTAGAGAGATAATGTGATTTGTATGAAAATGAAAAGTAGTAACCAAAATACTCCAATTTTTGGAGATAATAAACGACTTGTATATTGATACATTCCACCTGTTGTAGGTAATGTTGAACCTAAAATTGCTATAGGAAACATTGTTAGTAACGTTATAATAGAGGATAAAATAAATGCTGGTGTGATGCCGCTACCAGTCATTTGAATTCCTATGCCAGTGAGTGACATAACCCCTGCCCCTATAATCTGTCCGATTGCAATCCCCATAACATCAGTTAAACCTAATACTTTTTTTAAATTTGTTGTTTGTTGCACTCAATCACCCCTGAAAATGTATGAAATAAAATAATTAAAAGTATCATAGCATAATATCTCATTAATTCATAGTAAACTAATCAGAATACTTTGTTTATTTTGAATTTACCTCATATACATAGATAAATAAAAGAGAATCATAGTAAAATGAGGGTAAATATAAATAAAATGAAAAGGTGGGATATTTAATGGCGAATCAACAACATCATGTAAAGGTAGATGCTTTTATAGAGCGGTTAAAGCAATGGCAAGAGGAGTTCAAAACACTGAGAACAATCATTCAGAAAACAGAATTAATCGAAGATTATAAGTGGATGCATCCATGCTATACTTTTGAAAATAAAAATGTTGTAATTGTCCAAGATTTTAAACATTACTGTGCTTTATTATTTGAAAAAGGAGCAATTATGGATGATCCTTATGAATCATTGATCCAACAAACCAAAAATGTACAAGCTGCTAGACAATTGAGATTTAAAAATTTAGAAGAAATAGAGCGACGCAAAGATGAAATTAAGTGGTATCTAGACGAAGCCATACGTATAGAACAATCTGGAAAACAAGTACCTATGAAACAAACAGAAGATTATGCTATGCCAGATGAGTTGCAAGCGAAACTCGAAACTATGCCTGAACTGAAAGAAGCATTTAATCAGTTAACGCCTGGAAGACAACGGCAGTACATGTTTTATATTGGACAGGCTAAAAGAGCGACTACACGAGAACAACGCGTAGAAAAGTATGTAACACATATTTTAGATGGAAAAGGCTTGAAGGATAAATAAACGTTAAACACTTGTTAATACAACGTGTATAGACGAGTGGTAAAAAAGATAAGTTGCAACGTGGTACTTTATCATATATAGTTTGCTCGAATAAATAAATTTCTAGATGACTAGGAAATTGAAAGGAAGGTGTACGTATGCCAAGAGTTTCTAAGCGAACACAATTACTTGAAGCAGCCGCCGCAATTGTCAATGAGCAAGGTAGTGAATACTTAACTTTGGATGCAGTTGCTAAGAAAGCTGGGGTTAGTAAAGGCGGATTACTGTATCATTTTAAAAATAAATTAACATTAGTACAAGGACTCGTTGATCATGCTGATGAATTGTATAGAAGTAATGTGGATCATCGTGTGCAAAAAGATCCACAAGAACAAGGTAAATGGGTACGGGCATTTATTGAAGCGACACGGGAACATCGTTCAGAAAATGCGTCTATAACTTCAGGGATGCTTGCAGCGCAAGGCATTAATAGTCAATTATTATTACCATTGCAAGACACTTATAAGACATGGCAAGACAGAATTGAGCATGACGGTCTTGATAAGGTTGATGCTACGATAATTAGGTTGGCGGTAGATGGTTTATGGTTATCGGAAATTTTTGGATTGGATGCACTTGATGAGTCTATGAGGGCACAAGTGTTAGACCGTCTAACAACTTATACAGATCATTCAAATAATTAAAAATATAAAAAGAATTATAAAAAATAAAATACATTATAAGGTGCAATAGTATAGGAATAATCAACAAGTTAAAGTTGATTATTCTTTTTTTTAAATTTTTAAGGACTTGAAACTAAACCGTCCAGTTGGTACACTAACCGATGTATTAAAAACTCTCTTGGAGGTTTATATCAATGAAAAAAGTTATGCTAACAGCAGCTTTAACAGGTGCTGGAGATACGGTTGAAAAAAATAAAAATGTACCTATCACGCCTCGAGAAATTGCTGATTCTGCAATTAAATGCGCAAAGGCTGGCGCTACTGTAGCACATATTCATGCGAGAGACCCAAAAACAGGGGGGATTAGTCATGATGTGGAGTTTTTTAGAGAAGCAGTAAGACTAATTAGAGAAGCAGATGAAGATATCATTATTAATATTACATCAGGTGGAGGCGGAGATTTTATTCCAAGCCTCGAAGATCCCTATAAAGCAGAAAAAGGATCCGATATGCAAACCCCTGATGAGCGACATGAACCAGTTGGTACGTTATTACCTGAAATGTGTACATTAGATTGTGGCAGCGTCAATATGGGCGATGCTATTTATTTGAGTCCTGCAGATTGGTTGAGGAAACAAGCTCAATTGGTCAAGGATGCAGGGGTTAAACCAGAACTAGAGTGCTTTGATAGTGGTCATATTTCTTTTGCAAAACAATTGATAAATGAAGGACTTATTGAAGGTACACCGCTATTCCAATTCTGTTTAGGTATTCCATGGGGCGCTGAAAATGATCCAGAAACCATCGAATATTTTAAAACACGTATACCTGAAAATGCAGAATGGTCAGCATTTGGTATTGGAAGAATGCAATTTCCAACTGTAGAACAAGCAGCGATGCGTGGGGGAAACGTAAGAGTAGGTCTCGAAGATAATTTATATCTATCACAAGGTGTTAAAGCAACTAATGAACAATTAGTTGAAAAAGCAGTACAAATACTAAAAAAAATGAATATTGAACCGATGACACCGGCAGAAGCACGTATAAAATACCAACTTAGAGATCCAAAAGGAGGAAGTATATGAAATTCGCTGTTGTAGGTACCGGAGTTATAGGTAGTGGCTGGATTACACGTATGCTAGCACATGGACATGATGTTATAGCAACAGATACGAGTGAAGGTGCATATGAAAGCATGTTGAAGCAGGTAAAACAGAACTGGCCGTATGCTGAACAATTAGGTCTAGCAGAAGGTGCATCTATAGGTAATTTAACGTTTACACCTTATCTAGAAGAGGCAGTTAAGGATGCAGATCATATTCAAGAAAATGTACCAGAAGTTGAATCAATTAAAGACAAAGTTTTAAGAGAGATCGATTTATATGCGCGTCCAGATGCTACTATAGGTTCAAGTACATCAGGAATCAAACCATCGGAATTGCAGAAGTATTTAAAATATCCTGAACGTTTAATTGTAGCGCATCCTTTTCATCCAGTTTATATTCTGCCACTTGTAGAGATTGTTCCAGGATCTTTAACAACTGAAACAACAACAGTTCGAGCTGAACATGTCTATGAAAGTATAGGTATGGATGTACTACATGTTAGACATGAAATAGAAGGTCATATTGCTGATCGATTGATGGAAGCATTATGGAGAGAAGCGCTACATATAGTTAATGAAGGTATCGCTACGACTGAAGAAGTAGACAAAGCATTTACGCATGGTGCAGGCTTGCGTTATGCACAATATGGGCCATTTATGACATTCCATCTTGCTGGTGGTGAAGGTGGTATGAGGCACATGCTCAAACAGTTTGGCCCTGCATTGAAAAAACCATGGACGAAATTAGTTGCACCTGAATTAACTCAAGATTTATATAATGAAGTTGTTAATGGATGTGAATCATCATCTCAAGGTAAAACGATGTCAGAATTAGACCAAAAACGTAATGAATTTTTAGTGAAAGTGAAAAAATTAGCTGAAACTTATTGGCCACAAGAAACGGCAACAATGAAGAAAAGTTCAAGTTATGTGGGTTATTAAATATGGACTATTTACAATTTCAATATCAAGCAATAGTAAAATCAGAGTGGGTAGATCATAACGGCCATATGAACGATGCTGAATATCATCGTGTGTTCAGTGATGCTACAGATGCATGGTTAGCTTATTTAGGACTAGATAAAGGTAATATACGAAAGATGCAATATACAATCTATACATTAGAGAATCATGTCATGTATTTAAAAGAAATTAAAGTGAAAGAAGCTATTAATGTACATGTATCTATTTATGATTATGATGCTAAACGTTTACATTTATTTATGGTATTAAGAGATGAAAACCAAGAACGCTGTGCTACGTATGAAGTAATGCTTATGGGTATTAATACAGCAATTAACAAGGCAGATGCTTTTCCGAGTGTACTTAAAGATAATATCGAGGATTATGCGAAAATAACTTTGATAAATGAAAAACCTAAAGAACTAGGCCATCCAATTGGTATCAATCATAAATAACATTTCTAATTATATATTAAATTATTAAATATTGAACGTTATTTAATAGGTTAATAAACAAACTTTATAGTTATAAATTGTTTGTTGTTATTAGTTAATGTATCTTAATATATATAGGGTAATAAAACACTAACTATATATATCCATATTATGCTTTGATTTTTTTAGAGAGACAGGAATAAAGTAGGGCTATTTGTGCTCATGTTTTTACTTATTTTAGGATTTGTATGACATCCACAGGTAGTCCTTACTTTTATAATGAATTGTTTACATAGAAAGGAATTGAGTCATGTTACATATTGAAAATTTAACTAAAGTCTACGGTGGTGGGAAGAAAGCTGTAGACAATATTTCATTAGATATTGAATCTGGTGAATTTATAGCATTTATAGGAACTAGTGGTAGCGGTAAAACGACTGCACTACGAATGATAAATAGAATGATTGAAGCTACAGAAGGACAAATATCAATCAATGGAGAAGATGTCCGAAAATTAAATCCAGTAGAGTTACGCAGAAAAATTGGTTACGTTATTCAACAAATAGGTTTAATGCCTCATATGACAATTAGAGAAAACATTGTATTAGTACCGAAATTATTAAAATGGTCACAAGAAAAGAAAGAAAAAAAAGCTAAAGAATTAATTAAACTTGTAGATTTACCTGAAGAATTTTTAGACCGCTATCCTTCTCAACTTTCAGGAGGACAGCAACAACGTATTGGTGTAGTGAGAGCCTTAGCCGCAGAACAAGATATTATTCTTATGGATGAACCTTTTGGTGCGCTAGATCCTATCACAAGAGATACTTTACAAGATTTGGTTAAAGCATTACAAAGAAAATTAGGTAAAACGTTTATCTTTGTAACACATGACATGGATGAAGCGATAAAACTTGCCGATAAAATATGTATTATGTCAGAAGGCAGTGTTGTTCAATTTGATACACCAGACAATATTTTACGACATCCTAAAAATGATTTTGTACGTGATTTTATAGGGCAAAATAGATTGATTCAAGATCGCCCCAATATGCGGACAGTTAAAGACGCAATGATTAAGCCGGTGACAGTGAATGCAGATTATACTTTAAACGAAGCGGTTAAAATTATGAGAGATCGCCGTGTAGATACCATTTTTGTAGTGGATAATAATAGTAAATTACTTGGTTATTTAGACATCGAAGATATCAATCAAGGTTTACGTGCCAACAAAGAACTTATAGATACCATGCAACGTGATATTTATCGAGTGAGAATAGATAGTAAGTTGCAAGATTCAGTGCGCACAATACTAAAACGAAATGTAAGGAACGTACCCGTTGTAGATAGCGATGAAGAAACGTTAATCGGGTTAGTAACAAGAGCAAACTTAGTAGATATTGTTTATGACAGTATTTGGGGAGAAATCGATGATAACGATAATATGAATGCAGATGGAATAGTAGAGCCCAAAAATGTGGGAGCTGATAAGTAATGAAGGATTTCTTAGAGCAATATGGCGGCCAATTGATATCTAAAACAATTGAACATTTTTATATCTCGATTATCGCTTTACTCATCGCTATCGTAGTTGCGGTGCCGTTAGGTATTTTGTTATCTAAAATGAAAAGAACTTCAAATATCGTACTTACACTTGCCGGCGTACTTCAAACAATTCCTACGTTAGCTGTCTTAGCTGTAATGATTCCGATATTTGGTGTTGGCAAGGTACCTGCAATTGTAGCGCTATTTATTTATGTATTACTCCCAATATTAAATAACACAGTATTAGGGGTGCGTAATATTGATAGTAATATTAAAGAAGCGGGCATGAGCATGGGGATGACACGCTTCCAATTAATGAAAGATGTAGAATTACCGTTAGCCTTACCGCTAATATTAGGTGGTATTCGTTTGTCGTCAGTTTATGTTATAAGCTGGGCAACGCTTGCCAGCTATGTCGGTGCTGGTGGGTTAGGAGACTTTGTATTCAATGGGTTGAATTTATATGATCCATTAATGATTGTAAGTGCAGCAGTATTAGTAACGGCATTAGCCTTAATTGTTGATGTGTTACTATCAATCGTAGAAAAATGGGCTGTGCCTAAAGGGCTAAAGGTATCTAGATAATCTAAGGAGGACATTATGAAGAATATAAAACAGTATTGCATCGTGCTTGTACTGTGTCTGACTGTATTATCTGGGTGTAGCCTACCCGGATTAGGTGGAAATGCTTCAGAAGATGAAGTTAAAATAACAGCAGTTGCAACAAGTGAATCTCAAATTATGTCTCATATGTTGAGATTACTTATAGAACATGACACACAAGGTAAAATGAAACCAACGTTAATTAATAATTTAGGTTCAAGTACCATTCAGCACAATGCCTTAGTAAATGGAGATGCAAATATGTCGGGTACACGTTACAATGGTACCGATTTAACAGGAGCATTAAAAGAAAAACCAATTAAGGATCCGAAAAAGGCAATGCAAGTAACACAAAAAGGCTTCCAAAATAAATTTGATCAGACGTTTTTTAACTCATATGGTTTTGCAAATACATATGCATTTATGGTTACTAAAGAAACTGCGAAAAAATATCATTTAAAAACAGTTTCAGATTTAAAAGCGTATAGCAAGGAATTGAAACTTGGCGTGGATAGTTCATGGTTAAATCGAGAAGGTGATGGTTATCCTGGATTTACAAAAGACTATGGCTTTGACTTTAATACAGTACGTCCGATGCAAATTGGATTGGTGTATGATGCGTTAAATTCTAAAAACTTAGATGTTGCAGTTGGTTACTCAACAGATGGGCGAATCGCTGCATATGATTTAAAAGTACTCAAAGATGATAGACGATTTTTCCCGCCATATGATGCTAGTGCAGTGGCAACTAATGCGTTATTAAAAAAACATCCAAGTTTAAAATCAACCATTAATAAATTACACAATCAAATTTCCACAAAAGAAATGCAAAAGCTCAACTATCAAGCGGATGGCGAAGGTCAAGAACCTGCTGTCGTTGCTGAAAAATTCTTGAAAGCACATAATTATTTCGAAAATAATAAGAAAGGTGGTCAAAACTAATGGAGGGTAACTTATTACAACAATTGGTCGAATATTATTCAATGAACTTTGGCTACCTATGGGAACTATTCATTAAACATTTACTCATGTCAATATATGGTGTGTTGTTTGCAGCAATTGTCGGCATACCCCTAGGAATTCTTATTGCTAGATACTCAAAATTATCCTGGATAATTATTACTATTGCTAATATTATACAAACAGTACCGGTCATTGCAATGCTAGCGATTTTAATGTTAGTTATGGGGTTAGGTCCTACCACAGTAGTGGTAACAGTGTTCTTATATGCATTACTCCCGATTATTAAAAATACTTTTACTGGTATTGTCGGCGTAGATGAAAATATCAAAGATGCTGGTAAAGGTATGGGGATGACACGCAATCAGGTACTGCGTATGATTGAATTACCATTATCTTTGTCTGTAATTTTAGGTGGTTTAAGAATTGCACTTGTTGTAGCTATCGGCGTTGTAGCTGTTGGTTCATTTATAGGTGCACCAACATTAGGCGATATTGTAATTCGAGGAACGAATGCTACTGATGGGACGACGTTTATTTTAGCAGGGGCAATACCAATCGCATTAATTGCAATTCTAATAGATGTTGGGTTAAGATTTTTAGAAAAACGATTAGATCCCACAACTAAATCTCAGAAAAAACAAAAGCATAAACCTCAAGGGATTAATCAATGATGAAAGTAGTGAAATGATATGGCAATGTTAACTATCAATTATAAGTCGAAAACGATAGGTATGAATCATCAATTTATAGCAATATTACCAGAAGATATAAGTTACTTTAATACTGATAAGGAACCTAAACAATTAAAAACCATGTTATTATTACATGGCTTATCAAGTGACGAAACATCATATATGCGCTATACAAGTATTGAACGTTATGCTAATGATCATCAAATTGCAGTGATTATGCCAAATGCTGACCATAGTGGTTATAGTAATATGGCATTTGGTCATAAATACTTTGACTATGTGTTGGAAGTGTTGGATTATGCACATCAAATTTTACCATTATCACATGCAAGAGAAGATAATTTTATTGCAGGACACTCAATGGGTGGATATGGAACGATAAAATATGCTTTAACTCAAGGCCATCGTTTTGCTAAAGCTTGCCCACTGTCATCTGTATTTAATGCACAAGCATTCATGGATATTGATTGGCATGATTTTTCAGGGCAAGCTATTGCAGATGTTGATAAAACAACGAAGGGGACAGAACTAGATCCTTATTATTTAGTCGATGAAGCTATAAATAAAGATAAAAGCATCCCTGAGTTACTTATTATGTGTGGTACAGAAGATATGCTCTATGAAGATAATAAACAATTTATCAATTATTTAGATAGTAAAGGGATAACATATCAATTTGAAGATGGACCTGGTAACCATGATTATGCTTATTGGGATCAAGCTATTCAACGTGCAATTGAGTGGTTTGTAGCGTAATTAACGCTAACTGAATAGATATAATAAAAAGCCTCATGCCATTGGTACACAACAATATACCGATAAAGCATGAGGCTTTTTATTATATTATGATACGAAATAACTTTAGGCTATATAGTTAAAGTGCTGATACAAATCATTGCCTATATATCAAGGTAGTGATTTGTATCATATAATTACAATAATAAAGTTGCGAGTATAGGGGCAACAACTACGACAATCACACCTACGATGACTAATGAAATGGATGCCATTGATGCTTCGGTTTCACCGAATTCTTGCGCAGATGATACACCAAGGGAATGTCCACTGGTACCGAGTGCAAGACCACGCGCAATAGGATTGGTAATATTAAATAATTTGATTAACTTTGTGCCGAGAGCGTAAATAATTACGCCGTTTAATATAACAGCTAATGAAGTTAATTCTTTAATGCCACCGATGTCTGCTGAAACAGGTAGTGCGATAGCAGTTGTCGCACCTTGAGGTAACATAGATGCAATAATACCATTAGAAAATTGAAATGCTTCTGCTATTAAATAAATGCAAATTAACGCTGCTGTTGTACCAAGTGTAATACCTCCAAGTACTTGTTTCCAATATTTTTTTAAAACATCACGTCTTTTATATAATGGAATAGCAAAACAAATTGTTGCTGGTTCCAAGAAGAAATTAATGATGTCTCCACCAATTTTATAATTTGCATAATCGATTCCAGTTAATTTTAGAAATGCAATACCTACGACCATAGATACAAATAATGGTGTGAATAGGAAGAATCCTTTTGTTTTTTTGAATAAAAAAGTCGCAATAATAAAAGGTATTAATGATAGTAAAATACCAAAATAGGGTGTGTTAATCGCTAAATGTTCAATCATATTTTATCCTCCGCAAGTCCTTTGTGTGTTTTTTTTCTGGGAATAAAGGATTTAGTAATAAGCATTTGAGAAAAGAATCCTGTACATAATAGCAACAATAGTGTTGAAATAATGATTAATAAAATAATGAGTATTGGACTCGTACTTAAAACACCAAGTGAATTAATGACTGATATACCTGCAGGTACGAATAAGAACCCAATATTATTTGTTAAAGTTGTTCCGACTTTTTCGACTTCACCTAGTTTAATAATTCCTGTACAAAGTGCTATGAACAGTAGCACTAACCCTATTACTGAAGCGGGCATTGGAATTGGCATAAAGCTTTCAATAATATTTGAGATAAACAATATGACTGCTATTACTAGTGCTTGGTGGAAAAAATGATATGTTTTTGATTGTTGTTTATTTTCTGTATCTTGTAAGTTTTTAGCTTCCATAATAAATTCCCTCCCGTAGTGATCTTGGGTCAATTATAAAATGAAAGCGATTACTTATGTGTGGTTTTAAAGTGACTTACTAGACGTTATCGCTGAAATGCATAAATTAGAATGTGAAAATCAAGATAATCCCATATCTTGTTTGAATGGTTTCATATAAGAGCGACTGACTTGAAATTTTAATTGATTAGTCATAGTGAGTTGATACGTATAATTAAACCAATGCTCAATCGTTAGAATATGTACTTTGTTAATAAGCGTTGCACGATGTATACGCATAAATTGGTGGTTAGAAATACGCTTTTCATACTGACTAAGTGGTTCATTTGTTTCAAAATCTTCCGTTTTAGTGTGTATCGTGGTTATACCATTATTTACAGAAATTGCAATAATATCTTCAAGATTAATAATGTGAATACGTTCGTTAACTTCAATGGGTAATACAGCTTGAGGGGATTCAATACTGTCAGTGTGTGTCTGTGCGTTATGCGATAGCTCGATATTATTATTTTTAACAGCGTGTGTTTCTAGAGCAATCTCTACTTTATGAATGGCTTGTGTAATACGCTGTAATTCAAATGGCTTTAATATATAGTCAATGGCGTCTAATTCAAAAGCTTTAACTGCAAATGTATCGTGTGCTGTTGCAAAAATAATATAAGGCGAATGCTTCATTTTTTTTATTTTTTTAGCGAGATCTAATCCACTCTCATCCATCAAATTTATATCTAAAAAGATCACATCGTAATCCTCATACAAAAGTAATTCTAAGGTTTCAGCTACATTTTCAGCTTCATCTATAGCTTCGAATGTGCGTATTTTATTCAATAAATAGCGGAGTTCATTACGCGCTAACGGTTCGTCATCGACAATGATAGTTTTCAATTGTTATCCTCCTCAGAAGTATAATATGGAATAGTATAACTCACATTTGTGCCCAGTTGGTTAGAATCAATTTTGAGTTTTGCAGTTAAACCAAATAAGCCATCTAATCTGCGGTTTAAATTTTCTAAAGCGCTGCCTGTACCAGAGTCTGAATATACACTTGTTTTACCAAGTATATTCAGTTTGTCTTTTGGAATACCTAATCCGTTATCAGAAACAGATATTTGTATGCCATTTTCATTTTTAATCGCTTTAACGAGTATTTTATTATCGTGTTTACGATTTTTAAAAGCATGCTTGATGGCATTTTCTACCAGTATTTGAATTGCAAACGGTGGTACGAGTGCATCATAGCAAGACGATTCTATTTCGAAATCAACATCAAAACGATTTGGATAGCGTGCTTGTTCTAATGATAGGTAAGAACTGACTTGTTGTAGTTCTTTTTCTAAAGAGATTGTATTATTACGGGCGCCTTGGAGGTTAGACCGGAAAAATTGACTTAATTGTAAAAGTAATTCTCGTGCTTTTTCACTATCAATTCTGACTAAAGCAGAAATTGTATTGATCGCATTAAAAAAGAAATGAGGATTAACTTGTGCTTGCAGGGACTTTATTTCTGCATCACGAATTAAGGCACTTTGTGTTTCGGCTTTACCGAGTTCGAGTTGACTTGAAAATATATCAGCAAGTCCAGTAGCAAGTTGTTTATCTGAAAAAGTGACATCATTTTTGTCAGTGAAATACAATTTTAAAGTTCCAGCAACTTCATTTTTTACATGTAAAGGGACGACGATGGCAGCTTGTAATGGGCAACCTGGATGATTACAACCAATTTCTTCGCTGGAATAAGCTTCTTTAAGCGTACCACTTTGAATTGCTTTTTTTGATAGGTTAGTAATGATTTGTTTTTGAGCAACATGATGATCACTAGCTACACCTACGTGAGTTAGTATATCTTTACGGTTTGTAATAGCGACAGCTGAAACTTGCATAAGGTTTAGAATGATTTCAGCAGCTTGTTTAGCTGATTGTTCATTTAAACCAGACCGGAAGTAGGGGAGTGTTTGATTTGCTAATTGTAAAACATCATGTGTTTGTATCGCTCGTGTTTCTTCTTCTTTTTTAATGGTTGATAAGATAATAGATAAAAAGATTGCAGTACCAATTGAGTTAATTGAAATCATTGGAAGTGCAATTAATTTTACTAAATTCCAAGCATGCTCAGTATTGTTTGAAAATATGAGTATACAAAGCATTTGGATGACTTCGGTAGTACCTCCAATGAGTGCACCTTTGAAAATTGTAGGATAGCGACGTTCACGCATAGCTTTATGGCCAAAGTATCCAGATACGAGGGCAATAATAATAGAAGAAATTAAATAGATATAAGCATCGGCACCCCCGATATATACACGATAGAGACCAGAAATAATAGCTACGGCTAATGCTACAATCGGTCCGCCAATTAAACCAGAAACCCCAATTGTTAACACACGTGTATTTGCTAATGAAGCATCAGGGTTTAAATGATTGTATACGGCCCCATTAATCACTTGATCACCTTGAATTTGAATACCAGTGAAATTTGAAAGCATAGAAAAGCAGCCAAAAATGATGATAAGTTGCCATTGCGCATGGCGTTTATCTCTTTCATTCATCATTGTTTTGAAATGGTTGATATTCATGAGGATATAGGCGATTAAAATAATCAGTCCTACTCGCTCAAGTAATAAAATAAATAAATTTAACATGATAGACACCTTTTTAAATAGATTGTTTATATTATTATACAGCAGACTTCTTTTTTTAAATAGTTTATTAATGATAATCATTAATGACGATAATATGACCTTAATGATTGCAGTTATGCTTTATAGAAACAATTAAGTGAAGACTAATACTAATTGAAAAAAATAACAAAGTGATATAGCATAAATTACAAGTTATATTTAAAATTACAATGAATCGATTGGTTATAAAAGGATCCTGTATTATAATTTAGATAACGCTTACATCAAGGGGGTCGTTGAGTGACAAAAACATTATGGCAATCATACGAAGATAGAGCAGCTTTATTAAATCGTTTAGTAAAGCACCAAACAGTTACTAATACAGAAGGTGAGTTAACATTTCCTAGTTTTATAAAGCAACTATTATTACAACTTACATATTTTCAAACACATAAGTCTCATATACAAATGGTTCAAACGGAAGATGATAAAGAGGCGGTAGTCGCATTTTATAAGGCACATACTTCAACTAAAACGATTACTTTAATCAGTCATTATGACACGGTAAGTGTGGAGGATTATGGCTATTTTTCTGCTGAAGCATTTGATACGGATGCATTAACAGCTTTATTCAAACAAAATGATAGTTATTTAAATGAACAAGCTAGTAAAGATTTGAATGATGACACGTATCTATTTGGCCGAGGCACAATGGATATGAAAGCCGGATTAATGTTACATCTATCGTTAATTGAACGTGCTAGCCTCGAGGCATGGGATGTTAACTTAATACTAGTTACAGTGCCTGATGAAGAGGTCAATTCTTCGGGGATGAGAAAAGCGATAGAAACAATTGCCGAATTAAAAGCGCGTTATCAATTGGACTTCCAGTTACATTTAAATAGTGAACCGACGTTTCAACAAGCAGGTTCAGATGAAAAGCATTATACATATTCAGGCTCTATAGGAAAAATCATGCCTGGTGTATTATGTTATGGAAAAGAAACACATGTAGGTAATCCACTTGAAGGGCTAAGCTCCAACTTTATGATGAGTTATATTACTCAAGCTATAGAATATAATATCGCGTTTAAAGAGTATTTTGAAGATGAAGCGACGCCTGTTCCCGTTTCACTAGTAACGCGAGATAAAAAGGCGACATATGATGTACAAACGCCTTTTCGAACAATAGGGTTCTTTAATATGTTTTTATTTAAAAAAATACCAGATGAATTATTTAGACAATTTATTGATAATGTGATTCGGGCTGTAGAACGTTGTGAAAGTGACTGGTTAACGATTTTAGAAGAAGAGAACATACAATTCGATACAAAAATTAATGTCCTAACGTACAATCAATTAAAACAATATGCGATTAAACAGTATGGGGAACAGTATGTAAAGCAACAAATTGACAAAGCGATACAACACACGCAAGCATTACATATGCAAAGTGTTAATGTAGTTGATGCTTTAATGCAATTATGTAGAGATATTGCACCAGCCGTTGTAACATTTTTTGCTACACCGTATTATCCTGCAGTAAATGCTTCTTATGACGCGCGGATTGAGGATACTATTGCAATTGTGCATCAAACTTTACGAAACCAATTTAATCGTGAGAGTCAACGTATCCATTACTTTAATGGTATCAGTGATTCAAGTTATTTGAAATTTGATGGGAACATAGAACAAATGGCAACCTATAGTCAAAATGCACCAAATTTTAATCAAACCTACACAATACCTTTTGAATCAATGCAAAAGATAAGCGCACCCACATTATTATGCGGGCCAATTGGTAAAGACGCACATAAAGTGAGTGAACGTTTGCATAAACAAAGTGCTTTTGAAGAACTACCTATAGTTTTAGAGCAGATTATAAAAAGTTTTATAGATGAAACTTAGTTAAATCGTGAACAGCTATTAATAATATATTACAGTTTGTGAAAATATATATTATTGTGCATGGATTTTAATCTAAAGGGTATTACGATATATTAGTGAATATAAAATGCATGGCAATGTCCACAACAAAGAAAATGGAGTGGTTGCAATATGTTAAAGGCGTATAAGGAATTTTGGAAAAGATACATAGATTTTCAAGGTAAATCGAATCGATTAGAATTTTGGACGCCAGTATTAATTCATATTATTGGTCTGTTCATTATCGCCGTGATTGGTATTTTTAGTTTTATAGCAGGGTCATTTATTATAGGAGTGATCTTGTCTGCTTTGGTAGGAATGTTTGTTATAGCTATATTAGTACCTATGTTTGCTGTGACTTTACGTCGCTTCTATGATGCCGGTAGAAAAAGAATATCTGCCATTATATTAATTGTTACATCCATACTAGTAGATATTGGTTTTGATATCAGTCAAATTAATGGTATTGCGATTACATTAAATATTATTTCAGTGATTTGTACCCTGATACTCATAGTAATAGCGTTGTTACCTTCACGTCATGTGTCTGATGAACAATTAAAATGGTTATAAATATGGTTACATACATTAATACTGTAATCTTTCAAAGGTTAGTATCTAAATAATGGCCGCTACTAAATGTTAGTAAATGTGGAAGTATTCGTTGATAGGAATGAATACTTCCATTTTCATATTTAAGGAGGATGAAATTAATATGAATATATTAGTTGCAGGATTCGATCCATTTGGTGATGAACAGATGAATCCGGCTAGGGAAATCTTAAAATTATTGCCGAAAGAAATTAATGGGAGTGTTATAGATAAACTAGAGATACCTACTGTATTTCATAAAAGTAAAACAGTCATTGAAGTGAAATTGCAGCAAAAAGAATATGATATTGTATTAGTAGTTGGTCAAGCAGGTGGTAGATTTGAAATCACACCTGAGCGCATAGCTATAAATATTGACGATGCACGTATACCAGATAATGAAGGAAATCAACCAATTGATGAAGTGATACAAATTACCGGAGCACAAGCATATTTTTCAAATTTACCAGTAAAAAGTATGACAGCAGCGATTAAAGCACAAGGTATACCTGCACGTTTATCCAATACAGCTGGTACTTTTGTATGTAATCACATTTTATATCAGCTAGGCTTCTTACAAGATACCCAATATCCTAAGATGAAATTTGGTTTTATCCATGTCCCGTTTATCCCTGAACAGGTTGTGGACAAAGCGAATCAACCGTCCATGTCATTAGAAATGATGGTAAGAGGATTAAAAGCAGCGATAGCAACGATAGTAGATACAGATAAAGATATAAAGAAGCCTTTAGGTGAAATTCAATAATATTTTAGCTTTGTACCTGAGTCAATAAACAAGTCGAATCTATAACAAAACGCACGTCGTATGAAATCACGGCGTGCGTCTCTTAATAATCATGCTCTATACGTACATAATTCATACGTACTTCATTATATAATTTCCCGAAGTAAACAGGTTCCTTTTGATTTGTTTGTTTAAATCCAACTTGTTCATAGAATTGGATTGCATTTTCATTTTCTTCTACAACCCAAAGTGTAACATTATCTGGATAAGATAATTCAAGTGCACGCTGTGTTAACGCAAAACCAATCATATGGTGTTGATATTCTTCTAATAGATATAAAGCATAAATTTCACTCCAATTATCAGATGCAGTATAGTTATGCGTCTTACCATAAGAAATAAATCCAACAACTTCATTGTCTACGACAGCGACTAGGGTAGGCACATCATGTAAGGAGGATTTTTTTATAAACTGTTCTTTATCAAGATTTTCTAAGTAATCATTGACAGAAATATGATTATAAGTCTCTAACCAACTTTCATAATGGACAATGGCTTTACTATGTTTATCTTTTTCTGTCAGCTCTCTAATTGTGAATTCCATAAACAGCCCCCTTACATACTAAATTGATTTTATTATAGCATCAATAATTTTGGAAAAACAATTTTTAAAATCATTCTAAGTAATTTATTGATTGAAAGTATATGCCGAATGAAACTATGATTTATATAAGGCACATCAAAAATTCACTCCAATACAGCCTTTATCAAATATAAACAGAATGCAATTGAATGCATGTTTGAAATAATAAAATAGATGAAATTTCAGGTATATAAAAATCGTTGCACCAATGCTAAAAAATACTAAGCATGGAACAACGATTTCTGGTTATTCTGTTGTAACTATAATTTCATTGTAATTAATATTTTCTCTTATTTGAGCAGCAATAGATGCATCAATTTGTTTGTTACGAATAAGTTCATCTAAATGTTTTCTTTGTAAATATAACCCTTCTAACTTAAGGTCAACTGTAGTTGAATCAGATGTTTGGAAGCGTTTGTTCTGATTCTTTCTAATTGATCTAAGGCGATTATAATACTGATTAAGGACGATACTTACTTCTAAAACATTGTCGTTTGTTTGTTCGGCTTTTATACGTAATGTAACATTATGATGTACAATACGCATTACCTTTTTTACTTCTTGGAAGTTTGATTTATATTGTTGAAATTTAGTTATATTTGAACGGCGTTTTGCTCTTAGGCGTAAGACTAGCATTTTAATGACAATATTAAATTTATGAAGTGCGGTTGATTCTTGATATTGTCTAGATGCTTCTAATGCAGAACGATAATTTAAAATCGTTTGTCTATCTATTTTATTTTGAGCGATTAATTTTTCTAAAGTCTCAGTTTCTATTTCATTAGCTAAATCTTCTAAGCGTTTTACTTCTTTAGAATTTTCATTTTCAGGTGTCATCTGTAGTAAGAAGAACATTTCATCAAAGTATTCTGAAATCACAGCATTATAATCTGTTGTTTGCTCCTTTTTAGATAACGATTTAAAATGTGAGATGACATTTTCAACGATATATATTTTGGCTACAGGGTAACTCATTGTCGATGTAGTCACTTTACGTTCTGATGGTGTAATTAACGGCAAGATAATCTGTGCAGATACCAAGCTAATAAGCACCATCAGCGAAGCAATAAATAATAAATCATTTTTAAATTCAAATGGCTGATTTTGCGACAATAATGTTGGTAAAGTTAAGGCCATAGAAAGCGAAATTGTACCGTGAATACCACACATGGTCATGATAAACGCATAGTGTGCACGCTTAGGCGGTATTTCTTGTTCATCGTTAAGATAGGATTGGATATTATTTGGATAATAAAATTGTTTAAATAGAATGAATATCCATATAAAACGAAAAACATATATGGCTAATGCAATTAAAAGCGTAGTAATAATTAAAAATTTAATGTTTTGTGGTTCTTCTTTGATGATTTCAGCTACAACTTTAGGAACGATAAAACCTAATACAACAAAAACAAAGCCATTAAGTGCATAACTCAAAGTACTCCATATCTGGTTATAGTTCATTTGAAGTTCAGTCTGCGCTCGAATCAAACGATCACGTTCAAAGCCATGCATGAGTCCAGCTACAACTACTGCGATAATCCCTGATGCGTGAAAAACTTCGGCGATAAGATATACAACGAAAGGTGTTAATAGTTGTATGAATATCATTGTATTACTATCTTTGAGACCTTTATGCATAGATAAATAAATGCGTAATCGAACTATTACAAAACCAAAAATTGCACCGATAAGTATACCGATCATCGTTGAAATGATAAATTGTTCAATAGCTTGAAAAGCAGAAAAAGTACCGGTTACTAACGCTGTAACTGCGATTTTGAAAGAAATGATACCAGCTGCATCATTTAGTAATGATTCACCTTCAAGAATATTCATAGAACCTTTAGGCAATATTTTACCTTTTGTAATGGCTTGAACGGCTACTGCATCAGTTGGACATAGGATTGCTGCAATTGCAAAAGCAGCAGGCATAGGTAATTCAGGCCAAAACCAATGAATAAAGTAACCTACGCCTATAACAGTCGTAAATACTAAAGCCATTGCCATCAGAATAATAGGTTTGCGATATTCTAATAACTTTGTGCGTGATACATGGGTGCCTTCAACAAATAGTAATGGCGCAATGACAGCCATCATAAACACTTCTGAATCAAATTCAAAATGGATAGGTATGGGGAGAATGTAAACACAGACACCAAGTGCAATTTGTACAAAAGCCATAGGTATTTTAGGGAATTTATTATGTATGATTGAGCTGATAATGACAGCAATGATGAAAATTAAAAATGCTTCTAATAATAACATAAATACTCCTCAATATAATTTTGTTTGTTCTATTTTACCATTATATAAATCGCATAGACAGTAGTTTTTCTTATAAGGTAAATAAAAAGAAAATGACTTTAATAGTGCTTAATATAATATATAAGCGCATTATTTCTTAAGTAATAAGTAATTATGTGATAATGACATTGTTATAAAAAAAGAGGAATGTGATAACTAATGGAAATAGGCGTGATTTCAGATTTACATATTGATAGACATAATACTTTAACACCTGAAGATTATCAGAACGTTTTAATTAATGTATTATATCAACGTCATATAGATTTATTATTGATTGCTGGAGACATTTCAAATAATTACAAGTTGACTAACCAATTTGTAAAGTACATTGAGTATGAAATGCAAATTAAAGTACTATTTATTCCAGGAAACCATGATTTTTGGGCAACGGAAACGGGTGTGACTTCTGCAGAAATTTTAGATTTTTATCTACAAATGGATGCGTGTCTCATAGGGAAGCCTTATGTAATCAATGATGAATGGGCTATTGTTGGTAATACAGGATGGTATGACTATACCTATGCTAATCCAAAGTTTTCACTTGAACGAGTGGCACGTCGAAAGTATTATGGCGCTACTTGGCAAGACAAGGTGAAGATTGATTGGCCCATGGAAGACCGAAAGTTATCAAATATAGCGGCAAGACAAGCGACTAAAGATATTGAGCAAGTTAAAGACAAGAAAGTAATTCTTATGACTCATATTGTGACGCACCCTAGGTTTGCTGTACCCACACCGCACAGAATATTTGATTACTTTAATGCATTTATTGGAACATCTGATTTTGATCAGATATATCAGCAGTATGATATTCGTTATAGTATTATGGGTCATGTTCATTTTAGGAATACATTTAAAGAAAACGGCACAACATATATATGCCCTTGTTTAGGTTACCAACGGGAATGGCGTACTTCTAACATTGAGCAAGAAATCAATCATGCATTGTATAGTTTTTCATTATAAGTAAGTGCGTGAATACAACATATAAACAACAAGGATGTTATGAAGATGAATCCTTGTTGCTATATTGGTAAATCAACTTTCCATAGTTAACTCAGTAGGGGACCTATAATTTTAAGTGCGCTGAAATGTATATTATGAATTTAATTGAAAACGAAAGGCTAGTGTCTTAATTTTTGTGTGTCATTAAAAAACGTGTGATGAGATTGGAATCATGTTATTTAAAGCCTAAATTAAGTATTACGGCTGAATATGAAAACTCATTTGTCCTGGCGCATTGTAGCTTGCTTCTAACTTAGATTTTCTAATTTTAATGACCTGGTATTTATTCGGTATGAAGGCTGGTAAAACAATTGATTTTCCAATATGTGACCATAAAGGATCAATATAATAATAGTAGTTCGCGTCATAACCAATTAAAACAGTTACATGGATATTCGATACAAGTTTAGTGGGTTGTTCATCTAATTTAAATATACGCTTATAAGGACGTTGACCTAAAACAGTATGGTAGATAACAATGGGTTGACCATGATCAATAACCTGACATAATTCTGATAAAGATTGTCCTGTACTATCTAGGATATGTTTATTGTATTGTTTGAGATGAGGAACTAAAGCTGTAGGGAATATTGTTTGATGATGCCCCCATTTAACCCAGAGATGATGTCCAACGTATCCTTTATATGGGTTGTTCTTATGTTTAGGCCAATGTTTCATAATTTCAGTGGCTGGGATTGCATGTTGGTTGAATTGTAGAATCATGGCAGCAGATACGCCTTCGCATCCCATAACCATAGGTATTGGGAAAAGTTGACTAATCGGTTTTACTGGTAAAATTAATTGACTCATGGTGTCGTCACCCCTAGTTCATTTTATGAAATGTGTTGTATTTCATTATTTTTATTGGTTATATTATATATTTATTTAGTGAATATACATATTAAAATGCTTAAAAGAAATAAACAGGTCGTAATAGTTAAGTTGAGTACTTACCTTAATAAAAAAGAGAGAGTATAGAGACTACGCTATAGTCTCTATACTCTCTCTTTTGAAACTTACTCTATGCTATTTTAACGTACCAAATTATTTTTATTCATTAACTTTAATGATATTTCCAACAAGATAATTAATAGCGTTGTAATAATTAAAATGACTAAGTAAGGTGTAGTGTTAAATTCACCTTTTATCCCTATAAGTGGGGACATAATACCACCTAGTATGAATTGGAAAAGCCCAAGTAAACTTGAAGCATTACCACTACCACCAGTACGAGACTCCATTGCTAAAGCAAAGCTTAAAGGCCCAATACCTGTTACAGGACAGACGTTTAAAAAGAATGCAATGACTAACACCCAAATAGGTAAATGTAATGTCAGAGTAAAGATAATGAGTATTACACCCGAAATTTGTATAAGTGTAAGGCAAATGAGTAAAACATAGCGATTTACATATTCTACTAACTTAGCAGTTAACTGACTCATAATAATTAATCCGATACCATTAACCGCAAATAGTACACTAAATTGTTGAGCAGACATGTCGTAAATTTTTTGTGTGATAAACGGCGCAGCTGAAGAAAAACTAAATAACATTACATAGGTTAGACCTTGTAATAACATAGGAATAATAAATGTTGGTTTCTTTAGTAAATAACCAAAATCTTTAAAAATCGCACCGAAGTTTAATTTTGAAAGATCTCGTGTATGTGTTTCTTCCATTTTCCATAACGCAAACAAAAATATAACTAAACTAACGATAGTTAGTATCAGGAAAATGCCTTTCCAATTTGCAATACTCAGTGCATAACCACCAAGTAGTGGTGCTATAATAGTAATAATACCATTTACTACTAATAGTGAGGCTAGGCCTTTAGCTAAAGATTTGCCGTTATGCTTGTCACCAATAGACGCCTTAGCAATTACAATTGCACCACCACCTGTCAATCCTTGAATCAAACGTAATATCAATAAAAGTGACATAGAAGAAGTGAATATTGCTGTAAATGAAGTGAGCACATATATAGCAATAATAATCAATGCAATTTTTTTACGTCCAAATGCATCTGATAATGGCCCAAAGATAAATTGTCCAATTGCCAGACCAATCAGAGCGAATGATAGTGATAGTTGCGCTTGTGATGCAGTGGTACTAAAATCACTCTGTACACTTGGTAATGATGGAACGTACATATCTATTGTTAAAGGACCAAAAGTAGTCATAATACCTAAGACGATGATGACCATCAAAGGCAATTGACGTGTGGAAGTTTTGTCCATATTATGTTCTCCTTTTTTCATGCTTCTAATGTTTTATTATAACCATGTTTAGTTACTTTGTAACTAAGTAATTATTACATATGATTTATGAAATGCAATGATTGTTTATGTTCGGTTCATTGGTTTCTTTTTAGTTAAATCATACATTTCATACTATATTATGATACAGTATGAAGCGTAATATAAGTATCGTGTAAATAACTAATGACAAATTAATTTGTCATTAGTTATTTACAGTGAAGGCATAGTTTTAATATTTAACATAGTGCAAAGGGGTAAATGTATGAAGTTAAGTAAAACCCATTATGAGATTATAAAATTTGTGATTGTAGGGGGTATTAATACACTCGATTACTATATTATTTATTTATTCTTATTAAAAATACTTGGGTTAAATTATTTGGTTAGTCATATTAGTGGTTTTATTGTTAGTTTTATTATTTCATATTATTTAAACTGCTACTTTGTATATAAAGTAACACCAACTTGGCGGAAGTTTATTCAATTTCCTTTAACACAAGTGATTAATATGGGTACTCAAACAGTGTTATTATATATCTTTGTACAGTGGTTCCACGTTTCATCAGTCGTCGCACCATTTGTAGGCTTAATCATTACAATTCCTATCACATTTGTGTTATCCAAATATATACTTAAAGATTAATGTAAGAAGGGTCGAATCTTAAATTTGAAGAGGCGCCCTTCTTAATTTTTGTGCAATTTAATAATCATTTTTAGGAAAGGCTAAAAAATAATTAGAACAATTATATTAAATAATTTTTTAATAAAAAATCATTGTAAATATGCTTGCAATAGGTCATAATATATATCCAATATCTATTAAGGTGGTCGCAGGTCATGTCACAAACTGAAAATTTAAAAATTGCTCAAAAGGGCGCATATCTAAGTCTATTCGTTTATATCATACTCTCTATAGCTAAGTTTACTGTAGGGTATTTATATAATTCAGCGGCTGTTCGAGCAGATAGCTTAAATAATATGACTGATATTATCGTTTCAATGGCGGTGATTATTGGTTTGAAAATCTCAATTAAGCCAGCAGATCAAAACCATCCGTATGGCCACCTAAAGTCTGAAAATATTTCAACATTATTAGTTTCATTCATCATCATGTTTGTTGGTATTCAAGTCGTAATAGAGAATTTTCCTAGAATATTTACAAATGAACATCATACCCCTAACATTATTACAATTTATGTCAGTGTTATTAGTGGGATCATCATGATTGGTGTATTTTTCATTAATCAACGATTAGCCAAGCGAACAAATAGTAGCTCATTAAATTCAGCAGCAAAAGATAATTTATCAGATGCACTCGTCAGTATTGGTACTGCAATCGGCTTAGTTTTTACTCAATTTGGATTACCAATCATTGATACGATTTTAGCGACAATGTTAGGACTATTAATTTTATATACAGGCTTTGGAATTTTTAAAGAATCTATCTTTACGTTAAGTGATGGGTTTAATGAACAAGAGTTAGAAGAATATAGAAACTATGTATTAGATATCGAAGATGTCATAGACGTTCAAAATATTAAAGGGCGCTATCATGGTAGTAGCGTATTTGTTGATGTAACAATTGTTGTTGAATCAGATCTTTCGTTAGAAGATGCGCATCATATATGTGATGCTGTCGAACAACATATGCATGAGAAGGGGATTTCTTCAGTTTATGTACACCCTGAGCCAGCGTCTATTCAATGATAGTGAATTAGCGCACATATATAAGAAGGTTATAAAAAGCTAGGCATGTAAATGTCTGGCTTTTTATATTTTATTAACTAACTATAAGTCATAGTAGTCATTTAGAGAATATACACAAAAGACTGTCTACAAAGCCATGAACTTTGTAGACAGTCTTTTGTAAAGCGGTGTTACTAGTTTCTGAGTGTAATTGATGTTCAGTAGTAAGCTACTAAACATTGATTTTACCACCAGCCGTTAGCTATATGGAAATCTACTGCTGCATCGATTGAGCCATAACGTTCTTCAGCATAATTAATCATACCTTTAGTTTGTTCTTCTACTGAACCTGTTCCCCATGCTTCTTTAGTTTGCCCTAAGCCTTTATATCCTAATTCATTTACAGCGTCAGGGTTACCACTTGATTCAGGCATTACAACATTGTCCCAAAGTGATTTAGTTCCGCCAGCTTCAATAAATTGGCTGTAAACGTCACTTGTTGATTGTGTAGCTTCTTGTGTTGTTTCAGCAGCATCTGCTGTTTGTGTATTAGAACTTACTCCGAAACCAGTTGCTGCAATAGTGATTGATGCGAAAGATGCTAATAATAATTTTTTCATTAAAAAATCCTCCTAATAGATTTACCTGATACATAAGCGTGGATAGTCAGGTTTAATTTTCTAGCCACATACCATGTGATGTGTACTAAGCGTCATGAGTGCTGCATGTTTTTCTTAATTCAACGTTTACAACTATAACATCAAAAATTAGTACATAGGTTACAGAAAAATAAAAAAAAGACTTCATTTATGAACAAAAGAATACAATTATTTCAAAAAATAGTGTAAATTGTTATAATTTTAATGTGTACTTTCTATAGAAAAAGAGAGGAATGACTTAGCAAAGGGATTTATAGTAACAAAGCGAAGCCTTTGTACTGTAATGAGTTTGTAAAAGTTGTGACAAACTTAATGAAATGAAAGGAAGATAGTGTATGCCAAAATTAATTTTATGTCGTCACGGTCAAAGTGAATGGAATGCAAGAAATTTATTTACTGGATGGGCAGATGTTGATTTATCAGATCAAGGTAGAGCAGAAGCGAAAACATCTGGTAAAAAGTTAAAAGAACAAGGCATAGAGATTGATATTGTTTTTACTTCATTATTAGCTAGAGCAATTAAAACGACGTATCATTTGTTATCAGAATCTGATCAGTTATTTATACCAATTGTAAAATCATGGCGATTAAATGAACGTCATTATGGCGGTTTGCAAGGATTAAATAAAGATGATGCGCGTGATAAATTTGGTGAAGAACAGGTTCATATATGGAGACGATCCTATGATGTAGCACCTCCTAAACAAAGTGAATCTCAAAGGAATGATTATTTAAAAGATAAAAAATATGAGCATCTCGATAGAAGAGTTATGCCAGAATCAGAAAGTTTGAAAGATACATTAATCAGAGTAATTCCATATTGGAACGATCAAATATCACAACAATTATTAGATGGTAAAACGGTCTTAGTATCTGCACATGGCAACTCTTTACGTGCGCTTATTAAATATTTAGAACATATATCTGATGAAGAGATCATTGGTTATGAAATAAAGACTGGGGCGCCATTAATTTTTGAACTTACTGATGACTTACAAGTCATAGATAAATATTATTTATAAAAGTATTGAATATTATAATGTCTGAGAACATACAAATATCATTATAGTTTCCTGTTATGACAAGAGACATATGTTATTCATTGAAATTGATATATAAAGGTTGTACAAAAAAGAATCTAATAGGTTGCCTAATGATTAGGTACCTATTAGATTCTTAAGTGATTAATATGAGATTATAGAAATGGTTCATTAAAACATAAAAATAGTGGAGTATAAAAAGATTAATCATATTTTCAGCAAAAGCGAATATGTAATCCAAATTATAAAAATGGTAATTTAATTATGACTTATTACGTTTATGTTGCTGAATAATTTTGCGCGCAAGCTTACGTGTTTTGATATTAGGGCTATTTAAATTGCGACGAGCAGTTTGTAAATCTAGTTTCATGGAAATGACCTCCTTTATTAACTAACACAATTATGAATGAAATACACAGTTTTGTAAATAGTAATAATTACGATTTATTCCAAATGTGTCTGAACTTAATTAGAACAATAAAGTTTTTTACAATATGCCAAACTTTTTTAATGATATGTTAATAAAATATATGTATAATTCATTATTACAGCTAATTTTAAGTTTTATATATTATTGTAGAAAAGGAGAAAGGTATGAAGCACAAAACAAAATTAATAATGATATTTGTAATGCTACTTGGTGGATTCTTTGGACTATTAAATGAAACCTTATTAACGACAGCATTGCCTAGCATAATGAAAGAATTTAATATAGATTATACAAAAGTACAATGGCTTACAACAGCATTCTTATTAACTAATGGGGTAGTTGTCCCATTATCAGCAATGATTATACAAAGATTTACAACAAGGCAGGTCTTTTTAACTGGAATATTAATCTTCCTTATCGGTACGCTTATTGCTGGGTTCAGTCCGAACTTTACAATATTATTAATCGCAAGAATTGTTCAGGCGTTAGGTTCAGGCATTATGATGCCATTAATGATGACTACGGTCTTAGATGTATTTGAACCACATGAACGTGGTAAATACATGGGGATGTTTGGGCTAGTTATTGCTTTAGCACCAGCGATTGGTCCGACACTTTCTGGTTATCTAGTTGAGTATTTCGAGTGGCGCTCACTTTTCCATGTGGTTACACCAGTTGCTGCTGTTACATTCCTTGCAGCACTTAAGTTTGTGAAAAATGTTGGTTTGAAAAAGAAAGCACCGATTGATGTACTTTCAATCATCATGTCGGTACTAGGTTTTGGTAGTGTACTATATGGTACAAGTACAATTTCTCGTGATGGATGGAATGATCCAATCGTACTAACAACTGTCATCGGTGGACTCATTTTAATCGCATTATTTATATTTAGACAAACACGATTGGAAAATCCATTACTCGATTTTTCACTATTTAAAATCAATCAATTTACTATAGGGATTATAATCATGTCATTTACAATGATATCAATGATTGGTTCTGAAACAATATTACCTATGTTTGTGCAAAACATTATGAAAGATTCAGCATTACAATCAGGTCTTATATTATTGCCTGGCGCTATAGTCATGGGAGTGATGTCAGTACTATCTGGATTGTTATTTGACAAATATGGTGCTAGAATTTTAGCAATCATAGGTATGATCATTGTAGTTATAACAACTTCTTATTTTGTTGTTATGGATGAGCACACGTCTGCTACTATGCTAGCAACAATTTATGGTATCCGTATGGTGGGTATTGCTTTAGGATTAATGCCATTAATGACGCATACAATGAACTTCTTATCATACGAAATGAATGCGCATGGTTCAGCTATGACCAATACATTGCAACAAATTTCAGCATCTATTGGTACAGCAGCACTTTTCACAACAATGAGTCAATCATCAAAAAACTTCACACCAGACATGAGTGATTATAAAGGAATGGGTAAACAAGAAATAGCCGCTCAAGTACAACATGATGCATTGCTTAATGGATATCATAGTGCATTCTGGTTTGCTGTAATTATTTCTTTCCTTAGTTTAATTTGTGTGTTCCTGTTGAAAAGTAAAAAGAAAATGAATTTAGAACAAGAATAAGTATATAATAGCCGATAGATATGTGGTTGAGGGGACAGCTCAAACAGAACATCTATCGGCTTTTTCTTTATCAATAACAATTTATAGAGAATCATAGTAATTTAAAGTATATAAATAGCGTAGTAAGGTATCTTCGAATTAAATGAGGTAAGTAGATAATGGATCATAATATGAAATTGTACGATAAGCCATTTCAGTTAATTGAAAATGGCTCAAAAACGATTGAAGTCAGACTAAATGATAAAAAGAGACAAGAAGTACAGGCCGGAGATTTTATCATTTTTGAAAATATTGAGAAGAATCAAAGTATTAAAGTTGAAGTGTTAAAAGTAATAAAATATATGTCGTTTCAAGCATTGCTTCAAGCGCATTCTAATAAAGAACTTGGCATGGATGAAAAAATGCAATTATCTCAAAAATTGGCTCAAATCTATCAAATCTATAATCAAACCGATGAAATACACTATGGAGCATTGGCATTTAAAATACGCGTAGTCCCAAAATGAACTTGATAAACATGTCAGGTATAATTAAGTGAAATAAGCGAATAGACGATAATATTGACTCAAAACAAAGACCACTGTTATTTATTAAATAACAGTGGTCTTTCAAATAATTGCAGAATTTATTATAATTCAAATATTTTTCAAGTCCATAATAGCTATTTGATCGAACACCTACTATAAAGATGCTAGGCTAAGAACAGGGTGTGCGGACGTAGAAAGTATATAAACAACTGCAGCTAAAGTTGGAAACTTTGCCAACAGTCTAAATCCAACCGATAACGTCGTCGATTGGATTGTTTAATGACTCATATTTTGCTTACTATAATTTCCCTATGAATTTACCAATATTATAGATTAAAGGTTTAATAGGTTTTACAAAGTCACCGATATATTCTTCAACATCAGCATTGAAGCCTTTTTTGAACTGCTGTACACCATAATCTTCAGCATCCTCACTGAAGTCTCCAGTAATGCCGTAGAAATTGTAGCGGTCAATATGATGTCTCTTAGCAAATTTAATCATTTCCCATTGTAGTTTATATGCACCCATATATGCATTATAGTTAGGATTAGATCCACTTGATAAATAATATACTTCATAATCGTTATAAATATAAATTGCAGCGGCCAAATCTAGTATGGAGCCATCTGTAGCTATGGTTGCTTCTGTGTCATCTATTTTTCGTTGCGTACTATTAATTTGTTGTGTTAATTGTGTATGCTTCGTTTTTTGTTTTTTTGAATTTGGACTTTCTGTTAATGCTGTTTCAACTTCAAGTAGTTGATTGTTTAAGGTGTTATGTTTTTCTTTTAAGCTCGCGATATATTCGTTTAAGTCAATATAAGCTAACTGTAAAGAAGCATAACCTTTATATGCTTTTTGTAACTCTTCAAAGTAAGGCTCATCTCGGAAAGAGAAACCGTGTTTTTCTTCTGCCATTTTAAATAGCTTGAAAAATCTGCCAGTTTCTTCAATAGGAAGTGTTGTGACTTTAACTCCCATTTCTTCAGTTCTTTTAATATTGCGGCGTGTTTGATAGTCCATGTCTTTTAATAATTGCTGTTCGGTCTTGTTTTTTAAATCTAAAACAGATAGCCAGCGAATTTGACTTGTCTTTGAATAACCAACAGGATAGCCTTGATGCTTATATCCTAATTGATCTAATGTACTAATTAACATGCGATTATCATAAGACTTAATGATTTCACCATCTGCATTCCTTAAATTTTCTAAAATATAAGGATCGAGTAATACATATAGGCAGTTATGTTTTTTTAAATACGAAGTTAGTGATTTAAAGTAAAAATTAACTAATGCAATATTATTGTAGTCTAGTACAGGACCACGTTGACTATAAAAATATTTGAAAAATTTTAAAGCACGTGCTTCGGTAAACATACCAGCAGCAATGACTTCACCATTTTCATTTTTAACACCTAATAAATGTGCGTCGGATTGATCTTGTGCTTCATAATTCACACGCGTCTGAGTATAATGAGAAAAATTATTTTGTGTGAATTTAGCGAATTCTTCAGGGGTAATATTCACAAATTGCATAGGATTTCTTTTCCTCCTTAAAGGGGTAATTTAAATTTTTTTTATTAAATTGGTTGATATATAAACATTATATCAAAATTAATGTTAAATGGCATTGTATAAGAAGATGGTTGGTATAGTGATTAATGATAAAATACATATAATGGTTAGTAGTTTTGTACATAATTTCTATGAGCAAAATAGACTAGAACATTTGGATTTTTCATTGTATGATGTTACATACAGAATAATGATGTATATTAAAATAGAAGTCTATTTTAAAATGGATATGTTTTAGGAGAGGTAAGTAATGAAGAAGTTATTGATTTTGATTGTTGTATCGGTAATGATAAGTGCGGGGTGTAGCAGTAGTAAATATACAGATAAAATAGAAAAAGCTGTCAATCAGCAACAAACATATCAAAAGCATTTAGCTCAGCAACAAGAAGGCGATGCGCATAAAAAATTCGATAAAAAAGAAGCTAATATTTATGTATATGAAAAAGGGAAATATGTCACATTAGCTTATAAACCATTAAAAGAAGATGCTGAAGTACATTATTATACTTATGAATTCAAAAATGGAAATGCTAAATATTTAAGTGGTTTTAATTCAAAAGGCTATACACAAACTCATGAAGCAGATTATAAAGAAGAAAATATGAATATGAATGAATAAAAAAGCTGTAGTTTAGTTATAATTCAAAGGCGATCGAGGTGTACACATAAGCATATGAAAAAATTATGGATAAGTTTAATGATAGCAGCAATGATATTACTGTTGGCAGCATGTACGAATCCAGAGCATGCACATAAAGATGACAAACGTGATAGTAATGGCAAAATAAAAATAATCGAATATGGTGATTTTAAATGTCCTTATTGTAAAAAAGTCGAGCGTAATATCATGCCAAAACTAAAAAGAGATTATATCGACAAGAACAAAGTAAACTATCAATTTGTGAATATGGCATTTTTAGGGAAAGATTCTATAATTGGATCTAGAGCTGGTCATGCAGTTAAACAAATAGCACCAAGTCGGTATTTAGAATTTCAATCATTAATGTTTGAACAACAACCCGATTCAGAAAAAAAAATGGATTACCGAAGAAGTAGTGGATAAACAAATTGATAAATTAGCGATTAAAAAGATGACTAAAGAGAAAATAAAAAAAGATTATAAAACAAAAAATAGTAAATCATGGCAAGCAGCTAAAGATGATCAAAAGCAATACAAAGATAAACACATTGATACTGCACCTACAGTTTATATTGCCGGTAAAAAACTAGATGATCCTTATCACTATGATAATTATAAAAAGTTATTAGATAAGCAATAATGATATTATGCCTCAGTACAATTTCATAAAAGATTGTACTGAGTATTTTTTTACGATTTTTAAATCGTAATTATTACGAAAAATGTTTTGAGGTATTGCTTTTTAAACGAACTAAGGCTATAATTTTAAATCGTAACGATTACTATTTAATGGAGGGAAATTATGAAGAGAACAATATACATATCATTTCTAGTTATTATCTTATCAATTGTAATGACAGCATGTGGAAAAGGCGATGCAGAGCGTAACAGTCAAGGAGAAGACAAAAAAATAAAAATAAACACTACCGTTTATCCGTTAAAATCATTTGCAGAACAAATTGGTGGAGAGCATGTGTCGGTAGAATCTATTTACCCAGCAGGCACGGACATGCACAGCTTTGAGCCAACACAAAAAGATATTATCAACGCGAGTAAAGCTGATTTGTTTATTTACACGGGTGATGATTTAGACCCTGTTGCTAAAAAAGTAGCAGCCACAATTAAAACACAAGATAAAAAATTAGCATTGGAAGATAAATTGGATAAATCGCAATTACTGACAGACCAACATAGTCATGAGGAGTCAGAAGAACATAATCACGAAGGTCATCATCACCATGGTGGGTATGATCCACACATATGGTTAGATCCTCAGTTTGATCAAACATTTGCGAAAGAAATTAAAGATGAGTTGATTAAAAAAGATCCAAATCATAAAAAAGAATACGAAAAAAATTATAAAAAGTTAAATAAAGAATTAGCACAAATTGATGAAAAAATGAAAGATACAACAAAAGATAAAAAAGGAAACGCAGTATTTATTTCTCATGAATCAATGGGATATCTAGCTGATCGTTATGGATTTGTACAAAAAGGGGTCCAAAATATGAATGCTGAAGATCCTTCACAAAAAGATTTAACTAAAATTGTAAAAGAAATTAATGAGTCAGGTACTAAATATATTCTCTATGAGGATAACGTTTCAAATAAGGTGACAGATACAATACGTAAAGAAACTAAGGCAAAACCATTAAAATTTTATAATATGGAATCATTAACTAAAGCACAACAAAGTGATAGAACGATTACCTTCCAATCATTGATGGAGAAAAATATTAAGCATATTAATATGGCTTTAAATGATAATATTAAAGTCAATGATGATAGTAAAAAGAACAAGCATGAGAAAGCTATATCAGAAGGGTATTTTAAAGATAGCCAAGTTAAAGATAGAAAGCTTTCAGATTATAATGGTGACTGGCAGTCAATATATCCATATTTAAAAGATGGTAGTTTGGATGAAGTAATGAAGCATAAAGCAAATGAAGATGATTCAATGTCAGAAAAAGAATATAAGGCATATTATGAAAAAGGTTATAAAACTGATATTGAAAAATTGAAAATCAATAACGATACGATTGAATTCACGAAAGATGGTAAGAAAATGCAAGGTCAATATAAATATGATGGAAAAGATATTTTGAAATATGAAAAAGGTAATAGAGGTGTTAGGTTTACGTATAAACTTACAGAAGGCGACGATAAGACATTACCTAAATATGTGCAATTTAGTGATCATAATATAGCGCCGACAAAATCACATCATTTCCATATATTTATCGGTAATGATAAAGGAAAACTCTTAAAAGAATTAGATAATTGGCCGACGTATTATCCTCAAGATTTAACTAAAAAAGAAGTTAAAGAGGAAATGTTAGCACACTAATCATAAAATAGAGCAGTTTTAAACTTTTACGAAACCTTAATAATAAAAATGAGTAAAGTGATATTTAAAGGGAATAAAATTTAAAGAGTGGAAATAGAAAACATTTTTGTTGATATATAAAATATAGTTGGTATAATAAGTATATTAATAAAACCAAAAATACTTTGGAGGTATGTTTCTATGACAACATTTAATTTTGACCCAGCACATTCAGCAGTGGAATTTTCAGTTAAGCATTTAGTTATTTCAAACATTAAAGGTAGATTTAATGATTTTGATGCCAAAATTGAAGGCGATGTAAATGATTTGAGTTCGCTTAAAGGTGAGTTCGTTATTAAAGCTGATTCAATTGATACACGTGTAGAAGATCGCGATGGGCATTTACGTAGTGGAGATTTCCTCGATGTTGAAAACTATCCAGAAATCAAATTTGAAATTACTCATGCTGACAATAAATCAATTACTGGTAATTTAACTATAAAAGATGTAACAAAAGAAGAAACATTTGAATTGAATTATGAAGGAAAAAGTAAAAATCCAATGAATGGTGCTGAAACAGTAGGCTTTATCGTAAATGGCGCGGTTGAACGTGATAAATATGGTGTTACATTTAACCAAACGCTTGAAACAGGTGGCGTTATGATTGGTAAAGATATTAAATTCCAAGTGAGTTTAGAATTTGCTTTAGAAGATTAATATTATTCAGAATTTAAAGCAAGAAAATCAAATTATAGATGCTACAAAGCTAAGTTATAAAAGAACTCTATCTGCTATTAAAATCTGATAGAGTTCTTTCTTTATTGTTAGTGGTTGATAGCCTAGTAAAATGTTGATTATAAAAAATATATACTAATCCTATGGAGTCGCATAGTAAATGTTCAAATAGGACTTGCAAAAAATTTTGATAAAGAGATATGAAGTAATGTTTTTGAATTAAAAATCATGCGTAGTGGGTATAGTGGAGATAAGAAAGGGGCGATAGTATGACTACAGACTTACCCAAAATTGGCATGCCTGCCACACATGCATTAAAAGAACTCGGAGTGACAAATTTAGAAGAAGTAGCAAGTTACGAACGAACAACGTTATTAGATATACACGGTATTGGTCCTAAAGCTATTGAGATACTAGAACAAGCATTAAAGGATGTAGATTTAAGTTTTAAAAATGATGTGTTGCCCGCGTTACCATTTAAGTTAACAGGAGATTTAAATTGTGATAATGCACCTAAAAGGCGCTTGATGTTAGAATTTTTAATTGGTTGTGCCCTCGTTGAAAAGGAAAAATTAATTAAAACTGTCACTGAAAATTTTATTTGGAATGTAGTTGGTGCGTTTCAGATACAAGGGCTAGATGCTTTTTATGAAGAATTGGAAGCACACCAAGTTGAAATAGCTTCGCTAAATGTTACGCAAAATATCTCTCATGGAAAGTTAGGTGCATTGCATGGTACTCAAATTGCAAAGGATGGCTCAACAATATATTTTGCAGATTTCTTTGAATTTGAAAGTCACCAGAAAGATGCTAAAGTAAAAGCAATAACGTCATATGTCATTATGGACGAAGGAGATGTATAAATGAGTATACAGATTGAGCAAAATAAAATTATATTTATTAGAAATTTTAATGCATCGGCAGATCAGATATTTAATGCTTATACGGAACAAGCTTTATTTGAGCAATGGTTCCATCCTAAAGGCGCAATTACAGAGGTATATACATTTAATGTTCAGACCGAGGGCAATGCATTCTTTGCTATTCGAGGTCCTCAAGGAACAAGTTATACCGTAACAAATTATAATGATGTCCAACGCCCTACGCTTATTGATTACTATGATTACTTTGCAGATCAAGATGGAAATATCGATAAGACAATGGCAGGCATGCATAATACGATTCATATCAAAGACAATAAAGATGGCACTACAACCATTAAATCAATTGCTGAATTACCAGATGCCGAAGCAGCTCAACAATTGCTGGATATGGGTGTTGAAGAAGGTATGAATGGTACTTTTGATAACCTGGAAGCACTAGTAAAAACATTTTAGAAAAAGTCAAAAACATGTAAAAAATACAACGTCTATTTAATAGCTAACCTCGTTATAATAGAAGATGAAAAGAGGTGGGTCTATTGAATAAACGTTATGTTAAAGTACTTGGCTTATATACATTGAGTACACTTATACCAGCTGTGACTATAAATGAAAAATGTATAAATAAGCGTGTGTCCAAATGGTTTATACGTACATTAATGGGCTATGGTATTTTTGCTTATGGATTGCGCACTTTAAGTAAATTTAAAGATTGATTTTATAATAAAAAGTCAGGGCATTACTGATGTATGCCCTGACTTTTTCGTGTATATATTTAAGTTAATTAAGTACTTCTCCATTTGTTTCAATTACTTTACGATACCAATCAAATGACGCTTTCTTTTTACGTTCTAATGTACCATTGCCATTATTATCTCTATCTACATAGATAAGACCATAACGTTTTTTCATTTCTCCTGTAGTAAAGGAAATGATATCAATAATACCCCAAGGTGTATATCCCATTAAATCCACGCCGTCCTCATCAACCGCAGCTATAGCTGCTTCAATATGTGATTTTAAATAGTCAATACGGTAAGTATCGTGTATTTGGCCATTTTCATCAAATTCATCAATAGCGCCAAAGCCATTTTCAACGATAAAGAGTGGTATCTGATAACGATCATATAATACGTTTAAAGTATAACGCAAACCAGTAGGATCAATGGCCCATCCCCAATCGCTTTGTTGGATATGCGGATTATCAACCGAATGTGCTAAACCGCCGTTGGTAACATTCTCGCCAGTATAAGACTCCGCATCATGCTTAACCACTGTGGTCATATAGTAGCTAAAACCAATATAATCTACAGTACCTTCACTTAATATTTGCTCATCTCCATCTAGCCAGCCAATATCATAGCCTTTACGCTCGAGTATTTTATTAGCATAACTTGGGTAGTAACCACGTACCTGTACATCTGGGAAGAAGAAGCGGAGACGGTTCGCTTTGACAGCTTCCATCATGTCTTCTGGATTACAAGAATACGGATAAATAGCTACATGAGAAATCATTAAGCCTATTTCGAAATCTGGGTTAATCTCTTTCCCTATTTTTACTGCTTTAGCACTAGCGATGAGTTCATTGTGAGCTACTTGATATAGTACTTCTTCGGGATCTTCATGTGCTTTAACTTGTACACCAGAATTTGTCCATAGGAAAATAGGATTATCTGTATCCATTTGATTATTGATTTCATTAAAAGTCATCCAATATTTTACTTTATCTTTATAGCGTTTAAAGACTGTTTCGGCAAAGTGTGCAAAGAAATCAGCCACTTTTCTATTTCTAAAGCCACCGTATTCACGAGCCAAATGTAATGGCATTTCAAAATGGGATAGCGTGATAACAGGTTCTATACCATATTTTAAGAGCTCATCAAAAACATTATCATAAAATTGAAGGCCGGCTTCATTTGGTTCTGTTTCATCACCTTTAGGGAAAATACGAGACCATGCGATAGAAGTACGTAAACATTTAAGTCCCATTTCATTGAATAGTGCTATATCTTCTTTATAGCGATTGTAGAAATCGATTCCGATATGATTAGGATAATATTTATTAGCATCAATATCTTGAGTGATTTCTCGTGCTTGACCATGTTCGCCGTTCGTCATTACATCAATTACACTTAACCCTTTACCATCTTCATCATATCCACCTTCAAATTGATTGGCAGCTAAGGCGCCACCCCATAGAAAGTCTTTTGGTAATTTTGTCATTTTAATCAAGCTCCTTTATATTATTTATTTATAATCGTAAATATTGCTTCATTTTGTTTAACTTCAGCTGGGTCTTCAATAATAATGTCGTCAAATTCATTCGAATTTGTAATGATAATAGGAATGACAGTATCGTAGCCTTGTGACTGAATTGTATCTTTATCAAAATTTAATAATGGTTGATTACGAGTAATCTTGTCGTTTTCTTGAATTAATAATTCAAATCCTTTTCCGTTTAATTGAACTGTATCAAGTCCAACATGTATTAATAATTCAACGCCATTTTCAGAAGTAATACCAATAGCATGTTTACTTGGTGCAATCATACTAATGACACCATCAAGTGGAGCCAGTACAGTGTTATCATATGGCTTAATAGCAATTCCTTTTCCCATCATGCCCTCTGAAAATATAGGATCGTTAACTTCTGATAATGCGATGGTTTGACCATGGATTGGCGCGTAAATCGTTGTTTCGAGATGTTCATTTTGAGGCGAAATCATAGATGTATCTTTGTTATTCACATTAGTAGTATTGACTTCCTCTGTTGTATCATCTCCATAACCGAAAATTTGAATTAATATAATGGGTAAAATAATAGCAATAGCACTACCAATTAAGATGCCCCAAATTGAGGTAGGATTATCTGCGCTATAACCATTAACTACAGTTATAGGACCTGGAAGGCCAGCATATGCATAATATTTGGGATTAAAGAAACTAGCTACGAAGGCGCCTATGGCACCACTAATACATGCGATAATAAATGGTTTTTTAAAGCGTAAGTTAACACCATACATTGCAGGTTCAGTGATACCGAAGATTACTGTGATACCAGCAGATGATGACACTCTCTTAATTTCTGTACGTTTAGCTTTGATAAATACACCTAATACTGCGCCAAATTGTGAAATGACAGCAATTGTCTGGAAAGCTTGGAACGCATCACTCTTATGTTGTTCAAAGTTGGCTAAAATAACAGGAGTGATTCCCCAATGAACACCAAAGATTACAAATATTTGCCATAATCCCCCAATTAAAGCACCTGCCAACCAAGGAGCAACAGCTACTAGGTAGTTAAAGCCACCTGCAATACCATGTGCAGCAAGTGTGGATATTGGACCAATTACAAGCAAAGTGATTGGGACCATTATAATAATACTGAAAAAGGGTGTGAATAATGGCTTAACCACATCATGTATCCATTTATTTAAATATTTTTCAACGTAAGATAATATCCAGACTAATAATAATGGTGGTAAAACAGATGATGTATAGCTCGTTTCTGTTAATGGAATACCGAATAATCGTACGGATTCACCATCTTGAATTTTAGCTACTATATCACTTAATTCAGGGCTAACGAGTGCTGCAGTACAAGCGACTGCGATATAAACATTTACATTAAAATGTCTGGCTGCAGTGATTGCTATGAATATAGGTAAAAATGTAAAAGGCGCCCATGATATTAAATTAAACACTTCATAAGTGCCAGTATTTTTAAAAGCAGGGGCAATGAGGTTGATAACAATGAGTAAACCTTGCAATATACCTGCGGCAGCTAAAATATATATAAAAGGTGCAAATACTGCAGACATAGTTGCGATAACTCTGTTAATTATAGTGCCTTTATTTTCTGGTTCTTGGTCGCTATTTCTAACATCATCGCCTGTTAAAGATTCGAATGATTGATATACCTCACCAACATTATTACCTATAACTACTTGAAACTGCCCATTATTTTCAACAACTGTAACGACGCCATCAATTTCGGACACTTTCTTTTTAGCATCAGGGATAGATCTTTTTAATACTAAACGCAATCTAGTTGCGCAATGCGTACTATTGACAAGGTTTTCTTCGCCCCCAACAGCATCTAAGATCTTTTGGGCAAGCACTTCATTTTTATCTGCCATATTTTTGCAACTCCTTCATTGATATATTAAACACACTTTAATGTAAGCGATTTACTTCATTATAATTATACCGGTACAATTTGTAAAGACCCTAACAAATTATATGTGATGTATGTTAAAATGAAGTTCATGTTATAATGATTTGAATTTTATTATAAAAGGGGTATACGTATGCTCAAGTATGAACAAATTGCTCAACAGTTAAATCAGTATATTGTAGAAGGAAATTTTCAAGCTGGTGATAAATTACCGAGTGTGGAAGCTTTGAAAACTAAATATAATGTGAGTAAGAGTACAATCATCAAAGCGTTAGAAGCTTTGGAGAAAAAGGGAAATATTTACCAAGCTCGTGGTAGTGGCATTTATGTACGTAATCCAAAAAGAGATGGATATCTCAATTTATTTTCTTCTAGTGGATTTAGTGATGAAATTGAAGGCAGTCATGTAACTAATAAAGTGTTACGCGTAGAAGAGGTGTTACCCCCTGAAGATGTTTGTCAGAAATTAAAGCTATCACATGATACATCTGTATATGTGTTGGAACGTATAGTTTATGTTAATGGAGCAGTATTATGTTTCGAACAATCATACTTTAACAAAGATATTGTATTATTTTTGAATGAATCTATAGCTGAAAATTCTGTGTTTAGATATTTAGAGCAAAATTTAAAAGTGAAAATAGGATTTTCAGATATTTATTTTGCAGTTGATAAATTAAAGACACGGGAAGCTGAAAAGTTAGAATTAAGTAATGGGGACCCTTGTTTAAGATACGAGCAAATATTTTATACTACTACGGGTGTACCATTTGATTGTTCCAATTTGTTATATCATTACAAAAATGCACATTTTTATATCCCATCTCAAAAATAAAAGCTTGTTTATCTTGTAATGACTTAACCTTAATTAAGTACATCACAAGGTAAACAAGCTTTTTAAAAGCGATCAATAACGCTTTGGATAGTATATACATTAAGTTGATTGACGATTGCATGATCTACCTCATTGTATATTTCATCTAAGGCATGACTAATATTTTTCCCAACATAACAATTAGGATTTGTATCATTATGAATTTTAGCAAAGTGTGTAGTTTCTGAAAATATTAATTGATATAAATCCCCCAATTTAATTTCTGCTGCAGGTATAGATAAATTATACCCCGCCTTACCTTGGCTACTGTGTATAAAGTTGCCGTTTTTTAAATAACGACATATTTTTCTCACTAAAGTTGCATTACTATTAATACTATCAGCGATATATTGACTAGAGACTGCCTCTTTTTCTATAGCTAACAAGGAAAGTATATGGATTGAAACTGAAAATTGTGTGTTCAAGTGAGTGCCTCCAATTCTAATTACTTGTGCATTTATTATATACAAGTAAAGTTTACGCCATTTTTTTAGAACTATCAATGTATTAAAATATAAAGCAGTACCATATTGAACTATTAAAAATAGCTTGAAAATAATATAATGGCTTTAATGTATGAGTAATATTTTATATTAAGAAATTTAATTGTATAAGGGGGGCGCTTTTATGGTCGATAATCATAAAGCAATCAAAGATACATATATGTCGAGGGAAACAATTGAAAATATTAATAGTCAGGTACAGATGAAAACGGTATTATTTAGTCAAACGCCAGGGCGTTATGCTCTAAAGGCAATAATGTCAGGATTTCTATTAGCGCTTGTCACCGTATTTATGCTCGCAATCAAGGCGCAATTTGAAGGGGCCAATGAAGGTTTAGTTAATTTAGTGGGAGCTATTGCATTTAGTCTAGCTTTAGTATTGATTGTACTTACACACTCAGAGTTATTAACGAGTAACTTTATGTATTTAACTGTAGGTTGGTATTATAAAGTAATCGCGCTTAATAAAGCGTTAGGTATTGCATTAGTATGCTTCTTTTTTAATATTATAGGTGGTTTTATTTTGTTTATCATAATGAAAATCACGCCTATCATGACACCTGAAATGATTGAGAGTTTGCGTGCGCTTGTAGATAGTAAGACAGTTCATAGTACTTGGTTTGCAATATTGGGCAAAGCTATCTTTTGTAACTTTTTTATTAATATTGGCATTTACATCTCAATACAATTTAAAGACGGTTTATCAAAAGCATTTTTTATCGCATGTGGTGTAATTGTTTTCGTCTTTATGGGCTATGAGCACGTAGTATTTAATGCTGGACTTTATGTAGGCATGATTTTTTATGATTTTGATGCCATAGCTTGGTTACATGTATTAAAAAATATTATATTTGCGTTTATCGGTAACTTTATCGGTGGTGGTATTTTTGTAGGTTTATTATATGCCTATTTGAATGGTAAAAGAGATAGTTTGCTATAGGTGTAATTATTATAAAGTACGTTTGACAATTCTCATAATCAAAATTATGAGAATTTTTTATTTGAAAGGCTTACATAAAAAGTGTGGCACATCTGGATACACAAGGATTTTATTTTTATAAAACGTATCAATTGACTCAAATATCAAGAACCCATATTGTATTGTTATGATTATAAAAAGAAATGTTGATTTTAAATATAATTATAATAGAAAGTATATATTGCATATAAAAAAGGAGTGTCTAAATGTCTGAATATAACATCAGAGTGGCTGTAGAAGCGGATGCTGAAGAATTACAAAAATTAATGTATGAAGCATTCACCCCACTAAGAGAATTAGAGATAGATTGGCCATCAGTGAATGCCAGTGTAGATTTAGTGAAAAAGAATCTTATCACTAGCACAACGTTTGTTTTAGAAAATGAAACTGAAATCATTTCTACGATCACCGTTCGCTATCCATGGGAAGGTAAGCGTCGTATATCTATTTATCCATTTGTTTGGTGGTTTGCTACCAAACCCTCATACGATGGTAAAGGCTTAGGGAGTAAACTATTGAAATATGTAGAAGAGACATATTTAAGAGATACCCTCAAAGCACCTGCAGTAACGTTAGGTACTTCTGCACGTAAGCATCCATGGTTACTTGATATTTATAAAAAACGTGGCTATGAAGTTTATGCTGAACATGAAAGTGATGATGGCGATTTAGGTGTTATTATGAGAAAAGTACTTATACCTGAACGTTTTCACGAAGATGTCCTTGGTCATCCACCGTTTTAATCAATAACAACATAGGGAATCCCTTTATGCAAAGAATAAGGGGATTCCCTATTTTTAGTTTTTAATGTGAATATATTCACAAAATCTAGGCATTTTGTATTACAATGCAATTGTAAAGAGGGGATAGTAGTGACTACAAATATAATTGTTATACATGGCATGCGTGCTGGAGAGCAAAATAAAATACTGAAAAAATTTGTTCAATATTTATTGAATAAAGAAACATTTAACTATCACATCGCATTTTTAGAGAGTGAATTACAAAGTTTAGAAGTGATAATTACAAGTTTGATGCGAGAAGGTATTTATCAATTTCATATCGTACCATTATTATTATTTCCAGCGAAGCATTATTTATATGATATTCCCTGTATTTTAAAACGTATCAAAGCTGTATATCCTGAGTTGGTATTTAATATAGCTCAACCTTTAGGCACACATACGTTGATGTCTAATTTGATTAGAAATAAATTAGATGAAGCCATTAATGATGATGCAATGATTGACGCAGTCATATTAATGGCACATGGTAGCACACAATATCATCAACCTAACTTAATTTTAAAACGCTTAGTGAAAACATGTCACATTAATGATAAACCAGTATATATGATGACGCTATATGGTGAATTTAGTTATCAAGCTATGCTATCAAAATGTGCAAAGCAACATAAGAAAATACTTATTATCCCCGTCTTTTTGTATGATGGTTATATTTTAAAGAAAATGAAACAGTCTATAGAAACGATGAATTTATCAGCCTTAATCATTTATAGTTCGGCTATAAATTTCTCGCCCATATTAGCGTCAATTATAAGAGATAGAGTTAATCAATTAGAGGTGTTAAAAAATGTATCCCATTCAACTTAATCTATCAGATAAAAATATTGTAATAATCGGTGCAGGCAGAGTAGCTTATAGAAAATTACAACAGTTATTAGGTGAAGACATAGGTTCTTTAGTGATTATTAGTAAAAAGTTCTTACCACAATTCTTTGAGATTGAGCATCCTAAAATGAAAATGATCACAAAATGTTATGACAAAACAGATATTCAATATGCTGATATCATTATTGCAGCCACTAACGATCAACGTGTTAACCAACAAATTAAGCAAGAGGCCCATCAATATCAATGGGTGAACCAAACAAGTGATAAAGAGGAATCAGACTTCTTTAATATGTCTGAGACGAGCATTGATGATATTAAAATACATGTAAGATCAAATGGTAAAGATTGTAAAAAAGTAAAAAATATAAATGCAATAATACAAACATATTTGAAAGAAGTATATAAGGAGGATATGTATGTCTAGAAAAAAACTAGTAATGATTGGTAATGGTATGGCAGGTTTGAGAACAGTAGAAGAGATATTAGAACGTGATGCGCAACTTTTTGATATTACAATTATTGGAAAAGAACCCTATCCTAATTATAATCGTATCATGTTATCTAATATTTTACAGAAAAAAATGACCACAGAAGAGATTATTATAAATAGTTATGAATGGTATGAAAAAAATAATATTCAATTGTTGGTGGATGACCCTGTATGTGAGATAAGAAGAGAGTTAAAGCAAGTCATCACATCTTCAGGTAAAATTTTTGCTTATGATATTTGTATATTAGCAACAGGGTCTAAAGCATTTGTATTACCTATACCTGGTGCGGATTTACCTAGTGTTATAGGTTGGAGAACAATTGAAGATACGCAAAGAATGATTGATATAGCCCAACGTAAAAAGAACGCTATTGTTATAGGAGGCGGTTTATTAGGATTGGAATGTGCTCGAGGTCTCATGGATCAGGGAATGGATGTGACAGTTATTCATTTAGCGGAGTGGTTAATGGAAATGCAGTTGGATGAAAAAGCTGGAGCATTGTTGAAATCTGATTTAGAGAAACAAGGTATGAAGTTTAAATTGAAAGCTAGCACAGAAAAAATACTCGGCACTAAAGATGTAACTGGAGTGCTCTTAGCTGATGGGACTACATTGGAAGCGGATTTAGTTGTTATGGCAGTAGGTATACGTCCATACACGGAAATAGCAAAAGATAGTGGATTAGAAGTTAATAGGGGAATTATCGTTAATGATTATATGCAAAGTAACGATCCATCGATATTTGCGGTTGGAGAATGTGCAGAACATCATGGGAAAGTTTATGGATTAGTTGCGCCACTCTATGAACAAGGTAAAGTATTAGCAAGTTATTTAACAAAAAAAGATGTAAATAGATACCAAGGATCGACAACGTTTACGTCTTTAAAAGTATCAGGATGTGATCTTTATAGTGCTGGCAATATTAAAGAAGATGCGCTAACACGAGGGATTGAAATATTTGATAGTATCAACAATCACTATAAAAAAGTATTTATCCAAGGTGATACTATCGTAGGCGCAGTATTATATGGAGATATAGAAGATGGTTCTCGTTTCTTTAATATGATGAAGAAACGAGAACCACTTGAAGATTATACAATGATTTCTTTATTGCATAAGGCGAGTGAAAAATCAGGAATAAATATTGGTGATATGGCAGATGATGAAACGATATGTGGATGTAATGGCGTCACTAAAGGTACGATTATGAATGCCATAACTGATAAAGGATTAACAAGCGTTGATGAAGTTACAAAAGCAACAAAAGCCGGGAATTCATGTGGTAAATGTAAAGGACAAATAAATCAGATATTGGAATATACTTTAGGTGATAAATTTGTTACAGAGAAAGTAGCAGGTATTTGTGCATGTACGGATTACACACGTGACCAAATTGTAACCCAAATAAGATCTAAAGGTTTGAAAACGTCTAAAGAAGTACGTCATGTACTTAATTTTAAAGATAAAAATGGATGTCCTAAATGTAGACCAGCAATTAATTATTATTTGAATATGGCATATCCTTTCGATCATAAAGATGAATTGGCTTCAAGATTTGCAAATGAACGTTATCATGCCAATATTCAAAAAGATGGTACTTTCTCAGTCATCCCACAGATGCGTGGTGGCGTGACGGATGCAGATCAGTTAATAAAGTTAGGTGAAGTGGCTAAAAAATATAATGTCCCATTCATTAAAGTAACCGGTTCTCAACGTATTGGATTATACGGTATAAAAAAAGAATTACTACCTCAAATATGGTCAGAACTAGGTATGCGTTCTGCCTCTGCTTATGGCAAAAAAACACGATCAGTTAAAAGTTGTGTGGGTAAAGCATTTTGTAGATTTGGTACTCAACATACGACACAATTAGGTATTCGTTTGGAAAAAACATTTGAGTATATAGATACTCCACATAAATTTAAAATGGGGGTGTCAGGCTGTCCAAGAAGTTGTGTAGAATCGGGAGTGAAAGATTTTGGTGTTATCGGTGTCGAAAATGGTTATCAAATTTATATAGGTGGTAACGGTGGCACGGACGTTGTAGTAGCACAACATTTAACAACAGTTGAAACGGAAGATGAAGTGATTAAACTATGTGGCGCATTAATGCAATATTATCGTGAAACAGGTGTATATGCTGAACGTACAGCACCTTGGTTGAAACGTTTAGGATTTCAACATGTGAAAGAAGTTATACTAAATCAGGAAAATCAAGAAGCATTGTTTCAACGAATAATGGAAGCTAAAAAGGCTATTGAAGAAGAACCATGGTCATATATTGCAAATAATAAAAAAGCCCAAAGCATTTTTGAAGTGCAGGAGGTGTAACGATGCAAGAGCGAGAAAAAATTAAAGTAGCGAACGTGAAAGAATTAATTCCCTTAATAGGGAAGAAAGTTATAGTGAAAGATAAAGAAATTGGACTTTTCCTTACAGAAAGTGGGAAAATACACGCCATTCACAACATATGTCCACATAAAGAAGGTCCTTTGTCAGAAGGTACTGTGAGTGGCGAATATGTTTATTGCCCTTTACATGATCAAAAGATTGATTTAAATAACGGAATAGTTCAAGAGCCTGATACAGGTTGTGTCGATGTGTTCAAAGTAGAAATTGAAAATGAGGATGTATATCTATGTCTGTAGATACTTATGGCAAAGTGTATTTAGTAGGTGCTGGTCCTGGGAACCCTGAATTATTAACACAGAAAGCATTACGTTTAATACAGCGAGCCGATATTGTATTGTATGACAGATTGGTCAATCCCTTTATGTTACAGCTTGTAAAACCGGATGCAGCATTAATTGATGTCGGAAAGAAACCTTATCATATGCATATACAACAGCAAGATATTAATGAAAAATTAATTAAATCAGCAAAACAATACGAATGTGTAGTCCGTTTAAAAGGTGGCGATCCAGCAATTTTTGGAAGAGTACATGAAGAGGTTGTAGCCTTATCGAATTTAGATATACCATTTGAAATTGTACCAGGAATTACTTCAGCGAGTGCAGCAGCGGCATCACTTGGGATAGGTTTGACGATTCGTGATATTGCGACAAGCGTTACTTTGACAGCTGGGCATTTTAAAGACGATACGTCATGCTCCATGGATGTTTCTAGTTTATTAAAACATGGGACATTGGCGATATATATGGGTGTTAAAGAACTAAAGCGAATTATGGATAAAATATTTGAAACTACACATGTGGATTATCCAGTAGTAGTTATCTATCAAACGTCGACTATAAAGGAAACGCGTATTAGCGGAACAGTGACTACAATTGCAAATAAAGTTAAAAGAAAAACATCTGAAGTAAAGCCAGCTATTATTATTGTTGGTAATATAGTTGCTCATCACCATATTAAAGTAGACGCAACGATAAATGATAGTAAGGCATACCTTGTATCTGGACCACGACTGAAAGCAATAGAGCAAGCGTATCAAATATATGAACAAGGACATTGGTGTATGATAAATCCAAAAGAAAACATGGACTTCCATGCAACACAACAACAATTTTTAAAACAACAGTTAACTAAGAGATTTGATGAAATTATCCACATATGATTTTAATGATTGAATCCCCATTTCTACATAATAGAAATGGGGATTCATCTATTTTCAACAAAATTAAACACGTTCAGTTGATTCAAATAAGCTTGTAATAAATGTTAGGGGGTTTCTATCTGTAATTAGGATAATCCCTAATATTTAAAGTTTGTGAAAAAATGTACAATTCAATAAAGATACAACTTTGATGTTTAAAAAGTCATTAGATATAAATGACTTTTAATGTTAATAGATAAGGCGAGAGGGTGTATTTATGAAGACATTTGGATTGAAATTTTTTGAAACGACTGAAAAATTTAATGGAAATTGGTCGATGTTGGAAAGTAAAAGTCGTGAATGGGAAAAAATGTATAGAGAACGATGGAGCCATGACAAGGTGGTTAGAACAACACATGGTGTCAATTGCACAGGTTCCTGTTCTTGGAAAGTTTTTGTGAAAAATGGAGTTATAACTTGGGAAAACCAACAAACAGATTATCCGAGTTGTGGACCAGATATGCCGGAATTTGAACCTAGAGGTTGTCCGCGTGGCGCATCCTTTTCTTGGTATGAATATAGCCCTTTGCGTATTCGTTATCCATATATTAGAGGGAAGCTTTGGGCGCTATGGTCCGAAGCATTGAGTAATCACAATGACAATATAATAGCTGCTTGGGCTTCAATCGTTGAGGACGAAGAAAAGTCGAAAATATATAAACAAGCAAGAGGTAAAGGTGGTCTGATTCGTACAAATTGGAAGGACGTTTCTAGATTAATAGCTGCTCAAATTATTTATACGATAAAAAAATATGGACCTGATAGAATAGCTGGATTCACACCAATTCCTGCTATGTCTATGCTAAGTTATGCCTCAGGTGCACGATTTATAAGTTTACTTGGAGGTGAAATGTTAAGTTTTTATGATTGGTATGCAGACTTACCTCCAGCATCGCCACAAATATGGGGAGAACAGACAGATGTGCCAGAATCTAGTGATTGGTATAATGCCGCTTATATTATTATGTGGGGTTCAAACGTACCATTGACGCGTACCCCTGATGCACATTTTATGACTGAAGTACGTTATAAAGGTACCAAAGTTATATCTGTAGCACCTGATTATGCTGAGAATGTTAAGTTTGCAGATAACTGGTTAGCACCAAATCCAGGGACTGATGCCGCTGTAGCACAAGCAATGACGCATGTCATTTTACAAGAATTTTATGTAAATAAACCGAATACGCATTTCATCAATTATTCAAAACAATATACGGATATGCCATTTATAATCATGCTAGAAAAAGATGAAAATGGATATAAAGCAGGACGTTTTTTACGTGCAAAAGATTTAGGAGAATCAACGGAGCATAGTGAATGGAAGCCAGTAATTTTTGATAAATTCAAACAACATTTAACAGTGCCGAATGGAACCATAGGACAACGTTGGGAAAGCGGGAAGAAATGGAATTTAAAATTAGAAGATGAGGATGGTGTTCAGGTAGATCCTGCACTCAGTATTGCTGAAGTAACATATGAAGTAGTGAATGTTCAATTTCCTTATTTTAATAATGGTGGAAATGGTGTTTTTGAACGACCTATTGCTGTTAAAAAAATAACATTAGCAAATGGGGAAGAGAAATATATAACAACTGTTTTTGATCTCATGACGAGTCAATATGGAATCAAACGTTTTAATCATAAATTAGAAGCAAATGGTTATGATGATGAACAATCGCTCTATACACCAGCATGGCAAGAGTCTATAACGGGGGTAAACAAAGATTTAGTAACACAAGTCGCTCGAGAGTTTGCGCAAAACGCCATTGACACTAAAGGAAAGTCAATGATTATCATGGGTGCAGGTATTAATCACTGGTTTAACTCAGATACAATATACCGTTCGATTTTAAACCTAGTATTATTGTGCGGTTGCCAAGGTGTCAATGGTGGTGGTTGGGCACATTATGTTGGACAAGAAAAATGTCGTCCCATAGAGGGGTGGAACACGATTGCTTTTGCCAAAGATTGGCAAGGGCCACCACGTTTACAAAATGGAACAAGTTGGTTCTACTTTGCAACGGACCAATGGAAATATGAGGAGTCTAATATCGATAGTCTAAAATCTCCGTTAGCAGAAAATATTAAACATCAACATCCTGCAGACTATAATGTATTAGCAGCAAGATTAGGGTGGTTACCATCTTATCCTCAATTTGATAAAAATAGTTTATCTTTTGGGGAAGAAGCAAAAGATGCTGGCGAATTTAATAATGAATCCATCTTAAAGCGTGCGGTTGATGCTGTGAAATCTAGGAGTACAAAATTTGCTGTCGAAGATCCAGATTTAAAACAGAATCACCCTAAAACATTGTTTTTATGGCGTTCTAATTTAATTTCGAGTTCTGCTAAAGGGCAAGAATATTTTATGAAGCATCTACTCGGTGCTAAATCTGGATTATTAGCTGAACCAAATGAGACAGAGAAACCAGAAGAAATTCAATGGCGTGAGGATACAGAAGGTAAATTAGATTTACTTGTATCGCTAGATTTTAGAATGACTTCAACGCCATTGTATTCCGACATTGTGTTACCCGCTGCTACATGGTATGAAAAGCACGACTTATCATCTACAGACATGCATCCTTTTGTACATCCGTTTAATCCAGCAATAGATCCATTATGGGAATCGCGGTCAGATTGGGATATCTTTAAAACACTGAGTAAAGAAGTATCAGAAATGGCCAAAATACATCTGCAAGGTGTCTATAAAGATGTAGTTACGACACCGCTTGCACATGATTCGAATCAAGAAATATCTAATGTGAATGGCATAGTCAAGGACTGGACAAAAGGTGAAATAGAAGCTGTTCCCGGAAAGACAATGCCAAGTTTTGCAGTAGTAGATAGGGATTATACAAAAATATTTGATAAATATGTAACAGTGGGACCTTTGTTAGAGAAAGCTAAAATAGGAGCACATGGCGTTAGTTTTTCAGTTTCAGAGCAATATGAGGAATTAAAAAATATAGTTGGCACATGGAATGAAGAAAATAAGGATTCTATTAAAAATAATAGACCAAGATTAGATACTGCGAGACGTGCTGCGGATGTTGTCTTAAATTTATCTTCAGCTACTAATGGTAAATTATCACAAAAATCCTATGAAGATTTAGAACAGAAAACTGGCATGCCATTAAAAGATATTTCAAGTGAACAGGCATCAGAAAAAATTTCATTTCTAAATATAACTGCGCAACCAAGAGAGGTTATTCCAACAGCGGTGTTCCCAGGATCAAATAAAAATGGACAACGCTATTCACCTTTTACAACCAATATAGAGCGTCTTGTACCTTTTAGAACGTTAACTGGTCGGCAAAGTTACTATATTGATCATGAAGTATTCCAACAATTTGGAGAAAGTTTACCTGTCTATAAACCAACATTACCACCAATGGTATTTGGAACGCGAGACAAAAAGGTGAGTATAGATGAAAGTACGCTAGTACTACGCTATTTAACGCCACATGGTAAATGGAATATCCATTCAACTTATCAAGATAATCAACACATGTTAACACTGTTTAGAGGTGGACCAACAGTTTGGATATCAAATGAAGATGCTGCTGCACACAACATTAAAGATAACGAATGGCTAGAAATATATAACCGAAATGGCGTCGTAACTGCTAGGGCAGTAGTATCGCATCGTATGCCCAAAGGAACAATGTTTATGTACCATGCTCAAGATAAACATATAGAAACACCAGGCTCACAAATTACAGATACAAGGGGTGGCTCACATAATGCGCCCACACGTATTCATTTAAAACCAACACAACTTGTTGGAGGCTATGCACAAATGAGTTATCACTTTAATTATTATGGACCCATTGGAAATCAGAGAGATGTTTATGTAGCAGTAAGGAAGTTGAAGGAGGTTGACTGGCTTGAAGATTAAAGCACAAATTGGCATGGTATTAAATTTAGATAAATGTATAGGATGTCATACATGTAGTGTTACCTGTAAAAGTACATGGACTAACCGCCCAGGCGCTGAATATATGTGGTTTAACAATGTAGAAACAAAACCTGGTATTGGTTACCCGAAACAATGGGAAGATCAAGAGCGGTATAAAGGTGGATGGTATTTAAATAAAAAAGGGAAATTAGAACTGAAGTCAGGGAGTAAACTATCGAAAATTGCTTTGGGAAAAATATTTTATAATCCTGATATGCCAGTGATTAAGGACTATTATGAGCCTTGGACTTATAATTATGAAAATCTTACAACAGCAAAAGATGGAAATCATTCTCCAGTAGCTAAAGCACATTCGTTAGTTTCAGGAGAAAAATTAAATTTACAATGGGGACCAAACTGGGAAGATGATTTAGCGGGGGCTCATGTTACAGGACCAGAAGACCCTAATATTAAGCGTATTGAAGAAGAAATTAAATTTCAGTTTGATGAAACGTTTATGATGTATTTACCTAGATTATGCGAACACTGTTTAAACCCAAGTTGTGTTGCTTCATGTCCTTCTGGGGCTATGTATAAACGAGATGAAGATGGCATCGTACTAGTAGACCAAGAAGCTTGTCGTGGATGGAGATATTGTATGACTGGTTGTCCCTACAAGAAAGTTTATTTTAATTGGAAAACAAATAAAGCGGAAAAATGTACATTTTGTTTCCCACGTATTGAGGCAGGTATGCCAACAGTATGTTCAGAAACGTGTACAGGTAGAATGCGCTATTTAGGTGTATTGCTTTATGACGCAGATAAAGTTGAAGAAGCTGCTTCTTGTGAAAATGAACAAGATTTATATGAAAAACAACTAGATTTATTTTTAAATCCATACGATGAAGCAGTTATTGAACAAGCACAAAAAGATGGTATATCTTTAGAGTGGATAGAAGCTGCTCAAAATTCTCCAGTTTATAAACTAGCGATTGAATACAAACTTGCGTTTCCATTACATCCGGAATATCGTACAATGCCAATGGTTTGGTATTGTCCACCGCTCAGTCCAATCATGAGTTATTTTGAAGGACAAAAGGCAGCGGATGAGCATAGAAATCCTGACATGATTTTTCCTGCAATTGAAGAAATGCGCTTACCTATTCAATATCTAGCTAATTTATTTACAGCGGGCTATACGAAGCCTGTTAAATTAGCATTACAACGTATGGCTATGATGAGAAGCTACATGCGTGCAAAGGTTACGGATAAACATTTTGATGATGACAGATTATCGAGACTGGGTTTATCAGAGCGTCAAACGAAAGATATGTATCGATTATTAGCCATTGCCAAATATGAAGATCGATTTGTAATACCTACTTCACATAAGGAAGAATATATAGACACGTATCGCGCCCAAGGAAGTCAGGGGTATGGAGGAGAATACTTTGGTTCAAATTGTGACGGCTGTGGTGTTCCTGTTGCGACTGCTTCAGATAAATCAGGACAAGAAATTTATAACGATAATTTCTATGGAGGGATTTTCCGTGATTAATTTAAAAAACTTTGCACATTACCAAGAAACTTTTGGATATTTGGCACAACAACTAGATTTTCCGGAAAAAATAACGCTAAATCATGAAGTATTTGAAGCGGTCATATATAAACAACATCCAGCGTATGAATATATGCAATTGTATAGAGAAAAGTTGCATGACTTTACGTTATTAGAAATTAAGGAACTATATTCAAATACATTTGATTTTAACAAAGATGCACCATTGTATATGACATATAATAAATTCGATACACAGAAAGAAAGGGGGCAACTATTAGCAAAGCTAAAGGTATTATATGAAATGTTTGGATTAAAGATGGTTGATAATGAATTGTCAGATTTTTTACCTTTAATGCTTGAATTTTTACATGTAGCACAATGGCGCGATGACCCCAGAGCAATTGAAAATATAACTTTTGTCATCATGATTATTGAGGATGGATCATTTGCTATAGCTGAGCAGTTGGCACCTAATCAAAATCCATATTATTATCTTATTAAAGCCTTAAGAGCAACTTTAAAAGCATGTATTGAAATTGAACAATCAAATGAGGTGGCACAAAATGCTTAATCAATTTCTGTGGATTATTTTACCGTATATATGTATTATGATTTTTTTCTTAGGGCATGTTGCACGATTCAAATATGATAAGTTTTCATGGACAGCCAAATCAAGTGAATTTATTGAAAAGAAACAATTGAAGTGGGGGAGTATTTTTTTTCATTTAGGAATTATTCCAGTAGCAATGGGGCATTTTGTAGGGTTGATTATTCCAGCATGGTGGCTAGAAGCAATAGGTATTAACGAACATTTATACCATGTTGGAGCTGTATATATAGGAAGTATATTTGGTATAATGACATTAATAGGTATGATTTTATTAACTGCACGTCGCATAACTATAAAAAATATTAGAAGATTAAGTTCAACGCTAGATATTGTTGTTAATGCTCTAATACTACTCATTGTATTTATGGGGTGTTATGCAACTTTGGTAACCAACATTTTAAGTCCCGCATTCGATTATAGAGAAACAATTTCGGTATGGTTTAGAGGTTTATTTGTTTTTTCTCCAAATGCACAGTTAATGGAAGAAGTACCATTTGCATTTAAAATACATGTTCTTTTAGGTTTTGTTGTATTGGCATTGTGGCCGTTTACACGACTTGTCCACGTATGGAGTGTACCGCTAACTTATGCTAATCGAAGCTATATTATATACCGAAAACATAAAGTTTGAATGGAGGAATTGTATTGAATTCACTTCCAAGAAATATAAATTTAAATTACCAGTTAATCTTGGATACAATTCGCAAAGAGGAAGATTTTGATTTTGCTGCTTTAGCTTTTTATGAGAAAGAGAGTCGCGTATCGCCGATTAAATGGCAATATGTTTCTGGAAATTTAAATGACCGTTATAAACTTATTGTTTTAAGAAAAGGTAAAGGGTTAGCAGGAAATGTAATGAAAACTGGGAAACGAATGGTAATTGAAACAGTTGACCAAACGCATATTAATGTCGAAAAGCATAAATACCCGATTGTCTTACATGAATCACTGACGGCAATGATTGCTATGCCTTTATGGTATGAACAATACGTATATGGTGTGCTACTTTTAGGTCAAAGAAATAATAAACCTTTACCTAAAGCCTATGCCACGACATCAATAATTAAAAAATTTGGTGTTTTTAATGAAGAAGGTTAGGTGATTTATGGTGCAAATTAAAAAAATAGATAATATTAATCAATTGTTATATCAATACTTTAATCATACAAGTGAGATGATTGTATTTGTAGACCGAGATGGTAGGGTCATTGCAATGAATCAAGCAGCCAATGATATTATCTCTGAAGACAATGATTATCAAGGTATGACCCATGCGATATGTAGAAGGTGTGAAGGTTATACTAATGAATTTGATTTTCAATCATGCCAAAATTGTTTTCTAGAAGCAGAAGAAATTGGGAATACGAGTTTTCAAGTGTTTATGAAAACAAAAAAGGGAACCATTGAACCATTTACAGCCACTTACCAAACGATATATACTATCAATGGTGTTAAAGCATTCACATTACAAAATGTAGCCCCTCAAATTGAACGTCATGATAAGATGTTTCAGCGTAAAATGATGCAAAAAACAATCTTTGCTCAAGAAAATGAGCGAAAGCGTATTTCAAGAGAATTACATGATAGTGTAATTCAAGAAATGTTAAATGTAGATGTAGAGTTAAGGTTATTAAAATACCAACAAAGTATGCAATCCATAGTAGATGATTCCATTCGTATAGAAGGATTAATGTCTAAGCTTATAGACGAAATAAGAAATCTAGCTGTTGAATTAAGGCCATCTTCATTAGATGATTTGGGATTAGATGCAGCATTCAAAACATTCTTTAAACAAGCAGAAGAAAATTACGGCATTTATATCGAATTTCATTCGAATATAGTAACGCGTAGATTTGATAATGAGATTGAAACTGTTGTTTATCGTATAGTACAAGAAGCTGTTTTCAATGCGATTAAATATGCCGAAGTAGGTGAAATTAACGTCGATTTAAATGTGAATAATGATAAATTGATTGCTGAAATTATTGATAGAGGTAAAGGTTTTAATCAATTTGAACAACCCAAAGGTACAGGGTTAGGTCTCTATGGTATGAATGAGCGTGCCGAATTGGTAAATGCAGTAGTCAATATCGATACTCAAATTGGGAGAGGGACAATTGTGACATTAGAAGTTCCATTATAAAAATAAGGAGATTTTATTTTGAGAATAGTGATTGCAGATGATCATGCAGTTGTACGAACTGGGTTTTCTATGATTTTGAATTATCAAGAAGATATGGAGGTCGTAGGAACTGCAGCCGACGGGGTTGAAGCATATCAAAAAGTGATGACGCATAAGCCAGATGTGTTAATTATGGATTTAAGTATGCCACCAGGTGAGTCAGGGTTAATAGCAACAAGTAAAATAGCTGAAAGTTTTCCAGAAACAAAAATACTTATTTTGACAATGTATGATGATGAAGAATATCTATTTCATGTTTTGCGTAATGGTGCAAAAGGATATATATTAAAAAATGCACCTGATGAGCAGCTTTTATTAGCTATTAGAACAGTATATCAAGGTGAAACCTATGTTGATATGAAACTGACGACTTCATTAGTCAATGAATTTGTAAATGGTTCGTCACAAGATATAAATATAAGCAATGATCCATTTAAAATTTTATCTAAAAGAGAAATTGAAATTTTGCCTCTAGTTGCCAAAGGATATGGCAATAAAGAAATAGCTGAGAAATTATTTGTATCAGTGAAGACAGTAGAAGCGCATAAGACACACATCATGCAAAAATTAGAATTAAAATCTAAGCCTGAATTAGTTGAATATGCCATGAAGAAAAAGTTGATTGATTTCTAACAAAATAGTTTATAAATTTTAAAAATGCTAGTTAAATTTTGTATTACTTGAAGGATGAGTAATTAAAGTTTGGCTAGCATTTTTTGTAATATAGGGAAATTTCAAAGGCGGTTAGGGGATGTTCCTTATGTTATTTTTTTCACAAAGATTTTAAAATAAATGTGTAGCCAATATACTGCACATGAAAATTTTTGACTCATACATGACACCAAAACTATTTTTATAAGTATAAATAGTTGCTTACACAATGATTTAGAAATGTGCAGAATATTGGTTGGAAATACAAATTTACATATAATGAAGGTGAAATGAATGGATAAATCTCGTGGTAGTTTTCAACTCACATTACAATCTTTAAGTTTAGTGGTTGGGTTTATGGCATGGAGTATTATTTCTCCACTTATGCCCTATATTTCACAGGATGTAAATCTCAGTGGCAATCAGCAGTCTGTGATTTTAGCAATTCCAGTTATATTAGGTTCAATATTAAGGGTGCCTTTTGGCTATCTAACAAATATCATTGGGGCTAAATGGGTATTTTTCTATAGTTTTGTTATTTTGCTATTCCCGATATATTTTTTGAGTATGGCTCAAACGCCTATGACGTTGATGATCTCTGGCTTTTTCCTAGGTGTAGGAGGGGCGGTATTTTCCGTTGGTGTAACATCCATACCTAAATATTTTCCTAAAGAAAAAGTGGGATTAGCAAATGGTTTATATGGGATGGGGAATATTGGTACCGCAATTTCATCATTTCTAGCACCTTCTATAGCAGGTATTATTGGATGGCAAACTACGGTTAGAAGTTACTTAATAGTCATAGCGTTGTTTGCAATAATTATGTTCTTATTCGGTGATGTTAAAGAACAAAAAGTTAAAATACCATTAGTAAAACAATCTAAAATATTATTTAAAGATATTAAATTATATTATTTAAGTCTATGGTATTTTATTACATTTGGTGCTTTTGTAGCATTTGGCTTATTCTTACCTAATTATTTAGTTAATAATTTTGGTGTTAGTGAAGTTGATGCCGGTTTAAGATCAGGTGTGTTTATTGCTTTAGCAACAATTTTAAGACCTTTAGGCGGCGTTTTAGGAGACAAATTTAATGCAGTAATTATGCTCATGGTAGATTTTATCTTTATGATTATAGGTGCCACAATATTAGGTTTATCAAACGATATGCTATCTTTTACAATTGGTTGTTTACTTATCAGTGTTTGTGCAGGAGCAGGTAATGGTTTAGTATTCAAACTCGTTCCATATTACTTCGGAAAAGAAGCTGGCGTTGCAAATGGTATTGTTTCTATGATGGGGGGGCTTGGTGGATTTTTCCCTCCAATTATTATTTCATACATAACTGTGTTGACTGGTACAAGTCATTTGGCATTCATTCTATTAGCAATATTAGGATTAGTCGCACTTACAACTATGTATCGAATATTAAAAAGTGAACGATTAACGCACTAATAAAAAAACCTAGATGAGTTGTCATTGGACTCATCTAGGTTTTTTATTTTATGAAACAGTTTTACAAACTTACTATTATTGCAGAACTGCTGGTTTATTTAATCGATTTGAATATTTGTTTTTGATTCGTCGATAACTGTTTTCTTAGGTAATATCACATTGAGTACACCTTTATCATAAGCAGCTTTAATTGCGTTTTCATCTACATTGTTAAATGTAAACTGACGTTTTACATCATTAACGCTACGTTCTTGATGAATCACTTGACCGTTGTCATCTTCTGATTTATTTTCAGTTGTTTGTTTACCTTCGATTGTGAGTAGATTATTCTCAAATTCTAAAGTAATATTTTCTTTTTCAAATCCTGGCAGTTCAGCTTCAACGACATATTGATCATCTAACTCTTTTACATCTGTTTTAATAGAAGTGTTACCAGGAAATTGTTCGAAAAATTGACGGCCAAAGTCTTTGAATAAGTCGCTAGGATTCACATCAAATAATGGATTGTTAAAAGGTTTTTTTTCAAAAGTCATAATACATTTCTCCTTTATAGTTATTTTTAAATAAATTTAATCGATAATAATGTGTTTTTTATATTGTTTTTTAGGAAGATTAACAGTTAACATACCATCAGTCATTGATGCTGAAATGTTTGTATCATTAACATTTTTGAATATGAATTTTCTGCTAACTTCACTTGTGTTTCGCTCTTTAATTATATAGGATGATGTCTCTTCATTTGTAGTATTAACGTTTGATGCTGTTATTGTTAAAGTATTTTCATTATATTCAATAGAAATGTCTTCTTTATTAAATCCAGGGAGTTCAGCTTTCACAAAGTATTGATCTTCATCTTGATAAACATCTACTTTAAAATCTTGGCGTTCTGGTAACAAACTATCAAATAAATCGTTTGGAAGATTGCGAGTGCTAGTATTTTGTATCATCTTAAACACCTCTCCTTTAACTTTATAATCATATTATAAGACATTAGTCAAAGAAAGTCAAAGTCAAAGCTTGTATACAAAAAATTTAAATGTGCTGTAATTGAATAGGGGTATAACAATAGGCATTGCTAAAATAGAAGCGGTGTGACGGAAGTGAATAATTAAGAAAGGTTATAAAAAAGAGGCAATAAAAAGTTGAAGAATGGCTGCAATGATTACAAATCCTTACTTTTAAATTACCTCGTATATAGTTAGATATCTTTAGAAAAATTCTTGTTAACGAAATGTTGTAATGTCTCTTTTAAGTGAATAGCTTCATCAAGATCCATGTTAAATTCGCTAAAAACTTTTCTTGAAACTTTTGAGAGTGGTTCTCGTACTTCTACACCTTTATCAGTAAGCGTGATTTGTAAATTACGCTCATCATCTAATTCACGTGTTCGAGTGACATAGCCCTTTTTCTCAAGTTTTTTTAATAAAGGTGTCAGTGTACCTGAGTCTAGAAAAACACGTTCACCAAGTGTTTTAATATTAATCTTGTCATCTGCTTTGATTGCGAGTAAGACAATATAACCTGTGTATGTTAAATCAAACTCTTTTAAATAGGAAGTATACTTTTTAATTATTTCTTTAGAAGAAACATAAAAAAGAAAGCAAAGTTGTCGTTCGAGATAGCTATCTTTTTCCTCCATTTAATCACCCCTTTTGAAAGTTAACCTTATTATGAACAATGGTCATTGTCAAGGAACGGTTGTGCGCCTCTTATGGAATATTTTTATACTATTAATAATGCATTCCATAGCGGTACATATAAAAAGGTGCAATAAACTCATAATGCACAAGATAATTGTTATAAATAAAAGGTCATATAAAGTATTATAACTATGATTAAAACGGGGGATGAGCCATTTTCATATGATTACTTTAAGTTTAAAAATGGTGTCAGCTCAAAAAATGGCAAAGCATATAATATAAGGAGATTTTGTTACAGAAATGTTATATCTCTTTATAAATTAATTATAATCAGTCATACTAATAACATTATGATTGAAAATAAGTATGAATATTTAAGTGGATAAAATCATTCGTATTTATTGTCAAAAGGACTTATTTTAATATAGGAAGATATTGCTTCAACTAAAGGAGAATTAAGATGAAGACATTTTTTAAAATTTTTGGGTTACTCGTTTTATCACTTATCATTGCTATTGTATTTTTCTTTAGCTTAAGAACGTATCAAGGTCATAAAAATTTGGAACTTGTTGACCATTATATGAAAGAACAAAATTTGACTGAACAAATAAAATCCGAAAAAACATTATATAGTGGTAAAAAAGGATTGTATTATAAAGAGGTTAAATTTAAAGATGATTCAAGCCTAACGTATGTCGTTCAACCTGTCAGTACATATAAAGGTATTGTTGTTCAAGGCTTTGATTCAGAAACGAAGAAAAATGTTAAAGATGCAAAGCACAATGCGTTTAAAAAGGACTATAAACCTAAAGATTAACGCGTTTTAATTATCATGAAAGAGGATTTAATATATAAAAGCACCTACAATAAGTTGTAGGTGCTTTTATACTTTGTCGGTGTTATTATGCATTTTCTGTAGCAGATCATCCAAATAATCTCTTGGTGAATTTTAAAATTGAATCTATGCTTGTAAAAGCGTCGCAAGTAATAGGAATAATTGTTATTATAATTCAAAACTAAGACTAAGTATAACTTCATTTAAAGTATTGAGGGAATTTATTAATAACGTTTTTGAAACACTGTTTATCCTATAGATTATTTGAGTATTAAGTTAAGAATGATATAAATATTCAACAAAACTCAAGCGACACAAGGATCATTAAACATCATATTGATGGTATGTTACTCAAATACAATAAATTGGAAAAGAGTAGTGATAACTCGTGTTGAAATAATGGGGATAAAAGGAAGATGAATAGGCGTGTAACGGCTGTTACTGTAGTTATAAGAAGACTTTAAAGTGAGACACAAAAAGCTTTATGTTACTTATATATACGGTTAAAGGGTTAAATGTAAATTTAAGGTAAAAAAATAACTTTTTTGTATAAAATTTTTATATCTAAAGAAATTATAATTTGATATAATTAAGCAATGTCAGAAGAAGGGGAGAAACATCATGGCAATTTTTAGAAGAATTAGTTTGCCGATGCAAGTTATTATCGCATTGGTGTTAGGTGTGATTGTAGGGTTATTACTCTACGGGCACGATGAACTCGTTAATTATATTCAACCGTTTGGCGATATCTTCTTGAATTTAATAAAAATGATCGTTATACCAGTTGTTTTCTGTTCACTCGCTTTATCTATTTCAAATGTAGGTGAATCTAAAACAGTCGGCCGTTATGGCTTTAAAACAATCGTATACTTTGAGATTATAACAACTATTGCTATAGCATTAGGGATAATTTTTGCAAATATATTTAAACCAGGTATGGGGTTAAATCCGGACAAATTACCGAAAGGTGATATTTCAAATTATGAATCGTCTGCGAAGGCAGCAGAACATACTACATATGGAAATCATTTTATCGATACAATTGTTAATATAGTACCTACAAACTTTTTTGAAGCTTTAACTAAAGGTGAATTATTACCTATTATATTCTTTGCAGTATTCTTTGGAATTGCATTGTCAGCAGTTGGCGACAAGGGACAACCGGTCAAAGACGTGCTTAATGGTGCTTTAGAAGCTGTATTTTGGATGATAAATAAAATTCTTAAATTAGCACCAATAGGTGTATTCGCATTTATTTGTACAACGATAATGACATTTGGTGCTTCAGCACTACTACCATTATTAAAATTATTACTTGTCGTTGTTGGCGCAATGGTATTCTTCGTTGTTGTTGTATTGGGGATTGTTGCTAAAATTTGTGGTGTTAATATTTTCTCAATAATGAAAATATTAAAAAATGAATTGTTATTAGCCTTTTCAACTTCAAGTTCTGAATCTGTTCTTCCTATTATTATGCAAAAAATGGAGAGATTTGGTTCACCAAAAGAAGTTACATCTTTTGTAGTACCTATAGGTTATACATTTAATCTTGATGGTTCTGCTTTGTACCAATCTATTGCAGCATTATTTGTTGCCCAAATGTATGGTATAGATATGTCTATCGGTCAACAAATTATGTTAATGGTAACATTAATGGTTGCATCAAAAGGTATGGCAGGAGTTCCAGGTGTCTCCATTGTAGTATTAATTACAACGCTGACTTCTATGGGACTTCCGGCAGAAGGACTAGCACTCATTATAGGGATTGATCGTCTCCTTGATATGGTAAGAACATGTGTAAACGTAATGGGTAACGCATTATCTACTATAGTCATTGCGAAATGGGAAAATGTTTATGATAAAGAAAAAGGGCAAGAATACTTAAAAACAATATAAAATTTTAATTCTGACATTTAAACACCAAGTAGTGTATACACTACTTGGTGTTTTTTATACTGATATGACATTAGTGATCAATTAGAAAATTTATAAGCTATTAAATGTAATGGGAAGGTATTGAAATATGAGCTAGGTTATGAAATTACATACCTTTCATTTCACCCATATCATGGATTTTCATCATTAAACCATGAGGAATATCATCATGACTTACAACTTCCATTTTGCTAAAAGCATCATCGCCTTCAGTTTTAATTAATTTTACAAAATCGCCATGTTTTGGTGAAAAGCCTGATTCAGAAGGGAGTTTGACATTTTTTTCTACTTTATGATCTTTTTCACTTACTATTTTTTCAGCAGTAGTATCATTTTTCATGTAACCATAATACGTTTCTTTCTGGCCACCAGACATCATCATAATAACTAATACAATAGCTACAATCAGCATGATAGCACTTATAGTAATCGCAAATACTTTATTGTTTTTCAACGTTGAATGCTCCTTTATATTTATTTACTCTGTTATATCTAAAAAGATAAAATAATGCAATTAAAAGATGAATACACAAGCTCACTTAAAATAATTGTTTCATCAACACACATTTTTAATATATTTCATTTTAAGTGTAACATTGAATACGTCTTATTGTGGTGAAATACGAATGTATTTTAATTCATCCTGGGCAATTTTAAATGTTAACGAATCATTTAGTGTGGTAAGCTGCTTGATTTCAGCTTTAGGTTGACTTGATTGTTCAATATGTTGCAAAATGGAACGTTCAATATATGTATTGTCAAAAGACGGAGGCAATACATAGTCAATTAACCCATGTTCTTTATTAAGTGTTTGGATGAAGACAAGAGATTGGTTTGATAAATCATAATGTTTTAACACAAATGTTTGAGAGTGATTTGTTGTTAAATGTTGATGTAACGCATTGAATAACAATACGTGTATGTTACTTTCATCTTTAAAAACAATATAATTTTGATGCATATATAAACGTTTTCCAATAAAGGAAAGGGTTTTATAAATTGGTACAAATAGATTAACGGTTCATAAATACAAAAACGGTTCATTATTGCTAACTCTGTCTCATTTTTATTTATAAGTGAATAACCAACACCACAACCACTGGTGAGCATAACCATCATATGACACATTAAATCTGAAAGTCTTAATGGAATATTGGATTCATAATATTTGAAACAATTTTTGGTCAATTTCGTATATACAAATTTAGTAGATGGAATATGCGATATTTCAATAAGTTTATTATAGCACTCAAAATAACTCATTTCTTTTTTGAAATCCTTATGCAAAGCGTATAAAGAAGAACGAGTGTTAGATGTTTCGATATCAATGAAATTGAAGTCAAAGTTAAAATGATGCAGCTGCTTTAAAGCCAAGGTTAATGAACTTGATTGATTGATCACACCTTCTACAGTTATAGCTAATTTAATTTGAGTATTTATATTTCGTATCTTACTTGAAAAACGCTTGATATCTTTAAGAGAAAGTTGTTGTGCATCAAAGAGTAATAGTAAGTTATCCATTTTGTTTTGAATCTCAAACGCACGGGTAGAGTTTGAGATTTGTAAAATCATATTTTCGATTGATATAAAATGATTTATTGTTTCAATACGTACTGCTAAGTGAAGCTGATTTGAAAATACTGAATTCAAAAACGTTATCACAGTTGTGAGAGATGATTTTTCAAGAGCAAGGTTATTTAAGTTATTCAATAGCAAATATATTTCTGCAAAATCAATGAATTTCATTTTGCTGTTTATGTTAGCTTGAATCATATCTGTTATATGATCTATGTGAATAAATACCTTGGGAACTTTGGTTAATGTGTTATAGCATAAATCATCTAAATCAATATTGATTTGATTATCTTTGGTAGGGTGATCTATTTCTATTGACTTGAAATAGGAGGCATAATTAGCTATATCTGCAGTAATAAGTTTGATTGGAATTGCGTTATTATGAGTACAATTTTTTCTATACATATTAGGTGTTATATTTAAATACTGTTTAAAATGATGCGTATAAATTGAATAATGATTAAACCCCACATGTTCTGAAATTCTGTGAATGGTATTTTGGGTATACATTAATTCGTCTAAGGAAAGTGCAATTTTTAGACTTGCAACATAATGTTTGAAATGAATGCCTAAATATTTTTTGAATAGAATGGAAATGTAGGACGTTGAAATGTAAAAGACATTTGTGATTTCTTTTGAAGTAATGGGATAATTACTATGCGTTTTTATAAATTCTGTAATATTATTTAATAAAGTATTCTCTGATAAGATGCTCGGAATATAGAGTGTGTCTAAATGAATTTTCGTTTCTCTATTTAAAATCTCTATCAACTTAGAAAGAGTTTGGTCATCCACTTCGTATTGATTATGTAATTGTTCTATCATGGTTAAAATATGATGTTTAATAGTGTCAATTGAAGTAAGTTGTTTGAAATTATAATAGTTGTTGAAAAATGATTGATGCACTGTATTAAACTGTTGTATTGGTAATGCGAGTTCTACGAGTGCAGTTGCATACTTAATTTGAAATAAATCATTGTGATTAATAATGATAACATCAGTATTTGCAGATTCATATTTACCATTAATTACAATGTTAAGTTGATGATTTAAAGAAAATAATACTATTACTTGATTTATACATCTTCGAGTATTAGTAGTTAAAAGTTCATGAATACATAATGTACCTTTCACTGATTAACAACTCCTGATAATAAATGTAATTTGTTACTAGATAAATTATATTATATAACAAAACATTGTGAATATTAATGCTTTAAATATAAAAAAGTAATATTGAATGACGTTTGTCACAATATCAAATGAAGTCTCAGGAAATTCACGGTGCAAGTATTATACTACAATTCATTTAATGAAATTGAATGAATAAAATACAGCCATACTAGCAACAAATATTTACTATAAAAATAAACAGGTTTGGTTTCATTTATAGTTATAAAAATTTTAACGCTTCATTTCTAGTAAATATCACATAAAAAGTTATTGCGTTATTCGTTGAAACCGATTACAATAATGTTATTGAAAGATTTGGAACCGGTTCTATTTTGATAGGAGGCTTACATATGAATTATAAAAAATCAGCTGAAGATATTTTACATGCAATAGGTGGAGCAGAAAATATTGATGCAATGGCACATTGTGCGACGCGTTTAAGGCTTGTACTTAAAGATGAAAGCATAGTTGATGAAAAGAAATTATCTAATTTAGATGTGGTTAAGGGAACCTTTTCTACAGGGGGACAATACCAAATCATTATTGGTTCTGGGACAGTAAACAAGGTGTTTTCAGAGTTAGAATTAATAACAGGGAAAGAAGCATCAACAACCTCTGAAGTTAAATCTGAGGTTAATAAAAACATGAATCCATTTCAAAAATTTGTAAAAATGTTATCAGATATTTTTGTACCGATTATACCAGCCATTGTTGCTGGTGGTTTATTAATGGGGATCAATAATATTTTGACTGCTTCGGGAATATTTTATGACAAACAGTCATTGATTGATGTGCATGATCAATTTAAAGGCTTAGCAGAAATGATAAATATTTTTGCTAATGCGCCCTTTACTTTATTACCTATTTTAATTGGTTTTAGCGCTGCCAAACGATTTGGTGGTAATGCTTTTCTAGGAGCAGCATTGGGAATGATACTCGTCCATCCAGACCTGATGAGTGCATATGATTATCCAAAAGCTTTAGAAGAAGGTAAAGTCATTCCTCATTGGAATTTATTTGGTTTAGAAATTAACCAAGTAGGTTATCAGGGACAAGTTTTACCAATGTTAGCTGCTGCCTATATTTTAGCGAACATTGAAAAAGCACTACGTAAAATTGTACCGACCGTTTTAGATAATCTACTAACTCCGTTACTTTCGATATTAATTACAGCATTTTTAACATTTTTATTTGTTGGACCAATTACAAGGACGTTAGGTTATTGGTTATCTGATGGATTAACATGGTTATATGAATTTGGTGGTGCTATCGGAGGGTTACTATTTGGCTTACTCTATGCACCTATCGTTATAACGGGTATGCATCATAGCTTCATTGCAATAGAAACACAACTTATTGCTGATAGTGCAACGACAGGAGGATCTTTCATCTTCCCAATCGCAACAATGTCTAATATTTCACAAGGAGCAGCGGCAATTGCAGCATTCTTTATCGTAAAAAATAATAAAAAATTAAAAGGTGTGGCATCTGCAGCAGGTATATCTTCACTTTTAGGTATTACTGAGCCAGCAATGTTTGGCGTGAACTTGAAATTGAGATACCCATTTATTGGCGCTATTATAGGTTCGGGGATAGGATCAGCTTATATATCATTTTTTAAAGTGAAAGGTATTGCACTAGGTACAGCAGGCATACCAGGATTTATTTCAATCAGTGGTCAAAATAATGGATGGCTACACTATGGTATTGGGATGATCGTTACATTTATAATAACGTTCGCAATTACGTATGCCCTTTCATATAGGAAAGTATATAAGGATGCTGTAGAATAACGCCAAAGTGAAAGTACAGACTTGATAATGTGTATGAATATAAAAGAGGATCGGCAGACATTCTGCCGATCCTCTTTTGAGTTTCTAAACCGATTGTTACAACTTTTGCTTACGCCATAGAAAAGCACCAACAATTGAAACGATGACCAAAGATATTCCGATAACAACTAGCCATGAAATATAACTTTGATCATTAATCGGTAAAGGTACATTCATACCAAAAAAGCTAAAAACTAAAGTAGGTAATGTTAAGAACACTGTAAATAATGTGAGTGTTTTCATTGTATTATTCATTTCATTAGAAAGTAGTGAAGCATAAGAGGTTGTTATACTTTCCAGTATATCCGTATACAACCCAGTCGTTTCAATCGCTTGGTTATTTTCAATCACTAAATCTTCTAATAAATCTTCATCTTCATCAAAACGCTTAATTGCAGGAAGTCTGAATAGTTTTTTTATAATACCGTCATTACCTTTTAGTGCTGCAAGAAAGTATACTAAACTTTTCTCAACTTCCATTAAGTTATAAAGTTGTTTGTTGGTAACATTATTCTTAAGATTACGTTCGATACGTAAACGTGTCTTATTAAGTAAACGTAAATTTCTATTGTAGTGATTAGCAATAGTCAATAAGATATTAAGTGCAAAACGACTATGAAAGTGCAAGTTCATATTTTGACGTGCAAAATTTTCAAGGAATTCATTCTCTACATTACAAACGGTTAGTATCTTTTTATTACCAATGATAATACCTAAAGGAATGGTGATAAATGAAAGTACCTTTAAGTTTGTGTCATTAACAATGGGAATATCAACGATAATCAGTGAGTAACCAGTATCTTCGTCATATTCTACACGAGCGCTTTCTTCGGAATCTAATGGATCTCTTATAAAGTCTTCGGGGATATTATATAAATTCATTAATGTCTCTATTTCTTCACGAGTCGGATCGACGACATTAATCCAAGAAGTATTATCATCCAATTTAGATTCAATAATCTCATGTGTATTTGCGTGTTTATATGGATTAATCATAATACAAATATATCCTTTCTTATAAAATTCTTTTTAATATTAGCGAAGAAATAGATAGATGACAAGATTTATTTAAATCGACTATCCATTATGTGGTCTCACTAAAAGACGTAAGGGGCCATTAAAGATAATTTTAAATATGTGTTCAACTAAAGTATCTGGATCCATTCTTTGCTCATCTTGTACCCAATGCTTGATAAATGAAATCATAGCCCCAGCAGTATAACTATGAAAATAGTCTAAAGGAATATCTGCAATTGTGTTGTTTTTTGAAACATGTTTTTTCATATTATTCAGCATGATATCAGAAATTTTATTTTCAATTTGACTTTTACGTTCTAAGCTAAAAATAACTTTGTAGAAATCTATATGATCATATAAATAAGTCACTACTTTTTTTAAAATGTCTTCTGTAAAATGCTTAGCAAAAGCCTCTAAATCGTCATTCTGCATAATGACTTTGTCAAAATCCACTGCAGACGATAAAGCTAAGGTATATTCATCTTCCATATTTGAAAGTAAAATATATTTATCTTCATAATGTAAATAGAAAGTACCACGATTAATATCAGCCTGTGATGTAATATCTTGTATCGTTATGTTATCTAATGCTTTTACTTTTAATAAATTTATAAATGCATGTTTTATAGCAGCCTTAGTTTTTCTTACGCGTCGATCTTCCTGCATTGTAGATGCTCCTCCCTACTTAATAGACAATTTAGGTCTATATGTTGATAAATGAACAATACGTTAATCATTGCATATTGAATATCTTATGTTCCTTATTATAATAAACAAAGTAATGAATCACCAATACGATAATATATAAGGAGGTTATGGTTATGAATATATTTAAAAATAAATTATTATGGATTACACCAATAGTAATTTTGATATTATTAATTATATTTTCAACTGCGTTTTATCCTGCCTATAATCCGCAGCCTAAAGATATGCCTATTGCGATTGTAAATCATGATAAAGGCACGGATATACAAGGTGAAACTATCAACGTTGGAGAGAATTTAGAAGATAAATTGAGCGACAGTGAATCAGATAAGATAAAATGGATTAAAGTTGATAACGAAAAAGAAGCACGCCAAGGACTAAATGAGCAAAAGTACTTTGGTGTAGCAATTCTTGAAAAAGACTTTTCTAAACAAGCTATGAGTCAAACACAACGGGTAGTCATGGATAGTAAGAAACAAGAAATGGAAGACAAAATAAAGTCTGGACAGATACCCCCAGAGCAAGCTCAACAAATGAAAGAGAAGATGGATAAATCTAATAGTGCGAATCACATTACAGGTGAGCAAGCGACATTTAAAGCAGTAACAAACGGTGGCGCAAATTTACAAGCATCTCAAATTGCCAATAATATATTAACTAGTATCGGCGATAACCTCAATAAACAAATTTCTAAACAGAGTCTAGCTACATTGGATAAACAACATGTGAAAGTGAGTGCTACAGATATTGAAGGCATTACGAATCCTATAAAAATAGATGATCAAACAGTAAATCCAGTTAAAGATCATCAAGGTAGTGGTAATGCGCCATTCTTAATGTTCATGCCAGTCTGGATGAGCTCAATTGTTAGTTCTTTATTGTTATTCTTTGCTTTCAGAAAAAGTAATAATATTAAGGTTTCACAACGTTTAATTGCATCTCTAGGGCAAATGATATTAGCAATCATTACGGCTTTAGTCGGTGGATTTGGTTACGTTTATTTTATGTCTGGTGTTCAAGGATTTGATTTTACAGATATAAATAAAATTGCTATTTATATCACTATAGCGATACTTGGATTTATCGGTTTGATATTAGGTGTGATGACATGGTTAGGTATAAAGTCAATTCCAATATTCTTTATACTTATGTTCTTTAGTATGCAGCTCGTCACATTTCCTAAGCAATTATTACCACAGTTCTACCAAGACTATATCGTAAGTTGGAATCCCTTCACACATTATGCTGAATATTTAAGAGCGTTAATCTATATGGGACAACCATTACAAATGAACGCAACGATGTGGATGTTTATTGGATTTATGATTTTTGGAATATTTTCTATGCTACTTGCTTCAATAGTTAGAAAACATAGTGAAAAACGTACAGAAATACCGTCATAATTCAATAGGTTTATTTATAGAGGGCGCTACTTTTCAATTAAAGAAAAGTAGCGCCCTCTTTGATTATAAAACACGCTAAAGTATACTTAAAAATAAATTGATACAAGGTGATATCATATTCAAATGTGATTGCAAGTTAGGATAAATGTAATGGCGAAATATTATTACAAGTTTAATAAGGAAAAAATTGAAATTTTAACGTTGGCTTAACACTAAATTAACAAAAATAAGTTACACTTCACATAGTTTACAAATAATTAAAAGAGGTGTGACAATGGATTCATCTGTGATGGAAATAATTTTCACTTTTATTGGTGGGTTAGGAATATTTCTATATGGCATTAAACAAATGGGCGATGGTCTTCAAGCAACTGCTGGTGATCGACTCAGGAGTATTTTAAATAAATTTACGAGTAATCCAATCATGGGCGTTTTAGCCGGCATGATTGTGACTATCTTAATACAAAGTAGTTCAGGTACAACAGTTATCACGATAGGGCTTGTAAGCGCAGGGTTCATGACGATGCGTCAAGCAATTGGAGTAGTAATGGGCGCGAATATAGGCACAACGGTTACAGCATTTATTATAGGTATTGATATTGGTGCTTATGCGTTACCCATTCTAGCAATTGGTGCATTTTTAATCTTCTTTATTCAAAAAAGAAAAGTCAAAAATATAGGCATGATTCTATTTGGTTTTGGAGCGCTTTTTTATGGGTTAGAATTAATGAGTGGTGCCGTTAAACCACTTGCAAACTTAAAAGGATTTAATCAAATTATGTTAGATATGTCAGCGAATCCAATTTTAGGTGTGGTGGCAGGTACGCTAGTAACGGTCATTATACAAAGCTCAAGTGCAACCATTGGTATATTACAAGGATTTTTTGCTAATGATTTAATTAGTTTAAAGGGCGCATTACCTGTATTGTTAGGCGACAATATTGGCACAACAATTACAGCTGTATTAGCAAGTTTAGCAGGTTCAATGGCTGCAAAACGTGTAGCAGCAGTACATGTGTTGTTTAATGTCATAGGCGCAACGATATTCCTAGCCATTTTACCGTTATATCAATGGGTTATGGAATGGATGCAAAGTACATTGCAGTTAAAGCCTGAAATGGTTATCGCATTTGCACATGGAACATTTAATGTGACGAATACATTAATACAATTGCCATTTATATTTGTCTTAGCGTGGATAGTGACAAAAATTATTCCAGGTGAAGATTTAAATGAAAAATATAAACCAAGACACTTAGATAAAGGCATTATTGATAGGGCACCTAGCATTGCTTTACAAGAAGCACAAGATGAAATTCAAAACATTGGGCGTATGACTTTTGCGATGTTAAATGATGTAAATGGCTATGATGTAAAAACTGAAAAAGAAATCATGCAAAAGCACGGTGCTGTGGAGAATATGTATGATAACGTTAGACAATATTTAACAAAAATTTCAGAGAAAAAATTATCTGAAAAAGATGCCAAAAGAATGTCAGTATTATTTGATGTAAATAGAACAATGGTAAAAGTAGCAGGTTTATCACAAGCGTATTTACTAGATTTAAAGAAAAAAGAAACAGAGTCAATTAAAATTTCAGGTAAAGCTGAACAAAGTATAGATAAATTATATAATCATGTGAATATTTCTTTTGAAAAAACAGTTGAAATGTTTAACGTATATGACAACGTGAAAAAGGATGAAATTGTTAATTTGAGTAAAGATTCATATATGCTCGAGCATGATTTAAGAAAAAAACATATTAAGCGATTAAGTTCAGGTGAATGTTCACCAGACGGTAGTTTGTTATATTTAGATTTAATTGCAATATTAGAACGTATTGGTTACCATTCTAGAAATATTTCAGAATCTATGATTAATATAGATGAACTTGAAACAGATGATCAATCGCCCCATTCGCTTGAATGGGCTTACTAAACGCGATGTTATTACAAATGCACTTTGAATATAATATCTTTTCTTTAGAAGATTAAAGTAGTAGAAACGTAAAGGTTCTGAATTGTGAACCTTTACGTTTTTTTATTATAAAAGATTAACAATAATGTAGGGTAAGCGTTTACACTATTATTCATAAGTCATTTATCTTACAATTATAAATAACGTATGAAATAAATGGAGGTTACTATTATGAGTGTATTAGATAAGTTCAAATTAGATAATCAGGTTGCTATCATTACTGGTGGCGCTTCAGGGTTAGGTAAAGCAATGGGAAAAGGTTTAGCAGAAGCAGGAGCGCATCTCGTGATAGCTGACATTAACTATGATTTAGCTAAAGCCACGGCAACAGAATTTGAAACTGATACTGGCAATAAAGCAATGGCCTGTAAAGTAGATGTGACAGATGTAGATGATATAGCGCGTATGGTAACCGATGTTATGGATCATTTTGGTCGTATTGATATCTTATTCAATAACGCTGGGATTAATGAGCATGTTAAGTTTGAAGATATGCCATATGACCGTTGGATAAAAAATATGGATGTCAATATTAATAGCATGTTTCTAGTATCACAAGCTGTTGGAAAAGTAATGATTGAGCAGAAAAAAGGAACGATTATTAACACGTCTTCCATGTCAGGCATTATCGTCAATACACCACAACCTCAAGCTGCTTATAATACATCTAAAGGTGCTGTTATTATGTTTACTAAAAGTTTAGCTAGTGAATGGGCCCAACATGGTATACGTGTTAATACCATTGCTCCTGGCTATATGAAAACAGAGCTAACTAAAGCGTACTTTGCAAAAGGTGGAGACATGATAGATACATGGATGCGTTTCACGCCACTAGGTAGACCAGGGGTGCCTGAAGAATTACAAGGTGCTGCACTATACCTAGCTTCAGATGCGTCGTCTTTTGTGACAGGTAGCGTTGTCACAGTTGATGGAGGTTATACAGCTTTGTAAACGATAGTAAATATAACTTGATAAATAACTTCAATAAAGAAACACTTGAAATCTGCACACATAAATTTCAGGTGTTTCTTTATATGTAACGGTGATAAACCTCAAATAATTATTGATATTTAATAGTGTTACAACTAGTAAAGTATGTAGTATTATAATCCTTAGTAAAACGATATGGATACTTGACAAAGGGTCGTGAGAAAGCTAATATTACTATAAATTAAAATTAGATTTAAGGGGGCATTGTATGACGTCTATTAGTATTCTTGATCAAAGTCCAATTGATATAAATGAAACTGTAAGAGATGGTATCGCGCGCTCAGTTGAATTAGCACAATTAGCAGATAACTTGAATTATAAGCGGTACTTTGTTGCTGAGCATCATAATATGCCAGAAGTAGTGGGGACGAGTCCAGAAATATTAGTCACACATATTCTCAATCACACTCAGAATATACGTGTAGGTTCAGGTGGGGTGATGTTACAACATTACAGCCCATTTAAAGTCATAGAACAATTTCATTTGATAAGTAATTTAGCGCCTGGAAGAGTTGATTTAGGTATAGGAAAGGCACCGGGAGGATTTCCTCTATCAACACAAGCATTACAAGATGAATTGAAAGCCCCACAAAAATCATTTGAAGCTAAATTTCGTTTATTAAATCAATTCAATACACAGTCATTTTCAAAAGATGATGCATACAATCAGTTACAAACCTCAATTCGAAACCAAGAAGTAATTGCACCAAAAATATTCTTACTTGGAGGCAGTGAGCAATCAGCGCAACTTGCAGCTGAAGAACAGGTTGGCTTTATATATGCGTATTTCATTAATTCTAATATTAATGTATTGAAACAAGCAATTAGCACATATAAATCGATATACCCTGAAGGTAAAGTAATTGTGGCAGTAGCCGCAGTTGTTACAGAAACACAAGATGATCAAGATAACGTCGAAGAAGGTAGAACAAATTACGCTTTACATTTTAAAGACGGTAAAAAAATTACTGTTAATACAAAGTCTCAAGTCGAGACATTTAAAAAGCAAAGTAATGAAGCATTTACAATTGAAGAAAAACAAATAGAAGTTTTTAATGGTTCTGCAAAAGACATAAGAAATCAATTAAATCAACTCAATGAAGAGGGGAATATAAATGAATTTATGTTGCATATGCCAGTATATAAACATGCGCTAAGGGTTAACACAGTTAAGCAACTTGCACCTATTTATAAAAAGGAATTTCAGAGAGAAGGGGTAGTATGAGTCAAAGAAAAATAGATTTTGGAATCATGTTGAACGGTCCAGGAAGTCATATGCATGCTTGGAAATCAAAAGAAGTGCCAAATGATGCGAGTACAAATTTTGAGTTTCAGTTGGAAATTGCTAAAAAAGCAGAAGAAGCAGGCTTTAGTTTTTTATTTGTTGCAGATGGTCTCTATATACATGAAAAATCGATACCTCATTTTTTAGATCGTCATGAACCTTTAACTTTTCTAGCGGCGCTTGCACCAGTAACAAAGTATATTGGCTTAGTGGGTACTATTTCAACGTCATATAGTGAACCATTCACAGTCGCACGTCAACTTGCGACAATCGATAAGATGAGCCATGGACGCGCAGGATGGAATGTGGTGACATCTCCACTTGAAGGTAGCGCAGATAATTACAGTAAGGGTAAGCATCCTGAACATGATATAAGATATGATATTGCAGAAGAACATATTCAAGTCGTACAGGGATTATGGGATTCATATGAAGATGATGCATTTACGTTTGATGTTAAGAACGATGCGTATGTCAATAAGCAAAAAATGCATACACTAGATTATAAAGGACAGTATTTTAATGTGAAGGGGCCTTTAAATGCGAGTCGTTCAGAACAAGGGCAACCAGTAATATTTCAAGCAGGTGCATCGCCAAAAGGTCAAGCATATGCTGCAAAGTATGCAGATGCAGTATTTACGTTAGGTGAGTCTTTAGACATTGCCAAAAGTAATTACGATAATATTAAAGAGCAAGCTGTCGCATTTGGAAGGCATCCTGAAGATATTAAAGTCTATCCGATGTTAGCACCAGTTATTGGGAAAACGCATGAGGAAGCGGAGGCACGATTTGATGAAATAAAATCATTAGCCACAATCGATGATGCTTTAGACTATTTAGGTCGTTATTATGATCATCATGACTTTAGTCAATATGATTTAGATGCCCCATTTCCTGAATTAGGAGAAGTAGGTCAAAATAGTTTTCGTGCAACGACTGATGCCATTGCTAATAGAGCCAAACAAGGGAACTTAACTTTAAGAGATGTGGCTTTGGAAGAAACAGCCCGACGTTCGCCTTTTACTGGAACATATGAAGAAGTAGCAGACTTAATGATTGCGTGGTTTGAACAAGGTGCAGCAGATGGATTTATTTTTGGTCCGCATATTTATGGAGAAATTTATGAAGCTTTTTTAACTGAAGTATTACCTATATTAGAAGCAAAAGGATACTTCATTAAGCAGCATCAAGGTCACACACTGCGTGAAAATATAGGTGTACCCTATAAAGAAAATAGATACAGCAAATCAGTGATTACACATTAAGCTAAGAAAAAATCAATGCAGATAGGCACACCTTATTTAATAAAGTTGTGCCTATTTTTTATTTATATATTTATGTCATTGTTACTTTTTATTTATTTAGCAATTGTTAATGTGAAAGGCATGTCATGTGTCCATTTATTATCTGGCATTTCATCGGTTATAACTTCAGTAATATCACTGATTTTTGCGAATGATAGCGTAGAAGAAACATCGAATTTACTTTTATCTATAAGTGCTATCACATTTTCACTTTCTTGAACCATTTGTTTTTTTAGCTGTACTTCTGGTAGTGAAAAGTCAGTCAAACCATTTTGGAATGTAAAGCCATTTGCAGATAAAAAGAAATAATCGATATGGTACATTTCCAGAATTTGAGAATCTATATTACCAGTAATTGCATTTGAATCTTGAGAGACAAACCCTCCCACAACTAAGACAGTTAGGTGTGGATTTTCTTTTAATAATACTGCGTTTTCTAAGCCATTTGTAATAATCGTTAGTTCCATTGTTGTTTCTGATAATAGTTTGGCTAATTCGTAAGTTGTCGAACTCGCATCGATCATAATACATTGCTGTGGTTGGATTTTCTTCAGCGCAAATTTGCTGATTTTATATTTTTCGGTATGCTTTTGTGTTAAACGATATGAAAAGTTTAACTTTGAAGTTATATTTTCAGTAACTTTTGCGCCACCATGCGTTCGTGTCAATTTATTTTCACTTTCTAATCGTCTAAGGTCACTTCTCACAGTAGCTTCAGTAACACTTAAGTAGTCCGAAAGTTGCTTTACAGTAGCACGTTTATGCGACTTGATATAAGTGTAGATATGTTCTCTACGTTCGTCTGCATACATTTTCATATGAATCACATCCTCTTCAGTATCGTAATTCATTTTAACATGAATTGTATATAAACAAAGCAAAAAAATACAAAATGAAAATAAACGAAAAAATATTTGAAAGAAATAAAAAAATATATTAGAATAATAGTTGTAAATGAAAGCGTTTTCTAACAAAAGGGGAGTTGCTGATATGATGAATAATAAAAATTATCCAAACAAAATGAATGCAGTAGTAGCTTATGCACCTGGTGACTATAAATATGAAACTGTCGATACACCAACGATTGATGACCCAAAAGAAATTGTTGTTAAAGTAGAGGCTTGCGGTATTTGTGCAGGCGATATTAAAGCTTATGGTGGTGCGCCAAGTTTTTGGGGTGATGAAACACAACCCTCATATATTAAGGCACCAATGATACCAGGTCATGAATTTATCGCGCGTATTGTAGATAAAGGTGAGGCAGTTGAAGATTTTGAAATTGGGGATCGTGTAATTTCTGAACAAATTGTTCCTTGTTGGGAATGTAGATTTTGTAACCGTGGAGAATATTGGATGTGTGAAAAGCATGATTTATATGGTTTCCAAAATAATGTGAATGGTGGAATGGCTGAATATATGAAATTTACCAAAGAGGCCATCAATTATAAGGTCCCTGAGGATATGCCAATTGAAAAAGCAATTTTAATAGAGCCATACGCATGTAGTTTACATGCAGTACAGCGTGCAAATATTAAATTAGGAGATTTCGTTGTGCTATCTGGAGCAGGCACTTTAGGTTTAGGTATGGTTGGTGCAGCTAAAAAATCTGGAGCAGAGACATTAGTCGTATTAGATATGAAAGAAGATCGCTTAGAATTAGCAAAACAATTTGGTGCGGATATAGTCATGAATCCGGCCAAAGTAGATGTTGTTAAAGAGATTAAAGATATGACTGAAGGCTATGGTTGTGACATTTATATCGAAGCTACGGGACATCCTAAATCAGTTGAACAGGGATTAAGTGCAATTAGAAAACTGGGACGTTTTGTAGAATTTTCAGTATTTGGAGAGCCTGTAACAGTAGATTGGAGTATTATTTCTGATCGTAAAGAACTTGATTTATTAGGTAGCCATTTAGGTCCTTATTGTTATCCGCTTGTAATTGACGGTATTCAAAAAGATGATTTTCCCACAGAAGGGGTCGTAACGCATCAACTAGCACTAAAAGATTTTGAAGAAGGATTTGAGCTAATGAAAAAAGGTGATAAATCATTAAAAGTAGTGCTCGTACCATAAATGACTAAAATTATTTGAGTGCGCAGAAATAAAGGAGAGAAATGTAATGAAAAAGATGATTAATAACCCTGATCATGTTATTGAAGAACTAATGGAAGGTTATATAATTGCATATCCTGAATATATTAGACGAACAGAACGCCATCAAAGAGCATTAATAGGTAAAAAACGGAATCCTAATCGCAAAGTAAGTATATTAATTGGTGGTGGTTCTGGTCATGAACCGGCATTTATAGGTTATGTAGGCGCAGGAATGGCTGATGGTGTGGCAGTGGGTAATATTTTTGCATCCCCATCTCCGATACCAATTCAAGCTGTAACAAAAGAAATTCATAATGGGCATGGCGTGTTATATATATATGGTAATTATGCTGGAGATTTAATGAATTTTGAAATGGCGAGTGAAATGACTGAAATAGAAGATGAAATTCAAACAGCTGCTGTAATTGGAAATGATGATGTCGCTTCTTCTAAAGATATAGATGATCGCAGAGGTATAGCGGGAGAACTTTTAGTGTATAAAACTGCAGGAGCGGCCGCTGACTTTGGTTATGATTTAGAAGAAGTACGTCGTATTGCCCAACAAGCTAATGATAATACGCGTTCTATGGGAATTGGTTTGAGCCCGTGCTATTTGCCACAAACAGGGAAACCAAGTTTTGATTTAGAAGATAATGAAATGGAAATTGGTTTAGGTCATCATGGTGAACCTGGTATAGAAAAAACGACGATTCGTACAGCTAAGGAAACCGTACAAGTTATGATGCAAAATATTTTAAAAGAGGGCTTATATAAGGAAAATGATGATGTAGTTGTACTCGTAAATGGTTTAGGTGCTACATCACAAATGGAACTTTATATTATTAACAAAGAGGTAGATGCAATATTAAAAGCGCGTAAAATCAATACGTATAAATCATATATTGGTAATTTTATTACGTCTATGGAAATGGGTGGTTTTTCAGTGACGTTAATGAAATTAGATGAAACTTTAAAATCTTGCATTGATCATCCAGTAGATTGCCCAAACTTTAAGGAAGTGTAGGAGGAAGTTGTTATGGTATTAACAAGTCAATCTTTTAAATCATACATTTTAAAATTAACAGAGTTGTTTGAGCAACAAAAAGACGAATTGTGTGAATTAGATCGTAAAATAGGTGACGGAGATCATGGAATCACAATGAATATTGGTTATCAGGCAGTTAAAACAACAATTCAAAATGAATTACAATCTCAAGATGACATTGCCAAAATGAGTGTAGCAGTTGGTAAAACATTCTTAGATGCTGTTGGTTCTTCAGTAGGTCCGCTATATGCTTCTGGCTTTTTAAAAGCAGCAATTGCAGTAAAAAATAAAACACAATTAGATGACACAGCTTTATATGATTTTTGGATTGCGTTTAGTAAAGGGATTAAAGATAGAGGTAAAGCAGAAATTGGAGACAAAACAATGGTAGATACGTTAGAGCCTTTTTATAAATCACTTGAAGATGCACAATCTCAAAATAAGTCATTTGCAAATGCTTATATTGAAGCTTTATCTAATGCTCAAGCTGGAATGGAAAGTACAAAAGATATTGTATCGAACAAGGGGCGTTCGAAAAGATTAGGTTATCGTTCTCAGGGGCATGTTGATCCGGGAGCGATGTCTTCTTATCTTATGTTAGATACATTTAAAACATTTATTTAAGTAACCAAATTAATGAGGAGGAATTAGTATGAAGATAGCTATTGGTGCAGACCATAATGGATATGATTTAAAAGAAGCAGTTAAGGCTCATGTTGAATCATTAGGGCATGAAGTAGAAGATTTTGGTTGTCATCAATGTGCAGAAACTGACTATCCGGATGTAGCAGTAGAAGTAGGGCAAAGTATCCAACAAGGTCACAATGAAAGAGGAATACTCATTTGTGGTACTGGAATAGGTGTAGCCATTACAGCTAATAAATTGAAAGGGATTAGAGCTGCTTTAGCACATGATTATTACTCAGCAGAACGTGCACAACTCAGTAATAATGCCCAAATATTAACGATGGGTGCCCAAATTATTGGAATAGAAGTTGCTAAAAAAAACGTTGAAGCATATCTTAACGTAAGCTGGGAAGGTGGTTCCCAACGTAAAGTAGATAAAATAGATCAAGTAGAAATAGAAGAAAATAAATAGAAGCAAAGCCAAAAATGCATGCCTAATATGCCAAGTATTAGGCATGCATTTTTGGCTTTGCAAATTTTTATCAAGGTTTATGAAATATAGGGAGAAGTGTTTTATTCAAGTAAGTTATACTATTTCAAATAATTATTTGAAGCAATTTGTCTGAAATATGACAAATTATAATTAATATTGTGAATGGGCTTTGATTTTAATATGATTAAGTGTAAAGACATAACTAGGGAGGAATAATCGTGCAATTCGCACATAGGTTTTCCAAAACGACGATAATATTATTTATTATCATTCTTTCAACAGTTTTTCTAGGATTAACTCAGCAAGCCTCAGCTCATGCTACTTTAGAGAAAGTGACACCTATGGAAAATAGTGTAGTTGATAACCCACCCAATAACATTAAACTGCAATTTAATGAACCGGTTCATGCAAAGTATTCTAGTATTAAATTATTTGATGATAAGGGGAAGCAAATATCTGAAATTAAGCCTGATACATCAGCTTCAACGCAAACGTTATCATTTACTGTCCACGATTTAGACAGTGGGACACATCGTGTTCAATGGCATACGATGTCAGCAGATGGACATGAAATTAGTAATTCATTTGAGTTTTCAATTGGGAAGGCTACCGCTGGTCATATTGATACCTCAATACCGCTTTATGAAAAGGCCGATTTTTGGTTTGGACTTATACGTTTTATTACTGAAGGTAGTATTATCGTGTTAACAGGAGTATTTTTAGTGAATCAATTAGCAAAAAGACAAAAGATAATGTACTTTTCTACGCATCCATATAAGCGACCTATCATTTGGATAATAGCTATGCTAACTGTTATGACAGGGGCGATGTATCTTATGACACTTTCTTCAGATGTTGTTACAGATATAATCACATTACAAACTGCTACATTATCACAAACGCCATTTATCTTAACTATAATCGCTATCATCGTATTGCTCTTCCTCTTCACATTGCGAAACATGATGCATATTTGGTATATATTAGTGTCTATATCATTGTTAGTGACGTTGAGCATGTCTGGTCATGCATGGTCTCAAAGTGTGCCGTTATGGTCTATATTGATTAGGACGATGCATATTAGTGGAATTGCATTGTGGACAGGGGCGCTTATTTATTTAGTCTATGTTGTAAAAACACATAGACCATATGATGTAAAACAAATAAGAAATTTCTTGCTAAAAGTAAATATAACGGCTGTGATGCTGATTATCATTTCAGGGGTGTTAATGTCTATAGATCAAACAAATATATTGGGGATTTGGTCAAATATTCAAACATGGAGTGCGTTACTTATAGTGAAAGCACTCGTAACATTACTTATGATGTTGTTAGGTTTTTACCAAACCACACGTGCTTTAAAAATTAGACAGCGTGCGAATAAAAAAGCTTTATATTTAGAACTCATATTGGGACTCCTACTGATACTTGTAGGTGTTATTATGAGTCAAATCAATATTCCAGGATAAGGAAGTGAAAACAATGTTAAAACAAATTATATCAATGATGATGTTTTGTGTGATAGCAGTGGCGTTGTCAAAGAATGCGGATGCTCATGTAACGTTAAACCCAGATACGAGTGAACCAGGATCATATGAAAAATATGAGGTGAGGGTTCCTGTAGAAAAAGATGCGCATACGACTAAAATTGAATTGAAAGTTCCTAAAGGACTAAGTGTTGTAGGAATAGAGCCGACACCTTTGTTTGAACATAAATTAAAAAAGGATAAAAATGGGAACATAACAAAAATAACTTGGACTGCCACAAATAAAGGGATTGGACCTAATGAATTTGTCGATTTACCGATTCAAGTAGCAAATCCAGAAAAAGAAGGCTCATTTAAATGGGATGCGTACCAAACTTATGATGACGGAGAGACTGTAAAATGGATTGGTGACGATAAGGCCGAAAAGCCAGCACCAGTTACAAAAGTTGTAAAAAATAGTGATACCTCAAAAGAATTAAGCGAAAGTAGTCAAGCAAGTAATGGTCCTATTACACTGTGGATTGTATCTATCATAGCTATTATCTTATCTTTAATAGCATTATTTAAGCAAAAGAGCGATAAGTCATAAACTTAGAAAATTTAATGAAACTTGTCACTGTAATGATTAGTGAGTTAGCCTATAATAGCATTAAGGAGGAGTATCGATGCGCAGAATATTGTATGCATTTTTAGTTTATACAATCTTAGGATTACTGAGTGGATTTTATTATCGAGAATTAACCGTTGCACATCATTTTACAGGAGATACGCAACTTGTGGTCGTACATACACACACACTGATATTGGGAATGTTTATGCATCTTATTTTACTACCTATAACAAAAATATTTAAATTAAGCAGTTATTATCTGTTTAATTGGTTCTTTATCATTTATAACATTGGCGTTTTAGCTACGATAGGTATGATGTTTACGAAAGGAACGTATCAAGTATTAGGACTTGCAGTACCTGAATCATTTGCTGGATTTGCAGGAATTGGACATACAACCCTTACAGCAGGATTCATATTATTGTTTTTCCTACTTAGAAATGCGATTGTAAAGGATCCTAAGGATGAGTAAGGCTTATCTGGTGTCATATAACGAAATGATAATGTTAAGTAAAAGCCTAGCTATTTCAATAGAATAGTTAGGTTTTTCTTTGTGATTAAGTAAATATTATTCTATAACAACATTGTAAATATCGTTTCCATTGATAATAGTTATCAATTGTAGCATAATGAAGATTAAGAGATAAGATAGATTTTTGGGAGGATGCATTATGGATGATGTAATAATTATTGGTGGCGGTCCGGCTGGCTTATTTGCTAGTTTTTATTCTGGATTAAGAGGAATGAGCGTACGCATTATAGATATTCAGGATAAACTTGGCGGAAAGATGCAAGTTTATCCTGAGAAGATTATCTGGGATATCGGGGGATTAGCTCCTAAACCATGTTATGAAGTTATAAAAGATACAATTGCGCAAGGTCTGCATTTCAATCCAAATGTTAATTTAGAAGAGCGTGTCATAGATATTAGAAAAATAGATGAACAGCATTTTGAAGTTGAAACGGCAAAAGGCAATATATACGAATCTAAATCCGTTATTATAGCTATTGGTGGTGGGATTATTAATCCTAAACAACTTGATATTAAGGATGCTGAAAGATACAAACTGACGAATTTAAACTATGTAGTTCAGTCATTGAAAAAATTTAAGGATAAAGATGTTTTAATTTCTGGTGCAGGTAATTCAGCCTTGGATTGGGCTAAAGACTTAAGTGGATATGCTAAGAGTGTTACGCTTATTTATCGCAAAGCAGATATTAAAGGCTATGAAGCCATGAAAGCAATACTTGGGCAATTAAATATAGATAAGTTGCCGAACACACATATACATCAACTTATAGGTGATCAATCGCATAATAAAATAGAACAAGTGATATTAGAACATACTGAGACAAAAGAGAAAACAACAAGGGTTTTTGATGAAGTAATTATCAGCCATGGATTTGATGTAGAAAATACTTTGCTTGAACAGTCTTCAACACAAGTAGATATGTTTAATGAATATGCAATTAAAGGGTTTGGTAATACGTCTACAAGTATTAATGGTTTGTATGCTTGTGGCGATATTATTTATCATGAAGCTAAAGCGCACCTTATTGCTAGTGCATTTAGTGATGCAGCCAACGCAGCTAATTTAGCCAAATTATATATTGAACCTCAAGCTACACCAGAAGGTTTTGTCTCGAGTCATAACGAGGTTTTCAAAGCATCTAATCAAATAGTCATGAAAAAATATTTATAAAAAACTGGGAATTAAAGATAAAACAGTTACTTTCAAAAACATAAATATTTACTTTTGAGAGATTATAACTCATTTTGTAGTGTTTTTAGGAGATGTTAAAGCATGATTGAAATAAAACATGAAGCGCCTACAGTTTCAAATTATTGTAATTTGAGAAAAATAGCTGGATTAAGTGAAAAATCTCAGATCGCAGCTGAAAAAGGTCTGGCTAATGCTTGTTTTAATGTGACGATATATGATAATCAATTACTGATAGGAATGGGCAGAGTGATTGGCGATGGTGGAACAGCTTTTCAAATTATTGATATAGCTGTAGATCCAAACTATCAGGGAATGGGATATGGGAAGACGATTATGAATCATGTAATGGCATATATTTCATCTGTAGCAGAATCCGGCACCTATGTTAGTCTTATAGCCGATTATCCTGCTGACAAACTCTATGCTCAGTATGGATTTATAACCACTGAACCTTATTCAGGTGGAATGTATAGAAAATATTGAATTGAAACAGAATGATTTAGAGTATGAATCGTTGATTTTAAAATAAAAGTACACCTCCTTTTGTTACAGAGGTGTACTTTTTTATGTTCAATATATTATTGTTTTGACTGTCCATGCTTGTGATGATGGCGGCACAAAGTGTTAATTTTGCATCTATACTAGAGTTTTAGGTGAGTACTTTATAAAATATTTTCAATAGATAGATAAAAAGATGATTTCTGCAAAACTTAAGTAGAAATCATCTTTTTAAAATTATCTAAGAAGATACTTATCCCTCAACATCTTCTATCATATTCAATTTATTCTGTTTTATCAATTTGAGCATTAGTCGCATTAGTTCTAGAACGTAAATCAGCTTCAATTTCCTCTAAACTACGTCCTCTTGTTTCAGGTAAGTATTTAACAACAAAAACTAAAGCCCCAATACCAATAACTGCAAAGATTAAGAATACTTGTTCAACTGGTAACACATCAGTCAATATAGGGAAGAATTGCGCCACGAGTAGACTACCAATTGATAATACTAATGCGGCTATCCCAGTTGCTGCACCACGCGCACGCATTGGAAATAATTCTGGTAACATAACCCAAAGTACTGGGCCCCATGTGAAACCAAAGAATATAATGAAAAGTGTTAAACATATAATAATAATCCAAGAAGAAGATTGGATACCAATTGCCCAAATTAAAATAGCCATAATTAATAATGAAGCAACCATACCAATATTTCCTATTACTAATAAGCGTTTACGATCAATTTTATCAATAATCATAATGGCAATAATAGTAACTAATACATTGACTGTCCCGATGCCGACTGTTCCTAAAATAGAAGTGGCATCTCCTAAACCAGCCTTACTAAATATAGAAGGCGCGTAATAAATGATTGCGTTTATACCAATAATTTGTTGGAATAGCGCAAATACACTTCCAATTATCAATGTAGGTCTTAACCATGGAGACTTTAATACTTTCCATGTACTTTCTGAAATACGATTGATTTCTTTCATGTCGGCAATTTCTTTATCAATTTCACTCTGTTTAAATGTCAGACCCATTACATCTCTAGCGGCCTTTTCACTTTTATGTTCAAGTAACCATCTTGGACTTTCTGGCATGAATATGACACCAATTAATAAGATAAGTGAAGGTAATACAGCTAAACCGAGCATCCATCTCCAACCTTCAATAGGCGTGAAAGCATAGTTAATTAGATATGAAGATAAAATACCTATTGTAATCATCAATTGGTTTAATGAACTTAAAGAACCCCTTTGTGCCGTTGGTGCCATTTCTGATAAGTATACAGGCACAATTGCAGTAGAACCACCTACGGCAACTCCAATAACTAATCGTCCAATAACTAATATTGGCATCGATGGTGCTAATGCTAGTATTAGGGCTCCCACGATATATATAATAGCTATGATAAATACGACACGTCTACGTCCGAGCCTATCTGATAATGGGCCACTTGCACCTGCACCAAAGATTGCCCCGACTAACATTGAGGCAACAACTAGGCCCTCTGTAACACTGTTTAAAGGTATATCATCTTTTATAAATAGTAAGGCACCAGAGATTACTCCCATATCATAACCATAGAGTAAACCTCCCAAAGCACCAAGGAAAAAGATGAGTTTTTTGCTTACTTTAATTCCCATAAAAACCCTCCTGATTGTTTTAGACACACATAAGTATACGCTTACATTTATTGCTTGTAAATGTTAAAGTATAAGAATTTTATTTGTTGTTTTATGTTTATATCAAACAAAATACTTTTGTTATCAAAATATAAATGTGCTCATATTTAAATAGATATAAAAGTAAGAAAGGGAGTATAAATAATACAGAATATTAATTAAAGTAGGTCTAAATATCTACATATAGATATTTAAAAATAATAGCTATTGTAGGGAAAACATATGTAACATTTGTTTTTTAATCATATAAAAACGCCCTTCAAAATAGACACTTAAGTTATGTCTACTTTGAAGGGCGCATATCAAAATCCATTAGCGCTTCATTATAATGGAACGTATACTTCAATCATTATAATGAAATGAAGATTATATTGTTTATGCTTCTAAATCAACAACAATTCGACCAGAATTATTATGCTTTAACACATTTTTTATATTTTCTTCTATATCATCAAATTTAATGACTTGTTTAATTTCATGTAACTGATCTGGTTTTAAATCTTTAGCGAGTCTGCGCCAAATATGTTTACGTTGTCTCATTTCTGTATAAACAGAATCAACGCCTATGATATTCGTACCTCTTAATATGAAAGGAAATATCGAACTATCAAATTGATTACCACCTGTCATTCCAATCACTGCGACACTGCCGTTGTAATCAAGATGTTTGATAATTTGTGATAAGCTTTCGCCACCTACAGGGTCAATCACTGCCTGCCAAGTACGCTTACCAAGTGGTTTATTATCGGTTTCTGTAATACGAGGAATGACTTCTTTTGCACCTAATGATTTAAGTTTAGCTTCAGTATTTATTTTACCAGTACTTGCAATAACATCATAGCCAATAGAATCTAACATCATTACGGCTAATGTACCAACGCCGCCAGTTGCACCTCTAACAAGCACAGCTTCATGTTCTACAGATAGCCCGTTGTGTTCTAATTTTTCAATAGCTAAACCTGCTGTATACCCAGCTGTCCCATAAATCATTGCCTCTTCAAGTGTTAGATCTTTAGGTAATGGTACAATCCATTCTTCTTTGATACGTGCATATTCACTAAACCCACCGAAATGACTTATTCCTAAATCGTAACCAGTAACGATGACTTCATCTCCTGGTTCAAACGCTGGTGTCTCTGAACTTTCTACAACACCTGCTAAATCAATCCCAGGTACGATAGGGTAAGATTTTACAACTTTTGTATTTTCTACTGTTGCTAGCGCATCTTTATAATTAATTCCTGAATACTTAACTTTAATAAGCACTTCACCTGCTGGAAGGTCATCTATAGTTATATTTTTAATTTGGTTAGTAACTTTGCCGTCTTGTTCATCGACCACAAAAGCTTTAAATGTTTCAGTCATTGCCACTAGGCACTCCCTTTTATGTATATATATTTAAGAACAATTAAAAAACTAGAACCACTTTATCATGTAATTGAATATTACACAATATGCCTGTTTAACAGTGTTTAGAGGTAAGCGCTTTATTTTGGAATTAAATAAATTTTATTCTAATTTAAAATAAATTAATTACTGTAAATCAAATAAATATTATTTGAATATTCTAAAAATTGTAGTAACTTCAAGTTCGTTTTAGTATAATCAATGATAAATATTTATATTAAAAGGATGATGATTTATGAGTTATAGTATTGAAAAAGTCAAACTATCAGAAGTCGAACAGTTACGAAATTTGTCTATTCAAACGTTTAAAAACACTTTTAAAGATGAAGGACAATATATAGATGAAGATTTTAGTCATTACTTTGCTACCGCTTATAGTGTTAAACAGTTAACAAATGAACTATTAGATGAACAGGCTTTTATATATTTTTATAAAGAAAATGAAGAGATTGTAGGTTATTTTAAATTAAATATAAACGATGCACAAACTGAAAAAATGGGGGACGCATATCTTGAACTACAACGAATTTATTTCTTACCTCATGCCCAAGGCGGTGGCAGAGGTAAGCATGTATTTGAATTCGCCATACAAAAAGCTCAAGAGCTAAATAAAATTAAAATATGGTTAGGCGTCTATGAAAAAAATAAGCAAGCTTTTGAATTTTATAAAAAACAGGGTCTAAATGTAACGGGGAAACATTATTTTTATACCGGATCAGTTGAGGATGTCGATTTAATTATGGAAAAAGAACTATAAAAGTATCTAAAAATAAGTTATAGTAATAATACACATTTGGTTTGTTTTTACAAAAAAGAAAGGAGGGGAATGAAAGTTTATGTAAAGCATATTTAAAGTTTATTTAGCTTGTATTATTTTTTTATAAAAAGAGATGGATTTCCAATAAAAAACGTTTATTTATTGTTTTCAAGTGAATAACGTACTAATGCTCAATAAGACTGTGTAATTATATATAAATATTGCATGGTTATTGAGTATTAAAATTTTAGGAGGTCTTTCAATAATGAAAAAATATTTAGCTGGTTTTCTTACTTTATCTTTAGCACTTGCAGCATGTTCAAATGGTGGCGAGGATAGTGGTAAAGCAGGTTCTGAAAAAGAAAAAACTGAAGAAAAAGCGAAAGACAAAGCAAAAGAAAAAACTGAAGAAAAAAAAGATAGCGAAGATAGTTCAAGTAGTTCAGATAGTAAATCAAGTGATAGCGATTCAAGTAGCCAAACGAGCGATAGCGGTTCAGAAAGCTCAGACCAAGGATCATCAAGTAGTCAAACAAGTGATAGCGGTTCAGGAAGTTCAGACCAAGGATCATCAAGTAGCCAAACAAGCGATAGCGGTTCAGAAAGCTCAGACCAAGGATCATCAAGTAGCCAAACGAGCGACAGTGGTTCAGAAAGTTCAGACCAAGGATCATCAAGTAGTCAAACGAGCGACAGTGGTTCAACTAGCTCAACAGAAGACTCAGCAAGCACTGAATCATAGGATATAAGGTCTAGAAGAAGTAGTTTAAGTAGTGATACTTAAACTACTTCAAATTCATCTAGTAATGAAGATGACTTGTGAAAACATAACAATAATGTAGATTAAAAATAAGGTGGTCTTTCAATCATGAAAAAACTATTAGCAGGTTTCTTAACATTATCTTTAGCATTAGCAGCATGTTCAAATGGTGGCGAAGATGATAGTAGTAAAAAGGACGACAGCGCTAAAGATAAACAATCTTCTGATGATAAGTCGAAAGATTCTGAAAATGATGATAAAAAGAATAATGATAGCTCAGATAAAGACAAAGACTCAAGTAAAGATGATAAAGATAATTCGAGCGAAGATTCAAATGGTGACTCTAGTAGTGATAAATCGGATAGTGCAAGCACTGATGATAGTAATAGCGATAGTAACTCTGACAACGATGCCTCATCAAACACTGATAGTAGCTCAGATTCAGATACTGATGGTACTAATAGCAGTAGCAGTGCAGGTAGTTCAAATGGTACAAATGACAACAGTGATGGCACTACAGATGGAAGCAGTAGTAATACAAACGATTCGAATAGTAATTCAGATACGACTGCAAATTCCAATAGTAACGCGAATAACAATAGTTCGAATAATGGAACAGCACAATATGTTGTACCGTATCAAGGACAGAATGCAGTACCAGTATCACAAAACATTGCATCAGGTAGTGTCAATAATCAAACCGCTTTACAACATTTACCTAATTTTCAAAATTCACTAGATAACGCTACAGCTGAAGTGAATGCAATTAATGGTCAGTCTAATTATTACAATGATTATAGTGTTGAAGGCAGTGAAGGTAATTATAGTTATATCTTTAGTTTCCAAAACCAAGCACAACCAGGTACTTATGCTATTGCTACAGTTGACCAACAGGGTACTGTAAGAGTTGTAGATCCAGCATATCAACAGTAAAAACACCTTACTTTTAAAAGATATAATGACTATGTTTGATATCATTAAATAAAAAACTGGACAACCTCAATATAGATGAGGATGTCCAGTTTTTTATTTATGCAGCTATAGTTTTCAATCTTGTTAAAGCAATAAAATTGTTAAGTGTTAATACATTTTTTTATTATATGGGAAATTGTTTCAAAGGCATGATTATCCTTATTGACAAATGCGCTAGTGTGTATGTCTTTCATTTGATGGCTGATTAAATCATTGAGTAATGCTTTTGAGTCACTATATCTTACTGTAGCAAGTGAGTGCATGACATCCTCATACACACCCCGTTCTGAAATATATTTTTCGTGGTCAGGTGTGTACTGACACACAATTTTATCAATAGTTAATGCATCAAAGATAATAGAAGAATAGTCTGTTAAAACGATATCCGAAACTAATAATAAATCTTGGACCTCAATATGAGCAGGAGCAAGGATAGCATTTTCAGGTATATAGTCAGAGTTATCTTCGATATGACCTTTAAAAATAACATTATATTTATTAAGTAACCCATCACTGATAGGTAATAAGTCTGATTCATTGGTTTCAGTTTTCCATGTTGGTGCGTAAAGTAAAGTTGGTTTATTAGTATCTAGTTTTAGCTCTTGCTTAATGAATGACAGGTAAGGTTGATCGGATTGTTTATCTAATAAATATCTAATTCTTGGATACCCACAATTTAATATATGTGTATGTTGTTGTGGGAATGCTGTTTTAAAATAATCAATAATATCTTCACAATCACTTATAAAATAATCTTGATGTAACCATTTGTTATATTTTCGTGCACGATAATTATATATATTCAAATTTTGTTGTGGTTCTCGACTATCTAGGAACAGTTTCTTTATTGGAGTACCATGCCAAAGTTGTATAATTGTGCCATTAGGTTTTAAATTATCTGGAATATAACTTTCCAAAATGACTACACGTGCACTCTCAATAATTTCTTTGGCTTTTGGGTCATCTGGTTTAATAAAATTTGGACCGTTTACGTCAGCAGTAATAAAATAAATCGGCAACTTCGTAAAATGCTTCGCAAAATGGTTAAATAAATAACGCGAATTACCTCTAAAACCATAATCAAAACCTAAAAATACGATATGACTCTTAATTTTTGAAGTATCTTTTTCATAAATATAGCTTAATGCGCGATGTTTTTTCACAAAGTGATGATGTATTGAGTTGAAAATCCAGTGTGGAACTTTAAAACCTGTGGCCTTCAATAACTTATCAGTAAAACGCATTTGTTCTGGTGAAAGTGTTTCACTAGATTTAAATGGCATAGCATGTTTATGTTCGTAAGCTAATTTGTTCAAATTAAAAGCTGTGGTGTTTAATGGTTCGAATCGATGTATATCCTTCCAAACTTCTTTACTCGTGACGAGTTCTGAAGAGAAATCAAAGACAACGTGACTATCTGTGATTATTTCATCTTGTAGCAAAGATAATAATGCTAAATCGAATAAATGATTGACCGTAAAACTACTTAATATCGACTGGGTAGTTTCGATATGAAAGATGATATTTGGGTAATGATTGATATTTTCAATCCAGTCATTAAAAGTAATGTTTTTTTTACCGAAATAGCGACAGTCATTTAAATATTGTTGATGAATTGTATAATCAGGAACAATAGTGCAAGGTTCTAATTGCACATGAGCCATCATGTTTTTATATATTTTTATATTATTATTTGTTAGTACGATATGTGAATATCCTTCTAAAGATGCTTTTTGAAGTTGATCTTCTAAAAGGTCCCACGAATCTAAATCAATTTGTTTTATCATTAATATCCCTCTACTCAATAGTTGTTGCCTTTATTTTACCACGTCACATACTTTAGATAAAAGAATCCCTTATAACTGGAAAAATTAAAACACAAAATTATATAACATGAATGTCTAATTTTTGAAAATATTCACTATATAAAACAAGTAGAAAAAATTAATGTAAATTTTAAAAAACATATTGTTTTTAGCGATAAAAGTGATATAATCTAATTGTGAAATAATTCACAATAACTTTTACATATTCTAGCTAGATATAAATAAATATAGAAAATGGAAGTGAGTCAAAATGTTTGTAGAAAATTTTAATCCTTTTAACAACATGTTGCTATCTAGTATAGTGGCAGCAATTCCAATTATTTTATTTTTATTATGTTTAACGGTTTTTAAGATGAAAGGTATATATGGGGCTATTACTACGGTAGTTGTAACTTTGATCATTGCGATTTCATGTTTTAAATTACCTATTGGAATTGCATCTGGAGCATTTGTAGAAGGTTTTTTTCAAGGTGTATTACCAATTGGTTACATTGTAATCATGGCAGTGTTACTTTACAAAATAACAAATGAAACTGGACAATTTCATACAATTAAAGACAGTATCTCTAGTATTTCACAAGATCAACGTATACAGTTACTGTTAATTGCATTTGCTTTTAATGGATTTTTAGAAGGTGCAGCAGGGTTTGGGGTTCCCATTGCCATATGTGCTTTATTACTTACACAACTTGGATTTGGCCCCTTACAAGCAGCTATGTTATGTTTAATTGCTAATGCTTCAGCAGGTGCTTTTGGCGCAATTGGCTTACCGGTGTCAGTCATAGATTCATTGAATTTAACTGGAGATATTAAAAGTATGGCTGTTTCACAAATGTCTGTACTGACTTTAGCAATCGTTAATATGTTTATTCCATTTTTATTAATATGGATTGTAGATGGTTTTAAAGGTATCAAGGAAACATTACCCTCAATATTAGTTGTAGGTAGTACTTATACAATATTACAAGGTGCGATTACATTCTTTATTGGACCTGAATTAGCGGACATTATTCCACCGTTAGCATCAATGCTCGCATTAGCATTATTTTCTAAAAAATTCCAACCTAAACATATTTTTAGAATTCAAAAAGATGTTAAGCCAGAGCCTGTAGTAAAACATAAATTTAAATCAGTAATGTACGCATGGAGTCCTTTCTATATTTTGACAGTGATTGTTATGATTTGGAGCACACCTCAATTTAAAAGTTTATTTGAGCCAGACGGAGCGCTTGCACATTTAGTAGCAAATATAACAGTGCCTGGAACTTATAGCGAGGTTGCTAACAAAGCGATTGTATTGCCATTGAATATCGTAGGACAAACAGGCACAGCAATTTTAATTGTTATATTAATAACTTTATTGTTGTCTAAACAAGTACATTTTTTAGATGCATGTCGTTTATTTAAAGAAACATTTAAAGAATTATGGTTATCTATTTTAACAATATGTTTTATTTTGGTTATTTCAAAGTTAATGACATATGCTGGATTAAGTTCAATATTAGGAGAAAGTATTGCTAAAACTGGAAATGTATTTCCACTATTATCTCCAGTACTTGGATGGTTAGGTGTCTTTATGACAGGATCAGTTGTAAATAATAATTCATTATTCGCACCTATCCAAGCTGCAGTTGCCCATAACATTGGTACAAACGGCTCTTTATTAGTTTCAGCTAATACTGTAGGGGGCGTATCAGGTAAATTAATTTCTCCGCAATCTATTGCAATTGCGACAGCTGCAGTTAAGCAAGTGGGTAAAGAATCTGAATTGTTAAAAATGACATTGCGCTATAGTTTTGCATTATTAATATTCATTTGTATTTGGACATTCATCTTAAACTTGATGATTTAAGATAATTTTATAAGTCATTAAAATAAGCGAAAGTATTTTTGCGTTATTTAAATTATTCAAAGACACTTGATATGTTGTGTTTAAGTATAATTTAGCAATGCTGAAAATACTTTCGCTTAAAAATTTTTATTTAATGTGGTGCGTTATGACTTAACAGTGCTTCAAATTTTTGATAAATAGCGGCTGGTGCATATGCTTTTACTGTTTGATAGGCATTATGAATAATAACAGTTTCTTTAAATTCTTGATTAATCAGTCTCCGTAATTTATTTGATAGCGCATCGACATTGTCATGTTCTACTAAGTAACCATTCACATTATTTTTAATAATTGAATCAGGTCCCACGTTACCATCAAAACTAACGACAATATTACTTTGGTTCATTGCTTCTAAAATAACCATTCCGAATCCTTCGTTTCGAGAAGGGATGACAGTAATTTCGCTAATAGATAGTTTCTCATTTAACTGTTGTGTTGGACCTTGTAATTTTACGATATCATGCAGTTGATATTGATCAATGAGTTGTTGTAATTCAGCTTCTTCTTGACCACTACCATATATATGCACTTGATAACCGAACTGCCGAACAATGTGTTGAATAGGATTAATACTTTTAATTAGTAAATCAAATCCCTTTTCAAATTCCAAACGACCTGCAGCAGTAATTAATTTTTCCTTAGTGTTATCCAATCTCGGCTCATTTAAAATATTTGGCACAACAAATACAGGAGTTTGGATATGCGTTTGATATTTTTGTTGATCTGCTGAAGTAAGGGTGGTTACTTTATCTAAATAAGTATATGCATTTAAGATTTCACGTTGATAGGCCTCAGGATGAGCATCAAAGTTCATATGTTCCATACCAACTTTATCTACAGATTTGCTAGCATATTTTGCAATTAAAATATTAAAGCTTGCTCTGGTTCCAACAATTACATCAGTGTTCACTTTGTGAATGGCTTTAATCATTTTTTTTTCAATATAATGTGAGAATTGGTTGATGCCTGGCTCATATTGAGAGAGCAGACGAGGATTAGATAATGATGTGTATTTGCTAATGCGATTAAATATAAGGTCTTTAAGATTTAATGGATGTAATTGATAATTAATTAAAGGCTTTAGCTTTATAGAATTATGAAGATCAAAATAGGGACGATCGCTTCCTTTAAATACTGAGATTATCTCTACACTATGTCCTTTTTCTGCGAGTGTGTTAGCTAATTGTGAAATAGATTTAACCGTACCTCCCATAGCATAAACATTATGCATGAAAAATGTGATTGATTTCATAAGAAAACCTCCAAAATTGTCTAAACTTAAATTAAAATACATTATAGCATGAAATGTTTTTAAGGACCTTATAACATCAAAAAAGACACACTTTAGTGTGGTAAATAGGATGAAATCAATCTTTGGCGCATTCGTTGATGGACGAATGGCTTTGATGCTAGTTAACACATATTAACAAAATTTGTGTAGAATTACTGAAATCCCTTTTTTCATAGGGCAATAACGTATATAATTAGAGTAGTTAAGAAGGTTTATATCGTTATGACATTGTTCTTTAAGATGAAAATAGCGTTGAAAAGTTTTTTATTTTTTAGTTATAGAAAACGCTTTATTCTATGAGAAAATAGATTGTTTTCTAATTTTAAGTAGATGAAGATAACGTATCTATAAACATATATAAAGGGGGACTGTGTTTGTTATGAGTACACTACATAGCAAAACAGATGTCATCTTAATTGGTGGCGGTATTATGAGCGCAACATTAGGAACTTTATTAAAAGAATTTGCACCTGAGAAAGAAATTAAGGTATTTGAAAGATTAGCTACACCGGCTGAAGAAAGTTCTAATGCGTGGAATAATGCGGGGACAGGGCATTCTGCATTATGTGAATTAAACTATACAAACGAAAATAAAGACGGATCAATAGATATTAATAAAGCTGTAAAAATTAATGAACAATTTCAAATTTCTAAACAATTTTGGAGTTACTTAGTTAAAGCCGGTCAGCTTGATAGTCCAGAATCATTTATTAAACCGGTACCACATATGAGTTTTGTTCAAGGGGTACGTAACGTAGATTTCTTGAAAAGACGTGTGGATAGACTAAATAAAAACGTTTTGTTTAACAATATGGAATTTACAGATGATAAAGAGAAAATCGCTGAATGGACGCCATTAATCATGGAAGGGCGCACGTCTCATATTCCTATGGCAATTACATATGATAAAACTGGAACAGATGTGAATTTTAGTGAATTAACTAAAAAGTTATTTAAAAATCTTGAAGCGAAACAGGTTGAATTAAACTATGAACACGAAGTAGAAGACTTGAAACAACGTAAGGATGGGCTTTGGGAAGTTAAAGTAAAAGACTTAAAAACAAACAAAGTTACGGTTGTTGAAAGTAAATTTGTATTTATTGGTGCAGGTGGCGCGAGTTTACAATTACTACAAAAAACAGGTATCAAAGAGTCTAAACACATAGGTGGTTTCCCAGTTAGTGGTTTATTCTTAGTTTGTAAAAATGAAGATATTACAAAGAAACATCTTGGAAAAGTTTATGGTAAAGCTTCAGTAGGTGCGCCACCAATGTCAGTACCGCATTTAGATACACGTTACATTGATGGAGAAAGAACATTGTTATTTGGACCTTTTGCTGGTTTCTCACCTAAGTTTATGAAGACTGGATCAAATTTAGACTTAATTAAATCTGTTAAGCCTAATAATATTATTACAATGTTATCTGCAGGTATTAAAGAAATGAATTTAACAAAATATTTAATTTCACAACTCACGCTATCTAATGAGCAGCGTATGGAAGATTTACGTGAATTTGTTCCAAATGCTAAGAGTGAAGATTGGGAAATAGTTGTTGCTGGTCAACGCGTACAAGTTATTAAAGATACTGAAAATGGTGGTAAAGGCACCTTACAATTTGGTACAGAAGTTATCACTTCAGAAGATGGATCATTATCTGCTTTATTAGGTGCATCACCAGGAGCTTCTACTGCTGTAGATATTATGCTTGATTTACTTAAGCGTTGTTATAAGGATGAATTCCAACTTTGGGAAGAAAAAATCAAGACGCTTGTGCCTTCGTATGGTATGAAATTATCTGAAAATGAAGCGCTCTACACGCAGGTTAATAAAGAAATTAAAGAATATTTAAAAATAGATTAATTTGTAGTATTAAATAATTACAGTAATATAGTATTAAGCGCGCCGTTCTTCTAGATGTATTTCTAGAAGAACGGCGCGCTTTTTTATTGATTATCTATACTGATAGAAAATGTAGTTCCATTATTTTTTTTACTCTCCACACTAATGCTACCACTATGAAGTTCAAAAACAGCTTTAGCAATTGCGAGGCCTAAACCGTTACTGTTATCGTTATTACCCGCTTTATAAAAACGTTCAAACAAATGTGCTTGTGTTTCTTCTGTCATACCTTGTCCATCATCAGTAATTGTACAAATGATAGTGTCAGTGTTTTGTGTGAGGGTAACTTCAATGGTACCACCGTGTTTTGAATATTTAATCGCATTAGTTATTAAATTTTGAAATGCTTGATATAGTAGTCGTTCATTCCCAATAATTTGTACATCTGCTAAATCGGACATAATGATAAGATCTTTTTGATTTGCTAAAAATTGTTCGTGACGAATGATTTGTTTTAAGAGTTGATTTAAAGTGATGCGATCTTTAAACTCTAAATGAGCCCCGTTATCTATTTCTGAAAGTAACAATAATTCTTTAGTTAACTCGCTTAATTGTGTTGTGATTTGATATATATCACCAATATATTGATCTCGCTCTGTACTCGTTTTTGCATATTTCATTTGATCAAGTAGGTGATGGATGTGTGTTAATGGTGTTTTAATTTCATGTGACACATTTTGAACGAAATGTTGTCTCATATCATCGAGTTGTTTGAGTGAGAGACGCATTTTATCAAAACGATATTGTAACGTGCCGAATTCGTCTTTACGTGTAATATTAATGGAAGTGTCAAAGTTGCCTTGCATAAGTCTATTAGTTGCTTGTTTTAATTGTTGTATCGGTTTAATAATCGAGTAAGTTGAAGAAATAATTAATATAATTGAAAATATAAGCAATAAAGTAATTAAAATAGCTAAAAATATTCTGAACTCACTAAATGTTTTGCCTATATCGGGTCTCATAAACACCGCAGTCTTTTCATTATTTTGATTAAAAGTAATACCTACTGTATTTTTAGTGGTATTTTCGAAAAAACCAGTTACAAAAGGATTGTAAGGTAGATTTTTAATACCATGATAATCATGACCTTGTAATACAGCGTGTATTTCTTGCTTAGAAATATTATCTTTTCTAAAAGCAGTACCGTAAAAAGCTTTTTTACCTTGTTCAGAAACGGTCATGACTTGATAGTTCATTTCCCCCATATGTTGAAAAAATGCTGGTAAATTGTGCATGCTAGATTCTTTTTGATATGTACTTGAATCTTTTAAAGTACGCATGATTTTAGTGTCATTGTTAGCTTTTAAATGGTTGTGATAAATAATGTTAGTACATAAGAAACTGACAATCGCACTAAATAACATAACCATAACTGTATAAACTGCAATGCGTGTGTAGAGTGATTTAAACATAATCATCCACCTTATAACCTAAGCCACGAACGGTATAAATTGTTACAGAGGCTTCTAGTTTTTCTAGCCTTTTTCTAAGACGTTTAATATGTACATCGACAGTACGTTCATCTCCTTCGTAATCAAATCCCCAAATTTTTTCGATTAAATCATCACGATTAAAAACTTGTTTTGGATGTGAAGCAAGTAAAAAAAGCAATTGGAATTCCTTGTTTGGCAAATTCATCGCTTTTGTGGCAGATGCTACTTCAAGGTATGATTGATTCAATGTCAAATTACCAATAGTTATTTCGTTATTTGCATTGATGTTATAACGCTTAAGTACTGCTTTAATCCTAAAGATAAGTTCTTTGACTTCAAAAGGTTTAGTGACATAATCATCGGTACCTGAAAAGTATGCTTGTTCTTTGTCACTGAGTGCATCACGTGCGGTTAGCATAATAACCGGGATTTTATAGTCTTCTTTTAATAGTTTACAAAGTTCAAAACCACTCATACCTCCCATCATAATATCAACGATTGCAATATCCACCTGTTGAGTTTCAAGATAAGTTAAGGCATCTTCTGCACTGGATTGGGTAATCGTTTTCAAACCTTCACGACTAATATAATTTGAAACATACTCCAAAATTTTAATGTCATCGTCGACGATTAGGCAACTTGTCATGTATAAGGTCTCCTTAGTCATTTTATAGCTATTATAAACGTTACTTTTATACTTAACAAATTTTGAAAAGTAGAAAAATCAATTCTTGTTCATATTGAGTTCATATAAGTGTCCTAAACTCTAGTTATAAGTTTTAGAGAAGGAGAGAAACAATAATGAAATTAGCATGGCAGGAGATCAAATTTTATAAGTTCCGTTTTATATTAATCATGTTGATCATTTTACTACTAGGTATAATGGTATTGTTTATAAGTGGATTAGCACAAGGGTTAGCAAGAGAAAACGTATCGATGTTAGATAACATGAAAACTGAGAAGTATATATTACAAGATAATAAGAAACCGCAAATTGAAAAATCATTAATTGCGCCAGGACAACAAAATAAAATAGAAGATATTACTGATCAAAAACCATTAAAATTAGCTTCTCAGACATTGAATATTGATAAAAATGAAGAAGATGTAATCATGACTAATACCGTTAATAATGAAAAGCCAAAATTAAAAGAAGGCAGTTATCCAAATGATAATAATGAAGTTGCGTTAAACAATAAATTAACTGCTGGTGGTATTACTATTGGAGATACTGTGAAAGTGAAAGGCGGTAAGAAATTAAAAGTATCGGGTATTCTTGATGATACAATGTATTCACATAGTTCAGTTGTGATGATGAATAACGCTGGTTTCGATAAATTAAATAAACAAGTAAGTACAGTGTATCCTGTAAAAGATTTATCAGAGAAACAACAAAAAGAGATTAATCAAATGTCTGGTATAAAAACATTTAGTGAAGATGAAATTACAAGTGAAATTGCAAGTTATCAAGCAGAACAGTCGCCATTAAACATGATGATTGTCAGTCTGTTTATAATATCAGCCATTGTATTGAGCGCATTTTTCTACGTAATGACGATTCAAAAAATCTCAGAAATAGGTATTTTAAAAGCGATAGGTATTAAAACAAAACATTTACTGAGCGCTTTAGTTATACAAATATTAATTACAACAATGATTGGTGTACTCATATCTGTTGGAATTGTAAGTAGTTTATCATTAGTGATGCCGGTAACAATGCCGTTTCATATTACACTTTCAAATCTATTATTAGTTGTAGCTGTATTTATTATTGTTGCAATTATTGGAGCAGCATTATCATTTATTAAATTATTCAAAGTAGATCCTATTGAAGCAATCGGAGGTGCAGATTAATGACGCTACAAGTTAAAGACATAAAAAAATCATTTGGAAAAGGAACGTCAGAAACGACTGTATTAAAAGGTATAAATTTTGAAGTGAATGATGGAGAGTTTATAATTCTTAATGGTGCATCAGGTTCAGGTAAGACCACTTTGCTTACTATTTTGGGTGGATTACTTTCACAAGATAGTGGAGACATTTTATATAATGATGAACCTTTATATTCTGTCAAAAATAAGCCGGCAGATTTAAGATTGAATGAGATTGGATTTATATTCCAATCTTCACATTTAGTACCTTATTTAAAAGTTAAAGCGCAATTGACAACGATTGGAAAAGAAGCGGGCATGTCAAAAAAAGAAGCGGAACAAAGAGCGGAGATGTTATTAACTCAAATAGGATTGGCACACCGTTTGAACGTTTTTCCTCACATGTTATCGGGAGGCGAGAAGCAACGTGTAGCAATTATGCGTGCTTTCATGAATAATCCCAAAATTATACTAGCTGATGAACCAACAGCAAGTTTAGATGCTAAGCGAGCTACAGAAGTTATAGAAATGATAAAATCGCAAATTCGAAATAAAAAAATGATTGGAATTATGATTACACATGATAAGCGATTATTTGATTATGCAGATAGAGTTATAGAATTAGATAATGGAGTTATTGTAAATTCATAAAATATAACTTAGCACTTTAATAGTAGAAATATAAGCGGAATATGCTTAGGCAGAAAGTTTAGAAACTAATAAGAGGGCAACCAGTTCAATCTGGTTGTCCTCTTATTTATAGCTTAAGCATTAAAATATCGGTATATACCATAATGTGAGTGCACAGATTAAAAATAATGAGGCAAAATATAGGGTTAATAAAAGTTTATATTGATACATTAAGGCTAAAAAATCACGAATCAATGCAATTTCAAAAAAATGATAAGGCGTAGGACTGCCGACACCATGTAATTTAAGGTTTAATTTTTGTCCGAATCGCAAGGCACGCATAATATGAAATTGGCTAGTTACACAGACGATGTTTGGTGTAATATCATAAGTGCGCGCTATAAGTGCTTTTGTATATTTAATATTTTCATAGGTACTTGTAGATTGGTCTTCCATTAATATGCGTGATGAGTCAACGCCTTGTGCTTCTAAATAACGACGCATAGCTAACGCTTCTGAAATAGGTTCATCATTGCCTTTGCCCCCACTCACAATAAAATGTGCAGTGGGGTGTTGGCGAAAGAGTGTTAATGCTTGATCAAGGCGACTGGCCAACATGGGCGTGACTTGTTCATTAAATATACCTGCTCCCAAAACGAGAATCATATCAAAGTGTTTGATATGTTTGTTGTTAAGATAACTTGAAGAAGTAGATATAAAGCACAGAAAAGTATAAAGTGCACTAAAAGCGATAGCAGATAACCATAAAAATATGATATTGATAGCACTTGGAATCAATGTAATATAAGCACATGCCACCATAAAGATAATAATTTTAAAAACAATCGTATATAAACGTTTTATAAATAGTGCACTTTGACGTTCTTGGAATAGATGCTTGTGTTTAAAGTGAAGTAATAAACAACCTATAACCATGACAAAGATTAAATCGAGTGGTAATGTGTGATTTCCGATATTCAAGATTATAACTATATAACCTAATATTGCCTGGGAAATAAAGCAACGGATGTTTGCCGAATATTTTAAATTTAAATATAGGGCTACGAAATGAATTAGAATAATTAAACAGCAAAATAATGACAAAATGTCCATGTTACACCCCGATTTTTTATTGTATATTAAATGTAGAGTAAACATTTGAATTAATCAAATGTATCTATGTTATTACATGTGTTTTGTTTGATCAACGTTTTGTAGTGTGAAAGTTCTGAAATTTCCACCTTTTATAAAGAGGGGAATATTGATACTATTAATATAAATATTGAACAAGCAAAAATGAATTGTATTTAGTCGGATAATAGAGGTGCAATATACGGTGAAAAATATAAAAAATCATATAGAATTTATGAGAGAATTTATCAATGATGTTAATACATTGTTAGCTAAATTATTAAAAGAATTACGCGAGGTTTATAATATATCAAAAGAGCAAGCGAATGTTATCTTGATGTTAGAAAAAGAAAAGGCAATGACTTTAACAGAAATTACTGAAAGACAAGGCGTGAATAAAGCTGCTGTCAGCCGAAGAATTAAAAAATTAATTCAAGCAGAATTAGTTCAGTGGGATAAGTCTGAAGAAAGTGCAGATCAACGTTTAAAGTATATAAAATTAACTGATAAAGGAAAACAGTTTAACCGTGAAAGTAAGTCTATAATAAGTAACATCGTAAGTGATATTCTACATGATTTATCCGAAGCCGAAATTGAACAAGCGCGTTCCGTATTAGAAGTTATAGACCAACGTTTAAAGAATTTTAATGTTGGAGGCCATTTGTAAAACAATTTGAAGAAGCTATAATTAGCTTCGTCATTTATGTTAGTAGGTATATAGGTTATTACGATAGGGTACCACTTCTTCTTATTATTAGAAGTGGTATTTTTGAGCTTGTTTATTTATGGATGATATCAGCGTAATAGAGCCAAACATATTAGACTAAATATGTATATCATTTTTTTATGACGCCTTATATAATGAAAAATATAGAAATAAAATAGGGGAAGTTTCTCCAAATTACAATACTATTTCAACTGTGACAGTGTTAATACAATCGTATGGTTTCAACCCATGTTATGTTAAAATAATGTGATGGTGTAAAAAATGTAAGTATGAAGAGGTGATAAAATGCAAAAGTGTCCTAAGTGTGGGGGAAACATGAGAAATGGACAGAAATTATGTCGTCATTGTGGGTATCAGGTTAGTCAAAATGACTCTGAAAAAATGACACGAGCATCTAAAGAAAGTAGTAAAACCACAAACATTAGTGCACGTAAAATCATTCCTTGGGGAATTGCATTCTTTATCATTATACTACTCATTATTATTTTCTTTTTATTGAAAAATTTCAATTCACCTGAAGCACAATCTGAAATCTTAATAAATGCAGTAGATAACAATGATACACAGAAGCTTGCTACGCTATTAAGCACACAAGACAATAGTGTGGATGAAAATGAGGCTAAGGCTTATACCAAATATATAAAAAAAGAAGTTGGCATGAAAAACTTTGTGAATGATGTAAATCGTCAAATTAAACAATTAAATAAGAGTGAGAATAAAGAAGCGAATTTTGTCACAGCTAAAAATGGTGAAAAAGTATTGCGCATCAGTAAAAATGGGAGACGTTATTTCTTATTTAATAATATGAATTTTACTGCACCAACAAAAGAGGCAATTGTAAAGCCAAAATACGATACAAAGTATAAATTTAAAGCTGATGATAAACAAAAAACGGTTATTGCGGATAAAAATAAAGCAACGTCTTTAGGTCATTTTATTCCAGGTAGTTACATACTTGAAGCAAAGAAAGAAATGGCTAATGGCCAGTTTAATGGGGAACTTAAATTTAACTTTAATGATAGTAATAATGAAACAATAGAAGTTAATGAAGATTTTAATGAAGCTCATGTATTGATAGATTTAAATGGTGCGAGTGAAATAGATAAACATACGCTTAAAATTAAAATAAATGATAAAATGTTTGATTATGAAAAGGCTAAAGAAATTGGACCATATCCAAAAACAAAAGAATTAACGATTTCTGCAGAAGGCCAAGCGAAGAAAAGAACATTTAAATCAACTGAAACTATAGTTAAAACGGATAATCTTAAAGATCAAACGCATGTCACTTTGAATTTTGATAGTGATGAGATTAAAGCATATGTTGAAAAAAAAGAAAAAGAAGAATACAGCTTTAGAAATAAAGTGACTAATTTTTTCGGCAAATACACTTCAGCGCTAAATAATGCATATAGTCAAAGTAATTTTAAATTAATTTCTTCTTATTTGAAGAAAGATACGGAAAGTTATAAAGAAACTAAAAACAACGTAACGTCACAAACTTTATCATATTTTCAACAACCACAAATCACTGAAATCGTAAAGCAAGGTAAAACGTTCTATGTTACTGCACAAACGATTAAATCAGATGGCCGATATGGTGAAGTGGACTACCAATTAGAGGGTAATGATAATGCAAGTAATTTAAAAGTAGTGAAATATTCAGAGTAAATCATCTCCATCAGATTATATTTGAATAAAACTAAAAGTACTAAGCAAAGAACTTTATCAATTTGCTTAGTGCTTTTTTATGTTTTATTAAGTAATCTACCTTAAGCTATTTAAAATTGTTCTGGCAAAAGCTATAATAATAGCAACATACAAAGAAAATAACTTATCGGAATGAAGAACGTATTAAAAAGTGAGTAATGATCTGTGGATGATATAACTCTAAAACCTAATTAAATAGTTCACTATAAAATTCAAGGAGCATGAGTATGACTAACAATCAGGAACAACATAAGCAGTCATTACTGTTTATTATTATATTAGGCGCGCTGACTGCTATAGGAGCATTATCTATTGATATGTTCTTACCTGGCTTGCCTCAAATACAGTCGGATTTTAGCACGACAACTTCAAATACACAACTCACGCTGTCCTTATTTATGATTGGTTTGGCGTTGGGTAACTTATTCGTTGGACCAATATCTGATGGAATCGGACGTAAAAAACCATTAGCGATAGCAATGTTATTATTTACGTTAGCTAGTATCGGTATTATATTTGTAGACAATATTTGGTTGATGATTGCACTTCGTTTTGTGCAAGGATTCTGCGGAGGCGCAGCTGCTGTAATCTCAAGAGCCATCTCAAGTGATTTATATAGTGGAAAACAATTAACTAAATTCTTGGCATTACTCATGTTGGTAAATGGTGTTGCCCCAGTACTTGCGCCAGCTTTAGGCGGAATCATTTTAACTTTTTCAACATGGCGTATGGTTTTTGTCATACTAACGATATTTGGATTGTTAATGCTATTTGGCTCTATATTTAAAGTTAAAGAATCATTATCAACTGATCACCGCGATAGTCCACATCTTGGTAGAATTTTTAAAGGTTTCAAACAATTATTAGTTACACCTCGATTTGTATTGCCAATGTTAATACAAGGTGTAACATTTATTATGTTGTTTAGTTATATCTCGGCTTCTCCTTTTATTACACAAAATATATATGGAATGACTGCACAACAATTCAGTTACATGTTTGCTGCTATTGGCATTAGCCTTATATTTTCTAGCCAACTGACAGGAAAGTTAGTGGATTACATTGATAGACAAGTATTGTTACGGATATTAACGATGATTCAATTGCTGGGCGTTGTTTTGGTCGTGTTGACTTTATTATCACATTTATCGATTTGGCTGTTATTTATAAGTTTTATTATTCTTGTAGCACCTGTGACAGGCGTGGCTACCTTAGGTTTTTCAATTGCTATGGAAGAACGCACAGGTGGCAATGGGAGTGCTTCTAGTTTATTAGGATTAGTTCAATCTTTATTAGGTGGACTCGTTTCCCCACTTGTAGGTATGATGGGGGAAGAAAGCTATACTCCTTACATTACAATTATTATTATTGCTGGTATATTATTAATTAGTTTACAAACATTGAATTATTTTGTATTTAGACATGTACCTCGCCAAACATAATTAGAAAAGATAAGGCCACTCAGAAATCTGAGTGGTCTTATCTTTTGATTAAATGTTTTAATTGATATCAACTAGCGTCTCATTTTAATAGTATTAGATAGTAAAATCTGTGCCAACTCATCTTCCGATTCAGGGCAACCTTCGCGAATCCAATAATAGACAAGGCCGATTTGTCCACCCACAGCATAAATAACGACTTGCTTCTTATTTAATACGGTCGTGTAGTCTTCTAACATTTTTGTATAAGTTTCTTTGGTAGTTTGAATGTATTCAGAGAATAAATCTCGATTTGGATGAGCGACTAAAATGGCATGAAAGAAACCATAATGACGACGAATATAAGATAGTATAACTTTGAAGAATTTATATAGTTTATAATGATTGACTTCTGACTTATCATAGCTAAAGTATAAAGCATTTAATAAATGGGTATATTTCCGTAAATGATGTTTTTGAATTGTAGATAGCAAATCATATTTATCTAAAAAGTAATCATAAAATGTAGTTCTGTTAATACCACTATAGGCACAAATCATTTTAATAGTAATATTTTCAAAAGGTTGCTCTTCTAAGAGGATAATCATATTTTTGATAATTTTATTTTTGGCATTCTGTTTCATTTTTTCTCCTTCAAAAAAACAACTTATGATGATTACCCGACACATTTTAATGATGTGTTGGTGTTTTTTTTTTTTACATGTCTCTATAATAGACAAAGTGCAATTTAAAAGCAAATAGGAGGAATAGTGTAATGAAGAAAATGGTATTAGTAAATGTCATTACCATTGTAGTACTTGTAATTATAGGAGTAGTTGGTTTCCACTTTTATAATCAAGCTACAGGATATGTAAGTACTGACAATGCTAAAGTTGATGGAGAGCAAATTAAGATTGCTGCACCAGCATCTGGAGAAATAAAATCTTTTGACGTTAAAAACAATGACAAATTAAGTAAGGGCGACACAGTTGCAAAAATCGCAGCTAAAGGTGAAGATGGCCAGTCACAAAATATGGATGTTAAAATGCCACAAAATGGTACAATCGTGAAAACTGACGGTATAGAGGGTTCAATGGCTCAAGCTGGGACTCCAATTGCTTATGCTTATAATTTAGATGATACTTATATTACTGCAAATGTTGATGAGAAAGATGTTGCAGATGTTGAAGAAGGTAAAGATGTAAATGTAAAACTTGACGGCGAAAAAGCCGAACTTAAAGGTAAAGTAGAAGAAGTTGGTAAAGCAACAGCTGCAAGCTTCTCAATGATGCCTTCATCAAATAGTGATGGTAATTATACTAAAGTGTCTCAAGTTGTACCTGTGAAAATTTCACTTGATTCAAAACCATCTAAAAACGTTGTTCCAGGAATGAACGCTGAAGTTAAAATTCACAAAAATTAAGGGGGGTCTAAAATGACAATGACCTTCATTATTATTTACGTAGTCATAGCGCTCATTCTTGTCGGTTTGATTAATGTAATTTTCACTAAAAGTCGAAAAAAACAAGCTAAACGACAAATGGAACAAACAAAGCATAAAAATAATGCGTCTAACGAAGATTATCAATCTAAATTTAAAGTTAAAGACCGAGCAGATTCTACAGAATCGACTGAGGAGTCAGTAACAAAAAGCAAGATGAATGACGATGAAGAAGAAGTATCTGAGTTACAACAATCTGGTGATGAAACATTCGAGACAGATGTGAATGATGATCAACGATCTACAGATGTTGATCATGAAAGTATTAATCCAGATTCAGAAGAAGCTATCGTTAATGAAAAGCTTAAAGAAAAACATAGTTCATTTATGTTTGGGAAAGGGACATCACAAGGTAAAGTTTTAGTTGCGATGATTTTTGGGATGTTTATTGCAATTTTAAACCAAACTTTACTTAATGTAGCCTTACCTAGAATAAATACGGATTTCAATATCTCTGCCAATACAGGTCAGTGGCTTATGACAGGGTTTATGTTAGTGAACGGAATTTTGATTCCTATCAGTGCGTATTTATTCAATAAATATTCTTACCGTAAACTATTTTTAGTTGCAATGACATTGTTTACACTAGGGTCGCTAGTCTGTGGTTTATCAGGTTCATTTACAATGATGATGGCAGGTCGTGTATTACAAGCGATTGGTGCAGGTGTATTAATGCCATTAGGTACTAACGTATTTATGACGATCTTCCCACCAGAAAAACGTGGGGCAGCAATGGGTACTTTAGGTATTGCGATGATATTAGCACCAGCAATCGGACCAACATTATCTGGTTATATCGTTGAGAACTATCATTGGAATGTAATGTTTTATGGTATGTTTATCATCGGATTAGTATCATTAGCAATTGCATATATTTGGTTCAGAGTTTATCAAGTTACAACAAATCCAAAAGCAGATGTACCAGGTATTATATTTAGTACAATAGGTTTTGGGGCTTTATTATATGGCTTTAGTGAGGCCGGTAATAATACTTGGAGCTCACCAATTGTTGTGATTTCACTCATATTAGGTGTTATTTTTATCGCAGCATTTGTTATTCGCGAATTGACAATGCGTGTACCAATGTTAAGTATGGAAGTACTGAAATATTCAGGATTCACCTTAACAACAGTTATTAATATGATTGTTACAATGAGTTTATTTGGTGGTATGATTCTTTTACCACTATACTTACAAAACTTAAGAGGCTTCTCGCCGATTCAATCAGGTTTACTCTTACTGCCAGGCGCATTAATTATGGGATTAATGGGTCCAATAGCGGGTAAATTATTAGATACAATTGGTATTAAACCATTGGCACTCGTAGGTACGGGTATTATGACCTATGCCACTTGGGAATTGACTAAACTGAATATGAATACGACATATGGTCATTTAATGATGATTTATATTGTACGTTCATTCGGTATGAGCTTTATCATGATGCCTATTATGACGGCTGGTATGAATTCATTACCACCACGTTTAATTTCACATGGTAATGCTTTATCCAATACACTAAGACAATTGGCAGGTTCTATTGGTACTGCATTGTTAGTCACAGTTATGTCTACGCAAACAACAGAACATGTAGCAACATATACACAAGATCTTGATAAAACGAATCCGTTCTTAAAAGATCGTTTACAAGAAATTGGACAAGCAATGGGTGGAGATCAAATGGCTACACAACAAGTGCTTGAATTTGTTCAAAAACTCGCTTCGATTAATGGTGTGAATAGCGCATTCTTAATCGCAACAGGATTAAGTGCACTTGCATTTATTTTAAGTTTATTCTTAAAAGGCAAATCACATTATATGTCAAAAGAAAATTAAGAGATGATAAAAAACAGGAAGCCTCACATGTATGAGTGCTTCCTGTTTTTATTAGATTGGGCTATTAATCATGAAAGGTTATGAGTGAAGTTTAGGTTTTCTATTTCTAAAAAAGAGACTAATAATAATTAATGCAATGCAACAAGTTAATAGAATAATAGCATTATGAATGGCATCAGATTCTGTTAATATTTGTTCAGGCTTTACAGTAACATAGTATTGACTCATTGAATCAGAAATACGAACAGCAATATTTTTAATAAGATATGAAAAACCAAATGTAATAACTAACATAATTGCCAGAATGAATAAATTAACAATTTTTAAAATAGTTCTATTAAAAACTAAAGTGAAAATAGTTAATATTAAACTCAAGATACAAGCGGCAAAAAATACATAAAATACTAAAACTAACAAATCAATTTTAGATTGCAAGTTATCAATGTTTTCAATGTTTATATTTAAATTCGTTATATTATTAACCGTTTCTTGAAAGTTTGTAAGTTGATGGAAAGTGACAGCCTCTTTTGCAAACTCAAGATTAAATATAGGTTCTTTAAACATACTATAACCTGTAATAGCCACTAAAATCAGCACTATAAATTGGATGATCATGCTCATCCAAGATTTTTTCTTTTTTCCATAGGGGTTGCCTCTGTGCATAGGCTCACTTGTTAGTGTATGTTCGAAATCTTTGAATTGACGGTTATTCTCAGGCATAAATTGCTCCTTTCTCTATAGGGGGACAATAGCATCGACTTATTTTATGACTTTTATTTTTGTTTTGTTATAATATGCAATAACTGATAAATAGTAACTATTGGTGTTAACAATTTAAATTTATCTAGTGTTTAAAAGCGCTATTTTTAAGTTACTCGCATTATATTATAACTATTGTTTTAATGTCATTAAATTAATTTTACCATAATATTTATTTTGAAAACTAAGTTATACTAAAAAATTCCGTTGGATTGAACATTTATTATAAAACTGAGATGGGGTTGATTATACATGAAATCAGGATTGACAACTAAATTTATTAATAAGTATTTATTACCGCATAGATCTATAATGTTTAAAGACAATCAAGACTTTGAAACATTTTTAGATCTACGATTGAAATTAAATAAAGAAAAACACAAGCAACCAGAAACCTTAAATGTTAAGTCAGATTTAGATAAACAATTTATTGGTGATATACAACTTTTTAGATTTAGATTTAGACATAGCCAAAAGCAAAAAATACTTTATATCCACGGAGGATATAATATTTTACAGCCTTCTGCATTTCATTGGAGGTTCATGGATAAATTGGCATTAAGTACGTTATATGAAGTAGTTATGCCAATATATCCTAAAGCACCACAATATCATATAAATGATACTTTCCAAGCGATTCGAGATGTGTACCAACAGTTGCTCTCAGAAGTTAGTCATGAGGATATTGTAGTTATGGGGGATGGCACTGGAGGTGCACTAGCTTTAAGCTTCATACAGCAATTAAAAATAGAGAACCAACCATTGCCAAATAAACTTTATTTATTTTCTCCATTGTTAGATGCTAACTTAAATAATGAAGCAATAACGCCAGAATTAGAGAAAAAAGATGTCATTATTAATAGAGATAGTGTGCAAAAAATAATGAATTATTGGGCGGATGGTTTATCACTAAATGATGCTAAAGTTTCCCCAATTTATGGAGAGTTAAGCAATTTACCACCATTATATGTGTTCGGTGGTGAAAGAGAGGTTTATTTGCCTGATATGTACAGGTTAGCGAATATGATGAACGCACAACAACAATCAATACATTTCTATGAATATAAGAGAATGGTAAACGCATTTCCATTATTACCAATAAGAGAGTCACATAAGGTAGTGAAACATATAGTCGAGACACTTAATACGTAAAATGGATTTAAGATAGAAATAAGTATAGGCTTTGGAACATAAATATCCATAGATAATAGAAAAGCACACTTTCATTTAAATGGAAGTGTACTTTTTTGCATATGAATTTAGCTATTTCTAACGCTAAATTAGTTGTTTACAAGTGTATTGATTGTATTAATAATTGATTTTTGACCCATTAACTGATAATGATTTGCTAAAAAAAGTTCGAATTCGTCTTGTGGATGTATCATATTTTGAAATTGAGTGCTCGATGTTTCAAACTCCTGTATATAATTTTTGGCATATTGATTATAGTAATTGATGAAATCTTGTGTGGCAGGGTATGTTTCTAAAATAGTATTAATTGCATCAATGGCTTTTTTCTGTCCTTGCAAATAACTAATATCTAATCCACGCTTAATTAATTTACTATCTGGGCCATTAATATCTAAACTTTTATTTTGATTTAATTCACTAAGTTTAAATTTAGTATCATCATATAAATCGTAAAGTTGTAATTGGACAATTTCATTTATGCTTTGTGTCATATAAATACAGCTCCTTACTTTGGTATGTTGATTCGGTGACCAAGTTGTTTTGGCCAGTCTATATGCGGTTGCTGACGATAGTATTGCTTGATTTGATGTGCATATTGCTGTGGAAAGGGAGCGGTTTTCTTAATTACGCTATCTATACCTAGCATCATCACTTCATTTGTAGCTACAGTTGTACCATTTTCTTGTGTCATAATGGAAAAGAAATGCACTCTTTTTTCATCATAATTGTATAAATAAATTGTAATCTTAAATTGATCGCCTTCAACTAATTCAGAAAGATAAGAAGTATGTTCTTCTACTGTGAAGAGCGTATAGTGCAAAAGTTTGCGCTCTTTTAAAGACAAGCCATGCTGATAATTAAATTGATTAATAGCTTCACTAAATATGATATTATAATTGGCATCATGTACATGGTCATTATGATCAATCATATCCTTAGTGACGTATTGATGCATTGTAAAAGGTGTTTCCATACCAAACAGCTCCTTGATTATATGAAAAATGATATTTTGAAATTTATAGTTTAATGCTAGTTTACTAAAGATATTCAAAACTTACACGCGTTGTATTTCATGGTAAAATAAAGAAAATGATCTGAGGTGTGAAATGATGAGTGTCACAATAAAATATCAGACTGCTGATATCCCGTTAAAGGAAGTTTCACACTTTGATGAGATCCCACAAGCTGCAACATTCATATGGTGCGACTTTAATGAGCCAACTGAATCAGAAGATATACTACTAAAATCATACTTTAACTTTAATAAATTAGAAATCGATGATACAGTGAATGGAACGCCACGAGCTAAGTATAAAGCTTATGATTCATATCAATATCTTGTATTTCATAGTATTGATAATAAAGATGAGGGGATTAAGGCACTCAATTTATTTATTAAAGGTGACATGCTGGTCACCTATCATCACAAGCCGTTTGATATATTAGATACGGTGAATGCTTCGATTTCTAATCATTTTCAAAATGACTTAGATGCAGCTGATGTCGTTTTATATATATTAGATAAATTCGTTGATGAATACTTTGAACCGATTTACGCTATCGAAGATAAAGTATATGAGTTTGAAGATCGACATGTTAATGATAACGCAAGTCAAACAGTTATGGATAATGTGTTTAAAATACGCTCTAATATTATAAAAATAAAGCGTTTGATTTATCCAATGCGTGAATTAGTAGATAATATAAAAGAGAACAGTCTTTTACTTGTAGATGATAAAAATCATATGTATATTCAACATATAGAGGATCATATGATTAAGCAGGCAAACATATTGAAAATGTCACAAGAAATGACGAATGAGATTAGGGATAATTATGCTTCCTATACATCGTTTAAAATGAATAATATTATGCAGATACTCACACTCGTATCTGTCGTATTTCTACCTTTAACATTAATTACGGGTATTTATGGGATGAATTTTACACATATGCCAGAACTGAAGTGGCATTATGGTTATTATATAGTACTTGCGATAATGTTATTGATTAGTCTAGTTTGTATTGTCTATTTTAAACGGAAGCAATGGTTTTAATTATTCGTTGTAAGGCATAGAAAATGATAGTTTGAACATAAAAAGTATTGAAAGTAGGAGCAAAAAAGATGAGCGATTTAAAAAGGGAACAAAGAAAAAATGAACACGTAGAAATTGCAATGGCACAAAGTGATTCTACAATTTCAGACTTCGATGAAATTAGGTTTGTACATCACTCTATTCCTAATATTGATGTGGAAAATATTAATTTGCAAAGCCAGTTGAAAGATTTTACGCTTGAGCATCCATTGTATATTAATGCGATGACTGGTGGTAGTGAATGGACAAAACAAATAAATGAAAAACTAGGGGTTATTGCAAGAGAAACTGGAATGGCAATGGCTGTAGGTTCTACACATGCAGCATTACGTAATAGTAAAATGGCGTCTTCTTTTACTGTAGTGAGAGAGATGAATCCACAAGGGATTATATTCAGTAATGTTGGTGCAGATGTACCTGTAGATAAAGCAAAAGAATCAGTACAACTACTGGATGCGCAAGCACTTCAAGTTCACGTAAATGCACCACAAGAGCTTGTGATGCCAGAAGGAAATAGAACGTTTTCTACTTGGATGGACAATTTATCTCAAATTGTAGCGCACGTAGATGTGCCTGTCATCGTTAAAGAAGTTGGTTTTGGAATGAGTAAGGAAACGATTAAACAATTAAATGAAATAGGTGTGCGTTATGTTGATGTCAGTGGACGCGGAGGAACGAATTTCGTTGATATAGAAAATGAAAGACGTGCTTATAAAGATATGGATTATCTTGGGTTATGGGGACAAACCACGGTTGAGTCTATGTTAGAAAGTACAGGCGCACAACAAGATATGGATATACTTGCAAGTGGTGGCGTACGTACACCATTAGATGCAGTGAAGTGTCTTGCTTTAGGTGCAAGTGCAGTTGGCATGTCACGTCCATTTTTAAATCAAGTTGAAAATAATGGTATTACAGCGACATTAGAATATGTCGAACAATTTTCTGATCATATGAAGAAGATTATGACAATGCTTAATGCTAAAGACATAGAAGATTTAAGGCATGCACAAATGATTTTCAGTCCTAAACTTCAATCATGGATTGAACAAAGAAATTTAAATATTTAATAATAAAAAGCGCCATCAAACAGTTGAGTTTGATGGCGCTTTTATTATTGAAGTCACTGTTCACTATTTAAAAATATTAATGAACGTAGTAACGATAGGAACGCCTAATAAATCTATGAGAAATGCGCCAACGATTGGTACGACAAGATAAGCTTTTGGTGAAGCACCAAATTTTTTCGTAATGACATCCAAGTTAGCCATTGCGTTAGGTGTAGCACCTAAACCGTGTCCAATGAAACCACCAATCATAACAGCAGCATCATAATTTTTACCTAAGCCACGGAACACAACAAATACTGAGAATAAAACAATAAATATAACTTGTACTAATACAATAACAATTAAAGGGATAGCTAATTTATAGATTTCAGTTAGTTGAATACTCATTAAAGCTATAGATAAGAAAAGACTTAATGATACATCACTTATACTATCTACAATCTTCATATCTATAAGATTTAAATTATTAAATTCTGAAATATTTCGTATGATTACGGCAACAAACATAGCTCCTACATATATAGGAATATTAATTCCTGTTAAATCAGAAAAAGTGTTGCCAATGTAAGTTCCAATTGCCATACAAATTGCTACAATTGTAAATTGAATAAAGAAGACAGTCGTAGGTTTCATACGCTTATGTAAATAATGATTTGATCTTACATTTCCATAATCTTTAGTCGTTTCATCTGCATGTTGTGGTTTTAGATCGTACTTATTAATTAAGTATTTAACTACTGGTCCTCCAATTAACCCTCCGGCTACAAGTCCTAATGTAGCGGCAGCTAAAGCAGCAGTTAAAGCGGAATCTATTCCCAAACCTTGTATCGTTTGACCATAGGCGGCAGCATTACCATGACCACCTTCCATTGACATTGAACCTGCTGTTAGCCCAAGTAAAGCAGGTATATTGAGCACTTTGGCTAAAGAAACGCCAATAATATTTTGGCACACGGCAAGTAGTCCACAAAAGATAAAATATAATATTAAGACTTTTCCACCTAAGCGTAACAATTTGAGTGACGCGCCGAGTCCAATAGTTGTAAAGAACGCAAGCATAAAGAAATTCTGAAGAAATTCAGAATCTAGCTTAATTGTTATGATATGTGTTGATTGTAAAACTGCAACGACTATCGAGAATAACAAACCACCTATAACCGGTGCCGGTATACATAATCGTCTCAGTATAGAGACATGGTCAACTATAAATATACCTAAAAGATATAAGACACATGCCAGTGCTAAAGTTGTAATAGCATCTAATTCTAGCATTTTCATTCCCCCTTAATATACGAATCAAGCTGATTGGTACATGATTTATAAATAAAAAAACGATTATTAAAAGCGTTTACAAAACGCCGTGATTGTTATTATACAGATGTGAGATTCATAATGCTAGTTAAGAATTAATGACAAGGCATAAGAATGAGTTAAGTGTAATTAAATAATACCCTTGTTACAGGGACGAACTTATTTTAAATCAATATAAAATAATATTTGTCGTATTATGTTCGCCATGTAAAGTCAGGGTTTGTCATGTCTGATTTTCGCATTCTAGATACATAAGGATTCCCTTTTACTGTAAAACGAAGCGGTTTAAATGTCCACTCTCCCTTGTTTGGAATCCCAATACGACCACTTTCTTCAATGGCTTGAGGATACTTGCGATGTTTTGTATCTATCAGCAAACGACCTTCATTTAAACGAGAGCCATCTAAATGTCGAGGTATATTGAAAGCTTTTGTCCATTTCCCAGGACCATTTGTTAATTCGAACCCTTTTTTACCTCGATTTAATTGCATGACTTCAATACCTTCTTCGGGCTCGACAGCCCTAATTAAAACACCTTCAGGAACACCTTCTGTTTTAGTAACAAAATTAATTAAAAGATGTGTATGCATCACATGTGCGTAAATTGTACCACCGTTTTTATATAGCGATTCCACTTTTGGTGTTCTTTTTCCTTTGTAACCGTGTGCAGCTTGATCTTGTTCGCCTACGTATGCCTCAGTTTCTACTATATAACCGGTAAAAGTGTGCAGGTCATCTTTAAAAACGATACGCACACCTAATAAATCTTTAGCTATGGTAATTGTATCTCTACTTACGAAGTCCATTGATTGTGCCTCCATTGTAATTTTAAAAAATATTTGTTTTTAAAATTATTAAAAATTATGTAAAATTATATTATCAATCCCGTTGTGTTTTGTTAAACTGAGTATATTGGGACGTATTTCATTTATATATAATGTATCAAAATTTAATACAAAACTAAAATGTAGCTAATGAACTAACGTATGTGAAATGAGGGTATTATATGGAGAGAAAAATAGGCTTTGGCCAAGCATTGAAGCTATTTTGGAAGAATTATATTAACTTTAAAGGTCGTGCACGTCGAAGTGAGTATTGGTATATGGCATTGTGGCATCTTATTTTTATAGTTCCGGGTCTTATTTTATTATTAATTGGTTTAATGACTATGATTACAGGCATTTCCACATATAGTTCAACTACAGCAATGATAGGTCTTATCTTATTATTTATCAGTTGGATATATATTGCCATTTATAGTTTAGCGACATTAATTCCGAATTGGGCAATGTTAATAAGACGGTTTCATGATACAGGGAGAACAATGTTACTCCCACTTATATTTTTAACTCTATTAATTATAACTTATATATTAATGTCGATAATAAATTATCAGGATCCTGAATACCAGTACTTATCAAGTACTCTTATTGTTATTGTAAGTTATATGTTGTATATGGTTGTAGGTATCTATAATATAGTGATTTGTTGTCTAGATAGCGAGAGAAGGACAAACAAATATGGGCCGAGCCATAAATATGGTAATCATCTTAAATCAGTAAGTCATGATTACGCAGACCTTTATAATTAAGAAAAAAATAGATTAAAAACCAATATAATCTAAGAAATAAAATAATAGATAAATCACCAAATAATTTTAAATGATAATAAAACGTTGTAGCCTTATATAATTAAAGGCTACAACGTTTTATTATTATTATTTGATATAAGATAATTCAGGGTGTGATATGCCTAATAAATCATGTAAAGCTTTATAGCGTTCGAATAGTCGTTCATATTGCTTAACTTTTGTTGGTTCAGGATATTTACGATAATATACAGGTTGTTTCATATGCATGACGGTTGATTTTAGTGAATCGTAAGCGCCGCCAACATGAGCACCTAGCATAGCTGCCCCCAATGCAGTAGCGTTACTGGAATCTATGACGACGACTTCCTTGTTAAGTACATTTGCATAAATATCGACAAGAAGTTTACTTTTAATAGGAATGCCACCCGCTGCATAGACGGTATGGACTGGAATGTTATTATTCTCAAATTGTTGCATTATCATTTTTGTTCCAAAAGCAGTAGATTCCAAATACGCGCGATGAATCATTTCAAAAGGTGTTTGTAATGTTAAACCAAAGATACTGCCAGTGAGGTGACTGTCACTTAAAATACTACGATTACCATTATGCCAATCCAGCACTGTGACGTGCTGTTTATCGATAGATATATTAGAGGCCAATATTTCTAAATATTCAATGACGGTCATATTTTTAGCTTCTGCTGCGTCAACAATATGTTTGGGTGCCAAGCTAGCAGAATAATTAAATAGGTCACCTACAGCTGCTTGTCCTGCTTCATAAGCATATAAACCTGGAATAATTGCATCTTTCACTGAACCTGTAATGGCAGGAATCGGTTCTTGTTTAGCATCAAGCATCAAATGACATGTACTGGTACCGATGACTGGAGTAAATTCACCTTGTTCAATTGCGCCAACCCCAAGCACACCAGAATGTGCATCGATGATATATGGAGAGATTTGAACTTCTTTAGATAAGCCCCATAAACTTTGGAAATATGGAGAAAGACTTCCCGCGCTTTCACCGATGTTAATTACTTCGCCCTCACATTTTGATTTAACAATATCAGGTAATTCAGCATCTACTGCTTTGAAAAATTTATAATTAAAACCATCAGTTTTATTGTAAAAGCCTTTAAATCCAATACCACAATTAGAACGAATGTTTTTATCAGTTAATAAACTAACTAAATAATCACCTGCTTCCATAATATAAGCAGTTTGCTCTAAGATTTCTGGTGCTTGGTGTTTGACTTCTAATATTTTAGGCATCATCCACTCGCTATTCACGCTATGTCCATAGAAATCTAACCAAGAACGATCTATAGCATCACTGATTTTTTTCATATGGGTGGCTTCATCTTGTGCGCCATGATGTTTCCATAATTTTACATATGCATGGGGATTATCTTTTAAATCATCGTGCATATGTAATGGTTTAAATGTTTCATCTAAAAATACAATTGTACAACTTGTGAAATCGATACCGATACCGATGATAGCCGTAGGATCAACTTTACTATCATCAATTACGTGTTGTACACCATCTTTCAGTATGTTTGTATAGTCTTCTGCATGTTGTAAAAAATAATGATGCGGAAGTTCCTTACCATTTAATGAACCTGAAATTGTGCCATGTGGATATGCTTTGATATAAGTAGAAATAATCTCTCCATTCGATGTATCCACTAAGAATACACGACCAGAAGCAGTGCCATAATCGATACCGATACTATAACTCATGTTGTGAAGCCTCCTAATAATTAGTAGTGAAAATAAGAGAACAGTTTATTTTAATACAATGATAGTGCTTACATAATATAATGTAAAGTTTATATACTGAATATATGTTTTGATGAAAGAGGGAATAGATTGTATGAAAGATTAGAAAGTGACATGAAAAATAACACTCTATAAAGTAGTGTGTATTTAAATTTGAAATGGTATCATCAAGGTATATTATTTTCAAAAGAGAGGTGTCGAGCAAATGTCATTAAAAATCGAACATATTACTAAAAGATATAAAGATTTTACTGCAGTCAATGATATTTCATTATCGTTAGACCGAGGTAAAATGTTGGGTTTTCTAGGTAGAAATGGTGCGGGGAAGACGACAACTTTCAGGATGATATTAGGTTTAACGCCTATTACTGAAGGAAAAATAACATATAATGACAAAGTAATTGATCGAAGCTTATATAATAGGATAGGCTATTTACCGGAAGAAAGAGGCTTACACCCTAAGATGAAAGTTGAAAAAGAATTACGTTATCTCGCTACTTTAAAAGGTATGAAAGCAAAAGAGATTACAAAAGCGATAGATTACTGGTTAAATCGTTTTGATATTAGTGAAAACCGAGAAAAGAAAATTGAAGCTTTATCAAAAGGCAATCAACAGAAAATTCAACTTTTAGCAAGTATGTTACACAATCCTGAGTTACTGATTTTAGATGAGCCTTTCAGTGGTTTAGATCCTGTTAACGTAGAGCTACTAAAATCAGCAGTACAAGATTTAAATGATGCTGGTACCACAATAATTTATAGTTCACACAGAATGGAACATGTAGAAGAACTTTGTGATGATGTATGCATATTGAATAAGGGGAAATTAGTTGTATCAGGGCCCATAAATGAAGTGAAGGCTAACCATGGCAACAAGAGCGTCATTATAGAAACAGAACACGAAATGAAAGAAATTGATAATCTACCAGGTGTACTTCAGGTAGAAAGAAATAAAAAAGAGATTAAAGTGATGATCGAATCAGAAACAATTGCTGAAAGTATTTATAAGGTTGTTATACAATATGGTTTTGTAAAAAGGTTCCAAGTTGTTGAACCGTCACTCAATGAGATTTTTATAGATAAAGTTGGTGATTTGCATGGATAAATTTCTTTCGACTTTTTCCTTAACATACAAAAATAAAATCAAGACGAAATCATTTGTGATATTCACAACTATTGTCATTATTTTAATAATTGCCGCTTCAAATGTTAATAAAATCATGGATATGTTTGATGATGGACCAGACAAAGTAGGCGTTGTTACTTCAAATGATGATATTTATAAAGCTATTCAGGCACAAGGCAATCAAATGGACGATGATACTAAGTTTAAGAAAGTAACAGAAAAACAAGCTAAAAATCAAATAGAGCAAAAGAACTTGGATAAGGCTTATATCATCCAATTAAATAAAGGTGAAAATCTATCAGGAAAAATTGTGAGTAAAGATCCTGTATCAGAAGCAGATAAGAAAAAATTACAAGGTACTTTAACCACCATTCAAACACAAATTTTAGCTTCGCATTTAGATCTTACTCCAAAAGAACTCAAACAATTACAATCACAAAGTAAGGTGACATCAGAACTCATCTCTGATAATGGTGGACAGTCAAATTTAAGTGAAGCACAAAAAACATTTAATACTGTAATGGTATATGTAGGGATAATGTTAATGTTCTTTATCATTATCAATTATGCAGGGCAAGTTGCGATGGAGATTGCAACTGAGAAAACGTCACGCGTCATTGAAATGATTATAACAAGCGTCTCTCCAGTGACTCATATACTTGCTAAGATTTCAGCTGTAATTGCAGTTGCTTTAACACAAATTATGATTATTATATTGACAGGAGTTATTTGTTTCTTTGTATTTGATATCGGAGAGATGCTAAAAGGATTTAATATAGAACCTAATGAATTAACAATACAGTTGACGCTCGTAGGTATTGTTTCTTGGGTTATTGGTATTTTGTCGTATGTTATTTTGGCAGCTATCTTAGGATCTATTACTGCACGTATTGAAGATATTAATCAAGCGCTCATGCCTATGACTTTAATGAGTATGATAGCTTTTTATATCTCAATTTTTAGTGCTACCAATCCAGATACTTTATTAGCAAAAATCACAAGCTTCGTCCCTTTACTCTCCCCGTTTGTAATGTTTGTACGTGCTTCGACACCTGATGTTGCTATTTGGGAAATTTTAGTGAGTATTGGGTTATCGATAATAACTATTTTTGTATTGTTATGGATAGCAGTACGAAGCTATAAAGATACGATACTAAGTTTTGATAAAGGTTTTATGAATTCTATGAAACATATCTTTAATAAAAACTGATGTTAGAAACGGTTAAATCCCAATTGGGGAAGTAACCGTTTCTTTTTTAAACCTAAGTATATAATAAATATAGATAGGGAATATATGAGTTATAATTTGAAAATGTTAAAATAGAAAGAAATTTTGCATTGAAAATACATAGTATTGTAAAAAAGTATAACAATTTTAGAAATAGTTTGTTAGAATTGACGATTAGTATAGATATATATATTTGTATAAATTGTTACAATATAAGAGTATATCGAATTAAAAGTAAGCTTAATACATTCATACTATAAGTTATAAGTAATGTTAAATTATCTTTAAGTAACGCACTTATGTTTAAGGGAAGCATGGGAGCACCCATTCGAATACATAAACATGCAGTAGTATGAAGATATGTCGGTTGATGATTTTAGTGAATTTAGGAATTACCTATAACCAATACATAACCCCATTTGCATTGTAGTATTATAGGTTACGTTTGTAATTGATTTTTATTCATGATAAAACCATGCGTTGATACAAAGAGAAAATGTTTGGTTTGAAAGGGAGTAATTGATGATGTTTGCAAAAGTAGAAAGTCAAAGTAATGGAATTGATTTAATAAAAATTGATAATGAGGAAACGAAAATTGTTTTTACGAATTATGGTGCACGAATAGTTTCATGGAAATTTGATGATAATAATATTGTACTTGGTAATGTAGTAGAAGCGGATGAGTTTTACACAGAAAATCCATTTAATTTTGGTGCTACAATTGGTCGCTATGGTGGTAGAATCGCCGATGCAACTTTCCAATTAGATGGAAAAACGTATCAACTTGATTCCAATAATGGCCAACATAATATTCATGGTGGTCCACACGGACTTGATACGCAATTCTTTGATTATGAAGTTGAAGAGCAAGTTGGACAAGTGAAAATTATTTTTAAAACTACAATTAAGAGCTCAGTTGACCATTTCCCTGGAGATATTGATTTAGAAGTCATACATACGTACGATGTTGATCATAAATGGACAATTGAATATAAGGCGATAGCTACTGAAAAGACGATATTTAATCCAATGAATCATGTGTACTTTAACTTGAATAGAGACAATAAGGTTATTGATAATCATAGTATTGCGAGTTCCAAGTTAGACATGTATTTGTTGAATGAAGACAATATTGTTCAAAGTTTAGAGCCAGTGGATTTAGTGAATAAATTCAATTCTGAGAATATACAATTCAAAGATATATTTAATAGTGAAGATGCAGTAATTAAAGAACAAATGGATCGTTTTGGTGGTATCGATCACCCATTTGATTTAGGAAGTAATGAAATGACTGTTGAAAACAAACATTTTTTATTAAAAGTAAAAACAGACATGCCCAATATTGTGATATTCACATTTAATGATACTACAAGTTGGCAAAGTGACTTTAATAATTATAAAGCGCATTCTGGGTTTACACTTGAAACGCAATGTATACCTAATGATATTAATTTATTAGGGGATAAAGCACCTTCAATCCTAGAAGCCAATACACCATACTACTCTAAAACGTCTTATAAGATTTTTGAAAAATAAATAAAGTCATATAAAAAGAACATGCCATTGAAGTGGCGTGTTCTTTTTAATTGATTATTAACCCCATACAAACATATAAATAGATTTTATTTGTTTGTAAGAGTTTGTGCACGTTTTAAGAATTTTTCTAACTTAGCAATGCGTTCGTCAGTTAAGTATGGATTGTTTAAGGCGTATGTTAATCGAGATATGTTTTTATTGTCATTGTAATAAATGTCATTAAGTTCAAAAACTGAGAGTAATGTCGTTTTATCAGCTGATTTTATTAATTTTAAATTTGAAGAATCATGTACAACCCCTTCTTCTAATACTCTGAAATAAAAGCCTGTTCTACATGAACGAGACATACGTTTGACTAAGTCAGGGATTTGATATTTCTCTTGAATTTTCCAACAAGGCTCTCTGATTTCAGCAACTTCGACGATGGCTTCTCCGAGTGAGAATTGATCACCAAAATGAACATCTTTTTCATCTAAATCAAGGACAGTTAAATTCTCACCAAACATAGCGTAATTAGGTAAAGTTGGCAAATCATCTTTCCATAACTTATAATTCTTTTTACTGTAAACACAAACTGCCTTATTAGGACCACCGTGGCCTTTATATTCTTGCTCATCTTCAATAAATCCAGTTTTAGTGAGCAACATTGTACCTTGAAATTTTTCTTTGTTTAGTGCTGAACGCATAGGGCGTTTCTTACTATAAGGTAAATCTTGAATTTTACCAGTTGAGATTGCATTTAAGGCATATATCATTATTTTCCCCCTAAAGACTAATTATTATAATTTTAAAACAATATTTCGATTATGCAAACTATACTAATAAATTAGAAGTGAAAATTCTTTTTTTAACTATGTATTTTAATAAATCTCATGTACAATAAAAAGAAAAGTACTGTGTGTAAAGGGGAAGCATTATGGATAAGAAACAGTTGAAAATAAGTACATTTAATGATGCGTTAGACCAAATTAAAGACGGTATGATCGTAGGTATTGGCTCTGGATCAACAATAGAATTGCTTGTTCCCAAAATTGCTAGCAAACTAGATCAAGAAAACATTCATATTACAGGCGTATGTACATCGAACAAGACTGCTTTTATAGCAAAAGAATTAGGTATTCGAGTAGTGGATGTGAATGATGTTGATCAAATTGATGTGGCAATTGATGGTGCAGATGAAGTAGACGAAAATTTAAATTTGATTAAAGGTGGCGGGGGTGCATTATTTAGAGAAAAAGTCATCGACGCAATGGCCGATAGGTTTATTGTATTAGTTGATGAATCTAAATGTGTAGACTACCTAGGCCAAACCTTTAAATTACCCGTTGAGGTAGATCAATTTAATTGGTTACTCGTTTCTAAAAAAATTGAAGCAGACCAAAATGTGAATACGATTCGTCGTATGGTTGATGATGTGCCATTTATAACAGACAATGGGAATTACATACTTGATATTGTATTGCATAAAAATATAGATCCATACGCTATGCATGAATATCTTATTCATCTTGTAGGCGTATTAGAAACAGGATATTTCTTAGATGTAACTGACCAAGTGATTATTGGTACACCAGCAGGCGTGAAAGTGGTTCAAAAATAAATTATCTTTAGCAATATGTTACTCATTTAATGATATAAAGATCTACATATTAAAACAATGTAAGTTTAAAACTGCGACAAGCGCTCTGACTTTGTGGCAGTTTTTTGGTGGATACTTTCTCTGAGTACTGTTTTATGTTGTAGTGTTCGGCTATGACTTTTCCTTCAAGAATGAGCCTGAAACCCTTGCTATGAAGCTTAAAATGATAACTTGGCTTGTAAAAGTGACTGAGAGTCTAAGATCATTATGCAACATTATAGTTGATAAATAAAAAGACAAAGCAAATGCTACTTTTTAGCACTTGCTTTGTCTTTTTTTGATATTTTAACTATGAGTGAAGTATCGCTGCTCTATCGACGATGGCCACGTTTACTTTTTAGTTTAAAAGGAGAACGCGATGCCGATTCATTTTTATCATCATTTGATTTTTCATTTTGAGTTGGTTGCTGTGATTCAGTTGAACCTTGTTCATGATCTTCCGTGATAGATGCTTTAGCGTTTTTCACCGCAGAAGATTTACGGTTTGAACCGTAGCGTTTTTTTTTCGTAATCGTTTCATCTTGTGTATCTTTTGAAGCATCAGTGTGTGCTTTTTCCGTTGAAGCTTCAACAGGACTATAGCGTTTTGGTTTGCTGTCTACTTCCGCTGTTTGGTTTGAATCTTCTGTATCGTCAGATGTAGGCTGTGAAGTAATATTTGCACGACTATCATCATTGATTGAATCATCCTGTATGTCTTGATGATCATTGGCATGAGCTTTTGTTTCATCATGACGATGTTCAAGGTCTTGTTCATCAACAGATGACGTGTTGTTGTGATCAGATTGTTGATTCACATGTGACTCCTTTGTATGTTGTGAATCATGTTGCTGCGGACTGTCATGGTCTACTGGCGCGTCATCATCTTGTTTATCATGTTGGGTTGTAGCAGGCTCACTTTTTTGTGATTTATCATCAGCTTTTGTATAAGGTTGTGCCGCTGTATTATCATTTTCAGAGTCTTCGTTAACGTGGTCTAAGTAATTATTTTCATCTACTTCATCTAAGTTACGTTTAGTAAAGAAGTAAAAAATTCCGCGAATAATGAAACTTAATACAATATAGATAACTGCTACTACTGTTGTAGAAAGTGCGATGACTTTCATAGAAAATACATAACCTAATTCTTCATTGAACAAGAATACAAGGCCAAATGACATTGCTGCATGAAATATTGTAGCAATATAAATTGTACGACCTTTGGTAGCTCTAATTAGCTCACCGATAATCATAGAAAATGCGAAATAGTATAAGAAATTATATAACGTATATTCAAAACTGAATGATATATTGATACTCCATATTGCATACATGATACCCACTAAAATAGAAGCGAATAAGGTGTTCATCTTAGTTTCAACGATATGTTGTAAGTAAGAACGGAAACCTAACTCTACTAAGAAAGCCATTATTAACTGTCCGAGTATAATTGAGAAAATAGATACTGATAAATCTTCAGACTGTAATAAAACATAACTATCAGCAAAAACATTAAAACTTGCCATTGCTATAATAAAAATAACTAATGGCAAAATAAGTGCTAATAAGATGCGCTCAATCACCTTTAAGCTGATTGTGAATTTCAAACTACCTAATTGAGTCGTTCTATGTTTGAAAACGATAATACATAGAATTGTAGCGATGAACGGTGCTAAGAAACTCATGTCAAAAACAAAAGTTTTAAACGGCACTGTATTTTGAAAATCTTTTAGTATAATTGGCAATGCATAAGAGATGATAAAGAAAATAAATATCATCATTGCCCATTGAAAACCGGGTATACGCTTTTTATTCATTATGTAACCTCCATTTGGGTTTCAGAAAAATCATTTGTTTTTAATTATACATACTTATTAAACAGAAATAAATTAAATTAAAGTATTTATCATTGAAATGTAATAGTTTTACGTAAACTAACATGTAAATGAAATATTTAAAGTGTATTTTAAATATTATTTTTGGGACTATCGGGTAAAGGTAAGTATAAATTGAATTGACAAAAATGTAAGCGTATACTTAAATGTGTTGTAGCATTTCAAAGGAGGAAGACTATGTATAAGTTAGCACAACGTGAATTATGGACAGGTAGAATTGACAGTGAAACAGATGAAAAACAGTTTAGACATTTTCAAACAATCCAATTCCAAAATATAAAGGAAGAATCCAATGAATCGCGACATGGTGTAGGGATATTAGGTTATGCAGTTGATAAAGGTGTTGAATTGAATAAAGGAAGGTTAGGGGCTAATGAAGGGCCCAATGCCATTAAAAAAAACTTTGCTAATCTTCCTGTTGTGCGTAAATGTGCCGTGTATGATTATGGAAATGTTGAACATGATCATGAAACATTAGAAGAAACACAACAAGAATTTGGACATTATGTAGCAACTTCAATTCAAAGGCATAACCAAACTTTTTTACTTGGCGGAGGACATGATATTGCATATGCGCAATATCTCGGGACACGAGAAGCATATCCAGATGCATCGATTGGCGTAATCAATATTGATGCCCACTTTGATACAAGAGAAGAAGAAAAATCTACATCTGGTACTAGCTTTAGACAAATTTTAGAAGAAGATGATAACGCTGACTATCTAGTATTAGGTATCCAGCAAGGCGGCAATACACAAGGGCTTTTTGATTATGCAGAAGACAAAAATATTGGCTATGTATATTCTGATGAACTCTTACATCAAATATCTCCGCCGATAAAAGATAAAATTGAACGTTTTATACATGATCATGATGTTATTATGTTTACAATTTGTATGGATGTAATTGATAGTGCATTTGCGCCTGGTGTGAGTGCCAATGCGGTTTTGGGTTTATTCCCTCATGTTGTATTAGAACTAGCTAAACGTATTATTCCAAATGAAAAAGTTTCAACAATTAGTATTGCTGAAACCAATCCTAAGTATGATGTTGATAATCGTACTGCAAAATTGACAGCTCATTTTTTCCATCATTTTATTCTTTAATATTCCAATAAGAAATGCAATGTTCAATTAACGAAAGTACTCGCTCAGAGTGCTTTCTTTTTTTTAAATAATTAATATAGATGGTACGGCCAATTTGTGGGCGTATATCTATGGCATCTAAATCACGGGCATTAAATGATTGATAGTATACGCGAGGAATTACAGCATAGCCTAATCTTCTATGGACAAAATTTGTAGCCGCTTCAAAACGATCAACTTCCATGATGATTTCAGGATGTATATTCATCCGTTTAAAGTAATCATCCAGATGTTTACGTACTTGAGAACCTTGAGTTGGTAATATGAGTGGTAATGATTGGATAGATAGTGCTTTCGTTTTTGGAAATGTATCTTTAGGTGCAATCAAGACATAGGATTCTTCATATAATGGTATAGATTCAATAGCTTCATGTGTAATCTGTTCGTTAGTAAAAGCAATATGATTTTCGAAGTTTATTAACTGCTCAAGAATTTTAGTTTGATCATGAATCTCTGAAATGAGATAGGTTTGGTTCATGTGGTGCTTATGGTGGGCAGCAATAACTTGTGACACCCATTGGTTAGACGATTCTAATATGGATAACTTGATTTTAGGTTCTTGGCTAGTATTGAGATCATGCATTTTTTCAACAGTTTGATGATACGTTTGTATGAGTTCCTCTGCATAATTGTAAAATTGTATTCCTTTTTCAGTAATCTTAATATCTTTGGTCGTGCGTATGAAAAGTTCATAACCGAGTTCGTTCTCTAGTTTTTTAATAGTAGCGGTTAATGATGGTTGGCTAATGTGCAAAAAGTTAGCTGCTTTTGTGAAATTATTATATTTTACCACAGCGACAAAATATTCTAATTGAATAATCTTCATGTGCATCCTCCTAATAATGATTAGTTGAGTTATAGTTTTAAGTTATAAATATTTAGTTTATTTATATTGGTAGTCTATATATTAACATATTATACTAAGAAATATAGAAGGAAACATGCTTTCGAATGAGATGTATGAGCTGATATGAAATAGTTAAGTGCTTGTTTGTTGAAAGTATTAAATCAAGAAATAAAGCAATGATTCATTGAACGACTTACAAATATTAAGTACATACTTTGTACCATCACATTCGTAATCATTAAAATGACGTCCTTAGTTAACATGCGTACGTATTTAAAAATAATTTTTACCGGAATAAGGTATTTTATTAAACACAAGGAGTGATGATTCATGAGAAAAATAGTAGCGAAAAAAGGTTTAGATATTGAATGTAAAGGTTGGGAACAAGAAGCAGTACTGAGAATGTTGTATAACAATTTAGATCCTGAAGTTGCTGAACGTCCAGAAGATTTAGTCGTTTATGGAGGTATAGGGAAAGCAGCTCGAAATTGGGAAGCATTTGAAGCAATCGAAGAAACATTACGTTCTTTAGAAGCTGATGAAACAATGTTAGTCCAATCGGGTAAACCTGTTGCAGTATTTAAAACACATGAAGAGGCGCCACGCGTATTGCTATCAAATTCAGTCCTTGTACCAGAATGGGCAAACTGGGATCATTTTAATGAGTTAGATAAAAAAGGGCTTATGATGTATGGACAAATGACCGCTGGAAGTTGGATTTACATTGGCTCACAAGGTATTGTTCAAGGCACATATGAAACATTTGGTGAGCTAGCAAACCAACACTACGATGGAAAACTCAATGGTACGGTGACTTTAACTGCGGGATTAGGAGGCATGGGTGGTGCACAACCACTTGCGGTTACAATGAATGGCGGTGTAGTCATTGGTGTTGACGTAGATGAAACAAGAATAGATAAACGTATTGAAACACGTTATTGCGATGTAAAAACACGTGATTTAGATGAAGCTTTGCGCTTAGCTGAAGAGGCGCGTCAACAAGGTAAGCCACTTTCTATTGGTTTAGTTGGTAATGCTGTAGATACACATAGAGCAATTTTGGATAAAAATTTTAAAATTGATATAGTTACTGACCAAACAAGTGCACATGATCCTTTAAATGGCTATATTCCACAAGGCTATACTTTAGAAGAAGCAAAAGCATTGCGCAATAAAGATCCGAAAGAATATGTTAAAAAATCAGAAGATTCAATGAAAGCGCATGTCCAATTGATGCTCGAATTTCAAGAAAAAGGTGCAGTTACATTTGATTATGGAAACAATATTCGCCAAGTTGCATTTAATAATGGATTAGAGAATGCTTTTGACTTTCCAGGTTTTGTTCCAGCTTATATTCGACCATTATTCTGTGAAGGTAAAGGACCATTTCGCTTTGCAGCATTAAGTGGAGACCCGAAAGATATAGCACGTGCTGATAAAGAAATGAGGAAATTATTCCCTGATAATGAAAAATTAATACGTTGGTTAGATTTAGCAGAAGAAAAAATTGCCTTCCAAGGTTTGCCTTCTCGTATTGCTTGGTTAGGTTATGAAGAACGTGCCCAAATGGGATTGGCATTAAATAAATTAGTGAGAGACGGGGAAATTTCGGCACCGATTGTTATAGGTCGTGATCACTTAGATTCTGGTTCAGTTGCGAGTCCAAATCGAGAAACAGAAGGTATGAAAGATGGTTCTGATGCTGTAGGAGACTGGGCGATCTTAAACGCTTTGATTAATACAGCAGCAGGTGGCTCTTGGATTTCATTCCATCACGGTGGCGGCGTTGGCATGGGTTATTCATTACATGCTGGTATGGTTGTAGTAGCAGATGGGACAGAACGCGCTGATCGTCGCTTAGGGCGTGTATTGACCACAGATCCGGGTATGGGTGTAGTAAGACATGCTGATGCAGGTTATCAATCATCTATCGATGTAGCAAAAGAAAAAGGTATTAAAATTCCAATGATTACAGGCAAAGGAGATAAAAAATGAACGATTTAATTATTCAAAATATTAAACAATTAATTTTACCTAAATCTACCAATCGTCCTTTAAAAGGTAAGGAATTAGACGAATTAGAGATTGTTGAGAATGGAACAGTAGTCATTCATGAAGGCAAAGTTTTATATTCGGGGGCACATACTGATAACTATGAAGCCAAAGCAACAATAGATGCAACAGGTAAAGTGGTGTCACCAGCACTTGTAGAAGCACACACGCATTTAGTGCATGGTGGTTCTCGAGAACACGAAATGTCGCTTAAAAGACAAGGTGTTTCTTATTTAGAAATACTTGAGCAAGGTGGAGGTATTTTATCTACTGTTGAAGCTACACGCAATGCGACAGAGGAGGAACTGTTTAACAAAGCAGAGAAAAATTTATTAACGATGATTCAACATGGTGTGCTGGCTGTCGAAAGTAAAAGTGGTTACGGATTAGATAAGGATAACGAATTAAAACAATTACGTGTATCTAATCGCTTAGCTGAAAAATATAACTTAGATATGAGACACACCTTCTTAGGTCCGCATGCTGTGCCGAAAGATGCAAAATCAAATCAAGCGTTCTTGCAAGAAATGATAGATTTATTACCAGAAGTTAAAGCATATGCGGATTTTGCAGATATTTTCTGTGAAACTGGAGTGTTTACAGTTGAAGAGTCTAAACAATATATGGAAGCTGCGAAAGCATTAGGCTTCAAAGTTAAAATACATGCAGATGAGATTGATCCTCTTGGTGGCTTAGAACTTGCTATTGATGAAGCGGCTATTTCTGCAGATCATTTAGTGGCTTCAAGTACAGAAGGTAAAATGAAATTGAAAGATAGTGATACCGTAGCTGTATTATTACCAGGTACGACATTTTATTTAGGCAAAGAGCAATATGCCGATGCAAGAGGTATGATAGCTAATAACGGTGCAATAGCAATTGCGACAGACTTCAATCCAGGAAGTTGTGTAACGAATAATCTGCAACTGATTATGTCAATTGCAGCATTAAAATTAAAATTATCACCTAATGAAATTTGGAATGCAGTTACAGTTAATGCTGCCAAAGCAATAGATGTAGATGCAGGTACAATTAACGAAGGTGATAAGGCAAATATCGTTATTTGGGATGCGCCTAATCATGAATATATTCCATATCATTATGGCATCAATCACGCTGAAAAAGTGATTAAAGATGGTGCAGTTATTGTTGATAATCAATTGAGTTTATAAAAGATAAGTGCAGTTAAGCAATATAAAGCTTAACTGCATTTTTTTGTTAAAGTGAGAATAAACGAGAATTGATTAAATATTCCGACAATTATGATAACATAAGTACTAAAGGGATGGGGAGGTGACGTTTGATGTGAGCGAGACCACTTATGTTAAACAGTGGCAAGGAAATATAAGTAACAATATATTATCCGGTATATTACTTGCATTGGCTTTACTTCCTGGAGCGATAGCTTTTTCCCTCATTGCGGGTGTTAGCCCGACGATTGGATTGATAAGTACAGGGCTGATGATGCTTGTGATTAGTGTGACAGGCAATAGGACATTGATGGTATCTGCACCAAGCAGTGGGGTGTCACTTGTAGTTGCACCACTTGCAGCGAGTCATGGTTTGCAGGCATTAATTATGGCAACAATTTTTATGGGGACGATACAAATCATCTTAGGATATTGCAATATAAACAAATTGTTAGATTTGATCCCTTTAGGTGTTGTAATTGGATTTATGAATGCTTTAGGTATACTATTATTTACATCTCAGTTGAAAAATATCTTCAATATTTCAAAAGAAACTTATATGATTACGATTGTTTCATTTTGCTTTATTTGGATTGTGCCTAAGTTTATAAAAATAATACCAGCACCTTTAATAGCAATCGTTATATTAACTGTGTTTGCCTGGGTCTTCAAACCGAATATTAAAGTTGTTAGTGATATGTCACCCATTCATGTAAAAATACCTCAGCCATCTATTCCAAAAGATATATGGGATTGGCATTTTTTAGTGATTGCATTTGTATATGGCGTGACAATGGCTATCGTAGCTATCGTACAGACAACATTAACAGCGCGTATGATGGATGATGTGACAGCTTCAAAAAGTGATAAAAACAAAGAGACTATTGGACAAGGTATAGCAAATTTTATTGTTGGTATCTTTGGCGGTTATGGTGGCAGTGCACTTGTAGGACAATCCCGATTCAATGTGTCAATGGGTGCAAGTTCTAGATTGTCTACACTTATAACAGGTAGTTTCTTACTAGTGAGTATATTTATTTTTGGAGCAATCATTGGGCAAATACCAATGGCTGTTTTATCTACGGTATTAATAACCATTTCACTGAATACTTTTGATCGTCGTACCATACCATTTATAAAACACGCTCCAATACTTAATGGTAGTACCGTATTACTAACATTCGTTATTATATTAATTACGAATAACCTTGCAGTTGGTGTCGTTTTGGTAACAATTGGTTATTATATAGTTAATAATTTAAAAAAGAAAGGTAGTGACGCATAATGCCGCAATATGAAGATTACGTTAATTGGAGAAGAACATTTCATCAATTTCCAGAATTGTCGGATGCTGAATATGAAACAACAAAAAGATTAAAACGTATTTTAGAATCATATGACATAAAAGTATTAGATTTACCTTTAGACACTGGATTAGTCGCCGAAGTTGGACAAGGGGAGCAATTTGTAGCTGTAAGGACTGATATCGATGCCTTACCTATTGACGAACAGGTGATTCATGAATTTACTTCAACAAATGAAGGTGTGATGCATGCATGTGGTCATGACATACATATGGCTAGTGTGTTAGCTGTAGCCACGAGGTTAAAAGCGATTGAAGATCAACTCAATGGACGTGTGCGTCTTATTTTTCAACCAGCCGAAGAACTAGGCTATGGAGCGTTTCACATTACAGATACTGGTGCTATTGATGGCGCTAAAGCTGTTTTAGGTTATCATAACTATCCAACATTAGACATTGGACAATTTGCAGTAAAATCTGGTGTTATCACATCATCCGTAGATCGTTTCGAATTTAAAATCAAAGGCAAAGGTGCTCATGCAGCTAAACCTGAACAAGGAAATGATCCCACAATCGTACTAGGTCAATTAATAAATAGCATTCAATCTATAGTTAGCAGAAATTTATCAGCTTTCGATAGTGCAGTGGTCACAATCGGCGAAGTTTCAAGTGGTAATACATGGAATGTGATTGCGGATCAAGCCTATGTTCAAGGGACTGTAAGAACGTTTGATGCAGAAAAACGAGATTATATAGAAGCACGTTTGAAATCGATAGGTAAAGGGTTAGCAGAGGCTTTTGGTGTTGATATTGAAACGATTTATCATCGCTTACCTGGAGCTGTTGAAAATGATGAAAAGCTAACGAATGATGCGATTGAAGTTGCAAAACAAGTAGGTTATAACGTTGAGGTTATGGACAAACCATTAACAATAGGAGAGGATTTTTCTGGTTTTTCACAAAAATATCCTAGTGTGTTTGTTTTTATAGGTTCAAATAGTGAATATGATTTACATCACCCTAAGTATGATCCAGATGAACGTATTTTAGAAAAAGTGCCAGACTACTTTATTACATTTGTACTAAAGCTTTTGAATGAAAACTAATTAGAAAATAGATGTATCTATGTATTAAATGAAATGAAAATGGGGTAAGGATGAAAGACGACATGAATTGAAGGAGTGTTAATAATGGCATCTCAAGATCCTAGAACAAAATTTTCAAATGCAGATTTTCCTCAACAAGAGCAATAGGCGCCAGGACTACAACAACAATTAGATCCTAAACCTGATTGTGGTGAAACCTCTTATAAGGGGTATGGGCGCTTGAAAGACTATAAGATGTTAGTCACAGGTGGCGATTCAGCTATTGGTCGTGCTGCCGCAATTGCTTATGCAAGAGAAGGGGCAGACGTAGCAATCAACTATTTACCAGCAGAAGAAGAAGATGCAATAGAGGTAAAAGAAATCATAGAGAATGAAGGCCGACGTGCTATTTTAATACCAGGTGACCTACGTAATGAACAATTCAATTATGATTTGGTCGAAGAAGCTTATCATAAACTGGGGGGTTTAGATAATGTCACGCTTGTTGCAGGTCATCAACAATATAAAAATAGTATAAAAGATTTTGATACCGCATCATTTTCAGAAACTTTTGAAACCAATGTCTATCCAATATTTTGGACAGTTCAAAAAGCATTAGATTATTTACAGGCAGGAGCAACAATTACGTTAACTTCATCAGTACAGGGCTATAATCCTAGTCCGATTTTACATGATTATGCCGCTACAAAAGCTGCTATCATCTCATTAACAAAGAGTTTATCAGAAGAATTGGGAGCTGAGGGTATCCGAGTAAACTGTGTAGCACCAGGACCATTTTGGTCTCCGCTACAAATATCGGGTGGTCAACCACAATCAAAAATACCAACCTTTGGGCAGAAAGAAGTGCTTGGTCGAGCAGGGCAACCTGTAGAACTTTCAGGTGTTTATGTACATTTAGCTGCTGAAGAATCAAGTTATACTACAGGTCAAGTATACGGTGTAACTGGAGGCACGCAGTTAGACTAAATTTATAGATTGAATTTAGAAGCTAGAAAATCATACCACGGGTTTTCTGGCTTTTTATTATGTCAAAGTAAAGGTAATGCTTTACTATAAATTCTTGTATTTGTCATTTTCACTTCTAATATCATATTGACAAAAAGTATATACCATATTAACATTTAGCAGTATTTGACGTATGATGAGCTATTAAGTACTGTAAGAAAATCATTGGAAATACTTATCAAGAGAAGTGTAGGCAGGTCTGTCGATACTTCGACAACATGGTGATGCATGTGCTAATTCCAGTAGTTTGGATAAATGCTAGAAGATAGGGATCAATTATAAACGTATACTCTTTTCTTCGATGTAGTAGGAAAGAGTTTTTAATTTTTATATGTATACATGTTAGTGCGATGAAAGTATTGTGATATTATCTTTGGAGAAAGTTGGTTAGGTATGGAGGAAACAAAGAAAGGCAATGTATGGGCATTAATTCCTTTAATTGTATTTGTAGGTTTGTTTTTAGGTGTTGGTATTGGCACAGGCGACTTTTCAACAATGCCACTAAATGTTGCTATTATAGTAGCATCAATTGTAGGTTTAGTATTAAATCGTAAAGAAACATTCGCTCAAAAAGTAGAAATTTTCACGAAAGGTGCAGGGCACTCTAATATTATATTGATGATGCTTATCTTCTTATTAGCAGGTGCTTTTTCACAAACTACAGAGGACATGGGAGGCGTGAAATCGACTGTTAATTTAGGCTTATCATTAATACCTGAAAACCTAATTATTGTAGGATTATTTATTATATGTATGTTTGTTTCTGTTTCGATGGGTACTTCTGTAGGTACAGTTGCTGCTATTGCTCCTGTAGGATTTGGATTAAGTCAAGCGACAGATGTTTCAGCAGCAATAACAATGGCAACAGTTGTTGGTGGAGCGATGTTTGGGGATAACTTATCAATGATTTCAGATACAACGATTGCAGCCGTACGTACACAAAAAACTAAGATGGGCGACAAATTTAAAGTGAACATTAAAATTGTATTACCAGGGGCAATCTTTACGATTATTGTTTTGTGGTTTTTAACAAAGGGTGCACACATCGATGCAACTAAAGATTACGACTACAATTTTATTAAAGTTGTACCTTATTTATTAGTATTAATATTAGCACTCATTGGAATCAACGTAATTATTGTGCTGATTGGCGGGATTGTATTATCATCAATAATTGGTTTAATTGATGGATCATTTGGATGGTCAGGGTTATTAACCTCTATTTCTAAAGGTATCATTGGTATGGAGGACATTGCTATTATAGCGTTACTTATTGGTGGCCTCGTAGCTCTGATTCAGCATAACGGTGGCATCACATGGCTGCTCAATTTCGTTCGTAGAAGAGTTAAATCTAAACGTGGCGCAGAGTTAGGTATTGCAGGGCTAGTGAGTACTGCTGATATAGCAACAGCGAATAATACGATTTCAATATTGATGGCAGGACCTTTAGCTAAAAATATATCAGAAGCGTATGATGTAGACCCGAGAAAATCGGCGAGTATTTTAGATATGTTTGCAAGCTGTTTCCAAGGGTTATTACCTTATAGCCCTCAACTTATAGCGGCTGCGGGCGTTGCGTCTATATCACCGTTTGAGTTAGTCCCGTATTCTATTTATCCAATGATTTTGGGTGTATGTGGATTAATTGCAATAGTATTTGGATTGCCTAGATTAGATAAAAAATAAATATGAATGCATTGTGGGAAGGCCTATCTAAACAAAATTTTGTTAAACACGCCTTCCTACTTTATATATAAGCTTAATTTTAAAAAATTAGAGTGATTATAGTGTAATATATAGATATAAAATAGCATTGTTTTTAATAAGTTCATTCACTTTTCTAGAAAACAAAATATGTAAATCGCCTGTTTTAGTATAAATACAATGAACATTTTGTAAATATCATGATTATAGTTTAGAAGTCTCGTGTAATAAGTTAGAATAGTCTTAAGAGTGAAAGTAGGTGAACAAGCGTGGCTAAATATAATGTAGAAAATGAAAACGTTGAAATAAGACTTGAGCGATTATTTAAAGTCGAACCTGAATTATTGTATCAAGCATGGACAGATCAACGATTTCTTAAGCAATGGTTTATGACAACTGCAAGAACGAATAAATCTATACAAGTGAATACAGAGCAAAATGGCAGTTATGAAATTATTGATGCTCGTAATGGAAAAGAAAATGTTATAAAAGGTGCTTTTATGACATTAACACCGTATGAATATATTGTTATGACAATTGGTATGCCAGAATTAAGTGATTCGGAAGATACGATTGAAGTGGAAATATTTGAAAGAGAACCAGGTATTACTCAAATGATTTTTAATTATATTGCTTTAGTACCAAGAGAAAGACGATATACAACTTTAGAATATAAACAAAAGAAAAAAGAATATCATGATTCTACGGCTCATGGCTTTGAAACTATGTTTGATAAGTTACAACTTACGTTAGAAGAGTTTGAAGCGGGACTATAATACCTAGGTTGAAATATATAACTGTATATATGGCGCTGAAGATTAATTATGATACATAAAAGGCTTATTGCATACTTTTAGTGGATGCGATAAGCCTTTTTTATTCAAATATAGCAAATAAATCTATGAGGTAATGTTAAATGATATCCCCGTTTTCTTTACGTTCATTAAATTTACGAAGTAGGGTTTCAAAAAATATATGATAGCTTATAAAACTAGAATAGTCCGTTCCATCTTCTAAATAAAATGTATTACTAGAAACATAAATATTATAATTCGCTCGTTGAGCAAGCATATTATCTTTTAAAGTAGTCACTGAAATAAAGTAATTTTGGCGTAGTTGCAATAAATTCGTAATATCTGACAGTTGATGGGATTCTCCTGACAGTGAGATGATGAAAAAAATATCTTTAGATGTTGCTTTATTTAAAATCATTTTAAATTCATGTATGTCATGTAATACGATAATGTTTTTATGTATAGTGAGTAAGATTCTTTGTGCTTCTTGTGCGACATTCATTTGTGCCAAACCTGTACCATATAGATAAATGGTTTCTGATTGATTAATTTTATTAGTGACCAGTTCAAAGTCGATACGATCTAAATATGAAAATGTATTTTCAATTTCTTGTTTGAATCCTTCAATAGAATCAGAAGGAAGTTGATGAGATTGTTCAGTTTCGAATTTTAAATAAGATTTAAAATCACTATATCCATCAAAGCCTAATTTGCGTGTGAAACGATGAATTGTAGCATTGGAAGCATGCGTATGCTCAGCCAAGTCTTGTATTTTCATTGTCTTACAAGCCTTTATATGTGTGTTGATAAAATGAGCAATATGTAAGTCATTTTCGTTTAATTTATTAAAATTATTATTAATACGACTGTCTAAAAACATTAGATCACCCCGCGCTTCCTGAAAATATTTTCACGTATTGAAAATATAATCTGATTATACAAAATTATTCGGAATGGCGTCAAACTATTGTTTAAATGTAAGCGTTACCTTTATGATTAAAATAAGAATTAAAAACATTGATTGCAGAGTTAAATATTATTTTTGAAATACCGTACCTGTATCAATAAATTACAATGTAAGTGATTTAATTTGTCATAAATGGGGGTAGTTCTATGAACACAATTAAGAGATTTGGTAGTGCAATGATTGTACCAGTACTTATGTTTGCATTCTTTGGTATTGTATTAGGGTTTGCTACTTTATTTAAAAACCCTTCAATAATGGGAAGTATCGCCAATGATGGCACCACGTGGTTTAAGATTTGGTCCGTCATCGAAGCGGGCGGTTGGACAATATTTGATCATATGGAAATGGTATTTGTCGTAGGACTGCCGCTGTCACTAGCGAAAAAAGCGCCAGGCCATGCGGCACTCGCAGCTTTAATGGGATATTTAATGTTCAATACATTTATCAATGCAATACTTACACAATGGCCACACACGTTTGGAGCTAACTTAGAAAAAGGCGTTGAAAACGTTACTGGTCTTAAAGCTATTGCAGGTATTGAAACGTTAGACACAAATATTTTAGGCGGTATTGTTATTTCTAGTATTGTGACATGGGTACATAATAGATTTTACAGTAAAAAATTACCAGAAATGTTAGGTGTTTTCCAAGGACTAACATTTGTTGTTACAATTTCATTTTTTATTATGTTACCATTAGCGGTCATCACTTGTATTGTATGGCCTACAATTCAAGATGGTATTTCATCATTACAAGGCTTTATTATTGCTTCGGGTTATATTGGTGTGTGGCTATTCCATTTTTTAGAAAGAGTACTTATTCCAACAGGACTACATCACTTTATTTATGCGCCTATTGAAGTAGGTCCAGTCGTTGTAAACCAAGGATTAAAAGCTGAATGGTTTGAACATGTTAATGACTTTGCGAAGAGTACCAAACCATTAAAAGAGCAATTTCCATACGGCTTTATGTTACAAGGTAATGGTAAAGTTTTTGGTGCAATAGGTATTGCACTAGCAATGTATTCGACGACGCCTAAAGAAAATAGAAAGAAAATTGCAGCATTACTTATACCTGCAACATTAACTGCTGTAGTGGTAGGGATTACAGAGCCTTTAGAATTTACGTTCTTATTTATTGCTCCATATCTATTCGTACTACATGCAATACTTTCAGCGACAATGGATACATTAATGTATGGATTTGGTCTTGTAGGTAATTTTGGTGGTGGATTAATCGATTTCTTTGCAACAAATTGGATACCGCTTGCACAGAATCATTGGTTAACTTATGTAATACAACTGATTATAGGTCTCGCATTTATAGGTATATATTTCGTTGTGTTCCGCTTCTTAATTTTAAAATTTAATATACCACTTCCAGGGCGTAAAAAAGACGAAGAAGGTGTTAAGCTTTATAGTAAGCAAGACTATAAAGGGAAAAATTCTAACCAGTCACCTCAAGGAAATGTTGATAATGAGTTTGAAGATAAAGCAATATATTATTTAGAAGGATTAGGTGGCAAAGAGAATATCAAAGATGTCACCAATTGTGCAACACGCTTAAGATTGACAGTCAATGACATGGAACAAGTAGAACATAATGATTACTTTATCCATAATCAAATGGCCCATGGATTAGTTAAAAGTGGAAAAAATGTTCAAGTCATTGTTGGTATGTCTGTACCTCAAGTTAGAGAAGCATTTGAACATCTTGTTGAAAATGAAGAAAATTAGTTGACGATAGACGTTATTGACTTAAATAAAATATACTAAAAAAAGCACAGACTACAGTAAAGAAACTACTGAGAGTTTGTGCTTTTCATTAAAATGATATATAAATTCTAAGAAATTCTAGCTTTAGTGATTAAACGAGGTTGATAAATCGCACCGTGTATATCTATGTTGTGTGTAGCAATTTGATAGATTAGTTTAGCAAATGTTGCAGGCGAACATGAGACATTAATCTTATCTCGGTTGAAGGTATACATGACTTGTTCTGTATTATTAATCAAATTCATGATATCTATCATTTTATCTTTAATAAAAGCATCACGTAATCCGTCAATAGATAGTTCAAAACGTTTGGATGATGATAGTAAATGAGTTGAATCTAATAATTCCTCAAGCTGATGATTTTCTAAAATTTGATAAATCGTATAATTATGGAAGCTAAGGAAACTAATTATATATGGCAGTTGCTGCTTAGGTAAATTAATCTTTAAAGCATACAAGTTTTTTTCTTTGAAAATTGTAAATTTGAATGTATCACAAAAATTAATTTGATTACATAGTTTAGTTAATTGTTTCCGTGTGGCGCGTTGGTTGAGTCCGCCTATATTTAATACAAATGTTTCTGTTCTATCTAAAAACATATTATACCTCCACCTCTATATAAAGTCACATTTAGGATATTATGCATAATATTCTTTTGTACTTAAATTTTACCTGTTTTAATTTCTATTAAATTGTACCACTCTTTTTTAACCTTAGCACTAGGTCTTTAGAACGAAGTTGAAATTATACGACAATACAGTGTTTGCATCACTCTAAAATATTTTGAATATTTAGAAAATTATATTGTTAACTTGTATAAAATGTGATACATTTTTCTTTATTAATACATAGAGGAAGTGTTTAAAGATGTTATCCAAAGTAAGTAGATTTGCAACAAACACATTCTTGATATGGATGTTAATCGCAGCAGTAATTGGATTCTTTTTCCCAAATCAACTCGCTACATTGAGTGGATGGGTCCCGTATTTATTAGGTATTGTCATGCTTGGTATGGGTTTAACAATTGATCCTAAAGATTTTAAGATCGTATTTCAATCACCTAAATCAGTTGTTATTGGTGTGATATTACAATATACAATTATGCCAGTTACAGCATATTTAATTGCTAAGTTATTTCATTTACCACCAGAAGTTGCGATTGGAGTAATCTTAGTAGGTTGTTGCCCAGGTGGTACATCGAGTAATGTAATGAGTTATTTAGCGAATGCAAATGTTGCATTATCTGTGGCTATTACAAGTGTTTCTACATTGTTAGCCCCAATATTAACACCAGCGCTTATTTACTTATTTGCACATCAATGGTTGCAAGTTTCGTTTATGAGTATGTTTTGGTCAGTCATTCAAGTTATACTTATCCCCATCATTATAGGATTTATTTTACAGAAAGTGTTTAAGAAATTTGCTGAAAAATCAGCCACTGCTTTACCTATCGTATCTGTTGTCGCAATTTCATTAATATTGGCTTCAGTTGTGGGGGGCAGTAAATCGCAAATATTACAAACAGGGTTATTGATTTTTGCAGTAGTCATATTACACAATGTCATAGGTTATACATTAGGCTATACATTAGCAAAAATATTTAAACTTGAAAGAGCGGATAAAAAAGCTGTCTCAATTGAAGTAGGTATGCAAAACTCTGGTTTAGCAGTTTCGTTAGCGACTGTGCATTTTAGCCCATTGGCGGCAGTACCTGGGGCAGTCTTTAGTTTGGTTCATAATATAACTGGACCTATATTAGCAAAATACTGGCATAAAAAATAATTGTATTTATTACTTTATCTAAGAATTATCGTTATAAGTCAACTCACTCTAATTGAGTGAGTTTTTTTATGAAGTAAGAACTAAAAATAAGGGGGGAATACATAATTATCAGTCATATTGTGATAAGCTTTTAGTAAATTCATTAAAATGATATGGAACTCATTGAATAGAAAAGATAAATAGATACTTAAGTATGATTGATATACAAGTATTTATAATTTGTTTAAAACCAAACGATAAATTTAAAAGGGAGAATCATTATGTATAGAGCAGTAATATTTGATTTTGATGGCACTATTATTGATACGGAAAAGCACTTATTTCAAATTATTAATAAACATTTAAAGCAAAATGGTTTAACGGAAATCTCGCTAGATTATTATCGACAATCTATTGGTGGTGCTGCAACAGAATTACACAACTATTTAGAAAATCAACTAGGTATAGATAACAAGCAAAAAATTTATGAAGAACATAATCTTACTAGCGTTGAACTACCTATTATTGCAGATGTTAAACAGTTGATGGATTATTGTAAAAAACGCCATATACCTATGGCGATAGCTACAAGTAGTTATAGAAAAGATATTCTACCAACTTTTAAGAACTTAGGACTAGATGCATACATTGAGGTTATCGTGGCTAGAGAAGATGTTGAATCTGTAAAACCTGATCCGGAGTTATATTTAACTGCAGTACAGCAACTTAACTACGCTCCGGGTAATTGTTTAGCGATAGAAGATTCAGTGAATGGAGCCACAGCAGCTGTTACTGCAGGATTAGATGTTATTGTTAATACTAATGAAATGACGAAGCAACAAGATTTTAGTAAAGTTGCATATTCAGGTAGAGATTTAACAGTAAATGAAATGATTGTGAGTTATTTTGAGAAAAAGTAGGAGTTTAGATACATGAATGGATACTTAATTTTATTTTTTTTAGCTGGCCCTGTAGTTTTGGCGCTCAGTAATCTAGTCTTGGGACCTATATTTAATAAAAAAATACCATTTACCATACAATTTAGGTCATTTATGGTTGGAACAGTAATTTATTTATTGTGTGCTGTTGTTTTATATTACTTAGTGTTACAAGACCGATTTTAAAAGGAATAAACAAATAAAACAGCCTGATTTAGCCTCTTTCTTAAAAGAAGTAATCAGGCTGTTGTTTATTTTAAAAATTGAAAAAGCAGTGTGACTACAACTAATACAAGGAGTATCGCATCGATACCAACCATAATAGCAAAACGAGGATTCTTTTCGCCGTTTGCTTTAGAATTTTTAACTGCTTTAAAGTTAGGAATTAAGCTAACAACCAATAAAATAATGATAATAACACCTAGAATTATACTCATCTGTGATCACCACCGTTTTTATTTTTCTCTATAAATTCCCACATATATCCTGCAATCACACCGATAATTAAACCAACAATAATACCTATTTTGATAGTGGCTACTATCGAGCAGATTATAATTGCAACTAATAGAGCAATAGGGATAGTGATACCGAATTTATATTTGCGTTCTGGAGAATTGACTATAGAAAATAAAACATAATATAAAATGCCTAAGACGATCATAGCAAGTAAAGATTTTAAAATTAATTGGCCCACTGCATTATGGTGTGAGCTACTAAAATAATTTAATAAGAAAAATAACACGCCAAATACAATTGAAATGGTAATCGTTCGTTTGATTAAGTGTTTATTCATAGCGAACTCCTTTGTGATCAAATCTAAACAAAATTATAACATATTAAGAATGTAATATAGAGTTTTAGAAATCACGATTTGTGGTTCGCATCATATTGATGATGGTCATTTAAATAGGCATAGAACAAGCCAATGATAAGCCCGCCGCCAATATAGTTACCTATTGCAGCGCCAATTAAATTTATTGCAGCAGGTATAAATGATAGAACATGACTTTGATAGACAATGCCGCCAGCAAATAATACGGAATTATATACGACATGCTCATAACCCATAAAAGCAAATATTGAAACTCCAAACATCATGACAAACATTTTAGCTAAAATATCTTCTATTTGCATAGCGATGACTAGAGATATATTTATAAAAAAATTAGCAAAGATGCCTTTTGTAATGATTGCGATAAAACTTGCTGTTAATGTTTTATGTGTGATAGTTGATTCTAATTGATTAAACATTTCCGGAGACATCACATCTGAACATCTTAATAATAAGAAAAATATAAGACCGCCAAGTGCATTACCTATAAAACATAAAATAAAAATATTTAATACACGTAAAGGCTTAATTACACGATAATACAGACCAACTGTAAAATACATAAAATTACTAGTTAATAGTTCAGAGTTAGTAAATAAGATTAAAACTAAAGCAAAGCTAAACGCTATAGAAGCAATAATATTAACAACACTCGGAGGTATATCATGATGGAGTGATGCTTTTAGCAACAATACAAATATCGTTATTGTACCCAATATAAAGCCAGCCATAATAGCGCGTAATAGATAGCGCTTGAAATAAAAACTTTGAAGTATATCTTTCGTTCTAATTGTTTCAACTACATGGGTAACCCAGACTTTACCATAAAATATTTTATCCCATTTAACATTTTTTTCGTTCAATTTATTTCTCCTCACTTTCTACAGATTAAGTATACAATGGAAAGTATTTATTGTGAATATTTTCACAATAAATACACATTATATTGGTATAAAGGCATTGAGTAGCAAAACTATATGTTGAAAGCAGCGAGATAATAATAGAAAATTCTAATATACTTTGCTTTTTATTGTAAAATCGCCTACAATGGATAACGGTAAATGTAAGGGCTTACATTTTTAAAGATAATTGTTTTAATTTTTAGAATTTATAGTATAATAGCGACATGATAAGTGATTTTTTATACTTATATTTGAAAGAGATGGGGTTTGAATAATGAAAGAGAATAATGAACTGCAAAGGGGATTAGGTGCACGTCAAATGCGTATGATTGCACTTGGCGGAACAATTGGGGTAGGACTATTTATGGGTGCAACAAGCACTATAAAGTGGACGGGTCCTTCTGTTATATTTGCATATTTGATTGCAGGTATATTTTTATTTTTAGTTATGAGAGCAATGGGAGAAATGGTGTACTTAGATCCAACATCAGGCTCTTTTGCTAACTTTGCGAGTGATTACATACATCCTGTGGCAGGCTATCTAACTGCATGGAGCAATATATTCCAGTGGATTGTCGTAGGGATGAGTGAAGTTATTGCGGTCGGTGAATATATGAACTATTGGTTCCCGGATTTACCACAATGGATACCTGGGGTCATCGTAGTTGCTTTATTAGCAAGTGCTAATCTCGTATCAGTAAAAGCGTTTGGTGAATTTGAATTCTGGTTTGCAATGATAAAAGTAGTGACGATTGTATTAATGATTGTTGCTGGCTTTGGACTTATATTCTTTGGTTTAGGTAACGGTGGAGAAGCTATTGGTATTTCAAACTTATGGTCACATGGTGGCTTTATGCCTAACGGCTGGCTTGGATTCTTCTTTGCCCTTTCAATCGTTATTGGATCTTATCAAGGTGTTGAATTGATTGGTATTACAGCCGGTGAAACAAAAGACCCACAAAAAAATATTAAAAGCGCAGTTAATGGCGTAATTTGGCGTATATTAATCTTCTATCTAGGTGCAATCTTTGTTATCGTAACAGTTTATCCTTGGGATGAATTAGGCAACATAGGTAGCCCATTTGTTGCTACATTCTCTAAAGTTGGTATCACGTTTGCAGCTGGTTTAATTAACTTTGTTGTATTGACTGCTGCTATGTCCGGATGTAATTCAGGTATATTCAGTGCTAGTCGTATGACACTTACATTAGCTAAAAATGGGCAAATGCCTAAATTCTTTACAAAAGTAATGAAAAATGGTGTTCCAGTATGGACTGTGAGTGCAATTTCACTTGGCATTTTAGTGGGTGCTTTATTAAATGTCATTTTACCTTTATTTATTAAAGGGGCAGATAGTATCTTTGTTTATGTATATAGTGCTTCTATTTTACCGGGTATGGTGCCTTGGTTTATGATTTTAATTAGTCACTTGAGATTTAGAAAGCAATACCCTGAAAAGGTTGAAGGTCATCCATTTAAGATGCCTGGCGGCGCATTTACTAATTATATAACAATGGCATTCTTTATTATGGTATTAATCGGAATGTTGTTTAATAAAGAAACAGTAGTATCTATTGTTATAGGTATTATCTTCCTGGCATTTATGACTGTGTTCTATTTCATTAAGGGTTATCACAAATTAAGTAAAGATGAACAAATTTAAATTTAAGCATATTTGAGCAGTTTGATATTATAGAACATTAATCATTTTAAATATAAAACATAAATCCATAGTTGCATGTCGATAGTAAAACAATCGATGTGTAACTATTTTTTTTGAGAAGTGGGTGACATTTAGTTTAAGTATCTTCTTTTAGAGTATAATATTTTGAAATTATAGTTAGCATTTTCACATTTAAACAATATTTAGTTTACATAAACTTAACAAAATGAAAATGATCACTCAAAAAACTTCCAGTAGACTAAATGTAAAGGTAAGATAATACATATTAAAGGAGTTATTAATTTATGAAATTTCATAATAAGTTAGCAACTGTTTCTATAGCTAGTGCAATTTTTGTTGGTAGTGCATGGGGAAATACACCAACTACATATGCTTCAAGTGGAGGACAAGCGCCGACAAATAAAGAGGATGTATCATATATGGGAAATACTAAAAATCCCAAAAATGTTATTTTCTTAGTTGGAGACGGTATGGGACCTTCATACAATTCTGCTTATCGTTATTTTGCTGATAAACCAGAAACAAAAGAAATGGAAAAAACAGCATTTGATAAGCATTTAACAGGTACGCAGCGTACAAATCCTAATGATCCTAAAGAGAATGTAACTGATTCAGCAGCCGGGGCAACTGCCTTTAGTTCTGGACATAAAACATATAATGGTGCTATTGGTGTAGATGAAAACAAACAAAGTGTTAAAACTGTTTTAGAACAAGCAAAAGAGAATGGTAAATCTACAGGATTAGTTTCAACTGCTGAACTTACTGATGCGACGCCAGCTGCTTATGCTTCACACGTAGATAGTCGAGATAAAAAGGAAACAATTGCAAAGCAATTTTATAATGACAAAATCAACGGCGAACACAAAGTAGATGTTTTACTTGGTGGAGGTGCTGAATATTTTGGTGAAAAGAATGGAAATATTGCTGATAAATTCAAGGCAGATGGTTATGATGTAGTAGACAATAAAACAGATTTACAAAATTCAACAAATAAAAAAGTGTTAGGTTTATTCGCAGATAACGATATGCCTTTACAAGTAGATGCACCTGATAAAAATCCAAAACTTGTAGACATGACTGATAGTGCAGTTAAACGCTTGCAACAAAATGATAAAGGTTTCTTTTTAATGGTAGAAGGCGCGTCCATTGATAAATCGGGCCATCCAAATGATGTTACTGGAGTTATGTCAGAAATGGCAGGTTTTGAGAAATCATTTGATTACGCTATGGATTACGCAAAACAAAATCCAGATACTTTAGTTGTCGCTACTGCCGATCATTCAACAGGTGGTATGACAATTGCTAAAGGCAAAGACTACTTATGGAATCCTAAAGCTATACGAGAAATGAAACATTCAGGTTCATATATGACAAAAGCCATTGCAGATGGTAAAGATTCTGAAAAAGTTATAAAAGAAGGTTATGGTTTTGAAGTATCAGCTAATCAAATCAAAAAAATAGACAATGAAGCTAAAAAGCTGAAAAAATTAGATGAAGCAGACAAGAAGTATGAAGATCAATTCCAAAAATTACAAGATGCAGTTCAAAAACCAATTAATGATGCATCACATACAGGTTGGACTACAAATGGTCATACGGGTGAAGATGTAAACACATATGCGTATGGACCAGGCAGTGATAAGTTTGAAGGTAACATTGATAATACAGACAGTGCTAAAAATATATTTGATTTTTTCAAAAATGATGTGCAACAGTAATTAGACTATATATTGAATATTAATAGATAGAGACAAGCAGTGCAAACCCTTGCTGCTTGTCTCTTTTTACTGTAAATATGAATATCTATCTTCTCAGAACGTGTAAGACAGATGATTATTTAAATATATTTTGGTATCAATGTTTGGATGGGATAGTGGTTAAGTACCTATGATACTCATCTAGAGCTATTTTAGATTGTGTAATCAAATTGAGTGAACTTTGATAATTTAATGCAATATAACGATAGTAAAGTATATCTACTGTGAATAATTGCGCGAAAAGAGAAGTTGTCGCAGCCATGCGCAATTCATTCTCATCAGTTTCTCCATAGATTAAAGTGTAATCAGCAATTTTAGCGATAGGATTAATATTATTACTAGAGATAGTAATAATATTTACATGACGATTAGATGCGATTTTAGCCATCGATAGCATTTCACTATGAATACCTTTATTAGTTACAAAGATGATACAATCATGTTCATCATGTGAAGCTAATGTTGACATTAATAAGTGCGTCTCTTGCAGTAAACGCACATTGATACCGATGCGTGAAAATTTTTGGAAAAGATCAGTAACAATGATCATTGATGCACCATAACCAAATAGAAATACTGTACGTGCATGTTTAATTGTTTTACAAATAGCATCTACATCATGATCATTGATTTGTACGGATGCGCAATTCATGGTGTCTGTCACACGCGCTAACATATTTGATTTAAGTGTAGTTACACTTTCATTATCAGCTAGTTCAAAGTGAGTAAGTTGCTTGGTATCTTCAGGTAAGTAACGGGATATCGAAATTTTTAGTTCTTGAAATCCCTTTTCGGTAATTTTTTTACTAAACCTAACGATAGAGGCTGTACTTGTATCGATTGTTTCAGATAAGTCTTGAACTGACATATTTATGATTTCGTGAGGTGAAGACAAAATAAAATCTGCAATTTTTCTCTCGCTTTTAGTTAATTGATCATATTGTTTATTAATTTTATAAAGTATATTGGTCATTATTAGCCACCTAAACTATCTGTTTCTCTCATGGACTTAGTAGTACCAAAGAAATATGTGAAAATGAAGCCGCCTGCATATGCTGAGAGTAGCCCTGCAATATAGCCTATATACATATGGTCTGAAATAAGTGGGAGTAAAGAAATACCACTAGGGCCTATAGCAGTTGACCCAATATGGCCAATACCGCCAATAACAGCGCCACCAATGCCGCCACCAATACAAGCTGTAAAGAATGGTTTTCCAAGTGGTAATGTGACACCATATATTAATGGTTCACCTATACCTAAGAAACCAACAGGTAACGCACCTTTTAAAGTGTTTCTCAATGTAGTATTTCTTTTGCATCTTACCCATAATGCCAACGCAGCGCCTACTTGTCCAGCACCTGCCATTGCTGCAATAGGTAATAAATAGGTTGCACCTGTTTGATTAATCATTTCAATATGAATAGGTGTAAAAATATGGTGCAGCCCTAACATGACTAATGGTAAGAAAAACGCACCAATAATAAAACCACTGAAAATGCCGCCAATACTAATAATAGCGTTAATTACTGATACGAGACCATCAGATACAAAGCCAGCTAACGGCATAAAGATAAATATTGTTAATAAGCCAATAATAAATAAAGTGATAGTTGGAGTAACGATAATATCTATGGCATTTGGAACGATTTTGTGCAATCTTTTCTCTACAATGCTTAAAAGCCATACTGCGAAGATAACGCCTATAATACCACCTTGGCCTGGTTGAAGTGGCTCACCTGTAAATATGTTAGTAATCATATTTTTATCTGTTAAGCCAGTTAATAGTGTTGTACCTCCAATGACACCACCTAGTCCTGGTGTTGCTCCAAATTCTTTAGCTGCGTTGATACCAGTGAATATCGCTAAATAAGCTAACATTCCATCTTTAATAACATTAAATACTGTTACAAGTTGTGTGACCCAATCTCCAGAAATCTGACCAGCAGCTAATAAGTTACTTAAGACAGCTGCGATACCACCGATTAATCCAGCTCCAATGAAAGCTGGAATCAAGGGGATGAAGATATTAGCTATTGTCTTTAATAATTTATTAAACTTGCCTCTTTTTTGATTACTTTGAAATGCAGTCTTATTTTCTTGTGCTTTAGCTTGTGCTTCAGCTTTATAATTTTTAGTGTCGTGGGGGATAGTTTCACCTAATTTTACACCACTTAGTTCTGATATATGGTCGGCTACTTTATTTACTATACCAGGTCCAACTACTACTTGTATGCGATCATCCTTGACTACGCCCATGACACCGTCAATGGCTTTTAGTGTGTCATAGTCAATTTTAGTTTCATCTATGACTTTAATTCTTACACGGGTCATACAATTAATAACATTATCTATATTATTCATGCCCCCGACAGCATCTATAATACGTTCTGCTAATATTTGTTCTTTGGTCATAATCTGTTTACCTCCTTATATGGCAAAGCTTCATCAGTTTAATGTCTAAATCGAAAGCGTTATTGAGTACTACTCTTTAATAGCTTGCTTAATAATATAGTCATTTTGACGTAACTTCGTTTCTGCTTCTATTTTTGAAATATCACATAAATACATAACGACAGCGGTTTTGATATTTTTGTCTGCATCAGTATAGAGTTCTTGAGCTGCTTCATAAGACATATCGCAAATGTCTTGAACGATTCTTATAGATCGATCAATTAACTTGTCATTCGACGCTTTTACATCAACCATGAGATTGCCATATACTTTACCAGCGCCTACCATAGTAATTGTTGAAATCATATTGAGAATAAGTTTTTGTGCTGTACCAGATTTAAGTCTAGTCGAACCAGTTAAGACTTCAGGACCAACATTGACCTCTATGGGAATTTGTGCAATCTTACCTATTTCACTGTCTACATTGCAGGAAATAGCAACGGTATGTGCGCCTAGCTCATTTGCATATGTTAATCCTGCTTTAACGTAAGGTGTACTGCCGCTTGCTGCTAACCCTATGACGACATCTTTATCTGTGAGATTGATATGTGATAAGTCTGTTTCTGCAAGTGTTTGACTATCTTCAGCACCTTCAACTGCAACGGTCATAGCACGTTGTCCACCTGCGATTAAACCGATAAAATCATTCGGTGTCGTATTGAAAGTTGGCACACACTCTGCAGCATCAAGTACCCCTAATCTACCGCTTGTACCTGCGCCCATATAGATGACACGGCCACCATTTTTAAACTGATGTGTGGTGATTTCGATTACTCTAGTTAACTCAGGGAGGACTTGTTTTATTTGTTGTGGAACTTTTTGATCTTCATTATTCATAGTTTCTAATGCTTGATAAATCGTCATTTCATCTAGTTGCATCGTATTTTCATTTCTAGATTCTGTAATTAAATTATTCATTATCTCAACTCCGTAGATTGATTTATAAAATTAAACTTGTCGTTTGGACGCATACAATGTAATAATGACTGATCTTCTGCCAAGACTTTTCCTACTATATTGATATGTTCATGTGATGGTAAATGTTGTTTGATAAGTTGTAATTCGCCTTGGTAGCGCCCGTTACGTATATTGTCTATAGTAATGGCGCCGTAGTAGCGCTCATTTGTTAAGAAGGGTTGGATTTCTGTTGTACAGTAGTGTCGAGCCTCTTGTGATCTGATGACTTTACCTGGATTATCTGGACGTACAGTATGTGATTTTTCTAAAATATATTGTGCTTGTTGATCTAAAACTTCAATCGTTAGTGTGAAATGTCTGTGACGTAAGAAATTCATAAGTCGTTTGGCATATTCTAGATGGAGCTGTGTATCTCCTATCATAATATGTGCAACGAGATGATCTCTTAATATCTGAGCACTCTCAATGGGGTGTTTGTATCTAGTATCTTCAATCGTTGGTAAACCTTTATATATTGGACCACGAAGTGTTGAACCAGCGATAAACCCATAAATATTTGCATGTGCATTATATTTAAGAATCATTTCATTTTGTGCTTTTACAAATTGTGATTCTAAGCCAGTGTCTGGACGCGGATAATAATTATGGCAATAGCATAGATGAGAGAAATCTTCTAATTGATAGGAAAGCTGTTGTAGTAAAAGTTCTGAGATAATACTAGCATTGAGACAACAATGAAAACCGTGGTTGATGATTTCGGTGACAATATCAATAGAGGTGCTATGATCAATACGGATAATAAAATGAGCTTGCTCATACTGTTGTAAAAATTGGTAAAAAGAATGGTTGAGTAATGAAGGGTTAATATCAATCATATACGTAACTTGTTTTGTTGATAAATAATCTAGCAGTTCAATTAAATAGCGATATTTCTTGTCATCATCTTCTTCTGGAATTTGTACTGATGTAAAAATAGTTGTATAACCTAAATCAATCATGCTGTCTATATACGACTTGTCTATAGGATGGCTTAGATAAACAGAAAATCCATGCATTTAAAACACTCCTCACATATAAGTAATCGCTTTCATTATACGATAAATGAAATAGTATTACAATTTTTGGTTATAATATCTTTTAATTTGAAATTTTGTTACAAAAATAATGATAGCAATTGATGAATTTGATATAAGCGCTGTTGAACACAGTTGATATACTTGATTGTATGACCCATAGTAAGTTCATCGATAGGTTGGTTCTGTTGATCAGTGAGGAATTTGAAATAATTATAATGGATCAAAGAATGATGGAGAAGTGAATCTTGTTTCATAGAGAGATATTCTTTATCAATAAAATCATGTATATCTTGTTTATATTGTTCTTTCTTTTTATTATTCGTAACTATGCTATATTTATAGATTTCTATAAGATTGAGTAATTTAGAAATACGTTGTTCTAATTGGTGAAATGCTTGATTATACATATAGATTTCCTTTCTTCATGGTTTACTAGGGCTTTAATTTATTATGATGTAATAAAAGTGGTATACTGTGGCTAATTATTTTTTGACATACTAAAAATAATTAATGGCATAATAGGCATTTTAGCTAAAATGAAAAGTGAAGGATTATAAAGTTGAAAGAGGTAGACATCAAATGAAACAAGAAAAGTTTCAATTTAAAGATATTGTATGGAAAGATTTTTCTCTTATTGTGATACTTATAGTGAGTATGTTTATATTTTCTAATGCTAGTATCGTCTATAGTACTTTTTATTTAGAAGAACGAAGTGAAAGTAGTGACATGTTATTAAGTTCACTTGCTCAATTATTAGCATACGTTGTTACTATATTTTGTTTTTATTTTCTACATTGGCATGATTTTGAGACGCGATTTAAAGCGAATGTCTATTATTTAAAGCGTCATGTCTTCTTTTATTAATGATATTTATTACTATGTTTGTCTGCTCATATGGATATAATGTAGGTGTTCAATATTTACCTGGAGATTTAGGATTTGATGAAACTCAAAATGAAAGAGAATTAAACATTTTATTTCAAAATCCAGAATTTTTACCATTTACTTTCTTACTTGTCGTGGTTGCAGCAGCATTTGTAGAAGAAATGGTCTTTAGACACTTACTTATCGGTGAGTTAGGGAAGAAATTTAATTTTAAAGTGATGGGAGTCATTTCAGCGGTATTATTCTCACTGATGCATGTGACTGGTGCTGAGTCACCTTTAGAATTTGGAAGTTACTTTATTTTAGCGATAGGCTTAGTGTATGCATATTTGAAATCAGGAAGGAAATTGATTTCAAGTTTAAGTTTACATATGTTAAATAATTTGATCTCTTTTATATTAACAATTTACACACTAAATTAAGCATATAATATAAAAACCCAACTGATTGGTTATGGCTCAGTTGGGTTTAAAAATTGTTGGTAATTATTTATAGTAATATCTTGTGTTTTAATCGTTTTCTCAAAAGAATAAGAAATATCTTGTATATCTACGATTGGAATTTCATTGGTTTTACCAAGACCAATTTCAAAAACGACTGCTTTCCACAAGCCACCTTCACATAATAAGCCAATGAATATAACATTTTCTGTAATGACACGACTATGATTATCATACTCCATTGCCATAACGTTTCTTTCGGTACAATAAATAAGAACATTAGAGAAAATTGCCGGTAAGTTAGTATATTGTTGATCGTCAAATTTAATATAGCGATCTAACTTTTTGAGTGTACGTCGCATTTTAGTATAGGGTAAGTTTAAACACTTTTTAATAATTGCATTGATTTCCTCTTTATAAGGAAGCGTTGAGATAGATTGACTTTCATTAAGGACTAAGAATAAAGCGGATAGTTGGTTCTCAGTTAATTCAATTTCATAACTATTTGGTGTTTCCTGTAGTTGATAGCCCCCAAGTTTCCCATGCTTTGCTAGAATTTTTACACCTTGGTCTTCTAAATCTTGAATATCTCTTAATATTGTTCTTTTCGATACATTTAACGTTGTTGCTAATTCTGATGCTGTAATTTGTCTATTCTCTTGAATAGCTTGAACAAGTTTGTTTTGTCGCTCGCGTTTATTCACTAAGAAAGTCACCTCCCAAATGATTACATATTACATTTATTATATCATAAAAGTGACAATGACGACATTTATAAAACTTTTTTTAAAAACTTTTGAGAAAACGCTTACATTATTTAGAGAGTTGTGATAATATGTAGTTAGTAACAAGGGGGTATCGAATAGATGACAAAGGGGTAGGCTATTACATATAGTTTTGGTTACACCTATTCGTACGAGTTACTAAAGCAAACATCTTCAATATTTATTACTTACTTTCCTTTCTATTTAACCGGCTAGAGTATCTAGTCGGTTTTATTTTTATGTCATAAAGGTGAGACGTTGAATAAAAAGGAAAAATTTTCTTGAATCTAATTATGTTTATCATATATTTCACTAATAATATTATGATAAGATATAACAAATTATACATAGTAAGCTATTGATAGTAATGCTTACATTCAATTATTCAAAAGAGGTGTAGAAATGGAGAAAGAACAATTAACTTTTATCGATGATGCTGTCAGAGAGTGGCTCGCTACACTAGATGATATTATTCCACAACTCATACAAGATATGGTTACAAGCACAAAACAAAATAGGTTTGATTTAGTGACTAACGTGGATAAATCAATTCAAGACAAATTCGAATTATTTTTAAATAAGCATTTTCCAGAGCATCAGTTGTTAGCAGAAGAAAAATCGAACGATGAAGTACATGCCAAACAAGGTCATGTGTGGGTTATGGATCCAATTGATGGAACGACAAATTTAGTTAAACAACAAGAAGATTATTGTATTATATTAGGATATTTTGTTGATGGAGAACCGGTATTGTCATACATATATGATTATCCTCATGGTAAGCTTTATAAAGCTGTAAAAGGATTTGGTGCATATGTAAATGGAGAGCCATTAACACAACCAGAAAATATTGAATTAAAAGATGCGGTCATTTCATTTAATTCTTTAGTAATGAATGATGAAACGATGCATGACTTGCATGATGCATCATTTAGCTATCGTTTCATTGGCTCATGTGGCCTAGACTCAATTCGAGTAATTAATGGACAATTTGGTGCACATATAAATACAAATCCAAAACCTTGGGATATAGCAGCACAATTCTTATTTGCGCGTGAATTAGGACTGAAGATGACTTCTTTAAATAACCAACCAGTAGATTTTTCCAAAGGTGGCAATTTTATAATTAGTAATCGTGGATGTCATGAACAAATTTTACAAATATTAAATTCTGGACAAGGTTACGAAAAATAAAATGGCATAACGAAGTTATTCAAGTTGAGGCGGACTATAGGTCTCAAGCACTATGTCAAATCAAGCTAATTACTATATAATGAATGTATTAAATGAAAATTGAATACAGAATGGGGAATGATAAGAGTGAGTCGCTCTAATTATTACAAACAAAAGAAAATGGGATTATCCAAAAAAATCGTATTATGGTTTTTTGGCATATTAGTTTTATTAGCGCTAATAGCAGTCATATATTTAGGATTTAAAATATTTTCTGTTGGTGGTTCGATACACAATCCTTTAGATAGAAATAAATCCTCACTACGAGATAAAGATGTAAATTTAAATCATGGTGATCCGTTTACCATTGCATTATTTGGTGTAGATTCTGATGCCAAAAGAGCTGCTGATGGTGGTGGTCAACGTAGTGATACAATCATGGTGTTATCTATTAATCCTCAGAAAAAAACAACTGAAATTGTAAGTATTCCGAGAGACACGCAAGCAGAAATTGTTGGTCAAGGGACAACAGAAAAAATTAACCATGCTTATGCCTATGGCGGGCCAGACATGGCAGTGAAATCGGTAGAGAAATTATTAAATGTGCCAATCGATCATTATGCCACAATTGATATGGATGGCATGCAAGATATGATTGATACAGTGGGTGGTATTGACGTAACAAGTAATGCTACATTCTCATATGATGGCCAACAATTTAATGAAGGCGAAAAAACACATATGGATGGCCAACAAGCGATGGCTTTTATAAGAAGTCGTAAAGAGGAAGGCGCAGGCGGAGATTTTGGACGTCAAGAACGCCAACAGATTGTTATAGAAGGACTAGCAAACAAACTTACAAGTGTAAGCTCTATTCCACATTTTAATGCAATAATGAATCACATTAAAGATAATGTGAAGACAGATTTATCGATTGGTGAATTAAACAAAATTAGAAGTAAATATAATGATGCTAATGATAATGTGAATAGACATCAATTACAGGGCCAAGGTGGCATTCAAGACGATGGCTTGTACTATTTTGTACCGAGTGATAGTTCGCTAAGTGAAATAGAGTCCAGTATTAAAGATAATTTAGGGATTTAATAATTATAAATTCTATGAGTTTTAAGCAATTGCTTAAAACTCATATTTTTTTAGGCAAAATAAAATTCTAAAGTAAATGTTGCTTTTCTATTATATGGACCTAACTTTGTTATTGATGAAAATTAAAATAGAAAGGGAAAGCCTTAACATTCTGAAGAAATACGTATACAATATAACTAACATTAAATTAAAAAGTGTGGGGCTTTTTAGATTAAATGTTAGTTGTGAATTTGTAATGCACTTACGGGTATAGTACATGAAACTAATAGGGGTGAAGATTATGCAAGAACATTTAATTGTCTCGTTGGATGGTAAAGATTATCTTGTTGAACCGGGGACAAATTTACTTGAGTTTATTAAATCTCAAGATACTTTTGTTCCGTCAATTTGTTACAATGAATCGCTAGGACCGATTCAAACGTGTGATACGTGTACTGTTGAGATAGATGGTCAAATGGCACGTGCCTGTAGCACAACAATTGATAAGCCTATGGTCGTTCATACACAAAATAATAACGTACAGACAAGTCAAAAAGAAGCTTTAGATAGAATATTAGAAAAGCATATGCTTTATTGTACAGTTTGTGATTATAACAATGGTGACTGCGAGATCCATAATACAATGGATCAGTGGGGGCTAGAACATCAAACATATGAATATAAAGAAAAACCCTACGAAAAAGATTACGGCCCATTTTATCGTTATGACCCAAATCAATGTATTTTATGCGGGCGTTGTGTAGAAGTATGTCAAGACGTTCAAGTCAATGAAACACTTACAATTGATTGGGAACGCCAGCAACCACGTGTAATTTGGGACAATGATACTACTATTAATGATTCTTCATGTGTTGGGTGTGGACAATGCGCAACAGTTTGTCCATGTAATGCCATGATGGAAGTCAATATGGAAGGTAATGCTGGTTATATGACAGATTTAGAACCAGGTTCATTAGCAGCCATGATTGATTTAACTAAAAAAGCTGAACCTGGATACGGACCATTATTTGCAGTTTCAGACTCAGAAGCAGCTATGCGAGAAGAACGTATCGAAAAAACAAAGACAGTATGTACCTATTGCGGTGTCGGATGTTCGTTCGATGTGTGGACAAAAGATAGAGAAGTAATAAAAGTACAACCACAACATGAATCTCCAGCAAATAAAATTTCATCTTGCGTTAAAGGAAAATTTGGTTGGGATTATGTCGATTCTGAAGAACGATTAACTAAACCGTTAGTACGTAAAAACGGGCAGTTTGAAGAAGTAGAATGGGAAGAAGCGTTGAAAGTCGTATCTGAAAACTTTTTGAAAGTAAAAGCTACGCACGGACCAGACGGTTTAGCATTCATTTCTTCTTCTAAAGCAACGAATGAAGAATCATATTTAATGCAAAAGTTAGCACGCCAAGTAATTGGTACAAATAACGTTGATAATTGTTCGCGTTACTGCCAAGCACCTGCAACTAAAGGTTTATTTAGAACAGTAGGACACGGTGGAGATTCGGGTTCTATCGATGATCTTGAAATCGCAGATATGGTTGTACTCATAGGTACGAACACAGCTGAAGCACACCCGGTTATTGCCTCACGTATTAAACGTGGTCATAAACTATATAATAATACTTTAAATGTTTTTGATATACGTAAGCATGAAATGGCAGAACGTGCCGACAATTTTTATCAGCCTAAACCAGGTACTGATTTAGTGTGGTTGTCAGCTGTTACAAAATACATTATTGATCATGGGCTTCACGATGAATCATTTGTTACCACATGGGTAAATCATTTTGAAGAATACTATAAATCTTTAGCACCATTCACAATGGAATTTGCAGAAGAAACGACTGGTATTTCTCAAGAAGCGTTAATTGATTTCGCAAAACAAGTTGTTAACGCTGAATCAGTATCTATTTGTTGGGCTATGGGAGTCACACAACAGGATATCGGTAGTGATACATCAACTGCAATTTCAAATCTATTATTAGCTACTGGAAACTATAGAAAACCAGGCACAGGCGCATATCCTTTACGAGGACATAATAATGTTCAAGGCTGTAGTGATATGGGAAGTATGCCTGATCAATTTCCTGGCTATCAAAAAGTAGTGGATGATGAAATTAGAGCGAAATTTGAACGTGAATACGGTGAAGCGTTACCTGATAAAGTCGGTCGAGATAATCACCAAATGATGGAAGGTATTCATGAAGGTGAAATAGATGCACTTTATCTATATGGTGAAGATACAGGGATAGTAGATTCTAATATTAATTTTGTACAAGCTGCGCTTGAAAAAGTAGGTTTCTTAGTTGTACAAGATGAGTTCTTCACATTTACTGCATCGTATGCAGATGTAGTATTACCAGCAAGTCCTTCATTAGAAAAAACAGGAACATTTACAAATACTGAACGTCGTATCCAACGCTTATATCAAGCATTGGAACCCAAAGGAGATTCTAAGCCAGATTGGCAAATCATACAATCAGTTGCACAGTCTTTAGGCTATGATTGGAATTATCAACACCCGAGTGAAATCATGGATGAAATCGCTAGAGTAACGCCATTATATTCAGGTGTGAATTATGATCGACTAGAAGGATATAGTAGTTTACAATGGCCTGTAGCTGAAGATGGCACAGACGAACCAACACTTTATCTAGAAGGATTTAACTTTGAGGATGGCAAAGCCCAATTCTATCCATTAACATTTGATAATTTCTTTAAAGTAAATGAAGAATATGATTTACATGTGAACAATGGACGATTATTAGAGCATTTTCATGAGGGCAATATGACTTATAAAGTACCTGGCCTTGAATATAAAATGCCGAACACGTTTGTCGAAGTTTCACCGGAATTAGCAAAAGAGCGCGGTATTCACGAAGGTGCAGAAATTAAATTGATTTCTGATACGGGGGAAGCTGAGTTAATCGCTCATGTTACCGATAGAGTGAAAGGTAAAGAAATCTATATACCACTGAATAACAATGCAATGGTTAATGGTGATCATGGTGCGATTAACTTATTGACAAATAGTGATGTAGATAAAGATACAGATACGCCATCGTATAAACGTACAAGTTGTCGTATGGAAGTGAAGACACGTAGAGGTAAGTCACCGTTAAACCCAACAAACTTCCGTGTGAATAAACAACGTCAACCGCAATATAGTGTACGAGTTGAAGATAAGTGGAAACGTGAAGACTATACTTTCCCAGGAAATCAGGTGGATAGATAATGGCTGAAAGAATATCTAAAATTAAACGTATGGAAAAGTCAGAAGCGCAGATCAAACAAGAAAGTTTAGAAGAAGTGACAGATGCAATTGTTGAGAATAAGGATAGTATTTTGAAAGCAATCAACATTATTAGTACTTTAGACGATGCGAAAATACTAGATGCTTTATCTGGTGCAGTTAAAAGTAGAGGGGTTATTGCTAACAAATTTGCAGTTGAATTAAATAAGGACACTTATTCTGGTTTGATTTCTAATATGGCCTCACTTGTATTTTTACTAGGTGATTTAAACGTAAATGATTTATCTGAGATGCTAAACAAAGTAAATAAAGGTTTGCATGTGGCTAATCAAGCTAATCCAAATCAAAAAACATCAATAACAGGATTGATGGGCATATTAAAAGATGACGAAATGAATCGTAGCTTAACGTATATGCTTAATATGTTAAGAGGAATGTCAAGATAATATCGATATAATCACATAATTATAAAGTTAGCACTCGATTTAAGCTACGGCACAAATCGAGTGTTATCTTTTGTTGTCTCTAAAATGACATATTTGCAACAGTAATAAATATGATACAATTTCTATTATTAGAATTTAAATATTACATATGTTTTATGATGAGGAGTGGAAGCTTATCAATCCGAAAATGATAAAAGTAATGGCTATATTTTCAAATATTTTATTAGTCATTGGGATAATTTTTTTAATTACTTTAAATATGGTTATGGCGATTACAATGTTTGTGTTGTCACTAGTGATTAGTTTAACGATATTTAATACTTTATTTAGAGATCGAAAAGGCATGAGGATAACAATTAATATTTCTTTTATAATTGTCTTAATTGCTATTATTTTTGCTTATGTTACATTGACTAAATAAATGTAAGTTAGGGAGTTTTTCTCAAAATGAATGAAAATATAAAGCAGAGGTTACCGTTAATATTATTGATAATCATAGGCGCTATTTTCGCAATTCTGCTTATCATTAATGAAACACATTTATTTGATAACCAAAAGTCATATACATTTGACGAAGCGGTTGATAGACAACTTGGTGAAGGCACTTTGAATATGAAAGAAAAAAACGGACAATTTATAAATGCTTCGAAGGCAGATGTAAAAAAAGCTATGGACGTAAACAGTGATAAAGCAAATTTGAATCATATGGATATTTCTGAGGCAGTACCGATGTCAGAAGATGAATTAAATCACATTTTAAAAGATAAAGGCATATTAAAAAATCAAGGTGCGGCATTTTTAAAAGCACAAGATAAATATGAAGTGAATGTATTATATTTAGTGAGTCATGCACTTGTAGAAACTGGTCACGGTAAATCAGAGCTTGCAAATGGTATCGAAGATGATGGGAAAAAATATTATAATTTTTATGGTATTGGTGCGTTTGATGTAAATGCTGTTCACACGGGCAGTAGTTTTGCTAAAGAACAATCATGGACATCTCCAGAAAAAGCAATTATGGGCGGAGCAAAGTTTGTACGTAAAAATTATCTTAATAAGGAGCAATTAACGTTGTACCAAATGCGTTGGAATCCTGAAAATCCTGGTAATCATCAATATGCTAGTGACGTAGAGTGGGATGAAAACATAGCTAGTTTTATGAAGCATTATTATAAACAATTAGGTATTAGAAAAGATCATATTCATGATGACTATTATTTATAACGATTGAGTTATACTAGTATTATGGCAAAGATAACATAAGGTTTTAATGTTATCTTTTTTATCTGTATAAGGCATAACGTCCATATGTGAAGATAAGGAATTTAAAATTAGCGTTAATATTTATGAGTAACATGGAAAAGACTAGGGAAATGTGGAGTGAATGAAAAATGAAAATAGCAATAGTAGGCGCAGGCATCGGTGGTTTAACGGCAGCAGCTTTATTAAATGAACAAGGTCATGAGGTTAAAATTTTTGAAAAAAACAGTCAAGTCTCTGAAGTAGGTGCAGGTATCGGGATTGGTGGTAATGTCATTGAAAAATTAGGGAAACATGATTTAGCAAAAGGCATTAAAAATGTTGGCCAAGTGATTGACACGATGGAAGTGTTAGACGACAAAAATAATATGTTATCTAGAATGAAATTGAAAAAAAACACAGTTAATTTAACAATGACACGTCAGTCATTGATAGATATTATTAAGTCATATGTACCTAATCAAATTATATTTACCAATCATTACGTTACAGATATCGATAATGGCGCATTAAAAGTGACATTACATTTTGAAACGCAGGAACAGGAGTCATTTGATCTATGTATTGGCGCAGATGGTGTTCATGCAAAAACACGTGAGGTTACAGTACCCAATAGTAAACCTATATATCAAGGCTATACAGTATTTAGAGGCTTAGTGGAAGATGTAGATATTAAACATACAAACATAGCCAAAGAATATTGGTCTAAAAAAGGCAGAGTAGGTATTGTATCACTACTCAATAATCAAGCTTATTGGTTTATTTCTATCAATGCAAAAGAAAAAGATACAAAGATGCAATCATATGGTAAACCGCACTTGCAGGCTAGATTTAATCATTTTCCTAATGAAGTGAGAAAAATACTGGATAAACAAAGTGAAACAGATATATTATTACACGATATTTATGATCTTAATCCTTTGAAGACATTTATTTATCAACGCATTGTTTTATTAGGTGATGCAGCGCATGCAACGACACCAAATATGGGACAAGGCGCGGGACAGGCGATGGAAGATGCGATTGTTTTAGCAAATTGTATTGCCAATTATGACTTTGACGAAGCACTTCAACGTTATGATAAACTAAGAGTAAAACATACTAAAAAAGTAACGCTACGTTCTAGAAAAATAGGAAAAATTGCGCAACGACGCAATGGTTTTGTGGTTGCAGTTAGAAATGCTATTGCGAAAATGATACCCAACAAATTAATAAGTAATCAGACGAAATTTTTATATAAATCTAAACAAAAATAATGAATAAATATAAAGCAAAACCTAGCCACACATCATATTCAATATATGTGCAGCTAGGTTTTTTATTGTATGCGGATATAATTAAAATAAGTACTCAATAATCATTTGGCGAGTTAATTCACTAAGAATTTTGGCTGTTTATGATTCAATTTACTTATGGTATCATGAGCCACGATTTTAGACATCATATCGCGAGATTCATATGTGGCATTACCAATGTGTGGTGTAAGTACCACATTATCTAAAGATTTTAATGCATCAGTAATTTCAGGTTCGTATTCAAAAACATCTAAAGCTGCACCTTCAATTTCTTTATCCTTCAACGCTTGTACTAAGGCTTGTTCATGCACAATAGGCCCTCGTGAGGCATTGATAAGATAACTTGTTGCTTTCATCAATTTGAATTTCTCAGTGTCAATTTGGTGATGTAAATCAGGTGTATAAGCAGCGTTAATTGTTACAAAATCAGAATGTTTCAATAACGTATCTAAGTCTACGTACTTTTCACCAATTTCACGTTCTTTATCTTTCTTTTGATGTGGACCTGTATATAATACAGTCATATCAAATGCTTTGGCTCTTTTAGCGACCGCGCCACCAATTTCACCTAAACCGATAATACCAATGGTTTTCCCTGATACTTCTCTTCCTCGAAAGAACAGTGGGGCCCAGCCATCAAAGCCAGTAGTACGACACAATGTATCACCTTCTGGGATACGTCTTGCAACGGCAAGTACAAGGCCAAACGTTAACTCTGCGGTAGAGTTAGTAGAAGCTTTAGGTGTATTTGTAACGTCGATTTGTTTTTGGCGTGCATAAGTAATGTCTATATTATTAAAACCAGCACCATAATTAGCAATAATTTTTAAATGTTTACCTGCGTCAATGATTGCTTGATCGACATTTGTAGACAGTAGACTGATTAACGCATCTGCATCTTTCACACCTTTCTTTAGACTATCTTGATCTATAATACCTTGACCTTCATAAACATCTACATCAAAACCTTGTTCTTTTAACAAATTAAGTCCTACTTCAGGTATTGGACCAGCGATAAAAACTTTTACCATATGTAATCACTTCCTTTACTTAAAGTATAGTAAATAATAAAGTGCGAAACAAATTTTTGAATAGTAATTGACCATAAAATTTAAGCGCTTACAAAAACAGAAGGAAATTCAGTGAAAGATTATTTCATTACTATAAAGTAAAAGAGATGAATAGTATTTGAAATTGATTGTTCATAATCATCTTCATTGGTTTAAAAGACATTAATAGTATGATGATATATCTATACATAAAGATGGCACTGCGCCTAATTAAATTATTTGCAGTACCATCTTTAGAGTCTGTATATTGGATTTGGTGATTTTGAATTAGCAGTGCTATAAGTTGGTCATGTGAGATGGTATTGTAGATGATTGTTAGTTAACTTACTAGTCTTAATCCTACAATTGATAAGATGATTAGCGTAATAAAGAAGATACGTTTAGCATTTTTAGATTCTTTATAAACAATCATGCCAGCGAGTGTGCCACCACCTGTACCAATACCGCTCCATATCGCATAGGCTGTGCCCATAGGTATATCGTTCATTGCTACTTTAAGCGTACTAAAGCTACAAATAAATGCAACAGCTAATAGCGCAACTAGCCATTTCTTTTTAGTGCGCGAAATCTCATTTAAGATGACTACGCCTAGTACTTCTAGTAGTCCTGCAATGAGTAATATAAACCAAGTCATTATGCTTCAGCCTCCTCAGTAGTAAGTTTTAATCCAATAATACCGATAATTAATAATGCGATTAGTGCTATTTTAATAAAACTAAAAGGATCTCCAAAAATAATCATATCTACGAGTACTGTACCAACCGCACCAATACCAACAAATACGGCATATACTGTACCAACAGGTAAGGATTTACATGCTGATATGACTAGGAAGAAACTGATAATAATAATAATTAAGACGCCAATCCAACTTAGAAAAGAATCGGCAACGTTTAAACCGGTTACCCATAATATTTCGATGAGTCCAGCTAATATAACTTTCAACCATTGCATGGTTTGTGCCTCCTTTTTTACGAAACGTATCTATTTTCTCAAATATCCTAAGCAACTGCAATAGTGTCTTTTAAGACATAAAAAAACCAGTAAAGTATATGACTTTACTGGTTATAAAGGGGTATTTTCATTGATTAGTCAACGTGGATATAGTTATATGATCCAGCTTCACCAGCAGGAATAGTACGTTCACTTACAGAGTATGGTCCACCATTATAGTTCATTTCAGAAACATGTACTGAACCATCACTATTGACATCTTCAACATATGCCACGTGGCCATAAGGTCCTGAAGTTGATTGTAAAATTGATCCTTCTTCTGGAGAGTTGTTAACTGTATAACCCGCAGATGATGCAGCTGATGCCCAGTTATTTGCATTTCCCCAAGTAGAACCGATGCTGCCATTTACTTTATCAAATACGTACCAAGTACATTGACCTGAAGTATATAAGTTAGCACTTGAACCTGAAGTTGATTGTGTAGTAGATTCGTTAGTTGTTTGTGTTTGTTCTGCTGCATTTGCATCATGTCCATGATCTAATCCTACCATTGCTGCGCCAATACCTGCTGTTAAAGTTGTTGCTGTTAATAATTTTTTCATAATTAATAAATCCTCCCAAATTTTTAAAGCTTATATAATAATTCAATCGTTTATTTGTTAATTGAATGTTTGATTTCTTCTTTGCTTTTCACGACAAACAATACTTTAACAGATGAATCAAGGTTTGTGTGGTTTGTTACGTTTTTGTAAACCAATTAAAAAGACCTCACATATCATTGTAATAAACGATATGTGAGGTTACAGGATGAAGTCAGGACCTCAAGAGCTATTCAACAGTTTTTACGGAAAATTATCAGTAAAAATCACTTTTTAATATTACACTACTTGTAAATAATCTCAATATTGTGATTAGTATCATTTAAAAAATTTGATAGTTAACGGAGGTAAATAATCTTCTCCATTATATGATTTTACAGCAGCTACGATAGTAAATATAAAATTTAAAAGTGCAATAACAGGAACTAAAATAATGCCTATTAAAATAAAGAGAGAAATTAACGCTAGTACAGACCAAATAAAATATGAAAGTAAAAAGTTGAAGTAATTTTTACTTACTTTGTCCACAAAAGGTGAATCTTCTCGGTTAATTAGCCAAATAATAAGTGGTGCAATAAGTGAAGTAAAGAAGCTTAATACATAAATCAATGTAGCCATCACGCGTTCATCACGAGTAGGAGCTAATTGTTGTCTTGCTTCAGATGTGTGTGCATTATATTGTTCATTCATCATATGTGCCTCCTCTGGATGTAATAACTATAACAAAGTTTTTTGATTATTGATATTTCAATTAAGTAAATGTTATTTTTAAAGAAATTTGAATAAAAAGTTACTTAATGACGTAATATTCAAAAAATTTAATCATAAATGAAAGGGGAGCAATCTGGGTTTATTGAAATTATTAATAGGTTATACAATGTAGTAAAGCTTAAAGTTAAAATAATATTATTTATTAAAGAAAGAAGGGAAATAATGAAAATTGCAATTGTTGGTTCAGGTAATGGAGCTGTAACTGCAGCATTAGATATGGTGGAGAAAGGGCACGAGGTTAAATTATACTGTAGAAATCAATCTATTGATAAATTTGATAAAGCTATAGAGCAAAACGGTTTTACTTTTAATAATGAAGGTAAAGAAAGTTTCGTTGCATTTAGCGATATTAGTGATGATATGGAATATGTGCTTGATGATGCAGAAGTTATTCAAGTGATTATGCCATCTTCTTTTATTGAACAGTATGCCCATACAATGGCGCCTTTTTTGAAAAATGATCAAATCATTCTATTTAATATGGCAGCTGCGATGGCATCCATACGTTTTATAAACGTTTTAGAAGAAATGCATATAGATGTATTACCACAATTCGCAGAAGTAAATACATTAACTTATGGCACAAGGGTCAATTTTGAGTTAGCGCGCGTTGATTTATCTTTAAATGTAAGAAAAGTTTACTTTTCAACTTATGATAAAACATATTTGAGTGAGAGTTTTGATAAAATAGCAATGCTATATCCCTACATGATTAAAGAAGAAAGTTTATGGAAGACCAATCTTGAAAATGGGAACCCTGAAGTACATCCAGGACCAACATTGTTAAATGTAGGGCGTATCGATTATGCAAATGACTTTGCTCTATATGGTGAAGGAATCACAAAGCATACTGTGCGGTTGTTACATGCCGTGGAATTGGAGCGCTTAACATTGGGACGTAAATTAGGTTTTGAACTGTCAACTGCAAAAGAAGCGCGTATTGAACGGGGATATTTAGATAAAAAGGATGAGGATGAACCACTCAATAGATTATTTAATACTAGTCCAGTTTTTTCACAAATCAAAGGACCAAACCATGTGAAAAATCGATATTTAACTGAAGACATTACATATGGTTTGGTCTTATGGTCCAGTCTTGGACATCATATTGGTGTTGCAACGCCAAATATAGATGCAATTATTACAATAGCATCTACAATCTTAGAGCGTGATTTGTTTGAAGAAGGCCTTACAATAGATGAATTAGGAAAAGCTAAATTAGGATTGGAATAGATACGAAAGATTATTTGAATAAAATTATAAAAGGGAGGCATGTGTATGACAAGGCAACCCACATTTTTAGAATCTATTTCAACAATCATAATCATGATTATCATCGTGATTACAGGTTTTGTCGTTTTTGAAATTCCTATTCAGCCGTTATTAATTTTGGCTTCAGCATATGCAGCTTGGATTGCAAGACGAGTGGGGTTGAAATGGAGAGATTTAGAAGAAGGGATAACGCATCGTTTAGCGACAGCAATGCCAGCTCTATTTATTATTTTAGCAGTAGGCATCATCGTGGGTACTTGGATGTACTCAGGGACTGTCCCATCTTTGATTTACTATGGTTTAGAATTTCTTAATCCTCATTTATTTTTAGTATCTGCTTTTATTATTTGTGCAATTACTTCTGTTGCAACAGGTACTGCTTGGGGTTCTGCATCTACAGCGGGCATTGCACTGATGGCGGTTGGGAGTGAGTTAAATATCAGTTCGGGTATGGCAGCAGGTGCAATTATCGCGGGCGCAGTATTCGGTGATAAAATGTCTCCACTATCTGATACGACAAATCTAGCTGCACTGGTTACTAAAGTGAATATTTTTGCGCATATTAGGGCGATGATATGGACAACTGTACCAGCCTCAATCATTGGTTTGATTGTGTGGTATATTGCTGGAAGACAATATAGTGGAAATACAAATACAAGACAAGTTAATCAAATGTTAACAGAGCTATCTCAAATTTATCACATTAATATGTTTGTTTGGATACCTGTTATCGTTATTGTAGTTTGTTTAGCATGTAAGACTGCTACAGTACCAGCGATGTTATTATCAAGCTTAAGCGCCATATGTGTGGGTGCATTAAATAATGGTTTTAATATTATAGACGGTTTCAAAGCAACGTTTGATGGATTCACCAAGAGTATGGTTCCTGCTAGTAGTGGATCACTGTCAGAAAGATCAATAACCTTGATTGAACAAGGTGGTATGATGAGCATGACTGAAATCGTTGTGACTATCTTTTGTGGTTATGCGTTTGCGGGGATCGTAGAAAAAGCAGGATGTTTAGATGTTATATTACACAAAATATCGAAAAATATAAATACAGTAGGTCAATTGATATTAACTACAATCATAGGTAGTTTAATAATGGTATTAGCGGCAGGTGTAGCTTCTGTAGTTATCATTATGGTGGGTGTATTAATGATGGATATGTATAATAAGATGGATTTGGATCGGACAAATTTATCTAGAACGCTAGAAGATTCAGGGACAATGATTATTCCGCTTATACCTTGGGGAACCTCAGGTATTTACTATACACAACAATTAGGCGTAACTGTAGATCAATTCTTTATTTGGACGGTTCCATGTTATTTATGTATTTGTTTTGCATTATTTTATGGATTTACAGGTATTACTATAAAGAAAGCAAAAGCATGATTGTAAGTATTAGCAATAAAAATGGAGATAAAGCGTTAGACATAATTTGATTTTTAGAGATGAATTTTCACTGATAAGTTTAAAAATATATAATTCGGATAAACATAAGTATAGATGAGGTGATTCCATCTCACTTATAGTGATAATTGTAGCGATATTGCTATGAGTCATGGTATTCATCGATACTTCTAATGAAGATAAAGTTTAAGATATCCTTCTTTTATCTATTTTGTAATCGGTTTTGTATTGTATATTGTAGCGATGGTGCAATATAGAACCGGTTAATTATGAATTTAGTATTTAGATAAGCGTCATTTTTATAATACTATAATTATTTAATAGGCGATGGTTAAAGGTTATAAGCCAACATGCTTAATTAATCACTTAATACTAGACTGCTACTGTTAGTTCGTTTATATAAGAAAGATAATCTATGAGTACTGTTTAATCGACAGTTTTTCGCATTTTCTCATGTAGCGTATCAGTTTTGATTTTAGACTAGTGCATACTACATGCATGGTCTGAAAGACTCACATGATGAACCTAAAAATGGTGAGGATAATTAGAAATTTAAAGTTAAGTGAATATAAAAAAACAAAGCAAACGCTAAAAATAGCGTTTGCTTTGTCATTTATATTCACTTATTAGTGGATATAGTTGTAGCTTGAAGCTTCACCAGCTGAAATTGTACGTGAAGTAACCACACCAGGACCAGCGCCGTAGTTCATTTCTGAAACTTCGATTGAACCGTCACTGTTTACATTTTCAACGTATGCAACGTGACCGTAAGCACCAGCTGAAGATTGTAAAATAGAACCTTGTGAAGGTGAGTTATTTACTGTATATCCTGAACCAGCTGCTGCGCTTGCCCAGTTATTAGCGTTACCCCAAGTTGAACTGATTTTTCCACCAACTCTGTCGAATACATAATATGTACATTGACCAGCAGTATAAAGGTTACTTGAAGAACCTGAATTACTTGCAAATGAGCTTGATGAATTTGATGAACTTGATGGTGCACTAGTTGTACTTACTTTAACGTTGCTTGTTGAAGTAGAGTGTGAAACTGCGCCTCTTCCACCAGTTGTATGATTACTTGCTGTATATGATTGAGTAGAGCTAGCTTGTGTATTGTAGCTATAACCACTGTTATTGTTTTCTTGTTGTGTTTGTTTAGGGCTCCAATTACCTTTCCAGTCATAATTGTAGTTACCTTGTTGATCTATTGTATATGAATATTCGAATGATGTAGGATCATTAGGATTATACCCACCATTGTTATTTTCTGCTGCGTCTGCATCATGTTGTGCAAAAGCAAAAGTAGCGATTCCTGCAGTTGCGATTGTAGCTGTAGCGATTTTCTTCATTGTAAAATATCCTCCTAAAAATTGTTTCGTAATGCTATCCCAGTCTCTAACGACAAATTTATAATTTTTATTCGCTGTTTCAACGACAAGAATTACTTTATCAGAAAAACATACCTTTGTGGGCAATGTTATCGTTTTGTAATTTAGTTCTAATAATTTATTCAGGTATGTAATAAATTAGTGTCGTTAAAATAGTTGGGAAAGGCTGTTATATCAATGTTTCTTGAATGTTTGGTGTATAATTGCACTATGCTTTATTACAACGCTGTAAAATAACAGAAAATTTCAAACAATAATAAATGAGAGAAAATAGTTATTAAAATGAACTAAAATTTACTAATTGAAGATATTATATAAAAAATATATATTCAATAATTAATATAATGGTCTGAATAAGAGGTTGAATAAAAGAAACTAAATTATAAGCATAGATATTGACACTTACTTACTGAAGGCTTAATATAATGGTATAAAAAATATACTAGTTAAGTGAGGTGAAGCAATGAAAGTTGAACTCGGCTTAACATCTTTTGCTGATAATACTGATATCTATGTAGAGGATGGACAACAAAGTGCGGTGAGTAATGCACAAAGAATACGAAATATTATTGAAGAGATTGAAACGGCAGATTACTATGGATTAGATGTTTATGGTTTAGGAGAGCATCACCGACCAGATTATGCAGTTTCTGATCCCGTTACTGTCTTAGCGGCAGCAGCGAGAAATACCTCGCACATTAAATTGAGTAGTGCAGTAACAGTGCTTTCGTCAGATGATCCTGTGCGTGTGTTTGAGCGCTTTTCTACATTAGATGCTGTTTCAAATGGGCGTGCTGAAATTATGGTTGGTCGGGGGTCGTTTATTGAATCATTTCCATTATTTGGATACAATTTAAATGATTATGAACAACTTTTTAATGAAAAAATTGATTTATTGATGAACATTAATCATAATCCCATCGTAAATTGGGAAGGTGAACTAAGACCATCTATACAAAATTTAGGTGTGTATCCAAGACCTGAAAATGGCCCATTACCGATTGCGATAGCAACAGGAGGGACTCCAGAATCTTCGTTAAAAGCAGGAGCATTAGGATTACCTATAACTTATGCTATAATCGGTGGAGACCCAAAAAGATTTAAACGCAATATAGATATGTACAAATCTATAGCAGAATCTTATGGACACAATGTAAATGAATTATCTATTGCGACACATTCATGGGGATATATTGCGGAAACAGATGAACAAGCTAAGCGCGAGTTCTTCCCCTCTGTCAAATTCAGTCACGATGTGCTAGCCAAAGAAAGAGGTTGGGTACCTTATGATGAAAATAGTTTTGAACGAGAGGCTGGTCCAAATGGTGCAATGTACGTAGGGAGTCCAGAGACTGTCGCACAAAAGATAATCGAAACGGTTGAAACACTAGGTCTTACACGTTTTATGCTACACACCCCAGTGGGTTCTATACCTCATACTAGAACACTGACTACTATCAAATTGTTAGCTGAACGTGTGAAACCTATTGTAGATAAATATTTTGAAAACAAATAGAAGGAGCGTTTGTAATGATATTACGTTATTTAACAAATTTAAAATTAGCTAAAGAATTGTACGATGCAGCAAAACCTAAATTAAAAGGTGATCAATCAATGAAAGATACTTTTGTAGAGGTATTTAACTTACCTTCAAGTGCGGTGCCTTTAGCTGGAGCAGTTGAAGCTTTAAGTGCAGTATTTTTCGTATTAAGTTTTGCAAGTAAAAAATTATCACGTCTAGGTTCACTTTTATCAATTTCTGTCTTAGGCGTTGCAGCTTATAAACATTTTGAAGCTGGACACGGTAAAGCTGGTGCTAAACACGCATTAGACTTAACTGGTTTAGCAGCACTCAGTTTATTAGATACAATCGATTGTAAGAAAAAATAATAAAGGGTTTAAATATTAAAAAAAGAACTGACGCACACATCATCATTGTGTGCGTCAGTTCTTTTTTGTTTAACATTACAATAGGAAGTTCTTGGAAAAAATGAGGCTATAGTATTGCAAAGTGAATTATTTAGCTATTCAATTTTTAGTAATAAAAAGTATCTATAGACCACTAAAATTTGAAAATTAAAACAAAATATTAAAAAAAGAGTAGGAAATCTTAATATTTTTCATAGTTAGTCATATTGAATCAAAAGTGTTAAATAGGATAAAATTATTATATTAACAACTAGAAATAACATAAGGAGTGGTTATATGAAACTACAACATTTTAAATCATTAAATGAACTTATCGAGAAATACCAACAAGGTAAAAATTTCTTTAAACGATCAAAGCACCAATACCAATTAAATTATGAAGAAGTGTTTATTTTAAACTATATATACAATAGTAATGATAACGAAATTACCGCTAAGGACATCGCACAATATTCACAGTTGAAGCCGTATTACCTAACAAAAGCACTTCAAAAATTAATAAAAATGGAATATCTGAATAAAAAAAGAAGCGATATTGATGAACGTACAGTTGTTGTATACGTAGATGCGCAACAACGTGAAAAAATAAAGCATACTATAGAAAATTTACAAAAACAGCTTTAAGATAAGACAAAAAACTAAATGAGCAAGTTAGATAAATGTAGTGGCGAATAAAAACGACAAGCTAATCAATAAACAAAAAAACAAACTATTATTGTTTTAATAATAGTTTGTTTTTTATATTAAAAATTACGAGTAGATAATGTGTAATTTTTCCACAAACTGTTTAGTTTAATTATCGCCATAATAGTTCCTTGTCTAGAGCATAATCAATTCTGTTAAACATAGTAGGATTCTATTGAGTTGTTAATTTTTCATTATTATAAATTAGATAAACGTTAAAAAGAAACTGTATGATATCTAATAGCTGTAGTAAGGTTTGTTTGACACTGAAAAACTTTCTTTCAATAAAGTCGAGTGTTAAACTAGGAATATCTAGGGTAGAAGCTAACTATGAGGTGATGAAAGTGAATTATTCCGCGTTAATACATTCGGATATCCAAAAAAAATGGATTAAAAAATTAGATAAAGTAAAAGAACAATTTAAAGAGAAGTCAGATTATAATGACATACATTCGCGATTTCCTTATGAAAATATTGAATGGTTAGTCAATGAAGGTTATACCTTATTAACGTTACCTAAGGTTTATGGTGGAGAAGGGGCAACCATAGAAGATATGGTAATCATACAAAGTTATTTAGGAATGATTGATGGCCCAACGGCGCTTTCTATAGGATGGCATTTAAGCGTGGTTGGTCAACTGTACGAACAACAAATGTGGGAGCCATCTATGCTCAAGATGTTTTCAGATGAAATGAAAAACGGGGCACTAGTTAATAGAGCTATCAGTGAAGCAGAAACGGGTAGTCCAACCCGTGGTGCTAGACCATCTACAAATGCGGTTGAAGTAGATGATGGGTTTGTAATTAATGGTGTGAAGACCTTTACGTCTATGAGTAAAGGATTAACGCATTTCATTGTAAGCGCATATGATAATGCAAGAGAGCAAGTAGGCTATTTTCTAATTCCCAAAGAGACCGAGGGTGTAGAAATAGCTGATAATTGGAATATGATGGGCATGCGTGCTACAGAAAGTCATGACTTAGTGTTAAATGATGTACATGTCTCTAAGGAAAATTTTGTTGAACTCAGAAGTGCTGCTGGAAAGAAACCAAACGGATGGATTTTACATATTCCGAGTGTGTACTTAGGTATCGCACAAGCAGCAAGAGATTATGCTATTGATTTTGCTAAAGTACATAGTCCAAGTAGTATAGAAGGGACGATTGGTGATTTATCTACTGTTCAACAAAATATAGGAAAGATGGAATCACTTTTACTATCGGCGCGTCACTTTTTATGGAGCACAGCTGCTTTGTATACAACCAATCATGGGGACGCGCAATTATGGAATGAAACAGCGGCAAGCAAAATCTTAGTGATGAATCAAGGACTCGAAGTGATTGATATTGCAATGCGAATCGTAGGGGCTAAGAGTCTTGAAATGGACAGACCGCTGCAACGTTATTACAGAGATATGCGTGCAGGATTACATAATCCTCCAATGGAAGATATGGCATACAGCAACATAGCTGCATCGGTATTAGGTCTTTTTGATAAAAAATAAGGTTTATCATTAAGTTTACTAGGCAACTTTTTTATTGATGTATAGTTAATGTGCATGTAAAAATAAGGCTTTAACGACTTTGTATCTGAAGCGTTATCTGGTGATTGAAATATGCTAGATACGTATTATGTCGTTAAAGCCTACTATTTTGCTCTTTTAATGGTAGTATTAATAAATGATTGCTTTGGCTACTACTAACTTATACCAAACTGTTAGATGTGGTCTTAGATTAATAACTCGCTTTATCCAAAAATTCGTCATCTATTACATTCTTAGTGATTTCATTTAAATGCGCTTTAGACATGTGACTATCCTCTTGATATTTTACGCCGTGTTTTTTAGCTAAATCATTTGTGTAATCGTCTAACATATACAATTCGAAATTTTTTTTAAGACTACCGAGACGCTGATTCTGTGTTTCATAATGGTTAACGATAGAACGCCATTTTACATTGTCTATGTAAGTTTGACCAAGTTGTTTTTTGATGTCAAATTGAATACTACCTCCTAAATGATTACGCTCTGTCCCTGTTTCTTGACCATTCAAGAAGTTACCAAGTGAATAGGCAACTAATGTTTTATGATTATTTTTACCTTGGACCCATTTTACTGGTTGAATGACATGAGGATGTGTGCCTAATACAACATCAACATTTTGATTAGCTAAAAATTGAGCATAACGTGTTTGCATTTTATTGGGCTTATGCTTACCTTCATTTCCCCAGTGAGCTGAGACCATGACAAGGTCACTTTGTTTTTTTGCCTTATGGATATCTTTTTTCATTTGTGTTTTATTAAAATAATTAATTTGATACGGCTTATCTGTTTTTAACCCATTTGTACCAAAGGTATAACTTAATAATGAAATTTTAATGCCTTTAGATTTGAATACATGAATTTTATCGCGTGATTCTTTTGAGTTAAATGTTCCAGTGAAAAGGGCTTCTTTTTTATATTTATTCCAAGTTTGAATTCTTTGTTCAACTCCATGAGTGCCTTGATCTAAAGAATGATTATTTGATCCATTGATTAAATTAAAGCCTGTATTGACTAAATCTTTAGCGACAGAGCTGGGTGTATTAAACCTTTTGAAACCAGAATATGGTATGTCATCGCCACCCATAGGAGATTCTTGGTTTACAAAGGCTACATCCTTGTCTTTTATGTATGATTTAATAGGTGCATACATAGGTTTAAAGTCATAGCTATGAGCAGCAGTTTTGGCATTATTATAGACAACAGGATGTATGAGGTTATCACCGACAGCGACAAAATCTGTTTTTTTACTATTGTTAGTAACAGATAATAGTAAAATGGATAAATTCATAATCAATAACAGACTACAAATGAATGCGACTATGAATGTTGAAAGTAACATGAACTTTTTCATCATATCCTCCTTCTGATGAGTAGATAAGCGGTATATTAAATGTAAATAGGATTATGTTAATTTATTTGGTCGTTATGACATGCTTTAATAATAAGTAAATCATCCTCTTTGGATACTCATACCACTTTTTACAACATTTTATGTTTAGATTTTTAATTTAATTATTTTATTTATCTTTTGGTAACTATGTAGAGAGAGTTGTGCCTTGTAGATCATGATAGCTAGTGTATTAATCATTAATTATCTAGACTATTTCAATATATAAAGTAAACCATTGATTATAGTTTCTTCATTAATACAGTAATTATATTTTTGTAATCTCAAATGAGATATATTTAATAAACTAAGTGTTGTAAATTTACTTGAAAGATTATATAATCAAATTTAACTGATAATGATTTTCAATGGAGGAAGAATGATGAAAAAATTATTGTTTCCGTTAATTGCTTTAGTCTTAATTCTAGCAGCATGCGGTAATAAATCTGATAGTGATTCTAGTAAGGAAGAGACAAAATCATACAAACAAGACAGTGGGAAAAGTATAGATGTACCGAAAAATCCAAAACGCATAGCTGTTGTAGCGCCAACATATGCAGGTGGGATTAAATATCTTGATGGAAAAATTGTTGCTGTCAATAAACAAGTCGATAGTAGTAAACTTCTGAAAGATAAATTCAAAGGCGTTGAAAAGATTGGGGAAAATGATGTAGAAAAAGTAGCGAAAACAAAACCAGATTTAATTATCGTTTACTCTACAGATAAAAATATTAAAAAGTATAAGAAAATAGCGCCAACTGTTGTCTTTGATTATGGAAAACATAAATACTTAGATCAACAAAAAGAATTAGCTAAGTTATTAGGCAAAGAAGAAAAAGCAAAAGCTTGGGAAGATAAATGGAAATCCCAAACTAAAAAAGATGGGAAAAAAATTAAAGAGAAAATTGGTGCAGATGCAACAGTGTCAATCTTTGATGAATTCGATAAAAAACTATATAGCTATGGACCAAACTGGGGACGCGGTGGCGAAGTTTTATATCAAGCATTTGGTCTGAATATGCCAGATAAACTAGATAAGTTAGTTAAAAAAGAAGGCTGGGCAGAAGTGAAACAAGAGAAGATTGCTGATTATGCAGGTGATTATATTGTTTCTACTAGTGAAGGAAAATCTAAACCTGCTTATGAAAAAACTAACTTATGGAACAACTTACCTGCCGTCCAGAAAGACAATGTTATACAAGTTCAAGCCGAAACATATTGGTACAATGATCCTTATACTTTAGAATATATGAGAAAAGATTTAAAAGAGAAATTTTTAAACGAATAATTAAATGAATTTAAAATGATTTATCAGTGACTTATTAGGGAAAAAAGCTATCAACTTGAATGTTGATAGCTTTTTTAATGTTAAAAATATGTATCTGTATGTAAACTTTTTATTTTTAAATGTTTACATTAATGGTATAATTTTTACATTGAGGAGGAGTGAACATGACTACAAAATATTTAGTATATACAGGTTTAATGACAGCGATTATAGCTGTATTAGGTTTTGTACCTGCGATTCCATTACCAATTATGCCAGTACCTATTGTCTTACAAAATATAGGTATTTTCTTGGCAGCTATTTTGCTAGGACGTAAATATGGGACATTAAGTGTGATTATCTTATTAATGCTTGTTGCTACTGGATTGCCATTATTATCTGGTGGACGTGGTGGTATCGGTGTATTTGCAGGACCTTCAGCTGGTTTTTTATTCATGTATCCAGTTGTTGCATATCTCATTGGTTTAGTTAGAGATTTGTATTTTAAAAAGATTAACTTTATTGTATTATTAATTACAACAATTGTGATTGGGGCAATCTTGCTTGATGTTGTGGGTACAATAATCATGGGGCTTATTACTAATTTACCAATATCTAAGTCAATCACTTTGTCACTGGTTTTTATACCAGGAGATATTGTAAAGGCAATTATAGCAAGCTTAGTTGGGAATGTTTTACTTAATCATAGTCGTTTTCAACAATTATTAAAATAAAATTCATAAGTATAAGCGTAGGTGATTTGCTAATGGTGATATCAATGGAAGACATATATCAACAAGGTACTGTTTATAGTTACGATGCTCAAAAAACAATCTATTTAACACCGGAAGAACCGCTTGTATTTGATGTGAATAAATGGGCTTATAAACAGATGCCTACGATTAAAACTTGGAAAAAGGATATGCTTCAACAATTTCAATTACATAAACAACAAGGTTCAAATCATTTGGCATTTACTTTTCCAGAAAATGAAAGTTTAGAACAGAAATGGATGGATGAATTAAAGTCGGAACATTTTGAATTAGGCATAATGGAGCTATATGCAATTGAAAGTACGAATATCAAACAAAGGCATCATCAACACATAGAAGTGACATTTGTGCATTCAGATATATTAGAAGATTATATTGAAATTTATAAGCAATTTGCAGAACCTTATGGGAAAGCATATGCGGAAGAAAGTATTAAGATGATACGAAGTCAATTTAATGATGATCAAAAGTCACGCTTGATAGCATATGATAGAGGGATACCAGTAGGTATTTTAGACTTGATTCTTACCGATAAAACAGTAGAAATAGATGGTTTTGGCGTGTTAGAACCTTATCAAAATAAAGGTATCGGTAGCATTATGCAATCTTTTGTTGCAAATGTTGCTGGTACTAGACCTGTCATACTTATTGCAGATGGTGAAGATAGCGCTAAGCAGATGTACATAAAGCAAGGTTATATTTTTATTAGTTTCTGTTATCAAATTTTAAAAGAAAATGTAGATTAAATAACACATAGACTTAAAATAATTTAAAGCTGTGAAGGCCACCGAAGGATAGTTAATCTTCTGTTGCTTCCACAGCTTTAATACGTTCTGCGTGGCTATAGATATTGAAATTACCATCTCTAATGAAACCAATTGCAGTTATATTTAAGTCTTCTGCGAGGGTAATAGCTAATGTTGTTGGCGCAGATTTTGAAAGGATGATACCGACGCCGATTTTTGCAGCTTTAATTAATATTTCTGACGATATTCGGCCACTAAAAATGAGTACTTTATCACGTATTGGGATATGTCTTTGAATGCAAAAACCATATAATTTATCTAAAGCGTTATGGCGTCCGATATCTTGTCGATGTTCAAAGAAAGTATCTCCATCACTGATTGCCGCATTATGGAGACCACCAGTTTGTTTGAATATCGTACTAGCACTTTGTAATCTTGTCATCATGTTTACGACTTGAAGTGGATTTAAAGTTACTTTAGACATAGAGGTTTTGGCAATCGCAGCATCATTGTGAAAATAAAATTCTCTACTTTTGCCACAACATGAAGCAATCATACGTTTTGTAGAGTATGTGAATCGATCGTCTAATGTGTGTGTTAACTCCACATGTGCAAAGCCTTTACTATCATCAATTTGAATAGATTTTAAATCAGCGTTTTTCAGAATGACACCTTCAGAAGCTAGAAAACCTAGCACTAATTCTTCTAGATGATTTGGACTACAAATAACTGTTGCAAATTCTTCTCCATTGACCATTATAGTTAGTGGAAATTCAGTTACATAATGATCTGTAGTATTAAATAGCTTTCCTTGCTCGTATCTCACAATCGATTGATTTGTTAATATATCCTCGTTCATATAGCCACCTCACTTTATAATTCACTATTCATTTTAGCGCATTTTTATCCGTAAAAAAAAGAATCAGATTTGATTTTATAGTTAATGATGAACTGAAATTATAAGTATGAACAGAAAAGCTTGGTAAATGGAATTAACTGTCATTGTTGCTATAAAAATTATATAAAGGTAAACTTAAGGTAAACAATAGTTAGAGGTGAGTCGAATGGCAAGTATTAGAGATATCGCACGAGCGGCAGAGGTGAGTCCGGGTACAGTTTCGCGCGTATTAAATAATGATCCAACACTTTCAGTATCTAAAACTACAAGGCAGAGAATACATGACATCGCTGATAAATTACAATATCAAAAATCATCTAGAAAGAATAAAAGCATACAAATCATTACATATGCTTCAAGGGCTAAAGAAATGTCGGATCCATACTATCGGGAGATTCGTTTAGCAATTGAAGCAGAAGTTAAAAGATTAAACTTGTCACTTAAGCGTACTATTAGGATAGATGGTAATCAATCAGAAGTAGATCTAGCAAAAATTGATAAGGCTGGTGCAATTATTGTTGTCGGGAATTTTTCTCAAGATGCAATAGAAATCCTTAAAAAATGCAATAAAAATATTATTGTTATTAATAATCCGAACACACCTAAATCAATAGATGCAGTGTATTCTGATCTTAATCATTCAATGACGCATTTACTTAACCAGTTAGGTCAATTGGAGTTATCTAAAATTGCCTATGTCGGCGGCTATCATACTATACGAAATTTGTCAGGTGAGCCATTTTATAATAATACAGATGTCAGATATGAAGCATATAAAAAATGGTGCAAACAACAACAAATTGAAGAGATTTCAATGCTTGATGGTTGGGAAAAAGAAGATGGTGAACGAGCGGTAAAAGTATTAGCAAAGCAACAATCATTGCCAGAAGTGTTTATAGCAGGTAATGACATGGTGGCTATTGGCATTTTACAACAGCTGCAATATGAAAAAGTTACAATTCCAGAAGAAATTAAATTGATTAGCTTTAATGATTTGGAAGTTATTAAGTATACTGTACCTTCCATTAGTAGTGTGCATATACCAGTTGATGAATTTGGTAGGATAGCAGTTAGAATGGCTGAAGAACGTATCAATAAGACACGACGTATTGCAATACATGTTGTGGTAGAAGCACAACTTATTGAACGAAATACATTTAAATCAAACACATAATCTTGATTGACAAAACAATTAGTAAACAAGTAAACTTTATTTGTGTTTACTTGTTTGAGGGGTCTGTTAACTTAATTGAATTATTGAAAGATTAAAGGAGTGGGATTGTTATGTTACAAGCAATGCATCAAAAGTTTGAGTCGTTATATGGAGTAAAGGCAGAAGTGAGTGCTTTTTCACCTGGACGAATCAACCTGATTGGGGAACATACAGATTATAATGGTGGCTATGTTTTTCCAGCGGCCATAGAGCTAGGGACTTATGGTCTAGCAAGCAAAAGAGATGATCAAATTATACAACTTTATTCAAATAATTTTGAAGATATCGGCATCATTACATTTACTTTGGAGGAATTGCGTTTTGATTCTAAGCATGATTGGGCAAATTATCCTAAAGGCGTAATTAAATATTTAGCTCAAGAATTTGAGCATATTGATTCAGGATTTGATGTGTTAATAGAAGGTAATATTCCTAATGGTGCCAGTCTTTCTTCGTCAGCTTCAATTGAGTTATTAACAGGTTGGTTAATGAAAGCATTATTTGGATTAGATTTAGAGCGATTGCAACTGATTAAGGTAGGTCAAGCTGTAGAAAATAACTTTATGGGTGTTAATTCAGGTATCATGGATCAATTCATAATTGGCATGGGTAAATCTGAACATGCAATATTACTTGATACAGCAACCTTAGCATATGAATATGTGCCTGCGAAGTTCGGTGATTATGTCATTTCAATTATGAATACAAATAAGCGTCGGTCATTAACAGAGAGTAAATATAATGAACGTCGTGCTGAGTGTGAGGATGCATTAGCTGCATTACAACAACAACTTGATATTGATGCTTTAGGGGAGTTATCTTTTGAGCAATTTGAGCAACATCAAAAGTTAATTAAAGATGAGGTTAAATTACGTCGTGCGAGACATGCTGTAACTGAAAATGAACGTACACTAAAAGCACATCAATATTTAAAAGCAAATGATTTTAGTAGTTTTGGCCAGTTATTAAATGCATCACATGCTTCCCTGAAAGATGATTATGAAGTTACTGGAATTGAATTAGATACGCTAGCTGAAACAGCACAACGCGTTGAAGGTGTACTAGGCGCGAGGATGACAGGCGCCGGATTTGCAGGGTGTGCGATTGCATTAGTACATAAAGATAGCATCAAACAGTTGGAAGACGAGGTATCTCAAGCATATAAAGAAAAAATTGGGTATTTACCATCATTTTATCATGTAGGGATTAGTGATGGCGTGAAAATATTGTAAAAACGATACTATAAATCGAGAGGATTTTTAATATGGCTGTTTTAGTTTTAGGTGGCGCAGGATATATAGGTAGTCACGCGGTAGATCAACTTATTTCTAGAGGATATGACGTCATAGTCGTAGATAATTTAGGTACAGGTCATAGACCATCCGTTCATAAAGACGCGAAATTTTATGAAGGAGATATCCGAGACCAAGCGTTTTTAACGCACATATTTACTAATGAATCTATAGAAGGTGTCTTTCATTTTTGCGCGTATTCTTTAGTAGGAGAATCTGTACAAAAGCCGTTAGCGTATTTTAATAATAATGTACACGGTTTGCAAGTTCTACTTGAAGTCATGTATGCACATCAAGTTGAGTACATTATTTTTTCATCAACCGCAGCAGTATATGGAGAACCAGATTCAGTACCAATTACAGAAGAAGATTCTAAAACACCGACAAGTCCGTATGGTGAAAGTAAGTTAATGATGGAAAAAATGATGCGTTGGAGTCACGAAGCCTACGGGGTAAAATATGCTGCATTACGCTATTTCAATGTAGCTGGTGCCAAAGAAGGCGGCACAATTGGTGAGGATCACCGTCCAGAAACGCATCTTATTCCCATTGTATTACAAACTGCACTAGGTCAAAGAGATCAAATAACTGTATTTGGAGATGATTATGATACGGAAGATGGTTCTTGTATACGCGATTACTTACATGTTGAAGATTTAATAGAGGCTCATATTTTAGCATATGAATACTTACAAAATGATGGGGAGTCAGGCGCATTTAACTTGGGTAGTAGTCAAGGATATTCTGTATTTGAAATATTAGAAGCCGCTCGCATTGTGACTCAAAAAGAGATTAAAGCTAGTGTAGGTGAACGAAGAGCAGGTGATCCAAGTAAATTAGTGGCATCAAGTGATAAAGCACGACAATTATTAGGTTGGCAACCAAAACATGATAATATCAATGACATCATTGGATCAGCTTGGCAATGGCATTACCAACATCCAAATGGTTATCAAGAAGATATGGAGGGGTAAGGCATGTTATTAAATCAACAATTAGTTCAACAATTTGTATCTCAAGCCGTCATGTATGGAGATTATGAAGTAGAAGATGCCATATATATTCAAAATCAATTGATACGTATTTTAAATGCAAGTGGTATAGATAATACCTCAATAGCAACACTAAATGAAAATGCGACAGCAAACGAGATAACACAATATTGGATACAGAAGGCAGTTGATCAACATTGTATTGATGATGTATTGTATCAAAGAGAAATTGTTGAAGCACAAATTTTAGATTTAATTACGCCGCGCCCTTCTGTTATTAATCGTGAATTTAATAAAGCTTACAAGGTATCACCTGAAGCGGCCACAGATTATTTTTATACATTATCAAAACGTAATCATTATGTGAAAGAAGATGCGATTGCTCATAATATTAATTATGATGTAGAGACAGAGTATGGTGATATTGAAATTACGATCAACCTTTCAAAACCAGAAAAAGATGCGCAACAAATTGCACAAGCAAAAGAAGCACCAAGTTCAGATTATCCTCAATGTGCATTATGTGTTGAAAATGAAGGATACGTAGGTTCAGTATTACAAGCTGCTCGATCAAATCATCGAATCGTTCATTTAATGCTAGGCGATCAGCGATGGGCATTTCAATATTCTCCATATGCCTATTTTAATGAACACAGTATTGTATTATCAGAAAGCCATGTACCTATGAAAATCAACCAACAAACTTTCATTAATTTGTTGGATTTTATTGATCAATTTCCACATTATTTTATAGGTTCAAATGCAGATATACCAGTTGTGGGGGGGTCTATTTTATCTCATAATCATTATCAAGCTGGGAAATATGTCTTTCCTATGGATAACGCTGCCGAAGTTGAAAATTTTCATATAGCTGAATACCCTTCAATCCAAGCGAGTACACTAAAGTGGCCGATGAGTGTTATTCGTTTAAAAAGTACAAAGAAAAATGAACTGATTGAAGCAGCAACATACGTCATGAATCAGTGGAATCAATATACAGACGAAGCAGTTACAATTAGAGCATATAGCAACAATGGAGAACGTCATCACACAGTTACACCTATTGCAAGATACAGACACCAACGATATGAGTTAGACATTGTCTTGCGTGACAATCAAACCTCAGAGCAATATCCTGATGGTATCTTCCATCCACATGAAGACGTACAACATATAAAAAAAGAAAACATTGGTCTTATAGAAGTAATGGGCACTGCCATATTACCTGGTCGCTTGAAGCAAGAATTAAGACAAGTGAAAAGATACTTGTTAGGTGAGTCGCAATTAGATATAGGCGTTCACCAACAATGGGCAGAAAAGATGTTGCAGAACTATGATATTAGTAGTTCAAATGTCGACCAAATCGTGGATAATGAAGTGGGTTACAAGTTCAAACGTGTATTGGAAGATGCAGGCGTATTTAAAAATACAGACCAAGGACAGCAAGCTTTTCGTCGTTTTATTAATAGCTTATAATATCAATTTAATTTACAAAAGAGATGGGCCAAAATATATTTCATTTTGGCCAGCTCTTTTGTTTTTTTATAATTAAGCATATAATAATGACCAAAAGGAGTTGCTAAAATGAAAGTTAAATATAGACACATCATATTAGTGATAGTTGCATGTTGTCTTGTCTTAGCAGGCTGTTCAAGTTCGACCGACCACAATGCTAAGCATAAAGATAATGAAAAGCAAGAATTGCAAGTATCAGCAGCAGCAAGTTTAACGGATGTTACAAAAGATTTAGAACAAGCATTTGAAACAAAACATAAATCAATTAATGTTACTTTTAATTATGGTGGTTCTGGTGCCTTAAGACAACAAATTGAAAAAGGAGCACCTGTAGATGTGCTCATGTCAGCTAATACGAAAGACGTTGATGCATTGAAAGAACAAAAGAAAGCAAGCTATACATATAAATATGCTAAAAATAAGCTAGTGCTTATTGGAACAAAAGATAGTACATATACATCGGTAAAAGATTTAAAAGCAAATGATAAATTAGCGATTGGAGAAGCTAAATCTGTGCCTGCGGGTAAATATGCTGAACAATATTTGAAAGCGCATCATCTGTATGACCAAGTAAAAAGTAATTTGGTTTTTGCTAAAGATGTGCGTCAAGTTCTTAATTACGTAGAAAAAGGTAATGCCCAATTAGGCTATGTTTATAAAACAGACTTGTATCAAAATCAGGAAAATGGAAATAGTAAAGTTAAAGCGCTAAATACTGCAAATTTGAATAACTCAATTATTTATAAGGCGGCTGCAACGTCAGATAAAAAAGCAGCTAAAGCTTGGATAGATTTCCTTAAAACTGATAAAGCTAAAAATATATTGAAAAAATACCAATTTGAAATTTAGGAGGTCCTGATAATGCCAGATATTACACCGTTTTGGATATCGCTTAAAGTAGCAATGATCAGTACGATTATCGTTACTTTTGTCGGTATTTTTATCTCGAGATGGTTGTATAAAAGGCATGGCTTTTTTGCTAGAGTTTTAGAGAGTATCATTGTTTTACCTATTGTATTACCTCCAACAGTAATGGGGTTTATTTTGCTAATTGTATTTTCACCGCGAAATATAATCGGTTCATTTTTCGATAATGTATTACATTTACCTGTCGTATTTACAATGACAGGGGCCGTTATAGCATCGGTAATTGTAAGTTTACCTTTGATGTACCAACATACAGTCCAAGGGTTTCGTAGTATTGATAATAAGATGCTCAATACTGCAAGAACAATGGGGGCAAGCGAGAGTAAAATATTTTTTGAATTAATTTTACCTTTGTCAAAACGATCCATATTATCTGGAGTTATGATGAGTTTTGCACGTGCCATTGGAGAGTTTGGAGCAACGCTAATGGTTGCCGGATATATTCCAAATAAAACGAATACGTTACCTTTAGAAATTTATTTTTTAGTAGAACAAGGTAAAGAAAATCAAGCTTGGCTTTGGGTGATTGTGCTTGTTGCATTTGCGATCACAGTGATTGGGACAATTAATGTGTTAAACAAAGACCGTTTTTGGGAGGTAGATTAATTGTTAAATATAAAAATTAATCATAGGCTAGAACATACACACTTAGATATTCATCTACATCATAAAAAACCTAAAATATGTGCAATTAAAGGACCGTCTGGTATTGGTAAAACAACATTATTAAATATTATCTCTGGTTTAAAACCTGCAGATCAGGCATATATTGAATTAAAAGATCATGTTCTAACAGATACAACGCAGCATATTGAAGTTAAAATTCAGCATAGAAATATAGGATACTTATTCCAAGACTATCAATTATTTCCTAATAAGAACGTGTATCAAAATATCACATTTATGGCTGAACCGTCTGAACATATTGAAAAAGTAATGCACCAATTAAATATAGGACATTTAAAGCAACAGTTTCCAGCACGGTTATCAGGTGGGGAAGCACAACGCGTAGCACTTGCTAGAACTTTAAGTACTAAACCGGACTTAATACTATTAGATGAGCCATTCTCTAGTCTTGATGATGCGACGAAAGAAGAAAGTATTCGTTTAGTTCAGCGTATATTTGACGAATGGCAAATTCCGTTGATTTTTGTAACGCATTCTAATTATGAAGCTGAATTATTAGCACAAGAGGTAGTTGAAATCGGTTGACTACAATAGAGGTGTGGAAATCTGGTATTATCTCGATTTGAAAAACATGTGCGAGTTGAAAACTACGACATAATAAAAAGGCGTGAAGTCACCGTGATGTGCTTCATGCCTTTTATTATTTATCTTCTGGTATAGGAAAATAGTCGAAGATCTTGCCACTAGCTAAAGCATCGCTTAGTGTTGAAAGCCAAGCATAGTAGACTTTAGAATGTTCAATTTGAGTTAATACTTCTTGTGCTTCCTCTATGATTTCTGGAGCTGCTGTGTTTGAATGTACAATGGGATTAAGTATATTTTCCGCTTTATGTATCGCCTCTATATTTAACTTAATTTCACGTTTCCATTTTAAAGAAAAGAAATTGCCAAAGAATGTGAAGAAATCTTTTTCAGCAGTGAAATGTTGTTTCCTACTGCCTCTGATAAATTGTTGCTTAACACCATCGAACTCTTGAAGTTTTTTAACACCTGCACTCATGCTTGGTTTACTCATTTGTAATTCATAACGCATTTCATCTAAAGTCATACTTTTTTGTTCGAACACCATCGTGCCATATAAGTTACCGACACTACGGTTAACACCATAAAGGTCCATTGTTTCTCCGATAGAGTTTATGACTATATCTTTAGCTTGTTCAAGCTGTTCTTCGTAGCCTTTTGAACGTGCCATTCATTCACCTCCATATTATATTCAATTTATTGTACCACGAACGCATATTCAATGGATATTATTTATAGTGAGCAATTTAATATTTTACTATTTTCATAAATGGATACCTGTATTTAAGTAATATACATGATTCAGGCCACAATTATAGATTAAGAGAGCATTTCAAATAAGAAATGCACGCATCTAAATTATTGTATTAAAAATTTTAAGTGATAATAAGTGATCGAATTAGGGAATACACCCGTTTATACATTATCGATACCAAACCATTGTGACATTCTGATGCAAGATTTATAATGGAAGCAATGACGTAAAGAGAGGATTATTGTGGTGACTATAGACCGTTATTCTAGACAAACATTATTTAAAGCTATTGGTGACAATGGACAATATAAAATTATGCATTCTCATGTACTCATAATTGGTATGGGTGCTTTAGGCACGCATCTTGCAGAAAGTTTGGTAAGAGCGGGAGTGAGTGAAATAACGATTGTTGATAGAGATTATATTGAATTCAGTAATCTGCAAAGGCAAACATTATTTACAGAAATAGATGCCGAAGTAGCATTGCCTAAAGTGATTGCCGCAGAAAATAAGCTGACTGAAATTCGATCAGATTTAAAAGTTCATGCGCATATTGCACATGTCGACAGACAATTTTTAGAGCATTATGGCACAAAGGTAAGCTTAATTTTAGATGCCACTGATAATTTTGAAACTCGCCAATTAATTAATGACTTTGCTTTTCAACAGAATATACCTTGGATTTATGGTGGCGTGGTTCAAAGTACATATATAGAAGCCGCATTTATTCCAGGTAAGACACCTTGTTTTAACTGTTTAGTGCCTCAATTGCCAGTGATAAATATGACTTGCGATACTGTAGGCGTGATACAGCCAGCGGTGACAATGACTACGAGTTTACAATCACGAGATGCACTTAAAATACTAACGCAACACAGCATACCTACAAAATTAACCTATGGTGATATATGGGAAGGCAACCATTACACATTTGGATTTAGTAAAATACAAAGAAAGACGTGTCCTACATGTGGTGAAAATCCAAGTTATCCATATATAAATGAAACAAAGCGACAGTATGTAAGTTTGTGCGGAAGAGATACAATACAATACCAAAACCCAGAAATTTCCCAGGAAATAATAGAATCATTTTTAATTAAGCAAGCCATTGCTTATCAACGAAATCCATATATGCTACGTTTTGAATTTAATGGGCATCCTATTGTGAGTTTTAGAGGTGGTAGATTATTAATTCATAAAATGAAGCACCCAAACCAAGCCATAACCTTAATAAACCAACTTTTTGGATAAAGGAGTGTGTTTATGCTTTATGCATACAAATATTAAATTAGATAGAGATATTCAATGTGCTGTGTTAACGGTTTCAGATACAAGAGATTATGAAACAGATAAAGGTGGTAATTTAATAATAACGTTATTATCAGAAATAAATGCTTCAGTAGAAAAGGGGCATTACTGCATCGTTAAAGATGATATATCTGAAATATTAAAGCAATTAAAAATGTGGTTGTCTCAAGATATTGACGTAATTATTACTACTGGTGGTACAGGCATAGCCAAAAGAGATGTGACAATAGAAGCAGTTTCTTCATTATTGACGAAAGAGATAGAAGGATTTGGAGAGTTGTTTAGATACTTAAGTTATACAGAAGATGTAGGGACACGCGCATTGTTGTCACGTGCAGTCGCAGGTGCAGTTGAAGATAAATTGATATTTAGCCTGCCAGGCTCAACAGGAGCAATTAAATTAGCATTAGACAAATTAATCAAACCCGAACTCAATCATTTGGTAACAGAAATTAAAAAATAAATAGAGCCCAAACAAAATTGGGCTCGTGCTATTTATTCAGGCTCTTTTGAAGATAAATGAGTGTCACGTTGGAAGTCACCAGTTTTACCACCAGATTTAGATAACAAATAGGTTTCGCCAATAATCATGCCTTTATCTAAGGCTTTGGCCATGTCATAAACAGTTAAGGCTGTCGCAGAGGCTGCTGTAAGAGCTTCCATTTCCACGCCAGTTTTACCAGTTGTTGACACAGTGACCTGAATGTTTAATGTATAAGTGGTTTTATTTGTTTGCCAAGTAAAATCAACATCGACACCAGTGAGCGGTAATGGATGACACATAGGGATAATGTCAGCAGTCTTTTTAGCGGCCATAATACCGGCAATTTGTGCAGTATTTAAGACGTTTCCTTTTTTATTTGTGTGATCAACAATTTGTTTATAAATTTCTGGATTTACCGTAATACTAGAGTGAGCAATTGCTATACGTTTGGTAATGTTTTTTTCTGAAACATCGACCATTTTGGCATTTCCTTGGGCATTAATATGTGTGAATTCGGACAAAGATATCCCTCCTAATCGTTTTCTAGTATATCACGAAATAAATATATGTAAGGAGTAGATTATATGACAGTTGAAAAGAGAAATCCAATTTCTGTTAGTAGTGCTATTGAACGTGTGGTTAGTCAGAATATTGTTATGACACAAACAACGGTCGCATTACATGAAAGTATAAATCATATATTAGCTGAGGACATTGTAGCTACTTATGATATTCCTCGATTTAATAAATCTCCATATGATGGCTTTGCGATTAGAAGCCAAGATACGGCAGGTGCAAATGGTGATCACAGAATAAAATTTAATGTGATTGACCACATTGGTGCGGGTTCTGTTTCAGAACAAACTGTTGGTGAATTTGAAGCGGTCAGGATTATGACAGGAGCAGCTATACCTGAAGGTGCAGATGCAGTTGTAATGTTGGAACAAACTGTTGAAAGTAATCAAAGTTTTACATTGCGCAAACCATTTGAACCCAATGAAAATATATCCCTGAAAGGTGAAGAAACGCGGGCAGGCGATATTGTATTGCAAAAGGGTCAACAAATAAATCCAGGAGCTATTGCAGTGCTAGCGACATACGGTTATGGAGAAGTCCCTGTTTTTAAAAAGCCTACTATTGCAGTAATCGCAACAGGTAGTGAGTTGCTAGATGTTACAGATCATTTACAGGCAGGTAAAATTAGAAATTCAAATGGTCCTATGATTGTTGCGTTAGCTCAAAAGTTAGATTTAAAGGTAGAATCTTATAAAATACAACAAGACGATCTCAAAAGTAGTATACAAGCTGTCAAAGAAGCTATGCGCTGTCATGATATTGTTATTACAACAGGCGGTGTATCTGTGGGTGATTTTGATTATTTGCCTGAGATATATGCAGCAATAGAAGCTGAAGTATTATTTAATAAAATTGCAATGAGACCTGGGAGTGTCACTACAGTAGCAGTTGCAGATGGAAAATACTTATTTGGTTTATCTGGAAACCCCTCAGCATGCTTTACTGGTTTCGAGCTATATGTCAAGCCAGCAGTGCAACATATGATGGGGGCTAAGGCGATATATCCACAAGTAGTACAAGCTACATTAATGGAAGACTTTAAAAAGCCTAACCCCTTTACGCGATTTATTCGCGCACGTGCAACCTTTAACGGTAAAGAAATGACTGTAGTGCCTTCAGGATTTAATAAGTCAGCCGCGGTGGTAGCTATAGCACACAGCAATGCAATGATTATGTTACCGGGGGGAACAAGAGGCTATAAAAAAGGTTATACAGTTAATGTATTATTGACTGAATCACAAAGTTATGAAATGGAATGGCAACTATGATTTTACAAATCGTAGGTTATAAAAACACAGGCAAAACAACACTAATGATGCACACAGTTCAATTTTTAAAGTCACAAGGTTTTAATATAGCCACAATTAAACACCATGGACATGATAAGGATGATATAACGCTACAAGACGATAATGTCGATCATATGAAACACTTTCAAGCTGGCGCAGATCAAAGTATTGTTCAGGGAACAAGTTATCGACAATCCGTTACAAGAAAACACAGACAATCTCTAGATGAAATCATTGATGAATCTGTTACAATAGAAACGAACTTGATATTAGTGGAAGGCTTTAAAGAAGCGAATTTTGATAAGGTGTTAGTTTATAGAGATAAAAGTGAGTTAAATGCATTAGAGCATCTTACAAATATACAATATCGTATTAATTTGGACGAAGCGGATGCATTACCTAAGTATGAGCAATGGTTACTATCTTTTTTAATATAGAAGGAATGAACTAAATGAAACAATTCGAAATTGTAAGTGAACCTATCCAAACAGAGCAGTATAGAGAATACGTGCTTAATGCGCACCAAGGTGCGGTAGTCATTTTCACTGGTCATGTGAGGGAATGGACCAAAGGGATTAAAACAGAATATTTAGAATATGAAGCTTATATCCCAATGGCTGAAAAGATGTTAGCGCAAATCGGAGATGAGATTTCAATGAAATGGCCAGGTACCGACGTGGCCATTGTTCACAGAATTGGTCCATTAAAAATTTCAGATATCGCAGTTTTAATCAGTGTTTCTTCACCGCATAGAAAAGATGCGTATGAAGCTAATGAGTATGCGATTGAACGCATAAAAGAAATCGTCCCTATATGGAAAAAAGAAATATGGGAAGATGGTGCGCAATGGCAAGGGCATCAACATGGAAGTTATGAAGATGCAATTGAAGGAGGTCAATCATGAAAGTACTTTATTTTGCAGAAATTAAAGAAACATTAGAGAAAGACACAGAAGATATAAATTTAAACTATGATATTTCTGTAGAAGATCTTATAATTGATTTATTTAAACGTTATCCTAGTATTAGTGATAAAAAATTTCAAGTCGCAGTAAATGAAGAATTTGTAAAAAATGACGATATTGTTCGACCTAATGACATTGTCGCATTGATTCCACCAGTTAGCGGAGGTTAAAGAGAGATGAAAGCTATTATACTTGCCGGAGGACAATCTGAAAGATTCGGTGAACCCAAGGCTTTTGCACAGATTGAGTCGCAAATGTTTTATAAGAGAATTATTGATGTGTTAGAAGCCACAAACATGTTTAATCAAATTGTTATAAGTACAAATGAACGATTAGCTAGTCAATTTGATTATCCTAATATAGTTATAGATGATGACCAAAATAAAGATAAAGGGCCATTGGCAGGTATTCGTTCAGTGATGCGTCAATATAAGGATGAAGAATTATTTTTTGTGATATCTGTGGATACACCAATGATTACACAAAAAGCAATTAGTAAATTATACCAATTTATGATTGAACACCTTATAGAGGACCAATTAGATATCGCAGGTTTTAAAGACAATGGAAGACCTATTCCGACACTAGCTTTTTATAGTCCGCATGCTTTGCAATATATAGACGAAGCCTTGGCTTCAGACGATTACAGTTTAAAGAATGTCTATACAAGAGTTGAAAGTGATTGGCTAGATGTTCAAACAATTGAATCAACAGCATATTGGTACAAAAACATTAACTATCAACAAGATTTGAACGATTTAAAGCAAGTTATGATGAATAGATAAGGAGGCCTATTGCTATGGTAGAACAAATAACTGATAAACTCGGACGTCCAATTCGCGATTTAAGATTGTCAGTTACCGATCGTTGCAATTTTCGTTGTGATTATTGCATGCCAAAAGAAATTTTTGGCGATGACTTTGTTTTTTTACCTAAAGATGAATTGCTTACATTTGATGAAATGGCACGTATAGCGAAAGTGTATACGCAATTAGGCGTAAAAAAAATTCGGATTACAGGCGGTGAACCATTGCTTAGACGTGATTTATATAAATTAATATATAAACTCAATGAAATTGATGGTGTGGAAGACATAGGTTTGACAACCAATGGATTACTTTTGAAAAAGCACGGCCAAAACCTATATAATGCTGGATTAAGACGAATAAATGTGAGCTTAGATGCCATTGATGATGAAGTATTTCAAGCAATAAATAATCGAAATATCAAGGCTGTAACTATTTTAGAACAAATTGATTATGCCGTTTCTATTGGCTTTCATGTGAAAGTGAATATGGTGGTTCAAAAAGGCGTAAATGACAATCAAATCGTTCCAATGGTTCAATACTTTAAAGAGAAGCATATTGAAATTAGGTTTATTGAATTTATGGATGTTGGCAATGATAATGGTTGGGACTTTAGTAAAGTGGTATCCAAAGCGGACATGCTTAATATGATAGAGTCTGGATTTGATATTTCCCCTGTACCACCTAAGTATTATGGAGAAGTAGCGAAGTATTATCGACATAACGATAATGAGGCACAGTTTGGATTGATTACCAGTGTGTCGCAATCCTTTTGTTCAACGTGTACACGTGCACGTCTTTCATCAGACGGTAAGTTTTATGGGTGTCTGTTCAGTGAAGTTGATGGCTTTAATGTTAAAACTTTTATGCGTTCGGGCGTTAGTGACAAAGCATTGTTAGAGCAATTTAAAGCATTGTGGCGTATAAGAGATGATCGTTATTCTGATGAACGGACAGAACAAACTGTGGCTAATAGAAAACGTAAAAAGATAAATATGAATTATATTGGTGGGTAAGCGTAAGAAGATGATCGTTATCAATTTAGTGCAACATTAATGAGGTGCTTTATATGTTAACTAGTGATAATAATAAGTGCTGTGATATAAAAAATTAAAGGGCTGAAGTATCTCACGTGTTGAAGTACTTCAGTTCTTTATATTGTCTAAAAAGCGAAAGATATCAATCAACTCATGGACATTTTTATGAAAAATAAGATATAAACTAAAGTCGTGTATTATCGAATTATAAATCAAATGAGCAATATGTTTAAAATATTATTTCAAATGATTTAGTAAGAAAGTGAAAGAAGTAAACGCTAATTATAAAAAAGGTATTAGATAATATAAATAAAAAATGATATGTATGGTAGGATATATAAATCATTTTCAATAGTAGAAAACATTTATCTGTTTATTTAAAAATAATAGATTTAATGAAGAAAGTGTTATATAATATTTTAAAAGCTTATTCATTATATAAAGCCATTTAATACAACTAGAGTAGACAATAAGGAGGCAACTATTATGGAAAGTAAAGTATCATATTTTATTACATCAGAGAGAGCTTTGAGTCAATTGAAACATTGGCTTAAATCAGTACATAGTTTATCTATAGAAGAGTTCGTAGTCTTGTATAAAGTTTATGATGCTCAAAAAATTAGTGGAAAAGAATTACGAGATACCTTACATTTTGAGATGTTATGGGACACAAGTAAAATTGATGTGATTATTAGAAAAATATATAAGAAAGAGTTGATATCAAAAGTGCGTTCAGAAACGGATGAACGTCAAGTATTTTACTATTTCAATACAGCTCAAATCAAATTGCTAGATGAGATTATAAGTGAAATAGAAAATATTAAAATCGCTCAATAGCGTAAGATCAATTTTAAGAAGATATAAAAAAACGTAACATTCATCATTGAGGAATGTTACGTTTTTTGTTATGCATTGATGTGTTTCACCTTTCTACCATGTACAAAGAAGTATATAATCATTGTAATCGCTACAATAATTGCCATTATAGCGTAGAGTTGAGCATATGAAACGGATGAAGTTGCAAATCCAAGTACATATGGACCAAAGCCTAAACCTAAATCTAAACCAATAAAATAGGTTGATGTAGCAATACCATATTTAGCTGGTGGAGATACTTTTATGGCGATAGCTTGCATGCAAGATGAAATGTTTCCATAACCAGCGCCTAATAACAAACCGGCGAGAACGAGGGTCCAACCATTACTTGTGACACTGAGTGCAATAAATGTTAAAAATAAGAATATGAACGCTGGATAAGCAACAATATTTTCATTTTTTTGGTCCATAAGCCGACCAGCAATTGGACGCGTAATCAGTGATGCAATTGCATAAAATATAAAGAAATAACTAGAAAGCGTTACCAAATTAATTTCTTGGGCAAAAAATTGTAAAAATGTAAGTATGGATGAATAAGTTAACCCAGATATTAACATAATCACAGCTACAGGCACCGCTTCTTTTGCAATGTAGTTGCTTAGATTGAATTTTTTACTTGGTGCTTTTTCAATAGCATCATGATTTGAAATGATATCAAATTGAAGGTTAACAAAGAACGATATGATTAGACTTACTAACCCACAAATAAGGCAAATAGAAAATAATAGTTTTATTGGAAATGTATTAATAAGTAATAAGCCAAAGAAAGGACCAATTGCTGCACCAATAACTAGACTTAATGAGAATAAACTAATGCCCTCACTTTTTCTTTCAGGTGGTGTAACATAAGCGGCAATCGTACCAGTAGCAGTAGTCGTAACACCAGTAGCAATACCATTGATTAATCGAGTAAACATAAGTAAAGCCAAGGACCCTTCTATAAAGTAAAATAGTTGGGTGATGACTAATAGAGCTAAACCGATAAGCAATATACGCTTAGGTCCTACTTTATTGACATATTTTCCTGTTGCGAAACGACCAATTAAGGAGCCAATAATAAAGAGTCCGGATACTAAGCCAGCTACGCTATCTGAAACATTGTATTCGGATTTAGTATAACTAGCAATAATGACTATGAGTAGATACATACATAGATAAACTAAAAAATTTGTAATAAAGTTAATGTTAAAGCTTTTAGTCCATATAGGCGCTTTAACTGTTTGTGATTGGTTCATGTCATGCTTCCTCCATTTTTGATATTTGTTCATGAATTGATTGAATGGTTGTAATTGCTTCATCTAATTGTGATGAAGATAGATTCGTATGTTTAACAATTTCATCTTGTAAGGTTTCGATACGTTGGGTAATACTATCAAATAATATTTTTCCATCATCAGATAACGTTAATATTTTTTCTCGTTTATCTATACCTTGTTCTATTGTGAGTAAAGATTTTTCAGAAAGAATTTTTAAAATTTTACGTGTAGTTGGTTTCTCTATTGCACGTCGTTTTGAAATTTGTACTAAAGTTGTTGGGCCATTATATGCGAGGTCTTTTAATACTAACCATTGTGCAGGATATACTTCGAATTCATCAAAGATAGGTTGTAATAATTTTATATAGGGTCTATAAACAGCAGTTAAGTGATTAAAGAAGTCTTTTGTATACATGTGAACCTCCGAATATAGTTAGCTTTGCTAACTTAATTTGTAACAAATATTATTGTAATCCTTTTTCAGTAATAAAGCAATAGGCGATTACGAAGAAAGGGGGATGGGTAAATAATAGACAACGTAAAATTTTTAAATAAGATTATTTAACAAGGACTCATCCTTATTTCTAAAAGCGGTTGAAACAGGTAATACATTGTGCAGTTTGGTAATATGGAACTGTAAACAAACGTTAAGGGGCCACTTACTATGCAAAACTTAAAATTAGATCATATTATCCATTATGTTCATCAATTAAATGACTTTAAATATCCAGGGCATTTATTCACTTTACACCAAGGGGGACAACATGTAAGATTAGGTACTTTTAATCGATTAGCTTACCTAAACAATGCCTATATTGAACTATTAGATGTGTTTAAGCCTGAGATATTACAAAAAGTTATAAAGTCTGATGAAGGGCGCGTTTCTTTTCCGTCAAAAATAGTACAAGATCATTATAAACAAGGGTTAAAGACGTTAGCATTTCGTACTCAAGATATGGAACAGTTGAAGAAGGATTTAGAAAACCGAAATATAGAAGTGATTGGGCCAGTACACATGCACAGAGAGAATAAAAAGGGCGATAAAACATCTTGGAAATTATTGTATATTGCTGATCCAGATTATAGAGTTAAACCTCCCTTTTTCATACAGTGGAATGAACGTGAAGAAGTGAGGAATAAAAAAATAGCGCCTTTCCAACAAAAAGAATTTAGTGTGAAAGGCATTGAATTATATAGTACAGAACGTGCACATACTGTAAAGAAATGGCAAGAATGGTTTGATATGACAATCATTAGCGAATCAGCAACAGAGACAACATTAAAATTAAAAGCTGATGATATAGTATATCGTATATTGGATGGAGAGTATTCTGGCTATAAATCTATTGTAATCAAAGATACGTTAACAACCTCACCTTATACGCTCATCATAAGAGGTGTAAGTTATCGTTTTGAAGCTGATTAATAGATATAAACATAAGCGCTATGTGCAATGATAAAAATGTGTATCAAAGAAATAATTAATGTTAAAATAGTTAAATAAGTTGAGAATTTATTCGTGCGCAATAATAATAGGTATATTGTTAGAATAAAAGTTAATGCCGCAAACAAAATCCTTAAACTAAGATATGAAATGGTAAGGGTTTGGCCTAAAGAATGAATCACAAAGATAACGTTTATAATTAATAGTAGACTAAGAATAAAAATGCGCATATTAAATACCTCTTTTTTTACTTTTATTATAGTATAGCAAATCAATGGTTTATATGTGAAAGAATGAGTGAAGCAATGTATAATATTAATGTACTGTAAGATAAAGGAGATATCAGTTTTATGGAAAAGATGAATATCACAAATCAAGAACATGATGCATTTGTTAAAGCTCATCCTCAAGGTGATTTATTACAATTGACTAAATGGGCGGAAACTAAAAAACTAACTGGATGGTATTCAAAGCGTATTGCAGTTGGGGAAGCGGGAGAAATCGTTGGAGTGGCACAACTTTTATTTAAAAAAGTGCCTAAACTACCTTATACGCTATGTTATATATCTAGAGGTTTTGTTACTGATTATAGTAACAAACTTGCATTAGAATCACTTTTAGAATATGCGATGCAAATTGCTAAAGAAGAAAAAGCTTATGCAATCAAAATTGACCCTGATGTTGAAGTAGACAAAGGCGCGGATGCATTAACAAATCTACGAGCGCTAGGTTTCAAGCATAAAGGCTTTAAAGAAGGACTATCAAAAGATTACATTCAGCCAAGAATGACGATGATTACACCAATCGAAAAAGACGATGAAGCGTTGATTCAAAGCTTTGAAAGACGTAACCGTTCTAAAGTTAGATTGGCATTAAAACGTGGTACAACTATAGAGCGTTCTAATAGAGAAGGCTTAAAAACATTTGCAAACTTGATGCAAATCACGGGTGAACGAGATGGTTTCTTAACACGAGATATTAGCTATTTCCAAAATATATATGATGCGCTTCATCCAGACGGTGATGCAGAACTATTTTTAGTTAAGCTTCAACCTAAGCCAGTTTTAAATGACTTGAGACAAGATTTAGCAGATTTAGAACTTGAAAAAGCTAAATTAGCTGATAAAAAGCAAGATAAAAAGACGTTAAATAAAATTAATGATGCTGAACAAAAAATGAATAAAACTGCAGAACTTATAAAAGAAATGGAAGCATTAGAAGCTAAACATCCTGAAGGCATCTATTTATCTGGAGCGTTACTGACCTTTGCAGGTAATAAAGCATATTATTTATATGGTGCTTCATCCAATGAATATCGTGAGTTTTTACCGAATCACCATATGCAATTTGCTATGATGCAGTTTGCTAGAGAACATGGAGCGACAACATATGATTTTGGTGGCACAGATAATAATCCTGATAAAGATTCAGATCATTATGGATTATGGACGTTTAAAAAGGTTTGGGGCACTTACTTAAGTGAAAAAATTGGAGAATTTGATTATGTTTTAAACAAACCCCTCTATCAAATCATTGAAAACGTTAAGCCTAAGTTAACAAAAGCTAAAGTTAAAATTTCGCGCAAGTTAAAACGTAAATAATACATTAATAAATAAAAAACAACATTTTTCCTATTAAGTTTTTAATAGTATAACGCCTATGATCAAGACGGTAAGTGATTCAGACTTACTCATATTTATTGGTACATAGAATGAGTTACTAAAAAAGCGTAATAGGTTTTTTTGATGAAAAAAATAAGTATTATTAATATATTATATATTCTTTATTTTATTATTACTTTTTATAGAATTGTTAGAATATAGATATTTTAATAATTCAACTTATGGTAAATTGATTATATGATATGAAAGTGGGAGAGAGGAATGAGGGAATGATTAAAAAGTTATTGCAATTTTCATTGGGAAATAAATTTGCGATTTTCTTAATGGTGTTGCTTGTCATTTTAGGAGGGGTATATTCAAGCGCAAAAATGAAACTTGAACTATTACCAGATGTAGAACCCCCTATGATTAAAGTGCAAACAACGCTTCCGGGAGCGACGCCAGAAACAGTAAAAGAAGAAATAAGTGATAAGATAGATAATCAAGTGAGATCTATGGCTAATGTTAAAAGCGTTAGTGCACAATCTATTCAAAATGCATCTATTGTTTCTGTAGAATATGAAGAAGGCACGGATTTAGATAATGTTGAAAATGAATTAAAAAAAGAAATTGATAAAATCAAATTTAAAGAAGAAGTAGATGATCCCGAGTTAACTAGAAGTTCTATGAATGCGTTTCCTATTGTTGCATATTCATTTACGATGAAAGGCGATCATTTAAGAGATACTACGAGTAATCTTGAAAACCATTTACTTCCTAAACTCCAAATGATAAATGGTGTGCAAAATGCGCAACTTAATGGCCAAACAACAAGGCAAGCATCAATTCACTTTGATCAAGATAAACTTGAACAAACGGGAATGACTGCTGACGGCGTTCAACAATATTTGAAAAGTGCTACGAGCCAGACACCACTAGGGCTTTTCCAATTCGATAAAACAGAAAAATCTGTTGTTGTGGATGGGCAATTTACGTCTGTAAGTGCCTTAAAACAATTAAATATTCCAATTCAAGCAGCTGCAAGTGCTCAGTCACAAGGGGAAAGTGAAGTACAAGGTGCGCAAACGCCCTCTGTTCAAGGGCCAACTTCTAATAATAGTGGTAAAACTGTTAAATTAAGCGATATTGCTACAGTAACTATAGGAGATGAACGCGCATCAATATCTAAAACAAATGGAAAAGATGCAGTCAATGTACAAGTAATTAAAGCACAAGATGCCAATACAGTACAAGTTGCTAAAGATACCAAGAAAGAAATAGCACAGTTTGTAAAAGATAATCCTAATATGGTGGCCACTAAAGTTATGGATACGGCCAAACCTATTGAAGATTCAATTTATACAATGATAGAAAAAGCGGTTTTAGGAACCATTTTTGCAATCATCGTAATTTTATTGTTTTTAAGAAATATTAGAACAACTGCCATTTCAATCGTATCTATACCAATGTCGATACTTATAGCTATGATTGCATTGAAGTTGTGCAATGTATCATTAAATATTTTAACACTTGGCGCCTTAACCATTGCTATAGGTCGAGTTATTGACGACTCAATTGTAGTAGTAGAAAATATTTATAGACGATTATCACAAAAAGACGAAAGATTAACAGGAGACGCGTTAATAGTAAGTGCAACAAATGAAGTGTTTAAACCAATCATGTCATCAACAATTGTAACCATCATTGTGTTTTTACCTTTAGCTTTTGTAACAGGTTCAGTTGGTGAAATGTTTAGGCCTTTTGCTTTAGCGATTGCGTTTAGTCTGTTAGCTTCACTACTTGTCTCAATTACGATTGTACCTGCATTGAGTGCGACATTATTTAAGGGCGGTATTAAACAGCGTAAAGTAACATCATTAGGAAGAGTAGGTAGAAACTATAAAAGTATATTGAAATGGTCATTAAACCATAAGTGGTTTGTGATTATTGTGAGTACCTTGATTTTATTATTGAGTATTGGATTAGGCGCTGCTAAGTTAGGAACGAGCTTTATTTCCACAGGTTCAGATAAATATATGGCTTTGACCTATACGCCAGAACCAGGGGAAACAAAACAAAGCGTACTCAAGCATGCGAAAGAAATTCAAGGCTACTTAAATGATAAAAGTAAAGTGGAAACTGTGCAGTATTCTGTTGGTGGTGCGACGCCAACAGACCCTACGGGTAATTCTAAGAGTCTAGCGCTCATGGTGGAATATCAATCTGACACACCACACTTTGATGAAGAACCAGATAAAGTATTAAAACATATAAAACACTACAACCATCCAGGTGAATGGTCGAACCAAGACATGGGAACGGGTGGTAATAATAACGAATTGAAAGTGACAGTTAGTGGACCGTCACTAAATGCGATAAAAGGAACAGTAAATAAAATAGAAGATAATATGAAAGCTATAAAAGGGGTGGCAAATGTTAAATCTGATTTATCACAAACTTATGATCAATATAATATTAAAGTAGATCAAAACAAAGCCTCTAACTATGGATTATCAGCTTCACAGTTAGCTATGACTTTAAATCAAAATACACCAGAAGATAGTATAACTACTGTGAAAGAGCATGGTAAATCAATAAATGTAAAAATTAAAAAGGATCAAGAAACACATTGGACTCAAAACAAATTAGAGCAAACAGAATTAAACACGCCGACAGGTAATACTATCGTATTAAACGATATTGCGCATTTAGAAATGTCGACTACACCAAACAAAATAGACACGCAAGCAGGTGATTACGCAGCGACTGTTTCAGCAAAAGTAACAAATGATGATGTTGGTGGAACATCACAAAAAGTCATGACTAAAGTGAACAACATGGATAAACCAAGCAATGTAAAAACAAATATTGGTGGTGCAAATGAAGATATTACTAAGGCGATTACTCAGTTAGCAGTGGCAATGTTAGCAGCAATCATCATTGTTTACTTAGTACTCGTATTAACATTTAAAGGACCATTGGCGCCATTAACAATTCTATTCTCATTACCGTATACAATTATAGGTGTCGTTATAGCACTTATTCTTACAGGTGAAACGATTTCGGTACCAAGTATGATAGGTATGCTAATGTTAATAGGTATTGTCGTGACGAATGCAATTGTACTCATAGACAGAGTAATTAATCAGCAACAACAAGGTATGAATATGCAAGCAGCATTATTAGAAGCTGGTGCTACACGTATTAGACCGATTTTAATGACCGCACTAGCAACCATTGGTGCCTTATCCCCCATGCTATTTGGTGAAAGCAGTTCAATCATAATATCAAAAGGAATGGCAGCCACTGTTGTAGGTGGACTGATTTCCTCTACATTACTAACATTAATTGTGGTACCAGTGATTTATGAAATACTGTTTACTTTGAAAGATAAGTTGATAAATAGGAAAAAAGTATAAGTAAAAGTATAATGAAAAGCTTGGGTATTCATAAAATACCCAAGCTTTTTTGTGTAAATAAAAAGTACAGAAATAAATTGCTATTTCTGTACTGATACATATACTGTTTAATTTTAATATAACACTAAAGATAAAATAACGTATATTACAAATAATATAGCACTCATTATATTTAAAATTTTCACAGCTTTTTGATCTTTTTTACCGTATTTAAAAGCTGTTATTTCTACATTCCCAACTATGAGTATGAGTATAACAAATACCCACCAATTTAATGCAGGGAAGGATAACGTTGTAATAGCTACAACAAATAGTAAAAGCAGAGCCATGATTATACGTAAAATGCGAGTTATAATCGTATTCAATTTAAATATACTTATGTAACTGACAATTAAATATAATATGGGTAAAAAGATAAGATACAATTGCATTAAATGACATCCTTTCTATATTCGTTCTTAATCTTAGCATGTAAGTTTTTGCTTGACTAGGATGTTATTAGTGTTCTTTTTGACTAATTTCTGAACGTACTTTAGCAATTTCTTGTTCTATATCTTCAAGTTGGCGTAATAATGGGTCAACTTGCTGATTGACGGACTCTCTTTTTTCTAAGTCGCCTTGTAATCTTACGTAGTCATGTTTAAGTTCAGCTAATTTTTCATTTAAATCCATTATAGCGTACTCCTTTATCGATACAGTAAAAACTGTGTTATTTTAATAAAGTATAACACGAAATTGAACGCTTCTAAAATAGCGAAGAAATATGTTAATATATGAAAATAGAATGAAAACGAAAGAAGGATTATTGTGACACAACAATTTATCATAATTATTTTACTCATCGCATTAGGTTATGCACTTAAAAGAATTAATTATTTTAAGGCTAACGATAGTCAAGTCTTTTCAACGTTAGTTCTCAATGTCACACTTCCTTCTCTTGTGATAGTGAATTTAAATAAAGCGGATTTAGATGTATCCCTTTCTATATTGCCTATTATGATGATTTTATATGGCGTTCTAGCAAAGGTGATAGTAATTTGGTTATTTGTAAAATATGATAACCAAATCAGAGGAACAACGGGTATGATGATGGCTTCTTTGAACATAGGTTTATTTGCGTATCCACTTGTTGAAGCAATTTGGCCAAAAACTGGTATGATATATTTTGGTATGGCAGATATTGGTGGAGCGATTATTATGTTTGGTGTCACTTATTTTGTGGGAAGTTATTTTAGTAGTGCAGGGGATAGTTTTGATTTTAAATATTTAGGTAAAAATTTAATAAAATCAGTACCTTTAGTGACATATATTACAATGTTTATTTTAAATATGCTTAATATTCATTTTCCAGCACCAGTGATTGATTTCTTCTCTGTGTTATCTAGTGCAAATATGCCATTATCAATGATACTACTAGGATTAATGTTGAATTTCAGTATTGATAAAAGATTTTTACCTATTGCAATGAAATATTTAGCTATTCATTATGGGCTAGGTATTACGATAGGTTTACTTGTTCATTTCTTTTTACCTGTAGACAATCAAATGATTAAAACAACTTTACAAGTTGCATGGTTATTACCGGTAGGTGTAGCAATTATTCCATATTCTATTCAATTTAAATATAAAACATTACCACTTGTCGGCATGGTCACAAATTTAACGATAGTGATAAGTATTGTTATTTTGTATATCTACCAAGCATTGTTTGTATAGCATGACTTAATATTAATGATTAAAGTATAGTTAAAATGTAATTTTCGCAAATCCATGATGGTTAAATAAAACATAAAAAAGCGTTCCTGTTTAAGAACAGGAACGCTTTTTATAATATTAAGCAATAATATTATAGTTATTATCCTTTTCCACCCATAAATGCTGGATAGTTCGTCATACCACCATCAACATAGATTGTTGTACCGTGAATATAACTTGCTAAGTCTGATGCTAAGAATAAAGCAACATTTGAAACTTGATCAGCTTCGCCAATCTCTTTTGATGGAATCATTTCAATTGTTTCTGCGCGTGTAGCTGGATCAGAGAATTTTTCTCTTGTATGTTCAGTAACAATTGCCCCTGGTGAAATGTTATTGATGCGGATACCGTATTGAGCGTACTCCATTGACATTGTTTCCATCATTAATTTTAATCCGCCTTTACTTGCTGCGTAGTTTGCATAGTTAGGCCATGGAATTGTGTCATGAACACTTGAAGTATTAAGGATTACACCTTTTTTATCTTCTTTGAAAAATTGGTTAACTGCAGCTTTTGAACCAATAAAAGCACCAGTTAAATTAATATCAATGACTCTTTTCCATTCTTCTAAAGGCATTTCATGCGTAGGGATTGGTTTTTCAAATCCAGCATTGTTAATCATGATATCAAGTGTACCAAAATGATCTACAGCTGTTTGAACCAATCTATTTACGTCGTCTTCTACTGAAACGTCAGCTTGAACTTTAATAGCTTGGCCGCCAGCTTCTTCGATAAGTTGGATAGATTTATCTACATCTGCTACATGACCTTCAGAACGATAGTTCATGACTACTTTTGCTTTTGCTTGACCAAATGATTCTGCGAATGACTTACCAATACCACTTCCGGCACCTGTAATTACTACTACTTTTCCTTCTAAATCTGCAAACATTGTTTGACTCCTCCTTAAATATAAAACACATTAAACATCTCTTAAACTTAAAATTTGTCCCATAATACAATATCACTTTCATTAATTGAAAGCTATAATTAAGAATCGCACTTATCTATCCTTTAATATTACCTAAAAGGAAGGCAGCAACGATAATTAAAACAATACCTGCCCAAATGCCAACCATTTGACGCTTGTCTTTACGTTCACCCAATAGGAAGATACCACCAAGTGTAGAAACGATTACTAGTAATTGTGAAAATGAAAAGCTTGTTGCTACACCAACTTTTGGTTGTGAGTAGAACATAAATAAGTTACCGATACCCCAAACAACACCTGGAATTAAGTTCCATAATGTACTTTTCGCTGAAGTTTCGTGTTTCGCTGATAAGATTAAACCACCAATAGCCATACCAATAGATTGGAAGAATAAGGCGCTTGTACCATCTACTCCAAAAATTTGTGCGATAACTACATATACAACATAACCTACAGTAGAAATAAGTAAGATAGGCATCGCTTTACCAAAGTTCTTAGAACTTTCGCTCGCTTCATTCTTACCTTTCATTGAAGTCATAGTGATACCAATAACAAGTAAGACCATGGCAGTTAAGCCTAATGCAACTTGTGTACCAGTACTCCATTCTCCTAAGAAAACGGCACTAAATAATGTCGTTCCTACTAATTGTAATCCTGTAGAAATAGGCATTGTCTTAGATACACCTATTAAACTTACTGATTTCAATTGGTATCCTTGACCAAGCGCCCAGAAAGCACCTGAGATTAAACCAACAATGATAACGGTAAAGTCATCGAATTTGGCGTTACCAGTTAATAACAAGATCACACCAATAATTAATGCACCAAAAGTAGTCCCTCTAATTTGGTTATAAGGACCTCCTCCTACAAGAACATTAATTAATACTACACTACCCCAAAATAGTGCAGGTAACAGGGCAATTAATAAATCCATACAATTACTCACTCTTTCTCTATTTATTTTTACTTACTTCCTAAAAAACAATCCTAATGATTGCCTTTAATAAACCATTTTAAACCAAAATAAGAAGATAGTAAAAATAATTGTTTAATATTTGACATTTTTTTTTAATTATGTTGCATGAATTCTTACTATATCAGTGTTTTTGTGTATAATAAAAATTGCTTAATTGAATAAAAAAAGAATAGAAAATCATTGATTTTCCATTCTTTTTTAAAATTAACTTGTTAATTGCTAAATGTGACTTGCTACATATTTGAATTTTTTGTACTCGTAATTGATATTAAATCCAAGTTCATTAAAACGTTCTACTAATGTCGTGTTTTTACTACGTATCTTAAAATATATTTTGTTAATATCATATGTGCTAAACGCGAAATGTAACGCATGAGTAAGTAAATCAAAGGCTATACCCATCAATCTATAATCTGAATGAGAAGAAAAATACTTAATTTCTGCATTTTTTTTATGCTCATATACTTGGAGATAAACATAACCTTTAAGTAAACCTTCTGACATAAACACAAATAAATGGTTATTATCATCTAGAGAGTCTATAATTTCGTCAGCAGTCATAACATCATGTTTAAATGTATTCTCATGTAATTTACAAAAAGAGCGATAATAGGCTGGATGATAATTGGTGATATTTTGTGCATGTTCAATTTGCCCAACATCCTGAGTAGTAATTAGATGATAATCAGTGAAACTATAAGATGATTGGATGGCTTTCATAAATTGTAAAAAAGTTTGCTCTGTTTCTTCAAATGAAAAGTTGAAATTAGTAGTTTTAGGTTTACTTTGTGCCAGTGATTCGAATAGCGATTGAAATGCTGTCACGTTTGGAGCTACATCTGTTCTAAGGAATGGACCAACAACTTTGTATTTTTCTTCTTCATATTTAAAGGCTAATATCAACATGATAATTTGCTCTTGATCATCTACATGTGCGAATACACCAGGGTCAACGATGGCTTGTCGAATTTTGTCTTCAACCTCTTCATGTGCTTGTGGTAATTTGTATAAATAAGAAGCAGAGTGATAATCCGCATTACTTATAAAATCCACAATTTGATTATAGTCATTTAATTTGATAGTTTTCATAACATACCTCCGTCTGATGAACTATTAACTTAATTATATGAACTTTTTGCAATAAATGGAAGTTTTGATGTGCTATATACATGTTACAATAAATACCATATTGAATTTGAAAGGACGAAATTATGAAATCACTGATTATAGCAGAAAAACCTTCAGTAGGTCGTGATATTGCAAATACGTTGAATATCAATGAAAAGCGCAATGGCTATTTTGAAAATAATAAATACATTGTTACATGGGCGTTAGGGCATTTGGTTACGAATGCGACTCCGGAACAATATGATAATAATTATAAAGAATGGAAACTTAATGATTTACCTATTATACCAAACAAAATGAAAACAGTTGTTATTAGTAAGACTAAAAAACAATTTTCAACAGTACAAGCATTAATAAATAACAATAAAGTAAAGGATATTATTATTGCAACGGATGCTGGGAGAGAGGGAGAGCTTGTTGCACGCTTAATTTTAGACAAAGCACATAATAAGAAACCTATTCAGCGCTTATGGATTAGTTCAGTAACTAATAAAGCAATAAAAGACGGCTTTAATAAACTTAAAGATGGTAAGCAATTCAATAATTTATATTATGCAGCATTAGCGCGTAGTGAAGCAGATTGGATTGTAGGTATTAATGCGACACGTGCACTGACGACTAAATATGATGCACAACTTTCGCTGGGACGTGTTCAAACACCAACCATTCAACTAGTACAATTGAGACAAAATGAAATAAATCAGTTTCAACCTCAAACTTATTATACGATGAACTTAACTGCTGGAGGATTAACATTCCAAAGTATCAAGCCGCAATCAACTCACGAGAGAAAAGTTTTTGAAGATATTAAAAAGGCGATTGAAGGGCAAGAGGGTGTGATCCAATCTATTAATAAGAGTCACAAGAAATCATACCCACAGCAATTGTTTAATTTAACTGATTTACAGCAAGAAGCATATAAACGTTATCACCTTGGTCCAAAGGAAACATTAAATACATTACAGGCGCTATATGAGAGGCATAAAATTGTAACCTATCCACGTACAGATTCAAATTACTTAACTGACGATATGGTCGACACGCTAAAAGATAGACTGCGTGCGATAATGGCTACTTCATTAAAAGACATTGCCAAAACACAAATAAACCAATCATTTTCTGTGAAGCAAAGATTCATAAACAACAGTAAAGTTTCGGATCATCATGCTATTATTCCAACAGAAGTACGACCAGATATGAGTCAACTAAGTCAACGTGAAACAAAAGTATATATGATGATTGCACAAAGATATCTTGAAAATCTTATGCCTCCCCATGAATATGAAGCGATATCAATAGATTTAAAAGTGGGGGATAATATATTTGCGTTTAAAGATAAAGTAACTACTAAATTAGGATATAAAGCAATATTTGATCATCAAGATAAAGCAAATGAACATATTGCACATTTGGAAAAAGAAACCAAACTCAAAGTTAGTCGTGTAAACATTGAACAACATGAAACAACGCCACCCGCATACTTTAATGAAGGAACTTTACTGAAAGCGATGGAAAGCCCACAAAAATTCTTTAAATTAGATGATAAAAAACATAATGAAACGTTAAAAGAAACCGGCGGCATCGGTACTGTTGCGACAAGAGCAGATATCATCGAAAAATTATTTAATATGAATGCAATTGAGGCTCGTGATGGTAAAATCAAAGTAACATCAAAAGGAAAACAAATACTAGAATTGGCACCGCAAAAACTAACTTCTCCATTATTGACAGCAGAATGGGAAGAAAAATTATCGTTAATTGAAAAGGGACAATATAATCCCAAGCAGTTTATTGCTGAAATGAAGCAGTTTACAAACAATGTAGTTAATGAAATTAAAGAAAGTGAACAAAATTATAAACATGATAATTTAACGACCACTGAATGCCCAACATGTGGGAAATTTATGATTAAAGTGAAAACTAAAAATGGTCAAATGTTGGTTTGCCAAGATCCTACATGTAAAACTAAAAAAAATGTCCAACGAAAAACGAATGCACGTTGTCCAAACTGTCATAAAAAAATGACGCTTTTCGGCAGAGGGAAAGATGCAGTATATCGCTGTGTATGTGGCCACACAGAAACACAAGCACAAATGGATAAGCGTCATCAAAGTAAAAAAACAGGAAAAGTGAATAAAAAAGATATGAAGAAATATATGAATAACGATGAAGGGTTAGAAAACAATCCATTCCAAGATGCTTTAAAAGGCCTTAAATTCTAATTTTATCGAACAAAGAATTCTTGAAATATCACAAAGTTCGTGTTTGCTATTGTAAAATAGTGTGATTGGTATTAGAATATTAAGGTATTTTAAAAAAAGGAGAACTAACCGTGAAAAAGTATTTCAAGTTTGATAAACATGGAACAAACTATAAGAAAGAGATACTTGGTGGACTTACAACTTTCTTGTCTATGGCATATATTTTAGCTGTTAATCCACAAGTACTCAGTTTAGCAGGCGTAGATGGTGTATCTGACGACATGAAGATGGACCAAGGCGCTATATTTGTCGCTACAGCACTTGCAGCATTTGTAGGATCTTTATTTATGGGGCTGATTGCTAGATATCCAATCGCATTGGCGCCTGGAATGGGCTTAAATGCATTCTTTGCATTTACAGTCGTATTAACTATGGGTATACCATGGCAGGTTGGATTAACAGGGGTACTATTTTCAGGGGTAGTCTTTGCGATACTAACAATGACCGGATTGAGGGAAACCATTATAAATGCTATTCCCTATCAAATGAAAATGGCAGTTTCAGCAGGTATAGGACTCTTTATAACATTTGTAGGGTTGCAAAGCTCAGGTATTATTGTTAAAAATGACTCAACACTTGTTACATTAGGCCATATAACAGATGGTCCTGTATTACTAACAATTTTCGGTATTCTAGTTACTGTAATACTTTATGCTAGAAGAGTACCAGGTGCTATATTTATAGGTATGGTGTTAACATCAATACTCGGAATGATAACGGGGCTTATACATACGCCTAGTGGCATCGTAGGGAAGGTGCCAAGCATTGAACCAACATTTGGTGCAGCGTTTGATGCTTTTAAAGACCCTAGTCAACTATTTACAGTACAATTTTTAATCGTAATACTAACATTTTTATTTATTGATTTCTTCGATACTGCAGGTACACTGGTAGCTGTTGCATCACAAGCGGGAATCATGAAAGACAACAAATTACCAAGAGCAGGTCGAGCGTTATTTTCAGATTCATTAGCAACAATTGTTGGTGCAATCTTTGGTACAACGACGACAACATCATATATTGAATCAACGTCAGGTGTGGCAGTAGGAGCAAGAACAGGTTTTGCCAGTGTCGTCACTGGGTTCTGTTTCTTGTTAGCAATATTCTTTAGCCCATTGATGGAAATCGTAACGAGTGCAGTCACTACACCTGCATTAGTAGTAGTCGGTGTATTAATGGCTGCTAATTTTGCAGAAATTGATTGGAAGAAATTTGAAGTAGCAGTACCAGCATTTGTTACAATCATTATGATGCCTTTATCATACTCTATTGCAACGGGTATCGCATGTGGCTTTATATTCTATCCAATTACGATGCTGATTTCCAAAAGACATAAAGAAGTACATCCAATCATGTACGGACTTATGGTATTATTTATACTTTACTTCGTGTTTGTTCACGGATAAAAATAAAAAACACTGATCGAAGTCGCGATGACTCGGATCAGTGTTTTTTTATTAGTCTAGATATATTATAATGAAAAATAAAAACAACCATGAATTCATGAAAGTTGAATATAGTTAAAACATAACAAAACCAGTTTCTTCATTATATAGTGAAATTAAAAGGCGATATAATATAACCTGAAATGAATTGGCTAGAATGAACTCATTAAATACTTTTAATTCAAATGTAATTACAGAGCTATAGTAAGTTTGTGATGTAACAATTGAAACTGAGGCTATAATAAGTTCTGCATTATCAACTTGTTATATTATATATGATCTTTACGTCTGTCTTCTGTATAAACAACTTTAGCATGTTTGTTCGGAACATATAAAGGCGTAGAAAACAAAATAAGAATAAAGAACAACATTAAAAAGAATAAAACCCAATGGACTATCATCCCAATAACAGGAATAAACGCAATGAAGGATCCAATGATTCCTAATAGAGGAATAATCATCATTGGTTTAATGGAATTTTGTTTATCTACTATTAATATAATCATCGTAATTAAGTACAGTAGTGCATTAATTAATAGTGGTTGCCATCCAAAACTAAGAATTATACTTCCACCTAAGAAAGGAATACCATAAACAAATTCACCGATTAGCAAAACTATACTTAATATAATGAGTGTAGTACGAATACCACTTTTCATACCATATCACCACCTTATTTATCTATTATAGTACATCGAAAAGAAATTCTATAATAAAAAAATAGCAATATCACAAAGAAATTTGAGGAATATCTTAAAATAGGTTGAACTATAAAGTGAATTCAAGTACAATAACAAAGTATGTGTTAGACAAAAGTTAAAAAACTTTTAAAGAAAAGCTTGATAAATCACGTCTTTTCATGTAACATATCTAATGTTGGACTTTAAGAACACGCGATGAAGCGAAAGGTTACTGACACACCCGGCCGCTTTGCCATGGCGCTGTGTGAGATAGTTTTCGTGGAGAAGTCTATCACTTAAATGTAGACGAATAAGGAGGGAAAATTATGGCAAAACAAAAAATCAGAATCAGATTAAAAGCTTATGATCACAGAGTAATTGATCAATCAGCAGAAAAAATTGTTGAAACAGCGAAACGTTCTGGTGCAGATGTATCTGGACCAATTCCGTTACCGACTGAAAAATCAATTTACACGATTATCCGTGCCGTGCATAAGTACAAAGATTCACGTGAACAATTCGAACAACGTACACATAAACGCTTAATCGATATTGTTAACCCTACACCAAAAACAGTTGATGCTCTTATGGGCTTAAACTTACCATCAGGCGTAGACATCGAAATCAAATTATAATAGAAAAATTTAGGAGGTGGACTTTCGATGACCAAAGGAATCTTAGGAAGAAAAATCGGGATGACACAAGTTTTCGGAGAAAACGGTGATTTAATTCCAGTAACAGTAGTAGAAGCAAGCCAAAACGTTGTATTACAAAAGAAAACTGAAGAAGTTGACGGATACAACGCTATTCAAGTAGGCTACGAAGATAAAAAAGCTTACAAAAAAGATAGCAAAACAAACAAATACGCTAACAAACCAGCTGAAGGACATGCTAAAAAAGCTGGCACAGCACCTAAGCGCTTCATTCGTGAATTCAGAAACGTTAATGTTGATGAATACGAAGTAGGTCAAGAAGTCTCAGTTGATACATTTGAAGCCGGCGACGTAATTGATGTAACTGGCGTATCTAAAGGTAAAGGTTTCCAAGGTGCCATTAAACGTCATAATCAAGCACGTGGTCCAATGTCACATGGTTCTCATTTCCATAGAGCACCAGGTTCAATCGGTATGGCATCAGATGCTTCAAAAGTCTTTAAAGGACAAAAAATGCCTGGACGTATGGGTGGTAACACTGTTACAGTTCAAAACTTAGAAGTAGTTCAAACTGACGTAGAAAACAATGTTATTTTAGTAAAAGGTAATGTACCTGGACCTAAAAAAGGATTTTTAGAAATCTCATCATCAATCAAAGGTAATAAATAATATATAACGAAAGGAGGAAATGCATAATGGCTAATTATGATGTATTTAAAGTAGACGGATCTAAATCAGGTTCAGTTGAATTAAGCGATGCAGTATTTGCAATCGAACCAAACAACAACGTTCTTTTTGAAGCAATCACTTTACAACGTGCTTCATTACGCCAAGGTACACATGCTGTTAAGAATCGCTCAGCAGTACGTGGTGGTGGACGTAAACCATGGAGACAAAAAGGTACAGGACGTGCGCGTCAAGGTACAATCCGTGCTCCACAATGGCGTGGTGGTGGTGTCGTATTCGGACCAACACCAAGAAGCTACTCATACAAAATGCCTAAGAAAATGCGCCGTTTAGCATTACGCTCAGCATTATCATTCAAAGTACAAGAAAAAGGTTTAACTGTTGTTGATACATTAAACTTAGAAGCTCCAAAAACTAAAGAGTTCAAATCTGTACTTTCTAATTTAGAACAACCTAAAAAAGTATTAGTAGTTACAGAATCAGAAGATGTGAACGTTGCTTTATCAGCACGTAACATTCCTGGTGTACAAGTTACTACAGCTCAAGGTTTAAATGTTCTAGATATCACAAGCGCTGACAGTGTAATAATCACAGAATCAGCTGCTAAAAAAGTTGAGGAGGTGCTAGGATAATGGAAGCAAGAGACGTTCTTAAGCGCCCCGTAATCACTGAAAAATCTTCAGTCGCTATGGCTGAAGACAAATATACATTCGACGTTGATACTCGTGCTAACAAAACACAAGTTAAAATCGCTGTTGAAGAAATCTTTGACGTAAAAGTTGATAAAGTAAACATCATCAACTACAAACCAAAGAAAAAACGTATGGGCCGTTACCAAGGCTATACAAACAAAAGACGCGTAGCAATTGTTAAATTAAAAGAAGGATCAATCGATCTATTCAACTAAAATATTACCAATAAGGAGGTAAACGACAATGGCTCTAAAAAAATATAAGCCAATTACTAATGGTCGTCGTAATATGACTTCGTTAGATTTCGCAGAAATTACGAAAACTACGCCAGAAAAGTCATTATTACAACCGCTACCGAAAAAAGCGGGACGAAATAACCAAGGTAAATTGACAGTTCGCCATCATGGTGGAGGACATAAACGTCAATACCGTGTTATTGATTTCAAACGTAATAAAGATGGCATCAACGCTAAAGTTGATTCAATTCAATATGATCCAAACCGTTCAGCAAACATAGCTTTATTAGTTTACGCTGATGGAGAAAAACGCTATATCATCGCTCCAAAAAACCTTAAAGTAGGTCAAGTACTTGAGAGTGGTGAAGAAGCAGATATCAAATTAGGTAATGCATTACCATTACAATTCATTCCAGTAGGTACAGTAGTTCACAACATCGAGTTGAAACCTGGTAAAGGTGGACAAATCGCTCGTTCAGCTGGTGCTAGTGCACAAGTACTTGGTAAAGAAGGAAAATATGTATTAATCAGATTAAGATCTGGTGAAGTACGCATGATTCTTTCAACTTGCCGTGCTACTATTGGTCAAGTTGGTAACATCCAACATGAACTTGTAAACGTTGGTAAAGCAGGACGTTCAAGATGGAAAGGCATTCGCCCTACAGTTCGTGGTTCTGTAATGAACCCTAACGATCACCCACACGGTGGTGGTGAAGGTCGTGCACCTATCGGTAGACCATCTCCAATGTCACCTTGGGGTAAACCTACGCTTGGTAAGAAAACACGTCGTGGTAAAAAATCATCAGACAAACTTATCGTTCGTGGTCGTAAGAAAAAATAAAAATAACTTATTTGCGTGTGCGGCATAATTGCTGCACGCACACAATAAGAAGGGAGGCGCCACTATGGCTCGTAGTATTAAAAAAGGACCTTTCGCTGACGATCATCTAAAGAAAAAAGTTGAAGCGCAAAGCGGAAGCGAGAAAAAACAAGTAATCAAAACTTGGTCACGTCGTTCAACTATTTTCCCTGATTTCATCGGACATACATTCGCTGTATATGATGGTCGTAAACATGTTCCAGTATTCGTTACTGAAGATATGGTTGGTCATAAATTAGGAGAATTTGCTCCGACACGTACATTTAAAGGTCACGTAGCAGATGACAAAAAAACTAGAAGATAATTCTAACAGGTAGAGGAGGAACTCTGAATGGAAGCAAAAGCGGTTGCTAAAACAATAAGAATCGCACCTCGTAAAGTTAGATTAGTATTAGATCTAATTAGAGGCAAAAGCGCTGGTGAAGCGATTGCGATTTTAAAATTAAAAAACAAAGCTTCATCACCAGTAGTTGAAAAATTACTAATGTCCGCTCTAGCAAATGCTGAACATAACTATGACATGAACACTGATGAATTAATAGTTAAAGAAGCTTATGCAAATGAAGGACCAACATTAAAACGTTTCCGTCCACGTGCACAAGGTCGTGCAAGTGCGATAAACAAACGTACAAGCCACATTACAATCGTCGTAAGTGACGGTAAAGAAGAAGCTAAAGAAGCTTAATCATTTTTTAAGGAGGGAACACTGTGGGTCAAAAAATTAATCCAATCGGACTTCGTGTTGGTGTAATCCGTGATTGGGAAGCTAAATGGTATGCAGAAAAAGACTTCGCATCACTATTACACGAAGATTTAAAAATCCGTAAGTTTATTGATAACGCATTAAATGAAGCATCAGTTTCTCACGTTGACATTGAACGTGCTGCTAATCGTATCAACATCGCTATTCATACTGGTAAGCCAGGTATGGTAATTGGTAAAGGCGGTTCAGAAATTGAAAAATTACGTAACAAATTAAATACATTAACAAGTAAAAAAGTACACATCAATGTAATTGAAATCAAAAAAGTTGATTTAGATGCTAAACTTGTTGCAGAAAATATTGCACGTCAATTAGAAAACCGTGCATCATTCCGTCGTGTACAAAAACAAGCTATTACAAGAGCTATGAAGATTGGTGCTAAAGGTATCAAAACTCAAGTTTCAGGTCGTTTAGGCGGAGCTGACATCGCTCGTGCTGAGCAATATTCAGAAGGAACTGTTCCACTTCATACACTACGTGCTGACATTAGTTATGCACATGCAGAAGCTGACACAACTTATGGTAAATTAGGTGTCAAAGTATGGATCTATCGTGGAGAAGTTCTTCCTACTAAGAACACTAGTGAAGGAGGAAAATAATAATGTTACTACCAAAACGTGTAAAATATCGTCGTCAACATCGTCCTAAAACAACTGGTCGTTCTAAAGGCGGTAACTATGTAACATTTGGTGAGTATGGTTTACAAGCTACTACAACATCTTGGATCACATCTCGTCAAATCGAATCAGCTCGTATTGCAATGACACGTTTCATGAAGCGTGGCGGGAAAGTTTGGATTAAAATCTTCCCACATACACCTTACACTAAAAAACCTCTAGAAGTACGTATGGGTGCTGGTAAAGGTGCCGTTGAAGGCTGGATTGCTGTAGCAAAACCAGGTAGAATTTTATTTGAAATCGCAGGCGTTGATGAAGAAACAGCGCGCGAAGCATTACGTTTAGCAAGCCACAAACTTCCAGTGAAAACTAAGTTTGTAAAACGTGAAGAATTGGGTGGTGAAACAAATGAAAGCTAAGGAAATTAGAGACTTAACCACTTCAGAGATAGAAGAACAAATTAAATCTTCTAAAGAAGAGCTTTTTAACCTACGCTTTCAGTTAGCTACAGGTCAATTAGAAGAGACTGCACGTATTCGCACAGTAAGAAAAACGATTGCACGTCTAAAAACTGTTGCTCGTGAAAGAGAAATTGAACAAGGTAAAGCTAATCAATAATTAATTGAAAGAGGAGGTTACAAAAGTGAGCGAAAGAAATGATCGTAAAGTTTATGTAGGTAGAGTCGTTTCCGATAAAATGGACAAAACTGTAACTGTACTTGTTGAAACATACAAAACGCACAAATTATATGGTAAACGAGTAAAATACTCTAAAAAATACAAAACTCATGATGAAAACAACTCAGCTAAATTAGGGGACACAGTTAAGATTCAAGAAACACGTCCTTTATCAGCAACTAAACGTTTCCGTTTGGTAGAAATTGTTGAAGAATCAGTAATTATTTAATAAATAGTGAAGATAAAGGAGGTTTAACTCATGATCCAACAAGAAACACGTTTGAAAGTAGCAGATAACTCTGGTGCACGTGAAGTTCTTACAATCAAAGTATTAGGTGGATCTGGTCGTAAAACAGCTAATATTGGTGACGTTATCGTAGTAAGTGTTAAAAATGCTACACCAGGTGGCGTTGTCAAAAAAGGTGAAGTAGTTAAAGCTGTTGTCGTACGTACTAAATCAGGCGTACGTCGTAACGATGGTTCATACATCAAATTTGATGAAAATGCATGTGTCATTATTCGTGACGACAAAGGCCCACGCGGTACTCGTATCTTTGGACCAGTTGCTCGTGAATTACGTGAAGGCAACTTCATGAAAATTGTATCATTAGCTCCAGAAGTACTTTAATAATCATTTATAAATATATAAATTTAAGGAGGTGCCACACATGCATATCAAAAAAGGTGACAACGTAAAAGTTATCGCAGGTAAAGACAAAGGTAAAGAAGGTAAAGTTGTTTCAACTGAACCTAAAAAAGACCGTGTCGTTGTGGAAGGTGTCAATTTTATTAAAAAGCACCAAAAACCAACTCAATTTAATCCTGAAGGTGGAATCTTAGAAACAGAGGCAGCAATCCATGTTTCTAACGTACAATTATTAGACCCTAAAACGAATGAACCAACTCGTGTTGGATATAAATTCGAAGATGGTAAAAAAGTTCGTATCGCTAAAAAATCAGGCGAAGAAATCAAATCTAATAATTAATAACTAATTGAAAGGAGGATCCACTGTGAACCGTTTAAAAGAAAAATACAACACTGAAGTTACTCAAAACTTAGTTAAACAATTTGACTATAATTCAGTAATGGAAGTACCAAAAATAGAAAAAATAGTTGTGAATATGGGTGTTGGTGACGCTGTTCAAAACACTAAAGTATTAGATGATGCTGTTGAAGAATTACAAGCTATCACTGGACAAAAACCATTAGTAACAAAAGCTAAAAAATCAGTAGCTACATTCCGTTTACGTGAAGGTATGCCAATTGGTGCGAAAGTAACACTTCGCGGAGAAAGAATGTATGACTTCATCGATAAATTAATCTCAGTTTCACTACCACGTGTACGTGATTTCCGCGGTGTATCAAAATCTGCATTCGACGGTAGAGGTAACTACACTTTAGGTGTTAAAGAACAATTAATTTTCCCAGAAATCGATTATGACCGAGTAAGTAAAATACGAGGAATGGATATCGTTATCGTAACAACTGCTAACACTGACGAGGAAGCTCGTGAATTGTTAACACAATTCGGTATGCCATTTCAAAAATAATCTCTAAAGGAGGCTAATTAAGTGGCTAAAACTTCAATGGTTGCTAAGCAACAAAAAAAACAAAAGTTCCAAGTACGTGAATACACTCGTTGTGAACGCTGTGGTCGTCCACATTCTGTATATCGTAAATTTAAATTATGCCGTATTTGTTTCCGTGAATTAGCTTATAAAGGCCAAATCCCTGGCGTACGTAAAGCTAGCTGGTAATACAAAAAAGTCTGAAAGGAGGCAACAATCAATGACAATCAACGATCCAATTGCAGATATGCTAACTCGTGTAAGAAACGCAAACATGGTGCGTCACGATAAATTAGAATTACCTGCTTCAAACATTAAAAAAGAAATTGCTGAAATTTTAAAAAGTGAAGGTTTCATTAAAAACGTAGAATTTGTTGAAGACGATAAACAAGGGGTAATCCGTTTATTCCTTAAATATGGTCAAAACAATGAACGTGTTATCACTGGATTAAAACGTATCTCTAAACCAGGTTTACGTGTTTATGCAAAAGCTAACGAAGTACCTAAAGTACTTAACGGTTTAGGAATTGCATTAGTATCTACTTCAGAAGGTGTTATCACTGATAAAGAAGCTAGAAAACGTAATGTCGGTGGAGAAATTTTAGGATACGTTTGGTAATAATAAATAAGGAGGTGCGATAACATGAGTCGTGTTGGTAAAAAAATTATTGACATTCCTAGTGACGTAACAGTAAGTGTAGACAAACATACAATAACTGTTAAAGGTCCTAAAGGTGAATTATCTAGAACATTTAATGAAAGAATGACATATAAACAAGATGAAAGTACTATTGAAGTTGTAAGACCAACTGATTCTAAAGATGATAGAACAGTACATGGTACAACTCGTGCTTTACTCAACAATATGATACAAGGTGTTTCAAAAGGATACCAAAAAACGCTTGAACTTGTTGGTGTTGGTTACCGTGCTCAAATGCAAGGTAATGACTTAATCTTAAACGTTGGTTACTCTCATCCAGTTGAAATTAAAGCTGATGACGGTATCACTTTCTCAGTTGAGAAAAACACAACAGTAACAGTAGCTGGTATTTCTAAAGAACAAGTTGGAGGAATCGCTTCTAACATCCGTTCAGTAAGACCTCCAGAACCTTATAAAGGTAAAGGAATTCGTTACCAAGGTGAACACGTTCGCCGTAAAGAAGGTAAAACTGGTAAATAATAAATAACTTTCAGAAGAAAGGAGTAATAAAATGATCAGCAAAATTGATAAAAATAAAGTGCGTTTAAAAAGACATGCACGTGTCCGTACTAAGTTATCTGGCACAGCTGAAAAACCACGCTTAAACATCTATCGTTCAAACAAGCATATCTATGCACAAGTTATCGATGATATTAATGGCAAAACATTAGCTCAAGCTTCTACACAAGAAACTGAATTAGCTAGTGAAACAGGTTCAAAAGTTGAATTGTCAGCAAAAGTCGGCGAAACAGTAGCTAAAAGAGCTAACGAAAAAGGCGTTAAAGCAATCGTATTTGACCGTGGAGGATATTTATACCATGGCCGTGTTAAAGCCTTGGCAGATGCAGCTCGTGAAAATGGTTTAGAATTTTAATTTAAAGGAGGGACATTTACATGGCTCGTAGAGAAGAAGAAGCGAAAGAATTTGAAGAACGCGTTGTTACAATTAACCGTGTCGCAAAAGTTGTAAAAGGTGGTCGTCGTTTCCGTTTCACTGCTTTAGTAGTAGTTGGAGATAGAAATGGTCGCGTTGGATTCGGTACTGGTAAAGCTCAAGAGGTACCTGAAGCAATCAAAAAAGCTGTTGAAGCAGCTAAAAAAGATCTAGTCGTAGTTCCACGTGTTGAAGGTACTACTCCTCACACAATCACTGGACGTTTCAGTTCAGGTAGCGTATTTATGAAACCAGCTGCACCTGGTACAGGTGTTATCGCAGGTGGCCCTGTTCGTGCCGTATTAGAATTAGCAGGTATCACAGATATCTTAAGTAAATCATTAGGTTCAAATACACCAATCAACATGGTTCGTGCAACACTTAATGGATTAAAAAACCTTAAAAATGCTGAAGAAGTTGCTAAATTACGCGGCAAATCAGTAGAAGAATTATACAATTAAGGAGGGAAAATAAGTTATGGCTAAATTACAAATTACCCTCAGTCGTAGTGTTATAGGTCGTCCAGAAACACAACGTAAAACTGTTGAAGCTTTAGGTTTGAAAAAAACAAATTCTTCAGTAGTTGTTGAAGATAACCCAGCTATTCGCGGGCAAATCAACAAAGTAAGTCACTTAGTGACAGTAGAAGAAAAATAATTATAAGGAGGTGCCGAAATGAAATTACATGAGTTAAAACCGGCAGAAGGTTCTCGTAAAGTTCGTAACCGCGTTGGACGTGGTGCAGCTACTGGTAACGGTAAAACTAGTGGTCGTGGACAAAAAGGTCAAAAAGCTCGTTCAGGTGGTAGTGTAAGACCAGGCTTCGAAGGTGGTCAATTACCATTATTCCGTCGCTTGCCAAAACGAGGTTTTACTAACATCAACCGTAAAGAATATGCTATTGTTAACTTAGACCAACTTAATAAATTTGAGGATGGTACTGAAGTAACTCCTGCTTTATTAGTAGAATCTGGTGTAGTGAAGAGTGAAAAATCTGGTATTAAAGTACTAGGTAATGGCTCACTTGACAAAAAGTTATCAGTGAAAGCTCACAAATTCTCTGCATCTGCAGCAGAAGCTATTGATGCTAAAGGTGGAGCACACGAGGTGATCTAATGGTAGAAACGCTTGTGAACTTCTTTAAAACTAAAGAAGTTCGGAACAAGATCTTTTTTACTCTCGCAATGTTAGTTATTTTTAAGATAGGTACTTATATTCCAGCGCCTGGGGTGAACCCAGCTGCCTTTGACAGTCAACAAGGTTCTCAAGGTGTCACTGATTTGTTAAACACATTTGGTGGCGGAGCCTTGAAGAACTTTTCTATCTTTGCCATGGGTATAATGCCTTATATAACTGCATCCATAGTTATGCAGTTATTACAAATGGATATTATTCCGAAGTTTACAGAGTGGGCAAAACAAGGTGATGCAGGTAGAAAAAAACTTAATAACGTAACGCGTTATTTTGCAATTATTCTTGCATTTATCCAATCAATTGGTATGGCTTTCCAATTTAATAATTATCTGAAAGGGCAGTTGATCATGGATCAATCGATTTTCAGTTATTTATTAATTGCGGTTGTTTTAACAGCTGGAACAGCATTCTTAATTTGGTTAGGTGAACAAATCACTCAGTTTGGTGTTGGTAATGGTATTTCAATAATTATCTTTGCAGGCATTTTGTCTTCATTACCTTCATCCTTAATTCAATTCTATCAACAAGCGTTTGTAGGGCAAGATGATGTCACTATGGCGTGGTTGAAAGTACTTGGATTAATTGTTGGAATGATATTATTAACTATTGGAGCAATTTACGTATTACAAGCTGTTCGTAAAATTCCAATTCAATATGCCAAGAAACAATCAACACAGCGATTAGGTTCACAAGCAACGTATTTACCTTTGAAAGTTAACTCTGCAGGGGTTATCCCAGTTATCTTTTCAATGGCGTTCTTCTTGTTACCAAGAACATTAACATTGTTCTTCCCTGACGCTAGTTGGGCGCAAAAGATTTCAGATGTTGCAAATCCATCGAATAATATCGGTATGATCGTATACGTAGTACTGATTATTGCTTTCGCATATTTCTATGCATTTGTGCAAGTTAATCCTGAAAAGATGGCAGATAACCTTAAGAAACAAGGAAGTTATGTTCCGGGCATTAGACCTGGCGAGCAAACAAAAAAATATATTACTAGAGTACTCTATCGTTTAACATTTGTTGGATCAATATTCTTAGCTGTAATTGCGATTCTTCCAATTATTGCAACTAAAGTAATGAGCTTGCCTCAATCGATTCAAGTAGGTGGTACTAGCTTACTAATCGTAATTGGTGTTGCAATTGAAACGATGAAGAGTCTTGAGGCTCAAGTGAGTCAAAAAGACTATAGAGGCTTTGGTGGTAGATAAATTGTAGGAGGGCACTTATGAATATCATTTTAATGGGTTTACCTGGAGCAGGTAAAGGAACTCAAGCGAGTGAAATTGTAAAGAAATTCCCAATTCCACACATATCTACTGGCGACATGTTCAGAAAAGCGATTAAAGATGAAACTGATTTAGGCAAAGAAGCTAAATCATACATGGATCGTGGAGAATTAGTCCCTGATGAAGTTACTGTGGGTATCGTTAAAGAAAGAATTTCTGAAGACGATGCGAAAAAAGGATTCTTATTAGATGGTTTTCCTCGTACTATTGAACAAGCTGAAGCATTAAGTGAAATCATGCAAGAATTAGATAGAAAAATTGATGCTGTTATCAATATAGAGGTACCTGAAGAAGAATTAATGAACCGCCTTACTGGTCGTAGAATCTGTGAAAAATGCGGAACTACTTATCATCTTGTATTCAATCCTCCAAAAGTTGATGGTATTTGTGATCTTGACGGTGGTAAATTATATCAACGTGAAGACGACAATCCAGAAACAGTTGCTAATCGTTTAAACGTCAATGTTAAACAATCTAAACCTATCTTGGAATTCTATGATAATAAACAAGTATTAAATAACATTGATGGTTCTAGAGATATTAAAGTCGTTACTGAAGACGTTATTAGTATCTTAGAAGACTTAAAATAAAATCAACTTTGTACGGTCTATGTAATGCTAACAAGTATAATTGAATAAGAGTGACAATGCGATTAAGTAATTCATTTTAATTTTGTTAAACTTATTAACAACACTTATAGACTCGTATGGTTAGAGTTGATTGTCGACGATAACCAACTATTGCAAGAAGGGGGAAGTTAATAAATGGCTAAACAAGATGTAATTGAATTAGAAGGTACTGTATTAGATACTTTACCAAATGCAATGTTTAAAGTAGAATTAGAAAATGGTCATGAGATTTTAGCTCACGTTAGTGGTAAAATCAGAATGAATTATATTCGTATTCTACCTGGCGACAAAGTAACAGTAGAAATGTCTCCGTATGACTTAACACGCGGCAGAATTACTTATCGTTATAAATAGTTGTCACTCCATAATATAGGGAGGTATTAAAATGAAAGTAAGACCATCAGTAAAACCAATTTGCGAAAAATGTAAAGTCATTAAACGTAAAGGTAAAGTAATGGTAATTTGTAGCAATCCTAAGCATAAACAAAGACAAGGCTAAAAAAGAGAGGTGTAAATAATTATGGCACGTATTGCAGGAGTAGATATCCCACGTGAAAAACGTATTGTTATTTCATTAACATATGTATATGGTATCGGTACAACTACAGCAAACAAAATTGCTGAAGAAGCAAATGTATCACCAGAAACTCGCGTTAAAGATTTAACAGATGATGAATTAGGTCGTATCCGTGAAGTAGTGGACAGCTATAAAGTAGAAGGTGACTTACGTCGTGAGCAAAACTTAAACATTAAACGTTTAATGGAAATCTCATCATACCGTGGTATCCGTCACCGTCGTGGCTTACCAGTACGCGGACAAAAGACTAAAAACAATGCTCGTACTCGTAAAGGCCCAGTTAAAACTGTAGCTAACAAGAAAAAATAATAGGTAAAGGAGGCAAAATTTAAATGGCACGTAAACAAGTATCTCGTAAACGTAGAGTGAAAAAGAATATTGAAAATGGTGTGGCACACATCCGTTCAACATTCAACAATACAATCGTAACAATCACTGATGAATTCGGTAATGCTTTATCATGGTCATCAGCAGGTGCACTTGGATTTAGAGGATCAAAAAAATCAACACCATTTGCAGCACAAATGGCAGCAGAAACTGCTTCAAAAACAGCTATGGAACATGGCTTGAAAACTGTTGAAGTAACTGTAAAAGGTCCTGGTCCTGGTCGTGAATCAGCTATCCGTGCATTACAATCAGCTGGATTAGAAGTAACTGCTATTCGTGACGTTACTCCAGTTCCACATAATGGTTGTCGTCCACCAAAACGTCGTCGCGTATAATTTTATTGTTATTGTCGCAGGTCACTGAGAAATACAGTACAAATCAAGTCGACGTAATCAAGGAGGATATTTGTAAATGATTGAAATCGAAAAACCTAGAATTGAAACAATTGAAATTAGTGATGATGCTAAATTCGGTAAGTTCGTTGTTGAACCACTAGAACGTGGCTACGGTACTACACTAGGAAACTCCTTACGTCGTATCCTACTATCTTCATTACCAGGTGCAGCCGTTAAGTACATTGAAATCGAAGGCGTTTTACACGAATTCTCAGCTATAGATAATGTTGTTGAAGATGTTTCTACGATTATTATGAACATCAAAAAATTAGCATTAAAAATCTATTCTGAAGAAGACAAAACTTTAGAAATCGATGTTAAAGATGAAGGCGAAGTAACTGCGAGTGACATTACTCATGATAGTGATGTAGAGATTTTAAATCCTGAGATTAAAATCGCAACAGTTTCAAAAGGTGGACATTTAAAAATCCGTCTAGTTGCCAATAAGGGTAGAGGTTACGCATTAGCAGAACAAAATAATACTAGTGATTTACCAATTGGTGTAATTCCAGTGGATTCACTTTATTCACCTGTTGAACGTGTTAACTATACAGTAGAAAACACGCGCGTAGGTCAAAGTAGTGATTTTGATAAATTAACTTTGGATGTTTGGACTAATGGTTCTATTACGCCACAAGAATCTGTTTCATTAGCTGCAAAAATCTTAACTGAACACTTGAACATCTTCGTTGGATTAACTGATGAAGCTCAAAATGCTGAAATCATGATTGAAAAAGAAGAAGATCAAAAAGAAAAAGTACTTGAAATGTCAATTGAAGAATTAGACTTATCTGTCCGTTCTTACAATTGTTTAAAACGCGCAGGTATCAACTCTGTTCAAGAATTAGCTGATAAATCAGAAGCAGATATGATGAAAGTGCGTAATTTAGGTCGTAAATCTTTAGAAGAAGTTAAATATAAACTTGAAGACTTAGGTTTAGGCTTAAGAAAAGAAGATTAATATAAAGGAGGTTAACTCATGGGTTACAGAAAATTAGGTCGTACTTCTGATCAACGTAAAGCTATGTTACGCGATTTAGCTACTTCACTTATCGTTAGTGAGCGTGTTGAAACTACAGAAGCTCGTGCAAAAGAATTACGTAGTGTTGTTGAAAAATTAATCACTTTAGGTAAAAAAGGAGATTTAGCTTCACGTCGTCAAGCTGCTAAAACTTTACGTAATGTAGAAATCTTAAATGAAGATGAAACGATTCAAACTGCACTACAAAAATTATTCGGTGAAATTGCTGAACGTTATACAGAACGTCAAGGCGGTTACACTCGTATTCTTAAAGTAGGTCCTCGTCGCGGCGACGGTGCTGAATCAGTTATTATCGAATTAGTTTAATTTAAATATGCGTACTACTATATATAAAGCAAATGAGTGCAATGATAATGTTTGCCACATACAAATATTGTCTAGCTCAGAGTGCCCCATCAACTAAATAAACTTTAAAGCGTGAACTCAAAAACAATGATGGGGTGCGCGCTTTTTTATTTTTAGTCCCCCTTGACGCTTAAGCGCTTAGGGGGACTTATGCAATTGCAAAGCAATGGCGAACCAATGAAGCCTTGACGCTTAAGCGCTTAGGGGGACTTATGCAATTGCAAAGCAATGGCGAACCAATGAAGCCTTGACGCTTAAGCGCTTAGGGGGACTTATGCAATTGCAAAGCAATAGCGAACCAATGAAGCCTTGACGTTTAAGCGCTTAGGGGGACTTATGCAATTGCAAAGCAATGGCGAACCAATGAAGCCTTGACGCTTAAGCGCTTAGGGGCATTGGTGACGTAGAATAATGTATTTACTAGCAAATGCATAAAAAGTACTAAAGCTAAAAAAGTTTATTAGTACTTCTTTAACATGCATTCCCTCAATATTTCATGTAAAATAGAAAAGGTATATAAAGTGAGAATCAAAAACTTTTGGAGGCAATTGATATGGAGACGCAAGAAAATATCATTAAATTTAATCATGTTTCATTTAAATATAATAGTGATGAACCACTTGCGTTAAGTGATGTATCCTTTGAAATTCCAAAAGGTAAATGGACATCCATTGTTGGTCACAATGGATCTGGTAAATCTACTATAGCAAAATTGATGATCGGTATTGAATCGCCTGCTGAAGGTCATATTTACTTTAATGATAAGTGTATTAATAAAGAAGACTTGAATTATTTAAGGAAACATATCGGTATCGTTTTTCAAAATCCAGAAAATCAATTTGTTGGCTCTACAGTAGAGTATGATGTGGCTTTTGGTCTAGAAAATCATGCAGTTACTTATGAGAAAATGCAGGAACTTGTTCCTAAAGCTTTATTAGATGTAGATATGTTAGACAGAGCAGAATATGAACCACAATCCTTATCTGGTGGTCAAAAGCAACGCGTAGCTATAGCGGGTGTACTTGCATTAAATACAGACATTATAATCTTGGATGAAGCGACATCAATGTTAGATCCTGCGGGTAGAAAAGAATTATTGACATTAATTCACCAACTTAAGGCTGATAATGATGTAACTATCATTTCTATCACGCATGACTTAAGTGAGGCAGCAGAAGCAGATCATTTAGTAGTTTTGAATGAAGGTACAGTATTTCAAGCTGGTTCACCTCAAAGTATTTTTAATTATGCAGATAGATTAACGGATATTGGATTAGACCTGCCGTTTTCAATACGTATGAACCAACACCTATCTGGTACTACTGAATACATAACTTATGAAGGGTTGTTGAAAAAGCTATGACAGTCAACTTTAACGAAGTCAGTTATGTTTATCAAAGAGGTACGCCGTTTGAGCACCTTGCATTAAAAGATGTGGTAACATCCTTTGAGCAAGGCAAATACTACGCTATTATAGGCCAAACAGGTTCAGGTAAATCAACATTGATACAGCACTTTAATGGCTTATTAAAGCCATCTAAAGGCGCGCTGCAAGTCGATGATGTAACAATCACTCATAAGACAAAGGATAAGCAGTTAAAGCAGTTACGTAAGCGTGTAGGTGTTGTGTTTCAATTTCCTGAGGCTCAATTATTTGAGGATTCTGTAGAACGAGAAATTATGTTTGGTCCTAAGAATTTTGGCATGCCTTTAGATGAAGTGAAAGATAGAGCCTTTCATTTACTACTAGACTTTGGTTTCAATAGAGATATCTTACAGCAATCTCCTTTTCAAATGTCAGGGGGACAAATGAGAAAAATAGCTATTACATCGATTTTAGCTATGGATCCTGATGTTGTTATTCTTGATGAACCGACAGCTGGTTTAGATCCGAAAAGTAGAAAACAAATTATGGAGTTAATTAAAAAGTTACAAATAGAACAAAATAAAACAATTATACTTGTGACACATGAAATGAATGACGTGGCTAAGTATGTAGATGAAGTTAAAATTATGAAACGTGGGAAACTGATTGAATCATGCTCACCACGCAAGTTATTTAGTGATACTAATTATGTAAATCAACTTCACTTAGATGTACCAGATATTGTGAAATTACAGAGAGATATAGAAGATAAATACCAGTATGATTTCAGTGAAATTGCGTTAACCGAGGCAGAGTTCATCGCGATGTATAAGGAGTGGCGTCAAGATGAAAGATAAGTTTATTATTGGACGTTACTTACCCTTAGACACATTAGTACATCGTTTAGATCCGCGCGCAAAATTAATATTTGTGTTCTTCTTTATCATTTTAATCTTTTTTGCACATTCATTTGTTACTTATTTATGGTTGTTTATTTTAATTCTTTTATTTGTGAAGTTATCTCATATCAAACTTTGGTTCTTATTTAAAGGCTTAACACCCATTTGGATTTTCCTAGTGTTCACATTGCTTATGCACTTGTTTTTAACTAAAGGTGGCACTCGGCTATTTGAATTGAGCTTTATTTCAATTGACACACAAGGGATATTAGAAGGTATCTATATTGTTTTAAGACTTATGTTTATCATTATGATATCAACTATTATGACATTGACTACAAGTCCTATAGACTTAACAGATGCGTTTGAACGTTTATTATCACCGTTAAAATTGGTTAAAATACCTGTACATCAGTTGAGTATGATGATGTCAATCGCCTTGCGTTTTATCCCTACATTGATGAATGAGTTAGATAAGATTATCTTAGCTCAAAAGTCACGTGGCTCAGAAATCAGTTCTGGTGGTTTAGCGAATCGTATAAAGGCCTTTATTCCATTATTGATTCCACTATTTATTTCTGCATTTCAGAGGGCAGAAGATTTAGCTATTGCTATGGAAGTAAGAGGCTATGAAGCAAACAAGCAAAGAACGAGTTATCGAAAGCTAAAATGGCAATGGCCGGATAGTTTGTTATTGGTATTGCTAGTACCTATAGCAATTATATTATTTGGTTTGAAATTAATAGGAGTGTAAGTTAATGCGCGTTTTGGTAAATATTTCGTATCAAGGAAGTCAGTTTCTTGGTTTTCAAATACAGCAAAATGGTAGAACAGTACAACAACAATTCGAAAGAATATTAAAAAGAATGCACAAACATCATGTTCGTATACAGGCCACAAGTCGCACAGATAGAGGCGTACATGCTATACAACAATATTTTCACTTTGATTCAGAATTAAATATTTCTGAGCAACAATGGAAATATGTTATGAATCGTGCTTTGCCAGATGATGTATATGTGAAAGACGTCACGTTTGTTGATGAAGCTTTTCATTGTAGATATGATTGCGTAGGAAAATCCTATCGCTATAAAGTTTATCAATCACCACATAAGGATCCATTTCAAAGTGGGTTAAAAACATATATAGCAGACACATTAGATATTGAGAAAATGGACCGTGCAGCGCAATTATTCGTAGGTACACATGATTTTACGGGATTTTGTTCTCAAAAAACTGAGATAGAAAGTAAAGTGCGCACATTATATAATAGTAGAATTAAAAAAACAACAGATGGCTTTGATTATATTGTAACTGGCTCTGGTTTCCTATATAATATGGTACGTGTGTTAATGGCTTTTCTAATAGAAGTGGGTAAAGGAAAACGGGAACCTGAAGAGGTGCCATATTTATTAGAATTGAAAGATCGTAATCAAATTCCGTTCACAGCGCCGGCAGAAGGATTATATTTAGAAAAAATTTATTTTACTTCTGAAGCACTAAAAAATGATTATGGCCATGATATAGAAATACATCAAAAAAATTCATCGAAAAATATCTAAATTACATTGACAAAACGACATAAAAATTATACGATTACTAACGGTATTGTTTTATATCACCCGCGATAAGCCCCGGAATCTTATTGTGTTACAAGATATAGAAGCACGTAGAACAACAATTAAAAAATAAATGAAATTTATGATTTAAAAGTAATAACTATTAAACAAGAAATATTTATTTATTTACTCTAGGAGGACAATTATTATGCGTCAAACATTTATGGCAAATGAATCAAACATTGAGCGCAAATGGTATGTTATTGATGCTGACGGTCAAACACTTGGTCGTTTATCATCAGAAGTAGCATCTATTTTACGCGGTAAAAATAAAGTAACTTTTACACCACACGTTGATAGTGGTGATTATGTAATCATCATTAATGCTTCAAACATCCAATTCACAGGTAATAAAGAGCAAGATAAAATGTATTACCGTCACTCAAACCATCCAGGTGGAATTAAATCAATTTCTGCTGGTGAGTTAAAAGCAAACAACCCAGAACGTTTAATTGAAAACTCAATTAAAGGTATGTTACCAAGTACTCGTTTAGGCGAAAAACAAGGTAAAAAATTATTTGTATATGGTGGCGCTGAACATCCACACGCTGCACAACAACCAGAAAACTACGAGTTACGTGGTTAATTAGAAGGAGGAAATTACATTGGCACAAGTTGAATATAGAGGTACAGGCCGTCGTAAAAACTCAGTAGCACGTGTACGTTTAGTACCAGGTGAAGGTAACATCACAGTTAATGACCGTGACGTACGTAGCTACTTACCATTTGAATCATTAATTTTAGATATAAACCAAGCATTCGATGTAACAGAAACTAAAGGTAACTATGATGTATTAGTTAACGTTAAAGGTGGCGGTTTCACTGGACAAGCTCAAGCTATCCGTCACGGTATTTCTCGTGCATTATTAGAAGCTGATCCTGAATACAGAGGTTCTTTAAAACGCGCTGGATTACTTACTCGTGACCCACGTATGAAAGAACGTAAAAAACCAGGTCTTAAAAAAGCACGTCGTTCACCACAATTCTCAAAACGTTAAGAATTACTGGCTTTGTTGCAAACGTGTTTGCAACTTCCGTATACGAGTATGCATAGCATATGACTTAACCTTAAGAGACTTTAAAAGCACTTCTCGAATTTATTCGAGGGGTGTTTTTTTTTTTTTTGCGTGGTAAAATAATTAGGAGTAAACAACCGTAAAACTTAATGGAAATAAAACACAAGATTTGAATGGTGACAAGCGATATATATAGGGAGTGATTTAAATTTTACTAGGTAATGTCACTGATAAGGTTTGGGCAAGCACCAAACATACTCGTTAAAAAGAAAATGTGATGGTTGCCATTAATAGCGTACAATTGTACTTTATGATAAATACCTTTATAGGAATTGAACATTAATATTACTTCTAAGATTTTCAACAGTTAGTAATAAAGTTTTTTTAATTTTTTATAAACTCAGTATTAACTTTATGTTGTTTGTATGAATAACGTTTTTTGAAAGCATACTCATAATATACGAGGGTAAGCAAAGAATAGTATGTAGCATCATCTATATATATGCTTACTAACTTAATATTTTTATAAGAGGTGAAGTACAATTGAAACTACATAGCAAAAATATTTTAACGCGAATGGTCACAATCATTACGATAGCAACGTTAACTGTAATGTCACTATTACTTTTTGTTGATACAGATAACGATATTAAAGCTGCTGAAAATCCTGAACAGCAAAGTGTGCCGACATTTTATTTACATGGTCACAGTGGCTCTGAAAAATCTATGCGATACTTAATTCAATCTGCTGTTAACAAAGGCGTTACGAAGAATGTCATTAAAGCGCATGTTTCAGCCAATGGAAATGTAACATTTGAAGGCGATATAAATACGAATGAGAAACACCCGATTGTTCAAATTATATTAGAAGATAATAAAAATTGGGATTACGAACAAAACGCTGTATGGTTAAAAAATGTTATAACTGAAACAAATAAGCATATTGAATTTAATAAGTTTAATATGGTGGCACATTCAATGGGTAATTTGACGTTAAGTTATTACATGCTTAATTACGGTGATGATGATTCATTACCACAACTTAACAAGCAAGTAGATACTGGTGCCCCATTAAATGGGATATTAGGTAGAGATGATAAGCCGAATCGTGTTAAATTAGATGAAAATAGCAAGCCAGATAAAATGACTGATGAATATAAAGAGTTACAACAGATGAAGTATAATTATCCTCAACAATCAGTGGAAGTATTAAATATCTATGGCGATCTATTAGATGGTACGCATTCAGATGGTAAGGTAACCACGCAATCTTCATTATCATTAAAGTATTTATTAGATGGTTATGTAAAATCATATAGAACGTTTAAAGTTGAAGGTGAACATGGGGAACATAGTGCATTGCATGATTATAATGTAGTAGCAGATGAAGTTAATGCATTCTTATGGAATGAATAAAAAAAGAAGCACTGTAATTGGGTCAATGATTGACACATTACAGTGCTTTTTTAAATCGTTAAATTGATTTCTCTAGCGATTAAATGCAACATATTTTTTCTGTTTGTTTCTCCAAATATATGTGGTTGTATCATTATCTCATCTACCGCATAAGAAGAACGTATAGCTTTTAATTGCTTAATGACTTCAGCAGGCATACCGCTAATTACACGGCGTTTGTTTTTTTCTACTTTTAGTAGTTCTCTATCTGAAAACGCCCTAGTCTTGGCATATTGAATAGATGGATAAGATTTGGGTTGATCTAAATAATTTATACGCAATAGCCATAAATGAAATGCGCGTTCTAAACTAGATAATTGTTCGCTTGTTGAAGCGGTGATGACAAATGTAGAAATGATGACATAAGGCTGTTTATCATAATGAAGTTGTTTAAATAAATCACGGTAATGTTCGATAACATTAGAGACATTGTCATTATCTTGACCCATTAACGCAATGACAAAAGGTAATCCTTGTTGCGCTGCTAACGTAGCACTCTTTATACTCATACCTAGAATATACAATGTAGGTTTAGAGTCTATGATGGGGGTTGCATACAAATCTGTAAAACGTGTTTGGTCGCTAGTGTCATCATTGAAATAATGAACTAAATCAGAGATTTGTGTATCGTAATCTACTGGTTTAGATTTATGTTCATTTAATGCATGATTTACATTTTTAAAGCTGGGGGAATGTCCAGTACCTAAATTAACTCTACCAGGATGCCTAGCTTCCATTATTTTAAATTGTTCAGCTACCTTATACGCACTATAATGCGGTAACATAACACCACCACTACCAATATGAATTGTGGAGGTGTTTTCTAACAGTGACATCATGACCATTTCTGGGGCACTTGATGCTACTGAGAATACTTGGTGATGCTCAGCTACCCAATAACGATGGAAACCTAAGCTTTCTGCTAATTGAGCTAATTCTATTGTATGATTTAAGGCTTGAGTTGCATTCTGGCCTTCGAAAATAGGGACATAATCTAAAATACTTAGTTTCACAAAAAATTCTCCTTATCACTTTAAGATTAGCCATCGCGCCAATTTAACACCATCATAACACGTTCATAAATAATCGAATAAGCGATTTGTTTGAATGCAAATGACTATAACTATAAAATAAGAGAAAAGAGAGAATGGAGGCAATATAATGAAAACAGAACAAATCGTGTTAGCCAAAAGACCAGAAGGTGTTCCTTCAGATGATGTATTTAGATATGAAACTGTTGAACTAAATGAGCTCAAAAAAGATGAAATTCAAGTTGAAGCACTGTACATTTCAGTTGATCCATACATGAGAGGTCGTATGGACGATAGTGATTCTTATATTCAACCATTCCAAATAGATCAACCACTGTCAGGACATGTGGTTGGTAAAGTATTAGCATCCAATGTAGAGCAATTTGAAAAAGGTGATATTGTCACAGGACAATTACCGTGGCAAAAAATAACTAATATACCAGCTAAACATGTTATTAAAGTGTCAAATAAAGATATTCCTTTATATTTGTATTTAAGTGTATTGGGAATGACTGGTCAAACAGCATATCATGGATTACTAAAAATTGGTCAACCTGAAGCCGGAGAGACAGTAGTAGTTTCTGCTGCTTCAGGTGCAGTTGGATCTGTCGTAGGTCAAATTGCCAAGCTAAAAGGTGCATACGTCGTTGGTATAGCCGGAGGTCCTGAAAAAACAGCTTACTTAACTGATGAGTTAGGATTTGATGTTGGCATTGATTATAAAGACGAGCATTTTGCTGAACAACTTGCTAACGCGGTGCCTAAAGGGGTAGATGTCTACTTCGAAAATGTTGGTGGCACTATTGCAGATGAAGTTATGAAACACTTAAATCAATTTGCGAGAATTCCTGTGTGTGGTGCCATATCTGGATATAATGATACAACAGTTGACTATGGCCCTAGAATACAACCAACTCTGATTAAAGCACAAGCACTAATGAAAGGATTTGTTGTAGCTAATTATGCCGATGATTTTTCAGCCGCAAGTAACCAATTAGCACAATGGGTTCAAGAAGATAAAATTAAAACAAAAACATCTGTAATGGATGGATTTGAAAATATCCCAAATGCTTTTAGAAATTTATTTACTGGTGATAATTTCGGCAAACAAGTGGTTAAAGTTTCAGATCATACCTAATTAAATAAAGGAGCTGTGTATTATGAAAGCGATTGGTGCAGACGAGGGGTTTACTTTAGAAGATGGGAACAAATTCTATGAGTTCGATATTGATCAACCGCAACCGAAACAATATGACTTACTCATTCGTGTACAAGCAATAAGTGTCAACCCAGTAGATACTAAAATAAGACAATCTCCGGTTACTCAAGCACCACGCGTGTTAGGATTTGATGCAGTAGGTGTGGTTGAAGCTGTAGGTGAAGAAGTAAAGCATTTTAAAGTTGGAGATGAGGTTTATTATTCTGGTTCTCCTTCGTATCAAGGGTCAAATCAGACGTATCAGCTTGTGGATGAAAGGCTAGTCGCCAAGAAACCACAAAATATTACCGCTGTCGAAGCAGCGAGCATACCATTAACAGGTCTAACTGCTTCTGAAACACTATTTGATGTATTTCAAATTTCACATAATCCGGATGAAAATAGAGGGCAATCTATATTAATAATCAATGGCGCGGGTGGTGTAGGGAGTATAGCGACACAAATTGCAAAACACCACGGGTTACATGTGATTACGACAGCGTCTAGAGACGAAACGCATGAATGGTCAAAAAATATGGGTGCAGATATCGTACTTAATCATAAAAATGATTTAGCTGATGAATTTAAAAAATATGAAATTAGTGAAGTGGATTATATATTTTGTACATTTAACACAGATCTTTATTTTGAAAAAATGATTGAATTAGTAAAACCGCGAGGGATCATTGCTACAATAGTAGCTTTTAAATATAAGCAAGATTTAAATTTATTGAAGCAAAAAAGCATTACTTTTACACACGAATATATGTACTCGAGACCATTATATAACACAGAAGATATGCACAAGCATCGCCAATACCTTACGGATATGACAGAAAAAATAGAAGCGGGCATCTATCAAACGACATTAAATGAAGTGATAGAAGGTTTAACAGCTGACCATTTGTTTGAAGCACATCAAAAGATAGAAAAGCAAAGTATGATTGGAAAATTAGTGATCCAATTATAAGTTAAGATAATTCAAAACCCTTCAATACTATCTCTATTAAGATAGTATTGAAGGGTTTTTATATTTTAGTATAGAAACTGAAACTCCAACTAGATATTTAAGTAGTTAGCTATATATAAGAGGGAATAATGACTTTGAAAATTAGCTGTGACGTGATAAATCAAAACAAATACTATCACTTACTTGAAACGAATACTTTGAAAAAGAGAGGGTATGTACTTTACATAAAGTAAAGGGAGAGTGGAATTTTGATATGCGTTTAACTAAAATGACTATGGTGTTTTGGCTTGCATTGTCTATCTGTACCTTATTTGTTATTTATGGAGCAATTGCACCGAAACAATTGGAAGCAGGTACACAAAGCATCACAAATTTTATTGCAGTTAATTTTGGCTGGTATTATCTCCTTCTAGTATTAGTTATTTTAATTGTATGTATTTACTTATTATTTTCTAGATATTCATCTATTGTTTTAGGTAAGGAGGGAGAAGACCCTGAGTTTTCACTAAAATCATGGTTTGCAATGTTATTTAGTGCTGGTATGGGTATCGGATTAGTTTTCTGGACAACTGCAGAACCTATTAGTCATGCCTTCACATTAACACCATTACATAAAGCTGGAACACAGACAGCTATAAATGAGGCAATGCAATTTTCATTCTTTCATTGGGGTATTCACGCTTGGGCTGTCTACGGTATCGTAGGTTTGGTATTTGCATACTTTAGTTTCCACAAAGGCTATCCTGGGTTGGTAAGTGCCACCTTAACACCTATATTAGGCACCAAAATGATGAAAGGGCCTGTGGGTGGTGCAATTGATGTACTGGCGATCATCGCAACAGTCACTGGTGTGGCAGCTACATTAGGATTTGGAGCACTACAAATAAATGAGGGCTTAAACTTTTTATTTGATATTCCTTCAAATTTTGGCACACAGGTCATTATTATTGTTATTGCCACGTTATTGTTTACTTGGTCAGCTTGGTCGGGTATTGATAAAGGGATTAAACATTTAAGTAATATTAATATGATCTTAGCATTTATCGTACTTATAATATTATTTTGTGTTGGGCCAACACTGAGCATATTAAATACATTTACCAATTCACTTGGTGATTATGTAGCTAACTTCTTTAAAATGAGTTTGCGTATACCACAATCAGGCGGAGAAAAGTACCAATGGTTACAACAATGGACTATATTCTATTGGGCATGGTGGATTTCATGGGCGCCATTTGTAGGCATTTTTATTGCGCGTGTATCACGCGGTAGAACAATTAAAGAATTTATCTTGGGCGTACTGTTTGTCCCAGCGTTAGTTTGTTTCATGTTTTTTGCAGTGTTTGGTGCTTCAGCCATTTATTTGCAGCAAAATGGTATCGCTCATATTGCTAAAGAAGCAACCGAAACAGCTACTTTCGCCACACTGGAACATTTTCCATTAGGCTTCTTGCTCAGTATTTTGACCCTAATCGTAATTATGATATTTTTTGTTACTTCTGCAGATTCAGCGACATATGTTTTAGGGATGTTAAGTTCTAAAGGAAATATACATCCATCCGGTATTGTAAAAGTAAGTTGGGGTGTTATTTTAGCGTTATTTGCAGTAATTATGATATATACAGGAGGGACGCAATCAATTCAGAATTTATTAATTATTGCGGCGCTGCCATTTTCAATCGTAATTATTCTAATGATTTGGTCGTTATTTAAATCACTGGCAATCGAAAAGCCAAGACCGAGTAATAAACTTTTTGTGTCAGATGATAAATTGTTACAATATCGCAAATCAAATAAACAAGAAAGACATTAAAGGTAAGACAACAAAATAAAATGAATGAATTTATTTTATCAAAGAAAATTAAAAGAAAATTGAATAAAAATGTTTCTAAGATTTTTTTTGAGGGTATGAGTCTGATATGACAAGTACATAATATAGAAGCATAGGAGGTGTCATACGAGGTGAAACGACTTAAGAATTTTATCTTAGGATTATTAATTGTAGTAATCGTTGGTTTTTTATTATTTATGTTCATCAAAGATTCACGAATAAGTAAGTATCAAGATTACTTATTACAATTTAACTGGTTCATACCAACATTAATTGCTTTATCAGCTTTACTCATCTTAATAGGCCTAATACTAGTATTTAGCTTGTTTAAACCTACGTATAGAAAACCTGGACTTTATAAAGATTTCGAGGATGGTCATATTTATGTATCAAGAAAAGCAGTTGAAAAATCTGCCTACGATACGATTGTTCAATATGACGAGGTACGTCAACCAAATGTTATTGCAAAACTGTATAACAAGAAGAAGAAATCACACATTGTTTTAAAAGCTGACTTTTTCGTTCCTGGAGATGTTCAGGTAAAATCACTGACAGAAGAAATACGCAATGAAGTTAAACAAAATGTAGAGCATTTTACGGAATTGCCAGTATCCAAATTAGAGATTAATGTTAGAGATCAAAAAAGTTCAGGCAAACGCGTGTTGTAAGGGAGGGTTATCATGGCTAACAATAATAACCAAAATGGACAAGATTCTACGCAACAACTTATTGATTTTTTCAAGACGTTTAAATGGAGAATCATTGGCTTTTTAGCATTTTTAATTATAGCAATATTATTCTTAACACTTGGTTTCTGGAGCACAGTTTTAATCATTGTATTATGTTTGATTGGAATTGGAATTGGGTATACTAAAGACCGTACGCAAGACTTTTTAAACTTCTTAAATCGATGGAGTTAAGAAGTTTAAAATAAAAAATAGTAATTTAGGCAAAATAAATTTTATAACAAAAAGGAGAATTTATTATGGCAGTAGATAATAACAAAGCAAAACAAGCATATAACAACCAAACTGGGGTTAAAGAACAAGAAGTTCAAGAGCAACAACAACAGCAACAACAAAACCAAGAACCTGAATTCTCAAATAAATTAACTTTTTCTGATGAAGTAATAGAAAAAATCGCTGGCATCGCTGCTCGTGAAGTAAATGGTATTTTAGAAATGAAAGGTGGATTTGTAGATAATATCTCAAGTTCATTTGGTAGCAGTAATAACGTAACTCAAGGTGTTAGCGTTGAAGTTGGCGAAAAACAAGCCGCTGTTGACTTAAAAGTAGTATTAGAATATGGTGAATCAGCACCTAAAATCTTCCGCAAAGTTACAGACTTAGTTAAAGAACAAGTGAAATATATCACTGGTTTAGAAGTAGTTGAAGTTAACATGCGTGTTGAAGATGTAATGACTAAAAAAGAATGGTCACAAAAAAATCAAAAGAATGAAAAAAACGAAGGATCAAGTAGCGAACAAAAAGGCTTACAATAAGCAAACTGTTCATAACTTAAAAAACTACCGATAAAGCATTATGCTTTATCGGTAGTTTTTTTGTTGTTTATTATTGTTTACGGTACAAAGGGTTAGTAACTTGTATATAAGTATAGTAATCCGCTTCATCTTCAAGGCGCATTGTTGTCACACATTTATAATCAATCTTGGGTGCAAATAGAATTGAGCGTATTTGAGATATCCTCTGAGGATTATCCATAGTCTGAGCGATTTCGATTAATTTCTGATTTAAATTATCACTAATTAGCGACCAAATTGTTTGTTCTAAATCTAATGCACTACTAGATTTAGCAACATTTACAATGAGCTCTCCTAAATGATTTTGGATACTGGAGTAAAAGACTTTATTAAATACAGTTTGTGCTTGATCTGTTAATATTAATGATTTTTCATGAAATTCATTTGTACTATAGCCCATTTCATTTAAATAAGCTTCTTCGATACGTAACCCTTCAAAATCACGAATATATAATTTGTTTAGTGAGCCATCTTTGTTAAATGCAGCTATTGTATTTTGTAAATGTGCTTCTAATGCTATTCCGTATTTTACATATAATGGTAGAGCAATATCTATCATTGCTTGGCTATAACGTTCAAACCAGGCTATACATGCTTTTTCGTAACTATCGAAGTGATGCGTTGCTTCATATGTACGAATTAAAGTTGTTAAAGGTGTTTCTTGGTTATTAGGATAATTTGCTACTAAGCTTGATGGAATCACTGGTGTAGCATCCTGTTGTACTAATTCATAGATATTGGTTCTAAATAACGTGCCTAATTGTTCACTTCTAGTAGTCTGTATCTCATCTGAGTCATTAGAATTGTAGAAATGTATACCCGCGACCTCATCAATTGTATCGGCATTGATTTGTTGAAATAAAAGATCTTGATATTTTATATCGTTAAGTATATGAGTCACCAGTGGTCCATTTATTGTTGTTTGTTCTGATAAGGTTCTAATTTCACCAGTGATGTGCACATTAGTTGATAATTTAATATGCGGTGAGGTTACTGGTATCTTTGGCATTAACGTTCTAAAAGAAAGTCCTGCATAATAATCAAGTTGATAATCAATCGGAATAATTTGATTTGATTGTAATTCCTTAACATAGTCTTTTCCTAATATTTCATTATATTGCCAAGGATGGACGACCATTACATAATATTGCTGCATTTTCTCAATTCCTACTGCATTAACACCTGTATCATATAATCCTTCGAATAATGCATAAACTGACTCATTATAATTTTGTGATAAAGATTTTACTTTGGCAATATCTTTATGAATCAAGATAAATTTCATCCCAATCGCATGACCAAATTCAGATGAATAATTTATGGCTGTTTTTGGCGTCATCCCTTTGCGTAGTTTAGCACCTGGGTGGAGCGGATGACCTTCTACAACAGCCTGCTCAGACCGTAAATAGCTATCAGTATCATTAGAAATTAATTGCCATAGTGGCGCATGTTCATCGGCTAAAGTATATGCTTGAAAACTAAGCGCAATTGCCATATTAGCTACACTGTTATTGATATCTGATGAAAACTGTGCACTTGCTTCATTGTTAAGTTCAGGTGCTTCAGTTAAAATACACGATAAAATTTCATCCGGATGATATATTCTTTCAATTTCATTTTTGTATTCAAAATAGAATGGACCTTCTACATCAATTCTGTCAAAAGCATGTTCACCTGTAATTGGGGCAAATAGAGTTTTTTGAGATTTTGGAAACTGAATTTTGAGTAAATTTTTTTGTTCTGTTTCAAATGGGAAGTGCAATGATTGTGTTGTGATAATCTCGCTATGCGCACGGCTATAGACTAAGTTCTCCCTATGTAATGAGGTGATGAGACGTTGTGAAACTTTATCTCTACTCACTAATAACATTGTATTAAAATAGTCTGCCCATTCATTATCGATGGAAGATAAATATTCAAAAGCATGTTTTTCATCAATAGTGAGATTTCTAATTAAGTTGTGGTTGTTTCTTTTTGAATTCATAAAAGCACCTCTAAAAAATTATTTTACAAAAACATAATATATTTGTATAATCTATAATAACGATAATGATAATTATTATCAATTAAAAAGACGGGTGGATTTCCATGGCTAAGTACTTTTTTTCTAGTTCCTTTCTGTTATTTTTAGGGAATTGGATAGGACAAATTGCATTGAATTGGTATGTGTTTAATTTATATCACAATGCAATTTATTTAGGATTGATTAATTTTTTCCGTCTTGTGCCCATTTTACTTATTAGTGTATGGGCTGGCGCATTGGCAGATCGATGCGATAGAGGAAAATTATTAAAAATCACAATCACAGCATCATTTATATTAACGGCTATACTTTGCATTTTAACATTTCAAAGTAAACAATTGCCTATAATTATATTTTTGTTATACGCATTAGGAAGAGGCATTATGAGTGCAATAGAAACACCTGTCCGTCAGGCTGTATTGCCTGATTTAACACATAGACTTACGACAACACAGGCGGTATCTTATCACTCATTTATCATAAATATTTGTCGCTCAATAGGTCCGGCTGTCGCAGGATTTATTATGGCAGTTTATAGTGCACAAATGGCTTTTGCATTGCAGGCATTATGTTATTTGATTTCAATATTATTTTGTTTACCATTAAAATTCAAAGTAAATAAACAACCTAAAGCTGAAACGGAAATGAATATAAAGATTGTTATTGATTACTTTAAAGAAAATAATGTAGGTGCAAGAATATTTATAACATCACTTTTGATTATGGCAACAGGTTTTTCATATACAACTTTATTACCAGTATTGACAGATAAAACATTCCCAGACCAAGTACAAATATTTGGTACCGCTATGACATGTTGTGCTATAGGTGGTATTATCGCAACAATTATATTACCTAATATACTAGATAAAATTTCAATGGTAAAAATGTACTATATGAGTTCTGCACTTTTTGGAATCTCATTATTAGGAACGATTAGTAGCAATACATTCTTACTCTTCTTATCTATATTTTTCATCGGTTTATTCAGTCAATGGGCGCGTACAACAAATAGAATTTACTTTCAGCACCGTGTAGAATCTGAACATAGGGGGAAAGTATTAAGTGTTGTCATGATGGATAGAGGTATGATTCCATTAGGTGCGATGTTGATGAGTTTTTCAGCGGAACTATTGGGTATAATAGAGACGTTTATCGCTATGGGCGTAAGTACAATAGTTATTGCATTATTATTTGGTTTATTAAGTAGACAAAGGAAAGATGGAGGCAACGTGATATGATGCGTCAAACATGGCAGTTAGCCGATAAAAATGTACAGTATCGTATTTTTAATGCGATTATAAAAGAACACATATACCCTGAAAAAACATTATTTAATGAATATAAAAATTCAGTCGAAATACAGTATGAAGGCCAACTTTTAAAAGTTGAAACAATGAGAAAAAGTGCAATGGCAAGATATGTATTTCACGGTGCAATTCAATATATAAAGGGCGACGTAATAACGGAGATTAGCTCAGTAGAACAATTACTTGATATTCTGCATCATCAATTTAATATTTCAGTTAGTGAGAGGTTAAAAGAGGAATTACTTTCTAGTAGAGATGGATTTGTATTAACTTATGAACATTTCAGTAATAGACAGGCTTTAATTGATGCGACATTAAAGTTTTCTAGAATGCCAGAGACGATTAATTTCTTTTCATGGTTACAACATATGACAGATTCAGGTCAAATGGATGATTTGAGTTATTCAGAAAGTTTAGTAGTAGAAGGTCATCCTACGCATCCTTTATCTAAGACAAAATTACCTCTGACAAATGATGAAGTGAAAAAATATGCGCCCGAATTCGAAAAAATTATTCCATTAAAAGTTATGCTTATTCATGAAAACAATTGTGTAACAACTTCAATGGAGGATGATGCGCAATATATCCTTGACTATATTATTCCTGAATACCGTTATAAATTAAAAGCATTTTTAGAGCCATATGGTTTGGAGCTCAATAATTATAGAGTACTACTTGTGCACCCATGGCAATATGATAATGTCATTGTTAAGCAATTTGCCAATTGGATTGAGGATAGTCGTTTATTACCGACGCCTTTTGAAATTGAATCAAAGGCAACATTATCATTTAGAACGATGGAACTTGTTCATAAGCCATTTCATATTAAATTACCTATAAATGTACAAGCTACGAGTGCGGTGAGAACTGTTTCACCAGTGACGACAGTAGATGGGCCTAAACTAAGCTATGAATTACAAGACATGTTAGATATATATCCGCAATTACAAGTTTCAATGGAACCATATGGAATACACGCACAAGCAGATCCAGATATTGCAAGACATCTAGGGTGTATTATAAGATATCAACCTGTAATAGCTGATAATGGACTTACGCTTGTGACAGCGAGTCTGGTAAATAAGAATCCAGTCGATAATAAAGTGATTGTAGATAGCTATTTAGATTGGGTAGGTGAAGGGCCAACATTAGATTCGATAAAACAGTTTATGACAAGTTACGCAAGTACTTTAATCGAACCTTTAATTGCATATATACAGGATTATGGTATTGCTTTAGAAGCACATATGCAAAATACTATCGTAAACCTTGGTCCTAATTATCAAATGAAATTTATTATTAGAGATTTAGGTGGTTCTAGAATTGATTTAGAAACATTGAAAAGTAAATTGCCTAATATTGATATTACGAATACAAGTTTAATTGCAGAAAATATTGAAGCGGTTATCGCTAAATTTCAACATGCAGTAATACAAAATCAAATTGCTGAACTTATTCACCATTTTTCACAGTATGATCAAGTTAATGAAGCAATACTTTTTGATATCGTGCGTGACATTATAAATAAAGCAATTGATCCATCAAAGGCGCATGCTCCAATTTTATCAAAAGTATTATTTGGTAAATACATCACGGTAAAAGCACTTTTACGCATGCGTATGGAAAGCAAAGTGAAACAATATGTCACAATTGATATAAGTAATCCGATATATAAAGAGGTGTAAATATGGCAAAAGTAAAAATTAATCTATCTAAAATTCAATATAACGCTAGAGTGTTATATGCATTATTCAATCAACACAACATTCAATTTACACCAGTGATTAAATGCGTCGGAGGAGACAAACAAATCGTAGATACTTTGAAAAATATTGGTATCACCCATTTTGCCGATGCAAGAATTGATAATATTACTAAGAGTTTAGATAAAGATTTAACATATACAATGATAAGAACACCTAATCAAAACGAACTCGAAGATGTTGTACGCTATACTAAAATGAGTATGCAAACTGAAATGTCGACCATTCGCCAACTCAATGACATTGCTGAGCAACAACGAGTGAAACATCAAATTTTACTCATGGTAGATTGGAAAGACGCTAGAGAAGGTATTTTAACTTATGACGTAGTAGACTATATTAAAGAAATTTTAAACATGCATCACATTAGTATTGCTGGACTATCATTTAACTTTATGTGTTTTCAATCAATTGTGCCTACGGATTTAGATGTAGATATGATGAATCAATTTGTTAGTTCTGTGGAGTTAGAAACAGGTATCCGTTTTAGAGTTATTTCTGGAGGTAATTCAAGCATGTTACCTCAAATGTTATACAGCGATTTAGGAAAAATTAACGAGTTAAGAATTGGAGAAACGTTGTTTAGAGGGGTAGAAACAACTACGAGTCAGCCAATTGCTTCATTATTCCAAGATGCGATCATTTTAGAAACTGAAATTGTTGAAATTAAACCCAGAGTTAATATCACTACAGGACAACATTATTTGCAAGCTATCATTGATATAGGCAATTTAGATACAGATGTTTCAGAAATTAAACCCTTGCATCATCATATTAAAGTGTTAGGTGCTACAAGTGATCACGTTATGATAGACTTATTAAATCACGACCATTATCAAGTTGGTGATAAAATACAATTTAGTTTAGGTTATAAAGCGTTAGCACAAAGTATGTATATGCCTAATTTAGCTAAATCCTATGTTTATGATGAAGCGGTACAAAAAGTGAAGTACGATTTTAATACACCTAAATTAAAGAAACATTAAATAGAATTTAGAAGAAAAATAATGTTGACATTGATAATTATTATCGATAGAATTAAGTATGTAATCATACATACTTAAGGAGTGAAGACGATGAAGCATAGCTATAAAATTATGGGTATCTTGTTGTTAACGTTGACAGTCGTTTTGCTAACAGCTTGTGGCAGTGTTAGTAACAATGATTCTGATCAATCAAAAAAGAATAAATCAGGAAAAGACGACATAACGATTAAGCATGATACAGGAACAACTAAGATTGCTAAAAATCCTAAACGTGTAGTAGCATTAGAATTTTCATTTGTTGATGCACTTGCTGCACTCGGCGTAAAACCAGTCGGTGTTGCTGATGATGGTGATAAGAACAGAATTTTAGAACCTATTCGTAAAGACATTGGAGACTATAAATCAGTAGGTGCGCGTAAACAACCTAACTTAGAAGAAATTAGTAATCAAAAACCAGATTTAATTATTGCAGATACGAATAGACATAAAGGTATACAAAAAGACTTGGAAAAAATTGCACCAACAATCATGTTACCAAGTTTTGATAGTGATTATAAAGATAATATAGAAGCCTTTAAAACTATTGCTAAAGCAGTAGGAAAAGAAGATAAAGGTAAAGAAAGATTAAAAGAACATAATAAATTAATGGATAAATATAGTAAAGAAATTACAATGGATAAATCTGAAGCTGTTTTACCAGCTGTAATTTCTAAATCTGGATTATTAGCGCATCCAGATAACACATATGTTGGAGAGCTTTTAAAAGAACTAGGGTTCAAAAACGCATTAAATAAAACGAAAACAGATCATCTATCTAAATATCTAAAAGGACCTTACCTTCAATTAAATTCTGAAGTACTTTCAGATATTAATCCAGGACGCATGTTTATCATGGCTGACGAAGGGAAAAACGATCCAAACCTAAAAAATCAAGAAAAAGATCCAGTTTGGAATGATTTGGATGCAGTTAAGAATGATCGCGTTTCTGTAGTGGATAGAAATACATGGGCACGTGCACGTGGTATCATTTCTTCTGAAGAAATTGCTAAAGAACTTGTTGAAATTTCTAAACAAAAGCAAAATGATAAACAACAAAAGTAAGGTGAATGGTAGATGACTAAATCAAAACGCATTAGTCAAACCAATACAAATGATAATAAAATGCAAACACGCACAGCACTCACATTTTTTGTGAGTGTATGTGCGCTTTTTGTCATTATATATTTCAATTTAAGTGTTGGTTCATCGCATATTGCGATACAAGATTTTAAAGATTATTTTTGGAGCCATATAGATACGAAACAAACTTTTTTAATACATAATGTGCGTATGCCGAGAATGGTAGCAGGGCTACTTATAGGTGCAGCACTAGGCTTGGCAGGTTTACTTATGCAGGCAATGACTAGAAACCCCTTAGCATCACCACAAATTTTTGGTGTAAATTCAGGGGCTTCTTTTGTGATTGTATTTATTACAATGGTTGTGCCTGCTCTGACAGCTTATTCAACGATATTAGCATTTATTGGAGCATTTATAGGTGGGTTAACTGTATACATGTTATCTGGTTCTACGAGAGGTATGACACCAGTTAAATTAGCGCTTGCCGGTATGGCAATTCATTTATTTTTCTCTAGCTTGACACAAGGAATTATATTACTAAATGAAGATGCAACATCGACAGTAATGTTCTGGCTTGTAGGTTCACTGTCTACAATAAAATGGGCACAAATTATGGGGATATTGCCTTGGCTAGTCATGGCGTTTATTGGCACAATTATTATATCTAGACAGTTAACGATCATGGAGTTGGGAGAAGACCTCGCTAAAGCATTAGGACAAAATGTAAAAGTAATTAGAATCACAACGGGATTACTCGTTATCGTTTTGGCAGGGGCTTCAGTCTCTATTGCTGGCCCGATAGGTTTTGTAGGATTGATTGTACCTCATATCGTCAAACATTATATACGTACAGATTATAAGTTAATGGTCCCATTAACAATGATTATAGGTGCAGACTTATTACTATTGTCGGATGTATTGAGTCGTTTAATTGCATTTCCGTTTGAATCGCCAGTAGGTATTGTTACATCCTTTATAGGTGCACTTTACTTCCTAGCTATTACGGTTAAAGGAGTGGATCGACAATGAGTAGACGACTGATGTTTCGATATAGTATTGTTATTATTTTGCTTATTCTTTCATCTATTGCAACATTATCGGTAGGTGCAGTATTTATAAACCCAATTGAGGCAATTAAAAGCGTATTTTCGCAAGATAATTTTATATTAAATGAGTATCGTCTACCTAGAATGTGGCTTGCATTGATTGTAGGTAGTAGTTTAGCTATCTCTGGGGCGTTAATACAAGGTGTGGTAAGAAATGCACTCGCATCACCTGATGTAATTGGTATAACAAAAGGTGCGAGTTTATCAGCGGTTACAATTATTATGTTATTTCCGTCAGCGCCATTATTTGTTTTGCCCTTCGGATCTTTTGCAGGTGCACTATGTATCAGTTTAATTTTAACGTTACTTATATCAAAATTTAATGTAAAAGGTTCAAAATTAGCTTTAATCGGTTTAGCTATTGGTGCAATTTGTACAGCAATTGTACAATACTTATTAATTAGAAATCCCTTAGACGCCAATACAGCATTGGTGTGGCTGACAGGAAGTCTGTATGGTCATAATATGTCCAATGTATGGGTAATATTACCATGGTTTGTTATTGCACTACCTCTTATATTCTATTATTGTCATCAGTTAGATATTTTAACACTTGGTGATGAGGTTGCTACTGCATTAGGCTCAAAGGTAAAAAAAGTGAAAATGATATTATTGTTTTTAGCAGTTATCTTAGCTGGAGCTTCTATTTCAGTAGTTGGCGGATTGAGCTTTTTAGGATTAATTGCACCACACATTGCTAGACGTATCGTTGGTCATAAACATATACACATTACGATAATGTCGGGTTTAATTGGCGCCTTATTACTGACAATTAGTGATTGTTTAGCGAAAGGAATTCATCCACCTATTGATATACCGGTAGGTGTTGTTGTAGCTATCGTAGGTGTGCCATACTTTTTATTCTTATTAAGAAAAATATAGAGAAAAAAATATAAAACATTGAAATAGTAAGCGCTTTCATATAAAGTGGAATTGACTCTAATTAAGTTAGAGTCAATTTTTTTAGTATTATTAAAATTGACACAAAATAGAGATTTACATATTTATACATAATAGGTTATAATTATTGCTGTTGTTTTTTTAGTTTATATAAAAATATAGACACCTGAGGGGTGAATGAAATGAATCAATATAGCAAATCGCAAATCAAGCGAGGGAGACTTAAATTCATCATCATGTCGTTAATTGGTATTATTTTATTTTTGATACCTATTTCTGTGACACAAGATGGTGAAAAACAAACCACTTTACCTGTAGCATTTTTAGCGGGAGTATTAAAGGACTTACTCGGTAATGCCATGCCGATTATCATTGTTGCTATTGTAACAATATCTGGTATCTTATCGATTCTATGCACGACAGTATTAAAGAATAAATTAAATCCAGATGGACTTTTATATAATGCATTTAACGTCAAAATTGTTTGGTTAATTTTGAGAGTATTAGCAGTAGTATTTGTGTGGATGACGTATTTAAAGATAGGTACAAAAGTGATTTATTCGGAAGATACAGGTGGTCTAGTCTTTGATAGTCTATTACCAACCTTGGTGACCGTATTCTTCTTTGCAGCACTCTTTTTGCCTTTATTAATGGAATATGGTTTATTGGAGCTACTAGGGCCAGTGTTTAGACCAATTATGCGACCATTGTTTACATTGCCGGGTCGTTCAACTGTAGATAATTTAGCGTCATTTATCGGTGATGGCACAGTGGGTGTTTTAATCACAAGCCGTCAATATGAAGAGGGCTTTTACTCACGACGAGAGGCCACTGTTATTGCCACAACTTTTAGTGTTGTATCTATAACATTTGCGATTGTTGTAGCTGATACAGTACACATGCAGAAACACTTCTTTTACTTTTATTTAGCAGTTATCATTTCATGTTTAGTTTGTGCCTTAATTTTGCCAAGGATATGGCCATTGAAATCAATTGAGGATGAATATTCAAAAGAAGTATCGGAAGAGACACGTACCGAAAAATTACCTGAAAATAAAACCGCACTTGGACATGGTTTTGATATGGCAACGGAAACCGGTATAAAAGCGCCAGGAGTTAAAGCCTTTTTTACATCAGGCTTTAAAACGGTAATTGATATGTGGTTTGTGATTTTACCAGTTGTTATGAGTATCGGTACAATTGCTACGATAGTTGCTAATTACACACCATTATTTGCGATTATAGGAAAACCATTTGTACCATACTTAGAGTTATTACAAATACCTGAAGCTACACAGGCATCTGAGACAGTATTGATAGGGTTTGCTGATATGTTCTTACCGTCTATTTTAATTGAAGGCGTGGGTAATAATATTACATTATTTGTAGTTGGTGCCTTAAGTATTAGTCAATTAATATATTTATCAGAAGTCGGTGGCGTTATATTAGGGTCGAAAATTCCAGTAAGCATGTTTAAGTTATTTGTAATTTTCTTGATCAGAACGATTATTTCATTACCAATCATTGCATTGATGGCGCATTTATATTTTAATTAATGTGTCTGTATTATGATTCAGTATGTAATGAAAGACGAAATAAAAGCACACGAGAAACCGATTTAATCGGTTTCTCGTGTGCTTTTTTATCTATTTTAAACAATAATGCTATAGCATGACTAATTCAGTGTTGATAAAACATTTGCTTTAACTACTTTATTTCCAATTACAGGCGATTCGCCTTCTTCGGATTTTGATTTTCCGCTATGTGCTTCTTTAAAGGCATCACTTTTTAGCCAAGCGTTGAAATCTTCTTGAGTTTCCCACCAGGTATTGACATACATTTGGTCGTGATCAGAATCTTCATCTACTTGCCAAACTTCAATTTTTTTGAAACCTTTTAATTCTTGAATCTTTCCACCTTGTGTAAAGTGAGGAGCCATTTTTTCGGCAAACCCTTTTTTGAGTTCTATTCTATTCGTAACAACGTACATAAAGTGCACCTACTTTCATTAATGATATGGTTATTATAGCATTATTTACTATAGATAAAGACTCATAACACTCTCGTGTAACATCTTAAAAATAGTTGAGTTATATGTATGCTTAATAAATTGTGTTAATGCTTATGTAAGATTTGGAATAGTGGATTCGAATAAGCATAGCTAGAGTGCGAGTACCTAAATATAAAATAGCATCTGGTACCTTTGAAATTACAAAACTGGTGCTTTCTAAACTATCCAGAATTATAGTAAAATTCAGATAATTAAATTAAGCATCGTCTGAGTGTGCGCTTGTACGCGATAAAGAAGCATGTTTAGTTTGATGAAATGTGCTAGCACTTTTGCTTAATTTACTTTTTAAACAAAGGGGAAATGTTATATGAGGATTTCAATAGCACAAATGGAGCCAGTATTAGGCGATTTGAAAGCAAATATAGAATATATTTGTAATACGTTAGCTGAAGAGAGTACAAGAAGTTCGCAATTGGTATTATTTCCTGAACTTTCTATTTCAGGCTATGTACAATCACATGAATTATTAGACAAGGTGGCAATTACAGAATATTCAAGGACGTTAGCGCAGATTAAAAAAACATGTAATGATTATAAAATTGAAACAATGATTTCCTTTCCAGAAGTGGATGAACATCAATTTTATATTACGGCAATGTATATTGATGAAAATGGAGAAGTGTTAGGAAAATATAGAAAAACACATTTATTTGCGAATGAGCAGGAATTATTTACAAGGGGTAAAGATTTTCCAATTCTAAAGACTCAGTTTGGCTATATCGGAATGATGATATGCTATGATCTAGAATTTCCAGAAGTCGCGAGATTATTAAAATTAAAAGGTGCCGAAATGATTTTAATTTCAACAGCAAATATGACACCTTATGAAAAACATCAAAATGTTTATATTGCAAGTAGAGCATTAGAAAATGAACTTCCAATAGCAATTGCCAATCAATATGGCATGAATGACCCGCATCAGTTTTTTGGTCATAGTGCAGTCGTTGATCACAATGGTGATTTTCAATTATATATTGAAAAAGGTATTTCAACGAAATATGTAGATATAAGTATACAGATTGAAAGAGATCCACAACTTGAATATACGAAACAGATTCTTCCTACGATATATCATCAATTGAGTCATGCCATGGGGGAGGATGCGTAGTATGGAACAAGGTAAATTAAAGCAATCACTCTCTTTATATCAAGTTATTATGTTTGGTTTAGCATATATGGCGCCAATGATAGTATTTGGTACGTATGGTACTTTATACGAAACGACAAATGGTTTTGTACCTTATGCTTATTTATTTGCTATGATTGCAATGTTATTTACAGCATATAGTTATGGACAAATGGCTAAAGCATTTCCATCTGCAGGATCAGCGTATACATTTGTAAGTAAAAGTTTACATCCATCATTAGGATTTATGGTTGGTTGGACGATTCTCTTAGACTATCTGTTTTTACCTTTAGTGATTTGGCTAATAGGAGCAGAATATCTAACGACCGCATTTCCGATGATTCCTAGTTGGGCGTGGATTATCATTTTTATAGTAGTTACAACCTTAGTTAATATTATAGGGATAAATACGACTACATCGATGAATTTACTTATAATGATTTTCCAATTATTAGTAATTGTCATATTTGTTGTTTTATGTATATGGAGTGTTGTACATGGTATGGGAGAAGGTCATTTAGTTAGTAAACATATCCTGTCTTTGAAAGGTAATCCTATATCGCCTATTCTAGCTGGTGCTGCAATAGCATGTTATTCATTTTTGGGATTTGACGCGGTCACTACGCTTGCTGAAGAAACGAATAACCCTAGAAAAACGATACCAAAAGCGATAATGTTAATTACGATTATTGGCGGATTCTTATTTGTTTTAGTTGCATATGTATTATCAATAACGATCCCTAATTTTAATGCTATACACAATACTGAATCTGCTGCATTTGAAATTGCTAAAATTGTAGGCGGTAATTTTTTATCTGCTTTATTTTTAAGTGGTTTAGTATTAGCACAATTAGCATCGGGTTTGTCTGCTCAAACGAGCGGTGCGCGTTTACTTTATGCGATGGGGAGAGATGGCGTTTTAAATAAACAAATATTTGGTTTTATAGAAAAAAGAAGTCAAACGCCTATATTTAATTTATTATTTATTGGGGTTGTTGGTATTGTAGGGGTATTTATGAGTATAAGCACATCTACATCATTTATTAATTTCGGAGCATTTATATCTTTCGCATTTGTAAATATCTCCGTTATTGCCTATTATTTTATAAAACTAGAGAAAAGAAAAGGATTAAAGTGGATACCCTATTTACTCGTACCAGTTATTGGTGTGATATTAGATGTAAGTCTATTTATCAGTTTGGATAAACATGCGCTGATATTAGGTGGCGTTTGGACATGCCTTGGATTCTTATATTTAATGTATTTGACAAAGTGTTTTTCAAAATTACCACCGAGTCTTGCAATATAATCGGGATGGTAGGAACTAGAATGAAAATAGCTTAACTTTAGAAAACCATGAGTAATTTAAAAACTTATTCATGATTTTTTTAAAAGAGAAAAAACAGACGACATGCTTTTGAATAAGAAGTGTCGTCTGTTCATTTTATATTATATATTTTAAAAGATTGTGAATCGTTATTATTTCGTTACTTCATTGTATACTTTTTGGTCGTTCTGAGTGTAAATAATGTATTCATGGTCATTAGTATCAATAATAACACGATTTGTTTTACCAAAAGTAGAACCAATACGTGAAACTTTATCTCTATCTACTTTAGGAACTTCATGGATATTTTGATCTTGTGAGATATTTTTAATATCACTTGTTGGTATCTTGATATCTGCAACTCTCCATTGAATTCTCACTTCATTATTATCTTTTTTAACTGTCATTGCCATATCTGAACACATCCTTTAAGTAATTTATAGCTATATCATACAATATTTTGAAATCGTTTTCAACCATTGTGTGATACTTTTTTTGAATAGGTTATACTCATGTAATTTTCTACGAAAGTATGTTCGCATTTACTATATGGATATGGTAAAATAAAATCCGATAAGGAGAAGTGAAAATGACAGGTAAAACCCACGCATCATGCGGTTTATTAGTAGGCGCATTAACTATAGAATACTTTCAAACAGATTTATTTACATCAATTACAGTTATAACGCTGGCAGTTATTTCAAGTTTATTACCTGATATTTGTCACGCACAAAGTAAGATAGGAAGAAGATTTAAACTCATAAGTTTTATAGTTAGAAAACTATTTGGGCATAGGACATTTACCCATTCGATATTATTTATGGCCATCATTACAGGATTACTATATTTTATACAATCTCCGATATATTATTTAGTAACTATTATATTTGGTTTGCTTTCACATGTTATACTAGATATGTTAACTCCTAGGGGCGTTAAATTATTTTATCCTATCCCGATAAGTGTAAGGTTCCCTTTGGTATTTAAAACTGGTGGCCTCGTTGATGTGTCATTAGCGAGCGCATTAACTTTTGGTGCATTATATGTGCTTTTTCAACCATTTTTTAATGAGCTAATTTCGAAATGGCTATGATAATAGTTGTACATAGATATATAATAATATAAAGTACATAAAGTGAAATTATATGTTAGGGACAAAAATAAGATTTTATTTTTATATAATCTTGGAATATTAAGGAGAGAAAATATGCTAGACAAGAAAGGGTTAGAAAAGTTTAATCAAGAACATTTAATTGAATTTGAAAAATTAATGAGTAATAACGAGAAAGAACAACTAGCTACCAAAGTCGACTCATTAAACTTATCTAATATTCAAGATTTATACGAAGATTTGTACGTGAATAAAAAAGTTATTGATGATGTTTCTTCGGTAAGTGAAGTAAAATATGATATTAAAGAGAAATTCTCTGATGAAGAGATTGAACAATACGAAAAAGTAGGCTATGAAGCAATTAAAAAAGGTAAGTTTGCTGTGTTGTTAATGGCTGGTGGTCAAGGTACACGTTTGGGTTTTAAAGGGCCAAAAGGGTCATTTGAAATTGAAGGTGTAAGTCTATTTGAAATTCAAGCCAGACAATTATTGGCATTGAAAGAACGAACGGGTGTTTTTGTAGATTGGTATATCATGACGAGTAAAGTTAATGATAGAGAGACACAATTATATTTTGAAGATCAAAATTACTTTGGCTATGATTCAGACCATGTTCACTTTTTTAAACAAGAAAATATTGTTGCTTTATCTGAAGAAGGTAAATTAATATTAGATGTTGATGGCAATATATTAGAAACACCTAACGGTAACGGTGGCGTATTTAAATCACTTAAAAAGTCTGGTTATTTAGATGAAATGACTGGAAATGGTGTGGAGTATATTTTCTTGAATAATATTGACAATGTATTGGTTAAAGTACTAGACCCATTATTTGCAGGTTATACTTTCCAAAAGAGTATGGATATTACTACAAAGTCTATTAAACCTAAAGATGGTGAAAGTGTTGGACGATTAGTTAACGTTCAACAAAAAGATACTGTATATGAATATTCTGAGTTAGACGCGGAAGTGGCTAATGAATTTAATAATGCCAATATCGGTATACATTCATTTAAACTTTTATTCATAAATAATGTTGTAGATAATGAATTACCATATCATTTGGCTGTAAAGCATTTAAAACAGTTAGATGAAGACTTTGGTGTAATAGAGCAACCAACACTTAAATTTGAATTGTTCTATTTTGATATATTCCGATATGCTAATAGCTTTATTACATTGCAAGTACCAAGAGAAGAGGAATTTTCTCCATTAAAGAACAAAGAAGGTAACGATAGCGTTGAAACAGCTACTGCTGATTTGAAACGCATGAACATGATTTAATAGAGGGTGGTTACACTTATGGCTAATTCAGTAGAAGCTGATAATAATAAGCAAGCTGTAAAAACATTTAAAAATATTATGCCTTTAACGTTTGGGGAAGAAATAGGAAATGCTGTTTCTCATGGTGTAGCTGCGTTTCTAGCATTGGTCGCATTACCATATGCAGCGATTCAAAGTTACTTAACAAATGGAGTATTAGGTTCATTCAGTGTTTCGGTATACGTGATTAGTATATTCTTGATGTTTATATCTTCAACGGTGTATCATGCTATGGCTAACGATTCATCACATAAGTTTATCCTTAGAATTATTGATCATAGTATGATATATATCGCAATTGCTGGAACATATACACCAATATGTCTGATTTTAGTTGGTGGCTGGTTAGGTTGGACGGCAATGGCTGTACTTTGGGGGATAACGATTTGGGGTATCCTTTATAAATCGTTAGCAAATCATGTCAGTCATAAATTAAGTTTAGCAATGTATCTTATTATGGGGTGGATAGGAGTACTATTTTTACCAACAATTATTCATGAAACCTCAGTAACATTTATGTTATTTATATTGTTTGGTGGTATTGCCTATACTGTCGGCGCATGGTTTTATGCTCAAAAAGATCGACCGTATTTTCATATGATATGGCATTTCTTCATAGTAGCTGCATCAGTATTTCATTTTATAGCTATTATGTATTTTATGTAACTGTAAGACTAAATGTTTTCAAATATAAATGATGATAAGTATCTACATGTTATGTGTAGATACTTTTTTTAATAAACGTTTATAGGCCAATAGACTTATTTTTGTAAAATTGTATTGAATTTATAAAAATTTAAGGAATAATAAGTGTTGTCTAATTAGTAGAAATAAGGATAATTGGAGGTTAATTATGAATATTAAATCGTTTAGCATCGTAGTAGCTCTGATTTTAATCATGTTTATGTCTGCAATAGAAACATCTATTGTTTCATTAGCAGTACCAACGATAAAAGCTGATTTAAATGTCGGTACATCAATTTCATTGGTTTTTGCTGTATATTTTATTGCTATCGTTATTGCTAATCCTATAGTAGGTGAACTTTTAGATCGAACAAAAATTATATACATAACACTTGTAGGTTTAATGCTATTTAGTATCGGAAGTTTACTTTCGGGATTAAGTAGTACATTTGTAATACTGATAATCTCTCGTTTTATTCAAGGTTTAGGTGCGGGCGTTATGATGGCGCTTAGTCAAATTGTACCTAAATTAGCTTTTGAAATCCCATTACGTTATAAAATTATGGGCATTGTTGGAAGTGTGTGGGGAATATCGAGTATTATTGGTCCGGTTTTAGGTGGTGGTATTTTAGAATTAGCTTCTTGGCATTGGTTATTCTTTGTAAACATACCTATCGCAATTTTAGCGATGATATTAGTCGTCAGTACATTTCATTTTGAACAAGAGGCTACAAAAGTAAAAAGCAAATTAGATATTAAAGGATTAACGTTATTCTATATCTTTGTATTCTTTTTAATGTTTGCAGTCATGAATAAATCTGCAATATATTTAAATTTAATAGCTATTATGATAGCCTGTCTAGTTGCTTATATTTTGTATAAAAATGAAAAAGGTATTAAAATGCCGTTTGTACCAGTAGAAGAGTTTAATAAAACCATAATTTTAATATTTATAACTGATTTTGCCTATGCGATAATGCTTATGGGCTATAATTTGTACATGCCAGTCTACTTACAAGAAGATTTAGGTCTTTCTCCTTTGCAAAGTGGTTTTGTCATTTTTCCAATTTCTTTAGCATGGTTGGCCTTGAATTTTTCATTAGATAAAATAGAAGTAAAAATGAGTCGAAAAGGATTATATATATTCGCTTTTACGCTTTTAATGGCTTGTGGCATCTTAGTTTTTGTAGGCACAAGCTCTCCAGTATTTATTGGTTTTAGTTTATTGCTTGCAGGTGTGAGCTTTGGTACGGTGTATACAAAAGATAGTGTTATTACTCAAGAAGAAACTGCACCAGAAAATATGAAGCGGATGATGTCTCTTTATACATTAACAAAAAGCTTAGGAAATTCTATAGGTGCTACTATTATGGGTTACACATATGCATTATCTTTTACATTTATCAATCACCACATACACAATATTATCTTACTTACCCTTATTATCTTAATCATATTAATGATTATGTGGATTTGCTTCTATAGACAACAGGCGCATACGCTAAAAGTGTAGTATCGCGTTATACAAACATCGCTTAATATAGTAAGCGATTTTATTATTAAGAAAATGTTAATTTTAGAGTTGTTTATTTGTATTTGGTAGTGAGTTGTTATAATGGTAATATATAAATTGCTATTATAATTTTATTATAACTTGAAATCGTAATTTAAATGTGAAGTCAACGATTACAAAATGAACGAATTGAAGTTAAGTTTAAGGGGAGGACAGTAAGCAATGAAATATATTAGGTACTTATTTACAACGCTTATTGTACTTTCTGTATTTATCGTTTCAGGCGCTATTTTCTTAGCCTTTTTAGGTTTTGGGCTATATGGATTAAGTAGAATTCTTATATACTTACATCTTGCTTATTTTGGTTATAATAAAAGTTTTTATGATAATTTAGTTTATTACGGTAGTTACATTGTGCTTGGATATTTCACTTTATTTACTATTGAAAATCTAATGGACTATTTTAGAAAAAAAATACCGGAAAGTCCTTATTTTAAAGGAGCAACTTACCATTTAATTACTTTTACTGTAACTACCTTACTTTTTTATTTTATTGTTCATATTCATTATACGTATATCAACATTGATTTTTGGGTCATAGTTTTAATTATGGGAATCTTATTTGTATGTAAAGAAATATTTTATCCAGAAAGCGAAGATTTAAATCAAAAGAGATAAAATTCGTGAGTACAAAGTGTGCTTCTCTAACGAATTTTGATTGAGTATGAAATTGAGAATAAAAGCAAAGGTGTGAATTTATGACAAACGTAAATTTATCTAAATCTCAAAGAAATATGATTGTTGCAGTAATGATCGTCAGCGCATTTGTCGCAATATTAAATCAAACATTATTGAATACAGCTTTGCCTCATATTATGAAGGGTTTGAATATTACTGAAAACACTTCCCAATGGTTAGTAACAGGATTTATGTTAGTTAATGGTGTAATGATTCCGCTCACTGCCTATTTTATGGATAGAATTAAAACGAGACCTCTATTCTTAATGGCAATGGGCATATTTTTAGTGGGTTCTATAGTTGCAGCCATTGCACCAACGTTTGAAGTGTTAATGTTAGCGCGTGTTATACAAGCTATCGGTGCCGGTGTGATTATGCCGCTGATGCAATTTACATTGTTTATGCTTTTCCCAAAAGATGAACGCGGTTTTGCTATGGGTTTAGCAGGGTTAGTAATTCAATTTGCTCCAGCGATTGGACCAACGTTGTCAGGTTTAATTGTTGATACCACAAGTTGGAGAATGCCTTTTGTAATTGTTGTAGGTGTTGCGCTGATTGGCTTTATATTCGGTGCGATATTCCTTAGAAGTTATAATGAAACCAAGGATACCAAATTAGATAAACGATCAGTTGTTTATTCTACTTTAGGGTTCGGCATGATGTTATATGCTTTCAGTAGTGCTGGTAATTTAGGATTTAGTAGTCCAGTTGTGATTATTTCACTCATTATAAGTTTGTTTATCATTAGTGCTTTTATTAGAAGACAATTTAATGTTACAAATCCTTTATTAAATTTAGCAGTATTTAAAAATAAAGTTTTTACATTAACTACGGTTACTTCAATGATAGTAATGATGGCGATGGTTGGTCCTGCATTATTGATACCGTTATATGTTCAAAATGCTTTAGGTCTTTCTGCGTTATTATCTGGCTTGGTTATAATGCCAGGCGCTATAATCAATGGTGTAATGTCTATTTATACAGGAAAGTTCTATGATAAATACGGCGCAAGACCACTTGTACTTACTGGATTCTTTCTATTAACTATTTTTACAATTATGTTATGTTTCTTAAAAGCAGATACCTCTTACACATATTTAATTATTGTTTATGCATTGAGAATGTTCTCTGTTTCACTGCTAATGATGCCTTTAAATACTGCTGGTATTAATTCGTTACAAAATAAAGATATATCACATGGTACAGCAATTAGTAACTTTGGGAGAGTGACCGCTGGCTCATTAGGTACAGCGCTAATGGTTACAATTATGTCTATTGGAGCTAAAAACTTAGCGCCCAAACCCTTTCCAAATGAAAGTAAAAGTTTAATACACAGAGAAGCTGTTGCTGCTGGTGTAGATTTATCATTTGCCGTAGTGAGTGTATTGGTTATTATTGGATTTATTTTAGCTTTCTTTATTAAAGAAAAAGAAGAGAATCCATCCGTAAATACACGAGAGGTATAGTTATTATTAAGAAGTTAGCTCAATACTGAGATAATATTGAGCTAACTTCTTTTTTATTATACAAATTCAATTTATACTTAATATTAACTATTTAAAGCAAACATAGGTTTTGTTTGTTAGAATATATATCATAATTGTTTTAATTTTAAGGGGGACGCTTTGTGTTAACGATAGAGGAAGTTAAAGCACTTATTGGTGAATTAAAAGATCCAATAATAGATGTACCATTGAAGGAAACAGACGGAATAGTAGATGTTACTATTAAAGAAGAAATTGAGCACGTAAGTGTTAAAGTCGCTATGGCTCAATTAGGTGGACAGCCACAATTAAATTTACAAATGGCTATCGTAGAGGCATTAAAAGAAAATGGAGCAAACACTGTAGGAATTAGATTTGAAGAATTGCCAGCTGAAAAGGTTGAAGCTTATAGGGGCTCAAGCGATGATCAACCACAAACTATCGAAGGTTTATTGTCCAAAGATAATCCTGTTGAATTTATAGCGATTGCGTCTGGTAAAGGTGGCGTCGGTAAATCAACTGTCGCAGTTAACTTAGCAGTATCATTAGCTAGAGAAGGTAAAAAAGTTGGTTTAGTAGATGCAGATATTTACGGGTTTAGTGTCCCAGATATGATGGGTATTGATGAGAAGCCAGGTGTACAAGGTAAAGAAATCATACCTGTAGAACGCTATGGTGTAAAAGTGATTTCAATGGCATTCTTTGTTGAAGAGAATGCGCCAGTAATATGGAGAGGGCCAATGTTGGGGAAAATGCTCACTAACTTCTTTACTGAAGTAAAATGGGGAGAATTAGATTATTTGATTTTAGATTTACCTCCAGGCACGGGGGATGTCGCGCTAGATGTACATACAATGTTGCCCTCAAGTAAAGAGATTATTGTAACTACGCCACATCCTACAGCAGCATTTGTAGCAGCAAGAGCTGGTGCAATGGCTAAACATACAGAACATTCTATTTTAGGTGTGATTGAAAATATGTCTTATTTTCAAAGTAAAGAAACAGGGAATAAGGAATATGTTTTTGGAACAGGTGGCGGAGAAAAATTAGCAGAAGAGCTACAAACAGACTTGTTAGGTCAGCTACCATTAGAGCAACCATCATGGAATCCTAAAGATTTTGCACCTTCAATTTATCAAGCTGACGATAGACTTGGTGAAATATATCAATCTATGGCACAAAAGATCATAGATAAGACTACAAAATAGAGCTATTTATTACGTGAAGAGAAATTAATTTAATTTCTCTTCATTTTTTATTGCAATTATTTCAAATGATGGTAAAATAGTTTCTTGTGACCGCAAAAGAAATGTTTTGAGACCGGCACAGCAAAATTAAAAAAGATGATATAAAGTATTGACTTTGTACTTCGAACTTGATATTATATAAAAGTCGTCAAAAACGACAAAAACATTATTTAATTCATTTTTGAAAAAAGTGTAAAAAATATACTTGTAATCTTCAAAATAATATATTAATATTATTAAAGTAATGTTAAATGATTGTTACGAAATATTAATTTTCTATTGACACAATGTTGAAAGAAATGTTATGATAATAAAGCAATTATTCAAATGAACATTGAAAACTGAATCGCAATATGTCAACGTTAATTCCGAACACAACATTAAATTGTTGGTTCAAACGTGTTAGAGATAACACACAAATTAGTATTTTATGAGCTAATCAAACATCATAATCATTTATGGAGAGTTTGATCCTGGCTCAGGATGAACGCTGGCGGCGTGCCTAATACATGCAAGTCGAGCGAACGGATAAGGAGCTTGCTCCTTTGAAGTTAGCGGCGGACGGGTGAGTAACACGTGGGTAACCTACCTATAAGACTGGAATAACTTCGGGAAACCGGAGCTAATGCCGGATAACATATAGAACTGCATGGTTCTATAGTGAAAGATGGTTTTGCTATCACTTATAGATGGACCCGCGCTGTATTAGCTAGTTGGTAAGGTAATGGCTTACCAAGGCGACGATACATAGCCGACCTGAGAGGGTGATCGGCCACACTGGAACTGAGACACGGTCCAGACTCCTACGGGAGGCAGCAGTAGGGAATCTTCCGCAATGGGCGAAAGCCTGACGGAGCAACGCCGCGTGAGTGATGAAGGTTTTCGGATCGTAAAACTCTGTTATTAGGGAAGAACAAATGCGTAAGTAACTGTGCGCATCTTGACGGTACCTAATCAGAAAGCCACGGCTAACTACGTGCCAGCAGCCGCGGTAATACGTAGGTGGCAAGCGTTATCCGGAATTATTGGGCGTAAAGCGCGCGTAGGCGGTTTCTTAAGTCTGATGTGAAAGCCCACGGCTCAACCGTGGAGGGTCATTGGAAACTGGGAAACTTGAGTGCAGAAGAGGAAAGTGGAATTCCATGTGTAGCGGTGAAATGCGCAGAGATATGGAGGAACACCAGTGGCGAAGGCGACTTTCTGGTCTGTAACTGACGCTGATGTGCGAAAGCGTGGGGATCAAACAGGATTAGATACCCTGGTAGTCCACGCCGTAAACGATGAGTGCTAAGTGTTAGGGGGTTTCCGCCCCTTAGTGCTGCAGCTAACGCATTAAGCACTCCGCCTGGGGAGTACGACCGCAAGGTTGAAACTCAAAGGAATTGACGGGGACCCGCACAAGCGGTGGAGCATGTGGTTTAATTCGAAGCAACGCGAAGAACCTTACCAAATCTTGACATCCTTTGAAAACTTTAGAGATAGAGCCTTCCCCTTCGGGGGACAAAGTGACAGGTGGTGCATGGTTGTCGTCAGCTCGTGTCGTGAGATGTTGGGTTAAGTCCCGCAACGAGCGCAACCCTTAAGCTTAGTTGCCATCATTAAGTTGGGCACTCTAGGTTGACTGCCGGTGACAAACCGGAGGAAGGTGGGGATGACGTCAAATCATCATGCCCCTTATGATTTGGGCTACACACGTGCTACAATGGACAATACAAAGGGCAGCTAAACCGCGAGGTCATGCAAATCCCATAAAGTTGTTCTCAGTTCGGATTGTAGTCTGCAACTCGACTACATGAAGCTGGAATCGCTAGTAATCGTAGATCAGCATGCTACGGTGAATACGTTCCCGGGTCTTGTACACACCGCCCGTCACACCACGAGAGTTTGTAACACCCGAAGCCGGTGGAGTAACCATTTATGGAGCTAGCCGTCGAAGGTGGGACAAATGATTGGGGTGAAGTCGTAACAAGGTAGCCGTATCGGAAGGTGCGGCTGGATCACCTCCTTTCTAAGGATATATTCGGAACATCTTCTTTAGAAGATGACAGAGGGATAACATTGACATATTGTATTCAGTTTTGAATGCTCATTGGAGTATTCAGTGCATAATTTGTACATTGAAAACTAGATAAGTAAGTAAAATATATAGATTTTACCAAGAAAAACCGAGTGAATTAGAGTTTTAAATAAGCTTGAATTCAAAAAGAAATAATCGCTAGTGTTCGAAAGAACACTCACAGATTAATAACATTTTGGGTTTTTAACCGACTTTGTCGTGTTAAAAGTCAAAAAAGATTAAGTTATTAAGGGCGCACGGTGGATACCTTGGCACTAGAAGCCTATGAAGGACGTTACTAACGACGATATGCTTTGGGGAGCTGTAAGTAAGCTTTGATCCAGAGATTTCCGAATGGGGAAACCCAGCACGAGTTATGTCGTGTTATCGATATGTGAATACATAGCATATTCGAAGGCAGACGCGGAGAACTGAAACATCTTAGTACCCGCAGGAAGAGAAAGAAAAATCGATTCCCTGAGTAGCGGCGAGCGAAACGGGAAGAGCCCAAACCAACGAGCTTGCTTGTTGGGGTTGTAGGACACTCTATACGGAGTTACAAAAGAACAAATTAGACGAATCATCTGGAAAGATGAATCAAAGAAGGTAATAATCCTGTAGTCGAAAGTTTGTTCACTCTTGAGTGGATCCTGAGTACGACGGAACACGAGAAATTCCGTCGGAATCCGGGAGGACCATCTCCCAAGGCTAAATACTCTCTAGTGACCGATAGTGAACCAGTACCGTGAGGGAAAGGTGAAAAGTACCCCGGAAGGGGAGTGAAATAGAACTTGAAACCGTGTGCTTACAAGTAGTCAGAGCCCGTTAATGGGTGATGGCGTGCCTTTTGTAGAATGAACCGGCGAGTTACGATTTGATGCAAGGTTAAGCAGTAAATGTGGAGCCGTAGCGAAAGCGAGTCTGAATAGGGCGTTGAGTATTTGGTCGTAGACCCGAAACCAGGTGATCTACCCATGACCAGGCTGAAGTTCAGGTAACACTGAATGGAGGGCCGAACCGACTTACGTTGAAAAGTGAGCGGATGAGTTGTGGGTAGCGGAGAAATTCCAATCGAACCTGGAGATAGCTGGTTCTCTCCGAAATAGCTTTAGGGCTAGCCTCAAGTGATGATTATTGGAGGTAGAGCACTGTTTGGACGAGGGGCCCTTATCGGGTTACCGAATTCAGACAAACTCCGAATGCCAATCAATTTAACTTGGGAGTCAGAACGCGGGTGATAAGGTCCGTGTTCGAGAGGGAAACAGCCCAGACCACCAGCTAAGGTCCCAAAATATATGTTAAGTGGAAAAGGATGTGGCGTTGCCCAGACAACTAGGATGTTGGCTTAGAAGCAGCCATCATTTAAAGAGTGCGTAATAGCTCACTAGTCGAGTGACACTGCGCCGAAAATGTACCGGGGCTAAACATATTACCGAAGCTGTGGATTGTCCGTAGGACAATGGTAGGAGAGCGTTCTAAGGGCGTTGAAGCATGATCGCAAGGACATGTGGAGCGCTTAGAAGTGAGAATGCCGGTGTGAGTAGCGAAAGACGGGTGAGAATCCCGTCCACCGATTGACTAAGGTTTCCAGAGGAAGGCTCGTCCGCTCTGGGTTAGTCGGGTCCTAAGCTGAGGCCGATAGGCGTAGGCGATGGATAACAGGTTGATATTCCTGTACCACCAAAATTCGTTTTGAGCGATGGGGGGACGCAGTAGGATAGGCGAAGCGTGCTGTTGGAGTGCACGTCCAAGCAACAAGACTGAGTATTAGGTAAATCCGGTACTCTTAAGGTCAAGTTGTGATGGGGAGAGGAAATTTTTTCCTCGAGTCGTTGATTTCACACTGCCAAGAAAAGCCTCTAGCTAGAATTTTGGTGCCCGTACCGCAAACCGACACAGGTAGTCAAGATGAGAATTCTAAGGTGAGCGAGCGAACTCTCGTTAAGGAACTCGGCAAAATGACCCCGTAACTTCGGGAGAAGGGGTGCTCTTTAGGGTTAACGCCCAGGAGAGCCGCAGTGAATAGGCCCAAGCGACTGTTTATCAAAAACACAGGTCTCTGCTAAACCGTAAGGTGATGTATAGGGGCTGACGCCTGCCCGGTGCTGGAAGGTTAAGAGGAGTGGTTAGCTTCGGCGAAGCTACGAATCGAAGCCCCAGTAAACGGCGGCCGTAACTATAACGGTCCTAAGGTAGCGAAATTCCTTGTCGGGTAAGTTCCGACCCGCACGAAAGGCGTAACGATTTGGGCACTGTCTCAACGAGAGACTCGGTGAAATCATAGTACCTGTGAAGATGCAGGTTACCCGCGACAGGACGGAAAGACCCCGTGGAGCTTTACTGTAGTCTGATATTGAAATTCGTCACAGCTTGTACAGGATAGGTAGGAGCCTTTGATACGTGAGCGCTAGCTTACGTGGAGGCGTTGTTGGGATACTACCCTCGCTGTGTTGGATTTCTAACCCGCACCATTTATCATGGTGGGAGACAGTGTCAGATGGGCAGTTTGACTGGGGCGGTCGCCTCCTAAAGAGTAACGGAGGCGCTCAAAGGTTTCCTCAGAATGGTTGGAAATCATTCATAGAGTGTAAAGGCATAAGGAAGCTTGACTGCGAGACTTACAAGTCGAGCAGGGTCGAAAGACGGACTTAGTGATCCGGTGGTTCCGCATGGAAGGGCCATCGCTCAACGGATAAAAGCTACCCCGGGGATAACAGGCTTATCTCCCCCAAGAGTTCACATCGACGGGGAGGTTTGGCACCTCGATGTCGGCTCATCGCATCCTGGGGCTGTAGTCGGTCCCAAGGGTTGGGCTGTTCGCCCATTAAAGCGGTACGCGAGCTGGGTTCAGAACGTCGTGAGACAGTTCGGTCCCTATCCGTCGTGGGCGTAGGAAATTTGAGAGGAGCTGTCCTTAGTACGAGAGGACCGGGATGGACATACCTCTGGTGTACCAGTTGTCGTGCCAACGGCATCGCTGGGTAGCTATGTATGGACGGGATAAGTGCTGAAAGCATCTAAGCATGAAGCCCCCCTCAAGATGAGATTTCCCAACTTCGGTTATAAGATCCCTCAAAGATGATGAGGTTAATAGGTTCGAGGTGGAAGCATAGCGATATGTGGAGCTGACGAATACTAATCGATCGAAGACTTAATCAAATATTAAACCAGTTTTGATTGGTAACTTTTAAATTTTACTTACTATCTAGTTTTGAATGTATAATTTCATACATTTCATTGTCTGGTGACAATGGCAAAGAGGTCACACCTGTTCCCATGCCGAACACAGAAGTTAAGCTCTTTAGCGCCGATGGTAGTCGGACTTACGTTCCGCGAGAGTAGGACGTTGCCAGGCATTGTAATTATTCCACAGTAGCTCAGTGGTAGAGCTATCGGCTGTTAACCGATCGGTCGTAGGTTCGAGTCCTACCTGTGGAGCCATATGGCCCCGTGGTCAAGCGGTTAAGACACCGCCCTTTCACGGCGGTAACACGGGTTCGAGTCCCGTCGGGGTCATACAATATTGGAGGATTAGCTCAGCTGGGAGAGCATCTGCCTTACAAGCAGAGGGTCGGCGGTTCGAACCCGTCATCCTCCACCATCTTTAACTTAATAGCGCGGAGGGGTAGCGAAGTGGCTAAACGCGGCGGACTGTAAATCCGCTCCTTCGGGTTCGGCAGTTCGAATCTGCCCCCCTCCACCATTTATGGGCTATAGCCAAGCGGTAAGGCAACGGACTTTGACTCCGTCACGCGCTGGTTCGAATCCAGCTAGCCCAGCCATTAGAGCCATTAGCTCAGTTGGTAGAGCATCTGACTTTTAATCAGAGGGTCAGAGGTTCGAATCCTCTATGGCTCACTCTATTGCATTCCTCTTTTGAGGAATGCTTTTTTTGTATGCTTATTTATAATATAGTCAATTTAATGGATATTAACTGAAAATTATAAAAAATTTTTATATACATAAATATGACTAAAAACCTTTAAAACAGGCAGTATAGCTTACTTTTATGAATTATAAATCATTATTATGTTTTAATATGTAAAATGCACAATTTATAAAAATGTTTGGCTAATGAATTGGCTTGAATCTTCTATGTGTTTAGATTATTCTAGTATCACACGAAGACAAAGGGGTTTTAAACATGGACAAGAAAATAGAGATTATTGGCGCACCTTCTACATATGGCCAACGAAAACTTGGTGTCAATTTAGGGCCGGATGCAATAAGATATGCTGGACTTGTAGAGCGTATTAGAGCAATTGGTTTATCGGTAGAAGATACTGGTAATATTGAGGTGCCAACGATTGACTTAGATAAATTTAATTCTGAACAAAATGGTTTACGTAATTTAGAAGAAATTATAACTGTTTCAAATAATTTAAGTGAAGCAGTATCACAGAGCATAGAGAAAAATCATTTTCCATTAACGCTAGGTGGAGATCATTCTATTGCCATTGGTTCCATTTCTGGAGTTAGCAAGCATTATGATAATCTAGGGGTGATTTGGTATGACGCCCATGGAGATTTAAATATACCGGAAGAGTCACCATCCGGTAATATTCATGGTATGCCATTACGTGTGTTAGCTGGTGATGGTGATGAACAGCTTGTAAACATTTCAAATTATACACCTAAGGTCAAACCAGAACATATAGTGCTCATAGGTATGAGAGATTTAGATGAAGGTGAACGTCGTTACATAAAAGATAATAATATTAAGACCTATACAATGGCTGATGTCGACCGTTATGGTATTCAACAGATTATTGAAGAAACAATTGAATATTTAGAACATAAAACAGATGGTATTCATTTATCTTTAGATGTCGATGGTTTAGATCCGGTAGAAACACCAGGTACAGGTACTAGAGTATTAGGTGGGTTAACATATAGAGAAAGTCACTTCGCATTAGAGTTATTACATAACTCTAATTTAATTACTTCAATGGATATAGTTGAAGTAAACCCACTAATTGATCAAAATAATCATACAGCGGAACAAGCAGTAAGTTTAGTGGGTAGCTTTTTTGGAGAAACACTTTTATAAAAATATTATAGATAAAACTGGTATGGCATAAGTCATATCAGTTTTATTAATTTTACTGGGAAAAAGCAATACTAAATATGACAGTTAGTGTTATGATTGGTATAATATATAGCATGGGAATAGAATACCGGAGGAGATGTTATGGATTTATCCAATTTTTTTGATAACTGGAGTACAGTGAAAATTATTGCCGGTGTACTCGACTTACTCATAGTATGGTATGTACTTTATCTTCTCATCACAGTTTTTAAAGGTACAAAAGCCATTCAATTATTAAAAGGCATTGTAGTAATCGTTATTGGTCAACAAGTGAGTAAAATGTTAAATTTAACAGCTACATCCCGTTTATTTGATTTAGTAATCCAATGGGGTGTTTTAGCTTTAATCGTTATATTCCAACCAGAAATTAGACGAGCATTAGAGCAACTAGGACGAGGTAGTCTTTTTAAACGTTATTCGTCCAATTTAAATAGTGATGAAGACAAACTTATTTCAGCAGTATCAAAAGCTGTACAATATATGGCTAAACGTCGTATAGGCGCATTAATCGTTTTTGAAAAAGAAACAGGATTACAAGATTATATTGAAACAGGTATTGCTATGAATTCTGAAATATCTCAAGAACTATTAACAAACGTATTTATACCTAATACACCATTACATGATGGTGCAATGATTGTTCAGGAGAATAAAATAGCAAGTGCGGCAAGTTATTTGCCACTATCTGATAGTGCCAAAATTGCTAAAAGTTTAGGTACAAGACACAGAGCAGCAGTTGGCATATCTGAAGTATCAGATGCATTTACGGTAGTTGTTTCAGAAGAAACTGGTTCAATCTCTGTTACATTTGATGGCAAATTAAGAAAAGATATTTCAACCGAAGCTTTTGAAGAATTATTAGCTGAACATTGGTTTGGCACACACTTTCATCAGAAAGGTGTGAAGTAATATGTTAGAAAGTAAATGGGGATTAAGATTAATTGCACTTGTATTAGCGCTTGTATTTTTCTTATCAGCCAATAATATGTTTGGTAATATATTTGATGCTGATCACCTTGGACAGAAATCAACTGATACCATTCAAGATGTTCCTGTTCAAGTAAAGTATAACAATGAATCTTTATATGCAAGCAATGTTCCTAATAAGGTGGATGTAGAAATATCTGGGCCACAGTCACAGGTGCTTAAAGCTGAAAATGGAGAAAATATTAAAGCGGTATTAGACCTCAGAGGACAAAAAGCAGGGAACCACACTGCTCAATTCCAAGTTAATGGTCTTAATGAAGATATTGACTATAATGTTAAACCTAAAGAAACCACTGTTAGCCTTGAAAAAAAGGTTCATAAAACATTGAAAGTAGAACCAGATGTAAGTAACAGTGATTTGAGTTCTGACTTTAAAGTCGGTGATCAAACTGTTTCACCAGATTCTGTTAAAGTGACAGGTGGTCAGGATCAAATTGATAATATAGCTTATTTAAAAGCAACATATAAAAATAAAAGTAAAATTTCTAAAGACACTACAGATATAGCAAAAATTACAGCCTTTGATAGAAACTTAAATAAAATTAATGTTTCGGTACAACCAGAAGAAGTTAATTTGAGTGTTAAAGTAGAAGATTATAGTAAAAAAGTTAAAGTGAAACCGAAAACAGTAGGTACTTTATCAAATGGGCAAGAATTAGATAATGTCAGTTTAGACAATGAAGAAGTTGAAATTTATGGTAATAGAGATGATTTAGATGACATTGATTCATTGACAGCTGAAGTTAATTTGGATGGTGTGACTGAATCAACTGAAAAACATGTAAAATTCAAATTACCTGATGGAGTATCTAAAGTAGAACCTAAAGCAACAGATGCTAAGATTACAATTAAGTAGATTTCTTATAATAAAGGAGACATAAATAATGGCAAAATATTTTGGTACAGACGGCGTAAGGGGCGTAGCAAATAAAGAATTAACACCAGAACTTGCGTTTAAATTAGGGCGTTATGGTGGCTATGTTTTAGCACATAATAAAGGTGAAAATCACCCTAAAGTACTAGTAGGTAGAGATACACGAGTGTCAGGCGAAATGTTAGAGTCAGCATTAATTGCAGGGCTGATATCAATTGGCGCAGAGGTTATGCGTTTAGGCATTATTTCTACGCCAGGTGTTGCTTATTTAACTCGTGAAATGGAAGCTGAACTAGGTGTCATGATATCTGCATCGCACAACCCAGTTGCAGATAATGGAATCAAATTCTTTGGTTCAGATGGTTTTAAATTATCAGATGATCAAGAACAAGAAATTGAAACACTATTAGATCAGGAGAAACCAGAACTACCTAGACCAGTTGGCGAAGATATTGTGCATTACTCTGATTATTTTGAAGGTGCTCAAAAATATATTAGCTACCTAAAATCAACAGTTGACGTTGACTTAGATGGAATGAAGATTGCTCTAGATGGCGCCAATGGTTCAACTTCATCTTTAGCACCATTTTTATTCGGTGATTTAGAAGCTGATACAGTTACTGTTGGATGTAATCCAAATGGGTATAATATAAATGAAAATGTTGGTTCAACACATCCTGAAACATTAGCAAAATTAGTCGTTGAGTCTGAGAGTGATTTTGGCTTAGCGTTTGATGGTGATGGTGATAGACTTATTGCTGTTGATGAAAATGGTGACATTGTAGATGGTGACCAAATCATGTTTATTATCGGTCAAGCAATGTCAAAAAACCAAGAACTTAATGATAATATGATTGTTTCTACAGTTATGAGTAATTTAGGTTTTTATAAAGCTTTAGAAAATGAAGGCATTCAGTCTAACAAAACTAAAGTTGGTGATCGCTACGTTGTAGAAGAAATGAGACGAGGTAATTATAATTTAGGTGGCGAACAATCAGGCCATATTGTTTTAATGGATTATAATACTACTGGTGATGGCTTGTTAACAGGTGTTCAATTAGCCAGTGTGATTAAAATGACTGGTAAACGATTAAGCCAACTTGCTAGTCAAATGAAGAAATATCCTCAATCATTGGTCAACGTACGTGTTACAGATAAGTATCGTGTTGAAGAAAATATAGATGTACAAGAAGCTATGACAAAAGTAGAAGTAGAGATGAACGGGGAAGGTCGTATATTAGTTAGACCTTCAGGCACAGAACCACTTGTACGTGTTATGGTTGAAGCTGCAACTGATGAAGATGCACAACGTTTTGCACAAACGATTGCAGATGTTGTTCAAGAGAAAATGGGATTAGAATAATAAGACGCGTTTAGTGATAAACACGAATAAGCTACCGATCAAGTATCCTTGCCGGTAGCTATTTTTATTTTATTAGTCTCTTATATGTCATGAACATAATAAAACCGAGGGATACCTAAATCTAAGTATCCCTCGGTTTTTACTTGTTAAAGCACATTATATTCTTTAACGATTTCAGCTGTTAATTGATCATCTATCTTAGCGTAATTTTTTAAGAATGCTTCGACGCCATGAGTATTAATATAATTATTTTTCTCAACAGTTTCTTCATCGTTTGTATCATCATATTTCAATAATAGTGCCGCTGCTTTTACTAAACCATCATGTTTTAAGTTGTTTTTATATAAATAATTTAATGGTTTAATAATACGGTCTTGTGGACCAATTTTACGAATAGAACCACGGCCTACACGCGTAACTTCATCAGAAAGGTTGGCATTTTTAAAACGGTCAATAATTTTTTCGACATATTGTACCTGCTCTTGTTCTGTAAAGTTAAACTCACTTGTGATGTACTGACTAGTTTCTTTTAATACATTTTGTAAACCATATTTGATATTGTCATCATTTACTGCATCTAAGATCGTTGCTTGATTGTGATAGCTTCCTGCATAGGCAAGATAAGCATGGCCTGTATTTACGGTTAAAAGTTTTCTTTCAATGTAAGGCGTTAGATTATCAACATATTTAATGTGATTTAATTCTGGACCGAACCATGCATCTTTTTCAACAACCCATTCATAGAAAGGTTCAACCATTACATCTAAAATATTTTCATTTGTTTGTAACGGAACGATTCGGTCAACAGCAGAATTGACAAAATGAATATGATCACCAAGAGGTCCGGTTAAATCTAAAATTGCTTTTTTTAAAGTGTTAGTAGCCATAATTGCATTTTCACATGCAACTATATTGACAGGTGTTTCCTTTTCTTTTAAATAAGCGGCAAAGGATTTAGCGATAATTGGTAAAATATTAACTCCCACAGCAGTTGTAATTAAATCAGCTTCTAACACAGCTTGTCTCAAGCTATCAGAAGGCGCTGCTGAATTAATAGCATCAACATTGTGTACACGTGTTGTTGTATGTGCTTCATCAGCTAAAATGACGTCATATTCGTGTACTTCATCTAATTTATTAATAATATCAGCATTAACATCTGCAAAAGTTACTTTCACATTGTTGTCAGCTAATATATAACCAATAAAACCTCGGCCAATATTTCCAGCCCCAAAGTGTAATGCTTTCATTATGCATCAGCCTCCTCAAAGACTTGTTTAATTTCTTCAGCAGATGAAGCATTCACGATACGCTCTACATTTTCTTCTTCACTAAAAGTGATTGCGATTTGTGAAAGTAAATCCAAATGCTCACCATCTTTACCAGCAATACCTACAACAACTTTTACTTCTTCGCCATCCCAGTCAACGCCTTCAGGAATTTGGATTAAAGTAAGTCCGGATTTTAGTACACTTGTTTTGGCTTCATCAGTACCATGTGGGATAGCTAAGCCATTTCCCATAAATGTAGTTACGATTTCTTCACGGTCTTTCATGGCTTGAATATATGCTTCTGTAACAGCACCACTTGATACTAAAGCTTGTCCTGCTTTTTCGATTGCTTCGTTTTGTGTTGCAACTGTTTGGTTAATAAATATATTTTCATTACTGAATAATTCGCTCATTTTTCTTCACTCCAAGTTTAATTGATTTTTTAAATGTATTAGATAATGCTGTTTCAGCATATCTTTTAGTTGTTCGGGACGTTTCATAAATTCATCAATTTGCTTTAAATGTTCTACCATGTCTCCAGATATATCACTGACAAGACTAGCCAAATAATCATCAGGGGGTATAAACATATTCAACAAATATTTTATCGATTGATTGTCATTTTGATTACTTTTAAGCAAGATAGGTTCATTCAAAATAGTGATTAAAATAATCGGTTTCTGAATGATTTCATGTTTTAAATGAGGTATAGCTATTGGATAAGGTTCTAGGACAAAACCTTGTTTATCTATACATTGCTTAATAAGTTCAGCGAATGACGATTGATGCTGAATGATTTCATATGATATAAGTTTGTCGGTTAAATAATTGGGCAAATCAGATATACTCGTATAATCAATATATACAGAATCTATTAGTTCTAAACCTTTTCTAATGTATTTGAGTTGATCTTCAGGAGCTTTAATATGTTGTTTGATATTTTCAACTTCTGAACCTGTCGTTGCTATTGAATCTTTACGCATATTTAAAAATGCAGCTACATGGTTAATATCTGAATCTGGCAATAATGGGTTTACAGTTAGATAGGGAACAGTTATATCTAAGTCAACGGTTGAAATAATAGCATCATATTGTGTTGTATCAATTTCAATTAAGTCACCTACAGATGCTTGTTTAGGGTGTTGTATTTCGCTGAATGTTTGTTGTAATCGTGTAGCGAGTAAACGGCTTGTGCCAATACCACTACTACACACAACTAATACTTTATAGTTGTGTGTACTTTGACTTTGAATTGCACCCCCAAAATGCAAGACAATAAAAGCAATTTCACTATCTGGAAAAACAAAGTTCGGCCAAGTTTGAATGAGCCCTTGGTGGACGCTTTCGAAAAGGCTAGGGTATTTATACTTAATCATTTCTGTTAATGGATTATATGTTTCAATATTAGCGTTCAAACGATTAATTGCAGGAATAATATGGAGTCTTAAACCTTCTGTTAGAGTTTCTAAATCTTTAAATTTATGAGTTGAATTGTTAATAACAAATTGTGTGAATTGATTAATTTTATTCTCATCTTTTTCATCTTTCTCATCTTTAAACATATCGTCAGACTCTTTTCGTTTGGCGCCTCGTAAGTGAATGGTAATGAAAGTAACTTCAGCTTGATTAAATTGAACATCATAGATATCTTCTAAATGTATAGCTAAAGCATGTGCAACTTCGTGTTCAAAGGAATCTTTAACACTATTATAGATATCCTCGCTAATAGAGACATATTCACCATTTAACATGCGATCGATACTTAAGACGATGTGGACAGTCAAAGTGAGATAACTTGATTCAGTTAATGCGTATGGAAGCTGACCTAAGTGATCCATAAGTATGCGCTCGACTTGGAAAATTTTGTCCATATCCACCATAGATAATTGAGAATGATTTAAGGACTGATACACAAAATGATTTTCAATCACGGAATAAACACTTGTACTATTTAAATTATTAACCATAAGTTGACTTAATAACTCACGCTTTTTTGATTCAGGTCCTTCTAAACGAATGCCTTCACCACGTTTTTTATGAAGCTGTAATTGATATTGCTCGAGCTCGTAATCTAATTCATCTAGTAATTTAGCTAACGTTTGTGTAGACACACCAATTTCTTGTGCTAAGCCATATTGTTTAATCGGTTCTTTAGCTTGGATTAAACCATATAAAATAATTACTTTCTGTTCTTCATGAGATAAATCAATTGTATTTTGCCTGAGCAGCATATTTTTGAGTGCAGTAATAGCTTGTTCATCTCCATCAAATTGTATGCCTTTATTGGTTACGCGTTCTAATTTGATGTTAAATGAACTAATATAAGACTCGATCGATTTTAATTCCCTATGAATAGTACGAGAGGATACAGCTAAGTATTGAGCAATGTCATAAATTTTGACATATTGACCGTGATACTTAATTAACATTTCGATAATTTCTTTTTCACGTGTACTCAAAAACATAGCCGGACCCTCCAGTATGGTTCTATTTTTAATGTAAATTAATGTTCTTCATTTTTCAGGTTTTCTAATAATTCGTCATATCTTGGTGAATTTAAGAAATTATCAACAGAGATATGAATTGCACTTGGAACTTGTTTGATTGCTCTATCTGTTAATTTTTTCTGTGTGATAACAAGTTGAGCATCGCTTGGTAATTGATTAATTGCTGTATTAGTCACATTTACATCTTGTATGCCCGCTTTTTTAAATTTATTGCGTAACATACTTGCACCCATAGCACTAGATCCCATACCTGCATCACATGCGAATATGACATGATTTACTTTACTATAATCATGCGCATGGACATTTTCTGTATCGTAATTATCTAATATGTCTGCATCATTATTTGCATCGCTATTTGAAGTTTCATCGGTAGCTGTGCCTGTAGTCGTGCCAGAAGTTGTAGCAGCTTTACTATCTTCTTTCCCTGATAACTTAGAAGCTACACTTGATTTTTTACCTTTTGTTGCTTCCATCTTTTCAGTAGCCGCTTCTAAATCTTCCTCTGGTTCTTTTGTGAATTTCAGGATAATAGCAGCAACTATAAACGAAACGAGAGCAGCTAATAATACGCCTAAAATCATGTGGAAGAACTCTCCTTTAGGGGCATTAAGAATATAAACTATGAAAGATCCTGGTGAGGCAGGGCTCTTGAATCCAAAGTCAAGAAGTGAAAATGTAGCAACACCTGTCATTCCACCTAAGATTACAGCAATGAATAATAGTGGGCGCATTAACACATAAGGGAAGTAAATCTCATGAATACCACCTAAGAAGTGTATGATACCAGCACCGTATGATGTTGCCTTGGCAGTCCCTTTACCAAAAATCATATAAGCTACTAAGATACCTAAACCAGGTCCAGGATTTGATTCGATTGTGTATAAAATAGATTGACCTGCTGAAGCTGCTTGATCAGCACCAAGTGGGGTAAATACACCATGGTTAATCGCATTGTTTAAGAACACGATTTTTGCTGGTTCAACTATGATACTGACTAATGGAAGTAAATGTGCATGTACCAAAGCTTCAACAGCTACGGATAAGATATGCATAATAAATTCCATTATTGGTGCTAAAACTTTAAATCCAATAATTGTCATGACAAAACCTAAAATACCAGCTGAGAAATTATTGAATAGCATTTCAAAGCCTTGAGGCGTTCTTGGTTGAATAAAGCCATCGACTTTTTTCATTAACCAGCCTACGAGTGGTCCCATAATCATTGCACCAAGCAACATTGGAGTATCTGGTAAGGCAACGATAACACCCATTGTTGCTACGGCTGCAATAATACCACCGCGCATTTCATGTATAAGGCGACCGCCACTGTATGCGATAAGTAATGGAATTAAGTAAGTGATCATTGGTCCAGCTAACTCACTTAAATCTTTGTTTGGCCACCAACCACCTTTAATAAATATCGCTGCGATAAATCCCCATGCGATAAAAGCACCGATGTTTGGCATAATCATACTACTTAGGAAAGAGCCGAATGCTTGAACTTTACGTCCAATACCGTTTTTTTCTTCAGTTTGAGTTTGTGACATAATTTGCACCTCTTTTTCTCTTTTATTTGTAACTTCATTGTATGGTTGTTCATATAATTTAACAACTTAAAGTAATTTCAATTTTGTCACAATGTTTTTGACAAGTTTATGACTATAGTGAGCGTAAAGCATTAATATTTTGCATAATATATACGATAGTAAAGATTTTAAATGATTATGAACACGAAATTAATATATTATTTGCAATAGATATAATAAACATTGTACAATGGGTTGTATTGAAGGAAAGGAGGTCCATTAACAAGCGAGTTCAATTAAAGCGCCTGTACAAGCGAAGCGGTTATATGTTTAAAATTTAAGGTTTATAACAGAAATCTTAATAGACGTCATATCGAAGCTTGTAGACGAGGAGGATAGTTATCGAACCATCGGCGGATGCTATCCCGGATGTGGCTCATTCGAGAGCTTATTAAGGAAAACATTAGGGCAACCTAGTGCACAAAGTTAATAAGATAGCCAAAAATTAAATAAGAATACTATTATAAGGTGAGAGGGATAGCTGTATACTTTTTTAGACATGACTTTCCTATTACTTAACAATAGGAAGCGGTCTGTCTCAAATAGGGCTATGCTATTTAAAAACAGGTTCGTTTACGCTGAACGTAGAAACCCAATCGCCATAACATTGGAGGAAATTATAAATGTGTGGAATTGTTGGATATATCGGGCATGATAATGCTAAAGAATTATTATTAAAAGGTTTAGAGAAATTAGAGTATAGAGGCTATGATTCAGCTGGTGTAGCAGTAGTCAATGATGAAGGTACGTCTGTATTTAAAGCAAAAGGTCGTATTGCTGAGCTTCGAAAAGTTGCTGATAGTGACGCAACAGATGGCAGTGTAGGCATCGGGCATACACGTTGGGCAACGCATGGTGTTCCAAACTATGAAAATTCACACCCACATCAATCATCTTCAAATCGTTTTACACTTGTACATAACGGTGTAATTGAAAACTATGAAGAACTTAGAAATGAATATTTGAGTGACATCGCATTCCAATCAGAAACGGATACAGAAGTTATTGTACAATTGGTCGAATATTTTTCAAATAAAGGACTTCCAACTGAAGATGCATTTACAAAAGTAGTGTCATTATTGGAAGGGTCATATGCACTAGGTTTAATCGACAGTGCTGATAAAGATACAATCTTCGTAGCTAAAAATAAATCGCCTCTATTAATTGGTGTCGGTGATGATTTTAATGTAATTGCTTCTGATGCAATTGCAATGTTACAAGTAACGAACAGATATAAAGAAATCCATGATCATGAGATTGTTATCGTTAAACGTGATGAAGTGATCATTAAGGCTCAAGATGGCAGTGTTCAAGAAAGAGATGCTTACACAGCGCAAATTGATGCTTCTGATACTGAAAAAGGTGTCTATGATCACTATATGCTTAAAGAGATTCATGAGCAGCCTGCAGTAATGCGTAGAATCATTCAAGAATATCAAGATGAAGATGGTAACTTGAAGATCGATGCGGATATTATTAAAGATGTAGCAGAAGCAGATCGTATTTATATTGTTGCAGCTGGAACAAGCTATCATGCAGGTTTAGTAGGTAGAGAGTTTATTGAGAAATGGGCTGGTGTTCCTACAGAAGTACATGTAGCCTCAGAATTTGTATATAATATGCCATTACTTTCAGAAAAGCCTTTATTCATTTATATTTCACAATCAGGTGAGACTGCAGACAGTCGTGCAGTATTGGTAGAAACTAATAAATTAGGTCATAAATCACTAACGATTACTAATGTGGCTGGCTCTACACTTTCTCGTGAAGCTAATCATACATTATTGTTACATGCAGGCCCTGAAATTGCTGTAGCTTCTACTAAAGCTTATACAGCACAAATTGCGGTATTATCAATACTTTCACAAATCGTTGCACAAGAGCATGGTAGAGAAGCAAATATTGATTTATTACCAGAATTAGCAAAGGTAACTACAGCAATTGAAGCTATTGTTGATGATGCAGACATTATGGAACAAATAGCTACTGATTTCTTAGAAACAACACGTAACGCATTCTTTATCGGTAGAACAATGGATTACAATGTGAGTTTAGAAGGCGCATTAAAACTTAAAGAAATTTCATACATTCAAGCAGAAGGATTTGCTGGTGGTGAATTGAAACATGGTACAATTGCGCTTATTGAAGAAGGCACACCAATCATTGCTTTAGCGACACAAAAAAATGTTAATCTTTCAATCAGAGGTAACGTGAAAGAAGTTGTGGCACGTGGTGCAAACCCTTGTATCATTTCAATGGATGGACTTAACAAAGAGGGTGACACTTATGTGATTCCTCATGTACATGAGTTATTAACACCGTTAGTGTCAGTAGTAACAACACAATTAATTGCTTATTATGCTTCGTTACACAGAGATTTAGATGTAGATAAGCCACGTAACTTAGCAAAATCAGTTACTGTAGAATAAATTTATTTTTTAACAGGTGTTGGATATGACAGTTCATATCTAACACCTGTTTTTTAGTATATATTCTATTTACTAAGCCGAAGATATAGCTGTATAATACTTGAACAAATTATTTTCAAATGATAAAAGATTCTATTATGCTTAAATTATTATATTATAGTTCTTATGGAATCGATAAAGGGGCAATGATAGTGACTAAACCAAAAGTATATACTATGGCGTTCGGGTCCGTGTATCCTCATCTTATAACTAAAGTTGAGAAAAAGGGAAGAACCAAAGCAGAAGCAGATTTATTAATTCGATGGATGACTGGTTACGCACAAAAGCAGCTAGATCGCATGTTAGAAGATGGTACAGATTATGAAACATTTATTGTGAAAGCGCCACAGTTAAATCCAAATAGAAATAAAATCACTGGTGTCATTTGTGGTGTTCGGGTAGAAGATATGGAAGCATCGGTCATGAAAGAAATTCGTTATTTAGATAAAATAATTGATGAATTAGCAAAAGGTAAGGCGATTGAAAATATAATGAGAGCAGATAAATAAAATATCGTGCAAGTATATTTAGGAAAAGGGGAATCGGGATGCTTATTGATTTAAAGCATATTGCTAGAAGAAAGCAAGGGAAAGAAATAATTAAAAATGTAAGTTGGCAAGTCAATCAAGGTGATAAGTGGATGTTATATGGGTTAAATGGTGCTGGTAAAACGACATTGCTTAATATTTTAAATGCATATGAACCTCATACTTCAGGTGAACTTACATTATTTGGAATGCAACCGGGTAAAAAGGGCTATTCTGCAGATAATGTACGCGCGCAAATAGGGTTTGTATCGAATAGTTTAATGGATCGATTTCAAGATGGGGAAATCGTGATAGATGTAGTCATAAGTGGCATATTTAAGTCTATAGGTATTTTCCAAGAAGTGCAGCAATCCTATGTAGATATGGCTAAAAAATATTTAGCACAAATGGGTATGTCAGATTTTGAAAATCAATATTATGGCTATTTATCTACGGGAGAAAGGCAAAAAGTACTTATAGCAAGAGCGTTGATGGGCAGCCCACAACTACTTATTTTAGATGAACCGGCTTCAGGATTAGATTTTATTGCGCGTGAAGATTTATTAAATGCGTTAGATTCACTTTATAAACAAAATCCACAACTAGCAGTGATTTATGTAACACATTTTGTAGAAGAAATAACATGTAGTATCCAAAAGGGTTTTTTATTAAAAGATGGTAGCTGTTATAAGCAAGGCGATTTAACTTCAGTCCTTAACAGTAATACATTGAGTGAATTTTTCAATAGAAATGTACATGTTAATAATCAAAATCAACGGTATTCATTATTCTTACAGGAATAGTGCATTGCAGAAATGAAAAGATAGTGCAATAATTTAATACGATAATATGTAATGGGGGACTTATATAAATGGATAATGTTAAAGCAATATTTTTAGATATGGACGGTACAATTTTACATAAAGATAACCGTGTAGATATAGAGACAGTGGAAGTCATCAGTCAGCTGAGAAATCAAGGTTATAAAGTATTCTTAGCCACTGGAAGAGCACATGATGAAATACATTATTTAGTACCTGAATCTTTTGAAGTAGATGGTATTATTAGTTCAAATGGTACATTAGGTGTAGTTGAAGAAGAAACGATATTCAAGCATAGTTTATCTTATCATACAGTGCTTGAAATTGTGAAACGTGCAAAACAACAAGCAATTTATTATGAAGTATTTCCTTTTGATAGACAGCGTATTGTGCTTAAAGAAGATAAAGCATGGGCTGAGGAACTATTTGAAGCTAATACACCACCAGGAAAAGTTGGTGAAAGCGAATGGACTTCAAGAAAAGAATCTATTGTGGAAAAAGTTGATTGGGAAGATAGCATACCCGATAGTACTTTTTCTAAAATATATTTATTTTCACCAGACTATGATAAGATTACAAGCTTTCGTAATCAATTAATCGAAGATGAAGCGGCACTACACATAAGTGTTTCTAATTCATCACGCTTCAACGCTGAAACAATGGCATTTGAAGTAGACAAAGGCACTGGTATAAAAGAAATGATAGAACATTTTGGCATTCGACAAGAAGAAACATTAGTTATTGGTGACAGTGATAATGATAGAGCGATGTTTGCATTTGGTCATTATACGGTTGCTATGAAGAATGCAAGACCAGAAATACAAGCATTAGCCAAAGATGTTACTTCATTAACAAATGAAGAAAATGGTGCTGCTGCATACTTAAGTGAACATTTTATAAATAACTAAGTATTTTAGTGTAGTTAATTTAAAATTAAGAAATGAAGAAAATCAAGCCAAGTTACAGTTAATCTACTGTGACTTGGCTTTTATTGTTTAGACAGTAATTTTTAAGAAGATTTCTATTGATTAATATAAAGTATGATATGAAATACGTTTATAATCGATAGAGAAGCTGCTAAATTGAACCATTAATCATAAAAGGCATAATTATCCAACATATTACAAAAAGCCAATGTAGCTATTCTATGAGCTACATTGGCCTTTATAAAGTAAAAAGATTATTTATCTGATTTATTGAATTGATCTTTTAATTCTGAAGATTTGTTTTGTACATTATCAGTTTTATCATTTAAATTAGATTTAACATTGTTTTGTACATCTTCTTTTTTATTATTCAAATCTGACTTTTCAGTTTGATTTGAAATACTGTTTTTAACTTTTGATTGTTGTTCTGATTGATCTGTTTTTTTATCTTTTTTGTTTTCAGTAGATGTGATAGCTTCACCATCGTGATTATAATATTGAATGATAGCTAACATATTTGTATAGTAGACAGCTAATCTAATGAGTATAACAAGCACACTTACAATGTAGATGATTGTTAATGCAACTTTTTGTGAAATGCTACCTGTGCCAATTGAAATCAGTTGACTTACTGGATTAGCAAGAATAATTACAAGTAAATTTAATAACAATAGTCCAATGAAGAATTTGAACCATGTTTTTCTACCATTTTTAATACCTTTAAATCCACGTTTGATACATCCCCAAGCACCTTTATTAGGATCTTTAATGAATGCTAAGGTGAAGTTGATAATTAAAATAGTAATAAACCAATAAATAAATGATTGAATAAATACGACTAAAGTTGCTGCAATAATTTGTAGTGTCAATGAAATGCCAAGCGCATGATCAGAACTACTTAAAGGACCTTGTAACGCACCAAATAATTGAGCAATACCTAGATTTAGTAATTTAGATAATAATATATTAACTACTAATAGAAGGATTATAAATATTAAGGCGAATAAAGATAGTTTTAAGCTTTTAGCATACTTTCCTTTTTTAAATGTCGAAAATAAATCTTTAAAGTTTACCTTGTCTTTATTTATTGCTTTGTCTATAGTGTAGATAGTTCCTGATATTAATGGATAGCCAATAAATACAAAGAACAATAACGGAACAAGTAATGTTAGGATTAATATAAATATTGAACCTGCGATTGATTGTTGCATAGCCATAGCCATAGCGAATTTATATAGCGCTGGTTGAACTGGCATAAACGTTAATATAGTTAAAGCAAATAATATGACAAAACTTACTATTGTAAAAAGTAAAATTTTAGCATGTTGTGGTTTAGCATTTTGTAAAGCTAGTTTATGAAATTTAAACAAATTTTAAGCACTCCTTTTTAGTGATAAGATTACGATATCAGAAAATTAAAGATTTTAAAATTAATAGGTAACAAAACAGCAATAAAATGTTAAAATATCGGAATGAACTCAAGTTGAAAGGAGATATCATCATGAAATTTGCAATAATTACTGATGTCCACGGAAATTTTGATGCCTTAGAATCAGTTTTAGATGATATTGATAGAAGAGAAAAAATCGATAAAATTTATAACTTAGGCGATAATATTGGAGTCGGACATGAAACGAATAAAGTACTGGATGCTATTTTTGACAGAGATGATATGGAAATTATAGCAGGTAATCATGATGAAGCAGTGATGTCGCTCGTCAATGAAACACCATATCCAGAAGATTTAAAAGATAAATTCTATGAACATCATCAATGGATTGAGAGTCATTTAGACGAAGATTATTATGATAGATTGAATGGGTTATCACGTGTCATGGAACAAACATTTCATAATAAAAAAGTGTTGTTTATTCATTATGAAATTCCTAATGATAAATTAGAGACGCCAATTGATGGGCAACCATTTAGTCCAATTGTTGAGCCGAGTGAAGAAAACGTTAAAGCCTTATTTGCTGATAAAAATGCGGATTTAATTGTATTTGGACATAATCATACCGTACATTTATATGATGACAAATCAACTGTTTATTTCAATCCTGGGTCAGTAGGATTAAATAATGGTGCATATGCAGTGTATGGCATAGTAACAATTGAGGAAGATGAATTTTCATTTGAACGTGTGAAAGTGCCTTATGATAACGAGGAATTCATAAGAGGATTTAATGAGAAACAAGTACCAGCGAAACAGCTCATATTTGATAAATTTTTATAACAGAAAAACTGTTGCAAATAACTAAGCACCGCATCATCTAAAGAAAATGATGTGGTGCTTAGTTATTTAAGATTTAGAATAAAAAGTTAATGGGTATGTGCGTGCACATCAGGCCCTTTATCAATGGATGAACATAATGTGGCATTATCGTGCGGATGTGCGTTTGTTTCTAATTGGATGGTCATATGTTGAATATTTAAATGTTCTAACTTATGCTCTAGTCGATTTAAGAGAACTTCGCCATCTTCGATAGACATAGTATGAGCTACAACAGCATGACAGCTTAAGGCGTTCATTTCATTTGATATGGTCCATATATGGCAATCATGTACATTTTCAACCTGAGGCTCATCAATAATTGTAGAAATGACTTTAGACAAATTGACGTCACTTGGTGTTCCTTCCATTAATATATTTAAAGAAGATTTTGTGATACCCCAACTACTTTTTATAATTAAAATTGAAACAATGATACTTGCAATAGGATCAGCAATTGTAAAGTTAAACGCCCAAATGAGTAAAGCAGCAATAATTGCACCGACTGAACCTAATAAGTCTCCCATAACGTGAAGGAAGGCACCTCGCATATTAATATTATGAGAGGTATCTCCACCTTTAAACATTAAAGCGGCAACTATAATATTTATAATCAGTCCAAGCAGACTAATGATGAACATTTCTGTAGACTTAACATCTTCTGGTGTAAAGAAACGTCCAATAGCTTCTACAATTATTACAATCCCTATAATGAATAAAGTAATGCCATTAAATAGCGCGGCAAGTATTTCAAATCTTTTATAACCAAATGTTTTAGATTGTGTTGCATGCTTTTCGGCATATATAAAAGCAAGCAGAGCAACACCTAATGAAATCGTATCGCTAAACATGTGTAAACCATCAGATAACAATGCCAAACTATTGGCAACAAAGCCGCCGATAATTTCAACAATCATAAATATGCCGATGATTAAGAAACTAATAAGTAATATTTTTTTGTTATTTGTGTGTACATGACCATGATTATGGTTGTGTTTTTCAGTCATGCGAAAGACCACCTTTCTGAGCTTATTTATGAGTGGCGTGATGTATCGCTTGTTTTAACAAAGTTGTTACATGCGTGTCATCTAAAGTGTAAATCATAGATTGCCCATCACGTTTTGACTTAACTAAATGGGCCTGCTTTAATAAACGCAATTGATGTGAAACGTTAGATTGACTAATATCCAAACTGTGTGCAATATGACCCACACTGCATTCTCCATGTGATAATAGATGCATAATCCGGATACGATTCCCATCGCTTAAAGCCTTGAAAATTTCAGTTACACTATCAATCGTTTGTTGATCAAATGAATCATTCATATCGAGACCTCCTACATATTAATATATGAACATTTATTCATATATTAATATGTAGTGCGTAGATTGTCAAATTAAGCTATGAGATTGAATAAGCGAGCACTTTGGTTTGAATATCCTATAAAAGTGGTAAACTTTAAATATCAATATTACTAAGGAGGCAAAATTTTATGAGTATTTTAGTTATTGGAGCTAATGGTGGCGTTGGTCAACATTTAGTAAATCAATTAAAAGAAAGCAACGAATCTTTCACTGCAGGTGTGAGAAAAGAAGAACAAGTCAAATCTTTGGAAGATAAAGGTATTGAAGCCATTTTAATTGATGTAGAAGCTGATGATTTAGCCACACTTACAGAAAAAATTAAAGGCTATGATAAAGTAATCTTTTCAGTAGGATCAGGGGGAAGTACTGGTGCTGATAAAACAATCAGTGTAGATTTAGATGGTGCAATTAAATCTATCAAAGCTAGTGAAGCAAATCATGTGAAACAATATGTGATGGTTTCAACGTATGATTCTAGAAGAGAAGCATTTGATGCAAGCGGAGATTTAAAACCATATACGATTGCCAAGCACTATGCTGATGAATACTTAAAACAAGCTAATATACCATACACAATTGTACATCCAGGCGGCTTAACAGATGAAGCTGGTACGAATAAAATTGAAGTGGGCGCATTTTTTGAAGGACGAGGCACTATTCCACGAGAAGATGTAGCGACAGTACTCAAAGAAGTAGTTACTACAGATAATTTACTTAACACAGAGTTTCAAATCATTAGTGGAGAAGAAGAAATCACTAGTGCTTTAAATAACTTTACAAAATAAGTAAGTGAGATTTATTTAAGAGCCGATTTACATTTGTATGTAAATTGGCTCTTTTTTTTATATATATGACCTTTACAATAAAATAGTGGGATAAATTTGGTACAATAGTACATATCGTTTGGAGGTAATCATGAAAATTTCAAACAAAAAAATATATGAACAAGTTGCAGATATTATATTAGAAAGTATTAAGTCAGGTGAATACAAGGTAGGAGACAAATTACCCTCTATTCAAAAGTTAGCTCAGATTTATGGGGTAAGTGTAGCATCGATTAGGGAAGCGTTGAATGCACTACGAACAATAGGCGTTATTGAGTTAAAACAAGGGTATGGAACGTTTATCAAACAAATTGAACCTAAATTCTTTGAGTTAGGTGATAAATTTAATTCCGTAGTACAAATTAAAGAACTCCTAGAGTTAAGAGAAATTGTAGAAAGTTCAACAGTTGAAAAGGCGGCCATAAATCGAAGTGAAGAGGATTTAAAGAGACTGAAAGAAGCATTAAATGAAATGGGAGAGGCTGTCACAGATGGAACTTCAGGTGAAAAGGCAGACTTAAGGTTTCATTTGTTAATTGCTAAAGCAGCACAAAATTCCCTGTTAGTTGAATTATTAAATAATATTTCAGGACTGATGAAAGATTCTATGGAAGAAACACGTAAAATATTTATCTATAGTGCTCAAAAAACAATGCATAGATTACATGAAGAACATGTAGCTATTTATAATGCTATTCTTGAGCAAGATAGTAAGCGTGCTGTTAAAGCTATGCAATCTCATTTGCTAGAAGTCAAAGTAACAATTTTAGCAAATTTTAAAGAGCAGTAATACAATTATAAAAATGCCATTTCAAACTATAAATTGAAATGGCATTTTTATAATTGTATAGTTAAATATGTTAGCCTTGGCTGAAACTAAGCACTGCAATAGCGTTAAATGGAGAGCATAGAAAATTAAAAAAGCCCAAACTTTTCCGGAGTTTGGACTTAATAGCAAATTTTATATTTTTGAAAAAAGTACGTACCTTTTTCAAGTGTATAATTCATCATGTAATTACCTTATATGTAACACGAGTAGAGCACGTTTCCGTAACTCTTTTGTCATTATACTATTTGAAGTAATCATTTGGCAAGATAAATTTAAACTCAATTTAAAACGAATTAAAACCAATTTAACAAAGATAATATTATGAATTATATATATGAGGTTGTGCGAAATATATATGGAATCCATCATATGAGTGTGTTGATGTCATCAAGGGTAGCATAAGTTATTAAAATATTAATATATACTTTCATAGTAAGTTTAAAACTATGATACAATCACAATAGTTCAGAAAAACATAAACATACATAGATACATAAGCAGTGACTTGCATATGATAAAAAATAGATAAAAAAGTAAAGTGTTAATCAACTTAAGAATTTGGAGGTGTGATTCATGGCGTTATTTTTGAAGCCAATATTTCATGAAAAAATATGGGGTGGCAGCAGACTTAAATCATTTGGCTATAATATCCCTAGTGATAATATCGGAGAAGTGTGGGGCATATCCGCACATCCCAATGGTAGTTGTGAAATATTAAATGGACCATATCAAGGGCAAACTTTAGATCAAGTGTGGAATGAACACAGAGAATTATTTGGAGATTTTCCGAGTAAGGATTTTCCTTTAATGACTAAAATGGTAGATGCTAAGAAAGCATTATCAGTTCATGTACATCCTGATGATGCATATGCTTACGAAAATGAAGCAGGACAATATGGTAAATCAGAGTGTTGGTATATCGTGGATGCTGAAAAAGACGCAGAAATTATATATGGTCTTAATACAGATACTAAAGAAAATGCAATAGATAAACTAAATGAGGCGGAATACGAATCATCAATGTTTAATAAAGTTAAAGTTAAGCCAGGAGAGTTTTATTTCATTCCTGCAGGGACAATTCATTCGATTGGTGCTGGTATACTAGTATATGAAACAATGCAGTCTTCGGATGTAACATACAGAGTATATGATTATGATCGAGAAAATGAAGCAGGTCATACACGTCCCTTAAACCAAAGTAAAGCAAAAGATGTGGTTGAAGTATCTAATGAAAGCATCAATATATCAACGGATACAGAAATTGTTGAAAATCATAAACGTATACAGTTAGTATCTAATGATTTTTTTACTATGGTGAAATGGGAAATTTCAGGCACATTAAATTATATGAAACCGAGAGAGTTTGTATTGGTTTCAGTATTAAAAGGACAAGGTCAAGTTATAGTAGATGGTGAAGTTTATACATTGAATAAAGGCCAAAATTTTATTTTAACTTCAGAAGATTTAGATACAATTTTTGAAGGGGATTATGAATTAATAGTAAGTTATTTATAGTAAAAGGAGGATCATAAAAGAATGTATAAATTTTTGTATATATCATTAGTATGTGGGATTATATCTGGCATAGGCATATTTCTGAAAATACCTGAGTATCCTTCACTAGCATTTCCGATTACGATTGGTGTACTTGGCATAATTACAGCACTGATTACAATTCCTGACAAAGAAATAAGCGGTTTATTAAAGTTAGGCGGTGTATTAATTAATTTTATGCCAATCATGGGTGCTTTGACAGTAGCCCAATAGTTAAATAAAAAGTATCTTTACATACGTGTAAAAGATACTTTTTTTATGAATTGATTTTCTTATGTCCTTTTTAGCATTGTGAAATAGTAGTATGATTAAATATTTGAAATGATCTCGATAATCTTAAGTGATGACAGATAATCAATAAAATAAAATTAAATAACATGCTATTTATCTATGCAGTTTGTTTAAATAAAAATATGGTAAAATAGAATTTGAATTGGAGGTGGAAAGGTGAATAAGGCTAGAGGAATTATCATGACCTTAGTAATCGCAATGGTTGCAACAATATTAGGGAGTAAATTTCCAATAGTAGGTAGTGCAATTTTTGCGATTGTTATAGGTATCATTATTAATAATTTGTTTGTGATCCCTAAAAAATATGAAGCGGGCATCCAATTCAGTAGTAAAAAAATCTTGCATTATAGCATTGTAGTATTAGGGTTTACATTGAGTTTTCAATCTATAGGGGCGATAGGATGGAAGTCACTTCCAATTATAATTATCACATTAAGCGCAGCATTTCTTACTGTTTATATACTGATGAAATATTTGAGGACTAGTGAGAATTTAAGTATTTTAATAGCTGTAGGAACATCTATTTGTGGTGGTTCAGCTATTGCTGCCACAAGTCCTGTAATTAAAGCTAAAGAAAGTGAAGTTGCTTTGGCAATTTCTACCATTTTTTTATTCAACTTAATTGCAGTGTTCATTTTTCCGCCGTTAGGACATGTTCTAAATATGGGAGAAATGGCATTTGGATATTTTGGAGGCACGGCTATTAATGATACTTCAAGTGTAATAGCAGCGACTTCAAACTATGGTAATACAGCATTAGAAACAGGTGCAATTACAAAACTAACGAGAACTTTAATGATAATACCAGTTGTATTATTCTTTACATACAGAACGATTCGTCAAGCACGCGCAGAACAGTCTAAGATAGCAGTGAAAAATGTATTTCCATGGTTCATAATGTGGTTTGTAGTAGCATCACTGATTAGTACGATTTTAAACTTTTCTCCAACAATAATTAATATTTTTCATCAACTTTCCTTGTTTTTAATTACTATGGCAATGGGCGGCATTGGATTAACAGTTCAATTTAGACAGTTTAGACAAGCGGGTTTTAAACCGCTATTTCTAGGTTTAATCACGTGGATTGTAGTTATTGTAACAAGCTTGATTACTATGAAATTAATAAACTTATTGTAATGATTGTTACATAAGTACTTTTTGCATATAATAGGAAAGATAGAATTTTTACATGAGATAAGGAGTATCTAAATGGCAGAGGAAATAAGTTATTTTTGGTTGAATTGCGGATATAATCGCTGGAATCATAACGAATCTTTAGTTGGGCAAGAGACATTATTTGAATCAGGTGCACAATTTAATCCTTCACAAGGTTTCAGATCTTTCAAACAAGCTAAGGTTGGAGATCGTGTTATCTTTTATCAAGTCCAAATGGATACTGGTTTATTAGGGTGTGGTGAAATTACCAGCGTACAAACTGGTGCTCAAAATAAAATTCGTGTGCAATTTCAATTACAAGAGGAACTTAAACCATTAACAACAGACTATTTAAAACGAAGTGAACAATTAGAGTTTAGAATAAAAAATATGAAAGAAACATTATTTAATGAAATATCACAGGATGAATTTGATTTAATTGTCCGTTTAGGTAAAGGTGAGGCTAAGATACCTAGATATTTCTTCATAGCTGAAGAAGTAGAATTTGAGCCGAAGTCTTATAATACGATATATACACATACTTATAATGGTATAAAACGTAATGGATACCATTTTTATACACAACTTGAAATTGGTGACCAAATCATTTTTTATAATAAAAAGCGTGACCAATCTGTAATTGGTATTGGTGAAGTGAGCCGCCACATACATGAAAAAGCCCCCATTCCGGGGAGAACAAACAGTACAGCTATCGAAGTATATTTTGAAAAAGAAATTGATCCCGTATCGTTAGGGACATTGAATAAACATCCAAAATTAAAAAATTTATATTATTTGCAAGAGAATGCCAAGCAAGCTATAGCGAGTATGTCACAAACTCAATTTGAAGCAATACTTGAAATGAGTGAAAATGATGGGTTGAAATCTCAATTTGAGGCTGTTAAGAGTGATAATATCATTGATAAACTTGATGAAGATATCAAACCCTTTATATTACTTCTGGTAGATAAAGGTGAGGGTTTAAAAGCTGCTGAGGATTTATTGCAAAAAGCAAATGCCAATCCAGTTATTATTGCGGGACACCCAGATTTTACTGAGGACATGCTTTATGGTAAATATTTACCTAATGAAGCTGGCGCACTGTATTACAGAGAAGGATTTATTACAAGTCTAATGCCGCGTAAAGATAAAAGTCATCTAGTTATAGATAACTTTAACCGCATTGATCCAGATATATTCCAAACGTACATTAACGTTCTAGAAGGTTATGAAATGACTTTACCACGTTATAATAAAGAAGGTAATATGATTAAATGGTCTAGGAAAAAAGATTCATTTTATCACTTCAATCCTAATTGGCATATTGTAGGTATCACTTATGATGATTTGAATGAAATTAAACGTAAATATACGGAACAATTTTTAAAATATGCACGAATTGTAAAAGTGAATCAAGATGCATAGTGAATACACTATTTGTATCAGAATTTTTGAATGAATAAAAGTACTTGATCACTTCATTTGGGAGTTACAAGTTTAAACCGCCGCCAAACTTAATGAGTTTGGCGGTGTTTTTTAGATGTTTATACTTGAGGTTCTGATTAAGCATTTTACCTTATGTTTGAAATCAAGTATATATAGTGATGATACACCATATTGAATTTAAAGTTATGCTGCAATTTATAGAAGGTGAAAGATAGATATTTCATCTGGGTTTACAACTTCGTATATAGCTAAACGCTGCTGATTTATCATAACAGTCTTTAAAAAATTTATTGTATAAGAATATTTATTGGAAACGCATACTTTTATAAGTGGTTATATGATTTATTTTGGTGAATTTAGGATATAATATATAGAGACTGAACATATTCGAATCTTAAAAGAAAAAATTTTATACTGTTAGGATGTGTATTGATATGCCAATTATTTATTATGATGGTACTTGTGTGTATTGCTATAATTACGCGATTTGGCTCATCAAAAATGGACTATCAAGTCGTTATCAATTTGCACAATTACAAGGTAAAACAGCACAAAACATGTTAGAAAATTATCCAGAAGCACGTCAATATAATAGTGTGATATTACAAGAAGGGGATCATTTACAATATAAGTCAGATGCGATTGCTACTTTAATTACATCACTGACAAATTATAAATGGCTAGGTATATTACTAAAATTGACACCTAAAATTTTAAGAGATTTAGGATATAATTTATTTGCAGACAATAGAAATAGAATGTGGAAAACACATTGGCATAAGCCTAATGAATATGAAAAATCATTTTTTATTGACTGAGTAGACGGAGGAAGCAAAATGGGAAATATTATTGTAGTTGGCAGTGCGTCAATAGATTTAGTAGTGAAAACAAACACGATACCCAAAGCGGGTGAAACGGTGATGGGCGATACATTTTTTACTACACCTGGTGGAAAAGGTGCTAATCAAGCTGTAGCAGCAGCGCGCTTAAGTGATGGCGTATATATGATTGGTGCAGTAGGTGAAGATGAATATGGTAAACAGATTATTCAAAACTTAGAACAAAACAATGTAAACACGGATTATATAGATATAATAGAAAATGAAGCGTCTGGAACAGCTCATATTACATTATTTGAAGATGATAACCGTATTATAGTTGTACCGGCTGCTAACAGTTATGTTACAGCTGATAAAGTATTACCTAAGTTAGAGCATTTTAATGCTGGCGATATTATCCTCATGCAACATGAGATACCTGAAGAAACAATAGCAGCGGTAGTTAGTTTTGCAGAGAAACATGATATGAAAGTCATATTGAATCCTGCACCTTATCGTGAGCTTGATCATGACATTATAGAAAAAGTGACTTGGATTACGCCAAATGAATCAGAAAGTGAATTATTGTTTGAAAATCAGGTGGATAAAGCATTAACAAAGTATCCTAATAAATTAATAGTCACAAAAGGCGCATCAGGAGCAGTTTTCTATAGTGATTCTCAACAGCTTATAGCAGGTTATAAGAAAGAAGTCGTTGATACTACTGGGGCTGGCGATACATTTAACGGTGCATTGGCAGTGGCACTAATTGAAAATAAATCACTTGCTGATGCGGTTGCATTTGCAAATTTAGCGGGTAGTTATGCTATAACAGGATTAGGAGCACAAAGCGCTATGCCATACAGAAAAGACTTAGATTAATGATGGATAATCAGGGTATATATTCAATGTGATAGCTCTAGTTCTTAATTTAAAATAATTCTAATTTAGAGGGCTATTACGCTTTACAGATTATAATAATTATTATATAATAATTAATGTAATCAAGAATATGAGTTGTTTTTTCGAAATAACAACGAAATTTAAAGGAGAGATTTAAACATGGCAAAAAATGAAGACGTAGTAGTAGTATTAAATCAACAAGTAGCAAACTGGACAGTAGCGTTCACCAAATTACACAATTTTCATTGGTATGTTAAAGGGCCAAATTTCTTCTCTTTACACACAAAATTTGAAGAGTTATATGATGAAGCAAGCCAATATATAGATGATCTAGCTGAACGTATTTTAGCAGCAGGAGGCAATCCTGTAGCAACTTTAAAAGAAAGTTTAGAACTTTCAATTATTAAAGAAGCTGGCAAAGGTTATAAAGCTGAAGAAATGGTAGAAGAATTATCTAAAGATTTCACAAATGTTTCCAAACAATTAGAAGAAGCAATAGAAGTAGCTTCAAATGCTAATGATGATGTGACAGAAGACATGTTTATTGGCATGCGTACTAATATTGATAAACATAACTGGATGTTAAAATCTTATTTAGGACAATAATACGAGATATAATAAAAGAGGACTAGATTTAAAAATCTAGTCCTCTTTGTCAATACATGTAGCGTATCAATCATCTTAAAAGATAAACTATAAAATTAAGCCGGTAAAGGGTTTCCTTTACCGGCTTTTGTATTCCCAAAATGCTATAAATGACGAAAATTATTCAGCCATTTCAAGTGCAATTTCCATCATTTGAGTAAATGAATTTTGACGTTCTTCTGCAGTAGTTGCTTCATTACGTAAAATATGATCACTAACAGTAAATACACCTAACGCTTTTTTGTTAGCATACGTAGCATTTAAGTATAAAGCAGCAGATTCCATTTCTATTCCTAATATACCCATGCGTTGCCATCTTTCATTAAATGTCTCATCTGCATTATAGAATGTATCAGAAGATAAAATATTACCTACATGTGTAGTAGCGCCAATGTCATCAGCTTTTTGTTTAGCTTTCAAGATCAAGTCAAAATCAGCTAAAGGAGCAAAGTGGCCAGGGATATTATATTGATCTACATAACTAGAGTTTGTAGAAGCGCCTTGCGCTATAATAATATCGTAAAGATTAACGTTGTCTTGTAATGCACCACAAGATCCGATACGGATAATAGTATCGACATCAAAGAAATTGTATAACTCATAAGAGTAAATACCAATACTTGGTATACCCATGCCAGAGCCCATAACTGAAATTTCTTTACCTTTATATGTGCCAGTATAACCAAACATATTTCTTACTTCATTAAATTGTTCAACATTTTCTAAATAATTATCGGCTATGTATTTTGCACGAAGTGGATCTCCCGGCATCAATACAGTTTTTGCAATTTTAGTCCCGTTAGGTTGAATATGAGGTGTACCTTTTGTCATAATCATCTTCTCCTTTAAATTCTTATCAATTTAAAGATAACATTTGTTTATTATTTTTGCGAATTTTTGTAGTATAGGGATTAAAGGGAAAGTTTATTAAGGATAAGTTTTTAATTTTGCTTTATAATTGTAAGCGATATTGAACATATTTTTATGAACAAAAAATTAGGAGGATTCCAAATGAATTACGCAAAGTATATAGATCATACACTACTTAAGCCTGAAGCAACACGAGTGCAAATTGATAAAATTATTGAAGAGGCAAAAGATTTTAATTTCAAATCTATTTGTATTAACCCTACACATGTGAAGTATGCAGCTGAGTTGTTAGACGGCTCAGATGTTTTAGTATGTACAGTGATAGGTTTTCCATTAGGTGCGACAACTACAAAATCAAAAGTATTTGAAGCAGAAGATGCTATAAATAATGGTGCATCAGAAGTAGACATGGTCATCAATATTGGTGCTTTAAAAGATGGACGTTATGAAGAAGTTCAAAAAGACATCGAAGGCGTAGTAGCTGCTGCTAATGGTAAGACGGTAAAAGTTATTATCGAAACATGTTTATTAACAGATGATGAGAAGATAAAAGCTTGTGAATTGAGTAAAGCAGCAGGTGCTGATTTCGTTAAAACATCAACTGGTTTCGCAGGTGGTGGAGCGACTCCACAAGATGTTAAATTAATGAAAGATACAGTTGGTGATGCTTTAGAAGTGAAAGCATCAGGTGGCGTAAGAAATTTAGAAGATTTTAATAATATGATTGAAGCGGGTGCTACACGTATCGGTGCTAGCGCAGGGGTTCAAATTATTCAAGGCTTAGAAAGCGACGCTGATTATTAACTTTATAAAATAGTATACTTATTTATGATTAAGCATGATATACAAAAGGGGAGGTCTACTGATATGAGAATGGTAGATTTAATTGAAAAAAAACGTGATGGCCAAGCACTTACTCAAGAAGAAATTGAATTTTTTATCACTGGTTATACTAATGGTGATATTCCAGATTATCAAGCTTCTAGTCTAGCTATGGCAGTATTTTTTCAAGATATGAATGATGAAGAAAGAGCTGCTTTGACTATGGCAATGGTCAATTCAGGAGATGTCATTGATTTATCTGATATAAATGGTATCAAAGTTGACAAACATTCTACAGGTGGTGTTGGCGATACAACAACATTGGTACTTGCGCCTTTAGTTGCATCGGTTGGCGTACCAGTCGCTAAAATGAGTGGTAGAGGACTAGGTCACACAGGTGGGACAATAGATAAGTTAGAATCTGTCAAAGGCTTCCATGTTGAAATCAGTGAGGAAAAATTTGTTAAACTGGTTAATGAATCTAAAGTTGCTGTAATAGGACAAACAGGGAATTTAACGCCAGCAGATAAGAAATTATATGGTTTACGTGATGTTACAGGCACAGTAAATTCAATACCATTAATAGCATCATCAATAATGAGCAAAAAAATTGCTGCTGGTGCCGACGCTATTGTTTTAGATGTGAAAACAGGTAACGGTGCATTTATGAAAACATTAGAAGATGCTGAAGCATTAGCACACGCTATGGTTAGCATTGGTAATAATGTAGGTAGAAATACAATGGCAATTATTTCTGATATGGGTCAACCATTAGGTAATGCTATAGGTAATGCTTTAGAAGTTAAAGAAGCCATTGAAACACTGCAAGGCAAAGGACCAGAAGATTTAACTGAATTAGTCATGACTTTAGGTTCTCAAATGGTTGTAGTAGGCGGTAAAGCTCAAGACTTAGAGGAAGCACGTACGATGCTTCAACAAGCAATTGAAGATGGATCAGCATTAGAGACATTTAGAACGTTTTTAGAAAATCAAGACGGAGATGGTTCAGTTGTAGATGACTTGTCTCAATTACCTCAAGCTAAATATAAAATTGAATTACCAGCGCAATCATCTGGCGTTGTGACTGAAATTATTGCCAATGAAGTGGGTGTAGCTTCAATGATGTTGGGTGCAGGTAGACAAACGAAAGAAGACGATATTGATCTTAGTGTTGGTCTGGTACTGCACAAAAAAGTTGGGGATAAAGTTAGTGAAGGTGATGCGTTACTAACAATACACAGTAATCGAGAAAACATTGATGATGTAATAGAAAAGTTAAATCAAAGTATTACAGTAAGTGAACATGGACAAGCACCAACATTGATTCATAAAATTATTACAGAATAGGAGTGGACATAATGACTACACCTTTTAAAAGAGTACACTTAATCGTAATGGACTCAGTAGGTATTGGTGAAGGTCCTGATGCAAAAGCATTTAATGATGAAGGTAGTCATACATTAAAGCATACTTTAGAAGGTTTTAATCAGACGTTACCCAATTTGCAAAAATTAGGATTAGGTAATATTGATGATTTACCAGTAATTGAAAAAGAAACAACACCTCAAGCATTTTATACTAAAATGAGTGAGGCATCAGTAGGCAAAGATACAATGACAGGCCATTGGGAAATTATGGGTTTAAATATCATGCAACCATTTAAAGTATACCCAGAAGGGTTTCCAGATGAACTTATTACTGAAATTGAAACAATGACTGGACGTAAAGTTGTAGCGAATCGCCCTGCTTCTGGTACGCAAATCATTGATGAATGGGGCGAACATCAAATGAAGACAGGCGACTTAATCGTTTATACTTCTGCTGATCCTGTGCTTCAAATAGCTGCACATGAAGATATTATACCTTTAGAAGAACTTTATGAAATTTGTGAAAAAGTAAGAGAATTAACGAAAGATCCCAAATATTTAATAGGTAGAATTATTGCTAGGCCTTATTTAGGTGAGCCAGGTGCTTTTCAAAGGACGTCTAATAGACATGATTATGCATTGAAACCATTTGGTAAAACAGTTATGAATGAGTTGAGCGATGGAGGCTATGATGTTATTGCCTTAGGAAAAATTAATGATATCTTTGATGGTGAAGGGGTAACAGAATCTGTACGTACTAAAGATAATATGGACGGTATGGATAAACTCATAGACACTGTAAAACGTGATTTTAATGGTTTGAGCTTTTTAAATTTAGTTGATTTTGACGCTTTGTATGGTCATCGTCGTGATAAACCAGGCTATGCCCAAGCAATTAAAGCATTTGATGAACGGTTACCGGAACTTATAGATAATTTGAGAGAAGATGATTTAGTCATTATTACAGCTGATCACGGAAACGATCCAACGGCTGAGGGGACTGATCATACAAGAGAGTATATTCCAGTCCTTATGTTTAGTCCCAAAATCGACAAATACCATGAGCTTTCAACAGATGATACATTTAGTTCGATAGGTGCTACGATTGCGAATAATTTCAATGTGAAATTACCTGAATTTGGGAAAAGTTATTTGAAAGAAATGGGTGTAGAAAGATGAAGCAGCTGCTTCGTATCATCATTGGTATAGCTTTTAGTATAATAGGACTATTACATTTTAAAAATGAAGAAAATTTTAGAAATATTGTTCCTGACTACTTACCATTCAGAAAGGCAGCAGTACTTATAACTGGTGTGTTTGAAATTATGTTTGGTATAGTATTAATTTCTAAACGACCATCATCGTGTTTAAAAAAAGGGATAAATGCATTTTTATTAGCAGTGCTACCGGCAAATATTTATATGGCCCAACATAACATTCCTTTAGGTGAGAAAAAATTACCTCAATGGGCTTTGTATAGTCGTCTTCCATTACAATTTGTAATGATGAGCGTTATTAATAAATTATAATAATAAAAGAGCACAGATGTATGAGCATTGATAGTGTAAGCGTATAAATGAAAGCCCCAGCAGAAATTTTAAATTCTGTTGGGGCTTTATTATTATGCTAGAAGGTATAGCGTAGACTTTTATTTATTTTCACCAAATACATCATGCCATTCAGATCTTTTATCTAAAAAGGTTTGTGCAATCTCTTTTGCGCCTTCAAGAGAATGGCTTGCTGCCCAGCCACATTGTACTTCATTGCATGCTGGAACTTCTGATGCATTTAAGACATCATGAATAGTTTGTTCAATAATATTTAAAACATCCTCATAGTCATCATGATTAATAAATGAAACATAGAAACCTGTTTGGCAACCCATAGGGCTAATATCAACGACTTTATCAGAGTGATTTCTAATATTTTCAGCCATTAAATGTTCTAGCGAGTGTAATCCTGGCATCTCCATATGTTCCTTATTCGGTTGTTTAAAGCGAATATCATATTTATGAATAACATCTCCATTAGCGCCTTCCATTTTGCCAGCTAATCTAACAAATGGTGCATCGACGATTGTGTGATCTAAATTGAAACTTTCAACGTTCATTTTTGGCATGTTATATCCTCCTAATATTTTCAGTAAATTAATTGTAACAAGAAGGCTAAGTATTTACAATTTCTGAAATGTGGTATAGATACAAAGATAAAGAAAGGTATTTACTAAAATTTCAGAAAATTGATGACAGAAACTTATAAAGCCGATAAAATAAGTAATAATTAAAACGTGTTTTGCGCATATAGAATAATATGGGGGATATTACTTTTTTACTTATTGCATGTTATTCAAGCAATTGACAATGTTGTTGTATCTTAGGAGGTAAGTGGAGTATATGGAAAACAAACAAATTATCTTAGATTATATAGAGAACGAAAAACTTAATTATTTGGAAATAAGTCACCAAATTCATCAAAGACCTGAATTGGGTAATGAAGAGATTTTTGCTGCTAGAACACTCATTGAAAATTTAACAAGACATGGCTTTGAATTAGAAACAGATATCGCGGGTCATGCGACAGGATTTATTGCACGTTATGATTCGGGACAACCAGGCCCGACAATAGGATATTTAGCGGAATACGATGCACTGCCAGGTTTAGGACATGCATGTGGCCATAATATTATAGGTACTGCTAGTGTATTAGCGGGTATTACTTTAAAACAAGTCATCGATAAAATTGGCGGCAAAGTAGTTGTGTTAGGTTGTCCAGCAGAAGAAGGCGGTGAAAATGGCAGCGCCAAAGCTACGTATGTAAAAGCGGACGTTATCGATGAATTAGACGTAGCGCTAATGGTTCATCCTGGTAATGAAACCTATAGAACGATAAATACTTTGGCTGTCGATGTTTTAGATATAAAATTTTATGGTAAAAGTACCCATGCGTCTGAAAATGCAGATGAGGCAAGAAATGCGCTTGATGCTATGATTTCTTATTTCAATGGGGTGTCTCAATTACGCCAACACATTAAAAAAAGTCAGCGCGTACATGGTGTGATTTTAGATGGGGGTAAAGCCGCAAATATTATTCCAGACTTTACACATGCTAGATTTTATACAAGAGCTACCTCACGTAAAGAATTAGATGTGTTAACAGAGCGTGTGGGTCAAATAGCTAAAGGGGCCGCTATTCAAACAGGTTGTGATTATGAATTTGGACCTATACAAAATGGTGTGAATGAATTTATAAAAACTTCTAAATTAGACGACCTGTTTGCGAAATACGCTACTGAAATGGGGGAAGCAGTGATTGATGACGATTTTGGATATGGTTCTACAGACACTGGGAATGTGAGTCATATCGTACCAACCATTCATCCACATATTAAAATAGGGTCACGTAACTTAGTTGGGCATACCCATCGCTTTCGTGAAGCAGCAGGTAGTACGCATGGTGATCAAGCGCTCATTAGAGGAGCTAAAATTTTAGCATTAATGGGATTAGAATTAATTGAAAACCAAACATTATTTGAAGCAATAATTGAACAACATCAATATATAAAGGAGCACAAGAAATGACAAATCGAAGCTCTCTAAGTCCTAAACTAACCCTTAGCGATCTTTATGATTCGAATATCGTTTATACGTCTAGGCCATCCTATATTTCAAATCCTTGGTTGGAACCAGAAGAACACCAATCCAATTTTTTAACTGGGCGAGAACTTATCATAGCAAATCAATTACCAGTTATTGTACACGAGGCAAGTGTGACAGATAAATTGAAGACGTTATTTGAAACCATTGGTAAAACCATGCCTACAAATGTGTTTAAATTTAAAGATCAAGAGAGCTATGAGCAATTAATTAAGTATTTAGCGCATAAAGAAAATAAAAAAATATATTTTCAATATATTCATGATGAAACGATTCTAAATAAAGCATTTTATGCATTAGATAAAGATATATTTTCTGCATTAAATAATAAAGCGCGGATACCAGAATGGACAAATTATAAATATTTGCCAAATAGAGAAGTGATTGATACCCAGTATTTCACTGATGCAGTATCGAAGTGGAACTTCCCATTTGTGTTAAAGCCTGGAGATGATTTGCCTACTGCAGGCGGTTATGGTGTGATGATTTGTTATAATGAGGATGATTTAACTAAGGCAACAACGCGTATTATGGCTGCACAAGAAGAAACAGATAGTATAATTATTGAACAGAAAGTAGAAGCTATAGCGAATTATTGTGTTCAATATGCATATTCAGAACAAGAAGGTATTCGATATATAGGAACCTCTGAACAGCTAACAGGAAAATATGGTCATTATAAAGGGAATCAAAATGTGCAACAAGTACCTGAAACAGTTATTGAAGCGGGTAGAGAAATTATGGAAATAGGGGTTTCTAAAGGTTACTATGGAGTAGCAGGATTTGATTTATTGTTAGATAAAAGTGGAGACGTTTACGCTATTGACTTGAACTTTAGACAAAATGGTTCTACAAGTATGTTATTACTTGAGCCATTATTAGATAAAGGCTATCACAAATTTTATAGTTATGTATCACCTGTTGATAATGCACGTTTTTTTAATACAATTCTAAAGTATGTTAATAAAGGTGTGCTCTTCCCATTATCATATTATGATGGTGATTGGTATGAAAATGAAGATGTAAAATCAAGGTTTGGGTGTATATGGCATGGCGAATCAAAAGCGAAAGTAGAAGCAATAGAGCAACAATTTTTAAAAGAACTAGATGCAAATTGAATATAAAATACGAAAAGTTTATAGTATCGATGGTTCATCGTACACCATAGGCGTTATAAGCCTTAACTTATAGGGATGAAACAGAGATTGACTATCACTACAGAATTATTTATATTCACAGTATAGGTACTTTATTAAAAATGAATTGAAGGTGTTAGAATGTCTTACAAAGAAAGTTCATTTTATCAAGATATTTTAGTAAATGAAGTGTTTTATGTTGCTACAAAATCCAAACACTTAATCAAACATGAGATCTTGGGCAAGGATCTTGTATGTGTTTGGACAGACAAAGCAAAAGCTAAGTCATTTTTAGATAAACATGAGATTGAGTATAGCCATATTAAAGAACTCGATGTTGATCGATTTGTCACTTATGAAATGGAAAAAGTGTTTGATGAAGGCGAAGAAATATTAATGAACCCTGTGACTCATACAGATGGAGATTTAATAGATATTTATAAAGTGGCGGACGAAATGATGTCTGATTTGGACCATATTCGTTTGAAAGAATTTGTTAAGGATGTAGCAAAAGATGATGCGGTATTTGGACTCACAAACAAAAATGAAAAGAGATTCATATTAATAAGTGATGATCGCCCAGATAAGCCGCAAATCATGCCAGTTTGGAGTATTAGAAATAGAGCAGAAAAAGTAAGGAATGCAGATTTTGAAGAATGTGAAATCATTGAAATCGAGGGCGAAGTCTTTGGTGAATGGTTAGATACTTTGCGCGATGATCATAAGGCTGTAGCTATTGATCTGAAACCTGGTGCTATTGGCACAATTGTATCTGCGCAAAAAGTTATAGATCAACTCACATTTTAATACATGATTGAGGGGTTAAGTTTAATCATTTTTTTAGATATGCCTGAAACGACAAAAAGCGAGTAACGAACATATTTCGTTACTCGCTTTTAATTTATAGTTATTTATAAATAAATAGCGCCAAGTGCTCCAGAAAAAGCGCCATGTTCAATATAATATGGCTTACATCCACGTAATACTGTGTAATCTTCAACGACTTCTCTTAATAAGGCATTGTTATGGAATGATGATCCAATATATGCAACATTTTCTGTTTGATGTTCCCTTGCCACAGTTACTGACATTGTAGTAATAACTTCACCAACAACGCCTATGACAGAAGCTAATTTATCTGCATCTGTAAAGGTATGATCTAAGTTATGTAAGACATGACCAAAATTTGCAGCTGTTAAATCACCAGATAAAGGCGGTTCACTATCTTTATATATATGTTTAACTTTTAGGTCAATAATTTCTCGATTACCATTTTGCGCAGTATTTGTTAATTTTTGGTAATCTTTAATGCCTGTCAATAAGTAGCCAAGCCCTTGAATCATTCCACCACCGGTACCTACGCCACCAACACGCTGTTGGCTTTTACCATTTGAATAGTGTAATGAAGTACCTGTACCTACATTGGTAAATATATAATCATCTAAAAAGTGACCTTGCTCTTTCAAAAGTATTTCTAAACCTCTTGAAGCAGCGTCAAATTCAACAAATGTCTGTGAATCAGACTTTAATTGTTTTTGAATTAATGCAGCTTGTCCACCTGTTAAACTGATATGCGCTACATCTTGTTGGTTTAACCAAGCGATAACTTCATCAATTTCTGTTGTTAATTTAGTCTTATATTTTCGTTTGCCATGATTTTCTTGAACAATCTTGATTAGAGTGCCCCCAGCATCAATGCCAATCTTCATCTAAGCGTCCCCCCAAATATTTTACATTATAACTAATATTATAATAAAATATTAGAAAATCAAATATGAAGTTAAAGGGGATGCAATTAATATGCAACTAAGCCCATTTATTTAAGTTAATGATGTAACTAAAGCGATTAATTTTTATGAAAATACTTTTGGAAGAGGGGTAAAATGGTTAATGAAACCAATGGGCAGGTGTTACATGCTGAATTACATAGTAATGAAACGTGATACGCCACATTTTAGGGACATAGGGTTGTAAATGGAACAACGACAACACTAATATTATTTTAACCTTCAATGATACGGCCGAATCACAACGCGTATATGATGCGCTATGTGAAGGTGGTAATCCACATATGATCATTAAAAAAACGTTTTTAACGCAATCATAGCCAAGTTAAAGCCCAGTTTGAAGTAAATTGGTTAATAAATTGTTTTTTAATTTAAAATAAATAATAAAACATCAATTATAAAGATTATAAATATTGCAAAAGTGGTATTGTAAGATAATGAATACGATTTAAATAGGGGATTAAATATGTTTATTAAAAAGCAATTCGAAAATATTACTGTTCAAGTGTACGAAGAACGATATAAAGATGAACTTTATAATTTTAAATTAAATGAGCGACAACAAATTTATTCATCTTTACCTAAGGATGTTTTAGAAGACGCGATTCATGATGAAAATAGAATTCCAAATATTGCTTTAAATGATGAAGGCCAAGTAGTGGGATTTTTTGTGTTGCACCAATATTATCAACACGAAGGTTACGATACACCTAATCAAGTCATTTACGTGAGGTCGTTATCAATTAATGAACATTTCCAAGGGTTTGGTTATGGGACGAAAATGATGATGCATCTTCCGCAATATGTTCAACTGTTATTTCCGGAGTTTAATCATTTATATTTAGTTGTAGATGCTGAAAATAAAAGTGCTTGGAATGTATATGAACGCGCTGGTTTTATGCATGCAGCAACTAAAGAAGAAGGACCTATTGGTAAAGAACGCTTATATTATTTAGATTTAGATTCAAAATATGTATCTTCTTTGAAATTAAAACCCAGCACAGATTATACACCCTATAATATACACATCATTGATTTGTTTAAAGATGATCACAAAGTGGGATTCATTGCCTTAGAAAAACACGGCGAACGAATGAACATATCGTCAGTAGAAGTTAATAAAGAAGAACGACATCATGGTATTGCTGAAAGTGCATTGAGACAGCTCTCAACATATATAAGAATACAGTTTGGTGGAGTTAAGTTATTAACGATTACTTTATATGGTGAAAATAACGAATTAAAACCATTATGCATAAATAGCAATTTTGTGGAAATTGATGCCGCAGATGATTTTATCGTTTTTGAAAAATACCTAAATTATTAATAGCGATTGCGAAATCTCATATTGTCATTTATAATTTACATTTGTTAATATAATTTAAGACGAACACAGTACTGATTTGGATAATGCCTTTGAAAGGAAGAATATTTAATTATGAGAATTCAAGATTATACAAAAGAAATGGTTGATGAGAAATCATTTATCGATATGGCCTATACGTTATTGCATGAGAAAAGCGATACGATGAACCTATATGATATTATTGATGAGTTTAAAGCACTTGGTCACTATGAAGATCGTGAAATTGAAGATAGAATTGTACAGTTTTACACTGATTTAAATACGGATGGTCGTTTCTTAAATGTTGGAGAAAACATTTGGGGTTTACGTGATTGGTATTCAGTAGATGATATTGAAGAAAAAATCGCGCCAACAATTCAAAAATTCGACATCCTTGATAAAGATGATGAAGAAGATAAAAATTTAAAATTACTTGGTGAAGATGAAACAGACGATGATGATGACATTCCAGCTGTCACAGATGATCAAGAAACTTTAAATGATCCAGAAGATCCAGAAGAAGATGACGTTGATGAAGAAATTGATGAATCTGATATCGTGATAGATGAAGATGATGAAGACTTAGATGACGATGAAGAAGAAGATTTTGAAGAAGAAGAGGAAGAAACAGAAAAGTAATTCTGTGATATTTAATTGACTTTTCTCGTGAACGTGATAAAATTTTATTCGGGCTCCTTTAATTAGGACGACGTGTATAAATATTATACGCTCCCCCTTACAAACTTGTGAGAGGGAGCGATTTTTTTATTTTATTTACTATAAAAGTTTTAGTTTATTTTAAAAGTTGTTTATTACAGTAATACATATCAATAATGCTAAACAATAATTTTAATATGTAAAACAAGATAAACCACAAATAAGCAAGTGAATCGAATCAAACACTAAAGTGTCAATATCTGGTATTGAAAGAAAATACCGTTTTATTAATAGGAGGCATAACATGACAAAATTTATTTTTGTAACTGGTGGAGTCGTTTCTTCATTAGGTAAAGGTATTACAGCTGCATCATTAGGAAGATTATTAAAAGATAGAGGATTAAAGGTAACAATTCAAAAATTCGATCCGTACTTAAACGTCGATCCAGGTACTATGAGTCCGTATCAACATGGGGAAGTATTTGTGACGGATGATGGTGCAGAGACTGATTTAGACTTAGGACATTATGAACGTTTTATTGATATTAACTTAAATAAATATTCAAACGTAACAGCAGGGAAAGTATATTCTCACGTATTGAAAAAAGAACGCCGTGGAGATTATTTAGGTGGAACTGTTCAAGTCATTCCTCATATTACAAATGAAATCAAAGAACGTTTATTATTAGCAGGAGAAAGTACAAATGCAGATGTTGTTATCACAGAAATTGGTGGAACAACAGGAGACATTGAATCATTACCTTTTATTGAAGCAATTAGACAAATCAGAAGTGATTTAGGTCGAGAAAATGTAATGTATGTACATTGTACGTTATTACCATATATTAAAGCGGCAGGAGAAATGAAAACAAAACCAACGCAACATAGTGTTAAAGAGTTACGTGGTTTAGGCATTCAACCTGATTTGATTGTCGTTCGTACTGAATATGAATTAACGCAAGATTTGAAAGACAAAATTGCATTATTCTGCGATATTGATAAAGCTAGCGTTATTGAATGCCGTGATGCGGATTCATTATATGAAATTCCATTACAATTAAGTAAACAAGATATGGATGATATTGTAATTGAGCGATTAGAACTCAATGCTAAATATGATACACAACTAGATGAATGGCAACACCTATTAGATACCGTGAATAGTTTAGATGGTACAATAACTATTGGTTTAGTTGGGAAATATGTTAGTTTGCAAGATGCTTATTTATCTGTAGTAGAATCATTAAAACACGCAGGCTATCCATTCAAGAAAGATATTGAAGTGAAATGGATTGATTCAAGTGAAGTTACGGATGATAATGTAGCAGATATATTATCTGAAGTAGATGGTATCTTAGTTCCAGGAGGATTTGGATTCCGTGCGAGTGAAGGTAAGATTTCAGCAATTAAATATGCACGTGAAAATAATGTGCCATACTTCGGTATATGTTTAGGTATGCAACTAGCAACTGTAGAGTTTGCGAGAAACGTAATTGGTTTAGAAGGTGCACATTCAGCGGAATTAGATCCAAATACACCATACCCAATTATTGATTTATTACCAGAACAAAAAGATATCGAAGATTTAGGTGGTACTTTACGTTTAGGACTATATCCTTGTCATATTAAAGAAGGTACTTTAGCGCATTCTATTTATAATGAATCTGATATTGAAGAAAGACACCGTCATCGTTATGAATTTAATAATGAATATAGAGAACAGCTAGAAGCTAAAGGAATGGTTTTCTCTGGTACTAGCCCTGATGGTAGATTAGTTGAAATGGTAGAAATTCCTGAAAATGACTTCTTCGTTGCATGTCAATTCCATCCAGAATTTTTATCTAGACCTAACCGTCCTCAACAAATTTTCAGAGCATTTATTGAAGCGTCATTAAAAAATCAACAAAATAAATAGCATACAAAAGAACGCATGATTTATTATAAGGTAAATACTTAAAGAATCATGCGTTTTATTTTTAGAATTTCAAGTTATAAAATTTAGTAATGCTACATTAATAAGATAAAAAGAGCATTTAACGTTATTGATGTAAAAATACATGCGTTTTAATGAGCAATTGAAAACGAAAGTGTGTAAAGTTGTGATTTTACAAAAAACAAGATGATAAATATACACATTTAAAGGATTTAAAAATAAAAAATAAAATAAAAACGCTTACAATTATACAGAATAATGCAAAAAGTTTGTGGTTTTGATATAATTAGATTGTAAAAATATGTGCTTAAAGCACCAAGGAGGAACTTTCATGCCTTTAGTTTCAATGAAAGAAATGTTAATAGATGCAAAAGAAAATGGTTATGCGGTTGGTCAATACAACTTAAATAACTTAGAATTTACACAAGCGATCTTAGAAGCTTCTCAAGAAGAGAATGCTCCAGTTATCTTAGGTGTATCTGAAGGTGCTGCTCGTTATATGGGTGGTTTCTACACTGTAGTGAAAATGGTTGAAGGTTTAATGCACGACAAAGAAATTACAGTTCCTGTAGCAATTCACTTAGACCACGGTTCAAGCTTTGAAAAATGTAAAGAAGCAATTGATGCTGGATTTACTTCAGTTATGATTGATGCTTCACATGAATCATTTGAAGACAATATCGAAATCACTTCAAAAGTTGTAGAATATGCTCATGAACATGGCGTATCAGTTGAAGCTGAGTTAGGTACTGTTGGTGGACAAGAAGACGATGTAATCGCTGAAGGCGTTATCTATGCAGATCCTAAAGAGTGTCAAGAACTTGTTGAAAGAACAGGAATTGATACATTAGCGCCAGCATTAGGTTCAGTACACGGACCTTATAAAGGTGAACCTCAATTAGGTTTCAAAGAAATGGAAGAAATTGGTGCTTCAACTGGTTTACCATTAGTATTACACGGTGGTACTGGTATCCCAACTAAAGATATCCAAAAAGCAATTCCATTTGGCACAGCTAAAATTAACGTAAATACTGAAAACCAAATTGCTTCTGCTAAAGCTGTTCGTGAAGCTTTAAACAATGATTCTGAAATGTATGATCCTCGTAAATATTTAGGACCAGCACGTGAAGCAATCAAAGCAACTGTTATTGGTAAAATTAAAGAGTTTGGTACTTCTAACCAAGCAAAATAATTTAATAACTATTATAAAATAACTATTATACTATTGTATAATAGTTATTTTTTTATGTTATAATTTAACTGTATTTAGTAATGAATACAGAATATTAAATGCGAAGTATTTACATAAATTTTATAAGAAAAAACATACTATTATGATTTAGATTGTAAAACATTGGGAATAAAAAAGGTAGCGAAAAAAATTATTCATGTTATACATTACTTAATATTATTTTGAAAAAGTTTTGGTAAATTGATGAACTTTACAAATCGTAAAAATTTAATTTATAATGCTAATGATGTAGTGGAATAGAAATACCGATAGAAAGGTAAAGGAGAACAAGCGAATGGCTCAAGAAGTGATTAAAATTAGAGGTGGTCAAACACTTAAAGGCGAAGTGAATATTCATGGAGCAAAAAATAGTGCAGTAGCTATTATCCCGGCTGCAATTTTAGCAGAGGATAATGTAACAATTGAAGGCCTACCGCAAATCTCTGACGTTGAAACTTTAGTCAGTTTATTAGGAGATTTAAATATTAAGACGGATTTAGATGGAACGACTTTAGAAATAGATCCAAATGAAATTGAAAATGCTGCGCTTCCTAACAATAAAGTTGAATCTTTACGCGCATCTTATTATATGATGGGAGCTATGCTAGGTAGGTTTAAAAAGTGTGTCATCGGTTTGCCTGGAGGGTGCCCATTAGGACCTAGACCAATTGATCAACATATCAAAGGCTTTAAAGCTTTAGGAGCAAAGATTGATGAATCTAGTGAAACATCAATGAAAATTGAAGCAGATAAATTAACAGGTGCTAACATATTCTTAGATATCGTGAGTGTTGGTGCAACAATAAATATTATGTTGGCTGCTGTGCGCGCTGAGGGACATACAGTGATAGAAAATGCTGCCAAAGAACCTGAAGTTGTAGATGTAGCTTCATTTTTAATCAGCCTTGGTGCTGATATTAAAGGTGCAGGTACGAGTACGATTAAGATTAATGGTGTAGAACATCTACACGGCTCACACCATCAAGTCATTCCAGATCGTATTGAAGCAGGGACATATATGTGTATAGCAGGTGCATGTGGCGATGATATTCAAGTCAATAATATTATATCTACACACATAGAACCTTTAATAGTAAAATTAAAAGAATTAGGCGTTGATATTGAAGTTGGAGAAGACAGCGTAAGCATTAAGCGTAGTTTACCTTATACAAGCGTGGATATTAAAACATTAGTCTATCCGGGCTTTGCTACTGACTTACAACAACCAATTACACCATTATTATTTATGGCTGGTGGGGTTTCTTTTGTAACTGAGACAATATATCCTGCACGTTTTAAACATGTAGATGAATTACGCCAAATGGGTGCGGATATTACAGCAGATGACGGCACAGCTACAATTAAACCATCTAAACTTACGGGTGCTGAAGTTTATGCAAGTGACTTACGTGCAGGTGCATGTCTTATAGTTGCTGGTTTATTAGCAGAAGGTGTAACAACAATTTATAACGTAAAACATATTTATCGCGGTTATACAAATATCGTTGAAACATTAAAATCACTTGGTGCAGACATTTGGACTGAAGAAGTTTAATTTTTGTGGTATAATAAGTATACTAAAAAATTAAAGTTCTGATTTAAGTGACTTTAATTATAGAATATAAGCGATATGAGGTGATGACCATGGAGGTTTGCCCTTATCTAGAAGAAACCTTTAAAATAGTAGGGAGAAGTTGGAACGGTCTTATAATTAATTATTTATCTAGGTGTACAGAAAGTTCAGCACATTTTTCTGACATGAAACGTGATTTGAAAACAATCACACCACGTGCGCTTAGTATAAAGTTAACAGACTTAAGTGAATGGGGATTAGTAGAGAAAAAAATTGTTTCTACTAGTCCGATGAATATCATATACCAACTTACAGATAAAGGTAATGCTTTGGCAAAAGCATTAGTACCAATGGAACAATGGGCTCAAGATTATATTGAACTTGAGAACAATTAATTTTGATTTTTAACATGGATTGCTGAAGGTTAGAAATAATATTCAGTCCGAATACTTGTAAGACACTCATTTACTAGGTGAGTGTCTTTTTTACATAAAACTTTCAATAAATACATTGTTTTTATCAATAATACTTATTAAATATTTTCCTATAAAAAAATTATTTAGATAGAGCTTATGAATAACTATGAAGGCGTAAAGTGCACGATAGAGAAAACGTTTTATGTTCGTTTTGTGAGCAGTATTGTTTAAAAATTTTAAAACTTGGTTAGAATATGGGTATCAACACAAGTTAAGGAGTGAATGATTAATGAGAAGTTTCAATAAACAATATATCAATGGACAATGGGTTGAAAGTGCGAGTGGAGAAACGCTTGAAGTGATTAATCCAGCTACAGAAGAAGTAGCAGGTACAATCGCTAAAGGTAACGAGGAAGACGTTAACAAAGCAGTTGAAGCCGCAGAAAATGTTTATTTAGAATTTAGAAATACTCCAGTTCAAGAAAGAAAAGAACTATTAGATAAAATTGTTCAAGAATATAAAAATAGAAAATCAGACCTTATTGAAGCGATGACGGATGAATTAGGTGCACCACTATCAGTATCAGAAGAAGTTCACTATCGTATGGGATTAGATCATTTTGAAGCAGCACGCGATGCATTAAATGATTTTCAGTTTGAAGAAAGACGTGGTGACGACTTAGTAGTGAAAGAGGCTATTGGCGTTTCTGGTTTAATTACTCCTTGGAACTTCCCAACTAACCAAACTTCATTAAAATTAGCTGCTGCATTTGCTGCAGGTAGCCCAGTCGTATTAAAACCATCTGAAGAAACACCATTCGCTGCCATTATCTTAGCAGAAATATTTGATAAAGTAGGCGTGCCAAAAGGTGTGTTCAACTTAGTAAATGGAGATGGAAGTGGTGTAGGTAACCCATTGACTTCACATCCTAAAGTGAGAATGGTTTCATTTACTGGTTCAGGTCCTACTGGTACAAGTATTATGAAAAAAGCCGCAGAAGATTTTAAAAAAGTATCACTTGAATTAGGTGGTAAATCACCATTCATTATTTTAGATGATTCAGATATTGAAGGTGCTGCAAGTGCTGCAATGAATAAAGTTATTCACAATACTGGACAAGTTTGTACTGCCGGTACAAGAACATTAGTGCCAGAGCGTATCAAAGCAGAATTTTTAACTGCTATTAAAGCGCAATTTAGTCAAGTTAAAGTAGGCGATCCTAGAGCAGAAGGTACTCAAGTTGGACCACTTATTAATAAAAAGCAATTTGACCAAGTTCAATCATATATAGATAAAGGTATTGAAGAAGGTGCTGAATTACTATTTGGTGGACCTGGTAAACCTGAAGGTATTGACAAAGGATACTTTGCACGTCCAACAGTATTTAATAACGTTGATAATCAAATGACAATTGCACAAGAAGAAATTTTTGGTCCTGTCATGTCAATTATCACATATAATGATTTAGATGAAGCAATTGAAATTGCTAATGATACAAAATATGGTTTAGCTGGATACGTATATGGTAAAGACAAAGCCAACTTACAAAAAGTAGCGCGTTCAATTGAAGCTGGAACAGTTGAAATTAATAATGCTGGACGTAAACCAGACCTACCATTTGGTGGCTATAAACAATCAGGTCTTGGACGTGAATGGGGCGACTATGGTATTGAAGAATTCTTAGAAGTAAAATCAATTGCTGGTTATTACAAATAATGAATATTAAATAATCAGTTGTTTGAAAGCAAGGCAGTCTATCTGTCTTGCTTTTTTTGATATTTAGTAAGTAAAATACATTTTGTAATTAAATAAAAAATTTGCTATAGTTAGAAAAGTAAATAGCGCTATACAAAACGTTATTTAAATACTTATTTATGAAATGGGTGCAAGATAATGCCTGACAAAGTACGAACATCACCTCAATATGAGTCGTTCCACGAATTGTACAAAAATTACACTACAAAAGATCTCACTCAAAAAGCAAAATCTCTTAAATTAATAAATTATAGTAAACTTAATAAAAAAGAACTCGTTCTTGCTATTATGGAAGCGCAAATGGAAAAAGATGGTAATTATTATATGGAAGGTATCTTAGATGATATCCAACAAGATGGTTATGGTTTCCTAAGAACAGTCAATTATTCTAAAGGGGAAAAAGATATTTATATATCTGCCAGTCAAATTCGACGTTTTGAAATTAAACGTGGTGATAAAGTTACTGGTAAAGTAAGAAAACCTAAAGATAATGAAAAATATTATGGTTTATTACAAGTTGATTTTGTAAATGATGAGAATGCAGAAGAAGTAAAAAAGCGTCCTCATTTCCAAGCGTTAACACCATTATATCCAGAAGAGCGTATCATGTTAGAAACAACACAACAAAATTATTCAACACGGATTATGGATCTAATAACGCCGATAGGTTTAGGTCAACGTGGTCTGATTGTTGCACCACCAAAAGCAGGTAAAACGTCTTTACTAAAAGAAATTGCCAATGCAATTGCTATCAATAAACCAGATGCAGAATTATTTGTATTACTCGTTGGAGAACGTCCAGAGGAAGTTACAGATATAGAACGTTCAGTAGAATCAGCGGAAGTGGTACATTCTACGTTTGATGAACCACCACAACACCATGTCAAAGTGGCGGAATTATTATTGGAGCGTGCAAAGAGACTTGTTGAAGTCGGAAAAGACGTCATTATATTAATGGATTCTATTACAAGACTGGCGCGTGCGTATAATTTAGTAATACCTCCAAGTGGCCGTACTTTATCTGGTGGACTAGATCCAGCGTCATTACACAAGCCCAAAGCATTCTTTGGTGCTGCAAGAAATATCGAAGCAGGCGGCAGTATGACGATATTAGCAACTGCCTTAGTAGATACAGGTTCTCGTATGGATGACATGATATACGAAGAGTTTAAAGGTACAGGTAATATGGAATTACACTTAGACCGTAAATTAGCGGAACGACGTGTATTCCCAGCCATTGATATTGGTCGTAGTTCCACAAGAAAAGAAGAATTATTGATTTCTCCTAAGGAATTAGAATCATTATGGCAATTACGTAATATGTTTACGGATTCACTTGACTTCACAGAAAGATTTGTACGTAAATTGAAACGTACAGATAACAATAAAGAATTTTTTGAACAATTACAAAAAGCTGCTAAAGAAAGCACTAAGACAGGAAAACCAATTATTTAAAATTTAGATAACCGAGTCCATAGTAACTTAATATCAGATAAAGGGTTGCGTTTTATAATTAAAGCAATTATAATTATCAAGTATTGGGTAAAAAACTCACAAATAAACTCTGTTCCAGATGGTTCAGGGCAAAGGAGCTGAAAACAATGAGACAAAATATTCATCCTGAATACCACACTGTTATATTTTATGATACAACAACGGATTTTAAATTCCTAAGTGGTTCAACTAAATCTTCATCTGAAACAATGGAATGGGAAGATGGCAACGAATACCCAGTTATTCGTTTAGACATTTCATCTGACTCACATCCATTTTACACAGGACGCCAAAAATTCGCTGCTGCGGATGGTCGTGTGGAACGTTTCAACAAAAAATTTGGTTACAAATCAAGCAACGAATAATTGTTGCGAAAAAGCATTCTCATATAATGAGAGTGCTTTTTTTGTATTATCACGTATTTGATGTTGTGAAATACGATGAAATTAAGAATTGGTTTCAACCAATCTGATACATAAAATAACAAAATATCTTAGAAAAATAGCATATTTCATTTCATAAAATATGATATAATGAATCGATTATGTTTTGAAAAAAGGTGGAACGCATAATGTATGAAACTTATCATTCCGGATGGATTGAATGTATTACTGGAAGTATGTTTAGTGGTAAATCTGAAGAATTAATTCGTCGATTAAGAAGAGGCCTTTATGCTAAGCAAAAAGTAGTTGTATTTAAACCGGCTATAGATGACCGCTATCATAAAGATAAGATTGTTTCTCACAATGGTAATGCTATTGAAGCAATCAATATTTCAACAGCAGCCGAGATACTAAAACACGATTTGACAGAAGTTGATGTCATAGGTATAGATGAAGTGCAATTTTTTGAAGAAGGCGTAGTAAAAATTGTTGAACAATTAGCTGCAAAAGGTCACAGAGTCATTACAGCAGGATTAGATATGGACTTTAGAGGTCAGCCCTTTGAACCAATCCCTAAACTATTGGCTGTGAGTGAAGCAGTTACGAAACTGCAAGCGGTTTGTGCTGTTTGTGGTGCTTCTTCAAGTCGCACACAAAGATTAATTGATGGAAACCCAGCAAAAATAGATGATCCAGTTATATTAGTTGGAGCAAATGAAAGTTATGAACCGAGATGTAGGGCGCATCACATCGTTGCACCAAGTGATCATATGAAGGAGGAAATGTAGTGTTTGATCAATTAGATATTGTAGAAGAAAGATACGAACAATTAAATGAATTATTGAGTGATCCAGAAGTTGTAAACGATCCTAATAACTTACGTAAATATTCAAAAGAACAAGCAGATTTACAAAAAACTGTTGAGGTTTATCGCGAATATAAACAAGTAAAAGAAGACGTTGCAGATGTTGAAGAAATGTTAAAAGAAACAAAAGATAAAGAAGAAATCGAAATGTTAAAAGAAGAGAGTCAATCTCTAAACAGCAGAATACCTGATCTTGAAGAATCACTTAAATTATTATTGATTCCTAAAGATCCAAATGACGATAAAAACGTAATTGTTGAAATTCGTGCTGCTGCTGGTGGAGACGAAGCAGCAATTTTTGCGGGTGACTTATATAGAATGTATTCTAAGTATGCTGAAATTCAAAATTATAAAACAGAAATTGTTGAAGCTGCTGAAAGTGACCATGGTGGTTATAAAGAAATCAGTTTCTCAGTTTCAGGTACAGGTGCATTTAGTAAATTAAAATATGAGAATGGTGCGCATCGTGTACAACGTGTGCCAGAGACAGAATCAGGTGGACGTATCCATACTTCAACTGCAACGGTAGCAGTATTACCAGAAGTAGAAGATGTTGAAATCGAAGTGCGCAACGAAGATATTAAAATCGATACGTACCGTTCTAGCGGTGCGGGTGGTCAACATGTCAATACTACAGATTCAGCTGTACGTATTACACATATTCCAACAGGTATCATTGCAACGTCTTCAGAAAAATCTCAAATACAAAACCGTGAAAAGGCGATGAAAGTATTAAAAGCGCGCTTATTTGATATGAAATTACAAGAGGAACAACAAAAATATGCTGCTCAACGTAAATCAGCTGTTGGTTCAGGTGATCGTTCAGAACGTATTAGAACATACAACTATCCTCAAAGTCGTGTGACTGACCATCGCATTGGTTTAACACTACAAAAGTTAGATCAAATTATGGAAGGGAAATTGGACGAAGTTATAGATGCATTAACAGTAGCAGAGCAAACTGACAAATTGAAAGAGCTTAACAATGGTGAATTATAAAACTGTGCTTGATGAAGCAAAAGCCAAGTGTGTTGAGATGGGTTTTGAACCTAGTCGTGCCGAGTGGTTAATGTTAGATTTGTTTCATTGGAGCAAATCAAAATTTATCCTACATCTTAATGATGATGTTCCCAATGAACATTTGTTGCTTTTTAATACCGCTAAAGAGCGAATGTTAACGGGAGAACCGATTCAATATATCGTTGGTTTCCAATCATTTTATGGAGAAACCTTTAAAGTGAATCAACATTGTTTAATACCGCGACCAGAAACTGAAGAAGTTATGCTTCATTTCTTTAAGCAATTAAATCATGGAGATTGCGTGGTTGATATAGGAACTGGGAGTGGCAATATTCCAGTCACGCTAAAAATGATGGATGAAACATTAGAAGTGTATGCTACGGATTTATATAGTGAACCATTGATGGTTGCAAAAGAAAACGCACAATTACATCAGGTAGATGTTCAATTTCTACAAGGTGATACATTGGAACCATTGATAACACAAGGTATAAAAGTGAATGGACTTATTTCCAATCCTCCCTATATAGACGATGATGAGGCAACACTCATGAATGACACTGTTTTAAAATATGAACCGCATTATGCGCTTTTTGCAGAAGCAAAAGGGTATAAAATATATGAAAAGATATTGGATCAGTTACCAGAAGTATTATTACCTCAAGCTAAAGTAGTATTTGAAATTGGGTTCAAACAAGGTCCAACGTTAAAACAAAAAATTAACGCTAAATATCCGTTATTAGATGTTCATATTATAAAAGATATTAATGGAAATGATAGAATCATTTCTTTTGAGTGGTGATAGGAAGTTATGTACTAGACATGGTTAGTCATGTAAGTGCATAACTTCTTATTTTGTTTTAAAATTAATAATGTAATGAAAGGATGTGTTTGGATGGAAACGAAGATATGGGATGTACGTGATTATAAAAATCAACTGAGCGATTATCCTTATATTAATGAAATAAAAGAGATATTTGAACAAGGTGGGTTAATTGCCTTGCCTACAGAGACAGTATATGGATTAGGCGCCGATGCTAGAAATGACGAAGCAGTTAAAAAGATTTTTGAGGCAAAAGGAAGACCGTCAGATAACCCATTGATTGTACACATATATGATATAAATGATTTAAAAGCCTTTACTACTGGATTAACAGATGATATCAAATTACTGATGAAACATTTTTGGCCAGGACCAATTTCGTTTATCTTGCCTTTAAAAGAAGGGTACTTATGTAAACGCGTAAGCGGAGGCCTTGCATCGATAGCAGTGCGAATGCCAAGCCATCCAATTGGGAGAGAAATATTAAGATATGTAGATATGCCAATAGCTGCACCTAGCGCAAATTTAAGTGGTAGGCCCTCACCGACAACTTTTGATCATGTGTTTAATGATTTAGCTGGACGTATCGATGGTATTATTCATGGTGATCAAAGTGAAGAAGGATTAGAAAGTACCGTATTAGACTGTACACAATTTCCATTTAGGATAGCTAGACCTGGTGCAATTACAAAGACAATGATTGAAAGTATTATCCCTAATAGTATTGCTACAGAAACGACTTTAAACATAGAACAACCCATAGCACCGGGGATGAAATACAAACATTATGCCCCGGATACACCGATACAAATTATTGAAGAATTAAATGGTGACAACCCTATATCAGATAAAGACTGGAGTCATACTGCATTTATTTTGCCTAAAAGTAAACAAAATATTGTACCTAAAACAGCTATTTTCATACCTTTATGTGAAACTGAGGATGATATTAAAGGTGCTAATCATAACCTATATCCTATATTGCATCAAATTGATCAAGAAACGACAATTGAAAGTGCATATATTTATGGTTTTCAAATCAACGATAGCACAACAGCCATTATGAATAGAATGATGAAAGCTACAAATCAATCAATCATAAAAGGAGAGCAGCTATGAGAATAATCTTTGTTTGTACAGGTAATACTTGTAGAAGTCCTATGGCAGAAAGTATAGCTAAAGCTAAAATGCCATCAATCACAATTGAATCACGTGGTATTTTTGCAATAGAGGGAGCATCGACTTCACAACATACATTGAATATATTAAATGAAAACAAGTTGCCTATCCCATCTTATGCAAAGGGATTTAAAGAAACAGATTTGAATGCTGATTTAATATTGACGATGTCGCGAGCACATAAAGCAGCAATTCAACAAAAGTATGTTGATACTGAAAAAGTATTTACTTTAAATGAATACGTTCATCAAAATGGAGAAGTCTTTGACCCATATGGCGGGAACGAAGCAGACTATCTTAAAATTTATGATGAATTGACCTTACTGATAGAACGTTTAAAAAATCAAATATTAAAGCAATAAATTTGTGAAATTGGTATAAGTGAGTAACTAAATACGTTATAATAATGACGTGTAGCAAATTTGCTATCGGTTATTTTTTGTATGTTTCATCACATCTAGGTATATATATACTTTTAAAATCAATGTTTTAAATGGGGTGGGAGAATGGAAGATTTGAAGTTATTGCTAAATGAGTTAAAGTCAAAATCATTCTTTAAAGCTAATGAGTTATGTGTAATTGGTTGTTCTACTTCAGAAGTTATTGGTCAACGTATAGGTAGTGTTGGATCAATGGAAGTAGCGCAAGAAATTTTTGAAGCACTTAAAGAAGTTGAACATGAAACAGGTACCTCCTTTGTGTTTCAAGGCTGTGAACATATTAATAGGGCAATAACCATTGAAAGGTCTAAATTCAACCCACTTACGATGGAAGAAGTGACAGTAATACCTGATGTTCATGCGGGTGGTAGCTTATCAACATATGCCTATCGTCATATGCAAGATCCAATCGTAGTTGAACACATATCAGTTCCAAGAGGTATTGATATAGGTCAAACTTTAATTGGGATGCATATACAGCATGTAGCGATTCCAGAACGTACAAGTGTTAAGCAAATTGGTGAAGCAATTGTAACAATCGCTTCTTCAAGACCTAAGAAAATTGGTGGCGAAAGAGCAAAATATATCTAATACAGAAACGAGGAAATTACCCAATGTCATTTATTCAAGAGCAAGATAAAGAAATATATGAAGTGATTCAAAATGAATTCAACCGTCAAAACAACAATATCGAGCTTATTGCTTCAGAAAACTTTGTTTCAGAAGCAGTTATGGAAGCGCAAGGTTCAGTATTAACAAACAAATATGCTGAAGGTTATCCAAACAGAAGATACTATGGCGGTTGTGAATATGTGGATGTATCTGAAACTTTAGCAATCGAACGTGCCAAAAAATTATTTGGTGCTGAACATGTCAATGTCCAACCACACTCTGGTTCTCAGGCAAATATGGCTGTTTATCTCGTAGCATTAGAACACGGTGATACTGTATTAGGAATGAACTTAAGTCATGGAGGCCACTTAACACATGGTGCCCCTGTAAACTTTAGTGGCCAATTCTACAATTTTGTTGAGTATGGTGTAGACAAGGAAAATGAACAAATCGATTATGATGAAGTATTAAAAGTTGCTAAAGAAAGTCAACCTAAATTAATTGTCGCAGGTGCTTCAGCTTACTCTAGAACTATTGATTTCAAAAAATTCAGAGAAATTGCAGACGAAGTAGGCGCAAAATTAATGGTAGATATGGCACACATCGCTGGTTTAGTTGCTGTTGGTTTACATCCAAATCCTGTAGAATATGCAGATTTTGTAACTACAACTACACATAAAACATTACGCGGACCTCGTGGTGGAATGATTTTATGTAAAGAAGAATACAAAAAACAAATTGATAAAACAATTTTCCCTGGTATTCAAGGCGGACCTTTAGAACATGTTATCGCTGCTAAAGCAGTAGCATTTGGTGAAGCGCTACAAGATGACTTTAAAGTATACCAACAACAAGTAGTTAAAAATGCTAAAACGCTAGCTGAAACACTTATAAGTGAAGGTTTCAAAGTTGTATCAGGCGGGACCGATAACCACTTAGTTGCTTTAAACGTTAAAGATTCTGTTGGCATTACAGGTAAAGCAGCTGAAGAAGCATTAGACGCTATCGGCATTACATGTAATAAAAATACAATTCCTTTTGACCAAGAAAAGCCATTCGTAACAAGTGGTGTTCGTTTAGGTACACCTGCTGCAACAACTCGTGGATTTGATGAAGCTGCTTTTGAAGAAGTTGCAAAAATAATTAGCTTAGTATTAAAAAATCCTGAGGATGAAAAAGCATTAGAAGAAGGAAAAGAAAGAGTTAAAGCTCTAACTACAAAACATCCTTTATATAATTAAAATTGGAGGAAGTAAATTATGGGCAAAGTACATGTTTTTGATCACCCGCTAATTCAACACAAATTAAGTTATATTCGTGATGTACATACTGGGACAAAAGAATTCAGAGAGTTAGTAGATGAAGTGGGTATGCTTATGGCATACGAAGTAACTAGAGATTTAGAATTACAAGACGTTGAAGTTGAAACACCTGTGACTAAAATGATAGCTAAACGTTTAACTGGTAAAAAATTAGCGTTTGTACCGATTCTTAGAGCAGGTTTAGGTATGACGCAAGGCATTCTTAATTTAGTGCCAGCAGCTAGAATTGGTCACGTTGGTTTATATAGAGATCCAGAAACACTTGAAGCGGTAGAATATTTTGTGAAATTACCACAAGATATTGAAGAAAGAGAAATCGTAGTCGTGGATCCTATGTTAGCAACAGGTGCATCAGCTATTGAAGCTATTAATTCTTTGAAGAAACGTGGCGCGAAAAACATTCGTTTTATGTGCTTAATCGCAGCGCCTGAAGGTGTAGAAAAATTACAAGAAGCACATGAAGATGTCGATATTTTCATCGCAGCATTAGATGAAAAATTAGATGATCACGCTTATATTACACCAGGGCTAGGTGATGCAGGAGACCGTTTATTCGGAACAAAATAGTTTCGTCCAGGAGTGGAGTAAAATGAAAAAAATAATGACTGTCTTTGGGACACGTCCCGAAGCAGTGAAAATGGCACCTCTAGTATTAGAATTGCAAAATGATGCTGAACTAGAACCTGTAGTTGTAGTTACTGCACAGCATAGAGAAATGTTAGATTCTGTACTCACTAGCTTTCATATAGAACCAGACTATGATTTGAATATTATGAAACAAGGTCAGTCACTATCTGATATTACTTCTCGTATATTGACAAGGATTGAGGATGTTATCAAAAAAGAACAACCGGATATGATACTTGTTCATGGTGATACTATGACAACATTCGCTGGGAGTTTAGCAGCATTATATAATCAGATTCCTATCGGTCACGTGGAAGCGGGATTAAGAACATGGGATAAATATGCTCCATTTCCTGAAGAAATGAATAGGCAAATGGTAGGGGTAATGGCTGATTTAAACTTTGCCCCTACCAATAATGCTGCAAATAATCTGATTGCAGAAAATAAACCTTTAGACTCTATTGTTGTTACAGGTAATACTGCAATTGATGCGATGAAGACAACAATTCATAATAATTATCAATCAGCAATTATTGAAAAACATAAAGACAAACGCATTATTTTATTAACTGCACATAGACGTGAGAATATAGGCGAACCTATGGCTCATATCTTTAAGGCTATTAGAGATATTGTAGAATTGTATGAAGATGTTGTAGTGGTTTATCCTGTACACAAAAATCCGAAAGTAAGACAAATCGTAGAACAATATTTGTCTAACCATGCACGTATTGAACTGATAGAACCGTTAGAAGTGGTTGATTTTCATAATTTTGCTCAACAAGCTTATCTGATATTAACAGATTCGGGTGGTGTACAAGAAGAAGCGCCATCACTGGGGAAACCTGTTTTAGTATTGAGAGATGCTACTGAAAGGCCCGAAGGCGTGGATGCAGGTACACTGAAAATTGTTGGCACAAATGAGCAACATATATTTGAAGCAACAAAACAATTGTTAGAAGATGAGACGGCATATCAATCTATGAGTGAAGCACGTAATCCTTATGGAGATGGTAAAGCATCAAAAAGAATTTGTGAAAATATAAAATACTACTTCCACTTAATTTCAGAAAAACCGGAGTCTTTCAAATAATATCGGGGTTAATGTGTCTATTTTGTGACAAGCATGTAAAAATTTTAACTACAATTTGAATAGAATTGACACGTTAACTACCCTATATTATTATTAAAACTATATGATTGGAACGGTTTTCATAAATGAACTATAAAATGAAACGAGGCACAAAAATGAAACGTTTCAATATCATTTTTAATCAGTACATACAGTACTATTTATATGGTATCATTGTACTAGTTATTGTGTTTATTTTCACATGCTCGCCATTTATATTAGGTCTTGTTATTGGAACAGTAGGTTCACTTATTAACACCTTTACGTTTGAATATTTTTTAGCAAAAGCTAAAGAAAAGGATAACATACATATTTCAACGGGCAACGTGTGGAGATATTTAACGGTGATCCTAGCTTGTTGCATTTGGGTATTATTTAAAGACCATATTAATATTTTTGGTGTAATTGTTGGTTTATTGATTTCATATGTTTTAATTATCTTCAAACCATTTATTCAAAAGAACTAAATTTTTAAAAATGAAAGAGGTGAGAAAGAATGCAACATGAACACCCTCTAGTCGGTTGGAATGTGTTTGGTATAGACATCGTGTTTAATCTATCGTCTATTATGATGTTGATTATTTCAGCGGTTATTGTTTTTATCATAGCTATTATATGCACACGAAACCTCAAGAAACGTCCAACTGGTAAACAGAACTTTATAGAATGGGTATTTGACTTTGTAAGAGGCATTATAGAAAGTAATTTGGCATGGTCAAAAGGTGGACAATTCCACTTCCTTGCAGTGACCTTGATACTGTTTCTATTTGTTAGTAATATGATTGGTTTACCATTCTCTATTGTTTCAGGACATACCTTGTGGTGGAAATCACCAACTGCTGATGCAACAGTAACGCTAACATTGTCTACATTAATAATATTGTTAACACATTTTTATGGACTTAAGATGAAAAGCACCAAGAAATACTTTGGAAATTATACAAAACCTATATTCCTTATGCCGATTAACGTGTTTGAAGAGTTTACTTCGACCCTAACGTTAGGGTTACGTTTATACGGTAACATTTTTGCAGGTGAGTTATTACTCGGCTTATTAGCTGGATTAATATTTAACTTCCCAGCATGGGGTTGGATTATAGGATTGCCAGGTTTAGTTATTTGGCAAGCATTCTCAATATTTATTGGCGCAATACAGGCTTATATATTCATAATGTTATCAATGGTGTATATGTCCCATAAAGTTCAGGACAGCCATTAAAAATAAAAAAATCAAAAGAGAAAATTAGGAGGATTTAATAAATGAATTTAATCGCAGCAGCAATCGCAATCGGTTTATCAGCACTAGGAGCAGGTATTGGTAATGGTCTTATCGTTTCAAGAACAGTAGAAGGTGTCGCTCGTCAACCAGAAGCACGTGGACAGTTAATGTCAATTATGTTTATCGGTATTGGTTTAGTTGAAGCATTACCTATCCTTGGTCTTGTAATTTCATTCATCGTAATGTTCATGTAATTACATTTTTCGTAAAAGGCGAAGCCATCATGTGCTTTCGCCATTCGTTTTTATCTATAGAATTACGATTATAATGAATGAAAGGAGTGTCTATGTAAGTGACTGCTACGACAAATATGTTCGTACTTGGTGCAGCTGAAGTTTCAGGTGTTCAGTGGGGGACAGCACTTGTTACATTTGTAACATTTCTAGTCCTGCTGGCTTTATTGAAAAAATTCGCATGGGGTCCATTAAAAGAAGTAATGGATAAACGTGAACGCGATATTAATAAAGATATTGATGATGCCGAACAAGCTAAGCTAAATGCACAAAAGTTAGAAGAACAAAACAAACAAACACTAAAAGAAACGCAAGATGAGGTTCAAAAGATTTTAGAAGACTCTAAAATTCAAGCACGCAAACAACATGAAGAAATTATTCATGAAGCAAATATTAGAGCAAATGGCATGGTTGAAACTGCACAAAATGAAATTAACAGCCAAAAAGAACGTGCTATTGCGGATATTAACAATCAAGTTTCTGAGCTTTCTGTATTAATAGCTTCTAAAGTATTACAAAAAGAAATTTCAGAAAAAGACCAAAAAGAATTAGTTGAAAAGTACATTAAAGAGGCAGGCGATAAATAATGGCTAACATAGCAAAAAAATATGCCAAGGCGTTATTTGACACTGCTATAGATAATAATAATCTTGATTTAATGTACGAAGAACTTTCAACAATTAATGAAGCAGTTCAAACAGAGACAAAAAAGTTAAAAGCATTTGATGAAGATCCTCATAAAGATGTTCAGCAACGTCGTCGTTTTGTAGCTGTTGTTTTTGGTCATGCCAATCAATACTTACAAAACATGTTAACGATACTTGCTAACAATCGTCATCTTTCATATATTCATGATATATATATCGCTTTTGTAGCTATGTATAATCAACATCATAATCAAGATGAGGCAGTAGTTGAATCCGTGTATGAATTATCTGAAGAAGATTTATCACGCATGGAATCACTAATTAAATCACGTACAAATCTTACTAAAGTTATGATTACAAATAAAATTAATCCAGAGCTTATTGGTGGCGTTCGAATTAAAGTCGGCACAAAAGTAATGGATGCAAGCATTCAAAAAGATCTTGCTCAATTAGAGAAGCAATTTATTAGAGTGAAATAAAAAATTGAAGGAGTGACATAGATGGCCATTAAAGCTGAAGAAATCAGTGCATTACTTCGCTCACAAATCGAAAATTATGAGTCAGAAACTACTGTTACTGATGTAGGCACAGTTCTACAAATTGGTGATGGTATAGCTTTAATCCACGGATTAAATGATGTTATGGCTGGAGAGCTCGTAGAATTTAAAAGCGGCGTTCTAGGTTTAGCACAAAATTTAGAAGAATCGAATGTTGGTGTTGTTATTTTAGGACCTTACACTGATATTAAAGAAGGGGACGAAGTAAAACGTACTGGACGTATTATGGAAGTTCCTGTCGGTGACGAGTTAATTGGAAGAGTTGTGAACCCACTAGGTCAACCAATTGATGGTCAAGGACCAGTTAACACTACTAAGTCACGTCCAGTTGAGAAAAAAGCAACTGGTGTAATGGACCGTAAATCAGTAGATGAACCATTACAAACAGGTATTAAAGCGATTGATGCACTTGTACCTATTGGACGTGGACAACGTGAATTAATTATTGGTGATCGTCAAACAGGTAAAACGACTGTCGCTATCGATACAATCTTAAATCAAAAAGATCAAGGTACAATTTGTATCTACGTTGCAATCGGACAAAAAGATTCAACTGTACGTGCAAACGTCGAAAAATTACGCCAAGAAGGCGCACTTGATTATACAATTATAGTTTCAGCGTCAGCTGCAGACCCAGCACCTATGTTATATATTGCACCTTATGCTGGTGTTACTATGGGTGAAGAATTTATGTTTAATGGTAAGCATGTGTTAGTTGTTTATGATGACTTAACAAAACAAGCATCAGCTTATCGTGAACTATCACTATTATTACGTAGACCTCCAGGCCGTGAAGCTTATCCTGGTGATGTATTCTACATACATAGTAGATTATTAGAAAGAGCTGCGAAACTCAATGATGAGCTTGGTGGCGGTTCAATTACTGCATTACCAATTATTGAAACACAGGCAGGAGATATTTCGTCATATGTCCCTACAAATGTAATTTCAATTACTGATGGACAAATCTTCTTACAATCTGACTTGTTCTTCTCTGGTGTCAGACCAGCAATCAATGCTGGACAATCAGTATCACGTGTAGGTGGTTCTGCACAAATTAAAGCAATGAAAAAAGTTGCGGGTACGTTACGTTTAGACTTAGCGTCCTACCGTGAGTTAGAATCATTTGCTCAATTTGGTTCTGACTTAGATGAATTTACAGCTCAAAAATTAGAACGTGGTAAACGTACGGTTGAAGTGTTAAAACAAGATCAAAACAAACCACTACCTGTAGAAAACCAAGTATTAATTATCTATGCTTTAACTAAAGGTTATTTAGATGACATTCCTGTTGTAGATATTACTCGTTTTGAAGATGAATTAAATCAATGGGCTAAATCTAATGCTTCAGAGTTATTAGAAGAAATTAAAACTTCAGGTGGATTACCGAAGGACGATGCATTTGAAAAAGCTATTACTGAATTCAAAAAAAGTTTTAGTAGAACAGAAGCATAATCGTTAAAGTAAATAAAAGGTGGTGAGATAATGGCATCTCTAAAAGAGATTGATACACGTATAAAATCAACCCAAAAAATGAAACAAATCACGAAAGCAATGAACATGGTATCTAGTTCCAAATTGCGTCGTGCTGAAAAAAATACTAAGCAATTTAGACCTTATATGGAAAAAATGCAAGATGCAATAACTGCTGTTGCTGGTGCAGATAAAAATTCACACCACCCAATGTTAAAACAACGTGAAGTGAAGAAGAGTGGCTATCTGGTTATTACGAGTGATAAGGGATTAGCAGGAGCGTATAATGCAAATGTATTAAAACACCTAGTAAAAGATATAGAAAGTAAGCATGCAAGTAAAGATGAATACACTATCTTAGTATTAGGACAAACAGGTGTTGATTTCCTTAAAAACAAAGGTTATGAAATTCGTGAATCATTAACAGAAGTTCCTGATCAACCTTCATTTAAAGAAGTACAAGCAATTGCTAAAAAAGCAATTGATTTATACAGTGATGAAGATGTAGATGAAGTAAAAATCTATTTCAGTCATTTCGTAAGTGTATTAGAACATAAGCCGTCAATGAAAACTGTACTTCCATTATCTCCAGAAGATTCAAGTTTAGGACATGGCCAAATGTCTTCTTATGAATTTGAACCAGATAAGGAATCGATATTAAGCGTTATTTTACCACAATATGTAGAAAGCTTAATATACGGTACAATTCTAGATGCAAAAGCGAGTGAACATGCAACACGAATGACTGCAATGAAAAATGCATCTGACAATGCGACAGAACTTATTGATGATTTATCATTAGAATATAATAGAGCTAGACAAGCAGCAATTACACAACAAATCACAGAAATTGTTGGTGGTTCGGCTGCACTTGAATAACTATTAAAGGAGGAAAACAGCATGGGATTAGGCCGTGTAACACAAGTTATGGGTCCAGTAATTGATGTTCGTTTTGAACACAATGAAGTTCCAGAAATTAACAATGCCTTAGTACTTAATGTTGAAAAAGATAATGAAACTATTGCTTTAACATTAGAAGTAGCGTTACAACTTGGCGATGATGTAGTCCGTACGATAGCTATGGATTCGACTGATGGTGTAAAACGTGGTACGGAAGTAAGAGACAGTGGGCAAAGTATTAGTGTTCCAGTTGGAGATGCTACTTTAGGTAGAGTGTTCAACGTATTAGGCGAAACGATTGATTTAGATGAAAAAATTGATGATTCAGCTCGTCGTGATCCAATTCACAGAGAAGCACCTGCATTTGATCAATTATCTACAAAAGTTGAAATTTTAGAAACAGGAATTAAAGTTGTTGATTTACTCGCACCTTATATTAAAGGTGGTAAAATCGGATTATTCGGTGGTGCCGGTGTTGGTAAAACAGTTTTAATCCAAGAATTAATTAATAACATTGCTCAAGAGCATGGTGGTATATCAGTATTTGCTGGTGTAGGTGAACGTACACGTGAGGGTAATGACTTGTACTTTGAAATGAGTGAAAGTGGTGTTATTAAGAAAACAGCAATGGTATTTGGTCAAATGAATGAGCCACCTGGTGCGCGTATGCGTGTAGCTTTGTCTGGTTTAACTATGGCAGAATACTTCCGTGATGAAGAAGGAAAAGATGTTTTACTATTTATTGATAATATCTTCAGATTCACGCAAGCTGGTTCTGAAGTATCAGCATTGTTAGGTCGCATGCCTTCTGCGGTTGGTTATCAGCCAACATTAGCAACAGAAATGGGTCAATTACAAGAACGTATTACATCAACAAACAAAGGATCGGTAACTTCTATTCAAGCAGTTTTCGTACCTGCGGATGACTATACAGACCCAGCACCAGCGACTGCATTTGCGCATTTAGATGCTACAACAAACTTAGAGCGTAAATTAACAGAAATGGGTATTTATCCAGCTGTTGATCCATTAGCATCAACGTCAAGAGCGCTTGAACCAACGATTGTTGGCCAAGAGCACTATGAAATCGCACGTAACGTACAATCTACATTACAGAAGTATAGAGAATTACAAGATATCATCGCTATATTAGGTATGGATGAATTATCTGAAGAAGACAAACAAACTGTTGAACGTGCGCGTCGTATTCAGTTCTTCTTATCTCAAAACTTCCACGTAGCTGAACAATTTACTGGTCAAAAAGGTTCATATGTACCAGTTAAGAAAACTGTAGAAGACTTCAAAGCAATCTTAGAAGGTAAATACGATCATATCCCTGAAGACGCCTTCCGACTTGTTGGTGGTATGGATGACGTAATTGCAAAAGCTAAAGATATGGGTGTTGAAGTTTAAAAATTAGGAGGTATGGATAATGAACACATTAAGCCTAAATATTGTCACTCCTAATGGTTCTGTTTACGACCGAGATGATGTTAATCTTGCAGTATTACAAACTACTGCTGGAGACATTGGTGTCATGTATGGACATATTCCTACAGTTGCAGCGCTTGAAATTGGCTATGCCAAAATTAATTTTGACGGCGGTTCAGAATATATTGCAGTGAGTGAAGGTTTTGTTGAGGTTAGACAAGATAAGTTATCCATTATTGTACAAACTGCAGAACCTGCTGAAGAAATAGATGTGGCTAGAGCAAAATTGGCTAAAACTAGAGCAGAATCTCATTTGAATAATGATGAAGATGATAGTGACATTAATAGAGCCAAACGTGCATTAGAACGTGCAAATAACCGTATTCGTGTTGCTAACTTACAATAGACTTACAAAATTGAAGTTCCTTAAAATAGGAACTTCAATTTTTTTATGTCTCATCTTAATAATTTAAAATATTATTTTTTAGTAATTGATGAATAAAGCACAGGATAATGGGAAAAATATCTTATAATAAAGTATAATAGAGCATGCCATATAATTTGGGGCTTCAGTATCTTTTGGCTCATATTTCATGTAAAATAAATAATTAGTGAATAGCGAGGTGCAGGACTTATGGAATATATGGGACAATTTTCAATTGTTCATCTCATATTGCATGTTATTTGTATTTGTCTTGCTTATTGGGCACTTAATGCTGTGAGATTAGATCAATTTTTTAAAAAGGGATATCCTCTGCAAGTACAAATATGTATGATATTTTTAGCGATTTTATTAGGAACAGCTGTTAGCAACTTTATTGTTGATTTATTACAATTTTCAACTCAAATAAAATATTTGGCGCAATAATTCAATTACTGTATCTTTTTTGAGATTATAGATATAATGATTTGGAAGTAACAAGAAATTAAAAAACGTAATTTTAAAAGTAGTTAAGTGGAGGATTTAAGATGGATAAGATAGAAATTAATGGTGGAAATAGATTAACAGGCGAAGTTAAGGTGTCAGGCGCAAAGAATGCTGTTTTACCCGTACTAACTGCTTCACTTTTAGCATCTGAAGGTGTGAGTAAACTTAAGAATGTACCGGCACTAAGTGATGTCGAAACGATAAACAATGTGATATCGACGTTAAACGCCGATGTTTCTTATAATAAAGAAGAAGAATCAGTAACTGTTGACGCTACAAAGCAATTAAATGAAGAAGCACCATATGAATACGTGAGTAAAATGAGAGCAAGTATTTTAGTTATGGGGCCACTTCTAGCTCGTCTTGGCCATGCAAAAGTAGCACTTCCAGGTGGCTGTGCTATTGGTTCAAGACCTATCGAACAACATATTAAAGGGTTTGAAGAGCTAGGTGCAGACATCCATATGGACGGCGGTTTTATTTATGCTAGCACCAAAGATGGCTTGAAAGGAACAACAATTCATTTAGATTTTCCAAGCGTAGGAGCTACACAAAATATTATAATGGCTGCTTCTTTAGCTGAAGGTAAAACAGTCTTAGAAAATGTAGCACGTGAGCCTGAAATTGTTGATTTAGCGAATTATATCAATGAAATGGGTGGTAATGTAGTAGGTGCAGGTACGGATACTATTACAATTCATGGTGTTGAAAAGTTACATGGTGTTGAACATTCAATTATTCCTGACAGAATTGAAGCAGGTACATTACTTATTGCTGGTGCTATCACACGTGGAGACATCGTTGTACACGGTGCGATTAAAGAGCATATGACAAGCTTAGTTTATAAACTAGAAGAGATGGGCGTTAATTTAGAATATCAAGGTGACTCGATTCGAGTTAGTGTAGATGGTCCACTAAAACCGGTAGATATTAAAACATTGCCACATCCTGGGTTCCCAACAGATATGCAATCTCAAATGATGGCATTATTATTAACAGCAGATGGTCACAAAGTTGTAACTGAAACGGTATTTGAAAATAGATTCATGCACGTTGCTGAATTCCAACGTATGAATGCCCAAATAACAGTAGAAGGCAGAAGTGCTAAGATAGAAGGAAAAAGTGAACTTCAAGGTGCTCAAGTCAAAGCAACAGATTTACGTGCAGCTGCGGCATTAATATTAGCTGGTCTAGTAGCCGATGGAACGACTCAAGTAACTGAACTTATACATTTAGACAGAGGCTATGTGGACTTACATGGCAAATTAAAAGCTTTAGGTGCAGATATTAAACGTACTCAAGACTAATACTATGTTAGTATTTAATTATAAGCATCATAGAATAAAGAGTTGGAGGAAGCAAAAATGGAAACAATTTTTGACTATAACCAAATAAAAGAAATCATACCACATAGACAGCCATTTCTATTAATAGATAGAGTCGTTGAATATGAAGAAGGTAAACGCTGTGTAGCAATTAAACAGGTATCTGGTAATGAACCATTTTTCCAAGGTCACTTCCCTGAATATGCAGTAATGCCTGGTGTTCTCATTACTGAAGCTTTGGCACAAACTGGTGCAGTAGCTATGTTAAATGATGAAGCCAATAAAGGGAAACTTGCTTTGTTTGCAGGCATCGATAAATGTAGATTCAAGAGACAGGTAACGCCTGGAGATACATTAGTATTAGAAGTTGAGATTACTAAGATGAGAGGACCTATCGGTAAAGGTAATGCGAAAGCTACTGTAGATGGTCAACTTGCTTGTAGCTGTGAGCTAACGTTTGCGTTGCAAGATAAATAATAAATAAAAAAGCCTTAAAGATTTGATAGTATTAACAAATCTTTAAGGCTTTTTTATGTTAATTTCTTTCAACTCTTTCATCCTTGAGCCTTGGTTTAGATTGCATCATTCGATTAAATGATTTTTTTAAGTCTTCTCCAGTTAGGCCTTCGTCTATCAACTGTTCTAATAAACTTTCAGCATATACTTGTCTAAGCGTATAAATATGACATTCAAAAACTACAGAAATTGAATGTTCAAGGCGACTAATATTTTTTATTGTTGCATCAAAGAGCGCTGGATCATTCGCTGGACGTGTAATAACTACACGTATATCAAGTAAAGTCTCATCTTCCATGTATTGCTTCATAGTTTCATAATGGAAGTCTGAAATGACGATTTCAAGTAACCAGCCAGTGCCACTATTTTCTTTATTTATAATGACCCCATCATCTAATTCGTATTCAGTCACTCCACCACTTTCTGATACGATTTGAAATCGAACGGCTTTAAATGTTTTCATCGTCTTCACATCCAATTAGTAAATTTAAATTCTACAATTCCTTTATTTATATAATCATTATAACGTAGTTTTAAAACAGAAAGGAAATAATTGTAGAAAACTGTGAGATTTTACTTTTGAAAAAGTTGAAAGTGTATTTTGACTCTAAAATCAAAATTAAATATGATTAGAATATGAAGGAGGTGACACATGATAAATAATATCGTCGTTGTAGGACGACTTACGAAAGCTCCAAAAATATTTGAAAAGGAGGGCAGTAAATTAGCTACATTTTGTGTAGCAGTTACTAGAAACTATAAAGATAAGCATCAAAATACAATTTGTGACTATTTATACTGTAAAGCATTTGGAAAGATAGCCAGTAATATTGAAAAATATATTAATCAAGGTTCACTGGTAGGTATTACAGGACAAATGCAATCACGTAAATTTACAAAAGAAGGACAGACGCACTTTGTATCAGAAATTTATATTGAAACTATCAAATTTATGTCTCCACAATCAAAAGTTGAAACAGAAGCGGTATTTGAGCCATTCCAACTAGAACCCAACCATGAGTCATTAGATGAAATAACTGTACAAGAAACCGATATATATGAAACTGTATAATACTCCCACATTATAACTATCCCAAATATAATCCATCCAAATTAATATACATCAAATCCTACTATCAATTATACTTCTTTCTGGCTATCTCTCTTAAAATACAAATAAGAGAGATAGCTATTTTATTGAATGCAACACTTCCTTGGTAACTCTATTGATGTTGCTTGAGGAAAAAGTGAAAATATAGTTGTAAAAATGCTAAGCATACTGAAAAAGCAACATTATTAGACTGAATAATCTGATAAATTACAAATTTATTACACGATGTGATGCGCTAATTTAGTATTTAAATGGCATTATGATGAAGTTTAAATTATAAGTTTGATAAAAATATACACATTTACCATGTAATTTTCATGTAAAAAAACTCTTGTTTTTTTTATGTCTCTGTAACCTACTACATATTTTTGAATGTTATAGTTGTAACTAGCAAATTAATCATAAAACTAATTACCTTATAGGAGGACTTTTTGGAAATGAAAAAAACAATTATTGCATCAACATTAGCAGTAGGTCTAGGAGTTACAGGAGCAGCATCAGCAGGAAATACAGCAGATGCTTCAGAACAAGGTATCGATAAAGCGCAGTTAGCACAACTAGCGCAATCAAATTCAAGTCAATTAAATGAATCTCCTGTTCAAGAAGGTTCATATAACTATAATTTTAATTTAAATGGTGTTGATTATCACTTTGAATCAGACGGTCAAAACTTTAGCTGGAGCTATGGTGGAGATGTTAATGGTTCAGTAGAACAATCTGCAGATAACAGTGAACAAGCTCAACAAACAGAACAACCACAACAAGAAGCGGCACCACAAACTGAACAAACGCAACAACCACAACAAGAGTCAACTTCAGCTCAAACTTCAAGTGAATCATCAAATGAAGCTTCTGAAGGATCATCAGTAAATGTTAACGCTCATTTACAACAAATCGCTCAACGTGAATCAGGTGGCGACCTTAAAGCTGTAAACCCTTCATCAGGTGCAGCAGGTAAATACCAATTCTTACAAAGTACATGGGATTCAGTAGCACCTGCAGAATATAAAGGTGTATCACCAACTGAAGCACCAGAATCAGTACAAGACCAAGCAGCAGTAGATTTATACAACTCAGCTGGTGCATCACAATGGGTTACTGCATAATTTCAAGTAGTATCTTTGAATCAATGTTTTAATATTAAAGCAAGCATCTCTATTATAGCGATAGAGATGCTTTTTTGTATGAAACGCATTTTTTTGCATTATTTAATACATTTTGTTATGTTTAAATAAATATAAAATTTATAAAATTACTACTAGGGGAGCCTTTGTGCTGAGATGAATTTATTCAGACCCTTACAACCTGATTTGGTTAATACCAACGTAGGAAAGTAGTTTAATTCATAGTTTAATTACTTAATTTTCCTATCGATTAACTACATCCCTACTTGGGTTTGTAGTTTTTTTATTATCAGGAGGACTAACAGTGTTATTTTCAAGTGAGTTAAAACAAGCGTCACAACCAATCATAGAAGCTATTTATAAAGATCCGTTCATCCAGGGTATGCTAAAAGGTAATTTATCTAAAGCTGTAATTAAGTATTACCTAAGGGCAGATGCCTCATATTTAAAAGAATTTGCAAATATTTATGCGTTACTTATACCAAAAATGCAGGAATTGGAAGATGTCCAATTTTTAGTGGAACAAATTCAGTTTATTGTAGATGGGGAAGTAGAAGCACATGAAATATTAGCTGATTTTGTTAACGAGCCTTATAATGAAATTGTAAAAGAGAAAGTATGGCCGCCAAGTGGTGATCATTATATAAAACATATGTATTTTAATGCTTATGCAAAAGAAAATGCGGCATATACAATTGCAGCAATGGCACCTTGTCCGTATGTCTATCAAGTCATTGCTAAACAAGCTTTGCAAGATGAATTGCTTAATAACGATGCATTATTGAAAGAATGGTTTGTCTTTTACAGTACAGAAATGGATGAACTTGTACATGTTTTTGATAATTTAATGGATAAGTTAACTCAAAATTGTACTAATCAAGAAAAACATGCGATTAAAGACTGTTTTTTACAGAGTACAGTACATGAACGTAATTTCTTTAATATGTCAGTTACTGAAGAAGTTTGGTCTTATGGAGGAGATAATAATGAATAAACCTAAAATTGCATTAACTATCGCTGGAACAGATCCAACTGGAGGTGCTGGCGTAATGGCAGACTTAAAGTCATTTCATGCTTGTGGTGTCTACGGTATGGCAGCGATTACAAGTATTGTGGCCCAAAATACAAAAGGTGTCCAACACATTCACAATCTGGAAACAAGCTGGTTGTCTGAACAACTTGAAAGCGTATATGATGATGAATTACCTCAAGCTTTAAAAACGGGTATGATTGCATCTAAAGAAATGATGGAATTAATTCAATTATATTTAAAAAAATATCCTGACATTCCATATGTAATAGATCCAGTGATGTTAGCTAAAAGTGGTGATGCTTTAATGGATGATGATGCCAAATCAGACTTACAAAATATTTTATTACCTTATGCAAAAGTTGCTACGCCAAACTTACCGGAAGCTGAAGAGATTACAGGATTGAAGATAACGGATGAAGCTTCAATTTATAAGGCTGGGAATATATTTATTAACGATATTGGTAGTAAAGGTGTGGTCATTAAAGGTGGTCATTCAGAAAACCTTGATACAGCAAAAGATTATTTATTTACCAAAGAAGATGTATTCACGTTTGAGTCACCGCGTTATGAAACACAACATACGCATGGTACTGGTTGCACATTTTCAGCAGTGATTACTGCTGAGTTAGCTAAAGGTAAATCGGTGTATGATGCTGTAAACAAAGCTAAACAATTTATCTCATTAAGTATTAAATATACTCCTGAAATTGGTCAAGGAAGAGGGCCAGTAAACCATTTTGCGTATATGAAAGAGGTCGGTTTAGATGACGAATAATTTAGAAATACTAAGAGCTAATCAGCCGTTAGTGATTTGCTATACTAATGATGTAGTTAAAAATTTTACTGCAAATGGTTTATTAAGTTTAGGTGCGAGTCCTGCAATGAGTGAAGCACCAGAAGAGGCTACCGATATGTTAAATGCAGCGCATGCATTATTAATAAATATCGGCACACTCACAAAAGCGAAAGAAGCAGACATTATGACTATTGCAAAGACTGCGAATAAAGTGGGTACTCCCGTGGTTTTCGACCCAGTTGCAGTAGGCGCTTCACAATATCGCAAAGCATTTTGTCATCGTTTTTTACAAGAAGTCGATATTGCGATAATTAAAGGTAATGCATCTGAAATTTTAACCTTAGTAAACAATGATACAACTATGAAAGGGACAGATGGTGATGTGACATTAAATTCTGTTGAAATTGCGAAAATGGCACATGAGCATTTAAAAACAGCCATAGTCGTTACGGGTAAAGAAGATGTCATTATACAAGATAACCAAATTATAAAAATTACAAATGGTTCTCCAATGCTTACTAAAGTCACGGGGGCTGGCTGTTTATTAGGCGGCGTGTTAGCTAGTTTCTTACCCTCTCAAAAAGATCAAGCAAGAGAAGCGATAGTAGAAGCAGTAGCACTATATAATATCGCTGCTGAACAAGCAGAAGCAGTGGCTCATCATAAAGGCCCTGGCACTTTTATGATTGAATTACTTAATGCACTTTATCATATTTCATTCGATGATTATTTAGCTTATCGTCGTATACAAGAGGTGTAATACATGTTTAACAAACAGTACTTAAAAGTCTACTTCATTTGCGGTACTCAAGATGTACCTGAAAATAGTTCTATTAAAGAGATATTGACTAAAGCACTAGAGGCTGGTATTACAATGTTTCAATTTAGAGAAAAAGGGACGACAGCACTAAAAGGACAAGCGAAAGTCAAATTGGCGAGACAGTTATGTGCGTTGTGTCATCGTTATCAAGTTCCATTTATAGTTAATGATGATGTAGCGCTAGCTGAAGAAATTAATGCTGATGGAATACATGTAGGGCAGGATGATCTGGATGTAAGTACATTTGCTAAACAATTTAATGACAAAATAATCGGACTTAGTGTGAGTGATATTGAAGAATATAATCGTTCTGATTTAACATACGTTGATTACATTGGTGTAGGTCCAATGTATGCCACGACATCTAAAGGAGATGCAAACGCGCCAGTAGGGCCAGAAATGATACCTCAATTAAGAAACTATATAGATAACTTCCCGATTGTTGCGATTGGCGGTATTAGTTTAGAGAATGCAAGCGACGTCATATACGCAGGTGCAGATGGTCTTTCTCTAATATCGGCAATTGCTAAAAGTGAACATGTTGAACAAACGGTGCAACAATTTTTACAAACTGTCGAATAAAGTATAATATTTTCTTTTTTTGTTTTCTACTTTTCCTTGAGTGTGATAAAATAAATTCTATGTGAATATATCATTAGAGGTGGAAAAATGAAGAAGAAAGCGCTACTACCTTTATTATTAGGTGTAATGGTCTTTTTAGCAGGCTGTGACTATTCAAAACCTGAAAATAAGGATGGATTTTTCTATAATACGTTCGTTGAGCCGATGGACAAAGTTATACATTGGTTGGGGACTAGTTTTAATAATGACTATGGTTTAGCAATTATCGTACTTGTATTGGCAATTCGTTTAGTATTATTGCCATTCATGTTATCTAATTATAAAAATAGTCATATGATGCGTGAAAAAATGAAAGTTGCAAAACCTGATATTGATGCAATTCAAGAGAAGGTTAAGCGTTCACGTACCCAAGAAGAAAAAATGGCAGCAAACCAAGAAATGATGGAAGTATATAAAAAATACGATATGAATCCAATGAAGAGTATGTTAGGTTGTTTACCAATGCTAATACAAATGCCAATCATTATGGGATTATTCTTTGTATTGAAATATCCTTCTAGCGGTGGTTTTACAGAGCATCCTAATTTCTTATGGTTCAACTTATCCAAACCTGACATTTGGATTACAATTATTGCAGGTATCTTATACTTCTTACAAGCTTATGTTTCAAGTAAGAGTATGCCAAACGAACAGCGTCAAATGGGTTATATGATGATGGTGATTTCACCAATTATGATTGTGTGGATTTCATTAAGTTCAGCATCAGCTTTAGGTTTATATTGGTCAGTGAGTGCGGCTTTCTTAATCGTACAAACACAAGTAGCGAATATGTATTATTCTAAACTTGCTCAAAAAGAAGTTGCGCCAATGATAGAAGCGATGAAACAAAACACAGCAAACTCAGTAACTAAAGGATCAAATACGCAAGTGGTTTCAAAGAAAAATAAGAAAAAATAATGTATTTTAATTATTGATTGAAACCTATAAAAGCGTTTATGGTATAAAACGCCATACTCAAAATAAAAGTACACCCCTATTAAAAATAGGGGTGTACTTTTTTGTGATCTAAAATAAAATATATGTAACTTTAATATTAAACATACCATTCTTTAAAGAATTGGTTCACAAACGCTCTCATATATTCATGGCGTTGTTGGGCAATACGTTTACCAGTTTCAGTATGCATTAAATCTTTGAGTTTGAATAATTTTTCATAGAAATGCTTTATTGCTGAAGGACACCAGTCAATATAATCCGTAGCTTCATGGTTAGACGGTATATCAGATTGTATATCAACCCACATGGGTTCATTAAAATGACCAGCAAATTGAAATGTACGAGCAATTCCAATGGCGCCAATTGCATCAAGTCTATCAGCATCACGCACGATTTGACCTTCTTTAGATAATTGTACTGAATTATTTTGTCCATCTTGATAACTCATATTTTCAATAATATGTAGAATGTCTGCTTGCTGATGTGAGGATAGTGCAAGTTGATTTAAAAAGCCTGATAATTTTATTTTTGCTTGTTTACTATCAGTAAGTTTCTCATCAATTGTATCATGTAATAAGCAGGCTAATTCAATAATTAATAAATCTCCATCATTTTCCTTATTAGCGATATATTTAGCCATATTTACAACACGTTTGATATGGGCAACATCATGCCCAGTAGAATCATTAGAGTGAAAAGTAGTCATGTAAGATTCTGCGGATTTTAATATATCATTTGTATACATACAACATTGCTCCTTTATAGATGTTTAATTGATTTAAAAGATTTGTAACAAAAAGGTCTAAAGTAGCTTTCATTAAAAGCGTTACTTTAGACCTGTAATACAACTACAGAATAGGTGATAATAATTGCGAAATACCTTCTTTAAATTTAATCCATAAACTTCGTTTTTCATAAAGTTCTGTCGTTAATCTATAAGATACAGTCAAATCTTTTTCAAAAGCTTCTCTAAGTTCTCGTGCGATAAGGGTATCATAGATAAAAGCATTAACTTCGAAGTTAAGTGTGAAACTGCGATGGTCCATATTTGCTGTTCCAACACTAGCCACTTCATCATCAATAATAAGCATTTTTGAATGTAAAAAACCATTGTTATAGTGGAAAATATTGACGCCTGCCTCTAGGAGGGAAGCTACATTTTTATAGGTAACCCAATAAACAAATGGATGGTCAGGTTTATTAGGTATCATAATATTTACATTCACACCACCTAAAGCAGCAATTTTAACTGCATCTAGGAAAGCTTGATCAGGAATAAAATAGGGTGATTGGATATAAATAGAATGTTTTGCAGAAGCAATCATTTTTAGATATCCATATTTTATCTGTTCCCATGTTTCATCAGGGCCACTTGAAGCGATTTGAATACCTACAGTACCATCAGACTCAACATCAGGAAAGTAACGCTCGGCATATTTCAAATTATCCCTAGTAGACTGTGAATTCCAGTCCAACATAAAACGTAACTGTAAGGCATTGACTGCATCACCTACAATACGTAAATGTGTATCTCTCCAATATCCAAATTTTTTCTTTAATCCTAAATACTCATCACCAACATTAAAACCACCAACGTAACCGATATGGCCATCAATAATTACGATTTTTCTATGGTTCCTGTTGTTCATTCTAAGATTGATCAATGGAAGTTTCGAAGGGAAGAAAGCTTCTACTTGACCGCCTTTTTTGTGGAAGCTTTTAAAATCCTTTAAAGATAATGTACGAGACCCCATATCGTCATACAGCATTTTAACTTCTAAGCCTTCTTCAAGTTTTTGCTCAAGTGCTCTTAAAATACGATTACCTAAACCATCATTTCTAAAAATATAATACTGAATATGAATATAATCCTGAGCATCGTAAATATCCTTAATCAGAGCATCAAATTTTTCTTTACCGTCTGTAAATATTTTGATGTTATTGTCTGTCGTTAAAAAGGCTGCGTTATTATATAACAGCATTTGAACCATGTCTTTGAATTTAACTATTTGATGGTTACCTTTAGAAAACTCATCATTTCTTAATGCCTCAAGCTGTTCTTTTACAATCATTTCTATACCAATCTTGTCTTTTTCATCTATTGAAAAAATATGAGTTCGTTGAATTTGTCTACCAAATAGTAGATAAATGATGAAACCGAGTACCGGGATAAAGACTAAAACTAAGACCCATGCCCAAATCGAACCCGCAGATCGTCGTTCCATAAAAATAATAATAAAAGCAAAAATAAGGTTTAATATAAATGCACTGATTAAAAGAACATTTATTATTAAGTTTGTGTGACTATATGAAATCGAAAAAATATCTATCATATTAAACCCCCAAAATGCAAAGCAATTTATTTAAATTTGTAAAAGTCTCAATTATTGTAACACGTCTATAGTCTTTTATCACTTGACTTATACCGGTGAGGGGTATATTATATAGTTCAAATCAAGAGGAGGTCCTTAATATATGGAGGAAATACAAAAAGCACACCACTCGGAACAGAATAAAGCTAATTTAAAATCGAGATTGAATCGTATAGAGGGTCAAGTTAGAGCAATTAATCGAATGATCGATGAAGATGTATATTGTGATGATGTGTTGACACAAATTAGAGCTACACGTTCAGCATTAAATAGTGTGGCAACAAAGTTATTAGATCACCATATGAAAAGCTGTATCATGAATAAAGTCAATCAAGGACAACAAGAAGAAGCGATGGAAGAATTATTAGTTACTTTTCAAAAATTAATGAAAGATTAGAGGGTTAATAGGAAGATGAAATCTAAAGTCATTTATGTATCAGGTATAAATAACAAGGCACAACAAAAGCAACTTGAAGAACATTTGAAATTGATAGATGGTGTGAAGAAAGTATCAGTAAATCAAACTAATGAGACCATATCAATTGATTTTGAGACGCCAGCAAGTTTAAATAACCTAGAAAAAGAAGTGTATGATTTAGGCTTTACCATCCTATAATTCAGTGGCACAATCTTTTGTTTTGATTACTTTTTACATCTTTAAAAGTTGTATTAAATATATTTGAGTTATTTTTTTGGTTTTTATGGTATTTTTACAATGTAAATATGACGAAAATTTATACTGGATTTTTAATAAATTAAAAAAATTTGGTTATAATGTAGTAATTTATATATAATTGGGGTAATATGAAGTAGAAGTTGAAAGTTAGGGGTGATGATATGAGTAAGGATAACGATAAGATTCAAAACGTAGTTAATCTATTATCATCATTAGGGGTAAACATAAAGAAAACCAAATCAAGATTAGAAGTTATGCATACTTTACCAACTACTGTGAAAACCGCTAACGAACTGAAATAGTATGTTACTTAATTAAGCGATTGGAGTCCACGGCTCTTGTCGTTTTTTTTTATTAATTTGTAAATATAAGAAGATAAAAACTGCTAAAATCCTGTCTATGGATTTTAGCAGTTTTTCTAGTTAAATTAAAAAATGATTATTGACTTCTAGTTAATTTAGTATTTTCTAATGCAGGTGCATATTGTTTAGGTTGATGATAAGTAATGGATAATAATACACCTATACCAAACATGAGACTCCATATCGAACTACCACCATAGCTTATAAATGGTAATGGAATACCTGTAATAGGCAACAATTGTATTGTCATACCTATATTTTGTAAGACATGGAAAAGAATAAGCGCCACATAACCAATAATAAATAACTTGTTAAAGGACATATTTGTTTGTGTTGCAAGCCTTACTAAATGAAAAATAAGGGCTAAATATACCAAAATTAATATTACAGATCCAATAAATCCAAATTCTTCTCCGATGACAGAAAAAATAAAGTCGGTATGATTTTCTGGTATATAAACTTCACCATGATTAAATCCTTTACCAAAGAGTTGACCGGAACCGATAGCTTTAAGAGACTCTGTTAAATGATAGCCGTCGCCACTACTATATGTATACGGGTCAAGCCATGAATTGATTCTACCAAGTTGATAAGTTTTTATACCTAATCCACTTTCTATTAGAGAAGGTTTGTATATTATTGACAAGATAATACCAGAAGCAAATACGATAATTCCAATAAATAAAGGTGCTAGAATTTTCCAAGAAATACCACTAACAATCATTACACCTATGATAATAGCGCATATGACTAACGTCGTACCTAGGTCATTTTGTAATAGAATTAATGCCATTGGAAGAATAGAGATACCTATGATTTTAAATAGTAATTTAAAATCAGTCTCAATAGATTTATTGAAAGTAAATTTATTATGCTTTGTAATTAATTTTGCTAATGCCAAAATTAATATGACTTTCATAAACTCTGATGGTTGCACGCTAATAGGGCCTAATTTATACCAACTTTTAGCGCCATTGATAATTGGCGTAAACGGGGTCTCTGGAATGATGATTAATATAAACAACCCAAGACAAAGTATGAAATATAGTAAATATGTGTATTTCATCAACTTTTTAGGGGAAACAAGCATGATTAAAAATGCAATGACCCCACCAAAGACATAATACAAAATCTGCCTAATACTGAAATTGGCACTATATTGTCCGCCGCCCATTGCTGAATTGATAATTGTGACACTAATAATTGCAAATAATGCTAGGATAGCTATTAATTTCCAGTCTATCCGACGTATCCAATGGTTTTTTTTCAATTGACGTGAAGTACTCATTTCTTACTCCTTTGAAAAGCTAAATTTCTCTATCTATGTATTATATATAGATTTTACCGAATTTTTTAACATATTGCTAGAAGTAGGGTGCCAATTCGAAAATTTAAAATAGATTATTTTGAATTTATAGGAATAGCTAAGTTATATAAACTTTCAAAACATCTATATAATAGAACAAAAAATAAATGATTATTAAACTACTTTACAAATGCAAAAAATTATTAAATCGTGATATGATATAGTTTAAGAATTGTATATGGAGGCAAAATTATGGCTAAGGAAAATGTATGTATCGTATACGGAGGAAAGAGTGCGGAACACGATGTTTCAATATTAACAGCACAAAATGTCTTAAATGCCATTGATAAAGATCAGTATCAAGTAGACATTATTTACATCACAAATGATGGTGACTGGAAAAAGAAAGAAAATATCGTAGACACTATAAATAATATAGACACTTTACGTTTAACTGACGTTGCTGCTGGTGAAATCTCTAAATTACTAAGTGTTGGTAGTACAGGAGATAGATATAGCGCAGTATTTCCACTATTACATGGTCCAAACGGTGAAGATGGAACGATTCAAGGTTTATTTGAAGTGCTAGATTTACCATATGTAGGTAACGGTGTATTAGCAGCTTCAAGTTCGATGGATAAACTAGTAATGAAACAATTATTTGAACATAGAGGATTACCACAATTACCGTACGTAAGTTTTTTAAGAAGTGAATACCATAAATATGAAAATAATATTTTAAAATTAGTACATGATAAACTAGAATATCCAGTATTTGTTAAACCGGCAAATTTAGGTTCTAGTGTAGGTATCAGTAAATGTAATAATGAAGAAGAATTGAAATCAGGAATTGAAGAAGCATTTCAGTTTGACCGTAAATTAGTGATTGAACAAGGTATTGATGCAAGAGAAATAGAAGTCGCTGTATTAGGCAACGACTATCCTGAAACGACTTGGCCAGGTGAAGTGATTAAGGAAGTAGCCTTCTATGATTATAAAGCTAAGTACAAAGATGGAAATATTAAATTGGATATTCCAGCTGATTTAGATGAAGAAGTTCAAATGACATTAAGAAATATGGCAGTTGAAGCATTTAAAGCTACTGACTGTTCTGGTTTATTACGTGCAGACTTTTTTGTTACAGAAGACAATCAAATTTTCATAAATGAAACAAATGCTATGCCAGGATTTACTGCATTTAGTATGTACCCTAGTCTATGGGAAAATATGGGCGTTTCATACTCTGATTTAATTAAGAAGTTAATTGAGTTAGCAAAAGAAAAGCATGAAGATAAAAAACAAAATAAATATATAATTGATTGAGGAGTATAAACCATGATTGAAGTAACTTTAGAGCAAGTCAAAGACTGGATTCCATGTGACATCGATAATGAATATATGGATTATACAATTAAAGGTGTATCTATAGATTCACGCGTTGTTAATGATCAAAATTTATTTATCCCATTTAAAGGAGAGCATGTTGATGGACATCAATATGTTGCCCAAGCATTGAAAGATGGTGCAAGTGCATCTTTTTATCAAAAAGATGTTGCTTTAGATGAACAAGTTACTGGTCCAATCATATGGGTTGATGACACGCTTGAAGCATTACAACAATTATCTAAAGCGTATTTAGAATTTGTAAATCCTCAAGTGATAGCTGTGACAGGCTCAAATGGGAAAACAACTACCAAAGACATGATTGAAAGTGTGTTGAAACCACAATTTAAAGTGAAGAAAACACAAGGTAATTATAATAATGAAATTGGCTTACCGTTAACCATATTACAATTAGATTTAGACACTGAAATATCTATTTTAGAAATGGGGATGTCTGGTTTTCACGAGATTGAGCTGTTATCAAAATTAGCTGAACCTAATATTGCAGTGATTACCAATATTGGAGAATCACACATGCAAGATTTAGGATCTAGAGAAGGTATTGCACAAGCTAAAGCTGAAATTACATTAGGTTTAAAGAAAGACGGTTTATTTATTTATGATGGCGATGAACCGTTATTAGAACCCCATGTTCAAAATTTAAAAGAAGTTGAATTAGTAAGCGTAGGCCAAGATGCTGATAATACACTCGTTTGTCATTTAGAAGATATTGAAAATGAAGGCATCGCATTTAATGTTAATGGTGAAGAACGATATGAATTGCCCATATTAGGTGAACATAATATGAAGAATGCTACCTATGCTATTGCTATAGGTAAACGATTGAATTTAAATTACGATACAATATTTCATAATTTAGCTCAAGTGAAGTTGACAGGTATGAGAATGGAACAACATATTACTAAGGATCATACGGTAGTAATAAATGATGCATATAATGCGAGCCCTACAAGTATGAAAGCAGCTATAGACACACTTTCTGGTATGAGAGGACGAAAAATCATCGTGCTTGGTGATGTATTAGAATTAGGTACTGATAGCCAAACGATGCATGAAGCTGTAGGAAAGTACTTGGAAGATAAAGATATCAATACATTATTTACATTTGGCCAAGAAGCTGCTTACATCTATAATAGTGGAAAGGACTATGTCCAACACGCTGAACACTATGAAGATAAAAACGCCTTGAAAGCTACGCTACTCAAACATCTACAACCTGAAGATAAAGTACTTATAAAAGGTTCGAGAGGTATGAAGTTAGAGGAAGTTGTAGAAACGCTTTTGAAATAAATTGTTATAATGCTATTTTAAATAGTACAAAGTAAATGTTGTGAGAATACACAAAATATAATAATGGAAATTTCAACACAATATATTTCTTGAATAGAGATATATTGTGTTTTGTATTTTAAATACATAATAGCGATTAAAGAACAACATATAAAGTGTTACTGTAGTATTCAAACGGGTAAAAGAATATAGGTATGAAGTAATGATATTCTATACCTATGTGTTAAAAATCTCTGTATTCTATACGTATAAACATCTAACAATTATTTTAAATAACAATTAAATAAAGTGTAATATACCGAAAGAATAATCAGACAATTAACTGAATAAATAAATTAACAAATTTTTTTTAGAAGAAAAAAAGTAATCTCCTGAAAAGCAATCAAACGCTTACAACCTATATATCACAACATTTAGAAAAGGATAGTAATTATGAAACGATTGACAATCGACCCATTTATTCAAATTTGGTTTATTGCGATTATACACTTGAGGTGGTACTATTAAGAAGTTGAAGAAACTTAAGTGAACATATATGTATAGAAATACAGATAAATAAAGGAGAATTATATTGCAAAATTTTAAAGAATTAGGGATCTCAGATAAGATGGCAGAAACCCTAGAAACAATGGGGTTCAGTGATGCCACTCCTATTCAAAAAGAGAGTATCCCTCTTGCCTTAGAAGGCAAAGACGTTCTTGGCCAAGCGCAAACTGGTACAGGTAAAACAGGCGCATTTGGTATTCCGTTAATCGAAAAAGTAGCGGGTCGAGAAGGTGTTCAATCACTAATCCTTGCACCAACAAGAGAATTAGCTATGCAAGTAGCTGAATCTATTAAAGAATTCGGTAAAGGCCAAAACGTACAAGTTGTTACTGTTTTTGGTGGTATGCCAATCGATCGTCAAATTAGATCCCTTAAAAAAGGACCACAAGTAGTAGTAGGTACACCAGGTCGTGTAATTGACCATTTAAACCGTCGTACTTTGAAAACTACTGATATTCATACGCTTATATTAGATGAAGCGGATGAAATGATGAACATGGGCTTCATCGATGATATGAAATTTATCATGGACAAAATCCCAGCATCACAACGTCAAACAATGTTGTTTTCTGCTACAATGCCGAAAGCAATCCAAACACTAGTACAACAATTTATGAAGTCTCCAGTTATTGTTAAAACAATGAACAATGAAACTTCAAATCCTCAAATTGAAGAATTCTATACAATCGTAAAAGAATTAGAAAAATTTGATACTTTCACAAGCTTTTTAGATGTACATCAGCCAGAGTTAGCAATTGTATTCGGACGTACAAAACGTCGTGTAGATGAATTAACAAGTGCGTTAATTTCTAAAGGATATAAAGCTGAAGGCTTACATGGTGACATCACACAAGCTAAACGTTTAGAAGTATTGAAAAAATTCAAAAACGATCAACTAGATATCTTAGTTGCGACTGATGTTGCAGCAAGAGGACTTGATATTTCAGGCGTGAGTCATGTGTATAACTTCGATATCCCTCAAGATACAGAAAGTTATACTCACAGAATTGGACGTACAGGTCGTGCTGGTAAAGAAGGTATTGCAATTACATTTGTTAACCCAATTGAGATGGATTACATCCGTCAAATTGAACAAGCTAACAAGCGAGAAATGCAAGCATTAAGACCACCTCATCGTAAAGAAGTGTTAAAAGCACGTGAAAACGATATTAAAGGTAAAGTTCAAAACTGGATGACTAGAGAAAATGAACCTAGATTACAACGCATTGCTTCTGAATTAATTGAAGAATATAGCGATGTTGATTTAGTTGCTTCATTATTACAAGAATTAGTGGAGTCAAATGATGATGTTGATGTACAATTAACATTTGAAAAACCATTATCTCGTAAAGGTCGTCAAAGCAAAGGCCCAAGACGTGGTGGTAATAACAATAAACGTGGTAACAACAACAAGTTCGATAACAAAAATCGTCGCTCAAAAGGCGGATTCAACAATAATAAGAAGAAGAACGAAAAACCTTCTTCTGACAGAAACAATAACAAGAAATCAATGAAAGGTCGCACATTCGCAGACCATAAAAAATAGAATGCTTTATCATATATGAAATTTAGGTTTAATCATCTCATTAACGTGGGATGATTTTTTTGTTTTATATCAAGTTGTAGGATATTTTCTATAATGTAAATGTCCAAAACAACTTATTTGTTTGACATTTAAATTGTAGTACATTTTAAATGTGCGATGAAGTATATATAAACGCTATGTTATAATTAATTGGAATCTTTATTTAAGGAGTGTACCAATGGCTAAAGACCGATTGTTTAAGAGAAGTCCAAAGGAAGCTATGAAGTATTACTACACGATAAAAGTATTAGAATTGATATTGAATATGGTTATAGCAACGGTTGTGTTGTTTTTATGGAGTCACTTTAATTGGTGGCATTTTATCTTGTATTTAATCATTGCTTTTATAGTTTTTAATATTTTATATACTTTAATTACACCATGGCTAAAATATAAGTATGCTTTTTATCGAGTAGAAAATAAGCATATTGAAATCAAATATGATTTCTTTTTTAAATCTCATAAAATAGTGAAATTAGAACGAACTCAATTGATTGAGCGCAAATATAATCCTATATTAAGTAGATTAGGATTAGCAAAAGTTTCATTAATAACTGCGGGACATACAGTTAGTTTTCCATTATTGACTGACGAAGAAGCAACAGTTATTGAATCGAAAGCATTAAATTACCTAAGAGGAGCTGATTACGATGTATAATCCTCAAAAGTTACATCCTATTTCATACTTAGCGGGTGTTATTGATGCAATCAAACAAAATATCTTTTTAGTAATTATCTTTTTAGTGTTTAACTTGAAAGATTTTGACTTTACTAATATACGCTCATACATATTTCCAGGGATAGTGTTTATATTCTTTCTGTTTTCTTTTGTGACGCAAGTTCTAAAAGTATATAATACGAGTTATTGGATAGAAAACGATCACTTTGTATTAGCGACAGGTATATTTACAAAAGCGCGAAAAGAATTGAATATACGTCGTATTCAAACATTAGATACTACGCAAGGCGTCATTCACCAACTGGTCGGAGGCGTAAAATTACAAATCAAAACGCCGAGTGATGGCATTGATTTAAATACAGTTTCTAAAAAACAAAGTGAACTTATTCAACAAACTATTAAAGAAAAACAACAAGATTTGATCAATACAGTTGAAGTTTCACAATCAGAGGATACATTACAAACGCACGATAAGACATTAGAAAACAAAGGTCCTCAAACCGTTCATTTGTATAAACTGAAATTTAAAGAACTTTTATTGATGGCTCTGACAAGTGGAGCGATTGGAGTGGCTTTTGCTGCGTTATCACCGATTATTGGTGGATTTTCCGATGTAATTCCTTGGGAAAAAATAACAGGACAATTTGCGCATATATCACAAGCGATCTCAGTAATTATCATTATGATGATTGCTTTGGTTATGATAGGTAGTTATGTGATTGGTACATTGATCGTAATTATACGTAATTTTAATTATACAGTTACGCAACAAGACAATCAGTTAAACATTAAATATGGCTTATTTAATGTTAAAAATATTACTGTACCTACAGATAGGGTACAATCAGTGGTTGAAAAACAATCATTTTTAAGAAATTTATTTGGCTATACCTCTATACATTTTGTTATTACAAGTGATATGGAAGATTTTGACATAGATGACGTTTCATTAGATGGTAACGTTATGATATTGCCATTTATCAAGCGTGAAAAGGCCTTTGAAATAATTAAAAATCTTATGCCAAATATGGCATTTGCGCCAGCGAAACAAGGTATGCCTTGGAGAGGATTTCATAGGTTGTTTTGGAGACAAGCTTTATTACTTATAATCATTGCTAGTGTTGTGACATACTTTTGGAAACCGTGGATTTTTCTTATTGTTGGGGTAATTATCATAGTACATATTATCCACAGTTTGAAAGTAGTAAAGGTATCTGGCTTTAAAATTCAAAACGATGAACTAGTTGTACGTAATGTGACACCATTTGGATTTAAAAATACTTACTTTAAACACGATAAAATATTAGGTATGGAAATTAAAAGAAATCCATTTTTAGAAAAAAATAGTTTGGCTAATTTTAATTTTATAATTGCAAAAGGTCCTTCTAATGATAATATCGGATTAAAATATAGTGATTATAATGATGTGAAAACTTTACAATCATGGTATTTAGGAGGAGGCCCTCATGAATAGTTATAATTATATGGATCCATCTGGAAAAAAGGTTATGCGACTTACTGGCATTATTATAGTTGCCGTCTTATGTATGGTGATTGCAGCAGTGTATGTTGTTTATTCATTATGGCTAGATTGGCTAGCCCCAAATATAATGAATTGGATATTGATTATTGGTTTTATCATAGTACTATTACTTTTGATATTTGAAGTTGTAATCATTCCAATATACAAATATAAAATTTTTAAATATAAATTAACTGAGAATGAAATCATTGTGAGAAATGGTTTTTGGTTTATTAAAATAGTTAAAATACCATTATTTAGAATACAAAATGTTGATACACATGAAGGTATTTTAACGAGAAAATACGGCTTGTCTAATATCACATTATCAACTGCTGGCGGTAATGCTAAAATAAATTTGATAAAAAAAGAAACTGCAATCTTGCTCAAAAAGCAGATAAAACAAATAAATAATCCACATTCTTCAGAGCCAGATACAAATAATGCTTAAAACTCCAAACATACTTAAATTAGTTATTAAGCGTTTCAATATGAGGAGGAGCCTATGATACATGGTATTGGTGTAGATTTAATAGAAATTAATAGAATAAAAACACTTTTGCAAAGGCAAAGTAAATTAGTAGAGCGCGTATTAAGTGAAAATGAACAACAAAAATTCAATGATTTGAACTTGGAACAACGTAAAATTGAGTTTTTAGCGGGAAGATTTGCTTGTAAAGAAGCATTTAGTAAAGCATTAGGTACAGGTCTTGGTAAAACAATCGCGTTAAATGAAATAGATTGTTTTAATGATGAATTAGGCAAACCATGTATTAATTATGAAGGGTTTAGCGTTCATGTCAGCATTACACATACTGAACATTATGCTATGAGCCAAGTCATTTTAGAAGTATAATATTTGAAAATATATAAATGTCAGTATGTTTAATTTGGCTATCCTATCTAGCTTATTATAAAATTGAATTAATTATAGAAAAACTTATTTAATTGATACAGGAGGTATTTATTTTATGTCTGATAAGTATTATAGATCGACCTATTTGAATGTAGACTTAAATGCTATCGTTTCAAACTTCCAAGTGTTTCAGAAACTACATCCCAGTAAAACAGTTATCCCAGTGGTTAAAGCAAATGGCTATGGTCTTGGTAGTATTATGATCGCACGTCAACTCATGGATAACGGAGCTGAGTTTTTTGCAGTCGCAACTTTAGATGAAGCTATAGAATTACGCATGCATGGTATTAATGCCAAGATACTTGTATTAGGCGTCATTCCTTCATATGATATTAATAAAGCGATACAACATCGTGTTGCAATCACTGCCCCTTCTGAAAAATGGTTGAATGAGGCAATACAACAAATATCAGAAAAAAATGAAAAAGATTTATGGATTCATGTCAAATTAGATACTGGTATGGGTAGATTAGGTGTGAAGGATGTTGAAGAATATCAGTCTGTGATAGATTTGATTCATTCGCATAATCATTTGGTCTTTGAAGGGGTATTTACTCACTTTGCTTGTGCAGACGAACCGGGAGATTCCATGAATCAACAGCAATCCAATTTTGAAGAAATTGTTAATCAAGCAGAGAAACCGGATTATATTCATTCTCAAAATTCTGCAGGGGCATTAATGAAAGATACGCAATTTTGTAATGCAGTGAGGATAGGTATCTCATTATATGGTTATTACCCTTCAGAATATGTCAAATCGAATGTTAAGGTACATTTGAAACCTAGTGCGCAATGGATTAGTGAAGTTGTTCAAACTAAGGTATTACAAGCAGGTGAATCTGTGAGTTATGGCAGCATCTATACTGCAGATGAACCTACCAAAATAGGGATTATTCCAGTTGGATATGCAGATGGTTACCCAAGACTGATGTCTGGATTCAATGTGAACGTCAATGGTCACCAATGTGAAGTAATAGGAAAAGTATGTATGGATCAAATTATAATAAAAATTCCTGAAGCAGTTACAGCGGGAGATAAAGTGATCTTAATGGACCATCATAGTGATAGTCCACAATCAGCAGAAGCTTTGGCACAACAACAAAAAACAATTAATTATGAAGTGTTATGCCGCTTTAATAGAAGGCTCCCACGTGTATATCATGGGACCCAGGACCTAGAAATTCGCAATGAATTATTAAAATAGTATAGTCACTGTATGTAAAATTTGTTATTATGTATCTAACAACAAAACATATTATATTCTATTTTAGTCTCATGGAGGTCTTTATTCATGGTAAGTTTTACTCAAAGCAGAAATCACAGTATTGAACAATTACTAAAGGAAGGCTATTCTCAAATGGCCGACTTAAACCTCTCCCTTGCAGCAGAAGCATTTCCATTTGAATGTGAAGCTTGTGATTGCAACGAAGTCTACATCAGCTCTAAGAATAACAATGAATGATGAGAAGAGGCGACGTTTATTTAGCTGATTTATCACCAGTGCAAGGGTCTGAACAAGGGGGAATTAGACCTGTCGTGATTATACAAAACGATACTGGAAATAAATATAGTCCTACCGTAATTGTAGCAGCAATTACTGGTAGGATAAATAAAGCTAAGATACCAACACATGTAGAAATAGAAAAAAGTAAGTATAAGTTAGATAAAGATTCTGTTATTTTGTTAGAACAAATTAGAACTTTAGATAAAAACAGACTGAAAGAAAAATTAACTTATCTCTCTGAAGATAAAATGAGAGAAGTAAACAATGCTATCGACATAAGCTTAGGATTACATAGTGTTAGGACAAATAAATCCTAATTTTAAAGGTGAGTTAAACAAATTAATACAATAGTGAATTATAGACATCAATTCTCTATAACATGTAATAAGCACTTAAATACAAAATTAAACGGATTCAAGATTATAGTGGTTTCCAGTTTTTGTAGTATAAGACCTTTAAATAGGATGTCTAAGTTGAAAAGCTTTAGGTTATCCTAAAGCTTTTTTAATACCCAAAGATAATGACTGAGCCTAATTGAAATAGTATATTTATAAAATATTCGATATGAATGTTATTAATATGATGAAAAGATGGACGTAAAATTTTGAGATATGTTAAAGATCGGTATACGCGATTTATATTTGCATTTTGAGGAGGAATTACTGCGTGGAAGAATTCAAAAATCAATATAAAGCGCTAATTGATGAAAGTTTAATTACAACAGACACAACAGATTTATTGAAAAAAACTGAAATCTTCACAAACGAGGTGATAAAAAAAGATTTATTACCAGAAGATATTGTGGAAATGCATAAAAATTATGTGAAAATGTTGAATTTAAATGAAACTCAAATATTAAAAACTTTCAATGTGCTTAAAGAAGTAGTAAAAGGTTTTGGTTATAATTATAGAGATTACCAACAACTTGTAAATCGATTGCAATATCATGATAAAGAAATCGACTTAGCTTCGAGATTACAACAAACTATGCTTAAAACTGATATTCCTCAATTCGATAGTATCCAAATTGGCGTTATCTCTGTAGCTGCACAAAAGGTGAGCGGAGATTACTTTAATTTAATAGATCACAAAGATGGAACAATGAGTTTTGCAGTAGCTGATGTCATTGGTAAGGGTATACCAGCAGCACTAGCGATGAGTATGATTAAATTTGGTATGGACTCATACGGCCACTCCCAACTTCCAAGTGATGGTTTAAAACGGCTCAATAGAGTAGTAGAAAAAAATGTTAACCAAAACATGTTTGTAACGATGTTTTATGGGTTATATGAAGAGTTAAATCATTTGTTATATTGTAGTTCTGCTGGTCATGAACCAGGCTATATTTACAGGGCTGAAACAGAAGAATTTGAGGAAATTAGTGTAAGAGGTAGAGTATTAGGCGTTAATCAACAAACGAGGTATAAACAACAAGAAATACCGATATATATAGATGATTTTGTAATTATATTTACGGATGGTGTTACAGAAGTTAGAAATGAACAAGGTGACTTTTTAGATAAAAGCTATCTTTTAAATATGATTCACAAATACAAACACATGCATCCTCAAGATATTGTTCAACTTCTTTATGAAGCAATATTGAAGATACAAAATCCTGATAAGAGAGATGATTTGACTATATTAATTATAAAAAGGGTTAATTAGATTCTTAATAGTTAAGGTTAGTTTTGGATTTTAAGGGTATAAAAGTTAAGAATTAGACTATAATTAGGAGTGTAATGTTATGAATCTTAATATTGAAACAGTAACTCATGATACGCATTATGAGGTGAAAGTTGGCGGTGAGTTAGACGTTTATACTGTTCCGGAATTAGAAGAAGTCTTAGTGCCGATGCGCCAAGAAGGAACTCATGATATATATGTAAATTTAGAAAATGTGAGTTACATGGATTCCACTGGTTTAGGATTATTCGTAGGTACGTTAAAAGCGCTAAATCAACATGATAAAGAATTATTTATATTAGGTGTTTCAGATCGAATAAGTCGATTATTTGATATCACTGGATTAAAAGATTTGATGCATGTTAATGAAGGAACGGAGGTCGAATAACATGCAATTAAAACAAGATTATATTGAAATGCGGTTGCCAGCCTCTGCGGAATATGTGAGTTTAATACGCTTGACGCTATCAGGAGTGTTTTCACGCGCGGGTGCATCATATGATGATATTGAAGACGCTAAAATTGCAGTGAGTGAAGCGGTGACTAACGCGGTAAAGCATGCATACAAAAATGATCCAGAAGATGTGGGAATGATAAATCTTTGTTTTGAAATTTTTGATGATAAAATTAAAATTGTAATTTCTGATCAAGGAGAAAGTTTTGATTATGAAGAAACAAAAGAAAAATTAGGACCATATAGAGAAGACGAAAATATAGATTTCCTAAGAGAAGGCGGATTGGGTCTATTTTTAATTGAATCATTAATGGATGAAGTTACGGTTGATAAAAAATCAGGTGTGACAATCAGCATGATAAAGTATATTAAAAAAGAGCAGGTGCGAAATAATGGCGAGAGAGTCGAAATCAGTTAATGATGTATCACCTGAACAAATTAACCAATGGATAAATGAGCAACAAAATAATAAAAATACAGATGCTCAAGATAAACTTGTTAGACATTATAGAAAGTTAATCGAATCATTGGCATATAAATATTCAAAAGGTCAATCTCATCACGAAGACCTCGTTCAGGTTGGTATGGTTGGTTTGATTGGGGCGATAAACCGATTTGACCTATCCTTTGATAGAAAGTTTGAAGCCTTTTTAGTACCGACTGTGATTGGCGAGATTAAACGTTATTTACGTGATAAAACATGGAGTGTCCATGTACCGAGAAGGATTAAAGAGATTGGTCCTCGTATCAAAAAAGTAAGTGATGAACTAACAAATGAATTAGAACGGTCACCATCAATTGAAGAAATTGCTAATAGACTTGAAGTAAGTGAAGAAGAAGTACTTGAAGCAATGGAAATGGGGCAGAGTTATAACGCGCTTAGTGTTGACCATTCAATCGAAGCAGATAAAGATGGTTCGACGGTGACTTTATTAGATATTATGGGTCAACAAGATGATAATTATGATTTAACCGAAAAAAGAATGATATTAGAGAAGATATTGCCAATTTTGACTGACAGAGAAAGACAAATAATTCAATGTACCTTTATTGAAGGGTTAAGTCAGAAAGAAACAGGCGAAAGAATTGGGTTAAGTCAAATGCATGTATCTAGGTTGCAAAGAACAGCAATTAAGAAACTCCAAGATGCAGCAAATAAATAATAGCAATAAAATAAGGCAGCATTCCTATACTATTGGGAGCTGCCTTATTTTTTATGTATTTCAATCATTACGATATCACTTTTTGAAAAATGGTATTATCTTTATATGTTAAAATATATATGTACACAAAAATAAATAGGAATAAATGAGTGGAGGATTCTATGGATAGTAACTTAATACAATCTATAAATGAAAAGTATAATTTTTCAACAAAACAAATCAATGCTGTTTTATCATTATTAGAAGATAAAAACACCGTACCTTTTATTGCTCGTTACAGAAAAGAGCAAACTGGGGGATTAGATGAAGTTGAAATTAAACAAATAGATGATGAATACCAATATATGGTTAATCTTCAAAAAAGAAAAGAAGAAGTCATACATAATATAGAAGAACAAGGTCTATTATCTGTGGATCTTAAAAATGATATTTTAAAACAAACAAAATTACAACGTGTAGAAGACTTATATAGACCATTTAAACAAAAGAAAAAAACAAGAGCTACTGAAGCTAAAAGAAAAGGTCTGGAACCATTAGCTAAATGGTTACAGCAAACGAATTTAAATGAAAAGATTGAGACGAAAGCACAACAATTTATAAATGATGAGATTGATTCAATAGAAGCAGCAATTAAAGGTGCACAAGATATTATCGCAGAGTTAGTTTCAGATGAACCTAAATATAGAACAAAAATATTGAAAGATACGTTCCAACATGGAAATATCATTACACAAAAGAAAAAGAATGCCGAAGATGAAAAAGAAATATTTTCCATGTATTATGATTATTCAGAACCAATTAGAAAAATTGCCAATCACAGAGTATTAGCAGTAAACCGTGGTGAAAAAGAAAAAGTGTTATCCGTAAAGTTAGATATGGATACTCAAGGCATTGACAATTTTATACGTAAAAATGAAATTAAAGGTCAACATGAAGGTACCTACATCATAGAAGAAGCGATTAAAGATAGTTTGAAACGTTTAATTATGCCTTCTATCGAAAGAGAAATAAGAGCCGATTTAACTGATAAAGCAGAAAATCATGCTATTGATGTTTTTAGTGAAAATTTAAGAAATCTATTATTACAACCACCTATGAAAGGCAAACAAATATTAGGTGTAGACCCTGCATTTAGAACAGGGTGTAAACTGGCTGTGATTAATCCTTTTGGCACATTCGTTGCAAAAGGCGTTATGTATCCACATCCACCAGTTAATAAAAAAGCAGAAGCTGAAAGTTTATTTGTTAAATTTGTTAAGGATTATGACGTAGAACTTATAGCAATAGGTAATGGTACAGCAAGTCGAGAAACAGAACAATTTGTTGCTACAATGATACAAACGCATAAACTTAACGTACAATTTATCATCGTTAACGAAGCTGGGGCATCCGTTTATTCTGCGTCAGAAGTAGCGAGAACAGAATTTCCGGATTTCCAAGTAGAAGAACGTAGTGCTGTGTCCATTGGTAGAAGAGTACAAGATCCTTTAAGTGAACTTGTTAAAATAGACCCTAAATCTATAGGTGTTGGTCAATATCAACATGATGTGAATCAAAAAGCATTAGAAGGCGCTTTAACTTTTGTCGTAGAAACAGCAGTTAACCAAGTAGGTGTAGATGTAAATACAGCGTCGAGATCTTTATTACAATATGTTTCTGGTTTATCAACAACCATAGCTCAAAATATTATTGACTACAGAGAAGAGAATGGTGCTATAAAACATAATAAAGATATAGCTAAAGTTAAACGACTTGGGGCTAAAACATTTGAACAAAGTATAGGATTTTTAAGAATTGTAGATGGTACAGAAGCACTAGACAATACATCGATTCATCCAGAAAGTTACGATGCAACGTACCAATTACTTAGTGAAATCAAAATGGATACGCAAGATTTAGGAACAGAAAGACTTAAAGCTGCTCTAAATCAATTAGACGTAGTAACGATGGCTGAAAAATTAAATATTGGCCAACCAACATTAGAAGATATAATTCAATCATTGATTGCACCAAATAGAGATCCACGTGATGAATTTGAAACACCAATATTAAAATCAGACGTATTGTCCATTGAAGACTTATCTAAAAATATGAAATTAAGTGGTACAGTTAGAAACGTTGTAGATTTTGGTGCATTCGTTGATATAGGAGTAAAACAAGATGGGCTTGTTCACGTCTCTAAACTTTCTAAGAAATTTGTGAAAAATCCGATGGACATTGTCAGTGTAGGTGATATTGTAGACGTCTGGATTCTTGATATAGATGATAAAAAAGGGAAAGTTTCATTAACGATGATTGATCCTAATGGATAATAAGACGTTACAACGATTAACAGAAACTATTTCTGAAGAATATTTTGGCATGCCTTTTAAACATAAAGCGTATTTCAACAAAAGGCTAAAAACAACTGGTGGACGTTACTTACTCAAAAATCATAATATTGAGGTTAATGAAAAACAGTATTATAAATTTGGAGAAGAAGCGATTGAAAGTATAATCAAGCATGAGTTATGCCATTATCATCTTCATATTCAAGGTAAAGGTTATAAACATAAAGATAATGATTTTAAAGTGTTAAGTACAAAGACTGGGGCACCTAGATATTGTGCAGCATTAGAAACTTATGAAGAAAGAGCAAATTATATTTATAAATGCAATAAATGTGAAATGGAATTTCCGAGAATAAGAAAAGTAGATACAGCTAAAATGGTCTGCGGACGTTGCAAAGGTAAATTAGTACAACAAAATTAATTTCATATTAAAGTGATTAGGCGAGTAGAAAATAAATGATAAAGATTATTTTCTACTCGCTTTTTATATTTATTACAGCAAAAAAAGCTGTTTTAGGAGCTGAATACATATGTTTTTTATGTAATTTGTGATAATAAGATAAATATATGTGAAACGATGTCATTTTACTCGTTTTTGTTTCGGAATAACATTGACGATAGTTTGATTATATTATATGATAATAAACGTTGCGAAATTGATAAGCAATCAAGTAAAGCAAACATTAATTTTGTTAATTAAATTTTAAAAACCTATTGACAAACATTTACAAATAGATTACAATTAATTTTGTAACTTTAATAATTAATCGTTTAGCCAAGCGGTCGTGGCGGAACGGCAGACGCGCTAGGTTGAGGGCCTAGTGGGAGTAATCCCGTGGAGGTTCAAATCCTCTCGGCCGCATCAAAAAACTTTTAATTATTCGAAATAAAGCGGGTGTAGTTTAATGGCAAAACCTCAGCCTTCCAAGCTGATGTTGTGGGTTCGATTCCCATCACCCGCTCCATTAGAAACATTGATGAACATTGAAAACTGAATTGCAATATGTCAACGTTAATTCCGAACACAACATTAAATTGTTGGTTCAAACGTGTTAGAGATAACACACAAATTAGTATTTTATGAGCTAATCAAACATCATAATCATTTATGGAGAGTTTGATCCTGGCTCAGGATGAACGCTGGCGGCGTGCCTAATACATGCAAGTCGAGCGAACGGATAAGGAGCTTGCTCCTTTGAAGTTAGCGGCGGACGGGTGAGTAACACGTGGGTAACCTACCTATAAGACTGGAATAACTTCGGGAAACCGGAGCTAATGCCGGATAACATATAGAACCGCATGGTTCTATAGTGAAAGATGGTTTTGCTATCACTTATAGATGGACCCGCGCTGTATTAGCTAGTTGGTAAGGTAATGGCTTACCAAGGCGACGATACATAGCCGACCTGAGAGGGTGATCGGCCACACTGGAACTGAGACACGGTCCAGACTCCTACGGGAGGCAGCAGTAGGGAATCTTCCGCAATGGGCGAAAGCCTGACGGAGCAACGCCGCGTGAGTGATGAAGGTTTTCGGATCGTAAAACTCTGTTATTAGGGAAGAACAAATGCGTAAGTAACTGTGCGCATCTTGACGGTACCTAATCAGAAAGCCACGGCTAACTACGTGCCAGCAGCCGCGGTAATACGTAGGTGGCAAGCGTTATCCGGAATTATTGGGCGTAAAGCGCGCGTAGGCGGTTTCTTAAGTCTGATGTGAAAGCCCACGGCTCAACCGTGGAGGGTCATTGGAAACTGGGAAACTTGAGTGCAGAAGAGGAAAGTGGAATTCCATGTGTAGCGGTGAAATGCGCAGAGATATGGAGGAACACCAGTGGCGAAGGCGACTTTCTGGTCTGTAACTGACGCTGATGTGCGAAAGCGTGGGGATCAAACAGGATTAGATACCCTGGTAGTCCACGCCGTAAACGATGAGTGCTAAGTGTTAGGGGGTTTCCGCCCCTTAGTGCTGCAGCTAACGCATTAAGCACTCCGCCTGGGGAGTACGACCGCAAGGTTGAAACTCAAAGGAATTGACGGGGACCCGCACAAGCGGTGGAGCATGTGGTTTAATTCGAAGCAACGCGAAGAACCTTACCAAATCTTGACATCCTTTGAAAACTCTAGAGATAGAGCCTTCCCCTTCGGGGGACAAAGTGACAGGTGGTGCATGGTTGTCGTCAGCTCGTGTCGTGAGATGTTGGGTTAAGTCCCGCAACGAGCGCAACCCTTAAGCTTAGTTGCCATCATTAAGTTGGGCACTCTAGGTTGACTGCCGGTGACAAACCGGAGGAAGGTGGGGATGACGTCAAATCATCATGCCCCTTATGATTTGGGCTACACACGTGCTACAATGGACAATACAAAGGGCAGCTAAACCGCGAGGTCATGCAAATCCCATAAAGTTGTTCTCAGTTCGGATTGTAGTCTGCAACTCGACTACATGAAGCTGGAATCGCTAGTAATCGTAGATCAGCATGCTACGGTGAATACGTTCCCGGGTCTTGTACACACCGCCCGTCACACCACGAGAGTTTGTAACACCCGAAGCCGGTGGAGTAACCATTTATGGAGCTAGCCGTCGAAGGTGGGACAAATGATTGGGGTGAAGTCGTAACAAGGTAGCCGTATCGGAAGGTGCGGCTGGATCACCTCCTTTCTAAGGATATATTCGGAACATCTTCTTTAGAAGATGACAGAGGGATAACATTGACATATTGTATTCAGTTTTGAATGCTCATTGGAGTATTCAGTGCATAATTTGTACATTGAAAACTAGATAAGTAAGTAAAATATATAGATTTTACCAAGAAAAACCGAGTGAATTAGAGTTTTAAATAAGCTTGAATTCAAAAAGAAATAATCGCTAGTGTTCGAAAGAACACTCACAGATTAATAACATTTTGGGTTTTTAACCGACTTCGTCGTGTTAAAAGTCAAAAAAGATTAAGTTATTAAGGGCGCACGGTGGATACCTTGGCACTAGAAGCCTATGAAGGACGTTACTAACGACGATATGCTTTGGGGAGCTGTAAGTAAGCTTTGATCCAGAGATTTCCGAATGGGGAAACCCAACACGAGTTATGTCGTGTTATCGATATGTGAATACATAGCATATTCGAAGGCAGACGCGGAGAACTGAAACATCTTAGTACCCGCAGGAAGAGAAAGAAAAATCGATTCCCTGAGTAGCGGCGAGCGAAACGGGAAGAGCCCAAACCAACGAGCTTGCTTGTTGGGGTTGTAGGACACTCTATACGGAGTTACAAAAGAACAAATTAGACGAATCATCTGGAAAGATGAATCAAAGAAGGTAATAATCCTGTAGTCGAAAGTTTGTTCACTCTTGAGTGGATCCTGAGTACGACGGAACACGAGAAATTCCGTCGGAATCCGGGAGGACCATCTCCCAAGGCTAAATACTCTCTAGTGACCGATAGTGAACCAGTACCGTGAGGGAAAGGTGAAAAGTACCCCGGAAGGGGAGTGAAATAGAACTTGAAACCGTGTGCTTACAAGTAGTCAGAGCCCGTTAATGGGTGATGGCGTGCCTTTTGTAGAATGAACCGGCGAGTTACGATTTGATGCAAGGTTAAGCAGTAAATGTGGAGCCGTAGCGAAAGCGAGTCTGAATAGGGCGTTGAGTATTTGGTCGTAGACCCGAAACCAGGTGATCTACCCATGACCAGGCTGAAGTTCAGGTAACACTGAATGGAGGGCCGAACCGACTTACGTTGAAAAGTGAGCGGATGAGTTGTGGGTAGCGGAGAAATTCCAATCGAACCTGGAGATAGCTGGTTCTCTCCGAAATAGCTTTAGGGCTAGCCTCAAGTGATGATTATTGGAGGTAGAGCACTGTTTGGACGAGGGGCCCTTATCGGGTTACCGAATTCAGACAAACTCCGAATGCCAATCAATTTAACTTGGGAGTCAGAACGCGGGTGATAAGGTCCGTGTTCGAGAGGGAAACAGCCCAGACCACCAGCTAAGGTCCCAAAATATATGTTAAGTGGAAAAGGATGTGGCGTTGCCCAGACAACTAGGATGTTGGCTTAGAAGCAGCCATCATTTAAAGAGTGCGTAATAGCTCACTAGTCGAGTGACACTGCGCCGAAAATGTACCGGGGCTAAACATATTACCGAAGCTGTGGATTGTCCGTAGGACAATGGTAGGAGAGCGTTCTAAGGGCGTTGAAGCATGATCGCAAGGACATGTGGAGCGCTTAGAAGTGAGAATGCCGGTGTGAGTAGCGAAAGACGGGTGAGAATCCCGTCCACCGATTGACTAAGGTTTCCAGAGGAAGGCTCGTCCGCTCTGGGTTAGTCGGGTCCTAAGCTGAGGCCGATAGGCGTAGGCGATGGATAACAGGTTGATATTCCTGTACCACCAAAATTCGTTTTGAGCGATGGGGGGACGCAGTAGGATAGGCGAAGCGTGCTGTTGGAGTGCACGTCCAAGCAACAAGACTGAGTATTAGGCAAATCCGGTATTCTTAAGGTCAAGTTGTGATGGGGAGAGGAAATTTTTTCCTCGAGTCGTTGATTTCACACTGCCAAGAAAAGCCTCTAGCTAGAATTTTGGTGCCCGTACCGCAAACCGACACAGGTAGTCAAGATGAGAATTCTAAGGTGAGCGAGCGAACTCTCGTTAAGGAACTCGGCAAAATGACCCCGTAACTTCGGGAGAAGGGGTGCTCTTTAGGGTTAACGCCCAGGAGAGCCGCAGTGAATAGGCCCAAGCGACTGTTTATCAAAAACACAGGTCTCTGCTAAACCGTAAGGTGATGTATAGGGGCTGACGCCTGCCCGGTGCTGGAAGGTTAAGAGGAGTGGTTAGCTTCGGCGAAGCTACGAATCGAAGCCCCAGTAAACGGCGGCCGTAACTATAACGGTCCTAAGGTAGCGAAATTCCTTGTCGGGTAAGTTCCGACCCGCACGAAAGGCGTAACGATTTGGGCACTGTCTCAACGAGAGACTCGGTGAAATCATAGTACCTGTGAAGATGCAGGTTACCCGCGACAGGACGGAAAGACCCCGTGGAGCTTTACTGTAGTCTGATATTGAAATTCGTCACAGCTTGTACAGGATAGGTAGGAGCCTTTGATACGTGAGCGCTAGCTTACGTGGAGGCGTTGTTGGGATACTACCCTCGCTGTGTTGGATTTCTAACCCGCACCATTTATCATGGTGGGAGACAGTGTCAGATGGGCAGTTTGACTGGGGCGGTCGCCTCCTAAAGAGTAACGGAGGCGCTCAAAGGTTTCCTCAGAATGGTTGGAAATCATTCATAGAGTGTAAAGGCATAAGGAAGCTTGACTGCGAGACTTACAAGTCGAGCAGGGTCGAAAGACGGACTTAGTGATCCGGTGGTTCCGCATGGAAGGGCCATCGCTCAACGGATAAAAGCTACCCCGGGGATAACAGGCTTATCTCCCCCAAGAGTTCACATCGACGGGGAGGTTTGGCACCTCGATGTCGGCTCATCGCATCCTGGGGCTGTAGTCGGTCCCAAGGGTTGGGCTGTTCGCCCATTAAAGCGGTACGCGAGCTGGGTTCAGAACGTCGTGAGACAGTTCGGTCCCTATCCGTCGTGGGCGTAGGAAATTTGAGAGGAGCTGTCCTTAGTACGAGAGGACCGGGATGGACATACCTCTGGTGTACCAGTTGTCGTGCCAACGGCATCGCTGGGTAGCTATGTATGGACGGGATAAGTGCTGAAAGCATCTAAGCATGAAGCCCCCCTCAAGATGAGATTTCCCAACTTCGGTTATAAGATCCCTCAAAGATGATGAGGTTAATAGGTTCGAGGTGGAAGCATAGCGATATGTGGAGCTGACGAATACTAATCGATCGAAGACTTAATCAAATATTAAACCAGTTTTGATTGGTAACTTTTAAATTTTACTTACTATCTAGTTTTGAATGTATAATTTCATACATTTCATTGTCTGGTGACAATGGCAAAGAGGTCACACCTGTTCCCATGCCGAACACAGAAGTTAAGCTCTTTAGCGCCGATGGTAGTCGGACTTACGTTCCGCGAGAGTAGGACGTTGCCAGGCAATTTGAGACCCTAGAGGGTCTCTTTTTTTTATTTTATAAGAAACGGTTTATTGCACAGTATATAAATGCAATGTAACGTCATTTGAGACTCTTAGGAGTTTCTTTTTATTTATCATAAAACATAAATACAACTATTTTTAACACCAGTCAGCTGTTTAATAAAAGAAGAATTATTGTCTACAATGAACAAAGGAATAATTGAAAAGTAGAATAAAGGAATACCTGAGCAAAGCTCATGCATAAGAACCACTAATCTCAATAAATTGAGAAGTATAACTTTGAGGAATAACTGAGCTAAAGCTCATGTATAAGAACCACTAATCTCAATAAAATTGAGAAGTGGTTCTAAAAAAAAGGCTTAGCATAATTGCTAAGCTTTTAAATAAGAAGTGAGTAAAGCATTTTATTTTCATTGATATAAATATTTGAGGAGTCAAATTCATCAACATTGGCTTTTAAATTATCTAGATCTGAATGGTTATATAATTGTATGCCTATGATTACTGTACCTGTATTTTGTGATGATTTTTTCAAGTATTCAAATTTAGTAATGTCGTCTTTTGGACCAAGTACATCGTTAACAAATTCTCTTAAAGCACCAGGACGTTGAGGGAAGTTTAAAATAAAATAGTGTTTCATTTCTTCAAATAACAATGAACGTTCTTCTATTTCCTTCATGCGGTTAATATCATTATTACCACCACTAACTACGCATACAACTGTTTTACCTTTAATTTGTGATTTATATTGATCAAGCGCAGCTACACTTAAAGCACCAGCAGGTTCTGCTATAATTGCTTGTTTTGAATACATATCCAAGATTGTTGTGCATACTGCACCTTCATGGACTTGAACATAATCATCAACTACATCTTTAGCAATATCATAAGTGATTTGACCTACTCTAGCTACTGAAGCACCATCTACAAACTTATCAATATTAGGTAATGTCACGATTTGATTTTCAACAACTACGGATTGATACATACTACTGGCTCCAGCGGGTTCTACGCCTACAATTGAGGTTTGAGGCGAATGGTTTTTAAAGTAAGTACCAACTCCAGAAATGAGTCCACCTCCACCAATAGCAGCAAATAAATAATCAAATTGTACATTGTCTTCTTTAGATTGTTCAATAATTTCTTTAGCAAGTGTACCTTGTCCTGCAATTGTATAGATATTATTAAAGGGATCAATAAAATTCATTTTATTATCTTCCGTATAGAGGAGTGCTTCTTTTAAGCAATCATCAAAAGTATCACCTGTAAGAATGACTTCAGTATTTTCACCACCAAAGAATTTAACTTGATTTATCTTTTGAAGAGGTGTAGTTACAGGCATAAAGATAACTGCATTCAAATTTAATTTACTCGCAGTGTATGCTACGCCTTGCGCATGGTTACCTGCACTTGCACACGTAATACCACATTGTCTTTCACCTTCAGTTAGGGCTACAATCGCATTGTAAGCACCTCTGAGTTTAAAAGACCTTACCCATTGTAAATCTTCTCTTTTTAGGTATACATTACATTCATATTTATGAGATAAATAATGATCTTTTTGTAATGGTGTCTCTTTAACAATATCTTTTAATTGTAAGAAAGCTTCATCGACATCTTTAGAAGAAACAGTTGTTTTTACAGTCATAAATTTCACACCTTTATATATTTATATTACTAGAATGTTTTAGCAGCTTCATAGGCTTTTATTTCATTTTCGTATTCCAAAGTTAATGCAACATCATCTAGGCCATTAACAAGTTTGTTTTTCCACGTTTCATCTATATCGAAGCTAAAAGTTTTATCAGAAGTTGATACAGTTTGATTTGGTAAATCTACTGTAATTTCCTTAGCCTCAGCTAGATATCTTCTTATATCTTCATTTAAAATAATTGGTAGCATTGCGTTTTTAGTACAGTTCATATAAAAGATATCACTGTAACTACCGGCAATGATAATATCAAAGCCATAGTCTTTTAGGGCCCAAGCAGCATGCTCACGACTTGAGCCACAGCCGAAGTTATCGCCAGTAATTAAAATCGTGGCATCTCGATATTCGGGCTTATTTGGATTGAAATCAGGATTATCTGTTCCATCATCTAAATAACGCCATTCATCGAAAGCAAAAGGGCCGAAGCCTGTTTTGGAAATTCTTTTTAAATGGGCTTTAGGTATAATTTGGTCTGTATCAATATTGTCATGAAAAAGTGGAACTACTTTTCCAGTATAGGTTGTGATTGGTTTAATCTCCATCTTATACAACCACCTTTCTAACATCTACGAATTTACCTTTGATTGCAGCAGCAGCAGCCATTGCTGGGGAAACAAGATGTGTTCTTGCACCTTTACCTTGTCGACCTTCAAAATTACGATTACTTGTTGAGGCACAATGGACACCATTTGGCACTTGATCAGGGTTCATACCTAAACACATGGAACATCCAGGTTCTCTCCATTCAAAACCTGCCTCTTTAAAAATTTTGTCTAAACCGAGCTTTTCAGCTTCAATCTTAACAGTACGTGAACCAGGTACGACTATTGCAGTGATATTAGGATGTACGGTATGACCGTTAACGATATGACTTGCTTCTACTAAATCAGATAGGCGAGCATTCGTACAAGAACCTAAAAATACATAACCCAAATCAATATCTTCAGCTTTTTGACCAGGTTCTAGCCCCATATATTTATAGGCACGTTCATCATTTACATTTTGTATTTCAGGGAAGGGTGTGCTAAAACTCACGCCCATTTCTGGACTTGTTCCCCAAGTGACTTGAGGTTCTAAGTCTGTTACATCCATTTCGATGACTTTATCAAATACGGCATCATCATCAGTATACAGCTCGCGCCATTCATCTACTGAATATTCAAAATTAGTTGCATAAGGACGACCTTTTACATATTCAAATGTAGTTTCGTCTGGTTGCATCATGCCGTATTTTGCACCTGCTTCAATAGCCATATTGCAAATAGTCATTCTTGCATCCATAGATAAATTTCGAATTGTTTCACCAGAGAATTCTAAAGCATAGCCTGTACCGAAATCTACACCATATTGACTAATTAAGTGAAGGATAATATCTTTCGCATAAACGCCATTTGGTAATTTGCCGTTAACATCAATTTTGAGATTTTTTGGCTTAGTTTGCCAAAGCGATTGTGTAGCAAATACATGTTCAACTTCACTTGTACCAATACCAAAAGCAATAGCTCCAAAAGCACCGTGTGTTGCTGTATGTGAATCGCCACATACAATTGTTTTACCTGGTTGTGTTAAGCCAGTTTCTGGTCCAACCATATGCACAATACCTTGTTCATCGGATCCCATATCAAAAATATGAACGCCAAATGCTTTAGCATTGTCTTGTAATGTAGTGATTTGTTTATTTGCTATTTCGTCTTTAATGTTGTAAATATCTACTGTTGGTACATTGTGATCTAGTGTTGCAAAAGTTAAATCTGGTCGACGTAATTGTCTGTTTTGAATTCTAAGTCCTTCAAATGCTTGAGGAGATGTAACTTCATGTATAAGGTGTAAATCTATATATAATAACTGTGGGTCACCTTCTTTACCAGTTAAGACATGCTTGTTCCAAACTTTATCAAATAGTGTTTTACCCATATGACATCTCCTCCTTTTTATATTTTACCTTTAACAAAATTGAAAATTTCTGATGTTTTATATTTACCGTTCAAATCACTAGTAGTTTTACCATCTTTGATTAATTCATATATAATCGTTTCTAATTTTTCAGCAGCTTCTAATTCATTTAGGCTCTCTCTGAGACACATTACCACTGACAGTAACATACCAAATGGATTAGCTTTATCTTGATTAGCAATATCAGGTGCTGAACCATGGATTGGTTCATAAAGTCTTGGACCGCGTTCACTAAAGCTTGCTGATGGTGACAAACCTAAGGAACCAGGAATCACTGAAGCTTCATCACTTAAAATATCACCAAATAAATTTTCAGTAACAATAACATCAAATTGAGATGGGTTTGTAATTAAATGCATTGCACAAGCGTCAACAAGTAAATGATTAACTTCCACTTCTGGATAATCTTGTGCAACATCATTAATTACTTTACGCCATAATTTACTTGATGAAAGGACATTTTCTTTGTCGACTGAAGTTAGTTTTTTATCACGTTTTTGAGCTAAATCAAAAGCTACTCTAGCAATTCTATCTATCTCTGTACGTGAATAAGTGAGTGAGTCCAGCGCATTGTTGTCATCCCATTTTTTAGGTTCTCCGAAATAAATACCACCTGTGAGTTCTCTTACGAGAATGAAATCTGTACCTGCAACGCGTTCTTCTTTAATAGGGGATAAATGACTCGTGCCATTTGTTACTGTAGTGGGGCGTATATTTGCAAATAGACCTAAGGCTTTGCGTATGCCTAATAAACCTTGTTCCGGTCTATTATTTGGATCTGTCCAATTAGGTCCCCCCACAGCACCTAAAAGGATGGCATCTGCATTTTTACATGCAGTTAATGTTGAATCTGGAAGTGGTATGCCATGGTTATCTATAGCAATACCGCCGAAATCATGTTGCTCTAATTCATAATTAAAATTGAATGATTGGCTTAGAAGTTCTAAAATTTCTAATGACCCATTTAAAATTTCTGGACCAATACCATCACCTGGAAGTGCTACAATCTTATAACTCATTAATGTATACCTTCTTTCTTTGAAGCGTTGGTTACATATTTAGCATGAGCTTCGACATATGCTTTACAAGAAGCAAGTAATATATCGTGATCAATACCTACACCTGTAACAGTTTGCTCGTCAATTTTAAGCTGTACATGTACTTCACCTTGAGCATCAGTGCCTTCAGTTACTGAATCAATGCGATAATCTAAAAGTTCAGTTTCACGATTAAAGATACGATCAACTGCGTTATAAATAGATACGATAGAACCTGTACCAATACTTGAATCTTGATACGTATGGCCATCTTTATCTTTAATCACGACGACAGCGCTTTGTAAACCGTTTGACACAAATTGTAATTGTAGATTTTCTACTTGATAGATTGCATTTTGCTCATGCTCAGTACCTTGTATTAAAGCGTGTATGTCACGATCTGTAACTGCTTTCTTCTTATCAGCAATTGTTTTAAATTGTTTGAAGAGAGATTTTTGTTCTTCAGCTCCAATTTCATAACCTAGAGCTGTGAGCTTTTCAGCAAAAGCATGTTTACCAGAAAGTTTACCAAGCGGCAACTCTGTTGTGTTTACACCAACAAGTTGAGGTGTCATAATCTCATAAGTTTCAGGATTCTTAAGCACACCGTCTTGATGGATACCTGATTCGTGGCTAAAAGCATTTTGGCCAACAATCGCTTTATTTCTAGGGACTCGAATACCTGCAAATCTAGCAATTAAATCAGATGTTTGTTTCGTTTCTTCTAACTTAATTTGAGTTTGATTGTTGTAATGATCTTGTCGAACGTAAAGGCCAAGAGCAACTTCTTCAAGGGCTGTATTACCTGCACGTTCCCCAATACCATTTAGAGTGCCTTCAATACGTTTTGCGCCATTTTCAATTGCTGCCATACTATTTGCTACAGCTAGTCCAAGGTCATCATGACAATGTGCGCTATAAATCACATCATGATTTGTAGTTATTGATTCTTGAAGTGTTTTGAAAATTTGACCATATTCTGACGGATAACTAAATCCAACAGTGTCAGGTATATTGATAACACTAGCACCGGCATTAACAGCTGTTTGAACACATTCTATTAAGAAGGGCAATTCCGTTCTTGTAGCATCTTCTGGTGAAAATTGAACAATATCAAAATATTGCTTAGCATATGATACGTGTTCTGTGATAGATGCTAAAACTTCTTCTTTAGACATCATAAGTTTAGAGTCGCGATGTATAGGACTTGTCGCAATAAATACATGAATTCTTGGTTTTGCTGCTTCTTTAGTTGATTCATAGACTGCATCTATATCTTTTTTTACACAACGTGCTAATCCACAAACAGCTGTTGTAGTTAATGCTTTAGAAATGGCTTCTATAGATTTAAAACTACCTGTGCTTGATGCAGGAAATCCTGCTTCAATAATATCGACGCCCCATTTTTCAAGTTGCTTTGCAATTTTCAAACGTTCATCGAATGAAAAGTTAACACCTGGAGTTTGTTCGCCGTCTCTTAGTGTTGTATCAAATATTTGAATATGGCTACTCATTTTCAACATCTCCTCACAATAATTAGTAACTAGTAACTTTATAAAAGCATGAAATTGTAATAAGTGAAGAGTTACAAATGGAAAAGTGATATCACGCTATCATTGATAGGGAAGTCACTTCATCCAATCAATAACTCTTTAGTTATCATGACTTTTTAGTGCTGAATCTTATTTTTCTATACTTTTAGATTTAATGAATGGCATCATTTCACGTAGCTCTTTACCGACTGCTTCGATTTGATGACCATGTTGTTCTTCACGCAATCTATGGAATTCTTCAAAGTTATTTTCGTTATCTTTGATGAAACGATCACTGAAGTTACCTTTTTGAATATCTTCTAATACTGCTTTCATATTATCTTTAACGTCTGGTGTAATAACACGAGGACCAGAAACGTAGTCACCAAATTCAGCTGTATTTGAAATTGAATAACGCATGTTTTCCATACCGCCTTCATACATTAAATCAACGATAAGTTTCATTTCGTGCAATACTTCGAAATATGCAATTTCAGGTTGGTAACCAGCTTCTACTAATGTTTCAAAACCAGATTGAATTAATTTAGTTACACCGCCACAAAGTACAGCTTGTTCACCAAATAAATCTGTTTCAGTTTCTTCTTTGAAGGAAGTTTCAAGTACACCAGCACGTGTTGCGCCAATGCCTTTAGCATAACTTAATGCTAAGTCTCTAGCATGACCACTAGCATCTTGTTCTACTGCGAATAGGGCAGGTACTGCACTACCTTCAGCGAATGTACGACGAACTAAATGTCCAGGTCCTTTAGGCGCTACTAAGAATACGTCTACATTTTCAGGTGCTTGGATAACGTCGAAATGGACATTAAATCCATGAGCAAAAACTAATGCATTATTGGCTTCTAAATTAGGTTCGATTTCTTCTTTATATACTTGTCCTTGAATTTCATCTGGTAAAAGAACCATGATGACATCAGCTTGTTTTGCTGCTTCATTTACAGGATATACTTCGAAACCATCGTCTTTAGCTTTATCAAAAGAACGTCCAGGTCTGATACCGATAATTACATCATAACCATTGTCTTTTAAATTTTGAGCATGTGCATGTCCTTGAGAACCATACCCTACGATAGCTACTTTTTTACCTTGTAAAGCGTCATTTGTTACTGATTGGTCATAATAAACTGTTGTCATAATTAAATCCTCCATGTTTTTTATTTGAGTATTTGCAATTTTCTAAAAAATCAAGCTAGATAATACCAGCTGAACCTGTTCTAGAAACTTGTTCAATTTGATATGATGATAGGTCATCTAATAGATTGTCCATCGTATATTGTGGACCTGATGCCTGAAGATACGTAAAAGGCTCTTCATTTTTCAGAATAGATACTAGCGCATCATACGGTTTAATAACTTTTTGTAATTCATTTTGATCTTTTGGTGTTTTCAATTTAACAAGTACGAGTTCTCTGTTATAAGTATTTGTATCTGTAATGTCTTCAACGTGTATAATATTAATTTGTTTCTCTAATTGTTGAATTAGATTACGTAATACGTCTGTATCAGGCACTTCAGCTACAAAAGTGATATCAGAGGTGCCTTCTTCTAGTGTAGGCGTAGCAGATAACGTAACAATATTAAACTGTCTACGAACAAAGATACTTGTTAATCTGTTTAAAGTACCTGCCTTGTCTCTTACTTTAGTTCTAAAAGTTCTTCTCATTTATAGTCCCTCCATCTCATGGTTAGCTTTACCACTTGGTACCATAGGAGATACTGTTTCAACTGGTGAAATGCGAACCTCAATTAAAGCTGGACCGTCGTACTGGAAAGCTTCGTCAAGTTGTTGTTCTAATTGGGTTGGATCATCTATTAGATAACCTTTTACATTATAAGCTTCAGATAATTTCATAAAATCTGGTTGATCATTAAATACTGAGTGAGAAAAACGTTTATTAAAGAATTTATCTTGCCATTGCTTAACCATGCCTAACGTACCATTATTGATTAATACGATTTTAATATTAATACCGTATTCGTCTAAAATAGCCATTTCTTGATTGGTCATTTGGAAGCCGCCATCACCAACAAAGGCAATGACTGTTTTGTCAGGTTGAGCTAACTTAGCACCAATCGCTGATGGTATACCGAATCCCATAGTACCTAAGCCACCACTTGTAACAAGTTGACCGTGATTTTTAAATGGATAGAATTGTGCAACCCACATTTGATGTTGTCCTACGTCAGTGGTTACAATTGCATCACCATTTGTGATGTCTCCAATATATTCAATCGTACGTTGTGGTTTAGAGAAAGTACCATCTTCGTCATCTTTATAAGTAAAAGGGTGCTGTGCCTTATTCGAATTACACGTATCTAACCACGTTTCATGTTTAATGGAGTAACTTTCAAAATCTAATAAGGCTTCCAAAGTTGCTTTACAATCGGCAACAATGCCTAAATCCACTTTAATCACTTTATTTATTTCAGAAGGATCAATGTCAACGTGGACGATTTTGGCATTTGGCGCAAATTCGTCAGGGTTACTGGCTAATCTATCATCAAATCTACTGCCAAAGTTAATGAGTAAGTCGCATTCTGTTAATGCCATGTTACTAGCATATGATCCATGCATACCTCCCATTCCTAAGAATAGGGGATGTTCATAAGGAATTGCTCCTAAACCAAGCAGGGTACTCACTACAGGTAATTGATGTCTATTTACAAATTCTGTGAATACTTTATTTGCTTTTGCATGATTAATACCAGCACCAGAAAGTACAATTGGTTTTTTTGCACTTTTCAAGTAGTCACGTAATTTTTGAATATCATCTTTCTTAGGTTTATCAGGAATGGAATAACCCGGAAGTTCTAATTCATCAGTTACCGGTGTATTCGTTGAGAGCACACCCATATCTTTAGGGAAATCTATAACTACTGGACCTTTTCTACCTGTATTAGCGATATGGAATGCTTCATGAATAATTTTAGGAATATCACTTACATTTTTTACTTGATAGTTATGTTTTGTGATAGGCGTCGTCATTGACAATAAATCTGCTTCTTGGAAAGCGTCTTTACCGATACCTGGTGTTGCAACTTGTCCTGTTATAACTACCAAGGGTAATGAGTCACTATAAGCATCAGCAATACCAGTAATCGCATTTGTAGCTCCTGGGCCACTCGTCACGACTACAACACCGGTATTTCCAGATACACGTGCGTATCCTTCAGCAGCATGTGTAGCCCCTTGCTCATGTCTTGCTAAGATATGTTTGATCTTCCCATCATAAAATGTATCGTATAATGGGAGCACAGCGCCTCCGGGGTAACCAAAGATAAAGTCAACATCTTCATTTACTAGAGATTCGACTAATAACTCTGAACCAGATCTCATTTTATCAACTGTCTCTTGTTCTAATTCAACTTCTGGTTCTATGGATTCAGCAGCCTCTAAATAATCGAAATTTTCTGACATTTCATAATCAAGCGTTTTTGTTTGTTTAGACATTGTTCTCACTCCTTAAATAAGGTTTTCGGGTACTTGCATAACGCCGCCTGTATTTGCACTTGTAACTAACGCCGTGTAACGCGCAAGGTAACCAGTTTTTACTTTGGCTTTAAAAGGTTTCAAGTCTTGCTTTCTAGAATCTAAAGTTTCTGTCGGAACATCTACATCTAAAGTACGGTTTGTTAAATCAATGATAATTTCATCACCATCTCTGATCAATCCAATTGGCCCACCAAATGCTGCTTCAGGAGATACATGTCCTACTGCAATACCTCTCGTTGCTCCTGAAAAACGACCATCTGTAATTAATGCTACATCTTTTCCTAAGCCTCTACCGACAATTGAAGAAGTAGGTGCTAACATTTCAGGCATCCCTGGACCACCTTTAGGACCTTCATAACGAATCACAACAACGTGTCCTTCTCGAACAACATGGTTATCAATTGCTTCTACAGCTTCATCATGTGAATCGAAACAAATAGCTTTACCTTTAAATACTTTAATTGAAGGATCCACACCACCGACTTTAATAACTGCACCGTTTGGAGCTAAATTACCATACAATATTGAAAGACCACCTTGTTTATCATAGGGATTGTCTAAGTGTCTGATAACATCGCTGTTTAAAATTTCTTTGTTTTCGTTATTTTCTCTAAGTGTTTTTCCTGTTGCTGTAATACGGTCAGGGTGTAATGTACCTTCTTTTTTAAATAATTCATTTATAATTGCTGGTACGCCGCCTGCTTCATGAACATCATGCATTGAGTATGAAGAACTTGGCGCAATTTTTGAAAGATACGGTGTCTTCTTAGCAATTTCATTGATTTTAGATAAATCATAATCAATACCCGCTTCATTTGCGATAGCTAATGTGTGTAATACAGTGTTTGTAGAACCGCCCATTGCCATGTCTAATGCGAAAGCATCGTCAATTGCGTCTTCAGTAATGATATCTCTAGGTTTTAAATCATTTTTAATATTATCTACTAATTTAAATGCAGCTTCTCTTATCATTTCTCTACGTTGGTCACTGACTGCTAACGCTGTACCATTATAAGGTAATGCTAAGCCTAGGACCTCCATTAAACAGTTCATTGAGTTAGCTGTAAACATTCCTGAGCAAGAACCACAGGTAGGGCAAGCATTTTGTTCCATATCTAAAAATTCATCTTTTGAAATAGAGCCATCTTTAAATGCGCCAACTGCTTCAAACATTGAAGATAATGTTAATGCCTTACCTTCAGAAGATAGGCCAGCTTTCATTGGACCACCTGAACAAAATACAGCTGGTACATTTGTTCTTACTGATGCAAGTAACATACCTGGAGTAATCTTGTCACAGTTAGGGATGTAAAATACACCGTCGAACCAATGCGCATTAATTACTGTTTCAGCAGCATCTGCAATAATCTCTCTCGAAGGTAGAGAGTATCTCATTCCGATATGTCCCATTGCGATACCATCATCTACACCAATAGTATTGAATTCAAAAGGAATAGCACCAGCTTCACGAATTGCTTCTTTAGCTATATCTCCTAATTCTCTTAAGTGAACATGTCCTGGAACAATATCAATATATGAATTACAAACTGCTACGAAAGGTTTATTCATATCAGTTGGTTTCTCTAATGCACCTGTAGCGTGTAAAAGGCTTCTTGCTGGAGCTTGTTGATCTCCTTTTTTGATCATATCGCTTCTCATGTATAATTCCCCCATAAAATTGAAAATAAAAAAGCGTCCCAATAAATAATTGGGACGCTTTTAAGTCCCATTCAACTAGAAATAGGACTTAAACGTTTAGTAGATGCTTTACTAAAGTTCCAGTCCTACGAGCATAATAAAATGACTAAAATATTTGAAGTTGTTGGTTTGTATTGCATTGAATTTTGGGTCATTTTATTATACTCCTCTCGATAGAATGGTTTATTATTTTTGATTTGTTTGAAATATCTAAAAATTTGATAAATTAAATTTACTACAACGTAGAGGGTGTGTCAATAACTATTTGCAATTTTCTTTCAATTCTAACTATTTTAAGTTTAGCTAAGAAGTTGTATCACTGTGACGTAAAATGCTTAAAAATTTGTTAAACTATAAGAGTTAATTTAATAGAAGGCTCAATAATTTCTTTCCATTTACTTATAATCTTTTATATTGTAGATAGAAACTATTGGTATATTCGTTACGAAATTCATGTTAACGAAAAATATTGCTTATATTGAGCAAGCTCATGCATAACCGCCAGTAATCTCAATTCATTGAGAACTGGCGATAAAAAGGAGAGGAACGTCATTAATATCAAGGGTTTAGATGATATGGCTGTGTTTGGTGAAACGTTAGCAAAACATTTATCTCAAGGTGATTTGATTTTACTCAATGGTGACTTAGGTGCAGGAAAAACTACACTGAGTCAAATGATTGGTAAAGCTTTGGGTGTGAAGCGTAACATTAATTCACCAACATTTAATATTATTAAGTCATATCAAGGTACAAATTTGAAATTACATCATATGGATTGTTATAGATTAGAAAATTCGGAAGAAGATTTAGGATTTGATGAATACTTTGAGGATGAGGCAGTCATTTTGATTGAGTGGAGTCAATTTATAGAAGAATTTTTACCTCCAACTCATTTAACAATAAATATTACAACAATAGGTGAAACAGAACGGAATATTGAAATGATAGCTGAAGGCAATCATTATTCAACAATAAAGGAGGCAGTTGAAAGTGAATTATCTAATGATTGATACATCGAATCAGCCGATGTCAGTTGCAGTGATGCAAGATGATAATGTGCTAAGTGAAATTAATTCGAATTTAAAAAAGAATCATTCTGTACAGTTAATGCCTGCGATAGAGCAAGTCATTGCTGAAAGTCAATTAGATAAAACAGATATCAATGCAATTGTTGTGGCAGAGGGTCCTGGCTCATATACTGGCTTGAGAATAGGGGTTACAGTTGCGAAAACATTGGCTTATGCTTTAAATACAGAATTGTATGGGGTATCATCACTTAAAGCTTTAGCAGCTACTGCTGAAGAAGATGGACGCTTGATTGTTCCAATCTTTGATGCTAGACGTGAAGCTGTATATACCGGAATTTATCAATATCAAGCTGGACAAATAGTAGAAGTTGAAGCAGATCAATACTTACCTATAAAAGAATTACTATCATTGTTACACGAAAAAGGGCAAGCCTATAAATTTATAGGCATAGATACCGAGCACTTAAATCATTTACTTGATAGTTCTTGTGAGCCTAACATACCACAAGCTAAACTAATGAAAACACTTATAAATACGCCTGCAAATGTCCATCAATTTAAACCAAACTATATTAAATTATCTGAGGCTGAACGCAATTGGTTAAACCAACAGAACAAGAACTAAATATTCGCTTAATGGCTAAAAGTGATGTGCCGCAAGTATTTGATATTGAACGAAATAGTTTTAATGATAGTAGTTGGACGATTGATGCGTTTTATCATGAAATAGAACAAAATGAATTTGCGCATTATTTCATTGTAGAATTTAAGGACAAAATAATAGGATATATTGGCGTATGGATAGTGATTGATCAAGCACAAGTAACGACGGTTGCCATTGATGAAGCATATAGAGGATATGGTCTAGGGCAATTGTTATTAAAATATGCAATGAATTATGTACAAACAAAATGTGACGTAATGAGTTTAGAAGTGCGTGTAGATAATGATGTCGCACAACATGTCTATACAAACTTAGGTTTTCAATTTGGAGGAAAACGAAAAAATTATTATGGTCAAGGTGAGGATGCGTTAGTAATGTGGGTGAATTTAAATGAGTAAAGAAACATTAATATTAGCAATAGAGTCGAGTTGTGATGAAACAAGTGTAAGTATTATTAAAAATGGCACTGAAATATTAACAAATATCGTATTAAGTCAAATAGAGAGCCATAAGCGTTTTGGTGGTGTAGTTCCAGAAGTTGCAAGTCGTCATCATGTTGAAGGTATTACAACAACTGTTGATGAGGCGCTTATTGAGGCTGAGATGACAATGAATGATGTTGATGCAATAGCGGTGACACAAGGTCCAGGGTTAATTGGTGCGTTACTCGTAGGCATTAATGCAGCCAAAGCTTTAGCTTTTGCCTATGATAAGCCTTTAGTACCTGTACATCATATTGCTGGGCATATTTATGCCAATAATTTAGAGAAGCCCCTACAGTTCCCATTAATGGCATTGATTGTTTCAGGTGGTCATACGGAACTCATATATATGAAAGATCATTTGAGCTTTGAAGTGATTGGTGAAACGAGAGATGATGCTGTAGGTGAAGCATATGATAAAGTGGCAAGAACGATTGGTCTTAATTATCCAGGTGGGCCACAAGTTGACCGTCTAGCAAGTGAAGGGCAGGATAGTTATCATTTTCCGAGAGTTTGGCTCGATAAAGATAGTTATGACTTTAGCTTTAGTGGCTTGAAAAGTGCAGTAATCAATAAACTGCATAATTTACGTCAAAAAGGCGAAACGATTAATCATGCGGATGTGGCTACAAGTTTTCAAAACAGTGTGGTAGAAGTATTAGTAGGGAAATCAATTTCGGCATGTAAACATTATAATGTGAAACAACTTATTGTTGCTGGAGGCGTAGCTAGTAATAAAGGATTACGTTCAAATCTAGTAGAAGCATGTGCTTCACAAAATATTACATTGTCTATACCAAGTCCAGCATTGTGTACAGATAATGCTGCAATGATTGGAGCTGCAGGGTATTATTTATATCAAGCAGGCTTAACAGCTGATATGACATTAAATGGATTTAACAGCATGGATATTGAATCCTTTTCAATATAATTGTGATTAAGCTGGTGTTGTAACGATTAAATAGATGCTAATGAACAGTGTAAATAAACCCGAGTATTTGAGGTCCAAAGTAAAAGGCCATGTTACATAAATCGTAACGTGGCCTTTTACTTTGGACATTTTTTAAGGGCAATAGGATAATTTATTGAAACGTTTTTATATAAGCTATAAAAGGGTATAGCTATAAGTAGAACTAAAAAAAGTAATTTGTAATTATAGATAGTAAAAACTGCGCTAATAAACGAAATTTAAAGGAGGAATTATAGATGAAATCAATTCAATATTTTAACTTTCAAAATAGCTTGTCAGCTTTGAACTTTTATGAAAAACACTTAGGTGCAACGAATATTCAACGTCTGGGTGGAGATGATGAGATGTTTGACCATATGCCTAAGGAATACCAAGTAGATGATGATTTTACGATGCATGCATCTTTTGAAATATTAGGGGAAACGTTTTATTGTAGTGATACAATGGATAATAAAAAGATAGACAATAGTGGTGCAATTGCAGTTTTTACATTTGATTATACAAATGAAGCGGATAAAGATAAAGCGGTAGCATTTTTTAATAAAGCCATCGAAGGTGGATGTAAAGCGACAATGCCATTAGATAAAACGGAATGGTCTAAACTATATGGTATGTTTAATGATCCATTTGGCGTAACTTGGATGATTAACGCTGAATAAATTAATATAAAAAAGCCCCTCTTATCAAAATAAAAGGGGCTTTTTTGTGCAATCAGTCTACGTTTGACTTGGCACGATTATAGATCTGATGTGGAAAGTCCATAATCCTTAGCAGTTCAATCGCATTACGTGTATTTGCTTTACCAACTTTGATTTTATAGTCAAAGACAATGTTATCATCAGCTATGGATTCATTAAAATGAAAATTCTCATAGTTTTTTTCTAATAACGTGGATAGTTCAATATCGTGTGTAGCCGCGATAACGCGATAGCCAGAAAGTTGGTCTAAATAACTTAGTACCGATTCTGAGGCGGCAATCCGCTCGGTTGTATTAGTACCTTTAAAAATTTCATCAATAAAGCAATACACTTTACTTTGGGAATGCAGCTCAAATAAACGTCTTATCGATTTGATTTCTGTCATAAAATAGCTATCACCTGATAATATATCATCTTGATTGACCATTGAAGTATAGACTAGACCTGGTTTATAAGTGAAGCGAGATGCTGTAACGGTGTCTACAGTTTGTGCTAAGACGAGGTTTAACGCAACTGCTTTCATAAAAGTAGATTTACCTGATGCATTTGAACCCGTGAGTAAGATATGATGCTTTATTTTTAAATCATTTGAGATAGCCTCAGAAATGAGAGGATGCGTTAGCTCATCAAAATCAAGAACATCAGCTTGTGTGCATTCAGGAACAGTATAATGATCTAACGTTTCTCTCCATAATGCGACGGAATAATGATTATCGATACTGGAGATGTACTCATAACAAGCCATAACTTCTTCATCATATGTTTTGAAACTCTTTTGAATTAAATGAAATATTTGATAATCTAACATGAACATTAATTTAAATAGCATAGCAATAACAAAAGCTTCATCATTAGAATTAATACGACCTAATAATCCGCTAAATTTGCGTGCTGTTTTAAAATGATTGAAGTTAACATTTAACTTAGGAGCTTGTTCTAAATTATGTATATCATAGGCCTTCTTAATAACGGTTGATGTATAAAACAAGGAATTTAAATCTTGATCAAATGTTTTTTTTAATGAACCACTTAAAATCATGTTAAAAATTAACGAAAAAATTGTTAATATGATTCCGACACTAGGTGCAAAAAAGGTCGTGATTAAAAATATCAAAGGTAAGTATGTACATAGCATGAAAAAGTTATTACGTTTTACATACAATAATTGGTTAGGAAACATAGGATAAATTGCTTTGCCTATTTGTGCTAAATGAAAAGAAACCTGCTGTCTAAAAGAAACATCTGTTTTGAAATGGCTAATCAGTTTACTATCTTTAACTTCGAACATACGTCTTAATGTAGCGTATAATCTCATTTCACCAATTGCAGTAAAATTAAAATTCATCTTATCCAATACAGCATCCATATTTAAATCAGACCACGTTTTATCATCTAAAAGAATGTGCGCATCATATTGGTGCTTGAATGAATCATATTGATAACTATATCTGTGATAAGGGCGTATAAAATTTTCTAAGGGTTTTCGACTATCCCATAAAGTTTGAATATTGTGTTTTAGGTTTTTATTACCTATGATTTTTGATGCTAATGTGATTAAAATAGCAGCTACAACAAAGGCGATAAAAAACCATAATAGTGTGGGCATAAAAAGGTCATTCCTTTCTTAATATTGCGAAACAATATACTTTAATTATGACATGATTGTTTGATTTGAACAAATAACGGTTTGTACAAAGACATGATGTGTTTGTTTAAAAGTCAATAGGGAACATGCGTACTTATCAACAAAAAGTGTATAACGTGTGGATAAGTGGTGATTATCTATGTGGATATGCTCCGATTTCTGAAAATTAAAAACAAGAAAAGGTTTGATTTTTCCTGTGGATAACTAGGATAACTCTGTGGATAGCCATAACAAAGGGAAATACATTGTGAATAGAATAAAGGATGGGATATATAATAAAAAAAGTGAAAGTAGCATAATCTACTTTCACTTTGATACACTTAATGTGTGTTATGATAACATTTCTTGTAATTCTGCCCATTCGGCCATGACTTGTTCTAAATGCTGTTCGGCTGTTGCTTTTTTAATTGCTATGTCATTTGCTTTATCTGGATTTGAATAAATGTCAGGTAAAGTGAGCTGTTCGTTGAGGTCACTAATTTCTTGCTCATAACTTTCAATTTGTACTTCGCATTGCTCTATTTTTCGCTCAATTTGTCTTTGCTCACGTTTTTGCTGTTTCTGATCAATATAAGTATTACTTTGTTGAGCTACAATAGCTGACTGTGAAGGATTATCTAATTCTTTTTTCGCCTGAATAGCTGCTTTTTCTTCTAATTTTTCAATATAATATTGATAGTCACCTAAATAAATTGTGCCACCATCATGGTCTAAATCTAAAATTTTATTGGCTAATTGATTTATAAAGTAACGATCATGCGAAACGAATAATATTGTACCTTCAAAATGGGCTAAGGCTTGCTCTAACATTTCTTTTGAATCAATGTCTAAGTGGTTGGTAGGTTCATCTAAGATGAGTACGTTATTGCGTTCTAACATAAGTAATGCTAATTGTAATCTAGCTTTTTCACCACCAGATAAGTCATTAATTATTTTTTTAACATCTTCTTGAACGAATAAAAATCGCCCTAAAACAGCGCGAATATCCTTTTCGTTCATTGTAGGATATTGATCCCAAAGGTAATCGAGAATTGTTTTATTTGATTTAAATTCAGCTTGCTTTTGATCGTAATAGCCTATTTTTAAATTTGCCCCTTTGGTAATTTCGCCATTTAACTTCTCCTGTATGCCGGCGATTGTTTTGATTAAGGTTGATTTACCTATACCATTGGGCCCAATAATTGCTACGTGATCGCCCTTAGTGATTTCCATATTAATGCCTTTAGTTATTGGCGTTTCATAACCGATTTCTAAATTTTTTATATGGAAGACATCGTTGCCTGTGTTTCGATCGAAATCAAATTGAATGTTCGCACTTTTGGCATCAATCATGGGTTTGCTCACACGTTCAATTTTTTCTAGCATTTTACGTCGACTTTTAGCCATACCAGTGGTCGAAGCACGAGCAATATTTTTCTCTACAAACGTTTCGAGACGTTTAATCTCAGCTTGCTGATTTTCATATTCTTGCATGCGTTTCTCATAGTATTTATCTCTTTGCTCTATAAATTGACCATAATTACCTACATAATGTTGCACATCTCCAAGCGCTACATCATATACTTGATTGACAATTTTATCTAAGAAGTATCTGTCGTGACTAATAATGACGATAGCACCTTTAAAGTAGTTAAGGTAACCTTCAAGCCACTGTGTTGTTTCCATATCTAAATGGTTAGTAGGTTCATCCAATAGTAATAAATCAGGTTCACTTAGTAGCATTTGTGCTAGTGATAAGCGTGTTTTTTGCCCTCCGCTAAAATCATTAATAGGGCGATTAAAATCCGCTTCTGTAAAGTTTAAACCATGTAGTACAGTTTTAATTTTACTTTCATATTGGTAACCTTCTTGTTGCTCAAATTGATTAGATAATGATTCATAGCGATCGATATGATATTTGTAATCTTCGGTATCATATGCATTTGCATGCTCTGCTAACCAATCTGTTTCTTTCTTCATTTCAATTTCCATTTGTTTCATATGCTCAAATGGCTTTGACATTTCTTCAAAAACAGTTTGTTTCGTATCTAAAGTCATTTGCTGGGTCAAATAACCTAATTTAAGATTTTTAATTTTAGAAATTTGTCCAGTATCATAATCTTCGACGCCAGCAATAATTTTCATTAAAGTAGATTTTCCGGCACCATTTCGACCTACAATGCCTATACGTTCGCCAGTTTTAACTTCGAAATCTACGTTATTAAAAATGTCTTCTCCGTCGAATGATTTTGATATGTCGTTAAGTTGTAATAATATCATCCGATTTGCACCTCTCTATTCATTATCATTCTACAGTATTCAAGGCTTGGATAAAACTATCAGTGTTTATTTTTATTAGTCATTAATGTATAATGTTGTAGTGATTATAAGATTATTCAGTATTAGATAATGAAATAGGGGGACAACATCTTGGCTAATCAAAGCGAAAAGATTCCTCGTGCCACATTGAAACGTTTACCGTTGTATTATAGATTCGTCAATACATTGAAATCTAAAGGCATTGATAGAGTTAATTCAAAAGCTATTAGTGAAGGATTAAATATTGATTCTGCAACTATCCGTCGTGATTTTTCATACTTTGGTGAGCTTGGCAAAAAAGGCTATGGCTATAACATAGATAGTTTATTACATTTTTTTAAAAATGAAATAAGTGAAAATGACGAAATTAAGATTGCAATCGTAGGTGTAGGGAATTTAGGGAAAGCATTATTAACTTATAATTTCTCTATACATGATGAGATGACGATAACGGAAGCTTTTGATATACGAGATGAAGTGATAGGGACAGAAATAGGTAATGTCAGTGTAAGTGCATATAATGAGATTACTGACATACTTACACGAGAAGATATAGATATTGTCATATTGACCACACCTGAAGATGTAGCGCAACAAGTGGCAGACACTTTAGTAGCAGCAGGCGTGAAAGGTATATTAAACTTTACTCCGAGTCGTGTAATAACGCCATCTGATGTTCAAGTACATCATATTGATTTAGGGATTGAATTACAGTCGTTATTATTCTTTATGAAAAATTATAGCAATAAATAATATAGGTAAAGTAAAGCTAGCTTATGATCAATACAAGACGTGACATCATGCGTTGTGTATTGAGTAAGCTAGCTTTTTTATAAGTGTTTTGCATTGAATGTATTTGCCTTAATGGTAATTTTAGGGGCAGTAATTTCTGGCAGCTTTGGGAGAAATCCATTTAGTACTGTGATAGCTATTATTTTTGTGATTTTAATTCCTAATAGGATGAGGTTTGAGGTAAATTGACAATTTAATGCGTTATCTCGGATTACAAAGCCTCATTATTGTAATTAATTTTCACGATTAATGTGTAATAGTATTAGAAACAACGTTTTCTGGTGAAGTATGTGAGTATAGAGGTTGAAATTTTATACAATTTCTAATATCATTAATCTTATTGATTTTATCGGGAAAGAGGTTATGGAATGACTTGGTTAATAATTAGTGGTCTTGTTGTGGGCGCACTTTTGGGCTTTGTTATGCAAAGGACAAGGTTTTGTTTAGCAGGTGGATTTAGAGATATGTATGTGCAAAAAAACAATAAAATGTTTTATGCCTTACTGATTGCAATAACAGTTCAAAGTATTGGCTTACTGATACTGACATCTACTGGAATGGTTCAAATTCCAGAATCTACGTATCCAATTATTGGTACGGTTATCGGTTCATTTATTTTTGGTATAGGTATTATTTTATCGGGTGGCTGTGCAACAGGTACTTGGTATAGAGCTGGAGAAGGGTTAATCGGAAGTTGGTTAGCACTTATAGCTTACGCATTTACTTCAGCTGCAACTAAATTCGGTATTCTGTTACCATTAATGAATGGTTTGAATAAACCGACAACAGTAAATACAAGTATGTCACAAACGACGGGTATTCCTACTTGGGTATGGGTAGCGTTATTAACAATCATTACAGTAATTTTTGTAACCAAAACGTTACGTAAACCGAAACCTAAATTTGCAGTACCAAAATTAAAACAAAAATTCACAGGTGTACGTCATTATTTATTTGAAAAAAAATACCACCCATTTGTTGCAGCCATTGCTGTAGGATTAATTGCGTTACTTGCATGGCCTGTAAGTGAAACGACAGGTAGAATGTATGGATTAGGTATAACGACGCCATCAGCGAATATAATTCAGTTTTTAGTGACAGGTGATACAAAACTAATAGACTGGGGCGTATTCCTTGTGCTTGGGATATTCTTAGGATCTTATATTGCAGCTAGAGGCGCAAGAGAGTTTAAATGGAGATTGCCAGATAAGAAAACGATACGTAATAGTGTCATTGGTGGTATTTGTATGGGCTTTGGTGCTTCAGTAGCAGGCGGATGTTCAATTGGTAATGGCTTAGTTGAAACAGCAACGATGTCTTGGAAAGGTTGGATTGCACTCGCATCTATGATATTAGGCGCATGGTTCATGAGTTATTTTATTTTTATCAGACCAATGAAGAAAGCGCAAAGTGCATCACAAACAGAAAAAAATACAGTATCTTCTCAGACGCAAACAACTTAATTTTGAAGGAGGAAATGCATGATGGTATATGAATTAGGAACAGTCGGAATGGTTTGTCCATTCCCTTTAATTGAAGCTCAGAAGAAAATGAACACGTTAGATAATGGTGACGAATTAAAAATCGATTTTGACTGCACGCAAGCTACAGAAGCATTACCAAACTGGGCAGCAGAACAAGGTTACCCTATAACGAACTATGAACAACTAGACGATGCTTCATGGACGATTACGATTCAAAAAGCTGAATAAAACAATGTACAAACCAACTTACAATAATTAGGGATTATATACTTAATTATCTAAGTTGGTTTTTGTTTTAAATAGTATTTAAAGCGGTTGCAATATGATAAAATGAATACTGTTTACAATAGCAAATTAATGAGAGTGAGAAGACTATGAAAAATATTGCTGATATTGCAAAAATTGCTGGCGTATCGAAGAGTACAGTTTCTAGATATCTAAATAACGGGTCGGTAAGCATAAAAACAAAGCAAAAATTGGATAAAATCATTCAAGAAAATGACTATCAACCTAATCAATTTGCGCAAAGTTTAAGAGCACATAGAACAAATATGATTGGTGCCATTATACCTAGGATGAATTCTTATGCGGTAGATGAAACGATAAAAGGCGTAAAGTCAGTTTGTAATGATTTAAACTACAGGTTATTGCTAAATTATACCAATTTGGATGTTGAATTGGAGATAGATGCCTTAGAAACTTTTTATAGAAGTAAAGTTGATGGTATTATATTGATGGCTACAGAAATTACACAGAGACATTTAGAAGTCATTAATAAAATTAATGTGCCAGTTATTATCGTGGGTCAAGAACATAAAGACCTACATTGTATTATTCATGATGATTTTCGTGCTGGGTACCTTGTGGGCGACACTATAGGAACAAAAGGCTATAAAGATGTCCAATTCTTTGGTGTAACAGAAAGTGATATTGCGGTTGGTATACATAGAAAAGAAGGCTTGATTGCGGGTTTGAGCACACATGGTATTACACCTCATATTTCCCATACTTCCTTTAATTATAAAGAAGCAATGATAGATGTTGCCAGTGAATTGCAAATGCATACGCATTATGATGCCGTTGTAGGTGCTACCGATTCGATTGCACTAGCAGTTCATAAATTTACCTCAGAGCATAAAAATCAATTAAATGATCAACTTATTGTTGGATTTGGTGGAGACCCCGTTACCGAAATTGTATCCCCATCTATTAGCACAGTAATTTATCATTTTGAACAAGCAGGAGAAGTATCGATGAATAAATTAAATCAAATGATTCAACAACAACATATTGAAAAGCGAATAACTATAGATGTGACGCTATCATTTAAAAGGTAGACGAAACGTGATATTATATAATAGAATTATATGGAACCGGTACCAAAAAGAAAATAAATATATAAAGTTAAAATATTGATAGTAGGAGGAAATTGTAATGACTGAATGGACGAGAGAAAAACGCTATCAAAGATATGAGGAGGTTGATCAACAAACGATTGATATATTAACTGATCAAGTTGAAAAATCTAAATATAGACAAACATTTCATATTCAACCTAAGACTGGATTACTTAATGATCCTAATGGATTGATATATTTTAATGGGATTTATTATGTATCACATCAATGGTTTCCTTTAGGTCCAGTGCATGGTTTAAAATATTGGTATACATATACAAGTAAAGATTTGATACATTTTAATGCGGAAGGGCCATCGCTAAAGCCAGATACGAGAGATGATAGTCACGGAGTATATAGCGGTAGTGCTTTTGAATATAATGGGAATTTATATTACATGTATACAGCCAATCACCGTGATGATAATTGGAATAGAATTTCTACACAACACATAGCAAAAGTAAATCATGATGGAAGTATAGAAAAGTTTCCTAAAGCAGTCATTACTGCACCACCAGAAGGATATACGCAACACTTCAGAGACCCTAAAGTATTTACTAAAGATGGTGTTTTCTATGCAATAATAGCTGCTCAGAATGATTTAGAACAAGGTAGAATTCTACAATATTATTCTACAGATATCGTGAATTGGGAGTTACAAGGTGAGATTCAAACCAATTTAGAAGCATTTGGTTATATGTGGGAATGTCCAGATTATTTTGATTTAGATGGTCATGATTTAATATTATTCTGTCCCCAAGGTATTGAACCTTCTGGTGAGCAATTTCGAAATATTTATCAATCAGGTTATATCATGGGACAATACGATGTTAATCAGTTGAAAATGAATCACGCGGATTTTCATGAATTAGATTATGGGTTTGATTTTTATGCGCCTCAAACATTTTTAGATGAAAATGGTCAACGTATCTTAATAGGGTGGATGGGACTACCAGAAATAAGTTATCCTTCTGATAAAGATGGATGGGCACATTGTTTAACCATTCCTCGTGTGCTTTCAGTTGAAGAAGGTAACTTAAAGCAACGACCAATTAAAGCCCTCGAACAATTAAGAACAAATAAAGAAACGGCTTTAGGTTATGCCAATAAATTCACCAGACAATTACATCCTTATGATGGTGAACAGTATGAACTAATTATTGATATATTGGAAAATGAAGCTACAGAAATATATTTTGAAGTACGAACGTCTAAATCTCAAACAACGTTGATTACTTATAATACTAGAGCACAGAAAGTAACATTAGACCGAAGTGAAAGTGGCAAACTACCAGAACACGTTGATGGAACTACACGTAGTGCATATTTAGATACACCATTATCAAATTTACAAATATTTATTGATACTTCAAGTATTGAAATCTTCTGTAATGACGGTGAACGTGTAATGACCTCAAGAATATTTACAGATGATGATGCTACCGGTATAAAAGCTTCCACAGAATCTGGACAAGTATACCTTAGATTTACAAAATATGATTTGAAGGATGATGAAGGATGAAACGACTATTAGCGATTGGCGAAGCTTTAATTGATTTTATACCTAATACGACAGACTCTAAATTAAAAGATGTTGAAGGATTTTCGAGACAAGTAGGAGGCGCACCTTGTAATGTAGCAAGTGCTACTACTAAATTAGGTGGTAATGCTGAAATGATTACCCAATTAGGTAATGATGCGTTTGGTGATTTAATTGTAGAAACAATAGAAGATATAGGTGTCAATACAAACTATATTAAACGTACAAATGAAGCCAATACCGCATTAGCTTTTGTCAGTTTGACAAAAGAAGGAGAACGAGATTTTTCATTTTATCGTAAGCCTTCCGCAGATATGCTCTATCAACCAGAGTATATTCAGGATATTGATGTAACACAAGATGATGTATTGCATTTTTGTTCTGTTGATTTAGTGGAGAGTCCAATGAAACAAGCGCATAAAGCTTTAATTGAAAAAGTGAGCATTGCAGGAGGCACAATAGTTTTTGATCCTAATGTACGATTACCACTATGGGAAAACGAAGCGGATTGTAAACATGCAATTCAAGAATTTATACCACTTGCCAATATAGTTAAAATTTCGGATGAAGAGTTAACTTTTGTCACTGGAGAGAATGAAGAACTGCAAGCCATTCAATGGTTATTTCAAGGTAAAGTTGAAGCGGTCATTTATACTAAAGGTCCAGATGGGGCTGTGATTTATTTAAAAGATGGTACGGTAATTGAACAACCAGGATTTAAAGTGACGGCCGTTGACACTACTGGCGCAGGCGATGCCTTTATTGGTGCGTTGATAAGTAAATTATTGACTTCTGAAAGTAATGAGCCAATTCAATTATTAAAAAATAATGGTCATGACATACTTGAATTCAGTAATTATGTAGCAGCCATGGTTACAACTCAATATGGAGCAATTGGTAGTATTCCTACTATAGATGAAGTAAACAAAGCATTGACTAAATAATAATAAAAAGAAGACTTAACAGGGTGGATAATCACTTGTTAAGTCTTCTTTTTATGTATTATATTTTCTTGACGTTTCTCACTGAAGCATAGCAATGTTCGTTGTTTTTAAAGTAAACAATACGTGATTTAGAATCTATAGATTCTATGTTGTGTCGATTTATAACAAAACTATTATGACATCGGAAGAATCTATCATCAAGTTGATCCAGCTCTTTAAGATTGCCGTAAAATTCGATTTGACGATTATCTAAATGAGCAATTAATCGATGTGATTTAGTAGAAGATTCGAAAAACATAACATCATCATATTGAACATAGACAGAATTACTGCCACGTTTTAATTCTATCGTTTCCACATTAGATTCTTTAGAAAGTAGTTTTAATCTAGATTCAGAGGTATTAAGACAATCAATAATTCTTGATTTTAATTCATCAGGGTCATCTTTGAAGATGAAGTCCATAGCAGCAACTTTATACACGAAAGTGAGATAAGTAAGTTCACTATGACTTGTAACAAAAATAATATTACCGACAGGATCATATTTACGAATTTCACTTGCAAGTTTAATGCCATTAATATCAGATTTTAGTTGAATATCTAAAAAGTAACATCCAATGTCACTCGTGTTTTTTGAACGTTCTAGTATTTCATAAGGATCATCAGTTGCAACTTCAATTTGCATGGGTTTCTCTTCAATCATGATGTAGTTGTTGATGATTGATATCATATTTTCGCGTTGTCTTGCATCATCTTCACATATGAATATTTTCATGTTTTCACATCCTTATGAGTCAGAATTTAAAATTTCTACTTTTTGAATAAAGTAGTCATTATCAATGGTTGTATCTAATAAAACATTAGATGTGGCATCAGTCAACTCTTTTAAAGTAGATAACCCTAGACCGCGATTTTTACCTTTTGTAGAGAAATTCTCTTGAAAGAGCGTGTGGATACGTGGCATATTCGGTTCACATTTATTCATCACAATAAACATTACAGAATCATCATTGTTTTTAATGAAAGCAATACGAATAAGTGGATCGTCTTCTATTTTTTCTGAAGCTTCTATTGCATTATCAAGTACGATGCCAATGACTCTGCTTAAATTAATGATTGGCATATCGATTCTCTCTATAGGTTCTGGTACTTCTATACTAATTCTAATATTTTTTTCTTGCGCTTGTAATATTTTTGTTGTTAATAGGCCCTTGATTTCACGGACTTTTAAGTTTTCAATACCGTTAATTTTTATAGTGTTCATTTGCATGCTATCTTGCATAGGCAAAATTTCTTCATTGAAATATTTTTTTAAACCGTCCATGTCACTTTCCCTAATGAATTCAGACATAGTAGATAGTATATTCACATAATCATGACGGAACTTGCGCATTTCATTATTAATATTTTCTATTTGTAGAGTATATTTATAATAATTTTCAATTTCCTGCATATTACGCTTGTACTGAATTTGTCGAATAATACTAAAAGAGATAGTAATAATGAGTATAGCTATCGTAATTATGAAAACAGCATACATGACAACTATAAATTTAATATCGGAAAAGGACATTATTTTATTAGGAACATAAGAATAAAGTAATAACAATGCTATCAAAAGTAAAGTGCCAACAATACTTAAATAAATTTTATTTAATGATAAATCAGACCTTAATAGCTGATTCATGAAAAATCTGGCTATAAATGAAAAAAATAAAGTTATTATAGAAAAAATAATTAAATATAATATATTAAAAATCAAACTGGTTTCTATATAATCATAAATCATTGCAGCTAACCATATTGATAGAAAGTTTGCTATATATAAAATGAAAAAAATAATTAAAATAGATACAAGACCAATAACTTTGTTCTTGAAATATATAAATATTGCTGAACCTATCAATAAAACAATCATAGCTTTAGTATTAAAAAAGTAAAAAACAATAGTAGAAGGGATTATAATCCCTAAAATAGAAATATAATCCCTGAAATTGTAGTTAATATTATTTAATATTTTTATGATGACAAATAAAATTATTGCTTGAAATAACGTTAAAATTATTGAGTTTAAGATTGCCATTTTCCACACACTTTCTAAAGAAACATTATTCGTACAATTTAGTTATTTCTGATGGTACTTCAGGCTCATCAAAAAAGCCACCACAAGGTTTTGCTCCTGCCATCACACCTAGTACTGAGAAAAATTTAGCAAATAAGTTTAAAATAGATTCGAAAATATTCATGATTTAACATCCTCCTTAGGGAAAAATATAGGTAGTTGAGTTCCTGCAATTAATACAATACCCAATAGTATTAATTGTTGGTAAGGATCTTTGAAAAAAACTGAAATAATTAATAATAATAAAGTTACGACAATTGTTTTTTCTTTTTTTCTTTTTTTCAATCTTATTGGAATTGGTTGTTTTTTTGTTTCTGCTGGTGCATAAATTACTAAAACAACAAAACCAATAATTGCTAATGAATACATAAACAGACTAGACACGTTCATATACCCTAAAAGCCAGGGTAATAAAACAAAAAACAATAAATTTTGCATATGACATAGTAATGAAGATTTTGCATGTGCTCCATGTGCATATAGTCTAATGAAAAAATAAGATAAATATACAGTTAGTGTATAAAGAAAGAGGTGGCATAGGATTGAAACGCCATATGTTACTAATGCTTTAAAAAAGTTACTGACAACTACTTGCATTCCCAAACGCATCTTTAAATATTCAATGTGCTCTAAGTTATTGCGCTGTTGTAAGTATTTTGAAAACTCATCAATTTTATTATCAATTAACTTTGACATTGCGTTTCTCTCCTTATGCGTATTATACAATTTTAATTAAGTTTTAGGCGTCTTATTGCGTAACTGTATATTTTGTGTTCCTAACTGTCGAAAATCTATATCTGTTCAATTCTAACATATATTTTTGTACAGTTAAGAATAAAATATTACAAGTTAAGGAATTTTTAACGAAGTACGTAAAATACATGGTTTAATGTACTTGTATCACAAAGAAGTGATAAACATTTTACAAATCATCTAATAACTTTTGTTTGAATGATGATGTTAATTAGGCTTAAGAGCAGGGGCCTAATTAATTAACTAATATTGTAGCTCTACTTTCTTCGTATAGTTGTTATAGTTGCAAATTAGTTCTCGTTTTTCAATTCTTTGAATACAAACAGAGGAGGCTGATGTAGTGACAAATGACATTCCAGCAGCAATTAGTGGTTTTGTAAAATAGTACTAACAAGTACATAAGTGCTTAATTTATTAAGCAAACTTGTTTGGTTTGTAGAATATTCCCAATTCTCTTATCGACTTGTATTTATTTTAGATTTGTAGACCTTCCCAGTCTCGAATCAAGAATCATTTTAATTATTCAGATTTGCAGACCTTTCCCAGTCTCTAATCGAGTTTCATTTAATTACTTGGATTTGTAGACCTTTCCCAGTCTCGAATCAAGAATCATTTTAATTATTCGCATTTGAAGAACATTTCCCAATCTCAAAGCGGATACTATTTAGATTTGTAGACCCTTCCCAGTCTCAAGTCAAATAACATTTTAACATTGTCTATAACAGAGACAATTTAAAGTATTAGCATGTAAGCTATCGTAAACATCATTCAATTTATCATTATAATCGGTAAATTCACTAAAATTTTTTCATAATTAATAACATCCCCAAAAATAGATAGAGAAATAACTGTAAAACATTCCCTTAATAATAAGTTACAAAAACCGTGAGCCCCTCCCAAGCTCACGGTTTTTATTATGCTATTATTTATATAAATGTGGTCTTAAGTTTTTAAAGACAGGTATAGCTTCACGCTGTGCTGTGACTTCATCTAAATCTAAAATACATGATAAATGATCAGGTTTATCTTTTAATTGTGCAATAATTTCTCCATTTGGGTTAATCACAAGAGAATGTCCTGCATACTGAGTCTTTCCATCATCGCCACAACCATTACAAGCTACAACATATATATCATTTTCAATTGCACGTGCTTTTAAAAGGGCAGTCCAATGATCTACTCTGACTTCAGGCCACTGAGCAACGTAAAACACAATTTGTGCTTCCTTTCTAGCGGGATAGCGTAGTAATTCGGGAAAGCGGAGGTCGTAACATATAATTTGTGTTACTTTCGATCCGTTAGATAATGTGAACGCTTCGGGCACAGCATTTCCAGCAGATAAATAACTAGGTTCATTGAGCATTGGTACAAGATGGACTTTATTATAGCTATTGATCAAATAACCATTTCTTGATACTGCAAAAGCAGTGTTATAAATATCGCCTTTTAAATTATTTGATACAGATCCTGCGATGACATCGACTTTATATTGAATAGCTAGTTTGGAAATAAATTCAAAACTTCTTGATAATTGATTATCTGATAATTCTTTTAATTGAGGTAGGGCATAACCATTGTTCCACATTTCTGGTAAGACTACGATATCTGTTTCTGACGTGACATATTCTGCAAACCAATTTGTAATTGTTTCTTCATTCAAAAAAACATTTGCTGGCTCAACTTTAAATTGAAATATTTCTATATTCATCTCTATCGCCCCTTAGCTTAGTGTTAGGACAAATATACTAGATATAAATGTATAATTCAAAATTAATATAAGATTTTTTTAATAGTTGAATTCAATCATAAGTAACAAAAAATAAAACTGGCGATAATAAAAGGATCATTATCGCCAGTTTTATTTTGATTTATAAATAATTATTTTCTAACTAAAAAGCGTTTGCTTACATCATGAAATTCTTTATCGCCAGCTTCTTCACGAATATTACCGAAAGGCATTTGTGCTACTAATTTCCATGTGTTAGGAATTTCGAAAGCTTCAGTTACAGCTGCGTCAACTAATGGATTATAGTGTTGTAATGACGCCCCTACGCCTTCAGTACTCAAAGCAGTCCAAATTGCAAATTGGTGCATTGCATTTGTTTGGCTTGACCAGATAGCAAAGTTCTCAGCATAATTAGGCATTTGATTCTGTAAACCTTCAATGACTTCTTGATCTTCAAAGTAGAGGATTGTGCCGTGTGAATGTTTGAAGTTATCAATTTTATCAGAAGTAGGTTGGAAATCACGGTCATCACCCATAACTTTTTTCAGTTCATCTTTAGCGATGTTCCAAAATTTATTATGATTATCATTTAATAACAATACGATTCTTGTTGATTGAGAGTTAAATGAAGATGGTACGTGTTTGATTGCATGCTCTATAATGCTTTCTACTTCATTGTCAGAAATTGAAATATCTTGATCTAAACTATAGATTGTACGTCTTGATTCTATTGCATTTTGAAAAGCAGTTAAGCTGTTTGTATTTTTACTAAAAAGTCCCATTGCGAAAACTCCTTCTTAATCTAATTTGTATATTAAGTATAATAATTATATTTGAGTTTGTAAATAGGATTTTACATAAAATTTCAAAAAGGTTAATATTATCTTTCAAAACCTTACTTTTGATGAAAAAAACTACGATTTCTAATATACTAATTTATGATAGTGAAAAATTCTTTTAGGAGGTGAGTGTATGAAAAATTATATTTCACATAAATTGATAGTTTCCAGCTTTGCATTCGCTTTAAGTGCAACCTTAGTATCCAAACCAACGCATGCGGCAGTTGAGCAATTGGATAATCAGCAGCAAAATAATTCAAGGACTAATAGCGAAGTAAATGATAATCAAGAAACTTCAAATATAGTAGATAACGACACCAACCAAGATATGCAACAAAAAGTGAATAATTCAGGGATAAATCATCCAAGTTTAGTTGAAGACCCAACTCAAGTGGTGTCTGCAATGAGTGGTAGTGATAAAACGAGAAATATAACAGATACCTCACAACCCAATGACTCAGATCAAGATAATAGCGATGGAGTCGAAGAACCAACACAACCAGATAAGCCAAGCGATGATGGAACGGGAGACACTTCACAACCCAATGACTCAGATCAAGATCATAGCGATGGAGTCGAAGAACCAACACAACCAGATAAGCCAAGCGATGATGGAACGGGAGACACTTCACAACCCAATGACTCAGATCAAGATAATAGCGATGGAGCCGAAGAACCAACACAACCAGATAAGCCAAGTGATGGTGGAACAGGAGACACTTCACAGCCGGATGATTCAGATCAAGATCATAGCGATGGAGCCGAAGAACCAACGCAACCAGAAAAGCCAAGTGATGATGGAACAGGAGATACTTCACAGCCGGATGATTCAAATCAAGATAATAGCGATGGAGCCGAGAAACCAACGCAACCAGATAAGCCAAGCGATGGTGGAACAGGAGATACCTCACAGCCCGATGACCCGGATCAAGATAATAGCGATGGAGCCGAAGAACCAACGCAACCAGATAAGCCAAGCGATGGTGGAACAGGAGATACTTCACAGCCGGATGATTCGAATCAAGATAATAGCGATGGAGCCGAAAAACCAACGCAACCAGATAAGCCAAGCGATGGTGGAACAGGAGATACCTCACAGTCGGATGATTCGAATCAAGATAATAGTGATGGAGCCGAGAAACCAACGCAACCAGATAAGCCAAGCGATGATGGGACAGGAGATACTTCACAGCCCGATGACCCGGATCAAGATAATAGCGATGGAGCCGAAGAACCAACGCAACCAGATAAACCAAGTGAAGATGGAACAGGAGATACCTCACACCACGATGATTCAAATAAAACCACATCATCAGGTAGTACAAATCAAAATAATAGCGGGAAAGGAAGCGCTCTAAAACCCAACAAGTCTGGCAATAGAGGTCCGAATAATCCGACAGAGCTAAATCAATCAGGTGATAGTAAAAGTAATACAGGAGGGCATGCTACCGAACCTACCAACACAAACAGTAGTATATTAGCCAATCCAATAGAACCATCCAAGTCTAATAAGTCAATGGATTCTTCAAATTCATCAACAACTATTAAACCAAGTGAAAGTCATACTCATGAGTCAAACACTACAGAAAAGACAAAGCCATCTCAAACTATTGATAACAATGAGAATGATCAAAATCTTAGTAGCAATGAACATAGTAATGCATCCACGCAATATGTTTCAGGGAATAGTGAGGATAATGTCACTTATAGTGATTTAGCTGTAAATGATGAAGAAAAGAATGAAGACTCAGATGATGGACAATTGATCAGTAGATTTAATCAAATGTCAGTAGGCTCTTTTAAATATAATCCATTTGTATTAAATCAAGTAAGGCAGTTAAATAATAATGTAGACAAAGTATCAGATAAAGATATTTCAGCGATTTTAAGAAAACAAGATTTTGCTGATAATTCTTATTTAAATAAGTTACAAAAAGATACGAATTATTTTAAGTTCCAATATTTTAATCCTTTAAAGTCAACGGACTATTATAAGAACTTAGATAAACAAGTTTTAGCATTAATTACAGGAGATATCGGAACGATGCCAGATTTGAAAAAACCAGAAGGTAAAGCTTTAACTGGTAAATATGAATATCATTCTAGTACCGATGAAGAGATGACGCATACAAAAGAAAAAGAAGCCTCAGATACTATTGATATAAAATTTGAGAGAACCTTATTTGCGCTAATGACAGCGATGATTATGATATTTATAGGTATGGTTGTTGGTTATTTTGTACATCGTAAGAATAAAAAGCAGTAATATTAAATTTGGATTGACAAACAATCTAAAATAACTAAAAGGCAGTACTCATTATAAGATAAATGAGTACTGCCTTTTATAGTCTGTGCATATCAATATTAATAAAGGAAATGAAGAATAAAAGAAGCTGATTCTTGTAACTCTTTTATTTTTTCAGGTCCAAGGAAGACTTGTATAATAACTACAAAACCATTTTGCATCATATGTACAAGTATTGGAACCCAAATTCGCTTAGTATAGGCATATAAAGCTGCAAAGATGAAGCCCATACCAAAGTAAATCATGAAGAATGAAGGATCACCATGAGCGGCGCTAAAGATAATTGAACTTACAATTGCCGCTACGAGGAAACGTAAAGTTTTATTCCCCTTCATAATATTATATAGTTCTCCGAAGATTACTTTCCTAAAGACAAACTCCTCTAAAATAGGTCCAACAATTGAAATTAAAATAATAAATAGAGGTATTTCATTCGCTACCTTCATTAATCTTTCAGTGTTAGGACTTTTATTAGGCGCACCAAATACGTACATGTTGATTATGCCAGCAACAACTTGGTAAATCATTACGATAACATAACCTATAATTGCCCAAAGAATAACATACCGTTTTTTTTCTTTCGGTTGTTGTTCTAAACGTGTAGGATTAGCTATGAAATTATTTATAATAATAATGATAACTGCTGCAATAATAAATAATGCTACTTGCGCGTAAATATTAGCAAAGAGAAGCGCTTTGCCAGTAAAATTGTTAAATAAACCTGCCATTTGTATGAAAGCAACACCAAATTGTGCAAGTCCGTAAATAATTAATGTCAAAATGGACACCCATATACGAGACATAATGAACCTCCAAAAATTAGATTATAGTTTATTTTATCGTAAAAATGCTCAGTACACAAAATTTAGTTCAATAGTTTTAACTTGAAATATTGACCAAATTTGATTATTATAGGAAGTAGATTAGCACTCACAATCTTTAAGTGCTAAAAGATTTACTATTTTAAGGAGGAACATTCAATGTTAAAGCCATTAGGTAGTCGAGTAGTTATTCAGAAAACAGAACAAGAGCAAACAACAAAAAGTGGTATCGTTTTAACGGATAGCGCTAAAGAAAAATCTAACGAAGGTACTATAATTGCAGTAGGTGCAGGTCGTACTCTAGAAGATGGTTCTCGAATTGCTCCTGAAGTAAAAGAAGGCGACAAAGTCGTATTCCAACAGTTTGCTGGTACAGAAGTTAAACGTGGAGACGAAACATACTTAATCGTTAATGATGACGATATATTAGCAGTTATTGAAGCATAATTAAATTTAAAATAAATATATAATAATACGAACATGATGGAGGTAAAATAATATGGCAAAAGATTTAAAATTTTCCGAAGACGCACGTCAATCCATGTTAAGAGGTGTTGATAAATTAGCTAACGCCGTGAAGGTAACAATTGGACCAAAAGGACGTAATGTTGTATTAGATAAAGAGTATACGTCACCACTTATTACAAATGATGGTGTTACTATTGCAAAAGAAATTGAATTAGAAGACCCTTATGAGAATATGGGTGCCAAATTAGTTCAAGAAGTTGCAAATAAAACAAATGAAATTGCTGGCGATGGCACTACAACAGCTACTGTTCTTGCTCAAGCTATGATTCAAGAAGGTTTGAAAAACGTAACGAGTGGCGCCAACCCAGTAGGATTACGTCAAGGTATTGATAAAGCTGTAGACGTAGCAATCAATGCATTACATGAAATTTCTCAAAAAGTTGATAATAAAAATGAAATCGCACAAGTTGGTGCAATTTCTGCAGCAGATGAAGAAATCGGTAAATACATTTCAGAAGCAATGGAAAAAGTTGGCAACGATGGTGTCATTACAATTGAAGAATCTAGCGGATTTAATACTGAATTAGAAGTCGTTGAAGGTATGCAATTTGATCGTGGTTATCAGTCACCATATATGGTCACAGATTCAGATAAAATGGTAGCTGAACTTGAAAGACCATATATTTTAATTACTGATAAGAAAATTTCTTCTTTCCAAGACATTCTTCCATTATTAGAACAAGTTGTTCAAGCAAGTAGACCAATTTTAATTGTTGCAGATGATGTAGAAGGAGATGCGCTTACTAACATCGTGCTTAACCGTATGCGTGGTACATTTACAGCAGTTGCTGTTAAAGCACCTGGATTTGGAGATCGTCGTAAGGCAATGTTAGAAGATTTAGCCATCTTAACTGGCGCACAAGTCATTACTGATGACTTAGGATTAGAGTTAAAAGATGCTACAATTGATATGTTAGGTACTTCAAATAAAGCTGAAATTACTAAAGATAATACAACAATTGTAGATGGTAATGGTGACGAAAACAGTATTGATGCACGTGTGAGTCAAATCAAAGCACAAATTGAAGAGACTGATTCTGAATTCGATAAAGAAAAATTACAAGAACGCTTAGCGAAACTCGCTGGTGGTGTTGCAGTAATTAAAGTTGGTGCAGCAAGCGAAACAGAATTGAAAGAACGTAAATTACGTATCGAAGATGCTTTGAATTCTACTAGAGCAGCAGTTGAAGAAGGTATTGTTGCCGGTGGTGGTACAGCACTTATGAATATTTACGACAAGGTTGCACAAATCGATGCTGAAGGCGATGTTGCCACAGGTATTAATATCGTATTAAAAGCATTAGAAGCACCTGTTCGCCAAATTGCTGAAAATGCTGGTCTGGAAGGGTCTATTATTGTTGAAAGACTTAAAAATGCAGAAGTTAACGTCGGTTTCAATGCCGCTACAAATGAATGGGGTAATATGTTAGAAGCAGGGATTGTTGATCCTACTAAAGTTACGCGTTCTTCATTACAACATGCCGCAAGCGTTGCCGCAATGTTCTTAACAACTGAAGCAGTTGTAGCACGCATTCCAGAAGAAACTAATAACGATGCACAAGCAGGTGGCATGGGCGGTATGCCTGGTATGATGTAATTATACGCCACAAACCAAACATAGAACGATCATCAATATTTCATTATGGTAAGCTCCTCACTATATCAAATATAGCGGGGAGCTTACTTGATGGTTTTATAACGTTTTCATATTCAAAAGAAATTTATGGTCTAATTTATCGAAAAATAAGTATATTAATAAGTGAATAATAAATATTAATTTAGGGTAGAGATGGAATAGTCTTTGCTACATAGATGCTGTGATGTGAATCGTTTTAAACTTTGAAAACGAAAGGGAGCTAAATTATGACAAATAAATCAGTTTATGAGGTTATCGATTCAGGTATAAATTATATTATTACGGGATACGACAATTGGAATAATGAACAAGTACTTGATGATAAAATAGACGCTTTTCCAAATACCATCCATTGGCAATATGGTCACGTTTTAACAATATTTGAAACAGTTCTATCATTATGCGAACAAAATGAAGTAGATGTAGCAAAATATACAAAACTATTTGGTTATGGTTCATCCCCAGATAATTGGGGGGACGAAGATATTCCAAGTGTTGATGAAATATTTACTCATCTTAAAACATTAGGTGAACGTGCAAGAAAATTAACTGATCAGCAATTAGAAGCGGAACTTACAGAAACTATAGCTGGTTGTAGTACATTAGATGAACTATTGGTTTTAAATGCTATTCATATTCCTATACATGCAGGTAAAATAGAAGAGATGTCACGTTTGTTAAGACAACAACAATAACATAAATAAAAGAGATGGGTCACCTGAATTTAGGCGATCCATCTCTTTTATTTATGCATAAAGTGAAATACAGCAATTAATTTTGTAAATCTGCAATAGCTTTGGCAATAGCATCAAAGACATGTGGAATATCGTCTTTTTCTACACAACTAAAGGCGATACGTATATCTGTAGCATTGAGTGCGATAATACCAATAGAGTATTGATCAATGAGGTGTTTACGTAATTGTTCTGGATCTACATCTTTAACTTGTAAAGCCATGAAATAACCTGAATTGAAGTCATAAGGTTGCCAAAACTGTACATATTTATCATCATAAACGACAGCTTTTGTTACTTCATATCTTGCTTGTAATGTGTCTATATTTTGTTGGATTTCTTTATTGAATGTTTCACTATGCTCTAACACATATTTTACTGCGCTTTGAGAAGGCATAGGCCCACTTGAAATATTACTACGAATCATACCTTTGACTTTGGCTTCTAGCACTTGTTTTGTTATTTCATTATTTATGCCGAAAGTGATGAAACCTACGCGTAATCCCCAAGCAAAAAATTCTTTAGTTGCACCATCTAAACGGATAGGCAAGATATTGTCTAAGTGTAAGTTTGTTAAAGCCGTAAATAAAGACTGTGTATATACATCTTCATAGAATAAGCCATAATAAGCGTCATCGACTAATGCAATTACGTTTGTACCACGTTCTGCAAGTGATTTAATAGCATTAACAATTGTTGTAACTTCACCTTGAGTAGGTGTATAACCCGTAGGATTATTTGGATAATTTAATATTAAGATAACTTTATCTTTTTTATAATTTTCTAAAGTATTGACTAATGCTTCAGTCGTAAAGTGACCTTCTTCATCAAAAATATCGTATGTTTCAATTTCAGCATTATGTCTAGTACTATAAACAAGTTTGTAATTACCCCAGTTATGAGTAGGTAATAATAATGTATCACCACTATCAACGAACATATCGCCAACTAATGATAAACCATGAGTTAAAGCATTTGTAAGAATAGGTCTAGTCATATCTTTTTTATCTAAATCGGGATTTTCTTTTAGCATTTTTTGTTGCCATAAATCGCGCAGTGGTTCAATACCTTGTGGTGGTGCATAAGGGAAGATATCGTCAGGCTCTAAATGATTAAACATATCGTTTAAAGTATTGGCATACATCTTACTATCACTGTAAGTTGCCATACCAATTGTTGCATTATATTGTGTAGATTTTGCTTCTGCAGATTGAGATAATATACCTTTTGGATAGTACATTAATTTGCCAAGATCTGATAGCATATCTGCAACCTCTGGATTTGATTTAGATAACTGTTCATTTAAATCTAAAGCTAATGGATTCATAGTTGGTCAGCCTCTCTTTACTTATTGATATACTTATATTATCTCTAAATTGATTAAATTTAAAGTCTTGGCTGTATTTTAAACTGAATTTGTAAAAAATGGATATTTTTACCGAACATACGTTCTGTTTTATGTTAGAATATAAACAGGCCATCCAATCCCTACATGGTACTTTTTTCTGTGGGAGGTGTAGTATGAATACGTGGTGGCAAGAAATGATTACAACTTTGGTGACAGGTAGCTTACTTGTGGTATTCCGTGTTTGGTTAGAAATAAAATGGAAAGACAAATAGGTGGCCTTACACAAAAAACCCCAAGTCTGATGACGCAGACTTGGGGTTGTGTAGTATAATCCGTGGATACATAAATAATTTTATCATCAAAAATAAAAGTCTGCAAACATAATATTTTATTGTATTAAATAGAATTTTAGAGGATATAGTCACACCATCACTTTTAGAAATTGAAGACGAAGTTTGATACAATGATATTGTTCGAGGTGAAGGAAATGAAACATTTAACAAAAATATTTGTGATAATAGCACTGATATCGTTTGTCGTTGGTTATTATTTACAGGCTACTGGTCATGAAAGCTCTGGCATAAAACTGTTAATTGCAGCAATTATGTTTATGATTTGTGCCTTTATAAATAGAAATAATAATAGACGTCAGAGTAACAATCAGCAAAAAAAATAAAATTTTAAAACAACGCTCTAAGTGAGGTAGCTAAATATTGTGCCTTATTGAGAGCGTTGTTTTTTATGATGAATCATAATTATAGCAGTGAAATGCATTAATCAGTGATTGTTAGTTGTGGGCGATAATATAGCATAGGGGTTTACAATACTGTATATATTGTATATATTGTATATATACAGCTATGAAGGAGGACGTCTATGAAAATACTTTTGAAAAATAGCAGCGAAAGTCCTATTTATGAACAGATAAAACAACAAATTAAAGAGAATATTTTAAAAGGTTATGTGGCGCCAGGTGAAGATTTACCATCAATGAGAGAACTCGCTCAAGACCTAAGTGTAAGTGTGATTACTACAAAACGGGCGTATGAAGATTTAGAAAAAGACGGCTTTGTTTATACAATTAGAGGTAAAGGTACTTATGTAAAAGAACAAGATAGTGCAATATTGAAAGAAAAACAATTTATAGTGATTGAATCGCTAGCTAAATCAATGAGTAACGAAGCTAAGTCAATAGATATGCCACTATCTGAGTTGCAAGAAATTTTAGCAATGATCTATGAGGAGGACACTGAATGAATGCAATAGAATTAAATACTATAACATATCGGCGTAAAGCATTCGAACTGAATGATATCAGTTTTCGTGTTCCTCAAGGATTTGTAACAGGGTTTATTGGTTCTAATGGCGTTGGTAAAACAACGATAATTAGAATGATAATGGATTTAATTGAACCAGAAAGTGGCGAAATTCTAATTTTCAATGAAACAATGAAAGATAATGCAGTCGGTATAAAAAATAAGATAGGATTTATCTATTCTGATTTATACTTGAATGATAAATGGACAATTAAAAAGGCCGAGTCATATATTGCGCCTTTTTATAGTGATTGGAACCATACACTGTTTTTAGATTATCTTGAAAAGTTTAATTTACCTTATAAAAGAAAGATAAAAACCTTTTCTACAGGTATGAAGATGAAACTATCTATTGCTATTGCTTTTAGTCATAACGCTAAATTATTCATATTAGATGAGCCAACGTCAGGTTTAGATCCAATTGTTAGAAACGAAGTATTAGATATAATTCAAAAAGAACTTATTGATGAAAATAAATCTGTATTCATTTCAACACATATTATTTCTGATTTAGAAAAGATTGCAGATTACTTAGTTTATATTAAAAATGGGGAAATTGTATTAAATGAATTTTTAGATGATATCCTTAATAAATTTAAAGTCGTTAAAGGTGATCCACAACATTTGGATGATGAATTAAAGCAATTAACGTATTATTTAGAAGAACATAAAACAGGATATATTGCCCTAACAGAACATGCGAATGTGTTTAGTGAGATTTTTGGTGATAGCGTTACAATAACTAAACCAACTATTGAAGATTTAATGGTTTATCTTGAAAAAGGGACGCACAAGTACAATCACCAAATTGATGAATCTTAACAACAGGGGGATATTAGATGAAAAATTTACTTATTAGAAATTTTAAATTACGTAAGTGGACCATTATTTTATATGCAATTTTGTTAATTGTTGCTCCATTACAATTAGTAATAGACAATAATAATACTTTTACACAAACACTATATGCTTCTGTTGCTATGATTTTACTCTTTGTATCTTTATTAGATTCTGGCCATGTCTTTCGCTTTTACAGCAAATTGGGACATAAGCATACGTATGAATTTTTTGGAAGTCTTCCGGTCTCTAAAAAAGCAATGTTAAATGCAAACTATTTAACGATACTAATCTTTACTATAGTAGGTGCAAGTATTTTATCTTTATATAATATGCCAAATTCTGATATAGCAAAGAATACAATCAATATTAGTTTTACTTTACCTTTTTCTTATATAACTTTAAACTTTCTAGCAGTGCCTATTGCATTTAAACGGTATACGGAACAAAAATCTGATTACATTTCTTTTTTAACGTATTTATTTGTTATGCTTATACTTATACCATTTGCTATAGTTCTGATATTGATTGGTTTATCGGAAATATATGATTATCACTTTGTAAATTCAAATTACTTTGAGAACAGTCTTAATTATGGATTTTTAGCAGTAAGTATTATCTTTTTTGTAGCTAATTATTTTATTCAATACAACAAACTCAATAAATAATAAAAGGAGGCGCATTTATGCAATTACAAGATATTACAAAAACGTTTGGTAATAATAATGTTTTAGACCATATCGATTTTGATTTTGGAAAAAGCCGTATCGTAGGCTTGATTGGTAAAAATGGTGTCGGAAAAACAACGCTAATGAAAGTAATGAACGGAAATATTGTCAATTATAAAGGTGAAGTGAAATTAGGAAACAAAGAAAATGTAGGTTATCTCATTGAACATCCTAAACTTTATGATAATAAATCAGGTTTATATAACTTAAAATTGTTTTCTCATGTTTTAGGTAAAGGGTTTGATAAAAAGTATACAGATTATATTATTGATGCTTTTGGTATGCGACCTTATATTAAAAAGAAAGTTAAGAAATACTCAATGGGGATGAAACAAAAATTGGCAATTGCTGTTTCCTTAATGAATAAACCTAAATACTTAATACTAGATGAGCCTACAAATGGAATGGATCCGGATGGTTCAATAGATGTATTGAAAACAATTGAGACTTTAGTAAAAGATTTGGATATGAAAATTTTAATTTCTAGTCACAAACTTGAGGATATTGAATTAATTTGTGATAGAGCAGTGTTTTTAAGTGATGGTAATTTTGTTCAAGATGTTGATATGCGTGAAGGGACGCCAACGGATTCTACAATTTTAATTGTTGCAAAGAAAGATTTTGAAAAGTCATTAGATTACTTAAATCAAGCGTTTGAGGTTATTCAATCTGAACAAGCGAGTGGAGAAATTATTTTGACAGCACAAAAGAATTATCAAAAAATACTAAAAGGTTTAGCAAATATAGAAGTATTTCCTGAATTTATTGAGACGCGTAAAAGTTCATTACGTGATACGTACTTCAATATTAATAAGAAAGGCGGCCAATAATGAATAGTTTACAGCTTGTTAAATACGATATGTATAGCATTATAAAAAGTCCGTTAACTTATTTAGCGTTACTGTTAACGATTGCACCGCTAATTGGTTTTACAGTATTGTTTGTTCAACAATCAGATGAAATGAATGGTAATATTTTACTTTCTGCAGGAAGTTGGTTCTTTTCACTTATGGGCTTACTTTTTGTAATTAAAACTATTACACGTGATATTTCACAAGGTACGCTTCAATTATATATGAACAAAAAATCTAATCGTGTAGGTTATATTATCGCAAAAGTTATCTCAATCATATTAATCGCTCTAATAGTTACTGCCATACTTACAGCTTTTGTACTTATTGTACAAGGCATCGTTGATGGTGAAAATGTGAAAACTGAAAAGTTCTTTGATTTACTATGGTTCTTCATACTTTTCCATCTGTTTTATGGGCTACTATTGTATTTATTCGCATTAATTGTTCCTAAAACAGCGCTTATATTTACATTGGGAATTTTCTTAGTATTAATCGTGCCTTTTGCTGAACCATTCCTGCCGATGATCCCTAAAATTGGTGACAACATTCAAGATTCATTGAAGTATATACCATTTAGCTATTTAACATCGAAAACGACATCCAGTGATTATACCTTTACGCATTGGCAATGGTTCATAACTGTAGCTTCAATTGTAGTATTATTCATCGTTAATTTATTCTATGTTACGAAGAAAGATATATAAAATGAAAACGTATGAATTATCGGTTAAATACCAAAATTCATACGTTTTTATTATTTTATAATGAGTTTATCTAAAATTGAATCATATACATATTTCCACATTTGAGAATCTGTTTGGTAACGATTGCTAATAATCGTATGAGCCTCGGCAGCTTTATCTTCATAAGCAGGATCATCTTTTTGAGGCAAATCAGAGCGCGTTTCTTCTACAAAATGTTGCACTTGTCTTGCACGTGGACCCCAAACCGTTTCTTGTTCAAAATCATCATTTAGAAAAACAAAAATCGGTATTGATCTAGCAGTGCCATTTGTTAAATATTGATCTATTAAATCAGTGTTCTCATCACGATGGAAGACACGAACTTCTAAATTCAAACTTTCTGAAATGTGTTTTAAAATAGGGACGTTCATCATGGCATCCCCACACCAATCTTCTGTGATAACAAGCACTTTACTGTAATTTAATGATTTTATTTTTTCAAGACGGTCATCGTCTTGTGGTAAAGAGAAAGAATGATATATCGCTTCTAAATTCTCTTTATTTTCAGTCATGGCTGCAATATATTGATCAAGCGGTTGACTGTTTTTGAAATAAGTTTCTAGACTTGTCATAGTATTTCCCCCTTTAATGTATTAGGTATTATTATATCAATATTTTAATATGAAAGAAAATTATTAATACTTATAAAAGTAATATGTTTTTAAGTTCATAGTTTAGAGATGAAAGTGGATTTCCCCTATGCTATATTTATTTATGAATAATGGAGAGTGATGGCAGCATTGAAAATACATAAGTTAATTTTAATCATAGGATTGAGTACGATGGTGTTGATAGGTATAGGCACATGGATGGGTATGCATTATGCTGTATCTGATCGTTCGACGAACTTGTCTTCATTGACAGTCAATCATCAAAAAATCGGAGATAAGCTAGATAAAGGTGAATATACTGTAGATGAAGCTATGATTACAAAAAAGTACAGTGCGTATTATAAAAAAGAATATCCTGATTTAATTTTCATTGTTAAGAAGAAAAATTCGGAAATTGTGGGTATTACATTAATTCATGATAGAGGTATTCGTACGAATTTTAATGCTAGGATAGAAGGCCCTATCGAAAATGTAATTGATAAATTAGGTCATCATTATAAGGAAAAACAATTGCATAATGGCTTTAAATCTGTAAATTTTCTGGATAAAGATAATAAAATAAAGTTATCTATCATTTGCAAACATGATAAAATAAAGAGAATTGAATTATATAAGAAATAAAAATTTAAAAATGACATTCCTATGAGGCGTGTCATTTTTAAATTTACATAAATGTTCAAAAACGAATTAAATTGTGAATGGCGGTAGATATTTTGGATAAAATCACTTTTTTAAATGAGCTAGAACAGGAACTAGACAATTTACCAAGAAGTGAACGAGATAAAGTGATGTATGAATACGAAGAATATTTTTTTGATCAAGAAAGTGAAGGGAAAAATGAGTATCAAATTATAGGCGCACTTGAATCTCCTAAAAAAATTGGGAAAGAAATTACGGCCAAAAATGCTATTGCTTCTGCAGAATATCGGCCCAATGTTAGAACGATTGTTAGAGCTATAATGGCTTCTCTAGGCATGGGGATATTGTCATTACTTATCATTTTAATACCTATGATACTTGTAGGCATATTTATGTTTGTTTTATTACTTTTTTCTCTATTTTTAACACTTAGTCCTGTTTTATTGATTATTAATGGCTTTTTTAATAATAATTTTAGTTTTGCTATTAGTAACTACTTATTCGCAATTTCTTATACTGGTTTAGGCATTGTTCTGTTTGTTTTCATTGCAAAGCTGGCAAAATTCGTCTACAGACTGATATTAAAATATTTACGTTGGAATATCAAAACGATTAGAGGGAGTGCAGTCGAATGAAGAAATTATTCATAGGTGGTTTAGTATTATTTATCACATGTTTTCTTTTAGGATGCCTAACTTGGTTTAGTTTTGAGAAACAAAATAATCAACTGAACTACGTAAATAAAACATTTGATAATGATAATATTAGTAATTTGAAAATAGATAGTCAAAATAGTGTTATTGAAGTTAAAAAGGGTGATAAATTTTCAGTTCACTATACTGGAAAAAAGAATGTGGATGTTACCAATGAAAAAAAGAGTTTAATAATCCAACAAAATAGTAATACGAAAGACCACTATGGTTTGAATTTTAATCCATTTAGAAGAGCTAATAGTAAAATGATAGTGACAGTTCCTGAAAAGAAAATTGATGAATTAGTTTTATCTAGTCAAATCAATTCTATCTCTGTAGATGATGTAGATATGAAATCAGCTAAATTTTTAATGACTGATTCGGGTGGAGCGCGCGTACAACTCAAAAATAGTAATGTAGATCAACTCTATTATAGAGGCCTAAATTCTCCAATTCATTTGACGAATGATAAAATACAGAATGCTAATATTAAAATAAAAAATGAAGACATAACTGTAAATGACTCACTTATTGAAAAATCTGTGTTACTAGCAAATAAAGGTGACATTAACTTGAGTAAGATGGATATCGCGTCTGATTTCAAAGCTTCTACACAAGATGGTGATATACAAATGACGTACAAAAAGCCCCCTCAAAATACGTTGTTGAAATTGAATCCTGAAAAAGGAAAAGCCGTGATTAATAATAAACATTTTGAAGATGACAAAGTAGGTAATGGTGATAATGATTTGGAGTTTTATACAAGTCATGGTGATATTCACATTGATTAAAGTAAGATTTATACTGATATTTAGAACCTAAGATGACAGCTACAATGTTATCTTAGGTTCTTTTGGTGTGTGGTATTAATGAGTAGCAAATGTTAAATCTGTATCGATTTGACCTTCTAGAGATGTGATATTTAAAGGTTGACCTTCTAACCATTTGCCAAAATTAATTTGAGTTGGTGTTTTATTTTCACCTAATGCGATATGTGTAGTTAATGATTGTGGTTCATACATACTAGTATGAATTGTTCCAGACCAACTTTTAAACAATTTGCTGTATATTTCAAATTCTGGATTATTGAATAATTCAAAGGCACTCATTTTCTCTATTGAAGCAGGTGTCTTTTTTAATAATCTTCCCAAACGCGCTTTAGATTCTTTAGTATAATTTCTATTTTCATGTGTTAATATTTTAAAGTGATTTGTACACGTGCGATCGTAGCGCACATCAATCGTACGGGGAGACACCTCAATAATTGCATGGTTCAAATGTTTATCCATCACAATATAACTAAAAGAACTTCTGTGAGGGATTTCTTTCAATAGCTGAATGGCTTCCGGCACGTCTTTGCAATACTGCAAAATAAGTCTACCAATCATATAACATACAAATCCATCGCCAGGATGTTTTCTATGCATAAAATTATATCCCATGGATAGACCCGCTTCATTCATTCCATCCATTCTACCAGTAACTCGAGAAGTAGGACCGATTTGTGCTAATCCACCATCATTGGGCTGAAACAATAAATAGCGTCCATCATATGTTGCAGGATGATAGTCATAATTACGTATCATATAGTCTTGTCCTAAAAAAACGGTGCAACCACTATTTTTTAACGGCGTGAAACGATAGTGGGCAAAGTTAAGAATCATTTGACTTGTTGGTAAATTAAGAACTTCTTGCATACCTTGAAGTTCTTCCCAAATTTGTGGTGCGTATGTTTGAAAAATATCGTAAGTCTCTTTGATATGAATATCAAAACGAGGCATGCGCTTCTTCCATTCTTTTTCTCTGTTTTTGAGTAAAGGTGTTTGTTGTAACCATTCGCCTGTTTTTACTCCCAAATCAAAATGAGAACCTCGGTGTGTTAAGATATCTGAATTAACTGTCTGCATATTTAAAATCTCCTGTTTCTCTGAATCTTACATAAATGTAACTTTATTGTAACTCTATGTTAATTGTAATGTACATGGTAAGTCGTTATTATAAGGATAACATCAGCGAGTAACTAATAAAATTACTTTATTGAGGTGATTATTATGTCAAATTATTATAGTTCTTTTAAAGACGCAGTATCTTCTTGGTGGGGTAAATGATATATAGTATGTGAAGCGGCTAATACTTAGTTATATTAGGCGCTTTTTATATGACCATATATAACCACAACTGGAGATTTTTAATAGATTTATGATATCGATAAATGTGTATATGAGTCTATTGATTAGTATTAAGCTGATACTTATAGAGTGAATTTCAAAATTATATGTATTTGTACAATTATGACATAAAATTACTTTTGTATTATTTAAGAATAAAACGATGAAAAGTGGGTATATATTTATTGATGCTTTCAAGTATGCTATCATTAATATAGATATTGTTAATAATTTATTGAGGTGAAACAGAATGTGGAATTTTATTAAAGGTTTAGTTAAATTTGTATTCGATACAATCCTTACTGTGTCATTAGTAGCAGGAATTGGTGCAGTAGCATTTGCTTATATTTTCAAAAAAGATTTTGAAGATATTGAAAGCAAAACGAAAGAGATTATCTCAGATATCGAAACAAATAATTAATTGATTGATAGAACACTTAAAAGTGTTCTATTTTTTTTAGTCGCCGTTCAACGAAGTTGATACGGCGACTTATGCAGTCGAAAGAGACTGCGGTCCGAAAAGCGTTCAACGAAGTTGATACGGCGACTTATGCAGTCGAAAGAGACTGCGGTCCGAAAAGCGTTCAACGAAGTTGATACGGCGACTTATGCAGTCGAAAAAGACTGCGGTCCGAAAAGCGTTCAACGAAGTTGATACGACGACTTATGCAGTCGAAAAAGACTGCGATCCGAAAAGCGTTCAACGAAGTTGATACGACGACTTATGCAGTCGAAAAAGACTGCGATCCGAAAAGCGTTCAACGAAGTTGATACGGCGACTTATGCAGTCGAAAGAGACTGCGGTCCGAAAAGCGTTCAACGAAGTTGATACGGCGACTTATGCAGTCGAAAGAGACTGCGGTCCGAAAAGCGTTCAACGAAGTTGATACGGGGACTAAAAATTAGAACGTTAATAAATAACTCAAGCTAATATTTTTACTAAATATTGGCTTGAGTTATTTTAGTGATATCTAACAAAGACAATTGAACAGATGAGTTATCACTAATATTGCGCCCCTTTAGAATCATATGAGCCATATCGATACGTTTGACTTGAACTATCATAGTTTCTAACCAACCAGATTGATAATATTCAATGTGAACATATTGCTCAGTATGTAAAGCTTGGTGAAGTTGAAAGTTGAGCTCGTTTAATTGATCATCAGACAAAGTTGGGCGGTCAATTTTATTTTGATCTGTTATAAATTGTTGGATCGTCTCAAATTGTTCTGGTAACGTTGCAAAGGGAGCCCATTTGATTTTTCCACGTCCTTTAGGAATTCTAGGATTTAAATACTCGCTAGGGATCTTTCTATAATCTGTTTCATACTTATATTCATCTGGAGCATTAGGATTTGGCATCATAAAAATCACCTCACCTTCAATATAGAACATATGTTCTTGTTTTTCAAGTGATAATAAAAAAGACTATCTACTTGAAGATAGTCTTTTTTTATTACTATGCTTGATGAAATTGTTTTATTCTTTGTCCTATTTCATCTCTAACACGTTGGAATTCTGACCACTCTTTACCTGCTGGGTCATCAAAACCCCAGTGCTCTTTTTTGACGTTTGGTGGTAAGATAGGACAATTATCGTCTGCATCACTACATAACGTTACGACCAAATCTGATTGTTTTAAGATATCGCTATTAATCAAGTCTGATGTATGGTTTGATATATCAATATCTACTTCTTTCATAGCTTCTATTGCTTTAGGATTAACGCCATGTGTTTCAATACCAGCAGAATAGACATTCCAATCTTCACCTAATATTTTCTTTCCCCAACCCTCAGCCATCTGGCTACGACAAGAGTTTCCAGTACATATAAAATAAATTGTTTTCTTGTCCATAATTTATTCCTCTTTTCTTAAAATATGATGAGCGTAAGATATAAACCTAACAGTGTTACCAATAGCACAGGAATGGTAATAATGATTCCTGTTTTAAAGTAAACACCCCAAGAAATTTTCACGCCTTTTTGTGTTAACACATGCAACCAAAGTAATGTTGCTAAAGAACCAATAGGTGTTATTTTAGGACCTAAATCTGAGCCGATGACGTTCGCATAAATCATACCTTCTTTGAGCGTACCAGTTGCGTGAGATTGTCCAATAGCAATAGCATCTATTAAAACTGTAGGCATATTATTCATAATTGATGATAAAAAGGCTGATATAAAGCCCATACCCATAATACTGCTAAATAATCCATGACTTGAAATATTGGATAATACATCGCCTAAAATTGTTGTGATACCTACATTTTTTAATCCAAATACAACTAAATACATACCAATAGAAAATAGAACGATATTCCATGGTGCGCCTTTAATCACTTGCTTTGTATGAACTGCTTTAGATTTACGAGCTAACATTACAAAGATAAAAGCAATAATACCAGCAATAATTGATACAGGTATTTGAATAAACTCACTAACAAGATAACCCACAAGTAGTATTGCTAATACGATCCATGAAATCTTAAATAATTTGGGATCTTTAATTGCATCTTTAGGCGCCATAAGATTTTCTGTATCGAATGTTTTAGGTATAGATTTTCTAAAATATAACCATAAAACGAGTATGCTAGCAATCAGTGAGAATATATTTGGGATAATCATTCGACTAAAATATTCAACAAATCCAATATCAAAATAGTCAGCTGACACGATATTAACCAAGTTACTGACAATTAAAGGTAGTGATGTTGTATCTGCGATAAAACCACTGGCAATAATAAAGGGGAAAATCACTTTTTTATTAAACCCTAGGTTCCTGACCATCGCTAAGACAATTGGTGTTAAGATTAAAGCTGCGCCATCATTTGCGAAAAACGCTGCTACAACAGCTCCTAATAACATAATAAAAACAAACATTTTTAAACCGTTACCGTTTGAAGCCTTTACCATATGTATTGCAGACCATTCGAAGAAACCAATTTCATCTAATATTAATGAAATAAGAATAACAGCTACAAATGTTAAGGTAGCATTCCAAACAATACCTGTTACTTCTAATACATCGGAAAAACTAACAACCCCAGTAATGATAGCAATAACAGCACCAATTAATGCAGTAATTCCAATATCAAGACCTTTAGGTTGCCATATTACAAAAAGAAGGGTTAAGACAAAAATAAAAATAGCTAATGCTACCATTAGTTACACACACCTTTCGTTATGGTGTCACATATACATGGCATATGATTAGCATTCAATAGAGTGAGACGCTTTGTAATATCATCTAATACATCATGGTTCAACTTGTATAAATTTTTGTTGCCTTCTTTTCTATAGGTAACAAGGTTATTGTCTTTGAGTACTTTCATATGATGACTTAATGTGGGTTGAGAAAAAGAAAAATGTTCTAATAAGTCACAAGCACATTGTTCACCACAAGAGAGTAAATCTAAAATTTCGAGGCGATTACTATCAGCAATCACTTTTAAATATTGAGAAGTTTCTTTATAATTCATTTTTCTTCCTTTCATTGTGGAGAATTTAAAATAAATGCAATTCACCTATATAGATTAACATCTATATAGTTTTGAGTCTATGTAGTTTATAAAAAAATAAAATAAGTATCAAATTAGTTATATGCATAAAACGATCAATTGATTGTTAATTGATTGAATATTTATTAAAATGGAACTATATCAAAATGGAGGGGTTTATATGACGACGATAGGTTATATAGGTACATACACGAAAAAAGAGGGGAAAGGAATTTATCGCTTTCAATTAGATGAACAAACTGGGAAAGTGACAGAAGTTGAAACAGGATATGAACTTGAAGCATCAACCTACGTCAATCAGCACAAATCATTTTTATATGCTATTACACGTGAAGGTGATTATTGTGGCGTTGCTAGTCTTAAAATTGGTGAAGAGGGTAAGCTCACTTTAATCAATAAATGCCTAGCATCTACAGCTGGTACTGGTTGTTACATTGATGTATCACCAGATGGAAAATATGTCTTTGAATCAGTTTATGGTGCGGGTTTAGCACGCTTGTATGAAGCTAATCCATCAACAGGTGAAGTTATTCGCTTAATTCAAGAATTAGAACATACGTATCCAACAGGACCAAACGAGAGACAAGACAATCCACATGTACATTATCTTAGTACAACACCGGATGACAAATACGTTGTCGCAATGGATTTAGGTACGGATAAAGTGGTTACTTATGAATTCAGTGATCATGGATTAAAACCATATGCCGAGACTGATGTTGAACCAGGAGACGGCCCAAGACATATTGCTTTCCATGAAAATGGAGAATATGGATATATTGTACATGAAATATCAAACAACGTAAGTGTTGTGAAATATGAAGAGGGTCGGTTTACTGAAATTGAGCGTTATTCAACAATTCCAGAAAATTTTGAAGGCGAGACAAAACTGGCAGGTGTGAGACTATCTCATGATCAAAATTACTTATATATAAGTAATAGAGGGCACGATAGTATAGCGATTTTCAAAGTAGGAGAAGATGGCGCATCAATTTCATTTGTAGATATAGTACCTAGTGGTGGAGCATTCCCACGTGATTTTAATATCACTCAATCAGATGATTATTTAGTTTGTGCACATCAAGAAGGAGATTATGCGTTAACCGTTTTTAAACGTGATAAAGTAACAGGTGAATTGGAAAAAGTAGATCACCAACAAGCTGCTCCAGAAGGCGTGTGTGTACAGTTTTTACAATAAGTAGGATGAGAAGCTAAAAAATATACCTGGTATGCGTTCATTACGCAAACCAGGTATATTTTATTTATTAAAAAAAGTTTTAATATATTTAAATTTGCCTTTATAAGGAGGGAAGAAAAGACTAGATTCAAGGCGAGTAGATTTGAAAATATAAGATTTGTCGTGACTAAACGTGTCAAAGCTATATTTTCCATGATATTGACCAATTCCAGAAGCGCCGACGCCCCCGAAAGGTAAATTTGAATTTGCTAAGTGCATAATCGTATCGTTGATTGCACCACCACCAAATGAAATTTCATTAAGTACACGTTCTGTAGCATTTTCATCTTCACTAAATAAATATAAGCTAAGTGGTTTAGGTTTGGTACGAATTAAGTCAATAGCTTCATCAAAGTCGTCATAAGTAATGATTGGTAATATTGGACCAAAAATTTCATCTTCCATAATTTTTGAATCAAAAGTAATATTGTCTAAAATTGTTGGCGCAATGTATTTATCATTTTCAGATGTTTGGCCACCAAACACAATATTTGAGTAGTGTGTTTTTAATAAATTATCCAAGCGGTGGAAGTGTTTTTGATTAACAATTCTTCCAAAATCAGGACTATCTTGAATAGACTTGCCATAAAACTCAGTTATGGTTTGTTTCAGTGAGGTGATCAATGCGTCTTTAACTTTACTATTGACTAAAATATAATCTGGAGAAACACAAGTTTGCCCAGCATTTATAAATTTACCAAAGCTTATACGTTCACTAGCCACTTTGATATTGGCAGTTTCATCTACAATCACCGGTGATTTACCGCCTAATTCAAGCGTAACAGGAGTTAAATGTTCACTTGCTGCTTGATAAACAATTCTGCCTACCTGTTCACTACCAGTAAAGAAGACGTAATCGAATGGCAAATGAATGAGTGTTTGCGTTGTTTCTGCATCTCCCTGACATACGCTAATGTATTCAGGAGCAAAGACATCTTCGATCAGCTGTTGTATAACAGCTGAAACATGAGGTGTGAACTCTGAAGGTTTAAGTATAACTGTATTACCTGCCGCTATTGCACCAATTAATGGTTCAATCAGTAATTGAAAAGGATAGTTGAAAGGACCGATAATTAAAACAGTCCCATAAGGTTCTTTCATAATATAACTTTTAGTAGGGAACATAAAAATAGGTGTGTTAACCTGTTTTTGCTTCGACCAGTTTTTCAACTCTTTACGTGCTGTTTTAAGGCTTTTTAAAGTGAAACCAATCTCTGTTGCATAACTTTCGACTTTATTTTTACCTAAATCTTTTTGGAAAGCATCAAGTAAATCATTTTCATGGTTTTTGATACTTTTAGTTAACAGTTTAAGTTGTTTTTTTCTAAACTTAATATCTTTTGTGTCATGAGTGTTAAAGTATTGTTTACTATTATGGAAAGTTTGTTCTATCGAATTCAAATCATATCCTCCTATTCTGACGGGTGTTAGAGTTACATAATTTTGATAAAAAACTGGAACATATTAACTATGCTCCAGTATAATTTAAATTCTATATAAAATCATTGTTTACAACTCACGATAAACAACTTAGTTTAATGCTTCAGTAATTTGAGGAACGACTTGTTTTTTACGTGATACAACACCAGGTAAGAATGCAGTGCCATTATTAAGTTCTACATTAAAGGCGATACCCACTTTGTCTTTTTCAGGTCCTACAACTAAAATTTTAGAATTACTATTAATAATATCAGTAACAACTAATACAAATAAGTCATATTTTTCATTTGCACTTGTTTCTAACATTTCTTTTTCTAATTCTTCTTGACGTTCAAACACTTCATCGATATCAACTGCATTGACTTGACCGATACGTGTTGTGTAATCCCCCATGTTAAATGATTTCGCATCCATAGTTAATAAATCTGTAGCTGATTTATTAGAAGTAGAAGCACCTGCTTTTAACATCTCTAAACCATAAGATTCTAAATCTACATCGGCAATTGTTTTTAATGCTTCAGCAGCTTGTACATCTTCTTCAGTACAAGTTGGAGATTTGAATAATAAACTATCTGAGATGATTGCAGATATCATTAATCCAGCAATCTTTGGACTAATCTCAAAGCCACGTTCTTTATACATTTTGTATAAGATGGTAGCTGTACAACCAACAGGTTCAGCACGATAATATAATGGAGCTGCAGTTTCAAAATTAGAAATACGATGATGATCGACAACGTGTTGGATTGTAGCATCGGCGATTGAATCAGCACTTTGTTGGAATTCATTATGGTCAACTAAAATAACGTTTTGATCTGCTAAATTATCGTTGAGTAGTTCTGGAGCATCTACTTTGAATTGATCTAAAGCAAATTGTGTTTCAGGACCTACTTCACCTAAACGATAGGGTGTAGCCTCTGTATTACCAGTTTGTTGTTCAAAGTCTGCCATGATGATTGCAGATGAAATTGCGTCTGTATCTGGGTTTTTATGCCCGAAAATATAAGTTTTTGCCATGTTTAAATTCTCCTTATTTTTATATTTAATATTATATTATCATGATTTTACATTGTTATTCTACTTCTGCACCTAATGAATTTTTAAAATGTCCTAAAGCCCACTCGTGACCAGATGGATTAAATGAGGCAACACCCTTTGGAGATATTGTTATAGCATAGCCTAAATTGTAAGCCGAAATAGCTGTATGTAAGACACAAATATCAGTACACACACCAACAATTTCTAAGTGCTTAATATTTCTCTCTCTTAACATACTATCTAATGGCGTACCATAAAATGCGTCATAACGTGTTTTATCTAAAAAGTGTACGAAATCATTAAATAAAATATTTTGATAAATATCATATACTTTTCCGTAAAGTTCTCTGCCCAGTGTCCCAATAATATTATGAGGAGGGAATAGTTTGTTTTCAGGATGATAGCTATTTTCTTCAAAATGTAAATCCATCATAAAAAAGATTTCTTGCTTTTCTCGATTATAAGCTTCTATTCTTTCAACAATATATTTTTCGATTTGTTGTCCTGCTTTGCCACAAGTTAATTGACCGTTGTCAGCAACAAAGTCATTTGAATAATCTACAACAATCAGTGCACTTTTTTTCATAATTATAGAAACACTCCCAACTTTTAAAGATTATAGCTATTATATACTAAGTAGGGAAATGGATAAAGGTATAGTAAAAGCGTTTAAATATACGTATTTATGTTTAATATATAATTAAGATGGAAGAAAGGAATTCAATGATGATTATAAATGCAAACGAATTTGGCTTGAAAGGTAACAACAAAAGAGCGGATACACGTGCAATGCAGCGCGCATTAAATTATGCAAGAAAGCATGCACCAATAACCATATATGTACCCAAAGGTGAATATCATATAAAAAAAGCGCTTGTGATTTATGACTCAACCACTTTGTTATTGCATGATGAAGCGATACTTAAAAGATGTGGAAAAGATGCACTGCTCAAAAATGGAAGGAAATTAAAGTCTTATTATGGTTATAAAGGGAATAGTCATATTCATATTGCAGGTGGCACATTTGATATGAATGGTTATGAGTATCCATATAACAATACTGTGATGAGTATAGGTCATGCCCAAGATATCCAAATTATAAACGTGACTTTTAAAGATGTTGTCGGTGGCCATGCACTAGATGCTTGTGGTTTGAATGGGTTATATATGAAACAATGTCAGTTTTTAGGATTTAATGATAGTCAAGGTAAACGTAGCTTTTCAGAGGCTATCCAAATAGATATTCAAGTAAAGGGTGCCTTTCCTAAATTTGGGAAGGCTGATGGTACAATTACGAAAAATGTTATTATTGAGCACTGTTATTTTGGGAGTTCTGATACGCCGAATATGAGCGCTTGGAACCGTGCAATTGGTTCACATGCTAGCCGTTATAACCAATTTTATAATAATATCCATATTCGCTTTAATACGTTCGAAGGTATGAATCAATATGCATTAACACCTCTGAAGTCGAAACACACTTATATTCATAACAACCATTTTATTAACTGTGCAGGAGGCATTCGTTTCTTAGCAGTTAAAGAAGGAAAGAATGCGAAAGATTTAAATGGAAAAGAAAGAACTACTCAAGCTGGAAGTGACTTGAATATTTATCAAAATCATTTTACTGGAGTAATGAAAAATGATGCTATACGTATACAAAGTTACAATAATGTAAAGCACGAAAAAATATTAATCGCACAAAATGAATTTGACCATGCGTCACAACGTTTGTATTTGGATGGTATTAAAGAATTGGTATTGTCGCATAACTCAAAGGTTAAAATCAAAAAAACTAATATAGAGTGATTATTAATTATAATAATTAGTCATAAGTATAAGTGATGAAAGCGTTTTTAAATCAGGCTTCGTTCTCCCTTTTTTGTATGTTATACTTTAATGAATTATTGTGAATATTCAGATAATGAATGAAGGGGGAACATTATGAACGACTTGAAACCGGTAAATATGAGAGGGTCACACTACTTAACGTTTTTTTCAAAAAACAAAGAAAAGAAGTCTTATAACATGGGGCAACTGATAGGTTTGATATTGGGACCGTTACTTTTCGCGTTAACATTATTATTCTTTCATCCTGAAGATTTAGCAACAAAAGGCATATTCGTTTTAGCTATAACATTATGGATAGCGGTATGGTGGATTACAGAAGCAATTCCTATTGCAGCTACGAGCTTATTACCTTTAATTTTATTACCGATAGGACATGTACTGAACCCTGAAGAAGTTTCAGCACAATATGGTAATGATATTATATTCTTATTTTTAGGTGGTTTTATTTTAGCTATCGCAATGGAAAGATGGAATTTACATACACGTGTTGCACTAACGATTATAAATTATCTTGGGACGAGTACTGGTAAGATTCTACTTGGTTTTATGATTGCAACTGCTTTTTTATCGATGTTTGTATCAAATACAGCTGCGGTAATGATTATGATTCCAATTGGTTTGGCGATCATTAAAGAAGCGAATGAATTGAAAAATGATCATACAAATTCCGCAAGTATTAACAAGTTCGAACAATCATTGGTATTAGCTATTGGTTATGCGGGGACTATAGGAGGACTAGGAACGCTAATTGGAACGCCTCCATTAATTATATTAAAAGGGCAATATCAGTCAGCGTTTGGTGAAGAGATTAGCTTTGCAAAATGGATGATTATAGGTGTACCGACCGTCATTGTTTTGCTCTTCTTGGTATGGGCTTACATTCGCTTTATTGCATTTAAACATGACATGAAAGAATTGCCAGGTGGACAATACTTAATTAAGCAAAAATTAGATGAACTAGGTGAAATGAAATACGAAGAGAAAGTCGTACAATTTATTTTCCTGCTTGCAAGTTTTTTATGGATAAGTCGAGAATTCTTGTTGAAAAATTGGGCTTTCACTTCAGAAGTCGCCGATGGAACAATAGCAATATTTATATCCGTTTTATTATTTTTAATTCCTGCTAAAAATAAAGCGAAACATAAGCGTATTATAGATTGGGAAGTAGCCAAAGACTTGCCGTGGGGTGTACTGATCTTATTCGGTGGAGGACTGGCATTAGCCAAAGGTATATCTTCTAGTGGATTGGCAAAATGGCTTGGTGATCAATTAAGATTAATAGAAGGTGTTAGTCCACTACTTATAGTAATAGTTATTACATTATTTGTATTATTTTTAACTGAAATAACGTCGAATACTGCAACAGCAACTATGATTTTACCGATACTTGCAACACTCTCAGTAGCGGTAAATGTACATCCATTATTACTTATGGTACCGGCCGCTATGGCAGCCAACTGTGCATATATGTTGCCAGTTGGAACTCCGCCAAACGCCATTGTTTTTGGTACAGGTATTATATCGATTAAAAAAATGGCTTCTGTTGGATTTTGGGTTAACATAGTAAGTGTAGTTATTATTGTACTTATCGTGTATTACCTTGTACCTCCAGTGTTAGGGATAGATGTAACGAAACCACTACCATTGAAATAAAAAATTAAAGCAAAAAGAGCATCATTTCATATAATTGAAATGATGCTCTTTTTTATTTATTTTAGATTAAGTGATTTTATTGAATGAGCCGATAATTGTAACTTGGAAATCCAATGTATTTAATATTTTTATCACTTTAGTTAAATCTTCATTGATTGACGTGTCAGCTTGTACAAAGAAGTGGTACATGCCTAGTTGTGTTTTTAAGGGACGCGATTCAATCCATGAAAGGTTAATATTAAATAAGACAAACGTATTTAATATGCTAGCTAATAAACCTGCTTTATCGAATTTAGGTGTGATTAATAACATAGTATCACTTGCTTGCTCGATGTGTTGTGGTTGATTACTTACGACTAAGAAACGTGTCGTATTATGTGGATAGTCTTGTATGTTCTGGTCGATAGGGTAGTAACCATAAGCTTCACCACTTCCTAATGGTGCAATTGCACCCACGCCGTCTGAAATTTTTTCAAGGCTACTAATAGTACTATCTACATAATCATATTTAAAATCATGTTTCTGAATGTATTGGCTTGTCTGACTTATTGCAGGTGCAATGGAATATACCTTTGAAATATCTTTTACATCTGCATTTTGTGTACCATATAAAGCGAATTGAATATTTAAATGCAGTTCACCCAATGTGTATATATTTTGTTGAGTCAGCGCATCGGCTACTATATTAATTGTACCTTCGATAGAATTTTCAATAGGAACAACTGCAATGCTATTATCATCATTAGATACAGCGCTCACTACTTCGTAAAGGTTGGATTTTGATTCGAAATCCATTTCTGTTTCAGATTTATATTGTTTTGCAGCTAAATAAGAAAATGTCCCTTTTGGACCTAAATAGTATAATTTCATGCATCGATACCCCTTGTCTATGTGTGGCGAGTAAGCAGTTCTAATGGAATGGACAACCTGTTGATTTGGTATTTTTATAATGAAAGTTAGGGTCTTTAACCTCATTGTGATAACCATGATGATAATTGGATACTAACGTTGGAGACAACGAAGGTACTAACCATGACCATTTACCTGTAACTTCTCTACCATTTTTATATTCGTTCTTTTCGAACATTTCAAATTGCTTTGATGCAGTCAAATGATCGACAATAGAGACGCCCTCGTTTTTAAAGGAATGATATACCGCATCGTTTAATTCAACAAGGGCACGATCTTTATTGAAAGAATTATTCTTAAGTGTATCAAATTCAAAAGCTTCTGCAACACTTTCTAATAAATTATAGCGATATGAATCAGTGAAATTACGAACTGCAATTTCATTTACCATATACCAACCATTGAAAGGCGCAGTAGGATAAGTCATACCACCGATTTTCAAATCCATATTAGAGATAATTGGTACTGCATACCACTTTAAACCAAGTTGTTGTAATTTAGGATAGCGGTTGTGTGTAATAGGGACCTCTTTAATAATTTCTGGGTTATATTTATGATACTTTAAATCACCATCTGGCATTTTATAAATTAAAGGCAAGATATCAAAGTCGGTATGTGCCCCTTGCCAACCTAAATGTTCAGCAAGTTGAGTGACTGTTTTCTCTGCTGGATCCCCTTTATCCGAATATCCGGCATATCTAATTAATTGATTATTATAGATGCGCGGCGGATGATGAGGAGAGAAAATAGTGATATAAGGTTTAATCTTGCCATCGTTAGTTGCTGTTTCGATGTGATGTTCAATAGTATTGATAAACTCATATTCAGTTTGTATGTGCCTTGCATCTTTTATGGTAAGAGAGTCCCAAAAAAAACGACCGATACAACGATTCGAGTTTCTCCAAGCCATTTTTGCCCCATAGACTAATTCTTCTTGTGTATGAGTATAGCTTCCCATTGTAAGAATTTCATGTTCAATTTCGTTTAATCTATTTAAAATTGTTTGTTCATCATAATCCAATTCTTTATACATGGATTCAACAAATAATTTAGCTTCATTTAGCATATATAACACCTCGTATAATATTATAGGACATTTTAGACCTTTTACAGTAAAAAACAAGAGAAATGTCACGATATTGTCCAACTGTCTGACACAGTTTTATCATAATTAAATGATTAAGTTAGAGAATAGCTACAAAACAATACATATAGAGCTTAAGTGAGGATTGTATTTCAGGTGCTAAGACGCTTTCTTTTATGCTAAACTAATGGAAAAGCTGATTGGAGAGATAGTTGTGTACCAATACGAAGATGATACATTTGTACTACATAATGATTTATATCAAATAAATATGGCTGAAAGTTATTGGAATGATGGGATTCATGAACGTTGGTCAGTGTTTGATTTATACTTTAGGAATATGCCGTTCGATAGCGGTTATGCAGTTTTTAATGGATTAAAACGTGTTATAGACTTTATAAATAATTTTCATTTTTCTGAATCAGACATAGAATACTTGAAATCAATTGGCTATCAAGAAGACTTCTTAAGCTACTTAAAAGATTTGAAATTCACTGGGAATATCCGTTCGATGCATGAAGGTGAGCTTTGTTTTGGCAATGAACCATTAATCAGAGTAGAAGCACCACTTATCCAAGCGCAATTAATAGAAACAATGTTACTAAATATAGTGAATTTCCATACACTTATTACTACAAAAGCGAGTAGAATTAGACAAGTTGCAAGTGACGATATACTCATGGAATTTGGTACAAGACGTGCTCAAGAAGCGGATGCAGCATTGTGGGGAGCTAGAGCGGCCTTTATAGGAGGATTTAATGCAACGAGCAATGTTCGCGCTGGAAAGTTATTTGATATTCCGGTTTCTGGTACACATGCACATGCAATGGTTCAAGCTTATGGAGATGAATATATAGCTTTTAAAAAATATGCAGAGCGACATAAAGATTGTGTGTTTTTAGTAGATACTTTCCATACATTAAAATCAGGCGTACCTACTGCGATTAAAGTAGCAAAAGAATTAGGAGGCAAAATTAACTTTATCGGTATTCGATTAGATTCTGGGGATATTGCCTATCTGTCAAAAGAGGCACGTAGAATGTTGGATGAAGCCGGATTTACAGATGCCAAAATCATCGCTTCTAATGATTTAGATGAACAAACAATAACAAGCTTAAAATCCCAAGGTGCAAAAGTTGATTCATGGGGTGTAGGTACTAAGTTAGTAACAGGCTATGATCAACCGGCATTAGGTGCGGTGTACAAATTGGTTGCGGTGGAGGATAGTTCGGGACAATATGTGGATCGTATCAAATTATCCAACAATGCTGAGAAAGTGACCACACCAGGTAAGAAAAACGTGTACCGTATCATTAATAAGAAAACAAATAAAGCGGAAGGAGATTACATCACATTAGATCAAGAGAATCCATACGATGAATCACCGCTTAAATTATTCCATCCAGTACACACTTATAAAATGAAGTTTATAAAGTCGTTTATAGCCAAGGATTTACATCATGATATTTTCAAGAATGGTGAACTGGTATATAATTTACCTACTGAAAAAGAAGCACAAACATATTTAAATGAAAGTCTTGAGTATCTATGGGATGAAAATAAACGTCACCTCAACCCCCAAGAGTATCCAGTTGATTTAAGTACTGCATGCTGGGAAAATAAACACAAACGTATATTTGAAGTAGCAGAACATGTAAAGGAGATGGAAGAAGACAATGAGTAATTTACAAGATATTATCGTTAAAGAAATGAAAGTAAAGCCAGTAATTGATAGTAAAGAAGAAACACGTCATATCATTCAATTTATTAAAAGTTATATCCAGTCTCATTCTTTTATTAAATCTTTAGTGTTGGGTATATCGGGTGGACAAGATTCGACATTAACAGGAAAATTATGCCAAATAGCTGTCAATGAACTGAAACAAGAAGGGATTGACTGCCAATTTATTGCTGTGAAATTACCTTATGGTATACAAAGTGATGCAGCTGAAGTAGAAGATGCATTAAACTTTATCCAACCTGATAAAGTCGTTACAGTGAATATCAAAGCAGCTGTAGATCAAAGCGTACATTCACTTGAAGAAGCAGGTATTCAATTGACAGATTTTCAGAAAGGAAATGAAAAAGCACGTGAACGTATGAAGGTACAGTTCTCTATTGCTTCTAATATGCAAGGCATTGTTGTAGGTACGGATCATTCTGCTGAAAATATTACCGGTTTTTATACCAAATATGGTGATGGTGCTGCTGATATTGCGCCAATATTTGGACTGAACAAACGGCAAGGTCAGCAATTATTAACGTATCTTGATGCTCCAAAACATTTATATGAAAAAGTACCAACAGCTGATTTAGAAGAAGATAAGCCACAACTTCCAGATGAAGAAGCGCTAGGTGTGAGTTATAACGATATTGATGATTACTTAGAAGGTAAAACCGTTTCAAGTGAAGCGAAAGATGTGATTGAAAAACATTATATTAAAACTGCACACAAAAGAGAACTTGCTTATACAAGATATTCATGGCCTAAAAATTAAATGTGAGTTATTTGTTTTTTTAGTGACAAAATAAATAGTTGTTGTTAAAATTACTTGAATTTATTGTATGAGAAAGGAAAATGGATATGTCAGTGATAACATCTAATCCATGGTTAATGGTATTAGCAATTTTTATTATCAATGTTACTTATGTAACATGTTTAACGATGAGAACAATATTAACACTTAAAGGTTATCGCTATGTAGCAGCTATTGTCAGTTTTTTAGAAGTTCTTGTTTATGTAGTTGGTTTAGGTATGGTCATGTCTAGTTTAGACCAAATTCAGAATGTATTAGCATATGCCTTTGGATTTTCAATTGGTATTATTGTTGGTATGAAGATTGAAGAAAAGTTAGCATTAGGGTATACGGTTGTTAATGTTACTTCATCAGAATATGAATTAGATTTACCGAGACAATTAAGAGATTTAGGTTATGGTGTTACACATAGTACAGCATATGGTAGAGATGGAAAACGTTTGGTTTTACAAATACTTACGCCAAGACGCTTTGAATTTAAATTAATTGATACAATTAAACAAATGGATGAAAAGGCATTTATTGTCGCATATGAACCACGCACAATACATGGTGGTTTCTGGGCTAAAGGATTGAAGAGTAAAAAACTTAAACAATACGATACGGATGAAGTTGAAAGTATATGAAGAAACAACAAAAATTTAAAGTTGAAGAAAATGAATCCATACAAGACTGCTTACAGCGTATGCGTGAAGCGGGTTACACACCAGTTAAACGATACGAAAAACCAGTTTATAAAGAGAATAAAGACGGTAGTGTAGAAGTGCTTAGACAAGAAATTGAGTTTGTCGGCAAGTTACAAGAGCTATAAGTCATGAACCGCATGGTTTACCCATAGCGGTTCATTTTCTTTATAAATGTAAATATTTTATAAAGAAGACCGAAAAGACTTATACATTTTAAGGCAATTCTGTTAAACTAGTATTGAAGGTATTAAACACGAACTTTAAACTCGTTTCATCGTAAAATGTACATGTTTTGAGGGTTTGTGAACTAAAACTTACGTAAGATAGGAGCTTATTTCAATGATTGAACGCTATTCTAGAGAAGAAATGACAAATATTTGGACAGATCAAAATCGCTATGAAGCTTGGTTAGAAGTAGAGATACTTGCATGTGAGGCTTGGAGTAAATTAGGTGATATCCCTGAAGAAGATGTAAAGAAAATACGTCAAAATGCTAAAGTTGATGTCGAACGCGCGCAAGAAATTGAACAAGAAACTCGTCATGATGTTGTGGCTTTTACAAGACAAGTTTCTGAAACCTTAGGTGAAGAACGTAAGTGGGTACATTATGGTTTAACTTCGACAGATGTTGTTGATACTGCGTTAAGCTATGTGATTAAACAAGCCAATGATATTATTGAAAAAGATTTAGAAAGATTTATCGAAGTATTAGCGCAAAAAGCAAAAGATTACAAATATACATTGATGATGGGCCGTACACATGGTGTGCATGCTGAACCAACTACTTTTGGTGTTAAAATGGCACTATGGTATACAGAGATGCAACGTAATTTAGAACGTTTTAAACGCGTTAGAGAAGAAATTGAAGTAGGTAAAATGAGTGGAGCTGTAGGTACGTTTGCTAATATACCACCAGAAATAGAAGCATATGTATGTGAAAACTTAGGCATCGACATTGCTCCGGTATCAACACAAACATTACAACGTGATCGTCATGCTTATTACATTGCTACGCTTGCATTAATTGGAACTTCAATGGAAAAATTTGCTGTTGAAATTCGTAATTTACAAAAAACTGAAACACGTGAAGTAGAAGAAGCATTTGCTAAAGGACAAAAGGGTTCATCAGCAATGCCTCATAAACGTAACCCAATTGGTTCTGAAAATATTACAGGTATTGCACGTGTGATTAGAGGCTATGTAACGACAGCTTATGAGAATGTCCCATTATGGCATGAGAGAGATATTTCACACTCATCTGCAGAACGTATTATGTTACCAGATGTTACCATTGCATTAGATTACGCTTTAAATCGTTTTACAAATATTGTAGATAGACTTACAGTATTTGAAGATAATATGCTTGAAAATATTGATAAAACTTATGGTTTAATCTTCTCACAACGTGTATTGTTAGCGTTGATTAATAAAGGTTTAGCACGTGAAGACGCTTATGATAAAGTTCAACCTAAAGCGATGGAATCTTGGGAAACTAAAACACCATTTAGAACATTGATTGAGCAAGATAGTTCAATAACTGATTTATTAACTAAAGAAGACTTAGACGAATGTTTCAATCCAAAACATCATTTAAATCAAGTTGACACTATTTTTGAAAGAGCTGGACTGGTTTAAAACAACATTGCTTGAATTTTTCAATGGAAATCGTTACACTTTAATGTGTTAGTACGTTAAAATGAGATAAAATTGAAAGATACAGGGGTTGTTTTTATGCAAATTGAAAAGTTAAGAGGTCATGCATTAGATGAATTATTTGATGCTATTCTAACGCTTGAAAATAGAGAAGAATGTTATCAATTTTTTGATGATTTGTGTACGGTAAATGAGTTACAGTCATTGTCACAACGTTTGCAAGTCGCTAAGATGATTAAACAAGGATATACTTATGCGACGATAGAGCAAGAGTCAGGTGCATCAACTGCAACAATTTCTCGAGTGAAAAGATCATTGCAATGGGGTAATGATGCATACACGATAATTCTAGATCGCATGAATATTGAAACAGCCGATTAAATTTAATATATACACAAGATTAATGCGATAGTTAATCTTAAACTGTCGACAAGGTAATTACTTTGTCGACTTTTTTGATAAATTAAAAAGGATTAAAAAATTAACGATTATACAAAAAACATATTGAATGAATGATAATGATAGATTTCATAATTCATATCAATGCTTATAAAACTGAAGGAAATCAATGTAAGGGTTTACTGTGTAAAATGTCAATATAATTGTGTTGTGGTATCTTGTAGTATAAGCACATGAAAGGAAGTTGAGTATGCTAAAGAAATGGATTGTTGGGATGTTTACTTTAATTGTTGGCACAATCATCTTAATTGTCACATTCATTCTATTGATTCTCAGTATGAAACCAAACACGCAATCTACGACTTCAGAAATTGTTAAACCACGAAATGCATTACCAATTATTACAGAAAAACATGGTATTACACGTATCAACGGCCATGTTGTAGTCAATAAACAATATAGCTTACCACGGACATATCAACCAGGTGAAAATAAAGTAGCAAGATATCAACTCAATCAATTACTTCACAAAGCAGAAAAAGAACATATAGATTTAAAATATATTAGTGGTTATCGTAGTTACGATGACCAAAAACAAGTGGTTGAGACATATACACAAAAAGATGGAAAGCAGACAGCTCAGAGTTATACGGCTCCACCAGGACACTCAGAGCATCAAACGGGTTTGGCTTTTGATGTAGGTACAAATAGGCCAATGAAAGATTTTCATAAAGATTTTGAAAAATCTCAAGAAAGTAAATGGTTGACCCAACATGCGGCTGATTATGGATTTATTATTCGCTATCCCAAAGGACAATCTCAACAAACCGGCTATGCGTATGAACCATGGCATTTACGTTATGTAGGTCATCAATTAGCTAAAATTATAACTGAAGAACATACAAATTTAGAAAGTTATTATCATTTAAACCGTGAGATAAAATAGCAACAAAGTAGAACACAATACTAAGGAATCACTTCAAATAAATGAGGTGATTTTTTTCTACTTCCTTTTAGAACTCATAGACTAAAAATGATATAATCATATGTATGCTAAAAAAAGGAGTAACATATCATGTATGACATTAAAAAATGGAAACATATTTTTAAATTAGATCCTGCAAAGTCGATCACCGATGCACATTTAAAGATGATTTGTAAGTCGGATACCGATGCAATTATCATTGGCGGGACAGATGATGTTACTGAAGATAATGTTGTTCATTTGATGAGTCGAGTAAGAAGGTATTCGCTACCTTTAGCATTGGAGATTTCTAATGTAGAAAGTGTAGTGGCTGGGTTTGATTGTTATTTTGTACCAAGTGTATTAAATAGTAGTAATGTTAAGTATCATAATGGCATTTTATTAGAAGCGCTTAAATCATATGGACAGATGATTGATTTTGAAGAAGTTGTGTTTGAAGGTTATGTTGTTCTGAATCCAGATTGTAAAGTAGCACAATTAACACAAGCTCAGACAAAGTTAGATCAAGAAGATATTGAAGCTTATGCACAAATGATTAATGATATGTACAAGCTACCAGTCATGTATATCGAATACAGTGGTACATACGGTGAAATTGAAATGATAAAATCAGCATCAGCAATGTTAACCCATACACAATTATTCTATGGTGGTGGCATAAATAGCTTTGACGAAGCACAAGACATGGCTGCTTATGCAGACACGATAATAGTTGGCGATATTATATATACAGATATAGATAAAGCATTAAATACAGTTAAGATAAAGGAGTCACATAAATAATGAATGCATTAGTTAATAAGATGAATGACGAGCAAAGCCAAGCAGTACGAACTACAGAAGGGCCTTTACTTATAATGGCAGGTGCAGGGTCGGGCAAAACACGTGTGTTAACACACCGCATTGCTTATTTGTTAGATGAAAAAGATGTGTCTCCATATAATGTTTTGGCGATAACCTTTACAAATAAAGCAGCTAAAGAAATGAAAGAACGTGTTGAAGCATTGGTTGGTGAACAAGCTCAAGTCCTTTGGATGTCTACATTCCACTCTATGTGTGTGAGAATTCTTCGTAGAGATGCAGATAGAATTGGAATTGAACGTAATTTTACAATTATTGATCCAACCGATCAAAAATCTGTTATTAAAGATGTATTGAAGACTGAGAACATAGATAGCAAAAAATTTGAGCCTAGAATGTTTATTGGGGCTATTAGTAATTTAAAAAATGAATTGAAAACACCTGAAGATGCACAAAAAGAAGCTAATGATTATCATACACAAATGGTTGCTACAGTGTATAAAGGCTACCAACGACAACTTACAAGAAATGAAGCACTAGACTTCGATGATTTAATTATGGTAACTATTCGCTTGTTTGAACGTGTACCAGAAGTATTGGATTACTATCAAAATAAATTCCAATACATACACGTAGATGAATACCAAGATACCAATAAAGCCCAATACACATTAGTTAAATTATTAGCTAGTAAATTCAAAAATTTATGTGTGGTTGGTGACTCCGACCAATCTATCTATGGTTGGCGTGGTGCCGATATTCAAAACATTCTATCATTTGAAGAAGATTACCCAGAGGCAAAAACAATATTTTTAGAACAAAACTATCGTTCGACAAAAAATATTTTAAATGCAGCCAACGAAGTGATCAAAAACAATTCAGAGCGTAAACCTAAAGGATTGTGGACTGGTAATACAGATGGAGATAAAATTCATTATTATGAAGCGACGACAGAGAGAGACGAGGCCGAATATGTTGTTCGTGAAATTATGAAACAACAACGCAATGGCAAGAAATTTAAAGATATGGCAATTTTATATCGTACAAATGCGCAATCACGTGTACTTGAAGAAACATTTATGAAATCGAATATCCCATATACTATGGTTGGCGGTCAAAAGTTCTATGACAGAAAAGAGATTAAAGATCTATTAAGCTACTTACGTATCATTGCAAACAGTAATGATGATATTAGTTTACAACGTATTATTAATGTTCCTAAACGAGGTATCGGACCATCATCAGTAGATAAAATTCAAGCTTATGCCGTTCAAAATGACTTGAGTATGTTTGATGCATTAGCAGAAGTAGATTTTATAGGATTATCAAAAAAAGTCACGCAAGAATGTATTAACTTTTATGATGTTATGCAAAATATTATAAAACAACAAGAGTTTTTAGAAATTAGTGAAATTGTAGAAGAAGCTTTAACAAAATCAGGTTACCGTGAAATGTTGGAACGTGAACAAAGTTTAGAGTCGAGAAGTAGATTAGAAAATATAGATGAGTTCATGTCTGTTCCAAAAGATTATGAAAAGAATACACCATTAGAAGAACAGTCATTAATTAATTTCTTAACAGATTTATCACTAGTTGCAGATATTGATGAAGCACAAATCGATGATGGTGTAACACTAATGACGATGCACTCTGCCAAAGGTTTAGAGTTTCCTATCGTATTTATTATGGGAATGGAAGAATCACTATTTCCACATATAAGAGCAATTAAAAGTGACGATGAACATGAGATGCAAGAAGAAAGACGTATCTGCTATGTAGCTATTACACGTGCTGAAGAAACTTTATATATCACACATGCTACTTCACGAATGTTATTTGGACGTCCACAATCGAATATGGCTTCAAGATTTTTGAGAGAAATACCAGAAGAGTTAATGGAAAATGATAATAAATCTAAAGCAGCGAGCAATGGATTTAAATCAGCGACGAAACAACCAGTCAAAAGAGGTTATAGTCAACGCGCGACTACTTCGAAGAAAACTCAAGTATCTACAGATTGGAAAATTGGTGATAAAGTGGTTCATAAGTCTTGGGGTGAGGGTATGGTAAGTAATGTCAATGAGAAAAATGGTTCAGTAGAATTAGACATTATCTTTAAATCCGAAGGTCCTAAACGTTTACTTGCACAATTTGCACCGATTGAAAAGAAGGGGGAATAGTTCGTGGCTGATTTACAATCACGTGTGAATGACTTACATCAACTTTTAAATCAATATAGTTATGAATATTATGTTCAAGACAGTCCATCCGTGCCGGATAGTGAATATGATAAGTTACTACATGAACTCATTGATATTGAAACAGCTCATCCAGAATATCGTACAGAAGATTCACCTACCGTTCGTGTAGGTGGCGCTGCACAATCAACCTTTGAAAAAGTAGCACATGATACCCCGATGTTGAGCTTAGGAAATGCCTTTAATGAAGAAGACTTAAGAAAATTCGATCAACGGATACGCGATCGAATTGGTGATATAGAGTATATGTGTGAGTTGAAAATTGACGGGCTAGCAGTATCTCTTAAATATGAGAACGGCAGATTTATACAGGGGTTAACGCGTGGTGATGGTACGACAGGTGAGGATATCACTGAAAATTTAAAAACGATACATGCTATTCCATTAAAAATTAAAGATTCTAGAACTTTTGAAGTTCGCGGTGAAGCGTATATGCCAAGACAATCCTTTATTGATTTAAACCAAGCAAAAGATACAAACGGTGAACAACCATTTGCAAATCCGCGAAATGCAGCAGCAGGCTCATTAAGACAATTAGATTCTAAATTGGCAGCCAAACGAAAATTAAGTGTGTTTCTGTATAGTGTAAATGATTTTACTCAGTTTAATGCAGATACTCAAAGTGAAGCGCTAGATGAATTGGATCAATTAGGATTTAAAACAAATCAAGAGCGCCAACGTGTACAAACTATAGATGAAGTCATGGCTTATATTGAAAAATGGACTGAACAGCGTGAAAAGTTACCTTATGATATTGATGGAATTGTAATAAAAGTAAATGCATTAGAACATCAAGAAGAATTAGGCTTTACTCAGAAATCACCAAGATGGGCTATAGCATATAAATTTCCCGCTGAAGAGGTTATTACTGAATTGCGTGATATCGAATTAAGTATCGGTAGAACTGGTGTGGTGACACCTACAGCGGTTTTGAATCCAGTTAAAGTAGCAGGAACTACGGTTTCTCGAGCATCATTACATAATGAGGACTTGATTCATGATAGAGATATTAGAATTGGTGATAGTGTCGTGATTAAAAAAGCAGGGGATATCATACCTGAAGTTATTAAAAGTGTATTAGATAGGCGTCCTAATGATGCACAAGTTTATCACATGCCGACACATTGTCCGAGTTGTCAACATGAGCTAGTGAGAATTGAAGGAGAAGTTGCACTTCGTTGTATTAATCCTAAATGCCAAGCTCAACTGATTGAAGGCTTGATTCATTTTGTATCAAGACAAGCAATGAATATCGATGGCCTTGGCACAAAAATTATTCAGCAACTTTATGAAAATGAGAAAATTAAAGATGTTGCTGACATTTTTTATCTAACTAAGGAAGATTTATTACCGCTTGATCGTATGGGTGAAAAAAAGGTAGACAACTTATTAAAAGCGATTGAAGTTTCTAAAGCAAATTCATTAGAACAACTGCTATTTGGTTTAGGTATTAGACATTTAGGCGTAAAAGCAAGCCAAGTACTCGCTGAGAAATATGGCTCAATAGATCAATTATTTGATGTATCAGAAGAAGATTTAATCAATATTCATGATATTGGACATAAGTTAGCACAATCTGTAGTAACTTATTTAGAAAATGAAGATATCCGTGCTCTAATAGATAAATTAAAAGAAAAAAATGTTAATATGACATATAAAGGCGTGAAAACGACAGAAATTGAAGGTCACCCAGAATTTAAAGATAAAACGATTGTACTCACAGGTAAGTTACATCAAATGACAAGAAATGAAGCTTCAAAATGGTTAGAACTTCAAGGTGCAAAGGTAACAAGTAGTGTTACAAAAAGTACAGATTTAGTAATTGCAGGTGAAGATGCAGGTTCTAAATTAGCGAAAGCTGAAAAGTTTGGTACAGAAATTTGGTCAGAAGAAGACTTTGTTAAAAAACAAAATGATATCGAGGGATAGAGGAGATAATGCATGAAACGAACGATTATACTATTCATCTCAGCAATTTTTGTATTATCAGCATGTGGCAATGATGATGAAAATAAAAAGCAAGCATCCAATGACAATGAACAACAGCAAGAAACAGGTTCTGTGAAAAAGATAGCAACTGATAAAAATGTACAAGGCAATAATTATAGAACGATTTTACCTTTCAAAGAAAGCCAAGCACGTGGTTTATTGCAAGATAATATGGCGAATAGCTATAACGGTGAAGATTTTGAAGATGGCCTGTTAGAGCTAAGTAAGGAAGTATTCCCGACAGATGAGTACTTATATCAAGATGGTCAATATCTAGATAAAGATACGATTAATGCATATTTGCAACCTAAATACACAAAATCTGAAATTGATAAAATGGATGAAGACGAAATCAAAGAAAAAAAAGCTAATGAAAATCTAGGCTTGAATCCTTCACATAGGGGAGAAACTGATCCTGAGAAAATTGCGGATAAATCACCAGCATATTTATCTAATATTTTGGAACAAGATTTCTATAGTAATGGCGATACAAAAGGAAAGCATATTAAAGGAATGACTATTGGCTTAGCCATGAATGGTACATATTATTATCAAAAAGAAAAAGATGGTGAATCTTACAGTAAAGATTTGAAAAACAAAGAAATTAAAAAACAAGGACAGCAGATGGCTAGCGAAATTCTATCTAGAATACGTGAGAATAAAGAATTAAAAGATATACCGATTCATTTCGCAATTTATAAACAATCTGGTGAAAATTCAATTGCTCCAGGTGAATTTATGAGTGGAACGACAGTTGAAGAAGGTAAAACACGTATCAACGAATGGAATGATATCAATCAAAAAACGGCTTTATTACCCTCTGAAGAGGCAGCAGAAATTGATGATAATTTAAATTCAGACTTCAAACAATTTAATGATAACTTGCAAAATTATTTTAATAACTTTACACAAGCAGTAGGTACTGCGAAGTTTGAAAATAAAAAAGCAAAACAACTCTCTGTAGATGTACCAATTGATTATTATGGCAAAGCAGAAACAATTGGTATTACACAATATGTTACAGAGCAAGCAGAAAAATACTTTGATGGCATTGATGAATATGAAATTCATATTAAAGATGGTAATAACCCTAAAGCATTAATTAGTAAAACTAAAGAGGACAAAGAACCACAAGTACACATTTACAAAAACAATAATTAACACAGCGTTTGAGTATACTATACAGCCTCAGCAGTTATAGTTAAGAAAACACCCTATAAGGTATTCACTAATAAGTGTCTACGTTATAGGGTGTTTTATATTATTCTTTGATTATTCGTTTTACATTATCTAGGTCACGGGCTACAAAATCACCAGGCGTTTTAGTTAATTTACTTACAATAACAGTTACTAAAACACTAGCTATGAAACCAGGAATAATCTCATACATTCCAAAAATTTCATTGACTGAAGCGAGAGGTTTAATCCAAGCGATCCAAATAATTACGATTAAAGCACCAGTAATCATTCCACTCAATGCACCTGTACGCGTCAAGCCTTTCCAATATAAAGAGAAGATTACAAGCGGACTAAATGCAGCACCAAAGCCGGCCCATGCATTTCCAACTAAGTTTAAAATAGTGTCATTAGGTGACCAAGCAATCCAAATGGCTACAATGGCAACTAATAATACCGATAAACGACCAACCATCACAAATTCTTTTTCATGCGTTTTAGCTTTGTCTTCACCACGTATAAGCTTGTAAAAATCTTCAGTTAACGAACTAGAAGTGACTAATAACTGTGAAGAAATGGTGCTCATGATTGCGGCTAAAATAGCTGCTAATAAGAAACCACCTACGAGTGGATGAAATAATATTTGACTCATAATAATAAATAATGTTTCTGGATCTTCCATCTTGATATTACGCTCAGAAATGAAAGCAATTCCAGTCAATCCTACGGCTACAGCGCCTATTAGGCCAATAACCATCCAACTGATACCTAAACGTCTCGCTTTTGGTAATAGTTTATGTGTCTTAATAGACATAAAGCGGACAATAATATGAGGTTGTCCGAAATAACCTAATCCCCATGCAAGTAAAGAGATAATACCTAATACAGTCGTTCCTTTAAAAAAGTCTAAGTTGGTAGGTTTCATCTCAGCAACTTGTCTAAACGTATCTATACCGTCAAGTTGAATCAACGCTACAATAGGTACCATTACCATTGCGATAAGCATGATTACACCTTGGAAAAAATCAGTGATTGAAACAGCAAGATAACCTCCGAAGAACGTATAAAATATTACAATGGCTGCTACTAATATGAGTCCAAAGTGATAATTTAAACCAAAAGCACTTTCGAATAATTTACCACCTGAGACAAAACCAGAATGTGTATATAATGTAAAAAACACAACAATTATTAATCCTGAAATAATTTTTAAATAGTTATTTCGATCATCTAATCTATTTTTGAAAAAATCTGGTAACGTTATAGCATCACCAGCAAGTTCAGTATATACGCGAAGTCTTGGTGCTACAACAAAGTAGTTTATGTAAGCACCTAAGGATAACCCTACAGTAATCCACATTGCAGATAATCCTGTACTATAAACTGAACCAGGAAGCCCCATAATCATCCAACCGCTCATATCAGAAGCACCAGCAGAAAGTGCAGTGACATAAGGGCCAATGCTTCTACCCCCAAGCATAAACTCACTTAAATTGCCCGTAGATTGTTTATATCCGTAATATCCAATGAATAATAAGACAACAAAATACACTGCAATCATGATATAAGTTTGCCAACTTGCATGAACTTGATTGGCTAAAGAAGTACCTAATATCATCATGATTTATCATCTCCCTTTGTTTAACATATTAAATTGTATTACATGAATGATTATACAGTGAAATTAATGTATAGAGTAGCTTTTTATAAAAAAATAATAAAATAACACTATAAAAACAGAATGTTAAACACTTATAAATGAAAGTAAAATGACTCTGTTTATAAATATAAACGAATGATTATACATTACTAGTATTTTCAATAACTGATATTAATAAATATTTGCTAATAGTTAACAATAAATCATAATATTATGTAGTAAAATAAATATAAATAGCTTTAATTTAGGGTTATTGTTGAAAAACTTAGATTTTTAAACGAAATTTTGGTACAATTTTGTAATGAATGAGTAAAAAGGAGGCTTTTATTTAATGGCTAAAGTTACACGTGAAGAAGTTGAACATATAGCTAATTTAGCTAGACTTCAAATTACTGAAGACGAAACTACTGAAATGCAAGGTACATTAGAAAGTATTTTGAATTTTGCCAACCATATTGATACAGCAGATACAAGCGAGATTGAACCAACATATCATGTTTTAGATTTACAGAATGTATTGCGTGAAGATAAAGCAATCGAGGGCATTCCTCAAGAGCTTGCATTAAAAAATGCTAAAGAAACGGAAGATGGACAATTCAAAGTCCCATCTATCATGAATGAGGAGGACGCTTAAGATGACCATCCGTTATGAGTCTGTTGAAAATTTGATCAACTTAATTAAAAACAAAGAAATAAAACCTTCACAAATTGTGAATGATATTTATGATGCTATTGAAGAAACTGATCCTACAATTAAATCATTTCTTGCCTTAGATAAAGAAAATGCTATGAAAAAAGCTCAAGAATTAGATGAATTACAAGCAAAAGACCAAATGGAAGGTAAATTGTTCGGTATTCCAATGGGAATTAAAGATAACATTATTACTGAAGGCGTAGAAACAACTTGTGCAAGTAAAATGTTAGAAGGATTTGTACCTATCTATGAATCTACTGTAATGAAAAAATTACATAATGAGCAAGCGGTACTTATCGGTAAAGTGAACATGGATGAATTTGCAATGGGTGGTTCTACAGAAACATCTTATTTCAAAAAAACAGTAAATCCATTTGATCACAGCGCAGTACCTGGTGGTTCTTCTGGTGGTTCAGCAGCAGCAGTTGCCGCAGGACTTGTCCCATTTACTTTAGGTTCTGATACTGGTGGTTCAATTCGTCAACCAGCAGCATATTGTGGAATTGTAGGTTTAAAACCGACCTATGGCCGCGTATCTCGTTTTGGTTTAGTTGCGTTTGCATCTTCATTAGATCAAATCGGGCCATTAACACGTACCGTTAAAGACAACGCTTTAGTGTTAGAAGCCATAACAGGTTTAGATGAAAATGATTCAACAAGTGCACCTGTTGAAGATTCGGACTTCACTTCAGATATTGGTAAAGATATTCAAGGACTAAAAATTGCATTACCTAAAGAGTACCTTGGTGAAGGTGTTTCAGAAGAAGTGAAAGCTTCAGTTGAACAAGCAGTAGAAACATTAAAAGAATTAGGCGCAACAGTTGAAGAGGTTTCATTACCAAATACTGAATACGGTATTCCATCTTACTATGTTATCGCATCATCTGAAGCTTCATCAAATCTATCTCGTTTTGATGGTATTAGATACGGTTATCATTCACCAGAAGCTAATTCATTAGAAGAATTATATAAAATGTCTAGAAGTGAAGGCTTTGGTGAAGAAGTGAAGCGTCGTATCTTCTTAGGTACGTTCGCCTTAAGTTCAGGATACTATGACGCGTTTTATAAGAAATCTCAAAAAGTAAGAACGTTAATTAAAAATGATTTTGACCGTATTTTTGAAAACTATGACGTCGTAGTAGGACCAACAACACCAACAACTGCATTTAATTTAGGTGAAGAAATTGATGATCCACTTACAATGTATGCGAATGATTTATTAACGACGCCTGTAAACTTAGCTGGTTTACCAGGTATTTCTGTTCCTTGTGGCCAATCAAATGGTCGACCAATTGGTTTACAATTTATTGGAAAACCATTCGATGAGAAGACGTTATATCGTGTCGCTTACCAATATGAAACAAAATTTAATTTTCATAATGAATACGAAAAATTATAAGGAGTGGAAATCATGCATTTTGAAACAGTTATTGGACTAGAAGTCCATGTTGAGTTAAAAACAGAATCTAAAATGTTCTCTCCAGCACCAGCACATTTTGGAGCAAAAGCTAACTCAAACACAAACGTAATTGACCTTGCATATCCTGGAGTATTACCAGTCGTAAATAGACGTGCTGTTGATTGGGCAATGAGAGCTTCAATGGCACTTAACATGGATATTGCAACAGAATCTAAATTTGATCGTAAAAACTATTTCTATCCAGATAATCCAAAGGCTTATCAAATTTCACAATTTGACCAACCTATTGGTGAAAATGGTTATATTGATATTGAAGTAGATGGTAAAACGAAACGCATCGGCATTACACGTCTGCACATGGAAGAAGATGCTGGTAAATCAACACATAAAGATGGCTATTCTTTAGTTGATTTAAACAGACAAGGGACACCTTTAATTGAAATTGTGTCTGAGCCAGATATTCGTTCACCACAAGAAGCATATGCATATTTAGAAAAACTACGTGCAATTATTCAATATACTGGTGTTTCTGATTGTAAGATGGAAGAAGGTTCACTACGTTGTGATGCTAATATTTCATTACGTCCATATGGTCAAGAAGAGTTTGGTACAAAAGCAGAGCTGAAAAATCTGAACTCATTCACATATGTTCGTAAAGGTCTTGAGTATGAAGAAAAACGCCAAGAAGAAGAATTATTAAATGGTGGAGAAATTTTACAAGAAACACGCCGCTTTGATGAATCTAATGGTAAAACACTATTAATGCGTATTAAAGAAGGATCTGACGATTACCGTTACTTCCCAGAGCCAGACATCGTACCTTTATATGTAGATGAAGCTTGGAAAGAGCGTGTTCGTCAAACTATTCCTGAGTTACCAGACGAAAGAAAAGAAAAATACGTGAATGAATTCGGCTTACCTGCATACGATGCGCACGTATTAACTTTAACAAAAGAAATGTCTGATTTCTTTGAAGGCGCAGTTGCTGCGGGTGCTGATGTTAAATTAACTTCAAACTGGTTAATGGGTGGCGTTAATGAATATCTAAATAAAAATCAAGTAGATTTATTAGATACGAAATTAACTCCAGAGAACTTAGCTGGAATGATTAAATTAATTGAAGATGGTACTATGAGTAGTAAAATCGCTAAAAAAGTATTCCCAGAACTTGCTGAAAATGGTGGGGACGCAAAACAAATTATGGAAGATAAAGGTTTAGTTCAAATTTCGGATGAAGCTACACTTCTAAAATTTGTGAATGATGCATTAGACAACAATGAACAATCAATTGAAGACTATAAAAATGGTAAAGGTAAGGCGATGGGCTTCTTAGTTGGACAAATTATGAAAGCTTCAAAAGGCCAAGCTAATCCTCAATTAGTGAATCAATTATTAAAACAAGAATTAGACAAACGATAAAATGATAGATGGGGTTGCTTAATTTTAGAAGTAAATCCTATAAAATATTCGGGCCTGTAGACAAAGACTGTTTACAGGTCCTTTCATTTATTTATAACTTCTTACTTATTCAATAAAATTTAACCTAAATGCTTTTATCATGTAACTAAATCATTTAATATAGATAATGAGTAAACGAAGTTGAGGGATAAAATATGAGAAAACGAGCTAGAATCATTTATAATCCAACATCAGGTAAAGAATTATTTAAACGAACATTACCAGATGTTTTAATTAAATTAGAAAAGGCAGGTTTCGAAACGAGTGCATATGCAACGGAAAAAGTTGGAGATGCAACGACCGAAGCTGCACGTAGTTTAGCGCAAAATTATGATGTATTAATAGCTGCAGGTGGCGATGGCACACTTAATGAAGTAATCAACGGGATTGCAGAGCAACCTAATAGACCCAATATAGGGATTATACCTATGGGAACTGTCAATGACTTTGGACGTGCGTTACATTTGCCAAGTGATATTATGAGTGCCATAGATGTTATTATAGAAGGGCACACGACATGCGTAGACATTGGTAAGATGAACAGTCGTTATTTTATAAACTTAGCTGCTGGAGGACAACTGACACAAGTTTCTTATGAGACGCCAAGTAAGTTGAAATCAATCGTTGGACCCTTTGCTTATTATATAAAAGGCTTTGAAATGTTGCCACAAATGAAGGCTGTTGATATTCGCATTGAATATGACGACGAAGTTTTCCAAGGCGAGGCATTATTATTCTTATTAGGCTTGACGAATTCTATGGCAGGCTTTGAAAAGCTCGTACCGGACGCTAAATTAGATGATGGTTATTTTACGTTAATCATTGTGGAAAAAGCCAATCTTGCTGAGCTAGGACATATTATGTCATTAGCTTCAAGGGGAGAGCATACTAAGCATCCTAAAGTTCATTATAAAAAAGCGAAAGCGATAAGTGTTTCATCATTCGTTGATATGCAATTAAATGTGGATGGGGAATATGGTGGTAAACTTCCGGGTAATTTCTTGAATTTAAAACAACATATAGAAGTGTATACGCCAAGTGATATTAATAATCAAGAGTTAATAGAGCAATAATAAATTAAATGAACTTGAATCTTTTATGACTTTTGAGGTAAAATAAATAGTCGAAAAAATTAAAAATACAACGACGAGGTTAGGTACAGACATTAGATGCTCCTAACCTCTTTTAATGTGGGGTGAAATAATGAATGTAATAGAAAAAAATGAAGTAAGAGAAGGGCAAGTCATTGACTTAACACATGAAGGGCATGGTGTAGTTAAGTTAGATCGGTATCCAATTTTTATCCCAAACGCATTGATTAATGAGACGATAGAATACAAAGTCATAAAAGTTAAGAAAAATTTTGCTATTGGAAAACTCATTGATATTAAAGTGAAAAGTGAAGAAAGAGTTGAGCCTCCGTGTGTATATTATTATAAATGTGGTGGTTGTCAGTTACAGCATATGACTTATCAAGCTCAATTAAACATGAAAAAAGAGCAAGTTATTAATTTGTTTCAAAGAAAAGCTGGATTTAAAGATACTGTAATTCACGATACCGTTGGTATGGAGAATCCATGGTATTATCGTAACAAATCACAAATTCCAGTAGGAAAAAACGATGAACAAAACGTTATTATGGGTTACTATCGACAAAGAAGTCACCAAATTATAGATATGGATGAGTGTTTGATACAAGATAATATTCATCAAGAGGTGATGAATAAAATTAAATTATGGTTCAATGAGCTTAATGTGAGTACTTATAATGAGCATAAAAAACAAGGGCTTATGCGTCATGTTGTCATTAGAACAGGACATCATTCAGGCGAACTCATGGTCGTTTTTGTGACCAATGGTAAAAAATTCAAGCAAAGTGGAATTATAGTTGAAAAATTACTAACTGCTTTTCCTAACATAGTAAGCATTAAACATAATATTAATGATACACATTCAAATGTCATTATGGGTCAAACTTCTCATACTTTATACGGTAAAGATGAAATTCAAGATACGTTGTCAGATGTTACATTTAAAATAAATGATCAATCTTTTTATCAAATTAATTCAGTACAGACTGAGAAATTATACCAAAAAGCCATAGACTACGCCGAACTTCAGGGTGAAGAAACAGTGCTAGACACATACTGTGGTATAGGAACAATTGGTCTCTATATGGCACCTAAGGCTAAGCATGTTTATGGTGTGGAAATTGTGGCTGAAGCGATTGCAGATGCACAACAAAATGCGACCTTAAACCAGTTTGAAAATACTACTTTTGTCTGTGGTAAGGCAGAAGAAGTTATTCTAAAATGGAAAGCAGATGGTATTAAACCAGATGTAGTAATGGTTGATCCACCACGAAAAGGGTGTGACGAAAGTTTCTTGGATACTTTATTAGAGTTAAATCCTAGAAAGATCGTCTATATTTCTTGTAATCCATCAACACAGCAACGTGATGCTCAACAATTAGCAACACAATATAAATTAACTCAAATTACGCCAGTTGATATGTTTCCACATACAACACATGTTGAAACAGTGGCTCAATTTGAAAGACGTTAAACGATAGTATTATAGATAAGTGTTGTGTAGTATTTATTTTTTTAAATTGTTAGCTAAACATTGCAGATTATTGCAAATCAAGTAAGTTTATTAAAATTCAGTTACAAGCAACTAACTTTCTTGAAATGCCCTTTATTAGTGGTTACAATCGTTGTATACTCTAGGTAATAGAGAGCGAGATGGAGGGCTTACTGATGTTTAAAATTGAATTACTTTCCAGCAAAAAAGCATTGGAAGGTTTCATGCTATTTCAATTTACTATAGTGATGATTAGCATTTTATTATTTTATAAATTAGCATATACGTTTACACATATAATCGAACAGAATATTTTGTTTAACATTTTGTACGGTGTTGCAGGCTTTGCGATTGTTTATTTCTTACATGAGTTTATCCATAATATCATGTTCCGCTTGTTATCAAAGGGCAATAAACCTACGTATCGTATTCGATCAGGTATGTTTACAACACATATGCCAAATGTTTACTTTAAAAAATGGCAATACATCACTATCATGTTGGCTCCATTAGTTATCGTTACAACAATATTATTTATTCTATTTTCATTATTTACACTCTCATCCATTATTTTTATTGCAAGTTTCCACGTTGGATATTGTTTGTTGGATATGTATTTTTTATCGGGCATATTTAATGGTAAAGTAAAATATATAGAAGATACTGAAGAAGGTATTATATTTTACTTGCAAAGCCCAGCGCAGTTTCCGGCAGAAGTAGAATAAATATGTGGAATAAAATATTTGATTCGTTTTTATCACTTGTTAGTTGTTAGCTTGCAAAAGTGCGTTGATTTTTCAACATAAAGTACTTTTAGAGCAGGTATCAACTAACTTTTTTTATGTTTATAATGATGTGAGCAAATATAAAGTTCAAATAGATGTAACAAGTTAAGATAATAAAAAAGGATGGAATTACATAAGTATAGGAGGTGAGTGCATTGACAGAGAGACGTATCATTCATATAGATATGGATTATTTTTTCGCACAAGTTGAAATGAGAGACAACCCTAAACTCAAAGGAAAGCCTGTCATTGTAGGTGGCAAAGCAAGTAATAGAGGCGTAGTTTCAACGGCATCATATGAAGCAAGAAAATACGGTGTACATTCTGCAATGCCTACCGCTCAAGCACATAAATTATGCCCAAATGGTTATTATCTTTCTCCGCGATTTGAGGCCTATAGAACGGCTTCTGATCAAATTATGAAAATATTTAAAAGCTATACAGACATTGTTGAACCATTGTCATTGGATGAGGCTTATTTAGATATCACACATTTAGTAAGACCGGATTTAGCAGCATCCCAAATAGCGCAATATATACGTAGAGATATATTTGAGCAAACAGGATTAACTTCCTCGGCAGGTGTGTCTTATAATAAATTTTTAGCGAAATTAGCAAGTGGTATGAATAAACCTAATGGTCTTACTGTTATTGATTATGATAACGTGCATGAAATATTGATGGGGTTAGATATTGGCGAATTTCCTGGAGTAGGAAAAGCCTCAAAAGAAAAAATGCATGAACATGAAATATATAATGGACAAGATTTATTTAATCAAAGCGAACGAGAACTCATAAGATTGTTTGGTAAACGTGGACATGGTTTGTATAATAAAGTGAGAGGTATAGATTATAATCCAGTAAAGTCTACTAGAATTAGAAAATCAGTAGGTACTGAACGTACATTTGCTATGGATATGAATGATGATGATCAAATACTGCAAAAACTTTGGGAACTGAGTAATAAAACTGCAGAACGCTTGGCGAAGTTACAAAAGTCGGGGAAGACAGTTACGGTGAAAATAAAGACATTTAAATTTGAGTCACTATCTAAACAGCGGAGTTTAAGAGATCCCATAAGGAATGAAACAGATATTTATAATATTGCATATAGTTTATACACCGAGTTAAAAGATGCGGATACACCTATTCGTTTAGTTGGTGTGACGGTAGGTAGTTTAGAAAAAGCTACATTTGAAAATATGACAATCTATGATTATATATAATGTGCGATCAAAATATGAAAAAAGACGCGTGAAAATGACCACCCTTAAAGGCGATTCATTTTTACACGTCTTTTTCTTTTAAATCTTTCCCATAGACATTGAGCATGCTATTTAAGTCATCATAGTGCTTTAATAAGCGGAATGTAATCATTGCACAAGCTTTAGCATCATTAAGCGCATCATGATGGCCATGGAAGTCTAAATTATAATATTCCATCATATAATTCAAACCATAACGATGGTGCTTAATGGTTCTACGTGCCAATTGTAATGAGCAAAAGTAAGTCATGTTTGGGGTAACTGTACCAATAGCTTTGATACTCTCATGTAAAACATTCATATCAAATGCCGCATTATGTGCTACGACAGGTAAGTCATCGATAAATTGCATCATATAAGGAAATACTGCATCAAACGTTGGTGCATCAGTTACTTCGTTTGGTTGTATACCATGGACAGCAATATTTTGTTGTGAAAAATAATCATTTGGATTTACTAAAGTATGAAAAGTTTCTGTGATTTGATGATTAACAACTTTCACCATACCGACAGAACAAATACTTGTACGTTTACCATTTGCAGTTTCAAAGTCTAAAGCAATGAATGCGTCAGAGTGCATTAAGCAAGATTCCTTTCTATATATCAATATGTAATGACTTTATATAATTCTATTCTGTTAGTCAAGTTAACTAAATTGGATAAGTTTTAATTTAATAGGAAGTAGAAAAATGAAATAGAAGTGATTATCAAGGGTTTACAATGAATGATTTGGGATATAAATGAAGTATATAGCTTAGACGCACATTCTAACCGAATTAAAAAATTCTCCACTTCAAATTATTTATTGAAGGGAGAGTCAATCTGAGACCTATGAACTTAAGTTGTACAAGTCAATAATATATTGACGAATTTATTCTTCGTTAAATGTGCGACCAGCAAGTTCTTTTTCATATAAGTAAAGCGTATTACTATCGTCTCCAATGCGTTTTAAATAATCAATATGTGTTTCAAACATAGATTCTTCTTCAACTTGTTCATCTAAGAACCAATTTAAGAATGAAATCGTTGCATAATCTTTATCTTCATTCGCTAAGTCAGATAAATTATAAAATCTACGTGTAACATCTTTTTCTTGAGCTAGACCATCTTCAAAAGTTTCAAGGATGCTATTGAAATCTGATTTGGGTGCAGGGATAGCTGTAAATTTTGCATGCTCACCACGATCATTAATATAATCATATATTTTTTGTCCGTGGAATCTTTCTTCTTTCGCTTGTTGAATATAAAAGTTTGCGAAACCTTCATAAGATCCATTGTCACAATATGCAGCCATAGCCATGTATGCATGGGCAGCGAAAAATTCATGATTCATTTGGTCATTCAAAGCATCTAATAAGTCTTTTTTCAACATAAGTGATAGCCTCCATTTATCGTTTTTTAAAGTATATCAAATCTATTCTCATTAGTAAATAATAATAATTATAATCTGGAAACGAAAATGTCAATTAGCGTTGAGAATTGTTTGGAATACAACTTAATCGTGTTATAATATTTTGAGTGGAGAGAAGAGGAGGAAGTAGATGAGACGTTGGACTGCAACTCGATTAGCAATAATGGCGAGAAAGGCCAGCAAAGCCGTTGGAAAAAAGGGAACGGACTTACCTGGTCAAATTGCTAGAAAAGTAGATAAAAATATATTAAGAAAATTAGCATCTCAAGTAGACGAGATTGTTTTTATAAGTGGCACAAATGGGAAAACAACAACTTCAAATTTAATTGGCCATACACTAAAAGTAAACAATATCGAGATCATACATAATAATGAAGGTGCGAATATGGCTGCAGGTATCACTTCAGCGTTTATTTTGCAAATTAAGCAAAATACTAAAATTGCGGTTATTGAGATAGACGAAGGCTCAATACCGAGGGTACTTAACGAAGTCACGCCAACAATGATGGTTGTCACTAACTTCTTCCGTGACCAAATGGATCGTTTTGGGGAAATAGATATTATGGTAAATAATATTGCTAATGCGATTAGTAACAAGGGAATAAAATTGTTGCTAAATGCAGATGATCCATTTGTAAGTAGGTTGAAGATTGCAAGTGATACAGTTGTTTATTATGGTATGAAGGCACATGCACATGAATTTGAGCAGAGCACAATGAATGAGAGTCGCTACTGTCCGAATTGTGGTCGCTTATTGCATTATGATTATATTCAATATAATCAAATCGGTCATTACCATTGTGAATGTGGTTTTAAACGAGAAGATACACAATATGAAGTGTCGCATTTTGATTTAACACCATTTATAGATTTAAGTGTGGGCACTACAACATTTAATATGAAAATTGCTGGAGACTTTAATGCTTATAATGCAATTGCTGCTTATACTGTATTGAAAGAATTAGGTCTAAATGATGCAGCGATTAAAAATGGTTTTGAAACGTATACTTCAAACAACGGTCGTATGCAGTACTTTAAGAAAGATGAGAAAGAAGCAATGATAAACCTTGCTAAAAATCCAGCTGGAATGAATGCAAGTTTATCAGTTGGTGAGCAACTCGAAGGTAGTAAAGTTTATGTGTTGAGCTTAAATGATAATGCAGCAGATGGCAGAGATACATCATGGATATATGATGCAGATTTTGAGAAGTTAAAGAGACAGCAAATTGAGGCGATTATAGTAACAGGAACACGTGCAGAAGAATTACAACTTAGACTAAAATTAGCGGGTGTGGAAACACCAATTATTTTAGAAAAAGATATATATAAAGCTACTGCTAAATCTATGGATTATAAGGAAAGCTTTACGGTTGCGATTCCTAACTATACTTCTTTAGCGCCAATGTTAGAACAATTAAACCACTCTTTTGAGGAGGGGCAAATTAAATGAATGAATTGACGGTTTATCATTTCATGCCTGATAAATTAAATCTATATAGTGATATAGGTAATATCATCGCTTTAAGACAACGAGCGAAATTACGTAATATAGATTTGAAGGTTAGAAATATTAACGAAACAGAAGGTGTGACACTCGATCAATGTGATATCTTCTTTATTGGGGGTGGTAGCGATCGGGAACAAGCGCTTGCTACTAAAGAATTAAGTAAAATCAAAGATAAATTAAAAGAAGCGATTGAAGCGGGTATGCCTGGCTTAACAATATGTGGTGGTTATCAGTTTTTAGGCAGTAAATATATTACGCCGGATGGTACAGAACTTGAAGGATTGAATGTATTGGATTTTTATACTGAATCACAAAAAGACAGACTTACTGGTGATATTGTAATTGAAAGTGATACATTTGGTACGATTGTAGGATTTGAAAATCATGGTGGTCGAACGTATCATTCTTTTGGTACATTAGGCAATGTTACTTACGGTTATGGTAATAATGATGATGATGCTAAAGAAGGTATTCATTATAAAAATTTACTTGGGACATACTTACATGGACCTATATTACCTAAAAATCATGAAATTACTGATTATTTATTAGAAAAAGCTTGTGAACGTAAAGGTATTGCTTTTGAACCAAGAAATGTAGATAACACTGAAGAAGAAGCTGCTAAGCAAGTTATCATTAATCGTTCAAAACATAAATAAAATTATAAATCACAATTTGGATATTAAAATTAAAAGAGGCAACACACCTATCGCGTGTGTTGCCTCTTTTTCAAATCATTCAAGAAAATGTGTTAAGCGAAACGATGATCTAATATACGATAGATTAATAAAATTTCATAAATGACATGACTTTTTAATTGATTTTCATCAAATTCGTCTAACCCTTTCACTGAAGTTTTAAGTAATGATGCAGATTGTTGATAACGTTCAAAATGACCAGTTGTATAGATTTGGTTAATACTTTGGGCAATGTTTAATATAGCCATGCGTTCCTCGCAACTAAATATAATTTGAGTATCTTTAGGCAAATAAACTAAGTTGGATAAATGTGTTATAAACAACCTATTTGTATGTGAACGCGTGGTTAACTCCCGAAGACGGATCCATTCAGAGTCTCGATGTTTATGATAGCTCAATTCATCTCGTTGATAGGAGAGTAAGGTTTCTATTTTTTGATTTAAATCTAACAACTCATTGAGCTGGCGATATGGGACGCCGTTTGTGAATTTTCCTAATAATAATTGGCGCATTCTTTCGTAGAATAAGGCATACATTTTAGATTCAGTATCACTGATAGATGTTTCGAGTTGGTCATAGTATTTTGGTGGTAATATAATAAAGTTAACTAATCCAGCAGTGACCAAACCGATGATAGCAGTCAATAATCTTGAAAAGAAATTAAAGAAATAAGCTTCATGAATACCTGGAATCATAGCCATAGCTGTTAATGTTGCAACAGTAGTACCAACATGAAGGTTTAACTTTGTACATAAGATGATTGTGAATGTAGCACTTAAAGCGTAAGTGAATGGAGAATGATCTCCTAATATAAATGTGAAAACTACAGAGAACAAAGCACCTATAACCGTTGCAGGTAAACGTTTATAGCCCTTTTTTAAAGAGGCTTTTGCGGTTGGTTCTATGGTAACTATAGCTGTTAAAATAGCAAATATTGGATTTAAATTTAATGCTAAACAGATAAAAGCAGTTAAAAAGGTAGCTAACCCTGTTTTGAGTGTACGTGCACCAATGATTCTTTTATACCAATTATCATTCATTGAAAAACTCCCAGTATTCTATGTAGCTAAGCATTTTTACTTATTGTAAAAGTGTTGATGTCATTATACAAGCAAAATGTTAAACTATACATGTTCAAATTTTCTCATTTATTATATCAAAAAAAGTCTGCTATAATAAGGAAGAATATAATTTACTAAAAGGAACGGGATAATATGATTGTAAAAACAGAAGAAGAATTAATCGCACTAAAAGATATTGGTTACATTTGTGCTTTAGTAAGAGATAAAATGCAAGCAGCTACAAAACCAGGTATTACAACAAAAGAGTTAGATGATATTGCAAAAGCGTTATTTGAAGAACATGGCGCAATCTCAGCACCGATTCATGATGAAAACTTTCCAGGACAAACATGTATTAGTGTAAATGAAGAAGTGGCACATGGCATACCAGGAAAACGTACGATACGTGATGGAGACTTAGTAAACATCGATGTTTCAGCTTTGAAAAACGGCTATTATGCAGATACTGGGATTTCATTTGTAGTAGGTGAATCAGCACATCCATTAAAACAAAAAGTCTGTGATGTTGCTTTAGAAGCCTTTGAAGCAGCAATGACAAAAGTTAAACCTGGTGCAAAATTAAGCCAAATTGGTAAAGCGGTTCATGCAACAGCGCGTAAAAACGATTTAACAGTAATTAAAAATTTAACTGGCCATGGTGTAGGTCAATCATTACATGAAGCACCTAGCCATGTCATGAACTATTATGATCCTAAAGATAAAACTTTATTAAAAGAAGGAACAGTGATTGCTGTTGAACCGTTTATTTCTACAAAAGCAACTTTTGTTACTGAAGGTAAGAATGAATGGGCATTTGAGACAAAAGATAAAAGTTTTGTAGCACAAATTGAACATACGGTCATTGTGACAAAAGATGGTCCAGTGTTAACTACAAAAATAGATTAGCTTGTGTTTCGGTCTAAAGTCGTAATATAAGATGGTTCCGGAGCCTATATCAATGGCTCCGGAAATTTTTTATAATAGAGTTTAATCGATGATGAGGTGATTCTATGAATTATATTACGACATATTTAGAGAAGATGACGAAACACACATTTCATAACAGTTTGGTAGAATATCAAAAGTTGCTTGATAAAAAATTAAGAAGCGTTGAAATGTACATCAAATACTTATTAGAACGAAAAGCTTATGTGGAAGAATTAATAGATAATTTAACATTAGTCTTAGAAAATAAATATATTGATATGTTAGAAGAACATCATATTTATTATGCGCAAGAAATTGAGAATTCAGAGATAGAAAATATAAAAAAAGAACTAAATGAAATCGAAGCGGAATACGCGCGAATGGAATCCAGTTTATCACAGCAAGTAGCAGAAAGAGCACATATTGAAACAGAATGTGATATAATCGCGCAAATGAGTTTAGTCGCTTGAAGAAAGGTGGCGAAATATGACACATAAATATATATCGACTGAGATGTTAATTATCTTTACAGCATTAATGATTATTGCCAATTTTTATTACATATTTTTTGAAAAAATTGGCTTTTTACTTGTGTTATTACTTGGTTGTATTTTAGTTTATGTAGGTTACCTATATTTTCATAAAGTACGTGGATTATTATCATTTTGGATTGGGGCCTTATTGATAGCATTCACACTTTTATCAAATAAATACACAATTATCATCTTGTTTATATTTTTACTCGTGTTAATAATAAGATATATTATTTATAAATTTAAGCCATTAAAAGTCATAGCTACAGAAGAAGACATAGAGTCACCAGAATTTATTAAGCAAAAGTGGTTCGGCGAACAAAGAACACCGGTCTATGTTTATAAATGGGAAGATTTGCAAGTACAACATGGTGTAGGCGATATTCATATAGATATGTCTAAAGCAGCCAATATTAAAGAAAATAATACAATTGTAGTTCGCCATATTTTAGGCAAAGTTCAGATTATCGTACCATTGAATTACAACATTAATTTACATTTTACAACGTTGTATGGGAACGCATATATTAATGAAAATGCATATAGAGTGGAAAATAATAACATTAAAGTTGTTGAAGAGACTAAAGTTGAAAATTATGCAGTAAATATTTATGTTTCAACTTTCTTAGGTGATGTTGAGGTGATTTATAAATGAATCACTACTTAAGGGCAATAGGATCCATGTTAATTTTAGTCTATAGTACATTTTTCGCGATATTCTTTATTGATAAAGTCTTTGTAAACATCATGTACTTTCAAGGTATGTTTTATACACAAATATTTGGAATACCAGTTTTACTATTTTTAAATTTATTGGTTATATTGCTCTGTATTATAGTAGGATCAGTATTAGCATATAAAATTAATCAACAGAACCATTGGTTACAAGAACAAATTGAACGTTCTATAGAAGGTCAAACTGTAGGGATTAATGATCAAAATATAGAGTTGTATAATGAAACGATAGAATTATATCAAACACTTGTACCTTTAAATCAAGAAGTGCACAAATTAAGAATGAAAACACAAAATTTAACGAATGAATCTTATAATATTAATGATGTAAAAGTTAAAAAGATTATAGAAGATGAACGACAAAGACTAGCACGTGAATTACATGATTCTGTAAGCCAACAATTATTTGCCGCAAGTATGATGCTTTCTGCTATCAAAGAATCCCAATTAGAAGCACCTTTGGATCAACAAATCCCAGTACTTGAAAAGATGATACAAGACTCTCAATTAGAGATGAGAGCACTACTATTACACTTAAGACCACTGGGCTTAAAAGATAAATCGTTAGGTGAAGGGATTAAAGATTTAGTTGTAGACCTCCAGAAAAAAGTGCCAATGAAAGTTGTCCATGATATCGAAGAGTTTAAAGTACCAAAGGGTATTGAAGATCATTTATTTAGAATCACACAAGAAGCAATTTCCAATACTTTGAGACATTCTAAGGGCACTAAGGTTACGATTGAATTGTTTAATAGAACAGATTATTTACTATTGCGTATACAAGATAATGGTAAAGGATTTAATGTAGATGAGAAGGCTGAACAAAGTTATGGGTTGAAAAATATGAGAGAACGCGCATTGGAAATTGGCGCTACATATCATATTGTATCTTTACCAGACTCAGGAACAAGAATAGAAGTTAAGGCACCATTAAATAAGGAGGATTCATATGCCGATTAAAGTTTTATTTGTTGATGATCATGAAATGGTACGAATAGGTATTTCTAGTTATTTATCAACACAACCAGATATTGATGTTGTAGGAGAAGGTAAGTCAGGGAATGAAGCGATAGAAAAAGCACATCAACTTAATCCAGATTTAATCCTCATGGACTTACTTATGGATGATATGGATGGTGTAGAAGCTACAGAACTTATCAAAAAAGATTTACCTCATATTAAAGTGGTCATGTTAACAAGTTACATTGAGGATAATGAAGTATACCGCGCCTTAGATTCAGGTGTAGACAGTTATATTTTAAAAACTACAAGCGCAAGTGATATTGCTGAAGCAATACGTAAGACATATAATGATGAGTCTGTATTTGAAGCAGAAGTATTAGTGAAAATGAGAAATAGAATGAAACAACGTGCCGAGTTATATGAAATGCTTACAGAACGTGAGATGGAAATTTTATTACTTATTGCTAAAGGATACTCGAATCAAGAAATAGCTAGTGCTTCACACATTACAATCAAAACCGTCAAGACCCATGTAAGTAATATATTAAGTAAATTGGAAGTACAAGATAGAACACAAGCAGTTATTTATGCGTTCCAACATAATTTAATACAATAGAAGCGTACGCATTTAAGAATTATCAGAAGTTGAGGTACAAATGCAAAAGTGTTGTTGCATTTGTACCTCAACTTTTTTAATTTATACATAGATATACAAACTATCATAGTTTAAAAATCAAATACATGATTCAGAATTGTGTTGAAAAACAAACAACCAAACGTAATAAACTACGTTTGGTTGTATTATAATAACTAGTTATGTCGATGATTTGATTCAATGATGTCATCTGAGACATTGTCTGAATCAGTTTCAATTGAATTTGATTGTTGATTTAAATGATTTGCTTCTATATTAGCAAGCTTTTTTTCTTCAGGTGTTTGGCCTGAAACTATTTTTCTTTGATGTATAATCGCATTGATTTCTGCACCAATGATGATGATGAAACCAGTGATATATAGCCATAACATTAAAATAATGATACCTGCGATACTACCATATGTTTTAGAGTAGTTAGCAAAATTTGAAATATATATACCAAATAAGTATGAACCTACTAAGAATACTACAGTAGCAAAAATAGAACCCGGAATAACAGACATCATTTTAATTTTGACATTCGGTGCAAGTGTATATAAGACCATAAAGGCAACAAAGACTACAATCAATGGCAAGATTACACGAATGATATTAAAAACCCATTTGACTTGATCGCCTAATCCAATAGGTCCAAATAATAATGAACTAATTTGTTCACCGAAAGTTGGTAAGATAAGTGCTAAAGGTAACACAACAATCAAGGCAAGTGTAAATAATACGCTTAATAATTTAGAAACAATAAAGTTTCTGCTATCTTCTACGTCATAAGCAACATTGAATGAATTCATCAAGGCAGTCATACCATTAGAAGCTGACCATAGTGCTACAATCAAACCAATAGATAGTAAGCCACCACTTGCATTATCCATAATATCGCCAATAATACTTGATACTTGAGGTGCGTAGTCAGGCGGTACATGTTCTTTAATCATATCTCTTATTGTAGATTGCTTCACACCTACAACCGGGACGATAGATAATAAAAATAATAGCATCGGGAATAAAGACAACATGAAATAATAAGAGAGTTGTGCTGATAAGCCTGATGCATCATCTTTTCCTATTCTATAAACGAGATAAGAGAAAAAATTTGAATCCTTTGTATATTTTGCTGGTTTATTAATTCGTGATACGAAGAAAGCCTGATTACTTTTCTTGGGTGATTTTGATTTAAATTCATCAGGTGTAATGTATGTACGATCTCGTTCAATCTGTTCTTTTTTTGCTTGATTAGCCTTTTTTTCTTCCTCTTCTTTGACGTCATTTAAAAATTCAGAGGTTGTACGCTTCTTTTTAGACATATCAAATCTCCTTATGTATCTTTATTTTCAATATATATTTTAATATACTTTAAAAAATGAAGAAGGTAAATATGTGTTGCTATATTATTTGCAAAAAAGCAAGTTGAAACATTGAAAAATATTGTGCGTTATATAAATAGACAATACCTAGTAACAAATGATTAGGTATTGTCTATAAAAAATATTAAATTAACGCCAAAACTTAAATTAACGTCAAAATTTAATATGCAATTTTATCCGTTGAGACGGTTGTTTTTGCGTTCAACAAATGTGTCTTTGGCATCTTTTAAAGAACGTTCTAACTCTGGATTATTGCGTCTAATTTCTTCGACTGCATCTTTCCAATATAAGACTTCATCCTTAATGTTTTTAATTGCTGAAGGTTTTTGAGAACGATTGCCTTCTTTTTTATCTTTAATTGATTGTTTTAATGATTGGCGTGTTGATTTATCAGCTAATGTGATAGAACCTCCAATCACAGCACCTAATAAAATTCCTGGAATTAATTTGTTTTGCATTATGCTTTACCCCTCTCTAAATTTGAATCTTTAACTATAAAATCAATTAAATTATCACAAGATGATTGTACCATTTTATATACGCCTTCGAAATTATTTGTATAGTATGGATCAGGCACATCAGTTTCCTCCATATCACTAAAGTCCAATAGTTTATATAATTGTCCTTTAATGTTAGGATTAATCTGTTTAATATTCTCTACATTACTTTGGTCCATAGCAATGATATAATCAAAATCATCATCATCAGTAAATAATTCACTAATCATGCCATCGAATGTTATATCATGTCTATTGAGAATATCTTGTGTACCCTCGTGAGGTGGTTGACCTAAGTTCCATTTACCAGTACCTCGAGAGGCAACCTGTACATTTGTGATGTTTTTGTCAAGCAATCTTTGTCGCATAATAGCTTCGGCCATCGGAGAGCGACATATATTACCTAAACAAACGAATGCTACTGTAATCATTTGTGTACCTCCAAATTATATAATCCTAGTTCCCATTTTAAAGCTTTTTTAATCATTTCTAAAGCATTATTATCGGAAAAGTTTTACAAGGTACACATATTTGATAAAATAAATTGAAAAAGAGGTGAATATAGTGACGGCTAATAATAATGAAGAAATGATTGAAGAGATTAGACAACGATTGAATCTTGTGAATCAAAGTTTAATTAACCCAGAAAAATATAAAAGTGCTGATGAACAGGAAGTACGAGAGATTTATGAATACGTAACATCTAAAGCATCATTTACACCGAGTGAAGCATCTGCAATCGCGGATGCACTAGGGCAAATTCGTAAATAAGAGGAGTGTATGGCTATGACTCAATTAGAAAATAAATTACAACAATATGCCGAATTATTAGTCGGTGTAGGAATGAATGTACAAAAAGGTCAACCTGTGTTTATTCGCTCAAGTGTCGAAGCTATTGAACTGACGCATTACATAGTAGAAGCAGCATATAAACGAGGGGCTTCTGACGTAAAAGTGGAATACAGTGATGACCGTCTATCACGATTGAAATTTGAATATGAATCAGTAGAGCATTTCGAAAATAACGAAGTGAAATCATATGAAGTGGAGAAACGCATGGACTATGTCAAGAGAGGGGCTGCGAATTTAGCATTGATTACGCAAGACCCAGACTTATTAAATGGTATTGATCGTGATAAATTAGCAACTTTCCAAAGACAATATTCTACTGCATATAAAAGCTATATGGAAGCAAGTCAAAAGAATCAATTTCCTTGGTGTGTAGCAGCGTTCCCATCTAAAGCATGGGCTGCGCGTGTGTACCCAGACTTGTCTGTTGATGAAGCTTATAGCAAATTTGTAAATGAAGTATTAGACATTGTACGTGTAGACGGCAACGATCCTGTAGAAAATTGGCAAGCACATGTAGCGGATTTAAGTAAACATGCACAGAGATTACAAGAAAAAAATTACAAAGCATTGCACTATATTTCAGAAGGTACAGATTTAGTAATTGGTCTCCCTGAAGGTCATATTTGGGAAGACGCTACAAGTTATACCAGTGCAGGTCAAAGTTTTGTAGCTAATATCCCTACTGAAGAAGTATTTACAGCACCACATCGTTTGGACGTAAATGGTTATGTTACGAATAAACTCCCTTTAAGTCATAATGGTAATATCATAGATGGCTTTACATTAACGTTTGAAAATGGTGAGGTCGTAGATTATAAAGCGGAAAAAGGTGAAGCAGTACTACGTGATTTATTAAATACAGACGAAGGTGCTAAACGATTAGGAGAAGTTGCACTTGTACCAGATGATTCTCCAATATCTAATCGTAATACGATCTTTTACAATACATTGTTTGATGAAAATGCATCGTGTCATATTGCATTGGGATCAGCATATGGTTTTAATATAGAAGGTGGTACAGAAATGACTACTGAAGAAAAGCTTGCTCATGGCTTAAATGACTCCCTCATACATGTTGACTTTATGATTGGAAGTGCTGATTTAACGATTTATGGTATTACACAAGAGGGTGACAAAGAACTTGTTTTTGAACAAGGCAACTGGGCGAAAAAATAGCAGTAGTGTTTATTAAATAGAGTTATGTAAGCTGCATAACTTATTAATTTAAGTATGAAATATAATGGGAAATGAAACTAGGGTTGAAGACTATTGTTGTTTGTAAATAAATGACTATTTTTCAAAATACCTTTGGAAAATGGCAGAGATGTGAAAGGGAAATGATTAAATTATGGGAAGTCCAAAAAGTAAGTCTATGTCTGAGGCTAGAAGTATTAAAACAAGACAAGTATTTCCTCAGGATACCAATCATCACCATACGATGTTCGGCGGTATGCTGATGGCAAATATAGATGAAATTTCAGCGATTACAGCGATGAAACATAGTAATGCACAAGTCGTGACAGCTTCAACAGATTCAGTAGATTTTTTAAAGCCAATCAAAACAGGAGATATTGTGTCCTACGAAGCAATGGTTTCATACGCAGGTAGGTCTTCAATGGAGGTTTGTGTTCAAATTATTATTGAAGATGTATTTGAAGATGAACGACACCTAGCAGCGTTGAGCTTTTTAACTTTTGTAGCATTAGACCAAGAGGGCAAACCTAAAGAAGTACCCCAGGTTTATCCAGAAACAAAAACGGAAAAATGGTTTCATGAGACAGCACCTACCAGAGTAAAAAGAAGAAAAGAACGTAGAGATGAAAGTAAAGAAACAATTGCATTTTTATCTGAATTTCAGCATATAGAATAAAGAAAAAAGGTAAGCAAGGGATGATAGCCTTGCTTACCTTTTTTATATTTACGACATCTGATATATATTATGCATACGTTGTTCATTTGATTTGAAATCTGTATTTTGATAATACATATTTTTAACTAACACGTTTGGACCTAAACAACTAAATTCTGAACAGTGACAATTTAAAGACTGAGCTAATGGAGAACTTAACCATTGACTGAATACATCAGGTAATTTGTCATTTTTTATATTTGAAATTGTACCATTTTCATCTCCAAAATCAGTGACAATAACATTTCCAGTAAAGACATTTACATTAAGCCTATTTCGACCATCTGGATCATTTCGCATCGAAACGTTATTTGTACTTCTTAATCGTTGTAATAAGGCTTGATCATTTTCGTCATTGATACAAGGATATATAGGTAGCGTACCAAAGAGCATCCACGTGTTTGGGTCTCGAAAGTCTAGTAAATGATGAATTGCTTCTTTCATTTCTTTAAGTGACAATACTTCTAATTGACTTGCAAAATCTGCAGGGTACATTGGATGAATTTCATGTCTTTGACAATTCATATCAGTGACGATTTCTTGATGTATTTTCTTAAGGTATGGTACTGTACTTTGATTAAGCATAGTTTCTGCTGAGACAAACATCCCTTGCTCTGAAAGCGTTCTAGAGTTTGTGATCATTTGATCATATAATTTTAATTTTGCTTTTAAAGGTGGTTGTTTTTCCATAGCACCAAAGCCAACATCGGTAAATGATTCAATTGTTCCCCAATTGTGAGATATATGCATGACATCAATATATTCAGCGATATCTAAATATCTATCTAACGGTAATGTCAGATTAGAATTCATTTGCACATAAATACCACGATCATATGCGTATTTTAGAAGTGGTTTCACTACATTTTTAATAGATTTTTTAGAAAACATAGGTTCTCCACCAGTAATAGACATCGTAGTAAGATGAGGGATTTCATCCAAACGTCGGTAAATGAGATCCATTGGTAGCGGATCGGGGTCAGCAGTTTGAAGCGTGTAACCTACTGCACAATGACTACAACGCATATTACATAAGTTTGTAGTAGTGAATTCAATATTGCTTAATGTCAAACCATTATGTGATTGCATATCATTGTAAGCTTCCCACGGGTCATTGGCCATAGAGATAGGTTTTTTTATATTTGAAGTGTTCGTTTTTAACATAATTTAAAACTTCCTTTTTATTAGCTTTTACCATTCTAATATTTTTTTCAATAATTTAATATAGTAAATGATGCATTCACACAAAAATTTTACCGATATTTATTTGAAATGACACTTGTTCTATAGTTTTTAAAAATATAATAACGACAGTATGTGCGACATTCATAAATGCATAACATATTATTTTCGACTATAAATATTATTAAGACTTTACCAAATTTTGTCAAATCCATGTTAGGATAATGATATCTTATAAAAAGGAGTTTCTTTTAAAAATGAATGAAAACCAAACGATTGATCAAATCAAAGAAAGATTAGAAAAATTTATCGATGATATCGATCATGTGAATCCAAACGAAGTGAAAGTTGAAGACATTGATGAGTGGATTGGATTATTAGATCAATTAGAAGAAAAAGTTAAAACAGTATCCAAAACTTCGGAGTAATTTCAGCTCTTTATTGTAGAAAATTTTAAATAGAATGTTTAAATTGCTGTATTTTCGTTTATATAACATGTAGAACTTAAATAGAGAAAGGTGATTATACATGGCTAAAAAAGTAGCAATCATAGTAACTGATGAATTTGAAGATAGTGAGTTAACAAGCCCTAAAGAAGCAATTGAAGAAGCGGGACATGAAACAGTTATTATTGGTGACGAAGCGAATAGTGAAGTGGTTGGCAAACATGGTGCAAAAGCGACTGTTGATGTAAGTATTGCCGATGCACAACCTGAAGATTATGACGGATTATTAATCCCTGGTGGCTTCTCTCCAGACCATTTACGTGGTGATTCAGAAGGTAGATATGGCACATTCGCTAAATACTTCACTAAAAATGATGTTCCAACATTTGCCATATGCCATGGACCACAAATTTTAATAGATACAGATGATTTAAATGGACGTACTTTAACTGCAGTGTTAAACGTGCGCAAAGATTTATCTAATGCAGGCGCACAAGTTGTAGATGAATCAGTAGTAGTTGATAATAATATCGTGACTAGCCGTACGCCTGATGATTTAGATGATTTTAATAGAGAAATTGTTAATCAATTAAATGATTAATTTGTGTGTCATACTGTATCATATATAGCGCTAAGTTTTGCTTGTTATATGTTAATACACAGCATGATTAGGACCCTCTTAAGCTTGATTTCAAAATTAAGCTTAAGAGGGTCAATTTATGTGATAAAAAGTTTGTAATTCTCAATTACTAATAAGTTTAAAAAATAAGATATACTATATTTATACATAAGCTACGTTGCATGAAATTATTTAAATCTTCAGTATAAAACTTCGTGTTGATGCTATCATACACCCTTGGACTGATTTTTACATTTTGCTATAGATAAACATTTAAACTATTGTTAAACTCACTTATAATGATATGAGAGCAAGATAAAGGAGCTATGGCATGAAAAGAAGCGATCGTTATAAGCAACACACAAAACAAACAAGAGAAAAAAAGCCAAATATGCCACAACATAATACTTACTTCCAACCAGTGGGTAAACCACCAAAAAGAAAAAAGGGTAAAGGTATATTTTTAAAATTATTAATACCTATTGTTATTGTATTGGCTATTTTTATAGGTGCAATGTATGCTTTGTCTTTAAGAGCTAATGTAGATGATTTGAAATCAATTGAAGATAAAGACACATTTGTTTCTGTATCAAATATGCCTGACTATACCAAAGGCGCATTTATTGCTATGGAAGATGAAAGATACTATAAGCACCATGGTTTTGATATTAAAGGTACATCAAGGGCACTGTTTTCAACTTTAAGCGATAAAAGTGTTCAAGGTGGAAGCACATTAACACAACAAGTTGTTAAAAATTATTATTATGATAATGAACAATCATTTACAAGGAAAGTCAAAGAGTTGTTCGTTGCACACCGAGTAGAAAAGACATATGACAAAAATGAAATACTTAGTTTTTATGTCAATAACATTTATTTTGGAAGTAATCAATACACTGTTGAAGGGGCAGCCAATCATTATTTTGGAACCACTACAGATAAAAACAATACAAATTTACCACAGATTACAGTACTTCAAAGTGCAATGCTAGCAAGTAAGGTGAACGCACCAAGCGTTTATGATATCAATGATATGTCTGATAATTATATTAATCGTGTCAAAATAGATTTGGAAAAAATGAAGCAACAAAATTACATTACAGATGTAGAATATGAAAATGCAATTCAAGAACTAGGTGTTTAATTTATACTAAGCTTAATATCATGAAGGTGATATTAAGCTTTTTTTGATGTTATAATTTATTTAGATAGTAATAAATTATAGTTATGAGTTTTAATTGTCGAAAAAATAAAGGCAACTATTACAAAGTTGTGTGGAATAAAAGTGGTATATATAAGTATATTGGAGTTTACTTTATAAGGAGCTATAAAATGGTGTGTGATATTGATGGCTTATATTTATAACAAATCTGTTTCATATAAGCTAACCACTATAATTCCATTCATTCTTCATATAAGTTATTCTAAATAAGTGGAGTGAATAAAATGCCTAAAATAACTAAAATAGAAGTGCAAAAAAAGAATAAAGAGCGTTTTAACCTATTTTTAGATGATGAATTTGAAATGGGAATAGATATTGACACTTTTGTCTATTTTAATTTGAAAAAGGATCAAATCGTTGAAGCAAAAGATATGGAAGCCATTCAGAGTTATGAACAGTATAGACAAGCTATTAATACAGCAATTCAATACCTTTCTTATAGAAAGCGTACAGATCACGAAGTTGTTCAACATCTTACGAAAAAAGAGTTTTCAGAATCAGTTATATCTAAAGTGTTAGATTATTGTCATGCACAAAAACTTATAGATCACAACGATTATGCCAATAGTTTAAAAAATACAATGATATTAACTACAGACAAAGGACCAGGCATATATAAACAAAAATTACGTGAAGCTGGTATTGAACAAGTCATTATTGATGAATATGCCGAGCTTTATGAAAAGGAGCAATCTATGGAAGATATCCTAAAAGTTGCCAATAAGATTTTAAAACAAAAAAAAGGTCCATTAGTAAAAAGAAAAGAAAAATTAACGCAGTCATTAATGCAAAAAGGTTATAGTTTTGAAAAAATCAAAGAAGTTATGGAAGACCTTGATTTTTCACAACCTGAGGAAGAATTAGACAATTTATTGCAACAAGAATTAGAGAAAGTCTATAATAAGTATTCTAGAAAGTATTCTGGAAGAAAATTAATTAATAAAACTATAGAAGGCCTTATGAGAAAAGGGTATAAATATGATAAAATTAAAGCTAAATTAGAAGAGAGTGGAATTGTTGATGGAACAGAAGAAATTGAGTGAAATGAGTGAAGCAGAACTACGCCACGAAATTCAAGGTTACAAAGAAAAAATGCGTAAAGCAGAAATGAATGGTATCTTTAACGAATATGATGTATATCAAAGCAAAGTGATAGTTGCTGAAAGTTATTTGGTGGATAGAAACAAGATTGAAATTGGTAAAATATATAAATTAAATGATGGTACAGACAGCTATTTTAAAGTTGAGCGACTGAAAGGTATCTTTGCATGGGGTTTTAGAATTAAAAGTGCCGAACCTGAAGAGGGTTTACCAGTTGCATTATTAAAATTGTAGAAGGATGAAGATAGGATGGGTAGTTCAATTATATTAAAGTTACTTAATGTAACTCATTATTATAGAAATAGAAAATCAAAAAAATGGTATCTACCATTTGGTTATGATGCAGAAGATATAGAATTGAATAATATCAACCTACATATCTATCAAGGTGAGGCTTTAGGGATCATTGGTGAACCAGAGTCATCTAAAGAACTCATCGGTCGTTTATTAAGTGGTGAAATAAAACCTGATAAAGGTAGAATCGTTAGAAAGAAAGATTTGTTTTTTGCAGATATAGAAGATAAGTTATTGCAAGTAGACACTGTGGATGACTATATAGCAAATGTTGTTACTTTGTTTCCATATAAGACTTCAGACCATAAAAATGAGCAAATTTTAAAATACGCGCATCTTCAAGATAAAGCCCAAGTGCAGATTCGTCATTTATCTGACGCTGAGTATGCTCAGTTGTTATTTACATTAGCACGTACCTCTAAAGCGACAATAGTAATACTGAATCAAGTGTTACAACACTTAGAAAATCATTATTTTGAAAAAGCAATAGCACTCTCAGACGAATACATAAATAATAATCTAACCATTGTCATGATAGATGACGATGTGCAACGAATAGCTCAGGCCAGTAACTATTTAGCGTGGATTTCACATGGACAACTTAGAATGGAAGGCTCATTGAAACAGATCTTACCTATATTTAATGATCATGAAAAGGACAGATTGTCTTTAACAAGTGATGAGGAAAAGGCGAATTTCGATGTTGATTGGAAAAAAACAAGAACGAGAGTACCGGAGTTAACCTATAATTTCAAGCGTACAGAAAGATATAATCATGTTAAGCCGCCAGTTGCGCTGGTGCGATTTTGGACATGCTTCATAGCATGTTTTGTTGGTTTAGTGCTTATGGCTTTATTGATTTTCAATGATATAGGTAAGTTAGAAATTGGACAGAATATTGATCAAGCAACGATTCAAAACCAGCATAAAAATCCTTACCAAGAAAAACTCGGATATGGCATTGTTTTAGAAGATTCGATTCATCTTGAAAACATGGATAATCATAAGAAAATCAATATAGGTAAATATGCATTTATGACTATTGTTGGTGAAAACGATAAAAACTATAAAATTACAATTGATAACAAGAATTATAAAGTAGCTAAAAATAAAATACGCTATTTTAATCCAGCTGGATTATATGAAGCGCATAGTGTGAAATCTTTAGCGCCATATATGCATAATAACTACAGTAATTATAATGAATTCTTTAATAGTCATTTGCATAAAAAACATAATAAAGTGACAGAGTCTTTAGTCCCTGAAAATGATTCGGATAATCGTTTTGTAGTTCCTATTGTTCAACAGCCTATTTCAATGCTCTTTAATGATAAGAATAAACTTGCTGGATTTACTATTCCAATCAAAGATAAAGATAAACTAAAAGATGAATTTAACATCGATAGTAAGTTTTGGATTACTAAATCAGGAGATGGCTATTTCATGGCCGATTTAAAAAATAATCAATGGATATATATCGAATTGTAGGTGTAAAGAATGATAGATAGTGTTATTAATTTTTATAAAAATATTCCATATCTTTTTAAACATGCATACCGCCGTTTGAAAACTCAATGGATGTGGTTGGCTATACCTTTTATTGCGAGTCTGTTATTAATGTTTTTGATGATGCTCATCTTTAAATTAAACGATACAGAAGAAATCAAACAAGCACGTGGTTACTTTAGATTAGCGGGTATTACGAGTTTTGCGTATATTTGGATAGCTATATATCAGAGCTATATTATTTATAAGAAAGACTACCTTATTGGGAAATTGTATAATATCAATCCACTCTTCCAAAATATTGTCATAGCAACAATTACGAGTATCACAATGTTGATATCATTAGTAATTATCATCTTTGCTACACCTGTGAATATTGAAAGCTCTATTCCATCAACTTTATATTATGCAGTCATGACATTGATATTTATTGTAGTGGTTTCAACAATTTTAGGTTTACTAACAATAAAGCATACAAAAATTAATGCGATGTATTTTGTCGCTTCATTTATTACTTTTTTCATCGTGCCAATTTTATTTATACCAAAAACGAATGAAACAATTGTGTCACATATTTTAATGTTAAACCCTGTGTTTTACCTTATACAAGGTATTACACAGTCTGTAGTATTAGGTGCACTAAGTTTGAATAATATTCCGTACCATTTGTACTATTATTTTTTTATAGCAATGTTATGTGTAGTCATTTTTGCAATGTATAGAACAATTGCGAATAAAAAGTATTTTTATGTAGACACCTCAGAAGACACGATAGTCGATAGCAACCATGCTTCAGAGCATGTGGAAGCACAAACAGAAATACCAACTAAAGAAAAAATTAATCCAGATTGAAAAAAACAAGAGACATCTTTATAAGGGATAAACGAGATTAAGCTAATAAAAACTGGAAAGTGTGTTATTAATAAACACAACTTTCCAGTTTTTATTTTTGATTTCATTTATTTAGTTATCCAAATCATTATTTAGCGAATAACTTTCTTTGTAATTTATCTTCACTAAATACCCAACCAATATAGGAATGATCTATCTCCTTATGTTCATCTAAATGTGCAATTGCCACAAATGAATAATGTCCATTTTTTAAATAGCGTAAATCGATTAATCTGATTTCTGTTGTATCATCATCTAATTTAGTTGCTTGCCAACGATAAATAGAGGAAAAATTAAGAAACGTTTTAATGTTTTTGTCATTCTCGACGTATTGCATAAGGTCATCACTAGGAAATGGATGGCGTTCTGATTTATCGCTAAATACGATATTTCTACCAAAGCTTCTGCCTACGTAATCATAAGTTTCAGTTTGTATAGCTACGCGCCACTCCATAAAACGAATGGTGGGTGCCACAAATATTTTTACTGGATTATGCTCTTGCTTAATTTGTTTTAGAGCTTGCTGTTTAATAATAGCTTGCATTCTAAAGCGAATAATATAATATACTACAAGCAGAGCAATAATAGGAAAGAATGAAAGATATGGATGTACGCCAATTAACCAAAGTACGATACCCACACACCACATTATAAATATTATGGGATCAAAGGTGTTTATTACACTGAGTTGTATCCATTTATTTGTAATGGGTCTTAATGCTTGTGTACCATAAGAGTTAAATATATCCACGAACACATGAAGGAATACTGCAAGTTGTGCCCATAACCATACATGTGTCACATCTATATTTTTAAAAAATGTAAAAATAAAGAGTGAGATTAATAAAGGCCATAATAATGTGAATGGTATAGAGTGTGTTATTCCTCTATGATTTGAAATATAAGTTGCATTGTCTTTTAATTTTAAAACTGTGTCACCATCTGGTATCAATGAGCCTACTACTAATGTGGTAGCTGTAGCTACAAATGATCCTGCCATTGCCGGATCTTGGGTAGCTAATGCTGTTAAACCGATACCCATAACAATATGTGTGCCTGTGTCCATAAGTGTTCACTCATTTCATCTCAATATTATATTAAGTACATTATAAGCTAAGATGTCACATAATAAAAATATCATACTATGTTTTAATAAAAAAAATAAAGATTTGCTAAAAGAAAGAGATGTGTAAAATGTTAAAAGAATCAAAGTTCAAAAATAATCTCGTCACATGGTTTAATCATAATCAACGGGAAATGCCGTGGAGAGAAACATCAAATCCATATTACATATGGCTAAGTGAAGTTATGTTACAACAAACACAAGTTAAAACAGTCATAGACTATTATCATCGATTTATTGGCCGTTTTCCAACAATTGCAGACTTAAGTCAAGCTCATGAAGACGAAGTACTAAAATACTGGGAAGGGTTAGGATATTATAGTAGAGCAAGAAATTTTCACACTGCAGTAAAGGAAGTACATGACAATTATAATGATCAAGTACCAAACGAACCCCAGATATTTGGTAAATTAAAAGGCGTCGGTCCTTATACACAAGCTGCAGTTATGAGTATTGCGTTTAATCACCCATTAGCAACTGTGGATGGCAATGTATTTAGAGTATGGGCTCGGTTGAATAATGATACACGTGATACAAAATTACAATCTACACGTAAAGCTTTTGAACAGGAACTACAACCGTATGTTGAAGAAGATGCGGGTACCTTTAATCAAGCAATGATGGAATTGGGTGCCTTGGTATGTACTCCCAAAACCCCACTGTGTTTATTCTGTCCAGTACAAGCACATTGTGAAGCATTCGAAAGTGGTACAGTCCATAACTTACCTGTAAAAACAACGAAAGTTAAGAAAAAGCATATTAAACAAAAGGTATACATCGTGAGCAATCAAAGCAATGAAATTTTAATTGAAAAGCGTACACAAAAATTACTTAATAATATGTGGCAATTTCCAATGTATGAAGCGGATGGAAAAGAAGACATAGTTGCCGATTTATCACAGGCAATAACATTTGAGAATACACCGATTTTTAAATTAAAGCATCAATTCACACATATTACATGGGATATAGAAGTATTCATGGCACAAGAAAAATTAAATCAAGAGACAGTTGAATTGCCCCCAAATATGGTGTGGATGGCTTTAGAAGATAAAGAGGCTTTTAATTTTCCAGTAAGTATGACTAAAATATACAAATTTATTTCGGATCATTGTTAGACTCTGTGTTGCAACCTGACTTATGTTATAATTCATAATGTGAAATTAAGAAAAGGTGGTGTGGAGCATGGTAAAAGAATCCATACCTAAAGAAGGTCAGACGATAAAGATACAAAGTTATAAACACGATGGTAATATACATCGTGTTTGGTCTGAGACTACTATACTAAAGGGTACGGATCATGTAGTCATTGGTGGTAATGATCATACACTCGTCACAGAAAGTGATAGTCGTACGTGGATTACTAGAGAACCAGCAATCGTTTATTTCCATTCTGAATATTGGTTTAATGTTATTTGTATGTTTAGAGAGGATGGCGTTTATTATTATTGCAATTTATCTTCACCATTTGTGTGTGATGAAGAAGCTTTAAAATATATCGATTACGATTTAGATATCAAAGTATATCCTAACGGTAAATATCATTTATTAGACGAAGATGAATATGAACAACATATGAAACAGATGAATTATTCACCAGATATCGATGTGATTTTGAGAAGAAATGTAGATATTTTACAACAATGGATTGAACAGAAAAAAGGTCCATTTGCTCCTGACTTCATAAAAGTTTGGCGTGAAAGATATAAAAAAATTAGAAACTATTAAGCACATTTAATGTTTTTATTTTTAATATCATTTATAGTGTTATGGGTATGAGCAGAGCAAACATGAAAAATCTATGTTTGACGCAAATAAATATCCGTAATCGCAGATGAATTGATAAACAAACTAAAATAGCGCGTTTACAGCAGCCTAGTTGGATGGTCAACATAGGCTGTTTCATTTGTAAATATATGTTGGGGAGGAATAGTTTTTATGATTCGCAGATATTTACAATTCGTATATCCATATAAATGGAGAATCATCGCCACTATTTTTGTGGGTATATTAAAATTTGGTATACCAATGTTGATACCATTATTGATAAAATTTGTTATTGACGATGTCATAAATAATGGTGCTATATCAACGGAAGAAAAATTTACGAGATTAAGTATTGCATTGGGCATTGCAGCATTTATTTTTGTAATTGTACGACCACCAATAGAATTTTTAAGACAGTACTTAGCACAGTGGACAAGCAATAAAATTTTATATGACATACGAAAAAAACTTTATGGTCATTTACAAGCACTGAGCGCAAGATTTTATGCGAATAACCAAGTGGGACAGGTTATATCGAGAGTGATTAATGATGTTGAACAAACGAAAGATTTTATATTAACAGGTTTAATGAATATTTGGCTTGATTGTATAACGATAATCATTGCATTATCAATTATGTTTTTCTTAGACGCTAAGCTGACATTAGCTGCAATCATTATATTTCCATTCTATATCTTAACTGTTTATTTCTTCTTTGGGCGTTTAAGAAAATTAACAAGAAAGAGATCTCAAGCATTAGCCGAGGTTCAAGGTTTTTTACATGAACGCGTGCAAGGGATGTCAATTATTAAAAGTTTTGCAATTGAGGATAATGAAGCAGAAAATTTTGATCGACATAACAAACATTTCTTAAATAGAGCATTTAAACATACACGCTGGAATGCTTATTCATTTTCTGCAATAAATACAGTTACAGATATAGGGCCTTTGATAGTTATTGGTTCTGGAGCGTATTTAGCGATAAATGGTTCGATTACAGTAGGGACTTTGGCTGCTTTTGTCGGGTATCTAGAACAACTTTTTGGACCTTTACGTAGATTAGTTTCTTCTTTTACCACATTAACTCAAAGTTTTGCATCTATGGACCGTGTATTCCAACTTATTGATGAAGATTATGACATTAAAAACAAAAAAGGTGCACAACCATTAGAAATTAAACAAGGTCATATTGAATTGAATAATGTGAGTTTCAAATACAATAATAATGAGTCAACAATCTTGAATAATATAAATTTAGAAGTTAATCAAGGTGAAACAGTAGCGTTTGTTGGAATGAGTGGTGGAGGTAAATCCACTTTAATTAATCTTATCCCGAGGTTTTATGATGTAACTGAAGGGGAGATTAAAATTGATGACGTTAACATTAAATCATATTTAACTGGTAGTTTAAGAAATCAAATTGGATTAGTTCAGCAAGATAATATTTTATTCTCAGATACAATTAAAGAAAATATATTATTAGGTAGACCCGATGCGACGGATGAAGAAATTATTGAAGCAGCTAAAATGGCAAATGCACATGATTTTATAATGGATTTACCAGAAGGATATGATACTGAAGTAGGAGAAAGAGGCGTCAAGTTATCTGGTGGACAAAAACAACGTGTGTCCATTGCCCGTATATTCTTGAATAATCCACCTATTATTATATTGGACGAAGCTACAAGTGCACTAGATTTAGAGAGTGAATCTATTATTCAAGAGGCGCTTAATGTGTTGAGTGAAAATCGTACCACACTTATCGTTGCACACAGATTATCTACTATTACACACGCAGATAAAATAGTAGTCATAGAAAATGGTGAAATCGTAGAGGCAGGTACACATCAAGCACTCTTAGCGAAACAAGGCGCTTATGAACATCTCTATAGTATACAAAATTTATAAATTAAGATAATGAAAAATACAGTTAATGTTAGTCTAACATTAACTGTATTTTTCTATTTCTATGGTGATTAAGACATGGAATGATTTGAGCAATAAAGCGTATATAATTAAAAATCCTTTGATAGTACAAAAGGTATGTACTATCAAAGGATAAGTTTTATAAATCAAAATCTTCTTCTAATATATCAATTTCATTATCATTTGTATGATATGAAAAGAAACTAATACGTAATCTATCTAAATGCTCTAGTGTATAACGGTATTCTTCGATTGCAGCAACAATTTGCATTAAGTTAGCATAAGAATACATAGTTTGATAAGGATTTTTAATTATCTCTTTTTGGAAAGCATCCATCAAGTCTTTTTTTTGTGGATTTTCAATCTGACTATCTAATTGGCTAACGTCATATCGCGCTTTTTTTGAAAGGCTAACAAAAATTTGTTCATGATAGGCGATTAAGGTATCTATTTCTAATTTAATCTGTAAAAGTAATTCATGATTAATATTATGAAGGTCGTTTTGATAACGATTCATTCTTTTTAAAACTTCATATGCTTGTCTCGTACTACGAACGACTTCTTTAAAGAGTATTTTCTTTCTATTTTGTGAGAAAATTTGTTTCTTCGTCCAGGGTTTCTCTTCCTCGTAATAACCAAAAGTTTGTTCAAGTTTGCTTATGCGCTTACTAATCAATCCTCTATCTTCTTTAATATGATGATATTCAGAAGTATCATTTAGCACTAATTTGAACCACACAAAAATATCTGAACAAATATTTAAGGAATTATAATAAATTTTAGATTCAAATTTAGGTGGTAAGAATAGAAGGTTGACCAGAGATGAACTTATAACACCAATCATAACAAGTACAAATCTATAAAAAGCAGATACGTAAAAGTCTCCTGTGTGTTGTCCCATAATAATTAATGCAGTAACACTTGCTAATGTAGCAACATGTGCTAAATTAAAACGAAATAGAATTGCAATTAATAATATTACGGTTACACCCATGATTACAACGTTATCTCCAAATATCGTAACCATAGCTACTGATAATAGTGCTCCAACTACGTTACCAAGTGCCTGTTCTGAAACAATTTTAAGTGACCGATAGACACTTGGCTGCATAGCAACGACTGCACTGACACCAGCTATGGCTTTTAATCCAGCTTCATTGGGTAGTAGAGAAGCGATAAACAAAGCAAGTATAATAGCTATACCTGTCTTGAGAATACGAGCTCCTAATTTCAAATGTACCGCTCCTTAATATTTAATAATAGTATTTATACTTGTTATACAACGATTGTTCATAAAATTCAAGTTTATTTCATTTGGCTGAAAGCATAATCTACAGCTTTCAATGTATCATCAATATCTTGTTCTGTATGTTCCGTTGTTAAAAACCATGCTTCAAATTTAGAAGGTGCAAGATTAATGCCTTGGTTTAACATTAATTTAAAGAACTTAGCAAATGCATCACCATCTGAATTATCAGCTTGATCGTAGTGTGTTACTACTTCATTAGTGAAATATAGAGTGAGTGCACCGTATACTCTATTAACAGTTGCAGTGATGTTATGTTTTTCAATAAGTGAATTCAAACCATTTTCTAACCGTTGACCCAATTCATTTAATCTATTATAAACGCCATCTTCTTCTAATACTTCTAATAATGCGATACCAGCTTTCATGGAAAGGGGATTACCAGCCATTGTTCCAGCTTGATATGCTGGGCCTAATGGTGCAACTTGTTCCATAATTTCTTGTTTACCGCCATAACCGCCAATAGGTAGACCACCACCGACGATTTTGCCGAATGCAGTTAAATCTGGGTAAACATTGTATAAGTCTTGCGCACCACCGTAATGGAAACGGAAAGCAGTAATGACTTCATCATAGATTACTAAACTACCGTTTTGGTGTGTTATTTCATTCACTTTTTCTAAGAAGCCGGGTTTGGGTTCAACCATCCCAAAATTACCTACAATAGGCTCAACTAATACGCCAGCAATATCATCTCCCCAATAATCGATTGCTTCTTGATATGCATCGATATCATTATATGGAACGGTAATGACTTCTTTTGCTACACTTTCAGGCACACCAGCAGAATCAGGAGAGCCTAACTGAGAAGGACCACTACCCGCTGAAACCAATACAAGGTCAAAATGACCATGATATTGTCCGGCAAATTTTATGATTTTATTTCTATTAGTATAAGCACGTGCAACACGTATAGTCGTCATAACTGCTTCAGTACCAGAGTTTACAAATCTAATCTTTTCTAACGAAGGCATTGCGCCACGTAATTTTTTGGCGAACTCAATTTCCAATTCGGTAGGGGTACCATATAATACGCCTTGCGCAGCTTGCTCTTGAATAGCTTGAGTGATATGTGGATGTGCATGACCTGTAATTATTGGTCCGTATGCTTGTAAGTAATCGATATATTTATTACCATCTACATCAAATAAGTAAGCGCCTTGCCCAGAACGCATCATTACAGGTGCGCCACCACCTACAGCTTTATATGAACGGGAAGGTGAGTTAACACCACCAAGAATATACTCATTAGATAATTGCTGAAGCTTTTCGCTCTCACTAAATTTCATTGTTATCAACCTCTTTTTATTTAATATTTTCGTTTATTATCGTATCATAAAATAAAGAATAAAAAGAAATAGGGTGGGTTAAATGTTAAAAAAGGGAGATAAATTTCCACAATTTAAATTAGAAAACCAAGATGGCAAGATTATTTCTAATGAAACTTTAAAAGGAAGTAAGGCAGTATTGTATTTTTATCCTAGAGATAATACACCTACATGTACTACAGAGGCTTGTGACTTTAGAGATAATTTGTCGATATTTAATGATTTGAATGTAAAAGTATTTGGCATCAGTGGTGATACTAAAAGAAAACATCAGAACTTCATTCAAAAATTAGATTTAAATTTCGACTTATTAGTAGATGAAGGATTTGAGTTATCAAATGAAGTTGGTGTCTACCAAATGAAGCAATCATTTGGCAAAAGTTCAATGGGGATTATACGTACTACATTTATCATCGATGAAGCAGGATTTATTATTGATGTTATTGAAAAAGTGAAAGTTAAGACACAGATGGATGAATTAAAAAGAATTCTGGGGTGAGCACTTATGAAAATTGTTAGTTTAAGAAAATTAGATGGATTAGAAGCGGACCTCATAAATACATTTCCGGATATAACGTTTGTTTTTACTAATGGTATAGATGATATAACTGATAAAGACAAACAGAGCGTAGATGTATTAGTGGGGTATGATGGGTCTTTAGATCAAGCTTTTTTGGAAGCATGTCCTAAGTTGAAATGGTTAGCATGGTATTCCACAGGAGTAAATAAATTACCATTAGACTATATAGCAAAGCGCAATATTATCCTAACAAATGGCAAAGGTGTACATGCAAAACAGATGTCAGAGTTTATTATAGCTTACATTTTAGATGACTATAAGCTTATGAGAACATCTTATATCAATCAACAAAATAAGTTGTATGATTCTAGGATGGTAGGGCGTAGAGTAAGTAATGAAAGTATTTTATTTTTAGGTACCGGGAGTATAGCAACAAGCACTGCGCACATTGCAAAAGCATTAGGCATGGAAATTATAGGAGTAAATACTTCAGGACGTAATGTAAACGGCTTTGATAAAACATATTCGATAAAAGAACTTACTGACATTCTACCAGAAGCGGATATTATAGTTAATACTTTACCTGAGACAGAATCAACTATACATTTACTTAGTAGAAAACACTTTGAAGTTATGAAATCTACATCATTATTTATTAATGTAGGAAGAGGGACATTAATAGAAGAAAGTGTATTAATTGATGTATTAAAAAACAAGATCATTAGACATGCATATTTAGATGTATTTGAAAAAGAGCCATTAACACCAGATAACGAATTGTATTTATTGGATAATGTGACTATTACAGCCCACATTACTGGCAACGGTATAGAAAATAACAGAGAAGCAACTGAGATATTTATTGAAAACTTAAAACATTTTCTCAATAACGGAGATGTAATTGAGAATAAGGTTAATCTGGAACAAGGCTATTAATGTGTTTTAAGTAATGAATATTGACATTCCCCTCCGACAACCGTTATATTAATATTAAGTAATAATAATTCTTAAATAGAAAGATGGTGAGGGAAATGAGTGCAGAGATGGAAACAGTTGAACATCAGTTAGAAGATTCAATTGCATCTTTAAGAAATGCCGGTATTAGAATTACGCCGCAACGACAAGCGATTTTGAAATTTTTAATTGCTTCTGAGACACACCCTACTGCCGATGAGATTTATCAAGCACTTTCACCTGATTTTCCAAATATAAGTGTTGCTACTATATATAATAATTTACGTGTATTCAAAGATATTGGGATCGTTAAAGAGTTACCATATGGTGATTCCTCTAGCCGTTTCGATTTCAACACACACAATCACTACCATGTTATTTGTGAAAACTGTGGGAAGATAGTGGATTTCCATTATCCACAGTTAGATGAAGTTGAACAATTGGCACAACACGTAACAGATTTTAATGTATCGCATCACCGTATGGAAATTTATGGAGTTTGCAAAGAGTGCCAAGATAAAGATAACAACTAACAATTAAAAGAATCATTTAGACATGATGAATATTAAAGAAAAGAACAACAGCTGAGCATACTTATTTTTAAAAGTTGCTTAGCTGTTGTTCTTTTTAATCCAAAGAATTAAATGAATGGAATATCTATATAGAAGAAAGTAAAAATTAAACACAAGAATAATAGCAATAAAAAGAAACAAAATACTGATTTTTAATAGTAATATGAAGAAAATAAGTAATACGATATCGGTAACGGAATAATTATGTGCAAGTAAATCTAGAAATTATAGCAAAATATGGCCGAAAAAGGCCGAGATATTTACACTAAATAAACATCTAATACATATAATAAATAAATAGACAACAGAAAGGTAAAATTAACCTAAAAACATTGTTGAATTTTATTGACGATAATCAATAATCTTGATATTATGAGTAAGTCGTCGAAACAAGGCGGCAAACAAAATAACTACTTTAACAAAAAACATAAAGTGTAAATTTGACACTTGTTAAACTTGTTGAAAGGTTATACAATAGTAAATGTTGAGTTAAGAAAACGCAACAAACTTAATAAATAAAAAAAGAAATTTATTGTTGACTTAACAAAAACTTAATGTTAAAATAAATTCTTGTAACACATTAATAATGAACATTGAAAACTGAATTGCAATATGTCAACGTTAATTCCGAACACAACATTAAATTGTTGGTTCAAACGTGTTAGAGATAACACACAAATTAGTATTTTATGAGCTAATCAAACATCATAATCATTTATGGAGAGTTTGATCCTGGCTCAGGATGAACGCTGGCGGCGTGCCTAATACATGCAAGTCGAGCGAACGGATAAGGAGCTTGCTCCTTTGAAGTTAGCGGCGGACGGGTGAGTAACACGTGGGTAACCTACCTATAAGACTGGAATAACTTCGGGAAACCGGAGCTAATGCCGGATAACATATAGAACCGCATGGTTCTATAGTGAAAGATGGTTTTGCTATCACTTATAGATGGACCCGCGCTGTATTAGCTAGTTGGTAAGGTAATGGCTTACCAAGGCGACGATACATAGCCGACCTGAGAGGGTGATCGGCCACACTGGAACTGAGACACGGTCCAGACTCCTACGGGAGGCAGCAGTAGGGAATCTTCCGCAATGGGCGAAAGCCTGACGGAGCAACGCCGCGTGAGTGATGAAGGTTTTCGGATCGTAAAACTCTGTTATTAGGGAAGAACAAATGCGTAAGTAACTGTGCGCATCTTGACGGTACCTAATCAGAAAGCCACGGCTAACTACGTGCCAGCAGCCGCGGTAATACGTAGGTGGCAAGCGTTATCCGGAATTATTGGGCGTAAAGCGCGCGTAGGCGGTTTCTTAAGTCTGATGTGAAAGCCCACGGCTCAACCGTGGAGGGTCATTGGAAACTGGGAAACTTGAGTGCAGAAGAGGAAAGTGGAATTCCATGTGTAGCGGTGAAATGCGCAGAGATATGGAGGAACACCAGTGGCGAAGGCGACTTTCTGGTCTGTAACTGACGCTGATGTGCGAAAGCGTGGGGATCAAACAGGATTAGATACCCTGGTAGTCCACGCCGTAAACGATGAGTGCTAAGTGTTAGGGGGTTTCCGCCCCTTAGTGCTGCAGCTAACGCATTAAGCACTCCGCCTGGGGAGTACGACCGCAAGGTTGAAACTCAAAGGAATTGACGGGGACCCGCACAAGCGGTGGAGCATGTGGTTTAATTCGAAGCAACGCGAAGAACCTTACCAAATCTTGACATCCTTTGAAAACTCTAGAGATAGAGCCTTCCCCTTCGGGGGACAAAGTGACAGGTGGTGCATGGTTGTCGTCAGCTCGTGTCGTGAGATGTTGGGTTAAGTCCCGCAACGAGCGCAACCCTTAAGCTTAGTTGCCATCATTAAGTTGGGCACTCTAGGTTGACTGCCGGTGACAAACCGGAGGAAGGTGGGGATGACGTCAAATCATCATGCCCCTTATGATTTGGGCTACACACGTGCTACAATGGACAATACAAAGGGCAGCTAAACCGCGAGGTCATGCAAATCCCATAAAGTTGTTCTCAGTTCGGATTGTAGTCTGCAACTCGACTACATGAAGCTGGAATCGCTAGTAATCGTAGATCAGCATGCTACGGTGAATACGTTCCCGGGTCTTGTACACACCGCCCGTCACACCACGAGAGTTTGTAACACCCGAAGCCGGTGGAGTAACCATTTATGGAGCTAGCCGTCGAAGGTGGGACAAATGATTGGGGTGAAGTCGTAACAAGGTAGCCGTATCGGAAGGTGCGGCTGGATCACCTCCTTTCTAAGGATATATTCGGAACATCTTCTTTAGAAGATGACAGAGGAATAACATTGACATATTGCATTCAGTTTTGAATGCTCATTAAGAGTATTCGTAATCGTAATGGGCCTATAGCTCAGCTGGTTAGAGCGCACGCCTGATAAGCGTGAGGTCGGTGGTTCGAGTCCACTTAGGCCCACCATTAGATTATTTTGAATATTATACATGGTATGGGGGCTTAGCTCAGCTGGGAGAGCGCCTGCTTTGCACGCAGGAGGTCAGCGGTTCGAACCCGCTAGTCTCCACCATTAGAAATTGTACATTGAAAACTAGATAAGTAAGTAAAATATATAGATTTTACCAAGAAAAACCGAGTGAATTAGAGTTTTAAATAAGCTTGAATTCAAAAAGAAATAATCGCTAGTGTTCGAAAGAACACTCACAGATTAATAACATTTTGGGTTTTTAACCGACTTCGTCGTGTTAAAAGTCAGAAAAGATTAAGTTATTAAGGGCGCACGGTGGATACCTTGGCACTAGAAGCCTATGAAGGACGTTACTAACGACGATATGCTTTGGGGAGCTGTAAGTAAGCTTTGATCCAGAGATTTCCGAATGGGGAAACCCAGCACGAGTTATGTCGTGTTATCGATATGTGAATACATAGCATATTCGAAGGCAGACGCGGAGAACTGAAACATCTTAGTACCCGCAGGAAGAGAAAGAAAAATCGATTCCCTGAGTAGCGGCGAGCGAAACGGGAAGAGCCCAAACCAACGAGCTTGCTTGTTGGGGTTGTAGGACACTCTATACGGAGTTACAAAAGAACAAATTAGACGAATCATCTGGAAAGATGAATCAAAGAAGGTAATAATCCTGTAGTCGAAAGTTTGTTCACTCTTGAGTGGATCCTGAGTACGACGGAACACGAGAAATTCCGTCGGAATCCGGGAGGACCATCTCCCAAGGCTAAATACTCTCTAGTGACCGATAGTGAACCAGTACCGTGAGGGAAAGGTGAAAAGTACCCCGGAAGGGGAGTGAAATAGAACTTGAAACCGTGTGCTTACAAGTAGTCAGAGCCCGTTAATGGGTGATGGCGTGCCTTTTGTAGAATGAACCGGCGAGTTACGATTTGATGCAAGGTTAAGCAGTAAATGTGGAGCCGTAGCGAAAGCGAGTCTGAATAGGGCGTTGAGTATTTGGTCGTAGACCCGAAACCAGGTGATCTACCCATGACCAGGCTGAAGTTCAGGTAACACTGAATGGAGGGCCGAACCGACTTACGTTGAAAAGTGAGCGGATGAGTTGTGGGTAGCGGAGAAATTCCAATCGAACCTGGAGATAGCTGGTTCTCTCCGAAATAGCTTTAGGGCTAGCCTCAAGTGATGATTATTGGAGGTAGAGCACTGTTTGGACGAGGGGCCCTTATCGGGTTACCGAATTCAGACAAACTCCGAATGCCAATCAATTTAACTTGGGAGTCAGAACGCGGGTGATAAGGTCCGTGTTCGAGAGGGAAACAGCCCAGACCACCAGCTAAGGTCCCAAAATATATGTTAAGTGGAAAAGGATGTGGCGTTGCCCAGACAACTAGGATGTTGGCTTAGAAGCAGCCATCATTTAAAGAGTGCGTAATAGCTCACTAGTCGAGTGACACTGCGCCGAAAATGTACCGGGGCTAAACATATTACCGAAGCTGTGGATTGTCCGTAGGACAATGGTAGGAGAGCGTTCTAAGGGCGTTGAAGCATGATCGCAAGGACATGTGGAGCGCTTAGAAGTGAGAATGCCGGTGTGAGTAGCGAAAGACGGGTGAGAATCCCGTCCACCGATTGACTAAGGTTTCCAGAGGAAGGCTCGTCCGCTCTGGGTTAGTCGGGTCCTAAGCTGAGGCCGATAGGCGTAGGCGATGGATAACAGGTTGATATTCCTGTACCACCAAAATTCGTTTTGAGCGATGGGGGGACGCAGTAGGATAGGCGAAGCGTGCTGTTGGAGTGCACGTCCAAGCAACAAGACTGAGTATTAGGCAAATCCGGTACTCTTAAGGTCAAGTTGTGATGGGGAGAGGAAATTTTTTCCTCGAGTCGTTGATTTCACACTGCCAAGAAAAGCCTCTAGCTAGAATTTTGGTGCCCGTACCGCAAACCGACACAGGTAGTCAAGATGAGAATTCTAAGGTGAGCGAGCGAACTCTCGTTAAGGAACTCGGCAAAATGACCCCGTAACTTCGGGAGAAGGGGTGCTCTTTAGGGTTAACGCCCAGGAGAGCCGCAGTGAATAGGCCCAAGCGACTGTTTATCAAAAACACAGGTCTCTGCTAAACCGTAAGGTGATGTATAGGGGCTGACGCCTGCCCGGTGCTGGAAGGTTAAGAGGAGTGGTTAGCTTCGGCGAAGCTACGAATCGAAGCCCCAGTAAACGGCGGCCGTAACTATAACGGTCCTAAGGTAGCGAAATTCCTTGTCGGGTAAGTTCCGACCCGCACGAAAGGCGTAACGATTTGGGCACTGTCTCAACGAGAGGCTCGGTGAAATCATAGTACCTGTGAAGATGCAGGTTACCCGCGACAGGACGGAAAGACCCCGTGGAGCTTTACTGTAGTCTGATATTGAAATTCGTCACAGCTTGTACAGGATAGGTAGGAGCCTTTGATACGTGAGCGCTAGCTTACGTGGAGGCGTTGTTGGGATACTACCCTCGCTGTGTTGGATTTCTAACCCGCACCATTTATCATGGTGGGAGACAGTGTCAGATGGGCAGTTTGACTGGGGCGGTCGCCTCCTAAAGAGTAACGGAGGCGCTCAAAGGTTTCCTCAGAATGGTTGGAAATCATTCATAGAGTGTAAAGGCATAAGGAAGCTTGACTGCGAGACTTACAAGTCGAGCAGGGTCGAAAGACGGACTTAGTGATCCGGTGGTTCCGCATGGAAGGGCCATCGCTCAACGGATAAAAGCTACCCCGGGGATAACAGGCTTATCTCCCCCAAGAGTTCACATCGACGGGGAGGTTTGGCACCTCGATGTCGGCTCATCGCATCCTGGGGCTGTAGTCGGTCCCAAGGGTTGGGCTGTTCGCCCATTAAAGCGGTACGCGAGCTGGGTTCAGAACGTCGTGAGACAGTTCGGTCCCTATCCGTCGTGGGCGTAGGAAATTTGAGAGGAGCTGTCCTTAGTACGAGAGGACCGGGATGGACATACCTCTGGTGTACCAGTTGTCGTGCCAACGGCATCGCTGGGTAGCTATGTATGGACGGGATAAGTGCTGAAAGCATCTAAGCATGAAGCCCCCCTCAAGATGAGATTTCCCAACTTCGGTTATAAGATCCCTCAAAGATGATGAGGTTAATAGGTTCGAGGTGGAAGCATAGCGATATGTGGAGCTGACGAATACTAATCGATCGAAGACTTAATCAAATATTAAACCAGTTTTGATTGGTAACTTTTAAATTTTACTTACTATCTAGTTTTGAATGTATAATTTCATACATTTCATTGTCTGGTGACAATGGCAAAGAGGTCACACCTGTTCCCATGCCGAACACAGAAGTTAAGCTCTTTAGCGCCGATGGTAGTCGGACTTACGTTCCGCGAGAGTAGGACGTTGCCAGGCAATATATTCGGAGGATTAGCTCAGCTGGGAGAGCATCTGCCTTACAAGCAGAGGGTCGGCGGTTCGAACCCGTCATCCTCCACCATTATTTATTCTTAATAGCCGGCCTAGCTCAACTGGTAGAGCAACTGACTTGTAATCAGTAGGTTGGGGGTTCAAGTCCTCTGGCCGGCACCATTATTAAGAGCCATTAGCTCAGTTGGTAGAGCATCTGACTTTTAATCAGAGGGTCAGAGGTTCGAATCCTCTATGGCTCACCATTAATTTTATATCGCGGGTGTGGCGGAACTGGCAGACGCACTAGACTTAGGATCTAGCGCCTCACGGCGTGGGGGTTCGACTCCCTTCACCCGCATATGCAGAAGTAGTTCAGCGGTAGAATACGACCTTGCCAAGGTCGGGGTCGCGGGTTCGAATCCCGTCTTCTGCTCCATTATTTTTGCCGGGGTGGCGGAACTGGCAGACGCACAGGACTTAAAATCCTGCGGTAAGTGATTACCGTACCGGTTCGATTCCGGTCCTCGGCACCATCTTTTATTAATGAAGCGCCCGTAGCTCAACTGGATAGAGTACTTGACTACGAATCAAGAGGTTATAGGTTCGACCCCTATCGGGCGCACTTATTTACGGGAAGTAGCTCAGCTTGGTAGAGCACTTGGTTTGGGACCAAGGGGTCGCAGGTTCGAATCCTGTCTTCCCGATATCCCTAAAATAATACATATATGGGGGCTTAGCTCAGTTGGGAGAGCGCCTGCTTTGCACGCAGGAGGTCAGCGGTTCGAACCCGCTAGTCTCCACCATATTTAATACAAACTAAAATACAACGGCGGTGTAGCTCAGCTGGCTAGAGCGCACGGTTCATACCCGTGAGGTCGGGGGTTCGATCCCCTCCACCGCCACTAATTATTAGTTGTAAATTATATTCAGGACCTTTAGCTCAGTTGGTTAGAGCTAACGGCTCATAACCGTTCGGTCGCAGGTTCGAATCCTGCAAGGTCCATATAATTTTGGAGGAATACCCAAGTCCGGCTGAAGGGATCGGTCTTGAAAACCGACAGGGGCTTAACGGCCCGCGGGGGTTCGAATCCCTCTTCCTCCGCCATTTTTATAAAACTTAATATAATTTATTTATCTAATATTTTTGGAGGAATACCCAAGCCCGGCTGAAGGGATCGGTCTTGAAAACCGACAGGAGCTTAACGGCTCGCGGGGGTTCGAATCCCTCTTCCTCCGCCATTAATATTATTATCGCGGGATGGAGCAGTTCGGTAGCTCGTCGGGCTCATAACCCGAAGGTCGGTGGTTCAAATCCGCCTCCCGCAATTTCATAATTTTGGTCTCGTAGTGTAGCGGTTAACACGCCTGCCTGTCACGCAGGAGATCGCGGGTTCGATTCCCGTCGAGACCGCCATTATGGTTCAGTAGCTCAGTTGGTAGAGCAATGGATTGAAGCTCCATGTGTCGGCAGTTCGACTCTGTCCTGAACCATTTTAATTTTTTTATGCAAGCCGGCCTAGCTCAACTGGTAGAGCAACTGACTTGTAATCAGTAGGTTGGGGGTTCAAGTCCTCTGGCCGGCACCATCTTTCCTTTGGAGGGGTAGCGAAGTGGCTAAACGCGGCGGACTGTAAATCCGCTCCTTCGGGTTCGGCAGTTCGAATCTGCCCCCCTCCACCATAATAATTTAATAGGGGCATATTTCAACGGTAGAATAGAGGTCTCCAAAACCTTTGATGTGGGTTCGATTCCTACTGCCCCTGCCATGGCGGTTGTGGCGAAGTGGTTAACGCATCGGATTGTGGTTCCGACACGCGTGGGTTCGATTCCCATCAGCCGCCCTTTATATTGTTGGGCTATAGCCAAGCGGTAAGGCAACGGACTTTGACTCCGTCACGCGCTGGTTCGAATCCAGCTAGCCCAGTTAGTTATTGGCGGCATAGCCAAGTGGTAAGGCAGAGGTCTGCAAAACCTTTATCACCGGTTCAAATCCGGTTGCCGCCTCCATGAATATGCGGGAGTAGTTCAATTCTTAGAACACGTTCCTTCCCGGAACGAGGTATAGGTGTAAGTCCTATCTTCCGCTCCATATTTATTCAATATCCCATGCGGGAGTAGTTCAATTCTTAGAACACGTTCCTTCCCGGAACGAGGTATAGGTGTAAGTCCTATCTTCCGCTCCATATTTATTTAATATCCCATGCGGGAGTAGTTCAATTCTTAGAACACGTTCCTTCCCGGAACGAGGTATAGGTGTAAGTCCTATCTTCCGCTCCATATTTATTTAATATCTCATGCGGGAGTAGTTCAATTCTTAGAATACGTTCCTTCCCGGAACAAGGTATAGGTGTAAGTCCTATCTTCCGCTCCATTCATACTTCCATGGTGGGAGTTTTTTTTTACCCTTTTTTAATAAAGCAGAAGAGAATAAAAAATTTTCTATCTTTTTATTAATATTTTTTAAAAATTTAAATCGTAGTATAAATACAATATTTAAGCTTTCTTACATCAACTTATTATATTTAAATAATAAATTGACACTTTTAGAGTATATTTAAAGAATGGGTCTTATATGAAAGCTAATAAAATGGTTCTTTAGAGCATTATGAAAGCGATTACCTTTAGTGTTATAGGCGTGGTACAATGTTTGGGAGTTGAATCGCGTGGTATTATAATTAAAGTGCGATGATAATACCCCACAATTGAAGAGTAAAACATGAATATTTTAATATCTATAAATTTCTTTATATTCTGATTTATCAAAGCACGGCGTACGTAAATATAATATTAGGAGCGATTTCACAATGATTAGAACTATGATGAATGCAAAGATCCACAGAGCTAGAGTTACAGAATCCAATTTAAATTATGTAGGTAGTATTACAATTGATAAAGATATCTTAGATGCAGTTGATATTCTTGGTAATGAAAAAGTTGCTATTGTAAATAATAATAATGGCGCACGTTTTGAAACGTATGTTATTGAAGGCGAAAGAGGTAGCGGTAAAATATGTTTAAATGGTGCTGCATCACGTTTAGTTGAAGTTGATGATGTCGTTATTATAATGACATACGCGCAATTAGATGAAGCAGAGCTTGCTACATATTCACCAAAAGTTGCGGTAATGAATGAATACAATCAGATTACGCAAATGATTCATGAAAAAGAAAATCAAACTATATTAGATTAATATACTGTTAATAATCTCCTTACATAAATGTCTAAGGAGATTATTTTTGAAAATTATAGCACAACACCAAGTGATAGTAGAGTATATCAAGGTTCATATTTAAAGATAAGTTACTAATGCATGTATCACAACTTACAGAAATATTTTCTATATAGTATGTTAATAGTGACAAATTTCATTATTTTATTATAGCTAATAAGAGATCAAACCTAGTGATTTCACTGTTTTTTAAAGAAATCTATTGACGACAAAAGCGCTTCGTAATATAATATATATATTGCTTGGTAGTGAGCACATGTTTATAACATTTAGTTAATAAACCATATATATTATTAATATTACTCAATATGGAGTAATTGAGCCGGTGTGGCGGAATTGGCAGACGCGCGGGACTCAAAATCCCGTTCCTTCTTGGAGTGTCGGTTCGATCCCGACCACCGGTATATGGATGGTCTTAAATGACTATCATCGCTTAAAAGAAATCTCATGAGTATGGGGTTTCTTTTTTTTGGCTGAATTTAATAGCCTATGCTTAAAGTGTCTTATGAGTACATGAATGTAGTAAATATCAAATTTTTACTTTTAACAATAAATCAAGATGTAGCTCTTATATAGAAGCATTTTTGTATTTACATACATATTACAATAAGATTTTACTATTTAATTTGTATATATGATTTATTATATAGTTGTTTTATGATCATAAAGCTAGTAATGAATTTAAATGTTTTTATGGTCGCGGAGATACATTTAATCTAGTGTTAAGCTAAACTAAATATTGTAGTTTTATCTGAAATATAATATTATTAGTCTAATGTTGTATTTGGAGGAATTAATTAATGGTTAAAAATAAAGCAATCCAAACTCAAACGAGTAAAACTACAGGTAAGCAATTTTTTAGTAATATACTTCAAGCAGTAGGGGCAGGCGTTGTCATTGCGCTCATTCCCAACGCCTTATTAGGAGAGTTGCTGAAGTTCTTTAAAGATGGTAATCATTTATTGGAGACTATCTACCAATTTGTAGTTATGATTCAATCATTTATGGCATTTATCATTGGTATTTTAGCTGCGCATCAATTTAGATTTAATGGTGCAGGTGCTGCAATGGTAGGCATGTCTGCTATGTTAGGTAGTGGCGCTGTTAAAATTACTTCTGACGGTTTTATACTTAGTGGTATAGGTGATATTATCAATACTATTTTAGTTGTTATTATTTCATGTTTTTTATATTTATTACTACAAAATAAACTAGGTTCTTTAGAAATGATAGTATTACCGGTTATCATACCTGTGTTAAGTGGTATGATAAGTCTGTATACATTAACTTATGTATCTAAAGTTACAAAAGGTTTAGGCCATATAGTAAGTTCATTCACAGAACTTAACCCATTACTCATGTCTATTTTAATTTGTGTTACATATTCGTTATTGATGGTTACACCCATTTCAGTGGTTGCGATTGCAACTGCAATAGGATTGTCAGGTTTAGGAAGTGGCGCGGCTAATATGGGAATAGTTGCTGCATGTGTGACATTTTTATTTGGCTCTATAAGAATCAATGGTGCAGGCGTTAATTTAGTGCTCATCATTGGTGCAGCAAAAATGATGATCCCTGTTTACTTTAGACACTTAATTATAGCCGTACCTTTAATGATAAATGGTTTAATAGGTGGCTTAGTTGCTTATTTTATTGGAATTAAAGGTACACCTATGTCAGCAGGTTTTGGTTATACAGGTTTAGTCGGACCCATCAATGCATTTAATCGTATGACTGGAGATCCTACGATGAATATTATTTTACTGGTCTTTGGGTATTTAATTATTCCATTTGTTTCTGCATTTTTTGTTCATGAACTATGTAAAAAAATGTTGAGAGGCTATTCTGATGAAATTTATAAATTTGAAATACCTAAGCAATAAAGTCAAACGATCTAATTTAAATAATTAGATCGTTTTTTATACATAAATAATGAATAATTAATTATTTTTTTGAAAATGTTACTATATTTACTCTGGTCACACAAAAAACATATTGAATATTATTGCGTTATTATGTATAATAATTAATTATATAGAGAGGGGTTTAGAAAGATGAAACAACTTGGGAAATTATTTTTGATCTTGACTATTCTTGTGAGTGCAACAATGTTTTACATAAATCCTGATGCAAATGCTAAACAAGAAGACCAATGGGATAAAATTAAAGAACGTGGAGAATTAAGGGTCGGCTTATCTGCAGATTATGCTCCGTATGAATTTGAACATAATGTTAATGGTAAATCTGAATATGCAGGCATTGATATAGAATTAGCAAAAAAAGTTGCAAAAGATAACAATTTAAAACTTAAAATCGTTAATATGCAATTTGATAGTTTGTTAGGTGCTATTAAAACTGGAAAAGTTGACTTGATTATTTCAGGTATGACACCCACACCTGAACGTAAGAAAGAAGTGGACTTTTCTGATCCATATATGACGGTAAGTCAAAAAATGATTATTAAAAAGTCTGAATCTGACCAATTAAAGCATATAGATGATTTTGCTAATAAGAAAATTGGTGTTCAAAAACAAACACAACAAGAGAAAATAGCACAAACGGAAATTGACAATGCCAAGATACAGTCTTTGACTAGAGTGCCAGAAGTTATCATGTCATTGAAAAGTGGTAAGGTAAGTGGAATGGTTATTGAAGGTCCGGTGGCTGAGGCTTATTTAAAACAAAATAAAGATTTAATGTTTGCTGATGGTGTTAAATTTAACGATGGTGAAAAAAGCACAGCAATTGCTGCACCTAAGCATTCACCTGAATTAATGGGGAAACTTAATAATACAATCAAAGATGTTAAAGATAAAAACCTAATCAAAGATTATAAAGAATCAGCTGCAAATGCAATGAAAAAAGATGATGGTAATTTCTTTAGTAAATATGGCAACTTTTTCGTTAAAGGGATACAAAACACGATTCTTATATCTATTGTAGGTGTTTTACTTGGCACGGTGTTTGGAGCTGTGATTGCATTGCTCAAACTCAGCAAGTTCAGAGTGTTGAGATGGTTAGCATCCGCCTACATTGAGTTCTTAAGAGGTACGCCTTTACTTGTCCAAGTATTTTTAGTCTACTTTGGAACGACTGCAGTATTAGGATTAAATATCTCGGCACTCATATGTGGTATGATTGCGCTCGTTATCAATTGTTCAGCATATATTGCTGAAATTATTAGAGCAGGAATTAACGCCGTTGATAAGGGACAAACTGAAGCAGCACGTAGTTTAGGTTTGAGTTATGGGCAAACGATGAAATCTGTTATTTTACCGCAAGCTGTCAAAAATATATTACCAGCCTTAGGCAATGAATTTGTAACTGTAATTAAAGAATCATCAATAGTATCTGTTATTGGTGTGAGTGAAATTATGTTCAATGCTCAGGTGGTGCAAGGAGCTTCATTCGATCCATTCACACCATTATTAGTTGCAGCGGTATTATACTTTATCCTGACATTTACATTGTCTAGAATTATGTATTTCTTTGAAGGGAGATTGAAAGTTAGTGATTAATATTAAAAAATTATATAAGTCATTTGGTAAAAATGAAGTGCTAAAAGGTATTGATTTAACAGTTAAACAAGGGGAAGTAGTCGCTATCATAGGCCCTTCAGGAAGTGGGAAAAGTACACTATTGCGTTGTATGAATCTTTTGGAAACACCTACGAGCGGTGATGTTATTTTCAAAGAAAACAAATTAAATGGTAAGAATACTGAATTAGAAAAATTACGTCAACAAATGGGGATGGTATTCCAAAATTTTAATTTATTTCCACATAAAAAAGTAATAGATAACGTTATTTTAGCGCCAAGCTTGTTGAAAAAAGATAGTACAACTAACTTAAAAAATGAAGCACGTGGACTGTTAAAAAAAGTAGGGTTGGAAGACAAAGCTGATGCATATCCAGCCCAATTATCAGGTGGACAAAAACAAAGGGTAGCTATAGCTAGAGCCTTGGCTATGAATCCAGAAGTATTGCTATTTGATGAACCTACCTCTGCACTTGATCCTGAAGTAGTAGGAGATGTATTGAAGGTTATGAAGGATCTAGCAAAAGAAGGAATGACTATGGTAGTTGTTACTCATGAAATGAATTTTGCTAGAGATGTAAGTGACAAGGTTGTATTTATGGCAGATGGCGTGATTGTTGAATCGGGAACACCTCAAGAGATTTTTGATAATCAACAACACGAAAGAACGAAAAATTTCTTGTCGAGAGTTTTATAAAAAAATGAAAGACCAAGTAGAAGGATTTAAAAGTGATGTCATTACTTACACTTCTATTTGGTTTTTTATTATGCTAAATTTTAAAAAGTAATGTATCCAATTCTCTTAAAACATAGTAATGTGTTAAAATGTAGAATGTATGTTTTTAATGTGGGGTGTAAGAAAATGGATTTAAAGCAATTAAAACAAGATGTCATAGACTATGCCCATTCTATAGGTATTGATAGTATTGGTTTTACAACTGCCGACCCTTTTGATGAATTAAAGCAGAAACTGGTTGATTATCATGAAAAAGGTTATGCATCAGGTTTTGAGGAATCTGATATAGGATTGAGAACGGAACCTAAATTAACATTACCTACTGCAAGATCTATTATAGCAATTGCAGTGGGTTACCCAAATAGATTAAAAGGGGCACCTAAAAGTGTTCGAGGAGATCGAAGAGGCATGTTTGCCAGAGCTTCTTGGGGACAAGATTATCATTCAATAATGAGGAAAAGGTTAGATAAGTTGGCTGAATACCTTCAATCCAGAGTAGAAGGTGTTGAAATTCAATCTATGGTTGACACAGGTGTTTTATCTGATAGAGCTGTCGCAGAACGTGCAGGAATCGGATTTATAGGGAGAAATGGATTTGTAATTAATCCTGATTTTGGTACCTGGACGTATTTAGGAGAGATGCTAGTAAGTATACCTTTTGCTCCTGATGATCCACTCATGGATAGTTGTGGAGAATGTACAATTTGCGTTGATCGCTGCCCAACTGGTGCGCTGGTTGGAGATGGACAGCTAAACAGCCAAAAATGTATTAGCTTTTTAACTCAAACTAAAGGTTATTTAAAAGATGAATATAGGTATAAAATTGGTAATCGCCTGTATGGGTGTGATACATGTCAACAAGTATGTCCCAAAAATAAAGGTATTAACACACAACATGATGACATCATTTTAGAACCTGACATATTAAAACCAAGACTTGTGCCGCTATTAAAAATGAGTAATAAAGAATTTAAAAATACGTATGGTCACTTGGCTGGTGCTTGGAGAGGTAAAAAACCTATTCAACGTAATGCAATTATCGCTTTAGCGCATTTTAAAGAAGAAGCAGCTATACCAGAGTTACAAGATGTCGCGTTAAATGACCCGAGACCAATGATTAGAGGTACAGCTTATTGGGCTATTGGGCAAATCCAAGGCAATGTAGCTAGACCCTTTATAGAACAACATTATGAAAATGAATTAGAAGAGGTCCAAGAGGAAATGTTAAAAGGACTTGAAACGAGGAGAGAATAAAAGAATGACAAACCATATAGTATTATTTCAACCAGAGATTCCAGGAAATACAGGTAGCATTGCGCGTACATGTGCTGGGACATATACTAATTTACATTTAATTAAACCATTAGGATTTAGTACAGATGATAAAATGTTAAAACGTGCAGGTTTAGACTACTGGGATTCAGTTAATATTACTTATCATGAAAGTATAGAAGCATTTTTTGAATCTACAGAAGGTATATATTATTTAATTACTAAATTTGGTAAGAAAACATATTCTGATTTTGATTTTACAGATCTAGAAAAAAATCATTATTTCATATTTGGTCGTGAAACAACTGGTTTACCTGATTGGGTTAAAGAAGCATATCATGAGACAGCGTTACGTATTCCAATGAATGAAAATATTAGATCGCTTAATTTATCGAATACTGCATCTTTACTTATATATGAAGCTTTAAGACAACAAAGTTTTCCAAATTTAGATTAATAATTATTGTAAAAGAATGAAAAACTTGTTAGAGATTTGTATAATAGTAGTAAGTCTTAGAATGATGTTTATATACATATGATATAAACTGTGAGATTAAGTATGTAAATGGTTTATAACCCAAGCGTCAAGGGTATTTATAAAAATAATGATAAAGCGCGTCTAATAGAACAAGAGGAGTGTAATTACTATGGCAATGAACTTTAAAGTATTAGAAAATGAAACTAGTGTAGCGGAGTATGCTGCAGATATTTTAAGAAAGCAATTTAACAACAACCCTACTACAATTGCAGGTGTACACCTTTCCAAAGATAATTCACCAGTATTGGATGAATTAAAGAAAAATGTAGATAAGCACGCTGTAGATTTTAGTCAAATTAATATTTTGGACTATGATGATAATAAATCATACTTTGAAGCTTTAGGAGTTCCTGAAGGTCAAATTTATAATGTGAGTTTTAGCGAAGATACAGAGTCATTTATTGGTGATAAAATTAAAACAAAAGAAAATAAAGGTAAGCTAGTGACACAAGTACTTTCAATTGATACGAACGGTAAATTGGATGTCAGTGTAAAACAAGGCCTATTTTCAGCCCGTGAAGTCATTTTAATCATCACAGGTAGTGATAAAAAAGAAGTCGTTCATAGATTATATGAAGAAAATGGTAAAACAAACTTTGAACCTTCTGATTTAAAAGCACACCGTATGGTTAATGTGGTCTTAGATGAAGCGGCAGCAGAAGGCTTACCAGAAGATGTAAGACGTTATTTCACAGCACGCTTTGCATAAAATTATGATGTGAGGTGATTCAAGTGACAAACGATAATAGCAATGAACAATTACATGCTAAAGAAGCGGAACCAAAGAATGAAATGGTTGATGGTTTTGATGATGTAGTAGAACTAGGTAAGCAAATGGAACAAATTTCTGAAGAAAATGATGAAGATAAACTAGAAAAATCACATGATTCAGCTGTTCGTTCTGATTTAAATAAATAAATGTAAACAACCCTTTGTGAATAACAAATTCATTAAAGGGTTTTTCTATAAAATTCTACTCAGCAATGGTTATAATTGGAAATAGGACATAGCATGTTGATGAAATATAAAAACACATGCCATCTTAAAAGTGAATGTGTTATTATTAAGTCATTATTAGATTTAAGGAGACTTATACATATGTTAAGTAAGTATTGGAAATACATCATGATAAGTGCTGTTATTGTTAATTTGATTTCAATCAAAGGTTTTCCAATGGCAATTGGAGCTATTTATTTACCGGTATTATTTAAAATTATAAAATTACAGATAAATTTATCACGAGGGCTTGTGGATCAAGTCAATGCTTCAACTTTTGTAAAAGGTAATCAAACAGGTGTAATTATTAGTGTGTTGTGTTGTATTGTGGTTACGGTTATGCTATTTAAGCCACTAGGTAACTTTTACAACCATTTGAATGGGATATTAGGGGTATTAGTTACCATTAGCCCGATAACCATGGTGATTGGAGCAATATTATTAATATTGACTGCTATAGGCATTATTCAGGCAGCGAAAGCACAATTTACAAAAGTGAATATCACTAAAGCACATTAGGGATATTATTTGAAGAAACCGTAAAAGTCATAAGGCTTATACGGTTTTTTTAGTGAATGAAATACATTGTTAGAGAGATAAGGATGACAGTATTATAGAGAATATGAAAACGCTATATAATACAATTGCCCCTGTAAAATAATTAATGCTATACTTAGATTGAATATTGATTAATGAAGGGGAGAATTAGAAATGTCAGTTAGAATTGAACATGATACATTTGGTGAAATAGAAGTACCTGCAGATAAATATTGGGGTGCTCAAACTGAGAGAAGTAAACGTAACTTTCCTGTTGGTAAAGAACGTATGCCTATTGAAGTAGTTTATGGATTTGCACAATTAAAAAGAGGCGCAGCATTAGCAAATCATGAGTTAGGCAAGTTGTCTGATGCTAAAAAAGACGCTATTGTTTATGCATGTGATCGTGTCATTAATAAAGAATTAGATGCGCATTTCCCATTAGTAGTATGGCAAACTGGTAGTGGTACACAAAGCAATATGAATGTTAACGAAGTAGTAAGTTATGTTGCTAATGAATATTTAAAATCACAAGGCAGTGATGAATCAATCCATCCTAATGATGACGTTAACAAATCACAAAGTTCAAATGATACATTTCCAACAGCGATGCATATTGCGTTATATAATGAGATAGAGACGAAATTAGAACCAGCTTTAAAAGTATTACGAGACACATTTAAAGAAAAAGAAGAACAATTTAATGATATTATTAAAATTGGACGTACACACTTACAAGATGCGACACCTATTCGCTTAGGTCAAGAAATCAGTGGTTGGCGTTACATGCTGGACAAATGTGAGACGCTTTTAGGGGAGTCTAAAGCACATATTTTGAATTTAGCCATTGGTGGTACAGCGGTTGGAACTGGTATTAATGCGCATCCCCAATTTGGAGATAAGGTAGCTAAATTTATAGCAGAGAATACAGGCTATGCATTTGTATCTTCTGAAAATAAATTTCATGCCTTAACAGCACATGATGAAGTTGTACAATTACATGGTACTTTAAAAGCATTAGCAACAGACTTAATGAAAATCGCTAATGATGTCAGATGGTTAGCTTCAGGTCCGCGTGCAGGTTTAGCCGAATTGTCCATACCGGAGAATGAACCAGGATCTTCTATAATGCCAGGTAAGGTTAACCCAACGCAATGTGAAATGTTAACTATGGTAGCTGTACAGGTAATGGGAAATGACACAGCAGTCGGCATTGGAAGCTCACAAGGTAATTTTGAGCTAAATGTATACAAACCCGTCATTTTACTCAATACATTACAATCCATTTACTTATTAGCTGATGGTATGCAAACATTTAACGATAATTGTGCTGTGGGTATTGAACCAATACCAGAGAATATAGATAACTATTTAAATCAATCATTAATGTTAGTTACAGCATTAAATCCTCATATTGGTTATGAAAATGCAGCGAGTATAGCTAAAAAAGCACATCGTGAAGGGCTCACTTTAAAAGAATCGGCAATTCAATCAGGTCACGTTACTGAAGAACAATTTAATGAATGGATCAAACCAGCAGACATGGTTGAACCAAAATAAAAATAAAAAAGCCAATCTCTATATTAGGGATTGGCTTTTTTATCATGTTTTTGGACTTATATTTCATCATCTAAACTTACAGAAATTGCTTCTTGTGTTAGAGGATGTGTAAATTCTATTTTATAACTATTTAATTGAAGTTGTCTTAACGTCGAATTACCATATAAAGGATCACCGATAACTGGATGCCCAATTTCAGCTAAGTGAACACGAATTTGATGTGTTCTACCAGTATCTAATTTTAATTCTAACTCACAGACGTCTTCTTTAATCATTTTAGAATTAATGATATGTGTAATTGCAGTTTGTCCAGTAGGTGAGATTCTACGCTTATTCGAATGGAATTTATCTTTACCAATAGGTTGATCTATAGTTTGTGGTTTAATAGGTAATAAACTATGCACATTTGCTTTATAGATACGGTCTATTTCATTTTCTTCTAGCATACGATCTAAAATCTTTTTCATTAATGGATTTTTAGCAACAATTAAGAGCCCAACAGTTTCTTGGTCTAGGCGATGAATTGGCTCAACATAATCGCTTTTAACTGTGTAAATGACATGATTCATTAAAGTATTGCTTTCTTTTAAATCATTAGGATGTGTTTTCACACCTTTAGGTTTCATTACGATAGCAATGTCATCATCCTCGTAGTAAATCTGTGCAAAACGGTAACTTGGTAAGTAGTTACTTACTTCTTCAGGTGTTGGTATATAAGCGATATCGCCTGTCTTTACCTTAGTCATGAGTGTTGCGGGTACGTCGTTAAGCGTTATTGCTTTAGACATGTTTAAATTATGCAAGTCCTTTTTAGGTAAATGCAACTGCTGAAAAATTTCTCTCAAAGTTAATTGATTATATTTATTAGGGATTTCAAATTTCATAGTATCCTCCTCGATTATCATATATTATCATACCATAAACTCAAGGTTAAAAATATTAGTCATAGTAATTCTATAAAATTTATTATGACTCATCAGTGATGCTGATTAAAGATATACCTTCAGTATTTTTCAATTTATGAATAAGACTGTATAATGTAGATAAAGTGATTTGAAAAAGGGTGGACGGGTTATATGGAAAAACCAACACGACTTGCACTGTTAAAAGAAATTGCAGAGTTCTTAAATGAAGAAACTGAAACATATAGTATGATGTATGGTGCTTTGAAATCCTTAATTGAAGGTAGTGAATTTTCAACGGGTTGGATTTTTTTTATTGATGAAGCAGGACAACATGAATTGATTTCTGATGTGGACTTACCTGGTGCTTTATCGAAGCATAATTGTAAATATATGCGCGAAGGTACATGTTGGTGTGTCCAAGCCTATCAAAATAAAAAATTAACTAAAGCTTCTAACATTATAAATTGTTCTCGTATTAATTTAGCGAATCGAGCATATCATGAAGAAACAGATGGGATTACCCATCATGCAACAGTACCGCTTAGATCTGGAGATGAGCAATTTGGCTTATTAAATGTTGCTACACCGTATACAACACACTATAGTGAAGAAAATTTAGAGTTATTAGAGTCGGTAGCATTTCAAATTGGTTCAGCAATCAAGCGCATTTTACTTACAGATCAAGAAAAAGAAGCGGCACGTATTAGTGAAAGAAATCGTTTAGCGAGAGATTTACATGACTCAGTAAACCAGATGCTATTTTCAGTAAAATTAACTGCACATGCAGCTTACGGGATGTCAAAGGAAGCAGTATCTCAAGAGGCATTTCAAATGATTGAACAAACAAGTCAGCAAGCAGTAAATGAAATGAGAGCTTTAATCTGGCAATTGAAACCCGTTGGATTAGAACAAGGTCTTGTAAATGCTTTAAAAAAATATAGTGAATTACTGCAACTTGAATTGAATGTGCAAGTAGAAGGTTTAATTAACCTTCCTAATTTGATTGAAGAAAATATTTATCGCATTATCCAAGAAGCAATGAACAACACTAAAAAACATGGGAAGACGCATAGAATTGATTTAGTATTAAAACAACAAAAACAATGTTTAAATGTTGAAATTAAAGATTACGGGGAAGGGTTTGATGTGTTAGAAGCACAGCATCAATACTCACACGGATTAAATAATATGAGACAACGTACTAAAATGATACATGGTAAAATAGATATTGTCTCACAACCTCAAATGGGCACTTGTATCCATATAGTTGTACCATTATAGATGATTGAAAGGAAGATAGATATGCATCGAATTATACTTGTTGATGATCATCACATCGTAAGACAAGGTTTAGAATTTTTGCTTTCCACCGTAGATGATATCGAGGTCATTGGTGGCTTTTCAGATGGTAAATCTTTTCTGGATTATTTAAAGACCGGTGATGTGCCAGATATTGTATTACTTGATTTAGTAATGCCGGAAATGAATGGCATAGAGATAACAGAAATTATGAAGGATCAATATCCTAATGTGAAAATATTAGTACTGACTAGCTATGTTGATGATGAACATGTGATATCTGCGATTGATAAAGGTGCAGATGGTTATGAAATGAAAGATGTAGAGCCTGAACAGCTCATTGAAACTATCAAGAAAGTCATAGCAGGTGATAAAATGATTCATCCTCAGGCGCAACATGTAATCGAAACAGTAAGCAAAAAGCCACACTTCACAAACAAACTTTCAAAGCGTGAATCAGAAGTATTAGCCGAGATGACCAAAGGAAAAACAAATAAAGAAATCGCAGAAGCTTTATTTGTGTCAGAAAAAACAGTGAAAACACATGTAAGTCATATTTTCAGTAAACTACAAGTGTCGGACCGAACTCAAGCAGCAATATATGCGATGGAAAATAAATTAATATAATAAGAGGAATGCTACGTATATCATTATGAATACATAGCATTTTTTTGTTTTTAATAACTTTTGATGTAAAATGTAAACTTTTACTATATAATAAAAGTTAACAAAATAAAGGGGATGTTGCTATGAAGACAAAGAATCTTTCAATAAAAATTGTCATAGCATTGGTTTTAGGTATTGCAGTAGGTTCTGTTTGTAATCTTTTTGTACAATCAGGGTTTGTAGCAAATGTAGATAAATACCTATTCAATGTAATTGGGCAAATATTCTTGAATTTAATCTTTATGTTAGTAGTACCTGTAGTATTCGTATCTATCGTTTTAGGCGTAGTTGGTGTAGGCGATCCTAAATTGCTTGGAGGCATAGGATTAAAAACAATTTCATTCTTTTTAACGACTACAGCTTTAGCAATTATTATTGGTATAGCATTGGCATTAATATTTAAACCAGGGGAAGGTAAATCAGATTTATTAAAAAGCGAAGACGTCTCGAGTTATCAACAAACATTAAACAAAGACAATTCACAAGGATCGGCAGCAAAACAAACATTTGACCAAACATTGATCAATTTGTTTCCTAAAAATCCGATTCAAGCTATGACTGATGGCAATATGTTGCAAATTATTACTTTTGCAATATTCATTGGTATTGGCATAATCATGGTAGGATCCAAGGCTCAAATTGTGCATAGGCTATTTGAACAAACAAATGAAATACTCATGTACATTATTACAATGATTATGAGAATATTTGCACCTATAGGAACCTTCGGCTTGGTTGCACATGCTTTTACAGGGGCGGGATTTGGGGCCATTCAGCAGTTAGGCATGTATTTCTTCATCGTCTTACTTGCACTCTTTATTCATTTCTTTGTAGTATATGGATCAGCGGTAAAATTATTAGGACATTATAGTCCATTGAAGTTCTTTAAAGGTTTTTTACCAGCCATTACCATTGGTTTTAGTGCTTCAAGTTCTAATGCAGCTTTACCTGTTTCGATGAATTGTACTAAAAAAATGGGTGTTAGACCTGAAATAGCATCATTTGTTCAACCTTTGGGAGCGACCATTAACATGGATGGAACAGCAATAATGCAAGGGGTTGCAACAATATTTATTGCGCAAATATCAGGAGCCCAACTATCTATAGGACAATTAGCTACCGTTGTAGTTATTGCCGTTGTGGCTTCCATAGGCACAGCGGGCGTGCCGGGTGTAGGACTTATTATGCTAGCGATGGTATTAAATGCAGTTGGTTTAAATCCAGCCGCTATTGGTATTATATTAGGTATAGATAGATTGTTAGATATGACAAGAACATCGGTAAACATAACGGGTGATGCTGCTTGTGCCTTAATTATTTCAAGAAAAGAAGATAAAAAATTAGCATCACAAAGTGAATCTATATAAGTTACAGATAATAATTAAACATCGCACTAGTGAATATCGATATAACGGCATATACCTCAATACATGAGGTATATGCTTTTTTATTTGTGCAAATATCACCTCACTTTTAGAAGAAGGATTAATAAGCATTATTTAATTTTATTAATATAATTTTATATTTAATGAAAACGTATACAATATATATATTTAAACAAATTAATTATGTGAAATAGCTGAAGTTTTTTTAGTTATTTATATTTATACGAAATTTTACACATATTAAACTTTTAGAAATATTATATAAATATATTGTATTTAACTTTTTATAGCGATATAATATAAAACATTGTGTTTATACAAAAATAAGCAGTGATTCAATATGAAATATTGTTACAAGAAAGAGGGAAAACAATGGATTTTTCAATAATTATTCCATTTAAGGATAAAGGGAACAACGAAAGATTTTTAGAAAATTGTATAGAAAGTCTAAATAATCAAACATACCAAGACTTTGAAGTTTTGTTTCTTCATAATAAATCAGAAAGATTACAGACACTTACGCGTCATACTCAGTTAAACATGAGAACGCTTGAGATGTCAGAGACTGATCAACTTACAGATTATAGAAATTTAGGGCTAGAACAGGCTAAAGGTGAGTTTTTAATATTTATGGATGCGGACGATTATTTACATCCCAATGCTTTGATTTATGCAAAACAGATAATCGAAGCTTCGAAAGATAATACAGATGTATTTAAATTTGCAATTACTAAAACTAATTTAGATAAAACATCAACTTTAAAAAAGAATAAGCGTGTCTTTTTTGATGGTGAGGCATTTTCTAAATTGGAAGCAGTTATGAATGGAGCGAGTATTTCAGTTGATGATGTACAGTTAAAGCAAATTATAAATGGTTTTTTTGAAAACCAAATGATTAGTCATAAATCTGAGCATGTAAAACCAGTTAATTATCTCAGTCGTTTGAATTACCAATTTAGAGTACATAGCTTCATAATTAAAAAATCATTTTTAATTGATAATCAATTAAAGTTCAAATCTGAAAATACATTATATAGTGATATTCCATTTTTAATTGAATTATATAACCATACATCAAATATAAAGCAAACAACTACAAAATTATATTATAAGTATATTCATAATGATTCGATTAATTATCCTTCACTTACCCAAGAAGAACATGATGATAGATTATTAAAAAGAGTCCAAGCTATAAATGAAGCATTGGCTTTTTGTGAGAATTTAAAAATGGCAAGACAATTAAAAATCACTGCTATTAATGATTACTTATACAAAGTAGTGAAAAGTCCAATATTTACCGAATCATATACAGAAGTAAGTAAAATATATCGTGAATTGCATACTATTTTAAATATTAAATCAGCAAACTTTAAATTAAGCAAAAGACATTCTTATGAAATGAATGCAATTGAAAAGGGTAAATTTAAAACGGCTTTTATGTTTAGTAAAAGTAGAGTACTAGGTTATAAAGCGTATCAATTTTCTAAGCCTAAAAACCAAAGATTTAGACAAAAGAAAATACAAAAAAATGTCTTTACAAGATTACCTATACAAGAAAACACCGTATTATATGAAAGCTTTTTAGGTAAAAATTATTCAGATAGTCCTAAGGCGATATTTAAGTATTTACTAGAGAACGAACCTAATAAATGGAAGCATATATGGGTACTTAACAATCAAGATATTGTAAAAAATGAACATGAATTTAAACATAAAAATGTAAGAATAATAAAAAGGTTTAGCTGGAAATATTTTTATTATGTTACTTTATCAAAATATTTTGTACTAAACATGAGACAACCTAAATGGTTGCATAAAAAAGAAGAACAAGTCATCTTATCCACGTGGCATGGCACACCGCTGAAACGCTTAGTTTTTGATATGGAAAATGTAACGTCAGCTAATAAAAATTATAAAAAAGATTTTTATAACCAATCAAGAAAATGGGATTATTTAATCGCTGCTAATCAATATAGCCAAGAGATATTTGAGAGCGCCTTTATGTATCCTAAAAACCAAATATTAACGTACGGTTACCCAAGAAATGATATATTGACGAATCATACTGTTCAATATAAAAATGAAGTGAAAGAAAAGTTGAATTTACCAAAATCTAAAAAAGTTATTTTATATGCACCAACATGGAGAGACGATGAATTCCATTCAGCAGGAAAATATAAATTCAAGCTACAATTAGATTTACAACGTATGAGAGAAGAGTTTGGAAATGATTATGTCATTGTATTAAGAATGCATTATTTTATTTCTGACAACATGGATTTAACTGGATTTGAAGGTTTTGCTTATGATTATTCTAAATATAATGATATTAATGACTTATATATAGCTAGCGATTTATTGATTACGGATTATTCTTCAGTATTTTTCGATTATGCTAATCTTAGAAAGCCCATTTTGTTCTTTACTTATGATATTGAAAAATATCAAAGTATGTTGAGAGGGTTTTATATTGATGTATATAATGAATTGCCTGGTCCATTACTGTTATCAAATGACGCGCTTTTTAATGCACTTAATAATATTGAATCAGTGAATGATGACTACAAACAAAAGTATGAGAAGTTTTATAGAACGTACTGTAATTTAGAAGATGGTAATGCAACAAAACGTGTTGTAAATGAAGTATTTAACTAAAAGCACATACAGGAATTCATTTAATGAATTCCTGTATGTGCTTTTTTTAGTGACATGATAGCATTAACCCTACATATAATCTGCGAAATGGTCTCGATAACGCATATGTAGTATGGAACCTAATATGAATAACACGATCACTAGGCATAAATTATAAACTGCTAAATGCCAATGTGTGATAAAGAACCACTCATGGTGCAATATTGCTGCTCGATATCCTTCTGCTAGGAAAAAAATAGGATTAAATTTCATAACAGTTAAAACTGTTTCGTTGGTGGGTAAGTATAATATTGAAGAAACAAAGAAAATGATTCTCATTAGTGACTGCATGATCATTTGTGTATCCCTAATAAGGACACCTAATGTTGATGTAACTAAAGAGATGGCCATTGTTAATATTAACGCAAAAGGGATGTATAACAATAACTGTAAGGTGTAAATAGTTGGATGATAGCCCCCAACTAAACAAAGAAGCATTACAATGATTAATAACCCCATATGTCCATAGAACCTACTGAATACAATATAGCTCGGTATAATTGATAGTGGGAATTTCATCTTTGCGACTTGATTGAATTTTGAAGATATTGCCTTTGTACCTTCGAGAACGCCTTGATTAACGAAGAACCACATACTTATACCGACCATTAGCCAATAAATAAATGGCACACCTTCCATCATTTTATTACTTCTAAACCCTAGTCCAAAGACAAACCAATAGACTGCAATTTGCATAGCGGGGTTAATTAATTCCCATGCGATACCTAAGTAATTATTATGATTAGAAATTCTTAGTTGAAATTCAGCTAATCTTTTAATGAGATAAGCATTTTTAATATGTTCGATGAAGACAATCCATGCTGATTTCATACGTAATAAAACTCTCTTTCATATAGCTTTTTTATAATTATATAATACATATGTTTAAATTGAAAATAAATTTAGTAGACTTTGACTTGAACCCAATGCTTATATGTAGAATTATTAACAAAAATACTCTTCTAAAATAAGTAAAAGAAATATGACTTTGTAACTATATTAATTCATATTTCATTACAAAATCTTTTCTATAATAAATTTTATAAGCGTTTAACAAAATGCTTAATATTATAGTAGAGATTATTTTTAAATATTTTATTATTGTTAAGTTTATCTTAATATTTAGGGTATAATAAAATTATATTATCGATTAAATAGAGATGTTTACACTTTTTTCAATTTATAAGTATTTGTCAATAATATACTTATATGTATAGAATTAATAATTATTATATATTATGATGTATAAAAAGATACTTATAATATATATAGGAGGAGATTATTTATAATTTAAGGAATTTGAATAAAAAAGGGGAGTCAAAGGTTATGCAAATCAATATATTAGGTTTTAATATCTTCGCAAAAGGAGGGACATCAAGAAGTAATATTAATTTAATTAAAGCCTTTTTGGAAAAAGGGCATGAAGTTAAATATTTTAATAGCTTGGATTTTGAAGCAAGTGAAATTACAAAATTAATTATACATGAAGATATTAATTCTTCTGATTTTAAAGTTTTTAAGAGTTATGATTATGATGAGTTATCAGTTGGAGATATTTTAATTATTACTAGGGAAGATTTATTTAAATATTCTAGAATTGTTAAACAACATAATAGTAATTTAAAGGTCGTGGGAGAAATACATGGACCACTTGAATATATCAATGATGATATTGATCTCTCGTTAGATACAATTGATTGTATACGCGTAAGTACAGAATCAATAAAACAACAATTTGAACACAAATATAATTATAAAGCGGTTTTTAATCAATATGTGAATGCGCAACACATTGAACTTACAAATATACCTTCAAATACAAAGCGAAATTTGTTAATCAAATCAAGATTTGAAGATGGTGTGAAAGATATCTCGTATGTAATTAAACTAATTCATTATATAAAGCGAAATACATATAAAAATGACATTCAGTTATATATTGTAGGTTACGGGCCTTCTGAAAACTTATATAAAAATTTAGTTGAATATTATAATCTTGAGGATAATATCCATATTAATGAGCGTGAGCCTTTGAATTATATTTATGTTTCAACATCTCCATACGAGACATTAGGGTATTCAATTTTAGAAACTGTGGCTAATGGCAATCAGGCACTTATATATGCAGGTGATGATAACGTTTTGGAAGATATATATAAGAAATATAATGCTGTTTCATTTTTAAGTAAGGATTTTCGTAAAGATAGCGAACAATTGTTACAAGTATTTGAAGGTAAATATACGCGTAGTGAGAGAGCGAAAGATTTACAACGTTTACAAATAGACTTTGCAAATGATGACTATGTCGTAGATATCTTAATAACGTGAATAGTGTGAATAATGAGAATTTAGCTAAGATTATTGATGTTAAAAAAGCACGTGTGCCTAAAATTAAGCCTAAGAAGACAAATACTAGTAAAATTCATAACTTAGATCAAAAAAGAGATTTATATGAGAATTTAAAGAAAACCGTCTTATTTAAAAAACTATTTAATAACAATATTTTCTTTAACGGGATGAAGAAAGTATATATTTATCGGAAAAATAAATTAGAGAAGAAGATTATGGATGGTATAGAACCTGAAGAAAATAAAGTGTTTATTGAGTCTTTTCATGGAAGTAATTTTAGTGGTGATCCTAAATATCTTGCCTTACAGATTAAGAAAAACTTTAAAGATAAAAAAGTATATGTAAGTTCAGTTAATTCATTAGTAGATATAGAAATTAGAAATAGTGGATTGATACCAGTTAGGTTTGGTAGTGCAATTTATAAAAAAATATTCCGCTCTTGTAAATATGTATTCATGAATGGTAATTCATTAGATAATGTATATAAGCATAGTAATCAAATTTTTGTACAGACATGGCACGGTTTTCCCCTCAAAAAAATGGTGAATGATCTGAGTGACAAGAAAGAAAAAAATCTTCAACTATCAAAATTTTTACCAAGAATGAATAAATGGGATTATCTGATAACGTCATCTGATTTAAATACTTTATTACTAAAATCCGCATTTAAATTGGAAATCAATAATCGATTAAAAGTATTAGAATTAGGAGCACCGAGAAATGAATATTTAATTAATAGTAACAATGAACAAGAATGGCTTAGAATTCAGAGTAAGTATCTATTTCAAAATGATGAAAATACTAAGTATATTCTCTATTGTCCAACGTGGAGAAATGGTCAAAGAGATAGTATTACCAATATCAATTTAGTAGATTTATTAGCGTTTTTACCTTCAAATTATAAAATTATTGTTAAATTACATCCGAATGAGTCAAGGTTACGAAATAAATATAATAACTTAGATCCAAGAATACATTGTTTCTATAATGAGTTTGTAGATATTCAAGAATTATATATACTATGTGAAGCAATGATTACAGATTATTCTTCAACTATTTTTGATTATGCACATTTAAATAAGCCTATTTTCTTATTACAAGAAGATACAAACAAATATCAAGAAGAAGTAGGGTTTTATTTTGATATCAATGAGGTTGGTAAGTTTCCAGAAGTCACTTTCAATGAAAAAAAATTAGCAAATCAATTAACAAGAATTAAAAAAATTGATTACAGTAAAATGACAAGTAGATTAATGAAAAATGATAAATCCAATTCATCAGCAAAAATTTTAAATCAAGTTTTTAATGTGAAATGAAAATAGTGAGGTTGTATTCATGGAGTCCAATAAAGTATATAAACTAGATGAACAGATTAATTTTGAAAATCAAAAAAGAATTTTAATAGATACAGGTAATCAAGAAAACTATATACAAAAAGCACGGAAGACAGCGGCTATTCATCAACAATATAAGGATTTATTAAAGCAAGATTATATATTATATTTTCATCAAAAAACAATATCAAAATTTTACAAGAGAAAATATGTAGAGGAATTATTTCAAAGAAAAGATCTCATCAAATTCAATCATTTATTCTATACACTTGATGCACCTGAAGGAAGAAAAGTGAATGAGGATGAAACGAGGAAATTATTAGTCATATTTACTTGTATGCCTAATGCTAAGGAGTATGATAGTTCGCTTATACCTAAGCGTATGTTTCCTAAATTTTTTGATGGAATTGAAAAGAGCTTGGTGAAAAATGTGTATACAATGAGAATTATGGATATCAATGTGTCACATGGTTCACACTATATCAATACTACGAACTATGCAGAATATGAAAGTGATATTAAAGGTGCAATTGAATCTGTTCAAAGCCAATTAGCTATAGCCACTGAAAATATCGTGTTATATGGTGGGTCAAAAGGGGGAACAGGTGCCATATATCATGGTGCTGCTCTAGATTTAAAAACATTAGCGGTGGATCCAATTGTGAATATTGGTGGTAAATTGGCACAAAATGACAGAAGATTTTTAAAGGATATTAGAAAGGAAGACTTGGTACCAACAATTAATAATAATTTGAGTAAACAAAATAATTTTATTAAACATGTTATTTGTAGTGAAAAAGTTCCATTATATTACAATGAAACGAGCAGGATAGATGAAAAAAACATTAATAAAATAAACGTGAAAGATAAGATGATTACATCACACCCAGAAGTTTCTCGGAACACAGTACCAGAACAATTAATGATATTGAACTTCCTTTTAGGTGGACATAAACAGATTGAAAAAGATTAGGACGCTGCTCCTAATCTTTTTTTATTAATAATTCTTTTGGAAGAGTGAAATTTTCAAAAATAAGATTGAGTTAGAAACATCACAAAATATAGCATATGTCATATAATCTTACATTCCGTGTTATATAATCTACTTTGAATTTTATTTTTATAAAATAGTGGTATAACATCTAACATATAAAGCAAAGACATTTGTGGTGTATAGAACTAAAAGTAATAACTTGATGTTATATAAGGAGGAATTCTATGACAGTAATAAAATCGTGTCTCTTTTCACTATCGCAAAGTGGTAACTTAAATAAACTAGCAAAGAAGTTAGGACCCAAGCTAGGTATTCATTCATTTATAGCTGGAACAAATTTAGTTGAATTAGAAACAAATATTTATAGATTAAATAATCGTGGCGTGGCTGTAACTATCGACAACTTGGGAGAATTTGTTTACTACGAAAAAGATGCAATTGAGGCAACGTCACGAATTTTAGACGTCATAGATAGAATATATCTCAAAGAACTTAATGGTCATATTTCAATCAAATTAACTCAAATTGGTTTAGATATTGATGATAAGATTTGCTTAAATAATGCCACTAAAATTATTGATTATGCTGACCAAAAAAATATATTTGTAAATATCGATATGGAAGACTTTAATCATATAGAAGCAAGTTGGAATATTATACATGAACTCACTGCGAAATATTCAAATATTGGTACTGTAATCCAAGCAGCTTTATATAGAGCGGAAAGTGATGTAAAGCAAAATAAAAATATGAAGTTACGTATTGTCAAAGGGGCATATAAAGAAAGTGCAAATATTTCGTTTCAAATGAAAAAGGAAATAGATAATAACTTTTTAAAATTAACAAAAATGCACTTATTAGATGGAGCTTTCACGTCTATTGCAACTCATGATCATAATATAATAAGAGAAATTATATATTTTATAGAAGAAAATGATATTTCAACAAGTAAATTTGAATTTCAAATGTTATATGGGTTTCGCACCAATCTTCAAGATGCATTAGTAGAGAAAGGATACAATGTCTGTGTCTACATGCCTTTTGGTAAAGAATGGTATGGATATTTTATGAGGAGAATCGCTGAAAGACCCCAAAATATAAACTTAGTACTAAAACAAACTTTCAACAAATTTTTCACAAAAGCGTATTAGAGCATATATAGTAAAGTATTATTTCTATTGAGAATTTCACAGTTTTATAAAAATTATTTTGGAATAATATGGCATTATATAATCGCAAGTATATTAATAGAAAGCGGTGTAAATCATGAAAGATCAATTTTTTACGGATAACGGTAATGAAAATTTAGACTACTACCAAATGCCTAAAGTTTTAATGTGTAGCGATCGCTATATAAAATTAACACCTAATGCTTTTAAATTATATATCGTTCTACATGAACGCATGCAATTAAGTATGCAAAATGGTTGGAAAAATGAAGAAGGATCATATTATGTCCATATGGCGCCCCAAGAAGCTGAGGATCTATTTAATTATTCAACTCTAACTTTTGAAGATACAAAAATAGAATTAGAAATGTTTGATTTACTTTATCAAGAGAAGCATAGCTCAGAAAAGTTACCTAGATTATATATTAAAAAATGTAAATATACTGATGAAGAGTTTTTAGAGTATGAAAATATGTTAGTCAATATACAATGATATTAAGTAACTAAAATGGTTTTATATAACTTGGTATAACAATTATGACTATTTTAAAAAAATACATTGAAAATTCAAACTAATTAATATAAACTTATCATTAATTTAAAATTAAAATCAAAGATAAAGAAAAAATATTATATTATAGTAAGAGATTAGAAGTCATCGGCTGTAAGCTTCTATATCAACTAATATTTTACTACTTTAGAGATATGTATGAAAATACATCGTTTAATAACATGTTACGTTATTCAATGAGCCCTAATTGGTTAACAAATCAGTTAGGGGAATTTGGGTGGTACCACGAGACTGCGCTCGTCCCTATATCTATAGGGATAAGCGCAGTTTTTTATTATAAATAAAAGGAGTGTTATCAATGTTTGTAGATAATGTGAAAGTTAAATTATCAAATAATAATGAATTGGAGGTGCCCCAAGAAACAACATTACTTCATGTTGCTAAAAATATTGGTAGCTCTTTTTCAAAAAAAGCTGCCCTAGGATATGTCAATGGAGATTTAAGAGAATTAAGCTATCCACTCAATGAAGATTGTGAAATTAAGTTTATTACTTTTGAAGATCAAGAAGCTCAAAAATCAATAAAATATACATTATCTTTTTTAATTAGTTATATAATCCAAGACCAATTTGAGGGAATTGAGATTGCTGATATAGGTGTAAGTAACGATGATTTCTATTGTGATTTCCGTACTGTATTCCAAAATCTTAATAAAAATGATTTGAAAACAATAAATAAATCACTTTCTAATATTATAAATGCTAATCAAACAATAGCAGTATCTGAAATACCTAAAAAAGAGGTACAACACATATTTAGTGATACAAAGTATATGAATTATCATGTTGAAAATAATGAAGATAATAACATTAAAGTTGCCCAAATAGGGTCATATACATCGTTAATTAGTTATCCTATAATTAGTAATTTATCAAAACTCAAAAATTATAAACTTATAAATATTTCATCTACAAATTGGCTGAGAGATATAAACAACGAACCTTTACAACGTATATCAGGTATAGCTTTTTCTAGTGAGGAAGCTTTAAAAGATCATGAAACATTTATTGAAAAATACGAAAATATTAATCACAGAAAAATAGGTAAAGAACTCAATTTGTTTACATTTTCTGATTATGCTCCTGGTATGCCTTTTTATAAGCATAATGGACAAATTATACGTCTTGAACTTCAAAATCTTTTACGAAAACTACAATTTGAAGAGGATTATGAAGAAGTATATACACCATTTATAATGAATGAAACATTATGGAAAGATAGTGGACATTGGGATCACTATAAAAACAATATGTATTTTACAGAGGTAGATGATATAAAATATTCATTGAAGCCTATGAATTGTCCAGGTCACATGCTCATTTATAAAAATGAACATCACTCTTACAGAGATTTACCTATTCGTATGGCTGAATTTGGCCAAGTACATCGTCATGAACTTAGTGGTTCTTTAAACGGATTGTTTAGAGTAAGAACTTTTAACCAAGATGATGCCCACATCTATGTGACTCAAAACCAAATAGAAAATGAAATTCTTAATGTACTTAATCTAATTGATAAGGTATATACGATCTTTGAATTTGATTACAATATTGAATTATCTACACGTCCAGATGATTATATGGGAGACATTAACTTATGGAATTTTGCAGAATCATCTCTTGAAAATGTACTTAATTATAATCAATTAGAATATACAATCAACGAAAAAGATGGCGCATTTTATGGTCCTAAAATAGACATTCATATTAAAGATGCATTAGGTAGAAGTCATCAATGTGGAACAATTCAACTTGATTTTCAAATGCCAGAAAAATTTGATTTAAGTTATATTAATGAAAATAATGAAAAAGAAAGACCTGTCGTTATCCATAGAGCAATTTATGGCTCTATCGATCGATTTTTAGGTATTTTACTTGAGCACTATGCAGGTCATTTACCCTTATGGTTGGCGCCCAATCAAGTTAAAATGATTCCTGTTAACAATAAAATACATTCAGATCATGTTGATGGCATAAAAAAAAGACTGAAATCAAAAGGTATAAGAGTTAATAGTGACAATACTGAGGAAAAAATGGGATATAAAATTAGAAAGGCGCAACTTCAAAAAGTTCCTTATACTATTGTTGTAGGAGATAAAGAAATAAAGGATAATACTATTTCTGTACGCAAATATAGAGAAAATGAAGAAAAAGTATATAACTTAGATGAATTTATAGAAAAAATTATAAATGAAATTAACTTAATAAGTTAATATAGCTTACTGTTGATGATATATATGTAAGGAGGTCGTTCACCATGAAATATGTAACAGTTTATCATTATGATGCTTTTACTTTGAAACCTAATAAAGGAAATCCTGCAGGTTTAGTATTAAATGGGGATGAGTTAAGCAATAATGAAATGCAAGAAATTGCGTATAAAGTAGGATTTAATGAAACAGCGTTTCTAGTTAAGTCCGATAAGTCTGATTTTAGAATTCGTTATTTCACTCCTGGACAAGAAATGAATCTTTGTGGTCACGCAACAATCGCAATGATTTATGCTCTGAAAACAATGAATCTATTAATGCTAAAAAAACATGTAACAATCGAAACAAAGGTAGGTATTTTAGGTATTAAGGTAGATTTGTCTGAAGACAATAAAGTGATTATAACGATGAAACAAGCAGCACCTCAGTTTGAAGCGTTCAAAGGCTCTAAGAAAGATTTAGTCGATGCTATAGGTATTAACGAGGACGATTTAGAAGATGACTTTCCAATTTTATATGGTAGTACTGGTGCATGGACACTTCTAGTGCCAGTTAACAACCTTGAAGTATTTAAAACAATGAAACCTAATAATAGCTTATTTCCAACTATATTAAATGAAAGATCTAAGGCTTCCATTCATCCATTTTGCTTTGAAACTTATGATCCAGATGCTGATATGCATGCTAGACATTTTTCGTCGCCTTACTCAGGTACAATAGAAGATGCAGTTACTGGAACTGCTTCGGGAATTATGGGGGTATATTTTACAAAATATAAAAAAGACACTGGTAGGGATTCGTTAAAGTTTATTGTCGAACAAGGACATGAGATAAATAAAGATGGCCGAGTATTAGTAAATGTTTCGCCTAACGAATGTGGTTATGATGTAGAGGTAGCTGGAAGCGCCGTATATGTTAACCAATTTGAAATTTTATTAGAAGATAAAGAAATATCAAATTAATAATCGTTGTATATTTGAAAATATAAAAGACCGATTGAGTGATTAATAGATGGATTTAATACAAGCAATTATTAATTTTATTATGATATAAATCTAAAAGTGACTAATTAGACTTGGGATCTAATTAGTCACTTTGCTATAGCTTAATAATTATTAAAGTGAGTTGATTCTCTATAATTTAAAATATAATTTAAAATATAATAGAAGAAAAAATCGACTGATGTCACATTTTGTACACAATTTAGGCGAATACGATCGTTTTGTTTCCATTAGTGACAATGACTTTATGTTGTACGTGTAATTCAACAGCTTGTGCTAACACGCTTGATTCCACATGACGGCCAATCTTTCTCAAATCTTGTACGTTATATCGATGATTAATACGTGTCACGTCTTGATCGATGATCGGACCTTCATCTAGATCAGAAGTGACATAATGACTTGTCGCTCCAACGAGTTTAACGCCACGTTCCCATGCTTGTTTATATGGATTTGCCCCTATAAATGAAGGTAAGAATGAGTGGTGGATATTAATGATTCGGTTTGGATAATGACTCACAAAATTGTCAGTTAGTATTTGCATATATTTTGCTAATACAATGAGTTCTACTTCGTGTTTTGCGCAAATATCTAAGATATTTTGTTCTGTTAGGGCTTTTGAATCACCACTTGGTACGTAGTAGAATGGGATATTAAAAGCTTCTGCAAAATGTCTATTATTTTCATGATTACTTACGACTGCAACAATTTCAGCGGCAATCTCACCACGTTGTACTCTTAGCAATACTTCATTAAATGCATGATCTTCTTTTGATACAAATAATGCCATTTTAGTTTTTTCACTATCATCGAATAAATTAAATTCAATATCATTTTCACTTAAAGTTTTCTCTAAAGCCGCTTTTAATAAATTGACTTTTTCAAATTCAAATCTTAAATATAATCTTCCTTCTGTATCTTGAGCATTATCATATTCTGTAAAATGATCTAGATGTAATATATTAGAATCATATTCTGAAATGATATTAGTGATTAATGATGTGATTCCGACTTTATCGGAACATGTTGCTAATAATATGTATTTGTCTTTCATTTCTATGGACACCTCTAAATTTTAAAGTAATTCAAATTATAATGAAGATTCTGAATAAAGTAAATTAATATTGCTTTTTTTAATATATTTATATCAATTTGTATTTATTCAATGATAAAAATAAAGAAATAAGCTATAATAGTTAATAGTGTTTTTACTTTAAAGAAGTAATAAGTAAACTTAAGAATGACACATTTTACAAAAATAATACGCTTACAAGCATCGTGATATTGGTCAGTAATTTGCTAATAACATATATGTTTGATTATTTTGATAATTGCGCCAATAACGAAAAACAACGAAAATTTCATTTCACTCTTTTATTTTGTTAAAAATTGTATTAAGATGTAATTTGTGTTTCAAGAAGCGTGTATTATTGCAATTTCTTGTGTCCGGATAAAATATTCTTTTATGAAAGGTAGATTAAAGTAATGGATAGACAGAATTTCACAGATTTAATTCAAACAAAATTTAAAATGGTTCGTATTGAAGCAGGTTATACGCAAGATACGATGGCCCAAACTATTGGTCTTTCTAAAAAGACATTAGTTCAAATAGAAAAAGAGAGAGTATTACCTAACTGGACAACGTGTGTGTCAATTTGTGCTTTGTTTAGAGATTCAGATGTTTTAAATAGTACATTTGGTTGTGATCCTTTAGAAATGGTACAAACGATTTCTCGCAATCATTGTGCATACCCTAACCATGCTACAACAAGTGACATCTACTGGAATACTGTTGATAGCCGCAATGGTTTTATCTTACAAAGCAATAAAGTAAGTGATATCTACCGCGTACTAAATAAAGACACTCAACCTATATTTGGCACTTCAAAATTAAGGGAAGCTGAAACGTATTTCGGCAGAATTTCAAAAGAAGAATTAATGCACGTATAATATATTAATTCATTTGTGATAGAAGAATCATTATTTATATAATTGAGTGGCATAGGACTTAAAATTGTATATGAATGATTTAGTCACTATACTTTACTTGGCCTAAACAAAGATTTAGGTCTTTTTTTATTGATGGAGTTCTATATAAAGTATTACAGTTTCTACATATGGTAATAAATTAAGATATTATTCTACACATTATTAACTTAAGTGTTATACAATGTAAAAATGATGGTTATGTATCTGTATATATAATAGTAGAAATCGAAAAATAAAAGGGGAAATAAAATATGCATGCTTTTTTAGTTATTGTGTTTATGATGGTCATAGGTGCATTAATAGGTGGCGTAACCAATGTTATTGCAGTTAGAATGCTCTTCCATCCATTTAAAACATATTATATTTTTAACAAACGTGTACCTTTCACGCCAGGCTTGATACCTAAACGAAGAGGTGAAATAGCTAGTAAGATTGGCCAAGTTGTCGAAGAACATTTATTAACAGAGTCATTAATTAAATCTAAATTAAATGCGCCTGCATCACGTTCTGCAATAGAGGGATTATTACTTAATCAAATTGATAAGTTGAAACAAGAACATTCAACCATTCAATATTTTGCAGATAAATTAGATATTGATGTAGCTCAACTAGCTAATGAAAAACTCAACCTTGTGATATCTACAAAGCTGGATGCCTTTTATCACGATCATCAACATACTGCTATAAAAGATATTTTACCTAATGATATTGAGCAATCACTTGATAATAAGGTGAATTTAATACCTGACTTATTGTTTGATAGAGCGAGAATATATTTGAGCTCAGATAAAGGTGCTACGGATATATCATCGATGTTAGAAACATTTTTCCAAGAAAAAGGGAAGATTGTTGGTTTATTGCAAATGTTTATGACGAAAGAAAGTATCGCTGAACGTATACAACACGAATTAATTCGTCTAACGAAACATCCAAAAGCCAAACAAATAGCTAATCAAATTATTGATAGCGAATATCAAACGATGAAATCTAAACACTTAAATGAAGTAGTCACTGTGGAACAATTCGATTCATTTAAGGATTCGGCTACAGAGTTAGCTATCGGCTATATAGATGCACAATCTGCTTCAAACAAATCATTAAGTGCTTTAATGCCAAGCTTTATTTCATTTTTAGAAAGTAAAGTAACTCAGACAATCACAGATGCAATTATTGATAATGCTTCTAAGCATATAACACCGATAATGAAAAAAATAAATTTAAAACAAATGATTGAAGAACAAGTCAATACATTTGAACTTGATTATATCGAAAGATTAATCATTGATATTGCAAATAAAGAATTGAAATTAATTATGATGTTAGGCTTTTTACTTGGAGGTATTATTGGCTTATTACAAGGTGTAATTGCAATTTTTGTATAACATATTAAATTATGTTATTGTAATATCGATGTGGATTTAACACATAAACACAAAAGGAGTGAAGCACAATGGCAGTAAATTTACACGATCATGCTAATCAATTAGAACAAGCTTTAAGAGAGAGTGACGAATACCAAGCAATCCAAAATGCTTACGCAAAAGTTAAAGAAAATCAAGAGTCTAAAGAATTATTTGACGAATTCCGTGAAACTCAATTAAACTTCCAACAAAAACAAATGCAAGGTGAAGAAATCGGTGAAGAAGAGCTACAAAAAGCACAAGAACAAGCTCAAAAAATCGAAAATGATTCTAACATTTCAGAATTAATGACTGCTGAACAAAACATGAGTCAAATTTTCCAAGAAATCAACCAAATCATTGTTAAACCTTTAGATGAAATTTACGCTGACTAATCACTTTTAATCAGTTTTATAATTTTAAGCTACAATACATTCTATGTATTGTAGCTTTTTTGTTTTATCGACTGAATATTAAACAATGTGGTAAAATATAGAGATACAAGTATTGGGGTGCATACATTTTAGCAATAGGTCAGAAGACGATTCAGCTTATAAATTGTGGCACATGCATTATTGTAAATAAACCTTTAAATAAAGGAGAACTATACTGTATGGTAAAATTTATTCATTGTGCTGATTTACATTTAGATAGCCCATTTAAATCAAGAAGTTATTTAAGTCAGTCTATATTTGAAGATATGCAAAAAAGTGCTTACGAGAGCTTTGAAAAAATAATAGATTTAGCATTGAATGAAGAAATAGACTTTATGATTATTTCTGGTGATTTATTTGACCAGCAAAATCGAACGTTACGTGCAGAGGTATTTCTAAAAAAACAATTTGAACGTTTAGCAAAAGAGCAAATTTTCGTATATATATGTCATGGCAACCACGATCCACTGTCAGCTCATGTTACGACAGAATGGCCAGACAATGTTTCCGTATTCTCCGAAAATGTTGAAACTTATCAAACGATTACTAAAAATGGGGAAGAAATTTATCTACATGGATTTAGTTATCAAAATGATGCAAGTTATGAAAACAAACTTGATGCTTATCCTTCTAGTCAAGGACAAAAGGGCATTCACATAGGTATATTACATGGTACATATAGTAAGACAAATACTCAAAATCGATATACTGAATTTAGATTAGAAGATTTAAACAATAAACTTTATCACTACTGGGCATTAGGCCACATACATGAACGACAACAACTTAGTGATATGCCACAGATTCATTATCCTGGTAATATACAAGGGCGTCATTTTAAAGAGTTAGGAGAAAAGGGATGTCTACTGGTTGAAGGTGATCATCTAAATCTTCACGCCCAATTTGTACCAACTCAATTTATTCGTTTTGAACAAGAAACAATTGAAACAGATAAAACAACGAAGCAAGGATTGTTTGATGAAATACAAAACTTTAAAGCAAAAGTAAGAACAAATGGAAAATCCATCTATCAATTAAACGTGGTTCTCAACTCGGATGTTAAAATTTCTGAGCAAGATATCATTCAAGTACATGATATGGTGAGTGATTATGAAGAGAACGAGCATCATTTTGTATTTATAGAAGATTTAAACATTAGAAATAAATATGAGGAACAAAATACATTGGTGAATGAATTCTCTCCAGAATTAATAGAAGATAACACCGTGTATGATCAAGCGATGAATGATTTATATTTAAACCCTAAAGCTTCCAAATATCTAGAGAACTATAGCGACTTTGATCGACGTGCCTTAATTGAGCATGCTGAGGAATTATTAAAGTCAGATATGAGGGGAGAATAATATGAAGATTAAATCTTTAGAGATCTATGGTTATGGCAAATTTATACAAAGAAAGATAGAGTTTGACGAGCATTTTACAGAAATTTATGGTGAAAATGAAACTGGAAAATCAACGATTCAAGCATTTATTCATTCTATATTATTTGGTTTTCCTACAAAAAAAGAAAACGAACCACGATTAGAGCCACGTCTTGGTAATCAATATGGCGGCAAACTGACGCTTATTCAAGATAATGGTTCATTAGTTGAAATTGAGCGTATAAAAGGTAGTGCAGTAGGCGATGTAAAAGTATACTTGCCTAACGGTATGATTAAAGATGAGTCTTGGTTAAAAAAGGAATTGAATTTTATTTCTAAACGTACATATCAAGGTATATTTTCATTTGATGTCCTTGGTTTACAAGATATTCATAAACACATGGATGAAACGCAATTACAAAATTACTTATTACAAGCTGGTGCGTTAGGATCAACTGCATTTACAAGCATGCGTGAAACGCTAAATAACAAGAAAGAGCTGTTGTATAAGAAAAATGGACGTAATCCAATCATTAATCAACAATTAGAGCAATTAAAAGAATTAGAAGGCCAAATTAGAGAACAAGAAGCAAAATTAACAACATACAAACGTTTGGTAGATGATAAAGATAAATCTGAGCGGAGATTAAGCAATTTGAAGCAAAATCTAGCACAGTTATCTAAGATGCATGACCAAAAGCAAAAAGAACTCGCCTTACATGAACAGGCTCAAGAATGGAAAGCATTGGAAGCAAAACTTAATATTGAGCCGATTCAATTTCCAGAACAAGGTATAGATCGCTATGAATCTGCCAAATTACAAACACAGAATCTCAAACGTGATATTGGGTTGCGTGAAGAAAGATTAGCACATCTTAAAGCAGAGAATGACAAGATAGATGTTCCAAATCAAATGGATATAGATGCTTTTAATCATTTACATCAACAAGAGAATGAAATTAAGCAAAAAGAATATGAACTTAAAACAGTTGAGAAAGAAATACAGGATAAAGAACGTGAAAATTCAGGTTTACAATCAAACATTGGGTGGCAGGATGTACATCATCATGTGGATAGTTCAGAAGCGATGAAAAGCTATGTGAGCGACCAAATTAAAAGTAAACAAGAGCAGACTGCGTTGATTCAACAATTAGAACGAAGTATCGAAGAAAATAACATAGATCAAGATACGAATCGCAACGAAATAGACGCGTTAGAAGCAGATGTTGTACCAGAAGAGACATTTGAAAAGAAAAAGCAATATAACCGTCAAGTCTTTGAACACCAAGAAAAGAGTAACCTTTATCAGAAGATGAAAGAGGCATTTGATACGGAACAAAGAGAAAATGATAAGAAACAAAACTTATTACGTATGAGTTTAATCATTTTAGCTATAATAGGATTAGGATTAACTGTTTTCTCATTCTTTTCAGCTAATTTAATTTTTAGTGTCATTTTTGCTATACTATCTTTAGTTTTTATAATAGGTATTTTCTTTGTCAAAACAAAACAAGTAGGTCACAGTGAAACTTTCTCTAAAGAAATTGATGATTTAGAACGACAGATTTCACATTTAGAAGAGCATTATGATCTTGATTTTGATTTAGATGATCAATTTAGAATAAGAGAGCAATTGCATAGTACGATTAAAACTAAAGAAGCACTTGAGAAAAAAGCTGATTATTTAGCGAATAATTTGGAACAAGCGCAGCAACATTATCAAATTGCTCAAGAAAATATTAATAAAGTGAAGTCAGATTTACATTTATCTGATAAAATGTCAGATGAACTTATTATTGATAGCATTGGCACAATGAATAAGATCAAAGCACATGATAGTCATCTAAGTGAGCTAAACTTACAAGCGAAAGCATTACAACAACAGTTAGACGACTATTATGACCATGCTAGAGAAGTAACCAAAAATCAATTTACGTATTTCAATGCTTTATCATTATTTCATGATATTGGACAATGGTTAAAAGAAAAAACAAACCTACTTGAAAAATGGAATAGAAATGATGAACAAATCAAATTAATTGAGAGTGAAGTGACACAACTTCATAATCGTTTGAATGAAAATAATAATGTGATTACACAGTTATTCAACTTTGTAAATGTCTCGAATGAAGAAAGTTATTATCACCATCACCAACTACATCAAGACTATAATCAACAAATGAATCGCTTCAATGATTTAACGAAATACTTGGAAAATCAAAGTTATACGTATGATTTGAGTTCAAGATTAAGCGGGAAAACATTGGCGCAATTACAAGAAGAAGATGAAACATTATCTCGACAAGTTGATGAGTATAATGACCAGTATTTAGAAATGCAATCAGAGGTTAGTGAATACAATGCTAAAATCACTGATATGGAAACGGATAAGACTTTATCAGAACTACGTCATCGTTTCCATATTCTAAAAAACAAAGTGAATGATGAAGCTAAAGATTGGGCAAGCTTAAGCTATTTACAATCACTTGTAGACGGTCATATTAAACAAATTAAAGACAAACGTTTACCACAAGTGATAAATGAAGCAACATCTATCTTTGCACATTTAACAAATGGACATTATGTACAAGTGTCCTATGCAAATGATGAATTAATGGTTAAACAGGAAAATGGACAAATGTATGAGCCTGTAGAACTTAGTCAATCGACTAAAGAAATACTTTATATAGCACTACGTTTGAGTTTAATTAAAACATTAAAACCATACTATCCTTTCCCTGTTATTATTGATGACGCATTTGTGCATTTTGATAAACAAAGAAAAGAAATTATGATGAATTATTTAAGGCAGATGCCATCGAGTTATCAAATTTTATACTTTACATGTATTAAAGATACAAGTGTGCCTTCAAAACAAATCATTACATTGAATAAATACGAGGAAGGCGGTAAATAATGAGAAATGTAGAAAAGTTAAATCCTGGAGATTCTGTTGATCACTTTTTCTTAATTCATAAAGCAATACAAGGTGTAACAGCTCAAGGTAAAGATTATATGACGATTCATCTGCAAGATAAAAGCGGTGATATCGAAGCAAAACTATGGACAGTAAGTAAAGAAGATATGAAAGTGTTAGTACCGGAGAAGATTGTACATGTAACAGGTGATGTTATTAATTATCGTGGTAGGAAACAAATGAAAATCAATAAAATAAAATTAGCCACACCAGATGACAACATGAAAACACAAGATTTTGTTGATGGGGCGCCTTTAACACCAGATGAAATTCAAGAAGAAATTTCACATTATATGTTAGAGATTGAAAATGCCGCATTACAACGTATTACACGTCATCTTATACGTAAGTATCAGGAAGCATTTTTTACATTTCCTGCGGCTAGTACGCATCACCATAATTTTTCCAGTGGTTTAAGCTATCATGTATTAACGATGTTACGTGTTGCTAAACCAATCTGCGACATTTATCCGTTATTAAATCGTAGTTTATTGTATAGCTCAATTATTTTACATGATTTAGGAAAGGTAAAAGAATTGAGTGGACCAGTAGCTACTTCATATACGGTTGAAGGGAATTTGTTGGGTCATATATCAATTGCAAGTGATGAAGTAGCAGAAGCAGCTAGAGAGCTCAATATCGAAGGCGAAGAAGTGTTGTTATTGCGTCATATGATATTAGCGCATCACGGTAAAATGGAATTTGGTTCTCCCAAATTACCACACATGAAGGAAGCGGAAATATTGTTCTTTATTGATAATATTGATGCTAAAATGAACATGTTTGAAAAAGCGTATAAAAAGACTGAAAAAGGTCAATTTACAGAACGTATATTTGGACTAGAAGGTAGACAATTTTATAATCCAGTGTCATTGGACTAAAAAGGATATCATATTAGCAGTTACTAGAATGAATTAATATTCTAGTAACTTTTTTTATATATAAAATTATAAGCGTGAAGATACTATGGATGAAAATAATAGGTAAGTGGTCCGCTAGAAATATTAAATTGCAATTTAATATCTACAAATCAGGATAGAATTTGAGATAAATTGGTATAGAAAAAGAGACACGAGCTAGCTCGTGTCTCTTTTGAATTTCGTTATTGTCCAGTAGAAATGCCTGAACTACCTTGTTGTTGCATAGCTTGTTGCTGTTGTTGTTGCTGCTGTTGCTTGATTTTTTCTGGGTCTAAGATTGAATCTTCAATCGCTTTTTTAATATCTCTATCTTTATAATCTACTTTATATTCATCTAATAATTCTTTATAAGCATCTGTAAGTAATTTAGGATTTTTTTGAACTTTAGTTTGAATTAATTGAGACTTGAGTTTACCTTTTTCTTTATCAAAGTCATTTTGCTTGTCTGCTTTGATGATGTGGTAACCATAATCTGTTTTAACTACTTTAGAAACATCGCCTTCTTTAAGTTTGAAGAGGGCTTTTTCAAATTTATCATCCATTTGTCCTTTAATAACATAGCCTAAACTGCCATCTTTCTTCGCTGAAGATTTATCCATTGAGTCTTTCTTAGCAATTTCACCAAATTTATCTGGATTTTTTTCAACTTCTTTTTGAATTTTTTCTGCTTTAGCCTTAGCTTTCTTAGCAGATAAACCTTCTTTGTCATCATCGTTTTCTTTTACTTTAATTAAGATATGCGAACCTTTTTTAGTGTCTTGTTTAATTTCTTTATCCGACATATCAACTTTATCATTTAATAATTCTTTTTGATAAGCTTGTAATTTTTTCTGTTCTTTGTAGTCATCTAAAGACATTTTTTGTTGTTTTAACATACTTTCAAATTGGTCTTTACCACCGTATTGTTTTTGTTCTTTTTCAACTTCTTTATCAATGTCTTTTGTATTCACTTGATCTTTATACTTATCAGCTAACAATTTATTTAATAAAATTGAGAATGAACTGTTGGCGATTTGTTCATCACCTAATTTATTCATGACATCTTCAACTTTAACGTCGCCTGCTTTTGATGAAATAATAGTATCTTCTTTTGAATCTGTAGCACTGTTACCACAGGCACCTAATAATAAAGCACTAGCTGTAACGGGAAGTATAATTTTTTTAAATGATTTCATAGTTGGAAACTCCTTTTGTAAGAATAACAACGTAAATATAACATATTATGATGTATTCACCAATAAGAAACCCTATTTCTAGGACTATAGTAGTAGTGGTTTAAAGTAGATTGTATATTTTTACAAAAAATGCGTCACTAAGTAAGTGAACGCATAGTTAATGATGGGTATATTTAGTTTCAACTCGATTTAAAATATTGATACCTGTTTGATGTTCTTCAATAAAAGTACCTTCATTTGAAAATAAGATAATTTTTAAATACAGAAAATCCATGACCGAATAACCCATATTTAATGCGATAAGAAACATGAGGTAATGCCCGTATTGTGGGAAAAGTGTACTCACATATGTGCATACACTTGTAATAATAATAACTGGTGTAACTAAATCAAAACAAAAATAATATTTATTCACAGGCGTATTTACATATGTATTGTAAAAAGGAACTAATCTATGTCTTACCAATTTATATTTTTTAAAAGACTTGTAATATGGAAACAAAAATATTAAATGAATCGCTTTATGAATAGGATATAGGCATAATACAAGCACTAAGAATATTAAAAAATAGCGATCTGTTATCTTAGTATTTGAAAAGAAGTATAAAATTTCATATGCTATTAAGAATGAAATGATTGTTGTGACAAAACTTAAAAATGCAATTCTTGGTAAGCCGAAGCGTGCATTTATATCAATCTGGCGCGAACATAAATACATTACAGCATCATACTCCTTCACTTTATAAATTGCGATGATATATACTCCCGTATTATCTATCTTAAAGACAAAAACGTCAAGGTAAATTTGATGGTTAAAGCATTGCGCGTCATGGGGTTTATCCTAATTAATTTATAATAAATATACATTAAATTTCAGAATAAGTATTGGGCCGGAAAAGTAATGATTTTTTAAGCGCATAACGATGATTGATATACGAATGAATAATTCATGACACAGAAGAGGGCGCAGTGATAATTTATAACAAAAAAACTGTATACCTGAATGATTTGTCTAAGGTATACAGTGCAATATGCTTGGTGGTACGCATACAATTTATTCGTATTATTTATTTTTATCATTTTCGAATGTTTTGCTAATCTCTTCTCCACGATTTTGGAGATTTTCAATATGAGATTGTAGGTGTTTAATGTTAGGATCAATGTCTGATTTGAAATCACCAATCATCGTTTTCACTTCATCACCAATAGAGCTTCCGAATTCGGTACTTTCTGACTTGATTTGAGAAATATAATTAACAATATCGTTCACGCTTTGTTTAATCTTGTTAATTTCTCTTTCAACTTCAGAATTTGCGCCAGTAGGTCTTCTAGTTTGCGTGTCAAACTGGTTAGAAGCTTTTTTATCACGGTTCATTAAAGCAACGCCGAGACCAGTTGCAACACCAGCACTAATTCCTAATAAAATTTGAGCTGTTTTCATAAAAATTCTCCTCATTTCTAAATAATCTCATAGTCGTTAATATTTTTTATATACCCCATATGAAAGGAGGTAAGCATATTTAATCGAATTGAGCAGCTATTTCTTGTGCGATTTTCGCTTTGTGTGTATCATCAAATGTTTCAGCATGTGTTTCCCATTGATAACCAAAACCATCGACATCATTTTCATATCTAGGTAATAGGTGGAAATGAAGGTGAAAGACAGATTGGTCGGCAAATTCGCCATTATTCTGTATAATATTCAATCCATCAGGGTTAAATGCTTTTTTAATGGCATTTGCTACTTTTGGTAATGCAACACCAATATGTTGCATAGTTTCAGCATCAGTTTCGAAAATATCAGCTGAAGCTTTTTTAGGCACTAATAATGTGTGTCCTTTTGTAACTTGAGAAATATCTAAAAATGCATACACGTATTCGTCTTCGTATACTTTATAGCTAGGTATTTCACCATCAATAATTTTGCTAAAGACTGTTTCAGACATAAAATCTTCACTCCTTGTAAGATAGTTACTGACTATTATAGCATTACTGTATTATTTCCGTCATTTTTCGCAGTAAATTTATGACTAAACTGTATTTTTTGATACAATAACATTTGTGGAGGTGCCATATGACAGTAAAAGTAGAACATTTAACAGGCGGATATGGTAAACGACCTGTAATAAAAAATATAAACTTCGAATTAACACAAGGTGAAATTGTTGGACTCATAGGTTTGAATGGTGCAGGTAAAAGTACCACAATCAAGCATATGCTGGGTCTGTTGACACCTATGGAAGGTGAATTAATAATTTCAGATGTAAATATTAAGCAAGACGTTGAAAGTTATAGAAAAAGATTATCGTACATTCCAGAATCTCCGGTTATATATGAAGAATTAACACTTCAAGAACATATCTATATGACAGCAATGGCTTATGATATTAGTAGAGAAGTTGCTATGGATAGAGCGCGTCCGTTACTTAAAACTTTCCGACTTGAAAATGAACTCAATATTTTCCCAAGTCATTTTTCAAAAGGTATGAAGCAGAAAGTCATGATTATATGTGCTTTTATTGTAGACCCTGAATTATACATTATTGACGAGCCATTTTTAGGATTAGACCCATTAGGTATCCAATCAATGTTAGATTTAATGGTAGAGAAAAAAGAAGAGGGCCGAACTGTATTGATGAGTACGCATATATTAGCGACTGCTGAAAGATACTGTGACAGATTTTTAATAATGGATAAAGGAGAAATCGTTGCATTCGGCAATTTAGAAGAGTTACGGGAACAAACCGGATTATCAGGTCAAACATTAGATGAAATCTATATACATGTCACACAAGGTGGCCAAAATACATGAATCAAAATGCCAAACAATTATTTAGCAAAAGAAAACAAGAAATTAAGAAAGAAAAGAGTTATTATAATAAATTCATTTTTAATGGTCACTTTTCTGTATTTCTTGTAATTATGTTAGGTGCATTTATTCTTGGATATGGTGATTGGTTAAAAGCGATTCCTAAAGGAGTCAATTATGCCCTTATAGCAAGTGTTATATTAGCTATTACTTCTATGTTCCCAATCCGGACTTTACTTAAAGATGCAGATAGATTATTTTTACTACCATTTGAAAAACATATGACAGATTACATGAAACATAGTTTGCTTTACAGTTATTTTTCACGCATAGGATTTCAAATATTAGTAGTTATTGTATTATTTCCATTATTTTATGTAATTAATAATAAAACTTATGACTTTTATATTCTATTTGCCATTTTGTCTCTATTATTTCCATACTTGGGATTGTTACTTAAATGGCAATGGTATAAGTATCGACTTGAAGGATGGTCGATTTATGTCTTGCTCTTTATTATATTTACTTCTGGTTATTACGTTGCTTTAGAGCCGAAACAAATTTCGAGTGTGACAGCCATTTTCATTTTAGTTGGACTGTTCCTTTTATTACGTAATCAAAATAAAACGCAACTCTTCCCGTGGGAAAGAATGATAAAATCTGAACAGCAACATCATATGAATTACTATAAATTCGTTAATATGTTTACTGATGTCAAACATCTGAAAGAAACAGCAGTGCGTAGAAGCTACTTAGATCCTTTTTTGAACACGCCGAAACACAAGCGTTTTAATAAGAATTATATGTATCTTTATTTATTTGTTCGTAGTTTTGCAAGAGGAAAAGATGCATTTAATATCATTTTAAGATTAGTCATAATAGCTTTAGTATTAATGTTGTGGTTACAACATCCAATCATTACCCTTATCATTGGTAGTTTGTTTATGTATATAATACTATTACAAATGGCACAATTTTATACACAACAAGCATACGGTTTATGGCCACAGGTATGGCCTGTGACAGATTCAAAAGTGATTAAAGGCTATGAACAATTTTTAAATCGATTGATGTTAAGTATAGGTATATTGTTTATCATTGCTTATACAATAGTGTTTCCTCAATATTGTTATTTTTCATTACTATTCCTATTAGTAGGATGGTTAACAATAAGAAATGTTATTAAAAAACTTAAATACCAAGAAACGTTATTAAGAGATTAAAAAAATGGTCACTATTCAGAATAATAGATAATCAATCTAGTATACTGAATAGTGACCATTTTAATGTTTTATATATTGAACGGCATATTACTTCGAATTAATTATCATCAATTGGGAATAGATATCTTTCGAAATAACTTGAATGTTGTCCACTTGAACCAAAGAATTGGCTTAAAGCAAGTTTGTCAAAGTTATCACTGAAAACGGAAGATGACTTAAAGTCTTCGTAAGCAGTTCTACTTTCAAAACCAAAGTAAATCTTATACGTTAAACCTTGTTCTGGTTTTAAGAATCGATAACATCTATAACCAGCGAAATTTTTGAAATCAGTAGTGACATTTTCTAATTTCTTTTCTAGTTGATATGCATGATCCTCTGATGTTGGAACGAAAATAACAGAATAGAAATAGTTTTCATCTAGTGTCCCATCAGACATTAATATGTCATACACTAATGGTTGTTTCAATACTGATTGTTCTTCTGTTTCTTCTAAAATAACTGAAGAATCAGAAGCTGAAAATTGTAATAAGTTATGGTTAAGATTATTAAGTCTAATTTGGTTTAAATACCCAAAAGTCCCATAAGATGCATAAATTTTCATAAGATTTTCCCCCTTGCTTTGTTTAAGAAAGTATATATCTTCTATACCTTACTATATATACATCTATTTTTCCAAATAAATATAAAATAAGCTTAGATAATATTATAATTGATTTTTAATAGAAAACAATAGTCAAATAATTAAGTGTATATAAAGCATACTGTTTGTCATTTTTATGACATTTAAGCACATTGAAATACGCATGATAACACAATATGGTATTATAAATAAGAATAATTACAATGTAGGAGGGCATTAAGGTGCATAGTAAAAATAACACAATTCTAAATATGATTAATGGTGAGTCGGTATCCCATACACCTGTATGGTTTATGCGTCAAGCTGGGAGATCACAGCCTGAATATAGAAAGTTAAAAGAGAAATATACTTTATTTGAAATTACACACCAACCTGAGTTGTGTGCTTATGTGACACATTTACCAGTAGATAATTACAATACAGATGCTGCAGTACTATATAAAGATATAATGACCCCACTACAACCGATTGGCGTAGATGTTGAAATTAAATCTGGAATAGGGCCAGTTATTCACAATCCCATTAAAAACATACAAGATGTTGAAAAATTAGGAAACATCGATCCCAAACGTGATGTACCTTATGTATTAGACACAATTAAATTATTAACAGAAGAAAAATTAAATGTCCCTTTAATCGGCTTTACTGGCGCACCATTTACATTGGCGAGCTATATGATTGAAGGCGGTCCTTCTAAAAATTATAATTATACAAAGGCAATGATGTATCGTGATGAGGCAACATGGTTCGCATTAATGGATCATTTAGTAGAAATGTCGATCACATATACTTCCGCACAAATAGAGGCTGGCGCGCAAATCATCCAAGTTTTTGATTCGTGGGTAGGCGCATTAAATGTGCAAGATTACCGTTATTATATTAAACCTGCAATGCAGAAATTAATTAGTGGGATAAAAGCTCAGCACAATGTACCTGTTATTCTATTTGGTGTTGGCGCCAGTCATCTAGCTGAAGAATGGAATACTTTGCCAATTGATGTATTAGGTTTGGACTGGAGACTCTCTATTCAAGAAGCGGGAAGTATGAACATTACTAAGACACTTCAAGGTAATTTAGATCCATCTATCTTATTAGCACCTTGGGATGTTATAGAAGAAAGATTAAAACCAATTTTAGACCAAGGTTTAGCGCATGGGAAACACATTTTCAACCTAGGACATGGTGTTTTCCCTGAAGTTAAACCAGAAACACTAAAACAAATTACTAAATTTGTCCATCAATATACACAAAGATAGTACGACATAAATTTAAGCAATCAAGATCTACATTTAATTGTGTCATATACATCTATAAACTATTAATACAGAAGGATGATGAGTTTAAAAATGACAAAAAAAATAGGCTTATTAGTTATGGCGTACGGGACACCATATAAAGAAGCGGATATTGAAGCTTATTATACCGATATTAGACACGGTAAGAAGCCAACAGATGCTGAATTACAAGATTTAAAAGAGAGATACCAATTTATTGGAGGATTATCTCCATTAGCCGGGACAACAGATCGTCAAGCAGAAGCGTTATGTGATGCACTTAACGATGTATATACCGATGTAGAGTTTAAGCTTTATATAGGACTGAAACATATTCACCCATTCATTGAAGATGCAGTAAAATCTATGCATGAAGATGGTATAGAAGAAGCTGTGACAGTTGTATTAGCACCACATTATTCAAGCTTTTCAGTTGGCTCTTATAATACACGTGCTGCTAAAGAAGCGGATAAATACGGAATTCAATTTTATCATGTAGAGCATTATTACCAACAACCTAAATTTATACAGTATTGGACTGAAAGAATAAATGAAACATTAGATGGTATTCCTGAAACTGAACATGATGAAACTGTGTTGGTTGTTTCAGCGCATAGTTTACCAAAAGGTTTGATTGAGAAAAATAATGATCCTTATCCTAACGAATTGCATCATACCGCTGAACTTTTGAGCGCCAATTCAAACATTATACATGTTGCAGAAGGTTGGCAGTCAGAGGGTAATACAGGCACACCGTGGTTAGGGCCAGATGTACAAGATTTAACTAGAAATCTATATAATGCGTATGGCTATAAAAATTATATTTATACACCAGTAGGCTTTGTATGTGAGCATTTAGAAGTGCTATACGATAATGATTATGAATGTAAAGTCATTTGTGATGAATTGGGCGTAAACTATTTCCGTCCAACTATGCCTGATACAAATCCACTCTTCATCGGTGCTATAGTAGATGAAATTAAAAATGTATATTAAAGGAAGCGTGAAGCATCTTGACTAAAAGTATTGCAATTATTGGTGCTGGTATTACAGGTTTATCTAGCGCATATTTTATTAAAAAGCAACGACCTGATATCGATGTGACTATTTATGAAGCATCTGGACGAGCGGGTGGCAAAATTCAAACATATAGAAGTGAAGGATATACAATTGAATTAGGTCCGGAATCTTATTTAGGTCGTAAACAAATCATGACAGATATTGCAAAAGATATTGGTTTGGAGAATGACCTCATTACAAATCAAACAGGTCAGTCGTACATTTATGCTAAAAATAAATTGTTTCCTATACCAGGTGGATCGATATTAGGCATCCCTACAGATATTAAACCTTTTTTACAAACAAGGCTAATTTCGCCTTTAGGCAAACTTAGGGCCGGATTGGATTTATTCAAAAGCGCTATGACTATAGACAATGATATTTCTGTAGGTGCTTTTTTCCGTCAAAGACTTGGAGATGAAGTCTTAGAAAATCTCATCGAACCTTTAATGGGAGGCATCTATGGTACAAATATAGATGATTTAAGTTTAATGAGTACTTTTCCAGAATTCAAAAAAAGGGAAGAACAATTTGGAAGTTTAATTAAAGGTATGAAATATGAAAAAGCGCAACGCCAAAAGCAAAGACAACTTTATCCAGGAGCGCCTAAAGGCCAGTTCAAGCAATTTAGAAATGGCTTGAGTTCATTTATTGAAAGTTTAATGGAATATGTCTTAAATCAAGGCGTTGAAATTAAATTCAATACACCAGTTTCTGATATTAATATATATCAGAAAAAATATGAGATTGTCACAGAGCATGAAAATATTGCATATGACAGTCTATTAGTTGCTACGCCACATCAAACATTTATGAAATGGTTTAAAAAAGATCCGGCGCTAGATTATTTTAATACAATGGCATCCACTACGGTTGCAACAGTTGTCTTAGCATTTGATGAAGCTAATATTGAAAACACATATGATGGAACTGGTTTTGTAATAGCACGTACAAGTAACACAGATATTACTGCATGTACATGGACCAGTAAAAAATGGCCGTTTACTACACCTGAAGGTAAAGTGCTCATACGCGCATATGTCGGAAAACCAGGGGGTACTGTGGTTGATGATCATACAGATGAAGAAATTGTAACTATAGTTAAAAGAGATTTAAGTCAAATGATGACATTTAAAGGAAATCCTGATTTTAGTATTGTGAATAGACTTCCTAACAGTATGCCACAGTATCGTGTTGGGCATATAGATCAAATTAATAAGATCCAAAGCCATATACGCAGTAGTTATCCAAGACTACGTATTACGGGGGCTTCTTTTGAAGCTGTAGGCTTACCTGATTGTATTCAACAAGGGAAACAAGCTGTTGATGAATTATTAATGGAATTAAATTAAATATATTGATTTATTAAGTCATTTTTTCCATATTAGTCATTTCTAATATCGAAGAAATGACTTTTATATATAACTTTAGAAAATTTAAAATTCATCATGAATTGTGAGATACTTATATTGACTATTATATGACAGTGATTGATTTATAATAATATAAGCTATTAAGTAGGGGAGATTGCTAATGACAGATATTATAATTGTACACTCAAAATATGGTGATTCGACAAATCATTGGTACGAGTGGTTAGCTAATAATTTAGTGTTAGAAGGCTATAACGTGACATTATTTAATTTGCCAGTAGAAGAAAGTGGGCATCTTGAACGGTGGGTTAATAAAATGAGAGAACAATTAAATATAGACAAATATGAAACATATTTTGTAACGCATGGTTTAGGTACACTTGCGTCACTCAAATTTTTAGAAGAAGCTCAGATAAAGCAAATAGAAGGTTTGTTTAGCATTTCGGGTTTTATGGATGATGCACAAGATATTGATGAAAATATTAGTTTAGAGGGGCATACCCTTGATTATGCAGTTGTGAAAAGTAAGGTTACTAATTTTTATGGGTTGTGTGCAAAAGACGATCAATATGTATCATATAAAGAAACTAAAAGATTAATGGATACTTTAGGTGGAACATGTAAGATTACAGATAATGGTGGTCATTTTATGGAAGAGGATGGCTTTCGGACATTTACAATACTACAAGGAAAAATGCAAAAATTAATGAGTAGCTAATTATTATTTAAAAAAACAATGTAAATAAATACATTGTTTTTTAGCTATATTGACGAGATTTGTAAGAAAAAACGATAGAACTTGATATGATTAGCAGAGAAAAACGATAGAATTTTGTATAAATAAGAAACTAAAGTTAAAATATTATATATATAATCCGTTTTTACACAAATAAGTTTATATAAAGCATTGACTATATGCTGGAAAATTTATATACTATAAAAGTCTTAAGTAATCAGTAACGACCAAACAACAATTATCGCATGTGAAATTTAAATGATTATTAACTTAATGTAAATTATTTTTAAAAAAGTTGTTGACTTTCAGTTAACAAACATGTTATATTAGTTAGGTAGCCGTTATTAATAATATTAACGCGGGATGGAGCAGTTCGGTAGCTCGTCGGGCTCATAACCCGAAGGTCGGTGGTTCAAATCCGCCTCCCGCAATTACATAGCTTTATTGGTCTCGTAGTGTAGCGGTTAACACGCCTGCCTGTCACGCAGGAGATCGCGGGTTCGATTCCCGTCGAGACCGCCATTATGGTTCAGTAGCTCAGTTGGTAGAGCAATGGATTGAAGCTCCATGTGTCGGCAGTTCGACTCTGTCCTGAACCATTTATAGTTTTAAATATTAAGTTTTGTTTTCTTTGGCGGTTGTGGCGAAGTGGTTAACGCATCGGATTGTGGTTCCGACACGCGTGGGTTCGATTCCCATCAGCCGCCCCATATAAATTTAATAAGCGGGTGTAGTTTAATGGCAAAACCTCAGCCTTCCAAGCTGATGTTGTGGGTTCGATTCCCATCACCCGCTCCATTTTAATTATTCCACAGTAGCTCAGTGGTAGAGCTATCGGCTGTTAACCGATCGGTCGTAGGTTCGAGTCCTACCTGTGGAGCCATATGGCCCCGTGGTCAAGCGGTTAAGACACCGCCCTTTCACGGCGGTAACACGGGTTCGAGTCCCGTCGGGGTCATACAAACAGAAGTGAAATATCGCTTCTGTTTTTTTATATGGAGAGTTGTCCGAGCTGGCCGAAGGAGCACGCCTGGAAAGTGTGTAGGCGCCACAAGCGTCTCGAGGGTTCGAATCCCTCACTCTCCGCTAATTACACGTTTTGAGCTTTCTTTAAACACCGTAATCCTTGTTATAATAGGGTTTCGGTGTTTTTTCTTTATATAGACTTTTATAAAAAATGTCATTTACATATCAAAATAACTTTATCGTTGATATAGAATTTATGCACGACATACTGATTAGGGCTTCTCGTTCTTTAACTTTAATCAAAGTATAAAAGTGTAGCATAAAAAGAATATAGCATATGAATTATTTATTAAAGAAGATTTTATAATATATTGTGTATTTCTATAGATAATCAACTCATAATATAAAAAGTTAAATGATGAAAATAATCGAAGCATGATATTAGTGTAAATATAATCGTTATTTTTATGCTGATAGGATAGACATTGTTATATATTTATCTTGCTTTTACAACATAATAAAGTTACATAAGTCATCTTTGCTAGTCATTAGTTGGGTAATTTTATGGTTATATTTCAAAAAAGTGACAGTGTTGTAAGTATACGACGTATGATCCCTGATAATTATTTATGTACGTTCTTCGCTTTAATAGAAAATTAATTTTTAAAAAGAAATATGTTGTTTGTCAATTTTCTTGAAACATATTTTATTTTTTAATAAAATGTATTATAATTATATTTAGTTAGCCTAACACACTTACTTTTTTCTATAGTTAGATACATAAATCTACAACTTGCTTAAACAAGTTGTAGATTCTTTGTTTATCCGTTGAATTAAAACAAATATTCTGATAATGTTGCATTACCTTTTCTATTTCGTAAGACTATGTGGGTGTCACTTAAGTGGCATCTATTTTTTTTATTTACTTATACGAACCTATATTCTGCTATGTTCACAGATAGGAATCAATAGTATGTGAAAAGATTATATACATTTAACGGTTAAAATGGATTAACTTTGTTAGATTATTTAAAATATCGTCTTATCAAGAAATATTTTTATGCTATGATTTACCATGGAGTATTTAAAATAATGAGGTGCTACGATGAAAAACATACTAATTATTACTGGTGGTTGTATAGAAAAATGGGATGACGTTAGGGGTCATACAAATTTGGCTACCGGTAGCATAGGAACATATCTTTCTAATGAACTGTCAAAATATGATTTTAATATATATTATCTGTCTGGTTATACAAGTAAACAACCAGATCCTCTAGATCATATTAAAGACAGGCAGACATTTTTAGGAATAGAAGATTTAAGAGATAAAGCTAAAGCGATTGTCTTGCAACACGATATCGACATAGTGATTATGTCAGCCGCTGGTTCGGATTGGATATTTGATTACATAGAAGATAAAGAGACGGGTGAAATATTAGATAATCACAATAAGATAAGTAGTGATATTGTTCCTGTTGTTCATTTGAAAAAAGCGCCTAAAGTCCTTAAATTATTTAAAGAATGGAAAAAGAATCTATTTGTAGTTGGTTTTAAATTAGAAACTGAGGATATTATAGAGAGAGCACTTAAGAGAATGAAATCATCAGATGTGGATATAATGATTGCTAATCATGCAAATTCCTTGAAAAATCATGGAGTGCATCATCATATCATAACAGGAGAGCATGATGTGATTGAAGCACATAATAAAAAAGAAACAGCACAGCAGCTCTCGAAATTATTAAATGAAAAATTTAATTCGTAGGTAAAGAAGTAGAAGTGCGGCTGCTTACATGTAAAGTGAAATATATATTGAGCTGCTGTAATATTTATGTAATTTATAATAAAAATGTTAACTAACCTTACATATATTTTTATTTTCAGAAAATATAGTGTATTATGAATATTAGCTAGCAGGGCACTAGCTCACTCAATTCTACATAATATAGATACACAAAAGAGCTACAACTTATTTATTAGGTTGTAGCTCTTTTGGATTATCATGCGATACGTTGAAAATAATGATTAGATAATTAGTTTATATAATTTGATATTTCTATAAGATTGCTATCCGGATCTCTTAAATAAATAGATAAGATGTCTCCTTCAGCACCTGTTCTAGTTACAGGGCCTAATTCAATATGGATTTTATGTACATTTAAATGTGAAATAACTTGCTCAATTGGTGTGTCAGAGATTAAACAAAGATCAGCTGAACCAAGCGTTGGACGATTTGCGCTAGGGCTTATAATATGATCTTTATGATGCAGGTTGATTTTTTGATTTCCAAATTTTAAAGCGTATCGATGATTTCCAAAATGGATGACTTCCATTCCTAAAATGTCTTTATAAAAATGAATAGTATTTTCAATGCTCGATACTGTTAAAACGAAATGATCAATTCTATTTATTAACATAATACTCCCTCACTTTTACAAATAATATGTTTATCTCACTTTATATAACGACGGATTTCTATATAACTTAATAGTAACATAGCGTATCAGAATGATAGTAGAACAATGTTTAGATAAAAAGTAAAAATGCTATATTTCTAGTCTATGCATAGTCATAAATATAATTACCGTTTAACTTATGATACTTCTATAAAAAGAGAGCTTAGGCACTGTCAAATAATATTAAAAACGTTATAATAAAATGTGAGATGGAGGAATGTTTGCGTGGAATTTTGGTTAAAAAAACAAGCAGAGTTAAACGGAGCGCATGTGTTTATAGATGATGGGGAAAACAATGTTACTTTTGCATCAGCATACACACAGGCATCAAGGCTTGCCCGTATACTCTCGCAACTTGGGAAACATAGAATAGGCTTATATATCGATAATTCGATTGAGTCTGTCATTTTGATTAATGCTGCATGGTTAGCAGGTATAGAAATTGCAATGCTAAATACAAGGTTAACTCAATCTGAAATGTTAGCACAAATGAACTCTGTAGACGTAGATACAATCATTTCTATGACTGAATTAGACTTAGAAGGTCTAAATGTGATGGCGTATTCGAATCTACTAGCACAGGTAAATGATGAGGTGTTTACTGCGCAATTTTCAATAAACAGTATCGCTTCAATTATGTTTACATCTGGTACTACTGGGCCTCAAAAAGCAGTGCCACAAACATTTATGAATCATTATGCAAGTGCATTAGGTTGTAAAGAGACCCTTGGCTTTAACCAAAGTACTAAATGGTTATCTGTATTGCCGATTTATCATATATCAGGTTTAAGTGTCATACTTAGAGCGTTAATTGAAGGTTTTACAGTACGCATTGAGTCGAAGTTTAATGCGCATATGATGCTAAGTATTATAAAACAGGAATCACCCACACATGTATCGCTTGTACCACAAACTTTAAAATGGCTCATGGACACAGGTTTGAACCAACCTTTCCACATTGAAAAAATTTTACTAGGTGGCGCAAAGTTATCGAGTTCGCTCATTGAACAAGCACTTAAATATCATTTACCTATTTATAATTCATTTGGTATGACAGAGACATGTTCACAATTTTTAACTGCTTCACCTGATATGTTAGCGCAGCGTTATGATACGGTTGGGAAGCCTAGTGAAAATGTAAAAGTTAAAATTGCTAATCCAAACGAATTGGGACATGGGGAATTATTGATTAAAGGTGATAATGTTATGAAGGGTTATTTATATCCTGAGAATAAGCATGATACCTTTGAGGATAGCTATTTTAAAACAGGTGATATCGCAGAAATTGATGCAGAAGGTTATGTCATGGTATATGATCGTAGAAAAGATTTGATTATTAGCGGTGGGGAAAATATATATCCATATCAAATAGAAACTGTAGCTAAGCAGCATCACAGTATAGAAGATGCAATGTGTGTTGGTATCAAAGATGAGCAATGGGGCGAGGTTCCGTGCTTATATTATATTTCAAATGAGATAATACCTAACACAGAATTACTACAGCATTTTAAAGATAACATTGCTAAGTATAAAATACCGAAAAGGTTTGAACGTGTGTCTACACTGCCTTATACTTCAACAGGTAAACTCCAAAGAAGCCATATGAAATGATAGGAGTGAATGCTTTATGAAATTGAGTACCATACACTTGTATCAATATAATGAGCCTTTTCAATCTCCTATTATTACGCCAAAGGTGAGGATGGAGAGTAGGAAATCATTATTTGTTGAATTAATTACCGATGAAGCGTTACATTATTTTGGAGAATGTAATGCTTTTGAAACAAATTGGTATGCTGAAGAAACCATTATAGATGTGCAACAACAAACGATAAAATGGTTTCAACAATACAAAGATGTAACATTTGAAAATTTTACAGAAGTACAGAATTCACTCAATCAATTGAATGATTACCCAGCAACGAGAAGTATGATTATGATGGCAGTGTATCAAGCATTTCATAAATTGACTGCATTTAACGTTGATTATGGGGCTACAATTAGCGGATTGTCTGAATATAATTTAACGCAAGTAATAAACACGCGTCCACAACGAGTTAAACTTAAATGGACATCTGATATTTTAAAGCACATAGAAGTAATTAAGCATCTACCTGTTGATGTGGACTTGGTGGTCGATGCTAATGAATCTATCAATAAAGAGGGCATGAGTCAGTTTAAAGCATTAGTTCAATACGATATTCTCTATATTGAGGAACCTTTTAAACACTTAGAGCAACTACAGCGATTTCAACAGACAGTGTTGCCACCGGTAGCAATAGATGAAAAAGCAGTCACTCAATCAGCAATTATTGATGCTATTAGTAAATATAAAATAGATGTAGTGATATTGAAACCATTCAGATTGGGTGGGATTGATAAAGTGTTTGAAATGATAAATATCTTGAAAAACTACAAAGTTAAAGTAGTCATTGGTGGGATGTATGAATATGGTTTAAGTCGATATTTTACTGCGATGTTAGCGCAATATGCAGATTATCCAAGTGATATTACGCCAGAAGGATATTATTTTAAAAGAGATATTGTTGAAAATGCAGGTATATTAAAAGGAGGTTCAATTTATTTTGAACCTCCTACTGTAAATACTATCCACATGGAGCGGATTTATTAGTCCTTGTTAGATTTCTTTTTCTTCAAAGGTACAGGATCAAAGCCACCTTTATGAAGCGGGTGACACTTTGAAATTCTCTTCACACCTAACCAAGTTCCTTTAAATGCACCATAAACTTCTATAGATTCTCTTGTATATTCAGAACAAGTGGGATAAAATCGGCAAGAAGCAGGTGTCAGTGGTGAAATAAAGCGCTGATAAAAACGAACTAGCCCTAGAAACAATGTTTTCATAGTTTTGCCTCCAACAAATAAAATAGCATAATTAGTTTAACATAATTAGAGGAAGAGTGATGAACGTGAAGTTTATAGATAAAGAAAATGACAATGTTTATTTAACGTATAAAGACGATAATGATATAGCTAATGGTGAACACGTTCTAATCCTTCCTGAATATAAGGGGCAATTACTGTTTACACAGCACAAAATACGAGGTGTTGAATTTCCAGGCGGAAAAGTAGAAAAAGGAGAAACCAGTCTTGCGGCTGCAAAAAGGGAGTTATTCGAAGAGACAGGCGCTACAATACAAAATTGTTATTACATTGCGCAATATTGTGTCGATAGAACGAATGGTACCAGTTTTACTAAAGATGTCTATATGGCCGTAGTAAATGAAATTCATACACAAAGTGATTATTTTGAAACAAATGGGCCTTTATTATTCAATATAGTTGATGATATTCCGGATGAACAAAAAAGTTATTTGTTGAAGGATGCAGCAATTTTACAATGCTTAGAGAGAGTGATGGAACTTGGATTTTATCAATAAAAAACGTATGCCTGTAGATGTACCTACGCATATTTTTGAAGAAGTAACGTATCAAGTAGATGGTTTAAATGTACGAGGATTGTTAATGACACCAAAGCAGCAAGTCAAACGCATTGTGATTTATTTGCGTGGTGGTAAGGGGCAAGTAGGAAAAGTAAGAACAGGTCGTCTGTTACAATTTTCGGATGAGCAAACACTCGTTTTTGGACCTTACTATAGAGGCAACAATGGCAGTGAAGGTAAAGATGAATTTTATGGGAAAGATTTAAACGATGTCACTGCAGCAATTCGTATCTTAAATCATAAATATCCGAATGTATATATACATATGATTGGTTTCTCTAGAGGTGGATTACAAGGTTTATTAACTTTCCAAGATCTACCGGTTTCAAGTTATATTATTTGGGGAGGCGTACCTGATATCTATTTAATGTATGAAGAACGTGTAGATTTGAGAGGTATGCTCAAACGTATGGTGGGCCATCCAAAGAAACAAAGCGAGGCTTACCAACAACGAGATGCTATATCTAAAATTACAAAATCTAGTCCGCCTATACTTATTGTTCATGGTGGAGAAGATCATCAAGTGGGTATCCATCAAGCATATTATTTAGCAGAGCAATTAGATAAAATTGGCGCGACCTATCGCACATTCTATCAAATGAAGGAAGGTCATGTACCTAAGCCATTTGCGTTAGATGAGGCACTTAATACTGTTAAACAATGGATGACAGATGTTGAACAACACAGTATTAAAGATGATTATCATTTGAATAATAAAATATAAAAAAACATGTACTACCCAAAGCGAGTAGTACATGTTTTTTATGATTAGACTTACTTGAAGCCGCCTTTGATAGCCAAGTCTTCAACGTCTTCTCCAAATTTTTCGAAATTATAATTGAAACGGTCAATTAAGTCTTGCGCCTGTGCTCTATATGCTTCTGGTTTATTCCAAGCATTAATTGGATTAAGTAATGTCTGCGGTACATCTTCTACAGATACTGGAATATTTAGCCCGAACATATCATCTTTAATATATTCTGCATCTTTTAATTCACCTGTAATTGCTTGATTTACCATTTGTCTTGTGTAATTTAAGCTAATACGACGGCCCACACCATATTTACCACCAGTCCAACCAGTGTTAACTAAGTATACGTCTACGTCATGTTTATCTATAAGATCACCTAACAAATCTGCATAAACCTTAGCATTAAGCGGTAGGAAAGGTGAACCGAAACAAGTTGAAAATGAAGGTTCAGGTTCAGTGACACCACGTTCTGTACCTGCTAGTTTGGCAGTGAAACCACTTAAGAAATGATACATTGCTTGATCTTTAGTTAACTTAGAAATCGGAGGTAATACACCAAAAGCATCGGCAGTTAGGAAAATAATTGTGTTAGGATGTGCCGCTTTAGAGGGTGTAACAATATTATCAATATGGTTAATAGGGTAAGCAGCTCTTGTGTTTTCAGTATAATAGTTATCGTCGAAATCAACATCGCCTTCTTCGTCGACCACTACGTTTTCTAAAATTGTCCCGTACTTAATTGCATCATAAATTTGTGGTTCTTTTTTATATGAAAGATTAATGGCTTTAGCATAGCAACCACCTTCAATATTAAAGATACCGTTATCATTCCATCCATGTTCATCATCGCCAATAAGCTTACGATTAGCATCAGCAGAAAGTGTTGTCTTGCCAGTTCCAGATAAACCAAAGAATAATGCGACATCACCTTTGTCGCCAACGTTAGCTGAACAATGCATGCTCATGATGTTGTCTTTAGGAAGTAAATAGTTCATTACTGAGAAGATGCCTTTTTTCATTTCGCCAGCATATTCCGTGCCGCCGATTAAAATAACTTTATGTTTAAATGAAGTTATAATAAACGTTTCTGAATGTGTGCCATCAATGGTTGGATCAGCTTTAAAGTGCGGTGCTGAAACAATTGTGAAATTTGCTTTAATATCTAATGCTTCTTCGTATGAATTAGGACGAATAAACATATTTTGTGCGAATAGGTTATGCCAAGCTAACTCATTAATGACAGTGAGTTTTAATTGCGAATCGACATCACTACCTGCGTAACCATTGAATACGTATAATTCATCTTTTTTATCAAGATAAGCTAAAACTTTATCATATAGTTTTAAAAATGTTTCTTCTTCAATTGGTTGATTGATATCTCCCCAATCAATTGCATCTCTATAAGACGGTTCAGTAACGATGAATTTATCTTTAGGGGAACGTCCTGTATATTTCCCAGTTTTGGCATTTATGGCACCTAACTCAGTGAGTTCGCCTTCATTATTATTCAAAATTTTGTTATATAACTGAGTCGTCGACAATTGAAATAATGATGAACTTTTTCCCAAAATGCTGTCAATTTTATTTGTATAAGTGTATGTATCTACCGCCATACTGAATCCCTCCATAGTTAATTTTAGATGTAAGCCTTTACAATTAAAAAGTATAACACATATGCACTATTAGTCCACATCATTTTAGAAGGAATTTTAATAAATGTTAAATTGACAATATATCAGAGATTCTGTACTATAGTGATTAACGGATTCTCTTATCCTGAGTGGCGGAGGGACATGGACCCAATGAAGCCCAGCAACCTCTTCTTAATACGAAGAAAGGTGCCAAACCGTTTGCAGACAAATAGCGTCTGAACGATAAGAGCGAATGGACGTATAAGGGCCTTCTCTCTATTTAATATAGTGATGAAGGCCTTTTTTATTTAGCTCAACAGAGAGAGAATTTTCGTAATTTAAAACTAAAGGAGCAAATTATGACTTACAATAAAAGATTATTCACTTCAGAATCTGTAACAGAGGGGCATCCAGATAAAATTGCTGACCAAGTATCAGATGCAATATTAGATGAAATACTTAAGGATGACCCTAATGCGCGCGTAGCTTGTGAAACAACAGTAACTACAGGTATGGCATTAATTTCAGGAGAGATATCAACGTCAACTTATGTAGATATTCCTAAAGTCGTGAGAGAAACGATTAAAGAAATTGGTTATACACGTGCAAAATATGGCTATGATAGTCAAACAATGGCAGTATTAACAGCAATTGATGAACAATCTGCAGATATTGCACAAGGTGTTGATACAGCTTTAGAATATCGCAATGATGTTTCAGAAGAAGAAATTGAAGCAACAGGTGCCGGAGATCAAGGCTTGATGTTTGGTTACGCTACAAATGAAACGGATACTTATATGCCGTTACCAATCTTCTTATCACATCAGTTAGCTAAACGATTATCAGATGTTCGTAAAGATGAAACATTAAACTATTTACGCCCAGATGGTAAAGTACAAGTAACTGTAGAATATGATGAGCATGATGAACCACGTCGTATTGATACTATAGTGGTGTCTACACAACACGCTGAAGATATTGAATTAGAACAAATTCAAGCTGATATTAAAGCGCATGTGATTTATCCAACTGTATCAAAAGATTTATTAGATGAAGCAACGAAATTCTATATAAACCCTACTGGTAGATTTGTGATTGGCGGGCCTCAAGGTGACGCAGGACTTACTGGTCGTAAAATTATTGTGGATACGTATGGTGGTTATGCACGTCATGGCGGTGGTTGTTTCAGTGGTAAGGATCCAACAAAAGTAGACCGTTCTGCTGCGTATGCTGCACGCTATGTAGCTAAGAATATTGTTGCTGCTGACTTGGCTAAAAAATGTGAAGTTCAACTTGCTTATGCGATTGGAGTTGCTGAGCCTGTATCGATTTCTATTGATACGTTTGGTACTGGGAAAGTGAGCGAAGATAGTTTAGTAGAGGCTGTCAGAACTCATTTTGATCTTAGACCAGCGGGTATTATAAAAATGTTAGACTTGAAACATCCAATCTATAAACAAACGGCTGCTTACGGTCATTTTGGTCGTACAGATGTATTATTACCATGGGAAAAATTAGATAAAGTAAATTTATTAAAAGATTCTGTTAATGCATAATAAAAGTAAAGTAATAGCATACTTTTCTATCGTATGAAGAGCGATTATCGATTATAATAAAGTTACTGAACATATAAAGGAGCGCTATTGTTATGAATTCATTTGGCCCGTTAGAAATTGGTTTGATCGTGGCAATCATCGTGGCAATTATTTGTTTAATATTATTTTTTGTTGCTTTAAAAAGTAAAAAGAAAGCGCAGAAAAAAGTAGAAGAGCAATATAAAGCAAGAGAGAAAAAATTAAGCGATGAACATGAAGAAGAATTAGAAAAAGAAAGAATTGAAAATAAAAAAACGGTAACTAAACAAAAAGAAGAATATACCGCAACTGTAAGCTCTAAAAATAGAGAAATTGATGCGTTAAAATTATTTTCTAAAAACCATAGTGAATATGTAACGGATATGAGATTGATTGGCATTCGTGAACGTCTTGTAAATGAAAAGAGAATTCGTCCTGAAGATATGCATATCATGGCAAATATTTTCTTACCTAAAAATGAGTTTAGTGATGTACAACGAATCAGTCATTTAGTACTTACGCGTACAGGACTATATATAATCGATTCTCAATTACTGAAAGGGCATGTTTACAATGGCATTAGTGCTGGTCAATTTAAAGAACAGCCTATGATGGAACAAGTATTTGATACACTCGACCTTGATAAACAATCACCACAAACGCTTGTATTAGATCAAAATGAAGATAAAAATTCATTATCATTTGTTAATTATTCTAATCACTTAAATGAAATAGAAAAACTTGCGGGTGATATTCAAACAGAATTGAATTTAAAATTTGCACCTACGACTATTTTATACTTTAATCCGAAGAATGAAGGTGCAGTCACAATTTCTAATTATGCGCAAAGCTCAAGCTCAAAAGTATTAGTTGGGCCTGAACAGCTTGACGAATTCTTTAATAAGTTTGTATTCCACGGTCGCATACAATATACAGTGGAAGATTTACAACGTATTATGGATGAAATCGAATCATTTAATTAGAATAGATAAACACCCTTATGACAAAAGTTATAAGGGTGTTTTTTAGAAAGCGAATTATTTTTTTGACTATTATTCATAGTAAAAAGCGTGAATTTTAAATAAATAAGCATTTTAATTTATCTGATAGGGTATTTTAATTAATATAGTATGTAATTGATGAAGAAGGGGATTTTGTAAATGGAAAATATAACGTTTTATAATGGCAATGAAATGCCGATTGTAGGGTTAGGGACATTTCGTGTAGAAAATAGTGATCAATGTAAAGCGGCAGTAAAGCATGCCATTGAAAGTGGCTATAGACATATTGATACTGCAATGATTTATGATAATGAAGAGAAAGTCGGTGAAGGCATCGCTGAGGCTTTGGCTACGACAGGATTAGACAGAAGTGATTTATTTATTACATCTAAATTATGGTTAGCTGATTATGGAAGAAATAACGTTGCTACTGCTTATGAAACAAGTTTGAAAAAATTAGGTTTAGATTATTTAGATTTATACTTAATGCATTGGCCGGGTACAGATGAGGCTTTAATGATTGATACATGGCAAGGCATGGAAGATTTATATAAAGAAGATAGAGTGAAGAATATTGGAGTGAGTAACTTTAATATAGAACATTTTGAAGCTTTGTTAGCACAAGTTTCGATCAAACCTGTAATTAATCAAGTTGAATTCCATCCATACTTGTTGCAAGCATCATTGAGAAGGTATTTAGAAGTTCAAAATATTCATGCTGAATCTTGGTCGCCACTTATGAACGCTCAAATATTAGATGATGAAACTGTAAAGGCTGTAGCTACTGAAGCAGGGAAATCACCTGCACAAGTGATCATTCGTTGGAATATTGAACATGGGGTTGTAGTTATACCTAAATCAGTAACACCTTCAAGAATTGAAGAAAATTTAGATGTTTTTGATTTCACGTTAACTACAGAACAGATTGAACAATTAGATCACTTAAATGAAGATCGAAGAATTGGACCAGATCCGATCGGTTACAATGGTCATTAAGCTTCAAGTTTTTAAAGTGTGGTATTTCATATGATATCTACACAAGTGTCTTAATTTATGTTAAGTACACGAATACGTCATAGATAAATATAATGGTCAAGCAAATTTCTGAAAATCGGCTTGACCATTGTTCATATCTAAAATAGTGCATATCCTACAAAACATGCTAAAAATGAAACGCCGTATTGTAGTACAGAATAAATAACAAAGCTTATAATTTTTTTATCATCAATCAATAACTTAACTAATTCAGAAGATAAAGTTGAAAAGGTGGTTAATCCACCAAGTATCCCGATAACTACAAATGATTGAATCCAGTCTACATTTAGTATCATGCCCATTATTAATCCTATGAGAAAGCTACCTGAAATATTAACGATAGGCGTTGCAATAGGAAAGGTGCTATTCAAACGTTGAGTACATAGATTTGTAATAAATCCCCTTATTACTGCACCAATACCGCCACCTAACATGATTAATAAAAGCTGTGTCATGATAAACGCGCCCCCATTTTCACACCGATATAGCAAATAAGGATTCCTAAAACATAACTACTTACCGCATAAATAAATAACGTGAGATAGGCTAGTTGTTCTAACAAATGGATAAGTTCAAATTGAAATGTTGAAAATGTTGTGAGAGCGCCAAGACAACCTGTTGTGATCCCTTTTTTTAACAATGGGTTATTTTTGAAATACTTTATTGTTAAAGTGCCCAAAAATCCCATTAAAAATGCTCCTAAAATATTGGCGATAAAAGTACCAAAAGGAAAATGAATATAGTGGTTGGAGAATGATAACCCGTATCGTATTAAGGCACCTATCATACCTCCAATAAATATATATAAATATTGCATTGTTTAGATGATTCCTCTCAATGAAAAAGTAAAATACTACATAAGTATTTTAACTTATGTAGTATGAATTAGAAAATGATACCAAACGTCGATAGCGCAGCCACAATATGAATTATTATAACGATTAATAAAACAAAAGGTAAGCACTTGCTAGCTTTGCTAACCCAGCCTGAATTTTCATGAAGATGTTTAATTGATTTATCTGCAAAAATAATAGAAATTATTAAAATAATAGCGTTTATAATACTACAAACAAATATTAATTTGATTATTGAATTAAAATGCATGTTAAGTAGGGGGTTTCTAGTATTAAAATAAAAACTAATAATAATTAATAAAGTAGACAAATAAAAATAAAGTTTTGAACGTGCCATATTTACCTCCTAGTGCAATTCATTAGATAATAATACCATAGTTTTACAAAAAATTAACGAATTTTACAATTTAATAGTAGTTAAAATAGATTGGATTTGTGAAAATTCAATCTAAAAAAATGCATTTTAACAAAATAATTGTTTATTTTTACTCTAAAAATTTTGACAATTCAAGCAAAAGATTAGAAATTAAATAATATTGGTGGTATAAATGGAGTGTATGGTTAATTAAACCGTTATAAAAATAATTCTTAATGGAATTATTTATTTTAGTCAGGAGGAATTAGTAATGGCAAAGTTAAATGTTGAAGTGTTTGCAGATGGTGCAGATATTGAAGAAATGAAAGCGGCTTATAAAAATAAACAAGTAGATGGTTTTACTACAAATCCTAGTTTAATGGCAAAAGCAGGCGTTACAGATTATAAAGCTTTCGCTGAAGAGGCTGTTCGTGAAATTCCAGATGCATCTATCTCATTTGAAGTATTTGCAGATGATTTAGAAACAATGGAAAAAGAAGCTGAAATTTTAAAACAATATGGTGAAAATGTATTTGTAAAAATTCCAGTTGTAAACACAAAAGGTGAATCAACTATTTCTTTAATTAAAAAATTATCAGCAGATAATGTACGTTTAAACGTAACTGCTGTTTATACAATAGACCAAGTTAAAGAAATTACTGAAGCTGTAACAGAAGGTGTACCAACATATGTATCAGTATTCGCTGGTCGTATTGCTGACACTGGTGTTAATCCAATTCCATTAATGAAAGAAGCCGCAGAAGTTACGCATAGTAAAGACGGTGTGAAATTACTTTGGGCGAGCTGTCGTGAAGTAATTAATGTTATCGAAGCGGATGAAGTTGGAGCTGACATTATTACTTGTCCTGCTGACGTTGTTAAAAAAGTAAATACAAATCTTGGCCGTGATATTAACGAATTATCAGTTGATACAGTTCAAGGATTTGCAAAAGATATCCAAAGTTCAGGCTTATCAATTTTATAATAGTTGAATTATTTATAGCATATAAATAAAAACTGAGACAATTCATTCAATTGAATTGTCTCAGTTTTTGTTTATCTTCATGTTGAATATCTTACTATGCGTAATGATGAATCACTAAAATAAATGTATAAACAACTATGTAAATGAAAAAGCATGTAAAATAATTCAAATGAGTATATATCATAGGTTATGATATTTGCTATACTATATACAACTCGTTTTTAGCACTAAAAATAATCAAAAGTTAAATATTTATAACCACTCATTTAACAATGAGCCTTAGTTTTTTTAAAATAGTTAGGAGCAATGGATACACTATGATATTACAACAACCTAAGCTTGCCACAACGTTAAAAAACAAAACACTTATGGATGTTTTTGATGAAGATGAAGATTTAATTGACTCAGCCGAAATTCATGACTCCAGTCTAAGTAATCAAGTGTTAGAAAGGTTTGCGGTCTATGCTTCTCATATTAAGGATTGTGACTTTTCTAATTCAGATTTAGGTCGTGTTGATTTTACGGATGTTATTTTTGAGAACTGCGATTTTTCTAATGCGAATATGGATCATGGAGCCATTCATCGTGCGATATTTAAAAACTGTCGTTTGACAGGAACTAGATTTAATTATATGCGGTTTGGGAACGTATTATTTGATGAGGTGAAAGCAGATTTTGTAAGTGTCACGAATTCAAAAATAACTAACTTTAAAACGCAAAAAAGTAGTTTAGAAAATGCAGAACTCTTTAGTTCAAAGCTAAAGCAAGTCGTATTTGACAAAACAAATTTAGAACATTTATCCGTCTATCAAACCGCATTGAAAGATTGTGATTTAAGCCAATCATTTTTCGAGTCATTTGTAGTTAATCAAGAAGATTTATTTGGCTGTATTGTTTCTAGAGATCAAGCGGTACAATTTGCTACACTCATGGGTCTTGTCGTCAAGGATTAACTTTGACGACAAGACTTAAATTATCAAAACCCAATAACGTTGTTTAAGTTTTGAAAGTATAAGCACTAAAGGAGACATTTGATGAAAGTTAATATTTTTAAGCAAAAGGTTAAGAAACAATTATGGTTTTTAAATAAAAAAGAAAAAAATAAGTTAGAAGATATACTTACACAAGCGATTGACGAAAAAGAGGGAGAGGAATTAAATCGTCCCATTGCATTTTCTAATCAATTTTTAAAAACACATGTTTTTAAGGAAAAAGTAGTATCTACAACACAATTATTTGTATTGCTCATAGGTATTTTAATTTCCTATATTATATTACTGGGGTTATTTCTATTTGGATTTTTAACTAGTCTTACATCTGTACAATATTTTGTAAAACCAGAAGTACAACTGTCTACAATCACAGTGATATTAACTTTAGTTGGCGCCTTATTACTGATTGTAGTTAGTTTATATTTAATCAAAATTGCGACTGCCTATTTCACTAAGAAATTGTTGGAGTACAAGCATAATAAAACACTTTAAATATTTAACTATTGTAAAAGGCGGAAAGTGTCAAACTTTCTTGCCATTTTTTATATATAAACATATAACTAGAATCAATTGTGATATGAGATCCATTTTCAAAGAATACAATTGTTTGTTGACCTTTAGATTTTAACCCGGTAATCATATGAGCATTAATATAGTATTGTATAGGTGCACGTTGCGTTTTTAGGGGGAATAAAATAATATCCCTTTTGATATAGATAGGTACAAATTTACGTATTTTCAATAATTGTCTAGCTTGTTTTATTTGTAATGTATAGGATTTTTGATGGGTTTCTAAAAAATAGTGTAAAGTGTGGTTTATAGTTGAAGGATAGGTAAATTGATGCGTTGTAAACTGGCTAATAGTAAGATTTTCTGGACCAATGACTGATTTGAAATATAATAATTTTGCAATAGGGGTCATTTGAAAGATCACCTCAATAGTTATGATAATATGCATTAAATTTTGATCGGACACGTTTCTGATGATTTTTTATAGTGGAAAGAGAGCAGTGAAGTATATCGGCTATTTCATTTTGCTTATAGCCTTCGATTTTTAAAGTTAACCATTGTTTTTCATTTGGTGTTAATGACGCGTAGAAATTTTGATGAATTAACCGATCTTCAAAAGCTTGAAAATTAAAGTACGCTTGATGCTCGTGTTCTTCGAATGTTAAATGTTGGACTTGTGGTATTTTTCTTAAAAGATCAATCAAGTAAAAATTTAATCTACGATATAGAAAAGTAGACATTGCCATTGATTTTGTGGGGTTATAATCGCAAAATAGTTCCCACATTCGTATCAATAAGAGTTGTGAGAATTCATCTTTATTATACTTAATATTGTATTTTTTTAACAGATAAGGAATCATGTGTTTATGTTTTTTGTAGCATTTTTCAAAAAGCATTTATATCTCCAACGTCGTATATACAACATGAATTTCCGGATATAAACATTTTATTATAGGAATTAAAAATTTTCATTTGCTAAATTTGAATTTTAGGTGTTAAATAGGAGACATAGATAGATAACATTTTAAGTTTTATAACACTAACGCGTATTCAACTTAAATATATAGCAATTTAGAGGTATATTATTATCTTCGGACAATTTTCAGGAGGTTTATATGGATTACGCACATTTGAATTTAGAACATTTTTTTGCTAAACACAATGATTTAGATATGATTAAAGACAAATCAGATTTTGTGATGATTAATAACATGACAAAAGAAATGATGTATCGAGACGGAGAAATAGAAGGTACAATTGATTTAAATCGTTATTATTATAAAAACAGATCACAAGCTGCAAGTTTTGTCATGATGGATTACAACAAAAGTCAAGAGTAATGAAATTAAACTTTCATTACTTTTTTTATGAATATGTAACAACATTTGTATAAAATTGTACGTTCATCTATTTAGTGTTAGAATTTATAATTGGATAGCCTTAACGTAATATACATAGTCGCTGAGGTTGCATTCTTAACTTTTACCTACGAGGTGTGAAAATGACGAAGCATAAAAAAGGCTCAATATTATCAATTATTGGTTTATTGGTAATTTTAGGTGTAGCTGCGGTCATTGTTTTCTCAATGATTTCAGATCAAATATTCTTTAAAGATGTTGACGAACAAGAAAAAGTAGAAAATCTTAAAGTAAGTTTAGATAAAGCATCTAAAAAACAAATTGATAATTACACGAGTCAACAAGTTTCAAGTAAAGATAATAAAACCTGGAGAGATGCGTCATCTACTGAAATTAAAGAAGCGATGGACAGTAAAGCATTTATCGACAGTGATAAACAAAAATATCAATTTTTAGAATTAGATAAATATCAAGGAATTGATCAAAACAGAATAAAACGTATGTTAATAGATAATCCAACATTATTGAAGCATACAGATGATTTCATACAGGCAGCTAAAGAAAAGCACGTTAATGAAGTATATTTAATTTCACATGCGTTACTTGAAACGGGTTCAGCAAAAAGTGAACTGGCAAGTGGTGTAGAAATTGATGGGAAAAAATATTATAACTTCTTTGGTGTTGGTGCTTTAGATGAAGATCCAATCAATACTGGTGCAGAATACGCTAAAAAGCATGGTTGGGATACACCTGAAAAAGCAATTAGTGGTGGTGCTAACTTTATTCATGAACATTTCTTATCACATAAAGATCAAAACACACTTTATAGTATGAGATGGAATCCTAAGAATCCTGGGGAGCATCAATATGCTACGGATATCAAATGGGCAGAAAGTAATGCTAGCTTAATGGCTGATTTCTACAAAAACATGAAAACAGAAGGTAAGTATTTTAAGTATTTTGTATATAAAGATGATGAAAAACATAAATAATAAATGATTTGAGATTGATAGAACATGTTCTATCAATCTTTTTTTATCAATTTCATAATAATTAAAAAACGCTTAGTAGTTAGCTACTAAGCGTTTTAATTATTATTGCGCTTTATTTTTCTGTCCGATAAGTATGAACAGCATAAGTGCGGAGATAAAGACTTTTAAAATGAATTTCATATAATCACTTCCTCGTCTATGGACATATTTTACATTAAACCATCATTGAAATAACAAAGTAACAATTTCATCAAAATAACAAGATTTATTCATGATCAAAGTAATCGTGTTGCTTTAAGAAGTCGTTAGCCACTACTGCAGGTTCTTTTCCTTCACCGTCAGCCTCGTAATTCAACTTTTGCATTTCTTTTGTATCAATTTTATTATCTAACTTTTCTATAGCTTTTTTTACTTCAGGATGTTTTTTTAATAATTTGTTTGGTGCCACTGCACTCGCGTCATAAGGTGGGAAGAAGTTTTTATCATCTTTGAGTACAACTAAATCATAGGCCGAAATTCTACCATCAGTAGTATAACCCAAGGCTACATCTAGCTTTTTGTTTTTTAATGCATCGTATACTAAACCAATTTGCATCGGTTTTAAGGAATTAAAACCGAAACCATAATGTGATTTAAAAGGGGCATACCCATCGCCGCCTCTTTTGATCCATGTCGTATCAGTACCTACGTTAACTTCATTTTTGATTTTTTCTAAATCTGATACTGTATGTAAGTCATATTTTTGGGCAGTTTCTTTAGTCACCATAAAAGCGAATGTATTCTCAAACCCGTATGAATTAAAAAATGTTTGGTCAAATTTTTGTGTGAAACCTTTTTGGGTTATTTGCATAGCTTTTTTAGAGTTAGTCATCGGTTTTTGTTCAAGCACTCCTGATAAATCGGTACCAGTATAACGTGTGCTCGAGACATCAGCATCACCATTTAGTAATGCGTTGTGTTGTATAGTTGCAGAACCCAGGTTATTAATGATAGAACCCGTTATCTTTCCTTTGGTGTCATGTTCAATGAGTTCTTTTAACATATAAGCCATAATTTGAGATTCGCTTGTGGCTAACGCAGATATTTTAACTGATTTTTGTGACTGGCCTCCGCTTAGGCCTGGCAAATCGCAGCCCGCTAATAATACCGTGCTTATAATTAGTGAAAATAAAATACGTTTTAGAAATCTCATTATTTGTCCCCTTAAATTAAATTGAAAAATAATTATTTTATTACATTAATTTAAGATTACCATATTTAGCAAAATATTATAACAGCAAGTAGCTACATATGTATGCCACTCATTAAAATGTTATATGATAGTAAACATTGCTATAATAAATATAAAATAACATTAGTTAGGATGTGTAAAATGCGAATAGCGATTATTGGAATGGGCACGGCAGGTGTTAGTTTATTAAAAGAGTTAGTGAAATATGATGAATTTTCAAATATGCAAGTAGATGTATATGATAATCCTAAAAATATGGGGCAAGGTGTACCGTTTCAAAATGACAGTGATCAACTCTTAATTAATTTGCCAGCAGCTCAGATGTCTTTGAATTTAGATAATAAGCGCGAGTTTTATGAATGGTATGAGCAGCAGTCGGAATTCAAGTTTTCTAATCCCGAATATTTACCGCGATTCATTTTTGGACACTACATGAAGGATTACGTGGAGAAATATAATCAAAATTACGATAATATTCATGTAATCAAAAAAGAAGTGTCTGAAATATTTATTGAATCTGATATAGGAAAAACAGATGTTAATTATTATGTTTGTACGTCAAAAGAGATGGCTGATTGTAAATTATACGACGTCGTCTTTGTAACTATCGGAACATTATCCTATCATGACCCTTATCAACTCAAAGGGACACAAGGATATATACCAACACCATATCCAACTTATAATACTTTAGATGAAGTGGAAGATACAGACCGTATTGCTATTATAGGAACAGGTTTAGCTAGCTTAGATGTTATCCGTTATGTGACAGCACACCATCCTCAATTACCTATTACAGTGGCAAGTCGTAAAGGTAACTTACCTAGTGTAAGGGGGGAAATGCCTAATGTTGAATTTAAGTATTTAACGCCTGAACATTTTAATGAACTTAAAAGTGAAAATTTTGGGAATGTACCTTTAGATGCTGCTTTAGATTTATTTCTGAAGGACTGTAAACGTTATGACATTCCTATGAGGGCATTAATACATCGCAAAGTGAATGATCCTATAAAAGATTTGACCTATGATTTAGAACATCCAGAAGAATTGGGTAAGTTTCAAAGTATGTTAGAATTAGCGAAAGAAAATTTAAATTGGATATGGAATAGTTTTAGTCGTGAAGATCAAAAGAGATTTTTGAAGGATTATCAAGCGATATTAAAAGAAAATTCTAATCCTATGCCTCCACGTACAGCGAAGTTAATCATAGATCACTTGCAAAACGGAATTATTGAAATACAAAGTGGCTTAGAAGATGTATATCATGACGAAAAGCAATTTTGTTTTAAATATAGTAATCGAGCGGCTGATGTAGAAAAATTTGATATCGTCATTAACGCTACAGGTTCTAAAACTCAACTTTCTGACCTTGATAATGATGACCAACTCGTTATAAATATGGAAAACAGACAAGTTGTTCAAGCGCACCCACTTGGTGGTATTCAAATTGTGCCTGAGACAAACCAAATTATAAGTCCAAGGTATGGAACGCTAAAACGTATGTATGCCTTAGGTCAATTGACTAATGGCATCAATCAATCACGAAATGGTGTAACGATGATAGTTAAGCAAGCTGTGACTGTCATTAATCAATTGTTAAATCCGAAATAAATGGGTTAATTCGTTGTATGGCTGAGTAGCAGTATAAATTTTCGGTGTATAATAAATTCGAATTTTTAAAAATTATAATAAAAAATAAAGCCGACTTAGATAATAAGAATTGTTATTTTCATAAAAATGTAGTACTATAATTAGGTAACTTATTAAATGGTTACTTGACTCAATTATCAATTACAATTTCATAGATATTCTTTCGGGGCAGGGTGAAATTCCCAACCGGCAGTAAATTAAGCCTGCGACCTGCATCTGTTAATACAGATGTGGCTGATCTAGTGTGAATCTAGAGCCGACAGTAAAGTCTGGATGGGAGAAAGAATGACGTATAACAAAACAACACTTATTATGTGTTTATTTGGCGTACACTTATTTTGGTAATTTCGTGTAAGTGTATTTAGCTATAAATAGGCATTGTTATATCGATAAATCCCACACCTGAAATTTTTAAATTTTAGGTGTTTTTTTATTATTTAGAGGTGATAAAGTGAGTCAATATTTAAATTATGCTATTCAATTAGCTAAAATGGTTGATGGTCAAACAGGTGTGAATCCTCCGGTAGGTTCTGTAGTAGTTAACAATGGGCGTATCGTTGGTATGGGTGCACATTTGGAAAAAGGCGATAAACATGCAGAGGTACAAGCTTTAGACATGGCTCAAGATAAAGCAAAGGGTGGCACAATTTACATTTCATTAGAACCATGTACACATTATGGTTCGACACCACCTTGTGTGAATAAAATTATTGAGCACGGTATTCAAAAAGTAATCTATGCCGTAAAAGATACAACATTGCCTTCAGAAGGTGATGAAATATTGAAGCGTGCTGGGATAGAAGTTGAATTTCGTCAAAATAGCGAAGCCGAAGCATTATATAAAGACTTTTTTATAGCGAAGTGTAATGAGGTTCCTAATGTAACTGTAAAAGTATCATGTAGTTTAGATGGCAAACAAGCGACTGATCAAGGTCAAAGTAAATGGATTACTAATAAAGCTGTAAAGCAAGATGTATTTCAATTACGGCATACGCATGATGCAGTGTTAACAGGGAGAGGAACACTTGATTCAGATAATCCTCAATATACGACACGTATTGAAGAAGGAAGTAATCCTGTAAGAATCGTCTTATCAAAGTCTGGCCAAATTAACTTCGAATTAGATATGTTTAAAAATCCTAATGAACCAATATGGATTTATACTGAAAATGAAACTTTAAAAACTCATATTGAACAAGTTAAAGTGATTACACTAAAATCATGTTCAATCAATGAAATTTTAAAAGATTTATATAAAAAAGGAATTGGAAGGTTGTTGGTAGAAGCTGGGCCAACTATAACTTCTGAATTTCTACAATCAGATTTTACGAATGAACTTGTCTTATATTATGCCCCGAAAATTATAGGTGGTTCTGGAAATTATCAATTCTTTCAAACTGAAAATGTTTTTGATTTATCAGAAGCACCTCAATTTGAAATTATAAATTCCCAAATGATTGAGCAAAATATCAAATTAGAGTTGCGAAAGAAGTGATGACACATGTTTACCGGTATTGTTGAAGAAATAGGTACTATAAAAAAAGTGACGACACAACAATCTGTGGTTAACTTAACGATTGATTGCCAAACGATATTAGCAGATATGCATATTGGTGACTCGATAAGTGTTAACGGTGCATGTTTAACGGTTGTTGATTTTGATAATCGTTCGTTTTCAGTTCAAGTGATTAAGGGAACTGAAAATAAGACATATCTCAATCAATTGAAACAATCCGCAGAAGTGAATTTAGAAAGAGCGATGAGTGGACAAGGTCGGTTTGGAGGCCATTTTGTTTTAGGACATGTTGATGAAGTTGCCAAAGTGACACGCATACAATCATCTAATAATTCTAAAATTGTAACTATTAAACCATCTACGAATTTAATTAAACAAATGGTCCAACAGGGTTCTATAACAGTTGATGGTGTAAGTTTAACGATTTTTCAATTGAAAGATACTGAATTTGATATTCATCTCATTCCGGAAACACGAAGATCCACTATTTTAAATCTAAAACGTATAGGTGATCCTGTGCATATTGAGACGGATATGTTGTTTAAATATGTAGAGAAAATAGTCGGTAATAATGGTGCAGGATTAACTTCAGATAAACTTAAAGCGTTTGGATTTTAGGAGGGCAAATATATGAAATTAGACAGTATAGATACTGCACTTAAAGCACTTAAAAATGGCGATAGTATCATCGTTGTAGATGATGAAAATAGAGAAAATGAAGGCGACTTAGTTGCTGTGACTGAATGGATGAAGGATAATACAGTTAATTTTATGGCTACTTATGGTAGAGGATTAATATGTGCACCTATAAGTCATAGCATAGCTGAAAAATTAGATCTTAATCCAATGGTAAATCACAATTCTGATGTATATGGTACACAGTTTACAGTCAGTGTGGATCATGTTAATACAACGACAGGTATTAGCGCGGTAGAAAGAACGATGACAGCGAGAGCGTTAATAGACGATCACGCCACATCTAATGATTTTAATAAGCCGGGCCATTTATTTCCTCTAATTGCACAAAATAATGGTGTTTTAGCAAGACGAGGACATACTGAGGCTTCAGTTGATTTAGCAACATTAAGTGGGGCTAAACCAGCAGCGTTAATATGTGAGATAATGAACGAAGATGGCTCAATGGCTAAAGGTGAAGAGTTAGAAAGATTTAAAGAAGAACATCAACTTGTGATGATTTCAATTGAAGATTTAGTGAAATATAGACAGGCTTCTTCATCACACTTAGAAGCAAAAGCTAAAGTTAAAATGCCTACAGAGTATGGAGAATTTGATATGTATGGCTTCACAACAGCAAACAGTGATGAAGAACTTGTTGCAATTGTGAGCGGTGAGATTAAAGAAACGACAAATGTGCGTATCCATTCAGCATGTTTGACTGGCGATATATTCCATAGTCAAAGATGTGATTGTGGTGAGCAATTAGCTGCCTCTATGAAATATATAAATGAACATGGTGGCGTTATTTTATACTTGCCACAAGAAGGTCGTGGCATAGGCTTGATTAATAAATTAAAAGCTTATGAGCTTATTGAACAAGGTTATGATACAGTAACAGCCAATATTGCCTTAGGCTTTGAAGAAGATTTAAGAGATTATAAAGACGCTGCACAAATTCTAAAATATTTCGGTATTGAAAAAGTGAATTTGTTAAGTAATAATCCTAAGAAATTTGAAAGCTTAGAAATATATGGCATAGATATTGCGAAAAGAATTGAACTCGTAGTGCCAACAAATAAACACAATCAAGATTATATGGATACAAAAAAAGTTAAAATGGGTCATTTAATATAGGAGGTCATTGGAATGAATTTTGAAGGTAAATTAATAGGTTCAGATTTAAAAGTTGCAGTTGTAGTAAGTAGGTTTAATGATTTTATTACAAATCGTTTATTAGACGGAGCTAAGGATACGTTAGTGCGTCACGAAGTACCTGAAGGTAATATTGATGTTGCATATGTACCTGGTGCATTTGAAATTCCTTTAGTAGCAAAAAAATTAGCTCAAAAAAATGAATATGATGCAGTTATCACATTAGGCTGTGTGATAAGAGGTGCTACATCTCATTATGATTATGTATGTAATGAAGTGGCTAAAGGTATCTCTAAAGCCAACGATGTTACAGACACACCAGTAATATTTGGGATATTAACTACTGAAAGTATTGAACAAGCTGTTGAACGCGCGGGTACTAAAGCTGGAAATAAAGGCTCAGAAGCAGCAGTAAGTGCAATAGAAATGGCTAACTTATTAAGAGAGATTTAAATCATTAAACAGTAGGTTGAAATGATTTCTATTCGCTAACTAAAAGACTTGGACAAACGCTTCGTTGTGGTTGTCCAAGTCTTTTTGTGTATCATTTGCGCACTTTAAAGATTACTTCTTAAATAAACGACTTACTAATGCAATTGTCGCACCAATTGCTGTAATACCTAGAGTGACAAAACCAGCTTTTTTGAGTACTTTGGGTTTCAAAACTTCTTTAAACATAAGATTTAAATTCTGAGGTCTTTCTGCTAACCTTCTCATAAAATAACTGAACCAATCGTCACCATAAGGTACATAAATGCAGAAGTTATTACCTTCTTTTGCAATCGTTTCTGCTAAATCAGAGCGGAAACCATACAACATTTGGAACTCATATCTGTCTCGTTCAATTTTATTATCTTTAATAAATTGTTTGATATGCGTGATGACTCTGTCATCATGCGTAGCAATAGATGTTACATTTTTGGCACTTAATAATCTTTTTTCAATTAGACGTATGTAGTTTTCGTCTATTTCTTCTTTAGTTTGAAATGCAATCGTATCTGCTTCTTTATAAGCACCTTTAACCATGCGTAATCTTAACTCTGGGTATTTGTCTACAAGTGCATCTGCTTTATATAAATAAGCTTGTATAACGGTACCTACATTTTTAAATTCGCCTTTTAAGCGATCTAATACCTGTGTAATGTCAAATAAACTATTATATTTCTCGGTATCAATATTAATATGCATATTATCGAATTCATTTGCTTTCAATAATATTTCACGTAAATTACGATAAGCAAGATCGATATCAAATTCAGAACCGAGCTGACTCAGTTTAACAGACATATGTCCATCTAAGTTATGGTTATAGATAGCATACATGACTTCTAATATTTGATCTTTTGCTCGTATCGCCTCTCCTTCAGTTACGACAAATTCACCAAGACAATCCACGGTAACTGTAATTCCCTTGTTGTTTAAACGTTCAATTGTGTCCACTAAGGCGGGGATCGTATTTCCTGCAACGACCTTATTAGCACCTAACATAGGTCCTATTTCCTTAGCGGTATTGTTTAGTAATGAATTATTAGATAATCCTATAAAAAAGTTTTTCACAATTGGCATATTAATTCCTCCCATTCTGCTTATAGCTTATGTTTCAATATCAGTGTAGCATGAATTTAAAAGTAATGAAATCGTTTGCAATAAAATATATTACACTTTAAATCGAAATATATACTCATGGTATTACTATATAACGTAGTTCTGATTTATAGTGTTTAACAAAATAAGTGTTTCACTACAAATTCTATGTTTAAAATGGAAAAAGTATAGCATATTTTGATACAATAAATGTAAGGAAATTTATGTAGAAGGGGAAGTATGGATAAATGTGGAAATGGGAAACCGAAAATGAAGCAAAAGGTGTTGTTGTGATTGCGCACAACATGCTTGAACATACGGGACGATACGCATATGTTATTACGATGCTTCGCCGTAATGGATATCATGTGATCATGGGCGATTTGCCTGGACAAGGTCAAACGTCACGTTCAAATAAAGGTCAAATAAATAATTTTGATATATATCACGAGCATATTCTTGAATGGATTAAAATTGCAAACGAATATAAGATTCCAACCTATGTGATGGGTGTTGGTTTAGGTGGTTTGATTATCCTCAATCTTCTCGAAAAAGTAGAAGTACCAATAGAAGGACTTATACTTGTTTCTCCATTATTAGAATTTAAAAAAAGCAATAAATCTCGAAAAGATAAAATTATATCTAATGTAGGAAAATTAGCTAAAGATAAGCGGTTTAAGGTAGGTATAACTGTTGAAGATTTAACTCGTAATGAAGAAGTGATAGAAGAGACGCTTAATGACCAATTAATGCTTCAAAAAGTGACATACCATTGGTATAAACAAATCACTGAGATAATGAAAGAAACAGTAATGCATTTAAAAGACGTTAACCCATTGCCGTTACTTTTGATGTATGGCCAAGAAGATAAAGTGGCTGACATTTCTACAATGAAATTAATTAAAGATAAAGTGACTACAAATGAATTATATTTTAAAGCTTGGGAAGGTTTATATCATGAAATTCACAATGAACCTGAGCGTGACGAGGTTATGAGATATATGTTAGCCTTTTTAAACAATAGTGCTAGTAACAATGGCTTTATCATTCATGATGAGCATGAGCCCTCATAAGTCAATGATTCATGTAATATACAGACACCAAACGATGTAGATATTGTTTGGTGCTTTTTATTAGATGAGGTAAAGTATTGCATAATAAAATGTGAAATAAATCACAATAACCATTGCATTAACTAGAAAAGTTTGTTATATTTTAATTGTGAAATATATCACAATAGTGATTCGTAGAAAAATATGTGAGGAGAGTCAAAATATGAAAAATGTTAAAAGTAATAAAGTTGTTTTAATTGGTGATGGCGCAGTTGGTTCAAGTTATGCTTTTGCTCTAGTTGCACAAGGTGTTGCTGACGAACTAGTTATTATTGACTTGGTGGAGGAGAAGGTTAAAGGTGATGTTATGGATTTAAATCATGGCGCACCATATGGAGATTCACCTGTAAATATCAAAGCAGGAAATTATAAAGACTGTGCAGATGCTGATTTAGTTGTTATAACTGCTGGAGCAGCACAAAAGCCGGGGGAAACAAGATTAGATCTTATAGAAAAAAATACTAAAATCTTTAAATCTATTGTTACAGAAATTATGGATTCAGGATTTGATGGGATATTCTTAGTTGCTACAAACCCAGTGGATATACTAACATATGTAACACAAAAAATTTCAGGTTTACCAAAAGAACGTGTCATTGGTTCTGGTACAATCTTAGACACAGCACGTTTTAAATATGAATTAGCTAAAGAATTTGATGTTTCACCAATGAGTGTAGAGGGTCAAATTATTGGAGAACATGGTGATTCAGAATTGGCCGTTTGGTCTCAAGCTAATATTGCGGGTCAACCATTATATGAAATGTTACATGGGGATAGTGAAAAACAACATAGAATTGAAGAAATTTTTATAAATACTCGAGATGCTGCATATGATATTATTCAAGCTAAAGGTGCAACATATTATGGTATAGCTATGGGCTTATTGCACATTACGAAAGCTATCTTAAAAAACCAAAATGTAGTGTTAACGGTGTCTAGTTATTTAGAAGGTGAGTACGATAAGAATGATGTTTATATAGGTGTACCTACTTTAATTAATCGAGCAGGAGCGGTTAAAGTGTATGAAACACCATTAAATGATGAAGAAAGCGCATTATTTGATAATTCAGTGACAGTATTAAAAGAAATGCAAAATAAAATCTCTCATATAATTGCATAATTCATAGTTTAATTTTAAACTGTGTATAAGATTAATTTTATTTAAAATTCTATTATTTATACAGGGTAGAATTTTATACTCTAGGAATGAGAGTTTTACGAATTAATTTTACATGTTTAATATTTACTATGATTGGGGGATTACTCTATGGGAAAAACACTTATTGATAATGTTGATGGAGTGTTGAGATTAGAAATGATCTTGCAAGACATCGAGGATATTTTTTCTAAAGTACAAAAGCAATACAAGATGTCTAAAGAAGAAATCTTGATTCTTTTAACACTTTGGAAAGAAGGTTCAATGACTTTAAAAGAAATGGATGACTTTGTACATGTGAAATCATATAAGCGTACAAGAACGTATAATGATTTAGTCGAAAAAGAGTGGGTTATTAAAGAAAGACCCCAAAATGACGAGCGTACAGTTATTATTCATTTTAACGAAGATTTAAAAGATCAAAGGGAAGATCTTTTGAATTTCTTCAAAGAGGAAATTGAAGCAAAAGCAACAAGTATCCAAAATAGTCTTAAATCTATCATAAACTTATAGGGAATAATTATAGGCTGGGATATGTATCCTAAACCTAAAAAAGACCAATCAGATTTTATAAATCTGATTGGTCTTTTATTTTATACAAATCATGGTTAGTGATTTTGATATGCAAGCATGAGAACAAGAACAATTTACAACCTTTTTTCTATTGCACAGATAAAAGGTGGATTGTTTTGTTGATTTATAAATTGGTATTGAAGTACATGAGCTTTATTTTGATCGAAGCATCTTAAGTATTCAATGACAGCATCTCGTTCTATTTTACCTTCTTCATGCCCATGATATATTACTAAAACAATGACGCCTTCAGGTGCCAGTATATCGAATATGGAATTAATTGCAGCAATCGTACTTTCAGGGTGCGTGACAATCGATTTATCGCCTTTAGGTAAATAACCCAAATTGAAAATCGCTGCATCTATTTGCCCATGTTCTTCTCTGGGAATATACTGTTGTACATTGTCATGACTTGCTTGAAACAATTCGACATTATGAAATTCGGCTGTTTTTTGTTGTGTATTATGGATAGCTTTTGTCTGGATATCAAAGCCATAGACTTTACCATTAGGTACTTGACGTGCAAGGAAGTATGTATCATTGCCATTGCCACATGTGGCATCAATTACAATACTTTCTTTATTAGTATGTGCAATGAGTAAAGTTTTGGCAAATGGTAGTATGCGTTCTAATTTCATGATTGAACAGTACTTCCGAAAAGTTTGCCTTGATAGGATGCTCGTCGTGCAAGCTCGTTATCAATTTCATTTAAAACTTCCCATTTATTTACACTCCACATAGGTCCGACCATTAAATCAATAGGACCATCACCAGTTATTCTGTGTACAATCATTTCTTTAGGAATGATTTCTAATTGATCACAAACCAAATGGGTATATTCTTCTTGTGACATAAATTCCAACATACCTTTATCATATTGCTTAACCATAGGCGTGCCTTTTAATAAATGCAGTAGATGTATTTTAATACCTTGAACATCCATTTTTGCAACTGTTTTAGCAGTTTCCATCATCATATTGTAATCTTCGCCAGGCAGTCCATTAATGATATGAGTACAAATATTGATATTATGCTTACGTAATTTTTCAATACCTTCATAATATGTTTGCATATCATGTGCGCGATTAATTAAATCTGAAGTTTCCTGGTGTACTGTTTGTAAACCAAGCTCTACCCATAAATATGTGCGCTCGTTTAACTCTGCTAAATATTCTACAACATCATCTGGTAAGCAGTCAGGTCTTGTACCTATAGATAGTCCTACTACACCAGGTTCTTTTAATGCTGTTTCATATTTTTCTCGTAATACTTCAACTGGTGCATGTGTGTTAGTGAATGCTTGAAAATATGCAATGTACTGACCATCATGCCATTTTTCATGCATTCTATCTTTGATTTGTCGAAATTGTACTTCGATTGGGTCGACGCGATTGCCTGCAAAGTCGCCACTTCCTGCAGCTGAACAAAACGTGCAACCGCCATGTGCTACAGTTCCATCTCTATTTGGACAATCAAAACCGCCATCAATAGCTACTTTGAAAATTTTCTGGCCAAATTTATTTTTCAAGTGATAATTCCATGTGTGATACCTTTTATTTTCGAATGCGTAAGGGAAAAATTGCCCCATATAACATTTTCCTTTCTAAAATCATTATAGTTAAAGATTTTAACATATTTTAGTGATATAGTGTTTAGTGTAAAATTAGAAAATTAAATTTAGAGAGGGGCTTAGTGCATGAACATGCCTAAATCAGTGTGGTGGTTGGTTATTGGTATGGCATTAAATATTACAGGTTCAAGCTTCTTATGGCCATTAAACACAATATATATGAATGAACAATTAGATAAGAGTCTGACAATCGCTGGATTAGTGTTAATGATTAATTCTTTTGGTATGGTTGTTGGTAATTTATTAGGTGGTAGCTTATTTGATAAATTGGGTGGCTATCGAACGATAATGATGGGCACAGTCATATGTTTAATGAGTACTACATTATTGAATTTCTTTCATGGTTGGCCATGGTATGCTGTATGGTTAGTTGCATTAGGCTTTGGTGGTGGCATGATTGTTCCAGCGATTTATGCTTTGGCAGGAGCCGTGTGGCCCAATGGGGGTAGGCAAACTTTTAATGCCATTTATTTGGCACAAAATTTAGGCGTTGCAATTGGGGCAGCTTCAGGTGGTTTTGTAGCAGAATTGAGTTTTAATTATATTTTTATAGCAAACTTATTAATGTATGTTGCATTTGCCATTGTGGCTGTAACGCAATTTAATATAAAACTTGATGTGAAAGTTAAAACAAATGATGCAATGAGTTTATTATCTAAAGAAAACAGAGTGCAATTTACAGCATTAACGCTCTTGTGTGTAATGTTTAGTATTTGTTGGATAGCATATATTCAATGGGAAAGTACAATTGCTTCGTTTACACAGCAAATAAATATTTCGATGGGCCAATATAGTTTGCTATGGACTGTAAATGGCATAATGATATTAGTCGCACAACCATTAATATTACCAATTATAAAATTATTAAAAGGCAATTTAAAATATCAAATGCTTGTGGGTATATGTATATTTATACTTTCATTCTTTGTGACGAGCTTTGCACAACAATTTTCAGTATTTATGGTAGGGATGATTATACTCACTCTAGGAGAGATGTTTGTATGGCCAGCTGTTCCCACCATCGCGAATCAATTAGCACCTAAAGGGAAAGAAGGATCTTTTCAAGGATATGTGAATTCTGCGGCTACAGTCGGAAAAGCATTTGGCCCGCTTCTAGGTGGAATCGTTGTCGATACATTTAACATGCAGGCAATGTTTTTGAGCATGATTGTATTACTAGTCATCGCACTCATTTTTTTAATGATTTATGATAGAAAGCTATCGAATGACACTTAAAGGTAAGTACACTGTTGACATATGCTTTTGACTGTTGTTCTGTTTAATATACTGATATTTCAATTTTTCCACTTGAAATAAACCCTTATTTCAAATATTATTAATAATGTATAGGAGTAGTAACTTGAGAGCTTATCTACAGAGAACTAGGAAGGGTGGAACCTAGTGTTAAGTCTTGAGTGAACTTACCAGAACTCAAAGTGAATTTATAACATCTCTAACTATTTAATTAAAATGAGTGCACATTTAATGTGAAACAGGGTGGTACCGCGGCACAGTCGTCCCTTAGTAATGAATAATAGTTTGAGGTGTTTTTTTATTGAATAGGAGGAAGTAGTAGTGAATTACAATCATAATCAAATAGAAAAAAAGTGGCAGGATTATTGGGAAGAATTTAAAACTTTTAAAACAAGTGACAATTTAGGGCAGAAGAAATTCTACGCACTAGATATGTTCCCTTATCCATCAGGTGCAGGGCTACATGTTGGACATCCAGAAGGTTATACTGCAACGGATATCATTTCAAGATATAAACGCATGCAAGGGTATAATGTATTACATCCAATGGGATGGGACGCTTTTGGGCTTCCTGCAGAACAATATGCCTTGGATACAGGTAATGATCCACGTGAGTTCACTAAACAGAATATTCAAACCTTTAAACGCCAAATAAAAGAATTAGGCTTTAGTTATGATTGGGATAGAGAAGTGAATACAACTGATCCTGAATATTATAAATGGACGCAATGGATTTTTATACAGTTGTATAATAAAGGACTTGCTTATGTTGATGAAGTTGCAGTAAACTGGTGCCCAGCTTTAGGTACAGTGCTTTCAAATGAAGAAGTAATAGATGGAGTTTCTGAACGTGGCGGACATCCAGTGTATCGTAGACCGATGAAACAATGGGTATTAAAAATCACTGAATATGCAGATCGTTTATTAGAAGACTTAGATGATTTAGATTGGCCTGAATCATTAAAAGACATGCAACGTAACTGGATAGGACGTTCAGAAGGTGCGGCTATTGCGTTTGATGTAGAAAATAGTGATGCACAGGTTGAAGTATTTACAACACGTCCTGATACGGTTTATGGGGCAACGTTCTTAGTGTTGAGTCCTGAACATGAATTAGTAAACGAAATTACAACTGAAGATAAAAAAGAAGCAGTTAAACAATATCAACAAGAAGCGGCGAAAAAATCTGATTTAGAGCGTACAGGTCTCTCTAAAGAAAAATCAGGCGTATTTATTGGCGCGTATGCGGTCAATCCGTTATCAGGTGAACGTACACCGATATGGATTGCTGACTATGTTTTATCAACATATGGTACAGGAGCTGTAATGGCCGTGCCAAGTGGTGACCAAAGAGACTATGAATTTGCTCAAACATTTGATTTGCCAATTGTTGAGGTTATTGAAGGTGGGGATTTATCAAAAGAAGCATATGCTGGTGATGGCCCTCATATCAACTCAGGAGAATTGAATGGTCTGTATAACGAAGATGCTATTTCAAAAGCAATAGAATTATTAGAACAGAAAAATGCTGGTACGAAAAAAGTTAACTATAAACTTAGAGATTGGTTATTCAGTCGTCAAAGATACTGGGGAGAGCCTATACCAGTCATTCATTGGGAAGATGGATCGATGACTACGGTACCGGAAGATGAATTACCATTATTGTTACCTGAAACGGATGAAATCAAACCGTCAGGCACAGGTGAATCACCATTAGCTAATATTGATGACTTTGTAAATGTAGTAGACCAAGAAACTGGTATGAAAGGTCGTCGTGAAACTAATACGATGCCACAATGGGCAGGTAGTTGTTGGTACTATTTAAGATATATTGATCCAAATAATGACCAAATGCTTGCTGATCCGGAAAAATTAAAACATTGGTTACCAGTTGATTTATATATAGGTGGCGTAGAACATGCTGTTTTACATTTATTATATGCAAGATTCTGGCATAAAGTACTTTATGATTTAGGTGTTGTACCAACAAAAGAGCCATTCCAAAAATTATATAATCAAGGCATGATTCTTGGTGAAGGTAATGAAAAAATGAGTAAATCTAAAGGTAATGTAATTAATCCAGATGATATCGTCACATCACATGGCGCAGATACATTGCGTTTATACGAAATGTTTATGGGGCCGCTTGATGCTGCAATAGCTTGGAGTGAAAATGGCTTAGATGGTTCAAGACGCTTCTTGGATAGAATATGGCGTTTGCTCGTTACTGAAGACGATTCACTTTCTATTAAAGTGGTAAATAACAATAGTAAAAATTTAGATAAGAGTTACCATCAAACCGTTAAAAAAGTCACTGAAGACTTTAACACTTTGAATTTCAATACTGCAATTAGTCAATTGATGGTCTTCATCAATGATTGTTACAAAACTGATGAAATATACAAACCGTATATTGAAGGATTTGTAAAAATGTTATCACCAATTGCACCTCACATATCAGAAGAACTATGGGCTCGTCTAGGTCATGATGAAACAATTACTTACCAACCGTGGCCTTCATATGATGAATCATTATTAGTCGATGATGAAGTAGAAATTGTTGTACAAGTAAACGGTAAAGTGCGTGCTAAGATTAAAGTTTCAAAAGATGTTTCAAAAGAGGATATGCAACAAATAGCGCTTGATAATGATATTATTAAAGGTGAAATTGAAGGCAAAGACATTAAAAAAGTGATTGCTGTACCGCAGAAACTTGTTAATATCGTAGCTAAATAAATCTTTGGAGGAATTGAACATGGAATCTATTACAGTTAATGAATTAAAAGAAAAAGTTTTGGATGCTAACCCAGTTAATATTGTAGATGTGAGAACGGATGCAGAAACAGCTATGGGTATTATACCAGGCGCAGAAACAATTCCAATGAACCAAATTCCAGAAAACTTAAGCCATTTTAATGAAGATGAAACTTATTACATTATATGTAAAGTTGGCGGTCGTAGTGCGCAAGTTGTTCAGTATTTAGAACAAAATGATGTGCGTGCAGTAAATGTCGAAGGTGGCATGGATGCTTGGGGAGACGAAGGTCTAGACGTTAAAAGCGTATAATAAAGATTAAGGGTCCTATTACTGTAAACGTAATAGGACCCTTTTTAGTTGAAAAATTTAACCACAAAATGTTGCGGTTAATTGGTTTCTAATGGGAATAATGGTCATGTTATATGATAGTTATTTAGCCAGACTTTTTAGTCTTATGGCTGAAAGACGCCTGCATTAGTCCCTGAAACATGCCCTGTTACTAGGGCGCTAGTGATGTTATATCCACCAGTATAGCCATGTATATCTAATACTTCGCCACATAAGAATAAGCCTGGTACTATTTTGGACATCATCGTTTTCGGGTGTATTTCTTTTAATGAAACGCCGCCACCAGTTACAAAAGCTTTATCGATCGGCAGTGTGCCATTCACACTAAAAATGAAGCCTTTCAATAATTTAACTAACTCATTAATTTGTACGTTAGAAATGTGGTGGGCTGTAATTTCCTCTGTAACTCCAGCTTGTTCTAACATAAATAATAAATAACGTTCTTCTATTAAGCCATGTAGGCTGTTTTTTACATATTTATCTGGTGTTTCCTTTAATAATGATCTAATTTGTGTTTCTAAGTCATTCGTTGAAAGTTCTGGAAATACATCTAATTGCATTTGTATATCTTGTTTTTTTTGATTCTTTTGCTCTTTATATACAAATTGACTACAACGTAAAGCAGCAGGGCCACTGATTCCGAAATGAGTGAAAATCATATCCATTTGGTGAGTGATACGTTGTTTGCCATTTTTCTTTAATACAGATAAAGCTACATTCTTTAGACTTAATCCTTTTAGACGTTTTTGTTTAATAAATGGCTCTGCAGACGTGATAGGTACTTCTGTAGGAAATAACTCAGTTATAGTATGACCAAGTGCTTCTGCAAATTTGTAACCATCACCGGTTGAACCTGTTTGTGGTACGCTCGTACCACCAGTTGCAATGATGAGACTCTTACTAGTAAATTGTTGTTGATCATTGAGTGTAACTTGGAATGTTTGATCTTCAGTGTAAGCAATTGAGTGAACAGTTGATTCCTCCATTACGTCTACCTTATTTTGTTGAATAGTGTGCGTCAGAGTATCCACGACATCTTGTGCTTTGTTTGATACGGGGAACATTCGTCCATGATCTTCTTCTTTAAGTTTGACACCTCTCGATTCAAAAAATTGAATAATAGATTCATTATCAAATACAGAAAAGGGGCTATATAAAAACTTTCCGTTACCAGGTATGTTTTTTATAATTTCGTCATAAGGAAGACGGTTGGTAACATTACAACGACCACCACCAGAAATTTTTAATTTACGACCAAGTCCTTTTTTCTTTTCAATCAATAAGATATCATCACTGTTAGTACTTGCCGCAGCAGCAGCCATTAGTCCACTGGGACCGCCACCTATAATAATTGTTTGATACATTTAATTGCCTCCCTTTACAATATAATGTTATTTTATAGTAATAAATCTTCGACCATCGTCAACTCTTGTAGTATCAGTAGTTTCAAGCTATGAAGAGTGTTTAATTTATTAGTTCAGGGCAGAAAAAGGGCAGATTATACAATTTTTAATTTTTCTAATTTGCTTATCATAGATTTTTCCATCTTATCAGTTACATGTGTATAAACTTTTAATGTTGTATTAGGATTACTATGTCCTACACGATTCATTATAACTTTAAGGCTCATACCCATTTCAGCTAACATAGATATGTGTGTATGACGTAAAGTATGAGTCGTGACATGCTTATCTAATTTAACTGCATCTACACACTCACTTAGCACATCATTAATCCTAGTTGATTGAATAGGGTTACCACTTACTGCACTAAATACAAAACCACGGTCATTGCGTTTCACTTTTTGTAGTCTCAATTTTTTATTTTCAGTGATAGCCCGATTTAAGATATCACAACAGCGTTTTGTTAAATTAATAGTTCTGTAACTTTTATCTGTTTTTGTAGTTTCTTTTGAACCAAACCCTTCATCACTTTTCGCCCAAAACATTGTACCATTAACACTAAGTTTTTTGTTCGTAAAATCTATATCACTTTCTTTAATTGCAAGTAGCTCTCCAATTCTTAATCCTGTTAATGATTGGAATTCTATTATTAAACTAGCAAAAAAGTAGAATCGTTTAGATCTATTATAATTAGTAGTGCTAACTTTGTGATTAAGATATTTAAGTATTTGTTTTAATTCGGATACTTCCAAATAGTTCTCACGCTCTTTAACAATACTTTCTTTAGTTTTAACTTTTTTTGGAACAACTAAATCATTTAGATATTCTGTATTATTTAGATTATATATTTTCTTCATATGCATTATTGAGTGCTTAAATATTCCCAGTACATCTGAATTAACAATTTGCGAGAATCCTAATTTATAATATTCATCTAAATATTTTTGTGAGATATTGTAGTCTAGTTTGTCTACTAATAAATCAGAAGGGAATACAGACTTAACGCTTTTCACTTTTGCCTTTTTGGTTTTTAAGGTACTTGCTTTAGATCCGCTATATAGTTTGTAATGCTCGAACCATTTATCTATAGCTGTGTGAACAGTAAGAGAGGCTGTACCTAAAGAAGATTGTTTTGTGAGCTTATCATTTATCTTTTTCTCTAATTGCAACACAGCCTCTTTTTGAGAGGCTTTAGAGTTCTTGTTCATAACAACACTAACTCTACGCCACTTGTCTGTGTATGGGTCTTTATACTTCTCGTAATAGCGATGTTTAACTTTTCCGTTTTTATCTTTGAATTGTTCACTCCACATAACGCATTCCTCCTAAAAAAGATAAAAATATATAGGGCATCGTTAAATGCCCTTAGGTTTAATCTTCTATATTATCGATTGCATATTGTGCTTCTTCCTCTGTGAATTTGTCACCAGCATCTGAAGTAAGTTGATTGTATAATTCGTCATCTGACATATCCATCATATCAATATAATTTTCAGCAGACTTCAATGCATTTTCTTCATAATCTGCTTCTAAATTATCAACTGCATATTGCGCTGCATCACTAGGGTATTTATCACCAGCAGAAGAAGTTAATTGATCATAGATACCTGCTTTCGACATATGCATCATATCTGAATATGTTTCAGCGGAATTCAAGGCTGCTTTTTCTTCACGACTAGCTTTACTTGTATCTTTTTCAGTTTTTGGTTCTTCAGTTTCTGGTTCTTCAGTTGCTGCTACATCTTCTTGCTTACTAGGTTCTTCCTTAGTGTTTTCAGCTATACTAGTTGTATCATTTTCTTTGTCTTCTAAATCTTTTATATCACTCTTTAAATCTTTATTTTCAGATTTAGTTGCTTCTAGTTCTGTCTTTAAATCTTCATCGTTAGTTTCATCATTGGTTTCATCAGCACCTCCAAAACTAACAAAATAAATTATTACAAATAAAGCGGTAATAGGCACTCTTAACCAAAACGACCATTTTTTAAAGTTCCACATTAAAGCAATACCTACTGGATAGATGAATATGAGCGCTAAAATTATTACCCAATTACGTTCATACCATTTAGTTTTATAGCTTGAATTATTCAAGCTATTTAAATTTTTCAAATCTTTGTCCATCATGCATTCTCCCTTATAATAAATTTATTTTATATTAAACAACTTACATTTAGATAAGAGTGTACACAGACACTCGATGTATGTTGGATTAATCGATAACTTTTATTTTTAATGGTTCAAATTGAATAAAGTAACCATCATATTTTACATAGTTTCCAAATTGTTTTTTGTAATCTTCTATAGCTTCATAGAAATATGATCTATCAATTTGCATTAACAAACACATTTCATATAAATCTCCCCATACACCTTGTTGGTGACACTTAATCAATTTCTCAAGTGGGACAGCCAATCTAAAGCCATATCTTCTAGCTTTCAATTCTTGTCGAGCAGCATTGATATTATCATTTTTTGAATATACTCCTGTGATATTTCCATAGGATGTTTCATGATGCCCTAATTCTTCTGCTAATACACCGTTCTGAATATAATGGTCATAATCATTATTTAAAATGACTAACCCATTAGGTAAGTATTTATTTCTTTTATAATACCCTTTAACTTTATCTACAGGAAATTGAACTTCAACTACATTCAATTTTTCATAGTTACTCAATAATTCTTCTCTCATTTGCAATGCTCTCAACCCCTAATACAATTACTTTTTATATTTTTGCATGAATTCTCTAATTTCTTTTATTTCTTCCTCTGTAAGGTCCTCTTCTGAATGCGCAGCTTCAACTTCTTCGAATTCAGTACCTAAATTAAACAAATAATCTACTGTAACACCTACACCTTTTGCAACAGCAATAACATTTTCTATTTTTGCTCCCTCGAAGTTTCTTTCCAACATAGAACGTAAAGTTGTGTAGCTAACGCCGATTTCTTTCGCAAATGATCGTGTATTATAGCCCATTTCTTTGATATTTTCTTCTACAAATTCGCTTCTATTATTCATTGTAAAGTCCTCCGTTGTTTGTACGACATTTCGTATTTGATAAATTAAGTATACACGCATTTAAATAGGAAGTAAAGAGTTTTATTACGAAAAATCGTACTTTTTTAAATAAAATGGTTGCATGTGTACGATTAATCGTATATAGTATTACTTGTAGATACGACACATCGTATACAGATGCAAAACATCGTATCTTTGGAGGTGATTATTTTGTATCCAAAACTACTTACAGCGATGAAGGATCATAACATCACAGAAAAAGATATAGCTAGGGTTTTGAACATTCCTTACACAACCGTAAGAGATAGAACAAAGGGGAAATATTCATTTACTTTTGAACAAGCAATGTTAATAAACAAAAAATTGTTCCCAGGCTATACATCAGAAGAATTATTTAAACCAAAAGAATAACAAACGTATTTCAGCGCTCACATAGAGCATTTATGAGCGAGAGTAGGCGATGATATGAGCCACGCTACAATACATTATTTAGTCATTGCCAAGACTGAATGTTGTATGTGGGTGCTGAACCGACAGAAAGGAGTTAATAATTATGCCAAGAATAGTAACACCACCTAATCCAGATAACACAATCTTAGGTGAAGAGAAGTTCGTTAAGAAGTTGTATGCCAAAGCAACACACATTCACACAATGTTCGATGTCAGTCGTACAACTGTCTACAAATGGCTTAGAGAATACGATAAAGATGATTTAGGAATTAAAGGTTTATACGTTGATTACTCAGCTAACATGACACTAATCAATATCGCTAAGCTAGAAGATTATTTGATTAAACGTAGTAAAAAATGGATGTAGGAGGCTAAACAATGAGAGGTTTACTAGCATTATCAACAGCTATAGTCATATTCTTCATAGCTTTGATATTCACGAAAGACTTTATCCACTTGTTTCTAATTTACTGGGTAGCTGTTTGCTTTAGCTACATGGCTTGGGACAGTTGGATTAACTATTTAAAGGCAACAAAAAAGACCGCTAAGCGCGCCAACGCTTAACAGTCCAACGATTAATAAATTTAACAACTTAAATATACACCAAATACTAGGAGGAAAGCAAATGGCTATATTAGAAGATTTACTAGAAGAAATGAAACGTTTAAATAAAAATTTACAGGTAACGAATGTCGAGTTATCAACTGTAGACGAAACAACCTTAAAAGAAGTTGTAAAGGAAGCACCAATGAAAAAAGCAAAAGAGGAAGATGAAACTAAAGTTAAAAAGACTGTATATATTGGACCTGAACCTGAACAAGAAATGGTTTCAGAAGACAAGACTTACACAAAAGAAGAAGTGCTCAATCTAGGAAAACAATTTATACAAAACGTGGACGATAATGATAAAAAAGCATTTAAGACAAAACTTGAAGAACTAGGTGCTGGCAAACTTTCAAGTGTATCTGAAGATAACTTCAATGAGATTGTGAACTTTATGAATGCGAGATTAACTGCATGAGGTTAGACCATTCTAATCGAGCTCACGCTAAACTAAGTGCGAGTGGCGCGAATCAATGGTTGAATTGCCCACCTAGTATAAAAGCAAGTGAAGGCGTTGGAGATAAGACTTCAACTTTTGCCGAAGAAGGTACATTCGCACATGAGTTAAGCGAGCTGTATTTCAATCACATGTATAACGATTTAACAGACTATGAATACGATAAGGCTTTTAAAAATTATACGAAAAACCAATATTACAACGAAGAATTACGAGAATACGTTGAAAAGTATGTTGACGAAGTGGAAGAACGTGTTAATGCTGCAATAGCAAGAGACAGTGATGTAACAACATTATTTGAAACAAGACTCGACTTAGGTCGATACGTACCAGAATCGTTTGGTACAGGTGACGTGATTGTGTATTCAGGTGGTGTCCTAGAAATCATAGATCTTAAATACGGTAAAGGTGTAGAAGTAAGTGCCATAGACAACTCTCAACTTAGATTATATGGGTTAGGTGCTTATGAACTTCTCAGTTCTTTATATGATATACACACCGTAAGAATGACCATTATTCAGCCAAGACTTGATAACTATTCAACTGAAGAACTACAGATAAGCACCTTAATTGATTGGGGATTAAACACAGTCAAGCCAACTGCAGAATTAGCATTTGAAGGTAAAGGTGAATTTAAAGCTGGTAGTCATTGTAGATTTTGTAAGATTAAACACTCATGTAGAGCCCGTGCAGAGTATATGCAAGATGTACCTAATAAGCCCGCACACTTATTAAGCGACAACGAAATAGCTGAATTACTTCACAAAATACCTGACATCAAGAAATGGGCAGACGAAGTAGAAAGTTATGCACTTGAAGAAATGACAGACAAAGATAAAGAATACCCAGGTTGGAAGTTAGTAGAAGGGCGTTCAAGACGTATCATGACAGACACAAAAGCGATAGAGAAGATATTAACCGAACAAGGTTATGACAAAAATAATATTACTGAAACAAAACTTCTTAGCATTACAAACTTAGAAAAACAAATTGGAAAAAAAGCATTCTCTCAAATGGTTGGTAGTTATATTGAGAAACCACCGGGCAAGTTAACGCTCGCTCCAGAATCAGATAAGCGCCAACCAGTTAAGCAAAAAGCAGAAGATGACTTTGACAAACTATAAAAAATAAAAGGACGGTATTTAATTATGAAAGCAAAACAAAATGGAACTAAAGTAATCACAGGTAAAGTAAGAGCATCATACGCACATATCTTTGAGGCTCACAGCATGAATGAAGACGCGCCTAAGAAATATTCAGTGAGCTTAATCATTCCTAAATCTGATACACAAATGATTGAAATAATTGAAAAAGCAATTGAAGAAGCTAAAGAAGCAGGAAAAGGCAAATGGAATGGCAAAGTGCCTAACAACTTGAAAACACCTTTACGTGATGGCGATATTGATCGTGAAGATGACCCTAACTACGAAAATGCTTATTTCTTAAATGCTACAAGTGCAAATCAACCAGGAGTGATTGATCAGAATAAAATCAAACTTACTGAGCCAGGCTCATTAGTAAGTGGAGATTACATTAGAGCATCAATTAACTTCTATGGTTATAACGCAAACGGTAATAAAGGTATTGCAGCAGGATTAAACAATATTCAATTAGTCGAAAAAGGCGAGCCATTAAGTGGCGCAAGTAAAGCAGAAGATGATTTTGATGAATTAGACTCAGATGACGACGACTTACTATAAGTAAATAAGCGGGGTGCAATTGCCCCGCTATTATTATAAGCAAATTGAGGTGCAACACATGACAAGAACAATGAATGTTGATATCGAGACATATAGTAGCGCTGACATTCGTAAGACAGGTGCTTATAAATACGCAGAAGCAGAAGATTTTGAAATACTAATTATTGCTTATTCACTTGACGGTAGTCCTGTTAAGGCAATTGATATGTACGACATTGATGAGTTTTTATATAAAGAGTTTAAATTAGCGTTGCTAGATAGTGACATTAAAAAATACGCATTTAACGCAAGTTTTGAACGTATTTGTTTAGCTGAACATTTTAATACAGAAATGCCTCCAAATGAGTGGGTGTGTACGATGGTTAATTCGACAAGAATAGGATTACCCGCCTCTCTCGATAAAGTTGGCGAAGTTTTAAACTTACAAGACCAAAAAGATAAATCGGGCAAGAATTTGATTAACTATTTTAGTAAGCCTTGTAAACCTACCAAAATAAATGGTGGTAGAACACGTAACTTACCTGAACACGATAAAGAGAAATGGCAAATGTTTATTGACTACTGTATTAGAGACGTTGAAGTAGAAATGAATGTAGCAGAAAAAATTAAGGACTTTCAAGTGCCTTCAATTGAGCAAAGATATTGGGCAGTAGATCAACAAATTAATGATAGAGGTATTAAACTTTCAGAAGACTTAATGCTTGGTGCGAACGAGCTTGACAGTATCAGTAAAGCATCGCTTATTGAAGATGCGAAACGTATTACTGGTTTAGATAATCCAAACAGCCCCACACAATTACTTGCATGGTTAAACACTGAACAAGGTTTAGACATACCAAATTTACAGAAGAAAACGGTAAAAGATTATCTCAAAAAAGCAACTGGTAAAGCGAAACTAATGCTAGAAATAAGATTACAAATGTCTAAAACAAGCGTTAAAAAGTATAACAAAATGCACGACATGATGTGTAGTGATCAACGTGTACGAGGTTTATTTCAGTTTTATGGTGCAGGCACTGGCAGATGGGCAGGGCGTGGAGTTCAATTACAAAATCTAACGAAACATTACATCAGTGATACCGAACTTGATATTGCTAGAGAAATGATAAAGAAAAAAGAATTCGATGATTTATCAATTATACTCGATGTTCACCCACAAGACTTATTAAGCCAATTAGTTAGAACAACCTTTACTACAGATGAAGGTAACGAGTTAGCCGTAAGTGATTTCTCAGCTATTGAAGCAAGAGTAATAGCTTGGTATGCGGGAGAGCAATGGAGACTTGAAGTATTTAATACACACGGCAAGATTTATGAGGCCTCTGCGGCACAAATGTTTAATGTTCCTGTTGACTCGATTACTAAAGGCGACCCACTTAGACAAAAAGGTAAAGTTTCCGAACTTGCTTTAGGTTATCAAGGTGGACCTGGTGCATTAAAAGCAATGGGCGCACTTGAAATGGGATTAACTGAAGAAGAATTAAAACCTTTGGTTGATAGTTGGAGATTGGCCAATCCTAATATTGTAAAGTTTTGGAAAGGTTGCCAAGATGCTGCAATTCAAACAGTACGTAAGAGAACAGAGCACTATACACATGGACTTAGATTCTATATGAAGAAAGGTTTTCTAATGATAGAACTTCCAAGTGGTCGTGCGCTAGCTTATCCGAAAGCCAAATTAGGACAAAACTGCTGGGGCAGCGATGTCGTAGAGTTTAGAGGGTTAGATCTTAATCGTAGATGGTCAATACAAAAAACCTACGGTGGCAAACTTGTAGAGAACATTGTACAAGCTACAGCACGTGACATATTAGCCATATCTCTTATGAGAATTGAAGATGCTGGATTTAAAACAGTAGGACATGTTCACGATGAGGTAATTGTAGAAATAGAAAAAGGATCAAATGGCTTAGCGGAAATTGAAACACTCATGAGCCACCCTGTTTCTTGGGCAGAAGGTCTAAATTTAAATTGTGATGGTTTTACATCGCCGTTTTATATGAAAGATTAGGTGATTCCGATGAATGAAGAAACAATCAAGATTAGATACAACGTGACATACGAGAAGTCTTATACTTTTCCGGCAAATGCTAATGATGAGAATTGTGAGATAGAGGACCGTATTTACGATGAAATGCCGACTAAAGAAGATGAATATACTGACGCAAAAGTGATTAGATTTGAAGAGCCGACAATTATAGATAGAGGATTCTAGGGGGACGAGAGAATGAATGAAGAAAATTTAGAAATAGCAGATGGCATGATTGACCAATTAAGTGATATGGATAAAAGTGATTTTGATGACATCCAACTAAAAGCATATGACACAGCATATAAAGCGCTATATAACTTGGCCAGTGAATTGGAGGATTGGAACTAATGAACATCAATTTAAGTAGAGCTAAAGATGATAAAGGTAACTTATGTTTCGTGATGATAGATGATAACGAAGAAGTGTTTGTGGATGTAGAAGATTACAAGGAAGCGAAACAACTTGGTATCCATTGTGTGAAAATTAAATATCATGCGAAGAAAGGTAGACGACACTTAAAAAACTACATTAGAAAGTATGACCAACGTCAAGGTGTGGACAGACTCAATGCAGAGGACAGAGAGCGTGCTGAACGTAAGGTTGAGTTGGAAGAACATAAGCAGCGTAAGGAACAGGAACGTCTGCAGATGATAGAGGACGCTAAGCGTAGAAGTAAGTGGTTTGAACATTTAGCAGAGAATGATGTATTTCCGAAAGTGGTGAAGTAGATGAATATTAGAGAATTAGACTTAGATAGATACGTAATTGTGTATGACATTGGTAAGAGTGAGAATAATAATGGCATGACTGTTGTAGGACGTGTGGAAGAAATAGTATTCAACGATGATAGCGACAATGTAGCTACAATCAATTCATTAGGTAATTTATACGACATCACAGATGATAACGAGTTTGAGTTATGGGCTAAGAGTATTGAAGGTAAGACGGAGAGTATTGGATTTGATAAAGAGAATACGGAGAAAGCAATAAAATTATTATCCAACGACTTACAACAACGTAAGCGTAACGATAAAGTTAACCACCCATCACATTATAACTACGGAGATATAGAAGTAATAGATTTCATTGAGCAGGTAACTCAACACTACAATCCTAACGTAGCTTATCATATTGGCAATGCGATTAAGTATTTAGCACGTTCACCACATAAGAATGGTAAAGAGGATGTAGCTAAAGCTAAATGGTATATCGAACGTGCATATGATAATTGGGATGTGAAGTAAGTGGCTGGCGGAAAACAAAGGTATGAATACGTAATTTATAAAGGCGATGACATTATTTGCCACGGGACACGAAAAGAATGTGCAGAGAAGTTAGGCGTATCTGAACAAACGATAATGTTTATGAGTTCACCTACATTGAAGAATAAAGATAAAGGCACACGATTGATAGCTGAAAAAGTAAGCATTGCAGAGATAGAGAAAGAGTTAGCACTATGATCCTATCCGATACTATAAAAGTTAAATATAAATTAGACACTACTGGGATGAACAGTATAGAAGTGGTAAGAATGTTAAAGGATAAAGGAGTTCGTGGATTCACAATGGAGGTAAATAAACGCTATGTAATCGTAGCAGTACCACGTGAGGATATAAAACGGAACAGGAAGATAATGGAGGGGATTAGGAATGAAAAACCATAGAATCATACATGGCAAGAATGGCACGAAATTAAATGGTGTTTGGTGTGATATGAGGTATAGATGCTCAAATCCTAATAGTAAGTACTACAAAAATTATGGTGGTCGTGGAATAAGTGTTTGTAATGAATGGGATAAATTTGAAAACTTCTATAAATGGGCTATGAGCAACGGTTATAGAAACGGTCTGTCTATAGATAGGATAGATGGAAACGGAAATTATGAACCTAATAACTGTAGATGGGTTGATATGAAAACGCAACAAAGAAATAGAGGTAATAATAGAAAAGTAGAATATGATGATAAATCGTTGTGTTTAACAGAATGGTCTGAAATCACTGGTCTACACCCTAAAACTATAACATATAGGTTGAATAGTGGTTGGAGTATTGAAGAAACATTAACAAAACCAAAAGGCAAATATTCAAGAAAGCTGGTCGAAGAATGAAACAATTCACAGTTTGGCTAGCAGTCGTAATCATACTGGCAATCATACTATTGATAATGTGGATAACTATGTAAAGGAGTGGTGAGGGTGATTATATTAAAGATTTTAGTAGCAATATATGGTTTGTTATCTATAGCGTTTTTGTGCATTTTCACATATTTAGGTGATTCACAAGAAAGAGAACAAAATAAAAGGAAGTGATGGCGAGTGATTAATTATGAAATGGCGTTATATGAAATTGAAATGTACAAAAAGGCGCACGAAAGTTTAAGTGAAAATTTAACTCATGCAAATAAAATGGCTCAACAATACAAAACAGAACGAGATACATTGATAGACGATCTATCATGGTATAAAGCAAAGGTTAGTAGGTTGGAAGATGGTATTAAAACATTGGAACGTAAGAATGCTAATGCAAGAACGTTAAATTGGGAATTAAAAGGTTACGCAGATATGTATAAAGAAGATAGTGATAAATATAAATCGCTACTATCCGAAATCTCCCAACACATCGGCAACAAACCATCGAGCAGCACGTATAAGTATTTTAGAGCGAAGTTGGATGGTATTGGGATTAAGGAGGGTGAGTAGATGAACATACAAGATGCAACTAAGTTAGCAACGAAACATTTAGTAACTATGACAAGAAGTGAATGGAAAGAAAATCATAGAGTAGAAGTATTGCCAACAAATGATAGTTTTTTACAATGTATCGTTATTGGAAGTAACGGAAAAAATATCACGCGATATTGGCAACCTTCTGCTAATGACTTAATAGCTGATGATTGGTCCGTAGATTGTTAGAAAATTAATTTTTTAAAATCTCCGATATCTTGGACTAGTTGTCTGTAGTTATTCTTATAGCGATTTTCGTTAAAAACAATAGCGTCATCAGTAAGATTGATTGACGCAATAGTATTACTCGCAAATACACATTTTAAGTAACCGTTTCTGCTTAATTCTCTACAAGTATCTAAAAAGTCTTCCATATGCCAATCATCGAAGTGGTTTGAATGTAATTCTTCTGCATGACCAAAATATTTAGATTCAGACTTAGATAAGTTATCTTTTCTTTTATCTTTGTAGATTTTGTAGATCGAAATAAGTAAATATTTAGCATCTTTAGTTAATCCCATTTATTTTCACCCCTTTACACATAGATAAATAAATTATACCAGAATAGGAGCTAATTAATATGAACGAATTAGTAAAACAAGTAGAACAATGGAGTATAGATAAAAACTTACACAAAGGTAATCCTGATAGACAAGCATTGAAATTTTATGAAGAAGCTGGAGAAGTTGGAGCAGCTTTATCACGTAATAAACTAGATGATCTAAAAGACGGTATAGGCGATACAGTCGTTACATTAATTATATTGGCACAACAACATGGTATGACAATCGAGGAGTGTTTGCAGTACGCGTATGACGAAATCAAAGGAAGAAAAGGAAAAACAATCAATGGAACATTCATCAAAGAATCAGACTTGTAAGGATAAAGACATATTGCAAAAGGTAAAGGAAGTGTTGAGGAAATGAACACAGGTATATGGATATTTACAAAATCGGGACAATGGTATAAACCGAATGTTCAAGATGAGTTGCGAGAAGTGGTAAGAATTGTTACACATGCTGATAATGGTTTTATACCTTGTAAAGATGAAATAGGTCGTGAAACATTCGTAAATACTAGTGAAGTGGAAAGCGTCAGAAATCGGGATTTAGATGATAGTTGGTCCATATTATGACCCAATACCTAATCCGACACATAACCGACTCAACCGGTCACACTTTCACTGAAGTCATCAAGCCACGTGAGAATGAGCGTTACGAGATTGTGAGTGCAGAGAGTAAGGAAGAGGCGTTGAGTTATAACGAAGTATCTGGAGATAAAAATAATCTTAGTGTAGAAGAAATGAGAAAACGATTAAGGAAAGGACAGTGAGTAGATGGACTTATATTTTTTAACTAACATGGTGATACTGGGTTTTGGAGCTATATGTATCCATTATGTAATAAGGATTAAAGAAGGTGCGGGATATTTCTTTGTTAACATTTTAACCGCAATTCCACTGGTTTTGATAACAATCAGAGATATACAACTCGCCATACCTATGTTGACCATGATTGTTGTTTGGGAGATTAAAAGTATAAGAAAGGACAGTGAGTAATTTGGAGATAGGTAGATACTATTACGTTGTAGTTAACAATGAGAACAGGATGTTTAATGAAGTAGTACAAGTATACGGTGATAACCATATGGAAAAGATTGTAACAACTACACTAGATACTGAAAGAGTTAGATTGTTTGATACCTACAAAGACGCAAAAGAATTAGCTGATATGTATGAGTTCGAGGTAAAGAAGATGAGAGCAGACATATTAGGATTGGGGAGTCGATGATATGAAAATACTCAAAACACTACTAATCATTACCCTATACGAGTTAAGTAAATACGTTACGAATGAAATTATTACACGCAGACAAGCAAACGATGCGGTGGATCAGTACCCGACAGATTATGAGGTGAGTGAATGACGTTCTGGATTATAGCAACTATACTACTAGGATTTATATTTTTGTCACTACTAATTTTTGTGGCTGTAATAGAGAGTAAAAAAGATGAAAAAATTTTTGAACTATCGAAGAAAAATATAATTCTCCAACATGAAGTTGAAAGATTATTAAAGGATAAAGAATTTGAAACAAAATAGTTTAATAGAGTATTAACTAAACATTCTCGAATGGAAAAGTACAACACAGGAGGTAAGTAGATGAGAGCTTTTGTATGGGGGTTGCTTGTTGTAGCAATCTACAAACTAGTATTGTATGTATTTAATTTAAATATAGGGACTGAAGTTGATATGTTTTTAACTATTTCAGCATTCGCTTGTGGCGCAATATCCACGTTTTTAAAAACGATAACGATTACACATAAAGTAGAAGATAAGAATTAAGAAAGGAGCTATAGAAATGCTCGACAAAGTAAAAGAACCTGAGCAGTTAAAGAATGATCGTGACATTACTTATGCTTATGCGTCTTCAAGGCTTGCTAAGCACTGGACGAATCACAACATGGCATGGTCGGACTTCTTAACAAAATTATCTCGTACAGTTAGAACTAAAGAAAGTCTTGTCGAGTACAATAAGATGTCCAAATCTGAACAAGCTGGCATTAAAGATGTCGGCGGGTTCGTTGGAGGATACTTGAAAGAAGGACGCAGACAAGCAGGTCAAGTGATGAATCGTTCAATGCTAACACTTGATTTAGATTTTGCAGCTCAAGATATGACAGACATTATGAGTATGTTCTACAACTTTGCATATGCTGTTTACTCAACACATAAACATAGAGAAACAAGTCCTAGATTACGTTTAGTAGTTCCATTAAAGCGTAATGTAAACGCAGATGAGTACGAAGCAGTTGGCCGTAAAGTAGCGGATATGGTCGGTATGGATTACTTTGATGATACAACATATCAACCACACCGTTTAATGTATTGGCCTTCAACAAGTAGTGACGCAGATTTCTATTTTGATTACGAAGATTTGCCACTGCTAGATCCTGATAAACTACTCAATCAATACAACGATTGGACAGATACACTTGAATGGCCAACATCAAGTCGAGAAGAAAGCAGAACACAAAGACTTGCAGATAAACAAGGAGACCCTGAGGACAAGCCTGGTATCGTTGGTGCATTCTGTAGAGCATACTCAATCGAAGATGCTATTGAGGCATTCATACCTGAACGATATGAGTACCATAGTGAAAATCGCTATACATTCCATGAGGGCTCAACTGCTGGTGGCTTAGTATTATATGAGAATGGGAAGTTTGCATATTCACATCACAACACTGACCCAGTGAGTAGCCAATTGGTTAATAGCTTTGACCTTATCCGTATTCACCTATTCGGTGCACAAGATGAAGATGTGGACGAAAATACACCTATTAACCGTATGCCAAGTTACAAGGCAATGGCAGCGAAAGTACAAAAAGATAAGCAAGTCGCTAAACAACTTGTTAACGATAAAATAAGTGATGCATTTGAAGATTTTGACGCAATAGATAATGAGGATTTAGACATTAATAGTGAGTGGAATGAAACACTAGAAATCACTGCTAAAGGTGCATTTAAATCAACTATTCCAAATATTGAAATTATCTTACGTAATGATCCTAACTTAAAAGGTAAAGTAGCGTTTAATGCCTTTACAAAACAGATTGAATGTTTAGGTAAAACGCCTTGGAACAGTGAAAATAAAAAGCGTCAATGGCAAGACGGCGATGATAGTAGTCTACGTGGTTACATTGAAAAGGTCTATGATATCCACCATTCAGGTAAAACGAAAGATGCCATAATATCCGTAGCTATACAAAACCAATATCATCCAGTTAAAGATTATCTAAATAACGTTGAATGGGACGGACAACCAAGACTTGAACGCGTATTCGTTAAGTACTTAGGTGTAGAAGACACAAGGGTTAATCGCACAACAACACGTAAGGCCTTAACTGCAGGTGTAGCTCGTATCATGGATCCAGGGTGTAAGTTTGATTACATGTTAACTCTTTATGGTCCTCAAGGTGTTGGTAAGTCAGCATTACTTAAAAAGCTAGGTGGCGCATGGTTCTCAGACAGTTTGGTATCAGTCACAGGTAAGGAAGCATATGAGGCACTTCAAGGTGTTTGGTTAATGGAAATGGCAGAGTTAGCAGCGACACGTAAAGCAGAAGTAGAAGCAATCAAGCATTTCATTTCTAAACAGATTGATCGTTTCCGCGTTGCGTATGGCCATTATATAGAAGATTTTCCAAGACAGTGTATTTTTATAGGTACAACAAACAAAGTTGATTTCTTAAGAGATGAAACAGGTGGTCGTCGTTTCTGGCCAATGACAGTGAATCCAGACAAAGTAGAAGTTAAATGGTCGAAGATAACTAAGCATGATATAGACCAAATATGGGCAGAAGCTGTTCACTTCTATAATGAAGGTGAAGAACTCTATTTAGAGCCTGAACTTGAGAACGAAATGAGAGAAATACAAGGCAAACATACAGAAGAACAAGTTTATCAAGGTGTTATTGAATCATTTTTAGAAAAGCCTGTTACAGAGGATTGGTATTCTAAATCAATAGAAGATAGAAGAATGTTTATGAATAGTAGTGATTTTGATTTATTAGATGAAGAAACTGATTTAGTTATGAGGGATAAGATAAGCCCATTAGAAATTTGGGTTGAGTGCTTGAATGGATCTATATCTAAATTACCTTTATATGAACTAAACAAAATAAAAGCTGTACTTTCTAATTTAAAAGGTTGGGAAAGATATGCTGAAACTAAAGATGGAAGACTCAGATTCGGTAAAGAATATGGTCGCCAGTTAGCTTTTATTAAAACCGAGTTTGAAGGTTTAATTTAAGGGTTTTGGTGTCCAATAGGTGTCCATTTATAGGCCTAAGTGTCCAACAGAAATTTTATTTATTTTTTTTAAGTGTCCATTAATTTTTTTATTGGACGCGTGATGGACACCTGTTGGACACCCTTTAGACCAGTCATATCAAGGGTTTAGCCCTTAGTGTCCAATATGGACAACCAATTTATATAAAAGTTTAATAATAGAAGATAGGGAGTAAGAGGACACAGTGTATATGCCTAATGCCCCTAATACAGTATATAGTTGGAATGGTACTGGACAGCTGTCCAATTGGACACTTAATATTTTATGCAAGGTGTGAACACATGAAAGAATCGAAAATTGAAACGTATTTAAAAAAAGAAATTACAAAATTGAATGGCTTATGTTTGAAATGGGTAGCGCCCGGAACAAGAGGTGTACCAGATAGAATTATCATAATGCCAAAAGGCAAAACTTACTTTATAGAGATGAAACAAGAAAATGGGAAGCTACATCCATTACAGAAATATGTACACAAGCAATTTGCAGCAAGAGATCATAACGTTTATGTACTTTGGAGCAAATCAGAAGTGGATAGATTCATCAGTAAGGTGGTCATACCAAATGGCAATTAACTTTAAACCACATGAATATCAAAGTTATTCCATACAAAAGATAATAGAGAATAATAAATATGGATTATTTTTAGATATGGGATTAGGTAAGACGGTTTCAACATTAACAGCATTTAGTAATCTACAGGTAATCGATACAGATAAGATGTTAGTTATTGCACCGCTCAATGTAGCTAAAGACACTTGGGCAGATGAAATTAATAAGTGGGAGCATTTAAAACATCTTAAAGTTTCTAAAGTATTAGGAACACCTAAGCAAAGGATTGATGCACTTAATCAAGATGCAGACATCTATATAACAAATAAGGAAAATACTAAATGGTTATGCGACTATTATAAAAAAAGTTGGCCCTTCGATATGTTAGTAGTCGATGAGTTATCTACATTTAAGAGTCACACAAGCCAAAGGTTTAAAGCTTTAAAGAAAAAGCTACCGCTTGTTAAACGTTTTGTCGGATTAACAGGAACGCCAAGTCCAAACAGTATGATGGATTTATGGGCACAGGTTTATCTAATAGATAGTGGAGAAAGATTAGAGAAATCATTTACTAGATTTAGAGAAAGATATTTCAAACCAACACATCAAGTAAGTGAGCATGTGTTTAATTGGGAATTAAGAGAAGAAGCTGAAGAATTAATATATAAGAAGATAGACGATGTGTGTATCAGTATGAAGGCAAGTGATTACTTATCAATGCCTGAACGGATAGATACAGTTCAAGAAGTAACTTTATCGATTAAAGAACGTAAATTGTATGACGAGTTAGAACGTGATTACATTTTAGAATCAGAAGATGATGGAACGATTGTTGCACAAAGTGGTGCATCTTTAAGCCAGAAGTTACTACAACTTTCTAACGGTGCGGTGTACACAGATGAACAGGATGTAAGACAAGTACACGATCGTAAGTTAGATAAATTAGAAGAGATAATAGAAGAATCACAAGGACAACCAATTCTTCTATTCTATAACTTTAAGCATGACAAGGAACGAATACTTAAACGATTCAAACAAGCAGTAGTGTTAGGCAGTGACAACTATAAAGAAGAATGGGATAAAGGTAATATAGAAATATTGATAGCACATCCTGCAAGTGCAGGGCACGGGCTTAACCTACAACAAGGCGGGCACATCATTGTATGGTTCGGTTTAACATGGTCGCTTGAATTGTATCAACAAGCCAACGCTAGATTGTACAGACAAGGACAAGACAATACGACAATCATACATCACATCATGACTGATAACACAATAGATCAAAGAGTCCATAAAGCTTTACAGAACAAAGAACTAACACAAGATGAATTAATGAATGCAGTCAAAGCAAGAATAGCAGAGTATAAGTAATGGAGGTATATAGATGCGTAAGTCAACAATCAATTATTTAGAAGAAGAACTTAAACAGTATAATAGTACTCAGAAGCGTATGGAAGGTTTGAAAGAAGAGATACAATATCCATGGCAAGAACAAGATACTAATATAGGTGGAGGTAAGAGTAATACAATTACTAGCACAACAGAGAGACAAGCAACAAGACTTATAACTGATAAAAGGTTGGCACATATGCATAGAGTATCAACTGCAATTACTACAGTGTATGAGCACGCACAACCAGTAGAGCGCGACCTAATGAACCTACTATACTTCGATAAGCCTAGAAGATATACAGTAGAGGGTATTATAGATAAGCTACCCATTAGCAGAGCAACATTCTTTAGACTAAAGAAACGTATACTCTATAACTTAGCTGATGAGTTAGGTATAATACATTGATACTTATGTGAGACTTTTGACACGTGTCAAGGTGTTATTATGTTAGTATAAGCAATTGTATCGTAACAGTTGTGCTTGGTACTTCAAGCTCATTAACAATACTATATTATATTGAGGCACATCACATTGAGTGGTGTGTCTTCTTTGTGCTTATTGATATGAGTATCATCACATGAATCATTATAACTATCTATTAAACAACAGTCATGATGATGTACTCATATGAGTTAGCATACATAACTCATACGTCACAACCATTGGTGATCTAAATGTATCTAGACTAATGAGCTTAACTCATAAGGAGAATGACAGATGGCACTAACAAAGGAGCAACGACGTTCGTTCTATAATGATAAACGATGGAGAGTCAAGCGAGAGTGTATTAAAGAGCGAGACCATTATGAATGCCAAGAATGTAAGAGGCAAGGTAAAGTATCACTTGATATATACGAGCCTAATAAGAATGGTCGTAAAAAGATAAAGCTTGTAGTACATCACATTAAAGAGCTTGAATTCAATCCTGAGTTAGCATTAGACGATGATAATTTAGAAACGCTTTGTGTCGATTGCCATAATAAAATTCATGACAGACATTACACAAATTGGAGAGAGCCAAAGAAAAATAAATGGGCTGATGATGAAATGTGGTAATAGAATATTTATTAATTTATATAAAAATAAAATTTAATTTTAAAATACCCCCGGGTCAAAAACTTTTTAAATAAAAATGGCTCGGGGAACCGGTGTAGGGGGAGTCGATTCCGTAGATTTATTATTAAAAAATTCACATAACCCCTCCCTGAAGAAAGAGGTGATATTTATGAGGGTCAGAGATGATGACAAACAAGTTGTTAAAGAACGTAAAAGGTTGCTCGCTTTATACAAAGATATACCGAAAGACAGATTACAAGTTGCAGAAGGCCTTATTATCCAAGCTGCAAGACTGAGGATAATGCTTGATTATATGTGGGAGGACCTCCAACAAAATGGAGAATATGATTTATTCCAACAATCAGATAAAGCCCCACCATATGAGAGAGAAAGACCTGTAGCGAGGTTGTATACTACGCGAGACCAATCTTACCAACGTATCATTAAACAACTCTCAGACTTATTGCCTAAGAAAGATGATGAACCTGATAAAATAGTTCGTCGTGATTTATTATGATTAGCAATAAACATGTTGATGAATATATACGCTTATGGAAATCAGGCAAGATAATGCTAAACAAAGAACGTATATTACTTATTGCATATTTAGAAAGAGACGTGTTAAGTCGAGATGATCTACACTTTGATGAAGAACAAATTGAAAACTTTATCAAATTTACAGAACGTTGGTACTTCCCATTACAATCCTTTCAAAAGTTCATAGTTCCGTTTGTATTTCTGTTCGAGAATGAAGGTAACTTTCTTTATTACGAGCAGTTTTTTATTACGCTTGGACGTGGTGGTGGGAAAAATGGTTTAATAACTGCCTTATCTAATTATTTCATATCTTACCTACATGATATTCCTAACTATGATATCTCAGTTGTAGCGAATTCAGAAGAACAAGCAAAGACCTCATTTGAAGAAGCATATAACATGATTGAACGTAACGAGCTAGAAGATATGTTCTATTTAACTAAGCTTGTCATTACAGACCAAGAAACTAAATCACGATTTAGGTTTAGAACATCGAACGCTGGTACTAAAGATGGTGGACGTGAAGGTTGCGTAATATATGATGAAATACACCGATATGAGAATAGTGAAACAGTAGATGTGTTTAGTTCAGGTTTAGGTAAAGTTAAACATCCACGTGAGTTCTTTATAGGAACTGACGGTTATGTTCGAGAAGGTTTTTTAGACAAAATGAAAGAACGATCATTGTCATTATTAAATGGAGATACACCTGACGATAGAATATTCCCATTCATTTGTAAGCTTGATGACCCACTAGAAGTTGACGATTCAACTATGTGGGAGAAAGCTAATCCTATGTTTAGTGAACCTATGAGTGATTATGCTAGAGGTTTATTCAGAAAAGTAAAAAACCAATACAATGAAATGACTTTCAGTCCTACTAAACGTCAAGAGTTCATGACTAAGCGCATGAATCTACCTGAAGTTGATTTAGAGAAAGTCGTCGCTCCGTGGGAAGATATCCTTGCAACTAACCGTCCATTTCCTATATTAGAAAATAGACAATGTATAGGTGGCCTTGACTACGCGAGTATAAAAGATTTTGCAGCAGTTGGATTGTTATTCAGAGATGGTGATGATTATATATGGAAATCACATTCGTTTGTTCGTAAAGGTTTTTTAGATTCCGTTAAATTAAAAGCGCCAATACATGATTGGGAAAAAGATGGACTACTTACAATTGTTGATGAACCCTCTATAAACCCTTACCACATTGTCAGATGGTTTGACACTATGAGAGAAAACTATGGATTAGAAAAAGTAATTGCTGATAATTTTAGAATGGATTTACTCAGACCTGTATTTGAAGAATTCGGTATAGAGATTGAAGTAATTAAAAATCCTAGGGCAATACAATCATTACTTGCTCCACGTATTGAAACGATGTTTGCTAACCATAATCTAGTATTTGATGACAATCCTTTGATGCGGTGGTACACGAACAATGTTGCTGTCAAAATAAGACCTGATGGCAACAAAGAATATATTAAAAAAGATGAAATACGTCGTAAAACGGATGGCTTTCAAGCACTCGTACATTCACTATATCGTGCAGACGAGCTATTAGAAGCGGACATAGGCAACAGTTTAGATTTCTTAAATGCAATTAACTTTTAATTGAAAGGAGGAAAAAGATGGTTAGCTTTTTCGACAGAATTTTTAACAGACATGAAGAAGCAAGTTGGATGTATGATCTTGAATTATTTCAAGATACATCACAAAAAGCCTATCTCAAACAAATGGCTTTAAATACTTGTATTGAATTTTTAGCACGTACTATTTCACAATCTGAATTTAGAATTACAGATGAAAATAATAAAGTGATTAAAGATAGTGTTTGGTACAAATTAAACACGAGACCAAATACAGATTTATCATCTACAGATTTTTGGCAGTCCGTTATTTTTAAACTTATTTACGATAATGAAGTATTAATTATTGTTACAGATACAAAAGATTTAGTAATAGCAGATGACTACCACCGTAAACGTTTTGCTTTATATCCCGATGTATTTGAGGGCGTAACTATTGGAGAGTATGAATTTGAACGCTCATTCAAGATGGATGATGTGCTTTATCTGACTTACAACAATGAGAAACTTAATAAGTTTACAGAGGGGTTATTTGCAGATTATGGTGAAATATTTGGCAGAATGATAAATGCTCAAATGCGTAACTATCAAATACGAGGAATCATAAATGTAGATTCACAAAACGTAAACAGTGAAAAAGAAATAGAAAAAATGCAGAAATATGTAAATAAGGTCGTAGATTCTTTCAGTAAAAACGGTGTTGCAATTACCCCCTTAACAAAAGGGTTTGACTTTCAAGACGTGTCAGCAAATACAAAAGGAAATAACGCATCATTTGATGAATTAACGAAATTACAAAAAGCTATGGTTGATTCAGTAGCGAAAGCTATTGGCATACCGCCGTCATTGATACATGGTGAGTTAGCAGACTTAAAAAATGCCTTAGAGTCATTTAGTAAGTTCTGCACTAAACCTTTAAATAAAAAGATAGAAGATGAATTAAAAGCAAAACTGTTAACTCAAAAAGAAGTTATTAAAGGTAAGAACCTAAAAGTTATAGGTATAGACAAGAAAGACCCACTTGAAATGGCAGAAGCTATTGATAAACTTGTCGCTTCAAGTACATTCACACCTAATCAGGTGCTTGTCTTACTAGGTGAAGAACCTTCTGATGATCCTAAGATGGATGAATACTTTGTAACAAAAAACTACACAAAAGCAAATGAAAATGTAGTGAATGAAGAACCACTAGAAGGGGGTGATAAATGATGAAAATAAACGTTAAAGGCGCAATCGTGCCCAACAATGACAAATGGATATACGACATGTTAGAAATGGACGCCACATCGCCTAAAGACGTGTTTGATGCGCTACCCTCTACTAATGAAGATGTAGAAGTTATCATCAATTCAGGTGGTGGAGATGTATTTAGTGGAAGTGAAATTTACACATCGTTGAAAGAATATCCGGGCAATGTAAATGTCAAAGTTGTTGGTGTCGCTGCAAGTGCAGCATCTGTAATTGCGATGGCAGGCTCAAAAATAGAAATGAGTCCTACAGCACAAATGATGATTCACAATGCTAGTTCTATAGCTGTTGGAGACAATAGAAAAATGCAAACTGCTTATAACATGCTAACTTCAGCTAATAAAGCAGTTGCTAATGCCTATATTGCTAAAACAGGAAAATCAGAACAAGAAATTACTGATCTAATGAATGAAGAAACATGGTTTAGCGCAGATACAGCAGTTGAGCAAGGATTTGCAGATAGCAAGATGTTTGATGAAAGCGCACCGAGATTGGTTGCTACTTCAGGACAAATGCTATCTAACGATGCAGTAAGTCGTATTGCAACATTAATGAGTAAAACACCAGAAGTAAATATTGATGTTGAGCAAATTGCAAATAAAGTTATAGAAAAACTAGAAGATAAAAAAGAAGCCGTTATTGATAGTTCTACTAAAGGAAAAACAGTAGAAGACAATAAGTCTAGGTTCTTTTTTTAATACAAAAAACAAGGAGGGTCATTTAAATGACTATACAATTATCAGATGATTTTAAAACAGCACGTCAGGAATTCTTAAATGCAATTCAAAATGGCGAAGACGAAAAAGCACAAGCCGAATTATATGGCAAAATGATTAATGAACTATTCGAGGAATCAAAAGCACAAGCACAAGCTGAAGCAGAAAGAGTTTCTAGCTTACCTACAGCAGAAAGCAAGTTAACTGCTGAACAACGTAAATTCTTTAATGAAATCAACACAGAAGTTGGATATAAAGAAGAAAAATTAATACCAGAAGAAACGATTGATCGTATCTTTGAAAATCTTACTACAGAGCACCCATTACTTGCAGATTTAGGTATTAAGAATGCTGGCTTACGTCTTAAATTCTTGAAATCTGAAACAAGTGGCGTAGCTGTATGGGGTAAAATCTTTGGAGAAATCAAAGGTCAATTAGATGCAGCATTCAGTGAAGAAACTGCAATTCAAAACAAATTGACAGCCTTCGTAGTTTTACCAAAAGACTTAAAAGACTTTGGTCCTGCATGGGTAGAACGTTTTGTTCGTTTACAAATCGAAGAGGCATTTGCAGTTGCGCTTGAAGCAGCTTTCTTAAATGGTACTGGTAAAGAACAACCAATTGGTTTGAGTCGTCAAGTTCAAGAAGGTGTATCAGTTACAGGCGATGTGTACCCAGAAAAAGAATCTTTAGGTACTTTAACATTCAAAGACCCACGTACTACTGTACTTGAGTTAACAAAAGTATTTAAAAACCACTCAACAGATGAAAAAGGAAAATCAGTAGCAGTTAAAGGTAATGTGACTATGGTAGTTAATCCATCTGATGCATTTGATATTCAAGCACAATATACTCATTTAAATGCTAATGGTGTGTATGTAACAGCGTTACCATTCAACTTGAATGTAATTGAATCTGTCGCACAACCTGCAGGTAAAGTTTTAACATACGTTAAAGGTCGTTACGACGGTTATTTAGCTGGTGGTATTAACTTACAAAAATTCGACCAAACTTTAGCAATTGAGGATATGGATTTATACACTGCTAAGCAATTTGCCTATGGTAAAGCTAAAGATGATAAAGTAGCAGCTGTTTACGACTTAAACATCAATTCAGAGGAAGGTTCGCCCTAATGAACCCCAAAACGTTGAAGTTGTAGTTAATGCAAAATCAGCCTCAATTACAGCGGATTAGGGGTGTGGGAGAATGGACGAATTACTAAAAGAGTTCAAGCAACGCATGCATATATTTCACAGTTCTGAAGATGAATCGCTAAAACAGATTTTAAACAAATCCTATATAGCGATTCAATCAATCTGTGGAAGTTTTGATATTGAAGATAGTCCAATAGGTCAAGAGTTAGTGATGGAACGTTCGCGATATGTTTATAATGAGCAGTTGCAGTTTTTCCATAAAAACTTTTCTACATTATTACTTGATTTTGGACTTAATAATAAAGTGTTTGGTGGTGATGAGTTTGGCGTCGATGAGATACAAGAGTAAGAAAGTACAGTCAGGCGATTTACGCACACCCGTAATATTTTATCAGTATAAGAATGAAGGACCTTACCCAGACGATGTAAAAGAAGTTGAAGTGCATCGATGTTATGCCGAAACTTATAATCCATCTATGAAAGATAGAGAAATTCTAGGTGTAAATGAGTCTATGCATGGTCTAAGTTTGGTAATCAGAGATGCTTATCAGTCATTTACCCCCAACAACAAACACATCGTTTTTGTAGAAGATTTTAGGCTAGAACAACCCTTATTCAATATATATGAAGTAAGACTAGATACACCTGAACGTGGCTTTATAACTGTGATTTTAGGTGAGAAATAATGAGTGTTGAAATTAAGGGGATTAAAGAGCTGGAAAATCAATTAGAAAAGCGATTTGGCACTAGTTCTATGAGGGCTAAAAGTGATAGAGCTTTGACTGAAGCTTCTGATTATATGCTTGGGGAAATGAAAACACATTTCAAAGCTTTTAAAGATACAGGTGCTTCAATAGAAGAGATGACTCGAACAAGACCTTTTACTGATGCCAAAGACAGACAAAGAACTGTGGTCATTGAATGGGTAGGTCCTAGAGATAGGTATAATCTAGTACATTTAAACGAACATGGTTATGATCGTAATGGTAAAAAGTTTATACCTAGAGGGTTTGGAGTCATTGCTAAAACGCTACAAGCAAGTCAAGCAAGATACAGGAAAATTGTAATTGATGAATTGGGGAAAGGCTTATGAATATACTTTCATATATAAGAGAAATAATAATAAACGATGAGCTGATTAAAAATCATGTTTCAAATAGAATCTATTTTTATGAAGTGAGTGAAAATGCTGATACAACAAAGCCTTTCATTATTCTTTCGCCAGTTGTAGACAGTCCAAGTTCATTTGCTTCAGATAAGTATCTATCAGAAACTTTTACAATACAAGTCGATGTGGAAAGTTACAAAGATCAATTTACTATAGATATAACAAAGAGAGTACGCTATTTGCTTAAAGAATACGGCTTTTATCAAGCGTCAAGTGTTTTAGATGCATATTTTAAACAAACAAAACGGTATGTCAAATCAAGAAGATATGAAGGTATACCGAAAAATATATACTACAAGGGTGAACGTGTCGAATAGATGCGTTCTTTTTTGTACCAAAAATTAGGAGGAATTCAAATGGGTTCAGCAACAGTAGGATTTAAAAAGTTACACGTAGGTGTTTTCGACGATAAAGCAGAAAAAATTATTAAAAAGATGACTTGGGAAGATGACAAAGGTGGTACTGTCAACATGAATATCACTGGTTTGGCACCAGAAATGGTTGATATGTGGGCGTCAAATAAGCGTGTTTGGATGAAGAAACAAGGAACTAATGAAGTTAAATCAGATACAGATTTATTCAATATCCCTACAGAAGATTTAGATTCGGTTCTAGGGCGTGAAAAAGATGAAAACGGCACTTCATGGATTGGCGACGATACTCGCGCACCATATGTTGCAGCAGTTGGAGAATCAGAAGATGCAGATGGTAATCCGATTTATTGTGCATTAGTTAAAGGTACTTTCAGTTTAGACCAAGTTGAATTTAAAACAGCAGCAGAAAAAGCTGAAGCACCTGAAGCAACGAAACTCACAGGCGATTGGATGAACCGTAATATTGACGGTAAATCTCGTGCAGTTGGTTACCACGAAGGAGAAGAAGGCGCAGAAGCTTTCCTTGCATTAGTTTTCCCAGGATCTATTGAAGAACCAGTAACACCCTAAGGTTCCCCAAAAAGTTGAAGTAAGTGCAAACAGTAAATCTGCATCTATTTCAGCAGAATAGGGGTTTTCAAATTATAAATAGGAAGGTGAAAACATGGCTGATACATTAAACGTATATAAAGGTGAGTCATTAGTAAGTAGTTCTGCATATGCAGAAGGTAAAGCTACAGTGACTATCAATGAATTAGAAGCAAACACTGATTATCCATTAGGTACTTATCAAATTGCGAGACAAAATGAACATGGAGAGTCAGATAAAGTAGATGTACCTGCTTTCAAAACAAAACCTATTTCAGTAACCGGTGTAACTATTGCACCTAAGACAGCAAGTGTAGACGTAGGTAGCACAACTAAACTGTCAAGCACAGTAGCGCCATCAACAGCAACTAACAAGAAGGTAACTTACAGTTCATCTGCTGATAATATTGCTACAGTAACAGCTGATGGCACTGTAGAAGGTGTGGCAGAAGGTGAAGCCACAATCACAGTTACAGCACAAGACGGAATTAAAACAGATACGTCTGTTATCACTGTTAGCGCAGTAGTTGAACCAGAAGTATAAGAAGTTATTGAGGGCTTATGGCCCTCTTTTTTATTTATAAAATTATCAAAGGAGATTACAAAAATGACTAAAAAAGTAGAAATTAGATTAATTAATCCAGAAACAAACAAGGTAGAAGTTCACACAAGAGAGAGCGAATTAACAGTTCAAGACAAATTAGATTTCGCACAAATGCAAGATAACTTTACTAAAGAACTTAGAGAAGAAACGATGACACAAGTTAAAGCTATTAAAATCCGTACTGAATTTTTAGCATCTTTATTTGATATTTCAGAAGAACAAATTTTAAAAGGCATTAAATCAGCTGAATTCGATGACGTTTGTAAAGATATCTTTGCTCAAATTTCTCCAGAAGAGTTTCCAGATGAAGAGGATGAAGAATCGGGAAAGTAGTCTCTTTTGATGAGTTTAGAAAAAATGTAGATTCAATCATGCATTTTTGTATGCGTGAATATGGTTGGACGATAGACGAAGTAAAACGCCAACCTTATGAAACTTTGTGCCGAATGATAATTGATAAAGGTGAAGAAAAAGAAAGTCAGAAACAATCAGAAGTGATAACTGGTTCTGCACTTAAACAATTATTTGGAAGCTAGAAAGGAGGAAAATAATGAGTGATAACATAAAAGGTGTAACGATACGTAACACCATGGACAATTCGCAAGTAGAAGAAGGGTTTAAAGGACTGAAACGTCAATTAGGTTTAGCTAACAGCGAATTGAAAGCAAATTTATCTGCTTTTGATAAATCAGAAAAATCTATGAAGCAGTACCAAACAAGAATAGATGGCCTTAACAATAAAATGAAAATCCAAAAGCAAATGTTTAATCAAGCAGAACAGGAGTTAAAAGACTTAAATGCAAATTACACTAAAGCTAAACAAACGGTTTCAAGTGTAGAAAAAGCATACAAATCATTAGCCGATGCAACAAAAAAAGAAAAAGCTGCACTAGATAAATCTAATGACGCTGTTAAATCCTCTAATGCTGAATTAAAGAAATCCCAGACTCAGTATAAGCGTACTACGGAGCAAAAAGATAAAGCTTACCAAAAATTAAAGCAACTCAGACAAGCTGAAAAAGAATTGAAAAATTCAAATCAAGCCACAACAGCACAGCTTAAAAAGGCTTCAGAAGCTACCCAAAAACAATCTCAAAAGCATAAAGAATTAGTTCAAAGATACAAAGAAGAGGGTTCACAAGTTAAGAACCTTAAAAATAAAAATGAGAATCTAGCTACTACTAATAAAAAAGTTAAAGACAGTTACGATAAAACTAATACTGAGCTTAAGCAAACAGAAAAAGAGTATAACAAGCTAAATTCTACTATAAAAAATCACGACCAAAACTTAGCAAAGGCTAAAAATGCAGTTAATAATGAACGAGCTTCTATGAACAACCTTCAAAAAACTATTGATAAAACTAAAAATGAGATGAAGTCTTTTAATAAAGAACAACTTATTGCTAATAGTCATTTTACTAAAACGGCTAACAATTTGGATGCAATGTCTGATAAATTCGGCAAAGTTGGTCTTGGTATGAGCTCATTTGGTAGAAGCATGTCTATGTATGTAACTACGCCAATTGTTGGTGCAATGGGCTATGCGAGTAAACTTGGCGTTGAATTTGATGATGGTATGCGTAAAGTTCAGGCTACTTCAGGTGCTACAGGTAAAGACTTAGACGCTTTAAAAGCTAAAGCTCGTGAAATGGGTGCGACAACTAAATTCAGTGCTACTGACAGTGCTGAAGCTATGAATTATATGGCTATGGCAGGTTGGAAAACGCAAGATATGATAAGTGGTTTGCCAGGTATTATGAACTTAGCTGCTGCATCAGGTGAAGAACTAGGCACAGTTTCCGACATTGTGACTGATGGTTTAACAGCTTTTGGTTTACAAGCCAAAGATAGTGGGCATTTTGCAGATGTGTTAGCTTCTGCGAGTGCTAACGCTAATACAAATGTACAAATGATGGGAGATGGATTCAAATATGCCGCTCCTGTAGCTGGAGCCTTAGGTTACACTATTGAAGATACTTCTATTGCCATAGGATTAATGAGTAATGCGGGAATAAAAGGTGAAAAAGCTGGTACTGCATTACGTACAATGTTTACCAACCTTGCTAAGCCTACAAAAGCTATGAAAGATAAAATGGATGAACTCGGAATATCTATAACAGATAGCAATGGGAAAATGAAACCTATGCGTGATGTTATGGGAGATCTTAGAGAAAAATTCAGTGGTCTTACAAAAGATCAACAAGCAGCTGCAGCAGCAACTATATTTGGTAAAGAATCTATGAGTGGTGCATTGGCAGTGGTTAACGCATCAGAAAAAGATTATAACAAATTAAGTAAAGCGATAGATGGCAGTGAAGGTTCAGCTAAGAAAATGTCTAATACAATGGAAAAAGGGTTAGGTGGTAGTTTAAGAGAACTACGTTCAGCAGCTGAAGAATTAGGTTTATCAGTATTTGAGACGATTCAACCTGCTCTGTCAGGTATGGTTGGTGGATTAAAAGCAAGTGTCGATTACTTAAACAAGTTACCAAGTGGTGCTAAGGTTGCGGTTGCTGGTTTATTGGGTGTTACAGCTGCAATTGGTCCTCTAGCTTTAGGTATAGGTTTACTTTTACGAGCTATAGGCAGTGCAGCAAAAGGATATGCAGTGCTAAATAGACAAATGGCAGTTAACAGCGCAGAAGCAGTTGTTAATGCAGGCGCTAATAAAGCTGCAGCTGGAACCTTGGCTACAACAGGAAAAGCAACTAAAGAACAACAAGGCCTATTTGGTAAACTAGGAAATGTGCTAACTGTAACTACTGGTAAATACAGTAAATTAGGTAACGCAGTAAAAATTGGTGGAAAGCTAATTGGTAAAGCAACAATACCATTAACAATACTTACAACAATATTTGGTGTTGCTTATGAAAAGATGGATTGGTTCAAACAAGGCTTTAAAGATATGGGCAAATTTGTTAACCAAATTGGCGCCAACATCGATTTCTCATGGATTGGAAAATTAGGCAAAGAATGGGATAAGTTCAAAGATGATATGGCTAAAGGTCTACAAGATGGTGCTTTATTTAAAGGCATAAAGAAAGGTTTTGACGGCCTACATTCTGCAGTTTCAAAAGCTACTGATACAAATAATGTATTTGGTAAAAGTGTATCAAAAGGTACTAAGAAAGCTTTGAGCTCCTATAACGATTTATCTGAAAAAGCAAAAGTAAAACTCGAAACAATTCAAATTACCCATGAAAAAATTGGAGATAAGCAACTTCAACAAATTACTTCACTTTATGGAAATATCAATGAAGAAGTAACAAAACAACTTAATAAGCGACATGACAGTGAAGTTAAAGGCTTAGAAAAGATATTTAAGGATACGAGCGGTCTTTCTAAATCAGAAGAAGCTAAAATATTAGAAAACACTAAAAACAGTAATAAAAAAGAATCAAAAGAAGCCCAAAAAATCAATAACCAAATACTAGGCATTTACAGTGTTGCTCATAAAGAAAAACGTTCTTTAACTAAAAAAGAAAATGATAAGATTGCGAAATTACAAAGCAGTTTAGATAATACGGTGGTTAAATCATTATCGAAAGGTGAAGTAGAACAAAAAGCTATCCTTGAAAGAATGAAACAAAACAAAGGAAAACTTTCAATGCAAGCGGCAGCTAGTGTTATTAAAGAAAGCGCTAAAGAACGTGACAATACTGTTTCTAATGCGAAGAAAAAATATAAAGCAACTGTAGCTGAAGCTGTGAAACAACGAGATGAAACAGGAACCTTATCTAAATCACAAGCTGATAAAGTTATAAAGGACGCTAAGAAACAATACGACGAATCGAAAGGCAAAGCTAAGAAACAACATAAAGCTGTTGTAGGTCAAGCACAGAAACAAAATAAAGGTGTTAAGAAAAACATCGATTCTCAAACTGGCCATGTTAAATCTAAATGGGAAGTTATGAAAGATTCATCTATTGGCGGGGCTAAAAAAATATCGAAAAAGGTAGTTGGATACTTCAAAGATACACACCAAGGCGCTAATAAATGGTGGAGTAAAGTTGGGAAAACTGTAGGCAATAAATCAAAAGAAGGCTACAATGGGGCTCAAAAGTGGTTCAGTAAGACGAAAAACAAATCTATAGCATACTTCAAGGATACGAAGAAAGGCGCCGACAAATGGTGGAATAAACTAGGTTCTAAAATTGCTAGTGAGTCAAAAGGAGCTTGGAAAGATACGGGTAAGTGGTTTAGTAAAACTAAAACACGCTCTGTTAATTACTTCAAAGACACTAAACAAGGTGCTGACAAATGGTGGAGTAAGTTAGGAAGTAAAATAGCTAATAAATCTAAAGATAGTTATAACAGTTCCAAAAAATGGTTTGGTAAAACAAAAGATAAGAGCATAGCCTATTTTAAAGATACGCATGGCGGGGCTAATAAATTTTGGAATAAAATTGGAAGTAAAATCGCTGGTAAATCTAAAGATAGCTACAACAGTGCAAGAAAATGGTTCGGTAAAATGAAAGATTCAACTGGTGACAGACTTTCAAAAATGTGGGGCAAAGCTAAGGATATTTTTGGCAAAATTGCTGGTGAAGGCGAAGACAAATCTAAGAAAACGCATGGTAGCTGGAAGAGTTGGTTAGGTAAAACACTAGATTGGATTAAAAATATCAAGAAAGATTTTGGTAGCGCAGCATCAGACTTAGGTAAATCGGTTGCTAATAAAGCAATTGACGGACTTAACGGTATGATTGGCGGTATTAACAAAATTGCTAAAGCAATTACTGATAAGACTTTAATCAAGCCTATTACACCTTTATCTACTGGTACTTATAATGGCGCATCAGTTGCAACAGATAGTGAAGGTGGATTAAGACAATCAACTTTAGCTGTTGTAAATGATAAGGGCGCAGGTAATGCACCAGGCGGTGGCGTTCAAGAAGTAATAGAGAAAGCTGATGGTTCATTACATGCACCACAAGGCAGAAACGTAGTGGTTCCTTTAGATCCTGGCGATAAAGTTCACAATGCAACCGACACAAAACGTTATAAAGATATGGGTCTGTTACCTAGATTTGCTAGTGGAACTAAGAAGAAGAAAAAACTTCAGGATATTATTGGTGATAAAGTTGGTAGCATCGCAGGGAATGTAAAAGACGGCGCTTCAGATACAGCTCATGGTATTAAAAAGAAAACTGAACAAGGTTTAGAAAAAGCAGCTGATTTAAAAGATAAAGGTGTTTCTTGGTTAGGTGATACTTTTGGCGATGTAATGGATTGGATTGATAAACCAGGAAAATTAGTGAACAAAGTTTTTAACAGTCTAGGCTTATCATTTGGTGAAGGCAAAAACGCAACAGTATCAATGGCAAAAGGCGCTTATTCAAAAATTAAAACCTCATTTATTGATAAAGTTAAATCAATGTTTGATGAAGTAGGCGGTGGCGATGGTGATGCTGCTTGGTTGTTTAAACATGATATTTGGCAAAAATTCGGTAACTATACTGGCGGGCTAGGTTTTAACGGAGGTAAGCACTATGGTATGGATTTTGGAATGTTACCTGGTACAAATGTTTATGCTGTTGCAGGAGGAAAAGCAAGTAGAGTATGGCATGACTATGGCGGTGGTAATTCAATTGAAGTTGACCTTGGTGGCGGTCTAACAAACTGGTATATGCATCTACAAAAACAACTAGTTAAACAAGGTCAACGAATTAAAGCTGGAGATTTAATAGCCAAATCTGGTAACACCGGTGCATTTACTGCTGGAACTGGTCATTTACATTTCCAATTAAACAAAAATGGCGTACCCAAAGATCCGGAACAATGGTTGCATAACCTAGGCAGTAAAGGTGGCGGAAACTCTGGACCAAAAGCAGTTCAAGCGTGGAAACCAGAAGTAATGAAAGCATTAGGATTAGCAGGGTTACCTCAAACTTCAGCTTACGCTAATGCTTGGCTAAGACAAATTAATACAGAATCTACAGGTAACCCTAAAGCTATTGGTCCAGGTAGCTCAGAAGGTAATCCTAAAGGATTGGTACAAGTTAAGCCAGGAACGTTTAACGCTTATAAGTTAGGTGGTCATGGGAATATATTCAATGGTCTTGATAACTTGATTGCCGGTATGCGTTATGCAAAAGCTACTTACGGAGGAAGAATGCTAAAACAAATTGGTGTAGGGGGACCATACGCAAACGGTGGTATGGTTACTAAGCATCAAATGGCTGAAATAGGAGAAGGAAATAAAGCTGAAATGGTTATACCTTTAACTAAACGTAACAGAGCCGTACAACTTATAGAACAAGCTATGCAATATGTTGGTATGGATACTGGCAAAACTAATGTAACAGTGAATAATGACAACTCAACTATTGAAAAGTTATTGAAACAAATTACAATACTTAACGAGTATAACAATAAGCTTACTTCCACACTGATTAATGTTGTACAGAACTTACCTGTAGGTATCGATGCTAATAAATTAAATAACTCATTTAATAAGAAAAATGGAAGTAAATTAAACCATCAAAGTTATTATAGGGGGACTAGCTTAAATTGAATAAAGTATCATTCTTAAAATTAATCACTAATAGTGAAACAATAAACGTTCAGGAAGAAATTCCTGGACTTATTTTTTTAGATGCCAAACAGGAATATCCGATTGCTAATTCAAACAGTATTGAAATAAAAGGGATAGATGGAGAACTTCCCGGTAGTATTACGTATTCTTCTTTCAATCTAATTATCAGGTTAGGCTTCGATGGATTTGATTCTATAGATTCATATTTAGCAGAAGATGCTTTAAGAAAATTATTTTTTCGAAGAGAGTATTATTACATTATAACCTCAGATTCTCCAAATAAAAAATATGCGGTTGAGAACCCTCAAATAGCACCAAGCGTCAAAGATAGCAGCACTATAGAGTTCGAACTTACGTTTAAAGTTTACAAAGGTTATTCAGAATCGCTCTATTTAACAGATCAGTTTTCATTAGGTGATGGAAAATGGCAGTTTGAAAACGGATTAGTACCTGATAGCGATATTAAGTATAAACATACACGTACATTGTTTGAAATATTTAACGGAAGTAGCGACACCATAGACCCAAGACATAGCCATAAATTGAAAATAAGAATTAGATTAGCCACTGAAACGGGTTTCAAAATCATCAATAAAAAAACAGGTGATGTATTTGAGTATATCGGTGAGTTGAAAGCTAACCAAAGTTTTTTAATTGATGGCGGTTATCCATACAAAGACCAAAAACGATGTGGTAGACAGACTAATCATGGAATAATTAGACTAGCACCGGGTTATAACACATTTGAAGTATGGGGGAAAATATCAAAATTTGAAATTGAGTTTGTTTTTCCTTTCATATATAGGTAGGTGATAAATTGGAAGATTATGATATTATAGTTACCGATTTTAATAACAAGATGTCAGAGTTACTACTCGATTTTGCCTATGATACTTTTGTATATGAATATGAACGTAACAATAGTAGACAGATATCATTCACAGCTTATAAAACAACTAAGAATGAAGATGTATTCAATATGTTACAAAACGAATCTTATATTGATTATCAAGGTCAAAGGTATGTCATAAAAGATTCTGACGCTAATTATGATGGGTTTGTTCATACAAAAGAAATAACAGCTTTTCATATCATGTACGAATTTCAAAATCATTTTGTGAGTAAGGATATTACAGATGAAGAATTGAACGAAGAAGGCTCGGACGAAGAAGTCGAGTTATTGATGACGCTTGACCAATTTCTGAAATTTGCATTTAAAGATAACAAATTAGATTATTCCTATTCAATTAAAGGTAATTTTAATCAGTCGTTACCCATTAGCGAATTAGGTGGTAAAAACGGTATTGAGCATATTGTAGAAGGCGCTGAAATATTTGGTTATATTTACTTTGCAGACAACAAAAAAATAACTTTCTACGACCACAATACTTTTTATAATGCATCTGAAAAAGTTGTTAGATATCGATATAACAATGATGAAGTTAAAGCGACCATCGATACAAAAGATATGAAAACTTATATCAAGGGTTATGGTAAAAAGAAAAACAAAACAGAAACTAAGAACTATAGTCCTGTTAAACCTCCTAACTTGGAGTTTAACGGGGCTTTTTTTAAAGAAGGAACATGGCGAACGCAGATAGTGGGTGCGAGTTATCAAAAAACATTTAACTGTAAATGGGGTAACGAAACACTTACATGGACACTTAAAAAGTTATCACGTGGTGGTTTGCTAGATGTTTATATTGATGGCGATTTACTAGGCAGATACAGTTGTTATAGTCACACTGCACGTTCTGAACAAATAATAATAGCTAAAAATTTAAGTAAGGGTAACCACACATTCAAAGCAATTTTCAGAGGTGCAGACCCCAATGTTAAAGAGTATAAAACAGAACCTGTGATGTATGTAGGTACAGAGAAATCTAATGTTTTGAATTTAACAGCTGTTCTTAAAGGGTCGGAAGTTTACCATACACTAGGTGAATATAAATCACCTAATTACAATGTGTTCGGTCACAGACAAGCGCCTGATGTGTTCGACGATAATATAACAGATAAAACTGAACTGGTTAAAAGATTAAAAAGTGAATTGAACGATCAACCTAAAATAGGTTTAGAAATCAATTATATAGACAAAGAACAAATAGACGAAAACGATGCTATTTGGTTTATTCATGAACCACTGGAGTACGATACAGAATTAAAAGTTGTTTCTTTCAATCGTAAGCACCCTCTTAACACAGAACCAGACGAAATATCATTTAGTAACAACAATGACGATATCATAAAAATTCAAAATAAAATAACTAATCAGATAAAGAATGTTGATAACGCAATTAAGAAAGGCGCTATAAACAATATTTATTCTCCTGCTACTGGATATGTAGAAGGACCAATCGTAGGGAGTGTGTTAATCAATGACTAAAGAAATACAGATACGTAGTTGGGTTAATCCTAACGACGGAGAAACTGAATTTATTCAAACACATGCGGAAGGTGTCATTGGTATTGAAGAAAAAATACAAGAAGAAATACAAAAAAATGAAACAGATGCTATTATATTGCGTTCTCCCGAAGGTCAAAAGTTCATGCTAACTGTAGATAATGGCGGGGAATTAGGCACTGTTAAAGTTGAGGAGGGTTAACATTGATACGTTTACAAACGAACATGAGTAATCAATTAGACCAAACATATAGAAGTGAAGATATAAGCAACTTCAAAAAGTTAGAGGTTGGTGTTAATGAATTATACAAACTTTTAAAAAAACACCAACAAGATGATGAGGTAAAACACGACAGTAAACAAGTTTCTCATGGGAACACTACAGTAGATAAGATGTTAATTTATCAAATGAGTAGAATTAGAAATCTAGTATTAGGTTCGGACAAAGACAGTTTGAAAGAAGTAAAAGACGCTAGAGTCGATAATGATGGAAACGAATACCCTATATTGTCAGAGCGTTTAAATGCACAGTATGACAACATGACGAACCGCATCAATGAAGTTGAAAACCGTTTTATAGAGATTAATTTTGATGAATATGAACCAGATAAAACAGGTGAAGTAGGTATTGCTAATAAGTTGCAACACGCTTTGAATCGTCTGAAAGATGCTAAAGGGGGCATACTTCATATAAAAAATGGCGATTACTTAATGGACGCAAGGGTAGCTGTTTACTCAAACACTGAAATAAAAATGGAAAAAAATGTCACTCTCTATCGTGGATGGAGTGGTGGCTTTTTTGATATTGGTCATAAAAATGATGCTTATTACGGGTACGAAGGTGTCCACAACGTTCAAATTACAGGTGGTACGTTAGATAGTAACTACGAAAATTTAAGTAAATACCCTACTACCGAAATGAATTTTATACAAATGCGCCACAATGATAATGTGACACTTTCTAACATTAAGTTTAGAAATGCGATCAGTTTCCATGTAACTGACATTAACGGTTCGAGAAATATTAAAATTAGAGATTGTATATTTGAAGGATATATTGACTTAAACGGTAAAGAATATAAAGAGGCTGTTCAACTAAGCGAATATACAAATGATAGTATTGGTGGTGCAGGTTATGAAGATGGTACACCAACACGTGACGTTGTAATAGACAATTGTGTTTTCAAAAAATCAGACATATTAGATAGTTTTAATGTGGCAATCGGTAATCATTTAAGCAGACACAATATATGGCAAAAGAATTTTAAAATACAAAACTGTGTATTTGAAGATATTAAACAAATAGCCGTTAGACCATACAAATGGAACAACGTTAAAGTTTTAAATAATGAGTTCCTAAGATGTAATGAAGGTGTTCGTATATCTTCTGTTGACGGTGATGATATTAGCGCTAACGATGTAAATGGTGTGCCTAGTGGTCAACCACAAACAGGTATGTTATACACAATAGAAGGTAATACCTTCCAAGATTACAAATCCAAAGGAATTACAGCATATGGTAATCAATACAATGATATTACTGCACGTATTACTGAAATAAACATTACAAATAACTTCTTCGTATCAGATAACAACGATGTGGGTGAAGCTATAGTTTTGAGTCTATGTGCAAGTGTTCATATCAAAACAAATACAATTGGTTACGCATACAGAGGTATAAGACTCATAGGTTGCCACACAATTGTTATCAACAGTAACTATATTAACAATATTAAAACAGAGGCAATAATTAACCAAGTATCACCATATACAGGTTACTCTGCATTGTGTAGACACATCTACATTTCAGACAATATTATTAACGTAACAGGAAGAAATGGTTTTTATTTACAATACATGCGTAATTTCTTTGTTAAAAATAACACGATTACTAATACAAATGATTACAATGTAGACGGGACAAGACGTGGTGGCATATATGGATATGAATTAGATGCAGGCGACATTTCAGGCAACATGATTTGGGGAGACGATAAAGCCTATGCTATTAGAATAGACAATGCAAATAACACTGTTTTATTCAACAATGGTGGTTACGGTGAAGTATCTATCAATGGTACAGATTCTGCTAAAATTGGTTATTGGAACGTTGATATAAACGGTGAAATTTACAGACGAGAAACGAAAGGATTGGGATAACACATGAGTATTAGTAAAGTAAAACAAATTAGACTTGAAACAACAGCTCAATATCAGCCTATATCTGATTTGAATGTTAGGTTTTTCAATCAAGATATAAACACTTCCGTATTGGACTTTATTGTCACACGTAATAGTGACCCAATTCCATTAGGTATTGATAATATCGAAGCAACAATTGTACTAACATCTAATAAATTCAAAATATCTGACGAAGTTAAAATAAAAGATGGGATGAACGGTATATTAACTTATACATTGCCAGATGACATACTTGAAAGACCTGGTAAAGTTACAGGTCAAATTTATATAGGTATAAAAGGAAAAGAGGACACTGTTGTACAACGGTTGTTCTCTTTTGATATTGAGGATAGTTTAATTAATTCATTCGATGCTGAAACAAAACTTGTTTATATCAGAAAGTTTGATAAATTAGAGGCTGAAATAAGTCAACGAGTAGAATCAATTGAACAGGCGATTGCAAATTCAGAGGATTATGTAACTAAAGTTATTGAAGAAAAAGATATTGCGTTGTCGCAGATAGATGCAAGTAAAATCAATATTTTGGAAGAAATGACAACTTTATTCGATACGGAAAAAAGTAATTTACAAGCAATTGGGGAAGGTTATAAAACTCAATTTGAACAAGTAGATGAAGAATTAAATCAAAAAATTGCAAATATCAAAGAAGAAATTAACCCTGCTACTTATGTAACACAAACACAAAGTGAAAAACGGCAGAAATATACCTTTACAAATAGTGATGGTACCGTTATATCGTTACCAGATGGAAGAGATATAAATACATTGGATGTAGGTATGTATGAAGGTAGCGGTTTAAAAAACGACCCTTTAAAAGATTTGGGATTTTATGAAGTTATGGTAACAAAATCTAAAAACGGTCGCAAGGTCATATACGCTACACACTCTTATCAAAATAGAATGTTTGTTAAAACATTCTATTCTGGTGGTGCTGAACGTAACTGGCGTGAGTTAACTAATGCAACAGAAGATACAGGTTGGTTAGAAGTAATGTTAAAAAATAATGTTACTTCCATTAATCCAGTGAATTATAAAATAGTTACCATGAACAACACGAAACAACTAAGTATAAAGGGTAGTATATCGAATGTTGCTGCTGGTAGTGAAGTTAATTTTGGAAAAATACCAAGTATAGAAACTATTGGCGTCCCTTATATAATCAACACATTTCCTAGTAATATAAAAATGTGGATTGAAAATGATGGAGAGTTAAAAGTACAAACTCCAGTAGATTGGATTTTAACAAACACGATTGATTTTAGTAGCACATTAATTTTATAGGAGGCTAAACATGTATAAACAGATTTATAATAAACTAAATGGAGAACCGAAGTTAATTCAAGATAATTACGATGAAAAAAGTGGTGTAAGCATTTTCGAATATGATAAAGAAAAATATACCGATTCAATGCCTCCTAATAATTTATATCAACCTATTCATTTCGATGAAGATTCAAACGAATGGATAGGTGTTGCATACGAAGAATGGAAAGGAAATCAAAATGACACAGTATCTTATAAACCTTCAGGATTAGAAAAAGATTTGGCTAAATCTCAAATGCAACTCTTTGCTACTCAATTAGAGTTACAAGAAGCAAGACAAGAAAACGCAAAAACAGCTAAAGAATTATTTAAAATGAAAGAGGGGTTAAAATAATGAAATATCCGGGATATGAGACAATCAAACGTTATTATGATTTAAACTGTTATACAATTGAAGATATACATTTTTATACGAAATATGGTGCTTTGACTAGAGACCAATATACAGAAATTACAGGAGAATATTATAAAGAACAACCACAGGCTTAGGCTTGTGGTTTTATTTTATAGAAAGTGGGTGAATGAATGGGGAACGGAGAATTTAGAACATCGGATAAATTAGGAACCCTATCATTATTTGGTTTAGGTGTGTTTACCGATATACGTGGTTTCTATTGGGCAATTAATCAAGATTCTGTATTGAGTGAATCGGAGTTTTACCAAGCGTTACACAACGTAATGCCTATTTGGTTGTGGGGAATATTACTTATTGTATTCGGTACATCATTAATGATCGCAAGTGTATTCTTTGGTAAACGTTCCGTAAACAATACAACTTATTACTTTATGTTAGTGGGTGGTACAGGTAGCTCTATTATCCATTTCTTAATGGCATCTGCTGCTATTTATAATTCTATAAACTGGCTTTCTCCTATGCAATTCGTTGTTTTAACAGCATGGCTAGGATTTGTTGGTTTCTTAGGTGGGTTGAAGTTGTATGACAAATGATGATTATGTACGCAGACACGAGTGGGAGAAGTCGAAAGGGAAGTTTCACGAAAGAATAAATGAAGTGGACAATAAGCATGTAGAAAATTACAACCATCTGTTAAACACGGTTGATAGACAAACTTTGTTACAAGAAAAAGCATTTGAATCACAAGAGAAATCAGAGAAACATCTTGAAAATATCAGTGAATCTTTAACCACAGTGGGCACACGTGTTACTGAATTAGAATATGAAACACGGACACATGATAAAGATATACGTGGACTACAAGGCACACTTGCAGCAGAAACAAAAGGCAATCGTGATGTATTACTCGCTTGGATTGGTGTAGCTGGTGTTGTACTTGGCCCACTTGTTTTATGGATGGCAAATACATTTTTTAAATAGTCGGCTCATTGAGTCGGCTTTTTATTATATATAAAAGGAGATAACGATATGGAACAAATTATAGCATTTGCAGGAATAATTTCAGTAATCACAATTGCATTAACACAAGTTATTAAGAAAGCGAGTGTTGTACCTAAAAATATCATACCAATTATTTCAATGGTAATAGGTGTAGCAGTCGGAGGTGTTACTGCCTTTATACCAGAGATAGTAACCGAATTATCTATTGCCGGTCGTTTGTTAGCTGGATTAATTAGTGGGCTAATGGCTACAGGCATTTGGGAAACTTTCAACAGACGTACAGGTAATACTAAAGATAATAATATGAAATAAGGAGAGGTTTATATATGAAGAAACAAGATGGAGTTAAATGGGCAGTTAAAAATATCGGTAATAGACTTACTGATGGACAACCATACGGTGCGCAGTGTGCAACGTTCATTATTGAATTCACTAAAAAATATTGGGATGTGCATCCACAGGGAGACGCAAAAGACTTCATCAATTATAAATGGCCTAAAGGTTTCCAAGTTATTAAAGGTAAGAATCAAATACCACAACCGGGTGATATATTCGTATTCGGTGGAAAATATGGACATACAGGAATAGTTACAGAAGCAAACGGAACATACTTTAATAGTATAGATCAAAACTGGTACAACGAAAGTTTAACTAAAGGTAGTCCGGCAGCATTTATTGAAGACCATGACTATAGCAATTTCTTAGGAATTATTCGTCCACCTTATGAAGACGCAGATAAAGGTGCAAGTAAGAAGTCAACTAAAATTGAAACGATTAACCACACAATCAATTATAAAATGGCTAACCGTAGTGGTAGTGTTAAGGGTGTTGTAATCCACAATACAGCAGGTAATGCCACAGCGAAGCAAGATTATAATAACTTACGCAATGCATCAGTAGCACGTTATGAGGCAGGTATAGCACATTACTATATTGATAGAAACACAGTGTGGCGTGCGATAGACACGTATAGTGTAGCTTGGCATGTGGCTGATGCTAATGGTAATAATAGTTATATCGGTTATGAAGTTAATGAATCAATGAATGCTAGTAACAAAGATTTCATGGCAAATGAACAGGCAACATTTAAAAAGGCTGCAGCAGACATGCTTTATTATGGCTTACCAGTTAATAGGGATACAGTAATGTTGCATAATCAATTTGTGCCAACAGCTTGTCCACACAGAAGTATGGCAATTCATACAGGTTTCGACCCGGTTCGACAAGGTGCTGCACCAACTAATATTAAAAATCAATTGAAAGATTACTTCATTAAAGAGATTAAAAAATACTACAAGGATCCATCATTAAAAGCTGGTGCACCTGCAAGTAGTGATGTTCCAGATAGACCTACAATTCCAAGTACAAAACCTGAAGAAGGAGAACAAAATAATGTAGGTTCTACTGGTTGGAAGAAAAACCAACATGGTACATGGTACAAACCAGAATCAGCTACATTCACATGTGGTAACACTGCAATTGCTACACGTGTTGGTTCTCCAAAATTAAACGACAATATTTTCGGTTATTGGTTCCAACCTAGTGGATATACTCCATATGATGAAGTTTGTTTACAAGACGGCCATGTATGGATTGGCTTTGATTGGAACAACACTCGCTACTATATGCCTATTAGAACGTGGAATAAAGTAGCACCACCTAATCATGGGGTAGGTCAATTGTGGGGATATATTAGTTAATATGTTACAATATAAATAGCTATCATACTAAGGGTAAGTGTCGTCATGCACTTGCCCTGTTTTTTTATGTTAGACTAATGATAGGTGATTCATATCACCTCCTCTTAACAACGCCACCCTTCAGGGTGGCTATTTTTTGTTGCTATATGCGAACAAGTGTTCTATTATATTTATGAGGTGATTAAAATGATTATTAACCAAGACGCACCAGATGAATATAAATATGAATCCGATTATCGTAATATACCACGTGAATATTTAAACCCACGTATTCCAGAAGGTAGAGGAATCGTTAAGTGGGCACCCTTTTCCACAATACCCGAACAGCATGAGCGTTTGAAGGAATATATGCAAGACCAAAATAAAATAGATAAACCTATTTTAAGTGACGATCAATTGAATGAACTCAACGATACATTGATATTTAAAATGTACAACGATCCAGCGATAGAAGTTAGATACTTTGTAAAAGGTTATATTCAAACAATAGAAGGTTACATACACAAAGTAGATGTTCACACACAGTTACTCTATTTATATGAAGGAACTGGTTTAAGTAAGATTAATTTGAAGGATATTGTGGAAATAAAATAAAGGGGTTAGTTATAATGGATAAGAAACAGTTAATTGATGATTTAAATAAAGAAATAAATAACATACAGCAAAGCATAGATAGTAGAGGAGAGGTAATTAGTAAGTTAATTGAAGATGGTTTGAAAGAAATAGAAATCAGAGATAACCTAAAAAGACTAAAGAGGAAAATAGAACAAAAATAAACCCACCTAAAATGGTGGGCTAAAAGCATTCGCTATTTGTCTAAGAAGGTTAGACGGTGTCCAATTTCAATACGGATTTCGTCTAGTTTATTTAAATAACTAGCAGCGGGGTTTCGAGTGTTTTCATACCATCTTCCTCTAGATTTTGCGCTTGCTTCTTGTAAAGCGTCACGATACGTTTTGAATGTTTGTGACCCTGTATTACTAAATCTGACTTTATTTAAGTAACCCCATTTGCCATGTACTTCTTCTTTGACCATCATAGCTTTATCGAAATCCTTTTTATCAATAGCTTCCTTTGTATCCCCCGATATTCTTTTTAAGTCCTCGATTAATTGTTCATCAGTATAGTTTTCTAATTTCTCCATTAATATCCCTCCATTTTTTAATAAGTTATCTAAAGTATAAACTAAAGGGCAGAAAAAGGGCAGATTAAGTTTAAAAGGGCAAACACTTAGGAATATTCATTTATGTTAAAAGCCCCAAAGCTTCTGATATAACGGTCTTTTTACACAATGGCTAACACATATGAAATCATTTGTGTTATTTTATAGTAATATAGTTTTGAAAAAAAGTAGTTATAACGTTATTATTGAAGTTATGAGTGTAAAAATTAATTTGAGATAGGAAGATCTGAATGAGCGAAAGTAAAGAATTAGTGAGGGGAACCTTTTTAATCACGCTTAGTATACTAATTACCAAAGTATTGGGTGTGGTTTATATTATTCCATTCTACGCGATTATAGGTGGAGAAGAAAATTTGGCGCCTTTCAACTATGCATATACCCCATATAACATTGCAATTGCAATTGCGACTGCTGGAGTCCCATTAGCGGCCTCGAAATATGTGTCTAAGTATAATGCTATAGGTGCATATAAGGTTAGTGAAAAGTTATATAAATCAAGTTTTATGGTAATGACAGTAACAGGATTTATAGGTTTTATTATTTTATATTTATTAGCTCCAAGTATCGCAACGATAACTTTAGCGCATGAATCAGGTGCTAAAGGTGGTTGGTCAGTAGAAAATATTACTTGGATTATTAGAATTATAAGTATGGTTGTTATTTTCATTCCTTTACTTGCTACATGGCGTGGTGTATTCCAAGGTTATAAATCGATGGGACCTACAGCAGTGTCAGAAGTTATTGAGCAAATTGCACGTATCCTATTTATTCTAATAGGTAGTTACATAGTGCTTAACGTTTTTAATGGAAGTATCTTAGCAGCTAATGGTGTTGCAACGTTTGCAGCAGCGATTGGTGCAATAGCAGGGATATTTACATTATGGTATTACTGGAGAAAACGAAAACCTAATATACAGAAAATGGTAGATAGTGATACAACAGGTATTGATGTATCTTATGGAAAAATGTATAAAGAAATTATTTCTTATAGTATTCCATTTGTTATTGTTAGTTTGAATTTCCCACTATTTAACTTAGTCGACCAATTTACACATAATGGTGCTTTAGATATTGCAGGTGTACCAAGTCGCATGCATGACTATTTCTTCACAATATTAAATATGACCACTAATAAAATTGTGATGATTCCAACTTCTTTATCGGCTGGGTTTGCAGTAAGTTTGATTCCGTTTATTACAAAAACGTATGCAGCTGGTGAAATACAAGAAATGCATAGACAGATACGTACATCTTTAGGTGTGTTAATGTTTATTACTGTGCCGGCAAGTTTAGGTATTATGGCACTTTCTTTACCGATTTACACAGTTTTCTATAGTTATAATGTTGATGGAAGTAATGTCTTATTCTATTATGCACCTGTAGCGATATTGATTGCCTTGTTAAGTGTAACGGCATCTATGTTACAAGGTATTGATAAACAAAAATTAACGGTTTACGTTATTTTAGCAGCAGTTGTTATAAAAATTATTTTAAATACACCACTTATTGTTGCTTTCCATTCACAAGGTGCAGTGTTAAGTACAGCTTTAGCTTTACTATTCGCTATATCATGTAATTTTGTTATTCTTAAAAAATATGCTAAATTCAACTTTAGTGAGACTTGGTTACACTTTAGTAAGATATTCTTATATGGACTTATCATGATGATTGTCGTTGAAGCAGTATTCTTTGTTCTTAAAATATTCATTCCCGTGCAATCAAAATTTGGTTCGTTAACAATTATAATTGTTAGTGTTGCAATTGGAATGCTTGTTTATGCAAGTATGACAATGAAGACAAGACTTGCCGATGAATTTTTAGGTGATATTCCAAATAAAATCAGACGTAAGTTAGGAATTGCTTCATGAGATTAGACAAGTTTTTAGCTAATATGGGAATAGGTACACGTACAGAAGTGAGGCAATTATTAAAAAAGGGTGAAGTTACAGTCAATGAAATCAAAGAAAAATCACCCAAAGCACATATTGATCCATCTGTAGACAAAGTTAAAGTTCAAGAAGAAATCGTACAATATATAGATAAAATTTATTTAATGCTAAATAAACCACAAGGCTATGTGTCAGCAACAGAAGATGATAAACATAAGACAGTTATTGATTTAGTAGATGAATATAGATACTTGGATGTTTTCCCTGTAGGGCGACTAGACAAAGATACCGAAGGGTTACTTTTAATTACTAATGATGGACAATTTAATCACGACTTGATGAGCCCGTCAAAGCACGTTTCTAAGACATATGAAGTAATTTCTGAAAAAACAATTACAAAAAATGATATAGAATTGTTTAAATCGGGTATAGCATTGGATGAAGGATTGGTGAAGCCTGCTGATTTGGTTCGATGTGATGAAGAAAGAAGATCACTTGTCACAATTTACGAAGGAAGGTATCATCAGGTTAAGCGTATGTTTCATGCTATAGATAATGAAGTGATAGCATTGAAACGTATGCGTATTGGCGATTTACAACTGGATCAATCATTAGCGCCAGGCGAGTATCGTCAATTAACCCAAGAAGATTTCAAAAAATTAGGATTAAAATAAAGAAGAGGTGCTATTATGTCAAAAATTTTAAAAGCAGTGGTAGGAATTGGTGGAGCAGCTGCAGCAGTTGTTCTTTCTAAAAAAGAAAATAGAGATAAATTAAAAGGTGAGTATAATAAATACAAGGCTAATCCTGAATCATATAAACAAAATGCCAAAGACATTGCAAGCCAAATCAGCTCTAAGGCAGGAGAAACTTTTAACGAAGTAAAAGGTGATCCAAAAGGTTATGCTTCTAAAGTAAAAGAAGATCCAAAAGGATTTATCAATAGTCAAAGAGAACACTTCAAAGGTTCAGCTAAAAAAGATGATGAACATATTGAAGAAGCAAGATTCACTGACGAAGGTGCAGCTGATCCTTCAAATAACCTTCGCGTAGTTACTGAAGAAGAATTAAAAAATAATAGTAATAAACACGAAGATAAATAATATTTCTATCATATAAGTGGATTGTAAGAGCCTAGTTCAATTGTTGAACTAGGCTTTTTGAGATTAATACAGCATTTGTAAAATACTATATTATAGCGGTCACACTGTTTTCAGCCAAAAAGAAACAGTCGGAATTTTAAAATAATAGTGCCATCTCACTGTAGTTTCTTCATTACTTCATGTAAAATATTAATTACATTAGTCTTAAGAAAGAAGTTGATCTCAAATGTGGAAAGAAAAAGTGCAAGAATACGAAGATCTCATCATTGAAGATTTGAAAGGTTTATTATCAATCGAAAGTGTGAGAGATGACAGTAAAGCGTCATCAGATAACCCAGTCGGACCAGGTCCGCGTAGAGCACTAGATTATATGTATAAAATTGCAGAACGCGATGGTTTCGGGACACATGACGTGGATCACATTGCAGGCAGAATTGAAGCGGGTTCTGGAGAAGATGTATTTGGGATTCTATGTCACGTAGATGTTGTGCCAGCTGGAGACGGTTGGGAATCTAATCCGTTTGAACCAGTCATTACTGATGACAAAGTTATAGCACGAGGTACGCTTGATGATAAAGGACCTACAATAGCAGCGTATTATGCAGTGAAAATTCTGAATGACATGAACGTCAATTGGAAAAAACGTATACATATTATAATCGGAACGGACGAAGAATCTGATTGGCTATGTACAGATCGATATTTTAAAACCGAGGAAATGCCTGCGCTTGGCTTTGCTCCGGATGCTGAATTCCCAGCCATTCATGGCGAAAAAGGAATTAGCACATTCGATGTGACTCAAAATGAAAAAGATGAAGCACAAGATGAACCAGAATACGAGTTACGTTCATTCACTTCAGGTCAACGTTATAATATGGTTCCAGATGAAGCGGTGGCTAATGTTGCAGTGAAAGAAAATATGACTGATGTAATTCAAAACTTTGAACAATTTCTTTATGAAAATCATTTAGAAGGAGAAAGTGCTGTTGATAGTGGTGTGTTAGTGCTTAAAGTTCAAGGTAAAGCAGTCCATGGTATGGATCCATCTAAAGGTGTGAATGCAGGATTATATTTATTGAATTTCTTAGCTACAATCGATTTAGATCAATCTGCAGCTAACTTTGTTAATTTCAGTGAGCGATACTTGTTTAATTCTCATTTTGGAGAAAAAATGGGTATGAAATATCATACTGAGATTATGGGCGATGTTACTACAAATATTGGTATTATTTCATATAATAATAACGACGGTGGTAAATTTGGTATTAATTTGAGATATCCAGAAGGCTTTGAGTTTGAAGAAGCTATGACAAGATTTGAAAATGAAATTCAACAATTAGGATTTTCAATGAAATTAGGGAAAAATCAAGTCCCGCATTATGTAGAAAAGGATGATCCATTCGTACAAACGCTAGTTCAAGCTTATAGAAACCAAACTGGTGATGAAACTGAGCCTTATACGATTGGTGGAGGCACATATGCACGTAATTTAGATAAAGGCGTTGCATTTGGCGCAATGTTCAGCGATTCAGAAGATTTAATGCACCAAAAAAATGAGTACATTACTAAAAAACAATTATTTAATGCAACGAGTATTTATTTAGAATCATTGTATGCATTATGTGTGGAGGGATAACTATGACAAAAGTATTAATCAACGAACAATTATTAGAAGAGCATGACGCTAAGGTGCCTTATAACGATAGAGGGTACGTTTTTGGTGATGGTATATATGAATATGTAAGAATTTATGACAATCACTTATTTACTGCCAGACCTCACTTTGAAAGACTATTAAGAAGTGCTGCAGAAATTGGTTTAGATTTGAAACACGATGTGGATTCGATTATTGAGCTTGTTCAAGAATTGATTAATGCGAATGGCGTAGTTAATGGTGGTGTATATATTCAAGTTACACGTGGTGCAGCACCTCGTGACCATGCTTTCCCAACTCCATCAGTAGAAGCGAATATTATGGCGTTTACAAAAACGTACGATCGTCCATATAAACAATTAGAAGAAGGCATCAATGCTGTAACTACAGAAGATGTACGTTGGTTAAGATGTGATATTAAGAGTTTGAATTTACTAGGCAATGTATTGGCAAAAGAGCTTGCAACAAAGTACAATGCTAAAGAGGCAATCCAACATCGTGGTGATATCGTAACTGAAGGGTCATCAAGTAATGTTTATGCGATTAAAGATGGCGAAATCTATACGCATCCAACTAATAATTACATTTTAAATGGGATTACGCGTAGAGTTATAAAATCTATAGCAGAGGAAAAACAAATACCATTTAATGAAGAAACATTTACATTAGATTTCTTAGCGAATGCAGATGAGATTATTGTTTCAAGTACTTCAATAGAAGTAACACCAGTTATTAAATTAAATGGTAACTCTGTTGGTGATGGTCAAGTAGGTCCAATAACTAAAGAATTACAAGAAGGATTTAATAGATATATTGACACGGTTAGTTCATAATTTCCATAAATGGATAGAAAATGTAACATAAATTGATGATAAATTATGTTATAATTCTTAATGAGCCGTTTAAAAGAATACCATAAAATGACGAAAGTAAAATGTGACTTTTTGTTTCTCATTTTTGGTTGAAATAGTAAGCTAAACAATATAAAATCTTTATGAGCGATGAAATTTTGAAGTGAAAAATTTCATAAAAAAGATAGAGAAATGTTAAATTTAATGGTCTGTTCTAAGGTGATTTGTGATATGCTATATAAGTTATTATAAATTGGATGGAATGGTATCTATATTATATAAAAAATGGAACTTGAACCATGGAGGGACAATGTGTATGTCATAAGACGTGAGGCTACACAATTCTGGTTGAAGTTTATAATTTTGAAATAAAATTATTATATATGGCTCTCGAAAATTGTTTTCTTGAGCCATTTTCTAATTGAAAGTGAGGTGAACGTGTTGGAGCAGTTTTATCAATTAGGATGGACGCTAGATTCAGCAGGTGGTGCATCGGGTGAAGCTTATATGGCAGAACAAGATGGACAAAAGTTATTCTTAAAGAGAAATTCAAACCCTTTTATTGCAGCGCTATCTGCTGAAGGTATTGTGCCCAAATTAGTTTGGACCAAGCGCATTGAAACCGGAGAAGTCGTAACGGCACAACATTGGAAAAATGGTAGAGAGCTTACTTTCAATGAAATGCACGAACAACGAGTCGCACATTTATTGAAAAAAATACACAATTCTAGAACATTATTAAATATGTTGAAACGTATGGAAATGGAGCCTATTACACCAGATATTTTATTAAATAAAATAAACGCTTCATTATCTAGAGAAGTTTTGACACATCATGTTGTTAGAAAAGCTTTAACCTATTTAGAAGATCATATGCCTAATTTAGATCCGCGTTTCTTTACAGTGGTTCATGGTGATGTTAACCATAATAATTGGTTATTATCAGACCATGATGAACTGTACCTAGTTGATTGGGAAGGTGCTATGATTGCTGATCCAGCAATTGATTTAGGCATGCTGCTATACAATTACGTTCCAGAGAAAAAATGGTCTCAATGGTTAGAAGTATATGGTGCAAAAGATTCCATGGACTTACAAAAAAGAATGAAATGGTATACAGTGATACAATCTATTGGCATGGTGCAATGGTATGAAGAACAGAAACGTTACAAAGATATGAATTTATGGCTTAACTTTTTGAATGAAGTAATGAACAACAATGCGTTTATATAAGGAGTTATGAGAATGAGAATGCGTCACAAACCTTGGGCAGAAGATTATTTAAAATCACATCCAAATATTGTAGATTTAGATGGTCATCATGCAGGGAAAATCTCGGAATGGTTTGATAAAGACCAACCGATATACATTGAAATAGGTTCAGGCATGGGCCAATTTATTACTACATTAGCTGCGCAAAATCCTGATATTAATTTTATATCAATGGAGCGTGAAAGTAGTGTGATGATAAAAGTGTTAGATAAAGTTTTAGAACAGAATCTAACTAACATTAAATTGATTTGTAATGATGCTGCAGAACTTAATGATTATTTTGTAGATGGTGAAGTGGCACGCGTTTATTTGAATTTCTCTGATCCTTGGCCGAAGAAAAAGCATACGAAACGTAGATTGACATATCACACATATTTAGCATTATATAAACAAATTTTACAAAAAGATGGAGAATTGCATTTCAAGACGGACAATAGAGGTCTCTTTGCCTATAGCTTAGAGAGTATGTCACAATTTGGTATGTATTTTATCAAGATAAACTTAAATCTCCATCAAGAAGATGATGGCAGTAATATAGCGACAGAATATGAAACGAAGTTTTCTGAGAAAGGTTCGAGAATCTATCGTATGGAAGCTAAATTTCATTAAAAATACTATAAATTTTGATTGATAGAACATTCGTTTCTATCAATTTTTTTTGCTTTAATTTAGAGTGAACGAGTTAAATTTCATGAAAATTAATGCATATTCCAGTTATTTTACTTCTTGCTTTAAAGTAGATAGGGTATTGTATTACTATGGTAATTAAGTAAATAATTTACTGCGAGTAAAGGAGGAAATAAAATGAAATTGGGTGATTTTAAAATCCATTATTTAAATGGTGGGATAACACAAATTGATGGTGGCGCTATGTTTGGTGTTGTACCCAAAGCACTATGGACAAGGAAATATGAGGTGAATGATAAGAATCAAATTCCTTTACCGACACATCCTATTCTTATACAAACGAAAGATAAGTCTATTCTAATTGATACTGGTATAGGCACTGATAAGTTAACGGCTAAAGAACGTAAAAACTTTGGTGTCGAGTATGAATCTAAAATTGAAAAAGATTTAAAGGCTTTAGAATTAACAGTAGATGATATAGATTATGTATTAATGACACATTTACATTTTGACCATGCAGCTGGATTAACAGACAATGAAGGACGTGCTATTTTTAAAAATGCTATTCACGTTATACAGCAAGATGAGTGGCATGAATTTCAAAGTCCAAACATCCGTAGTAAGTCTACATATTGGTCGAAGAATGATGGAGATTTTAAAGACAAATTGATTTTATTTGAAAAAGAAATAGAAATTTACCCAGGGATAAAACTCTTCCATACTGGGGGCCATAGTTATGGGCATGCAATTGTAATGATTGAAAGTGAAGGAGAAAAAGCTGTGCATATGGGAGATATCTTTCCAACGATAGCACATAGAAATCCATTATGGGTGACGGCGTACGATGATTATCCGATGCAATCTATAAGAGAGAAAGAACGCTTGATACCCAATTTTATCATACAAGATTATTGGTTCCTGTATTATCATGATGTGACATACTTCGCAGTGAAATTTGATAAAGGCAACAATAAAGAAATAGAAACTTATATTACTAGAAATTAATAAGGTTAAAGTTATGAGTGAAAGAGTATTTACAACATGATGCTAATGATATCTATTACTAGCATGGTGTTGTAACTCCAAAAATACTGTGTAGGCTTTTTCATTTAAAAGACACTGCACATCATTTTCTCGTAACTTTAACCTTATATTAATCGCATTCAATTATATCGATAATTTCCCCAGTTTTTGCATCAGCAAAAAAGTCATAATAAGTTAGTTTACCATTGTGCTGTGTAGTGATACCACCCTGGAAAACAATATTATTATTGTTCGTGGAATCTTTATAAGCTATCGTTTCATTTAATATGTAAGATCCTACAACATTCATAAAATATGTTTTTACTTCTGATAATAATTTTTCTGGATCTTGATATCTTTGATGAGTTTGACGTTTATAAAAATAGTATATTCCAATAATTGTTGTTAGTGAAATAAATAGGATGAAAATCCAATTCTTTTTATTCAACATAACAGCATCTACCCCCAATAAAGTCATATTAATAGTTTACCATAACGAAGATGATATAATAAATATTAAGGAGTGAGCAACGTTGAATATAGACAAGAATAAAACAATATCAAGAATGAAAACATTAACAGAATTACACGGTGCCCCAGGCTTTGAAGATGAAGTACAATCATATTTAAAAGCAGAAATGGAACCTTATGTAGATGAATTTGTTTATAATCGCATGGGTGGATTTTACGGAGTTAAACGTGCGAAAGGAGATAATCCTAAACGTGTAATGGTGGCTGCGCACATGGATGAAGTTGGGTTTATGATTACTCATATTACTAAGAATGGTATGCTACAATTTACAAATTTAGGTGGTGTAGCAACGGATATTTGGCAAGGTCAGCGACTTAAAGTAAAATCACGTAAAAACGAAGAAATTATTGGAATTGTAGCCAATATACCTAAGCATTTTAGAACTGGGAACGAAGGTGCCCCTAAAATAGAAGACTTACTATTGGATATTGGTTGTGAAAATCAAGAAGAAGTTTTAGCACGTGGTATAAATATTGGAGATTCAATTGTTCCAGAAACGCCATTTATCCAATTATCTGAACACCGATTTGCAAGTAAAGCTTGGGACAATCGTTATGGTTGTTTAATTGGTATTGAATTATTAGAATTATTAAAAGATGTAGATTTAAACTTTGACTTGTATGTAGGTGCTAATGTTCAAGAAGAAGTAGGATTAAGGGGGGCACGTGCCTCTGCAGAATTAATAGATCCTGATGTAGCTTTTGTTGTAGATTGTTCTCCTGCAAATGATATGAAAGGTCAGCAACACTTATCCGGAGAATTAGGCAAAGGTACATTGATAAGGATAAAAGATGGCACAATGATACTGAAGCCAACTTTTAGAGATTATTTGCTAGACTTAGCCAATCAATTTGATATATCTCATCAATATTATATATCACCAGGCGGTACGGATGGTGGAGAGATTCATAAGGCGAATATTGGCATACCCACTGCAGTTATTGGTGTATGTGCACGCTACATCCACAGTACAGATGCTGTGTTTGATATGAGAGATTATACAGCTGCTAGACATCTATTAACACAATCTGTCACACATTTGAATGAAGACAAAATCGAAGCATTACAATATAAATAACTTAGGAGAGATTAGAATGAAACAATTAGAAAACGCTCAACAATTTGAAGAATTAAAAAAAGAACAAACGGTATTTTTATTTACTGCAGATTGGTGTCCGGATTGTAAAGTCATTGAACCCGATTTACCACAATTGGAAAATAAATATACAAATTATAAATTTGTATCTGTAGATAGAGATAAATTTATAGATATTTGTATAGAACATGACATTATGGGTATACCGAGTTTCTTAGTATTTAAAGATGATAAACAAATTGGTAGTTATATTGGAAAAGAGCGCAAATCTATTGAACAAATTGATGAATTTTTAGCTTCATTGTAAATAAAAATAGACAAAATCATTTGAAATGATTTATACAAATATATACCCTTAGAACTTACTTTTTTTCTGTTCCTAAGGGTATATTTATTGTAAACTGTAATAAGGCACGTAAATAGGAGTGTTAAAGATGAATGTCTTTCAAATGAGAGATAAATTAAAAGATCGATTGAGTCATCTAAACGTGAAGTTTAGCTTTAATCGTGAAGAAGAAACGCTACGTATTTTTAGAATAGATAATGGTGAAGGTGTTACTGTTAAACTTTCTACAATAGTAGCTAAATATAATAACCAAAAAGAAAAAATAGTAGATGAAATAGTCTATTATGTTGAAGAAGCAATTGAACAAATGAAAGGGGACACACTATCAGGTATAGATGATATTCAAATCATGCCGGTGCTTAGGTCTCCGAGTTTCGATAAAAAAGATAAAAATGGTAATAAATTTGTGATTGAAAAGCATACTGCAGAAACAAATATATATTATGCAGTTGATTTAGGTAAATCATACCGTTTAGTTGATGAACGCATGCTTGAACAAATGAAATTAACCAAGCAACAATTAAAAGAAATGGCTTTATTTAACATCAGAAAACTAGAAAATAAATATACAACAGATGAAGTGAAAGGAAATATATTTTATTTCGTCAATTCTAATGATGGTTATGACGCAAGTAGAATTTTGAACACGACCTTTTTAAATGAAATCCAAGACCAATGTGAAGGCGAAATGCTGGTAGCCGTGCCGCACCAAGATGTATTGATTATTGCAGATATTCGCAATAAAACAGGCTACGATGTAATGGCTCACCTAACGATGGAATTCTTTACAAAAGGTTTAGTTCCTATTACCTCTTTATCACTTGGCTATGACAAAGGTCATTTTGAGCCTATATTTATATTAGGTAAAAATAATAAGCAAAAAAGAGATCCCAATGTAATACAAAGATTAGAAGCAACACGAAAAAAATACGAAAATAAAGATAAAGATTAAGGAGATTAATAACCATGAATTTATTTTATAATAAAGAAGCAGTTGGAGATGTAGCATTTTTACAAATTGAAACTATTAATGGTGAGTTCAATTACGAAACAAAAGGCGATGTAGTTGAAATCAAACATGAAAACAAAGTCGTGGGCTACAATATTTTCAATGCATCTAAAAAGGCTGATATCGTTGGAAATGGTCATATCAAGTTAACTGAAGCATTAGTGGAAGCATTGCAAAAAGCTATCAAAAATGATGGATTTACTTTTGAATTAAATGCAGATTTCTCTCCTAAGTTTGTAGTAGGTTATGTTGAAACTAAAGAAAAACATCCTGACGCAGATAAATTAAGTGTATTGCGTATTGACGTGGGCAATGAACAATTACAAATCGTATGTGGCGCTCCGAATATTGAAGCTGGACAAAAAGTTGTTGTGGCAAAAGTAGGTGCAGTGATGCCAAGCGGTATGGTTATTAAAGACGCAGAGCTTAGAGGTGTGCCATCAAGTGGTATGGTTTGTTCAATGAAAGAATTAAATTTACCTAATGCACCAGAAGAAAAAGGTATTATGGTCTTAACAGATGATTACACTGTAGGACAAGCATTTTTTGAAGAATAAAAGGAGGTAATGTGCGAATGAGCTGGTTCGACAAGTTATTTGGAGAAGATAATGACTCAACAGAAGATTATCTCAATAAAAGAAGCCAACGACGTCAAAAAGCTACACAACAAGAAGAGCAAGATTCATTACTTCCCCAGAACAATGATGTTTATGAAAGACCTAAAGGTAAATTCAGATTTCCTATGCGTGTTTTAGAAGAAGCAAGTCAATCAGAAGAACAATCTACTTCTAATAATCAGTCATCTCATGAAAACAGAAAACACTATGAGCCCTCTTCAGAGGCACCTCATACACATCATAAACCAAGAAGACGCAGACATGCATATGATACAACGAAATCTAATGATGTTAAGAAACAAGACAGAAGTGAACATCCAACCCAACACCAATCTGCACCTACTGATGCTGTGAGTGAGCATAAGCCCCATAGAGGGACTAGAATGAGAATTCAAACAGACGTGTTGAGAGCTAATGCCGAGACTAAAAGTAGTCATAAAACGCCAAGCTATCAGCATAGTGATTTTAAAGCGAGTGAAGTACCGTCAGCAATTTTTGGCACTCAAAAACCACGTCCTTTAGACAATGGCGTAATTCGAACTTCAGATCAATCAGAAGAAGATAAACAACCTACATCTAAACCTGATGATTCGAACATTCAAACACAAAGTAATGCAACAGAAAAGGTACACGATAATGATGCCTATATTAATACACCAGAAGCGCATCAAAGTACACAAGTTGATGAAGAGCAACCAATTACCTCACAAAGCAGTCCGAACACTGTAGAAAGTACTTGGGATAACGATTCATCTCAAACTTCAACAGAAGACGAATCTAAGGAATCTACTAAACAAACTTCGTCTATTGCTCGAGATAATAAAATTAGTATTGAAAATATCTATGCCTCTCAAATCGTAGAAGAAATTCGACGCGAAAGAGAACGCAAGGTATTACAAAAGCGTCAATTTAAAAAAGCGTTACAACAAAAGAGAAATGCACAACAAGAAAATAACGAGAATGATATTCAAAAAGCAATTGATGAAATGTATGCAAAGCAAGCGCAAAATCACATTGGTGAAAGTTCACTCGATGAAGAAGGTAATATGATAGCTGATGCATATGACAGTATAGACACAATAGAAAGTGAACACACTCAAACTAATACACAAGATTTCAATAATGATAATAATGAAGATGCTCAAGTAGGGGCAACGTCACCATTTAATTATGAAGAAATTGATTTAGATCAAGTAAGTGATGTACATACTATAAATGATGAATATGTGGATGTAAGCACTGAACAAATAAACAACAAAGACGATGATGAAATCGCTGAATACGATAGTCCTAACGATGATGTTGACAAGTCAATTAATAAACAAGCTAATACTATATTTGAAGAAAACAATGTACCGCAACAATCACTATCGGAAGATGAACTAAACAGTGAACAAGCAAGCGATTTTAATCATTATCAAGCATCAGAAACGCCATTTACAGATGCACAATATAGAGAATTAACACAATCACATAGTGAATTAACGAATCAAGAAGAAGATAATCATTCAGAAACAGAGGATGATTTAGAAACATCTGTGCATACATCAGAAGGTGTAAATAATTCTAGCAGTGAAGATGATTTAACTTCAGACAGTGAAGATAAAGATAGTAACAACATTCACGAATCATTAGAGGAAACAGTAACTACGCAATTAAATGATGTTTCAAGTGAACAACATTCATCTGAAATGAGTGAAAATCCAGAAAATGAAGCGTCTGCTGTACAAGATACACAAGACTTAAATAGCAAACAGTCAGATGAAAGTCGTACTAACCAAACAAATCGTATTCAACAGCCAACTAGAAAAGGAAGTAAACCATTTAATGTGGTAATGACTCCATCAGATAAAAAGCGTATGATGGATGCTAAAAAGCAAAGCAAACTTGACCACATTCATGCTAGTAAAGCGCATGATGTATCACAAAATGAAAGACATACAACGAAGCAACAAGATATGCACAAAACATCAGAACAACAACCTCAGAAATCTAATATAGAAAATGATCAACATGTGTCTAGTTATGTCGAAAATCATACTGAGCCTATTACTGAAACAAATAATAAAGCACTAGTATCAGATAGCGATATGAATGAAGCAGAGGTAATAGAATCAGATTACAAAGCACCAGAAATGAATGAAACACAACAGGCACCAGATGAAGCAGACGTATTGGCGGCAAGTCATAATGACAAAGAGAACGAATCACAAACTGATGCCCGAATTTCTGACTCGTCCCATATTCATGCAGAGACAACGATTCAAGTTGAAAATATTAATCAGCCACAGGACACGGGTGGTCTGCAGAGTCAGTCTGAAGTTGCTAAAAAAGAAGTAACACATCAGCAAGATGCCAAACAAAATCCAGATCAACAAAATTTAGAGACATCACCATCAGATATAGATACCAAGCAAGTAGGCGAGGGTGTTACAAATAACGATAGTGATAAGCCAACTATTAGAAGAGGACCAAATATTAAATTGCCGAGCGCAAGCTTATTAGACGAGCCTGAAGAACATGAAATTGATAATTCATGGATAGAAGAGAAAAAACAAGAACTAAACGAAGCCTTTTATTATTTTAATGTACCAGCTGAGGTACAAAACGTCACAGAAGGACCAAGTGTAACACGCTTTGAACTTTCTGTTGAGAAAGGTGTTAAAGTGTCTAGGATCACTGCACTACAAGATGATATTAAAATGGCATTAGCAGCGAAGGACATTCGTATAGAAGCACCAATACCGGGTACGAGTTTAGTAGGGATTGAAGTGCCAAATGTCACGTCAACCAAAGTTAATTTACGTTCAATCATTGAAGCCCCTAGCTTTAAAAATTCAGAATCTAAATTGAATGTTGCGATGGGCTTTGGCATTAATAATGAACCTTTACTGATGGATATAGCTAAAACACCACATGCTTTAATTGCAGGCGCAACAGGTTCAGGCAAATCAGTATGCATTAACAGCATATTAATGTCATTATTATATAAAAATCACCCTGAAGAGTTGAGATTATTACTTATTGATCCTAAGATGGTTGAACTCGCACCATACAATGATTTACCACATCTTGTAGCACCAGTAATTACAGATGTTAAGGCGGCGACGCAAAGTCTTAAGTGGGCTGTTGAAGAAATGGAACGTCGTTATAAAGTTTTTGCTAAATATCATGTGAGAAATATTACAGCTTATAATAAGAAGGCAACATACGATGATAGAATGCCAAAAATTGTTATAGTAATAGATGAACTTGCTGATTTAATGATGATGGCACCACAAGAAGTTGAGCAATCTATCGCACGTATAGCTCAAAAAGCACGTGCTTGTGGTATACACATGTTAGTCGCAACGCAAAGACCATCAGTCAATGTTATTACAGGTTTAATTAAAGCAAATATTCCAACGAGAATAGCATTTATGGTATCATCTAGCGTGGATTCAAGAACCATTTTAGATAGTGGTGGAGCAGAACGCTTATTAGGTTATGGAGATATGTTGTACTTAGGTAGTGGCATGAACAAACCGATTCGTGTACAAGGTACATTTGTATCCGATGATGAAATTGATGATGTCGTTGATTTTATTAAGCAACAACGAGATCCAGATTATCTATTTGAAGAAAAAGAATTATTGAAGAAAACTGAAACTCAGTCTCAAGATGACTTATTCGATGATGTATGTCGTTTTATGTTACAAGAGGGGCATATTTCAACTTCATTAGTACAAAGACATTTCCAAATAGGTTATAATCGAGCGGCAAGAATTGTAGATCAATTGGAGCAACTTGGCTATGTTTCCGGGGCGAATGGTTCTAAACCTAGAGATGTGTATATTACAGAATCAGATTTAGATGGTAATTAATTTAGAGAAAAACAAAAATTAATATAGAGATTAAGGAGTGTTACGATGACACATTATCATTTTGTCGGCATTAAAGGAGCCGGTATGAGTTCATTAGCACAAATCATGCATGATCTTGGAAATGATGTTCAAGGTTCAGATATAAAAAATTACGTATTTACAGAGGTAGCTTTAAAAAATAATGGTATCGAAATATTACCATTTGATGCAAATAACATTAAGGAAGATATGGTTATCGTTCAAGGTAACGCATTTCCAGATACACATGAAGAAGTAGTAAGAGCACACGAATTAAAATTAGAAGTAATTCGTTATCATGATTTCTTAGGACATGTGATAAACCAATACACATCTGTTGCGGTTACAGGTGCTCATGGCAAGACTTCTACAACAGGATTATTATCTCATGTAATGAACGGCGATAAAAAAACATCATTCTTAATTGGTGATGGTACAGGATTAGGTATTCCAGAAAGTGATTACTTTGCTTTTGAAGCGTGTGAATATCGCAGACATTTTTTAAGTTATCATCCTGATTATGCAATTATGACAAATATTGATTTCGATCATCCAGATTACTTTAAAGATGTAAATGATGTTTTTGATGCATTCCAAGAGATGGCACATAATGTTAAAAAAGCAATTATTGCTTGGGGTGGCGATACACATCTACGTAATATAAAATCAGATGTACCAGTATATTATTATGGATTCTCAAAAGATGATAATGTGTATGCTGACAATATTCAAATTAATGAAAAAGGCACACATTTTGATGTATATATTGAAAATAAATACTATGATACATTCCTTTCACCGCAATTTGGTGATCATAATATTTTAAATGCGCTTTCTGTTATCACAATTAGTTATCTAGAAGAACTTAATATTGAAAATATTAAAGAAGCTTTAGAAACATTTGGTGGTGTGAAACGTCGTTTTAACGAAACAAAAATTGGTAAACAAATATTAGTTGATGATTATGCACACCATCCTAGAGAGATAAGTGCTACAATTGAAACAGCACGTAAGAAATACCCAACGAAAGATGTAGTCGCAGTATTCCAACCACATACTTTTAGTAGAACTAAAGCGTTCTTAGATGAATTCGCTGAATGTTTAAATGTAGCAGATCAAACATTCTTATGTGAAATATTTGGTTCAATAAGAGAAAATAGTGGTAATCTAACAATTCAAGACCTTGTTCAAAAAATTGATGGTGCAAAACTTATTGATGAAGCATCTGTGAATAATTTAGAACAATATAATGATGCAGTTATATTATTTATGGGCGCTGGAGATATTCAAAAAATTCAACGTGCATATATGGAAAATATTGGTGTCACTACCTCATTCTAATATGTTTATGTTAAAATGAGATGGGTATTTATATTAAATAACAACATATGTTTATTAGGAGGCGTTTTAAATGGAATGGATTTTACCTATAGCTGGAATTATAGCTGCGATTGCATTTCTAGTATTAGTCATTGGTATCGTAGTAGTTTTACTTTCAGTTAAGAAAAATTTAGATCACGTTGCTAAAACTCTTGATGGGGTTGAGGGACAAATACAAGGTATCACGCGTGAATCTACTGACTTACTTCATAAAGCTAATCGCTTAACTGAAGATATTCAAGATAAATCAGATCGTTTGAACTCTGTTATTGATGCTGTTAAAGGTATTGGTGATTCAGTACAAACTTTAAATGGATCTGTTGATAGAGTTACAAACTCAATTACGCACAATATTTCTCAAAATGAAGATAAAATCTCTCAAGTTGTTCAATGGTCAAACGTAGCAATGGAAGTTGCTGATAAATGGCAAAACAGAAGAAATCGTAGAGATAGTGCAAACTACAAAGCGAGCAGCGTAGCTAGTGATGCAAATGCAAATGAGTCAAATCATTCAACACATAGCTATACTACACGTGTAGATAACAAATAAATCATATACTTAAACAAACAAATGCACTTAAATGAGGTTTTGAAACTTATTTAAGTGCATTTGTTATAGGAGGCCTTCAATTATGAAATATTACAACCGTGATGATTATGAAAGAAATCTAGAAAGTTATGAAGTTCCTGAGTATTTTACAAAAGGGGCAAGAAATGAGTTTGTCTATGGATTTATTGTAGGGGCAGTAATAGGTTCAGCTATAGGGTTAGTATCATTAAGTAAAACAAAAGCAAATGATAAAGCTGCTCCAAAATCAGACGAAGCTTCACAATTCAAGTCGCACATTATTGAACAATCAGAAATTGAAAAAGCTAATGCTGATCGTCAAGTTAGCCATATTAAGTCAACAGTAGCAAGTGCTCAAGATAATGAAGTTTCTACATCAGCATTGACTGCTCAAAAAAATGCTATTCAACAAGAAACTTCAGATAATAATTTAGCGGATATGTCACCAAATGCGCAAGCAGCACAAGAGCAACAAGGTGTAGATAATGTAGAATCTAAAGATACAGATCCTACACATATTGATGCAGAAGCACAACCAACCAAAGATGAAGTTGACGCGCAACAAGCAGCGATTAAAGAAGAAGTAGCGGATAATGAGGCGGCAACTACAGCTGTTACAAGTAATACAGATCCTACACATATTGATGCAGAAGCACAACCAACCAAAGATGAGGTCGAGGCACAACAAACAGCGATTAAAGAGGAAGTAACAGATAAAGATAATGATTCTACAGGTAAAGGTACTAAGATTGCAGCAGCTACAGGTGGTACGATTGCAGCGACTGGTATCGCAAAAGCAGCAAGTGATAAAAAGCAAGCACTCAACGAAAATGAAGAAGTTGCTAAAAATACAAAAAACCTTCAACAAGAAGAATCAAGTAATAACTCAAAAGAACAAGCACCTCATTTAGTTACTAAAGATTCAAAAGAAAGTGAAGGAACAACATCAAAACAATCATCAAAGAAAACGGCTATAGCAAGTAGTGTTACAGCTACTGGATTAGCTTTAGCTGCAAAAAATAAAAATAAAGCAATAAATGAAAATCAAAATGTTGCTGATAATACAGCCAACTTATTGAAGCCTGAAGCAGTACAATCCAATAATAATAAAGTAGTTCCTCACTTAGTGACGCGTAAAGTTGATCATGCTGTGGAATCTACAAATAAAGTAGATAATTCTGCAGATAAATCAAAAAACCAAACGTTTAAATCTAAACCAGAACCGGCTGAACAGCGCGTAAAACAAACTCATGAGAGTGTAACGTTTAATGATGGAATTATTGCGCATGACCAGGCTGGAAATGGCTTGAAAAAGCAATCAACTCAAGACAGTAAACCTAAACAAGGTAAAAGTGCACAAACTTATACTAAAAATAGAGCGCAATCTAAAAAAGTTGAAAAAGCCAAGAGTAAAATCGATAAAAGAACATTTAATGACTAGTAATGGCTGAAATTAATAATTTAGCATATTTATGATAACGACTTAATAGTTTCAATATTAAAAAGAACCGTTCAATAGTTTTGTTCGGTTCTTTTTTATTTAAAACCGCACGTGACAAGGGCTTAATATATAGAGTGAAATGTCAGAATAGTGTAAAATATAGGTGGTAAGTTACAGAAAATTCAGTTATCATTGAAATTATTCACTTAAAAAAGTGTTTTTTTAAAATCGTGACTTGAACTTATATAGAGTTCTTGTTAGAATTACGTTTAACAAATGTTTTATCGCTTTAAAGCAGAATAAAATATCGAATTTAAATTTTTCATAGAGGTGACTATAAATGACAGACAAATTACAAGAATACAGAGACGAAATTGTAGAAATTAATGATGAGATTTTAAAACTTTTATCTAGAAGAGGAAAGTTAGCACAAAAAATCGGTGAGGAAAAACGTAAAAAAGGTACGCTTGTATATGACCCTCAACGAGAAAAAGAAATGATCAACGTATTATTAGATAAAAATGAAGGACCTTTCAATGACAATACAATCAAACAATTATTTAAAGAAATTTTTAAAGCCTCTACAGATTTACAAAAATCTGAAAATGAAAAACACTTATATGTTTCTAGAAAATTAAAACCAGAAGATACAATTGTTCAATTTGATAATGGTGGCATTATTGGAGATGGTAACAAATCATTTGTATTTGGTCCATGTTCAGTTGAATCTCAAGAGCAAGTTGATGCTGTAGCAGCTAATTTACAAGCTAGAGGTGAAAAATTTATTAGAGGTGGCGCATTCAAACCGCGTACATCACCATATGATTTCCAAGGCTTAGGTGTAGAAGGATTGAAAATCCTTAAAAATACTAAAGATAAATACGGTTTAAATGTAGTAAGTGAAATTGTAAATCCAGCTGATTTTGAAGTGGCTGACGATTATTTAGATGTATTCCAAATTGGCGCACGTAACATGCAAAACTTTGAATTATTAAAAGAAGCAGGACGTTCAAATAAACCAGTATTATTAAAACGTGGTTTATCAGCAACAATTGAAGAATTTATTTATGCAGCTGAATACATTGCATCTCAAGGTAATAACAACATTATTTTATGTGAACGTGGTATTCGTACATACGAAAATGCTACAAGAAACACATTAGATATCTCTGCTGTTCCTATCTTAAAACAAGGTACGCATTTACCAGTTATGGTTGATGTTACACATAGTACTGGTCGTAAAGATATTATGTTACCAACAGCTAAAGCTGGATTAGCAGTTGGCGCTGATGGTATTATGGCAGAGGTTCACCCTGATCCATCAGTAGCATTAAGTGATAGTGGTCAACAAATGGACTTCAATGAATTTGAAAAATTCTACAACGAAATTAAACCACTTGCGGATATGTACAATAATAAACAATTAAAATAGTATTAAAGCTAAGATAAACATAAATGCCCTGATGCGCGTACTAGGATATAGTATATGCATCGGGGCATTTTTATATGTAAAAATGCACAGTGCAATCGTCTATTAAACTATCTATGTATATTAACAAAGATAAGTTCGATAATAAATTTTGCGTTATATATGAAAAAATAATATTATAAATAATAACTAGATTCAATTATATTTAATGACATAATTATGACATTGTAAACAAATTGTTTTACAAATTCAAAAAATATGGTAAAATTTGAAAAGTTATGAAAACAGAGTATAATAATAAATAAACCGCTTACAAGGAGGAAATTATGACTGTTACAATATATGATGTTGCAAGAGAAGCCCGCGTTTCTATGGCAACGGTCTCACGAGTAGTTAATGGTAACCAAAATGTTAAACCTGAAACACGTGATAAAGTGAATGAAGTGATTCAAAAATTAAATTATCGTCCAAATGCAGTGGCACGAGGATTAGCGAGTAAACGTACTACAACAGTTGGAGTTGTTATTCCAGACATTTCTAATGTTTACTATTCTCAACTTGCTCGAGGATTAGAAGATATAGCTACAATGTATAAATACCATTCAATTATTTCTAATTCTGATAACGATCCAGTTAAAGAAAAAGAAATTTTTAATAATTTATTAAGTAAACAAGTAGATGGCATTATTTTCTTAGGTGGTACAATTTCTGAAGAGATTAAAGACCTAATCAGTAAATCTTCAGTGCCTGTAGTAGTTTCTGGAACTAACGGTAAGGATGCGGATATAGCCTCAGTTAATATCGATTTCAAATCAGCTGCTAAAGAAATTACAAATCACTTAATTGAAAGTGGCGCTAAAGAATTTGCCTTTGTAGGTGGAGATTATTCTAAAAAAGCACAAGAAGATGTGTTAGCTGGTCTTAAAGAAGTATTATCACAACATCAACTTACATTAAATGATGAAAATATATTTAATGGTAATGAAACGTATAAAGATGGTGTGCGTGCCTTTGAAACATTAAAAGCATCAAAACCAGATGCAATTCTTTCAATCAGTGATGAACAGGCTATTGGATTAGTCCACTCCGCGCAAGATGTTGGGGTAAGCATTCCTGATTCATTACAAATTGTAAGCTTTAATAATACGAGATTAGTTGAAATGGTAAGACCACAATTATCTAGTGTGATTCAGCCACTTTATGACATTGGGGCGGTAGGCATGAGATTGTTAACAAAATATATGAATGAAGAAGAAATTGAAGAGCCGAATGTAATACTACCACATAGAATTGAATATAGAGGTACAACTAAATAGTGGTCAGTTGAAAAATAGGCTAATAATTAATAAAAAAGCAACCTTATGTTAATAATAAGGTTGCTTTCAATATATGGATAAAGCTTCCTATGGTGTTGACTTTTTTCGTTTGTTTTCGTAGGTGTTATCGTATGCTATGTTTTTGGGTAGTGCTGTTCCTCAAGGAGTAGTCTTAACCGCGACTACAAAGAATAAAATGGAATAAGCATTTTAAAAGACTTTAAAAGATTATAGATAGGAGTCGGAATTTAGATATAATCAAAAAAACAAACCAAACACTAAATTATAGCAATTGGTTTGTCTATCTTTGAACCTTATGATATTGTCATAAGGTTTCTTTTTTATAAAAATTATGATTCGAAGGAAGGATGACCATTGGTCATAGCCCTTTTGGCGTAGCTATGATTTAAACCAACTACATACTTGGTGTGCATGTTTCAGATTTGTTGCTGATATTTCTTCTGTTCGAGGTATATGTTGGAAATCTTGCATATCATCGCTCCACGAGATAGGGAGCTTGTAAGGTGCATATTGTTGCCATTTATGTAGCCATCTCTTTGGTAAATCACCTGATGGTTGCGGCGCATTGATTAGCGCTAAAAAGACATGACTCCATGCGCGAGGCACGACTTTCCAAATATTGTATCCACCACCACCAAACATAAGTACTTTACTATCTGTGTATGTATCAGCTAATGACTTAATGATATATGGAATTTGATATAGCGCATCTAATGTACAACTCATATGAGTGAGGGGATCTAAATAATGAATATCTACACCATGCACACTAACGATAATATCAGGTTTAAATGAAGCAACGACCGGCTCAACAGTTTCTTTAAACACTTCTAGAAATGAAACATCTTCTGTATATGGCTCTAAGGGAACATTCACTGTATAACCAAATCCTTTTTCAGCACCACGTTCGGTATAATGACCAGAACCAGGGAACAGGAATTTGCCAGTTTCGTGTATAGAATAAATTAAAGATTGATCATTTGTATAGAAACTCCACTGTGTACCATCGCCATGATGCGCATCAGTATCTATACATAATACACGTTGATTGTAATTTTTGATAAGATAAGCAATAGTAATGGCTACATCATTGTAAATACAAAACCCATTTGCACGGCCAGGCAAGCTATGGTGTAAGCCGCCACCTAAATGACAACCATTCGTAACTGTACCGTCCATGATACAGTCAGCTAAATTTAATGCACCACCAACAATTCGTGCGCTGTGCTTATGCATCATGCGAAATTGTAATGTGTCATCGCCATCTAAACCATATTTTTTGGCTTCACTATCGTTTAAAATGCCATGTGATGCATGTCGAATAGCTTGAATGTAATCATAAGAATGTATTAAAGCTAATTCTTTGTCATTAGCAATCCTAGGTTGAATGATATGGTTTGGTTTTAAGTAACCCAAATCAGTGAGTAACTCAGTTGTTAATTTTAATCTCATTTGATTAAAAGGATGACTATTACTAAATCGATATTGTAATAGTTCATTTGAATATACATAGCCCGTTTTCTGTTGCGTATGATTCATATAAGACTCCCCTTTAAAAGAAAAAGCGATTCATGTATCGAATGTTGTCAAATGCTTGTAATTGTTCAATTGAAATACGCGATCCAATTCGTGCCATCAAACAATTGGCTGGATGACTTGTAATTTCTGGATCGTCAGTTGCAAAAATTTCTAGCCCCCCATATCCCATCAATTTCTGCATTAATTTCTTATATTCATAGACGTCAAGCTTTGAATTTTTCAAGTCCCAATGCCAATAATATTCAGTGGTTAAGACGATATAATCTTCATATTCATCAGCACTTAAACTTATTTTAATGAGCTCACTGCCTAATTTTAAACGACGGTAAGGTAAACTAATTTCTATTGCACCTAATTCAATCAGATATGCTAAATTTCCTGTAGACCAACGTTCTAATGGATCGGGATAATGGTAGGTGACATAGCCGACGATATGCTGTTCATGGTGTAACACAAATATTCTTCCTTCGTCTAATTCACTAATTTCTTTTACTGCTTCAAACTGATCGATGGGAGGGCGAAAAGCATTTAGGCCCTCGTCAAAAGTCATTGAGTCAAGTTTCGTGCGTGAAATAGGCCCTTCTATAACAAAGGTACCTTCATCCAAGTGATAAGTTTGAGATTGATACGTTTTTATATGTTCCATTTTTTCACTCCAAACTACCGCATATGAATACAGCGAACAATATTAATTAACTATATTATAAGTGAATTAAAGCTAAAATAACATTAAATGTATTTGTTTACACGGTATTATTTTGAAAATTCCGAAAATGTTCGTTATAATAAATTTTAAGTAAACGATTTCATTAAGAGGGGGATTTAAAATGAAAGTAGAAGTATATCAAGGGGAAAACGGAAATTTTAACCTTCAAGACTATGACAAAACATATGGCAACTTTGATTGGAAGGAAGTTGAAAAGGTGTTTTCATGGTATGACACTGGAAAAGTGAATATGGCGCATGAATGTATTGATCGTCATGTTGAAGAAGGTAAAAGTGATAAGATTGCTTTACATTATAAAGATGAAAAACGTAAAGAAAGCTATACTTTCAGTGAAATGAAATCTAATTCAAACAAAGCTGCCAATGTTTTAAAAGAACAAGCAAATGTTGAAAAAGGAGACCGTGTTTTTATCTTTATGCCAAGAACGCCTGAGCTATATTTTGCTCTATTTGGTATATTGAAAATTGGCGCGATTGTAGGTCCTTTATTTGAAGCATTTATGGAAAAGGCAGTTGCAGATCGATTAGAAAATAGCGATGCAAAGGTCATAATAACGACTAATGATTTATTACCACGTATACCTAAAGATCAATTACCCAATTTAGAAACTATCGTTGTCGTGGACGACAATGTTGAAAATGAATATATTGATTTTAATAAGGAATTTGCAAAAGCAAGTGATGATTTTGAAACGGAATGGTTAACTTTAGATGACGGACTGATATTACATTATACTTCTGGTTCAACTGGCCAACCTAAAGGTGTTTTACACGCACAAAAAGCCATGTTATTACATTATATTTCTGGTAAGTTTGTATTAGACTTTAACGATGATGATGTATATTGGTGTACGGCTGACCCTGGATGGGTTACAGGTACATCATATGGCATTTTTAGCCCATGGTTAAATGGTGTAACAAATTGTATTGCAGGTGGAAGATTTTCACCTGAAGGATGGTATGGCATGATTGAAGAGTTCAAAGTTACTATTTGGTATACTGCACCAACTGCATTAAGAATGCTAATGAGTGCAGGAGATGATATTGTTGGAAAGTATGATTTATCATCACTTAAAACGATTTTATCAGTAGGAGAGCCATTGAATCCTGAAGTTATAAAATGGTCTAAAGATGTGTATGGCAAACGGGTGCTAGATACCTGGTGGATGACGGAAACGGGTGGTCATATGATTGTGAATTATCCAACGATGGATGTGAAATTAGGATCTATGGGCAAACCTTTACCTGGTGTTGAAGCAGCAATTGTAGATGATCAAGGGAACGAACTACCAGCAAATAGAATGGGGAATCTTGCTATTAAAAAAGGATGGCCATCTATGATGGTGTCTATTTGGAAGAACCCTGAAAAATATGATTCATATTTTATTGGAGATTGGTATGTTTCAGGAGACTCTGCATATAAAGATGAGGAAGGTTATTATTGGTTCCAAGGTCGTGTAGATGATGTAATTATGACAGCAGGAGAACGTGTAGGGCCATTTGAAGTAGAATCTAAACTGGTAGAACATGAGTCAGTAGCAGAAGCAGGAGTGATTGGTAAACCTGACCCGATCAGAGGTGAAATTATTAAAGCATTTGTTGCTTTACGTCCAGGATATGAACCAAGTGATGTGTTAAAAGAAGAAATTCGTAAATTTGTTAAAGAAGGCTTAGCCGCACATGCTGCACCTAGAGAAATAGATTTTAAAGATAAATTACCCAAAACACGTTCAGGTAAGATTATGCGCCGCGTACTTAAAGCTTGGGAACTCGACTTACCGGCAGGAGATTTAAGTACGATGGAAGACTAAAATATAATATAGCGATATTAAAGGCGAATGATAGATAAACTATAGTCGTATTTAATTATTTTAAGAAAACCTCTTTTGTATATAGTACAAAAGAGGTTTTTGTGTAAAATGTTAAGTAAAAATACTAAATAGTATAATGTTTACAATTTTATATATCATTTATATGGAAGCGCTATCTTTAATTATCGACAATATATCTGAATTTGGTTAGTATAATGATATAAGGACTTATCATTTTAGTTACAAATACGAAGGATATTTAAATTAAGAAGGGGCGAGTGAATTTGGCACATTTATCTGATCTAGATATTGCGAATCAATCAACACTAAAACCAATTGGAGAAATTGCTGAAAAGGCAGGTATTCCGTCAAATGCATTAGAACCATATGGGCACTATAAAGCTAAGATTGATATTAATCAAGTTCAACAGCATAATGGCAAGGGAAACGTAGTACTGGTGACAGCTATGAGCCCAACGCCGGCTGGTGAAGGAAAATCAACTGTTACTGTAGGGTTAGCTGATGCATTTAATCAACTTAAGAAAAACGTTATGGTAGCATTACGGGAACCTGCTTTAGGACCAACATTTGGCATAAAAGGTGGGGCAACAGGTGGAGGATATGCACAAGTATTACCAATGGAAGATATCAACCTGCACTTTAACGGTGATTTTCATGCAATTACGACTGCAAATAATGCACTTTCAGCATTTATAGATAATCATATACACCAAGGAAATGAATTAGGTATTGATCAACGCCGAATAGAGTGGAAACGTGTATTAGATATGAATGATCGTGCTTTACGTAATGTGATTGTTGGTTTAGGCGGCCCTACGCAAGGTGTACCACGAGAAGATGGTTTCAATATTACAGTTGCTTCTGAAATAATGGCTATTTTATGTTTAGCAAATGATATCAAAGATTTAAAGGAGAAAATAAGCCATATTACTATTGGTTATACACGTGAACGTCAGCCAGTTACAGTTGCCGATTTAAAAGTTGAAGGTGCATTGGCTATGATTCTTAAAGATGCGATTAAACCTAATCTTGTGCAAACAATTGAAGGCACGCCTGCACTTGTACATGGTGGCCCATTTGCGAATATTGCACATGGCTGTAATTCTATTATAGCGACTGAAACTGCTAGAGATTTGGCAGACATCGTGGTAACAGAAGCAGGTTTTGGTTCAGATTTAGGTGCTGAAAAATTCATTAATATTAAAGCGCGAGAGGCCGGCTTTGCACCTTCAGCCGTCGTGGTAGTGGCAACAATTCGTGCTATTAAAATGCATGGTGGTGTAGAGAAAGATAATCTTAAAGAAGAAAATGTGTTAGCACTTGAAAAAGGAATTGTTAATTTAGAGCGTCATGTTAAAAATGTTAGGAAATATGGATTGGAGCCGGTTGTTGCTTTAAATGCATTTATCCATGATACAGATGAAGAAACGAAATTTGTACAAGCATGGGCCAAAGACAATGGTATACGTTTAGCCTTAACTGAGGTTTGGGAAAAAGGTGGCAATGGCGGTATTGATTTAGCTAATGAAGTTTTAGAAGCAATTGTTGAACCTCAAAATTTCAAACATTTATATGAACTTAATCAACCACTTGAAACGAAAATAGAAACAATTGTACGAGAAATATATGTTGGCGCTAAAGTTACCTTTAGTAGTAAGGCACAAAAACAATTACAACAGTTTAAAGATAATGGTTGGGACAATTATCCTATTTGTATGGCTAAAACACAATATTCATTTTCTGATGATGCTACACAATTAGGGGCGCCAGAAGGATTTGAAATTACGATTCGTGAATTAGAGGCTAAAACAGGTGCTGGATTTATAGTTGCATTAACAGGTGCAATTATGACGATGCCAGGTCTACCAAAGAAACCAGCAGCATTAAATATGGATGTTACAGATGATGGACATGCAGTAGGTTTATTTTAAAGTTGAAACCATTATGATAAAAGGACGCATGGTAATGAATACATGCGTCCTTTTATCTTGTTATTAAATGTTGTTGCACATTATATTTTTCAGCATGTTTAAAATCGGCATGCGTGATTTTCTCTTCGACTAACATGCGTTTAAGTACATAATGTTGACGATTTAAACTAATCTTTATCTCTTGATCAGGTTTCAATGAACCATCCTCTGTATAAGGTGTATAGTAGTATGGACTTTGAAGTAAACCGATAAGGTAAGCAGATTCAGCAATATTCAAGTTTGTTGCTGATTTTCCAAACAAACTATATGAAGCTGAAGCAATACCTGTTATATCAGACCCATGGTGATCTCGTCCAAAGGGAACGATGTTTAAATACGTATAAATAATTTCATCTTTGGTTAACACGTGTTCGGCACGCATAGAAAGTACAAGTTCATTTGCTTTTCGGTCATAAGTTCTTTCATTAGTCAGCAGTTGATTTTTTACGAGTTGCTGTGTAATGGTACTACCACCGGTGGGGGCTTCAGTATTAAAGATATCTTGCCCAACGGCACGCACTATGGCTTTCGGTAAGATGCCATTATGGTAAAAAAATAAGCTGTCTTCAGAAGCGGTAAGTGCTTTGATGACATGTGGACTAACTTGGTTAGGTCCGACAATAAGCGTATTGGCTGAGTGATTATACTCTGTTAATATATTATTTTTAGTATTGTCAATATCTTCGTCGCCAACAATATGTAACAATTTCAATCTCAAATCATTATCTGACATATGAATCGTTGTATCAGTTAAATGTTGAAAATAAAATACTGAGATCGCCATAAGTATGAGAAAGGTACATGTAACAATTGTAAACAAGCCTAAGAATATATGTTTTATTTTTTTATAAATCACTTCATATCTCTGAAATGGTCGTATCTCGTTGCTCTCTTGAACACTTTTATCATATGTTTGGTGCGCCATATGCAGCCTCCTTGTGTATGCAATATTATAACATAATTTATGATGTTGACTTTTAAAATAGAGTTACTTATAATTAATATCAATTCGATATCGTTTTTGGATAAAGGAAAAGTAGTATATATAGAAAATCTTCAGAGAGTTAGTGGTAGCTGTGAACTAACATTTTCTTCTATACGAATACACCTTTGACTATCTAACAATCCAAACGTTTAAGTTAATGAACGTATCATTAATAAAGTTGTTTGACTTAAGTATGGTGGTACCGTGCGCATGCGCCCTTACATTAATTTGTAAGGGCGTTTTTTATGTTTTTTGGTATTCGTTCCATCGTAAACGTTATGAATGTTGTTAAAGGTTACTAATTCTTACACAAAGAGATATCTTAAGTAAAATAGGAGGTTGATAAAATGACAAACGCATTATTAGAAGACTTACAATGGAGAGGCTTGATTTATCAACAGACAGATGAATCAGGAATTGAAGAATTATTAAATAAAGAACAGGTTACATTGTATTGCGGTGCGGATCCAACAGCTGATAGTTTACACATAGGTCATTTATTACCATTTTTAACATTACGACGTTTCCAAGAGAATGGTCATAGACCACTTGTGTTAGTTGGTGGCGGTACAGGTATGATTGGTGATCCTTCTGGTAAATCTGAAGAACGTACATTACAAACTGAAGAACAAGTTGAATTAAATGTGAAAGGTATCAATGAGCAAATGCATAAAATTTTCGAATTTGATACTGATAAAGGTGCTAAACTTGTAAACAATAGAGATTGGCTTAGTCAAATATCGTTGATAGACTTTTTAAGGGATTATGGTAAACACGTAGGTGTAAATTACATGTTGGGTAAAGATTCTATTCAGACACGTTTAGAACATGGTATCTCATACACTGAATTTACTTATACCATTTTACAAGCTATAGACTTTGGGCATTTAAATAGAACATATAACTGTAAAATTCAAGTAGGTGGTTCTGACCAATGGGGTAACATTACAAGCGGTATAGAATTAATGCGTAGAATGTATGGTCAAACAGAAGCGTACGGCCTTACGATTCCGCTTGTTGTAAAATCAGATGGTAAGAAATTTGGTAAGACTGAAGGTGGCGCTGTTTGGTTAGATGCTGACAAAACAAGCCCATATGAATTCTACCAATTTTGGATTAATACTACTGATGAAGATGTTATCAAATTCTTGAAATACTTTACTTTCTTAAGCAAAGCAGAAATTGAAACTTTAGAACAATCATTAAATGAAGCGCCACATTTACGTGAAGCACAAAAAGCTTTAGCTGAAAATGTGACACGTTTTATTCATGGTCAAGATGCTTTAGATGATGCGATGCGTATTTCAAAAGCGTTGTTTGCTGGTGATTTACAAGCACTTTCTGCTAAAGAATTGAAAGAAGGCTTTAAAGACGTACCTCAAGTTGAATTAAGTAATGATACTACCAATATTGTAGAAGCTATTGTTGAAACTGGTATTTCACCATCTAAACGTCAAGCGCGTGAAGATGTGAATAATGGAGCGATTTACGTGAATGGTGTAAGACAACAAGATGTAAACTTTGAGTTGTCGGCAGACGATAAAATTGAAAATGAATTTACAATTATTCGTCGAGGCAAAAAGAAATACTTTATGATTAACTATAAATAAAATGATGATTTGCAGTTAATGCATTAATTCTTTCAAACTGTCAACAAAGTCGAGGATTTTGTTGACAGTTTTTTGTTGCACATGTTTAGGGACGTGGTCTTAAACAGATATTTTTGTGAAAGCGTCTGCTCAAATCATCTAAAAACAACCGTTATTATTCTGAATTTTAATTTAATAAATAAAAAATAAACCAAACACTTTTCAGTGTTTGGTTTATCTGCATTACATTAAGCTATTTTACCCATGGTTTATTGATTTAGAATCGTTAATTAAAAGGGTTTGTACTTTCAGAACTATCTTCACTATCTTCGCTGCTTGATTGTGTTGAAGCAGATTTTTGTTCTTTAAGATCGACTTTAACAGTCTGTACTTTACCTTTTCTTTCTAAAGTGAGTTTGACTGTGTCGCCTGGTTTTTTCTGTTGATATAGGTACGTACGTAAATCTGTATCTTCTTTTACTTTATTGTCATCGATAGCGGTAATAATGTCGCCTTCTTTGAGCCCATTATTCTCGTCAACTTTGGCAATATAAACACCTTCTTTACGTTTGGTATCAAGTTGCGCTTTATATTCATCTGGAATTTCACTTAAATTGAGTAAACCAATTCCAATTGAAGGACGTTCAACTTTACCATGCTTTACAAGTTCTTTTATCGTAACTTTTACTTCGTTACTAGGTATTGCAAAGCCAATCCCTTCAACTTGTTCATTAGCAATTTTCATAGAATTAATCCCTACAAGATTCCCATTAATATCAACCAATGCGCCACCAGAGTTACCTGGATTAATAGCAGCATCCGTTTGTAATACATTTACTTTATTTGCGCCAGCTGTAGTCTGTGTATCAATCGTACGTTCACTTGCAGATATGATACCAGAAGTGACTGAATTCGCAAATTCTAAACCGAGTGGATTACCCATTGCAAAAACACTATCGCCTGTTTTAACTTTAGAGGAATTCGCAAATTCAATTGCTTTTGTACCTTTTGTATCATCTATTTTTAAAACTGCCATGTCAGTCAATGCATCTTTACCAATGAGTTTGGCCTCAACCTGTTTAGAATTATGTAATTGTACTTTAATTTCACTTGCACCATCAATAACATGGTTATTCGTTACAATGTATGCAGAACCATTAGTTTTTTGATAAATTACTCCTGAACCTACGCCTGCTTCTTGTGATTGAGATGATTTACCTTTTAATAAAGCATCTAAATTTTGCGCTTTTTGCATGTTTATTACGCCTACGATAGCAGGTGATACATCGTTAATCATTTGGTTAACAGAATCATATTTTTCACTTTTCCCGTCAAGTGTGTTACCAGCATTCGTACTATTAGATGTTTCTTTTACAGAAGAACCATCATCATCTAATACGGTATGCTCCATGAATTTCCCAACCCCTAACACGATGAGGGCCCCAATAATTCCAGCAATTAATGCGACGACCATTGTTTTAAACCATGGAAATTTGGGTTTGTTTGTCGAACGCTGCTCACCTTGAAAGGGCTGTTGTGCTTGTTCATAATGTTGATTTCCGTTTGAGTGATTATCATTATTAGACATAGTAAACCTCCAATTCATTCTCTAAATCCTATTATGATAGGATTTGAATACTTTTTCTAGTATATCACCATACGACTTTAGACTGAAATATTAATTTTCTTGTCCATAAGTTAACTAAATGATAAAATCAATAGGGTATTAAAAGGAAAATGAAGTAGGTGGAGAAATGTATAAACTGATTAGTGGCTTGTTGAAGCTCATTATAGTCAAACTAAGTAATTCTTTAGAAGTACAGGGTAAAGAAAACATACCGCAGTTACATAGATATGTAGTTACTTGTACGCATGAGAGTTATAATGAAGTAATCATGCTCGGAACGGCTATATATCCTAACCAAATCCATTATATGGCTAAAAAAGAATTATTTAATAATAAATGGTTTGGTAGATTTTTAACGTCATTAAATGCTTTTCCTGTAGACAGAGATAACCCGGGTCCAAGTACTTTAAAAAGACCAATTAAATTATTGAAAGAAAATAAAACGGTAGGTATTTTCCCTACAGGTCAACGTAAAAAATATGATGAGGGTGCACCTTTAAAAAGAGGAGCAGTAACCATTGCTATGATGGCCCAAGCGCCGATATTACCAGCTGCATATGTAGGGCCAAATGAAATTAAAGGACTTATTACTGGTAAAGCTATTATAAAATTTGGTGAACCCATTGAGACAAAACATTTACCAAAAGATATGAAACGAAATGAAAAATTAGAATATTTAACCAAAGAATTGGAAAATAGAACTAAGCAATTGCAACAAGAATTGAATGCATACGTAAATATTAAGTAACAACGCAGACTAAATTCAAAATCGGTGACTTCTAAATTAGAATACGATTGTTGAATAAGTTATGTTATTATATAACTGTACAATGACAGCTAGTATAGCGTTTACAAACACCACGTGGACAACTTGTGCATGTGGTGTTTGTTTGTGTGAATACGAGCTAGGAAATGGGGAATGAATATGTTTAGTTTCTTGCAAAGGTTAGGTAGGTCACTCATGCTACCTGTTGCAGTACTACCAGCAGCTGCTATTATTGCTGGAATAGGGAATGCTTTAACGGCGATTGGTATTTTACCGACAGTCGCTACTTTCTTCACGACAGCAGGGACAACAATACTTGATCAATTGGGTATTTTATTTGCAATTGGGGTTGCACTTGGAATGGCCAAGAAAAATGACGGAGCAGTTGCATTAGCTGCAACAGTAGGTTTCTTTTTAACGACAGTCGTGTTAAGTCCAGAGAAATTAGCACCACTATTAGGTGTAAAGCAGTCACATGTTGATGCTGCTTTCGAACAAATGAATAATTCTAATGTGTTAATAGGATTATTTGTAGGTTTAATTGCTGCTTATACTTATAACAAGTTTAGTCAAACAGAGTTACCAGCAGCATTATCATTTTTTAGTGGTAAACGTTTAGTACCAATATTAACGGCGTTCTTTAGTATTATTCTAGCTGTGATTATGCTATTTGTGTGGCCGCTTATCTATGCAGCCATTGTAACGTTTGGTACATGGATTATAGACTTAGGACCGTTTGGTGCTTTTCTATATGGTTTCTTTAATAGATTATTAATACCAACAGGATTACATCACGCTTTAAATGCAGTATTTTGGTTTGATTTAGCAGGTATTAATGATATTGCTAAATTCCAAACAGGTGATGGTGCAGTCAAAGGTGAAACAGGCCGTTATATGGCTGGCTTTTTCCCAGTAATGATGTTTGGTGTGCCTGCCGCAGCTTTAGCAATGTATCATACTGCTGAAACAAAACAGAAAAAACGCGTATACGGCTTAATGTTAGCAGGTGCAATCTCAGCCTTTTTCGTTGGTGTAACTGAGCCAATTGAATTTGCATTCATGTTTGTTGCACCTATACTTTTCGTCATACATGCATTTTTAACAGGGTTATCATTATTTATCGCAGCATTATTCCACTGGACAGCAGGGTTTGCCTTTAGTGCAGGGCTCATTGACTTTGTACTTTCACTGATTAACCCAGTTGCCAACTATCCATATATGCTGTTAGTACAAGGGCTTGTATTCTTTGTAATTTATTATGTAGTATTTAGAATGGCAATTAAGTTTCTAAAATTAAATACACCAGGACGTGGCGATAATTTATTACCAGATCCGACTTCAGAAGAAGCTTCTACAGGAGAAACAGCTAGTTCAGAAGATGGATTAACACAAACTACAAATAAATATTCAAAATCAGCTACCCAAATTTTAGAGGGATTGGGCGGTAAAGATAATATTATGTCGCTTACAAATTGTGCGACACGTTTACGTATGGAGTTACACGATAACAGTATTGTGGATGAAACTAAGATAAAAAGTGCTGGAGCTGTAGGGGTGACGCACAGCGGTAAGCATAATACTCAAGTTATCATTGGTACGCAAGTACAACAAGTAGCAGATGAAATAGAGAATCAAATGGAATCTGTGAAATAAAAAGCGCATTACAAGCAAATTGAATGATTAGCATAAGATATGTCTTTCGAGAAAAGCACGGATAAGCGTGCAATTGTTGAAAGGCATATTTTTAATTGTTTTATGTATAGTTATTATTTATATTATTTTGAAAAAAGAATAAAATACATTTGCGCTTTTCACATGTAAATAGTACGATATACTAGTATCAGAATTTTCTGATTAAAGGAGAGTAGGTAGGATGAAGTCGGTATTATTTGATGTAGATGGTGTATTTTTAAGTGAAGAAAGGTGTTTCGATGTTTCTGCATTAACTGTTTATGAAATATTAATGAGTAAATCGTACATCGGATTAGATGCTTCCATACAATTTGATGGTTTAAGTGACCAACAAATAACTGAAATAAGAGATATTGTATTTTATCATGATGAAATACTAACTAAGTTAAAATCACTTGGTTTAAATTCAAATTGGGATATGCTATTTGTAGTTCTCGCTATTCATTTTATAGAACTATGCAAAGCATTACCGAAAGATAAATTAGTAAAAGTATTACAATCTGAGAACTTTAACCAAGAGACATTACAATTTGTTGGTGAAAATGTAACAGATGTAGAACTTAATTTTTCTGCACCGCTATCATTTTTGGATGGCGTAAGTTCAGGCAAGGATAACATCTACCAAACATTAGTAGAATTTGCAGGTGAAAGCCTAAATACAGATCAAACAGCAATCTTTGAGTTAAAGAGTTCTTTTTGGACATTTGCTCAAGAAATTTATCAAGAATGGTATCTTGGTTATAAACTATTTAATAAAGTAGAGGATAAACCAAACCGTTCTGAATTTAAAAAAGGTTACATATATGAAGAAGTAGTTTTAAGACCCGTAGAAGAAATTAAACAATTACTAGAAGACTTAAAGGCGGCTGGTTATCATATTGCCATTGCAACTGGTAGACCAAGAACTGAAACCTTAGTACCATTTGATACAATCGGTATTAAAGACCTTTTTGATGACCAACATATTGTTACTGCAAGCGAAGTACTTATTGCTGAAGATCGTTATCCAAACTTAAAACCATTAGGGAAACCGAATCCTTTTAGTTATTTAGCTACTTTAGAAGGTAATAATCTGGAAAATTATGAAAAGTATGCAACCAATCAAGAAAATCGTGTGGAAAAAAATGATGTTTTTGTTGTAGGCGATTCATTAGCAGATTTATTAAGTGCTAAAAAAATTGGAGCAACGTTTATTGGGCCATTAACAGGATTGAAAGGAACCGATGCACGTGAAGAATTAGAAAGTTATGGCGCGGAATACATCGTAGATCACGTCGGCGAGATAAGAACAATTCTTTTATAAAGCATTCATACGCATGTAGGACGTTTACTTAGTAGACGGCTTGCATGTGTTTTTATATGCATTTAACAGGGTGGTATTAAATATAAAAAGCTGGAAGGTTTTCAATTAAGAAAATCTTCCAGCTTTTTTACGCTGTATATATAAAATAGCAGGTTCTTTGGGTGCAATTGTGTTATTAAATATTGTAGCTTGGTTCATTTACTATATCTAATTCTACATTTCGAACTAAATTGAAACCTTCGATGCTGTATAAGCTTTTAATTACATCTTCATTAACAGGGTGGTCAATAGATAGTACCATTAGAGCATTACCACCTTGATTTGTACGTCCTAAATGCATAGAAGCGATATTAATATTATATTCGCCTAAGATTTGTCCTGTATGTCCAACAATGCCTGGTTTGTCTGTATGGTTAACAACAAGTTGATATTGTTCAGGTTTAAAGTCTACAGGATAGTCATTGATACGTACAATTCTTGGACCATAGCCATTAAGTACAGTGGCACCGATAGTAATCTTAGTATCTTTATTGATTAAAGTTAACTCAATATAGTTACTAAAGCCGCGGTGTTTTGTATTCTTTTCAATGTTATAAGAAACACCTTGTTCATTAAGAAGGACTAATGCATTGATAAGGTTTACACGTTCACCAAGATCTTGGCGTAACACACCAGAAACGAGTGTTCTAGTTAATAAACTTGTGTCATCAAGTGCAATATCACCTTCATATTTAATTTGAAGTTCACGTGGTGCTTTTTCAAGTAATTGAATACCAACTTCACCTGTTAATTTTGTTAATTCGATATATGGTTTTAACTCATCGTTAATTTCGCTATAAGTCATTTTCGGAGCATTAATTGCGTTTAAGACATTACCATTTTCGAATATATCAATAATTTCATTAGCGACAGAAACTGCTACTTTTTCTTGTGCTTCGACTGTAGAAGCACCCAAGTGTGGGGTAACAATCACTTTGTCATGTTTAACAAGTGGTGATTCAGTTGCTGGTTCTGTTTCAAACACATCAATAGCAGCTGTTTGAATTTGATTATTGTCTAATGCTTTTAGTAATGCTTCTTCATCAATAATACCGCCACGTGCTACGTTAATAATTTGTAATGTAGGCTTAGCTTTTTCGAAAAATGCTTCTCCAACAATGCCTTTTGTTTTAGGTGTTAGTGGGGTATGAACAGTTACAAAGTCAGCTTGTTCAGCAATTTCTTCTACTGTTGCACGCGTTACGTTTAATTCTTTTGCTTTATCTTCAGATAAATAAGGGTCAAAAGCTAAAATATGCATACCGAAACTTTGTGCACGTTTCGCAACGCCTAAACCAATTCTACCTGCACCGATAACGCCAAGCGTTTTATTATAAAGTTCAGTCCCTCTAAATGTTTTACGATCCCATCTACCATCTTTTAATGATAGGTGAGCTTGAGGAATGTTACGTGCCATTGATAAAATCATTGCCATAGAATGTTCAGTCGCAGAAATAGTATTTCCATCTGGCGCATTAATAACGATGACACCATGTTTTGTAGCAGCATCTACATCAATATTATCGACACCTACGCCGGCTCTAGCGATAACTTTTAAGTTAGGTGCAGCTGCGATAATATCAGCAGTAACTTGTGTTTGACTTCTAACGATTAAACCTTCGAAATCCACAATTTTTTCAATTAATTCACGCTCATTTAATTCTGTATTTGTTTCAATTTCGAAGTCCTTATGGTCAAACAAACTTTTTAAACCTTCAGGTGAAATTGGATCAGAGACTAAAATTTTATACATATGCTTTTACGACCTCCATGTATTGTGTAATTGCTTTACCAATATAAGATTCATTTCTAAATTCTGATAATAAAATTTCTAAAGCAGAAACTACTTGTAAAATATCAAATGGTGAAATTTGTCCCATATGACCAATACGTAATATTTCTCCTTTAAGGTGACCTTGACCGCCAGCAATTGTGATAGAGAAACGATCTTTAAGTTCTTTCTTGATGAAGTTTAATTCATCTTTAGATTTAGGAATTAAAGCTGTAACAGTAGGTGAGGCAAACTCATCTTTAACAAGTAAGTCTAAGTCTAAAGCCTTAAGAGCTTGTCTTAAACCATCACGTATTGCATAGTGGCGTGCAATGACTTGTTCAAAGCCTTCTTCTTCAACTAACTTAGCATAAGCATTGACACCTCTAAATAATGAAACATTTGGGGTAAAAGGTGTTGAATGATCGGCTAATGATTTTAAATATTTGTTTAAGTCTAAATAGAATCGTGGTGTAGTCACTTGACTAAAGCGTTCTTTAGCACGATCATTATATGCTACGAATGCTAAGCCTGGGGGTAACATGATTGCTTTTTGACTACCAGAAATAAGGACGTCTATTTGATCGCGTTGTAAGTCAACGTCAACCGCACCGATACAACTCACGCCATCAACAACAAAATAAATGGATTCGTCATATGTTTTAAGTGCGTGACCTAATTCATTAATTGGATGAACAACAGCTGTTGATGTTTCACAATATTGACTATAAACAGCTGTAACAGTTGTATTTAGAGATTTTAAGAAATCGATGAAATCAGGGACATTTACAGCTTCTCCCCATTCAACTTCAAAAATATGTACATTATCATAATATGTTTCTGCTATTTGTTTAAAACGATTACCAAAAGCACCTGATACGATGATAACAATATCATCTTCAGGGTTAGCTATATTTAACATGCTAGCTTCTAAAGAGCTTGTACCACTTGATGTTAATATCATTACATCATTTTGTGCGCCGAATATTGGTTTAAGTGCACGAAACGCTTCTTCAGCAATTGTTTCAAAATCACTTGATCGATGGCCGACCATTGGTTCTTGTGTAGCGTGTAAAATTTGTTCTGGTACTGGTGTAGGTCCTGGTGTTAATAACAAAGGATGATAATATTTCATTTTGTAATTCCCCCATTGAGTAAGATTGTATAAGTTTAGCAAATTTTCAGACAATATAAAAGTGCAAAAGTTACAACTTATTGAAAATGAACACTATAAATCCAAGAATGTAAGGGCATACATCGTTATAGTGTCCACTTTTTAATAAACATAAAAAATTTTTAAAATTATTTTAAAATTGGTTCGATTTTTACAGAAACGTTACCTTTAATTGAATTTGAAATCATACAATTGTTATCTGCAACTTTTAATAATTTTTCTATTTTTTTGGATAGCATATCTCTTTGATCTTTTGAAACATATATTTCAGGATAGTGAGTGATGCTATCCATTCGGAATTTTGTCTGTTCAAATATGGCTGTACCAATAGAAGATTGTTGTATTTCAATATCTGTAAATCCAGCGCGTTCTAATACAGCAGCTAGTGAAATTATATAACAAGATGATGCAGCTGAAACGAGTAATTCGTCAGGATTTGTTCCTGTCCCATTACCACCTAAACCAGCAGGAATAGAAATCTGCTCATTTAATACATCGCCTTTAAGATTTCCTACCGATTCACGTCCCTCTGTCCAATGTGTATTGACTTTAAATTCATGTTGAACCATAACAATTGACCTCCAATTTATTTGTGATAACTTAAGTTTAGACGAACGTAAGAAATAAAGAAAGAGAGGCGTATTACGTCATGGCAATGAATCATGTTAATAGCAATATTACACTTATAGCACATCGTGGTATGGCTACAAATTATCCAGAAAATACATTAGTTGCTTTTGTAGCTGCGCTTTCAAGTAACGTTGATATATTGGAAATAGATATTCACAGAACTTCGGATGATTATCTTGTGATTATACATGATGATACAATTGATCGTACTTCTAATGGAAAGGGGAAAATAAAAGCTTCAACATTGGCTGCTTTGCAAACATATGACTATGGTTCATGGAAAGGCGATGTATTTTCCGGACAAACGCTAATGACATTGGATGAAGTACTTGCGTTAATAAAAGGGCAGCCACAAAAATTATTAATTGAAATAAAAAAACCACAACAATATCCTGGAATAGAACATGATATTATAAATAAATTAATAGCTTGGAAAATACCAAAAGATAAGGTGATTTTACAATCTTTTGATCAAAAAAGTATTAGGAAAATTTATGATATGAACGTTGGGTATCAGCTAGGTGTATTAATAAGTAAAAAGAAATATTGGTATAAATTACCTGATTTTAAGCAAATTGCTACATATGCAAATTATGTAAATCCACATTTTTCTTTAGTTAATCAAAAATTTATTACTACAGCACATAATTATCAATTAAGTGTTATGCCTTATACAGTAAACAATTATTCTGAAGCCATGGCACTGATTAAATTAGGTGTAGATGGTATTATTTCAGATAATCCTCATACGATTTTAAATAAAAATTTAAGCACTCAATAAAAGCTTAGAACGCCTTGTTAGGTGTTTCTAAGCTTTTAAATGTTATATTCAATTATTATTTAGCGTATGCGACTAAGGTTCAAGTTGAGACAAATCATTATCATGTTGGTTAACCCAATGCTTTTTGAGTAAACCCATAACATAGCAGTCGTTAAATTCACCCCATGCATAAAAATGTTCCTGCAAAGTACCTTCAATAATAAAATTCTGGTCCTTATAAATATGTACGGCTTTTTCATTGTTTACGTCTACAAATAAATATATTTTGTTGAGATTAAGTACAAGAAAAGCATAATCAATGGCCATTTTAAATGCACTTTTAGCATAACCTTTGCCACCAAATTGTGAATCTATAATGATTTGTATTTCGCAATTACTATGTATAAAGTTAATCTCCACTAATTCTACAACACCAATGCGTGTTTGTTCAGTCTCTATTATGAAACGGCGTTCAGATTCATCGTGCAGATGTTTTTTGTAAAGAGATTGAAGTTCGCTAAGTGACTGATAAGGTTCTTCAAACCAGTATGACATTATAGAATATTCGTTGTTTAAGTGATGTACAAAATCTAAATCTGTTTCTTCTAAAGCTCTAATAATCAAAGTTAACACTCCTTTACCTTTATATTTAGGATACGCAATTATATTATAAAAGTAAAATATTCATAAAATGAGTGTGAGTACTCGAATTTTATGAATAACTGATTTGTAATAGAAGAGGGAGAATACAAAAAAACAAGCATACCTTGTGAAAGGTATGCTTGTTTTGAAGACATAATGCTTATCTTGAATAGTACTCAACGATAAGTTGTTCATTAATTTCAGCAGGTAATTCACTACGTTCTGGAACGCGGATATATTTACCTTTTAAGTTGTCAGCATCAAATTCTAAGTACTCAGGTACAAAGTTATTGATTTCAACAGATTCAGCAATGATATCTAATTTTAAAGATTTCTCGCGAACTGTAATTTCTTGACCAGGTTTTAAAGTATATGATGGAATGTCTACACGTTTACCATCAACTTCAACGTGACCATGGTTAACTAATTGACGCGCTTGGCGACGAGTACGAGCTAAACCTAATGAATATACAACTGCATCTAAACGAGCAGCTAATAATTGCATGAAGCTTTCACCATGTACACCATGTTGGTTACCAGCAATTTCAAATGTGTTACGGAATTGTCTTTCAGTCATTCCGTATAAATAACGTAATTTTTGTTTCTCACGTAATTGTAATGCATATTCTGATAATTTTTTACGTTGGTTAGGACCGTGTTGGCCTGGAGCGTAAGGACGCTTCTCTAATTCTTTACCAGTACCACTTAATGAGATACCTAAACGACGTGATTTTTTCCAGTTCGAACCTCTGAATCGAGCCATAATAAGACTCCTCCTTTTTCTCTTTTGTTGTTATGAAAAAACAAAAAAGAGTGTTGTATGCTTATTTGGATATATTGTTTTATGTGTCCTCGCCTTTTAGCAACGGTTACACGGCACGTCCGCGTTGGGAACAACATAGAGCCAATTAATATACAACTGCTAATTTCGTTTATTCATACAAAGACCATTGTAACATGATATTGCAAAGTGTCAACAGTATATATCATAATTGTTGTAAAAGTACCTTTGTGGCTCTGTTATTTTATTTGCTGTTCGATAATTTTAACGATGTCTTCTAAGGCACGTTGATCGTTGTCTGAAAAGCGACCAGTGATAGGTGCATCGATATCGAGCACACCAATAATATCGTCGTTTTTATGAAGAGGGACTACAATTTCTGATTTACTATTGGCATCACATGCGATATGCCCGGGGAATGCGTGCACATCTTCCACAAGTTGTGTTTTATTTTCTGCAACAGCAGTACCACAGACACCTTTACCTATAGCGATATGAACACATGCGGGATGTCCTTGGAAAGGTCCAAGTATCAATTCATCATTTTCCTTTAAATAAAAGCCTACCCAGTTAATTTGATCTAACGAATCATTTAATAATGCGGAGACGTTGCTAAGAATGGCAATCAGATTTGATTCGTCTTCAATTAAACTAGCAACTTGCTTTTGTAATAAATTATAATTTGTTTCTTTTAGCTCTGACATTCATAAAACCTCACTTTTTACTTTTCATTTAGTATAAAGACTGTTTTAATAGTAATCAATCAAATGATTTGTAAGGGCTTTTTAAAGTAATGATGCTATACATATAATATATATAGATAGATTTGTTACGAGAATAAAAATATTCTTATCAATTCGTTCATTTTCTATTTTAATGAATAGGTGAATTACGTTATAATGAATAGTGATAAAATAGGAGGAGAAAACTTATGGCATTGTATATCATTTTAGCGATTATTGTCATTATACTGATTATAGTCGGTGTATTATTCTATATGCGTTCAAATAAAAGCCAAATGATAGAAAAGGCTGAAGAACGAAAATCAGAAGTTGAAAAATTACCGTATGACGAGAGTTTATCTCAATTATCTGATTTTACTTTAACAGGCGAAACTAAATCAACATACGATAGACTTAAACAATCGTCATTAGATAGTAAAAAACAATATTTAGCACCTGTTGAAGAAAAGATTCATAATGCAGAAGGTCTACTATACAAATTCAAATTTTCGCAAGCTGAAACTGAAGTTGATGAAGCACACGAACTGATGGATAAATATGAAGAGAATTATAAAACTTTGACTACTGATGTAGAAAAGATTAAAGGCCTACATAATGAAAACGATAAATTATACAATGAATGTAAAAATAATTATCGTGAAATGAAACGTGATGTCCTAGCAAACAGACATCAATTTGGTGAAGCTGCTGAACCACTTGAGCAAGAAATCGAATCATTTGTTCCAGAAATGGAAAATTATGAAGCATATAAAGAAGAGGGTAACTTTAACCAAGCACATGAACATATCAAAGTTTTACATGAAGATATGAACTTCTTGAAAAAAGATATGTCAGAAATTCCTGATTTAATTAAAGAAGCACAAAAAGAGTTGCCAGGTCAATTCCAAGACTTGAAATATGGTTGTAGAGATTTGAAAGTCGAAGGCTACGATTTAGATCATGTTAAAATAGATAGCACTTTGCAAACATTAAAGACTGAACTTAGCTTTGTAGAACCTATGATAAGTAGATTAGAACTAGATGAAGCTAATGATAAATTAAATAGTATTAACGATCGCCTTGATGAAATGTATGAACTCATCGAGCATGAGGTTAAAGCGAAAAACGACGTAGAAGAAACTAAAGAAGTGATTACAGACAATTTATTTAGAGCAAAAGAAATGAATTATACATTACAAACTGAAATTGAATATGTACGTGAAAATTATTATATTAATGAAAGCGACGTGCAAAATGTAAGACAGTTTGAAAATGAAATTCAGAATTTAATTACTGTTTATGATGACATTTTAAAAGAGATGGCTAAAACTGCAGTTCGATATAGTGAAGTTCAAGATAATCTCAAATACATTGAAGAACATGTGGCAGTCATTAATGATAAGCAAGAAAAATTACAAAATCATTTAATTCAACTTCGAGAAGACGAAGCTGAAGCTGAAGAAAATATTTTAAGAATCCAAAGTAAGAAAGAAGAAGTATATAGAAAATTATTGGCTTCTAATTTACCTAGTGTCCCAGAACGATTTATTATTATGAAAAATGAAATCGACTATGAAGTACGTGAAGTGAATAAGAAGTTTAGCGTACGCCCAATTCACGTCAAACAGTTAAAAGACAAAGTATCAAAAGTTGTGTTACAAATGAATAAATTTGAAGACGAAGCGACTGATGTACTTGTCAATGCAGTTTATGCTGAGAAACTTATTGAATACGGAAATCGCTATCGTAAAGAAAGTTCAAATATAGATAAAAGTCTTAATGAAGCAGAACGATTATTTAAAAATAATAGATATAAACGTTCAATTGAAATTTCTGAACAAGCTTTGGAAAGTGTAGAACCTGGAATTACAAAACAAATCGAATCTCAAGTTACAGCCTAACCAAGTATTGGGGTTCAAAATAGTAAATATAAGACACGAAATGATATTATTATTTCGTGTCTTTTCTTTTCTATAAAAGCGAGTATAATGCTTAAAGGTAAGTATTAAAAAACTGTGCTATTAAATATAAATCGATCATAGTATCTCATTGATTCTATATGTTAATATAAAAAGGAGTGGAAAACGTGATATATCTTGATAATGCTGCAACTACAAAGCCTAACCAAGACGTGTTAGATACGTATCTCAAAGTAAATCAATCATTATATTTCAATCCAAATAGTCCGCATCAGGCTGGTTTGCAAGCAGACCAATTATTACAACAAACTAAATCACAAATAAATGATATCTTAAACTTAAACCAAGCTTTTGATATCGTCTTTACAAGTGGGGCTACAGAATCTAATAATATTGCTTTAAAAGGTATTGCTTATAAGAAAAAAGCATTTGCTGATGAAATTATTACTTCTGTACTTGAACACCCTTCTGTATTAGAAGTTGTTCGTTCATTGGAATTAGAAGGTTTTAAAGTGAAATACGTTGATGTGACAAAGGAAGGGAAAGTTGATTTAAACCATTTAGCTAATTTAATGACAGATAGTGTAGGGCTAGTGACATGTATGCATGTGAACAACGTCATGGGACAAATACAACCTATTAGCGAAGTGGCTGAAATTGTACATCAATTCCCTAAAGCACATTTACATGTTGATGCAGTGCAAGCTATTGGTAAAATACCATTGATATTTGAAGGTGTTGATTCCATGAGCTTAAGTGGACATAAATTCCATGGTCTAAAAGGACAAGGTGTATTATTTGTTCGTAACATCCATCAAATACAACCTACGATTCATGGTGGAGGTCAAGAATTTGGTGTGAGAAGCGGAACGGTTAATTTGCCTATGGATATCGCTATCGTAAAAGCAATGAAGACCTCTGTACAACAAACGTCAGAGCTAAATAGAACTTTACATCAATTCAATAAAGATATATGTGATTATTTATCGCGTTTTCAAGGTGTTCAAATACATTCACCACAAGGTTCAGCGCCACATATACTTAATGTTGGTTTGCCAGGTGTTAAAGGTGAAGTGTTGGTTAATGCATTTTCAAAACATGATATTATGTTATCGACGACAAGCGCATGTTCCTCTAAAAAAGCAAGCTTAAATGAAGTGTTACTAGCAATGGGTATACCAGTGAAACAAATCGAAGGCAGTATCCGCATATCCATGGGTGGTCATACTACTCATGAACATATTGAAATATTTAAAGATAAGTTTGATAAAGTATATGAAGAAGTAAGGGAGTTGTTAAGATGATTTATGATCACCTATTAGTAAGGTACGGCGAATTAACGTTAAAAGGTGCAAATCGTAAAATGTTTGTGAATCAATTACGATCAAATGTTAAACGTTCATTAATGCCACTACAAGGTTATAAAGTAAAGGCAAATAGAGATAGAATGTACATTGAGTTAGATGAAGGGGCAGACATAGACGAAATGTGTCATAGACTGAAACAGGTTTTTGGTATTTATTCTATTAGTCCTGTATTAAAAATAGAAAAGACAATAGAGGCAGCTAAAGCTCAAGCAGTCGAATTTGCAAAAGATTATGCAGAAGGCGACACGTTTAAAATTGATGTTAAGCGCTCCGATAAAAATTTCCCTTATGATACTTATCAATTACAAAGAGAAATTGGGGGAGCTGTCTTAAGTGAAGTGGAACATCTTTCTGTAGACGTACATCACCCTCATCATAATATCAAAGTGGAAGTTCGTTTAGATGCGATTTATGTTTACGATAAAGTGATTCATGGCGCTGGCGGCTTACCAGTTGGTACAGGCGGTAAAACGTTACTTATGTTATCGGGTGGCATTGACTCACCAGTAGCGGGTATGGAAGTGATGCGTAGAGGTGTTACAATTGAAGCTATTCATTTCCATAGTCCTCCATTTACAAGTGAAAAAGCCAAAGAAAAAGTGATTGAATTAACACGTATTTTATCATCTCATGTAGGGCCGATTAAATTGCATATCGTGCCGTTTACGAATTTACAAAAGCAAATCAATAAAGTTGTTCATGAACGTTATACAATGACTTCTACACGACGTATGATGATGCGCGTAGCTGATCAATTTGTTCATCAAATTGACGCACATGCTATTGTAAATGGTGAGAATCTAGGACAAGTAGCGAGTCAAACGCTGAAAAGTATGTATGCGATTAATCACGTTACTTCTACGCCAGTATTACGTCCTTTATTAACCTTTGATAAAGAAGAAATCGTTAAAAAAGCAAAAGCTATAGGTACATTTGATGTATCTATTCAACCATACGAAGATTGTTGTACAATCTTTACACCCAAAAATCCAGTCACTGAACCTAATTTTGAAAAAGTTGAAAAATATGAAAATGTCTATGACTTTGATGAATTAATCCAAGAAGCGGTAGAGGGCATAGAAACGTTAACGATTTCAAAAGATTATCAGAGTGAAAAAGATACAGCCACGCAAGCTTTAGCAGATGATTTATTTTAAAAGAACTATAAATTAAAATCATGTATTTGATTGAACTTGTGAATCTATAGACATTTATTAATTTGAAATCATATTAATAAATGACATGGTTGAAATAGAAAAGGGTGACGTGATGTTAGAGTGGGATACTTCAATAGTAATTATTGTCATATTACTTGGCTTTCTGGCTGCATTTATTGATGCAGTCGTCGGTGGAGGTGGATTGATATCTATTCCAGCACTATTAGCAGTAGGTATGTCGCCATCAATGGCATTAGGAACTAATAAATTAGCGAGTGCGTTTGGTTCTATGACCAGCGCATTTCGTTTTCTGAGGTCTGGTAATGTCGATTTAAAACTTGTCGGTAAATTATTTCCATTTATCTTTTTAATGGCAATAGGTGGTGCGAGTATTGCAACATTTTTGCCATCAGAATTATTAAAACCGGTAGTTATCATAGTATTAACATTAGTCATGATTTATACATTAATGAAAAAAGACTGGGGCAGTGTGCGTACATTTTCTAAATTATCAATTGGAAAAGCAATATTATTTATTGCTTTAATGTGCTTAATTGGATTTTATGACGGTTTCCTTGGTGGAGGCACGGGTTCATTCATGCTTTTTGTATTACTCATGTTTGGTTTTGATTTTCTTGGTGCGGCAGGTAATGCAAAGGTGTTGAATTTTGCATCTAATTTAGGCGCGTTAATATTATTTATCTTTTTACATCAAGTGGACTATTTTTATGGTTTAATAATGGCGGCAAGTATGATTTGTGGCTCATACGTAGGTGCTATGTTTGCAATTAAAAAAGGCGTGGGTTATGTAAAAACATTATTTATAGTTGTTACAGCAATATTGATATTAAAAAATACATATGACTATGTCATGCAATTAATTTAAAAACTAGGATATCATGCCATACATTTTAAAGAGAAGCCAATTAGAATTTTAAAATCTAATTGGCTTTTTAATTTGTTAATAAATAAGTCGTATTTAATAGTGTGATATAGATTTGTGCTTATTTTATATTAAATCTCTGTAAATATATACACAACATAAATAATTATGTTTAAATTAATATGACTATACATTTAAATTTAAATCTTAGGAGTGTTTAAAAATGTCAAAGAAAAGAATAGTTGCGATTATCATAGCAGTGGTAATTGTATTAGGTGGAATTGTGATGAGTTCTATCTCATCCGTGGTGTCCTCACTATTTAGTGATACATCCTCCTCAACAATAGATCCATTTACTGAAACGATTGAACAAGAAGGTGATTCTAATAAACGTATAGCGCATTTAACGTTAAATGGAGAAATTACTGAGGGTTCAGGTGGCGGTATGTTTGAAAGCAGTGGGTATAACCATGACGCATTTTTAAAGCAATTAGAAAATGTGAAAAAAGATGACACGGTCAAAGGCATGTTGTTATCGGTAAATACACCTGGCGGAGGGTCATACCCAAGCGACGAAATTTATAAAAAAATCAAAGAAATCAAGCAACATGGTAAAGAAGTTTATGTACATATGGGAAGCATGGCTGCCTCAGGTGGATATTATATTTCTGCACCTGCCGATAAAATTTACGCCGGCCCTCAGTCTCTAACGGGTTCTATTGGTGTTATTATGTCAAATGTAGATTATTCTGGCTTGCAAAAGAAATTAGGCATTAAAGAAAATGTGATTAAATCAGGAGAACATAAAGATATTTTAAGTAGTTCTAGAGCGATGACAGATGATGAAAGAGATATTTTACAATCTGCATTAAATGATAGTTTCGATCGCTTTGTTACAATAGTGAAAGATGGTAGAGACATGCCAGAAAGTAAAGTTAGAAAATTGGCTGATGGACGTATTTACAGTGCACAACAAGCTGAAAAAAATGGTCTGATTGACGAAATTGGTTATGAAGATAAGACGCTAAAAGCATTGAAAAATGACATTCATTCAAAAAATGCGGAAGTCTTTGAATATAGTGAAGAAGGCGGTTTATTCTCTTCTATATTTAAAACGAAAACAAATTTAACTCATTTTACGAATGAATTCAAAAGTTTAAAATCAGTAATAAATAATGATACAAAAGCACGACCAATGTATCTTTATGAAGGTTAGGTGGAATTATGGAGAATTTAAAAAATGAGCCATTACAACATTCAGAGAAAGATATTGTTACTGAGCGTTCAGAGACTGAGTCCATGTATCATAATCAATTGGTAAAAGCGCTTTATGCAGGCTTTGGTATAAGATTCTGTAGTTTTATTATAGATTTACTGATTGTCTTTGGTATTCATAGCATAATATTAAAGCCAATCTATACTTTGACACATATAGATACGGTTAAGTTATGGATTGATTATTTTAGTATTGGTCATCTGTTAGACGCGATTGTCTTTTACCTGTATTTTATATTATTAACTAAATATTTCAAACAAACGATTGGAAAAATGATATGTAATATTAGAGTGGAACGTATAGATAGACAGTCATTAACATGGGGCGATGTATTGTTTAGAGAATGGATAGGGCGTATTATTAGTGGTGTCTTTGGTAATTTACCATACCTAGTCACCATATTTACGAATAAACACAGAGGAATTCATGATTATTTCGCTGGCACTGTCGTAATTAAAAATAAATTAGAAGATTTGTTCTATTTAAAGTAATTCAACACATTTTCAAGTAAGAAAGTTTTAAAAAATGAGCTTAACCAGTTATAATGAACGATGTAAGCACTTAATATAGGAGGCGTTCACATGGCGCAAATTACATTTAAACAAGAACCAGTTACATTATTAGGATCGCAAGTAAAAGAGGGAGAAACAGCTCCGGATTTTACAGTGTTAGACAATGATTTAAATCAAGTTAATTTATCAACTTATGATGGTCAAAAGAAATTGATTAGTGTTGTGCCATCTATAGATACAGGTGTGTGTGATCAACAAACACGTAAATTTAACGAAGAAGCAGCACAAGAAGAAGGTGTTGTATTAACCGTTTCTGCTGACTTACCATTTGCACAAAAAAGATGGTGTGCATCAAATGGTTTAGACAACGTAATCACTTTAAGTGACCACAAAGACCTTTCATTTGGAGGCAATTACGGTGTGGTTATGGAAGAATTACGTTTATTAGCACGTTCAGTGTTTGTTTTAGATAAAAATAATAAAGTAGTTTATACTGAAATTGTTTCAGAAGGAACTGATTTCCCAGATTTTGAAGCTGCTTTAGAAGCTTATCGCAATATTTAATTTAAATATATGTTCGATTGATTAACTTGTCACTTCGATGAATTATAGTGAAACAATCAAACAGTATCATTGACATTATAAAGTATACTGTCCATAATTATTTGGTAATGTAAGTTAGAGAGAGCTAACTTAATTTCAAACGGATTATGGACAGTTTTTTTAGAAAGGACTATTAGATGACACAAGAAGAAACAGTAATGGAGAAGTTATTTAAAACACTCGATGAAAAAGCAAAAGCTTTAAATGAAGATAATGGACAAAGTTTTATTGAAAACTTAGGTTTAGCAATGGAGCATGTTTATACAAGTGAAAGAGATTTGCTAGAACAAGCTACACTACAAGATAGAAGAAAAGCATTTCAATTTTCCTACTTAAGTTTACTACAACAAGAAGAAATTCAAGCCAACCATCAAATTACACCAGATTCAATCGGTTTAATTTTAGGATTTCTTGTGAAACGTTTCTTAAAAGATAAAGAAGAATTGCATATCGCTGACATGGCTAGTGGTGCAGGACATCTTAGTGCCTCAGTACACGAAGTATTATCAGAACAAAAGATTATGCACCATCTCGTAGAGGTAGATCCGGTACTTTCAAGAGTAAGTGTTCATTTAGCCAACTTTTTAGAAATACCTTTTGATGTTTATCCTCAAGATGCAATTATGCCATTACCTTTTGAAGATGCAGAGGTAGTAGTTGGAGACTTGCCAATTGGTTATTATCCAGTTGATGAAAGAAGTCAACAAATGGCATTAGGTTTTGAAGAGGGGCATAGTTTTTCACACTTCTTATTGATTGAACAAGCTGTTACAGCATTGAAAAAATCTGGTTATGCATTCTTAGTGGTACCTAGTAACATATTTGAAGGTTCAAATGTGAAACAGTTACAAAATTTCATTGCTACAGAAACAGAAATGCAGGCATTTTTAAATTTACCTTCTACACTTTTCAAAAATGAAAAAGCGCGCAAATCAATACTAGTATTACAGAAAAAAGAAACTAATGTAACTAAGCCAGTTGAAGTATTGTTGGCAAATATTCCAGATTTCAAAAGTCCGCAACAATTCCAAGGTTTTTTACAAGATTTAAATACATGGATGGATCAAAATCATCCACAAAATTAAACTGTAATATTCTTGAATTCATACTGTATTAATGATTAAATAGATATGGATATTAAAACTTAATTAAAAATGGAGGCATTAGGCTTATGTCAAAATTAATTTTGGCCATTAACGCTGGTAGTTCATCTTTGAAATTTCAACTTATTGAAATGCCGGAAGAGAAAATTGTTACTAAAGGACTAATTGAAAGAATTGGATTGAAGGATTCTATTTTTACTATTGACGTAAATGGAGAGAAAAACACTGAAATAAATGATATTGCAAATCATGAAGATGCTGTAAATATTATGCTTGAAAGCTTTAAAAATCATGGGATTATTGAAAGTATTTATGACATTGATGGTACGGGTCATCGTGTCGTTCATGGTGGAGAATTATTCCCTAACTCTGCTTTTGTTACTGATGAAGTTGAAAAACAAATTGAATCATTAAGCGAGTTAGCGCCATTACACAACCCTGCAAACTTAATGGGTATTCGTGCATTCCGTAAACTATTACCAGATATTCCACATGTGGCTGTCTTTGATACTTCTTTCCATCAAACGATGCCAGAGAAATCTTTCTTATATAGTTTACCTTACCAATATTATGAAGAGTATGGCATTCGTAAATATGGTTTCCATGGTACAAGTCATAAGTATGTGTCACAACGTGCGGCTGAAATCTTAGGTAAACCAGTAGAAGAATTACGTATTATTTCTTGTCATATTGGTAATGGTGCATCTATAGCAGCTATTGATGGTGGGGAATCTGTAGATACTTCTATGGGATTCACACCATTGGCAGGTGTAACAATGGGCACACGTTCAGGTAATATTGACCCTGCATTAATTCCATTTATTATGGAAAAAACAGGTAAAAATGCTGAAGAAGTACTCAATACCTTAAATAAAGAGTCTGGTTTATTAGGTATTTCAGGTACTTCAAGTGATTTAAGAGATATTATTGAAGAAGCTAAAGAAGGTAAAGAAAGAGCACAATTAGCAGTCGATGTCTTTGCCTCTCGTATTCATAAATATATTGGTTCTTATGCGACGCGTATGCATGGTGTGGATGTTATTGTCTTCACTGCTGGTGTTGGAGAAAACTCTGATCCGGTAAGAGCAAAAGTACTTGAAGGTTTAGAATTTATGGGTGTTTATTGGGATGCTAAGAAAAATGAAGCAATCCATGGCGAGGAAGGCTTTATTAACTATCCTCATTCACCAGTCAAAGTTATTGTCATACCTACGAATGAAGAAGTGATGATAGCACGCGATGTTGTAAATTTTGGAAACGTAAAATAATTCATTCATGAATTAAAAAAGACTTACACATTTTTACGATGTGTAAGTCTTTTTATATTATAGAGTCTAGTTAATTTTTTTCTGTCATCACTTCGAAAGCTAATAGCTCTGTTTTTTGTGTTTTATTAAAATTATTATCAACTATTAACACTAAACTATCATTTCCGTTTGGAAGTTTTTTACCAAATGTCATACCTTCAATATTATCTACTTTTTTAATGTCATGATGATTTAAATTAGCAATTAATTCTTTTTTTAGCGGTTTTACATTAGCGTGTTTGAGGGATATTTGATTTTTTATATCTGTACCTTTATTAGTGTTTATTTTATAAATACGTACAAAATTTTTGTAGGAACCATCGTCGGATTGAACACTTGCGCGTTCCAAAGTTAAAAATTCATGATCGTTAATTGCTAACATTTCTGAAATACCATTATCTGCAGGTTTGCCTTTGCCAGGCTTCTCTGGTACAGCGTCAAGAGGGTAAGCAAATTCAGATAAAATATTGCCTTTGCGATCGTATTGGGTGATTCTAGATAATGCTCCAGATTCAGGTGTTGATGGTGCGCCATCTTGTATGAGTGGCCCCTCCATTGAAGTCCACAGGGTTTGTCCATTATTCGAAAATGTACTGCCCTCTAGTGCGAGGTTATTGCGAAAGCCTTTCTTTGCGTGGTGGTCCATTTTAATTGTATTATTAATTGGAATGTCGGATAAGTAGTTACCATTGGTTGTCGCTAGTCTAATAAATGGATTTAAAGCAAGAGAACGATCTCCTTCGCTTGTATACATAATTTGATTGTGAAGTGGATCAATACGTATCGATTCAGCGTCAACAACATGACCTGTTTGTTTCTCTTTATATTGTGCTTTATTTGGGTAGGTACTGTTTGAGTGTATGAACTTTAGTGAATTTGACATTTTTAAATGTGTCATTATTATAATTCATTTTCGCTTCATAAAATCGAGCGGGATTTTGTTCTGATCGATCATCGCTAATTACTAACCACTTATTATTTTGTGGATTATATGTAATACCTGATAGTCCGCCAATTGTAGTTTCTTTATATGTTTGATTGTAGGGTATCGTTTTAGTATCTATGAGTTTCATACGATCTACATTATGCGATATAGATTGGTTTTGTGCTAAAGCATTATCGGCATGTAAAGTGAAAGGTGAGACTGAAAACGCTATTAATCCAATGATCAATGATTTATTATATAAATTCATGAATGTTTTGTGCTCCTCTCTTTAATAGGGGTGAATTTAATCATAAACGTTGCATATGAAGTGCATATAAACTTTTCATTACGGCTCTGTTAAATATATTAAATAGAGGCAGTAAGTGTGTATGTCGTAGCTATTAAATGAGTTGTTAATACACTGTCATTATTTGAAGTTTGAATTTAACACATAAAAAAACAAACCAAAGGCTATGATATAGCTTTTGGTTTGTTTATATTCTAAGAATAGTTTTGTAAGAAGGTGAGACTTTCTTACAGAGCTAAACTTAATGTGCTTGATATTGTGATCTTAATTTATCTGTCGCTACTTGTGGTTCGAAATCTTCTGGGATTTCCTCAGTACGTACGACTAATACATCACAAGGAGAATGACGTACAATAGCTTCTGAAACTGAGCCAACAATGAATCTTTCTACTGCATTCAAACCAGAAGTACCACACATAATTAAATCTGCGCCAACATCTGTTGCTAGTTTTTTTGGAATAATTGCTTTTGGTGAACCAAATTCTAAGCGTGTTTCAACATTTTTAACACCAGAATTTGTTGCAACTTCTTTGTAGCCTTTCAACAAATCTTCAGAGAAATTTTTAGATTTCTCAGTGAATTGTGCATCGTAAACCTCGTATGAAGAATAAGTTCTGGAATCAATTACGTTGACAACTGTTAGTTTTGCTTCGTTACGTTTTGCTACATCTACTGCTTTGTTAAATGCCCATTCCGCTTCATGTGATCCATCTACTGCTATTAAAATATTTTTATAAGTTAGCATCACAATAACCTCCTTATTTTTCTTACTTACATTATATCACTATTAACAGAATATTAACACAATTTATATGTTGTAAAAATACCCATAACTTTGATTGCGCTTTCATAAAATCCGCGTTACTATAAATTTGGAGGTGGATGGAATGATTATTGGTATTCCTAAAGAAATAAAAAACAACGAAAATAGGGTGAGTTTATCACCAAGTGGCGTACATGCATTAGTAGAGCAAGGCCACACAGTAATTGTAGAAAAATCAGCAGGATTAGGTTCGTATTTTGAGGACATCGATTATATAGATGCAGGGGCAAAAATAGTAAATGAACCAGCTGATGTATGGAATGTAGATATGGTTATGAAAGTTAAAGAGCCGTTAGAAGAAGAATTTCAATTTTTTAAAGAAGGGCTAATTCTTTTTACTTATTTACATCTCGCTAATGAAGATAAATTAACGCAAGCACTATTGGACAATAAAGTGGTAGGCATAGCATATGAAACAGTGCAATTACCAGATCGTTCTTTACCATTGTTGACACCAATGAGTGAAGTTGCGGGTCGTATGTCCGCTCAAATAGGTGCTGAGTTTTTACAAAAATATAAAGGTGGCATGGGCATCTTGCTTGGTGGCGTTCCTGGTGTTTCTAAAGGGCGTGTATCCATTATCGGTGGAGGTCAAGCTGGAACAAATGCAGCTAAGATTGCATTGGGCCTTGGTGCAGATGTTACTATTTTGGATGTTAATCCAAAACGATTACAAGAATTAGAAGATTTATTTGATGGCAGAGTACACACGATTATGTCTAATCCATTAAACATTGAACAATGTGTGAAAGATAGTGATTTAGTTATCGGTGCAGTTTTAATACCAGGAGCTAAGGCACCAAATCTTGTTACTGAGGACATGGTTAAAAAAATGAGAGACGGTGCAGTAATAGTTGATATCGCAATAGATCAAGGTGGCATTTTTGAAACAACAGACCGTATTTCTACACATGATGATCCAATATATAAAAAACATGGTGTCGTTCATTATGCAGTAGCGAATATGCCAGGCGCAGTGCCACGTACATCAACGATAGCATTAAATAATGCCGCATTGCCTTATGCACAACAACTGGCTGGAAAAGGTTATTTAAAGGCTTTACAAGATAACCCAGCGTTATTATTAGGATTAAATACCATCGACGGGCAATTGACTAATAAAGGCGTTGCTGAAGCACTACAATTGCCATATAAAGATATTGATTCTGTAATAAAATAATAAAGTGGCTTTCGCATGACTGCCTGTGCAAAGTATGATGTTACGCATACAGGATGAGCAGATGCCCATAGAAACTTTGAATATAAAAAACTGTCGACAAAGTCTGAGCTTTTGTCGACAGTCTGTAATGGTAAATCTACTTTAGGTTTGCCATTTTTTGTTTTAATGAATAAAGCGAATGACTTCAGACGATTTTAGTACCATGAACTTCTTGAAAAGGAAATGCAGCAATTAACGCTTCTACGTTATCCTTATTTAATCCACCACCGGGCATAATTTCAATATTACCACCTGAATTAACTACAAGTTTACCTAGTTGATTTAAATTATCAAAGAGACTGGTGTTAGAAGGCCCTCCGTGTGTTAAGAGTCTAGAAAACCCCATATCGATGAGTTGGTGTAATGCTTTGATTTGTCCGCGTTGATGAATTTCATCGAAAGCCATGTGACATACTACTGGTGTAGGATCGGCTAATTGTTTTAGTGTGTTCATTTGCCATTCATTTAATACATGATCCTCTGTCAAGCAGCCGAATACAAAGTAATCGACATCAAGTTGTTTGATTGCTTTTATATCTCGTTGCATGATTTCAAAGTCATATAAATTATATACAAAATCTCCACCACGTGGACGAATCATAACTGCAATTGCAACGTGATTTAATCTACATAAAGATGTTGCAATTTCAATCATCCCAAGACTAGGTGTAGTACCTCCAACGGACAAGTTATCACATAGTTCAATACGATCAGCACCATGCGCAATAGCATATTCTACTTGTTGAATTGTTTCTACAACCGCTTCTTTAATCATTTTTCATATCCTGTTAAGCTTACATTCCCATCTTCAGTTACTAGAATATCATCTTCGATGCGCACACCGGCGATACCAGGGACATAGATACCTGGTTCAACTGTAACAACCATCCCAGGAACAAATTTATTGGTATTAGAACTTGAAATATCTTGATATTCATGTTCTTCTAGTCCTAATCCGTGACCTAAACGATGCGGGAAGTATTCACCATAACCTGCATCAATGATAATATTACGAGCGATATCATCTACCTCTTTTATCGTAACACCTGGTTTAATTGCAGCAATTGCTTCTTGTTCAGCTTTTAAAACAATATTATAAATCGTCTGTGCTGCTTCACTAGGTGTACCAAATTGTACAGTTCTAGTCATATCACTGCAATAGTTATCATAAATGACACCTAAATCAAACAAGACATATTCATCTTTTTGTAGTTTGCGATCACCCGGCGTACCATGTGGAGAAGCTGCATGGTCTCCAAATAGAACCATTGTGTCGAAACTCATTTCATTGACGCCATAGTCTTTAATCGCATTTTCAATATGGTTTACAACTTGACGTTCTGTAACGCCTTCTTGTAGAAAATCTACGCCGATTTCTATACATTTATCAGCAAGCTCACAAGCTTTTTTTATTTTATTGATTTCACTTTCACTTTTTACATTTCGCAAATCTTTAATCGTTTGATCTATGTCTCCAAATGATTGAACATGAAATGCCTCTATCAGTTCGCGTTGACGTTGAACAGTTAAATGAGCTGCTTCAATTAATAATTTTTCAAATGTTTGAGGATACTTGTCTAGGGCGTTTTCAGTATCGAAATAACCGATAATTTCACCTTCAAAAGGAGAAGTTTTGACTTCTTCTACTTCTAATTGTGGACAAAATAGAACCTGTTCGCCATTTTCTTTGATCAATAACGCTAATAAGCGTTCATGAGGATCACTTAAATAACCAGTAAAGTAAAAAATATTTAAAGGTGTTGTAATCCATGCCGCATCGGCTTGTTGTTTTTTCAATTCATTTATAATCTGTTTAGACTTCATTCGTCATCATCCTCCTAAAATTGTGTTCATTTTAATTTTATGTTACTTCATAGTGGAATTCAAAAATTAAATATTGTGAAATAACAATTGGTTATGAGATTTGCAAAATGATACTGGTGAATTAATTTGAATGTGCTATTACTGTGTTATAAAAAGAGAATAACGTGGTATATTAAAATTAAATAGAATTATGGGAGGAATTAACAAAATGAAATTATCATTTCATGGACAATCAACAATTTATTTTGAATCTAATGGAAAGAAAGTAATCGTAGATCCATTTATTACTGGAATTGATCAATCTGATTTAGATGTTAACAAATTAGAAGTTGATTATATCATTTTAACACATGGTCACGGTGATCATTTTGGCGATACTATAGAATTAGCAAATAAAAATAATGCCACAGTAGTAAGCTCTGTTGAAATAACAAATTACGTAACAGTAAATAAAGGTGTAGAGAATGCAAGACCAATGAATATTGGTGGTAAAGCAGATTTTGAGTTTGGTTCAGTAAAATTTGTTCAAGCCTTTCATAGTTCTAGTTTAACTCAGGAGGATGGTATTTCAATTTATCTAGGTATGCCGATGGGAGTTATTTTAGAAGTTGAAGGTAAAACAATATATCATACTGGTGATACAGGATTATTTAGCGATATGAAGTTAATTGCAGAGCGTCATCCGGTTGATGTGTGTTTCTTACCAATTGGAGATAATTTTACAATGGGGATTGATGATGCGAGTTATGCGATTAATGAATTTATTAAACCGCAAATCACAGTTCCTGTACATTACAATACATTTGAATTAATTGAACAAGATCCTCAACAATTTAAAAATGCTATAACAGTAGGAGAGGTGCAAATCCTTAATCCTGGCGAGGAAGTTAAATTTTAATTGTTTATTAGCAAAATAAAGCCTGAAGCACTTTATAGAGCTTCAGGCTTTGTTTTTTATTTTACTATGAGTACTGGGATGCTTGCTCTTTTAGCAACCTTGTGACTGACACTACCTAAGACAAATTTTTTCTTGTCTTCAGCTTTACGGTTACTAAGTACGACAATTTCATATTTACCGCTATTTGCATGCTTAACGAGTTCTACTTTAGCATTACCGCGTACAATGATTTCATCGTATTCGATACCATATTCATCTAATGCTTCACGGGTACTTTGAAGACCTTCACTACGTTTTTCAATCAACTTATCTAAATGTACCCCTGATTTGATTGATGTCTGCGCATCTTGTTCACTGATTGCATTTAGTATAGTGACAACCGTACCTTCACCTGCTAATTTTGATACTTGTTCCAGTGCTTTTTCATTTTTAAGTGTTGTATCAACACCAAGTAAAATATTTTTGAACATTGTTCATCCCTCCTTAAATTCATTCTAATCAAACTATCCCTATTTATCCAATAAAAAATTAGATTTTGCATACGAAATTTTTTATATAGTATTATTTAGAAACATTGGTATGTATGATTCAACTTTTTATTTTTTAAAATCGCTATAATTTATGTCGTTGCATCGCAATTTTAGTTATAAAAAGTTATAATGTCAGAGAAACTGTTCAAAATAAATGAGGTTATTAAAATGACGAAGCATGAGCAAATTTTATCATATATAGAATCTCTAGCAGTCGGACAAAAAATTTCTGTTAGAAAGATAGCGAAAGATTTAGGCGTATCTGAAGGAACGGCTTATCGCGCTATTAAAGATGCTGGACAAGTAGGATTAGTCGCAACCATTGATCGTGTAGGTACTGTTCGTATTGAAAAGAAATCGAGAGAACAAATTGAACAATTAACTTTCGGTGAAGTAGTAAAGATTATTGATGGTCAAGTGCTAGGGGGAAGAAATGGATTAATTAAGACCCTCACAAAATTTGCAATCGGCGCGATGGAAATTGAAGATGTAGTCAAATACTTGAGTACACATACCCTGCTAATAGTAGGGAATCGTAAAGATGTTCAATTGGCTGCTTTAAAACGAGGTAGCGCTGTTTTAATTACTGGTGGTTTTAGTACTTCTAATGAAATTATAAAATATGCAGATGAGCATGATTTACCAATATTATCTTCAAATTATGATACATATTTGGTAGCTAATATTATTAATAGAGCTATGTATGATCAAATGATTCGAAAAGAAATATTAGTTGTTGAAGATATAGTTAAATCGGTAAATGAACATACAGTTATATTTGATAATATGACATTAAATGATTACAAGAAAAAAGCAAGAGAAACTGGTCATTCAAGATTTCCTGTTATTGATGCCCAATGGAAGCTAGTAGGTATTGTCACAAGTAAAGAAATTATAAAAATGGATGAAAAAGATACAATTGCACAATTTATGACCAAAGCACCCATTAATGTGCAATTATCAACGACTGTAGCAAATTGTTCTCATATGATGATTTGGGAAGGGATAGAGCTCTTGCCAGTCACTACGCCAAGTAAAAAACTAGTCGGTGTAATCACACGTAAAGACGTCCTGACAGCAATGCAACTCTTAAGTCGTCAACCACAAGTGGGAGAAACAATTAATGGTCAAATAGCAAAGCACATCACGATTGCAAACGATGGTATTCAAGTACAAATCACACCACTCCTAACCAATCAATTTGGAACGTTAAGTAAGGCAGTGTTCGTTGCAATTATAGAAGAAACAGTACGATACGAAATAAGAAAGTTAAAAAAACTTGAAGTAATGATTGAAAGTTTGAATATTATATATATTAAAACAGTACAAATAGAGTCTGAAATTGATGTACATTATGATATGTTAGATGTAGGTAGAAATTTTGCGAAATTAGAAATAACAATGTCTAGTAACGGACAACAAGTAGCGAAAGCGATGATTATTTGTCAGATGATAGACTAGTAAAAAATAATATAACTTTTGAAAAGGAAGAAGCATATGACTAAAGTGACTAAAGAATTTAATCAAATTATGACGGCAATAAATGAAAAAGAAACAATTATTATACATAGGCATGTAAGACCTGATCCTGATGCTTACGGTTCTCAACTTGGATTAAAACGCTATCTACAATTGAAATTTCCAGACAAAAATATTTATGCTGTAGGCGAAGCGGAACCTTCATTAGATTTCATCGGTACATTTGATGATGTCACAGATACACAGTACAATGATGCGTTAGTTATTGTTTGTGATACCGCTAATTCCCCGAGAATCAGTGATGTAAGATTTAGCCAGGGACAATCATTGATTAAAATTGATCACCATCCTGCAGTTGATCAATATGGTGATATTAATTTTGTTAATACGGAAGCATCTTCTACAAGTGAGATTATTTTTGATTTCATCAATCACTTTAATGATTTATCAATTATTGATGCTTCAGTAGCTCGTTTATTATATCTTGGCATTGTTGGGGATACAGGACGATTCTTATTTAACAATACAACACCACATACATTAGAAGCAGCAAGCGAGCTACTGAAATATCCATTTAACCATAATGAAGAATTAAATAAACTTGGAGAAAAAGATCCTAAGTTACTTCCTTTCCAAGGCTATGTATTACAAAATTTTGATTTAAATGATAAAGGTTTCTGTAAGGTAATCATTACAAAAGATGTTCTTGAAAAATTTGATATAGCAGCTAACGAAGCTTCTTTATTTGTAAATGCAATTGCTGATATACAAGGTCTTAAAATATGGGTCTTTGGTGTGGATGAAGGTTCAGAAATTAGATGTAGAATTCGTTCGAAAGGTATCGTAATCAATGATATTGCAAGTGATTTTGGTGGTGGTGGACATCCAAATGCATCAGGTGTTTCTGTTGAAAACTGGGAGCAATTTAATCACTTAGCAGCAGCATTAAATAATAAATTGTAACAGCAAAGGAGGTATTTGTTGATGGTTGCGCATTTAAATATTCACACAACATATGACCTATTAAATTCTAGTTTAAGAATTAAAGATGTGGTGACTAAAGCTGCAAAAGAGGGCTATACAGCCTTAGCCATCACAGATACAAACGTTTTATATGGCTATCCACAATTTTATGACGCATGTATAGCAGCAAATATGCATCCTATTTTTGGTATGACAATCTATGTCACAGATGGGTTATCTGAGGTTGAAACAATTGTCTTAGCTCAAAATAATCAAGGGTTAAAAGATTTATTCAAGTTATCTTCAGCTATCAAAATGAAAGAAAAAACAGAAACCCCTGTTGAGTGGTTGAAAAAATATTCACAACATTTTGTTGTCATATTTAAAAATGTAGATCAATCACATCAATCTATTATTTCTGAGTTTAACGAGGAAGCACATGTATATGTGAATCATACGAGTCAAGTATCATACGATTTACCCATCGTATGGGCACAACATACATGCTATCTAAATCGAGAGGATGCTGAGACGTTAACGGCATTAGCAGCAATTAAAGACAATTCGAAATTAGATTTAGTAAGTGAACAACAAGACTATGATGCACATTTGTACGGTCAACAAGATTTAAGTGAGCTCAGCCTAAGCAAAGATATATGGCATAATACAAACAAACTTGCGACGCTTTGTAATGCTGAAATACGTTACCACCAATCTTTGCTGCCAAAATTCAAAACGACCGACAATCAGCCATCTAAAGATTATTTGTGGAGTTTATTAGAAAGTAACTTACAGCGATTAAACTTAGCTGAACACAAAGTAGCGCAATATAAGCGTAGACTAATACATGAATATCAAATTATCACTGATATGGGATTTGAAGATTATTTCTTAATAGTAAGTGATTTAATACATTATGCTAAAACACATGATATCTTAGTGGGGCCAGGCCGTGGTTCTTCTGCCGGTTCTCTCGTGAGTTACTTATTAAATATTACTACTATGGATCCAATAGAATATAACCTTTTATTTGAACGATTTTTAAATCCAGAACGTGTCACAATGCCGGATATAGATATTGACTTTGAAGACACACATCGTGACAAAGTGATTCAATATGTACAAGAAAAATATGGTTCCCATCATGTAGCGGGTATTGTGACGTTTGGTCATCTATTAGCAAGAGCTGTAGCAAGAGATGTGGGTAGAATTATGGGCTTTGATGATATTACGCTCAATGAAATTTCTAAATTGATTCCACACAAGTTAGGTATTACTTTAGATGAAGCATATGCTCAGGAGGATTTTAAACAATTTGTACATCGAAATCATAGGCATGAACGATGGTTTGAGATATGTAAAAAGTTAGAGGGATTACCTCGCCATACATCTACGCATGCAGCTGGAATTATTATTAATGATCATCCTTTATATGAATACGCACCGCTTACTTTAGGAGATACAGGGCTTTTAACGCAATGGACTATGACAGAAGCTGAGCGAGTAGGTCTGTTAAAAATCGACTTCTTAGGACTGCGGAATTTATCGATTATACATCAAATTGTCAATCAAGTTCATAGTGATATGAACGTTACCATAGACATTGAACAGATACCGTTTAATGATGAAAAAGTGTTTCAACTATTATCCAGAGGCGACACCACAGGTATATTTCAACTCGAATCAGATGGTATTAGAAATGTGTTACAAAAATTACAACCTGAACATTTTGAAGATATCGTAGCTGTGACTTCACTTTATAGACCTGGTCCAATGGAAGAAATACCAACTTATATTTCTAGAAGACACGATCCTACAAAAGTTAAATATTTACATGAAGATTTACAACCCATATTACAAAAGACATATGGAGTTATTATTTATCAAGAACAAATAATGCAAATTGCGAGTAAGTTTGCTGGTTTTAATTATGGTGAAGCGGACATTTTAAGACGTGCAATGAGTAAGAAAAATCGAGCTGTGCTAGAAAGTGAACGACACCATTTCGTTGAAGGTGCATTGAAAAATGGTTATAGCGAAAGTTTGAGCAAACAAATATTTGATTTAATATTAAAATTTGCAGATTATGGCTTTGCACGTGCGCATGCAGTGAGTTATTCTAAAATCGCATATATCATGAGTTATTTGAAGGTATATTACCCCAACTATTTTTATTCAAATATTCTGAGTAACACAATTGGTAGTGAGAAAAAAACATCACAAATTATTGATGAAGCAAAACATCAACATTTAAATATTCTTTCTCCACATATCAATTATAGCCATTGGTTCTACAAAGCTACTAAAAAAGGTATCTATTTATCGATAGGTGCAATTAAAGGCGTAGGTTATCAGAGTGTTAAGTTGATTGTTGATGAGCGGAAAGAAAATGGGTATTTCAAAGACTTTTTTGATTTTGCCAGACGTATACCGAAAAGAATAAAATCAAGAAAGCTACTTGAAGCATTAATACTTGTAGGTGCATTTGATACATTTGGGAAAAATCGAGCTACGTTATTACAGGCGATTGACCAAGTGTTAGATGATGTGTCTAATGTTGAGCAAGACGGATTTATATTTGATGTATTAACGCCTAAAACAACATATGAAGAAAAAGATGAATTACCGGACAAAGTATTAAGTGATTATGAAAAAGAATATTTAGGTTTTTATGTATCTACGCACCCAGTTGAAAAGACATTTGAGCAAAAACAATATCTTGGTATTTATAAATTAACCAATGCGCGAGATCATCAACCCATATTAGTTCAAATTGATAGTAGTAAAAAGATACGCACCAAAAATGGCCAAAACATGGCATTTGTAACATTAAATGATGGATTAAATAATTTAGATGGTGTTGTTTTCCCTGATGCATATAAAAAATATGAGCCATTACTAAATGGAGACGACGTTTTTATTGTCAGAGGTAAGTTCGATAATCGAAATAATAAGAAACAGCTCATCATCAATCAAATAGAAGCTATAGAAGCATATGAATCATACATTTTTAATCATGCAAAACAAATTGTTATCAGAAATTTAAATGACGAACCTGAATTAGAACAATACATTACTCAAAATACAGATAATGACTATATACCAGTAGAATACTTTCAAGAAGATCAGAATAACTTTAAAACAATAGGCTATGTGGCCCGTAATAATGCATCAATTAGGGCATTCATACAAAGGTTTTCTCCTTGGGATATTAGAATTATTTAACTTTAACAGCATTATAAACTATGATATAGTTGACTGATGGTTATACATAAGCTTGCCATCAGTTTTAATTTTCACGAAATTAAAACTATGACATATTTAATAACAAATAAATCTATATGTTTTTATTACAAATATTAACAGTGCAGATGTAATTTTTATTTTTGTTAACGATATCATTTGTAATTTACGTTAGAGTGTAATAAAAATATATATGAAATGATATTTATACTAAATTGAATGTAAAGGGGTAGATTTACATGACTTTACGAGATGAAGCTCTAGAAATGCATAGAAAAAATCAAGGAAAATTAGAAGTAGCTGCAAAGGTGAAAGTTACCAATAAAGAAGAATTAAGTTTGGCGTATTCACCAGGTGTAGCTGAACCATGTAAAGAAATACATGAGGACCCTAGAAAAGTATTCGAATATACTATGAAGGGGAATACGGTTGCTGTTGTTACTGATGGTACTGCAGTATTAGGCCTAGGCAATATTGGTGCAGAAGCTAGTATTCCGGTAATGGAAGGGAAAGCTGTGTTATTCAAAAGTTTTTCTGGTATAGATGGTGTACCTATTGCTTTAAATACTACTGATACAGAAGAAATTATTAATACCGTGAAATTATTAGAGCCGAATTATGGTGGGATTAATTTAGAAGATATTTCAGCTCCTCGCTGTTTTGAAATTGAAGAAAGATTAAAAAAAGAAACGAAAATACCTGTCTTTCATGATGACCAACATGGTACGGCAATCGTAACAGTTGCAGGTATGATTAATGCGCTTCGCATTGTCGACAAAGACTTATCAGATATTAAGGTAGTACTTAATGGTGCAGGTGCAGCTGGTATGGCAATTGTTAAATTGCTCTATTCTTATGGCGTTCGTGATATGATTATGTGTGATTCAAAGGGAGCGATTTATGAAGATCGTTCATTTGGGATGAATGATACTAAAGCATATGTTGCAAGATGGACAAATAGAGATAAAATAGAAGGTAGCTTGCAAGATGTTATCAAAGATGCAGACGTATTCATTGGTGTTTCTGTAGCTGATTTATTATCAAAAGAAATGGTTGAATCTATGGCAGATGATCCAATCATTTTTGCGATGGCAAATCCTAATCCAGAGATTAATCCAGAGGTTGCGAAAGAAGCGGGAGCTAAAGTTATAGGTACTGGTCGTTCTGATTTTCCAAATCAAATTAATAATGTGTTAGCATTCCCTGGCATATTTAGAGGCGCATTAGATGTAGAAGCAACTCATATTAATGAGGAAATGAAACAAGCTGCAGTAGAAGCTATCGCTGATTTGATAAAACCAGAAGAACTAAATCCAGATTATTGTATTCCTGGCCCATTTGATAAACGTGTAGCACCTTCAGTTGCAAGAGAAGTCGCAAAAGCAGCAATGGAATCAGGTGTAGCAAGAATGGATGTTGATCCGGAAGAGATTTATAATAAGACTATGAAATTAACAGACTTAGATAAATAATAATCATAATTTCTAATCTCGATACACTTTAATGTTTAAGTAAAGGGAAAGATAGTAATGGTTATGTGGAGGTTTACCAATGTTTAAAGATTTTTTCAATAGAAGTAGTAAAAAGAAAAAGTACGTTACGGTATCTGATTCAAAGCAAAGTGACGTCCCAGCAGGCATCATGACGAAATGTCCAAAATGTAAAAAAATCATGTATACCAAAGAATTGGCTGAAAATTTAAATGTTTGTTTTAATTGTGATCATCACATTGCGTTAACTGCATATAATCGTATTAATGCTATTTCTGATGAAGGCACATTTAAAGAATTTGATAAAGGAATGACCTCTGCGAATCCATTGGACTTTCCAAGTTATGAAGAAAAAATTCAAAAAGACCAACAAAAAACAAAACTTAATGAAGCTGTCGTTACTGGAACAGCCGAATTAGATGGCGTACCTTATGGTGTTGCGGTCATGGATGCAAGGTTTAGAATGGGTAGTATGGGGTCAGTGGTAGGAGAAAAAATTTGTAGAATTATTGAGCATTGTACGGATAATCGTTTACCATTCATATTATTCTCTGCCAGTGGTGGCGCAAGAATGCAAGAAGGTATCATTTCATTGATGCAAATGGGTAAAACAAGTGTGTCATTGAAGCGACATGCTGACGCAGGGTTATTGTATATTTCATACATAACAAATCCTACCACAGGTGGTGTTTCTGCAAGTTTTGCCTCTGTAGGTGATATCAATATCAGCGAACCGAAAGCTTTAATTGGTTTTGCTGGTAGACGCGTAATCGAACAGACAATCAATGAAAAATTACCAGAAGACTTCCAAACTGCAGAATTCCTATTAGAGCACGGACAATTAGATAAAGTAGTGCATAGAAAAGAAATGAAGACCACATTATCTAATTTTCTTAAAATGCATCAAGAGGTGAAAACGAATGCTTGATTTTGAAAAGCCACTTTTTGAAATAAAAAACAAAATTGAATCTTTAAAAGAATCACAGGAAAAAAATGATGTTGATTTACAAGAAGAAATTGATATGCTTGAAGCTTCATTATCTCGAGAAACGGAAAAAATATATACTAATCTTAAGCCGTGGGATCGTGTGCAATTAGCTCGATTACAAGAAAGACCAACGTTATTAGATTATATTCCACACATTTTTGATTCATTTATTGAACTACATGGGGATCGTAATTATCGTGATGATCCAGCAATGGTGGGCGGTATTGGTTATTTAAATGGGCAGGCTGTAACGGTTGTTGGACAACAACGTGGTAAAGATACGAAAGATAATATTTATCGTAACTTTGGTATGGCTCATCCTGAAGGCTATAGAAAAGCAATTCGATTAATGAAGCAAGCTGAGAAATTCAATCGTCCAATTTTTACTTTTATTGATACTAAAGGTGCATATCCAGGTAAAGCAGCTGAAGAACGTGGACAAAGCGAATCAATTGCTAGAAATTTAGTTGAAATGGCTTCACTCACAGTGCCGGTGATTTCGATTGTCATTGGTGAAGGTGGTAGTGGTGGTGCATTAGGTTTAGGTATTACAAATCGCATACTTATGTTAGAAAATAGTACATATTCAGTTATTTCTCCTGAAGGTGCATCAGCATTATTATGGAAAGATAGTAACTTAGCTAAAATTGCTGCCGAAACAATGAAAATTACTGCAGAAGATTTGCATGAATTAAAAATTGCAGATGAAGTCATTAAAGAGCCATTAGGTGGCGCACATCATGATATTGCAATACAAGCACAAAGTATAAAAGCAACGTTTGAACGTCATTTATCAGAATTAAATAAATTAAGCGAACAGCAACTCGTTGAAGATCGCTATAATAAATTTAGAGCTATTGGTGCTTATACTGAATAATCAGCATGTTTCCTCTACGTCTATCGATGTGGAGGATTTCCTTTGCTATCATTCCTAAAATCGTTCTATCTGTTTAAGATATGACAGATAAAGGTAAATAAGTAATAGCATTTTAAATAGAGATACTGTCAAAATTAAGCAAACGCTTTCTATGTGAATATTATTTGAACGCTTATATTTAAAACGTTTACATTCATTCGCAAGCCTAATTTTAATGGCACCTCATTAGATTTTATGGTATTTTTAGAGTAAGAAATACAAGTTAGAAAGGTATGTCGTCATGAAAAAAATTGCAGTGTTGACAAGTGGTGGAGATTCACCAGGTATGAATGCAGCGGTAAGAGCTGTTGTTCGTAAAGCGATTTACAATAACATTGAAGTTTATGGTGTTTACCAAGGCTATCAAGGCTTATTAAACGATGATATTGAGAAGCTTGAACTTGGTTCTGTAGGTGATACTATCCAACGTGGCGGTACATTTTTATATTCAGCGAGATGTCCTGAATTTAAAGAGCCAGACGTGCGTAAAAAAGGTATTGAAAACTTACGTAAAAGAGGCATCGAAGGTCTTGTAGTTATTGGTGGAGATGGTAGCTATAGAGGTGCTCAACGTATAAGTGAAGAATGTGAAGAAATCCAAACGATTGGTATTCCAGGAACAATTGATAATGATATCAATGGTTCTGATTTTACAATTGGTTTTGACACAGCATTAAATACAATTGTTGAATGTGTCGATAAAATTCGCGACACAGCGTCTAGTCATGCCCGAACATTCATTATTGAGGTTATGGGACGTGACTGTGGAGATTTAGCATTATGGGCAGGTCTGTCAGTAGGAGCAGAAACAATCATCGTTCCAGAAGTAGAAACAGACATCAAAGAAGTAGCTGAAAAAATCGACAGTGGTATAAAAAGAGGTAAAAAGCACTCTATTGTCATCGTTGCTGAAGGTTGTATGTCAGGAGAAGCTTGCGCCGCAGAATTGACTAAATATATTAATGTTGATGCACGTGTGACGGTACTTGGACATATTCAACGTGGTGGAAGTCCAAGTGGGGCAGATAGAGTACTTGCTTCACGATTAGGTGGCCACGCAGTCGATTTATTATTAAATGGAAAATCTGCAGTCGGTGTAGGTATTCGTAATAATGAATTAACTGATACACCATTTGATGAAATCTTTAACTCGCATGAACATGAGTTTGATTTCAAAACATATGCATTAACGAACGAATTATCTATATAAAATACTGGGAGGCATTAATAATGAGAAAAACTAAAATTGTTTGTACTATAGGACCAGCGTCAGAATCAGAAGAAATGCTAGAAAAATTAATCAAAGCCGGAATGAACGTAGCACGCTTAAACTTTTCACATGGTGACCATGCAGAGCATAAAGCGAGAATTGATACGATTCGTGAGGTTTCAAAAAAATTAGGTAAAACAGTAGCAATCTTACTTGATACTAAAGGTCCTGAAATTCGTACACATAATATGAAAGACGGTGTAATTGAACTTGTAAAAGGTTCAGAAGTCATCGTGAGCATGACTGAAGTAGAAGGTACAACTGAAAAATTCTCAGTAACATATGATAATCTTATTAACGATGTTGAAGAAGGTTCATATATTTTATTAGATGATGGTCTCATTGAATTACAAGTTAAAAAAATCGATCAAGCAAATGGCGAAGTACTTTGCGATGTTTTAAACACTGGAGAATTAAAAAATAAAAAAGGCGTTAACTTACCAGGTGTTAAAGTGAGCTTGCCAGGTATTACTGAAAAAGATGCAAACGACATCAATTTTGGTATTAGTGAAGGCGTAGACTTCATCGCTGCAAGTTTCGTACGTCGCCCTAGTGATGTATTAGACATTCGTAAATTACTAGAAGCACAAAAAAATACAAACATTAGCATTATTCCAAAAATTGAAAACCAAGAAGGTATTGATAATATCAAAGAAATTCTTGAAGTTGCAGATGGATTAATGGTAGCTCGTGGTGACATGGGTGTTGAAATTCCACCAGAATCAGTACCAATGGTACAAAAAGATTTAATTAGACAATGTAATAAATTAGGTAAACCAGTTATTACTGCTACACAAATGCTTGATTCTATGCAACGTAACCCGCGTCCTACACGTGCAGAAGCAAGTGATGTTGCCAATGCAATTTATGATGGTACAGATGCAGTTATGCTTTCAGGTGAAACAGCAGCTGGACAATACCCTGAAGAAGCAGTTAAAACAATGCGTAATATCGCGATTTCTGCTGAAGCAGCGCAAGATTATAAAAAATTATTATCTGACCGTACTAAACTAGTTGAAACGTCATTAGTGAATGCTATTGGGGTGTCTGTTGCACATACAGCACTAAACTTAAAAGTTAAAGCTATTGTTGCAGCTACAGAAAGTGGTTCAACTGCGCGTACGATTTCTAAATATCGTCCACAATCCGATATCATTGCCGTAACTCCAAGCTCAGAAACAGCGCGTCAATGTGCATTAGTTTGGGGCATTCACCCAGTGGTTAAAGAAGGCCGTAAAACTACAGATGCATTATTAAATAATGCTGTAGCTACTGCTGTTGAAACTGAAAAAGTTCAAAATGGTGATTTAATCATTATCACTGCTGGTGTGCCAACTGGTGAAAAAGGTACTACAAACATGATGAAATTGCACCTTGTTGGAGATGAACTAGCGAAAGGTCAAGGTATTGGTAGAAACTCAGTAGTTGGCCATACTCTAGTTGTTAATGACGCGAGTGAATTAGAAGGTAAAGATTTATCTGATTCAATCATTGTTACATCTTCTGTTGATGAATCTCTTGTACCATATATTGAAAAATCAATCGGCTTAATCACTGAAGAAAATGGTATTACTTCTCCAAGTGCGATCATAGGTTTAGAAAAAGGTATCCCTACAGTAGTTGGCGTTGAGAATGCTACAACTGAAATTCAAAGTGATATATTAATCACAGTTGATGCTAATCAAGGTAAAATCTTCGAAGGCTATGCTAACGTACTTTAATAAAAAATATGGGTATTATGAAATTGTAGAATAAAGATTTCAATATACTATAATATGAAATGGATTTGGGTAACAAAATCCAAAGTTCAGAAGAGACCTATCAGATTATTAAATTTGATAGGTCTTTTTGTATTTCAATATGCTTTAAGACAGTAACATATGATTTGACCGAGCAGCTTTATAATCAAAATTTGTGTTGACTTTAAATAAATAAAAAGAAGAGTACACATCCAAACTCGTAAGTTGTTTGTAATAAAAGGCGGAACGCATAAATAGAATGAGTATAAATTAAAACAGCAAAATAAAAAACATCTATATTCATTGAAAAATTACAATGGATATAGATGTTTAAATACAATTAATTAAAATTGTTTGTGTTGTTTGCGTGCGGCTTTTTTAAAGCGTAAGTACATTATTGTAAGAATAACAAACCAAATTGGCGTTAAGAATACTGCACGTCTTGTATCTATGTTAACGAACAATAAACAAAATACGAGTATAAAGAAAATCAATATAATATAACCCATATACTTGCCACCAAATAGCTTAAATGTTGCGTTTTTGTGTAATTCTGGATTACGTCGATGATAATTAATATAAGCAATGGTAATTAATGCCCAAACAACGATAAATAGTACAGTTGAAACGGTAGTAATATACGTAAATACAAGTGAAGCGTTAGGTACAATATAGTTTAAAAGGGCAGCAATCATAAGCAATGCACATGAGAATAAAATTGCGATGTGCGGTACTCCGTTTTTATTTGTTTTAGTAAAAAGCGGGGATGCCTGTGCTTTACTAGATAGTCCAAATAACATTCGACTATTTGAAAAAATACCACTATTACATGATGATGCCGCTGCTGTTAACACTACAAAGTTAATAATACCCGCTGCGAAAGGTATACCAACCAGTGCAAATAATCTGACAAACGGGCTTTCATCTGGGTTAATATCATTCCAAGGGATAATAGACATGATAACTGCTAGAGCACCGACATAAAATACTAATATTCTCAATGGAACACTGTTTACTGCTTTTGGAATTGTAGTTAATGGATTCTTCGTTTCACCTGCAGTGACACCTATTAATTCGATACCTACGAATGAAAAGAGTGCCATTTGGAAGGACATAACGAAGCCACTGATACCTTTTGGAAAAATTCCATTACTATATAGGTTAGTCAATGATGCATGACCAAACTGTGTTTTATAAGCCATAGCAATCATAACTGCGCCTACTACAATTAAGGCGATGATAGTGACAATTTTAATAATTGAAAACCAAAATTCTAATTCCCCGAATAATTTAGCACTTAATAAATTAAGTGACATTAATACTAAAACACAAAATAGTGCACTTAACCAATTAGGAATGTGTGGAAACCAAAAACTGACATATTTTGCAACGGCTGTTACTTCTGCCATACCTGTAATAATCCAACATAACCAATAAGTCCATCCAGTGACAAAACCTGCAAACGATCCGATATAAGCATTCGTTACATCTGCAAATGATTTGAAATTAGTATTTGTAACGAGCAATTCTCCCAAGCCTCGCATAAACATAAATAGCATAAATCCAATTATTATATATGTAAGTAAAATAGAGGGGCCAGTTAATGCTATTGTTTGACCTGCGCCTAAGAATAATCCAGTACCAATTGCTCCCCCAATAGCAATAAGCTGAATATGACGATTACTTAGTTCTCTTTGTAACTGATTTTTAGCCATTAAAATAACTCCTTTATTAAGTTAATTATTATTATGCAATGTGATTTAAAATAACACAACTATTTTTTAAACATAGTAAATAATGATAAGTACAAAAATACATTAATAATTTGTTATTAAACTTGATAACCAATTAAAATGCTATAAAAATTGATGTGTGATGAATTCCATATTAAAATGAAGATACGACAACCTATATGATTGTGGCGTTTATAAGGGCATATAAACAAATTATTATTTCTTATTCTTTTGGTAGGACAATCAACCTCAAAATATTCACAAAATAGTAAATATTGGATATAATGGTTATTGAAAGCCATTTCATAATGAAATAGAAAAGGGGAATTTATATATGGCAGAGTTACAAAAAGGTTTAGAAGGGGTAATTGCAGCTGAGACAAAAGTAAGTTCTATTATCGATAGTCAATTGACTTATGCGGGTTATGATATCGACGATTTGGCTCAGAATGCAGAATTTGAAGAAGTTATCTTTTTGTTATGGTACTATCGTTTACCAAACGAGGAAGAATTACAATCATTAAAAGATAAACTATACGAATATATGACATTAAATCCAAGAGTGTATAATCACTTTAAAGAATATGCGACAAGTAATGTCCATCCTATGACTGCACTAAGAACATCAGTATCATATATTGCACACTTTGATCCTCATGCTGAAGATGAAAATGATGATCAAACAATGGAAAGAGCAGTACGTATACAAGCGAAAATAGCCTCTCTTGTGACTGCATATGCAAGAGTAAGAGCAGGCAAAGAAGTTGTGAAGCCTAATAAAGATTTAAATTACGCTGGAAACTTCTTATATATGTTAAGAGGAGAGTTACCAACTGATATAGAGATTGAAGCTTTTAATAAGGCACTCGTTCTACATGCAGACCATGAGTTAAATGCCTCAACATTTACAGCTAGATGTGCCGTATCATCTTTATCTGATATGTATTCTGGTATTGTAGCGGCTGTGGGTTCTTTAAAAGGACCGTTGCATGGTGGCGCAAATGAACGTGTAATGAGCATGCTATCAGAAGTGAAATCAATCGATGAAGTAGATGCTTACATCGACAATAAAATTGAAAACAAAGAAAAAATTATGGGCTTTGGACATCGTGTATATAAAGATGGTGATCCTAGAGCAAAATACTTAAAAGAAATGAGTCGTAAAATCACAACCGAAACAGGGCAAAGTCAACTGTTTGATATCTCGGTTAAAATTGCAGATAAAATGAAAAAAGAAAAAGGCTTAATCGCCAATGTTGATTTCTTTAGTGCAACAGTTTATCACAGTATGAACATCGATCATGACTTGTTTACACCGATATTCGCTGTAAGTAGAACATCTGGCTGGATAGCACATATCTTAGAGCAATATAGAGATAACAGAATCATGCGTCCAAGAGCGCAATATATTGGTGAAACAAATAGAAAATATGAACCAGTTGAAGAAAGATAATTTGATTGTTACATTTAATTACAACTGCTGTTTTGTTCAGCAGTCTTTTGTTCAAGCAAAATTTTTCTGAAAATATTAAATAAATAGAAATTAAAACACGGAGGTTTTTACATGTCAGGTGAAAAAGTACTAAAAACAAATGAAGGTTTAACGGTTCCAAATAATCCAATTATCCCATTTATTATCGGTGACGGTATTGGTCCTGATATTTGGAAAGCAGCTAGTAGAGTGATAGATGCAGCTGTAGAAAAAGCATATCATGGCGAAAAGAAAATAGAATGGAAAGAAGTATTAGCTGGTCAAAAAGCATTTGATGAAACTGGCGAATGGTTACCACAAGAAACATTAGATACAATTGATGAGTATTTAATTGCGATCAAAGGTCCATTAACAACTCCAATCGGTGGCGGTATTCGTTCACTTAATGTTGCTTTAAGACAAGAGTTAGATTTATTCACATGTTTACGTCCTGTGCGTTGGTTCCAAGGTGTGCCATCACCAGTTAAACGTCCTGAAGACACTGATATGGTTATTTTCCGTGAAAATACTGAAGATATCTATGCAGGTATTGAATTTAAAGAAGGTACACCAGAGGCTAAAAAAGTAGTTGATTTCTTACAAGACGAAATGGGTGCTAAAAATATTAGATTCCCTGAAACTTCTGGTATTGGTATTAAACCAGTATCTAAAGAAGGTACTGAACGTTTAGTACGTGCTGCAATTCAATATGCCATCGACAATAATCGTAAATCGTTAACGTTAGTGCATAAAGGTAATATCATGAAATTTACTGAAGGTGCATTTAAACAATGGGGTTATGACTTAGCTCACAACGAATTTGGTGATAAAGTATTTACTTGGCAACAATATGATAAAATTGTTGAAGAAGAAGGTAAAGAAAAAGCTAATGAAGTTCAAACACAAGCTGAAAATGATGGCAAAATTATCATTAAAGATTCAATTGCCGATATTTTCTTACAACAAATTTTAACACGCCCAGCGGATCATGATGTAGTTGCTACAATGAACTTAAATGGTGACTATGTATCTGATGCATTAGCAGCACAAGTTGGAGGAATTGGTATTGCTCCAGGCGCTAACATCAACTATGAAACAGGACATGCTATTTTTGAAGCAACGCATGGTACTGCACCGAAATATGCTGGTTTAAACAAAGTGAATCCATCTTCAGAAATTTTAAGTGCAGTATTGATGTTAGAACATTTAGGTTGGCAAGAAGCTGCAGATAGCATCACAGATTCAATTGAGAAAACAATTGCGTCTAAAGTTGTAACTTATGACTTTGCACGTTTAATGGACGGTGCTAAAGAAGTTTCGACATCAGAGTTTGCAGATGAATTAATTAAGAATATTTAAGTTAATTTTAACGATTGCATTAATATTTAATTTATACAATAGATGGCCTGATAATATTCATCAATGAATATTATCAGGCTTTTTTTGTGAAACATGTAAACTTGGTACATAGTTATTTCAAATCATAGCATAGTGATAATTGTTCATAATATGAAATAAATGTTAAGATTCTATTAACTTGTAATTTTCAGAATTTGCTGATAAAAGTTAAAAATAGCGCAATAGATTGTTTACAGCAAAATCACATGGACTTTATAGCACCTCAATCATTTAATCTACATTGCGTATTGTTAAGTTTATGTAAAAATATTTTAAACTATGTTATTTTTATTAAAAGTTAAGTTATAATTAATTTGTAAACACAAATATGGAGGGACACTATGTCACAAAAAGTACTTGTAGTAGATGATGAACAATCGATCGTAACCTTGTTAAAATATAATTTAGAACAAGCGGGATACATAGTAGAAGTTGCTTATGATGGAGAAGAAGCATTGGATAAGGTTAATACTACAAATCCAGAATTAGTCGTATTAGATGTTATGCTCCCTAAAAAAGATGGTATTGAAGTATGTAAGACAATTCGTTCAGATAAAAATCTTGTGCCTATTCTCATGTTGACAGCTAAAGATGATGAATTTGATCGAGTACTTGGGCTTGAGTTAGGCGCTGATGACTACATGACTAAGCCATTTTCGCCAAGAGAAGTCGTGGCACGAGTGAAAGCTATTTTAAGAAGGTCAGCAATGATTAATGAAGCTATTACTATTGAGAATGATGATGCGGATATTATTATTGGATCAATTAGAATTAGACCCGAGTATTTTGAAGTGTATAAAGAGGACGAGCTATTAGAACTTACACCAAAAGAATTCGAATTGTTATTATATCTTATTGAAAGGCAAGGTAGAGTTATTACTCGAGAACATATGTTGAATTCAGTTTGGAATTATGAATTTGCAGGTGATTCGAGAATCGTAGACGTACATATTAGTCATTTAAGAGATAAATTAGAAGAAAACCCTAAGCAGCCTAAACTCATTAAAACAGTACGTGGATTGGGTTATAAATTGGAAAGACCGAAAGTTTAATGCTGAAGTTTCACCAGAGACTCTTATTACTATTATGTACGATTGTTATTGTTAGCTTTTTAGCTTTAGGTACCATTATTACACATGTCATTTATAATACAGTAACTATCAGTCAGCAAGGTGATTTAGAACATCGAGCAGAGCATATTGTTAGTTTGTATAAACACGATAAAACATCTGAGATAAGAAATATCGCAAAAAATGAGAAATTAAGTGTAATGATTAAAGAAAATAACGGTGTTTTATTTTCCACTCAAAAGGGAGTGCCAGTCAATAACAATATTAAAAATACGGCTAATCCTTCTAATCTCATTTATGATAAAGAGGGAAATGACCATCGATTTACATTTCGAACATCTATCGATGACACGCATGTTTTCATAAGTGGTGTTAATAATGATATCTTAAATTTACAAGTTCAGATATGGAAATATACAGCTTTAATTGGTTTATTTGTGCTCATCATTATTTTCTGTGTAGTTCGAAGTATTAATCGTACATATATAAGACCTATAAATGAAGTAACGTATGCTACGAATTTGTTGGCTGAGGGATATTACCATGTGAGAGTACCTGAAAGTAACGTCAAGGAAACAAGAGAACTGTTTGTAACCACCAATGAGCTTGCACGTAAACTACAGTTACTGAACCACAAACAAAAATTACAGTCTAATCGCTTGAAAACAACAGTTGAAAATATACCGAGTTCTATTTTAATGATAGATAAGTATGGTGAAATCGTTGTGGCCAATAAAGCCTATTATGAAGTTTTTACGCCTGATGAAGCTGTTGAACACAAAAGTTATGTTGATTTCATTGATGAAAAGATTCAAAAGTTAATTACAGAATCTTTCAAAATGGAAAAACCGATATATGACCAAATTGAAATAACGATAAATCAAGTACATCAAAAATATTTTGATACTGCATGTGTACCGATTCTGTCTAAGACAAAGAAAAACTTATACGGAATGGTTATTGTGTTACATGATATTACTAATTTAAAGAAATTAGAAAACTTACGTCGAGAATTTGTGGCGAATGTGTCTCATGAATTAAAAACACCAATTACATCAATTAAAGGGTTTGCTGAAACATTGTTAGATGGTGCGAAAAATGATGAACAGACATTAAATGATTTCTTAAATATTATTTCTAAGGAATCCGATCGAATTGAAACATTAGTATTCGATTTGTTGGATTTATCTCATGTAGAACAACAAACCGAAATAGAAACAGCGTATGTAAGTCTTTCTGAAATAGCTGAAACGACGATACAAAATTTATCAACGATTGCTGATAGTAAAGACATAACCATTGTCGATGAAATTCATCCTAATATCGTTATAGATGCTAATAAAGATAAAGTTGCACAAGTGGCACTAAACTTACTTTCTAATGCAATTAGTTATTCAAAACCTTCGAGTAAAGTCATTATTCGAGTATATAAAGAAGCTAATAAGAGAATATTAGAAGTACAAGATTTTGGAATAGGTATAAGCGAAGAGGATCAAAAACATATTTTCGAACGATTTTATAGGGTAGATAAAGCCAGAAGCAGGGATTCTGGAGGTACTGGTTTAGGTTTATCTATTACTAAACACATCATGGAAGCACATCATGGTAAGATAAACGTGTTTAGCGAGTCGAATGAAGGTTCTACGTTTAGAGTTACATTTTATGAGACAACTAAAATGTAGTATAATAAGTTAACAGATAGTCGATCTAATTTCACAATTGTGTAATTAGATCGGCTTTTCCTATGTCATCTAACGTAAATATGAATGAACATTGATAAATAAGTATTTTCACATAATGATATACGACGTATCGATACAGATGGAATGATTATTTGTGATAAAATGAATTATAAATATGTGTTGGAGGTTAAACTATTGAATAAATTAATCTTAATTGATGGTAACAGCTTAAGTTTTAGAGCTTTTTATGCATTACCATTATTACAAAATAAAGCGGGTATCCATACGAATGCAGTATATGGTTTTGCTATGCTACTTGAAAAAATTATAAAAGAAGAACAACCTACACATTTCTTAGTTGCATTTGATGCAGGAAAAACAACATTTAGACATGACACTTATGGTGAATATAAAGGTGGCCGTCAAACAACGCCACCAGAATTAAGCGAACAATTCCCGTATGTCAGACAGTTATTAGATGCCTATCAAATCAAACGTTATGAATTAGATAATTATGAAGCTGATGATATTATTGGTACTTTAAGTAAAGAAGCAAATAATGAACAATTCCAAACAATTATTGTCACTGGTGATCGTGATTTAACACAATTAGCTACAGAAGATGTGACAATATATTATACGAAAAAAGGTGTGACAGATGTCGATCACTATACACCGCAATTTATTTCTGAAAAATATGATGGATTAGTGCCTAAACAAATTATTGATATGAAAGGGCTAATGGGTGATACTTCAGATAATATTCCAGGTGTAGCTGGTGTTGGTGAAAAGACAGCTATAAAATTATTGAAACAATTTACGACTGTAGAAAATGTTTATGAACATTTAGATGAAGTGTCTGGTAAGAAATTAAAAGAAAAACTTGAAAATAGTAAAGCTGATGCGTTAATGAGTAAGAAACTTGCAACGATTAATTGCGAAAGCCCAATCGAAGTTTCTTTAAAAGATACTAAACTCCCAGAAAACCCAGATATTAGTGAGAAAATAGAATTATTTAAAAAATTAGAGTTCAAACAATTGTTAGACCAAATTGATATTAATGGAGATAATACTACTACCGAAGAAAAAGAGATAAATGTAACGACTGATTTTACAAACATAGATTTTACAGATTTGAAATCTGCAATTGTGCATTTTGAATTAGATGGCTCTAATTATTTAAAAGATGACATATTAAAATTCGCTTTGTATGATGGTACCCACCATATTGTTATTGATGCTCAAGACATTCATAAGTACGAACAACTGATTGCATGGTTAGAAAATGAGCAAACAGAAAAAATAGTTTACGATGCAAAGAAATCATACGTGGTAGCACATAGATTAGATATTAATATAAAAAATATTGAGTTTGATATCATGCTAGCAAGTTATATTATTGATCCTTCTCGAAACATTGATGATGTGCATTCGGTGGTGACACATTTTGGCCAACACTTTGTTCAACAAAGCGTTGCTGTGTACGGTAAAGGCAAGAAGAGACAAGTGCCTGAAGATGAAATACTTAATCATTACATTGCGACAATCATAGAAGCGATAAGTGAGTCACAGTCTATCATGAAAGCCTATTTAGAAGAATACAACCAAACGGATTTATTGTATGATTTAGAATTACCACTAGCACGTATTTTGAGTCAAATGGAAGAAATTGGTATTTACACAGATGTAAAAGATCTTCAAGAAATGGAAAAAGAAATTCAAAGTAAATTAGATGTATTGATAGAAAATATCTATCAATCTGCTGGCGCATCATTTAATATTAACTCTCCGAAACAACTAGGCGTTGTCTTATTTGAAACGCTAGAGTTACCAGTGATAAAAAAGACGAAAACAGGTTATTCGACAGCAGTGGATGTTTTAGAACAGTTACAAGGTGAACATCCAATCATTGAATATATATTAGAATATCGTCAACTCGCCAAATTACAATCGACGTATGTAGAAGGTTTGCAAAAGGTTATAAGCAAAGATAATAGAATTCATACTCGCTTTAATCAAACGCTTGCGCAAACAGGTAGGCTATCTTCTATAGATCCAAACTTGCAAAATATACCTATTCGCTTAGAAGAAGGTAGAAAAATTAGAAAAGCCTTTAAATCTACGGATGAAAATAACGTTATTTTCTCAGCCGACTATTCACAAATTGAATTAAGAGTACTGGCACATATTACGCAGGACGAAAGTATGAAACAAGCATTTATTAACGATGAAGACATCCATACTGCTACAGCAATGAAGGTGTTTGAAGTTCCGGCTAATGAAGTAGATAGTATTATGCGTAGACAAGCAAAAGCTGTTAACTTTGGAATTGTATATGGTATTAGTGATTACGGCTTGAGCCAAAGCTTAGGTATTACACGTAAGCAAGCGAAAAAATTTATTGACGATTACTTGAATAGTTTTCCAGGCGTGAAACAATATATGGAAGACGTTGTAAAAGATTGTAAAGCTCAAGGTTACGTTGAAACACTATTACATCGTCGCAGATATATTCCTGATATTACGAGTAGAAACTTTAACTTAAGAGGTTTTGCAGAAAGAACAGCAATGAATACACCTATTCAAGGTAGTGCAGCAGATATTATTAAATTAGCAATGGTTAACTTTGCCAACGAGGTTAAGCATACAGAATTCCATGCTAAGCTATTATTACAAGTACATGATGAATTAATATTTGAAATACCTAAAGAAGAAGTAGAAGCGTTTGGAGAGTTCATAGAAGATATTATGGACAATGCCCTAAAATTAGATGTACCATTGAAAGTTGAGTCCAGTTATGGTCAAACTTGGTATGATGCAAAATAGAAAGAAGGTATAAGTGTGCCTGAATTACCAGAAGTAGAACATGTTAAAAGAGGCATTCAACCGTTTGTTCAAGGTCAAACAATTGAATCAGTAGTCTTTTCCGATAAAGTGAAAGAAGGAAAAGCAGCCAATAAAGAAACGATTATTAAAGGTTTAGCGTTAGATACATTTCAATATCTTACAGAAGATTTTGTGATAAAGGATATTGAAAGAAGAAGCAAGTATATTGTTTTCTACCTACAACGTGATGACGAAGAAAGGATTTTAATCAGTCATTTAGGAATGGCTGGTGGTTTCTTTGTGGTTGACAGCGTAGAGGATATTAGTGTGGCAAATTACCGTAAACACTGGCATGTTATTTTTAAATTGAATAATGGGAAATTACTTGTTTACTCTGATATACGAAGATTTGGAGAAATAAGAAATGTACCTTCATTTGAGGCATATCCCTCATTTTTAGAAATTGCGCCAGAACCGTTTACTGAATCAGCCATGCCTCACTATTTATCTTGGTTTGGCAAAAAGCTATATCAAAATAAACCAATTAAACAAATGATTTTAGATCATAGAGTGATATCGGGTTGTGGGAATATATATGCATGTGAAGCCTTATTTAGAGCAGGTATTCATCCAGCTAGACTATCCAAAGATTTGAATCATCAAGAGCGAGAAATGTTATTTTATTATGTTCGAGAAGTACTTGAAGCGGGTATAAAATACGGTGGTACAAGCATATCTGATTATCTACATGCAGATGGTAGTAAAGGATCTATGCAATTGCATTTGAATGTATATAAACAAAAGGTGTGTAAAGTTTGTGGAAATGATATTGAAACACAAGTGATTGCTACAAGAAATAGTCATTTCTGCACTACATGTCAAAAATAAAGGATGAGTGAAAATTATGCCAAAAGTTATAGGACTAACTGGTGGTATCGCATCAGGTAAATCAACTGTATCTGAATTGTTAACAGCACATGGCTTCAAAGTAGTGGACGCAGATGTTGCAGCACGACAAGCGGTAGCAAAAGGTACGAAAGGGTTAGAACAGGTAAAAGCTGTATTTGGTGAAGCGGCGATTGATAAAGATGGAAATATGGATCGTGCGTATGTAGGAGACGTTATTTTTAACCATCCGGAAAAAAGATTAGAATTAAATGAAATCGTACATCCAATAGTCCATGATATCATGCAACAAGAAAAAGAAGATTACCTCAAACAGGGGTTTAATGTGATTATGGATATTCCACTATTATTTGAAAATGAATTGCAAGATATGGTCGATGAAGTATGGTTAGTCTATACTTCTGAAAGTATTCAAATTGAAAGATTGATGGAACGAAATGATTTATCTATGGAAGATGCTAAAGCACGTGTATATAGTCAAATCTCTATTGATAAAAAACGCAGAATGGCTGACCATGAGATAGATAATCGTGATACCAAATTAGAACTAAAGCAAAATTTAGAACGGTTACTCGTTGAAGAAGGTTACATTGATACTGATACTGAGAAAGTACAGTAAGGCTGAATATAACGATAATCTCAACTTCATGATGAGTATGTTCTATATATAATTAAACAGTCTAGTCATTGAGTTAATTACACAAGCCCATTCCATTTGCGTCTGCATTGGAGTGGGCTTGTGGTTGTTCTTCTGTAAATCGGTGAGGGGAGCAACATAAGAAATACACGATGACTAAGGATTTTTGTGATGGAAAAAGAAAAATGAATAACGTTAAAGAAAACGCTTTCTTAATCTATAATTTATGTTATACTATTTCCATAAAGTATAACACATAGACAAGGGGTGCTTTCAAATGACGACAAATATTGCAATTAATGGCATGGGAAGAATAGGTAGAATGGTACTGAGAATCGCGCTGAAAAATGAAGATTTAAATGTAGTAGCGATTAATGCGAGTTACCCACCTGAAACCATTGCCCACCTTATTAATTATGATACTACGCATGGTGCATACGATTTAAAAGTAGAACCCACTGAAAATGGTATCAAAGTTAATCAACACGAAATAAAATTAGTATCTGACAGAAATCCAGAACATTTACCATGGCAATCACTAGGGATAGATATAGTAATTGAAGCGACAGGTAAATTTAATCATGGAGATAAAGCGGAAGCACACATTACAGCAGGTGCTAAAAAAGTATTGTTAACTGGGCCATCTAAGGGTGGGCATGTACAAATGATAGTGAAAGGGGTTAATGATGATCGTTTAGATATTGAAAAGTATGATATTTTTAGTAATGCGTCATGTACTACCAATTGTATAGGACCAGTTGCTAAAGTATTAAATGATCAATTTGGTATTCAAAACGGTTTGATGACTACAGTACATGCGATTACAAATGATCAAAATAATATAGATAATCCACATAAAGATTTGAGACGTGCGCGTTCTTGTAATGAAAGTATTATACCAACTTCTACTGGTGCAGCGAAAGCGCTTAAAGAGGTGTTGCCAGAGTTAGAAGGCAAATTGCATGGTATGGCATTACGTGTACCAACAAAAAATGTGTCGTTAGTTGATTTAGTTGTTGATTTAGATACAAATGTTACAGTGGATCAAGTCAATCAAGCATTTAAAGACCACGACTTAAACGGAGTTATTTCCACAGAAGATGCACCGCTTGTATCGATGGATTATAACACCAACCCTCATTCAGCTATCATTGATACACAAAGTACAATGGTAATGGGGGCAAACAAAGTGAAGGTTATCGCTTGGTACGATAATGAGTGGGGTTACTCTAATAGGGTAGTAGAAGTGGCCGCATATATTGGACAATTATTAAAAAATGATATTGCAGCTGTAGTAAATTAACTTGTTTGAATGTCAAAAGGTATTATAAGGATTTTAGTGATATCTAAAATATATGTAAAATAATATAAATAGTTACTCCTTTTAAAGCGTTACGTTACTTCGTGACGTTTTAAAAGGAGTGTTTTTTATGAAATAAAGATAACCAATAGTGATAATAACAAGAAAGAGAAGTTTTTGTATCTTCGTAGATAAGCCACACATATTAAAAGTAAAATTCTAGATATTAGTGTTTGTATAATAATTTTACTTTTATGTATTCGTTGTATAAGTAAAATGTGTAATAGCCATTCTTTTGTGACGTACATATTTATAGTATAATGGGATATAATCAAATTGAGAGGGTGATAATTCGATGAAATGCCCGAAATGTAATTCGACTCATTCTCGTGTTGTAGACTCTAGACATGCAGATGAAGTTAATGCGATTCGACGTAGAAGAGAATGTGAAAAGTGTGAGACGAGATTCACAACTTTTGAACATATAGAAAAAAGACCGCTAATTGTAGTCAAAAAAGATGGTACAAGAGAACAATTTTTACGTGAAAAAATATTAAACGGTTTAGTACGCTCATGTGAAAAAAGACCTGTACGATATGAACAATTAGAAGAAATCACGAATAATGTTGAATGGAAGTTGCGCGACGATGGGCACGCTGAAATTTCATCAAGAGAAATAGGAGAACATGTCATGAACTTACTCATGCATGTAGACCAAGTATCCTATGTAAGATTTGCGTCTGTGTATAAAGAATTTAAAGATGTTGATCAATTACTACAATCGATGCAAGGTATCTTAGCCGAAAATAAACGGAGTGATTCATAAATGGCTTTACAATCATATGATTATGGTTTGCGACCGCATGACAATTTCACAGTTATACGGCATTTTCACATAAATCATAGTCATTTAGAAATTTTAAATCGTTTGTATACGCCGATGATAGGATCAAGTGCGATTGGCTTATATCATTATTTAGATCAATTTGTTGAATTTAAGACAGATTCAGTGCTCACACATTACATTATCATGAGTGAATTGAAAATAAATCTTTTAGATTTTAGAAAAAGTATGGATTTACTAGAAGGTATCGGTTTAGTGAAATCATTCGTAAAGCATGATGCACAACATTCTTCGTTTGTATATCAACTGATACAACCGCCTTCCGCAAAGCAATTCTTCTCAGATCCAATGTTATCCGTGTATCTTTTTAGCGAAGTAAGCAAACAACGTTACCAACAATTAAAACAACATTTTGAAGATAAAGATCAATTAGATATGACGTTATTTCAAGATGTGACACGCCAATTTACAGATGTTTTTAAAATTCCTAATCAAGAACTACACAATGATACCAGTGACATTCAGAGTGAGGCAACATATGAAGGATTAAATTTATCACGCGTGAAGTTTGATTTTGAAACACTCTATGATCTATTACAATCACACTTTGTGAGTACAAAAATCATCGATAAAGAAGCGAAAGCATTAATCATACAAATTGCTACATTATATGGTTTAACTGCTGAATCAATGAAACGTATTATATTGAAATCTATTACGAGCGCTCAAGAGCTATCATTTGAAGAATTAAGAAAGCATGCAAGAACATTTTATTTGATAGAACATGAACAACAGTTGCCTAAATTACAAGTTAAGTCTGACTCAGTTCAGTCTCATTCATCTGAGCGTCTTACTAAGGATAAACAAAGCGAATCAAGTCACTGGTTAGAACAATTAGAAGAAACAAGTCCAATAGATATGTTGGCTTCTTGGTCAGAATCGGAACCTACACCACAACAAAAGTATATGATTGAAGAATTAGTGGAACGGGAACAGTTATCGTTTGGTGTAATTAATATTTTATTACAATTTGTTATGTTGAAAGAAGATATGAAACTGCCGAAAACCTATATACTTGAAATTGCATCGAATTGGAAGAAAAAGGGAATAAAGACAGCGGAAGAAGCATATAACTATGCGTTGAAAGTGAGTCAACCTAAAGATGAACATAAACCAAGCAAACCATATTATAAACAAAAGCAATTAGCTTCAAGAGAAATGACACCTAAATGGTTAGAAGAACGAGATCATACAAATCAAAATGACATGTCTATGAATCAAACTGAAGATGATGAAAAACTAAAAAGCGATAGGGAAGCATTTTTAAATCAATTAAAAACAAGATGGAAGGAGGATACTGAATGAAATCCTTTAATAATATCATGGGTGAGTCAAATGATTTAACAAAACGTATAGCTAAAATAAAAAAAGATGTCGTTAGTGACACAGATGTGAAACAATTTTTAGAATCGCATCAAGCAGAAGTTACAAATGCGATGATTGACGAGGATTTAAACATTTTGCAAGAATATAAAGATCAATTGAAACATTATGACGGTCATGCCTATGCAGATTGTCCTAACTTTGTGAAAGGGCATGTGCCTGAATTATATATTGAAAATGAGCATATCAAAATTCGTTACTTACCTTGCCCATGTAAAATCAAACACGATGAGGATAAATTTAATGCGCATTTAATTACTTCACATCATATGCAAAGAGATACATTAAATGCCAAGCTTAAAGATATTTATATGGATCGAAGAGATAGATTAGAAGTTGCAATGGCGGCCAATAAAATCTGTGATCAAATTACAAATCATGAGCCACAAGTTAAGGGGTTATACCTACATGGCCCATTTGGCACAGGCAAATCATTTATTTTAGGTGCCATGGCAAACCAATTAAAAACTGAGAAAGTGCCATCTACTATTGTATATTTACCTGAATTTATCCGTTCTTTAAAAGGCGGTTTTAAAGATGGTAGTTTTGAAACAAAATTAGCACGTGTAAGAGAAGCTAATGTATTAATGTTAGATGATATAGGTGCAGAAGAAATTACACCTTGGGCAAGAGATGAAGTAATTGGCCCTTTATTACATTATCGAATGGTCCAAGAATTGCCAACGTTCTTTAGTTCTAATTTAAGTTTTGAGGAACTTGAATATCACTTATCTGTAACACGAGATGGGACTGAAAAAACTAAGGCTGCAAGAATCATGGAAAGAATAAAAACATTATCTACACCATACTACTTAGAAGGAAAAAATTATCGCAACGATTGAAATCTAGTATAAATGTTGTATAATATAATTAAATCTAAATCGAAACGAAATAATACAAAGACGCGATGAATAAATCACTGCTTCACAGAAAGCCAATGTCTGATGAAATTTTGGCAAGTATATTTATTGATTACTACTTTGTAAATGATGTTGTAATAAACATCCGGCTCAAGACCGTTATCTTAAGTAGAGTAAAGATTTGTTTGCATATTGCGAACGGTTCTTTAATTTAGGGTGGTACCACGAAGACCTCGTCCCTTTCTGGGATGGGGTCTTTTTGTGTACTTTGAAGATAATGGAGTTGTGTTTTGATTTAAGAGCTTGAATAAATTGGAGGGTATTTCATGGATCAAATTAATATTAAGTTTCCTGATGGTAATTCAAAAATATTTGATAAGGGAACAACTACAGAAGATATTGCACAATCTATAAGTCCTGGACTAAGAAAAAAAGCAGTTGCTGGTAAATTTAATGGTCAACTAATTGATTTAACTAGACCTATTGAGGCAGATGGAGCAATTGAAATCGTAACACCAGGTACTGACGAAGCACTAGAAGTATTGCGCCATTCAACAGCACATCTTATGGCTCAAGCATTAAAACGTCTATACGGAAATGTAAATTTTGGTGTTGGCCCTGTAATTGAGGGTGGTTTTTATTATGATTTTGATATGGAAGAAAGCATTTCTTCTGATGACTTTGAAAAAATCGAAAAAACAATGAAGCAAATTGTTAATGAAAATTATCCAATTGAGCGTAAAGTTGTAACACGAGATGAAGCTAAAGCCTTTTTCTCAAATGATCCATATAAATTAGAATTGATTGATGCGATTCCAGAAGATGAGCTTGTAACTTTATATTCACAAGGTGAATTTACTGACTTATGTCGCGGTGTCCATGTACCATCAACATCTAAGATAAAAGAATTTAAATTATTATCTACAGCAGGTGCATATTGGCGCGGTGACAGTAACAATAAAATGTTACAACGTATTTATGGTACAGCCTTTTTTGATAAAAAAGAGCTTAAAGCACATCTTCAAATGTTGGAAGAGCGTAAAGAACGTGACCACCGTAAAATTGGTAAAGAATTAGAATTATTTGCTAATAATCAATTGGTTGGCGCAGGATTACCATTATGGTTGCCAAATGGTGCGACAATACGTAGAGAAATCGAACGTTATATTGTCGATAAAGAAGTGAGCATGGGATATGATCATGTGTACACACCAGTTATGGCAAACGTGGAGTTATATAAAACGTCTGGACACTGGGATCATTATCAAGAAGATATGTTCCCTACAATGAAATTAGATGAAAATGAAGAAATGGTCTTAAGACCAATGAACTGTCCTCACCATATGATGATTTATGCAAACAAACCGCATTCATATCGTGAGTTACCAATTAGAATTGCTGAGTTAGGTACAATGCATCGTTACGAAGCAAGTGGCGCTGTATCAGGTTTACAACGTGTGAGAGGCATGACACTTAATGATGCACATATATTTGTTAGACCTGATCAAATCAAAGAAGAATTTAAGCGCGTTGTTAACTTAATCATTGATGTTTATAATGATTTTGGTTTTGATAATTATAAATTCAGATTAAGTTACAGAGACCCAGAAGACAAAGAAAAATACTTTGATGATGATGAGATGTGGAACAGAGCGGAAAGCATGTTAAAAGAAGCATCTGATGAACTTGGCTTAGACTATGAAGAAGCGGTGGGAGAGGCTGCATTCTATGGTCCGAAATTAGATGTTCAAGTACAAACAGCTATGGGTAAAGAAGAAACGTTGTCTACAGCACAATTAGACTTCTTATTGCCAAAAAAATTCGATTTAACTTACATTGGTAATGATGGTGAACATCATAGACCAGTTGTTATTCATCGTGGCGTAGTATCTACTATGGAACGATTTGTCGCATTCTTAACTGAGGAGACTAAAGGTGCCTTCCCAACATGGTTAGCGCCTAAGCAAGTAGAAATAATTCCTGTTAATGTAGATATTCATTACGATTATGCAAGAGCTTTACAAGATGAGCTTAAATCACAAGGCGTTAGAGTTGAAATTGATGACCGCAATGAAAAAATGGGTTACAAAATTAGAGAAGCACAAATGCAAAAAATACCATACCAAATTGTTGTAGGTGACAAAGAGGTAGAGAATAATGAAGTTAATGTAAGAAAATATGGTTCACAAGATCAAGAAACTGTTGAAAAAGATACTTTCATTTGGGATTTAGTAGATGAGATTAGATTGAAAAAACAAAGATAGTCTTGAAAGTCTTGTTAAAATCATGTATATTACTGATGAGTGAAATAAATTAATATTCATATCAAATTTGAGTTAGAGGTTGCATCTTCAAAGAGTAATTATTCAGAAGCCAAATGGGGCGTATGTTGAAATAATGAAAGGTGGAAATGCCGAAACTTGTATTGACCATTTACAATGCGAGTTGGGACAGTTTTCGAAAGAAACTGGACTGTCACATGTGTGATGTGCTACCTATATAAATGCTATTATTAAAATGGTTGCATATCTATTAGGTATGCAACCATTTTATTTTGGGCAAAAATTTATAATGCATATGTTTTCGGGATAGAGCAAAAGTTTATAGTTAAACGTGTAATTGAATGGACTTCATTACAATAAAGTGATTGTATACTATAAATGACACAATCTTAAGCATATAGAAAGTTAACCTCTAAGTTTATAAAGAAAGGAAGCTTCTATGGCAAAACAAGAAATTCAAAATGATGGAATTCAAAGGGGACTAAAAGATCGTCATATTTCCATGATTGCAATCGGAGGATGTATTGGTACTGGGCTATTCATGACTTCAGGAGGCGCAATACATGACGCGGGTGCTTTAGGTGCTTTATTAGCCTATGCAATTATTGGTGCGATGGTTTTCTTCCTTATGACATCATTAGGAGAAATGGCAACATATTTACCTGTATCAGGTTCATTTAGTACTTATGCTACACGCTTTGTGGACCCGTCCCTCGGATTTGCATTAGGATGGAATTATTGGTTTAACTGGGTAATTACAGTGGCAGCAGATGTTACTATTGCTGCTCAAGTTATACAGTATTGGACGCCGCTGACAGGCATACCAGCATGGAGTTGGAGCTGTCTATTTTTAGTTATAATTTTTGGACTTAATGCTTTATCCGTAAGGGTTTATGGTGAAAGTGAGTATTGGTTTGCATTAATTAAAGTAGTAACGGTAATCATCTTTATTATTATCGGATTGTTAACGATACTAGGTATTATGGGTGGAGAATTTGTAGGCTTTGACATATTCACTAAAGGCGACGGCCCTGTGTTAGGCGGTAACCTTGGAGGTAGCTTGTTAACTATTTTAGGTGTGTTCTTAGTTGCAGGATTCTCATTCCAAGGCACAGAATTAATTGGTATTACAGCTGGAGAATCTGAAAATCCAGAGCGAGCAGTACCAAAAGCAATTAAACAAGTCTTTTGGAGAATATTATTATTCTATATACTTGCGATATTTGTAATTGGAATGCTGATTCCATACGATAGTGCTGCTTTAATGGGCGGCGGAGATGATGTGGCAACATCACCGTTTACACTTGTATTCCAAAATGCAGGTTTAGCATTTGCTGCATCATTCATGAATGCGGTAATCTTGACTTCAGTATTATCTGCAGGTAATTCGGGAATGTATGCTTCCACGCGTATGCTATATTCAATGAGTAAAGATAAACTTGCATTCCCTGTATTTGGTAAAACAAATAAGAGTGGTGTGCCTTATATGTCATTACTCGTTACTGCAGTAATTGTAATTGGTATTTTTGTTTTACAACACTTGAGTGGTGATGCTTATGAGTATATTGTTGCAGCAAGTGGAATGACTGGTTTTATTGCATGGGTAGGTATAGCGATTAGTCATTATAGATTTAGAAAAGCATTTGATAAACAAAATTATGATAAATCTAAATTGAAATATAAAGCGAAATTATTCCCATTTGGTCCAATATTCGCAGGTTTCTTATGTGTGGTTGTAATCATTGGTCAAGACGTAGACTTTATTAAAACAGGCGCATTTGATCTTAATAGATTCGTTATTACGTATATGGGGATACCAGTATTTTTAGCATTTTTCATTTATCATAAACTGAGATATAAAACAAAAATTGTTCCTTTAGAACAGGTGAATTTAAGACAAGATGTTAAAATGGATAATAAATAAAACATGAAATGTTACAAAAACTATTGACTTGTCTCAAAATTGTTGCTAATATAGGTAACGTTGAATACGAAACGAACCAAGTAGAAGCTCCCGCTTCTCACCTGTAGCGACGCTAATTGCAGTTGGCAGGTCTATATATACATGATTATGTCATGTGTAGAAGAGAGCGGGTATATTGTATACTCGCTCTCTTTGCTTGGGATAATTTCGTAAAAATCTTGGAGGTGTCAACCATAGCAAAAGATCAGACTCAAGTTAACGAAAAGATTCGCGCAAAAGAATTACGTTTAATCGGACAAGATGGAGAACAAGTCGGCGTAAAATCTAAGGCTGAAGCTTTAGAAATGGCTGAACGTGTTGGTTTAGATGTAGTCATAATGGCTCCGAATGCTAAACCACCTGTTGCTAGAATTATGGATTACGGAAAGTATAAATTCGAGCAACAGAAAAAAGAAAAAGAAATGAAGAAGAAACAAAAAACAATTAACCTTAAAGAAATTCGTTTAAGTCCTACAATTGAGGAACATGATTTCCAAACTAAATTGAAAAATGGACGTAAATTTTTATCTAAAGGCGATAAATGTAAAGTTTCTATTCGTTTCAGAGGTCGTGCGATTACGCATAAAGAAATTGGTCAACGTGTTTTAGAAAAATTTGCAGAAGAATGTAAAGATATCGCGACAGTTGAGCAAAGACCTAAAATGGATGGGCGTCAAATGTTTATCATGCTTAATCCGATAAATGAAAAATAAAAAAGATATTACAGGAGGAAATGAATCATGCCTAAAATGAAAACACACCGTGGAGCAGCTAAACGTGTTAAAAGAACTGGTTCAGGTCAATTAAAACGTTCTAGAGCTTTCACATCTCACTTATTTGCAAACAAAAGTACTAAACAAAAACGTAAATTACGTAAAGCTTCATTAGTAAGTAAATCAGATATGAAACGCGTAAAACAATTATTAGCTTATAAAAAATAATTGACGATATTGATTTATCACATTGACTTATAAAAGATTGAAGATATTTTGAGGAGGAATTTATTATGCCACGAGTTAAAGGTGGAACAGTAACAAGAGCTCGTCGTAAAAAGACGATTAAATTAGCTAAAGGTTACTTCGGTGCAAAACGCACATTATACAAAGTAGCAAAACAACAAGTAATGAAATCAGGACAATACGCTTTCCGTGACCGTCGTCAAAGAAAACGTGATTTCCGTAAATTATGGATTACACGTATCAACGCGGCAGCACGTCAACATGATATGAGCTATTCAAGACTTATGAACGGTTTGAAAAAAGCTGAAATCGATGTTAACCGTAAAATGCTTTCTGAAATTGCTATTTCAGATGAAAAAGCTTTCGGTGAATTAGTTGCTAAAGCTAAAGAAGCTTTAAAATAATTATCTAAAATAAAGAGATGTACAACTGTGTACATCTCTTTATTTTTGTTTTGATATCTATCAATCATTTGATAAAATAACAAAGAAGTCATATACGAAGGAGAAACGGATGTCTAAATTTGATGAAATGATTACAGTTGTTCCAAGAACAATTTTATTTAATAATGAAAAGAATCAATTTAATGGATTCCTTGATAAAAACGCTGCTAAGGGTCAAGAAGTTTTTGATACGCTTTCTAAATATGAAGTTAAGCGACGTGGAGATATGGAAGAAGATCCAACATATAAACAGTTGATTTCATACTGTATTTTAGAAAATGAACATGATGAAATATTGGTTTATGAGCGTTTGTCAGGTGGCGGCGAGTCACGTCTTCATGGTCAATCTTCAATTGGTGTAGGCGGTCATATGAACGATGTACTAGGCGCTGAATCAATTAACGAAGTGCTTAGAATCAATGCGCAAAGAGAGCTAGAAGAAGAAGTAGGTTTGCCTGATCATAAATCTCAAAATTTAGCTTACATAGGTTTTATTAATGATGATACAAATGAAGTTGGAGAAGTTCATTTAGGTGTAGTGTTCAAGATTAAGGTGAGCAGTATCGATGTAGAAGCTAAAGAAACAGATACATTAAGGATTAAATGGGTTGACCAAAGTAAGATAGACAATTATGATGAATTTGAAACATGGAGTTCTTTAATATTAGAAGCATTACAGTAGGGGTGTTTAATAATGTCTGACATCATTCCTTTTCCGCGTTCAAAAGAAAAATTAATACGAGAAATTAAACAGTCCTTTAATCAAAATGATTTTGATCGAACTTATGAACTTTTTGAAGTGTTCGAACAGCAATTTGAACTAGATGAACAAATGTCATTGTTAAAATGTGCGACGCTTTATCGAATGGAGCATTATCTTGAATTGCGCGAGGAGGCTATCATTTTATTAAAGCAAGGTGTCACTAAATATGATGATTTGATGGTTTATTATGTTAAGAGTTTAAATGGTTTAGGTCAGTATTATGAAGTGATTGAAGTGATTGATCAAATTATGGATGAAGTTAATGAGCATAAAACGAGAATGGAATTGTTTCCTATAAAAGAATATGCTTTAAGTCAAATCGATAAAGATAATGAACACGCTGCACAGATGTTACAACGATTTGCAACATTGTCGCTGCGTGAACAAATCAATACGATGCTCACTTTAATTGATCATAATCAATACCGTTATACCGGATCGATAGTCAATTTATTACAAGAAATGGCATTGGCACCCAATGTTATTTGTATAATGCTTGAATATTTACGTTTCGCCGGATACAATCAAAGCATTCGTGTTCAGAAGTACGGTCACACTATGGAAGTGCAACCAAGCCAACTTTCTGGACTTGAACAAACGGTACTAAAGACAAAAGTGCTTCCAGCAGTTGTTCGTCAGATTGAAGATGACGCAGCGCAAATTATAGATGAAGCGCACCACGTAATGAATAATCATGCTATATTACTTTATCCATTAGATATTGAAAGTATCGCTTCAGTGGATGAGTGGGTGAATGCCTATATAAATTATTTTAAATCAATGTTAGGCTTGGAAGATCTAGACACAACTAATAGTGTCGTCAGTTTTATTGCAACAATAGATTTACCAGAATAATTAACATTATGTAATTTGGGTAGTTAATTATAGTAGTATTATAAAATTAAAATTAATTTCAACAAGTCATATTATATAGATTGTAATTTCATTGTTTGTGTAGAGCAATCACGTATGCTATAATAGTGAAGTTGAAAAAATAAAATAGGATAATCATGGAGGTTTTTATACATGACAGCAACTTGGGAAAAAAAGGAAGGTAACGAAGGTGTTTTATCCGTTACAGTTCCAGCAGAAAAAGTAGACAAAGCAATTGATCAAGCTTTCAAAAAAGTGGTTAAACAAATTAATGTACCTGGATTCCGTAAAGGGAAAGTACCACGTCCAATATTTGAACAACGCTTTGGTGTAGAAGCATTATATCAAGATGCAGTTGATATCTTATTACCAGAAGCATATGGTGAAGCTATTGACGAAACTGGAATTAAACCAGTTGATCAACCGGAAATCAACGTAACTTCAATCGAAAAAGGTAGCGAGATGACATTTGAAGCTACTGTAGTAGTTGAACCAGAAGTTGAATTAGGTGATTACAAAGGTGTAGAAATCGAAAAACAAGAAGTTGAATTAACTGAAGAAGAAGTTCAAGAATCAATTGACCACCAATTAGGCCACTTAGCTGAAATGGTAGTTAGAGAAGATGGTGCTGTTGAAGATGGCGATACAGTAAACATTGACTTTGATGGTTATGTTGATGGAGAACAATTCGAAGGTGGACAAGCTGAAGGTTACGACCTTGAAATAGGTTCAGGTTCATTTATTCCAGGATTCGAAGAACAATTAGTAGGCGTTAAAACTGGTGAAGAAAAAGACGTTACTGTTACTTTCCCAGAAGAATACCATGCTGAAGAATTAGCTGGCAAAGAAGCTACTTTCAAAACGAAAGTTAATGAAATTAAATATAAAGATGTTCCAGAATTAACAGATGAAATTGCTAATGAGTTAGATGCAGAAGCTAACACTGTTGATGAATACAAAGAAAATGTACGCAAACGTTTAGCTGAACAAAAAGAAACGGATGCTGAAAACGCTCAAAAAGAAGAAGCAATTAATAAAGCTGCAAACAACGCTTCAATTGAAATTCCAGAAGCTATGATTAATACTGAGTTAGATCGTATGGTTCAAGAATTTGGACAACGTATGCAACAACAAGGTCTTAACTTAGAAACTTACTTCCAAATTTCTGGACAAGATGAGTCTCAATTAAGAGAACAAATGAAAGATGATGCAGAAGAACGTGTTAAAACAAACTTAACATTAACTGCAATTGCTGACGCTGAAGCTGTTGAAGTAACAGATGCTGATATCGATGCTGAATTAGAAAAAATGAGTGAACAGTTTAACATGTCTGCTGAAGACATCAAACAAACACTTGGTAATACAGATATCATCAAAAATGATGTACGTATCCAAAAAGTTATCGACTTATTAGTAAAAGAAGCGAAATTAGTAGAACCATCTAAAGATGACTCAGAAGCGTAACTAAATATAACGAGAGCAAATATTTTGTGAATTATATGTTAGTCGTTTAATATAGTAAACCAGTAGCAGATGCATTCAATTAATGTATCTGCTACACTATTTTGTGCAAATAACTTGTGAAATCAACAAGTTGCATATTAAAATACTATCTAGTATAGTCTTTAGGGAATAGGGGTGTAAATAGAATGTTTAAGTTCAATGAAGATGAAGAAAATTTAAAATGCTCTTTCTGTGGTAAAGACCAAGATCAAGTTAAAAAATTGGTTGCAGGAAGTGGTGTATATATCTGTAATGAGTGTATTGAGTTGTGTTCAGAGATTGTAGAAGAAGAATTAGCTCAATCAGAAACGGAAGGTTTAACAGAATTACCAACACCTAAAGAAATTATGGATAGATTAAATGATTATGTTATCGGTCAAGAGAAAGCTAAGAAATCGTTAGCAGTGGCTGTGTACAATCATTACAAACGAATCCAACAATTAGGACCAAACGAAGATGAGATTGAATTACAAAAGAGTAATGTCGCTTTAATTGGACCTACAGGTAGCGGTAAAACGCTTTTAGCGCAAACTTTAGCTAGAACATTGGATGTACCATTTGCAATAGCAGATGCAACAAGTTTAACAGAAGCTGGTTATGTCGGTGATGATGTAGAAAACATACTATTACGTTTAATCCAAGCAGCTGATTTCGATGTTGATAAAGCAGAAAAAGGTATCATTTATGTCGATGAGATAGATAAAATAGCTAGAAAATCAGAAAACACATCTATTACGCGTGACGTATCTGGTGAAGGCGTACAACAAGCGTTACTAAAAATATTAGAAGGCACGACAGCTAGCGTGCCGCCACAAGGTGGACGTAAGCATCCGAACCAAGAGTTAATTCAAATAGATACAACAAACATATTGTTTGTACTTGGTGGTGCTTTTGATGGAATTGATGAAGTTATTAAACGTAGATTAGGTGAAAAAGTGATTGGTTTCTCAAGTAGTGAAGCTTCTAAATATGATGAAGATGCAATACTTGAACAAATCAGACCTGAAGATTTACAATCTTATGGTTTAATTCCTGAATTTATTGGTCGTGTTCCGATTGTTGCTAACTTAGAAACATTGGATGTAAGCGCGCTTAATAATATCTTGACGCAACCTAAAAATGCACTAGTGAAGCAATACACTAAAATGCTAGAACTTGATGATGTGGAATTAATATTCACTGATGAAGCTTTAGCAGCCATTAGTAGTAAAGCAATCGAACGTAAAACAGGTGCTCGTGGTTTACGTTCTATTATTGAAGAAGCATTAATTGATATTATGTACGATGTTCCTTCATCTGAAGGTGTTGTAAAAGTCATCATAACGGATGAAACAATTAATGATGAAAAAGAACCTGAACTATACGATAAAGAAGGAAACCTTGTGAACAAGGAACAAACTTCTGCTTAATTTAAGTGTGTGAAAAGCCCTGAGTTGTATATATGCAACTTAGGGCTTTTATTTTATAATAGAAACAACGGATATAATAAAAATACGTATTCATACATGTAATTGTGTAATATAATGGAACAGTTAGTTTAGAAGAAAAGAGGGTCGATAATAATGAAAGTGAATCCTAATGAAATAGAATTATTAATTAGTGCAGTGAAACCAGAACAATATCCTGAAACTGGCTTAAGTGAAGTCGGATTAAGTGGTAGATCTAATGTTGGTAAATCGACATTTATTAATAGCATGATAGGTAGAAAAAATATGGCGCGTACATCACAACAGCCTGGAAAAACACAAACGCTCAATTTTTATAATATTGATAATCAACTTGTATTTGTTGATGTGCCAGGTTATGGTTATGCGAAAGTAAGTAAAAAACAGCGTGAAGCATTCGGCAAAATGATAGAAAAATATATTTCTAGTAGAGAATCGTTGAAGTTAGTCATACAGCTTGTTGATTTAAGACATAATCCATCAGAAGATGACATATTAATGTACAATTACCTTAAATATTTTGAAATACCTACACTTGTCGTAGCTACAAAAGAAGATAAAATACCAAAAGGTAAAGTTCAAAAACATCTAGCTAATATTCAACAAAAATTAGAGATGGAACCAGAAGATGAAATCGTAAGTTATTCTTCTGTTAAAAACAATAAACAACAATTAATATGGGATATGATTGCTGCTTATTTGTAATCACTCAAAAGTAATAATCATATGCTGAAAGTCATTTGTTTATTATAAGTACAATTTATGACAACAATTTGAATGTAAATTATAATTCTTCTAATTTACTAGGCAACTTACTTAAATCATGTCATAATTGTGTTATAATTTACTTATTGTAATATGTATGGAGGGCGTTATAAATGCATTTAATTGCGGTTAGCATTAATCATCGTACAGCAGATGTAGCACTGAGAGAAAAAGTTGCTTTTAAAGATGATGCCATACGTTCAGCCAATGTTGATTTATATGAAACAAAATCTATTTTAGAAAATGTGATATTATCAACTTGTAATCGCACAGAGGTATATGCTGTTGCTGATCAAATACACACAGGTCGCTATTATATACAAAGATTTTTAGCGAGATCTTTTGGATTTGATGTTGAAGAGATTAAGTCTATGACTGAAGTAAAAGTGGGGGACGAAGCAGTAAATCATTTATTGCATGTCACTTCAGGTTTAGACTCTATAGTACTTGGAGAAACTCAAATTCTTGGACAAATAAGAGATGCATTCTTTATTGCTCAAGAAGAAGAAACAACGGGTACTATTTTTAATCACTTGTTTAAACAAGCAATTACTTTTGCGAAAAAAGCACATAATGAAACTGATATTGCAGATAATGCGGTGAGTGTATCTTATGCAGCTGTTGAACTAAGTAAGAAAGTATTTGGCAAAATTAATAATAAGCAAGCTTTAATCATTGGTGCAGGGGATATGAGTGAACTATCACTTTTAAATTTAATTGGTTCAGGTGTCACTGATATTACTATTGTAAATAGAACGTTAAGTAAAGCTCAAAATTTAGCAAGAAAACATCAAGTGAACTATGAACCGATGGATTCATTACCAAATCTTTTAGCTAAAGTTGATATTGTAATCAGTTCTACGAGCTCAGAAGAATATATAGTGACAAATGAGATGATGCGCACGATCGCTTCTGAACGTAAAAATGATTCACTAGTATTAATTGACATAGCGGTTCCGAGAGATATAGAACCTAATATAGATGTAATACAAAGTGTTTTTAATTATGATGTAGATGATTTGAAGGGGTTAGTAGATGCTAATCTCAGAGAACGTCAAAACGCAGCAAATGAAATCATGCAGAAGATTCCAAATGAAATTGTAGCTCATAATGAATGGGTGAATATGTTGGGTGTCGTGCCTGTGATTCAAGCATTAAGAGAGAAAGCTATGAATATACAAGCAGATACAATGGACAGCATAGATAGAAAATTGCCTGGTTTGACTGATAGAGAACGTAAAATCATTTCAAAACACACCAAGAGTATCATTAATCAAATGTTAAAAGATCCTATCAAACAAGCTAAAGAATTGAGTAGTGATAAGAAAAGTAACGAAAAATTAGAGCTTTTCCAAAACATTTTTGACATAGAGGCTGAACACGCTTATGAACCTAAAAAGACAAGGAATAAAGTGAGCAGTAGTCAAATTCTAAGTTTTGAATAAGCATATACAAATGGTGATGATATGCAAGAAATTCTGTTCATAAGATTAAATGAACTAATATTATTGATTTATTTATTTAGTATTGCTTGTTATTTTTTCGACTTTGTAAGTAAGCATTATATAGTTAGAAAATTTGGCTTTGTTACATTAGGGATTGTTTGGATGTTACAAACAATCTCTTTATCTTTTTATATTAATGTAACTCAGCAAGTACCATTAGGAAATATTTTTGATGTCTTATTTGCTCTCGCGTGGTTGATTATTTCTATTTCAATTGTGATAAGTGTGATTAAACAAATTAATATTTCTATTTTTTTATTTAATTTAATCGGTTTTTCATTAATTGCCGTTAATACATTTCAACCTATGAATTATCAAAGTTCAGGCAGCAAGATCAATATTATAAATGAATTGTTGATTGTTCATATTGCTTTAGCAACTATAAGTTATGCTTTATTTGCTTTTGCATTTGTAAATTGTGTTTTATACTTAATTCAGTATAAAAATTTAAAGCAAAAACGTTTTACGCAAAAATATTTTAGAATTGGTAGTGTAGCCACACTTGAACAAGTTGTCTTTTATAGTAGTCTAATAGGCTTTATTTTTATCATCTTAAGTATCATCTTAGGTGCGCAATGGGGATTTAACACTTTGGGTGCCAATATCTTAATAGATTCTAAGGTGATTATGTCTACAATTATTACTATATTATATGGCGTATATATATATTTGAGAGTTAGAGGTACTATAAATAAAAATAAATTGATATATTTTAATATCTTTTTGTTTGGTTTAAGTATGATAAATTTATTTTTTGCTTCTCATATTTCAGAAATACATTAATTGGGAGATATGAATAATAGCTAGGAATGATTAAGTGTCAATTGCTTAATCATCTATAGGAGGATGTACACGATGCGTAAGTTAGTCGTTGGTTCGCGTAGAAGCAAGTTAGCCATAACGCAAAGCCAACAATTCATTGATAAATTAAAATCTATAGATCCGGATTTAGAAATTGAAATTAAAGAAATTGTGACCAAAGGTGATCGTATTGTCGATAAGCAATTATCTAAAGTTGGCGGTAAAGGCCTATTTGTAAAAGAGATTCAAAATGAGTTGTTTGATCATAATATAGACATGGCGATTCACTCATTAAAAGATGTGCCTAGTGTCATTCCTGAGGGGCTGACATTGGGATGTATTCCAGATCGTGAAAATCCATACGACGCATACATCGCTAAAAATCATATACCATTAGATGAACTACCAGATCAAAGTATTGTAGGTACAAGTTCATTAAGACGTGGGGCTCAAATACTTGCTAAGTACCCTAATTTACAAATAAAATGGATACGTGGCAATATTGATACACGTTTAAGTAAGTTGGAAAATGAAGATTATGATGCCATTATACTTGCTGCGGCAGGTCTTAAACGTATGGGTTGGTCAGAAGACATAGTGACGAGTTATTTAGATAAAGGTACTTTAATACCAGCCATTGGCCAGGGTGCATTGGGTATTGAGTGTCGTGCAGACGATCACGCATTGTTAGAATTACTTCAAAAAGTACATAATAGTGATGTGGCGGATTGTGTTACAGCAGAGAGAACATTCTTAGAACGTATGAATGGAAGCTGTCAAGTCCCAATAGGTGGTTATGCAACTAAAGACCATGAGGGTACTATCGAATTCACTGGATTAATCATGTCCCCTGATGGTAAAGAACGCTATGAACATACAGAACGTGGTAAACATCCGGTAGAATTAGGTGAAAAAGTAACAGCAGTATTGAATGAACAAGGCGCATACGATGTAATTAAAGCACTGAACGAAGCAGAATAACCGTTTGAGGTGAAAATAATGAGACCAGTTATAGTTATGACACAAACTAGTGAATTTAAAAAAAATGATACGTGTATTCTACATATGCCTTTTATAGATGTAGAGCCACTACCTTTTGACTTAAGTTTATTAGAAAATAACTATGACTGGCTTATTTTTTCGTCAAAAAATGCTGTTAAATATTTTTATCCTTATTTATCTAAAGTCAGGGTATCTCATATTGCTGTAATCGGTGAAAAAACGGCTGAATACTGTCATTCTTTGGGTTTAAAGGTGGATTTTTGCCCTGATGATTATTCGCAAGAAGGGTTTCTAAAAATGTTTAAAGCGGCAAAAAGCAGTCATATTTTAATACCTTCTAGCGCATCAGCAAGGACATTATTGCAAAATACCTTAGCACAACAACCTTATAAAGTTAGAAAAATTGACTTATACCAACCGATTCCACATACTGAAAATATCATTGCAGTTAAAAGATTGATGAGAGATAAAAAAATAGATGCAGTAACCTTTGCAAGCTCATCCGCAGTAAGATATTTTTTCGAAAATAACGATGTGCCACCTTTTGACAATTATTTTGTTATTGGTCAACAAACATTAGAAACGTTGGAACAATACAATATATGCGCTACAATCGCAGATATTCAAACACTAGAATCCTTAGTAAAAAAAACATTAGAAAGTTGGAAAGATAATGCAATTTGATAGACACAGAAGATTACGTAGTAGTAAAACTTTGAGAAACATGGTAAGTGAAACACAAATCCGTAAAGAAGACTTAATTTATCCTATATTCGTTGTTGAACGCGATAATGTAAAAGAAGAAATAAAATCTATGCCAGGTGTTTATCAACTGAGTTTGAACTTATTAGATGAAGAAATTAAAGAAGCTTACGACCTCGGCATTAGAGGTATCATGTTTTTCGGTGTTCCAAATGAGAAAGATGCAGTAGGTACAGGTGCTTACGACCATAACGGTATCGTTCAAGAGGCTACAAGAAAAGCTAAAGCGATGTACAGTGATTTACTGATTGTTGCAGATACTTGTTTATGTGAGTATACAGATCATGGTCACTGTGGCGTGATTAATGAACATACCAAAGATGTTGATAATGATAAATCATTGCCATTACTTGTGAAGACAGCAATTTCTCAAGTAGAAGCTGGAGCAGATATCATTGCACCAAGCAATATGATGGATGGTTTTGTTGCAGAAATAAGAGCTGGTTTAGATGAAGCGGGGTATTATAATATTCCTATTATGAGTTATGGTATCAAATATGCTTCAAGTTTCTTTGGACCATTTCGAGATGCAGCAGAATCAACGCCACAATTTGGTGATCGTAAAACGTATCAAATGGATCCAGCAAATAGACGAGAAGCACTTAGAGAGCTTGATAGCGATTTAAATGAAGGTGCAGATATGATGATTGTTAAACCAGCGTTGAGCTTCTTAGATATTATAAGAGACGTACGTAATACAACTCAGGTACCTGTAGTAGCATATAATGTAAGTGGTGAATATAGTATGACTAAAGCTGCTGCGTTAAATGGTTGGATTGATGAAAAAGCAGTAGTGATGGAACAAATGATTTCAATGAAACGTGCAGGCGCAGATTTAATCATCACATATTTTTCAAAAGATATTTGTCGATATATTGATGAACAATAAGGAGGTAATTTTATAATGAGATATAAGAATTCTGAAAAGGCAATGGAAGAAGCTGAGCATTTGATGCCAGGTGGTGTCAATAGTCCAGTAAGAGCTTTTAAATCCGTAGATACGCCAGCAATATTTATGGACCATGGTAAAGGTTCTAGAATCTATGATATAGATGGCAACGAATATATTGATTATGTTTTAAGTTGGGGTCCGTTAATATTAGGTCACCAAAATAAACAAGTCATTGATAAGATTCACGAAGTTGTGGATAAAGGGACGAGTTTTGGTGCCTCAACTGTTCAAGAAAATAAATTAGCAAAACTCGTTATTGATCGTGTACCTTCTATTGAAAAAATAAGAATGGTGTCATCTGGGACTGAAGCAACACTTGATACCCTTCGCTTAGCACGTGGCTACACTGGTCGTAATAAAATTGTTAAATTTATTGGCTGTTATCATGGTCATAGTGATTCATTATTAATCAAAGCTGGTTCAGGAGTTGCAACGCTTGGTTTGCCTGATTCACCAGGAGTTCCAGAGGGGATTGCTAAAAATACAATTACCGTACCATATAACGATTTAGAAGCTATAAAAGTTGCTTTTGAAGAATTTGGTGATGACATAGCAGGTGTGATTGTTGAACCGGTAGCTGGAAATATGGGCGTGGTACCACCAGTAGAAGGCTTTTTACAAGGCTTAAGAGATATCACAACAGAGTATGGTTCATTATTAATTTTTGATGAAGTTATGACTGGATTTAGAGTGGGTTATCATTGTGCTCAAGGGTACTTCAATGTAACGCCAGATTTAACTTGTCTAGGCAAAGTGATCGGCGGTGGATTACCTGTAGGTGCATTTGGTGGTAAAAAAGAAATAATGGACCAAATTGCACCGACTGGTGATATTTATCAGGCTGGTACATTGTCAGGAAATCCTTTAGCAATGACGAGTGGATATGAAACGCTCAATCAATTAACACCTGAGTCTTACGATTATTTCAATCAACTTGGTGACTTATTAGAAGAAGGTTTGAAAGAGGTATTCAATAAGCATAATGTGCCAATTACTGTAAATCGCGCTGGTTCTATGATAGGATATTTCTTAAATGCAGGGCCAGTTACAAATTTTGAACAAGCGAATGATAGCGATTTAGAAATGTTCAGTCAAATGTATAGAGAAATGGCGAAAGAAGGGGTCTTTTTACCACCTTCACAATTTGAAGGTACATTTCTTTCAACCGCACACACCGAAGAAGATATTAAAACAACGATACAAGCATTTGATACTGCGCTAAGTAGAATTGTATAAAGTTTTATTTGCGCCCGAGCAACGATTGCGTTGAACGGGTGCTTTTTATTTGGAATCATGTTTAAAGAAAATGATATATGAAAGTTGTGAGGACATGAGTAAGCAATTGAGAAACAATTTAATTGTTTTAACAGTAGCAATCCTATTAAGTTTATTACTTCATGCATTACATGTCTTATTACCATTCATGTTTGGACCCATCATCGCAAGTGTGATTTGCATTAAGGTTTTTCATTTAGAAATTCGTTGGCCATTTTGGTTAAGTCAAATTGGACTGATTTTACTTGGTGTTCAAATCGGTTCGACATTCACAGATACGGTTATCGAAGATATTAAAAATGATTGGTTTACCATTGTCATGATTACAGTCATGTTAATTATGCTTGCTTTACTGATAGCTTATTTTTTTAAAAAGATTGCTAAAGTTAATATTGAAACTGCAATACTTAGTGTAATACCTGGTGCCTTGAGTCAAATGCTCATTATGGCAGAGGAGAATAAAAATGCTAATATCATGGTCGTAAGTTTAACGCAAACCTCGAGAATTATCTTTGTGGTTATTCTTGTTCCGTTTATTTCCTATTTTTTCAAAGATGCTAGTGGACAGCCATCAATAGGTACAACAGCAACTGAAAAATTAACAGAGGCACTAACGTGGCCCAGTATCGTATGCTTAATCTTAGCTATTACCATTGTTTATTACTTAATGGGAAAAATTAATTTTCCAACCCGACAACTGTTAGCACCCATTGTTGTGCTTATATGTTGGAATCTAATAACGGGTGTAACATTTACATTAGATAATTACATCATAGCTGCAGCTCAAGTTATCTATATGATAAGAATTGGCATACAGATTGCCAATTTAGTAGATCAAATGAAAGGACGTATAGCTGTTGCAATAGCATTTCAAAATATTTTTCTTATTTTATTAGCATTTGTTATGGTGTGGTTAATATCAATGTTTTCAAACCATTCTATTAATGAGTTGTTTTTAGGGGCAGCTCCAGGTGGCATGAGTCAGATTGTATTAGTTGCCATTGAAACAGGGGCAGATGTGGCTATGATTTCGAGTTATCATATCTTTAGAATTTTCTTTATTCTATTTTTAATAGCGCCAATGCTAAACTATTTTCTTAAATATAGAGAAAGAGCACATGCTAAAAATAAATGATATATAGCATGATTAGTCGGTTAAATTAAGCTCACGTTAAAATATATATAAGGTCATTTATGCATCCATATTTGCCAATCAGATATAATAATCTGGTTGGTTTTTTGGTATGATGATTAGTAAATTCCAAAAATAAATTCATTATAAAAATAACTTTTTAAGGAATTGAAATCACGATACTACATTATATTTTTTTGAATTATTTGAAAATAAAGGGGCATTTCGATGAAAAATAAGCGGCAAATACAATTGAGAATTGAGTTAATTTACACCGAGAATCCAAGTGTTAAATAACACTTAAAAATGATTTTTTACACCAATATAATAATCGGAATTTTCTGACTGTTAAAATATTTTAAAACGTTTCTTACGTTTACTACACTGTGAGTAAGCGATTTCTTTAATTGGACCAATAAATTTCTCGCTATTGACGTATTTTTGATTAGTGCTAAAATGACTTCTTGTAATTAAAAGGAGTGTATATGTCATGAAATTTAACAAACGGAAAATTAACACTGTAGACATAAACCAAGCGAAAAAAAGTGTTTTTGCAACTGGGATTGGCAATGCTATGGAGTGGTTTGACTTTGCTTTATATTCATACTTAGCAGTAATCATTAGTAAAAACTTTTTTAGTCAAGTTGATAATGATGAATTGAAGCTGATTTTTACTTTCGCAACGTTTGCGATTGCATTTTTACTAAGACCAGTTGGTGGTATTGTTTTTGGTAAGATAGGTGACAAATATGGAAGAAAAATTGTATTAACAACTACAATCATGTTAATGGCATTTTCTACATTTTTAATAGGGATTTTACCTACATATGATCAAATTGGCATTTGGGCACCAATTATTTTATTAATTGCTCGTATATTACAGGGCTTCTCAGTTGGAGGAGAATATGCTGGAGCGATGGTTTATATCGCAGAATCTTCACCGGATAACAAACGTATTAGATTAGGTAGTGGGCTTGAATTAGGTACACTATCAGGTTATATCTTCGCATCTGTACTTGTTACAATTATGTTTTGGTTAATTCCAAGCAGTAGTATGGAAAGTTGGGGTTGGAGAATACCATTCTTCATTAGTATTCCAATTGGCTTATTTGGATTATACTTAAGAACGCATTTAGAAGAATCTCCTATTTTTGAAAATGACTTGGCTCAAGAAGAAGAAGAGGGACCAGGATTCATACAAATCATTAAAGAAAACAAACGTGATATTTTAATATGTGTGGTATTTGTGGCATTCTTTAACATCACAAACTACATGTTATTAGGCTATATGCCTTCATACTTAGACGAAAATATTGGTATCAAAGATACAATTAGCACACCAATCACTGCAATTGTATTAATTATTATGTTACCTTTTGCTATTATGTTTGGTCGTTTAGGCGATAAAGTAGGAAATAAAAAAATTATTAGTATTGGATTAATTTTAGGTATCGTATTTTCTGTGATTGCTTTCCAATTCTTAAATATGGGTAGTCTTGCTTTCCTATTTATAGGATTATTAATGATTGGTATTGTGTTATCTGTTTATGAAGGGACAATGCCAGGTACATTACCAACATTATTCTTCACAAATGTTCGATATAGAACACTTTCATGGACATTCAATATTGCAGTTTCAATTTTTGGTGGTACAACACCGTTAGTTGCTTCATGGCTCGTACATGAAACAGGAAGTAATTTAGCACCAGCATTTTACTTGTTAGCGTTTAGTATTATAGGACTAATTGTAGTTGTATTTTTATTCAAAGATACTTCAAAACAATCGTTAAAAGGGTCTTATCCAACAGTAGCAAACGAGAAAGAATTTGAAATTGCTGTTGAAAATCCAAAAGATTCACTATGGTGGCATTCAGAAACTAAATAAAAAGAATAGTATCCATCATTTTAACATTAAAAAGGAAATGATTTTGAGTCACTTCCTCAAACTGTCGACAAAGGCTCTAACTTTGTCGACAGTTTTTTTATGCATGTTTTCCTGTAGTCTATAGCTAATGCTGTTCCCACAGGAGTCAGGATATATAACTGCCAATATTAAGCGAAAAATATTATAAGATGTGTAAATTAAATATCAGTGACGTTTATCAGGTCAGGCTGAATAAAGTAATTGATAAAAGAGATTAATATATAAACAAACCCTAGGTGAAATATCACTTAGGGTTTGTTTATGTTCTAAAAAGAAGCGGCTTTGAGTCACTTCTTTTTATTTGAAGGTTATAAATGATTTGGATTTTGGGGGCAACACTGCAAATGAGCATTATAAAGGCCAGCAGCTTCAAGAAAGGAGAATACAGTAACTGGACCTAAAAATTTAAAACCATAACTTTTTAGTTTCTTTGATAATGCTGTGGCACGCGCATCTACAGTAATTCGATCACTTGGATGTGTATATTGAAAATCTACAGGCTTGCCATCTACATAAGACCAGAGAAAATCACTAAAACTGCCATAATCTTTTACGATTTCAAAATAACCTTTTGCTTGTCCTACAATAGCTTCTAGTTTTTTTCGATTATGCACTATATTGGGAAATGACATTAATGCATCAATATCTTCCGAAGTCATATCAGAAATTTTTGCAGGATCAAAATTATAAAAAGCTGCTTCGTAAGATTCTTTTTTCTTGAGAATCATTAACCAGGATAATCCAGCATGTTGTGATTCAAGTGCCATCAATTTAAATAATTCAAGACTGTCATATAGAGGCTGTCCCCATACTTCATCATGATACTGTAAATAAGTGGGATCTTTCGTTCCAAAAGCACATTCGTTCATAAATTTTCCCTCCATTGCATTGACTTATCTTCGCATCCATTATACTATAATTAAGGAAACAAATATTGTCTACTGGGAAGAGTAAATAGTGTTAGATTTAACAGAGAGTACATGATTGCTGAAAATGTACAGTTTAACTTATTGAAGGTAGCCCACATTGAACTTTAGCTGAACTGATACAATAATTACTTGTATATCAACTAGGTTAAAGCGTGTTTGAGCGTTAATCATAATTTAAAGTGCATGAAGTTAGCGAACTAATTTCATGAATTTAGGTGGTACCACGGAATATCCGTCCTATATATGTAGGGCGGATATTTTTATTTTTTAAGGAGGATTTTAACGAATGGAAATGAAACCAAAATATAATCCGAGCGAAGTTGAGTCTGGACGTTATGACCAATGGGTAAACAACGGTTACTTTAAAGCAGCAGAAGATCATTCAAAAGAAACATACACAATTGTTATTCCGCCACCCAATGTAACAGGTAAATTACATCTAGGCCATGCATGGGATACAACATTACAAGATATAATTACTAGAATGAAACGCATGCAAGGATACGATACATTATATTTACCAGGCATGGATCACGCTGGTATTGCTACACAAGCTAAAGTTGAAGCTAAATTAAATGAACAAGGTTTATCACGCCATGATTTAGGAAGAGAAAAATTCCTCGAAAAGGCGTGGGATTGGAAAGAAGAATATGCTGATTTTATCAGAAACCAATGGGCTAAATTAGGACTAGGTTTAGACTATAGTAGAGAGAGATTCACATTAGATGATGGATTAAGCAAAGCAGTTAAAAAAGTCTTTGTTGATATGTATAACAAAGACTTAATCTATCGCGGTGAATATATCATTAACTGGGATCCTATAGCGAGAACAGCTTTATCGGATATCGAAGTTATTCATGAAGATGTACAAGGTAAATTCTATCATTTTAAATATCCTTATGCAGATGGTGAAGGATATATTGAGATTGCGACGACACGCCCTGAAACAATGTTAGGTGATACAGCAATTGTTGTAAATCCAAATGACGATCGTTATAAAGATTTAATTGGTAAAAAAGTAATCTTACCAATCGTCGGTAGAGAATTACCTATTTTAGCTGATGAATATGTAGATATTGATTTTGGTAGTGGCGCAATGAAAGTGACACCTGCACATGATCCGAATGATTTTGAAATCGGTAATCGTCATAATTTAGAACGTATTATTGTGATGGATGAATCTGGTAAAATGAATGACAAGGCTGATAAATACGAAGGCATGGATAGATTTGATTGTCGCGAGCAGCTTGTTAAAGATTTAGAAGCAGAAGGTTTGGTCATTAAGATAGAAGAGCATGAGCATTCAGTTGGTCACTCTGAACGCTCTGGTGCAGTGGTAGAACCTTACCTGTCAACGCAATGGTTTGTTAAAATGAAACCATTAGCTGAACAAGCGTTAAATAATCAAGAAACGGATAATAGAATCGATTTTGTTCCTTCAAGATTTGAAAAGACATTTAATCGTTGGATGGAAGAAATAAGAGATTGGACTATCTCACGTCAACTGTGGTGGGGGCATCAAATTCCAGCTTGGTACCACAATGAAACTGGAGAAATTTACGTTGGTGAATCAGCACCAGAAGATAGTGAAAATTGGACACAAGATGAAGACGTGTTAGATACATGGTTCTCGAGTGCATTGTGGCCATTTTCAACATTAGGTTGGCCAGATATAGATAAAGAAGACTTCCAACGTTATTTCCCAACGAATGTACTAGTAACTGGATATGATATTATTTTCTTCTGGGTAGCTAGAATGATATTCCAAGGATTAGAATTTACTGGAAAACGTCCATTTAATGATGTATTATTACATGGATTAGTCCGTGGCGATGATGGACGTAAAATGAGTAAATCATTGGGTAACGGCGTTGATCCGATGGATGTTATTGACGAGTATGGTGCAGACAGCTTAAGATATTTCTTAGCAACTGGCTCATCTCCTGGCCATGATTTACGTTATTCTACAGAAAAAGTTGAATCAGTATGGAATTTCATCAATAAAATTTGGAATGCTGCGAGATTCAGTCTTATGAATATCGGGGATGACTTTAAAGTGGAAGATGTTGATTTATCTGGTAATTTATCATTAGCTGATAAATGGATTCTTACACGTTTAAACGAGACAATCGCTAATGTGACTGATTTAAGTGAAAAATACGAATTTGGTGAAGTAGGACGTGCGCTTTATAACTTTATATGGGATGATTTCTGTGACTGGTATATTGAAATGAGTAAAATCCCTATGAACGGTGAAGATGAGGCGCAAAAACAAGTTACGCGTTCAGTATTGACGTATGTATTAGATAATACGATGAGAATGTTACACCCATTCATGCCATTCGTGACTGAACAAATTTGGCAAAATTTACCTCACGAAGGTGAAACAATCGTGAATGCAGCATGGCCAACAGTAGACGATGCACTTACTTTTGATGAAAGTAAAGAAACAATGTTACAACTTGTTGAAATCATTAAATCTGTAAGAACGTCTCGTTTGGAAGTTGATACACCACTTTCTAAAGCTATTCCTATTTTTATTCAAGCAAAAGATGAAAATATTAAAGCGACGCTGCAAAACAATTCAAATTATATAGATAGATTTTGTCACCCAAGTGAGTTAACGATTGAAACTTCTATTGAAATTCCTGAAAAGGCCATAACATCTATTACTACTGCAGGCGAAGTGGTGCTACCATTAGAAGGCTTAATTGATATGGATAAAGAAATAGAACGTTTAGAAAATGAACTTACAAAATGGGAAAAAGAATTAGATCGAGTAAATAAAAAATTAGCTAATGAAAACTTCGTAAGTAAAGCACCAGAAAAAGTAATCAATGAAGAACGTGAGAAGAAACAAAATTACCAAGAAAAATATGACGGTGTTCAATTACGAATTAATCAATTAAAAGCATAGGAGTCCTAAAACATGAATTACCTAGATAGCTTATATTGGATACACGAAAGAACTAAATTTGGCATAAAACCTGGCGTGAAACGTATGGAATGGATGCTTGAACAACTGAACAATCCTCAATTTAATATAAATGGTATTCATGTTGGTGGAACCAATGGGAAAGGCTCTACTGTTGCATATCTAAGATCAGCTTTAGTTGATAATGGGTATGAAGTTGGAACTTTTACTTCACCATTTATTGAAACCTTTAACGAACGGATTAGTTTAAATGGCGTTCCAATTAGTGATGACGATATTGTTGAATTAGTTCAAAAGGTAAAACCAGTGAGCGAAGCATTAGAATTAGAAACAGAACTTGGAACAGCAACAGAATTTGAAATTATAACCACAATGATGTTTTTATACTTTGGGGAGATTCACCCTGTAGATTTCGTAGTTGTTGAAGCGGGATTAGGTATAAGAAACGATTCAACAAATGTGTTCAAACCAATATTGTCTATTTTAACAAGCATCGGTTTAGACCACACTGAAATTTTAGGTGACAGTTATGTTGATATTGCTAAAGATAAAGGTGCAATCGTCAAACCTGATACGCCTGTAATTTATGCAGTGAAAAACGAAGAAGCACTTAAAATTATTCGTGGTTTTGTTGAACAACAAAATGCAGAAGGTATCGAACTAGAAAGAGACATTAGTATTGTTTCTGAAGGGGAAGAATTTACGTACCGCTATAAAGATTACGAATTAGAAACGCTATTGCTCAATATGTTAGGTGAACATCAAAAAGAAAATGCTGCCTTAGCAATAACAGCGCTTATTGAATTAAATGAGTCTGGTATTGTGGATTTAGATTTTAATAAAATGATAGATGGTATTGAATCTGTAAGTTGGACTGGCAGAATTGAACGTGTCAAAGAACAGCCATTAATGATTGTGGATGGCGCGCATAACAATGAAAGTGTTGAAGCGTTAATCAGTACTTTAAAAGGTTATTATCATGTAGAACAATTAGATATTTTGTTTGCTGCTACTAAAGGTAAACCAGTCAGTACAATGGCAGATCAACTAAAAACAATCGCGTCAACGTTTTATATAACTGATTTTGATTTTCATAAAGCTTTAACAAAAGAAGAAATATTGGATGAAGTACGTTTTGACCATAAAGTATTGGTTGATGATTATGTTAAATTCATTGAGAATTATGAAGGCAAAGGACTTATCATTACTGGAAGCCTTTATTTTATAAGTGAAGTTAAAGCCAAGATAAAATTTTAAATATAAATAAAAGTATTAAATATGAGTAAGTTACTGTTTATAGTCATTAATAGGATGTTGCATTTAACATCGTAAAGATTATACTCAGTAACTTGCTTATTTTTTTTATTAATGTGCAGAATTGAGAATTATTCAATTTATTATAACAATATATCAATTTATAGAAGATCTTGTGTGACAAACTAAGCTAAGTGAGAATTTTATTAAGTAATTAAATTGATCATGATATAATTTGATTAGGAGGCGCTATATTGATATTACAACTATTATTTTGTCCAATATTGTTTAGTTACCTTTATCAATTATGTCACATGCAATCACTTAAGTTAGCTTATTTATTATTAAGGTCTCGTTGTGATTATTGTCAGCAGCAACTCAAATTTATAAATATGATACCTATCTTAAGCTACATGATGCAAAGAGGAAAAACGCGATGTTGTAACCATAAATTAAGTTGTTTTTATATTATTGGAGAGTTATTGGCACTTTTCCCCGCATTTATACCTACATATATGACCTTATATGTAAATGATGCTACGTTTTTACTTATATATTTATTCCTTCTGATTTTTTCTATTTATGATATTCAAACTTTGACTTTACCGGTACATGTTATTATGATTTTCATTTTTTGTGGCATATTTATCACACATGGAAATCTGTATACATGCCTCTATATAGCTACATTACTCCACATATTTTATTTTATTTTTTATCAAGCCATAGGATATGGAGATATATTACTATTTTCAATATTATCGTATCTATTGCCTTATACTATGTTTGTATTAACGATACTGGTGACTTTTCTTATAGCGGGGTTATTTGCTTTTGTTTGTATGATGGTGTTTCATCAAGCTAACCGTAAAATACCGCTTGTCCCTTTTATATTTATTGCTTTTAATTTTTTGATTATTTTCAGTGAATCCTTAATATAGGAGTGAAATTATTTTGATGATAAAAGACCTTGCTGATTATCAGAAACCAAGAGAACGTTTACTTAATCATGGCGCATCACAGCTATCGCATGCTGAATTATTGGCTATATTGATAAATACTGGTAGAAAAGGCAGCTCAAGTATAGATATTGCGAATGAACTTTTAAAGACAGTTGATAGTTTAAAGGAGTTAAAATCGTTATCGATTAATGATTTGAATAAAATTAAGGGTGTTGGATTATACAAGGCACTCATTTTAAAAGCAGCTTTTGAACTTGGTGAACGTATGCATTCAAGGAGCGTAGGAGATAAAATACAAATCACGCGTCCGCAAGATGTAGCAGAATTTATGATGGGTAAAATGGAACATCTTACACAGGAAAAGTTTGTCGTACTTTTTTTAAATTCTAAAAATGTTGTTATTAAGCAGAAGGAAATATTTAAAGGCACGTTAAATAGCTCAATTGTCCACCCACGTGAAATTTTTAGTGAAGCTGTAAAGCATGCAAGTAATGCTATTATTTTATTGCACAACCATCCTTCGGGCGATGTGACACCATCAGGCGAAGATATCAAGACAACTGAAAGGTTGAGAGCATGTGGTGAAATGCTCGGTATAGATGTGTTAGATCATCTTATTATAGGTGATCATGACTATTTAAGCATGGTAGAAGCAGGATACTTCGATTAAATAAAGTAAGTCCTAGTATTATACTGATAAGATTAAGAAGTAACACAAAGTATGTACATTTGTTCTGTATTATCTTTGAAAGAGAAGATATTAAGTTATATCATTCATTTAATAATTTTAAGCGCGCTTATTTTTCTGTTTGCTTATAAATGATGGTAGGGTAGCTTGATAGGCAGACGGGTTAACGTAGTATTTGTCATTGTACAAAGGATTAAACGCTACGATACAAATGATGCGCAGAGTTGATTTGTTTTCAATATAAACTTGCGACTCAAAATTAGTGAATTTCTTTTTGCATTAAATATTGTTTTACGCCATAAGTTGTAATCGTTTGACCAGTCTTATGAAAGCCCAAGCATTTATAAATATTATAGGAAACTTCGTTTGTTTCGTTAACTACTAAAGCAATATAATGTATATCTGAGAAATTATTTTTGATATAGTCATTTAATGATTTTATACAAGATTTTGCGTAGCCCTTTCTAAGGTAACGTATATCAGTAGAAAAGGATCTAAAAAAAACAGTGTTTTGAGGATTGCTAGCAAAATGTTCTAAGTAGTCACTATTTCTATCTAAAACAAAAAATGTTACAAGTTGTTCATGCGTATCAAAGCCTAAAATACAGTGACAATTTTCATCTTGGCAAGATTGATTAATATGATATGAAGGTGTCTTTGGAAAGTATAACTGGTCCTCTTGTAATTGATAGTCATTTATATTTTTTTCATAACATTTTTTATATTTTACTAAATACATATATTTCCCTCCATTAAATATTAACAAATTTAAAGAATATTCCGATAATTAAAACGATCGATAATGCCTAATGTCATGTGAAATGTTCTTTATAAATAAAATAATTATACTTGTTAATGTATTTAAATGCAATATGGAAAGTGGCTTTTTAAATATTTTTGAAATTCCAAGCATAAAATAGGTAGTACGTAGTTTCAAAAAGAAAATTAAATAGTAATGAATCAACAAATGTTTTACAAAAATAAATGCCGTATTAGCAACTAGCTAACACGGCATTTATTTACATCAATTTATGAAATAACCATGGAAACGTTGTAATTTGCATGGTTATTTAAGCGTTCCAAAAACTTATTTAAACTATTATTGTCTGGAAATATGCATTCTAATAAATAACAAGCATCACCGATTACTTTGTAATTATTTAAAATAAAAATAGTTTCTTTGTTTACAAACTCAAGGTATGAGCGGTGAGAAATTTTATGCGTATATATATTAATAAAGACATGTACTTTGCAGTTCAATGCCTCTTGATTTAAATCAATGGTATAGCCAGTAATGATTCCAGCATGTTCTAATTTTTTCACTCTATTATTGGTAGCTTGACCAGTTAAGTTTATCTTCTTACCAAGGTCATTCATTGATATCTTACTATTTACTTTTAATTCACTTATGATTGCTTTATCTAATTCATCCAAATATTCTTCCTCGCTTTCAAATTCCAAGTAATTAATCAAAATGTTTTTCAATTTTATATTTAAACAGCAGTGGCCTCCACGTAGAATAAATATATAAATTTAATCGGAGGTAACGTTTATGAAGATAAATCATATCAGAAATGCAACAAGTATAATAGAGTACGCAAATACGAGATTTTTAATTGATCCTATGTTAGGAGAAAAGGGTTCTTTTGGGGCATTTCCAAACGCACCTAGGATAGATCAAGGTAATCCAATCGTTGATTTACCGATGTCGTTAGATAAAATCATAAATAACATTGATGCAATTATTTTAACACATTTACATCTTGATCATTTTGATGAAGTAGCACAAAAGGTATTGAATAAAAACATTAAAGTTTTCACACAAAATGAAAATGAAGCGAATCAAGTTCGTAATGTAGGTTTTAAAGATGTAGCCGTTTTAACTGAGCATACAACGTTTAATGGTATTAAATTAATTAAAACGCCTGGAGAACATGGAAGAGGTGAAATTGTAGAAGACATGGGTCCTGTATGTGGGGTCATTTTTGAACATGAAAGTGAACAGAAACTGTATATCGCTGGAGATACAGTTATGTATAGTAAAGTTAAAGAAACTATACATCGTTTTGAACCAGAAATTATCATCGTTAACGGTGGAGACAATCAATTTTATTATGGTAGTTCTCTCATTATGAACGGTTATGATGTTTATCAAGTAGCAAAAGCAGCGCCAAATTCAAAAGTCATTGTTGTTCATATGGAAGCAGTAAATCATTGGAACTTATCTCGTCGTAGTCTAAAAGAACTTACAATAGAGATGGGTATCGAAAAACAAGTTTTAATACCAAATGATGGAGATCAATATACTTTTAACAGTTTATCATAATATTGATATAGTCTTGACTTATGAAAAGTCCGATATAAGACAAGTCACAACAGCTTTGTTTTATATTATGTCTATTTAGAAAGGAGGTAACATGACAAATAAAATATGGACAAAGGATTTTATAATTTATTCAGTTATAAACTTCCTACTAATATTAGTATATTTCTATTAAATTCTACTATAACCACTTACGCCCAAAATGAATATAATGCTTCTAGCAAAACGATGGGGGTATTAGCAGGGATATTTATAGTTGGTGCACTTTTAGGTAGGGTGACAATAGGATTTTTAAAAATAACAAAGAAACTATTGATCTTTAATACATTACTATTGATTTTATCGATAATGTTATATTTTATAAAATTAGATCAATATTTCTTGATGATAGTTCGTTTATTGAATGGTGTATTTATTGGTATTACGACAACCATTGTGGGCACAATTGTTGCTTCAGTAATACCCAATCATAGAAAAGGTGAGGGAATCAGTTATTTTGCAGTGAGTACAGCCTTAGCTACTGGTTTAGGACCATTTATAGGTATATCTTTAACGAGAAATGATAACTTCATGAATATATTTTATATTAGCTTTTTATTAGGTATTATTAGTTTTGTTATTTCATTACTTTTAAAAAACCAAGAAATTAATAATAAAAAGAAATTTTCATTCAATAATTTATTTGATAAACAAGCTTTACCCATTGCATTCATTATATTCTTAAGTGCTTTATCATTTTCTGGTATAGTATCGTATATAAATTTATATGCGATAGAGATTGATTTAGTAAAAGCAGCGAGTTACTTTTTTATTATCTATACTGTTGCAGTGTTAATTTCACGACCCTTTACTGGCAAGATTGTAGATGCTTACGGAGCTAATATTATTATTTATCCAGCAATTATATTATTTGTAATTGGATTAGGCTTATTAGGAATCAGTCATAATGCTTGGCTACTACTTGTGTCGGGACTATGTATTGGATTAGGATTTGGTAATATTTCTTCAATTACTCAAACCATAGCAGTCAGTCATGCCAAACCACATAATATTGGATTAGCAACCTCTACTTTTATGATCTTTATGGATTTAGGAAATGGTATTGGACCATATACGCTAGGTTTGATAACGCCTTTTTTAGGTTATGCTGGTATGTATAAATCGTTAGCCATTTTGATGATATTTACATTTGTTTTATATTATTTCATTTATGGTAAACGTAGTAAAAAATTTAAATATTAGATTTCTTGAAGCAGCAGATAAATATTTATGCTGCTTTTTTCACGATAATCACTGGTAGTGTAATTTAACAGAAAGTAGAACTTGCTACGCGTTCAGTTTTAGTAACTCAGTATGCGTTGGCAATGCACCTATCAGCAATTGAAATAAGAATAAATAAAATGTAAAATGAATATACATGGAGGTGAATGTTGAAGAAAGCCTTTCTGTTGGCTTTTATCTTTAATATAGTTATGAAAATAGGCGTAGAAATTACAAAAACAACTAAGAAAGAAAAAATTGAAGCTTTGTTTGGTTGGGGATTATTTACTATAGTAGTTATACTGGCAACCAAATCTATGTTTAATTAAAGGCATAAACACTGTTTTAATAAGTTCATTGGATATTGAGCATTAAATGTTCTTTTAGGACTTGAATTTGGAAAATATTAAACAATATAGAGGTTAAAACCTTTTATCACCTAAGCAACCACAACCATTTTAACGCAATGTATGTGGTTTTTTCTGTATCTATAAAGCCATTTATGACTTATTTCTGTCTACTATAGATGTTTGTACTTTGGAATAATGTTTTATTTTTAAATAATGTGATAGTATTTTAAGAAAGGGAGGGAAAGATTAAAATGACAGATAAGAAATTCCCAAAGGATGCAATGCGCGTGTTAAAAGAAACAAGCCGTACATTTTATATTCCAATTACTTTTTTAGAAAAAGAATTAAAACATACGGTGGTATGTGGTTACTTAGTAATGAGAGCAATAGATGAAATTGAAGATCACGAAGAAGTTGAAAATGATGTGAAATATACGATCTTAATGCAAGTGAGCGATCTATTAAAGAAACCTTTCGATGAAACAGAATACTTCCGAATTCTTGGACCAATAAAAGAAATGATGCCTGAAGTTACCGTGCGTTTAGGCGATTGGTTAGATGCATGTCCAAGTAGTACATTACCAATTGTTACGGATGCTTCTAGCGAAATGGCATTTGGGATGGCGAAATGGGCAAAAGCAAACTGGGAGGTCCATACTCGAGAAGATTTAGATGATTATACATATTACGTTGCAGGACTTGTTGGAGTAATGCTTTCAGAATTATGGGAGTTTTGTGCTGGCATCAAGACTGACCGAGATTTAGCCATTGGTTATGGGCGTGGGCTTCAGGCCGTGAATATTTTAAGAAATGAGAAAGAAGATTTAGAAGAACGTGGTGTGAATTTCGTACCAGATGGTTGGACACGCGCAGATTTATTTGATTATGCCGATCAAAACTTGGCAAAAGCTGATGAATATATGAAGGCGATTAATAAGAGAAGTATTATACTTTTCTGTCGTTTGCCTTTAGCGCTTGCACATAAATCTTTAAAAGCTATGAGAGATGGGCGCGAAAAGATGTCTCGTAAAGAAGTAGAAGAAACAGTAGAAGAAGTTAAGAAAGACTGATAGTTGAAAGCTGAATAAGTATTTAAATCTTTAACAATGAAGATAATAGAAATGCTCAAAATAATTGGGTAAGCTGTAAGTAATATATACCTATAGCTTTTTTGTGGTTTTATACATTAATAACAATAGCGAAAGGAATATGGCATCTTTCATAATAAGTGAAAGCATGAGTATATACTTTTCGTTATAATGATAGGAACTAAAAAGAGAATGATGATAGGGGGATTTAATATTAAAGCGTTTGAAGGATATCAATCAATGAAAATGTTTGAGATGATTTCAGATTCCATGGAGAACATGAAAATTACAAATGTTGAAGCGGAATTATGGAATAAGGATTATGATGCAATTAATTTATGCTACGGAAATACAAATGTAAAAAGTAGATTGGCAAAAAAGACACCTAAAAAGAAGGGGTATTTTATAGCTATTTGGAGAAAAAATAATGCGAACATGAATGAACCGTTTACTTATCAATCATTTCAGGATAGGTTAGTAGTTAATGTCAGTGATGGTCATTACAAGGGGCAATTTGTTTTTCCGAAAAGTGTGTTAAGAGCGCGCGGCATTGTAAGTTCACAAGATAAAAAAGGTAAAATGGCGATGCGTCTTTATCCTTCATGGGAAACCGATTTAAATAAAACAGCTTATCATACACAATGTTGGCAAACTAAATATTTTGTTGATTTAACATATGACGTTGATTTAGTAAAAGTAAAGGAACTCTATTTTCTAAATAATAATTTAAAGTAAATATTCAAAAAGACGATTCACTTTGTGTTGAAATAGAAGTGTACGAGACAATTATGAAATGTGTAGTATAGAAAAATGAAATTAACGAGTAATCGATTAGGAATGAATATGGATCTTGTAAATTTGTTCCTATAAACAGGGATTAATTCGCTGACACATTAATCTGTGGAATATAAGTATAGTGATTTTTGAAAATAATATAGATATATGACTTATAATAAAAAAATCACCTGTAAAGAGTGTTTTTTTATTATGAGTCATATATTGTTGGTGTGAAATTAGCGTGTATATAAGGGCGTACAAAGGTCTTTACAAATTTTAACAGTGGTATTAGAACAATGTTGGATTTGACGTTTTGCCGTAAAATTCCAACAGTGCTTTAATTAAAAATGCGGCTTTAATCACTTAGATACTCATTTATATAGTTGATTTCTTTGATTTTATAATTGTTAAATAAGTAATAAGTTCAAGTGATTGAATAGAATTTTATAGCTTAATGACTTAGATGAAACTAAAAGGTGTGCCTTTTATAAATCACAGTTATAAAAAGTAGGAAAATGAACGCTAAGGCAATACCGATGAAAAAATAGTAGGTCGTATGAATGTTAAATAAACCAATTGTTATTGACCCTAAAGTCATTCCGATATATCTAATGAAATTAAATATACCTAACGCGCCTCCCTTAGCACTAGGGAATGTTTGAGTTAATGTCGTTGAAACTAATGCTGGTTCAATACCAATCATTATTCCAATCATAAATAAAATTATAGCAACAAGATAGATGTTATATGTGTTTAATAGGGCAAATAGCAGCAGTAAAACTACCAAAGTTATATGAGTATATATATGTATCAATCTATTAGATAAATAAAATGACAATTTTTTGTATAATATACTTCCTAATATGATACTTATAGTTAATGGCAAAAATAAAAATCCAGTGACTGTCGTAGAAAGATTATAAATGATAGTAAATAAAATAGGCATATAAACAAGTATTGAAAAATAAGTGAAAAATACTAAGAAGCCAGAAATTATCATAATATTAAAAATTGACGACGAAAATAATGTTGAATAATTAATTTTATAAATTACTTGAGTTTTATTTTTATGTGTTGGAAATTTGCTGAATATTAAACTTATGAATGAAATTATAGAAATTAATGTCAATAGTACAAATATCCCTTTATATTGATAATAACCCCCTATTAGGCCTCCTAATATTGGGGAAATTGCAGGTGCACACGATAAAATGATTTGGTAATTTGCCATAACAGATGGGCGATTATGTTCACTGGAAATGTTTGCCAATAAAGTTATGGCAACTAAAGGGATTATGCCACAACCAATTGCTTGTATAAGACGAAATACCGCAAATACAATAAAATTATGAGTAATGCTACACATCAAGCTTGTAAGTAAGGTAATGCCTATACCAATGACCAAAAGTCGCTTGGGGTCTTGAAAGTCAACATATTTACCCAGTATGATTTGCATCACTGCAACTATGAATATAAATCCTCCAACGGTTGTATTAACCCAAATTAAAGGCACGTCGAATGTATTTTGAATCTCGGGAATCATGGGTGTATAAATATTTTGAGTAAGTGAGGCGAAAAATGCTAAGCAACCCAAGTATGATAATAAATAACGTGTTTTAATTGAAGTTCCAAGCATAACGTCACTCCTTTTAATCCTCTTTTAAACTTTCAGTTACTTTATTTAAAAACTTAATGATAGCTTCCAATTCTGCTTCATTAAAATCACTTAAAATTTGATTATATTTATTGGTTGCACGTTCATGTAATTCATCATGTACTTTTGAGAATGATTTTCCTGCTTCAGTAAGCCTATAAAATTTTTCTTTTTTATTCTCTTTAGTATGCATTTCGTATACTAATGCTTGTTTGAGTAGCTTTCGCATTGATTTTGAGATAGCAGGAGCTGAAATATTTAATAATTGAGATAATGTTTTATTATTAACATTTGCTTTTTTATCTATAATTTCAATAATGTGATATTGTGTTAACGATAAATCGATATCATCTTCCTTTTTTTTATAGATTCTTTTTTTATTATTATTTTCCTTTTCGATGATAAATGTTTCCAATGATTTAATCACTTCACGTTTCTTGTTCATTTATTTACGCTCCTTTTTTGTTAACCGGTTAACTATATTTAATTATAATATGCGCATTTTGTCAATATTTAATAGCTTATCAAGTACATGGATTTTTGGTTACACTGTATAGAATATCAATATGGGAGTGATTGGATGCTAATGACTAAGCGACTTATAATGGTAAAACCTGATTTAAAATATGCTGATGAACTTTTTGATATACATTCAGATCTAATCGCTACGCAATTCACACCGCTAACTAGACATCTAACAATTGAAGATACAAATCAAATGATACGGAATTGGATGAGATATTGGGATGAAAATCATTATGGGTATTTTATTTTTATAGATAGATGTAATGGAAAGGTCTTGGGTAGTGGAGGCGCTATGAAGAAAGCATATTTTGACGATACATTTTTAAATATTTATTATCGTATACGTCCTAGTTATACAGGGAAAGGCTTAGCTTATGAAGCTATGAATAAAGTAATTAACTGGTTAAAATCAAATATAAATGATAAGTCAAAATTTATCATAAGAACGGATAAAAACAATGTAGCTTCCATTAAATTAGCAAAAAAGTTAAACTTTCAATACAGGTCTACAAGAGATAATCATTCAAACTATGAGGATATATTTTATATTAAATAAAGCGCAACATTAGAAAATACTATTAGTGTGAGAAAAAATATTTGTTAGAAGGGGTTAAATGGAAATTAAAGTAGCCACAAGCATGGATGTAACATTGATTAATCATATTATGAAAAGTGCTTTTGCAGAGTATAAAACAAGTGAATTACCTTCGAGTGCACTTCAAGAATCGGAAGAAATGATTTTAAATGCTTTTAAACAAGGGGAAAAAGCACACATTGTTTACGATAAACAAGAGCCTGTAGCAATGGTTCGTTTTAAGCAAATAGATAATAATATACATTTTTCACGCTTATCTGTCATTCCTCACAGACAAGGTGAAGGGATTAGTAAAATGTTATTAGTATCATTGGAACTACATGCAAAAAAATATGGAATGACTAATATAGTGTGTAAGGTACGCACAAATGTACCAAGAAATATTAATATTTATCAATCAATGGGATATAAGCAGTGTGAGGAACAAGTGATATATAAGGAATATGGTCAACCATTGAAAGTTGTAACGATGTTAAAAGCGTTATAATATACACAATAAGAAAAAATACTTATTTTAATTACTTATTCATTGGCTATATTGATTTAATAATATGTGTGAAAGTCTTTCTATTTATCCCTTGGAAGAGATAAACAATGAAGCCTTTTAAATAATTAGGGAACAGTGGGGAAAATTATGGTGCCAAATAAAATTTATCAATTGGATGAAAATCTAGATTTCGAAAACCAAAAAAGAATTTTGATTGATACAGGTGATAATGAAAACTATATTCAAAAAGCAAGGACAAGCTCAGTAGTCTATGAAAAATATCTAGAATTATTGAAACAAGACTATATATTATTTTTTCACCAAAAAACGATTTCCAAGTTTTATAAAAGGACACATGTCAGTGACTTGTTTGAGAGAAAAGATTTAATTGAATCAGAAGGCGTATTCTATACCATAGATAACCCAGAAGGTAGGAAAATCAACCAGCAAGATACACCTAAACTACTTGTTCTTTTTACATGTATGCCTAACGCAAATGATTACGATAGTGCATTAATTCCTAAAAGAATGTTTCCTAAATTTTTTGATGGTATTGAGAGGCATTTAGTTAAGAATGTTTATGTCATGAGAATCATGGATTTAAATGCCTCACACGGTTCTCACTATATTAATACAGTTAACTATCAATCTTTCGAAGCGGATATATCAAAAGCTATTGAGAATGTAAGGCGGGAATTAAATGTTGAAAGTGAGAATGTAGTATTGTATGGGGCTTCAAAGGGTGGAACAGGTGCATTGTATTACAGTTCGAAATTAGATTATAAATGCTTAGCAGTTGACCCAATTATAAGTTTAAAAGAATACAATTTGAATGATGCGCATTTTTTAAAGACATTAAGAAAAGAAGATTTAAGTAATGATATTAATATGTTTTTGAAACAGGGTAGTACTAGACAAAAATATATGATTGTATCTGAAAATGTACCATTTAACTTTTCTGTGGCCAGCAAAATAATAGGAGATAAGATTGATCTGATTAATAAAAAAGATAAACATATCACAGCGCATCCTGAAGTTTCTCGTAATACAGTGCCAGAGCAACATATGCTACTTAACCTGTTGTTACAAGGACATAATATGTTATAACTGAAGCGTTAATATTGGCTTGAGAAGAAGTCTCAGCGTTTCTCATAAATATTTCAAATTGTATGTAAAATATCAACTTTTATTTCTGGATAACTATTAATATGATTTGAAAATATGAAGTTAAAGGTGCTAAATAGCATTTATAAGTAGCGGCTAAATCGTTTATAGTAGTTATTATTCACATAAAAAGGGTGATGAAGTCATGAAGTACTTGATAGCAATTTTAATCGTAATTTGCATAGCAAGCTTATTTACTTTAGTAAAATGGATGGATGACAGACTTTTTGTGAAAAGAGATAGTAAAAGTACAAAAGAGTTGAGAGATGATAAGCGATGGTTATTAATATCGTTGATTGGTGGGCTGATCGTTGGTACACTTTTCGTTATGATATATTATTTATAATTGATTTTGTTAGTATGAGCATAATCAATGGTTTGGATTTAATTGTGTAGCATTATACATTTTTATCCATATATTATAGTTAAAAGATGATTTGATAATTGTTACGTTTATAGGTGCTAACGTTACTAGATTTCGAACAATATTTCTTATGTACCTATTGGTTTACATGGACGATTACAAAACAAGAATTAGAAATGATGGATTAGGAGCGTATTTGATTATGCATAACTCCATATTATGGTCAAAAGGTTTTATATCTATTTATTTTGTTGCTGCATTGCTTCATTTTTCTTTTATTTAAATATACAACCTGAAGGGATTACGATATATTTCCAAACACTGATGTTAATCGGGTTAGGCATTGCATCATTAGTATATAACTACAATAGACAGGAAAATTAAATAATATTTATAAAAAGATCGGACCTTATAATAAACTAATGTTCGACCTTTTGCATATCATCGAATATTAAAGACGTATTTGTAACCCTAGAATCATGTGATAAGCAAAATATCCATAGCAAAGTCTTCATATTTATCTAACAGCTCAGAAACTTGGTAAATCTTTGCAATCGTAACAATGATGTTGATCGATACGAAGAAACGATATGTTACTGAACAAAGTGTAATATGTGTTGCATTTAAGGGAGCACTTGCGATTATGTTATGTATAAGATTTTGTTGAAAGTGTTTTCTGAAGTATAAAAGATAATGTATAATTAAAGTGTTAATTAAGGGAGGAACATCAATTGGGAAGTATATTATTGATAGGGTTATTAATACCAATCGTATATTTAATGCAACTTACAAAGCAACAACAGCAAATTACAATAAAGCGTGTAGGTTTCACAACATTGATATCAGTGGTTGGCGTGGTCGTTGCTGCGATATTATTTAGCATATGCACTGCTACTGAAACTTCATTTTGGATATATATGTTAAGTGCGATTATTGTTGGGGTTGTATGGGCGTTGATACTCAGCGGTTGTTACTATATTTATCAACTATTAACAAATCATATAGAGAAGTAATGTTTGACAAGCTAGAAGTATTTAAGTGTACTGAGGTCTTGAGAATGAGATAGGTTAGTGTTGTTCCTTTTTAAGGATAAAAACAAAAATGCGCTTAATTGACTCCTTGGTCATTAAGCGCTAAAATTTTAATTTATAAAATTGAAATAGCTATTGAAATTTTCTATTAACCAAAGGATACCTTGATATCCTAGATATATACATAAAACAATAATTCCAACATATATTAAAAATCTTAAGATTGATAAACCTACTCTAAATAATAAAATAACTAAGAGTGCAAGTAGGATTATAAACAATATACTCATAGTGTATTCACTCCCTTTAATGATATTGTACTATGAATATATATCAGATGCATCAGCCTATAGTAATGTTTTAAATACACCTAGAGACTGATGATATTTAGCGTGGTGCACTTTATAATATAATATGACGAAATAGGAGGGTGGTTCATGCGATTTATATTCGGAATTATTAAAAACATTATAGCTGTTATTGCAATTATAATGATTGTATTTTTTGCATTTAAATATGCCCCTTTTTTAAAGGATCAAGAATGGAATCCGATACACAACAATGAGCCATCTATGAATAATTCTGAACCTAAGGAACAATTAACAGGGGGACAGAGATATTCGGTTGAAGAAAATGATATTTTAAATAATGTACCACTTAGCCAAACTAAGAACGTTTTTAATTGGATCAACAAAAAAGAATTTATGTCAGTTTCTGGGATTGGAAGAATGGGTTATAATGATCAGTATTTAGCAGGGCAACGTGGCGACGAATTTATCATTTATAAGTTTGGATCAGATTCAATCAGAGTTTATAAAACTGAGATAGAGATGCAACAAGATTTAAATCAATTAGGACAGCACATTGAATTACAACCGCCTTCAAGTTACGAGTAATGCGTTTGAATTCTTTATTAAAATACGTTAGCCTAGAGAAGTAAAATAGTTAAAGGTTGGTGTATAAATATGAGTGAAAAGTCTAGCGAGAAAAAAGCGGATGAGCAAGCAAAAGCACAAAATTTATTTGCACGTTGGCGTAAAGAAGAAAAATTATACAAAGAAGATGAAAAAGAATCTAAAGATTCAGCTGACACAGATAAGTCTGAAGAAAAAGAAAAGTAATATAAATTTGGTCGCGTCTCTACTATTGAGTAGGGGCGTTTTTTTAGTTATTTCAATTGTTTATTTCATTAAAAATAATGCGAGGCATTGATTTTCAGTATAATCAAAAATTATGGAGAATGTATAGGAAAATAAAATGCAAAATGAGAAGCTTTGCAAAGTAGTAATTATAGTTGAACAATTGTATATAAATGTTTTGCTAAACTAATACTTTTTAATACACTATTCGTTATAGATATTGTTATAATAGTTATCAGATAACTCAAATTGCACCTTAAATACATTTTGGAAATTTGAAGTTACTTTTAAAAATGTTCATTTAAAATAAAAATGATCTTTTATTGAGTATTATTAGGGTTCGTGCTTTATTTCGGGCTATTAGTAATATAAAATGATAAGAGAACATAAAATAGTTGGTTAATAGAGGTGTTAAGGTTGTCAAAGTTTTTTAAAAACAACAAATTGATTGTTATTTTATGTGCAATCATAGTGTTTATAGCCTTAATTGGCGTGTCTTTACGTTCGCAAACACAATCACCGGTGGAACAATATGTTGGAGATTCTGTTGCTTTTGGACAAAGAGTGGTTAGTTATCCAGTACAATTTGTATCAGGTTCTATAGGCACACTCTTTTCAAAAGAAAGTTCTAAAGAGCAATCTAGTAAGGTTAAACAATTAGAAGTGGAAAATGAAAGGCTCAAAGCAGAGAATAAGAAGTACAAAAAAGAGTTGGATATTGAAGATATATCTAAATTCGAACCTATCTCTAGCACTGTCTTATCAAGGAATCCAGACCAATGGATGAACACTTTAGTTATTAACCAAGGATCTAAAGATGGTATCCAAAAAAACATGGCTGTGTTGACATCTGAAGGCTTAGTTGGCCGTATTTCAAAAGTGAACCAGTTCTCATCACAAGTGGATTTAATTTCCACAAACACACGTTCAAATCGCTTGTCTGTCAATATCCAACATAAAGGTAAAAATATTTTTGGTTTAATAGATCATTATGATACTAAAAATGATGAATTGGTGATTGCAGATATTAGCAACAAAGATAGTGTTAAAAAGGGCGATAAAGTTGTTACAAGTGGATTGGCTGATCAACTTCCTAGCAGTATATACATAGGTGAAGTATCTAAAGTTGAGAACGATCAGTATGGTTTATCTAAAGAAGTAAGAGTGAAAACAGCAGCCAACTTATCTGATTTAAATCACGTATATGTCGCTAAAAGAAATCCTGAAACAATACCAAATAACGAAAGCGGGGATAATTAATGCGCGCATTATACTACTTCCTTATTGGTATTGTATTGTTTTATATTGATACGGTGATTGGACTTGTTATACCAATGCAAATAGGAGATAAGGATATTATCTTTGTGCCACACTTAACGTTTATGTATATTTTAATTGTCTGTGTATATAGAAACTTTGGTGTCGCAATGGTTTTATCAGTAGTGTTGGGGTTAATTACAGATCTTTATTTTGGCAGCTTTTATGGATTGTACCTATTTGGTTATATTTTACTCGTTGTCATTATGGATTACTTCTTTAAAACGTTTTATAGAGATAAGACGATGCTTTTTATCATTATCTTAGTTAGTACAGTAGTTTTGGAAATTTATGTTGCAATGATCTATGCAATTTTAGGACTAATACAATTTGAATTCTTTAATTTTATTATTTTTAGATTAGTTCCTACATTGATACTCAATTTTATTTTGCTTATTATTATGTTTCCGGTTATTACGAAATTTTTGGAAAATGTACAAATGAAGATTGACAGTAAGAATGGCTAATGCTAAAATGCAGTAGTTGAGTAGTTTACTAGCTACATACAACCGCTCGGATTCAGGTTCAAGTACATCTATGTCACCTGTATTTGGCGTGACTTATATTATAGGAGGTGCAAAGTATGTTTGCTATTATTGAAACAGGTGGAAAACAAGTTAAAGTCGAAGAAGGTCAAGAAATCTTCGTAGAAAAATTAGAAGTTAATGAAGGAGATTCATTCACTTTTGATAAAGTATTATTTGTAGGTGGAGACGCAGTTAAAGTTGGTGCGCCAACAGTTGAAGGTGCTTCAGTTTCTGCTACCGTTCAAAAACACGGTCGTGGTAAAAAAATCACTGTATTCACGTATAAACGTCGTAAAGACTCAAAACGTAAAAAAGGTCATCGTCAACCTTATACTAAATTAACTATCGACAAAATCAACGCATAATTATGATTACTGTTGATATTACATTGAACGATGCCGGTCAAGTCACTGACGTTATTATGGATGGCCATGCTGACCATGGTGATTACGGACATGATATCGTTTGTGCTGGTGCATCTGCAGTTCTATTCGGTAGTGTTAATGCTATAATGGGATTAACAAGTGAAAAGCCAGATATCGATTATAATGATGACGGTGGTCACTTTCATATCAGAAGTGTAGACACTAGCAATGAAAAAGCGCAATTAATTCTTCAAGCTATGTTAGTATCATTACAAACAATTGAAGAAGAATATAAAGAAAATATCAGACTAAATTATAAGTGAGGTGCAACCTAATGTTAAAGTTAAACTTACAATTCTTCTCATCTAAAAAGGGAATAAGTTCTACAAAAAACGGACGTGACTCAGAATCAAAACGTTTAGGAGCTAAACGTGCTGATGGTCAATACGTTTCAGGTGGTTCTATTTTATACCGTCAACGTGGTACAAAAATCTATCCTGGTGAAAATGTAGGTCGTGGTGGCGACGATACATTATTCGCTAAAATCGACGGCGTTGTTAAATTCGAACGCAAAGGTCGCGACAAAAAACAAGTTTCTGTATACGCAGCAGCTGAGTAATTTTGTCAACGTTAACACCAGAAGTTATAACTTCTGGTGTTTATTTTTTGTCTTTATTTTCTAGTTATAAAGATAATGTTATAATATAAAAGATATGTTAAGAACAATTTTAGAAAAAGAGGTGAAATCATGTTTGTCGATCAAGTTAAAATATCACTTAAAGCAGGTGATGGCGGTAATGGTATCACAGCCTACCGCAGAGAAAAATATGTCCCATTCGGTGGTCCAGCTGGTGGTGATGGCGGTGACGGTGCATCAATTATATTTGAAGTTGATGAAGGTTTAAGAACTTTATTAGACTTTAGATACCAAACACATTTCAAAGCCAAAAGAGGCGATACTGGTCAAAGTAGTAATATGCATGGTAGAAATGCAGAAAATTTAATTTTAAAAGTACCCCCGGGCACTATCATTAAGAGCGTTGAAACTGAAGAAGTTTTAGCGGATTTAGTTGAAGATGGTCAACGTGCTGTTGTAGCTAAAGGTGGTCGAGGTGGTCGAGGTAACTCTCGTTTTGCATCTCCAAGAAACCCAGCACCAGACTTCAGTGAGAATGGTGAACCAGGTGAAGAAATAGATGTTACATTAGAGCTGAAATTATTAGCAGATGTAGGACTAGTTGGTTTCCCAAGTGTCGGAAAATCCACATTACTTTCTATCGTTTCTAAAGCAAAACCTAAAATCGGTGCATACCATTTTACAACTATTAAACCAAACTTAGGTGTTGTTTCTACTAAGGATCAACGCAGTTTTGTAATGGCAGACTTACCTGGACTTATCGAAGGTGCGTCTGACGGTGTGGGCTTAGGCCATCAATTTTTAAAACATGTTGAGCGTACTAAAGTCATTGTTCATATGATAGATATGAGTGGTTCAGAAGGACGTGATCCTTATGAAGACTACAAGATCATCAATGACGAACTTAAAGCGTATGAACATCGTTTAGAAGACAGACCACAAATTGTGGTTGCAAATAAGATGGACATGCCTAATTCAGAAGATAATTTGAAATTATTTAAGGAAGAATTGAATGATGACAGTATAAAAATCATTCCACTTTCTACATTTATGCATGACCATGTAGATGAACTTTTATATGCGATTGCGGACAAATTGGAAGAAGTAAAAGATATTGATTTCAGTAAAGATGAAGAGGAAGATTTAGGCATTAATAGAGTGTTGTATAAACATACACCAAGTCAAGATAACTTCACTATTACTAGAGACGATGATGCAGCATATGTTGTTAGCGGTAAAGCAATTGAAAGAATGTTTAAAATGACTGACTTCAATAGCGATCCTGCAGTACGCCGATTTGCACGTCAAATGCGTTCTATGGGCATTGATGAAGCGTTAAGAGCGCGTGGTTGTGAAAATGGCGATATCGTAAGAATACTTGGCGGAGAATTTGAATTTGTAGAATAGGAGTGCTGGAGATGGACAAAAAAGATTATAAAAAGTTTTACTTAATTAGAGAAGATGTACTGCCTGAATCTGTAGTGAAGACTCTAAAAATCAAAGACCTGTTAAAAAATGATCCTTCCTTGTCCATATTTGAAGCAGTTAAACAATTCGATTTATCTAGAAGTGCATTTTATAAATATCGTGATACTATATTTCCCATAGATGAGAAAATGGAAGAGACGCGCGAGTTTACATTGATATTGTACGTCAATGATATCGTAGGTATGTTAGCTGGCGTCTTAAATACATTATCTAATTTGAACTTATCTGTACTGACGATTCATCAAAGCATTCCAATGGAAGGTAGAGCAACAATTACACTTTCATTAGATGCTAAAGGGACAAATTTAGAAATTGATGATGTAATGGAAGCACTAAAAAAAGTTGAGCATGTTTCTAAAGTTGAATTAATTAGTATGACTATATAAGGAAGTGTAGACATGTACGCATATATCAAAGGCACATTAACAGAGTTGAATCCAACCCACGTCGTTGTTGAAGCATCAGGAGTTGGTTTTGAAATACAAACACCAAACTCATATCGTTTTCAAAAGTATATGGATAAAGAAGTAATTGTGCACACTTCTCTTATTGTAAGAGAAGACGCACAATTACTGTATGGATTTATCAACCAGGAAGAAAAAGATATGTTCCATAGTTTAATAAAAGTGACGGGGATTGGTCCAAAATCTGCATTAGCAATATTAGCAAGTAGTTCACCTAATGACGTTAAAATCGCCATCGAAAATGAAAATGATGCTTACTTGACTAAGTTTCCAGGTATCGGTAAAAAGACAGCGCGTCAAATTGTATTAGATCTTAAAGGAAAAGTACAAATTAACGATATGGATAGTAAACAAGCTTTAGAGTTAGGTTTGGATAGTACGAGTGCTGCGCCAATTATCAACGAAGCGTTACTTGCGCTTGAAGCATTAGGATACTCTAAACGCGAACTGAGTAAAGTTGAGAAGGCATTGAATAAAGATTCGTTTGATTCCGTGGATGATGCTGTCAAAAGAGGTTTGCAATTACTTATATCATAAAACTAAAATTCATATTTTTGAAAAGGGGGTTAGGCAATGGATGATAGAATGGTGGACCAGTCTGTACATGAGGATGAATCGTCATTTGAATTATCTTTGAGACCGACAAAGTTGCGTCAGTATATAGGACAATCTACGATTAAATCGAATTTAGAAGTGTTTATTAAAGCGGCTAAAATTCGACAAGAACCGTTAGATCATGTCTTGTTATTCGGCCCCCCTGGCTTAGGTAAGACAACGTTATCAAATATTATTGCAAATGAGATGGAAGTTAATATTAGAACAATTTCAGGGCCATCTGTAGAGCGCCCAGGTGATTTGGCAGCCATACTTTCTGGTTTGCAGCCGGGTGACGTTTTATTTATAGATGAAATTCATAGACTAAGTAGTGTTGTTGAAGAAGTATTATATTCGGCAATGGAAGACTTCTTTTTAGATATTGTGATTGGTAAAGGTGAAGAAGCGAGAAGTATTCGTATAGATTTGCCTCCTTTCACATTAATTGGAGCAACAACAAGAGCTGGGAGTTTAACTGCACCATTACGTGATAGATTTGGTGTTCACCTCAGATTAGAATACTATAAAGAACATGAATTGAAAGAAATTATTTTACGAACAACTGAAGTGCTCGGTACATCTATAGATGATGATAGTGCAATAGAATTAGCTAAACGTAGCCGAGGGACTCCGAGAGTTGCCAACCGTCTTCTAAAACGTGTGAGAGATTTTCAACAAGTTAAAGAAGATGATTTAATCCATATTGATACTACAAAGCAGTCTTTACAGTTACTCCAAGTAGATGATGAAGGCTTAGACTATATCGATCATAAGATGATGAATTGCATAATTAACCAATATAAAGGTGGACCAGTTGGCTTAGATACAATTGCAGTATCTATTGGTGAAGAACGTGTGACAATTGAAGATGTATATGAACCATTTTTAATTCAAAAAGGATTTATTGAACGTACACCAAGAGGACGTAAAGCGACTGCTTATGCATTTGAACATTTTAGCAAGAATGAAAAGAGGGAATAAGTTGGATATTGAAGCATTTGATTACCATTTGCCTGAAAGGTTAATTGCGCAAACACCTCTAAAAAATAGAGATGAGAGTAGATTGCTTGTTCTAGGCAGAAAATCAGGTAATATTGAACATAAACAATTTAAAAATGTAATTGATCACTTAGAAAGTGGTGACACTCTTGTACTAAATGATACAAGAGTTATGCCGGCCCGATTATTTGGTTTAAAAGAAGACACAGGTGCAAAAGTGGAAATGCTTATGCTTACTCAAATAGAGGGAAATGACTGGGAAGTATTATTAAAGCCAGCCAAGAGAATTAGAATCGGTAACAAGCTGTCGTTTGGAGAGGGCAAAATTGTTGCTGAATGTATTGAAGAGTTAGACCAAGGTGGTCGTATTATGCGATTACATTATGAAGGTATCTTGCAAGAGCGTTTAGATGAACTTGGAGAAATGCCTTTACCACCATATATTAAAGAACGTTTAGACGATCCTGATCGTTATCAAACAGTATATGCTAAAGCAACTGGATCTGCAGCTGCACCAACAGCAGGATTACATTTTACAGATGATTTGTTAAACCAAATTAAAGCTAAAGGTGTTCATATTGCTTTTATAACCTTGCATGTTGGTTTAGGTACCTTTAGGCCTGTAAGCGTTGATAATATTGATGACCATGAAATGCATAGTGAATACTATCAAATGGATGAAGATACAGCGAAATTATTAAATGAAACGAAAGCCAATGGGAAAAGAATCATCTCGGTTGGTACGACGTCAACTCGAACATTAGAAACCATTATGCAATCTAATGATCAATTTGTGGCTAAAAGCGGATGGACAGATATATTTATCTTCCCTGGATTTGAGTATAAAGCAATAGATGGTTTGATTACTAACTTCCATTTACCCAAATCGACATTAGTTATGCTAGTTTCAGCGTTTAGTACAAGAGATTTTATAATCAATGCATATCAACAAGCTGTAGAGGCTGAATATAGATTCTTTAGTTTTGGAGATGCAATGTTAATTATTTAGGGAATGAAAGGAGATTTTTTATGCCAGCCGTTACATATGAGCATATAAAAACCTGTAAGCAATCTGGAGCTAGATTAGGAATCGTGCATACACCACATGGTTCATTTGAAACACCAATGTTTATGCCTGTAGGTACCAAAGCAACAGTTAAAACAATGAGTCCTGAAGAATTACATCAAATGGAGTCTAAAATCATTTTAGGAAACACATATCATTTGTGGTTACAACCAGGAAATGATATTATCAAAAAGAGTGGGGGCTTACATCAGTTTATGAACTGGAATGGTCCTATACTGACTGACTCTGGTGGTTTCCAAGTATTTAGTTTAAGTAACCTGAGAAATATTACTGAAAAAGGCGTAGAGTTTCGTCATCATACCAATGGATCTAAATTATTCTTGAGTCCTGAGAAATCAATGCAAATTCAAAATGATTTAGGTTCGGATATTATGATGGCTTTTGACGAATGTCCACCAATGCCAGCTGAATACAAATATGTGAAAGATTCTATTGAGAGAACTACAAGATGGGCTGAAAGATGCCTTGAAGCACATAAGAGACCCGAGGATCAAGCTTTATTTGGCATTATCCAAGGTGGAGAATATAAAGACTTGCGTCAGCAAAGTGCTGAAGATTTAGTAGCTTTAGATTTTCCAGGATACGCAATTGGTGGCTTATCTGTTGGAGAACCCAAACCGGTAATGTACGATATGGTGCAACACACTGAACAATTTATGCCTAAGGATAAACCACGTTACTTAATGGGCGTTGGCTCACCTGATGCTTTAATCGAGTGTAGTATCCGTGGAATGGACATGTTTGATTGTGTATTACCAACACGTATTGCACGTAATGGTACATGTATGACATCACATGGCCGGTTAACTGTTAAAAATGCCAAATATGCGGATGATTTACGTCCGATTGATGATAATTGTGACTGCTATGCTTGTAAAAATTATAGTAGAGCTTACATAAGACATTTAATCAAAGCAGAAGAAACTTTTGGTATCCGTCTTACTACTTATCATAATTTACATTTTCTGCTTAAATTAATGGAAAATATCCGTCAAGCTATTCGTGAAGATCGTCTTCTTGATTTTAAAGAAGAATTTTTTGAGCAGTATGGACTTAATGTAGAGAACCCCAAAAACTTTTAAAAGGGAGAAATAAAATCATGCAATTTACTTCATTGATATTACCAATTTTATTATTAGTATTAATGTGGTTCTTCTTAATTAGACCACAACAGAAAAAGGCTAAAGAGCATCGTGAAATGATTAGTCAAGTAAGTTCAGGACAACATGTAACTACAATTGGTGGTATTAAAGGTACTGTTCGTAGTGTAGATGAAACTACAGTAGTATTAACTTTAAATAGCAATGGTACTGAAATCACTTTAGAAAAACCAGCTATTAAGCAAGTAGACCCATCATAAGTAAGTAAAGAACTGATGTTAAGCATTAGTTCTTTTTTTGTACCGAAATTTAAGTAGTTATTAACATATAATATTGACACTTTTACTTTAATCGTAAATAGGGTATATAGTGTTATACTTTAATGAGGGTATTGGTGAACGTACCAAGATTGTTTATATTATATAGTTAAAGTTTACGAAACATCTTCTTGAAATAAACCGCTTACACCGAAAAAGTTATATGCAAAACCATTGAGTTAGTTTTTACCTACGATGTAATATGTTAAGATATATAAGGTTGTTTAGAAGAATAATATGATTTTATTAAGCTTGCATTATATTGAGTCAATCAAGTATTCTTATAAAATAAGCTTACAATGAGGTGTTCAAGTGAAGAAAAGTAGTAGAATAGTTGCATTTATATTACTTGTAGTTCTTTTGTTTGCAGGCATGGGACTTACGTATAAGAATGTAATTAAAGACGTCAACCTTGGTTTGGATTTACAAGGTGGTTTTGAAGTCTTATATCAAGTGGATCCTTTGCAAAAAGGTGATAAAATAGACGAAAAAGCGGTGAAAGCTACGGCTAAAACGCTTGAAAATCGTGTGAACGTACTAGGAGTTTCAGAACCCAAAATCCAGGTCGAAGATAAAAATAGAATTCGTGTGCAACTTGCAGGGGTTAAAAACCAATCCCAAGCACGTGAAATATTATCTTCTCAAGCTAATTTAACCATTAGAGATGCGGATGACAAAGTTAAGTTAACTGGTAAAGACATTCAACAAGGTTCTGCAAAACAAGAATTCAAGCAAAACACAAATCAACCTGCAGTTACTTTTAAATTAAAAGATAGTGATAAATTTAAAAAAGTAACAGAAGAAATTTCTAAAAAAGATGAAAACGTGATGGTCGTTTGGTTAGATCATGAAAAAGGTGATACTTACCAAAAAGAAAAAAATAAAAAAGATCCCAAATATGTTTCGGCTGCCTCAGTTGATAAACCTATCAATTCCGACAGTGTAGAAATATCTGGTGGATTTAACGGCGAAAAAGGCGTTCAAAAAGCAAAACAAATTGCTGACTTACTAAATTCTGGCTCATTACCAGTAGATTTGAATGAAATATATTCAAATTCAGTAGGTGCACAATTTGGACAAGATGCATTAGATAAAACAGTATTAGCGGCAGTTATAGGTATAGCAGTTATTTATCTGTTTATGCTAGGCTTTTATCGTTTGCCTGGTTTAGTAGCAGTCATCGCGTTAACTACTTATATTTATTTAACGTTATTAGCATTTAACTTTATATCTGGGGTCTTAACGTTGCCTGGTTTAGCGGCTTTAGTACTCGGTGTAGGTATGGCGGTCGATGCTAACATCATTATGTATGAGCGGATAAAAGATGAGCTGAAAATAGGACGGACGCTTAAACAAGCGTACAAAAAAGCCAATAAGAGTTCCTTCTTAACGATTGTCGATGCGCAGTTAACTACTGTAATTGCAGCGGCAGTACTGTTCTTCTTCGGTGAAAGTTCAGTTAAAGGTTTCGCAACAATGTTACTCTTAGGTATTTTAATGATATTTGTAACGGCAGTATTTTTATCTAGATGGTTATTGTCATTACTTGTTCATTCTAACTTCTTTAAAAAATCAAATTGGCTATTTGGTGTAAATAAAAAGGATGCCTTTGATATTAATCAAGGTAAAGAAATACATGATTTGAAAACGCCATATGAGCGTATTGATTTTATGAAATTAGCGAAGCCATTGTTATCACTGAGTGTTGTGATTTTAATACTCGGTGCAATCGTACTCTTTATCTTCAGATTAAATCTTGGTATTGATTTTACAAGTGGTACACGTGTTGACTTCGAATCAAATCAAAAAGTTTCTGATGACAAAGTGACTCAAGTGTTGGAAGATAAGCATTTTGAACCAGATCAAGTGTCAATCGGTGAAAAAGGTAAAAATGTTTCGGTACAATTTAAAAATGCTTTATCTAAAGATGAAGTGTCTAAAATTAAGGATACTGTAGATAGTAGCTTTGGACATGATCCAACGGTTAATACAGTTTCACCTGTTATAGGCCAAGAATTGGCTAAAAATGCAATGCTCGCCTTAATATATGCAGCGATAGGTATCATTATCTATATTACATTTAGATTCGAATGGCGTATGGGATTGTCTTCTATTCTTGCTTTACTGCATGACGCATTTATGATTGTGGCAGTCTTCAGTTTGTTTAGACTTGAAGTTGACATTACATTTATTGCTGCGGTATTAACGATTATAGGTTACTCTATTAATGATACGATAGTAACCTTTGATAGGGTCCGGGAAAACTTACACAAAGTGAAAGTGATTACGGACAAAGCACAAATTGATGATATTGTGAACAGATCAATTCGTCAAACGATGACACGCTCCATTAATACAGTGCTCACTGTAGTTATAGTTGTTATCTCGTTATTGATTTTTGGTGCACCAAGTATTTTTAATTTCTCATTAGCATTATTAATAGGATTAATCACAGGTGTATTTTCATCTGTATTTATCGCAGTACCACTATGGGGAATTATGAAAAAACGTCAACTTAACAAATCAGAAGATAATAAATTAGTAGTATATAAAGAGAAAAAATCAAATGATGAAAAAATTGTAGTTTAATTATTTTATTTATTTGAAAGTATAAAGGTTATAATTCATGTTAATCGTGGATTATAGCCTTTTATTTTTTGATTTAGTTATTGAGTGGCCAAGAAAGTAGAATTGTTTAGATGAATCGAATCAAGCATAGCTCATATTTGGAGTATTGTATGAATTCTTATACATACTTAAATGTAAGTACTTTTTATTTTGGATTATCTTTTGTATAATTGCTTGTGGAAATGAGGGAGAATAGTATGATTAAATCAAAGTATGCTTGGGACGTTAATTCACCCGAAACTGAGATTACAGAGGATGTTTCGTCAGATTTAAAACTAACTCCTATTGTAAAGAAAATCTTAGAAAGTAAAGGATTAACTGATAAATCACCAATTGCTGATTTACTTAATGGTAAACAAATTGCACATGACCCATGGTTAATGAGTGATATGTCTAAAGCAGTTGAACGTATTAATTTAGCAATAGATGAAAATCAAAAGATTTTAGTTTATGGCGATTACGATGCTGATGGTGTTACATCGACTACAATTCTTGTCGATACTTTAAAAGAATTAGGTGCACATGTTGGATGGTATATACCTAATCGTTTTTCAGAAGGCTATGGTCCAAATGAAATGGCGTTTAAGAATGCTTATGATGAAGGTATTTCCTTAATTATAACTGTAGATAACGGTATTCAAGGACATGATGAAATTCAAATGGTTCAAGACTTAGGTGTAGATGTTATCGTGACAGATCATCATGAAATCGGTAAAACAATGCCTAATGCCTTTGCCATTGTACATCCAATGCATCCAGAATATGAATATCCGTTTCAATATTTATGTGGTGCAGGGGTAGCATATAAATTATCACAAACATTATTAGCACAACCACCCGCATATTTTCTTGGTTTAGTGGCTATTGGGACGATTGCTGACTTAGTATCTTTAACTGATGAAAACCGTTCGTTAGTACAAAAAGGTCTAGAAGTACTTAACGAACATTGCCCAGTTTCAATTAAAGCAATACTCAAACAAGCAGGTTATAATGATGAGATTACTGAAGAAACAATTGGTTTTATCATTGGACCTCGACTCAATGCGGTTGGAAGATTAGAAGACGCTGCCTTAGCTGCAGAACTGTTAATGACTGAAACAGATGAAGAAGCAGAGTTTTTAGCAGAGCAGGTAGAATTCTTTAATCAAGAACGTAAAGATATCGTTGCACAAATTACCGATGAAGCATTACAGGTTGCTGAAACACAAGTTCAAGATGGATCTAAATTCTTACTTTTAGCTCAACAAGACTGGCATGAAGGGGTATTAGGAATTGTAGCTTCAAAGGTTGTTGAAACCTATGGCTTACCTACGTTAATTTTAAATATTGATGAAGCACAAAATCACGCAAAAGGATCAGCGCGTAGTATAGAACAGGTATCCATGTTTGATATTCTAACCGCGCACGCAGACTTAATTAGTAAATTTGGTGGCCATCATATGGCAGCAGGTGTGACGATGCCAATTGAAAATATTGAATCATTAAGACAAGGACTTAATCAATGGATGAATCAACTTGCTGAAACAACATCTTTAGAACCTCGAAAGAAAGTGGATGTGAAAATTTCTGAGTCTGATATTACTATTAAAAATATTCAAGACATACAAAGGTTACGTCCATTCGGTACAGATTTTACAAGTCCATGTTTTGAACTAGAAGACGTATTAGTGCATCAAGCTAAAGGTATTGGTCAAGAACAGAAACATCTTAAACTCGTTATGGGTGAAAGTCAATTACAAGCGATATTTTGGCAAAATGGACACCTTGTTAAAGAGTTGGGTGTAGAACAGCCAATCAATGTTATAGGCACATTACAAATTAATGAATGGAATGGATTCCAGTCACCTCAATTTATGATTCAAGACTTAGCGAGTAACAATTTACAGATTTTAGATTACCGTAGTAAAAGTAAAGTTAATGAATTTGCCCAAGACGCGACAGACGTTGCTTATTTAATCAATAAAAAGAGTGACAAATTAGCTGGTAATTACTATTATTATGGTGATGAAATTCAATCAAACTATAATAAATACGTATTTCGTGATTTGCCTTCTTCCATAGAAGAAATTAAAACAACATTAAAAATGGTAGATGTCTCGCAGATTTACCTTGTTTTAAATCATGAACACTCTGTTTATTTTGAAGGCATGCCTAAAATGGAAACATTTAAGCAATGTTTTAAAGCATTGGCAACGAAAAAAGAAACGAATTTAGCACAAGATGGCATGCAACTATGCCAATATTTAAACATTCAACCCAATATGCTTAAATTTATACTAAAAGTTTTTCTAGATTTAGGCTTTATAAAAGATGAAAATGGTATAATCAAAATGAATAACATTTCTGACAAAAGAGATATCGAATCGAGCAAGTTTTACCAAGGACGACTCGAAAGAATACAAGTTGAAAAAATGTTACTTTATGAAGATTTTAATAACTTAAAACAGTGGATTAAATCAGAACTGATAGATAAATAGGAGGAAGTTTGTATGGATTTAAAACAATATGTGTCTGAAGTACAGGATTGGCCAAAACCAGGAGTGAACTTTAAAGATATAACAACAATAATGGATAATGGTGAGGCTTATGGTTATGCTACAGATCAAATTGTAAAATATGCGAAACAAAGAGATGTCGATGTGATTGTTGGACCGGAAGCTCGTGGCTTTATTATTGGGTGTCCGGTTGCTTATTCAATGGGTATCGGTTTTGCACCTGTAAGAAAAGAGGGCAAGCTTCCACGTGAAGTGATTCGCTACGAATATGATTTAGAATATGGCACAAACGTATTAACAATGCACAAAGATGCAATTCAACCAGGTCAACGCGTGCTTATCACAGATGACTTATTAGCTACAGGTGGAACAATCGAAGCGGCTATTAAGCTTGTAGAAGAATTGGGTGGTATCGTTGTAGGTATTGCGTTTATTATTGAACTTAAGTATTTGAATGGTATTGAGAAAATTCAAGATTATGATGTTATGCGTTTAATTTCATATGATGAGTAGTGTCTAAAAATAAAAAGTCAGATGAAACCATTTAAAAATGAGCTTTCATTTGGCTTTTCTTTTTTTAGGTTAATGTGTTTTGCTTTGTTGTGTAAACTGTGTGTACCGCTATGAAACAAAGGATAATAAAAGGTAAAATTTAACAACATTTTCTAATAGGTCCAATGAACTCGTTTATTTATTTAATGACATGTAGTATTATATAACTATTATACAAAATTTGACCTAAAATAAAGAAAGTACGTTATAATCGGAATTAAAAATAACTAGGTTAAGCGAATAAAATATTAAATTGGTGATTTAATAACAATTAATATTTAGTGTGGGGGTGTCTTAAGTGAACAATGAATATCCGTATAGTGCTGATGAAGTATTATCCAAAGCCAAATCATATTTATCAAAAGAAGACTATGAATATGTTTTAAAAAGTTACCATATTGCTTATGAGGCACATGAAGGTCAATTTCGCAAAAATGGTTTGCCTTATATCATGCATCCAATACAAGTTGCGGCTATTCTAACTGAAATGCATTTAGACGGGCCAACGATAGTTGCAGGATTTTTACATGATGTAATTGAAGATACACCGTATACATTTGATGATGTTAAGGGCATGTTTAACGAAGAAATTGCTGTCATCGTAGAAGGTGTTACAAAATTAAAAAAAGTAAAATATCGTTCAAAAGAAGAGCAACAGGCAGAAAATCATAGAAAATTATTTATTGCTATTGCTAAAGACGTACGTGTTATTTTAGTGAAATTAGCAGACCGTTTACATAATATGAGAACATTAAAAGCAATGGCTAGAGAAAAGCAAATTAGAATTTCTAAGGAAACTTTAGAAATCTACGCGCCATTAGCACATAGACTTGGTATCAATACAATAAAGTGGGAACTAGAAGATACATCTTTAAGATATATTGATAGCGTACAGTATTTTAGAATAGTCAATCTGATGAAAAAGAAACGTAGCGAACGAGAAGAGTACATTCAGAACGCTATTAATCGCATCGATGAAGACATGGCTAGTATGAATATCCAAGGGGATATTAATGGTAGACCAAAGCATATATATAGTATCTATAGAAAAATGGTTAAACAAAAGAAACAATTCGATCAGATATTTGATTTATTAGCCATAAGAGTTATAGTTAATTCTATTAATGATTGTTACGCTGTATTAGGCTTAGTACATACACTTTGGAAACCAATGCCTGGTAGATTTAAAGATTATATCGCAATGCCAAAACAAAATATGTACCAATCTTTACATACAACAGTGGTAGGTCCAAATGGCGATCCACTAGAAATTCAAATACGTACATTTGAGATGCATGAAATAGCTGAACATGGTGTGGCAGCGCATTGGGCATATAAAGAAGGTAAAAAAGTAACTGAAAAAAATAAAAATTTCAATAATAAATTGAATTGGCTCAAAGAGTTAGCAGAAACAGATAACACTACATCAGATGCTGAAGAATTTATGGAAACTTTAAAATTCGACTTACAAAGTGATAAAGTTTATGCATTTACTCCAGAAAGTGATGTGATTGAATTACCATATGGTGGTGTTCCTATTGACTTCGCTTATGCTATTCACAGTGAAGTCGGGAATAAAATGATTGGTGCTAAAGTGAACGGTAAGATTGAACCAATAGATTATGTACTCCAAACAGGAGATATTGTAGAGATAAGAACAAGTAAACATTCTTATGGGCCGAGTCGAGATTGGCTGAAAATAGTAAAATCTTCTAGCGCTAAAAGTAAAATAAGAAGTTTCTTTAAAAAGCAAGATCGTTCGTCTAATATTGAAAAAGGTAAATTCATGGTAGAAGCTGAAATTAAAGATCATGGTTTCAGAGTAGACGATGTTTTAACAGATGAAAATATTGAAATTGTTAATGAAAAATATAATTTTGCAAATGAAGAAGATTTATTTGCAGCAGTAGGTTTTGGTGGTGTGACTGCATTACAAATTGTAAATAAATTAACAGAAAAGCAACGTATTCAAGATAAACAAAAAGCTTTAAATGAAGCTCAAGAAATCACCAAATCCGTTCCGATTAAGGATGATATTACAACAGATAGCGGGGTTTATGTAGAAGGTATAGAAAATGTATTGATTAAACTGTCAAAATGTTGTAATCCAATCCCTGGTGATGATATTGTAGGTTATATCACCAAAGGTCATGGTATCAAAGTACATAGAACGGATTGCCCTAACATTCAAAATGAAAAAGAACGACTTATACATGTTGAGTGGGTGCGTTCTAAAGACTCTACGCAACGTTATCAAGTAGATTTGGAAGTTTCTGCTTATGATAGAAATGGACTTTTAAACGAAGTTTTACAAGCAGTCAATTCAACGCAGAGTAACTTGGTTAAAGTGTCTGGCCGATCAGATATTGATAAAAATGCGGTGATAAATATTAGCGTTATGGTAAAAAATGTAAATGAAGTTTACCAAGTTGTAGAAAAAATCAAACAACTCGGCGATGTTTATACTGTTACAAGAGTATGGAATTAGAGGTGCAGCATAGATGAAAATTGTGGTTCAAAAAGTTAAAGAAGCTTCAGTTTCTAATGAGAATATTGAAAATAAAATTAATAAAGGCTATTGTCTATTCGTTGGTATAGGACGTGAGACTACGGAAGCTGATATTGAAACATTAGCTAAAAAATAGTGAATGCGAGATTGTTTGAAGATGAAGATGGTAAATTAAATCTTAATATTCAACAAGTTGAAGGTGAGATTTTGTCAATTTCACAGTTCACTTTGTATGCAGATGTGAGAAAAGGGAATAGACCGGGGTTCACCCGTTCTATGCCTCCAGAGCAAGCGAATGCGTTTTATGAACAATTTAATAGCGCACTGCGTTCTTATGGATTAAATGTGTTAACAGGTCAATTTGGTACAGATATGTTAGTTAATATCGCTAATGATGGGCCTGTAACTATTATTTATGAAAGTCAGGATGGCAAAATCGTATGAATAGGATCAATACTTGGTTAGAAAAACACAATCTTAGGAATTTCCCCACACTCGTTGTCGTTGTAGCATTTGTCATTTTCGTTTTTATGATCATTTCTTTCTTAAATCATAATGATGAAGATAGTAGTACAATTTATGTTACAGAAGATACGGAATTAAGAACTGGACCGAGTTCAATTTATCCAGAAGTTAATTCAATCTACAAAGGACAAAACTTCCACAAAATAAGCAAAACAGGTAAATGGATTCAAGTTGAATCTAGTAATGGCAAAGAAAAAGGTTGGGTTGCAGGTTGGCATACGAATTTAAATATAGAGGCGGATGCTAACCCCAACGCTAAGCCTTTAAAGGATAAAACAATTGTACTTGACCCTGGTCACGGCGGAAGTGATCAAGGTGCTTCAAGTAATACAAAAAAGCATAGTAGGGAAAAGGTATACACTTTAAAAACTGCGAAAGAACTTAAATCACTTCTAGAAAAAGAAGGTGCAGTTGTTAATATGACACGTGAAGCGGATGAATATGTAAGTCTCGAGCAACGTAATATTAAAGGTGATGCATATATTAGCATACATAATGACTCTCTCAAATCCACTAAAGCTAATGGTAGTACAGTTTATTGGTACAAAGACAACCAAGAAGCTTTAGCAGAAACAATCAGTGCTACACTTCAGAAGAAAGCGTTGTTGACGAGTAAAGGCGCTAGACAAGAAAACTACCAAGTATTGAGACAAACAGACGTTCCAGCAGTATTATTAGAATTAGGCTATATTAGCAATCCTACAGATGAAGATATGATTACGGATAAATTACATCGCCACATACTTGAAGAAGCAGTTGTTGATGGATTACGTTCTTATTTCTCTGAATAAAAAGGTTGCATAATATTTGTAAAGTCGTTATTATTAAATATGAATTCTATATTAAAACCGTTAGTATTCTTGAAGTTTCTAAACGAAATAGGTAACATTTATCAAAATGTGAAGAGACATAATTCTAGGCTGAAAAATTATGCAGAGTAATTTAGAAATATAACACAAGAAGAGGTGCTTTATCATATAAAGCCGTGTAACGAACGTTATTCGTATGAAGTGGGTTATGAATAATATATTTGTAACCAATTAGGGTGGCAACACGGAAAATCGTCCCTTGTATGACTTATTAGTCATGCAAGGGTTTTTTTATTGCTTAAAAGGAGAGGTTCTATGATAAATATACCTAGAGGGACTCAAGATATATTACCAGAGGAAACAAAAAAATGGCGTTATATCGAATCAAAATTAAATGAATTGATGAAATTATATAACTATCAAGAAATTCGTACGCCAATATTTGAAAGCACTGAATTATTTGCACGCGGTGTCGGAGGTTCAACTGATGTTGTGCAAAAAGAAATGTATACATTCAAAGATAAGGGAGACCGCAGTATAACATTGCGTCCTGAAGGTACAGCTGCAGTAGTACGTTCTTATATAGAAAATAAAATGCAAGGCCTTCCGAATCAACCTATCAAATTATATTATACGGGTCCTATGTTTCGTTATGAACGTAAACAAAAAGGGCGTTATCGTCAATTTACACAATTTGGTGTAGAAGCCATCGGTGCGGAAAATCCAGGGATTGATGCTGAAGTATTAGCAATGGCAATGCATATTTATCAGTCATTTGGTTTGAAGCATTTAAAACTTGTCATTAATAGCATTGGGGATATGAATTCTCGTAAAGAATATAATGATGCACTTGTGAAGCACTTCGAACCTGTTATTGGTGATTTTTGTAGTGATTGTCAAAATAGACTTCACTCAAACCCAATGCGTATTTTGGATTGTAAAGTAGATAAAGATAAAGAAGCTATTAAAACTGCACCTCAGATTACCGATTATTTAAATGAAGCTTCTAAAGCATATTTTGATGAAGTGAAACAACATTTAGATGATTTAGGTATACCATATGTTGTTGATCCTAATTTGGTGAGAGGTCTAGATTATTATACACATACTGCATTTGAACTTATGATGGATAACCCAAATTATGATGGTGCAATTACAACTTTATGTGGCGGTGGTCGTTACAATGGATTATTAGAATTATTAGATGGCCCAAACCAAACTGGTATTGGCTTTGCACTAAGTATTGAAAGACTATTACTTGCATTGAATGAAGAAGAAATTGAACTTGATATTGATAATGAATTTGATTTATTTGTAGTAACGATGGGCGATGCGGCAGATCGTTATGCAATTAAGCTATTGAACGATTTACGTAAAAATGGCATTAAAGCGGATAAAGATTATATGTCTCGTAAAGTAAAAGGACAAATGAAACAAGCGGATCGATTAAATGCGAATTATACGGTCGTCGTCGGTGATCAAGAGCTAGAAAATAAAAACATTAATATTAAAAACATGCAATCAGGTGAAACTGAAATGATTCAATTAGATGGCATTGTCGATTATTTAAAAAATAAGGAGTAGATAACATGAGTAAGCGTACAACATATTGTGGTTTAGTGACTGAATCACTTTTAGAGCAAGAAGTTACATTAAAAGGCTGGGTGCATAACCGTAGAGATTTAGGTGGACTCATCTTCGTTGACTTACGTGACCGTGAAGGTTATGTGCAAATTGTATTCAATCCAGCATTTTCAGAAGAGGCTTTAAAAGTTGCAGAAACAGTGAGATCTGAATACATTGTTGAAGTTAAAGGAATAGTTAAGAAGCGTGACCCTGAAACAGTTAATCCTAAAATTGAAACTGGACAAATTGAAGTACAAGTTTCAAATATAGAAATAATCAATAAATCTGAAACACCACCATTCGCTCTAAACGAAGAAAATCAAAACGTTGACGAAAATATTAGATTGAAATATAGATACCTTGATTTAAGAAGACAAGAATTAGCACAAACCTTTAAAATGAGACATCAAACGACACGTTCTATTAGACAATATTTGGATCAAGAAGGTTTTTATGACATAGAAACACCAGTTTTAACGAAATCCACACCAGAAGGCGCGCGTGATTACCTTGTACCTTCTCGTGTACATGAGGGTCAATTCTATGCATTGCCACAATCTCCACAGATATTCAAACAATTATTAATGATTAGTGGATTTGATAAATATTATCAAATCATAAAATGTTTCCGTGATGAAGACTTACGTGCGGATCGTCAACCAGAGTTTACGCAAGTGGATATTGAAATGAGCTTCGTTGACCAAGAAGACGTTATGGATATGGGCGAAGAAATGTTACAAAATGTTGTTAAAGATGTGAAAGATGTTGAAATTCCGCGTCCATTCCCAAGAATGACTTATAGTGAAGCAATGGAACGTTACGGTTCAGATAAACCAGATACGCGTTTTGAAATGGAACTTATTAATGTTTCAGAATTAGGCGAAGTTATGGATTTTAAAGTATTTAAAGATGCAGTTAATAACAATGGACAAGTCAAAGCAATCGTTGCGAAAGGTGCTTCTGACAAATATACGAGAAAAGACATTGATGCTTTAACTGAATTTGTTAATATTTATGGTGCTAAAGGTTTAGCGTGGGTTAAAGTTGTAGAGGATGGATTAAATGGTCCAATTGCCAAATTCTTTGAAAATGACCATGTTGAAAAATTACAATCACTTACAGGCGCTAAAGCCGGCGACTTAGTATTATTTGTAGCTGACAAACCAAGTGTAGTGGCTCAAAGTTTAGGCGCTTTACGCTTGAAATTAGCTAAAGAATTAGATTTAATTGATCAATCTAAATTGAATTTCTTATGGGTGACTGATTGGCCATTATTAGAGTATGATGAAGATGCTAAGCGTTATACAGCAGCGCATCATCCATTCACAGCACCTAAACAAGAAGATATTGATAAGTTAGATAATGAACCAGAGAATGTACAAGCAAACGCTTATGACGTTGTATTAAATGGTTATGAATTAGGTGGTGGCTCAATCAGAATCCACAATGCCGACTTACAATCAAAAATGTTCGAAGTATTAGGTTTTACTGATGAACAAGCGAAAGAACAATTTGGTTTCTTATTAGATGCATTTAAATATGGTGCGCCACCACATGGCGGTATTGCATTAGGTTTAGACCGTTTAGTTATGTTATTAACTGGCCGAACTAATTTACGTGATACAATTGCATTCCCTAAAACTGCATCAGCATCATGTTTATTAACAAATGCACCAAGTGAAGTTTCAGAAAATCAATTAGAAGAACTTTCATTGCGTATTCGTCATTAATTTGGATAAGAGGTTTTATTCTTGCTAAATCTATATATTGTGGTATGATTATTCCATAAGATAGTCATCTGTAGTGTTCGTAAGTTTGCTTTATATTTGGGCCTAACACTCTTTGATCCGGGAGCCCAATGGGTTTTCTTGCAGCGCACACGCCTCAATAGGAGGACTTGCAAAACAAGAAACAGGGCACCCACCTGTTTTAAGCAGGCCGAATGATCAAGCATCTTATAACTACGGCATTAACGGACTCTATCAGTACGCAAGACTTCGGTCTTGCGTATTTTTTTTGAAATCTTTACCAATAAATAAGATTATTTAAATAAAATAAAGACTATAATGCTTTATTAAAATATATAAGTAAGATAATGTTATACTGATTTTAATATAGAAATATTTTATGAATAAGGAGTATTTAAATGAAACATCAATTTTCTAGAAATGAATTAGCCTATGGACAAGAAGGGTTAGATTTATTAAAAAATAAAACTGTTGTTGTACTTGGCGTGGGCGGCGTGGGTTCATTTGCTGCAGAAGCATTAGCGCGTACGAACATTGGTCACATCATACTTATTGATAAAGATGACGTCGATATTACTAATGTTAATCGTCAACTACATGCACTTACCTCGACTATAGGGCAAAGTAAAGTGACATTAATGGAAGAACGTATCAAATTAATTAATCCAGACTGTAAAGTGACATCGTTACACATGTTTTATACCGAAGAGACTTATGAAGATTTGTTTAATCATTATGATATTGATTATTTTGTAGATGCCAGTGATACGATTATGTATAAAGTACATTTGATGAATGAATGTTTAAATAGGGACATTAAGGTGATTTCGAGTATGGGTGCTGCTAATAAGACAGATCCAACGCGTTTTCAAATAGCAGATATCTCCAAAACACATATGGATCCTATGGCAAAAATAATAAGACGAAAATTAAAAAAAATCGGTATTACTAAAGGTATACCCGTCGTCTTTTCAGATGAAAGTCCGATTGTGATTAGGGAAGATGTAAAAGATACTGTAGGAGATGCAAACGCACCAACTAGAAAAGGTCAAATACCACCATCCTCTAATGCTTTTGTACCAAGCGTCGTTGGACTTATTTGTGCGAGTTATGTGATTAACGATATTTTGAAAGAGATACCAGTCACACGTATCAAAGACAAAAAATAATTAGGTTAGTAATAAAGAATAAAATAAATATAGTCATAAAAATAATTCTGGGTGTAAAAGTCCGGGAGTAAGATAAAAAGTACACCGCTATGTTCTTATAGAGGTGTACTTTTTATCATTATTATTTTATGACTTAAATGGTGTATGTTTGCTTAAAGTGGAATTTTATCTTGTAATTTCTTGTTATATATTTATATTAGGCTACAGAATAATACATAAACATTAAATGGTGAAATGCACAAAAAGATGATTTCTACTAGTAATAAAGTAGAAATCATCTTTTCTTAAATCGCAGTCTTAATTTTTAAATTGAGATTGTTTGATATTTTCGTATACTGCCTTAAATTGTTGTTCACTTTTAGAAGTTGTTTTAGGTTCATAATAAATTTTATTCTTTAATTTATCAGGTAGGTATTGTTGTGCTACAAAGCCATTGTCATAACTATGTGGGTATTTATATCCAATCGCGCGGCCCAATTCTTTAGCACCAGCATAGTGGCCATCTTTTAAGTGGTCTGGTATTTGACCAACTAACCCATTACGTATATCTGATAAAGCTGAATCAATCGCTGTAATCCCAGAATTTGATTTTGGAGATAAACAAAGCTCAATTACTGCCTGACTGAGTGGGATTCTTGCTTCAGGAAAGCCTAGACGTTCAGCTGATTCTATAGCTGCAAGTGTACGTTGTCCCGCTGCCGGTGAAGCTAATCCTATATCTTCATAAGAAATCACTAGTAATCTGCGTACGATAGTAGGTAAGTCGCCTGCTTCAATGAGTCGAGCAAGATAATGTAGTGCAGCATTGACATCACTACCTCTAATTGATTTCTGAAAAGCACTCATAACATCATAATGCATATCGCCATCTTTATCACTAACCAAAGCTCCTTTTTGCAAACAATCTTTGGCATCTTGTAAGGTAATATGTCTTATGCCATCAGTTACCTCAGAACTTAACACTGCTAACTCTAAAGCGTTTAAAGCGCTTCTTACATCACCTTGACTTTGGGTTGAAAAATATAATAAGGCATCTTCGTCAACATGGGCATGGTAAGTTGCTAAGCCACGTGTTTCATCAGTTAACGCTCTATCTAATGAAACTCTGATGTCATGTTCATCTAAAGAATATAACTCGAATATTTGCGCCCTAGAACGAATTGCAGGATTGATTGCATGATAAGGATTTGATGTTGTAGCACCAATCAATACAATCTTTCCATTTTCTAAATGAGGTAATAAAAAATCTTGTTTCGCTTTATCTAAACGGTGAATTTCATCTAAAAGTAAAATAACTTGGCCAGACATTTTCGCTTCTTCTACAATTAATTGCATATCTTTTTTGGTATTTGTTACGGCATTGAGCTGTCTGAATTTAAACTGTGTACTGCCAGATATCGCTTTTGCAATACTTGTTTTCCCAATGCCAGGAGGGCCATAAAAGATCATTGAAGATAAGCGTTTGGTATCTACCATTCTTCTAATAATACCCTTTGGACCTACCAAATGTTCTTGAGAAATGACTTCATCTATGTTATTTGGTCGCATTCTTGATGCAAGTGGCTCATTTGTCACGATTTGTCACACCTTTCTGATTCTATATTAACGTAAAAAATGATAGAATGTTATTATATAGTATTCGAATTAAGTGAGGTTATATAATGAAAATTTCAACAAAAGGAAGATATGGATTAACACTAATGATATCCCTAGCTAAAAAAGAAGGTCAAGGGTGTGTGTCATTAAAATCAATTGCAGAAGAAAATAATTTAAGCGATCTATATCTAGAACAGTTAGTGGGTCCTTTAAGGAATGCAGGTTTAATTCGAAGTGTTCGTGGTGCAAAAGGTGGTTATCAATTAAGAGTACCGGCAGAAGAAATAACAGCTGGTGATATTATTCGTTTGTTGGAAGGTCCAATTACATTTGTAGAAAGTATTGAATCAGAACCACCAGCACAGAAGCAACTTTGGATTAGAATGAGAGATGCAGTTAGAGATGTACTTGATAATACTTCATTGAAATATTTAGCAGATTATAAAGATACTAATAATTTAGATGGTTATATGTTTTATATTTAAAAAGAAAATAGTGACGTAGCTTATATAAATAAAAGTGAATTAATTTCGTTTTGTATGTTTAATGCTTCGTAGACAGTGGTATTGATTATATATACATCGCTAAGGAGGTTATCAAAATGGCTGATGAAAGTAAATTTGAACAAGCAAAAGGTAACGTAAAAGAAACAGTCGGTAATGCTACTGACAATAAAGACTTAGAAAAAGAAGGTAAAGAAGATAAAAACTCTGGCAAAGCCAAAGAGTTTGTTGAAAATGCCAAAAACAAAGCGAACGAAGCTATTGATAAATTTAAAAAATAAGCAACATCTCATTTTGAAAGGGGAAAATACACATGGCTGAAAATTTCTTAAACAAAGCAAAAGATACTGCGAAAACAGTATCTGAAAAACTTAAAGGATCAGATAACGAAAAAGCGAAACAGGCTTCAGAACAAATTGATAAATTCACTGGTGGCAGTGACAACGATAAAAACGATAAAAAAGACGAAAAGTAGAATGCTTTTGTCTTAAATGCGTAAAAATTTAATCGTTTATTATATTTTTAAAGCCCACTCCGTAATACGGAGTGGGCTTTTTTTCTTCGTTTAACATAAATTACATTGTATTTACAGTTATAGACTAATCATTAAGATTTGTAATAACATTTTTTAATTTACGATAGGATTCTAATTGAGCATCTTGATCATAAACATAACTAATTGCCATAAGTTCATCGAATTCACCGTATTCAGCAATAAAAGCTTTGAGCTTTTGCTTAACCGTTGCTTCTGAGCCTATGAGTGATTGATTCATACGTTGTTTGGCAAGTTCTAATTCTCTAGGAGTTAATAAGCCTCCTAAATTATCAGTTGGAGGTTGAACAGGTTGCATTTTACCTCGAGTGATACTGACCATCACTTGCGCTTGAGTTGTTGCTAAATAATGTGCTTGTTCGTCTGTATCAGCAACGATTGCATTAAGACATACAATCATATAAGGCGCGTTAAGTACATCAGAAGGTTCAAACAACTCTTTATAGATGTGCATAGCTTCTTTCATTTGTTGTGGGGCAAAATGTCCTGCAAAGACATAAGGTAGACCTTTTCGTGCTGCCAAATGCGCAGAATCAGTAGAAGAGCCTAGGATATATAAAGGGACATTTTTATCTACGGCAGGATAGGCGCGTACATAAGCTTGTTTGTTTGCTGGACCAAAATATGTTGCCAGTTGTTCAACTTCTTCTGGAAAATCATAAACACCATTATGCTGATCTCTTCGTAATGCGCTGGCTGTCATCATATCTGTACCTGGTGCGCGACCTAACCCAAGGTCTAAACGATTCGGGAATAATGTTGCCATTGTACCAAATTGCTCTGCGACGACTAATGGAGCATGGTTTGGTAGCATGATACCGCCAGATCCAACACGAATTTTAGAAGTGTGTTCTAAAGTGTGTTGTATGAGTAGTGATGTTGCCGAGCTTACTAAATTTGGAGCATTGTGATGTTCAGCAATCCAATAGCGATTGTAATCTAATGATTCTAGATTTTGCGCTAAAGTTACCATATCATCAATAGCATCTTTATCATCATGTCCCTCTCTAATGGGAACAAGATTAAGTGCGGAAAGTTTTAAGTGGTTCATAAATATATTATCCTCCTTGAGCTTGTTAATATATTGAAGTATAACAGGCGGAGTAAAACTTGCGAATAAAATTGCTCACTGTTATACTAAATGAAATTAAAACGTTAGGTGGCTTAAATTAAGACAATGGATAACTCTCAAAAGATTAACTCAAATGAATTACATCTAAATAAAAAAATTACTGGGATATGTCTATGTCGTAAATAAGCTTCCTTTAAAATCGAGCAACTTTACATTATTATTTTAGGCTATTTTATGATGTATCATATCCGTGAAAGTGGGAAATTGATATGTCTTTTTATTTTGTGCAAAAACCATTTGAAAAATATGGTAAAACGTTAATAGAGCACGTGAATATCAGTGTTGAGCCAGGAGAACACATAGCAATTGTAGGAGATAATGGCGTGGGTAAAACGTCATTGTTAAACGAAATTTTTAAAAAATATGAGGATAATGCTTATCTAATGAAGCAAGATATGACGATTTATCATGACGTTATAGCGATGGATTATATCATGTCTTTATATCCTGAATGTTTAAATATAAAAAAAGCAATGCAGTATAATTATGAGCGTATTGCAGATTATATTGCTGTAAATGGATATGAAATAGAGCAGCATATCCTTACAAAAGCTAAGCAATTTAATTTGACAGAACATGATTTAGATCAACCAATAGGTTTGCTAAGTGGAGGACAACAGACAAAAGTTGCTTTATTACGAGCTGTTATATCTGATAAGGAATTAATTTTGCTAGATGAACCAACGAATCACCTTGATCAAGCAATGTTAGCTGACTTAGTTCAATATATGAATACATCAAAGCATACTTTGTTGTATGTCACACATCATCGTGGATTTATGAATGAAACTGCTAGCCACATTATTGAAATTACTAACCAACATACTAGAAAATTCATAGGCAATTATAAGCAATATAAAGAAATTATAGACTTAGAATTTCAAACTCAAGTTAAAGCTTATGAAAAACATCAAAAAGAAATAAAGGAACTTGAGCAGACAATCAGCCGAGTAAAAGAATGGCATCACACAGCTAAACAATCAACGAGTGTGAGAGATCCAATTGAACAGAAAAGATTAAGCAAATTAGCTCAAAAATCTAAAATAAAAGAAACGCAATTGACCCAAAAACGTAATGATACAAATTCTGAAGAACCGGAAATGGATAATAGACATTTTCATTTTAGTAACCAAGATGTTTTGCGTAAGCGTAGCTTACTACGCTTAGAACACTTTAGTGTGACCATGAATGAAAATTCTATTTATGAAAATGCTTACTTTGAAATTAAAAATGGCGAAAATATATTACTCACTGGACCCAATGGAAGTGGGAAGTCATTATTGATTGATATCATTAGACAACGATTGATACCGGATATTGGAAAAGTGCATATAACACCATCGCTTAAAATAGGCTACTTTGATCAGCAAAATAATCATTTAGATTATGATGAAACGCCACTTAATATGGTATTAGACTTAGAGGGGATGAATCGCAGTCATGCACAAACGATTTTAGCTTCATTTGGATTTAACCAAGATAAAATAATGCATGCTATAGCAGATTTATCAATGGGAGAAAAGAGTAGGCTTCAATTTGTATTATTATTTTTCTCAAATCCTCATTTACTCATATTAGATGAACCAACGAACTATTTTGATATCGCTACACAAAACTTAATTATGAAAATGGTCCAAAGCTTTAATGGTCAAGTATTTATTGTGACGCATGATGTATACATGCAATCACAATTTGAAGCTACACACTGGGAAGTTAGAAATAAGCAGCTACACAATTTAACATTAAAGCAAGATAGAAATTTAAATGTCAATGATACCTTGAAATTATTAGATGATTATAAAGCTATTGATGAAAATGGTCATTTTGAAACAGACAACTAGAAAAATTAATTAGATGGTGCTATCATTGGAACATTGATAAAAATTGTAAGGAGTGTCAAACATGGAAGTATATGCAGATTATGCTGCAACAACCCCTGTCAAACAGGAAGTAGTAGATAAAATGATGGATATATACGCTGTTCATTATGGTAACCCATCTTCTATTCATAGCGTTGGGAGAAATGCACGAAAGCATCTAGATGATTCACGTAGAAGTGTCAAACAGGCTCTTGGTGCAAAGCAAAATGAAATTATATTTACAAGCGGCGCAACAGAATCTAATAATACAGCTATTAAAGGTATTGCATATGCACAGCGCTATAAGGGTAACCATATCATTACTACTAAAATTGAGCATCACTCTGTACTGCACGTGTTTGAACAACTTGAAAAAGAAGGCTTTGATGTAACTTATTTAGATGTAGATCATCAAGGTCTAGTCCAACTTGATCAATTGCAAGAAGCTATTACAGAACAGACGATTTTAGTGTCAATAATGTTTGTCAATAATGAGATAGGTACAGTACAGCCAATGTATGAAATTGATAGCATTGTTGCCGATTCTAATGCCTTATTACATGTCGATGCCGTGCAAGCAATTGGTCATCTAGATATAAATTTTCATGATTTTAATATTGATGCAATGAGTATAACAGCGCATAAATTTGGAGGCCCTAAAGGTGTTGGTGCCTTACTAGTCAAAGAAGGTACGCCACTACAATTTTTACAATTAGGTGGAGAACAAGAAGCAAAACGCAGAGCTGGTACTGAAAACCTTCCGCAGATTGTTGGCTTTGCGGAAGCGCTTAAGCTTGCAACACAACATTTAAACGAAAATAACATACACCTTATGAATTTGAAAAATCAGTTTCTAGTTTCCCTCCAAGAGCGTTCTATACCCTTTGAATTAAACGGCTCTATGACTGAGTCAACGGGACATATTGTGAATTTATATTTTCCATTTATTGATGTTGAAACTATATTAACCTTATTGGATTTAGCCAATATTTATGTATCATCGGGGTCTGCATGTACCGCGGGGACTACCACGCCGTCACATGTATTAGTAGCAATGTATGAGCATGACGATAGAGCAAAACATTCTGTTCGTTTTAGTTTTAACGAACAAACAACGGAACAAGAAGTGAAGTATATAGCGACAGAAATTCATAAAATTTATCACAAATTTAAGGAGGACATATAAGTGTCAAATAAAGATACACGTGTTGTTGTAGGCATGTCGGGTGGCGTAGATAGTTCTGTAACTGCACATTTATTAAAAGAACAAGGTTACGATGTCATAGGCATTTTCATGAAAAATTGGGACGATACAGATGAGAATGGTTTTTGTACAGCGACAGAAGATTATAACGATGTTATTGCAGTATGTAATCAAATAGGGATTCCATATTATGCGGTTAATTTTGAACAAGAATATTGGGATAAAGTGTTCACTTATTTCCTAGATGAATATAAAAAAGGACGTACACCAAATCCGGATGTAATGTGCAATAAAGAAATTAAATTCAAAGCGTTCTTAGAACATGCGTTGAAATTAGGTGCTGATTATGTAGCTACAGGTCATTATGCACGTATTCAGCGTCACGAAGATGGGCATGTTGAAATGTTGCGAGGTATTGATAATAACAAAGATCAAACTTATTTCTTAAATCAATTATCACAAGATCAATTAGCGCATGTGATGTTCCCAATCGGCGATATAGAGAAAAAGGAAGTACGTCGTATTGCTGAAGAACAAGATTTAGCTACGGCTAAGAAAAAAGATTCAACTGGTATTTGTTTTATTGGTGAACGTAATTTCAAAGAATTTTTATCGCAATATTTACCAGCGCAATCTGGAGACATGCGTACATTAGATGGTGAAAAAATCGGTACACATGCAGGTCTGATGTATTATACAATCGGTCAACGTCATGGTCTTGGCATTGGTGGAGATGGTGAACCATGGTTTGTTGTTGGAAAAAATTTGAATGATAATATTTTATATGTTGAGCAAGGTTTCCATCATGACGCGCTTTACAGTGATTATTTAATTGCATCAGATATTTCTTTTGTAAATGATGTTGATTTAGAAAATGGTTTTGAATGTACTGCTAAATTTAGATATCGTCAAAAAGATACAAAAGTATTTGTAACCAAAGAAAACGACGACGCGATACGTGTTACTTTCGATGTGCCAGTACGTGCCATTACGCCTGGGCAAGCTGTAGTATTATATGATGGCGATATATGCTTAGGTGGGGCTACAATTGATGATGTCTATAAGCAATCAGGTCAATTAAGCTACGTTGTATAATATTATATGATAGAGATTTATTCGGAAATCGTTAGTTGAGCTATATATTTATAGTGACTGACGATTTCTTTTTAGTAAAATAGCGTTTAAAAACCATCAGCAAATGTTATAATAGATAGTCAGAAAAGAGGGTTTAAATTGAATCAAGAACAAATTTATAAATTAATCAAGCAAGGTAACATAGAAGCGGCAATTAAAGCACTATTTGAGAATATTGAGCAAAATCCGCAAGAAGTTGAAAATTACATAAATGCAGGTATTTTAATTGCTGAAGCTGGAGAAGTAGCAAATGCAGAAAAATTCTTCCAAAAAGCAATAACATTAGATCCTCATAATGGTGCAATATATTATAATTTAGGCAATGTATATTATAATGAGAACCGATTTAATGAAGCGATTAAACTATATCAACAAGCTTTAAAATATAATGTTGACCAAGTAGATACTAACTACATGATAGGCATGTCATTTAATCAATTAGAAGCATTTAAAGAAGCACTGCCATTTTTAATGACAGCAGCTGAGTTAGATGACCGTAAGGATGTTGAAGTACAATTTCAATATGGATTAGTGCTTTGTCATTTAGAAATGTTTGAAGCCGCAGTAATACAACTGGATCATGTGTTAACTATAGATGAGACTCATACTGACGCTTTATATAACTTAGGTTTAGCAACGTATATGCAAACGGAAGATACCCAACAAGCATTACAATTTTTTGAACGTGCAGTTGCGATTAATCCAGAACACATTATGAGTCAACATGCTATTAAGACATTTAAAGCTATCGCAGAGGAGGATTAACTTATGGAAGACCCTACATTATTCACGAGTTCTATGATTAAAGGCACTGTTGATGCAATTTTATTTCAAAATAAAGAGAACTTTTATACAGTTTTAAAAGTAGATATGATTGAATCAAATGAATCATTCGATTCAATGCCTACAATTGTAGGGTTTTTTCCAGAAATAACTGAAGGCGATGTCTATACTTTTAAAGGTCAAATTGTTACCCATTCAAAATACGGCAAACAATTAAAGGCTGAAACGTTTGAAAAGGAATTACCACAAACGAAAGAAGCTATTATAAGTTATTTATCTAGTGATTTATTTAAAGGTATAGGAAAAAAAACAGCACAAAGCATTGTAAATAAATTAGGCGAAAATGCGATAAATGATATCTTAAATAATCCAGAAATATTAGAAAAAGTACCGGGGTTACCTAAGAAAAAACAAAAGCAAATTGCTGAGCAGATTGCGAGCAATCAAGAAACCGAACAAATCATTATACGTTTACATGATTTAGGATTTGGACCTAAACTTGCAATGGCTATTTATCAAGCTTATATGGGAGATACACTTGATATAGTTGAAAGTAAACCCTACCAACTTGTTTATGATGTGAAAGGTATTGGCTTTAACAAGGCAGATACTTTAGCTAGGAATGTTGGTATCCAGTTTAATGATGCTGAGCGTCTTAAGGCAGGCTTACTATATGTATTAGAAGAAGCGTGTATTAAACAAGGTCATACCTATTTACCAACGAATAATGTATTGGAAATGACTCAAGATATGTTATCGCAGCCACCAGCTGAGATGATTGACACGCAACAATTAGAAACAGTGTTACAAGATTTAGTGAGTGATACTAAGTTAATTCAACAAGAGAATGAAATTGCTATACCCAGCCTATATTATTCAGAACTTAAAAGTGTGCAAAATTTATATCGTAATTTCAGCTATACTAACAAATTAAAAGAAATCGAACAATCAGATTTGTTACTTGAAATTGGCGATATTGAAGAAAGAAATAAAGTGTCATATGCTGACTCACAAAGAGAAGCGTTACAAACTGCAATCAATTCTAAGGTAATGTTGCTTACTGGTGGGCCAGGTACAGGAAAAACGACAGTGATAAAAGGTATTGTCGAGTTATACGCTGAAATTCATGGTTTATCTTTGGATTATGATGATTATCAAAACGATGATTATCCAGTGGTTTTAGCAGCACCAACCGGAAGAGCTTCAAAACGATTGGCTGATGCTACAGGCTTAGAAGCAATGACAATTCATAGATTAATTGGATGGAATCAGGATACATCACCAGAAGATATTTTAGATAATGAAATTTCGGCCAAACTGATCATTATAGACGAAATGTCTATGGTTGATACATGGTTGTTTCATCAATTTATGAGTGCTGTGCCGATAGATGCGCAAGTCATTCTAGTAGGTGATGAAGATCAATTACCTTCTGTTGGACCGGGACAAGTATTTAAAGATTTAATTGATTCTAAGGTCATACCTCGTGTGAATCTGACCGAAGTCTATCGTCAACAAGATGGCTCGAGTATTATTGAATTGGCTCACAGAATGAAATTAGGTGAGTCCATAGATATTACACAGCGATTCCATGATCGTAATTTTATTAATTGTAGTACAGATCAAATCCCATCTGTCGTAGAAAAAGTAGTATCAAGTGCAGTGAATAAAGGCTATGACATGAGTGATATACAAGTATTGGCTCCTATGTACAAAGGTTCGGCCGGTATTAAAAAGTTGAATACTGTATTACAACATATCTTAAATCCTAAAGAAAAAGATACACGAGAAATAGAATTTGGTGATGTTTTCTTTAGAAAAGGTGATAAAGTGTTGCAACTGGTAAATAGACCGAGTGATAATATTTTTAATGGTGATATCGGCGAAATTGTTGGCATATTCTGGGCAAAAGAAAATGCTTTGAATAAAGATGTACTTGTAGTTGATTTCGAGGGGAATGAAATTACATTCACACGTCAAGATTTAATGGAATTGACACATGCTTATTGTACCTCAATCCATAAATCGCAAGGTTCTGAATTTCCAATTGTGATCATGCCGATGGTAAAACAGTATTTTAGAATGTTACAAAAACCGATATTATATACCGGTCTTACACGAGCTAAGCAATCTTTAGTCTTTTTGGGGGACCCGCAAGCGTTTGATATAGGATTGAAAACACATGGACAAGTGAGAATGACACAACTATGTTCACTCTTGAAAGCTTACTTCAATAATGAAGTAATTTCAGAAGAGGAAGATATCAATCAACGTATTGATTCAGAAACAGTATTAACAGAATCTACAATGTTTAAAATTGACCCAATGATAAATATGGGAACTATTTCTCCATATGATTTCGTAGAAGATTGACATTGGTAAAGAAAATAAATACAATATAATTAACTTCGCATGAAGAAAAGTAAACTATATTAGACAAAAAGAGATGTACTGGTTGGTGAAAAGTACGGGTGATATGAGTTGAACGCTACTTTGTGTCAGTAAACATAAGACTAATTAAGTGATAAGTGTAAATTAGTAAATTTTTGAATAACTATCGAATGATATGCACGACATAAAGCATGGATAGAATGAGATTTTGCTAAGGCTTATAACTAGGGTGGTACCGCGAAACGTTCGTCCCTTTTATGAGGATGGGCGTTTTTTATTTGCAGTTTTTATTATATGACTGATATAACATGATTTAATATGGAGGAAATTTAAGGATGAAAAACTTAAAAGCAAGTGAGATTAGACAGAACTTTATTGATTACTTTGTAGAAAAAGGACATATGGTGGAGCCTTCTGCACCATTAGTACCTATAGATGATGATTCGTTACTATGGATAAATTCGGGTGTAGCTACATTGAAAAAATATTTCGATGGACGTGAAACACCTAAAAAGCCGCGTATTGTTAACTCTCAAAAAGCGATACGTACAAATGATATTGAGAATGTTGGGTTTACAGCGAGACATCATACATTCTTTGAAATGCTAGGGAACTTTTCAATAGGAGACTATTTTAAACAAGAGGCAATTGAATTCGCTTGGGAATTTTTAACAAGTGAACAATGGATGGCAATGGACCCACAACGTTTATATGTTACGATTCATCCAGAAGATGTTGAAGCTTATCGTATTTGGAATGAAGATATTGGTTTAGAAGAAAGTAGAATTATACGTATCGAAGGCAATTTTTGGGATATAGGTGAAGGTCCGTCAGGTCCAAATACAGAAATTTTCTATGATCGTGGTGATCAATTTGGTCAAAATGATCCCAAAGAAGAAATGTATCCAGGTGGGGAAAATGAACGTTATTTAGAAGTGTGGAATTTAGTATTTAGCGAATTCAACCATAATAAAGACCATACGTACACGCCACTTCCAAACAAAAATATTGATACAGGTATGGGGCTTGAAAGAATGGCTTCTATTGCACAAAATGTACGCACCAATTATGAAACTGACTTATTTATGCCTATTATCAATGAGGTAGAAAAAGTTTCAAATAAAAAGTATTTAGAAAATGATGCCTTTGATGTTGCATTCAAAGTGATTTCTGATCACATTCGTACAATTGCATTTGCTATTGCAGATGGCGCATTACCAGCTAATGAAGGCAGAGGCTATGTTTTACGTCGCTTATTAAGACGTGCGGTGAGATTTAGCCAATCGCTAGATATAAACGAACCATTTATGTACAGACTTGTAGATATTGTTGCTAACATCATGGAACCCTATTATCCTAATGTTAAAGAAAAATCAGACTTTATTAAACGTGTAATTAAATCCGAAGAGGAACGTTTCCATGAAACGTTAGAAGAAGGATTAGCTATACTAAATAATTTAGTAGCTAAAGCAAAAGTAGAAACTAAAGAAATTAGTGGTAAAGATGCATTTAAATTGTATGATACTTATGGTTTCCCAGTTGAATTAACAGAGGAAATCGCAACCCAAGAAAATCTTTCTGTGGATATGGCTACTTTTGATGCAGAAATGCAACAGCAAAGAGATCGAGCAAGACAAGCACGTCAAAATTCACAATCTATGCAAGTTCAAAGTGAAGTGTTAAAAAATATTACTACGCAAAGTGATTTTGTTGGTTATGATGTTATGGATAAAGCCACTACAATTACAGATATTATTTATAATGGCGAATTGGTTGAAGAAGTTGAAGCTGGAGACAGTATTCATTTTGTATTAAAAGAAACGCCGTTCTATGCTGTAAGTGGTGGACAAGTGGCTGATAAAGGTACAATTAGTAATGAAAACTTCGAAATAACTGTTTCGGAAGTAACTAAAGCACCAAATGGACAAAACTTGCATAAAGGTGAAGTACAATTTGGTAATGTGAACACGGGGGCTGAAGTTTCAGCTAGTGTAAACCATACTGAACGCTGTGCAATAGAGAAAAACCATAGCGCAACACACTTATTACACGCAGCATTAAAAGAAGTATTAGGTGCGCATGTTAATCAAGCGGGTTCATTAGTTGAACCAGATCGTTTGAGATTTGATTTCTCTCATTTTGGTCCGATGACTGAAGACGAAATAGATAAGGTAGAACGTCGAGTGAACGAAGAAATTTGGAATAGTATTGAAGTGAGCATTCAAGAAATGTCTATTTCTGATGCCAAGGCATTAGGTGCAATGGCCTTATTTGGTGAGAAATATGGTGATATTGTTAGAGTTGTAAACATGGCACCGTTTTCTATTGAATTATGTGGTGGTATACATGTAAATAACACATCAGAAATTGGATTATTTAAAATTGTTAGTGAGTCAGGTACAGGTGCAGGTGTACGTCGTATAGAAGCATTTACTGGTAAATCGGCTTTCCTTTATTTAGAATCAGTACAAGAGAAGTTTAATGCCGTTAAATCACAAGTGAAAGTTAAATCAGATGACCAAGTCCTGGATAAAGTTGTTCAAATGCAATTGGATGAAAAAGAATTAACTAAGCAATTAGAACAACGTAACAAAGAAATCACTTCATTAAAAATGGGAGATATCACAGACCAAGTTGAAGATATCAATGGCTTAAAAGTATTAGCTACTGAAGTTGAAGTTGCGAATGCGAAAGCGATTCGTGAGACTATGGATGATTTTAAATCAAAATTACAAGACACTGTTATTGTGCTAGTAAGTAATATAGATGGGAAGGTATCATTAGTTGCCACAGTACCTCAATCATTAACAGATAAAGTAAAAGCTGGTGATATTATCAAAAATATGGCTCCAATCGTTGGTGGAAAAGGCGGCGGCCGTCCGGACATGGCTCAAGGTGGCGGTACAGAACCAGAGAACATAACAGAATCATTACTTTTCATTAAAAATTACATTAAATCCCTATAACTTCTATGTGATGTCATGTAGAATGTAACTAACTAGATTTTTACCCGATATTAAAGGAGTGTTTAATAATGGAAAACTTTGATAAAACTATGAAATTTAATTATGATGAAATTCCAAAAGAAGATGTCAAAACAGTACTACAAAATGTCTATAATGCGCTTGAAGAAAAAGGCTATAATCCTGTAAACCAAATCGTGGGTTACTTATTATCAGGTGATCCAGCTTACATTCCTCGTCACAATGAAGCAAGAAACCAAATTCGTCGTATTGATCGTGACGATATCATGGAAGAATTAGTATCGAACTATTTACAAGAGAAACCCGATTAAAATATGTTAAAACATAAAATTTTAGGTTTAGACGTTGGTAGTAAAACTGTTGGCATTGCAGTTAGTGACCTTATGGGTTGGACAGCTCAAGGATTAGACACACTCCGTATAGACGAAGAAAATAATGAATTAGGTATAGATAAGTTAGTAGAAATCATAAAAAAAGAGAACGTGGGTTCGGTTGTTATCGGTTTGCCTAAAAATATGAATAATTCTATTGGATTTCGAGGCGAAGCTTCGTTACAATACAAGGAGCAACTTAAAGAAGCATTGCCATCTTTAGAGATAATCATGTGGGATGAGCGATTAAGCACTATGGCTGCGGAACGTTCGTTACTCGAGGCAGATGTTTCAAGACAGAAAAGAAAAAAAGTAATAGATAAAATGGCAGCAGTGTTTATATTGCAAGGTTATTTGGATTCTATTCAATAAAAAGGAGCGTTTTATAATGACAGAACACAATCATGATGCTGAATTAGAAATAAACAACGAAGAGGAATTATTAACTTTATACGATGAAGAAGGCAATGAAGTTTTATATCGTAAAGTTTTAGAATTCTATCACCCTGAATTCAAAAAAGAATATGTGATTCTTGCTGAAGAAGGCGCAGAATCTGATGACGATGACTTAGTAGAATTAGTACCAATGATTAACGAACCAGATGAAAATGGTGAAGGTGGCAAATTCTTACCTGTTGAAACAGATGAAGAATGGGATATGATTGAAGAAATCGTTAATACGGAAATGGATGATCACGACCACGATCACGAATAATTTTGTATATAGGGAAACCAAGCTGATTAATTCAGTTTGGTTTCTTTTTATGTATTAAAATTAAACAGTATACCTATCCATTCATAGTGCAACATCATATATTTTAGACAGTGCATACATAATTTAATAAAGAAATGTACTATTATTTTAATTGAACAGGCTATGCCACACAATTTACACTTATATTCTGACTAACTTTATGGTAAAATATATAAAGTTAATTTCAACCGTATAATTAAGAATTATAGTATTAAGATAAATCATTAAATACTAAAGTAATGTCTCATATTAAAATGACCTATATTTAAATTACTTGCGTTACCGTAATCAGTCATTCATTCTGACTGATTTATTTTATTGTTTAAAATAAAAGTAGCATTTTACAACGAAGGAAGTTTTGAAAATGGATAACAATCAGTTATATTTATTAAAGTTGCATGAACAAACTGATGCGAATATAGAATCTCTAAGAGCATATGCGGAAGAAAATCATGTTCCAATAGTTGATAGAATCACATTAGAAATGATAAAACAGGTCATAAGATTACATAAACCCAAACACATATTAGAAATTGGGTCAGCTATTGGTTATAGTGCTATGCAATTTGCATCGATTTCTAAGGATATTAAAGTGACTACAATTGAACGTGACACCGAGATGATAGATAGAGCTAAAGCTCACTTTGAGGCATATCGATTTAAGGATCAAGTCAGGCTAATTGAAGGCGATGCATTAGAGCAATTTGAAAATGTTAATGATTGCACTTATGATATGATATTTATCGATGCTGCCAAAGCACAATCCAAAAAGTTTTTTGAACTCTATACACCGCTATTAAGAGAAGGTGGCGTTGTTATTACTGACAACGTTCTTTACCATGGTTTTGTGTCAGACATTTCTGTAGTGCGTAGAAGAAATTTACGTCAAATGGTTAAAAAAGTTCAAGAGTACAATGATTGGTTAATAAGTAACAAAAATTACACTACAAACTTTTTAAATATAGATGATGGTTTAGCAATTTCAATTAAAGGAGTGTCAATATGACAGAATTATTAGTAACCCCCAAGACTGTTGGGCATATTGAAACATTAATAGAAAAAGGCGCAGATGCATTTATTATTGGTGAACAAAAATTTGGTTTAAGGCTTGCTGGTGAATTTAATCAGGCAGCTATGAAAGAAGCTGTCGAATTAATTCATAAAAATGGTAAAAAGGCATATGCTGCTGTGAATGGAATATTCCATAATTATCATTTGAATGCATTGGAATCGTACATTAACTTTCTACACGAAATTAATGTAGATCGAATTATTTTTGGAGATCCTGCAGTTGTGATGTATGTTAAACAACAAAAGCATCCAATTCCACTACATTGGGATGCTGAAACGCTAGTGACAAACTACTTTCAATGTAATTATTGGGGAGAAAAAGGTGCTGCACGTGCACAATTAGCAAGAGAATTAAGTTTAGAAGAAATAGTAAACATTAAAGCGCATGCGAACATTGAAATAGAAGTACAAATTCATGGGATGACATGTATGTTCCAATCTAAACGTATGTTGTTAGGTAATTATTACACTTTCCAAGAACGCCAAATGAAAATTGAAAGAAATCAAGAAGCGAATGAATTGTTACTTTATGATGAGGAACGTGACAATAAATATCCGGTATATGAAGATTATAACGGAACGCATATCATGTCTCCTAATGACATTTGCTTAATTGAAGAATTAGATCCACTGTTAGAAGCTGGAATAGACGCCTTGAAAATTGATGGTGTATTACACACTGAAGAATATATTAATGTGTGCACTGAACAATATAGAGAAGCAATCGATTTATATCTTGAAGACCCTGAAGCTTATGAAGATGAAAAATTCATGCTAGTTGATCCAATTGAAGCAATTCAACCAGAGCATAGACCGTTTGATGAAGGATTCTTATATAAACAAACTGTATATTAAGGGAGGCTTAACAGTGAAAGTTTTAGAAAAAGAAAATACCAATAAAAAACCTAAAATGAAAAAACCTGAACTGCTTGCGCCTGCAGGAAATTTGGAAAAACTTAAAATAGCTGTACATTATGGTGCAGACGCTGTTTTCCTTGGTGGACAAGAATATGGGTTAAGATCAAATGCTGATAATTTCACTATGGCAGAGATTAGAGAGGGCGTAGAATTCGCCAAACGTTATGATGCCAAAATTTATGTAACGACTAATATTATTGCACATGATGAAAATATAGAAGGACTAGATGATTATTTACGTGACTTAGAGTCAACAGGTGCAACGGGTATTATCGTTGCAGATCCCCTGATAATTGAGACGTGTAAACGAGTAGCACCGAAATTAGAAATTCATTTATCTACCCAACAATCGCTTTCAAATTATAAAGCCGTTGAGTTTTGGAAAGAAGAAGGTTTGGATAGAGTGGTTTTAGCACGCGAAACAGGTGCTATGGAAATGAAAGAAATGAAAGCCAAGGTCGATATAGAAATTGAATCATTCATACATGGCGCTATGTGTATTGCGTATTCTGGAAGATGTACATTAAGTAATCATATGACAGCAAGAGACTCTAACCGTGGAGGTTGTTGTCAAAGTTGCCGTTGGGATTATGATTTATTAAAAGTTGAAGATGATGGTGAATTAGATTTATTTTATGACGCAAATGATGTAACACCATTTGCGATGAGCCCTAAAGATTTAAAATTGATAGAATCTATACCTAATATGATGGATATAGGGGTTGATTCACTTAAAATTGAAGGCCGTATGAAATCAATTCATTATATTGCAACAGTTGTTTCTGTATATAGAAAAGTGATTGATGCTTATGCGGAAGACCCAGAAAACTTCACGATTAAGCGTGAATGGCTAATAGAGTTGGATAAATGTGCAAATAGAGATACTGCTTCATCCTTTATCGTAGGTACCCCGGGTTATGAAGAACAGATGTTTGGTCAACAAAGCGCTAAAAAATCACCATTTGATTTTTGTGGTCTTGTGTTGGACTATGATGAAACGACGCATATTGCTACAGTACAACAACGTAATAAATTTGAACCGGGTCAAGAAATAGAATTCTTTGGTCCTGAAATCGAAACATTTAGACAGGTAATAGATACAATTTATGATGAAGAGGGTAATGAACTTGATGCTGCACGTCACCCGTTACAAATCGTGCAAATTAAAGTCGATCATCCAATTTATACGAACAACATGATGAGAAAGGAAATTGGATAATGAAAAGTACGACTATTATTGGGATTGCTGGTGGCTCTGGATCAGGCAAAACATCAGTAACAAACGAAATTATGAAAAATTTAGAAGGTCATAGTGTTGCACTATTAGCGCAAGACTATTATTATAAAGACCAATCACATTTAACATTTGAAGAGCGCTTGGAAACCAATTATGATCATCCATTTGCTTTTGATAATGATTTATTAATAGATAACTTAAATGATTTAAGAAATGGAATTCAAATTGAAGTGCCAACATATGATTATTCGAACCATACAAGAAGCGATGAAACGATTGCATTTGAGCCAAAAGATGTTATCATCGTAGAAGGTATATTTGCACTAGAGAACAAAACATTAAGAGATTTAATGGATGTTAAGATTTATGTTGATACGGATGCTGATTTACGTATTTTAAGACGACTCTTACGAGATACAGAAGAAAGAGGTCGTACGATGGAGTCTGTTATTAATCAATATTTAAATGTGGTTCGACCAATGCATAATCAGTTTATAGAACCAACTAAGCGATATGCAGACATTATTATTCCAGAAGGTGGAAGCAATAAAGTAGCTATCGACATAATGACAACAAAGATTCAAACATTAGTAAGTAAACAATAGTATGTATATGTAAAGGAAGATGACACAATGGAAAATCAAAAGCAATATCCAATGACTCAAGAAGGTTTTGAGAAATTAGAACTTGAACTTGAAGAGTTAAAAACAGTTAAACGACCAGAAGTTGTTGAAAAAATTAAAATTGCTCGTTCATTTGGCGATCTATCAGAGAACTCAGAATATGATGCTGCTAAAGATGAGCAAGGTTTTATCGAACAAGATATCCAACGCGTAGAACATATGCTACGTAATGCACTTATTATTGAAGATACTGGTGATAACAACCAAGTACAAATCGGTAAAACAGTGACATTTGTTGAATTACCAGGAGATGAAGAGGAAAGTTACCAAATCGTTGGTTCAGCAGAATCAGATGCATTTAAAGGTAAAATTTCTAACGAATCACCTTTAGCTAAAAGTTTAATCGGTAAAAAATTAGACGACGAAGTGCGTGTGCCATTACCAAATGGTGGCGAAATTAACGTTAAAATAGTTAATATTAAATAAATTACAAAATCCCCCTAACACATTAATGTGTTAGGGGGATTTTTATACTAGTTGATATATTTATATACTTGTTATGTATTTTTTGGTAAATTATTAGCAATGAACAATTTAAAACCTTAAAAATTATTTTGAATTACTGGGATATATATTTAAAACATTTAACTATTAAATGAATTTATTATTTGTAATAAGTTATTGGAATTAAGTTTATTTTCTGTTAAATGATACAATGAAAATATTAAGTGTGCAATTTATTGTTTTATAAAATTAATTGAGCATATAACAAAGGGGAGTATATGTTGGAATTTAAGTTTATTAATGAACAGTCGATTATGATTTACTTTAACAATCACATCGAGGCCGAAACGTTCCAAAAAGTACAACAAGTAGAGCAATATATTAAATTACAAAATAATCCAGCAATTATTGAAATGGTGCCCTCGTATCGAGCGATTTTGTTGTACATAGATACAAATCAAAGTGATATTAAAAAAATTGTATCTGAGTTGAAACTAGACCAGCTTGATTTAGCGCAATTCAACAACGAAGTGACGCATCATAAAACCGTACATATACCAGTACTATACGGAGGAGAGTATGGTCAAGATTTAGGTGAAGTAGCCAACCATAATGAAATATCGACCGATGAGGTTGTTCAAATGCATACGAATAATACATATTTAATTTATATGCTTGGTTTTATGCCAGGATTTCCATTTTTAGGCGGTTTGCATGCAAAGTTGCATACACCGCGGCGTCAAGATCCTAGAACACGAATACCTGCAGGTTCTGTAGGTATTGCGAACAATCAGACAGGACTATATCCCAAAGAGTCGCCAGGCGGGTGGCAAATTATAGGAAGAACACCACTCAATGTCTTTGATATTAACAGAGAAGCAATGTGTTTATATGCAGCTGGGGACTATATTAAATTTTATTCTATAACAGAAGCAACCTACCATGAAATAGTGGAAGAACAAAAACATAATAATTTCAATATAGATAAGTGGGTGGAAATTTAATATGAGTATAAAAATAATTAAACCGGGGTTGTTTAGTACGGTACAAGATAAAGGGCGAATTGGTTATCAAGATCAAGGTTTTTCAACTGCCGGAGCCTTAGATACTTATGCTTTCATGTTAGGCCAAACATTGATTGGTAATAAAGGGCCAGCAATAGAATGTACGGTTATAGGTCCTGTCATTCAATTCTTAGAAGAAAATACATTTGTTATCACCGGTGCAGACTTTAATTCCCAATTAAATGATTACAACATACCTAGTCATACGGTGATAAAAGCAAGAAAAGGAGACGTCTTGACATTAGGGTCTGCAATGGAAGGGGCTAGAGGTTATATTTTGTTCGGAAATCCGATGGACATACCCAAAGTAGCTAATAGTTATGCAACGCATGTGCGAAGTAAAATTGGTGGCTTTCAAGGTCGTAGTCTAAAGCAAAATGATATCATTAATTGTCTCTACAACGAAAACTATGCAGTGCATTTAGGATATAGTGCTCAACGAGACACAGATATTTTTAAACAACAGACAATTTATATTATTGAAGGGCCGCAAATGAACGCCTTTACTCAAGATAAGATAACTACTTTAACATCAACAAAATATAAGATTTCTGAAAAATCAGACCGCATGGGTTTTCGTTTGCAAGGTGAAACCATCCCTCCCCAAAATGGTGCAGATATCATTTCTGAACCTGTAGCTTTAGGGAGTATTCAAGTACCTAACGATGGAAATCCTATTATTTTACTTAATGATAAGCAAACAGTAGGCGGATATACAAAAATTGCGACAGTTAGTGCTATCGATTTACAAATTTTGGCTCAGAAAAAACCAGGTGACACAATTTGTTTTGAATGGATTTCTGTAGAAGCAGCAACTCAAAAATTAAAGCAAAAAGAAGTTGATTTCAAAACGCAACTTGAAAGAATTGAAACTATGCCAATTTATGATATGTCACAACTGAGATCTACATCGATGCGAATTAAAAACTTATTAAAAGGAGAATCACAATGAACATTGAAAAAATAGAGCAATTAATAAATTTAGTGAAATCTAATAATGTAAAGAAATTTAAATATAAAGATCATGATAGTGAAATAGAGCTCGATTTTACTGAAAATAATGAAGCTAGATGGGCAGCTCAACAAAGCACTTTAGAAAGCCAATATAGTAATGACTCAGCATTACAAGGCAATCATTCCAATCAAACGCAACGTGTAGCGCAATTCAAAACAGTAAAATCTCCTATGGTAGGAACATTCTTCCTACAAGATGAAAAAGAACTGACCAACCCATTAATTAAAGTAGGAGATGCAATCAAACAAGGGGATACAATTGGTTATATTGAAGCGATGAAAGTCATGAATGAGGTTACAAGTGAAGTTGATGGTGTCATTGATGAAATCCTCGTTACACATGGTTCAAATGTAGAATACAATCAAACGATCGTCAAAGTAAAATAAGTTCAAACAAAGGGGTGTTTTTATTGTATCGTGTGTTAATTGCAAACAGAGGTGAAATAGCTGTGCGTATTATTCGAGCATGTAGAGAATTAGATATTAAAACAGTTGCTATTTATGCTTTAGGAGATGAAACAAGTTTACATGTGAGTTTAGCGGATCAAGCTATTTGTATAGGTGATGTTAACCCATTAGATAGTTATTTGAATCAAGATCGAATTATCAGTGCTGCAAAAATTAGTGGAGCCAATGCTATACATCCAGGTTATGGATTTTTATCAGAAAGCGTATCCTTTGCTGAAAAAGTTGAAGAGAATGGGCTTTACTTTATTGGTCCTACTAAAAAAACAATGGAAATGATGGGAGATAAAATAACTGCTCGTCAAACTGTTGAGAAAGCAGGCGTTCCAATTATTCCTGGGTCTACGAATGATATCAAATCATTAGCTGAAGTGAAGACGATTGCTAAGGATATTGGTTTTCCACTTGTATTAAAAGCGGCAAGTGGTGGTGGTGGTAAAGGTATCAGAATTGTTAAATCAGAAGATATGTTAGAACAATCATATAGAGAAGCTAAGAGTGAAGGTAAAAAATACTTTGATGATGATCGAATCTATGTGGAAGCTTTTATACCAGTTGCCAAACACGTAGAAGTACAAGTCATGGGTGATGGTAGGAACGCATACATACACTTAGGCGAAAGAGATTGTTCAGTGCAGAGAAAGAATCAAAAATTAATCGAAGAATCACCTTGTGCTGCGATATCTGAAGAAACGAGAGTAGCTATGTGTAAGGATGCTGTCAAAGTTGCAAAAGCATCAAATTATAGAAGTGCTGGAACAATAGAATTTCTAGTAACAAAAGAGGCTTATTTTTTCATTGAAATGAATGCACGTATTCAAGTAGAACATACTGTGACAGAGATGAGAGCGAATAGAGACTTGTTGCAGGCTCAATTATACCTATTACAACATGGCACATTACCGTTCACCCAAGAGGATGTGCAATTTGACGGACATGTCATTGAAGCAAGAATTAATGCTGAAAATCCAGAACGTAAATTTCAACCTTCTCCAGGCACAGTGAAACAATTACATTTACCTCAAGGGTTTAATGTGCGCGTGGATAGTTTGCTTTATCAAGGTTACACCGTGTCATCTCATTATGATTCACTTGTAGCTAAAGTGATTGTAAAAGCGCCGAATCGTCAATTAGCTATAAAGAAATTAAAAGTCACGTTGGATGAAATGGTGATTGATGGATTTACAACGACCGCCGACTTTCTGTATGCAGTATTATCTTATCCGCTATATGCAGATGGGGACGCTAAAGATGTAGATATTAAATTTTTGGACAGACATCAAATTATCAAGGGGGTATCATAATGAAAGTTGATTTAAATTGTGATTTAGGTGAGGCATTCGGTAATTATTCATTTGGCGGGGACGAACAAATTATTCCACTTATTACTTCTGCAAATGTTGCATGTGGTTTTCATGCTGGTGATCAGCATGTCATGAATCAAACGATTAAACTTGCAAAGGAACATGATATAGGTATTGGCGCACATCCGGGATTACCGGATCTTCAAGGATTTGGACGACGGAATATGGACTTATCGCCTGATGAAATCTATGACATTGTCATCTATCAACTTGGTGCATTAAGTGGTTTTTGTAAAATTCATAACGTTAAAATTAATCATGTGAAACCACATGGTGCTCTTTATCAGATGGGAGCCAGAGATAAAGATATTGCACATGCGATTGCTCAAGCGGTATATGATTTTGATGCATCACTATACTATGTAGGGCTTTCTAATACTTTATTAATTTCAGAAGCCAAAAACATTGGCCTTAAAACAGCTTCCGAAGTATTCGCAGATAGACGATATGAAGACGATGGTCAACTTGTTAGCCGTAAAGCAGATGATGCATTAATCACTGATACTAAAGAAGCAATAGCGCAAGTAGTTAAAATGGTTAAGTCGAAAAGCGTAACCACAAAAAATAATCGGGAAATAGACATAGAAGCAGATACAATTTGTGTACATGGTGATGGCGTACGTGCACTTGAATTTGTTTCTGAGATCAAGGAAAAATTATCGAAAGAAGGCGTTTCTATAACGAAATTAGGGGGATAAATCACTTATGGGGAAAAAGTTGAAAGCTCAAGACAAAGATTTTGAGTTTACAAAAGAACATAAAAGATTACTATTAGGCTCAGTATTTTTAATGGCAACATCAGCGATAGGACCAGCATTCTTAACACAAACAGCGGTTTTTACGGCTCAATTTACGTCGAGTTTTGCATTTGCTATTTTATTATCTATTCTTATAGATATCGGAGCACAAATAAATATTTGGAGAGTATTAGTTGTTACAGGTAAACGTGGTCAAGAAGTAGCAAACGAAATTGTTAGTGGTCTTGGCACTTTTATTTCAATATTAATCGCTATTGGTGGTTTAGCATTTAACATAGGAAATATTGCAGGTGCAGGATTAGGCTTAAATGCAATTTTTGGTTTAGATGTTAAGATAGGCGCTGCGCTTACTGCAATCTTATCAATTGGTATATTTATAAGTAAAAGTGGTCAGAAGATTATGGATGTAGTAACTATGTCTCTAGGTATATTGATGATTGTCGTAGTAGCATTTGTTATGTTTAAAGCGAATCCACCATATGCAGAAGCAGCCAAGCATTTAGTTATGCCTGAACAACCCCTAGCCCTTGTATTACCAATTATTACATTGGTTGGAGGGACAGTAGGAGGTTATATTACATTTGCAGGTGCACATAGAATACTAGATTCTGGAATTAAAGGTAAAGAATATTTACCATTTGTAAATAAAGCTGCAGTTTCTGGAATTTTAACTACAGGCGTATTGAGAACCTTATTGTTTTTAGCAGTACTTGGTGTAGTTGTGACGGGTGTTTCGTTAAGTTCAGAAAATCCACCTGCATCAGTGTTTGAACATGTTTTAGGCCCAGTCGGTAGAAATATATTCGGTATAGTACTGTTTGCTGCAGCAATGTCTTCAGTGATAGGATCTGCATACACAAGTGCAACGTTTTTAAAGACACTGCATAAATCTGTATATGATAAAACGAATATCATTGTCATAACATTTATCGTTATTTCTACATTAGTATTTTTGTCACTAGGCAAACCAGTTACATTGCTTATTGTTGCAGGTGCGCTTAATGGTTTGATTTTGCCGATTACTTTAGGAACAGTATTAGTAGCGAGTAAACGGAAATCTATAGTTGGCGATTATCACCACCCAGCTTGGATGTTGATTTTTGGAATTGTTGCGGTTGTGGTTACACTCGTTACAGGCATTTTTTCACTTCAAGGTTTAACAGAATTATGGGGTAGTTAAATACGTATTTCTAAAAAGACTCTAAATGGTACAGCCCAATCTGTATTATTTAGAGTTTTTGATTTTATGTATACAATTTATGAAATTTAGTAAGTATCTATGTAATAATTTATCCTAGGTAGAGCAGTTATAACAAGTAGTTACTGAGGTAATATATATGGTAGCTAATGAATGCATAGAATTTAATATAAATATTGTAACAATGATCGAGGTATCAATATAAATGTGGTAGAATAGCAAAGGCTAGGATTTTAAGATGAGGTGAATTATAATGATAGGTATTATAGGTGCTATGGAAGAAGAGGTAGCAATCTTAAAAGATAAACTTATAGAATTAGAAGAAATCAATATTGCGCATGTGATATTTTATAAAGGGAAATTACAAGGTAAAGAAGTAGTACTCACACAAAGTGGTATAGGTAAAGTGAATGTAGCCATTTCTACTACATTACTAATTGAAAAATTCAAACCAGAATTAGTTATTAACACTGGATCAGCTGGCGCGTTAGATACATCGTTAAATGTTGGTGATATTGTAGTGAGCGATATGGTATCTTATCATGATGCAGATGCCAGAGCGTTTGGATATCAATTGGGTCAGATTCCACAAATGCCGGCTCAATTTACTGCGGATAAACAACTTTATGATAAGGCTATAGTTGCAATTAATGAGCAAGACCTTGTTGCTAAAACGGGTTTGATTGTAAGTGGTGATAGTTTTATTGGAACAACTGAACAAAGACTACAAATAAAAACCAATTTCCCACAAGCAATGGCTGCAGAAATGGAAGCTACTGCAATTGCACAAACGTGTTATCAATTCAATTTGCCATTTATTATCACTCGTGCGATTTCTGATTTGGCTGATGGCGATGCGGGTATTACTTTTGAAGCATTTTTAGAAAAAGCAGCTATTTCTTCTAGTAAAATTGTAGAAAGCTTAATTAAATCTATATAAAAAGGTGAAAATAAATAATGGGTATGATAAAGAATTATTTTATGCCAAATGAATATGTACAGTCGATTTTTCAAATCGATTTTCATAAACTTGCAGCATCAGGTGTAAAAGGTATTGTTACTGACTTAGATAATACGTTAGTAGGTTGGGATGAAGCAGCACCAACAGAAGCGGTTAAAAATTGGTTTGATAAAGCTAGAGCATTAGGCATTACTGTAACAATAGTCTCTAATAATAACGAAAAACGCGTAGGAAGTTTTTCGAAGTCATTAAATGTTGATTATATTTTCAAAGCTAAAAAACCACGTGGACGTGCATTTGACCGAGCTGCAAAATCAATGCAATTAGACCCTTCTGAAATAGTGGTTATTGGCGATCAAATGCTGACAGATGTTTTTGGTGGAAATAGACGTGGCTTATTTACAATAATGGTAGTGCCAGTCAAACAAACAGATGGTTTTATTACTAAATTCAATAGAATGATTGAACGAAGATTGTTACAGCATTTTCGTAAAAAAGGATATATCACATGGGAGGAAAATTGATTGAATGAAACTGAAATTTTAAAATGTATAGGATGCGGCGCGCCATTGCAAGCCGAAGATCCAGATGCACCAGGATATGTACCTGAACATAATTTATATCGAGAAGATGTAATATGTAAAAGATGTTTTAGATTGAAAAATTATAATGAAGTACAGGACGTAGGTTTAGAGAGTGAGGACTTTTTAAATCTATTGAATGGTTTAGCAGAAAAAAATGGCATTATTGTTAATGTTGTAGATGTATTTGATTTTGAGGGTTCTTTTATCAATGCGATTAAAAGAATTGTTGGAAACAAAAAGATTATACTTGTAGGCAATAAAATGGATTTATTACCTAAACAAATTAATAAACGCCGTGTCAAAGAATGGCTTAAGAAAACGGCACGTAAATACGGCCTAGAAGCTGAAGATGTGGTATTAATTTCTGCTGAAAAGAATGAAGGCATTGAAGACTTGTTAACTTCCATTAATACACTTCGTAATCATGAAGATGTTTATATTGTTGGTACAACAAACGTTGGGAAATCTACATTAATCAATAAATTGATTGAACGTAGTGTGGGAGAGAAAGATGTCGTTACGACTTCAAGGTTCCCGGGTACTACTTTAGATATGATAGATATTCCATTGGATGAAAAAACATTCATGTATGATACACCAGGTGTGATACAAGCACATCAAATGACACATTTTGTTACCGAAAATGAACTTAAAACCATTATGCCTAAAAAAGAAATTAAACAACGCATATACCAATTAAATGAAGGACAAACTTTATTTTTTGGCGGTTTAGCGCGTATAGATTATGTGAGTGGCGGCAGAAGACCATTAGTATGTTATTTTTCAAATGAGCTTAATATCCATAGAACAAAAACAGAAAATGCGAATGAGTTATGGCGTAATCAACTCGGTTCATTGCTAGCACCACCTAATAACCCTGAAAATTTTGATTTAGAAGATATTAAAGCGGTTAGGTTGGAAACTGGTAAGGAAAAACGAGATGTTATGATTTCTGGATTAGGATTTATTACCATTGACGAAGGTGCTAAAGTGATCGTACGTGTTCCGAAAAATGTCGATGTTGTTTTAAGAAATTCAATAATGTAAGGTGGATTTAATATGAAGTATGCAGTAATAGGTAACCCTATTGATCATTCATTATCACCAGTTATGCATAATGCAAATTTTGAAGCGATAAATGATAATTCAACTTATGAAGCAATTAATATCTCGGAAAAGCAATTTCATCTTATAAAAGAGATTATTAATGAAAAGTCCTTATCTGGATTTAATGTTACGATACCGCATAAAGAGCGTATTATACCGTATTTAGATGATATAGATGATCAAGCCAAAACAGTAGGTGCGGTTAATACTGTGAAAATCGAAAATGGCAAATGGATTGGTTATAATACGGATGGTATTGGATATGTAACTGGTCTTAAACAAGTTTATCCAGATTTGAAAAGTGCATATATTTTAATTATAGGCGCTGGCGGAGCAAGTAAAGGTATAGCTAGTGAACTAGCGAAATATGTACAACCCACTTTAACTGTCGCAAATAGATCTCTAGATAGATTTGAACATTGGAATTTAGAAGTAAATAAAATAAGTTTAAAAGAAGCGGAAGCTGCGCTTTCTGAATTTGATATTGTAATTAATACTACACCAGCTGGTATGAAAGATAATAAAGAGGTCGTTATCAGTCTCGATCAATTGTCAGTACATACTTTGGTGAGTGATATCGTGTATATTCCTTTTAAAACACCTATTTTGGAAGTTGCTGAGGCCAAAGGAAACCCCGTACACAATGGGTTAGATATGTTTGTATATCAAGGCGCTGAGAGTTTTAAAATATGGACAGGAAAAACACCGCAAATTCAAGTTATGAAAGATGCTGTTTTAAAGCGCTTATAAAAGGAGAAAAAATATGTTAACAGGTAAACAAAAAAGGTTTTTACGTAGTAAGGCACATAATGTAGATCCAGTTTTTCAAATAGGAAAATCAGGCATTAGTGACAATATGGTTACTCAAATTAAAGATACATTAGAAAATAGAGAATTAATAAAAATACATGTATTGCAAAATAACTCTGAGGATAAAAATGATTTAGCCCAAAGTTTAAGTGATGCAACACGCAGTGATATCGTTCAAGTTATCGGGTCAATGATTGTATTGTACAAAGAATCACAAGACAACAAACACATTCAATTACCATAATGGTTAAATCAATTGTATTATATGGTGGACAATTCAACCCGATTCATACTGCTCATATGGCTGTAGCAAGTGAAGTTCATCATAGCGTTAACCCAGATAAATTTTATTTTATACCAAGCTTTATGTCACCGTTAAAAGTACATAATGAATACTTGAATGCTTCTGATAGAATAAAAATGATACAATGTGCTATTGGTGAGCTTGGGTTTGGTGAAATTTATCTTGATGAGATTGAACGTGAAGGCCAAAGTTATACTTATGATACAGTGATGCATGTTTTAAAGGATTACCCTCAAGCTAAAATATATTTTGTTATTGGTACAGATCAGTACAATCAACTTGATAAATGGTATAAGATTAATGAATTGAAAGCTAAGATTACTTTTATCATTGTTAATAGAGATCAATCGACGCAAGAAGTTGATCACGACATGTTAGCAGTTAATATTCCACGTATTGATATTAGTTCAACATTAATTAGAGACAGAGTTAGAAATAAAGAAAATATACAAGTGCTAGTTCCTCAAAGTGTTGAACGTTATATCAGAGAGGAAGGATTATATGAAAATTGATCAAGCAATAGATTTAGTTAAAGAAAAATTACCTGAAAAACGCTTTAATCATTCGCTAAGAGTGGCTGAAACTGCAGTGAAGTTAGCAGACATCTATGATGGTGATAAAGATAAAGTTGAACTTGCAGGTATACTTCATGATTATTCTAAATATGACGACTTAGGTTCTATGTATCAAATTGTTCAACAGCACAATTTAGATAGTAATTTATTAAGCTATGGATCAGAAATATTACATGGGCCTGTGTGCGCTATAATTATGGAAGAACAGTATGATATTGAAGATGAGGAAATATTACTTGCTATAAAAAATCATACCACTGGCAGGGCGCAAATGACTCTAACTGAGAAACTTGTGTTTGTTGCCGATTATATTGAGCCAGGTCGTCAGACCCCAGGCGTTGAAGAAATTAGAGATTTAGCATACAATCAAGGTAGCTTAGATATTGCAATTTATGAAATTTCTAAGCGCACAGTTTTGCATTTAATTAGTAAAGATATTAATGTTTATGACGCGACGATTGCATGCTTGAATTATTACAATTATAGTGACGAAAGAGTAAAGGATGATTAAATGAGTTCAGATCAATTATTAAACATAGCTGTCGAAGCAACAGAGAATAAAAAAGCAGAAGATATAATTTCTTTGAAAATGAAAGAAATAAGTGATGTAGCGGATTATTTTGTGATATGTCATGGAAACAATGAAAGACAAGTACAATCCATAGCTCGAGCAGTTAAAGATGCAGCGAACAAAGCAGAAATTGAAGTTAAACGAATGGAAGGCTTTAATGAAGCAAGATGGATTCTTATAGACTTATCTGAAGTTGTTGTGCATGTATTCCACAAAGACGAGCGCGATTATTACAATCTAGAGAAATTGTATCGTGATGCACCACTAGAAACTTACGTACAGGCTGTTTATTAATTATGGTCCAATATGAAGAAATGAGCTTGTTTTATGATCAATTAACCTTAGATCAGCCCTATGAATCTTGGCTAGACATCGTAAATCATTTTGCTGAGAACAAGTCATCTATTTTAGATATTGGTTGTGGGACAGGCAGTTTCACTTCATTATTAACAGAATTTGATGATGTAACGGGTATGGATTTAAGTGTTGATATGCTTTCAATAGCAGCTCAAAAATCTAAAAAAGTAAATTGGATTGAAGGCGATATGACTGAATTCAGTCTTAATCAGTCTTTTGATGTAATTACAATATTTTGTGATTCACTGAATTATTTACCTGAACAAGACGATGTATTGGCAACTTTCAACCAAGTTTTTGAGCATTTATCATCTGATGGGGTATTTATGTTTGATGTTCATACTGTTTATAAAATGAATACCTTATTTAACAACCAAAGCTATATAGATGAATCGGAAAGTGTGTTTCTTGGTTGGGAAGCGGTTCAAGGTGAAGAACCTTTAAGTGTTTGGCATGATATGTCATTCTTTATTAAGCAAAAGGATGAGCAATATGCTAGATTTAACGAATCGCATTACCAACGCACTTATACAAAACGTGAGTATGTTGATATGTTAGAGCGTGTAGGTTTCAATAAAGTTCATACATTTGTTGATTTTGATATAAATAACTCAAGTGATGAAGGATATAGATTGTTTTTCATTGCTAAAAAATAAAAGTAAAATCACTCCCTTATACGTGTTTAGTATAGAGGAGTGATTTTTTATGTTTAATCAATGGGATATTTTAAAAGGCTTGATTATAAAAAACAAGCTACTGATCACTATTTTGTCGATAAGTATCGTAGCTTTATTGCTAATTATCTCCCAGTTTATAATGACAAAAGACTATGAATCAGATTTTGAGGCATATACTGACAAATCCAATGACAACATAGCAACATCGCCAAAGCCATCTTCAACTAAAGAAGGCGGGTTGTCTAATAGTAAGCGACAAGTAATGAATGAGCACAATACAGATAGTGTATTCGTCGATATTAAAGGTGCTGTTAAACACCCTAATGTATATGAAATGAAATCAACAGATAGGGTCAAACAATTATTAGATAAAGCAGGCGTCACAAATAAAGCGGATTTAAATAAAGTAAATCTTGCTGAAAAACTATCAGATCAAAAGTTGATTTACATACCTGAAAAGGGAGAAAGTGAGAAAGCTATATCAAATAATCATAATAATTTAGATAATAGTAAAAATAATACCTCACGTTCGATGGTGGCAAATGATACTTTGAATTTAAATCAAGTCACTGAAACAGAGTTGTTATCAATTCCTGGTATAGGACCTATGAAAGCTAAATCAATTATTGAATACAGAGAAGAACGAGGATCTTTTGATTCAGTTGAGCAATTGAAAGAAATAAAAGGTATTGGTGATAAAACATTTGAAAAATTGAGTAGTTACTTTACAGTATAGAAATGGGTTGCTTTATATTACAATTAAAATTATTCTATTAATAATACATATTTAAACGGAGGTTTAACACCATGGATCGCATTAAATGGGAAGAATACTTTATGGCTCAAAGCCACTTACTAGCTTTACGCTCTACTTGTGAAAGATTATCTGTAGGTGCAACGATTGTCAAGGATAATAGAATTATAGCTGGGGGATATAATGGTTCTGTCTCTGGAGAGGTACATTGTATCGATGATGGGTGTTTATTAGAAGATGGTCACTGTATACGTACAATTCATGCAGAAATGAATGCGTTGCTACAATGTGCTAAACAAGGTGTTTCAACAGAAGGAGCAACTATTTACGTTACACACTTCCCTTGTTTGAACTGCACGAAATCCATTATACAGGCAGGTATTCAAACGATCTACTACGCTGAAGACTATCACAACCATCAATATGCATTGAAATTATTAACACAATCAGGTATAGATTATAAAAAAATCGAATTTAATCAAGAACATGTAGCACAATATCTCGTTAATAAATAGATTATGATTTATTATGCAATTGCATATTTAGTAGGTATGTTATGGTTACATGTTAGGTTAATGGCACTATTTGTTTTCTTTTTGTTATTATTCATAGCAATTAGAAAACAATTGAAGTTGATTCAATTCATATCAATCGTTATACTCCCTATTTTAAGTTTTATGATGTTTCAAAATGATTTAGTACATACAAGAGATCAACGCACTACGCAATATAACAATACGCATTTACAAAGCCAAGCTTATTTTCTAACTAAACCAGTATTGAAGCATCAAAAACTACGAGGGAAAGTGGAGATTGATCACCAAATTTTTACATTTTATTACTATTTAAAGCATAGCACCAAAGAGAATATAGAAAATAAATTATTCCAAAAATCATGTTTTGTTAGGGGAGAATTGTCATCAATCAATAATCGGTTCAATGATAAAGCTACACTGTTTGTTAGAGCGATAGATTTGGGTAGTTGTAAAGGTAATGAATCAGGCCATCAATACCTTTTAGAAAGACATAAGGCCTTTATATTCGACAAATTGAAGGCGACCCATATCAAAGGTCCTGAAAAAATCATTGCGCTAATTAGCGGTGATACATCGAATGTTGATGTGAATGATTTAGAGAAGTATAAAGAAATTGGTATCTATCATCTCTTGGCAATTAGTGGCACTCATGTAGGGATTATAGTAACTATTATTTTTTATGTATTAAACTTATTTAGAATGCCGCTGTTTTTTATTAAATTTGTAATTGTAATTTTACTGCCATTATATGTCTTATATACAGAATTAGCACCGAGTGCAATGAGGGCAGTTATAGTAACTATCATAGTCATTATTCTCCCAAAAAGAATATTCCGAAATACTATGAATATTCTAGCGTTTAGTTTTATAACGTTGACTTTAATTCACCCATCTTTAATCTATCATATAGGATTTCAATTCTCATTCATGATTACCTTCTTTATTTTATTATCTTTACCTTTACTAGAGAAGACGACCGCGTTTAAATCTACGTTTTATATCACTTTTATTGCTCAATTAGGGTCTCTTATCATAAGTGCACATTATTTTAACCAAATACAATGGATAGGCTTTATATCTAATTTATTCTTTGTGCCTTTTTACGTCTTTATATTATATCCTCTTACACTTATTTATTTCATTATCAATCATTTGCCAATTGAAATTCAATTACTTACAGGATTGTTGAACTTAGTTATTAAAATACACGATATTGTTGTTGATACATTCTATAGTTTAAGCTTATATAAATGGTATATACCAGAATTGAATGAATATTTTTTAGTAATAGCATTGGCAATGGTATTAGCTGCATTAGTAGCGATTGTACATAAAAAGCTCAAAATTTTGACTGGTCTAATGATACTTATATATATCACGGTAACAGTATTACCACGTTCTAATGATTATCGACTCACTATGTTGAATGTAGGTCAAGGTGATGCGATTTTATTTGAAACAAATAAACAGCACACGTTGCTTATAGATACTGGAGGTAAGCTACTTGAAAAGGGTGAAAAGGCTACACATAATATCGCTAGATACCACATATTACCAACTTTAAAAAAGCGAGCCATAAAAACAATTAATTATTTAATTATAACCCACCCGCACCAAGATCACATAGGAGAATTAAATTATTTAATTGAAAAATATAGAATCGAAAACATTATAGTGAATAGTCCTAGTATGAAAAGTGAACAGTTAAACAGTTTAAAAAAACAATGTAAAAATAATGAAATACAATTGTATGATTTTAGAGAAAAACAAAATTTTGAATTAGATAAAGCAGTTATAAATTTAGTAGATGTAACAATAAATGCATCAGATGATTTAAACGAACATTCTATTGTGACATTGATAACCTATGAAAAATATAAAATGCTATTGATGGGCGATGCGACCACAAATAATGAAAATGAGTTATTAAAGCAGTTCGACTTAAAAGCAGTTGATGTGCTGAAGGTTGGACATCATGGAAGTAAAACGAGTACGAGTGAGGCCTTTATACGAGCCATTACCCCTAAGGTAAGCTTGGTTTCTGTAGCGCACAATAATCGATATAACTTACCCAATCAAGAAACTATAAATCGATTAATTAGTTATCATTCTCAAGTTTATCAAACAGCTAATCATGGAGAAGTTACAATTAATTTCAAAGAAAATATGTATATCAAAACAGAAGAGAAGTAATGATTTTAACTAGTGAGATGTATAGCTGCATGCTATAATGTTTTAATGTGTAATAGTGATGAAAGGGTGCTACATATGAGCGATAATATAATTACAGTATACGGAGAAGTACCTGAATTGATTGAAAAAAAATCGACCGAGATTATCGAAAATTATTTAGATGCTCCCAAAGATGATTTTAACTTTGTTAAATATAATTTATATGACAGTGATTTATCTTCCATAATAGAAGAGACATTAACAATGCCTTTTTTCTCTGATAAAAAGGCCGTTTTAGTACAGAATGCATACGTCTTTACTGGAGAAAAACCACCTAAAGATTTAAATCATAATATTGATTTGCTTTTAGAATTCATAGAAAAATATGATGGTGAAAGTATGATTGTATTCGAAGTCTATCAACCCAAATTAGACGAACGTAAAAAATTAGTGAAAACATTAAAAAAGAAAGCCCAATTAAAGAAAATAGAGCAAATGTCAGAAGAAGAGATAAAAAAATGGATAAAAAATGAACTGCATTCAAACTATAAAGATATTAAACAAGATGCATTAAACTTATTTATTGAACTAACTGGTATTAATTTTAATATCGTTAAACAAGAGATAGGAAAATTAGTCCTTTTCCTAGGTGAAAGAGCAACAATTAATAAACAAGATGTGGAGCAAATTGTAAATAGAAGTTTAGAACAAAATGTATTTTTATTAACAGAATATATTCAAAAAAATAATAAGGTCAAAGCGATACAACTTGTCAAAGATTTGATTGCGATGAAAGAAGAACCGATTAAACTTTTAGCGCTTATAACGAGTAACTATCGACTTTTCTATCAAAGTAAAATACTGTCTCAAAAAGGGTATAGTGGCCAACAAATTGCTAAAACGATTAATGTTCACCCTTATAGAGTGAAGTTAGCACTTAATCAAGCAAGGCATTATCACTTAGAGAGTTTGTTAAATATTATGGATAGCTGTGCAGAAACAGATTATAAATTAAAGTCTTCTTATATGGATAAACAACTTATTTTAGAACTTTTTATTTTATCCTTATAAAAAAAGTGAGTAATCATTGATTACTCACAAGCTTTATTTCAAACTATAAATAAAAAAGTTCAAGCCATAGCTTGAACTTTCTTATTATTTGTTAGCTGTCATTAGTGAAGATTTGATACGAGCAGCTTTGTTTGTGTGGATTAAGTTGCGTTGCGCAGCTTTATCTACTTTTTTCAAAGCAAAACTAACTAATTCAGCTTTGTTATCAGCATTTGATGCAGTAGCTGATTGAGCTCTCTTAACCGCTGTACGCATTTCATTCTTTTGAGAAATGTTGCGCTCCTCAGCAGTGTGAGTAGTTTTAACACGTTTAATTGCAGATTTAATGTTTGGCATGTGTGTCACCTCCTAAAAGTGAACTTCGCTATCAAATTTGATTTGATTACAACAAGAAATATTTTATCAAAACCAGCCGGTTTCTGCAATCATTTATTTACGCAATGCGCTTAAAAGCGTAAAAATAATACATTTCTATTTGGAAATGAGCAACTTTCACTCTATACTATAAAGAGGAATGGCAAACTAAGTAGCCACTTTTATGATATAACTTAAAGTATAAGCGTCGTAAGTTTGCAATTATAGAACAAAAACGTTATCATATCAAAGAATGTCATACATATACGGGCTAGAATTATGAAAGTGGGAAGGATAATACATGGATAAACAAGAACGTTATAATAGACGTAAAAATATAAGAAACTTTTCTATTATCGCACATATAGACCATGGTAAATCTACTTTAGCTGATAGAATCTTAGAAAATACGAAATCAGTTGAATCAAGAGATATGCAAGCACAATTACTAGATTCCATGGATTTAGAAAGAGAACGCGGTATTACAATCAAATTAAATGCTGTACGATTAAAGTATGAAGCTAAGGATGGCGAAACATATACATTCCATCTTATTGATACACCAGGGCATGTAGATTTCACTTATGAGGTATCAAGATCATTAGCAGCTTGTGAAGGCGCAATATTGGTAGTTGATTCTGCACAGGGGATTGAAGCACAAACTTTAGCGAATGTGTATTTAGCATTGGATAATGACTTAGAATTATTACCTGTTGTTAATAAAATTGACCTACCTGCTGCTGAACCAGAACGTGTTAAACAAGAATTAGAAGATGTTATTGGTATAGATCAAGATGATGTGGTTCTTGCAAGTGCAAAATCTAATATTGGTATTGAAGATATATTAGAAAAAATAGTTGAAGTTATACCACCACCAGAGGGCGATCCTGAAGCGCCATTGAAGGCTTTGATTTTTGATTCTGAATACGATCCTTATCGAGGTGTAGTATCAGGTATTAGAGTCATGGAAGGTGTAGTTAAAGCCGGTGACCGTATTAAGATGATGGCGACGGGTAAAGAATTCGAAGTAACTGAAGTGGGTATTAATACGCCCAAACAATTGCCGGTAGAGGAACTAACTGTCGGTGATGTAGGTTATATTATAGCTAGTATTAAGAACGTAGATGATTCTCGTGTCGGTGATACGATTACACATGCAGAACGACCAGCTGAACAAGCGTTACAAGGATATAAAAAAATGAATCCTATGGTCTTCTGTGGTTTATTCCCAATAGATAATAAAGATTATAACGACTTACGTGACGCATTAGAAAAATTACAACTCAATGATGCTTCACTTGAATTTGAACCAGAATCATCTCAAGCGTTAGGGTTTGGATATCGCACAGGATTTTTAGGTATGCTTCACATGGAAATAATTCAAGAGCGTATTGAGCGTGAATTTGGTATTGAACTTATTGCAACAGCACCATCTGTTATTTACCAATGTATTATGAAAAATGGAGAAGAAGTCTCAGTTGATAATCCAGCAAATATGCCTGAAAGAGATAAAATTGAAACGATTTATGAACCTTTTGTTAGGGCTACGATGATGGTTCCTAATGATTATGTAGGCGCAGTAATGGAATTATGCCAGCGCAAACGTGGTCAATTTGTAAATATGGAATATATGGATGATATCCGAGTGAATATCATTTATGAGATACCGTTGTCAGAAGTAGTATTTGATTTCTTTGATCAACTTAAATCTAATACTAAAGGATATGCTTCATTTGATTATGAATTTATTGATAATAAAGAAAGCGATCTTGTCAAAATGGACATTTTATTAAACGGTGAAAAAGTAGATGCATTAAGCTTTATTGTACATAAAGAATTTGCTTATGATCGTGGTAAAGTGTTGGTTGATAAATTGAAAAAACTTATTCCGAGACAACAGTTTGAAGTGCCAGTTCAAGCAGCTGTTGGACAAAAAATTGTTGCGCGTACAAACATCAAGTCAATGGGTAAAAATGTATTGTCGAAATGTTATGGTGGAGATATTAGCCGTAAGAGAAAATTATTAGAAAAACAAAAAGCTGGTAAAGCTAAAATGAAAGCAGTAGGTAATGTTGAAATTCCTCAAGATGCGTTTTTAGCTGTGCTTAAGATGGACGAAGATTAATATAAATTAAACATTGGGGCCTTAAATCCATTCGATTTATGCCCCAGTTTTTTGTTGAATAGACTTATCTTCAAAAAATGAAAGAAGGTGAACGCAATATGGAAGTGAAAAGCGCTTATATCCATATTCCTTTTTGCGTGAGAATTTGTACTTATTGTGATTTTAATAAGTATTTTATACAAAATCAGCCGGTAGATCAGTATTTAGATTGCTTGATAGAAGAAATGGAACAAAGTGATGTTAGACAATTAGAAACTGTATTTGTTGGCGGCGGCACACCAACGGCACTTAATTATGATCAACTTAAAAAGTTACTCGTAGCTATTACGCGTATTTTTAAAATCAAAGGTGAGTTTAGTTTCGAAGCTAACCCAGATGAATTAACGATAGAAAAAGTTCAATTACTTAAAGATTTTGGTGTGAATCGATTGTCTATGGGAGTTCAAACATTTAATCCAGAATTGTTAGAAATTCTGGGAAGAACACATAAAACAGAAGATATTTACCAATCGGTAGCCAACGCACGTCAAGTTGGCATACCTTCCATTAGTTTAGATTTGATGTATCATTTACCACATCAAACCATTGAAGATTTTAAAGATAGCTTAGAAAAGGCATTGGCTCTTGATATTGATCACATTTCTAGCTATGGATTGATATTAGAACCTAAGACAAAATTTTATAATATGTACCGTAAAGGCCAATTGAAAGTCCCTAATGAAGATGTTGGCGAAGAAATGTATGAATACCTATTAGAAAGAATGGAACAATCTGATATGCACCAGTACGAAATTTCTAATTTTGGAAAAGATGGGCATGAGTCAGAACATAATAAAGTGTATTGGAAAAACGAAGGGTATTATGGTTTTGGTGCAGGTGCAAGTGGTTATGTTAATGGTGAACGTTATAATAATGTTAATCCAGTAAACCATTATATTAAAAAAATCCAAAATAAGGAGCGACCAATTTTAGATTCGACGTTTCCAACCCTATCAGAACAAATGGAAGAAGAAATGTTTTTAGGACTGAGAATGAATCAGGGAGTTAATAAATCTAGGTTCCAGCAAAAATTCAATACAAGCATAGATGATATATTTGGTACAGTTATCAATGATTTGATAGAACGCGAACTTATTATTGAACAAGAAGGATACATCTCGATGACGGAACGCGGAAAAGTGATAGGAAACGTTGTATTCGAGTCGTTTTTATTAAATGTTTAAAATTTTAAAAAAAACGATGCTTTAACATTGACTTACTTTGACCAATTTGATAAATTATAATTAGCACTTGAAACAAAAGAGTGCTAATGAGGTGAAAGCATGATTAGTGATAGACAATTGAGCATTCTTAATGCAATTGTTGAAGATTATGTTGATTTAGGTCAGCCAATTGGTTCTAAGACTTTGATTGAACGACACAAATTGAATGTTAGTCCTGCTACTATTAGAAATGAGATGAAACATCTCGAAGATTTAGAGTTGATAGAGAAGACACATACTTCGTCAGGACGTTCACCATCAGAGTTAGGTATTAGATATTATGTGAATCAATTATTGCAACAAACATCTCATCAACAACAAACTAAAATACAACGTTTAAGAGATTTGCTAGTCGAGAATCATTATGATATTTCTACTACATTGAGTGTATTTGCTAATGAACTTTCGGTTGCATCTCAATATACAACGTTGGTAATGCGTCCAAATCATAAAATAGATATAATTAACAACATTCATTTGATTCGAGCAAATGCCCACTTAGTGATTATGGTGGTTGTATTCACTTCTGGTCATGTTGAACATTTACATTTAGCTACGCAAGTTCCGTTATCTAATGATAAACTCACAAAGATATCGAATTTTGTTACTACTAAATATAATAAATGGAATAATCAACAATTTGAAAGTGAATTAAATACGTTTGTGAAATCAGAACTTGAAAAGCAATTTATCAAAGAGATGTTACACACAATTGAAATCCACTTTGATAATCAAAGTAATGGCATTTTTATGGGTGGAAAGGTTAAACTAATTGATGCATTAAATGAATCAAATGTTTCCTCTATTCAACCTATATTGCAATATATAGAATCAAATAAAATCACCCAGTTACTTGATGATATGTCTCATTCGACGATTAACGTCAAAATAGGGCATGAAATTGAATCGAGTTTGAGTGATATTTCTATCATCACAAGTGAATATCACATTGATGATAGGCTTAAAGGTCAAATTGCGGTTATTGGACCTACGGCAATGAATTATCAGAACGTAATACGATTACTAAATACGATTTGGTAATTAAGAATTGTATTGGAGGGCAGACAATGACAGAAAAAAATGAATCAGTATTTGATCAAGCTGCAGAAAATGAAGAAGTTAAAGATCAATCTCAGACATCTGAAAATGAAACAGTTGAAAATGCTGACGACACTAATGATGACAAAGTAAAAGATAATCTGCAGGAGGACAATACAGAAGAGAAAGAATCAGATGTAGATCCTAAAGATGAAGAAATTCAACAATTGAAAAAAGATGTTCAAGAAAAAGAAGAAAAATACTTAAGATTATACGCAGAATTCGAAAATTATAAACGTAGAATCCAAAAAGAAAATCAAACGATGAAAGAATATAAAGCTCAAGATGTGTTGAACGATATTTTACCAACTATCGATAACATTGAGCGTGCGTTACAAATCGATGGCGAAGATGAACAATTCAAATCACTGAAAAAAGGTGTTGAAATGGTTCATGAAAGCTTAATTAACGCTTTAAAAAATAACGGTTTAGAAAAAATTGAAACTGAAGGTCAACAATTTGATCCGAATGTTCACCAAGCTGTTGTTCAAGATGATAATCCAGATTTTGAATCAGGAGAAATCACTCAAGAATTGCAACGTGGTTATAAATTAAAAGATAGAGTATTAAGACCTTCAATGGTTAAAGTAAATCAATAATCTTTAATATTGATGAAAATACCAATAATTTTAAACAAACATACAGGAGGAAATTAATTATGAGTAAAGTAATAGGTATTGACTTAGGTACAACAAATTCATGTGTAGCAATTTTAGAAGGCGATGAGCCAAAAGTAATCCAAAATCCAGAAGGTGCTAGAACTACACCATCTGTAGTAGCATTTAAAAATGGTGAAACTCAAGTAGGTGAAGTTGCTAAACGTCAAGCAATCACAAACCCTAACACAATTCAATCAATCAAACGTCATATGGGTACACAATACAAAGTTGACGTTGAAGGTAAATCATATACACCACAAGAAATTTCAGCAATGGTTTTACAAAACCTTAAGAGTACAGCTGAAGACTATCTAGGTGAAAAAGTAGAAAAAGCAGTAATTACTGTTCCTGCATACTTTAATGATAGTGAACGTCAAGCTACTAAAGATGCTGGTAGAATTGCTGGCTTAGAAGTAGAACGTATTATCAATGAACCAACAGCAGCTGCTTTAGCATATGGTTTAGATAAAACTGAAACTGACCAAAAAGTATTAGTATTCGACTTAGGTGGCGGTACATTCGACGTTTCTATTTTAGAATTAGGCGACGGTGTATTTGAAGTACTTTCAACTGCTGGAGATAATAAACTTGGTGGCGATGACTTTGACCAAGTAATTATTGACTATTTAGTATCTGAATTTAAAAAAGAAAACGGCGTAGATTTAGCACAAGATAAAATGGCATTACAACGTCTAAAAGACGCAGCTGAAAAAGCTAAAAAAGATTTATCTGGTGTATCTCAAACACAAATTTCATTACCATTCATTTCAGCAGGAGAAAATGGTCCATTACATTTAGAAATTAACTTAACACGTTCTAAATTTGAAGAGTTAGCTGACTCATTAATTAGAAGAACTATGGAACCTACTCGTCAAGCAATGAAAGATGCTGGTTTATCAAGTTCTGATATTGATGAAGTAATCTTAGTTGGTGGTTCTACTAGAATTCCAGCTGTTCAAGAAGCAGTTAAAAAAGAAGTGAATAAAGAACCTCATAAAGGTGTGAATCCAGACGAAGTAGTAGCTATGGGTGCATCAATTCAAGGTGGCGTAATCACTGGTGATGTTAAAGACGTAGTATTATTAGACGTAACACCATTATCATTAGGTATTGAAATTATGGGTGGACGTATGAATACACTTATCGAAAGAAATACGACTATTCCAACTTCTAAATCACAAGTATACTCAACAGCAGCAGATAACCAACCAGCAGTTGATATCCATGTATTACAAGGTGAACGTCCAATGGCATCTGACAATAAAACACTTGGAAGATTCCAATTAACAGACATTCCACCAGCTCCACGTGGTGTGCCACAAATCGAAGTAACATTTGATATTGATAAAAATGGTATCGTAAACGTTACAGCGAAAGACTTAGGTACAAATAAAGAACAAAATATCACAATTCAATCAAGTTCTTCACTATCAGATGATGAAATCGATCGTATGGTTAAAGACGCTGAAGAAAACGCTGAAGCTGACAAACAACGCCGTGAAGAAAGTGACTTAAGAAACGAAGCTGATAGCTTAGTATTCCAAGTTGAAAAAACAATTACTGACTTAGGCGAAAACATCAGTGAAGAAGATAAAAAAGATGCTGAAGATAAAAAAGATGCATTAAAATCAGCACTTGAAGGCGAAGATATTGAAGATATCAAAGCTAAAAAAGAAGAATTAGAAAAAGTTGTTCAAGACTTATCAACAAAAGTTTACGAGCAAGCTGCGCAAGCTCAACAACAAGCTCAAGGTGAAGAAGGAAACGAAGCACAAGATAGCAATGTTGAAGATGCAGATTTCAAAGAAGTGAAAGATGACGACAGCAAAGATAATCAAAAATAAGTTGAGTCATAGACTAATTAATTGTTAATGATAGAAAAATATGACACAATTGCTTAGCCAAATTAAGTCAAAGTCAATTGAACATTGGCTTTGACTTTTTCTTTTTTTATCAGTGATTTAACAAAACAGTAAAAGGAGAGATAACAGTGGCCAAAAGAGATTATTATGAAATCTTAGGTGTTAGTAAAGATGCTTCTAAAGATGAAATTAAAAAGGCTTACCGTAAATTATCAAAACAATATCATCCAGATATTAATAAAGAAGAAGGTGCCGACGAGAAATTCAAAGAAATCTCAGAAGCATATGAAAATTTAAGCGACGATAACAAGCGTGCAAATTATGACCAATTTGGACATAACGGCCCACAAGGTGGTTTTGGAGGCCAAGGCTTTGGCGGTCAAGATTTCAGTGGCTTTGGAGGCGGCGGTTTCGAGGATATATTTAGTTCGTTCTTTGGAGGCGGACGTCAACGTGATCCAAATGCGCCTAGAAAAGGTGACGACTTACAATATACGATGACAGTAACATTTGATGAAGCTGTTTTTGGTAGCGAAAAAGAAATTTCAATTCGTAAAGATGTGTCTTGTCATACTTGTCATGGTGAAGGTGCTAAACCGGGTACTAAGAAAAAAACGTGTGAATATTGTAGTGGTGCAGGCCATGTTTCAGTAGAGCAAAACACAATACTTGGTAGAGTTAGAACTGAAAAAGTTTGCCCAGTATGTAGTGGTTCAGGTCAAGAATTTGAAGAACCATGTCCAACATGTAAAGGTAAAGGTACTGAAAATAAAAGTGTCAAAATTAGTGTTACAATTCCAGAAGGTGTAGATAATGAACAGCAAATCCGTTTAGCAGGTGAAGGCGCTCCCGGTGAAAACGGCGGTCCGCAAGGTGATTTATATGTTGTGTTCAGAGTTAAACCTTCAGAAACATTTGAAAGAGATGGAGACGATATCTATCACTCACTTAATATTAGTATTGCACAAGCATCATTAGGTGATGAGGTTAAAGTACCAACACTTAAAGGTAGTGTTATGTTGACAATTCCATCAGGTACTCAAACTGGAAAACAATTCCGTCTTAAAGAAAAAGGTATCAAGAATGTTCATGGTTATGGCTACGGCGATTTATTTATTAATATAAATGTTGTAACTCCGACTAAGATGAATGATCGACAAAAAGAATTATTAAGAGAGTTCTCAGAGATTGATGGGGAAGAAATTACAGAACAACCTACTAATTTTAGAGATAAAGCTAAAAGATTCTTTAAAGGAGACTAGTATATGAACTGGACCGAAGTATCAATAACTGCTAATCATGAGGTATCACCAATTATTTCTAATATATTAGAAGATTCTGGGTCGAATGGTGTAGTTATAGAAGATTCTAGTGATTTAAACCATGATTTTGAAGATAAATTTGGTGAAATATATGAGCTCAGTGAAACTGACTACCCTGAACAAGGGGTAAGGTTGAAGGCATATTTCAATGAAATGAAGTATACAACGCAATTTAAAGATGACTTATACAGTCGAATTTCTGCCATTGAGTCATTAGATCACAGCCTGTTTAAATTTGACGAACAAACAATTCGCGAAACGGATTGGGAAAATGAATGGAAAAACTACTTTCATCCTTTCCGTGCGTCAAAATTATTTACCATCGTTCCAAGTTGGGAAACATATCAACGTGAAGATGATAGTGAATTGTGTATTGAATTAGATCCTGGAATGGCATTTGGTACAGGTGATCATCCAACAACGAGTATGTGCTTAAAAGCGATTGAGACGTATGTAAAACCTAGTGATTCGGTTATTGATGTTGGTACAGGTTCAGGTATCTTAAGTATAGCTTCTTATTTACTTGGTGTTGAACGTATTAAGGCATTAGATGTAGATGAAATGGCAGTCAAAGTTGCTAAAGAAAATTTTGCTAAGAATCATTGTGAAAAAGCGATTGAAGCTGTGCCGGGAAACTTGCTTAAAGGCGAAACAGAAAAATTCGATATTGTTATTGCGAATATTTTAGCTCATATCATTGATGAAATGATTGAAGATGCTTATAATACATTAAATCAAGGTGGTTATTTTATAACGTCTGGTATTATTGAAGAAAAACATGAAGCTATATTGGACCATATGAAGCGTAGCGGTTTTAAAATTATTTCGATAAGTCACGATAACAGTTGGGTTTCTATCGTTGGCCAGAAAGTGAGCGAATAATTATGCAAAGATACTTTATTGACCAAAACGCTGATGTACATCAGCGTTTTTTTATTACAGACAAAGGTGATATCCACCATATAACTCATGTCATGAGACATCAAATAGATAATGAAATTATACTCACATTTGCTAATCAATCTGTTTACAAATGCAAGATTACCAATATAAACGTAGATAGCATTGAAGTGGCGTTAGTTGAACATCTCAACATAGATACAGAATTACCACAAAGTATTACTATATGTAGTGGCTTAATTAAAGCTGATAAATATGAATGGATGCTACAAAAAGCGACAGAACTAGGAGCGAGTGAATTCATCGCTGTCGGCATGGAACGTTCGGTAGTGAAGTTAAATAACGACAAAGTTGCCAAAAAATTAGAGCGTTGGCAAAAAATTATTAAAGAAGCTGCTGAACAAAGTTATAGGTTAACTATCCCTAACATAACCTATCAACCTAGTTTAAAAATAATGTATAATCATATTGAAACATATGATTATGTCCTTATTGCTTATGAAGATGCAGCGAAAAATGGAGAAATTAGTAATTTTAAAGCACTTGTTCAAAAATTTAAACCTGGCGCTCGTATATTAGTTATTTTTGGTCCAGAAGGTGGACTTTCTGAAGAAGAAGTAAGCTTGTTTAACGAAGCAGGTTCTCAAATTGGGCTTGGTCCTAGAATTTTAAGGGCTGAGACAGCACCATTATATGTCCTTAGCGCTATAAGTTTTCAAAAAGAATTGTTGGGGTAATTTGTAATATAGGTATTGCTATTTTAACTAAAAATGTTAAATAATTACATGAAAAAGTGTGATTTTTCGCGTTAGTGTATGATATTACAAATACAAGCGCGTACACAGTTTGGATTTAAATTTAAAAAAATAAATTTACTAATTGACCACATTAATCAGATATATTATACTAAATTATACATGGTTCATTACCATGTAATGATACTAAAGTTTCGTTGATATTTGGAGGGAGGGAAATACACATGTCTAAAACAGTAGTCAAAAATAACGAATCACTTGAAGATGCGTTACGTCGTTTCAAACGTACAGTTTCTAAAAGCGGTACAATTCAAGAAGTACGTAAACGTGAATTTTACGAAAAACCTAGCGTTAAACGTAAAAAGAAATCTGAAGCTGCGCGTAAACGTAAATTCAAATAATTAATTGTTTCGTTGACTCCCTCAACACCAACATTAATTATAAATCATAATAGCCTTCGTTGTTTAACAACGAAGGCTATTATTTTTTATTTAGATTTTTTGAAATAGTCCTTGATAACGAAGCGAATTTAAGCGGAGTTAAAAATATAAAATGAATAATTGTCTTAAAATTTTATTTGTAAATTGTAGGAAATCTAACAATTAGCAAGGATAGCTTATTAAAATTTGAACCCAATGTATGGACCATCTATCAAATAAAGATTCTATTCTATAATTACTATATTACTTCAAAGTTAATCTATTTATAATTTAATGGTATTTTATAATGCAAACGCTATAAACACACATTGATTTCATGTATAATTAAATCGAGAGCGAGGTGATAGAGTGATTTCTTCGAGTAGTATACATAATATCTTTTCGTCCAACTTTATTGAAAATAATAGCTGGATAGATAACGCAGCAAGCCTAATTGTCAATCCGTTTAGCGCTTTAATTTTAACTTGTATTATTTTTATGGGTTTTCTATATCAATTATATTCAAATAAAATCAATATTGTGGGAATTATTGCTACATTAGCCTTATTAATTTTCTTCTTGGGCTTTTTTGTAAAAGGAGATGTTAATTTTTATTCGGTAGTTTTATTTGGAGTTGGTGTCATATTTATAATAATTGAACTTTTTGTCGTAGGTGCAATTATTGGTATTATAGGTATGGGCCTTATCGTTTTCAGTATTATTACATTAGGTGACAATTTAGTTTTTATGATTGCCAATGTTGTCGTAGCATTAATATTATCAATCATAGAATGGGTGGTACTTGTGAGAATATTTAAGCGAAATATTCCATTTTTAGATAAAGTTGTTTTAAAAGATTCTACAAATGCAGAGGCAGGCTACACTTCACATGAAGATCGCTCTCATTTAGTTGGGCAAACTGCTACAACGTCTACAGATTTAAGACCAGCAGGAATCATTACATACAATGATGAACGTATTGACGCAGTTTCTGATGGGTCATTTATTTTACGGAATAAAGAAGTGACTATATTAGAAGTTGAAGGTACTAGAGTTGTTGTAAGAGAAAATGAATCATAAAGGAGAGAAAGTATGATCGGATTAATTATTATTGTCGTTATAGTAGTAATAGCACTTTTATTACTATTTTCATTTGTTCCAGTGGGCTTATGGATTTCAGCAATTGCTGCTGGAGTAAAAGTAGGTATTGGAACATTGGTTGGTATGAGACTGCGTAGAGTTTCTCCACGTAGAGTAATCTCACCATTAATCAAAGCACACAAAGCTGGTTTGAATTTAACTACAAACCAATTAGAGTCACATTACTTAGCTGGGGGTAACGTTGATCGAGTTGTTGATGCGAACATCGCAGCACAAAGAGCAGATATCAATTTACCGTTTGAACGTGGCGCAGCTATTGATTTAGCTGGTCGTGATGTATTAGAAGCTGTGCAGATGTCAGTTAATCCAAAAGTTATAGAAACACCATTTATTGCTGGTGTAGCTATGAATGGTATCGAAGTAAAAGCTAAGGCGCGTATTACTGTACGTGCTAACATCGCTCGTTTAGTCGGTGGTGCTGGTGAAGAAACAATTATTGCCCGTGTAGGTGAAGGTATTGTATCTACAATAGGTTCTAGTGAACACCATACGCAAGTATTAGAAAACCCAGATAACATTTCTAAAACTGTTTTAAGTAAAGGTCTAGATTCTGGTACCGCATTTGAAATTTTATCTATCGATATTGCTGATGTAGACATCAGTAAAAATATTGGTGCAGATTTACAAACTGAACAGGCACTTGCAGATAAAAATATCGCCCAAGCTAAAGCGGAAGAGCGTAGAGCAATGGCTGTTGCACAAGAACAAGAAATGAAAGCGAAAGTTCAAGAAATGCGTTCTAAAGTTGTTGAAGCAGAAGCAGAAGTGCCACTCGCGATGGCTGAAGCACTACGTTCAGGTAATCTTGGCGTTAAAGATTACTACAATTTAAAAAATATCGAAGCAGATACAGGTATGAGAAATTCAATTAACGAACGAACAAATCAAGAAGATGATGAATCACCGGATAAATAATTAGGGGTGATTAAATGAATATAGGTATTATTATCTTTGTAATATCTGTAATAGTAACAATTATTGGTGCTATTAATGACAAAAGCCACAAAGAAAGACAAAACCAAAAACCACCAGTAAACAAACAACCTAATAATCGTGGCGAACGACCTGAAAAACGCGGTTTTCTTGAAGAAATAGGAAAAACATTCAAAGAAATAGAAAAGCAAATGAATGAAGGACCTACAATGAAAGAAGAACGTCCAGCACAACCAACTAAACCAGCTGAGACACGTGTAGAAAAAATGGAAACGCCAGAGCCACGAACATCGCAAAGAACATCTCAAAGAACAACTAGAACAGACAACCAAACTGAAGCTGAAAAAGAGAAAATGTCGAAGCAACAACAAAATTCGGAATTGCAGAGACAACTTGAAGCTGATCTAGTAGGCAAACTACAAAATGTACGTACTGAAATAGATCGTGAAAACGAAAAAAAATTACAAAGAACTGAAAGAAAAGCGCGTGCAATTATTGCAGATAAAAATTTATCTGAAAGAACTAAACGTTATCGTTTAAAACAGTTAATGAATGCGCACGCTATACAAAGTTCAGGTACAAATGAACGTTTGAGATTTGATAAAGATGAGGTTGTGAATGGTATTATTTGGTCAGAAATATTAGATAGACCTAAAAGACTGTAATATAGGATAAGTCTTTAAAACAACACCTTACAAAGTCAGTAACTATAGACTTTGTAAGGTGTTTTTAATTTAAATATAATGTTATTTGATTACACTGAACAACATCTAAATATGAGTCGAAAAAGTAAAGCCTAATTGAATTTATATACATATATGTAAAATAGTTGTTAAATTTAATGAATATATCTCGATTTAAAAACTCTTTGAAATAATAAATAGACAATTCGTGATATAATAGGTATGTAAATACAATAGCTTTTTTCAAGTAAATACATTATCGTATTGCTAGAAAATGCTATGCTAGTGAATAATAATTTTTGTAACTTAAAATCTAATAAGATAAAATAAGATGAATCGAATATATTTGTAAAGGAGCACATATATGCCTGGTATTATTCAAATAAATGACATCAATGAAGCTCAAGCGCTCATTGGTAATAACGACGAACACCTTAAAGCAATTGAGGAAGGGTTTGATGTCATTGTACATGCTCGAGGTCAAGAAATTGCTGTAAAAGGTGAAGTAATCGAGGATGTAGAAAAAGCAGAATCAGTACTCATTAATCTTCTGAAAGTAATTCAACAAGGTGTTTCAATTTCTATAAAAGATGTTGAAGCGGCTATTAAAATGGCGAAAAATGGGACGATTCAATACTTATTAGATTTATATGATGATGAAATTACTAAAGATGCATTTGGTAAGACCATTCGCGCTAAGACAATGGGACAGCGTTTATACGTAAATGCCATGCATCACAATGATTTGGTATTTGGCGTGGGACCAGCAGGAACAGGAAAAACATTCTTAGCGGTTGTCTATGCTGCTAAACAATTACGTAAGGGAAATGTAAAGCGTATTGTGCTGACAAGACCCGCAGTAGAAGCTGGTGAGTCATTAGGTTTCTTACCTGGGGATTTAAAAGAAAAGGTAGATCCTTATTTACGTCCTTTATATGATGGTTTGAACACTGTTTTAGGTAGAGAACAAACAGCCAGATTTATAGATAGAGGCATAATCGAGATTGCACCTTTAGCTTATATGAGAGGAAGAACGTTAGATGATGCGTTTGTGATATTAGATGAAGCACAAAATACGACACACGCTCAAATGAAAATGTTTTTAACTCGACTAGGTTTTGGTTCAAAAATGGTAGTGACAGGTGACCATACGCAAATAGATTTACCTAAAGGCGTAAAAAGTGGCCTCAAGGAAGCTATAAAGAAACTTAAAGATGTTAAAGGGCTAAGTATTCATCATTTAGATCAAAGCGATGTTGTACGTCATCCATTAGTAAGTAAAATTATTGATCGTTACGAGGGAGAGGAGTAAATGTTTACTATAGATTTTAGTGATCATACAGATTTAGTAAAACAAGAATGGTTTGAACAAATAGATAACCTTCTGACATTTGCAAAAACACAGGAACATATTGATGGTGAAGCAGAACTTTCAGTTACCTTTGTGGATAAAGTAGAAATTCAGGAAATAAATAAAATGTATCGTGATAAAGATAAAGTAACGGATGTTATTTCTTTTGCTTTAGAAGAAGATGAGCCTGAAATTACTGGGCTTGACATGCCAAGAGTATTGGGCGATATTATTATTTGTACTGACGTTGCGAATGAACAAGCAGAATCTTATGGACATTCTTTTGAAAGAGAACTCGGTTTCCTTGCGCTACATGGATTCTTACATTTATTAGGCTACGATCATATGAATGAGCAAGATGAAAAAGAAATGTTTGGTCGCCAAGATCAAATTTTAAACGCATATGGATTAACGAGAGATTAGAGGACATATGAAACGATTTAATTATGCATTACAAGGTATGCATGTGCTATTAAAAAAAGACAATAAATTTTTGCTGCATTTAATAAGTGCACTCATTGTAGTCATCTGTGGCGTGTGCTTTGGTATATCGCGTGTAGATTGGCTTTTCATAATCTTAGCCATTGGTATGGTCCTTGCCTTCGAAGCGATCAATACAGCATTGGAATATGTGGTTGATTTAGTGACAGATGATTATCATATTTTGGCAAAAAATGCTAAAGATGTTGCAGCTTTTAGTGTAATGATTGCATCGGCTGTTGCATTTGCTATAGGCCTTTTAGTATTTCTGCCATATGTATTTTAAATAATAGTAATTTTTCATAAAGTTGTTTTCCAAAAGTAATAAATTATTAAATATTAACACTGAATGGGAGAGATTAACTGTGGCATATCAACCACATTATTTAACAGAAGTTAGAACTGCACAAGCTAATGCTTACGCACCTTACAGTAATTTCAAAGTGGGTGCTTATTTGCGGACGAAAGATGGAAAGGCATTTCACGGTGCCAATGTCGAAAATGCAGCATATCCAATGGCTATTTGTGCAGAAAGATCTAGTTTAGTATCTGCAATATCAGAAGGCTATAAGCCAGGTGATTTTGAGTCAATCACTGTTACTGTTGATGCGGATAAACCATCTTCACCATGTGGTGCATGTCGTCAATTTATGAAAGAGCTCTGTGATGATGACATGCCCGTATATATGACAAATCAAAATGGAGATTTAATAGAATCGACAGTGGGGGATTTATTACCACTAGGATTCTCTGGAAAGGATTTAAATTAATGACAGCACATAAATCAGGATTTATATCAATAATAGGCAGACCCAATGTTGGGAAATCTACTTTTGTGAACCGTGTAATCGGTCATAAAATAGCCATCATGTCTGATAAAGCACAAACGACAAGAAATAAAATACAGGGCGTTATGACCCAAGAAGATGCTCAAATCATATTTTTAGATACACCAGGTATTCATAAACCTAAACACAAACTTGGCGATTATATGATGAATGTTGCTAAAAATACACTATCTGAAATAGACGCCATCATGTTTATGGTCAATGTTAATGAAGATATTGGTCGTGGCGATGAATTTATCATGGATATGTTGAAATCGATTAAAACACCGGTGTTTTTAGTATTAAATAAAATTGATTTAGTTCATCCAGATGAACTTATGCCAAGAATCGAAAAATATAAAAAGTATATGGACTTCACAGAAATAGTGCCAATTTCTGCACTTGAAGGTTTAAACGTAGATCACTTTATTGGTGTATTAAAATCATATTTACCTGAAGGACCTAAGTATTACCCTGACGATCAAATTTCAGATCATCCTGAGCAGTTTGTCGTTGGGGAACTCATCCGAGAAAAAATCTTACACTTAACAAGTGAAGAAATTCCTCATGCTATCGGCGTCAATGTGGATCGTATGATTAAAGAAGATGAAGATAGAGTGAGAATTGAAGCTACGATTTATGTAGAAAGAGATTCTCAAAAAGGTATCGTAATTGGTAAAGGCGGTAAAAAACTTAAAGAAGTCGGTAAACGCGCTAGACAGGATATTGAGAGATTATTAGGGTCTAAGGTTTACTTAGAGCTATGGGTGAAAGTACAAAAAGATTGGCGTAATAAGGTAAATTTCATTCGTCAAATGGGTTATTTAGAAGATCAAGACTAATTCGAGAGTCGGTGAGCTAACGTGTTAATCAAACAAAAAGGTATTATTATAAAAACGGTTGATTATGGCGAATCCGATAAAATTGTTACGATTCTAAATGAATTTGGTGCAAAAGTTCCATTAATGGTCCGAAGAGCTAAAAAAAGCAAGAGTGGCTTACAAGCTAATACACAATTATTTGTGTATGGCTTGTTTATTTATTCTAAGTGGAAAGGGATGGGGACATTGAGTTCTGTTGATGTAATAGAACAAAACTATCATCTCCGCCTAGATATATATGAAAGCAGCTTCGCTAGTTTATGCACAGAAGTAATAGATCGATCTATTGAACATGAGGAAGTATCGCAATATAGTTATGATTTATTGCATTTCATTTTAGAAAAAATTAAAGAGGGCGTGTCTGCCCAACTTATGTCAGTGCTCGCCTTATTAAAATGTATGACAAAATTTGGATTTAACGCTATTTTTGATAAATGTATTGTGACAGGTAATACAAATCAATCTGATTTAATTGGTTATAGCTTTAAGTTTGATGGTGCCATATCTGAAAGTGCAAGGTATGAAGATCCTCACGCCCTTATTTTATCGAATAAAACCCTGTATCTTCTAGATATATTGCAAAAATTACCAATTCATCAAATGAGTGCGCTACGTATTCATGATCATATCATTGATGAGATGTCTGAATTAATGATTATGTTATACAGTGAATATGCTGGAATGTATTTTAAAAGTCAGAAGTTAATCAACCAGCTACATAGATTAGATCATCTTTCTTGAGTGAGTGTTTAATGATTTGAAATATGAATAGCGTAATGAAATATAATGTTTTGTTCAAAAATAAAAGTGCAGTCCGTATAAAACGGGCTGCACTTTTAAAATTCTATTTTTTTATTCATTCATCAAGTTCATGATTAAAAAAAGCTGATAGATGACCATATGGACACTCTATCAGCTTTTAATATGATATCAAGTTAAATTAGAATTTAACTTTTTCAGTTAAAAATGCTTCTAATTCTGAAATTGGCATACGCACTTGTTCCATTGAATCACGATCACGTACAGTAACTTGTTGATCTTCTAATGAATCAAAGTCAAATGTAATACAGTATGGTGTACCAACTTCATCTTGACGACGGTAACGTTTACCAATTGATTGAGATTCATCAAAATCAATAGAGAAGTTAGCGCTTAATTGTTCAAATACTTTAATCGCTTCGCCAGATAATTTTTTACTTAATGGTAATACAGCCGCTTTATATGGTGCTAATGCAGGATGGAAACGTAAAACCGTTCTAGCTTCTTTGCTTCCTTCAACGCCTTCTTCGTCATATGCATCACATAAAAATGCTAATGTTACACGGTCAGCACCTAAAGATGGCTCTATACAATAAGGGATATATTTTTCGCCAGTCTCTTGATCATGATATTGGAAATCTTCACCAGAGTGCTCGCTATGTTTTTTCAGGTCAAAGTCTGTACGACTTGCAATCCCCCATAATTCTCCCCAACCAAATGGGAAGCGATATTCGATATCTGTTGTAGCGTTAGAGTAATGAGATAACTCATCATCGTCATGGTCACGTAAACGTGTATACGCTTCGCTTAAATGTAAGTCTTTTAACCATTGGCTAGCAAAGTTCTTCCAATAATTTTGCCATTCAATGTCTTCACCAGGTTTACAGAAGAATTCTAACTCCATTTGTTCGAATTCACGTGTTCTAAAGATGAAATTACCAGGTGTAATTTCATTACGGAAAGATTTACCAATTTGTCCAATACCAAATGGTAATTTTTTACGCATCGTACGTTGAACATTTTTATAGTTTACAAAAATACCTTGAGCAGTTTCAGGGCGTAGGAAGATTTCGTTTGTTGAATCTTCAGTCACACCTTGGAATGTTTTGAACATTAAATTGAATTGACGAATATCTGTCCAATTTGCAGTGCCACTTACAGGACAAACGATGCCTTCTTCATCAATGATGCGTTTCATTTCATCGAAGCTAAGACCATCAGCTACAAAGTTTTCATCACCTTTAACATTTAACATGTGATCTTCGATGATTTTATCAGCACGGTAACGAATTTTACTGTCTTTGTTATCGATCATTGGATCATTAAAGTTACCTAAGTGACCAGAAGCTTCCCAAGTTTTCGGATTCATTAAAATAGCCGCATCTATACCAACGTTATATGGAGATTGCGTGATGAATTTTTGCCACCATGCTTTTTTTACATTATTTTTTAGTTCTACACCGAGAGGACCGTAATCCCATGTGTTTGATAAACCGCCATAAATTTCACTACCAGGGAATACAAAACCTCTATGTTTCGCTAATTGGACAATTGTTTCCATATCTTTTGCCATTAAAAAATACACTCCTTTTTTACATAAAAACGCCCCAAGACAAAGAAATGAGCCTGAAAGCTCTATCAAAGTCTTGGGACGAGTTAATCTTTTTTAATCACATATGTATTATGTGCTTATTTAAAAATTTCTTATTAACCCGCGGTTCCACCCAAATTAGTGTGTACACTCGCTTTTGATAATCATTTAATTGTGGCCATTGTTACTTGTTAAGCTTGCACCATCCTTAACTCGCTTCAAATATAATTTTAATGTATTGATGGTTTATAAGCAAGTAAATATATGTATTTGTAGCAATTAAAAATTCAATGTATAATTGAGAAGAATGAGTAAAGGGGTGAAGTCGTATAGAACTGAGTAAAAGGCAACAACAAATAGTTGAGATTGTCAAAAACAATGGACCTATTACAGGTGAGCACATCGCAGAACGACTGAGTTTGACACGTGCAACATTGAGACCTGATTTAGCGATTCTTACTATGTCGGGAATTCTTGAAGCAAGACCACGTGTAGGTTACTATTATTCAGGTAAGCCGAAAAATAAATTGATTGCTGATCAGTTAAAACAATATATTGTAAAAGATTACGCGTCACATCCAGTTGTAGTAAAAAGTGAAATGACTATTTATGATGCGATATGTACTATATTTTTAGAAGATGTAAGCACATTATTCGTCATTAATAATGATGGAGATTTTATAGGCGTTTGTTCCCGTAAAGATTTGTTAAGGGCATCTATGATTGGCGAAGATATACACACTATGCCTGTAAATATAATTATGACACGCATGCCTAACTTACACTTTGTTCTCGAAGACGAGAGAGTTATACATGCTGCAAATCTTATGATAGAAAAGGAAATAGATTCCTTGCCTATAGTGACGAAAAAAGAGAATGGTAAATATGAAGTAAAAGGTCGCGTCTCTAAAACGACAATTAGTAAAATTTTTGTATCATTATTTAACGAATAGGTGGTTATATATATGGAAAATATTAAAATTATAGTCGCATCTGACTCGGTAGGAGAAACAGCTGAATTAGTAGCTAGAGCATGTATATCACAGTTCAATCCAAACCAATGTGATAGTGAAATAAGTAGGTATCCTTATATTGAAGCTTTGGAAAATGTTGATGAAGTGATACAGGTGGCGAAAGATACAGATGCCATTGTTGTATATACGTTGGTTAAGCCCGAAATAAGAAAGTATATGGAAGCAAAATTAAAAGAATTTGAAGTGAAATCTGTAGATATCATGGGTCCACTGATGAATATCTTACTAGATAAAATAGATGATCAACCCTATTTTGAGCCAGGGTTAGTTCATCAATTAGATGAAGCTTATTTCAAAAAAATTGATGCCATTGAATTTGCAGTAAAGTATGATGATGGTAAAGACCCTAAAGGTTTATCAAAAGCGGATATCGTATTGTTAGGTATTTCTCGAACTTCAAAAACACCTCTATCTCAGTATCTTGCACATAAAAGTTATAAGGTGATGAATATTCCTATTGTCCCTGAGGTTACACCACCGGATGAATTATTTAATACAGATGCTTCAAAATGTATTGCCTTAAAAATAAGTGAAGAAAAGTTAAATAAAATTCGTAAGGAGCGCTTAAAGCAATTAGGGCTTGGTGATAGCGCGAGGTATGCTACAGAACAGAGGATTGAAGAAGAACTCAATTATTTTCATGAATTAGTTGATAAAATTGGTTGTCCGATTATTGATGTATCAGACAAAGCAATAGAAGAAACTGCTAATGATATTATCAGTATTATTGAGCAAAATAGTATTAAAAAATAAAGAAAACGATTATAATATTATGACTAATATTTTATAGGTGATTAATTTGCGAATCGAACAATCAACAATAAACGAAATAAAAGACAAGACTGACATACTTGATCTCGTAAGTGAGTATGTGAAATTAGAAAAAAGAGGGCGTAATTATATTGGTTTATGCCCTTTTCATGATGAAAAAACACCTTCTTTTACTGTTTCAGAAGATAAACAAATATGTCATTGCTTTGGCTGTAAAAAAGGAGGGAATGTCTTTCAGTTTACACAAGAAATTAAAGATATTCCTTTTACAGAAGCTGTCAAAGAACTAGGTGAGCGGGTAAATATTAAAGTAGAGACAGACACCCACACAGCTAATAACGAAGCCACGCACCAAGTTGCCTCTGAAGATTTGCAAATGATTGAAATGCATGAACTCATGCAAGAATATTATCACTATGCATTAAAGAAAACAGTCGAAGGTGAAGCAGCGTTAAATTATTTAAAAGAACGTGGGTTTACAGATGCGCTTATTGATGCACGAAAAATTGGTTACGCGCCTAATACTTCGCACTTTTGCCATGACTTCTTGCAGAAAAAAGGCTATGATATCCAATTAGCATACGAAGCGGGTTTGTTATCTAGAAATGAGGAGAACTTTAGTTACTATGATCGTTTTAGAGATCGAATCATGTTTCCTTTAAATAATGCTCAAGGAAGAACGGTAGGTTATTCTGGTAGAACATATACAAATCAAGAACCTAAATATTTAAATAGTCCAGAAACACCTATTTTCCAAAAGCGTAGACTTCTTTATAATGTAGACCAAGCGCGTAAGACAATACGTAAAGTAGATGAAATTATATTACTAGAAGGTTTTATGGATGTCATTAAAGCTGATCAAGCAGGTTTAAAGCAAGTTGTAGCCAGTATGGGAACGCAAATATCACAAGAGCATATAGCGTTTATAAAAAAATTAACTTCAAATGTCACACTTATGTTTGATGGAGATTTTGCAGGTAGTGAAGCCACAATTAAAACAGGACAAGCTTTATTACAGCAAGGGTTTAATGTTTTTGTAGTGCAACTTCCCAAAGATATGGATCCAGATGAATATATTGGTAAACATGGATCTGATGCTTTTAATTACTATGTCGAACACGAAAAAAAATCTTTTATTTTATATAAAGTTCATATTCATCAGGATGAAATTGAGAATAATGATCTAGCATATGAAAGATATTTAAAAGAGATTACAAATGACATTTCTTTAATGAAATCATCTATTCTACGTAAAAAGATATTGCAAGACGTATCTGAATTGTTTAAAGTTAGCTTGGATAGTCTAAATAATGAAGTAGGACACCAACAAGATTATTATGAACCTCAAAATTATCAAATGCCATCACTTCCGCAATTTAATAATCTAAGTAAACAAGAAAAGGCAGAGCGTGCTTTACTTAAACATTTTATGAACGATAAAGACATTTTCTTAAATTATCACAAATCTCTTCAGTTAGAAGACTTTACAAATCAGTTTTTTAAGCGTATATTTAATATTTTACACGAGTTTTACTCTGAAAATGATACGTTCAATATTAGTGATGTATTGCAATACATCGATTCCAATGAAATCAAGGAAGCATTTATATCATTAGACAACTATATGATAAATGAAGAACCATTTGAATATGAAATCGATGACTATATAAATACATTAACAGCTAATAGAAATGAAGAAACGATAGAATCGCTTAATCATAAGCTCCGGGAGGCTTCAAGGTTAGGTGATTTAGAATTGCAAAAATATTATTTAGAAAAAATTGTAAATCATAATAAAAATAGAATGAATTAATTCGATAATGAATATATCTGTATATTAATGGAATTAACAACATGTGTACTAGGGTGTTATTTTGAGTAGATTTCACTTATTGTGTCTTAAAAATATTTTAGTATTCAGTTGATATTATATTCGGGAGGCCATTTCATGTCTGGAAATAAAGTTAAAGTTAAAAAACAAACCATAGACCCATCTCTAACTTTGGAAGATGTAAAAAAACAATTGATTGAAAAAGGTAAAAAAGAAGGTCACCTAAGCCATGAAAAAATTGCAGAGAAAATGCAAAACTTTGAAATGGATTCTGATCAAATGGACGAATTCTTTGACCAACTCACTGATAATGATATTAGTTTAGTGAATGAAAAAGATAGTTCTGATACCGATGATAAATTAAACCCTAATGACTTAAGTGCACCTCCAGGTGTTAAAATAAATGATCCAGTCCGTATGTATTTAAAAGAAATTGGACGTGTGAATTTATTAAGTGCGGCAGAAGAGATTGAATTAGCTAAGAAAATTGAAAAAGGTGATGAAATTGCCAAGTCTCGCTTAGCTGAAGCTAACTTACGTTTGGTAGTTAGTATTGCCAAAAGATATGTAGGCCGCGGTATGTTATTCCTTGACTTAATACAAGAAGGAAATATGGGCTTAATTAAAGCGGTTGAAAAATTTGACTTCAGTAAAGGGTTTAAATTTTCAACTTATGCAACGTGGTGGATTCGTCAAGCAATCACACGTGCAATTGCTGACCAAGCACGTACCATTCGTATTCCAGTTCATATGGTAGAAACAATCAATAAATTGATTCGTGTGCAAAGACAGTTATTACAAGATTTAGGTCGTGATCCAGCACCAGAAGAAATTGGTGAAGAAATGGATTTACCACCTGAAAAAGTTAGAGAAATACTAAAAATAGCACAAGAACCTGTTTCATTAGAAACGCCAATCGGTGAGGAAGATGACAGTCATTTAGGTGATTTCATAGAAGACCAAGAGGCTCAAAGCCCTTCAGATCATGCAGCTTATGAGTTATTAAAAGAACAATTAGAAGATGTTTTAGATACGCTAACTGATCGTGAAGAAAATGTCTTGCGCTTACGTTTTGGCTTAGATGATGGAAGAACTCGTACATTAGAAGAAGTTGGTAAAGTCTTTGGTGTTACAAGAGAACGAATTCGTCAAATAGAAGCTAAAGCACTTAGAAAATTAAGACACCCAAGCAGAAGTAAACGTCTAAAAGACTTTATGGACTAATTTTCCAGCTCTTTTGTACATTGATGTACAAAAGAGCTTTTTACTTTTACATAGAGGAGAACTATTATGATTCCATTAAATCAAAGATTAAAAAAAGTAAGTACCTATATTAAAGGCGATTGTTTGGCTGATATCGGTTCAGATCATGCTTATTTACCTATCTATGCTATTGAAAATAATATTGTCAAAACAGCAATTGCTGGTGAAGTAATTAAAGGACCATATGATGCGTCGAAGCGAAGCGTAAGTGACCATCAATTGAATTCCGTTATAGGTGTAAGGTTAGGCGATGGATTATCTGTGATTGAAGCGAACGATGCTATTTCGTCTATAACGATATGCGGCATGGGTGGGCCTTTAATTGCTAAAATTATTAGTGAAGGTTCCGATAAATTGCAAAATCAGCCTAGATTAATTTTACAAAGCAATATTCAATCTAGTGCGATTAGAAAATGTTTGGCGCAATTAAATTATGAAATTATAGCTGAAGATATATTAGAAGAAAAAGGTCATATATACGAAATTATTGTGGCAGATTTTACTAAACAACAAATTCAATTAACCGAAATTGAGGAGAAATTTGGACCGGAACTTATTATGAATAAAAATCAATTGTTTTATAAAAAGTGGAAGCACGAACTAAACTCACTTTATAAAATAAAGCAAAATTTAAATCCGCAACAGCATCACGATCGCTTAAAAGAAATTGATGAAGAAATTAATTTAATTAATGAGGTGATTTAAATGAATATTGGTAAATTAATGCGAATTATTGATAAACACGTACCATTAAATACTGCAGAATCTTGGGATAATGTTGGTTTACTTATTGGAGACCAAAATGCTAAAGTTGAAGGAATATTAACTGCTTTAGACTGTACCGAAGCAGTTGTTGAGGAAGCAATAACTACGCAAAGTAATACAATCATTTGTCATCATCCACTCATTTTCAAAGGTGTAAAACATATAACTCAGCAAGAAGGTTATGGGGCAATTATACGCAAACTAATCCAAAATGATATTAATCTTATTGCACTTCATACAAATTTGGATGTATACCCTAAAGGTGTTAATGCGATGCTAGCAGATAAATTTGGCTTACAGAATCAACAAATTTTAAATCCAGAAATTGTAAATTACTATAAAGTGCAAGTATTTATACCGAAAGATAATATTGAAACTTTTAAAAATAAAATAAGTGAAGCGGGATTAGCAAAAGAAGGACAATATGAATATTGTTTCTTCGAAAGTTCAGGTACTGGGCAATTCAAACCAGTTGGTGATGCGCATCCTCACCTAGGTGTTTTGAATGAAATTGAGCAGGTTAATGAATATAAATTAGAATTTATGATAGATCAATCACAAAAGAAAGTAACACAACAACTCATTCACACGCACCATCCATACGAAACACCAGTGTACGATTTCATAGAAATGGAAAAAGAAGCAAACTATGGCTTAGGTATGATTGGTGAACTTTCAGAACCGATGACAGTACAAGCGTTTGTTAATTTAGTTAAGTCACAATTAAACATGCCTAGTGTACGTTTTACAGGCAATCAAGACAGCTCAATTCAAACAGTTGCAGTCATAGGTGGTTCAGGTATAGGCTTTGAATATGCTGCAGCGAGTAAAGGTGCTGATATTTTCGTGACTGGAGATATAAAACATCATGACGCTTTAGATGCCAAAATAGCAGGTATCAATTTATTAGATATAAATCATTATAGTGAATATGTTATGAAAGACGGTCTAAACCAGTTATTAACAAAATGGTTATATGATGAAGATATTAAATGTGAAATAAAAACATCGCGTTTAAATACAGACCCGTTTGAATATCTGTAATCATTCATGTCTTTAGCGAGGCATTGAATATACATTATAATGAGTGAAATACAACGAGCATGAGCGCAATCAGTTGAAATGAAATAATAATTTAGTTCAAAATTGTAGATGAATGCTTTATAATAGTAAAGATGAAGATTTAAGGAGGCCAAGACATGGCGAATCACCCATTTGAGAATTTTAATTTAGAACCAAGTCTGATAGATGCTGTGAAGGACTTGAATTTTAGTCAACCGACTGAAATTCAAACGCGAGTAATTCCAAAAATAATAAAACAAGCAAGTTTGATAGGTCAATCGCAAACAGGTACTGGTAAATCACATGCATTTTTATTACCATTAATGCATTCTATTGATATTAATGTAAAAGAACCCCAAGCGATAATTGTGGCGCCTACTAGGGAATTAGCACAGCAATTATTTGATGTAGCAAGTCATTTAGCTAAGTTCAAAAAAGAAGTGTCTGTGAAATTGTTTATTGGTGGAACAGATATAGAGAAAGATCGTCAACGTGCTAAGAGCCAACCACAACTTATTATTGGCACACCAACACGTATTAATGATTTAGCTAAACATGGTGATTTACATGTCCACTTAGCTTCTTATTTAGTCATTGATGAAGCCGATCTAATGATTGACTTAGGTTTAATTGAAGAAGTAGACCATATCGCTTCAAGATTAGATGAAAATACAAATATCGCAGTGTTCAGTGCTACCATTCCAAGATCATTGCATCCATTTTTAACAAAGTATTTAGAAAATCCAGAGTTTATTGAAATAGAAAATACTGAGAAAAATAAGAAAAACATTGAATTTTATTTAATACCAACTAAAGGTGAAGCTAAAGTAGAAAAAACTTTAAAATTAATGGATGTGCTAAATCCATATTTATGTATTATTTTCTGTAATAGTAGAGACAGTGCGGATGAATTAGCGAAACAACTTAATGCTGCTGGAGTTAAACTGGGTATGATTCATGGTGGACTTACACCAAGGGAACGTAAACAACAAATGAAACGTATCAGAAATTTAGAGTTTCAGTTTGTAATCGCAAGTGATCTCGCTTCTCGTGGTATTGATATAGATGGTGTGAGTCATGTAATTAATTTTGACGTGCCAAAAGATATAGACTTTTTCACGCATCGCGTTGGACGTACAGGACGTGGACAATATAAAGGTGTAGCTATTACACTATATAGTCCGGATGAAGAAGCACATGTAGCTTTAATTGAGCAACAAGGATATCATTTTGAGAACGTTGACATAAAAGATAATGAGCTAAAACCAATTAAAGCACATAACACACGTCAAACACGTAAAAATAAAGACGATCATTTAACAAATCAATTAAAATATAAAGTGAAAAGTAACAAGAAAAAAGTTAAACCTGGTTATAAAAAGAAATTCAAACGCGAATTAGATGATTTGAAACAAAAAGAACGTAAGCAATTTAGCAAACGTCAAAATCGACAAGAAAGAAAAAATAAAAAAGGATAGGTGACCTTTATGTTATTAGGCTCTCATGTATCTATGAATGGTAAGAAAATGTTGCAAGGTTCTGCTGAAGAAGCACATAGACTCGGCGAATCTACTTTCATGATTTATACAGGTGCTCCTCAAAACACTAGAAGAAAACCAATCGAAGAATTAAATATTGCAAAAGGTCATGAAATCATGGAGGCACATGGACTATCTAATATTGTAGTTCATGCGCCTTACATTATTAATATTGCAAATACGTTAAAGCCACATGTATTTGAACTTGGAGTCGAATTCCTACAAAGCGAAATCGAGCGCACGCAAGCACTTGGAGCAAAAGATATCGTACTCCATCCAGGTTCTCATGTAGGTGAAGGATCAGAAGTAGGCATAAAAAAAATTATTGAAGGTCTTAATGAAGTTTTAACTAATGATAATAATGTTAGAATTGCTTTAGAAACTATGGCAGGCAAAGGTTCTGAAATTGGAAGAACCTTTGAAGAAATCGCTCAAATTATTGATGGTGTCAACCACAACGAGCGCTTATCAGTATGTTTTGACACATGTCATACACATGATGCTGGTTATAATGTCAAAGAAGACTTTGATGGCGTATTGAATGAATTTGATAAAATTGTGGGCATAGATCGAATAAAGGTTGTTCACGTTAACGATAGTAAAAATGATATTGGTGCGCACAAAGACAGACATGAAAACATAGGGTTTGGATATATTGGCTTTGATGCTTTGAATTATGTAGTTCATCACGATGCCTTTAAAGATATTCCTAAAATATTAGAAACACCGTTTGTAGGAGAAGACAAAAAGAATAAAAAGCCTCCTTACAAACTAGAAATTGAAATGTTAAAACAGCAACAATTCGATCCAGAATTAAAAAACAAATTATTAGCAGAATAATATATTTAAAACTAATCACTTTTACTATATGTATAAAGTGATTAGTTTTTTTGTTAAGTCGTAAACATTACTATTTACATAATGGTTTTCACGTTGTATAGTATTAAACGAGGTGAAAACATGTCTACACCAGTATTCGAATTAAAAAATATTGATTATTATTTTGACAACAAACAAGTACTAGAAAATATAAACATAAAAATCAATCGTGGTGAATTTTTAGCAATTGTTGGACCTAATGGCGCCGGTAAGTCGACTTTGTTGAAAATTATACTTGGATTATTGCCTATACAAAAAGGCCAAATTTATGTTGATGGTACGGATTACAACGGGAGACAATCCACACTAAAAATTAGTTATGTTTCTCAAAAAGCACAGGCATTTAAATCTGGTTTTCCTGCAAGTGTTAAAGAAGTGGTCTTAAGTGGACTAACAAAGCGCAAAAAATTATTGCAATGGTTTAACAAAAAAGATATTTCCAAAGTGAATACTGTATTAAAACGATTAAATATAGAACATTTGATTGATAAAAATATAGCAGAACTATCAGGAGGACAACAGCAACGTGTGCTGATTGCAAGAGCATTGATTAGTAATCCATCTGTACTCATTCTTGATGAACCAACCAGCGGTATTGATGCAAAGCATGTGAGTGAATTTTATGAAACATTAGAGACACTTAAACATGAAGGGGTAACCATTATATTAGTGACTCATGATATTGGAGTAGTGGCTGACACAGCTACAGAAGTAGCTTGTTTAAATAAACATTTACATTTTCATGGTTCAACGGAAGATTTCAAGTCATTGGATGAAGTTGAAATTTCTAAAATATACGGACATCCAATTCAATTTGTTGATCATCAGCATAGTAGGGAGTGTTGTTCATCATGATAGATGCATTAATGAATTTTGATTTCATGCGCTACTCTCTTATTAGTGGTGTGCTTATTGGGCTCATTGCACCACTTATAGGTGCTTTTATTGTCGTACGAAGGTTATCGTTAATAGCAGATGCACTCAGTCACGTTACACTTGGAGGTATATCATTCGGGATGTTCGTTGTGACTGTATTTCCAATGCTTACGTTTATCAACCCGATGTGGTTTGGTATATTATTCGCAATTATAGGAGCGTTACTGATTGAAAATCTTAGAACATCGTATAGTAATTATCAGGAGATTGCTATACCGATTATTATGAGTGCTGGTATCGCATTAAGTGCGATTTTTATATCACTTGCAGATGGCTTTAACCAAGAAATTGTGGGTTTACTATTTGGATCTATTAGTGCGGTGACAAAGAGTGATTTAACGACAATTATCATTATCGTTGTAATTGTACTTATATTCATCCTTTCGCTTTACAAAGAAATGTTTATTCTATCATTCGATGAAGAATACAGTAAGGTTATTGGCATACCTAAATGGATACAGTTCTTGTTTATTATCATAGTTGCTATGGTGATATCAGCATCTATGCGTGTAGTAGGAATTCTGTTGGTTAGTGCTTTAATTACCTTGCCTGTTGCAATTTCTATGAGAATTACAAAAGGATTTAAACAACTTATTATTCTAAGTGTAATTATTGGAGAATTATCTGTCGTTGGTGGTTTAGTGCTAGCGTTTTACATGAATATATCTCCGGGTGGTGTAATTGTAGTATTACTTGTTCTTATTCTTGCGATTACGATGATGTATCAAAAGTTCAAAGTAAGCTCGATGAAAGGTGATGTTAAAAATGAAAACAGAAGAAGCAATTAACATTATTAAAGAACATGGACATAAATATACGAATAAAAGACGCGAAATGTTAGATATATTCGTAGCAGAAGATAAATATATTAATGCGAAACATATTCAACAAAGTATGGATAAAAATTACCCAGGTATTTCTTTTGATACAATTTATCGTAATTTACATTTGTTTAAGAGTTTAGGTATTGTTGAAGGTACTGAGATGGATGGTGAAATGAAATTTAGAATTGCATGTAAGGATCATCATCATCACCATTTTATATGTGAGTCGTGTGGGGATACTAAAGTTATTGATTTTTGTCCAATTGAAGAAGTTAAAAAATATCTGCCAGAAGTGGCTATTCATACTCATAAATTGGAAGTTTATGGCGTGTGTGAATCTTGTCAGCAAGCATAAGCGTGTATTATGTTTGGGTGTGAAAATACACAAATACATCCTTTCTACTTTAGATGAGTTAATTAAACATAGGTCAATAGTATGAATTAGTTAGAATTTTTGAAATTGTTAGCTTATGATGTTTAAAAATAACTAATTTGAGATATACTAATATAGTAACTAAAGATGACAAACATTATTTTATGACAATTTAGTTTAATGCTTTTAAGCATATTGATTGTTGTCATTCATATTACTTGTTATGCTTTATTTAAAGATTAATTAGGAGGATGATTATTTATGGCTTTTGAATTACCAAACTTACCTTATGGTTTCGATGCATTGGAACCACATATTGACAAAGAAACTATGGAAATTCACCATGGCAAACACCATAACACTTATGTAACTAAATTAAACGCAGCAGTTGAAGGAACTGATTTAGAATCTAAATCAATAGAAGAAATTGTTGCTAACTTAGACAGTGTACCAGAAAACATTCAAACAGCTGTTCGCAATAATGGTGGAGGTCACTTAAACCACTCATTATTCTGGGAATTATTAACTCCTAACTCTGAAGAAAAAGGTACTGTAGTAGATAAAATTAAAGAACAATGGGGTTCTTTAGACGCATTTAAAGAAGAATTTGCGAATAAAGCTGCAGCACGTTTCGGTTCAGGTTGGGCATGGTTAGTAGTAAATAACGGTAACTTAGAAATCGTTACTACACCAAACCAAGACAACCCATTAACAGAAGGTAAAACACCTATCCTAGGCTTAGACGTTTGGGAACATGCTTATTACCTTAAATACCAAAACAAACGTCCAGATTATATCGGTGCTTTCTGGAATGTAGTAAATTGGGAAAAAGTTGATGAATTATATAACGCTGCTAAATAATTAAGTAAGCGATTATGACGGCCTTATCAAAGGTCGTCATTTTTTTTAGTAAAATAATAGAAATATTCACTAATTTCATTTATCATTTGTAGTGAGAACTTTTGAATAGAGGTATGTTATTGTGTTGAAAAGATTAAAAGAGAAATCAAATGACGAAAAAATTAGTAATACAATGAATAAGAGAATTGGTTTTATATTTGGCGTTATTGTATTTATATTCGCAGTAATTGTTTTAAGATTAGGCTATTTGCAAATTGCACAAGGTTCTCATTACAAACAACTTATAAAAAATAGTGAAAACTTAACCGTAAATGAAGCCGTGCCTAGAGGACGCATTTTAGATAGAAATGGTAAAGTGCTCGTAGACAATGCGTCGAAAAAGGCAATTACATATACACGTGGTAGAAAAACGTCACAATCTGAAGTGTTGAAAACCGCAAAGGATCTGTCGAAACTAATCAAAATGGATACTATTAAAATTACAGACAGAGATAAACAAGATTATTGGATACAAATTCATCCTAATAAAGCCAAAAGTTTGATGCAATCCGAGCAACAACTGCTTGACGATGGTAGCATTTCTCAAGATGATTACGATAAAGCACTTTATAAAAAAGTGGGTGCCAAACAAACGGACAGCCTGACTAATAAGGATTTACAAATATTAGCAATTTATAGAGAGATGATGGCAGGCTCAACTTTAGACCCACAAACGATTAAAAATGAAGATGTGAGCAATGAAGAATATGCGGCAGTTTCACAAAAACTTTCTGATTTGCCAGGCGTAAATACCACAACAGATTGGGATCGAAAATATCCTTATGACGATACATTGAGAGGCATTTTCGGCGATGTGTCAACCACTGAAGAAGGTATACCTAAAGAGTTAACCGAAAAGTACTTATCTAAAGGATATTCAAGAAATGATCGTGTCGGTAAATCTTACTTAGAGTATCAATATGATGATATTTTAAAAGGAAAAAAGAAAGAAATGAAATACACAACGGATAAATCAGGAGATGTCATTGATTCAAAAGTAATTAACCCAGGTTCTCGCGGTGATGATCTTGTGTTAAGTATAGACATTGACCTTCAGAAAAAAACTGAAAAATATTTAGAGGAACAAATTCAAAAATTACGTAGTGAAGGCGCGAAGGATATGGATAATGCTTTAATAGTTGTTCAAAATCCTAATAATGGTGATATTTTAGCCATGGCTGGTAAACAAATCGACAAGAACGGTGATTTAACTGATTATGATATTGGTACATTTACAGCACAATATGCTGTTGGCTCATCTGTAAAAGGTGGCACATTATTAGCGGGCTATCAAAATAATGCAATTAAAATAGGCGAAGAAATGATTGATGAGCCATTGAAATTTGCTGGTGGTCTATCAAAACATTCATACTTTAACCAAGATGGAAAAGTAAGAATTAATGATAAAGAAGCTTTAATGCATTCATCAAACGTTTATATGTTTAAAACTGCGTTGAAAATGGCAGGCACACCTTATACGCCCAATATGACATTACCATCAGATATTACTACTGCTGGTCAAAAACTACGCAAAGGCTTAAATCAAGTCGGCCTTGGCGTTAAAACGGGTATAGACTTACCGAACGAAACAAGTGGTCAGACTGAACCACTTACTAATAATCCTGGTAACTACCTTGATTTAGCTATTGGTCAGTATGACACTTATACGCCGATGCAGTTATCTCAATATGTTTCTACAATAGGTAACAATGGTTATAGAGTTCAACCACATATTGGATTAGAAGTCAGAAAAGCAACGAATAAAGATACGTTAGGCCCTGTTAAAGAAAAAGTTAAGGGCACAGTATTGAATAAAGTTAATAATTCGCAAGATGAAATTGACGAAGTGAAAGGTGGATTCGACATGGCATTTAATAAAGCGGATGGTACAGGATATCAAAGCTTTAAAGATACTGTCGTACCATCAGCTGGTAAGACAGGGACAGCTGAAGTCTTTCAAGATGGAGAACCTAGAGTTAACTCAACTTATATAGGCTATGCTCCAATTAAAAATCCTAAACTTGCTTTTTCAATCGTATATACAAACCAACCTGTACCGGAACCATGGTTGAATGGTGGAGATTTAGGTAGAGATGTTATTAACTATTATTTTAAAGATGAAAAGAAAGACTAATTAAGTTTTTATCCACTGAATTTAATGAAATACTGATATAGTGGCTTTTATTGAAAAATTAATACTTTTCAATTTTAAGAGTAAATGGTATGATTAATAAGTCGTATTTTGAAAAGGTAAGGAGGAATTAGCATGCGCGTAAACGTAACACTAGCTTGCACAGAGTGTGGAGAAAGAAACTACATTACTAAAAAAAATAAACGTACTAATCCTGAACGTATAGAAATGAAAAAACACTGTGCTCGTGACAACAAACACACAATACACCGTGAAACAAAATAATGATTATTTTAAACCAGATTCTATTTTAGAATCTGGTTATTTTTTTCGTAATATATGAGTTTAGTTCACTTTAAAAGATTGCAGTTTAATGACATTATAATTTAATAACGTTATAATGAGAATAGTATGAACCATGGGAAGGTGTTTTTGTGACTAAACAATCATTACGCCAAGAGAAATTAAAATTAATGAAATCATTTCAATCAAATAGTTATAAAGTTGAATCAGACCACTATCTTGCTGAGCATCTTTATCAAACTAGTGAATATAAAAATGCAAAACGTATAGGCATTGTGTTATCAATGCCACATGAAGTAGATACATATTCTATTATTGAGCATATGTTAAATGATAGGAAAATCGTTTTTGTTCCAGAAACGGATTACGAGCATTGCAGGATGTCGTTTAAAGCACTCAGTCACCTTGAAAGTATTGGCCCAGATGTAAAAGGCATTAATCATGTGACTGTAGAAGCAGATATAACAAACCAACTAGATTTGTTAGTCGTACCTGGCGTAGTGTTTAATACAATCGGATATCGCATAGGATATGGTGGTGGCTATTTTGATAAATTTTTAAGCTTTTATAAGCAATCCACCATTAGTTTGCTTTATGACTTTCAACTCGATGACTTTGAGGTAGAGTCACACGATGAACCTGTTGAAAAATTAATAATTGCGACAACTAAATAATGGAGGCAGAAATGATTACAGAGAAACATTTTTGGAAGTGTATATATACTTGGGTCAAGTATCTAAACTATCATGTCGTGCATCGTAATAAAGACGATAACGAAATATGGTTATCAAATAAGAAAAAGCAGACAATAACCATATTTAAATACGGTGCGAATTCAACTCAAGAAGTTAGATTTGATAAGAGTAGAATTCAAGATCATCAAGCAGACATTACTACTTTTTTAGGTTATCAGCCTAAAAGTTATGAATTATATATATTTACAGATAAAACCTTTACTGATGAGAATTTAGATGAATTACATCCACGGAAATTCAAAGTGAAAATCATTCGGGACGACAAGCAAATAGAAAAAATCATGCCTAACTTTGTGATGAAGAAAATATATAATCGGAATCACAAGCAAACGAAAACATATTTTAAAGAACGTGCTTTAAATAATAATCCGATAGAAAAGCACATGATAAAATTTGCACCAGTTACATATGCATTAATTGTTATTAATATATTGATTTGGTTATCTATGGTATTATTTTTAAATCGTTTTTCGGATTTAAAATTATTAGATGTGGGTGGACTGGTTCATTTTAATGTTGTTCACGGAGAATGGTATAGACTGATTACTTCAATCTTTTTACACTATAATTTTGAGCATATATTGATGAATATGTTAAGTTTATTTATTTTTGGTAAGATTGTAGAATCTATTGTTGGTCATTGGCGGATGTTTACGATTTATATTGTAGCAGGCATATTTGGTAACTTTGCTTCACTATCATTTAATACTGATACCGTTTCAGCTGGCGCTAGTGGTGCCATATTTGGATTGATAGGCGCCATCTTTGCATTTATGTATGTGAGTCAGCAATTTAATCGCAAAATGATTGGTCAGCTACTAATGGTGCTTGTCATTATGATTGGACTTTCATTGTTTATGCAAAACATTAACATTGTAGCTCATATCGGTGGTTTTATGGGTGGTATACTCATAACTTTAATTGGATATTATTATAAGAGAAATCAAAATCGCTTTTGGATTTTAATTATAATTACACTTGCACTATTTGTAGCTTCACAAATTAGAATTTTTACAATTAAAGAAGATAATATTTATAATACGATTATTTCTAATGAAATGAAAAACGGAAATTATAAAGAAGCAAAGACCATGGTTAAACAGACGATAAAAAAGAAATATGCTGATGATGAAACGTATTATTTAAATGGCTTAATTACTACGACATTAAGTTCTAAAGCTGAAGGCATCTCTGATTGGGAGAGAGGCTTAAGATACTATCCAGACTCAGCGATATTGAATTATCAACTTGCAATTGCTAATCGGTCTTTAAGTGATAAAGATAAAGCTAAAAAATACATTAAAGCTGCGCTTAAGGTAGATCCTGGAAATAATGATTATATCAATTTAGATAAAGAATTGAGCGATGACAGTGAACCGAAAGATTGACAATTTTTATGATGTACTTCAACTTTTAAAGCAATTTGGATTTATTATTTATTTTAAAGATAAAAAAGATATGTATGAAATGATGGAACAAGAGATAAAAACGCTATATCAATATGAGTTATTATCTAAAGATGATTATTTGAAGTGTAGATTAATCATTAATCAAAGAAAGATAAGTAAATAAAGTTAAACCTCCCTCATAGCTACGACGGTTATGAGGGTTTTTATTATGATGCTTGTTTGTAAATATGTAACAGTACAGCGTATTGATCTAGAAGCAGCAACTAACTTCAAAATTATTTTATCGATGATTCTTAAATAACTATATAGCATTGAAGCGTCAATTATGACAGTTTGATCTTATTAGGTATTTGAGAATAAAGTAAGAAATACTTGAAAAATAGTACACCTAGGTGTACTATTTAATGGAGGTGATGCAATGAATAGTAAAACATTTGAGCAATTTAATCAATTCCACCATGCTTTTATTCGTATTAACCAACTGATTAATGACGTGATAGAAGAACAGAACATTAATATTTCAAGAGAACAGCTTGGGGTATTTAAATTGTTAATGAAACATAAAACAATGACATTAAAAGATATTGCAGAAAAGCAGGGCGTCTTTAAGACAGCTATTACTAAAAGAGTAAGAAAATTAGAAGAAAAAGGTTTCATAAAAAAAATAAACTCTGATGATAAAAGAGAAAAGTTAATAGAATTGACAGAAGAAGGGTACCAGTTTTATGAAAGTAGACAAAAACTACTTTATGAAGGAATGGCTAAAAAATTAGATATTAGTGATGAAGAAGTAGATGAGTTAAGTAAGTATTTAGAAGAAATCAATAATATAATAAAAATAAAGGAGACAAAAAATGAATAAAAAAATAAAAATTCATATTTTGCATACTGGCAGTGTTATAGTTGATGAAGCATTGCCATTTGGTTATTCGGATAATAGACCCTTAGCATGGACTGGGTTATTCCGTTCGAAGAAACATTTAGTAAAATTACCTGTTTCTGTTTATTTGATTGAGCATCCTAAAGGGTTAATATTGATAGATACAGGGTGGCATACCGATAACAGAACTAAGCAAATTAGGAATTTGTTGTTTCAATATCCGGTTAATAAAGCTGAATTACCCAAAGGCGCAGCTGTTCATGAGCAATTAGAAAAATTAGGCTATCAAACGAGCGATATTGATTATGTATTAATGAGTCATATGCACTGTGACCATGCAGACGGTTTACGACATGTAAAAGATGCCAAAAATATATTACTTAGTGAAGAAGAGTATGACGCAATTAAAAAAGATAAGTTACATTACTTACCGCATGAATGGAAAGGTGTTGATATACAAACATTTAGTTTAAAAAAATCTGATATAGGCCCCCAAAATAAATCATTTGATTTGTTTGAAGATGGCAGTATTCAGATGGTTTGGGCACCAGGTCATAGTAAAGGGCTTTCTTCTACTATTGTAAAAAGCTTGGATAGCGATGAATTTATATTGTTAGCTTCAGATGTTGGTTATGCTGCTGAGTCTTGGAAAAAGAATGTTACACCAGGCGTCTTAGTTGATAAGAAAGAAGCACAACACTCATTAGATTGGGTAAGACATACAATTGACGATCCAAATTGTAGAGAAGCTATTGCCAATCACGATCCAAATATTACACCACATGTTATTGAAATATAGTGAATGACATAAAAATACCAACTTACGGAATGATTTATTAAAATCTAAACGAAGTAAAATCACTATTTACTAGCTGCTTATTTCCTGGATATTACGGGAGAGAAGCAGCTTAATTTTTGATTTTTTAAACAATAGTTAGATTAGCTAAGCGCGTTATTTACATAGAATATTACCTAGTTGACTTTATTAGTTAATGATTATTTCATTACATAGTTCAATAGTACTTTCAACCATGCAATAATGATTTGCTTTTTTACATAATTTCTAAATTTTAACGATACTTATAGTCATTTTCAATAAATTGGAGCCAGTTCAACTACAAAGATGTTTTTTTCATCACAAAGGTCACTTTAATTTATTGAAAACATAATATTAGAATCTATTATTATTGCAATTATGAAACAAATAATATTAAAATAGATGTATATGCCTTATTACAATGAACTTACTTTGTTATTGTCTTAATAATAGCTTATAGTAGGAGACATAAACAATTTTGTCATTATTAAAATGAAATTGATTTTAAAGGCAAATTAAGAAGTGAAATATTCTAAAACAGTTAAAAGCAATGAAATGTATATATAGAGAAAGCTTCTCAAAACGTTGATTTGATAGCTTTAATTAAACTGTAGTGAAATACTATAAAATCCAATTTAAAAATAGAGAAGGATGAGTAAATAAATGAAAAAAATTATATTAGCAGCAGATATTGGTGGAACAACATGTAAATTAGGTATCTTTGATGGAAATCTAGAGCGCATATCTAAATGGACTATAGATACTGATACATCTGATTCGACAGGATATTTACTTTTGAAAAATATTTACGATTCTTTCGTACAACAAGTAGATGATTCAGAATATACTTTTTCAGATGTTTTAGGCGTGGGTATTGGCGTACCAGGTCCAGTAGACTTTGAATCAGGTATTGTACATGGTGCAGTCAATTTATATTGGAGTGACAATGTAGATGTGAGAAGTATATTCAAACAATTTGTGGATTGTCCTGTCTATGTAGATAATGATGCTAATGTAGCTGCATTAGGGGAAAAACATAAAGGAGCTGGACAAGGCGCCGATGATGTTGTTGCGATTACATTAGGTACAGGCCTTGGTGGTGGTATTATTTCTAATGGAGAAATCGTACATGGTCACAATGGATCTGGTGCTGAAATTGGTCATTTTAGAGTAGATCATGACCAACGTTTTAAATGTAATTGTGGTAAGTCAGGCTGTATCGAAACCGTAGCTTCTGCAACTGGTGTAGTTAATTTGGTTAATTTTTATTATCCGAAGTTAACATTTAAATCATCTATCTTGCAGTTGATTAAAGATAATAAAGTTTCGGCTAAAGCAGTATTTGATGCAGCTAAAGCGGGTGACCAGTTCTGTATCTTTATCACTGAACGTGTAGCCAATTATATAGCTTACTTATGTAGTATCATTAGTGTTACAAGTAATCCTAAATATATTGTTTTAGGTGGCGGTATGTCTACAGCAGGATTGATTTTAATTGAAAATATCAAAACTGAATATCATAATTTAACATTTACACCAGCACAAGATGAAACTGAAATTGTTCAAGCGCAACTTGGAAATGATGCTGGTATTACCGGCGCAGCAGGATTGATTTATACTTATATTATTGAAAAGGAAGGTGTTAAGTAATGGCTATTGTTGATGTTGTTGTTATACCTGTAGGTACAGATGGACCGAGTGTTAGTAAATATATTGCAGAAATACAAACAAAATTAAAAGAGTTTAAAGCGCAAGGCAAGATTGATTATCAACTAACACCGATGAACACACTTATAGAAGGCGAATTAAAAGATTTATTCGAAGTTGTACAAGCGATACATGAGCTTCCGTTTGATAAGGGATTGGATCGTGTTTGTACGAATATCAGAATTGATGACCGCCGTGATAAATCACGTAAGATGAACGATAAAGTTAAAGCTGTGCAAGACCATCTCACTGATGGAGGCAAATAAAATGAGAATTTCCAGTTTAACATTAGGGCTAGTTGATACGAATGCGTATTTTATCGAGAATGATGAACAAGTCATTCTCATAGATCCAGCTAGTGAAAGCGAACAAATCATTAAAAAGTTAAATCAAATCAATAAACCATTACAAGCAGTGTTGTTGACACATGCACATTTCGATCACATAGGCGCTTTAGATGATATCGTTAATAAATATAATGTTCCTGTATATATGCATAAATCAGAATTTGATTTTTTAACTGATACTGAAAAAAATGGTTCTTCGAAATTCAAACAATATGGGATGCCGTCAATGGTTAGTAACGTTACTCCGACAGCATTAGATGAAGGACAAGCACAGGTTGCAAACTTTGAATTTCAAGTATTACATACACCTGGTCATTCTCCTGGTAGTTTAACATTTGTATTCGATGAATTTGCAGTGGTTGGAGATACTTTGTTTAAACAAGGTATTGGTAGAACGGATTTATATAAAGGTGATTATGAGACATTGGTAGATGCGATACAAGATAAATTATTTTCGCTTGAAGATGATTTACCATTATTCCCAGGACATGGAGATTATACAACCGTTGAAGATGAGCAATTAAACCCTTATTTGCATGGTTAACATTACTAGCTTCACTTTATAATCCTATACCTAGCGCAAATCTATTCAGCATAATAGCTAAGTATTAAATAATATAATTTTATATAAAGTAATTGCATCACCTCCTGCGTGTATAAATGTAGGAGGTGATTTTTTGAAGCTATTGTTTAAAAACGTAATTAATAAAGCAATAGATAGCGAGACGACTGATGTTCATTTCATTCCTTCCGAACAGGAGGTCTATATCAAGTTTAGAATACAAGACAATTTAATATTACAGGACACAATTCAATTAGAACTTTATAGAAAGTTACTCACTTACATGAAATATCAAGCTGGCTTAGATGTTTCCAATCATAATACAGCACAAAGTGGAAGATATATCTACAAAATGAAGCAATTATTTTACTTAAGAATCTCGACATTACCTTTGTCTTTAGGAAATGAAAGCTGTGTAATTAGAATCATCCCTCAATATTTTCAAAAGCAAAGTCACGGTAGTGGTATTAAAAGTTTGTATAGGTTAATGAATAAGAAACAAGGACTTATTTTATTTAGTGGTCCTACTGGATCAGGAAAAAGTACGTTAATGTATCACATGGTAATGTACGCAAAAGAACAATTAGACTTAAATATCATCACGGTGGAAGACCCAGTAGAGCAGCTAATCAAAGGTGTGACACAGGTTTCAATAAATGAAAAGGCTGGTATTAATTATGAAACGTCTTTTAAAGCGATATTAAGGTGTGATCCAGATGTGATTCTTATTGGTGAGATAAGAGATGCCTCCATAGCGAAATATGTTATTCAAGCGAGTTTAAGTGGGCATTTAGTACTATCCACAATTCATGCTAATGACTGTAAAGGCGCCTTATTAAGGTTAAGAGAAATGAATATCAGTGTTCAGGAAATCTGCCAATCTATAAAAAGCATCATTAACCAAAGACTGGTTACCACATCGCAACATAATAGAAAGTTAATATATGAGCAGCTAAACCAACAAGATATTAATTATTTTTTTGACAACAATCACTCATTACCTAAAGATTTCAATAACTTATCTTATTACTTAAACAGAATGTCGAGAGCAGGTGTTATTTGTGAAGAGACCGTGGATCGATATATTTAACTTATCAAGATTTCAGAGGCTTAATGATAAGGATCAAATAGAATTAATCCACAGGTTATATGACTTGCTGAATCATGGATTTACCTTGTCGGAATCATTTGAGTTTTTATTTAAACATATAAAGATAAAATCTGCATTAGTCTCACAAACTATTCTCACGGAATTAAGAAATGGAGCAAATTGTTATCAAATACTAAAAATACTAAAGTATCCCAATACTGTTGTCATGCTAATATACTTTGCTGAAATGTTTAGTGATTTAAGTGAAAGCTTAATGTATGCGCAAGATTATCTTGCTAGAAATTATAAAGCAAAACAGTCATTAATCAAGACTGTGCAATATCCTGTAGTATTAATGACAGTATTTATAACTATGCTTGTAGTCTTAAACCATACTATCATTCCAGAATTTCACGACCTATATGAAAGTATGGATGTTCAAATATCAACTGTACAATTTTATTTAACTCAAACTATTGTTAATTTACCCTCTATCCTATGCTACTTTATATTCATGGTATTATTGATTATTGTGATAGTAAAAATCCTATATCGTAAATTGCCAATAAAGTATAAACATCAATTTGTTTTAACTGTCCCTATATTAAGTAAAATATTTAAACTTTATAAGACATACCGTATTGCGTCAGAATTTTCTTTATTCTATAAAAATGGCATTAATTTACAAAAAATAGTGGATATATATACGCATCAAAGTGATGATGCATTTTTAAAATATTTAGCAAATGAAATTAAAATTGGAACGCAAAAAGGATACAACCTTAGTGAAACATTGACTCGTGTATCTTGTTTTGAAAAAGAACTCATTTTATTTATAAAAGAAGGGGAGAAGAAAGGGCGACTTGATATTGAATTGAAACTATACAGTGAAATGATATTATCTAAAATAGAAAAATATCTTCAATTTCTTATAAAATTTATACAGCCTTGTATTTTTACGTTATTAGCTTTTTTTATTATATCTTTGTATTTAGTCATTATGTTACCTATGTTTGATTTAATGCAAACAATCAAGTAAATAAAGGCAAGGAGTATTGGAATATGAAAAAACAATTTAAAATTTTTAACAAAGATGCTTTTACATTAATTGAAATGTTGCTAGTACTACTCATTATTAGTTTATTATTAATTTTAATTATTCCAAATATTGCAAAACAATCTAAACATATACAAGCTACAGGTTGTGAAGCGCAACTTAAAATGATAGACAGCCAAATAGAAGCTTATACATTAAAATTCAATAAAAAACCTACATCTATAGACGATTTGGTCACTGAAGGCTACATAAAAGAAAATCAGAAACAATGTAAGTCAGGTGCTATGATAACAATTAGTAATGGTGAAGCTATTGCGAACTAGCAAAGCATTTACTTATATAGAAATGGTGTTTGTACTTGCTATCGTAAGTATATTACTTATTTTACAATTCAAATATATTCCCACTAATCAAACAGTGACTTTTACAAACCATAAATTTTTAAACAATTTAATCATGCAGTTTAATTATTTGAAGGCTAAAGCAATAAAAGATAATTTACCAATAACTTTAATCTTCAATGATTTCTCAAAAGAAATCATTTTGAATGAACCCAATCATCCTCGTACTACTATAAAGTTAAAAGAAAACAGCTTTATACACCCCCGCACTAATATAAAGTATTTAACCTTTGATAAAAATGGTCATATAAATAAATTTGGAACTGTGTATATAGCATGTAATGACCAACTTTATAAAATTATATTTCACATTGAAAAAGGTCGTGTTCATTATGAAGAAGTTTAAGTTAGAAGCTTCTTTATTACTAGATGCATTAATATCCTTTTCACTTGTTACAAGTATATGCTTAATCTTTTTACCTCTATTACTTCAATTGAATGATACTGTTAAGGACAAATTGAATGAAATTGAAATGAAACGCATTTTACTTAATACGTTATATCATAATAACTATAAAGCGTTAAGTCGCGGTATATTAGTAGATGATTACTACCTGATACTGAGTAATAAAAAATTATGTATAACAAAGAAGGCATCTAAAAGTGAGATTTGTTATCAAGTACAATATTAAAGCATTTACCTATATTGAATTACTATTTTCGCTAATGATTACAGTTATTATTTTATCTGCTATTCCAAGTTTAATTAAAACAACTACATTATTAAAACCTCAGCACCTATATCATATAAATACTGAAATTGAATTCTTTGCAAGAGATTTAACTAACGATTTAATAGCATTAAGAAGTGGAACGATGCATACAAAGGCAAATGGAAAACATTTACTGTTTTCAAATGGTGAAAAAGAAATAAGCTATGAGTTGAAAAATAATAAAATTATTAAAACAATTCAGGGGCGAGGTAATATTACAATGTTAAATAATGTAACAGCAATCAACTTTGAAATATTAAAGCTGAAAACAATAAAGATAACGTTGAAAATCTTTGAAGAAGGTTATGTTATTGAAAAAGAAATATATTTATAATATTCCAGCTTATTTATATCCTTTTGTACTGGGAATTTTTATGCTATATTTATCTTTAATAGCTACATATTTATTTCATAATACTATGTTCTTGAAAACATTAGACAACCTTGAACATTATTATGATAGACAGATTAATATATTAATTAAAAAGGAAGATATTTTTGAAAAATGATAATTTAGACCCATTAATACTAGTAGGTTTTATGGGAACTGGTAAAACAACATTAGGTGAATATCTTGCTAAAAATAATAACCTTTCTTATGTTGATTTAGATGCCTATATTGTACAACAACAACAGAAAACAATACCTGAAATATTTGAACAAAGTGGAGAAAGTGGTTTTCGGAAATTAGAGCATCATTGCTTAAAAGAATGTATTTCACATTTTGATATCATCTCTACAGGTGGTGGTATCATTGAAGGAAATGATTCTTTTGATCTTTTAAAGCATTTAAAACATGTGATTTGGTTAGATTGTGATTTGGAAGTCATCTATGACAGAATAAAAAATGATAGTAATCGACCAAATGCAAATAATAAATCTCTTTTTGAATTAAAAAGCTTGTATTCATCTAGAGTTTCAAGATATAATGAAATCGCATTCATCAAATTGAATAGTAATAAGCCTCTTTCAGAGTTGCAACATGGGATTATGGAAGAGTTAATGTGCGAATGATCAATATTAGAGAGAATGGTATGTTGTAATTCATTATGACATAATGCCATCGCCGAAGGTGCAAGTTTAACGAAACTCTCAGGCAAAAGGATAATATTGTGACGCATTCCTGGAAAATTTAAACAGGGTAGACTACGTTGTCTACCCTGTTTTTTTATTATAAATATTAGGAGGTTTCTTCATGTCTAACGAACTAAAACGAACACCACTTTATCAAAACTTTGTTGATGCTGGGGCTAAAATTGTAGAATTTGGTGGCTGGGCCATGCCAGTTCAATTTTCAAGTATTAAGGAAGAACATAATGCTGTTAGAACTGAAATGGGCGTATTTGATGTCAGTCACATGGGAGAAATTCTTATAAAAGGCCCTGATGCCAAACACTTGGTACAATATTTGCTTTCGAATGATACTGAGCAATTAACGACAACCAAAGCGCAATATACTGCATTATGTAATGAAAGTGGCGGTATCATTGATGATTTAATTACATATATGCTTGAAGAAGATACGTATTTATTAGTTGTTAATGCAGGTAATACTGAAAAAGATTTTGAATGGATGAAGCAGCATGCAACTGAATTTGATGTTGAAGTTATCAATGTTTCAAATGAATATGGCCAACTAGCAATTCAAGGACCAGCCACTCGTGAATTTGTTAAAGCGCATGTTGATGTTGAAGTAACAGATATGAAGCCTTTTGATTTTAAACAAGGTGTTAAGTTTTTTGATAAAAATATAATGCTTTCACAATCTGGTTATACAGGTGAAGATGGATTTGAAATTTATTGTAAAGCAGAAGATACGCCACATTTATGGGGAAAATTATTGGAAAATAATATTCAACCTTGTGGTTTAGGTGCAAGAGACACATTGCGATTAGAAGCCGGATTACCATTGCACGGACAAGATTTGAATGAAAGTATCTCACCCTATGAAGCTGGTATAGGTTTTGCTGCTAAACCACTCATAGAGGCTGATTTCATTGGAAAAGAAGTGTTGAAAGATCAAAAAGAAAATGGTTCAAACCGCAGAACTGTTGGAATAGAAATGATAGAAAAAGGTATACCGAGAACAGGCTATATCGTTTATGATTCAGAAGAAAATGAAATAGGAGAAGTCACTTCTGGTACGCAATCTCCATTGTCTGGCAAGTCTATTGGATTAGCTTTAATTGATCGTGAAGCTTTTGAAATGGGGAAAGAAGTCATTGTACAAGTAAGAAAAAGAAAAGTTAAAGCAAAAATTGTTAAGAAAAATCAAATCGCTAAATAATTCAAAGGGGTGTTACTGTGAGTCATCGATATATACCGTTAACTGAACAAGACAAAAAAGAAATGTTAAATACGATTGGCGCAAATTCTATTAGTGAGCTTTTTGGAGATGTGCCAAAAGAAATATTGTTAGATAGAGAATTAGCAATTCCAGATGGAGAAGCTGAAACGACACTAACTAAACGATTGAATAGAATTGCAAGTAAAAACATTACTAAAGAGACGCATACATCATTCTTAGGGGCAGGTGTATATGATCACTATACACCATCAGTTGTAGATGCAATGATTTCACGCTCAGAATTCTATACTGCATATACGCCATATCAACCAGAAATCTCACAAGGCGAATTACAGGCAATTTTTGAGTTTCAAACATTAATATGTGAATTAACTGACATGGATATCGCAAATTCTTCAATGTATGACGGTATCACAAGTTTTGCTGAAGCATGTATTTTAGCATTCAATCAAACGCGTAAAAATAAAATTGTAGTATCTAAAGCGCTGCATTATCAAGCTTTGCAAGTATTACACACTTATGTGAAAACACGTGACGAATTTGAAGTAGTAGAAGTTGATTTAGATGGTACAATCACGGATTTAGATAAATTAGAAAAAGCAATCGACGATGATACAGCCGCAGTTGCTGTACAATATCCTAATTTTTATGGATCAATTGAAGACTTAGAGAAAATCCAATCATTTATAGAAAATAAAAAAGCATTATTTATTGTGTATAGTAATCCTCTAGCATTAGGTTTATTAACACCACCAGGTAGTTTCGGTGCTGATATCGTTGTTGGAGATACACAACCGTTTGGTATTCCAGCACAATTTGGCGGGCCACACTGTGGATTCTTTGCAACGACTAAGAAATTAATGAGAAAAATACCGGGTCGTTTAGTTGGTCAAACAGAAGACGCTGATGGGCATAGAGGGTTTGTACTTACTTTACAAGCGCGCGAACAACATATTCGACGAGATAAAGCGACTTCAAATATTTGTTCGAATCAAGCATTAAATGCTTTAGCTTCGTCTATTTGTATGTCTGCATTAGGCAAACAGGGAATATATGAAATAGCTGAGCAAAATTTTGAAAACGCTAATTATACTAAAGATCAATTTAGAAAAGCAGGTTTTGAAGTGTCAGAAGAAACATCATTTAATGAATTTATTGTGAAATATGACAAGCCAGTGAAAGAAGTTAATGATGCGTTACTTGATGAGGGCATTATTGGTGGATTTGATTTAGGTGAAGTTGTACCTGAATTTGAAAGCCAAATGCTCATTGCTGTGACAGAATTAAGAACAAAAGATGAAATCGATACATTTGTGAAGAAAGCGGGTGAAATAAATGGTAGTAAGTAAATCGAGTCCATTAATTTTTGAACGTTCTAAAAAAGATCGTTATGCGTATTCGTTACCTAAGAAGGAAATTGAAAATGATGCAGTCAATCATTTATTAGATGAAAAATTCATTCGAAAAAATAAAGCAGAATTGCCCGAAGTATCGGAATTAGATTTAGTTCGCCATTATACAGAGCTTTCTAATAAAAACTTTGGTGTAGATTCAGGTTTTTATCCATTGGGTTCATGTACAATGAAATATAATCCAAAAATAAATGAAAAAATTGCTAGAATACCTGGATTTGCTGAGTCACATCCACTGCAGGATGAATCACAAGTTCAAGGGTCGTTAGAAATTATTTATAGCTTACAAGAAGAGTTAAAAGAAATTACAGGAATGGATGAGGTTACTTTACAACCTGCTGCAGGCGCACACGGTGAGTGGACTGCTTTAATGATTTTTAAAGCATATCATGAAAAAATTGGAGAAGGGCATAGAGATGAAGTTATCGTACCTGATTCAGCACATGGTACTAATCCAGCATCTGCTGCTTTTGCAGGATTTAAAGCAGTTACGGTGAAGTCAAATGAGCGTGGTGAAGTCGACATAGATGATTTAAAACGCGTAGTCAATGACCATACAGCTGCAATTATGCTCACAAATCCCAATACATTAGGTATTTTCGAAAAGAACATTATGGATATACGTAACATTGTTCATGAAGCTGGTGGCTTACTTTACTATGATGGTGCAAATCTGAATGCAATTATGGATAAAGTTAGACCAGGGGACATGGGATTTGATGCAGTTCATTTAAATTTACACAAAACATTTACAGGGCCACATGGCGGTGGAGGCCCTGGATCTGGACCGGTAGGCGTTAAAAAAGAACTTGCCAGTTATTTACCAAAGCCGATGGTTATTAAAGAAAATAATGAATTTAAATACGATAATGATATTGAAAATTCAATTGGTCGCGTCAAACCATTTTATGGTAATTTCGGGATTTACTTAAGAGCATACACTTATATACGTTCCATGGGTAATAAAGGCTTAGAAGAAGTATCGGAAGCGGCTGTATTGAATGCAAACTATATTAAAGCACGTTTGAAAGATCACTTTGAAATTCCGTATGAACAATATTGCAAACATGAATTTGTACTTAGCGGATCTAAACAAAAAGAGTATGGTGTGCGTACGTTAGATATGGCGAAACGCTTATTAGATTTTGGTGTTCATCCACCTACAATATATTTCCCATTAAATGTTGAGGAAGGTATGATGATAGAACCAACAGAAACGGAATCTAAAGAGACATTAGATTACTTTTGCGATACAATGATTCAAATTGCTAACGAAGCACAAGAGGATCCAGACAAGGTACTGGAAGCGCCTCACACGACAATTATTGATCGTTTAGATGAGACAAAAGCTGCACGTCAACCAATATTGAAATTTGAAAATTTACGTTCTGAAAAAGAGTGATAGTTTAACTCTATATAATGATTAATCCAACTCAAACAGGGTGTATTCAATCTTCAACTGAATACACCCTGTTTGAGTTGGGCTAGTTTAGGATAATGGTTTGATACACTGTTCAACTGAAAAGACAGTTACATATAGCAAAAAGCGATAGGTTTCCATTTACTAGGAAACCTATCGCTATTAGACTGTAATACTATCGTCATATATCATTCAATTATAATAAATTGATATAACTTATTTTTTTGACTTAATTTTACCAGTCCATTTTTTGTAACCGCCTTTTAACATGTAAATGTCTGTATAACCATTTTTCTTTAACGTACGAGCGGCACGATAACTGGAAATTCCATTGGCATCACAAAGGTATATAGGTTGATCTGTTCTCAAACCTTGATATCTTTGTTTAAACATAGTGATTGGAATGTTACGAGCACCATTAATGTGTCCGTATTCATAATCAACCTTTTCTCTTACATCAATAACTTGAGCTTTGCGCAAACCATTATGGAATTCATTTTGGTTTAATTCTGTGACTGCTCTCTTGTTAAGAAGATAATTGATTAGCATGTAAGCGATGATTATTATTAAAACTGCTAACGCTATAAACCAAAAATTACTCATCTTGCATCCTCCCTAATTAACCGATATTATATATTATAAGACTGTTAGCACAATTTATCAAAATATTTTATTCTGATACCCAAGGTAATGCTGACAAACTTGACAATTATTGCAAACGATAACATAAAATAGCAATTATAACAATTTAATTTTTCGATTGGAGTTTTTAGTGTGACTGAGACATGGAATTTTATAAATACAGGAAGCAATGATCCATATTATAATATGGCGATGGATGAAGCGTTACTCAATTTCGTATCAAGAGGTGAAATTGACCCAGTAATAAGGTTCTACACATGGAATCCTGCAACTTTATCTGTTGGTTATTTCCAAAGATTGACTAAAGAAATAGATATTGAAAAAGTAAAAGCAAAAGGTTATGGCATGGTTAGACGTCAAACGGGCGGTAGAGGCGTGCTACACGATAAGGAACTCACATATAGTGTTATTGTTCCAGAATCACACCCGGAGATGCCATCTACCGTTACAGAAGCATATAGAGTTATTTCGGAAGGGCTGTTAGAAGGATTCAAATTATTGGGCTTCGATACTTACTTTGCTATTCCACGTTCTAAAGAAGAACGAGAAAAATTAAAGCAGCCTCGAAGTGCAGTGTGTTTTGATGCGCCAAGTTGGTATGAATTAGTTGTAGAAGGTAGAAAAATCGCTGGTAGTGCTCAAGTACGTCAAAAAGGCGTTATTCTTCAACATGGCTCATTACTTCAAGATGTAGATGTAGATGATTTGTTCGATATGTTTAAATTTAAAAATGACCGTCTGAAAGATAAAATGAAACAAGCGTTTGTAGAAAAAGCTGTTGCCATCAATGATATTTCTAATCGTCATATCACCATTGAAGATATGGAAGTGGCTTTTGAAGAAGGATTTAGAAAAGGGTTGAATATAGATTTTAAGCCGCTTGAATTAACACAACAACAACAGAATGAAATCAAGGAATTGACTGAGAAATATAAAGCTGACGAATGGAACTATCGTAAATAAAGATGTTATAAAAATCTGTGACATTATAAAAAGTGGTCGAAGTATACATGACTTCGACCACTTTTTATATGATATGGATTATCTTTTTTTATTTTGTTTTCTATATTTTCTTTGTGCGCGTTTATATTTCCTCTGATCTTCTGTTAAAAAGAAGAAATAGTATATTAAATATATAATTCCTGCAAAAATTGCGAAACTAATTGCCATACTCACAAAGCTAAATAAAAACGCATCTAAATTAAGCACTAAGCCTACTATAGCAATCGCAATCACTATATAAAATAAAACCTGTTTCACTTCTAACACTCCTATTTAATTGTTACCTTTATCCATTTGTCATACTGATAGATGATAATGACTTTTGGCCTTTTTCAATCTTTTTCTTATCTTTAGCATTATAGCCATCACGAATATCTGTCATTGCAGAGTTAAGTTCTTTGTTCAATTTACTGATGTTTTTGTTTTTTGCTTTGTCATCAGCACTCATTTTTTCTTTGTCGATGTCGTTGCTATAAGTTGTTTTTGCAGTGTCAATCTTATTCGTAATATCAGTGAGTTTGTTTTGAATCTCTTTATTACCTTTGTTTTGCGTGACATCACTTTCAATCTGATTATATTGATCAAGTGCTTTAGCTATATTTTGGTAATATGTAGAAGCAGCTTTCAAATTTGTAACTTTCTTTTTATTACTTTTGGCTTTACTTAAATTGTCTTTATCTTTCTGTAAGGAATTCAGATTTGTTTTTTCTTTACTGATATTTTGCTTTAAGTCCTGAATATTACTTTTTAGCTTATGATTATCATCACGTAGTTTGGTTGTTTTTTCTTCTAATGGCCCTAAATTTTGACTCCCACAACCAACTAATAAACATGAAGCACTCATTATAGCTACAATTTTTTTCTTCATTATATATATTCTCCTAATTCAAAAACTATAATTTTTTATTATATATATGCTATCATTTTAATGTATATAAGGAAAATGTACAAATTAATTGAATAGGAGGAAGACAGATGACTAGAATAGAAAAACTAAATTCTGCCTTAGAAGCAAAACATTTAGAAGCTGTAGTAGTATTAACGGATTTTAATAGAAGATATTTATCAGGTTTTACAGGCACAAGTGGTGCGCTAATTATTACAAAAGAGCATAAATTATTGATTACAGATTTTAGATACATAGAGCAAGCCACTACTCAAGCGCCAGGATTTGAAATTATCAAACAAAGTGGTGCTTTAATCGATGAGGTGAAAGCGCAACTAGAAAGCTTGAATGTGCAAAATGTGGGGTTTGAAGGTCATCTTGTGAGCTATGATACCTATTTACAATTAAGTAAGTCATACATCAGTTTAATAAGCATTTCTGGATTGATTGAAAAAATCAGAGAAGTTAAAGATGATTCTGAAATTGAGCTTATACAAAAAGCTTCCGAGATAGTAGATGAAACATATGAATATATTTTAACAGTTGCACAAGCAGGCATGACAGAGCAACAACTTAAAGCGAAATTAGAAAGCAAGTTACTAGAACTTGGCGCTGAAGGCACATCTTTTGACACAATTGTCGCTTCTGGACATAGAGGAGCTTTACCACATGGTGTTGCCAGTGAAAAAGTCATTAATACAGGCGAACTTATCACTTTAGATTTTGGAGCTTATTACAAAGGATATTCTTCAGATATAACACGTACGTTCGCAATAGGTGAACCAGACCCTAAACTTAAAGAGATATATAATATAGTATTAGAAGCTAATATGAAAGGTATAGCGGCGGCTAAAAAGGGAATTACAGGAAAACAATTAGATGCTGTGGCTAGAGATTATATAGCGTCACAAGGATATGGTGATGCGTTTGGTCACTCATTAGGACATGGCATCGGTTTAGATGTTCACGAAGGGCCTAATTTATCGAAAAAATCAGAGTCTAAATTAGAAATAAACAACTGTGTTACAATTGAACCCGGCATTTATTTAGATGGTTTAGGCGGCGTTCGTATAGAAGATGATATTTTAATTACAGAAAATGGCTGTGAATGCTTTACTAAATGCTCTAAAAACCTTATTATTTTATAGAAGACCTTATAATCGAGGAGGAAACTGAATGATTTCGGTGAATGATTTTAAAACAGGCTTAACAATATCAGTAGATAATGCAATTTGGAAAGTTATAGACTTCCAACATGTAAAACCAGGTAAAGGATCAGCATTTGTGCGTTCAAAATTACGTAATTTAAGAACTGGTGCGATTCAAGAAAAAACTTTTAGAGCTGGGGAAAAAGTTGAGCCAGCAATGATTGAAAACCGTCGTATGCAATACCTTTATGCTGACGGAGATGTTCATGTATTTATGGACAATCAAACTTTTGACCAAACTGAGCTACCAGAAGATTACTTAGAAAATGAATTGAAATATTTAAAAGCTAATATGGAAGTTCAAATTCAAACTTATGAAGGTGAAACAATTGGTATTGAATTACCTAAAACAGTTGAACTGGAAGTTACAGAAACTGAACCTGGTATCAAAGGTGATACTGCTAACGGGGCAACTAAATCCGCAACGGTTGAAACTGGTTATTCACTAAACGTACCTTTGTTTGTTAACGAAGGTGACGTACTTTTAATTAACACAGGTGACGGTAGTTACATTTCAAGAGCTTAATCATAAAGTTTATTTGAATATTTGGTTAGCGCTTTGAGTTAATAGTAAGAGTATTAAACCTTTCCAATTACATGTGTTTTGGAAAGGTTTTTATTTTATGACAATCTCACTCAAAGTGACATATGTTTAGATTAATAAACGACTATTATGGTAAATACGCGTCATAATAGATATTACTTCATTACGACCTACTGATATATGTTGATAAATTCCAAAGCAATGATTGAAATAAACTACTCCAGGTTATCATGTATATCACTAAATCAAAACGAAAGTAAGGCCAAATATAATAATATTTGTTAACGTTAACAGTAAAATTAATGAAACACTTATAAATAGAACGCTATTTAAGATAATCTCTTTATTATAGAAAGTATGTATATGCTTGAATTGAACATTTCACTAAAGTAAAATAAAATAGGTAAATGATAACAATCTAAAGGAGTCAGAATTTATGAATTTTAAAGAAATTAAAGAATTAATAGAAATTCTTGATCAATCTAGCTTGACTGAAATTAATATAGAAGATAAAGGTAATGTCGTTAATTTAAAAAAACAAAAAGAAACTGAAATAATCACACCACAAATTAATCAACAACCAATGCAACAAGTTGCAACTCAACAAGGTGTAGCATCAGCTCCTGTTGGATCACAAGAATCAGACAATACACAAAAAAGTAGTACTGCAGATGATTCACAAACAATAAATGCACCGATGGTTGGAACATTTTATAAATCTCCTTCTCCAGAAGAAAGTGCTTATGTACAAGTAGGTGATTCCGTTACTAATGAATCTACGGTATGTATCTTAGAAGCAATGAAACTATTTAATGAAATACAAGCCGAAGTAACTGGAGAAATCACTGAAATTTTAGTAGAAGACGGTCAAATGGTAGAGTATGGCCAACCGTTATTTAAGGTGAAATAATGAATAAAATTTTAATTGCAAATAGAGGAGAAATTGCGGTAAGAATCATTCGTGCATGTCATGACTTAGGAATACAAACTGTGGCCATCTACTCAGAAGGAGATAAAGACGCGTTACATACTCAAATTGCTGATGAAGCATATTGCGTTGGCCCGACTCAATCCAAAGATTCTTATCTTAATATCCCAAACATATTGTCTATTGCTACTTCTACGGGTTGTGATGGTATCCATCCAGGATACGGATTTTTAGCTGAAAATGGTGATTTTGCAGAATTGTGTGATGCTTGTCAACTGAAATTTATCGGTCCAAGTTATGAATCCATTCAAAAAATGGGGATTAAAGATGTAGCTAAAGAAGAAATGAAACGTGCAGAAGTACCCGTTGTGCCAGGTAGTGAAGGTTTAGTTGTTGATATTCAAGACGCTAAAAACATTGCCAACAAGATTGGTTATCCAGTTATCATCAAAGCAACAGCTGGTGGTGGTGGGAAAGGTATCCGCGTAGCTAGAGATGAAAAAGAATTAGAAACCGGCTTTAAAATGACCCAGCAAGAGGCTGAAACAGCATTTGGTAATGGTGGGCTTTATCTAGAAAAATTCATAGAAAACTTTAGACATATCGAAATACAAGTGATTGGCGACAGCTTTGGTAATGTTGTACATTTAGGAGAACGTGATTGTACGATTCAACGTCGTATGCAAAAGCTTGTGGAAGAAGCGCCATCTCCTATATTATCGTCAGAGCAACGCCAAGAAATGGGTAACGCGGCTGTAAGAGCAGCAAAAGCTGTTAACTATGAAAATGCAGGTACGATAGAATTTATTTATGATTTGAATACCAATGACTTCTACTTTATGGAAATGAATACTCGAATCCAAGTAGAGCATCCGGTAACAGAAATGGTAACAGGGATAGACTTAGTGAAATTACAACTAAAAGTTGCTATGGGTGAAAAGTTACCGTTTAAACAACAAGATATTCAAATCAACGGACATGCTATTGAATTCCGAATTAATGCGGAGAATCCATATAAGAACTTTATGCCATCTCCAGGGCAGATCACACAATATTTAGCTCCAGGTGGTTTTGGAGTCAGAATTGAATCTGCATGTTATACTAATTATACGATTCCTCCATATTATGATTCTATGGTAGCAAAATTAATCGTTCATGAACCAACTAGAGACGAATCAATTATGACAGGTTTGCGTGCATTAAATGAATTTCTAGTATTAGGTATTGATACTACAATTCCATTCCATATCCGTCTATTAAACAATGATATTTTTAGAAGCGGAGAGTTTAATACTAAGTTTTTAGAAACTTATAATATTATGGATGAACAAACTGAATAGGAGGCGTGTGACATGGTCAAAGTTTCTGAAACCTCACATTCCAACTTGGGAAAAATAGAAATAGCGCCAGAAGTATTGGCAGTTATAGCTAGTATTGCAACAGCAGAAGTTAAAGGCATACAAGGTCATTTTAAAGAATTACGAGATATGAATATTGAGAGTATTAGTAAAAAGCAACTCAATAAAGGCGTAAAAGTTGATGCTAGAGAAAATGGTATTTTTATTGATGTGTATTGTGCTTTGAGTTACGGAGTTAATATATCCGCTACAGCTAAAAATATACAACAAGCTATTTTCAACTCTTTAACAACAATGACTACAATCGAACCAAGTCAAATCAATGTCCATATTACACATATAGAACCAGAAAATTAAAATTAAATAAAGCAAATTTACTTTAAAGTCATTGAGTGAAGTATCAGTATATAATGATTATTTATATATCGTTGACTTCACTAATGATTTACAAATAATACAATGCTTGAAGGAGTTTATAATGAGTCGAAAAGAATCCAGAATGCAAGCCTTTCAAACTCTATTTCAACTTGAAATGATGAATAGTGATTTAACAATTGAAGAAGCGATTAGTTTCATTAAAGAAGAAAATAAAGATTTAGATTTAGAATTTATTAATTGGTTAGTCACAGGTGTTAAAGATCACGAAACAGTTTTAGATGAAAAAATCCAACCGCATTTAAAAGATTGGAAATTAGAGCGTTTATTAAAAACAGACCGTATTATTTTACGTATGTCAACATTTGAATTGTTACATAGTTCAACACCACAAAAAGTAATCATAAATGAAGCTGTTGAATTAGCAAAACAATTCAGCGATGATGATCATTATAAATTTATCAATGGTGTATTGAGCAATATTGAATAAAAGAGTGATACAATATGTCAGATTATTTAAGTGTTTCAGCAATAACTAAATATATAAAGTATAAGTTTGATCAAGACCCGCATCTTCAGTCAGTATTAATTAAAGGTGAGTTATCTAACTTTAAAAAACACAGCAGTGGTCATTTATACTTTAATGTCAAAGATAAAAATAGCGTCATTAGTGCAATGATGTTTAAAGGTAATGCTTCTAAAATGGACTTTGATCCTAAAGAAGGTGACGAAGTTCTCTTGGAAGCACGTGTTTCTGTGTATGAGCGTAGAGGTAATTATCAAATTTATGTTAATAAAATGCATATAGATGGTGTAGGAAACTTATATCAAAAATTAGAACAACTTAAGAAAAAGTTAACTAAAGAAGGCTTTTTTGACCAAAGTCAAAAGCAATTAATTCCTAAGTTTCCTAAAAAAATAGCTGTTTTAACAGCAGGAACTGGTGCAGCTATTAGAGATATTCATACTACAATTAATAGTAGATATCCTTTAGCTGAACAAATACAAATCAATACATTAGTTCAAGGGGCTCAAGCCAAGAATGACATTATTGATAAGATTCAACAAGCGGATGAATTAAATGTTGATACAATTATTATCGGCCGCGGTGGTGGTTCTATAGAAGATTTGTGGAATTTTAATGAAGAGGACGTTGTTAAGGCAATCTATAATTGTGGGACACCAGTTATTTCTGCAGTCGGCCATGAAACAGATTATACATTAAGTGATTTTGTGGCTGATGTCAGAGCTGCTACGCCAACACAAGCAGCAGTCATTGCAACGCCCGATCAATACGAACTACGTCAATACTTAAAGCAAACAAATTTATCGCTTACACGCTTTATTAAACAACACTTACACCAACAGCGAAAGCACTTAGAGCATGTATCCTCTTATTATAAATTTAAAACACCGACATTGTTGTATGACCAACAAATACAAAAACGAGATGATTTGGAAAAACAATTAAAGCTAACAATTAATCAAAATATTAATAATGAGCAACAGCGTTTAGAATTGTTGAAAAATCAGTTTAATTTAAAAAAATTTAAAGCTAGTATTAACAGAGAACAGTTAACAACAAAGCAAAGATATAATGAATTAAATAAAGTGATGCATAATTATTTTATCAATCAAAAAAATGACTTGGCTAGGAAACTAGAAGGATTAAATAACCTAAGTCCTACAAATACAATGTTACGTGGTTATACGATTGTGAATAAAGGTGACGATGTAATTACGAGTACAAACGATTTAAGTGAAAATGATAACATTGTATTAACAATGAAAGATGGCGTTGTTGATGCACAGGTTAAGAAAGTAAGGTGTAATGATGAGTAATAGTAATACCCAAAGTTTTGAAGAAATGATGAAAGAACTGGAAGATATTGTTCAAAAACTTGATAACGAAAATGTATCATTAGAAGAATCTTTAAATTTATATCAACGTGGAATGAAATTATCAGCTACTTGCGATGAAACTTTGAGAGACGCTGAAAAAAAAGTAAACGAACTCATGTCTGACGATGATGCCGAGAAAGAAGTAGATAACGATGAATCAAAAGATTAATCATTTAACAGAAGAAATTAATCAGCTACTTGCAACATCGATAGAAGCATCTTTACTTGATACTAATTTAGAAGAGAGTATGCGTTATTCATTAAATGCAGGTGGTAAAAGAATTAGACCTGTATTATTACTTTTAACTTTAGATATGTTATCCAAGGATTATAAATTAGGGGTTTCATCAGCGCTCGGTTTAGAAATGATTCATACGTATTCGCTGATACATGACGATTTGCCGGCCATGGATGATGATGATTATCGTAGAGGAAAACTCACAAATCATAAAGTGTTTGGTGAGTGGAAAGCGATTCTAGCTGGCGACGCATTATTAACTAAAGCGTTTGATGTGATTATAAATGATACAACACTGAATGATGCGATTAAAGTTAAGCTTATCCGACGCTTATCATTTGCTAGTGGACATTTAGGTATGGTTGGTGGTCAAACATTAGACATGCAAAGTGAAGGTTCTGCAATTGATCTTACTACGCTAGAACAAATACACAATGCTAAAACAGGTGCATTACTCAAATTTGCTGTCATGGCAGCAGTTGATATTGCTGAACCAGAAAATTTAGTGGCTACTGCTTTAGAACAATATAGTGAGCATTTAGGTTTAATGTTTCAAATTAAAGATGATTTGCTCGATATCTATGGTGATGAGCAAAAATTAGGTAAAGCAGTAGGTAGTGACATTGAGAATGATAAAAGTACGTATGTATCATTATTAGGTCGTAGTGGTGCAGAAGATAAATTAGCATACCATACTCAAGCGGCACATCAGTGCTTAGCCCAATTACCTGATTGTTATAATACAGAAAATTTAGAAGCTATTATACAACTTTTTAATAACAGAGAATCTTAAAACGTTTGATATGCATCATTTATAATCGAAGATATGTTTGGTTTAAACATATATCCATCAAGTGAAAATCATACTGCGTCAATGTAGTATGGTTTTTTATTGTTTGTAATTTATAAATGATTTAATAATTATTCATCAATTTTCTAAAAATTCTTAAATTTCAGTGCAGTTATGGTACTTTTATCTAGTTAATAAGCACCTCTATTCACCAATAATATGCGTAATAACAGTTTGTGTTGAGTAAAATTACAGATGAACTTTAGTAGTAGTATTAAAAACCATGTGTTAAAATCAATGTATAAATATTCGTTTACAGAGGTGTATGACATGGCTAAGAAATCAGTAAGACATATAAAAATACGAGAAATAATCTCGAATGAAAAAATAGAAACTCAAGATGAATTAGTAAAACGTTTAAATGAATATGAATTGAATGTGACACAAGCTACAGTATCTAGAGATATTAAAGAACTTCAACTCATAAAAGTCCCAACTCCAGCCGGACAATATGTTTACAGTTTACCTAATGATAGAAAATATCACCCTCTAGAAAAATTAGGGCGTTATTTAATGGATTCTTTTGTTAATATCGATGGTACAGGAAATTTATTAGTATTAAAAACATTACCGGGTAACGCACAGTCTATCGGTGCAATTTTAGATCAAATTGACTGGGAAGAAGTCTTAGGAACGATTTGTGGCGACGATACATGTCTAATTATTTGTAGAGACGAAACAGCAAGTGAAAATATTAAAACACGCATCTTTAATTTATTATAAATATAAGGAAGTGATTTAAGGATGTTGCAGACCTTATCCATTAAACAATTTGCAATCATTGATGAGCTGGAAATACACTTTGGCGACGGTTTAACCGTCTTAAGTGGTGAAACTGGTTCAGGAAAATCTATCATCATCGATGCTATTGGCCAATTAATTGGAATGCGTGCTTCTTCTAATTATGTAAGACATGGTGAAAAAAAAGCTGTTATTGAGGGCGTATTTGATATTGATGAAAGTAAAGAGGCTATTTCACTCTTGCATGATTTATCAATAGATGTAGATGAAGACTTTTTATTAGTAAAAAGAGAAATATTTAGTTCAGGCAAGAGTATTTGTAGAATCAATAATCAAATCGTAACCTTGCATGATTTAAGGAAAATCATGCAAGAATTATTAGATATTCATGGGCAGCATGAGACACAATCTTTACTAAAGCAAAAATATCATTTACAGTTACTTGATAATTACGCTGAAAATACGTATACATCAATATTAAGTACTTATGTTATGACTTTTGATAAATATAAAGCTAAAAAGAAAGAACTTGAAGATTTAGAAACAGCAGATCAAGCGTTGCTTCAAAGATTGGATTTGCTTAAATTTCAACATGAAGAAATTAAAGAGGCACAATTAATTGATGGGGAAGTGGATAAGCTAGAAGCTGACATCAAGCGAATTCAAAACTCTGAAAATTTAAGCTTAGCATTGAATAACGCGCATCTCACTTTAACAGATGAACACGCAATTACAGATCGCTTATATGAATTGAGTAATCAATTACAGTCAGTGAGTGAAATTTTACCAGATAAATATGATCGCTTAAAAGAAGATGTTGATCAATTCTACTATACATTAGAGGATGCCAAACATCAGTTGTACGATGAAATAACGAATACAGAATTTGATGAACAGTATCTCAATGAATTAGAAGAAAGAATGAACGTCTTAAACAACCTTAAAAGAAAATATGGTAAAGATGTTAATGAACTGATTACTTACCAAGATAAATTAGAAAATGAAATTAATAAAATAGAGAATTACGAAGAAAGTACCTCACAATTGAGAGATGAAATTGACACACTCTACAATGAAATTATGGAGATAGGGCAACAATTGTCACAACAGAGGAAAATTGTTGCCAAAACCCTTCGTGACCATATTGTTGATGAAATACAGAATCTTCAAATGAAAGATGCTAATTTAGAAATTTCGTTCCAACCTTTAGATCAGCCTAACCGTGAAGGTATTGAATATGTAGAGTTTTTAATTAGTCCTAACAAAGGAGAACCACTTAAAAGTTTAAATAAAATAGCGTCTGGCGGGGAACTTTCTAGGATTATGCTTGCACTTAAATCTATATTTGTTAAATCAAGAGGACAGACAGCAATACTTTTTGATGAAGTAGATTCAGGTGTTTCGGGCCAAGCTGCTCAGAAAATGGCTGAAAAAATGAAAGACTTAGCTCAACATATTCAAGTAATTTGTATCTCTCACTTACCGCAAGTTGCAACAATGAGTGACCATCATTTACTGATTAGTAAGGCAGCTCATCATGATAGGACGACGACGCAAGTTAAAGAACTTACGGGAGAAGAAAGAATTGATGAAGTAGCAAGAATGATATCTGGTGCGAGCGTCACAAAATTAACGCGCCAAAATGCGAAAGAGATGATTGATCAAAATCATTTGCAAAATCAATAGGTGTACTCAACAGCGCTATAAAATTTAGTCTAGCAGTTGCTTTATAAAATTAGAAAGGTGTTGATTTAAATGCAATACCAACATTTAATTGAACATTCCGAGACATTAGACGGTAACGTAGCTATAATTTATGCCAATGATGAAAAAATGCTATCCGTCGTTATGTCGGCACTCACTATGACAAAAATAGACGTTTTTCTTTATGATACACAAGACCCGACTGAAATCATTAGATCATTTGATGTAGATGCACAGCTCCTCAATAGAATTCATATCTTAACGTATGAAGATGAATATCACATGTTTAAAGCCTGTGCTGAAGATTTATCAAGAGGTAAGGTTAATTTACTTATGAAAGGTAATTTGAAATCCTCAACGATGTTATCATTTATCCTGAGTAATCGAAATTTTATAAGCGATCGTGGTTTTATAAACCATGTTGCGTGTTTTAATATTCCAAATTATCATAAGACTTTGATGCTGAGTGATGTAGCACTTAATCATATGCCAACAGTAGAGGAAAAAAAGCAAATTATAAAAAATTTAGCGAAATTCAGTGAAGATTTAGGCTATCAACAGTTCAAAGTGGGCTTATTATCTTCTGTGGAAACACCATCAAGAAAAATCCCTTCCTCTACAGATGCGGAAAAAATTAAGTATACGTTTAATAGGGACAATAGTACTCATCTTATTGTGGACGGTCCACTAGCATTTGATAACGCTATAAGTATGGAAAGTGTTATTAAGAAAAATGTAAAATCCTCTGTAGCTGGGGATGTGGATGCTTTGATCGTTCCCCACATAGATGTTGGGAATGCATTATATAAATCTTTCATATACTTTGGTAATGCAAGTGTTGCAAGTCTAGTGTTAGGCGCAAAATTTCCAATTGTACTTACTTCTAGGGCAGATAGTAAGCAAAATAAATTAGAGTCTTTATTATTAGCACTTAGAGTGATTAGTTAGTTTTTAGTTAAATTTAAAATAGTTAATAATTTTAATTAAAAATAGGTTTTTAATTTTATAACTCAGTTATTTGATGTAAACTATAAGAGGATATAATAGATCAATGAATCACTTTTTGATTATAGAAGGTGGTTTCATTGCTATGTTTAAAATAAATGGATTACTGACCTTGGTGTAATAATCCGGTGACAAACTATTCCATTATGATACTGAAATGTATCATATGTTTAAACGTAATGTACTAAAAGCGGCTACGTTTTAAGATGAAACAATGATCGTAGTATGACTGAGCGCTTATTTTTTAACGTTAAATAAGTGATATTATTCATTCTATATAGATGAGTAATCATGTTTCTCGGTGAGTAAGAAATATAACTTTAGCAGTCCGCATATTATTTATAAAAAATGCATATGACTAAGCTAAAACAAATAGTTAGGAGTCAAAACATGTCAGAAGAACAATATGACTTAGTAATACTTGGTGGTGGTACAGCAGGCTATGTATCTGCAATTAGGGCGTCGCAACTTGGAAAAAAGGTTGCGCTTGTTGAAAATTCACTGCTGGGTGGTACTTGCTTACATAAAGGATGTATACCTACAAAAGCACTTTTAAAATCAGCAGAAGTGATGCAAACAGTAACGAAAGCTAGTGAATATGGTATAGATATAGATGCGTTCAAATTAAATTTTGCGCGTATACAAGAACGTAAAAATGAAGTGGTTAACCAAATGTATAATGGTGTGAATCATTTAATGAAACATAATAAAATTGATGTATTTAATGGAACAGGACGTATTTTAGGGCCATCCATTTTTTCACCCCAAAGTGGAACGATTTCAGTAGAGTATGAAGATGGAGAATCAGAATTAATACCTAACAATAATGTATTAATTTGTACTGGTTCTACACCAATGGCACTACCATTTTTACCATTCGACCATAATGTAGTGTTATCTAGTGATGACATTTTAAAAATTGAAAAACTACCACAATCCCTTGCAATTATCGGTGGCGGAGTTATAGGTTTAGAATTTGCATCATTGATGAGTGATTTTGGCGTTGAAGTTTCAATCATAGAAGCAGGCGAGCGTATTTTACCAACGGAGAGTAAATCAGTTGCACAAACATTGAAAAAGGACTTAACTAAACGTGGTGTTACTTTTTATGAAAATACTCAGTTGTCAGCAGATCATATCAAAGTGGAAGACAACCAAATTACAATCACTTTAAATGATAGCGATGTGATTTTTGAAAAGGCCTTAGTTTCAATTGGTCGTAAACCTAACACAGATGATATTGGTTTAAATAATACTAAGATTAAGTTAACAGATAAACAGCATATTATTGTAAATGAATATCAACAAACTGAAGATGCTCATATATATGCTGCTGGTGATTGTATTGGTCAGTTACAATTGGCACATGTAGGTTCAAAAGAAGGTATTATCGCAATTGAGCATATGTTTGATGCATCCCCGTTGCCAATTGATTATAATAAAATGCCTAGATGTATATATACTCAACCGGAAGTAGCAAGCATCGGTAAAAATATTGAGCAAGCTAAAGCGGAAAACAGTAAGGCACGTTCTGTTAAAGTGCCATTTAAAGCAATAGGAAAAGCTGTCATTGAAGATACGAAAAACCAAAGCGGTTTTTGTGAAATTGTAATCGATCAAGAAACGGATACTGTATTGGGACTTAATATGATAGGACCACATGTTACAGAACTTATCAATGAAGTATCTTTACTCCAGTTTATGAATGGTTCAACATTAGAACTTGGATTAACAACACACGCACATCCTTCTCTATCTGAAGTATTGATGGAATTAGGCTTGAAAGTGGAAAATAGATCGATTCATGTTTAATTAAGGAGGAATCAGCATGTTTGATTATAAATCAGTAGGTCTTGACAAAGCAGACTTACAAGCAATGTATAAATGGATGGATTTAGGACGAAAAATTGATGAACGTATGTGGTTATTAAACCGCGCGGGCAAAATACCCTTTGTTATAAGCTGTCAGGGCCAAGAAGCAGCCCAAATAGGCATGGCATATGCAATGGAAGAAGGAGATATTTCTTCACCATATTACCGAGATTTAGCGCTTGTAACTTATTTAGGCATGACACCTCTGGAAACAATGTTGTCTGCGTTTGGTAAGCGAGATGATATTAGCTCGGGTGGTAAACAAATGCCATCACATTTTAGTAAAAGAGAAAAAGGTATACTTTCACAAAGTTCACCAGTAGGTACACAAATTGTACATGCTGTTGGCGCTGCATTGGCTTTAAAAATGGATAATAAATCCAATATCGCAATGACAACAGTGGGTGAAGGAAGCTCAAATCAAGGTGATTTTCATGAAGGTTTAAATTTTGCTGGTGTTCACAATTTACCATTCATATGTGTGATTGAGAACAATAAATATGCAATTTCAGTTCCTAATTCATTACAATATGGTGCAGAAAAACTATCAGATCGAGCTATCGGTTATGGTATGCATGGTGAAACAGTGGATGGAAATGACCCTATTGCAATGTATAAAGCGATGAAAGAAGCGAGAGAACGTGGCTTAAATGGTGGTGGATCAACACTTATTGAAGCAATGTGTACGAGAATGACCGCACACTCTTCTGATGATGATGACAAATATCGTACGAAAGAAGAAAGAGATGAATTAAAATCTTTAGATTGTAATCTTAGATTCAAAGAATTTTTACTTGAAGAAGGAATTATTGATAATAATTGGTTATCAGAAATTGAAAAAGAACACAAAGATATTATTAATCAAGCTACCAAAGAAGCTGAAAAAGCACCTTATCCATCGCCAGAAGAAACATATACACATGTATATGAAGAAGGGAGCATAAATAATGGCTAAATTATCTTACTTAGACGCTATCCATCAAGGCTTAGACCAAGCAATGGAAAAGGATAATGATGTATTTATCTTAGGAGAAGATGTAGGTAAAAAAGGTGGCGTATTTGGTGTTACTTTAGGCTTACAAGAAAAGTATGGAGAAGCACGTGTGCTAGATACACCATTGGCAGAATCTAATATTGTAGGTACGAGTATTGGTGCTGCAATGTTAGGCAAGCGACCAGTTGCAGAAATTCAATTTGCAGAGTACATTTTGCCAGCTACTAATCAAATCATGAGTGAAGCTGCAAAAATGCGTTATCGCTCTAATAACGATTTCCATAGTCCAATTACGATTCGTTCGCCATTTGGAGGAGGTATTCATGGTGCACTTTATCATTCTCAAAGTGTAGAATCCATTTTTGCCTCTACACCAGGCTTAACAATTGTAATTCCATCATCACCATATGATGCTAAAGGGTTACTTCTTGCATCTATTGAGTCAAATGACCCAGTATTATACTTTGAACATAAAAAAGCTTATCGCTTGCTTAAAGAAGAAGTTCCGGAAGCATACTATACGGTACCAATTGGAAAAGCAGATGTGAAACGTGAAGGTGATGACATCACAGTATTTACATATGGATTATGCGTGAATTATTGCATCCAAGCTGCTGATATGTTGTCGGAAGATGGTATCAATGTTGAAGTGGTTGATTTACGTACTGTCTATCCATTAGATAAGGAAACAATTATTGAAAGAGCCAAATTAACAGGTAAAGTGTTGCTTGTAACTGAAGATAATTTAGAAGGCAGTATTATTTCGGAAGTTTCTGCCATTATTTCTGAAAATTGTTTGTTTGATTTAGATGCACCAATTATGAGGCTTGCAGGACCTGATGTACCTTCAATGCCTTTTGCACCGACACTTGAAGACGAGTTTATGATTAATCCCGATAAGATAAAAATTAAAATGCGAGAACTTGCAGAATTCTAAGGAGGCACAATCATGGAAATTAAAATGCCTAAACTTGGCGAAAGTGTGCATGAAGGTACAATCGAACAATGGCTTGTCTCTGTAGGCGATACTGTTGAAGAATACGACCCTTTATGTGAAGTTATTACAGATAAAGTGACAGCAGAGGTACCATCATCTTACGCTGGAACAATCAAAGAAATTGTAGTAGAAGAAGGTACAACTGTTGAAGTAGGACGCGTAATATGCCATCTTGATACTGGTGAAGAACCCGTAAAAGATAGCACAACAGATGATAACAATGACACACCTAAAGAAACAACACCAACTGATACTTCATCTGAACACAAAAGCGCAGCGAATGGAAATGAAGCTAAAAATAATGGCCGATATTCGCCAGTAGTCTTTAAACTTGCTTCGGAAAATCAAATTGATTTATCCCAAGTTATAGGTACAGGCTTTGAAGGACGCGTAACTAAAAAGGATATTGAGAAAGTAATCAAAGAAGGTACAAATAAGACACCATCAACAGCAGTTGCGCCTAAAGATTCACCGAAAGTGACGCATCAAGCAAAATACAATGAACCTTCTCCTGGCTCTTCAATACCAGTTAATGGTGTACGTAAACAAATCGCTCAAAATATGGTGAACAGTGTGAATGAAATTCCACATGCTTGGATGATGGTTGAAGCTGATGCAACAAACCTAGTAAAAACACGTAATCATCACAAACAGAGTTTCAAAGAAAGTGAAGGATATAACTTAACTTTCTTTGCATTCTTCGTTAAAGCTGTCGCTGAAGCATTAAAAGCATATCCATTACTAAATAGTAGTTGGCAGGATTCAGAAATTATTATGCATAAAGATGTGAATGTTTCTATTGCAGTGGCAGATGAAGATAAATTATATGTGCCAGTGATTAAAAATGCAGATGAAAAATCAATTAAAGGTATTGCACGCGAAATTAATGAACTTGCGCAGAAAGCACGTAACAAAAAATTACGTTCGGAGGACATGCAAGGCGGTACATTTACAGTAAATAACACTGGAACTTTTGGTTCTGTATCATCAATGGGTATCATCAATCATCCTCAAGCTGCAATTTTACAAATTGAGTCAGTGATCAAGAAACCCGTTGTAATTGATGATATGATCGCAATTCGCAATATGGTCAATTTATGTCTATCGATTGATCATCGTATATTAGATGGTTTACAAGCAGGTAGATTCATGAATTTTGTCAAAACACGTATTGAACAATATTCAGTTGAGCATACAAGTATTTATTAAATTATTTTACGTTTTTATAGCACAATCTAACCCATATTAAAATACGCGCTTCGATAAATAAGTCGAAGCGCGTATTTTTTAAATGATATTAGTTACCTATATTTATGTTATGTTACCCTTAATAGTTAAATATTTAAAACAAAAACTTTTATTAAGGACAGTTCATTCAATGATAAAAATACAAATTATTAACCTTTAATTTTCGATTTTAAATTCAAAATTTTTTCTAGTGAAGACATGACTAGAATGAACAATTTTCACGTGGATTATCTTTAATTTTTAAATCAATTGCAAATTTATTTAATCAGACTAAACACACATGTTGAACTATTGTATATATATTAGTAGAATTAAAGTAATAATTATGAAATGAAAGGTGACGTTATTATGGATTTGAATTTTGATTTATATATGACTGATGTTGTTAATCAAGCACGAAATGAAATTGAAGAAGCAGGTTATGAGCAATTAACAACTGCTGATGAAGTTGATAAAGTATTACAACAACAAGGAACTACATTAGTAATGGTGAATTCTGTATGTGGTTGTGCTGGAGGTATTGCAAGACCAGCAGCTACGCATGCCTTACATTATGATAAATTACCAGACCGTCTTGTTACAGTTTTTGCGGGACAAGACAAAGAAGCAACGCAACAAGCTAGAGATTATTTTGAGGGTTATGCACCATCTAGCCCATCATTCGCATTAATTAAAGACGGCAAAATTGCACAAATGATTGAACGTCATCAAATTGAAGGTCATGATGTAATGGATGTTATTTCACAATTACAAAACTTATTTGATTCATATTGTGACGAAAGATAGGGAGTGAATATGAAGCGTTTAAATCCATATCGAATCGGATTTAGAACGATCAAGACTGCAATCGGTATGGCACTAGGGATCATTATTGCAAAATTAATAGGGCTAGATAATTTTGCTTCTAGTGCAATATTAGTTGTGCTTTGTATTAAACATACAAAAGTGCATTCTGTCCAAGCGATTGTGTCTCGTTTTGTATCTTGCCTTATGATACTCGCTCTCGGTTCATTAATTTTTAATTTATTAGGGCAACATGCGATTGTTTTAGGGCTAATCGTATTATTATTTATCCCACTTACAGTCGTTTTTAATGTACAAGAAGGTGTAGTCACTAGTTGTGTCATTTTACTACATGTCTTTAACGCTAAAATCATAGATATGCACTTAATTTTTAATGAAATTCTATTATTGGTCATAGGTTTAGGGATTGCATTTTTAATGAATTTAATTATGCCAAGTTTAGATAGCACCTTAAAACAATATAAACAACAAATTGAAGATCAATTTACATCTATTTTTGAAACATATAGTAAGACTTGTCAAAATCCAAGTCAAACTTTAGATATATCTTTTGAAAATTTAAAATTCACAATTAGAAAAGCGAAATCTATAGCATTTAGAGATGTTAAAAATCACTTTGTCCGTAATGAAAATTCTTATTATCATTATTTTGATATGAGAGAAGAACAGTTAGAATTATTACGCAGAATGGCTTTAATGATTCAAAATATAGAAACGAAGGATTGCCTATTATCCAAGCTATCTGCTTTGTTTGCAGAAGTTGCAAGTAATGTGAATAGCAATGATTATACTGTCTTAAGGTTACACTCATTATATGAAATACGGTTAGAAATGAATGACCTTGAACTACCTGACTCTCATGCATCATTTAGGACCCGTGCTAGCTTAATACAGCTTATTAACGAACTTGAAGAGTACTTAGTCATAAAATCACAATTTGGTTCACTAGTTTTGCATAATGATGCTAAAGCAACTTACTTATAATAAATAAAAAGTAACTTCGATTATCATTTCGAGGTTACTTTTTTTATTGGTTAAGAAGAAAATAGGGGTTAGCATATTAAGAGAAGAAAGAATTAAAACCACAAATCATTCATAGGAGTAAACGAAACATCAATATTTAATAAGATGCATCTTTACAGTAATAGAATAAAATGTGGTTATTGTTAAGTTATTTAATTAATAAAAAGACTCGATTCGATGTATACTTATAAAATTTAATACTTAGTTTACCAATGGAACTACACTTGTTAAAACTAAGGCAAGTATAACAGCTATTAACATCACTACGATAATAACTCTCAACACTTTGTTATTACTCAAAGGTTATTCCTCCAAATCCTAAATATATTAGATAATAGTACATTAATGGCAATATTATTTACTTATCTATACAGCATTTACCATTGTATTATATCATAGGATGAAGTTAAATTAGAAACAGATTAGTTTTGATTTATTCGATATTTCGATATACTTAAAGGTATGACTTAAAATTTAAAAAAGAGATTATATCATTTTACATAATTGATGGGGGATATACATGATAAATAAACAGCGACTATTAGATACATTTTTAGAATTAGTTCAAATTAATTCTGAAAGTGGTAATGAAAATGAAATACAAAAAGTACTTAAAGCAAAATTCACAGCATTAGGATTAGATGTCGTAGAAGATCAAGCAGGAGAATATGAAGGGCTTGGTGCTAATAATTTAATTTGCACTTTAAAATCCAATGTTAATGATGCATACATAAATAAAATTTATTTTACTAGCCATATGGATACAGTTGTACCAGGTATTGATGTCAAACCTATTATTAAAGAAGATGGTTACATTTATTCTGACGGCACAACGATATTAGGTGCAGATGATAAAGCTGGTTTAGCGTCTATATTAGAGATGGTTCAAACACTTAATGAACAGGAGATCTCACATGGACAAATCCAATTTGTTATTACTGTAGCTGAAGAAATAGGATTAGAGGGTGCTAAGCATTTAAATCAATCATTATTAGATGCTGATTTTGGATATGCAGTTGATGCCAGCATGCCCGTTGGCACTACTGTAGTTGGAGCGCCGACACAGATGAAGATTGATGCAACCATTTATGGTAAAAAAGCACATGCTAGTATGCCAGATAAAGGCGTGAGTGCAATTAATATTGCATCTAAAGCAGTAAGTGAAATGAAATTAGGTAAAATTGATGAATATACGACGGCCAATATTGGGCGCTTTGAAGGAGGTTCAGCTACAAATATTGTAGCTGATAAAGTTACCCTTAATGCTGAAGCTCGTTCACATTCGGATGAAAGTATACAAGCGCAAGTCGAACATATGAAAGCTGTATTCGAAAAAGCAGCAAATAAATATGGTGGCTCTGCAGAAGTTCAAATTACTAAAAGCTATCCTGGTTTCACAGTATCAGATACAGAAACAGTTACAAATATTGCCAAAGCTAGCGCAGTCTCATTAGGATTAAATCCTAAAACAACAGTCGCAGGTGGTGGTTCAGATGGTAATATAATTAATAGTTTAGGTATACCTACAGTAATCTTAGGTGTGGGATATGAGCATATTCATACAACACATGAACGTATGCCAATCGAGTCGTTAAATCTGTTGGCAGAACAGCTTTTAAAAATAGTAGAAATTATTACAAAAAAATCTGAAAACTGATTTAGTGATTATTATATACGCTTTATGATACAATGTACTAGAAAACTTTAATAAGAGAGGTTAGTATAATGGCACAACAAATTGGTGTAGTAGGTTTAGCTGTAATGGGCAAGAACCTTGCTTGGAATATTGAATCACGTGGATATAACGTTTCAGTCTTTAACCGTTCTTCTGAAAAAACAGATGAAATGGTTAAAGAATCTGAAGGGAAGCATATCCATCCAACATACTCTATTGAGGAGTTTGTAAATTCTTTAGAAAAACCCCGCAAGATTTTATTAATGGTAAAAGCAGGTCCTGCAACGGATGCTACAATAGAAAGCTTATTACCATTATTAGATAATGATGATATCTTAATCGATGGTGGTAACACTAATTATCAAGATACAATCAGACGTAATAAAGCATTAGCTGAAAGTGGTGTGAACTTTATCGGCATGGGTGTATCAGGCGGAGAAGTTGGTGCCTTAACTGGTCCTTCATTAATGCCAGGTGGACAACAAGAAGCGTTCGATAAAGTAAGCGATATATTAGAAGCTATTTCAGCTAAAGCTAAAGATGGCGCTTCATGCGTAGCTTATATTGGTCCAAACGGTGCTGGACACTATGTCAAAATGGTGCACAACGGTATTGAATATGCGGATATGCAATTAATTGCAGAAAGTTACGCTATGATGAAAGATTTACTTGGTATGTCTCATGAAGAAATATCTAAAACTTTTAAAGATTGGAATGCTGGTGAACTTTCAAGTTACCTAATTGAAATAACTGGTGATATCTTTACTAAATTGGATGATGAAACAAATGGTCCTTTAGTTGAAAAGATTTTAGATACTGCTGGACAAAAAGGTACAGGTAAATGGACTTCAATTAACGCTTTAGAATTAGGTATTCCATTAACAATTATTACTGAATCTGTATTTGCTCGTTTCATCTCATCAATTAAAGAAGAACGTGTAAATGCTTCAAAACAATTAAATGGACCATCTTCTAAATTCGAAGGTAATAAAGAAGAATTCTTAGAAAAAATTCGTAAAGCACTTTATATGAGTAAAATTTGTTCATATGCACAAGGTTTTGCTCAAATGAGAAAAGCTAGTGATGACAATGAATGGAATTTAAAACTTGGAGAATTAGCAATGATTTGGCGTGAAGGTTGTATTATTCGTGCGCAATTCTTACAAAAAATTAAAGAAGCGTATGACAATGATACTGAATTAAAGAATTTATTATTAGATCCTTACTTCAAAGATATCGTTACAAATTATCAAGATGCATTACGTGATGTAGTGGCAACTGGTGTACAAAATGGTGTACCAACACCTGGTTTCTCTGCAAGTATCAACTACTATGATAGTTATCGTTCAGAGGACTTACCAGCAAACTTAATTCAAGCACAACGCGATTACTTTGGTGCTCATACTTATGAACGTAAAGATCGTGAAGGCGTATTCCACACGCAATGGATTGAAGAATAAACTATAGGTATTATTCAAGACTCGAAATTTATTTCGGGTCTTTTTTTATGAATTATTTTAAAAAAATTTAAAGATAACTGCAAACGTTTGCATTTATCTTTTGACATTATACTTTCACTCTAATATAGTTAAAAGAAAGCGCTTTAAAATTAATGATAAAGGATGATTCTATTGGTTACAATTAAAGATGTTGCAAAAGCTGCCAACGTAGCTCCATCTACTGTTTCGCGTGTAATGAGTGATAATCCTCATATAAGTAAGAAAACTAAAATTAAGGTTAAAGCTGCCATGAAAAAATTAGATTATCAACCTAATAATGCGGCTAGGACCTTAGTTACAAAACAGTCCAATACAATAGGCATTATACAAAAAAGTGGACATAATGAAATAAAACAAAACCCATTTATGATTGATGTGCTTATTGGGATTTATAATAAATGCAAAGCGTGTAACTATGCGACAATATCTACGACTAGCGAAGCTTATGAAGATTTGCAAAATGAAGTTGATCGGATGATTAATTATCATTCTTTAGATGGGTTTATTTTATTATATTCTAAACAAAATGATGAGATTGAAAATATTCTTATTGAACAGGAAATCCCCTATGTTGTGATAGGTAAAGCACTTGGAAAAAATAAAGCAATACATATTGATAATGATAATATACAGGCTTCAAGAGAACTCACACAATCGTTGATTGAGTCTAGGCATTCAAATATACTATTTATCGCTGAAAAGGGCGATTATGAGGTTGTGAATGATCGTATAGAGGGATTTAAAGATATTGTTCAGCAAAATGACATTACTTCAAATATTATTCATTTTGATATGCAACGCGATGATATACTGACACACTTTAAAAAATTACGCAGCGCTAATCAGTTACCAACTGCTATAATCACATCTGATACGATGCTGAACCATATGGTATTAAGCGTGTTATATGAATTAAAAATCAATATACCAGATGATCTACACACAGCGACGTTTAATGATTCCTATTTAAATGAATTTGCTTCTCCTCCTCAAACTGCTGTGAATATTAACCCTAAACTATTAGGAGAAGTGGCCGGGGCGTCAGTTATCGATCTTATACAAGGACATCCTATAGAACAATACAATAGATTCATAAAAACAAATATAGTTCATCGAATTTCAACAAAAAATCGAATGAAGGAGATATATGATGAATAAACAATGGTGGAAAGAAGCAGTAGCATATCAAGTTTACCCTCGTAGTTTTAATGATTCCAATAATGATGGTATTGGCGATATACCAGGTCTCATTGAAAAATTAGATTATATCGAAGCATTAGGTATTGATGTTATTTGGCTGAGCCCTATGTATCAGTCCCCTAATGATGATAATGGATATGATATTAGTGATTATCAGGCCATCATGACAGAATTTGGCACTATGGATGACTTTGACCAATTATTAGCAGGTATTCATCAAAGAGGGATGAAATTAATATTAGACTTAGTTGTGAATCATACATCTGATGAACATCCATGGTTTATAGAATCTAAATCTGATAAAAATAATCCTAAAAGAGATTGGTATATATGGCAAGATCCAAAAGAAGATGGCTCAGAACCCAATAATTGGGAAAGTATATTTAATGGTTCAACATGGGAATATGATGCACAAACAGAACAATATTATTTCCATCTATTTAGTAAAAAACAACCTGATTTAAATTGGTCTAACCCTGATGTAAGAGAAGCAATATATAAAATGATGAACTGGTGGTTCGATAAAGGTATAGATGGCTTTAGAGTTGATGCTATTACGCATATTAAAAAAACGTTTGAAGCTGGTGACCTGCCTGTGCCTGAAGGGAAAACGTATGCCCCTGCATTTGACGTAGATATGAATCAACCTGGTATTCAAACGTGGCTTCAAGAAATGAAAGATAAATCATTGAGTAAATATGACATTATGACTGTAGGCGAAGCTAATGGTGTGACGCCTAACAATGCTGAAGCATGGGTGGGCGAAGAAAAGGGGAAATTTAATATGATTTTCCAATTTGAACACTTAGGGTTATGGAACACTGGAGATGTACAATTTGATGTTAGAGCATACAAAGCGGTTTTGAATGCTTGGCAAAATAATTTAGAAGACATAGGATGGAATGCTTTATTTATCGAAAACCACGATCAGCCTCGTCGCGTTTCAACATGGGGGGATGATAAAAATTTTTGGTATGAATCTGCTACAAGTCATGCCTTAGTATACTTCTTACAAAAGGGAACGCCCTTTATTTACCAAGGTCAAGAGATTGGTATGACAAACTATCCTTTTGAAAATATAGAAACATTTAATGATGTTGCAGTAGTTAATGAATATAACATTGTTAAGGCTCAAAACGGTGATGTTAATGCATTATTAGAAAAACATAAGATGGAAAACCGGGATAATTCACGCACACCCATGCAATGGGATGATAGTTCATTCGCTGGATTTTCTAACCATGAACCATGGTTTCCAGTTAACCCAAACTATAGAAAGATAAATGTAGCAGCACAACAACAAAATCCAAATTCAATTTTAAATTTTTATAGATCGATGATACAAGTCAAAAAAACGCATGATATCTTAACGTATGGTTCATTTACACTTGTCGATGAGGAAAATGAACACGTATTTGCTTACTTAAGAGAATTCAATGGTGAACGTATGTTAATTGTAGGTAATTTAACAGGACAAACGGCAACACTCAACTTACCGGAGACACTCATTTTCTCATCAAACTGCGTATTACTTCATAATTATAACGATAGCATTATTCATATAAATGGATTAAGACCATATGAAGCCTTTATGCTGGCTTTGTAATCCAATTCTATATAAAACATCCCTCTAACATATATAATTCTAAGCGCATTATCATTTGTTAGAGGGATGTTTTATTCATCATAATAATCATACTGTTCCTGGTCTACAGGCATCCATAATTGAACTTTAGTAAAACTGTGGTCAAAAGATAAATTAAAGGGATAAACTTCTACATATAAACTATCACGCTCATAAGGAAGTGTCATTTGTAGGCTTGTTTCAATATAATACCAAGCTTCATTGATGACATAATCTATATCACCTTGTAAATTAAACTTAGCGTATTGTCTTTCAGGAAGCATTCGATTTTCCAAATGATCTGGATATCTTTCGCTAGGAACGCCTACAAATACTTCCATGCCTTGATCCAAAGGACAATTCACAACAAATAATTCATGAGGACTCACATCATTATAGTGTTGTAACTCCTCTATCTTACCTTCAATTAATAAGTCTTCTAATATATCAGGTACTTTAAATGGATTTTCTAACTCGTTCGCATTGATAAATTGCGCGTAACCAACAAGCGAAAGATTTGGTGTATGCTCCAAACGATAGGGGTATGGTGGTTTTTCTGTGGTAGTCAGTTTGATATAGAGTCTAGGCAACATGTGAAGATCTTCGCGTTTTGTATTTACTTGAATAGGTGAAACGCCATGAAAATCACTAAAATCATTAGCAAATTCGTTCGCATCACTATAATGATATTTTTTAGCTATATCAATCAAACGACTTGAGCCACTAATAATCTCCTTAGCAGCCACCGTCATACGACGCGCTCTTGCATATTCACTTGGAGATTGTCCTACAATCATCTTAAACGATTGATCGAGGTGATAAGGTGAAAGACCAACGTAATCACTGAGTTTTTGCAAATGAAAAGGCTCTAGCAAATGATCTTCAATATAAACAATTGCCTGTTGTATTTGCTTGATAACGTCCAAAACTTTCACTCCTAATTTTACAATTACTATTATAACTATCTTTTAACTTTATACCTTTAATTTAAGTATTACTTAAGTAATTTTATTTTACATTATTATTGTGTTGCTTACATCTAATAAAGTTGAATAGGGTAAAATGTAAATACAAATCCCTTGATATGTAGTATAGATACTGAATAGATTAAATCATAACACAAAATTAGGATAAGAAAAAAGCAACAACACGAATGTATTTTTACACATGTGTTGTTGCTATGATGATATTCACTAAAATAGTAGTTTAATGAATATCATCCCACCAATGAAAGCCATCTCTACTTAAGAGTAAATCACTTTCGAGTGGGCCATTAGAACCGGATTGATAGTTCGGGAATTCAGGTTCATTTTGATCCCATTCTTCTTGTATTGCGTCTACAAATTTCCATGTAGATTTCAATTCTTCCCAATGTGTAAAGTTTGTTGCATCACCATTTAAACAATCAAACAATAAATTTTCATATGCATCAACAGTATTCATCTTATCTTGAGCACTCATAGCATAAGATAATTGAACAGGTTCTGTTTCGATACCTTGAACATTTTTCTTCGCATTTAAATGTAATGAAACGCCTTCATTTGGCTGGATATTGATTACAAGTAAGTTAGAGTCTAATTTTTTCTCAGTTTCATAGTATAAATTCATAGGAACTTCTTTAAATTCAACTACAACTTGTATGGTCTTGCTCTTCATTCGTTTACCAGTTCTAATATAGAAAGGTACGCCGGCCCATCTGAAGTTATCAATCGTTAATTTACCAGCAACAAAAGTAGGCGTCGTTGAATCTTCCGAAACACGATCTTCGTCTCTATAACGCTTAACTGTTTCACCTTTAATCGTACCTTCATCGTATTGACCGCGAACAAAGTTTTGTCTAACTTCTTCAGCTTCTAACTTACGTAATGATTTTAATGCTTTTACTTTTTCAGCTCTAATATCTGCACTATTTAGACTAATAGGAGCTTCCATAGCTAAAAGTGCAACCATTTGTAGCATATGATTTTGAACCATATCTTTTAAAGCGCCACTAGATTCATAATAGCCACCTCTATCTTCAACACCTAAGACCTCTGAAGATGTTACTTGGATATTAGAAATGTATTTATTATTCCATAGTGGTTCAAACATTGCATTAGCAAAGCGAAGTACTTCTATATTTTGAACCATATCTTTACCTAAATAATGATCAATACGGTAAATTTCTTCTTCTTTAAAAGAACGGCGTAATTGTTCATTTAATTGTTCTGCGGATTCAAGATCACTACCAAATGGTTTTTCAATAACCAAACGTTTAAAACCATCTGTATTTGTTAATCCAGAAGATTTTAAGTAATCAGAAATTTCACCAAAGAATTTCGGTGCCATCGCTAAGTAAAACATTCTGTTACCTTGTAATTGGAATTCCGTGTCTAATTTATTACTTACTTCTAATAATGACTGATAGCTCGCTTCATCACTCACATCATGTTTATGATAAAAAACATGCTCCATAAATTTATCAAGATGTTTCGTATCTTTCACATGTTCTTGAATTGATGACTTCACTTGACTACGGAAGTCATCATTTGTTAAGTCTCTTCTACCAATTCCAATAATTGCAATTTGTTCATTTAAATTTTCTTGCTGATATAAGTGGAATAATGATGGAAATAATTTTCTATGACTTAGATCACCAGTCGCTCCAAATATTGTTATTAAGCATGGAATATCTTTATTTCTAGTATTCAAGATCAAAACCTCAATTCTTTTTATAAATCTCTATTTATTATAGAACAATATTCGTTAATGTTCATACCTTTTTGCTTAAAAGTATTCAAATTTAATATATTTTTTTATATTTTATATGATAAAATGTGAACAAGAAGAGGAGGCATATGCATGGAAATCACATTTTTTGGTACGAGTGCAGGTCTACCAACTAAAGAAAGAAATACACAAGCGATTGCATTAAATTTAGAGCCTTATTCAAATAGTGTTTGGTTATTTGATGTAGGGGAAGGCACACAGCATCAGATACTACATCATTCTATCAAATTAGGCAAAGTAGATCATATTTTTATAACGCATATGCATGGTGATCACATCTTTGGTTTGCCTGGCTTATTAACTAGTCGGTCATTTCAAGGTGGGGAAGGTAAACCTTTGACAGTTGTGGGGCCAAAAGGTATAAAATCCTTTATTGAAACAACATTAAAGTTATCTGAATCTAAATTAAATTATCCAATCACATATATAGAAATAGAAGATCACCTTTCATATCAACACAATGGATTTAACGTTGAAGCACATATGTTAAATCATGGCATCCCATCTTTTGGTTATAGAATAGAAGCACCTTATACATCAGGTAAAATTGATGTTGAAGCTCTGAAGAAAATTGGCCTCGAACCAGGTCCAAAATATCAAGATGTTAAAAATAACGAAACTTTTGAGTATAACGGTCTCATTTATAATTCAAATCAATTTAAAGGCGATGCGATAAAAGGCCCTGTAATCGCAATATTTGGAGATACTATGCCATGTAGAAATGAATTTCTAATCGCTCGTGATGCAACGGTTATGGTTCATGAAAGTACATATATCGACGGTGACAAAATATTAGCGAATAATTACCATCATAGTCATATTGATGATGTATTTAATTTAATAGAAGAAGCTCACGTAGGGTATACGCTTATTACACATATTAGTAATCGCTATACGTCAACAGAAGTAGAAGCGATTAGTCAATCTTTAAAGGCAAAAGCTTCGACACCGCCGTTTATCTTCGTTAAAGATTTTGATGCTTGGTCATTTTAAAAACAGACTTAATATAACAAATAAAAGCTGGTGAACACATTTATGATGTTCACCAGCTTTTATTTGTTATAAATATATTTAAAGTGCTTAATCGTCATCTTGACTTGCTAATTCAACGCTTCTATTTACTGCAGAACGCAAACAATCTTCAAATATACTTTCTAAATCATATTGAGAAAGTGCATTCAAACCAGCTTGTGTTGTGCCACCTTTAGAAGTAATGTTTTTGCGTAATTGTTCCATACTTAAATCTGAACGTTCGATCATTTTACTCGTTCCAATAATTAAGTTACGAATGGATTCTTCAACTTGTGATTTTTCAAGCCCTAAACGTGTGCCTGCTGTTACGTATTGTTCAAATACGTGGTAAAGAAATGCAGGACCGCTTCCGGTAATTGCAGTTACTTGATGTAAATGATCTTCAGATACTTCAATTGCTGAACCAAAGGCGTTAATTAAATCGTCTACTTCATCTTTTGATTTCGGTCCAAAATTACTTGAAAAGCTAATTCCAGTTACAGAATGACCCACGTGCGCGTTGGTGTTAGGCATAATACGTGCAATTGGATTATTTGAACCCAGTTGCTCACGAATATAACTTATCGGCAAACCAGCCATAATAGAGATGAATTTATTCTTCTCGTTGACATAAGGTTTGATACGCTCAGCTAATGCATCAAAATCATAAGGCTTTGTGCCTATAAATATATAATCAGCATCTTTAAGTAAGGCTTCATCATCATAACTATAGTTAACACCCAATTCATCAGCATACGCTTTGAGTGCAACTTCATTAGACCTGTTTGTTAAATAAATATCGTTAGATTCAATAATTTTTGAATTTACGATACCTGTAAATATTGCATGTGCCATATTACCAGCACCATAAAATACTAGTTTCATGTGAACTTTTCACTTCCTCTAAGTTTTTATGTTCCTATCGTAACATAGTTTTGTAATATGGCTAATGTTTTCATTGAACACATGACAGATTACTGACATTTCACTTATAATAATTGATAAATCGATAAAGGGTAGGGATAACAATGATAGGTAAGCATTATGTATTAACTGGAGGCACGAGCGGTCTAGGCCGCTCGATATTATGTAGCTTATTAAATAAAAAAGCCTATGTAACAATATTAGCACGAAATTCACACAAATTGGATGACCTGAAAACACAATACGGTACTGATCACTTGAACATTATTCAATGTGATTTACAATCTAAATCGCAAATATTAAATCTCAAAAACTATTTTAAAAATCAAAATATCGATGGTTTGATTTATAGTTCTGGTTTAGGTTATTTTAAATCAATAGCTCAACATTCACTCGATGAAATGACTGAAACATACACATTGAATATCGTCAATTTCAATATACTTTTGGCTACCATTCAACCTTATTTTAGCGCATATCCAACGATTGTTGGCATTGGGAGTCAGTCTGCATTTTTAACGCAAGCTTATGCTGCGCATTATGGTGCAAGTAAAGCTGCTTTTAATCAAGTACTCAATGCGCTAAGACTTGAGCATCCCAATTACCATATACTTACTGTAAATACTGGTCCGATAGCAACACCTTTTCATGAAAAAGCAGATCCTTCGTTAATGTATGCACAAAAATATAAATCCATTATGTTGGATCCTGATAAATTAGCGCAACAAATCGTAAGTGGAATGATATATGGTAAATATGAAATTAATGAACCTAAGTGGATGCATAGAACATTAAAACTATATCAATTAGCTCCTAGATTCCTAGAAAAATACTTCACTTCATTTTTTAAAAACAAAGCCTAGTCACATTGGTAATATGGTGAATTAAAAAGCGTTAACACAATTTATCTGGAAAAATAGGGACTAACTAGCCATTATTATTCCGACAGAATTGAGTTAACGCTTTAATTAAATTTATTTAAGGTGTTGCGTATATTCTAAGTTTTTAACACGTCCACAAGCAGCTTTTAATTTCTCAAAACTTATTTCTTTAGAGGCTTCATAATTGTTGATATTCTCATCTAATTGTTCAATACTACTAGCTCCAACAATAATTGAACCTATTGGATCTTTAGAAGTAAGATATTTAAAAGTAAGTCCAGTTAAATTGCTTTCTACCTCTTTAACAGAAGCAATCGTTTCGCCTAATTCTTGATTACTATATTCAAAAATACCATCTTTGAATTTATTATCTAATGCATGATTGCTATTGGCAGTTAACAACCCTTTAAACACTGGGCCTCGTGCTAATACTTTAACATTTTTAGCGTGAATAGCATTCAACAATGCTTCTGGTCTATTATCAATTAAATTTAATTGAGACATCAACGTTTCAATTTCACTATGCTCTAAATAATAATCTATGACATTTGGACGAATAGAAGAAATACCGTAAGCACGTATCACGCCTTCTTTTTTCAATTCATCAAAGGCACTGATTGTTTCATCTAGTGGATCATCAATTGTGCCACCATGTAATTGGTATAAATCTAAATGATTTATACCTAATCTTTGTAAGGAAGATTTAACGGCAGTTTTGATGTACTTTTTAGAAGGATCCCAAAACGTTGAACCATCATCTGCTAAATGGTTACCAACTTTTGTTCCGATGACAATATCATCTCTATTTTGATATTTTTTGAGTGCTTTACCAACAATTTCTTCATTTATCCCTCTATCATATATATCTGCTGTGTCAAAATAAGTGATATCGTGTTCGATGGCACGTTCAATGATAGGTTCTGCTTGTGCATAATTTGTACCTAAACTCATACAACCTAAACCTATCTCAGAAATTTCAATACCACTTTTTAATATATTTTTTTGCATGTCTTTTCCCCTTTCGATACACTATTCTATAGGTTAGGAACATAATAAAATTACATGAATTTATTTACGATATATTAAGTTTCTCATGAAAATTAAGTATTAAAAGCTATTATCAATACGACAATGTATCATAAAGTAATTCCAAGTAAATATTAACCGATAATTAACTTTACTATTCCCATGTTAACCAACATGTTAATCTTAACAATAACTCAAATTAATTAAAAGGAACGTGATTGCAATGAACTTATACGAAAAAACAATACATAAACATTCTATTTACAACGGTGCCATTATTGACTTAGAAGTTCATGATGTAGTGTTACCCGATGGTCAGACATCTAAACGAGAATTGGTATATCATAACGGTGCGGTTGCTGTATGTGCGATAACACCGGACAACGAAGTTATTCTTGTAAAGCAATTTCGCAAGCCTGCAGAAAAGGTCATGCTAGAAATTCCAGCTGGTAAATTAGAGCTAAATGAAATTAGAGAAGATGCAGCCAAACGAGAATTGGAAGAAGAGACTGGGTATATTGCAGAAAATTTAGAGTTAATTACTGAGATGTATGGTTCGCCAGGATTTTCAAATGAAAAAATATCTATTTATTTAGCAAAAGATTTAAAAAAAGGTGAAATGAATTTAGATGATGATGAATTCATCGAACTTGAATTTTATCACTTAAAAGATATAAATAATTTGTTACAAAGCCAAGAGTTAGAAGACGCTAAGACGATTATTGCCTTACAACACCTATTACTTAATTATAATCATTATAATTAAGATGCCGAACATACTTGCGTATTTTATCAATTACTGGTATTTTATATATAAATCATTATGTAAATTAAAATGATTATAATTATTAGTAGGGGAGTGAGGCTTCCGTGGAAGAACGATTAAATCGCGTGAAGCAACAATTACAACAATCATCTTATAAATTAACGCCACAGCGTGAGGCGACTTTGAGAGTTCTAATTGAAAATGAAAAAGACCATTTAAGCGCTGAAGACGTCTATTTAAAAGTTAAAGATAAGGCGCCAGAAATCGGACTAGCTACTGTTTATCGTACACTAGAATTGTTAGCAGAATTGAAAGTAGTAGATAAAATTAATTTCGGAGATGGTGTAGCTCGTTTTGATTTACGCAAAGAAGGTGCAAAGCATTTCCATCATCATCTTGTATGTATGGAATGTGGCAAAGTAGATGAAATAGAAGAAGATTTATTACCTAAGGTAGAAGATAAAGTTGAACATGATTTTAACTTTAGAATATTAGATCATCGTCTTACGTTTCATGGCGTTTGTTCAGATTGCCAAGCCAAAGGTAAATAATCACAGAAATTCATACGCTTTTATAAATAGAGGTGGTTAAATGGATACGATTATTGATGAATTTTTAAAATTCATTCAACTAGAAAAAGGATTAAGTGCTAATACTATCGGGGCTTATAGAAGAGATCTACGCAAATATGAAACATTTTTAGCAGACCAAAAAATAAGTCATATAGATTTTGTTGATAGACAAATGATTCAACAATGTCTGGGGCATTTGCACGACGAAGGCGCTTCTGCAAAATCTTTAGCACGGTTTATCTCTACAGTTCGAAATTTTCATCAATTTGCTTTACGTGAAAAATACGCTGCTAAAGATCCAACAGTATTAATAGAGACGCCGAAATATGATAGGAAATTACCTGATGTATTAGAAATAAATGAAGTCATTGATTTATTAGAAACACCTAACCTTTCAAAAAACAATGGTTATAGAGACCGTACAATGCTAGAATTATTATATGCAACAGGTATGCGTGTATCAGAACTGATACAAATTGAGCTAGAGGATGTAAATCTTATCATGGGCTTTGTTAAAGTATTTGGTAAAGGTAATAAAGAACGTATTGTTCCACTTGGAGATGCGGTCATTGAATACTTAACCTTGTACATGGAAAATATACGCCCGCAATTATTGAAGCACACTGTAACCAATGTATTATTTTTAAATATGCATGGTAAACCATTATCAAGACAAGCAATCTGGAAAATGATTAAACAGTATGGCATCAAGGCTAATATTAATAAAACTTTAACACCACATACATTAAGACATTCATTTGCGACGCACTTACTTGAGAATGGTGCTGATTTACGTGCTGTACAAGAAATGCTTGGACATTCTGATATTTCAACTACACAATTATACACGCACGTTTCTAAATCACAAATCCGCAAAATGTATAATGAATTCCATCCACGTGCATAAACACAGACAAGTTTATTCGGCGAATAGCTTGTCTGTGTTTTTGTGTTTTTAAGGTGGTAGAGGCAATTGTAAGTTTAACAATTAATATGTTAATGGGTGGTAGTTGTTTATCTTTTTGCGCGTCGATGATTTAATGCTTGTTGGCGTGCTTGATGTACCTCAGTTCGATCTCTTTCTAAATGATGATGGACAATATAACTATCTTCAACTTTGATAGGGTCTAATGTAAAATCAGGATAGCGCGCTAATACAGATTGTTTCATAGTCTCAGTTAAAGGTAATTGAATTGTTGAAAATGGATTTCCCTTTTCAACAGCTGTTATTAGTGTTTGAATTACTTTCTCATATGCGCCCATTTTGAGGCCTAAATGGTGATTGGTGGTGCTTTGATTAATCACACGTAACGCTTTATTAAAGGATTTAACTGCTCCGACATTATTTTCGCGACGATAGTGATAACAACCTGTAGCCAGTAAAATTAAACTGACGACAGCATCATCTTTACTATAATAAGGATTCTCTTTCCATGCCTCTTCTAAAATATCATGGCATAGAAAGTAGTGTTGCTTGGTGTGAAATTGATAATAAAATTCTTGTAATGCATTTTCCATAATAAAAACCGCTCCAAATTTAAATGTTTACTATAAACATGCTATAATATTTTAGTGAAATACGCACTTAACTTGCAATATGAGGTAGATAAATATGTACGAAGTAAAACTAGATGCTTTTAATGGTCCTTTAGACTTATTATTGCATCTCATACAAAAAATTGAAATTGATATTTATGATATCCCGATGAAATCTTTAACTGAACAATATATGCAATATATTCACGCCATGAATCAACTAGAGATTAATGTTGCCAGTGAATATTTAGTTATGGCCTCAGAATTACTTATGATTAAAAGTAAAATGCTATTACCGCAATCAGATGAAGTGGATGAATTAGATGATGACCCACGTGATGATTTAGTAGGAAGGTTAATCGAATATCAAAACTACAAAGCATACACAGAAATATTGAATGACAAAAAATCCGAACGTGCTAACTATTATTCGAAGCACCCCACGGATTTAACACATTTAGAATCTAATGAAACTTGGAATCCCGACAATACAATTGATTTAACTGAATTAATCATCGCATATCAAAAAGTGAAAAACCGCATTGACTTTAATACCCCCAAGACTGTGGACATACGTAAAGAAACCTTTACAATACAACAAGCAACCTCACAAGTTAATGACCGTTTACAACAACAGGATTCGTTCAATTTTTTTAGTTTGTTCAATTTTACTGAACCTATAGAAATGGTGGTTACGCATTTCTTAGCAATTTTAGAAATGTCTAAATCAGGAGTTGTTAATATTGAACAACTGAAAAGTTTTGACGATATCAATATTTTAAGAGGAGTAAACTATGGCATTGAACTATAACGGTATACTAGAAGCATTACTCTATACAGCCGGTGATGAAGGCTTAGAAGAAAAACAATTACTTGAAATACTAGAAATAGATCAACCTGCGTTGTCACAAATTGTTGCTGAATATGAAGCAGATGGGTTAGTGATTCAACACTTTGGTCAAACTTATGTGTTAACAACTAAGAAAGAGGCTTCGGGCTATATAGAACGTTTAATTGAACAAAAGTCAAAAATGAAATTATCACAAGCAGCAATGGAATCTTTGTCCATTATTGCATATAACCAACCATTATCGAGAAGTGATATAGAAATGATTAGAGGTATAAATTCTGATGGTGCTGTTAAAACATTAATCGCGAGAGGATTAATCGAAGCGAGAGATGAAACCGATTCAAGAAGCCAGCAACTTTATACTACTGAATTATTTCTAAATGTATTCGGTATTGAACATTTAGATGATTTGCCAACTACTGATGAGGAAGATGAAGAAATAGAAGCATTTTTCAGTAATTTAGTGAATCAAAAAGGAGAAAATAATGAATAAAGATTTAGAGAGATTACAAAAACGAATTGCCAATAGTGGTTATACTTCACGTCGTAAAGCTGAAACCTTAATTTCAGAAGGTAAGGTGAAAGTAAATGGATCTGTAGTTACAGAATTAGGTACAAAAGTAAAACCCTCAGATAATATTGATGTTGAAGGCATAAGATTAGAGCAAGAAGATAAGATATATATCTTGTTCTACAAACCCTCCCAAGTTATTACTAGCGTATCAGACGATAAAGGTAGAAAAGTAGTCACTGATTACTTCAAACAAATTAAAACAAGAATTTATCCAGTCGGACGTTTAGACTATGATACATCTGGTTTACTTTTACTAACAAATGATGGTGAATTCACAAACCTTATGACACACCCGCGTTATAAAATCAAGAAAAAATATATTGTTAAACTCAAAGGCTATTTGATGCGTGAGGAAGTCAAAGCATTAGAACATGGTATCGATTTAGAAGATGGTAAAACACAACCAGCATTAGTTAAAGTAAAAAATCAAGATAAAGATAGAAATACTACACTTGTAGAAATTACTATTACAGAAGGCCGTAATCGCCAAGTGCGTCGTATGTTTGAACATTTTGGCCATGAAGTAACTAAATTACAACGCATCGAATTTGGGCCATTAGATTTAAAAGGACTTAATGCGGGTGAAGGAAGAGTTTTAACACCTCATGAAGTAAAAGTGATACGTCAATTAGCTGAACACGGTAAATAATTGTGAAGATTTTCTAACAAATCCTATAGAATGAGAAAAAATTCACAAACTTTTCGTGTATAATCACTTTTCTTGTTTAACATATGCTATAATGTGATTGAATTTGAAAGTTAGCAGTGTGGGAGGTACATATGTATGTCAAATGAAATATTAATCGTAGACGATGAAGATAGAATTAGAAGGTTGCTCAAATTATATCTTGAAAGAGAATCTTTTGAAATACACGAAGCGAGAGACGGTAAAGAAGCCTATAAAATGGCGATGGAACATGATTATTCATGTATATTACTAGATCTCATGCTTCCTGAAATGGATGGTATCGTAGTCGCATCTCGTTTAAGAGAGCATAAAGAAACGCCAATAATCATGCTGACTGCTAAAGGTGAAGAAACTAACCGTGTAGAAGGATTTGAATCTGGCGCTGATGATTATATCGTGAAACCTTTTTCTCCTCGCGAGGTCGTATTACGTGTTAAAGCACTCTTGCGACGTACACAAGTTGCTCATACAGAACAGAGTGAACCACATACACGTGATTTAATAGAATTTGATCACCTTGTTATTGATAACGATGCACATAGGGTATTAGCAGATGGAAACCAAGTCAATTTGACACCAAAAGAATATGAACTTTTAATTTTTCTAGCCAAAACACCAAATAAAGTGTTTGATCGTGAACAACTATTAAAGGAAGTCTGGCATTATGAATTCTATGGGGACTTGCGTACTGTAGATACTCATGTTAAACGTTTAAGAGAGAAGCTTAATCGTGTGTCTGAAGAAGCGGCTTATATGATTCAAACCGTATGGGGCGTCGGTTACAAATTTGAGGTAAAATCTAACGATGAACCGACTCAATAATGTAGTTATAAAACTGTGGTTAACTATTATTTTTATAGTAACGACAGTTTTAATTTTACTTAGCGCAACGCTAGTTACGTTTATACAGTCTTATTTTACGCAAGAAACCGAAGATTCTTTACTCAAAGATGCTAAACGAATTAGCCAATTAGTTGCAACATCAGATAACAAGGCCACAGCAGTTGAACATAGTCGGAAACTTATCGAAGGACCAGTCGGGTTGATTATTATGAATGACAAACATATGCCCAACAATAATCAAGATGTGACTAAGAGAAAAATGTTCAAAGAAATCAAATCGAACAAGGATTACAATCGCGTATTTGATGAAGGTAAGCAAATTCCAGAACATGTCCCAGTTAGTGTCAATGGGCAGCAACGTACTTATGTGCTTATTGGTTATCCTTCAAAAAATTTAAATGCAGATAATGAGAAAGGCAACAACTATAGTGGAGTGTTTATATATCAAGATTTAAAAACGCTCGAAGATACAAACAATCTCATTACAATTATTATTTTAGTCATTGCAATTATATCGTTAGCAATAACAACTGTATTTGCCTTTTTCTTATCTTCTAGGATTACTAAACCTTTACGTAATTTAAGAACACAAGCATTGAAAGTTTCAAAAGGCGATTATTCACAAATCGTTCCAGTAAATTCTCGGGATGAAATCGGTGAATTATCTCGCGCTTTTAATACGATGAGTTCAGAAATACAACAACATATGGATGCACTATCTTCTTCCAAAAATATTCGAGATAGTTTGATTAATTCAATGGTTGAAGGGGTATTAGGCTTTAATGATAAAAAAGAGGTTATCCTTTCTAATGACATGGCTCAAAATATTATCCAAATCCTTGATGATTATTCTTTAGATAAATTAGATAGACAAAAAGAGTTAACGTTTAAAGATCAAAAAACACAATTTGAAGAATATGAAATAAATACACGTTACTTTGTAATCATAACGAGTTACATTGAACAAATTCAACCTGATGGTACCAGTGGTATTGTTGCAGTGATACGTGATATGACAAATGAACATAACATGGATCAGATGAAAAAAGATTTCATTGCGAATGTGTCACATGAACTTCGCACGCCTATTGCTTTGTTACAAGGATACACAGAATCAATTGTAGATGGCATTGTAACAGAACCTGATGAAATACATGAATCATTGTCTATCGTCTTAGATGAAACGAAACGGCTTAATAGATTGGTAAATGAATTGCTCAATGTTGCACGTATGGATGCTGAGGGCCTAACGGTCGATAAAAAAGTACAACCTATTGATACATTATTAAATAAAATGCAACTCAAATATCAAAAACTAGCCTCAGATTTGGAATTAAGTATTGATTTGAATCCAAATACAGATGGTGAACTTTGGTTTTATGATTCGGATAGAATAGAGCAAGTGTTAACTAATTTAATTGATAACGCTACAAGGTATACAGACCCTGGAGATTCAATTACTATTAGTTGTAGTGAAACGGACACCGAAAACATCTTATACATCACTGATACTGGTAGCGGCATTGCCCCCGAACATTTACAACAAGTGTTTGATCGCTTTTATAAAGTAGATGCTTCGCGTAAAAGAGGTAAACAAGGAACTGGGTTAGGTTTATTCATTTGTCGCATGATTATAGATGGTCATGATGGCAGCATTGATGTTAAAAGCGAACTTAGCAAGGGCACTCAATTTGCTATTAAATTACCTAAAGTCAATACAGATAAATAGCAGTTCATAAACTAAACAGCGCTAAAGGTATAGCTAAACGCACGCATACCTTTAGCGCTGTTTTTATGGTAATACATAATGGACACCATGCTTTAAATCGTTAGCGCTTAGTTGAATGTCATATGTCTCTATTGTTTTCTATGTTGGGTTATATATATTTAGAGCAATTCTATTGTTTTTACCTGAGTATTAAGCTATGATATATTTATAAAATTTATAATATTCATCTTCGGGGTAGGGTGTAATTCCCAACCGGCAGTAATGAAAGCCTGCGACCCACTCATGTTTCATAAAGTGAGTGGCTGATCTAGTGAGAATCTAGAGCCGACAGTATAGTCTGGATGGGAGAAGATGGAGGGTTGTTTGTTATGCAATTAAATCCTCCTATTCTGTGTAAGATGAATGGAAGGAGATAATTGAATATGCAACAACAAACCAAACGACTTATTACAATAAGCATGTTGAGTGCCGTAGCTTTTATATTGATGTTTATAAAATTCCCAATACCTTTTTTACCACCTTATTTAACATTAGATTTTAGTGATGTGCCAGCATTATTGGCTACATTTACTTTAGGGCCGGTAGCAGGTATGATAGTGGAATTTATTAAAAACTTATTAAACTTTTTATTTAACGTAGGTGACCCAGTAGGTCCAATAGCCAACTTCTTAGCTGCAACCAGCTTCTTAATTACTGCTTATTTCGTAACTAAACAAAAACATAATTTAAAATCTTTAATAACAGGTTTAACTGTGGCTACGTTAGTAATGACTATTGTATTAAGCATTTTAAACTATTTTGTATTATTACCGTTATATGGCATGATAATGAATTTATCCCATGTCGTTGAAAATATTAAAATAGTAATTGTTTCTGGTGTAATACCATTTAATATCATTAAAGGCGCTATTATTTCGCTCATATTCATTATATTATTTAGACGATTAAAAAATGTATTACCAAAATAAATCAGCATACATCAGCGCTATCAATAACAAAAATATAAGCAGCGTTTTAACACAAATGTTAAAGCGCTGCTTATATTTATTTGTATATAAAAATTAGCATGCCCAATGGAATTTGAACACACTAACTCATATCGTTGCTTTATATCAAATTTAAACTTTATGCTACCATAGAGATTGTTTAAAGGTCTGTTAGGTATCCTGTAAAATTTCGATAAAATATACGAGAACAATAACTTAAAGTTTATTATTCAAATTTTAGTGCGTCTCCATCGAATGATTCTTCTTCAATCTTAATTGAATCAGTTGGACAACCTTCTAATGCATCTTCCATATCTTCGTATAATTCTTCAGGTACTTCTGCCGTACCTTTATTGTCGTCTAATATTACGTATGCAATACCTTCGTCATCATAGTCATATATATCAGGGGCAGCGGCACCACAAGCACCACATGCAATGCATGTATCCATATCGACAATTGTATATTTAGCCAATTTCTTCGCCTCCTTTGACAAAAATGCTACAATAATAACACAATTATCATTGTAATCACTGTTTTTAGTTTTTTCAAATGTTTCCGTTTAATAGAATGAGGGATGATACATGTATAATATAATTCAATTTACACAAACTCACGCACATAGTTATAAAACAGAAAAAAGTATATTTAATATTATCATAGGAAAAAAATCACATCAAACCTTTTTTGATGCGTGTAGCCAACAATTACTATCATTATATCACAGCATGCCTAACTTAAAATATCCGTCATTCGAGCGATATTTTACTCAACTTAGTGCAGAAAGTAATCTAAGTGCTAGTATTACAACACATCCTCGACACACCTATGATAGTTTGATGAATACGTTTAAAGCATTACAACTTTTAATACAAACTGTATCCAATACTACACATAACATATATCAATTTGTACCTATTACCCAACATAGTACTGTACACCAGAAAGTTAAAAATGTATATAAAGAGATAATTAATAATAACTTACATGAGGATTTTATTAAAGAGCTTCATGCATTATTTCAGTCAATTGTTACTACTAATGGTACAACCTATTTACATTATTATTTACAAGGTTATGAAGAAAGCATGTATACCAGACAGCAAGTCAGTTTAATCGAAGACATTTCACAAGAGCGCTTATTTGAACTTGAAATGATCGATTTGGTTACATTATTATTTAATATTGAAAATAAAGAAAAGTATCCAATTTTACATAAACTTATCGTTTTACCAACCATATTAAATAAAACCGAACAAACGTATAAAGGATTACAACAAGGGTTAGATTTTGAACAACTTGCTGCGCAACAACAAGTAAAAATAAATACAATTGAAGATCATATATTAGAATTATTTATCAAAGGCTATATTACGAATTATACAGATTATCTTGAAACGACAAGCTATCTAGAGTTTTTGAAATACTATGAGACACACCGTACTCAAAGATTACGCGAATATAAAGCGCTGTTTCCAAATCTTAGCTATTTTAAGATTAAATTAGTGATTGTTGGCATAGAAAGGGGAGAATTAAATGTTACAACATGAGCTGAAAAAATGGTTTGGGTTTGAATCGTTTAAACCTGGCCAACAAGAAATTATAGAAAGTGTAATTGATCATAAAGATACGCTCGGTATTTTACCTACAGGGAGCGGTAAAAGTCTTTGTTATCAATTACCTACATATATAAAACAACAACCCACACTCATTATTTCTCCACTCATATCTCTTATGGATGACCAAGTGATGCAACTTAAGTTACATGGAGAACATAAAGTCAGTTGTATCCACTCCGGGATGGATGAAGATGAAAGAAGGTTAAATATCAACGCTTTATCTAACAGTCGCTTTATCTATTTAAGTCCGGAATTTATTTTACAGCCACAAAATTTCAAACTTATTCAAACTTTGAATATTGGGATGATTGTCTTAGATGAAGCGCACTGTTTATCAGAATGGGGATATGATTTTAGACCCCATTACGCACTTATTGGCAAAATTATCAATCAATTTCCTAAAGCGACAGTGCTCGCTTTAACTGCTACAGCACCACCACATTTAACATTTGATTTAAATCAAATGCTTAATAAAACATTCCACGTTATTAAAACGAGTATGAATAGAGATAACATTTCGTTAACGCATAAGAATTTTCCTGATGATGAGGGAAAATTAAAGTGGTTGTTACCCACATTAGAAACCACAGGACCTACAATTATTTATGTATCATCTAAAAAGACATGTCTAAACCTAGCAAAGGAAATTTATAATTATGGTTTTTTAACTGGAATTTATCATGGTGATTTATCTTATCAAGAGCGACACACGGTGCAACATCAATTTATTAATAACGAAATTCCCATTATAGTTGCTACAAGTGCCTTTGGTATGGGTATTAATAAAAAAGATATCCGAACAATTATTCACTATCATTTATCCACAAGTCCCTCTAATTATATGCAAGAAATTGGTAGGGCTGGAAGAGATGGTACGCATAGCCAAGCAATTAGTCTGTTTCAGCCAGATGACAGTTTTTTACTTGAAACTTTATTATTTACGGATATGATTTCTTCTGAAGATATCAATGCTTTTGAAATAGGTACTTTTTTACCTCCAGATAAGCAAGATATTCTAGAAATATTAAATAGCTACTATTCTTTTTCTCAGCTAAGAACGATTTTTGAAGCGACATATCAACGCAAGCGTAAAGGGTATATAAGAATGTTAGGTTATAAAAATTTAGATCAATGTAGAAGGTCATATATGATGGAGTTTTTTGGTGAGTCTATTGAAGAGAAGCCGAGTCAATGCTGCGATAATGATTCTGAATTACATTCAATTCATCATTTAAACCGTAAAAAAGTAAAAAGAAAAATAAATTATACTGAAAAGTTACAAAATTTGTTTGAATAATCGACTATTGCTTTACTTCACTTTTTCAAACAAGCTATAATACGAACTATAGGCTTATTTGAAAGTAAATATATTAAATAAATATATACATATTTACTACCTTTTAGGGTAAAACAGTATATACTTAAAATAAAAACAAGGAAGGATGATGAATTTGTCTAACAACAATTTTAAAGATGATTTTGAGAAAAATCGTCAATCCATTGATCCAAAAGAACACCCAGACAATAACAACGATTCCGTTAACAACTCAGTTGACAATGTAAAAGAGGAAGTGTCTGATAAATCAGACGAACAATTTCCTCCTAGAAATGCACAGCGTAGACAACGCAGACGTGATACTGCAACGCATCAAAATGCACAAGAACAACCTGAACAAGACGAACAACATGAGGATGTTCAAGACGAATCAAATCAACATCAAGATGCACATTCATCATCAAGATCACAAAATGAATATAAAGACAATGATCATTCACGTGACAACAATTTAAATCAAGCGTCTACAAATGAACGTCAAATAAATGATGAGAATGAAGACCACTCTGAAGTTGATGCGCATGGACAAAATGATAATGAATCTAGCAAAAAAGGTGCTGCTGTAGCTGGTGGTGTTGCCGCGACTGGAGCGGGTGCATATGCAGCTAGTAAGCACAATGGTAAGCAAGAATCACAAATTGATGACAATGAGCGTAATAAAGATCAACGTGAATCTAATGACGCACAAGACAATCATGAAGATAATGATTCACGCGTACCTGAAGATAAAAATCCAGATGCAACTCAAAAGGGTTCTAAGACAAAAGGTGCCGCTGCTGGAGCGGGTGCATCTGCAGCTAGCAAAGATAAAGATCAAGCACCGCGAGATAGTAAAGAAAATACTGAGCACCAACACGATAATCACGAAGGTAATGACTCGCGTAAATCTGAAGATAAGAATCCGGACGAGAGCCAAAAAGGTTCCAAGACAAAAGGTGCCGCTGTAGCTGGCGGTGCTGCTGCTGTTGGAGCGGGTGCTTATGCAGCTGGCAAACATAAAGACAAGGATACAAATAAAGAAGAAAAATCAGAGCAAAATAATAAAGATAAAAGTTCCACTAAGACAAAAGGTGCTACTGCCGGTGCCGCAGGTGCAGGCGCTGCTGGAGCAGGTCATTCAAATGGTAATGGCGGTAACGGCGGAAATAATAGTAACCACAACAATAACGATGATGATAAAAACAAAAAGAAAAAAGGTGGTTTATTAGGTAAGTTATTACCTATATTAGCTGCAATTTTAATATTAGCTGCAATCGGAATTTTTGGTGGCATGGCTTTAACTGGTAACAATGATGATAACGGTAAAAACGATGATCAAAAAACAGCAGATAATAAAGATAAAAACTCTGATTCCGATAAAGACAAAGATAAAGCAAAAGATTCAGATTCTAATAAAGATAAAGACAAAGCGAATAATGATGATAAAGATAAAGCTGCATCTTCTTCTGATGACAATTCGAATTCAGATTCTGATAGTGCTTCGTCAGCAGGTAATAGCAACACTGATAATTCTTCATCTGACCAAGGTAATACTGATTCGCAAAGTTCAGAAAATAGTGGTTCCACTGATCAATCAGACTCACAAAGCTCGGCAAATGGGGGTTCAACTGACCAATCAGATTCACAAAGTACGCAAAGTAATCAAAGTGGACAAAACCAAACAGATCAAAGTCAAAATAGTCAGTCAGACGCTCAAAATAATAGTTCTTCAAGCCAAGCACAAGATAGTCAACAAAGTAGTGATCAATCAAACAGCACTTCTGGCCAAAGAACACATGTTGTAAACGGTCAAAACTTATACAGAATTGCAATTCAATACTATGGTGAAGGTACGCCAGAAAATGTTGAAAAAATTAGAGAAGCGAATAACATTCAAGGTAACGACATTCATAATGGACAACGCTTAGTTATTCCACAATAAAATTTCTATAAAAACTGCCAACTTTCAATAATTAAAGTTGGCAGTTTTTATGCTATTGTAAATATGATTTATACCTATGGACAAGAATGCTGTATTTATAATCAAAGCAATTATATAGAAAATAAATTGTATATTATCTGTATAATTAAATGTGCATTGCTCAGAAGTATAGAGTTATAAAATTTTCAACTTCTTTCATTTGGTTTTTCTAAAACTACTGGTATAATATATTGGTGGTTAAAGGAGGACAATCAATTATGCAAACAGTTGAAAGTATAATCATTGGTGGCGGTCCTTGTGGATTAAGTGCTGCTATTGAACAAAAGAAAAAAGGTATAGACACATTAGTGATTGAAAAAGGAAATGTTGTAGACGCAATATACAATTATCCTACACATCAAACATTCTTTTCATCCAGTGATAAACTTAGTATTGGGGATATTCCATTTATAGTAGAAGATAGCAAACCACACCGAAATCAGGCTCTAGTATATTACAGAGCTGTGGTTAAGCATCATCAATTGCGTATCAATGCTTTTGAAGAAGTCCTCACAGTGAAAAAAATAAATAACCGATTTACAATTACAACAACAGAAGATGTCTATCAATGTAGATTCCTTACTGTTGCCACAGGTTATTATGGTCATCATAATTCACTTGAAGTTGAAGGTGCTGAATTACCTAAAGTTAAACATTACTTCAAAGAAGCGCATCCTTATTTTGATCAAAACGTCGTAGTTATTGGCGGTAAGAACTCGGCAGTTGATGCAGCCTTAGAATTAGAAAAAGCAGGTGCCAATGTCACTGTGATTTATCGTGGTTCAGACTACCCTAAAGCGATAAAACCTTGGATATTACCAAATTTTGAGTCACTCGTACGTCATGAAAAAATAGAGATGGCATTCAATTCAAATGTGACAAAAATCACTGAAGATAGTGTGATTTATGAACAAGATAATCAAACCATCGAGATTCCGAATGATTACGTTTTTGCCATGATCGGCTATCATCCTGATTATGCGTTCTTGGAATCTATAGGCATTGATATTAATACCAATGCCTTTGGCACTGCACCCGTTTACAATAAAGAAACTTATGAAACGAACGTGGAAAATTGTTATATAGCAGGTGTCATAGCAGCTGGTAATGATGCAAACACCATTTTTATTGAAAATGGTAAATACCATGGCGGCATAATTACACAAAGTATTTTATCTAAAAAACAAACACCTTTAGAATCATAAAAATATTTAGAAAAAAATACTTCGTATCATTAAGGCTTTTTTAAAACAAAAGCGCCAACCTATTTAATAAATAAAAGGTTGGCGCTTTAATTATATGCTTTATAATTGAGATTCAAAATATTTTTTTAATTGTTCCATACTCAATGCGTTACTTAAACCGACTAAAAGTTTTAATCTTGCTTTGGGACCATTTAATCCATTCGAAAAGATTACGCCTTTGTTTGCTAATGTAACGCCACCACCTTCATAAGCATAAATCGGACCGACAATACCATTAAATGATCTAGATACAAGAATAATAGGGATGTTTTGTTTTAAACATTTATCTAGACCATCGATACATGTTGGCGGTAAATTACCTTGACCTAACGCTTCGATGATAATACCATCAACTTTCTGCTCACTGTGAAATGTGAGAACATCACTATTCATTCCCATATAAGCTTTAACTAACGGTATATTTAAATTATGATTTATATCATTTAGGATCAAATGTTCGTAAGGTTTATGGTGGAATTGTACACTGTTTTTAGTAACTACACCTAGAGGTCCATGATTAGGACTTTGGAAAGTATTAGTATTTGAGGTGTGTGTTTTAGTTACATTTCTAGCAGTATGAATCTCATCATTAAATACAACCATTACTCCCATATCTAATGACTCATCACTCGTTGCAACTCTAATTGCTGAAATAAAGTTATATAATCCATCAGAACCAATCTCGTTAGAGGAACGCATCGCACCTGTTATTGCTATAGGTTTAGAAATATTTATAGTCAAATCTAGCAAATATGCTGTTTCTTCTAAAGTATCCGTACCGTGTGTGATTACAAAACCATCATATTCACTGTTTATTGATGCATGCTCAATAATGTCTTTCAATTTTTCAACATATTGAATATTCATATGTGGCGATGGGACATTAAATGGTGTTATTTCAGTTACATCAGCATATTGCTTAATGACATCTTGATGATTGGATATCGGATTATCCTTATTTGTCACAACTTTATTTGATTCATCTTGTGACATGCTTATGGTACCACCTGTATGTATGACCAGAAGTTTTTTCATGCGGGCATTCCTCCTATTAATATAATACATATTTATGATAAAATATTATTCATCAAACAACAAGGAAGGTTTACCGAAATGAAACTAATTAATATTGCATTAGATGGACCTGCAGCTGCAGGAAAAAGTACAATAGCAAAGCTCGTTGCTGCTAAATTATCTATGATTTACGTAGATACAGGTGCAATGTACCGCGCTTTAACGTATAAATATTTACAGCAAAATAAAACTGAAGACTTTGATCAACTTATAAATACTTCTGAATTAGCGTTAACTTATGAGGAAGGTAAAGGCCAAAGAGTTATATTAGATCATAAGGATGTCACAGATTACTTGAGAGAAAATGATGTCACAAACAACGTTTCTTATGTAGCCGCTAAAGAACCAGTAAGAACTTTTGCGGTCAAGAAACAACAAGAACTTGCAGCGAAAAAAGGTATAGTAATGGATGGTAGAGATATAGGTACGGTCGTTTTACCAGATGCAGATTTAAAAGTTTATATGATTGCTTCTGTGGAAGAGCGCGCATTACGTAGACAAAAAGATAATGAACAAAGAGGTATCGAGTCCACAGTAGAACAACTTGAGCAAGAAATAGCTGAGCGAGATCATTATGATATGAATCGTGAAATTTCACCATTGAAAAAAGCGGATGATGCAATTACGCTTGATACAACTGGAAAAGATATAAACACAGTTACAAACGAAATTTTAAAAATGGTTGATGCAATCCGATGATTTAAAGCGTATTGCTTTCAGTAATATCTCACTTCTATAATAAATTGTGTATTTTGGTTATATTATATTTTGAATGGGTATATAAATAAAGTACATTATTTTAAACAATTTAGAACTACATTTATAAATAAATGTAAATATTGGGTAAAAATCATTAACTTTTAGTAATTGAAAAAACCCTATATTACAACTTTTTAACAAGTAGAATTGTCAATCTTTAAATAGAGGGGAATTTCTTGACAATTCTGTCAAATTATAAGATGTTATAATTATGTAGTGTAATAAGGAGGCAGACAAGATGACTGAAGAATTTAACGAATCAATGATTAATGATATTAAAGAAGGGGACAAAGTTACTGGCGAGGTTCTTGAAATTGAAGAAAAGCAAGTAATTGTGCACGTTAATGGTAGTAAATTTAACGGAATCATCCCTATAAGTCAACTTTCTACGCATCATATCGACAATCCAAGTGATGCAGTTAAAGTTGGAGACGAAATTGGTGCATATGTTACTAAAGTAGAGTATGACGAAGAAAATGAGACAGGTGCATATATACTTTCTAAACGTCAACTTGAAACAGAAAAATCATATGAATTTTTACAAGAACAATTAGATAATAATGAAACAATTGAAGCTAAAGTTACAGAAGTCGTAAAAGGCGGATTAGTTGTAGATGTAGGCCAAAGAGGCTTTGTGCCAGCTTCATTAATTTCAACTGACTTTATTGAGGATTTTTCTGATTTTGAAGGACAAGTTTTAAAATTAAAAGTTGAAGAATTAGATCCTGCAAATAATCGCGTCATACTTAGTCGTAAAGCAGTAGAAGCTTTAGAAAACGCAGAGAAAAAAGAGGCATTATTAGATTCACTTAATGAAAATGATGTCATCGAAGGAACTGTAGCTCGCTTAACTAACTTTGGTGCATTTGTCGACATTGGTGGTGTAGATGGTCTTGTTCACGTATCTGAATTATCACATGAACACGTCAAATCACCAGAAGATGTAGTTGCGATTGGAGATAAAGTTAAAGTCAAAGTTAAGTCAATAGATAAAGATTCTGAACGTATCTCATTATCTATTAAAGACACATTGCCAAGTCCTTTCGAATCTATTAAAGGTGAATTCAACGAAGGTGATGTTATTGAAGGAAAAGTTGTAAGATTAGCTGACTTCGGTGCATTTGTTGAAATTAAACCTGGCGTTCAAGGCTTAGTGCATATTTCTGAAATAAGTCATAAACACATTGGCACACCTAGTGAAGCATTAGAACCTGGTCAAGTTGTTAGTGTGAAAGTGCTTAGTGTTGATATTGAAAGTGAACGTATCTCATTATCTATTAAAGCTACATTACCTTCAGAAGATGTCATCGAAAGTGATAAAGAAACAACAAAATCTTATTTGGATAGTAGTTCAGAAGAAGAAGACAATCCAACTTTAGGTGATGTATTCGGAGATAAATTAAAAGATTTTAAATTTTAATACATGTGTTTTCTAAACTTTAAATCTTGTCCTAACCTTTATTTAGGATAAGATTTATTTTTATGCAAAAACTTAAAATAAAAATGACGTTAATATTACACAAATCAAGTATTTAATATTTCTTTTGATTTACATACCCCTTATGATAGAATTATAGAGATTAAATAAGAGAGGAAGTTAGTTATGACTAAACCTATAGTAGCAATTGTAGGCAGGCCCAATGTGGGTAAGTCAACAATTTTTAACAGAGTCGTAGGTGAACGTGTATCTATAGTAGAAGATACGCCAGGTGTGACTCGTGATAGAATTTATTCATCAGGTGAATGGTTAACGCATGATTTCAATGTTATTGATACAGGTGGTATTGAAATTGGAGATGCACCATTCCAAACACAAATTAAAGCTCAAGCAGAAATCGCAATTGATGAAGCTGATGTAATTATATTTATGGTGAATGTAAGAGAAGGATTGACGCAAAGTGATGAAGTTGTAGCACAAATGCTATATAAATCAAAGAAACCAGTTGTTTTAGCAGTAAATAAAGTAGATAATCCAGAAATGAGAAGTGAAATTTATGATTTCTATTCACTTGGCTTTGGAGATCCTTATCCAATTTCTGGATCTCATGGATTAGGTTTAGGTGATTTATTAGATGAAGTAGTAAAACACTTTAAAGAAGAAGAAGAAGATCCTTACGATGATGATACAATCCGTTTGTCTATTATTGGACGTCCTAATGTTGGTAAATCTAGCTTAGTGAATGCAATACTCGGTGAAGACCGTGTAATCGTATCAAACGTAGCTGGCACAACACGCGATGCTGTGGATACTGAATATAGTTATGATGGGCAAGATTATGTATTAATTGATACTGCGGGAATGCGTAAAAAAGGGAAAGTGTATGAAAATACAGAAAAATATTCTGTTTTACGTGCCTTAAAGGCGATTGAACGTTCAAATGTAATCTTAGTTGTTATTGATGCTGATCAAGGTATCATCGAACAAGATAAACGCGTAGCTGGATATGCCCATGAAGAAGGTAAAGCAATAGTTATAGTAGTTAACAAATGGGATACAGTCGATAAAGACACAAATACTATGAAGAAATTTAAAGATGAAGTTCGTAAAGAATTTCAATTTTTAGATTATGCTGAAGTTGCCTTTGTTTCTGCAAAAGAAAAACAAAGACTGAGAACTTTATTCCCATATATTCAACAAGCTAGTGAAAATCATAAAAAACGTGTGCAAAGTTCAACTTTAAATGAAGTAGTAACTGATGCTATCTCAATGAATCCAACTCCGACTGATAAAGGTCGCAGACTTAATGTTTTCTATTCTACACAGGTAGCGATAGAGCCACCAACATTTATAGTGTTTGTAAACGATGTAGAATTAATGCATTTTTCTTATAAACGTTATCTTGAGAATCAAATCAGAGCTGCTTTTGGATTTGAAGGCACACCAGTGCATATTATACCGAGAAAAAGAAATTAGTTAACGGAGGGGATTTAATGACTAAAGTTACAGTCTTTGGCACAGGAAGTTTTGGTACAGCACTAGCTAATGTATTAGCAGAAAATGGACACCAAGTACTTATGTGGGGGAAAAACGAACACACAGTTTCAGAAATTAATGAACAACATATGAATAGTAAATATTTGAAACAGGCGAAACTTGATGTATCCATTGAAGCTACTTTAGATATTAATAAAGCTACGCATTTTTCGGAAATATATTTAATGGCCTTGCCGACAAAAGCAATGAGAGAAGTGGCCACTGAAATCGATGCACTTTTATCATCTAAAAAAACATTTATACACGTAGCAAAAGGTATTGAAAATGATACGTTCAAGCGTGTTTCAGAGATGTTAGAAGATTCTATATCACCAGCTCATAATGCGGGTATTGGCGTATTGTCAGGTCCTAGTCACGCGGAAGAAGTAGTGATTAAACAACCCACAACGGTTGCTGCTTCTTCTAAAAATGCCGAGGTAAGTTTATTAACACAAGACTTATTCATGAATGATTATTTACGTGTTTACACTAATGATGATCTTGTAGGTGTAGAATTGGGTGGAGCACTTAAAAATATTATAGCTGTCGCTAGTGGAGTTATCACAGGTATGGGCTTTGGTGATAATGCTAAAGCTGCTTTAATGACAAGAGGGTTAGCAGAAATTAGTCGTTTAGGTGAAAAATTAGGTGCAGATCCGATTACTTTCTTAGGCTTAGGTGGCATTGGTGATTTAATTGTTACATGTACTTCGACACATTCAAGAAACTTCACTTTAGGATATAAGTTAGGCGAAGGTAAATCTTTAGATGAAGCACTAAATGAAATGAATATGGTAGTAGAAGGTGTGTATACAACGAAATCTGTTTATCACTTAGCAAAAGCACAGAATGTAGAAATGCCTATAACTGAAGCGCTTTACAGCGTTTTATTCGAAAATAGACCCGTTACGGAAAGTGTCAAAGATTTAATGGGGCGCGGAAAAAAAGCAGAATAAAAAGGTATTATTACACAATTTAAAAAATATATAACAATTTGGCATCTAAATCCCATTATTTCAACGTTTTTTACACATAAATCGTTGCAGTAGCAGTAATCGTTGTGTTAAAGTCATAGCATAATGATTATAATATCATTATAAACCCTAGGGGAGGTGAATTCATAATGAACAAGACAGATTTAATCAATGCTGTTGCTGAACAAGCTGACTTAACTAAAAAAGAAGCTGGTTTAGCTGTTGATGCAGTATTCGAATCAATTCAATCATCACTTTCTAAAGGTGAAAAAGTACAATTAATTGGATTCGGTAACTTCGAAGTACGCGAACGCGCTGCACGTAAAGGCCGTAATCCACAAACTGGTAAAGAAATTGATATCCCTGCAAGCAAAGTTCCAGCATTCAAAGCTGGTAAAGCTTTAAAAGACGCAGTTAAATAATTCTTTACTTAAAGTAAAGCCCTTTTATAAGGGGCTTTTTCTTTTTATATTCCTTTTTTAACTATAAGAACTTCAATATATTTACATATCCCATATATTAATATGATATGATTCGGTATAACGATGTAACTAACATAGTATATATTCAATAATCATAAATTTTTCAAACGAAGCATACATATAGCAAATCAAATATAAATTCATCCTTTTGGAACACATAACATAAATATTTATAACTTTAATCTTCGTTGATTTTAATTTTCTCTATATAATGTTAATATGTATATGGATAATAACGTGAGGTGTGAACATGGAAACGACATTAAGCATATTAGAAAAACAAATAGCACAGCGACTTAGCGGTGTGAATCATTATGAATCAATATATATCAATAGAATTTTAAGTCAGATACTTGATTCATATGATATTCCTGAAGAAGCTAAACTAGCTTGCCTCACAATAGATACTGCAATGCGCCATTTAGACGAAGTCTCTGTGACATTATCGTCTAAAAAGTCCATTTTAATTGGAGACTTGTTGAGTGCGCATTCTTATACATTATTAGCAAAATTAAATGACCTAACATTTCAAAAAAAAATTAGTTCAGCAATAGTTGAAATTAACGAAATTAAATCATCTATTCAAAATGGCAATATAACCCAAAGTCGAATGGGCGATAGTATTTTAAAAGTGGAAAATAGATTTCCAATTGTGACAATTCAACGCTACATACCTGATGCTAATATACAAGAAATTAATCATAAATTAATAGCTAATTTAAAAGAAAATCCCCCTTCTTACTTAAGTGAATATACTGAAATAGAAATACAATCATTTTTAGATGATATAGCATCTGAAATAATATAAAAAAGAGGTAATTGAAATGGCAGATAATAAAGCAAAGAAAGAACAAGTACACAATGTTTTCCAGAATATATCAGGTAAATATGATCGCCTTAATAATATTATTAGCTTTGAACAACACAAAACATGGAGAAAGCGTGTTATGAAAGAAATGAACGTCAAGCCAGGTAGTAAAGCGTTAGACGTATGTTGTGGCACTGCTGATTGGACAATCTCACTTAGTAAAGCGGTTGGTCCAAATGGCGAAGTTACTGGCGTTGACTTCAGTGAGAACATGCTAGAAGTGGGTAAAGAAAAGACTAAAGATATGGACAATATAAAACTTGTTCATGGTGACGCGATGAATCTCCCCTTTGAAGATAATGAATTTGATTACGTAACTATTGGCTTTGGTTTGAGAAACGTGCCTGATTATTTAGCTACACTTAAAGAATTGAATAGAGTACTTAAACCAGGTGGTATGGTCGTTTGTTTAGAAACAAGTCAGCCTACTACACCTGTTTTCAAGCAATTATACAAACTATATTTTAAATTTGTAATGCCGATTTTTGGCAAGGTTTTCGCCAAATCAAAAGATGAATATGAGTGGCTACAACAATCAACATTTGATTTTCCAGGTAAGGAAAAATTAAAACGACTGTTTACACAAGCAGGCTTCAGTAATATCAAAGTCCGTAGCTTTACAGGTGGCGTTGCAGCAATGCACCTTGGCTATAAATAAAAATGAATCAACCAAAGGTGATTAGCGTGTCAAAGTTAAATATGAATAGCGAAATTAAAAAAATCGAAAAACGATTAGAGCAGGCTATAAAAAGCGAGGATAAAGTGCTTGAAGAAGCTGCCTTTCATTTATTTTCTTCAGGAGGAAAACGCGTGAGACCTGCTGTTGCAATTTTAAGTAGCCAATTTGGTAAAGAAATGAACGAAGATGTATACCGTGTTGCAGTAGCTTTAGAACTCATACACATGGCAACTTTGGTGCATGATGATGTCATTGATAAAAGTGATAAACGCCGTGGTAGACTTACTATTGCTAAAAAATGGAATCAATCCACAGCTATACTAACTGGTAATTTCTTACTTGCTTTAGGCCTTGAACATATATCAGACATTGAAGATAATCGTGTGCATACAATTATATCTAATTCAATTATAGATGTATGTATGGGGGAGTTGTTTCAGTTTCAGGATCAATTCAACGGACACCAGTCCATCACTAATTATCTACGTAGAATTAATCGAAAAACAGCATTACTGATCCAATTATCTACTGAAGTAGGTGCTATTGCTTCTGGCGCTGATATTAAAACTGTTCATAATCTAAAAATGATTGGTCATTACATTGGTATGAGTTTTCAAATTGTAGATGATATATTAGATTTTACAAGTACCGAAAAGCAATTAGGTAAACCTGTGGGTAGTGATTTAATGAATGGCCATATTACATTACCGGTTTTATTAGAAATGAAAAAAAATAGTGCATTTAAACAGCAAATACAACAATTAAGTCCTAATAGTAGCCCAGAAACGTTTAAATACTGTATTGACACAGTTAGATCATCTGATGTTATTCAGCAATGCTTAGGTATTAGTAATAAGTATTTAGATAAAGCTTTAGACCTAATTGATGAGTTAGAAAATGATAGCGCAAAAGCACTGTTCAAAAAACTGATTAAAAAAGTTGGGAAAAGAAATGTGTAAGTTGTGTGAAAAACATTGAAAGCGCTTTAATTACCTGTTAGTATATTAGTGTATCTGATAGTTGTTTTATATTGATACATATTTATTGAGTATAACGACATCGTTTAATATTGATACATAAAACAGGGGGATAAACACACAATGGAAAGAACATTTCTAATGATCAAACCGGACGCGGTTCAACGTAACATGATAGGAGAAATTATTTCTCGTATAGAACAAAAGGGACTAAAATTAGTAGGTGGGAAATTTATGACTGTACCTCAATCATTAGCTGAGGAGCATTATTCAGAACATAAAGAAAAGCCATTCTACAATAATTTGATTGAATTCATTACATCTGCACCCGTTTTTGCAATGGTTGTTGAAGCTGAAGACGCTGTGAATATTGCGCGTCACATCATAGGTAAGACAAATCCATCTGAAGCTACACCTGGGACAATTAGAGGAGACTTAGGCTTAACAGTTGGTAGAAATATCATACATGGTTCTGATTCAGTAGAATCTGCAAATAAAGAAATTAAACTTTGGTTTAAACCTGAAGAATTAAGTGATTATACAGAATCACGTGAAGCGTGGTTGTACGAATAAATTAATCATACATAGATTGTATAACAAGCAACTATTTTAATAAGTAAGTATAAACAAACTGGTTGGATATTAATAATCCATATCAGTTTGTTTTTTTATATGTTAAAATTTCGAAATACTTAAGCATTTATCCGACGGTGTAAAGAACAATATTTCTAGCCGATTGAGTAAATATCATTTGTGTGTTTAAATAGTTAATTAAAAACGTCCTCAACTATATTAAAATCGCTTGTTTATATTATAAATGAAACTACAAATGTTACACTTATAGATAGATAAAATGATAGAATTTTCATAAGATTTATGATTTGTTTATTTTTCTATTAATTTGCTTAAATGAATATGATAAGATATAGAACATATAACAATTTAAAGTACTAAAGAACGGAGTGGGTAAAGTATGAGATATTTAACTTCTGGGGAATCACATGGACCACAGTTAACAGTTATTATTGAAGGTGTACCAGCAAATTTAGAAATTAAAGTAGAAGAAATTAATGAAGAAATGTTTAAACGTCAAGGTGGCTACGGCAGAGGGCGACGTATGCAAATCGAAAAAGATAGTGTAGAGATTGTTTCAGGCGTACGTAATGGTTATACATTAGGAAGCCCAATCACACTCGTTGTCACTAACGACGACTTTACACATTGGAAGAATATTATGGGCGCAAATCCTATTAGTGAAGAAGATCAAGAAAATATGAAGCGTGTAATCACTAAACCACGTCCTGGGCATGCTGACTTAATTGGCGGTATGAAATATAATCACAGAGATTTAAGAAATGTATTAGAGCGTTCATCTGCTAGAGAAACTGCAGCACGTGTTGCAGTAGGTGCAGTATCCAAAATTTTATTAAAACAACTTGATATCAATTTATATAGTAGAGTTGTTGAAATTGGTGGTATTAAAGATGACGTGGAGTACGACATTGAAACCATTAAATCAAACATCGATAAAAATGATGTGCGAGTAATAAATGACGAAGTCGCACAGCAAATGCGCGACAAGATAGACGCTGCTAAAAAAGCCGGCGATACTATTGGTGGCGTCGTACAAACTGTAATTGAAGGCGTGCCAGTAGGTATTGGAAGCTATGTCCACTACGATCGTAAACTAGATGGTAGAATTGCTCAAGGTGTTGTGAGCATTAATGCATTTAAAGGAGTAAGTTTCGGTGAAGGCTTTAGATCTGCCGAAAAACCTGGTAGTGAAATACAAGATGAAATACTCTATGATGAATCAAATGGTTATTACAGAGGATCAAATCACTTAGGTGGATTTGAAGGTGGTATGTCCAATGGTATGCCTATTGTAGTAAATGGTGTAATGAAACCTATCCCGACACTATACAAACCATTAAATTCAGTTGATATTAATACTAAAGAATCATTTAAAGCTTCAATAGAACGCTCTGATAGTTGTGCAGTGCCAGCAGCTAGTGTAGTTGTAGAAAATGTAGTGGCATTTGAAATTGCAAAAGCTATTTTAGAAGAGTTCCATTCAAATCATATCGATCAATTAAAAAAACAAATTGAAGAGCAACGCTTATTAAACATAGAATACTAATTTGTATTTAAAATCAATAAAGTGATTAGGTGAAATGATGAAATTAGAAACTACTTATAAATCAAACAACTATCCAATCGTCGTAGAACATCAAGCGCTTGATCAACTACACAATTATATTGAAGATTATCAAGATATAGTCTTAGTTGTCGACGCTACCGTAGATATTAATTGGAAAAGCACATTAGAATTTATAACTACAGAATATGACGCACATAAGCTCGTCATTCCTTCTGGCGAAACAACTAAGTCATTTAGTTTTTATGAAGAAATGATGGAAACACTATTAAGTAAGCAATTGACTCGTGATACATGCCTAATTGCTGTTGGTGGCGGGGCGACTGGAGACTTTACAGGCTTTCTTGCTGCAACGCTTTTACGTGGCGTTGATTTTATACAAGTCCCTACAACAATTCTTGCGCATGACTCAAGTGTTGGTGGTAAAGTTGGCATTAACTCTAAACATGGTAAAAATTTAATTGGTGCTTTTTATAGACCTAAAGCTGTTATTTATGATTTGAATTTTTTAGCCACTTTACCATACTCTGAAGTTTTAAGCGGCTATGCTGAAGTATATAAACACGCCTTATTAAGTAGTACAGAAGCAGTTCAAAATATAGAAACACAATTTCCAAATGCCACTGCTTTAGCATCACTAAATGAAATCGAATACTATATATTTAAAGGGATCGAAACTAAACTTAATATTATCATCAAGGATGAAAAAGAGACCAATGTACGTAAATTCTTAAATCTAGGTCATACTTTCGGCCATGCTGTAGAATATACGTTTAAAATTCCACACGGCCACGCAGTAATGATTGGTATGATTTACCAATTCATTGTAGCTAATCAGCAACTGAATCAAGATTTTGACATTGCGCACTACATCGATTATTTAAGTGCTTTAAATTATCCTTTAGACATTATCAATACTTTCGACTTCGAAACGCTTTATCATTTAATGCTCAAAGATAAGAAAAATAATCAACAAGGTGTACAAATGGTATTATTAGATGGCATTGGTCATCCTGTAGTAAAACATGTAGATAAAGAGGCACTTCTACAAGCATACACAACATTACTAACATATTTTAAAAAGTAGGTGGCTTAAATGGTAAATAGTAAAACGATTGATATAAATGGTCCATTAATAGGTGAGTTAGAAGTTCCAGGAGATAAGTCTATGACACATCGAGCAATCATACTCGGTTCTTTAGCTACTGGTACTTCCACGATATACAAACCGCTTCTTGGAGAAGATTGTTTACGTACTGTAGAAATATTCAAACTGTTAGGTGTAGACATCTCAGTTAATGAAGATAAAATTGTGATAACTTCACCTGGTTATAAACAATTTAATACACCTCATCAAGTGTTATATACTGGTAATTCAGGTACTACAACACGATTAGTGGCTGGCTTATTATGTGGTCTTGGAATAGAGACCGTCTTATCTGGTGATGAATCCATTGGTAAAAGACCTATGGACAGAATTATGAAGCCACTGAGACTTATGCAGGCGAATATTAATGGCATTAACGATAATTTCACGCCATTAATCATTAAACCAGCTAAGATAAAAGGTATTTCATATGAAATGGAAGTTGCGAGTGCACAGGTTAAAAGTGCAATTTTATTTGCAAGCTTGTTTGCAGGCGAAACTACAACAATTAAAGAAAAAGATACAACAAGAAATCATACCGAAACAATGTTCGAACACTTTAATATTCCTATAAAAACAGAATCATCTACAATTTCAATGCCAGCTAACGGTATTGAACATATACAACCTGCTGACTTTCATGTTCCAGGGGACATCTCTTCTGCTGCTTATTTCATAGTAGCTGGCTTGATTACACCAGGCAGTGATATTACAATTCACAATGTTGGCGTTAATACGACTCGTTCAGGTATTATTGATATCGTGACACAAATGGAAGGGAATATTACGTTATTTAATCAAACTGATGGTCCGGAACCTACAGCGTCTATTCGTGTACAATACTCACCGAATATGAAGGCTACACATATCGATGGTGACTTAGTACCAAGAGCAATCGATGAAATTCCAATCATTGCACTTTTATGTACTCAAGCTAATGCTACGAGTATTATTAAAGATGCTGAAGAATTGAAAGTTAAAGAAACAAATCGTATCGACACAACTGCAAACATGTTAAACTTATTAGGTTTTACATTACAGCCAACGAATGACGGTATGGTTATACATCCATCTGCATTAGAACAAACTGCAACAGTGGATAGCTTTACTGATCACCGTATTGGAATGATGCTTGCTATAACATCCTTATTAACCGACGAAACTTTAACAATTAATCAATTTGATGCAGTTAATGTTTCCTTCCCAGGTTTCTTACCTAAGCTAAAACAATTAGAAAATGAGGGATAAAAAGTATGGAAGATATCTACAAACTTATAGATGATATCAACTTGCAAAAATTAGATAACTTAGATTCACGTGTCAATGAAGCGTTAAGTTCACCAAATGATGATGCGCTTTTTGTACTTGGTGAAACGTTATATAATTATGGTTTAATGCCTCAAGGACTTGAAGTATTCCGTACGTTATACCATAAATATCCTGATGAAAGTGAATTATTAATTTATTTCATCGAAGGTTTAATGTCTGAAAATCAAACCGATGAGGCTTTAGAATATTTAAACGAAGTAGAATTATCGACAGAACGTTTAATGTTAGAAGCGGACTTGTATCAACAATTAAATATGTTAGAAGTTGCAATAGATAAGTTAGGTGAAGCTATAGAAATCGAACCTAACGATCCAATCATTCATTTTGCTTTAGCAGAAATACTCTATTATGATGGACAGTATTTACGAGCTACTTCTGAATATGAAACAGTGCTTGAAACGGGTGAATATGAAGTGAATGGTATTAATCTCTTTTCACGCTTAGCGGACTGTAGCTTGCAGAGCGGTAATTACAGTGATGCAATCAAAATGTTTGATGAGATTAATGAAGACGAGATGGATTCAGAAGATTACTTGAAAAAAGCTATCGCCTATGAAAAAAATGAATTAACTTTGGAAGCCATTAAACTTATCCAATCATTATTATCCAAAGATCCTGATTTCTTACAAGGTTACTTCTATTTACAGCAACTCTATGAAAATGAACATAATCATGCTGATGCTATAGAGATTGGTAAAGAAGGTTTAAGATTAAGTCAATTCTATAAAGAATTAATGGTATCTACCGGTAGTATAGAAATCGAGCACGGTGACGCTAATGAAGGTGTACAATTATTGATTCAAGCGCTAGAAGTTGATAATGCATACCAAGAACCATTACTCATCTTAAGCGATTTATATAGACAAGAAGAAGACTATGAATCATTGATAGGATTGTTACAATATGTCGATGAAGAAGACTTAGACCCAGTCTTCATGTGGCATTTAGCTTATGCGTTAGGTCATGAAGAACGTGATAAAGAAGCACAACATTTCTATGAATTAGCTTTTCCAACGCTACAAACACAATCTGCCTTTTTAAGTGACTACTATTTCTACCTCATTGAAATCGGTCAGATCGAGCAAGGGAAGGCGATTTTAAACAACTTGCTTGAGATCGAACCAAGTAACGAAACATGGCATGATGAATCTGAAAGGTTACAATCTTTCTAAATAAGGAAGGTGAATAGATTGACTGATACATTGCAATTACAACAAACTAAAGTAACGTTTATTGAATATATGCTCTTTCATTATAATTTCAAGTCGCGGATCAGTGTGTGGGTATTAAATTATATTAAAAGCTCAATAGATGCTTTACAACAAATACATTTTGTTGACGAAATCATTTCAAACCACAACACATTAGAAATTGCTGTGATTGATACCGATAAACAAGGTATCAAACTCACACTCAAAGACCAGCAACTTATAAATACTGATGAGATTTTCAATTTTGTTGTAAGTCAATCTGTACCTTTCGATATTAAGATATATTTTAATAAAAATCAGCATAGAGAGTCTAGGCTTGATGAATTGTTATTAGCACAATTATTAAACTCTCCTTACTATGCAATGTATATGCAAGATATTTATAGTATACCGTTAACAAAGCAAAGTGAATCTTCTATTATTAAGCATTTACAAGAGAATATTGATTTGAGTTTACAATTACATGATAAAGAATTATTTTATCAATTATCTCAAATCCTTAATACTTTTAAATTAAGAGATGTAAATATAACGACAAAGGATTGACATTATGAACCTAACATCGCTATGGCATATGGTTATTTATCACAAAATCATTATTTATTTTCTACTTATTTGTAATATATTAGGGACTATTTATGGCTATATTTGGTATGGTACACAATTAAAAGTCACAAGCTGGCAATTTATACCATTTGTGCCAGACAGCCCAACAGCATCACTATTCTTATGTATTGCAATAGTAGGATTCATCATTGGGAAAAACTTTTCAATAATAGAAGCACTTGCCTTTGTATCACTCATAAAGTATGGTATTTGGGCAGTTATTATGAATATCGTGATGTTCATTCAATATGATTCAGTAACAATGATTGGATGTATGCTTATTTTATCTCATGGTATAATGGCGTTGGAGGGGTTCTTGTTTTATCCACGCTTTAAAATAACGGCACCTGCCTTTATAATTGCTATGATTTGGGTTTTCCACAACGATATGATTGATTATGTATTTATGCAATATCCATTTTACGATTTTATTGGTAGCCATCTGGAAAGTGTAGCTTATCTTGCCTTTGTATTAAGTGTCATTCCATTAGTATTATATTTATATTTAACTCGATTTAAAAAGTCTAAAATATTTGACCATCATTAACGTTCACAGTAAAATGTTAATAAAGGAGTGAGGATTTTTGTCTTTTATCTATATGATAGTATACTTTGTTATTTTAATGGTACTCCCTCTATGGGCACAGCACAAAGTGAAATCTAATTATGAAAAATATTCACAAGTAAGATCAACAAGTGGTAAGACAGGGCAAGAAGTTGCTCTAGAAATATTAGACGCAAACGGTATTTATGATGTCGATGTCATCGAAGGAAAAGGTTTTCTAACTGATCACTATGATCCTAGAAAAAAAGTACTTGTACTATCACCAGCTAACTTTAGTAGACCATCGGTTGCTGGTACTGCGATTGCTGCTCACGAAGTGGGACATGCAATACAACACGCACAAGGCTATTTCTTCTTAAGATTTAGAACGTCATTAGTACCACTTGCTAACATAGGTAGCTCTATTGGTTACTTAGCAGTGTTTGCTGGTATTATCTTAACAAGTTTACAAAGCACATTAGGCTCTACAGCACTTTGGATAGGTATTGCATTTATGTCCTTTGCCGTATTGTTCTCCATTGTTACGCTACCTGTAGAATTTAACGCAAGTAGTAGAGCAATGAAACAAATTCAAAGCTTAGACATTGTGAACGAAAATGAGTATCGTCATGCTAAAAAAGTACTTACAGCTGCAGCAATGACTTATGTTGCTTCAACAGCAGTAGCTTTAGCAGAACTTGCACGCTTTATCCTTATTGCTAGATCAAGTGAATAATGTATTAGCATCCTATTGTATAAACAATGGGATGCTTTTTTATGTATGGAAATATGAGGTTTTATTTCATACAAATCTTCATGCATTTAGCGACGATCTATATACGTTCATTTTCTATTTTTAGAATAATCCTACAACTCAAATGAATCATTAATAAACGAACAAACGCCTATAGTGTTTAACTGTTGCAGGAATAATGCATGAAGCATAAAATTAAGCTATACTATATTAGATATTGTTAGAATGTGAGGCGTATAAATATGAAATCAATAAGTGATATGCAAAAAGAAGTTGATGACTATATTGGTCAATTTAAAACAGGTTATTTCTCTCCATTAGCCAACCTTGCAAGGCTCACTGAAGAAGTAGGGGAATTATCTAGAGAAATTAATCATTATTATGGTGAAAAAAAGAAAAAACCATCAGAAGCTGAAAATACAATTAAAGCTGAATTGGGCGATAATTTATTCGTTTTATTATGTATTGCCAATTCCTTAGATATAGACATGACTGAAAGTTTTAATGAAACTATGAATAAATTTAATACACGTGACAAAAATCGTTTTGAACGAAAATAATTAAAAGACAAAGAAAGGGTGTTCCACCTTATGAAAATCGGAATTACTTGTTACCCTTCCATGGGTGGTTCTGGAATTATTGCTACTGAGTTAGGAATCAAACTTGCTGAACGGGGCCATGATATCCATTTTATAACATCTAATATTCCTTTTAGGATACGTAAGCCATTACCTAATATTACTTTCCATCAAGTTGAAGTAAATCAATATGCTGTCTTTCAATACCCACCATATGATATTACACTAAGTACAAAAATCGCTGAAGTTATTAACGAATACGATATAGACATATTACATATGCACTATGCAGTACCTCATGCGGTTTGTGGAATTTTAGCAAAACATATGTCCGGTAATGAGAACATTAAGATTATGACCACTTTACACGGGACAGACATCACTGTACTAGGTTATGACCATTCATTAAAAAATGCGATTAAATTTGGTATCGAAGAAAGTGATGTAGTGACTAGTGTCAGTCAGTCATTAGCACAACAAACCAATGATATTATAGAAACAGACAAAGAAATCATTCCTATTTATAATTTTGTCAGAGAAAATGAATTTCCAACAAAAGCAGACCAACCAACGACTAAAAGTGAACAATTAAAAGCATGTTATGGTATTAAACCGGAAGAAAAAGTGTTAATCCATGTATCTAACTTTAGAACAGTGAAACGTATTGATACCATTATCGATACATTTGCAAAGGTTCACAAAACGCTACCTTCTAAATTACTGTTATTGGGTGACGGGCCTGAACTCATGGATATGAAAGAAAAAGCGCGTGAACTCTCGGTTGAAGATTCCGTATTATTCCTAGGTAAACAAGATTGGGTGAGCGAATTTTACCAAATTTCTGATTTAGTATTATTATTAAGTGAAAAGGAAAGTTTTGGACTGACCTTGCTTGAGGCTATGAAGTCTGGCGTGGTACCTATTGGTTCAACAGCCGGTGGGATTAAAGAAGTCATTAAACATGAAGAAACTGGATTTATTGTAGACATCGGTGATAGTGATGCTGCATATGAATATGCCATAAAATTATTAACTAATAATGATTTATATAAAACGATGCAATCGCGTATGTTAAAGGACGTGGCAGCACGTTTCTCATCAGACTTAATTGCCGATCAATATGAATATTATTATAAAAAAATGTTAGAGGGTAACAATGACTAAATCATTATTCGAAACAGCCAAACCCATTTTAAAGCACCTACAAGCACATCAATTTGAAGCTTTTTTTGTAGGTGGTTCAGTTAGAGACTATATTATGGATAAAGAAATACACGATATTGATATTACAACCAGTGCGACGCCAGATGAAATAGAAGCGATCTTTGATAAAACCATTCCTATTGGTAGAGACCATGGCACGATTAATGTCGTCTACAATAATGATCAATACGAAGTAACTACGTTTAGAGCTGAAGGTGAGTACGACGATCACCGTAGACCAAATGAAGTGTTTTTTGTAAGAGATTTATACGAAGACGTTAAACGAAGAGACTTTACAATGAATGCAATCGCAATGGATATTGATTATCAAATACATGATTATTTTGAAGGCCAAAAAGATATACAAAATCGCATCATTAGAACAGTCGGCAAAGCAGATGAACGTTTTAACGAAGATGCATTACGTATTATCAGAGGATTGCGTTTTCAATCTCAACTTGGATTCTCTTTAGAAAAAGAAACCTATGAAGGTATGCATGCACACATCGCGGATATCGCGCATCTATCCATTGAACGTATTATCGTAGAACTTAAAAAGTTAATGCTAGGTCGTTACGTTGCCCAAAGTTTTTCTAACTTAAAGGATTTTGAAGCATTTAAGTACATTCCTTTCTTTAAAGAGTATGATATCTCGCGATTTATGATAGAAGTGCCACTACCTTTCGAAATGTTTGTTGCTTTATTAAAAGTACAACAACCAACCATTGATGGAAAACTCGCGGCATTGAAAATTAGTAATAATGACAAAAGACGTATTCATAGGCTAGAACAATTAGTGCGTTATATGCCACAAGTTCATGATAAAGAGGCATTGAAATTATTTGTTTACGATTATGGCAAAGAAGATATACTACAAGTGTTAACCTATTTAGACGTAATCAATCATAATGATATCGTGACTATTTCTCCATTAATAATAAATACAATAACTATTAATGAAGTAATTCAGCAATTACCTATCATTTCTAGAAAAGAGTTAAATATAAATGGCAAAGATCTGATACAAACGATGGATCTACCTAGTGGCGCATGGGTAAAAATAGCGTTACGCCAAATTGAATGCGCCGTCGTAGCTGGTGACGTTAAAAACATTAAAGAAGATTTAATAGAGTGGGTGAAAAGGCATGTCAAAATATAGTAAAGATGTTATCCAAATGTTATATCAATATCAACCTGAATATATTTCAGGTCAATTCATCGCTGAACAATTGTCTATTTCACGTACAGCTGTAAAAAAAGTTATTGATCAATTAAAAATAGAAGGATGCAAAGTTGAATCGATTAATCACAAAGGACATCGGTTAATTCAACTACCAGAAAAATGGTATAGTGGCATTGTGCTACCGATGATTAAAGAACAAAATGTCTTCGAACACGTTGAAGTATTAGAAACCACTGAATCTACACAATTACTTGCTAAACAAAAATTAGTTGGGAATAGTGATACATTTTTAATATTAAGCGATGAACAAACGAAAGGTAAAGGCCGCTTTAACAGACCTTGGTCTTCATCTAAAGGCAAAGGCTTATGGATGTCTATTGTACTAAGACCTAACGTTGCCTTCGATATGATAACTAAGTTTAATTTATTTATGGCTTTAGGAATAAGAGATGCTATACAGCAGTTTAGTAATGAAAAGGTGGAAGTTAAGTGGCCGAATGATATCTATATTAAAGGCCAGAAAGTGTGTGGCTTCTTAACAGAAATGGTAGCAAACAGTGATGGCATTGAAGCGGTAATTTGCGGTATTGGTATCAATATGAATCACTTGCCTGAAGATTTCTCTGAAGACTTATCCCAAAAGGCTACAAGTGTTCGTATACATGCAACTGAAAAAGTAAATCGTTATTATTTTTTACAGGCTTTGGTTAATCACATAGAGCAGCGTTATACACAATTTCTCAACACGCCTTTTTCATCTATACGTGAAGAATATATTGCTGCCTCAAATATTTGGAATAAACAATTAAGATTCACTGAAAATGGCAAACAATTCTATGGTGAAGCGCTAGACATTGATGACAGTGGCTTTTTGATTGTTATAGATGAAAATAAAGAACAACATTGTTTAATCAGCGCAGATATTGAATTGTAAAACCACGGAAAGGAGGAATAGACATGACGCAACCTTGTTATGCTGTTGTAGATTTAGAAACAACAGGTAATCAACTAGAATATGATGAAATTATTCAAATCGGTATTACATTTGTTCGTGAAAATAAAATCATTGGTACATACCATTCAATGATAAAAACAGATTTAGAAATTCCTCCTTTTATACAGGCGTTAACTTCAATAGAAGAAGAAATGCTAAATCAAGCACCATATTTTTATGAAATTGCCGATGACATATATAAACAAATAGAAGGTTGTATATTTGTCGCCCATAATGTCGCATTTGATTTAAATTTCATCAAAATGTCTTTTAAAAATTGTAATATTAAATATCGCCCTAAAAAAGTCATGGATACTTTAGAGTTATTTAAAGTAGCTTTTCCTACAGATAAAAGTTACCAATTAAGTGAGCTAGCTGAAGCGCATGGTATTATATTGAATAATGCACATCGTGCGGATGAAGATGCTGCAACTACAGCTCAATTAATGATACTCGCTTTTAATAAGTTTGAAGCATTACCATTAGACACTTTAAAGCAATTGTATTATTTAAGTAAAAATTTAAAGTATGACTTACATGATATTTTGTTTGAAATGGTTCGTAATCATGACGATAAGACATTAGATGACGCTTATGATCAATTTGAACAAATCATTTACAAAAAGCAAATAGATTTCAAAGCACCTACGGTAAATTTTAATGGTACTTTAAAAGAATTATATACGTTAGTGACTAAAGAATTAAATCTGACGTATCGTCCTCAACAATTGTATTTATCAGAGATTATTCTCGAACAATTAATGCACAGTGAAAAGGCGATGATTGAAGCACCGTTAGGAAGCGGAAAATCAATTGCTTATCTACTTGCATCACTTATGTACAATATTGAAACAGGTAAGCATGTAATGATTTCTACAAACACTAAATTGTTACAAAACCAATTATTAGAAAAAGATATACCTGCACTTAAACAAGCATTGAATTTTAAAATTAATGCTACTTTAATAAAAAGTAAACGCGATTATATTTCCTTAGGTCTTATTAGTCAAATTTTAAAAGATGAATCGAATAATTACGAAGTTACTATTTTGAAAATGCAATTATTAATTTGGATTACTGAAACTGAGACTGGAGACATACAAGAGTTAGATCTTAAAGGCGGGCAACAAATGTACTTTGATCAAAAGCTCGAAACATATGTACCAGTACGCAACGATATCCATTATTTCAATTTTATTAAACGTAATGCTCAAAATATTCAAATTGGTATCACCAATCATGCGCACTTAATCCATGCCGCACATGACAATTCAATTTATCAATTGTTTGATGACTGTATCATTGATGAAGCCCATCGTTTACCTGACTATGCTTTAAACCAAGTTACAAATGAACTAAGCTACTCAGACATTAAATATCAGCTTGGGCTCATAGGTAAGACTGAAAATGATAAATTACTCAAGGCTATCGATCATTTAGAGCAACAAAGAATTTTAGAAAAGTTAGACATTCCACCTATAGATGTTTTTGGGTTGAAAACAACGGTAAATGAAATACATGATTTAAATGAACAGTTGTTTAAAACGATGTTTGATTTAATACAAACTGCTGATATTCACGATGATGAAGTACATAAATTGCATTTTGTATATCATTTTGACGCAACTCCAATTTTAAACGACTTACACGCAATTACACATAAACTTAATATGGCTTTAGAGTTTTTCAATGGAATGAGTCATAAAACAATTAAGTCTGTACGTAAACAAATGCTATACATTAATGATCGATTCAAAGCAATGGAACAAAGCTTGAAAAATAATCATACAAGTTATTTATCAATTAAAAATTTAAGTCAGAAGTCAACGATTAGACTGAATGTGAAAGATTACAATGTAAAAGAAATACTAACCAAGCAAGTGTTAGATAAATTTAAATCACTGACTTTTATTTCAGGCACATTAACCTTTAATCATTCGTTTGATCATTTTAAACAATGGTTTAATAAAGATGTAGCATTTAACACATATGAGATTGACACTACAGTGATGTCACCTAATCAGACCACTGTATTTATCCCTAATGATGTTTCATCATACAATTATAAAAATATTGAAGATTATGTGAGTTCAATTGTTAATTACGTTATAGAATACGTAAATATTGTGGAATCCAAATGTTTAATATTATTTACAAGCTATAAAATGATGCATATGGTACAAGAATTATTAAATGAACTACCGGAATTTGAGGATTATGTAATTCTCACTCAACAACAAAATCAAAATTATAAAATCGTGCAGCAATTTAATAGCTTTGATAAGTCAATTTTACTGGGGACAGGTACATTTTTTGAAGGATTTGATTTCCAATCCAATGGGATTAAGTGCGTAATGATAGCTAAATTACCGTTCATGAATCAGAACAATACCAAGTATTGGCTTATGGAATCTGAGTTCACTTCTACATTCAAAGAATATGTACTACCGGATGCAGTAACAAGATTTAGACAAGGCCTTGGTAGATTAATACGTAATGAGCACGATAAAGGTATTATTGTATCATTTGACGATCGATTAATACGTAGTAATTACAAACAATTTTTCGAACAGTCCTTAGAGAGTTATCGCCAAAAGAAAGGTGACGTCAAACAATTTTCTAGTATACTTAAAAAATTAAAAAAAGATGAAGCTAACAATCGTAAAAGTTAACACATGCAACTAGAACTTATACATGCATTTTGTTAAAATATATAAGGATTAAAAAAAGAAGATAACAATATAATAGGAGACTTTTTATGAACACAACGATTAAAGAAGCGAAGCAACACCTTAACCAAGAAGTCACAATTGGCGCGTGGTTAACAAATAAACGTTCAAGTGGTAAAATAGCATTTTTACAATTGCGAGATGGTACTGGCTTTATGCAAGGTGTTGTAGCGAAAGCAGAAGTAGAGGAAGACATATTCCAACTTGCAAAAGAAATCACGCAAGAATCTTCAATATATATCACAGGTACTATTACAGAAGATAATCGCTCTGACATAGGTTACGAAATGCAAGTGAAATCAATTGAAGTGATATCCGATGCACACGATTATCCAATTACACCTAAAAATCATGGTACTGAATTTTTAATGGATCATCGCCACTTATGGTTACGTTCTAAAAAACAACATGCTGTAATGAAGATTAGAAATGAAATTATCCGTGCTACATATGAATTCTTTAATGATAATGGCTTCACTAAGATTGATCCGCCAATATTAACAGCAAGCGCACCTGAAGGTACAAGTGAACTATTCTATACGAAGTACTTTGATCAAGATGCGTTCTTATCACAAAGTGGACAACTCTATATGGAAGCAGCAGCAATGGCTCATGGCAGAGTATTTTCATTTGGTCCTACTTTCCGAGCTGAAAAATCTAAAACACGCCGTCATTTAATAGAATTTTGGATGATTGAACCAGAAATGGCTTTTTGTGATCATATTCAAAGTTTAGAAGTACAAGAACAATATGTTACACACGTCGTAAAATCTGTACTAGACAATTGTAAACTTGAACTTAACGCTTTAGAACGTGATACATCTAAACTTGAAAAAGTTATAACACCGTTCCCACGTATCACTTATGATGATGCAGTTAAATTCTTAAAAGAACAAGGATTTGATGATATTGAATGGGGCGAAGATTTCGGTTCACCACACGAAACTGCTATTGCAAATCATTATGATTTACCAGTTTTCATTACTAATTATCCAACTAAAATCAAGCCTTTCTATATGCAACCGAATCCTGAAAATGAAGACACAGTCCTTTGTGCCGATTTAATCGCACCAGAAGGATATGGTGAAATTATAGGTGGTTCTGAGCGTATTAATGATTTAGCGTTATTAGAACAACGTATAAATGAATTTGAATTAGATCCTGAAAGTTATAGTTATTATTTAGATTTACGTCGCTATGGAAGCGTCCCACATAGTGGTTTTGGCTTAGGTTTAGAGCGAACAGTTGCTTGGCTATCTGGCGTAGAGCACGTACGCGAAACAGCACCATTCCCACGTTTACTTAATCGTTTATACCCATAGTATTTTTAATGAATTTTACTAAAACGTCCAGTCCACACATTATGATGGCTGGGCTTTTTTATAAAATAGCATCACAATAGGAGGTGTTAATTTGAATAGAGAACAATTAAAGACAAGACCTGTTGTGATTAGAAAAGAGTTGCTTGACCATTATGATGAACTCGGACTTAATGAAACAGAATTAGTCATTTTAATAAAGCTAATACATGCTTCAGAAATGTCTGATAAGCAACCATCGATTGAATCACTTCAACAAGGGACTTCCCTAAATTCACGAGAAATTACATCTATCATTCAGGGATTAATACAGCATGATTTGCTAGAATTAAATGTTAATAAGGATGAAGAAGGTAAGTTCACTGAATATATGAATCTCGATAAATTTTATGATAGATTAAGTGAAATTATGCAACAAATACATGTTAAACAAGATGAACATCAAACAGAACTTGAATTTAATACATTATTCCAGAAAATTGAACAAGCTTTTGGTAGACCACTATCACCTTATGAGATTGAAACTTTAAATCAATGGTTAGACGTAGATAAACATGACTTGGCTGTCATACAAGCAGCTTTAGACGAAGCAGCAAGTCAGAACAAGATGAGCCTTAAATATATTGATCGTATTTTATTGAATTGGAAAAAAAATAATGTCAAAACCATTGAAGATTCCAAAAAAATAAGCAGCCAATTTAAACAACCTAAAATGAAACATACGGTAAATAAGGTGCCTAAATTTGATTGGCTCAATGGGGAGAATCCAAATGATAAGTAATAAAAAAGCACTTGAAATGATAGATGTAATTGCTGACATGTTTCCAAATGCAGAATGTGAACTCGTTCATGATAATGCATTTGAACTAACGATAGCAGTATTACTATCAGCACAAACGACTGATATTTCTGTTAACAAATTGACTAAAAATCTATTTCAAAAGTATAAAACTCCAGAAGATTATCTAAAAGTAGATATTTCTGATTTAGAAAATGATTTACGTACGATTGGCTTATATAGAAACAAAGCTAAAAACATAAAAAAGTTATGCCAATCATTGATTGATCAATTTGATGGAAAGATACCTGAAACGCATAAAGAATTAGAAAGTCTGGCTGGCGTAGGGCGTAAAACAGCTAATGTTGTCATGAGTGTTGCCTTTGGCGAACCATCATTAGCTGTTGATACTCATGTAGAACGTGTATCAAAACGTTTAGGCATATGCCGTTGGAAAGATAATGTGCGACAGGTAGAAGACAAAATATGTACTGTAGTTCCTCGTGAACGTTGGAATAAGACGCATCATCAACTCATTTTCTTTGGACGTTACCATTGTTTGGCTAGAAGTCCAAAATGTGATGTTTGTCCATTATTCGAAGATTGTAGAGAGGGACAAAAACGGTATAAAGCTAGTTTGAAAGAAGCGTGAAAATAATGATAGTAAAAGAAGATTTCATCCATTTGGAGCATACATTGGATCATTATGCTAAAGAGAAAAAATTAAAATCAATAGAAGCCAAAGCATTATTGGATCAATATTTTGACTTGATTATTGACTACTTTAAACAAATCAATGATCAAAATATACTTGATTTTAGTGATTTGACTAATTATGCTGTGGTTCCTATGAATTTTAAAGAACGTTATGATTATATGGTTGCACGTAAATATCACTTTATGGGATACAGCCAAATGAAAACATTAAAAACTGAACTTATTAAAATGAATGCCTCTTATCAAATACGACGCAAAAACAATCCCAGCTAGTTCAAGCTTGATTGTATAATTTAAATTCAAAAACTAGCACTCATAAATGATTATGAGTGCTAGTTTTTTGAGTTATCGTAATCCGCTATTAAATATGTATATAAAAAACCCGCTTCCCCATGATTAAGGAAAGCGGGTTTGAAAATTTATGAAGATTTTTTAGTATCAAGTATCGCATTTAAATTAAATAATTTAGTTAATGCATTCGTGTTACTTGAACTATTGTTACCTTGTTGTTGAGTCGTAGCTCCATTAGTAGTTGTGCTATTACTGTTACCACCACTATTATTTGAAGAACTACTTGAGCTAGATGAGTTATTGTCTTTGTCATCATCGCTGCTTGAGCTAGATGAACTACTGCCTTGACCTGCAGGTTTGTTATCAGTTGTATTATCATCTGGATTACTCTTCACTGATAAGTTGTCTTTATCATCGCCACTCACTGAATCTGGTTTGCTGAAATCTTTTCCATCTTTAGGAGAGATATCAGACATCACATCTTCTAATAGATATTGTGGGTATTCTTGTTCGTCGTGTCCAACGAAGGAGTTTACGCCACCTTGTTTAACTTGGTTAAAGCCCATCCATACAGACATACTGTATTTAGGAGTGAAACCATTAATCCAAACATCTTTAGCGGCATCATCTGGTAGGTTATATTGTTGGTAAGTTTGCTCACCATAAGTACCAGTACCAGTTTTAGCAGCTAAATTAATACCTGAAACGCCATGTCCATAAGCTGAACCATATGCTTCAAATGTACCTTTAAGTACTTCAGCTAACATGTATGAAGTATAATCTTTCATTGCTTTTTTACTTGTATGATCATATTCAATTGTTTCGCCATCTTGTTTTACAACTTTTTTAATAGAATGTGCATTATTATACTCACCGCCATTTGCAATTGCTGCAAATGCTGATGCTAATTGTGTAGGGGAGAATTCAGATGCAGAACCACCTAATACTTCAGAAGGTCCAATATCACTTTCATAATCTAATCCTACTTTTGAAGCAAATTTTTTCGGTGCGTCATTGCCTGCATTTTCTTTTGTTGACTGCCAAGCTTTAAGCGCAGGAATATTGAAACTTTCACGTAATGCATCATAAAGTTTCACTGTACCATGACTCTTAGTATCATAGTTTTTAAATTCTACACCATCTACTTGATATGATTCTTCATCTTGAATAGCATGGTTTGTAGCCCATTGCATATTCTCGATTGCTGGTCCATACGCTAAGAATGGTTTTAAGGATGAACCGGTAGGGTGTGCATCTGTTGCTAAGTTTCTATCTTGGATATCTTTATAGTTTCTACCACCGGATATTGCAACCAGTCCACCAGTTTCACTATCTACAATTGAAGAACCAACTTGTTGGTCGTCATTTTTATAGTAGCTACCGTTATTCACACGATCTTGCAATGTTTGTTGAACATCTTTTTCCATGTTCGTGTAAATTTTGACACCACTATTCAGTACAGAACCCAAATCTTCATTTTTGAATGCTTTGTTGTTCATCAATTCTGATTTAACAAAGTTAATATATGAATCATACTCTTGATTAGACTCATCTTTAGTTACTTCACGTTGTTTTGCTGTACGTTGAACTAAATTATCCTCAATTGAAGTGTTTTGTGCTTCTTCTTTTTGTTTCTTAGTAATTCTATTGTGATACTCCATTAGATAAAGCACTGTGTTTTTACGAGATTCCGCTTCTTTAGGGTGGTCGTAAATATTATACGTATTCGGTACTTGTGGTAAACCTGCAAGATACGCTGACTCAGCTAAATTCAAATCTTTCAAATCTTTATTGAAGTAGTATTTAGCAGCAGCTTTCACACCATATACGCCATCAGAATAATAAATCTTATTCAAGTACATTTGGAATATTTCATCCTTACTATACTCTTGTTCTAAACGGTATGATAAGTATGCCTCTTGGGCTTTACGTGCGATTGATTTTTGGTCTGTTAAGAATGAACGTTTAACTACTTGTTGTGTTAAAGTCGATGCACCTTGTGAACCAAATCCACCTGTAACGTTTTTAGCAACAGCTCCAAATAAACGTTTATAATCTAAAGCACCATGATCATAAAAACGATTATCTTCAGTAGCTAATACAGCTTGTTTCATCGTCTTAGGCACTTCGTCTAAGTCTACATGTTCACGGCGCTGCCCGTTATCAATGGTCTTAATCAACTCACCATTTTTATCATAAATCTTAGCTGGGATTGGATCTTGTAACTTAGAATCTGTAAAAGCCGGCGCTTTCCAAGCATAATAAGCAAATAACAAGATTCCTATTAAAGCTAGAACGATAAAGGCTATAATGAGAAAACCAATGATCTTAATAACCGTTCTTTTTATATTCCTATTCTTTTTTTGTTCAGACTCACCACTCTTATTAGATTGGGAAGTCCTTTTCTTCTCCGTCATACGCGGTCCTCACTTTCATCTAATATCAACTTATCAACTGCTATGATGTAATTTAATCTTGGTTGATACTGATAAGGAATATAGTAACCATTTTTTCTTATTTCTTCAACCGTTATAGACTTTTTAATCTCCTTTTTGTGTCTATCCCAAAAATATTTGAATTTGGAATAGGGAAGGAGATAAACTTCATTTAGCGATTTGAAGCCTATTAATAAAAAAACAATTCCACTTTGTTTATAACATGCTTCCATATGTAACACTTGGTGTTCATGCATATTATTTAATGGAAAAGAAGTTTTATTTTTAGTTTCTTTCGCTTCAAAGTCTAAATAATGCCCATTATATATACCATTATAATCAGTTGTAGACGGTGTTCTGAAATAAGCCTCATTAATTACAGCTTTACTTCTCATAGGGTAACGAACATTTACAATTTGAACCGGCGTTGGTTTTTTATGTATTACGGCCACACCATGATTCAAATAATAACTATTCGACAGTTCGATATCACTTTCTAATGACATGCCTCTGCCACCATAGTCTATTTTACTAGGTTTATCCTCATAAGTTCGTCCGACTTGAGACTTATTTCCTTTAAATGGCTTTCCATTTGGATAATTCATTGTTTCTTCACCACTTTAGTTTGGTATTCAAAACCTTTTCCATTATAACTGACTTTGTGGAATTTTTCCAAACTATGCTATAGGAAATGTGCATTCTATGTAATTAACATTACACCATATACATTTTAACGTGCTTTTATGAATTAAACAATATTGCAATACGCATAACCATCTTAACTGCTATATATGAAAGGAGATAGTTACGAAATGACGTTCACCACTTTTTATGGTAAATTTGATTTGTAGGAGGAAACTTCATGCAACAATACATTACCCAATTATTAAAAGACGTACAAGTTATGCAAGAAAAATTCGAAGCTGTCAAACAAAGCGAAATAGATTATGATTTTTATTCTATGGTCATTCCTTTTGCTGAACATATTGATCAAACGCTCAATGCGTTAGTCAAATATGAATCGCAAATTCTACAACTCCAGTATATGAATAAAAAGAAATTTGATCTATTAATTTCTAACATTGAATCATTATCCGTAGAATGTCACTTTAAACGTACCAGTCGAAAATTATTCACAGAAAAAATTAAAGCAGTACAATATGATTTAACTTATATTCAAAGAAATGAATGAAGCCTATGATAAAAACAATTTATGTTACGGGATATAAATCATTTGAACTCAATATCTTCAAAGATGATGCCCCAGAAGTTTCCTATTTAAAAAAATTTATTGCACATAAATTAAATCAATTGATTGAAGAAGGATTGGAATGGGTATTAATACAAGGACAGATGGGTATAGAGTTATGGACAGCTGAGGTAGTACTTGAATTAAAGGCAACACACCCAGAGTTAAAGCTTGGTATTATTACTCCTTTTTATGGCCATAGCGATAGATGGAATGAACAAAATCAAGCAAAATATAAAAACATTACTCAACAAGCAGATTTTGTAGATAGTGTTTTTCACTCACCATATGAAGGTCCTCATCAATTTAAGCAAACCGATCAGTTTATGTTAGATCACACGGATCAAACACTTTTGATTTATGATGAGGAACAAGAAGCTAGCCCGAAATTCTTTAAACAAATGTTAGTTGATTTTATAGAAAAAACAAACTATACTTGTGACATTGTGACGTTCGATGAATTAACAGAATTTATCAACGACTTGCAGTGGTCTCAAAAACAAAGTTTTGAATGAGGTGGAAAAAATGTCAGATGTTTCATTAAAATTATCAGCAAAAGATATTTATGAAAAAGATTTTGAAAAAACTATGACGCGTGGTTATAGAAGAGAAGAAGTCGATGCTTTTTTAGACGACATCATAGCAGATTATCAAAAAATGGCAGACTTAGACAATGAAGTCGTAAAACTTTCAGAAGAAAACAATAAGTTAAAAAAAGAACTTGAAGAGTTAAGATTACGTGTAGCTACATCGAGACCACAAGAAAATAAAAACTTCTCTTCAAATAGTAATGCTGCCAGCAAGAGCACTAATAATAGTAATAACAACGTAGATATTCTAAAAAGAATTTCTAACTTAGAAAAAGCAGTATTCGGCAAATAACATACCATATCTTATTTTAAGGGTATGACATTTGTAGATATAGTTTCATCTACATAAAGTCAAGTTTTGAAAGAATTCAAAACTTGACTTATTTTTATTTGTTTCAAGTCTTAAAAGATGCTATACTTTTAAAGATGGTGTTTCGGGTAATCGCTATAGAGATATAGAGGAAAGTCCATGCTCACACAGTCTGAGATGATTGTAGTGTTCGTGCTTGACGAAACAATAAGTCAAGGCATTAAGTTGACGGCAATGAAATAACCTAAGTTATTATAATATGGTTAGAATAGTTTGAAAGTGCCACAGTGACGTAGCTTTTATAGAAATATAAAAGGTGGAACGCGGTAAACCCCTCGAGTGAGCAATCCAAATTAGGTAGGAGCACTTTTTTAGCGGAATTCAACGTATAATTAAGACCGATATTTACATTTAAATATCGGTAGACAGATGGTTACCACCAGCGTACGAGTGTAGCTAGTACACATTAGCAGTACAACGGTACAAAACATGGCTTACAGAAGCATCATCACTAGACCCAAGCTCTCCCACAAAGGAGAGCTTTTTTAATTGTCTTAGTATACATATGTAATAACAAACTATAATAAATAAGTTATTGCATTGTCATATCTATTTAAAAAAACTTTTGATAAAATAAATACATATCATTATTTACGAAGGAGCAAATCAATGTATCAATTATTAGCCGTATGTCCAATGGGATTAGAAGCAGTTGTTGCCAAAGAAATTCAAGAACTAGGTTATGACACAACTGTAGAAAATGGCAGAATATTTTTTGAAGGCGATGAAACTGCAATCGTCAAATGTAATCTTTGGTTACGCACAGCAGATAGAATTAAAATTGTAGTCGGTCAATTTAAAGCCACTACATTTGATGAATTATTTGAAAAAACAAAATCTCTACCATGGGAAGCTATTATAGAACAAGACGGTAACTTTCCAGTACAGGGACGTAGTGTGAAATCCACTTTATTCAGTGTACCAGACTGTCAAGCTATTGTTAAAAAGGCTATTGTAGAACGTTTGAAACGCGCGTATCAAGAACGTGGTTGGTTAAACGAAACAGGTGCCAAATATCCAGTAGAAGTTTCAATATTAAAGGATAATGCTTTACTAACAATAGACACGTCAGGTTCTGGATTAAATAAACGTGGCTATAGACTCGCTCAAGGTGAAGCACCGATCAAAGAAACGCTTGCTGCAAGTTTAATACGCTTAGCCAATTGGACAGGCGATACACCACTCATCGATCCTTTCTGTGGTTCTGGTACCATTGCGATTGAAGCGAGCTTAATCGCACAAAACATCGCGCCTGGATTTAATCGTGATTTCGTTTCTGAGTCATGGGACATTATGCCTGATCGACTTTACGATGAAATGAGAGATGAAGCAGATCAACAAGCAAATTACGATCGAAAGTTAGAAATTTATGCTTCAGATATTGACCCAGAAATGATTGAAATTGCACGTCGTAACGCTGAAGAGGTTGGTTTAGCTGATATTATTCAATTTAGCGTCAAAGATGTAAATACGCTAACTATTGAAACAGATGAGCCTATCGCTTTAATAGGTAACCCTCCATATGGTGAACGTATCGGAGATCGTGATGAGGTAGAACAAATGTATCGTTACCTAGGCGAACTCATGAATCACAATCCACATTTATCTACTTATGTATTAACAAGCAGCGCAGAGTTTGAACATCTAGTAAATAAAAAGGCAACAAAACGTAGAAAATTATTTAATGGCTATATTGAATGTACGTATTATCAATATTGGGGTAAAAGAAAACCTCAGAATTAAAACGCGAGACTAATCATGAGTGAAAGGTGGTGCTTCACTTGAACACCGAGTTTAAAAAAGGTATCATTTTTGCTTTTGGTGCTTACATTTTATGGGGAATTCTCCCTGCATATTGGAAATTAGTTAATGATATTGGTGCTTTCGAGATATTGGCATTTAGAATTGTACTTTCTATGATATTCATGTTGTTTGTGGTAGTGATTACCAAAAATACAGAACCCTTTAAACGTGATATACAGAAGCTCTTTTCAAATCCAATCCAGCTTATTGCAATTATTGCAGCAGGTTATGTCATCACAATCAATTGGGGTACCTTTATTTGGGCAGTATCCAATGGACATGTGTTACAGTCCAGTTTAGGGTATTATATCAATCCATTAGTTAGTATACTACTCGCTGTGATATTCTTAAAAGAACGTTTCACTAAATTTGAATGGATTGCTATTGCATTTGCAGTGATTGGTGTTTTATACATGACATTAAAAATGGGTGTTTTCCCTGGCGTTTCATTATTACTGGCTGGTTCATTTGGTATCTATGGTTTAATCAAAAAACTTATACCTATAGATGCTATTAGCAGTATAACTATAGAATGTATCGTGACTGCTCCAGCTGGACTTATCTATTTATGGTACATATGGCAACATGGCGGATTAACTTTCGGTATGAATATTTCATCATTTTGGTTATTATTCTCTGGTGCAGTAACAGCTATTCCATTAATCTTATTCTCAGCTGGTGCACGTAGAATACCATTATCTTTAACTGGCTTTATACAATACGTGGGACCAACGATTATGTTTATATTAGGTATATTCCTATTTAAAGAACATTTTGATGTAGATCAATTAATTACATTTATCTTTATTTGGTTAGGAATTATTATATATAGCATTTCACAATATTTGAAAATTAAAAAAAGCAAAAACCCCGTTATACAATAACAGTATATAAAATAAGTATCTTCCCTGACTATAGAATGTAGTGAACTCATGTTAATTACGTCTATACATTCAGGGATTTTTTTCGTTATAGTGATAGTGCATTGTCAATAAGACTGGCAATCAAAAAATTCAAATGAATGAGAAACATAAAAGTGTTTTAAATGTAATAAGCACATGTCTAACTCTATAGTAAGTATTAAATTTGAGTTTAATATTGGTGCAAACAGGTTAACTGTAGTAGTGTGGATATAAACGAGATAACGTTATATTAAATATCTAACGTACTATTCGAACTAGACACTAAAAAGTGTGAACAGTATAATTTAATGTTAATATGCTATCAAAATAAACAATTATAGGAGTGATTTGATGACAAGAGTACTTATTTTAGGTGCCAATGGTGAAATTTCTAAAGCAGCAATCAACTCATTTTTAGAAAATACATCATATACCTTACGATTATTCCTGAGAGATGCGAACAGATTACCTGACTATGCGTCAGATCGGATTAGAGTTCGTGAAGGGGATGCAACGAATTATGAAGACGTATATAACGCTATGGACGATGTAGACATTGTATTAGCAAGTTTATCAGGTGATTTAGATAAAGAAGCGGTAACTATTGTAAAAGCTATGCAAGAGAAGCGTGTTAAAAGACTTATATTTGTTACATCTTTGGGTATATACAATGAAGTACCTGGTAAATTTGGTGAATGGGTAGAACAGCATACGCGTGAATATGCTCCGATTTATAAAAAAGCAGCGGATATTATTGAGAATTCTGGATTGGACTATACGATTTTTAGACCAGCATGGTTAACAGATACAAATGAAATTGATTATGAGATCACACAAAAAGATGAAGCCTTTAAGGGGACAGAAGTATCAAGAAAAAGTGTAGCAGCTGTAGCTGTTAACATCGCTAAAAACCCAACACTCCATCTCAAAGAAAATATTGGTATTAACAAACCTAATACTGATTTTGATAAGCCTAGATGGAAGTAAGTTAAATATCCGAAGCGACTAGATCATATATTATGCATAGCACATAAATTATACGTAATACTTACAACGTCATTCCTTGATACAGGGAATGACGTTTTTATTAAATCATTCAGCGGCTAGCTCAACCAACGAACAACTTATGCAAAAGCACCATTAATTATATATTAACAAGTGAATTGAACAAACTTACTTTTGACATTGAGCGATTTGTTATACAATAAGAATAATTATATAGAAGTAACAAAGGGGATAGTATGATGTCTAATACTGAGCAACTCGATATTTTATACAAATTAAAAAAAGAAGTCGAAAAATCAAAGAATACAAGATTGGTCCATATCATTAATCAAGTTATTAAAAAAGTATACTTAGAACAGTATACCGCTACATTTGTAGGCCACTTTTCTGCTGGAAAGTCTACACTCATTAACTTACTATTAGAAGACAATATATTACCGAGCTCACCTGTACCAACTACTAGTAACACAGCTATCGTTTCAGTTACAGATGAAAAAGGAATTATCGCTAACTTAAGTAATAAACAATATACTTTACTCAATAACTATGATGAAGTTAAACAAATGAATAGAGCAAACATTGATGTAGAATCTGTAGAGATCAAATGTCCTTCAGATAAATTCAATAAAGGGTTCACATTACAAGATACACCAGGGGTAGATTCAAATGTAGCGACGCACCAATCGAGCACTGAAGAATTTATGTATACGAGTAATGTTCTCTTTTACACGGTAGATTATAACCATGTGCAATCAGCATTAAATTTTCAGTTTATGAAACAATTGAATCATGCTGGGGTACCTGTTGTGTTTGTGATTAACCAAATAGATAAACATAACGAAGACGAAATTAGTTTTGATACTTTTAAATCACGGGTTGAAAAGTCCATTGCAGAATGGGAAATCAATTTAGATCGCATATACTATGTGTCTAAATTTGAGCATGAGCATAATGAAATTGACTCACTTTCTCATTACCTCGTTGAAAAGGATAACCATAGAGAGTCCATCGACGATTATGTAGATAGAATAGTGACATTTATCACTGAAGAACAGCTATCCTATATACAATATGAAATACAAGACTTATTAGATAAACTCGATATATTTGAAGCGGATTTTGATCAAGCTTATTTAAATTTCCAACAACATCAACAAGTAAGTGAAGAAGCTAAGCTTTTAAACAATCCTGAACGCCTTTATGAATTTTTAAAGCAAAAACGCAAAACTATCTTAGAAAATGCATATATCATGACTCACGATACAAGAGAGAAAATCAGGTTTTACTTAGAAAGTCGTACTAAAGATTTTAAAGTGGGGGGATTATTCAATAAAAAAAGTAAAACAATCGAAGAACAACAATCTCGTTTAGACGATTTAGTAGGGCATATACAAGAAAAAGTAAATCAAGAAATCAGACAACCACTCAGAAGTGATATGTCATTCTTAACTCGCTTTATTAATTCATCTGAAATTACTGATGAAATATTAAACCAACACTATACCATCCATCCAGAGCTCATTACTGATCTATATCAAATGCAAATCAGTATTAGCAATCAATATGTACTGACTTTTGCTGATGATTTAATGAAATCACTGAAACAATATATCGCTAAAGTATCAGATCCACTTTTTAAAAAAGCTATAAAATATTCAAAAGCAAACGATATAGGTACGGAACAAGAAGACGATTATAATGACTATGTTAAATTTATCGAATTACGTAATCTAAGAGAATCACTTGCGACACAAAATTATATGCACTATTACATTCATATAGATGATTCGTTAGATCAATTGATAGATCGTACTGAAATTCATTATGAAGCGAAAACTCAACCAGATTCAGTAAAAGTAACTCATCAACCTATTACTGAACAACACTACAGTAATCAAGATAATACAAAAGTAATAGCGCAAGCGCTCGATTTGATTAAAGATATCCCGCTGTTTGCACAGACCAAGCAGGATATTAACGACACGCTAGAAAGATTAGATCAAAAAGTAGTAAAAATTGGTGTCTTTGGGACATTTAGTGCTGGGAAAAGTAGTTTAATTAACGCTTTACTCGGTGATAATTATCTAGTAAGTTCTCCTAATCCAACGACTGCAGCCATGACAGAATTATCATATGGTAATGAAAGTCAAATTACGTTAAAATCAGTTGAACAATTATTAGAAGAATTGAATCAAGTTTTTGAAATAGAAAATCAAAATTTCGACAGTATAGAAGCATTTTTAAATAAAAATACAAGTAAACTCAAAGCGACTTTGGAAAAAAACAAACTAGCTTTTGTCAGTGCAATTGAAAATCATTACAACATGTATCAAGATATGATTTCCAAAGGCCTTACGCATACCATAGAACAAGAAGAAATAAAAAAATGGAGCGCAGAAGATGAATTTGCAACATTTGTTAATACTGTACATCTTAAATTACCACTAGATTGGCTAAAAGATAAAATTATCGTTGACTCATTAGGGTTACATTCTAATAATCAACGACACACGAATGAAACCGAAAAAATATTAACTTCTTCTGATTTAATCTTATATGTAAGTTATTTTAATCATTCATTTACCGAAAATGATAAGCGTTTCATTGAACATATGAAAGAAATGAACCAATTAAATGAAAACCAAGCGTTTAAAATGATTATCAATGCTACTGATTTAGCTGAAACTGACGAAGACTTGAATGACGTTGTTGAATATGTAGGGGATGCATTAACACAAGTCAATATGGATTCGGACATTTTTGCTGTTTCTAGTAGACAAGCCTTACAATCTCATAATGAAGGCATTGAAAAACTTAAAGAAAGCATACAGTATTTTTCTCAAGTTAAGTCTAAAGACATACTACAACAACAAATGTTGCAACAACTGATGCATATTTCCGAAGCGTTTGATCAAATGATAGAAGACTCAAAGAACAATCAAGCTCAAGTCGAGCAACGTAAAGAACAGTTGAAGCGGTATGATCAGTCTAATATATTAAGTTATGATATATTACAGATTGCAGAACAACGTGCGTCAAATGAAGTCGAAGATCAAATATATCATCTGAACGAACGACTAAAATTACAATTGCTTGATGAAGTCAAATCGATTTATAATGGACAGATGACGAAAAATAGCAATTTTTCTGAAGAAAAACGTCATTCTACCAAGATATACTTAGATCAAATACATCAACGCCTTTATTTAGAACAATCTTTATTGGTTGAACGTGTTAAGAAATACTTTCATGAACAACTTCATACTGAAATTGCGCCTTTAAAACAAAAATTGGAACAAATTCATGTATTTTTTGAACCAGAATTTAACAAAAGTGATATCAATTTAGATGAACCTTATTTAAAATTAGATTTAACTACAATGATCGATTCATTACCTAAATCTTTATCTAAGAAAAATATACTACAAGCTAAAACACAAAATGAAATACAAACGCAAATCACCCATGCAACAGTTAACCTTTTAGCACCTTGCATTGGAGATTTAAGACAAGCACTCATAGAAATTGTTATTAAAATGAACCAAAATGCTGAAGCAAGATTCTATGAATTTGAACAAGATATTCATAAGCAAATTCAACAATTATTATCATTTGAAATTGATCATGCGCTTGTTGAACAATTACAACATACAAATGCCCAATTAAAACCATTATTGTAAAAAAGAAAGAGGTACTTCACAAAATGTCTAACAAAATATTACTGATAGATGGTATGGCATTATTATTTCGCCACTATTATGCTACAAGTCTACACAATCAATTTATGCGTAATTCTTCGGGGACACCGACAAATGGTATACAAGGATTTGTACGTCACGTTTTTACAGCAATAAATGAAATCAGCCCTTCACATGTTGCTGTATGTTGGGATATGGGGAAATCAACCTTCAGAAATGATATGTTTGATGGATACAAACAAAATAGACCAGCACCTCCCGATGAACTCATTCCACAGTTTGATTATGTAAAAGAAGTATCTAATCAATTTGGATTTGTGAATATAGGTGTACAAAATTATGAAGCCGATGACGTGATTGGGACACTAGCACATCAATACTCAGACAACAATCAAGTTTATGTCATCACTGGAGATAAAGATATTCTCCAATGTATTAACCCTAATGTAGAAATTTGGTTAACTAAAAAAGGCTTTAATATTTATAATCGCTATACACTCGATAGATTCCAAAGTGAATATGGATTAAACCCTTTACAACTTATTGATGTAAAAGCTTTTATGGGAGATAGCGCCGATGGATATCCAGGTGTTAAGGGAATAGGTGAAAAAACCGCTATAAAATTAATACAAAGTCACGGTTCCGTAGAGTCCGTCCTTGATGCTTTAAATGAACTTACGCCAGGCCAACAAAAGAAAATTGAAGCAGATATGCAAAACCTCAAATTATCTAAATCACTTGCTAAAATTCATACTGAAGTTCCTTTGAACACGCATGAGTTATTACAAGATATGAAATTTGGAACAGATATTTCTAAGATTTTAAATGTATGTAATGAACATGAGTTGTATGTATCTGGTAAGTACTTATCGACACATTTCAGTTAAGATAAATAAAAATATAGCGCGTTGATTATTATGTAATCAACGCGCTATATTTATTTTTTAGATTTAGTAATTTTATATAATGCGTTTTTAGCATGATGATTCGCTTCTTTATTTTGATTTCTAGGAATCCATCTAACAAAAAACAAATCAAAGTGGGGTTCTAAGTTGAGCACCATATTAAAATAATACTTGAACTTTTCATTCTTAACTTGTCTTTTAGTCAAACTATCTTCAATTAACTTAGAATCTGTGTAAACTAATGCTGTGGTAATATCATGTTCTAATGCACATTCTAATGCAAAAACTAATGAAGCCCATTCAGCACTATGATTATCCATTATCCCTAAATTTGTATCGTATTGTATCCGCTGTTCATCCGTTATTATCACAACTGCACAAGCACTTTCACCTGGATTGCCAGCTGTGGCAGCATCGAAATATATTTTCGCCATATTCTCACCTACATCATTAAAGATATGCTCATCTTATCAAATACTGCATTGATATACTATATATTTGATAATCAAATCATTTGGCATTTCTAACTGAATCGCTTATGATATATATAACAAACACATACTATAATAGTCGGATTTAGAAAATGGAAGGTGATATAATGAATAATATGTTTATCGTACACGGCTATCAAGCAAATATAAATAGTCATTGGTTCGCTTGGTTAGCCAAAGAAATGGCGTATTATCATTATCATGTAGAAATTATTTATTTGCCTAATACGCATCATCCACAGACCTCAAATTGGTATGCTGCATTAGATGATCGTTTAAAAGGCAAATTAAATGAAAACACGCTTATTGTTGCACATAGTCTTGGGGTGGTTACCATACTCAATTACTTATCTCATCAACAACTCATTCCCCAAATTAAAGGATTGTTTTTAATATCTGGTTTTAATGAAACACTTGATAACTTACCAGAGTTAGATACCTATATTAAACAAACCAATGTACAATGTGATAAAGTTAATTCTCAACATGTTGTAACTATTGCTGCTAGTGAAGATCCTATAGTGGATGTAGAAGCTACTAAGCGTTTGTCTAATGAATTAGGCGTATCGACTCAAATTATCACTCATAACGGCCATTTCCTTGGCAAAGAGGGCTATCACACCTTCGAATTTTTAAAAGATCAAATTATTGCTATACTAAATAAAACAAACACAGAGATTGGTATGTAACCAATCTCTGTGTTTGTTAATAACCTTCATCTAATTTTTGGATTTTGCCTTTACGGTGCATTGATTTTGCCCAATAACCGAATGGCACATTGAAAATTGTTGAAATTATTTTTAAGAGATACGTAGTAATAAATATTTCAAATACAGCTGCATTTGGCATAGTACCATAAAAAGCAATCGCCACAAATAGTGCCGTATCAATAATGTTACTAAAAATCGTACTACCATAAGCCCTAATAATAAAAGTCTTATCTGAACTAAATACGTTCTTTATAAGCGAAAAGATTAAGACATCCAAATGTTGTCCAATAATATATGCTATCACTGAGCCAAGCGCAATTCTTGGGACAAGGTTAAATATTGCATCTAAAGCGCCTTGCGAAGTATCCACTGCTGCAGGTGTGAAATGTAGAGACATTTGCATGACAATAATCATAACTAATGTTGAACTAAAACCAATCCACACAGCACGCTTAGCAATTTTACGTCCATAAATATCATTTAATATATCTGTCGCTAAATAAATAGAAGCGAACATGACATTTCCTAATGTAGCTGAAATCGTAAAAAGATCTACTGTTTTAATCACTTGAATATTTGCAATAATTGTTCCAATTGCTATCCAAGCAATTAAGCCATGTTTACCAAAGAGACGATACATAGCTATTAATAATAAAAATGTTACAAAGAAAGTTAAAACACCGAATATTTCATTAAACAATTTAAGTTCCTCCTAAATTTTGATAGTGCGGGTGTTTAGAAACCGCAAAATTAACAACTGCATCATTTTACCAGAAAACTATAAAATTGCAAGAAAGCATTCAATTCTATAATATTTGGTTTGTATAAATGTTATAAATACAAATTTTATATTAAACAATCGTAGCCACAAATGATATAATACCACCAAGTGTCAAATCATATATTGTACATTTACGATGTACTTTCACTTCATTTTTAGTAATACAGGAGAGTGACTATTATTCTTACTTACTCTGAGAAAGAAGCTATTAGTGCAATAGATCATTTAATGAACACCTACTGCAATCAATGTCTACTTAAACACCACATTCGAAAGAACGAAGGCAAAGCCCAAGCACATCATTTTTGTATAAATGAATGTTCTATTGGTAAACAAATTAAACAATTAGGAAATGAATTACAATAAGGAGGCCCTTTAGATGGAAATCATAAATGTTGAACCAACACCAAGTCCAAATACAATGAAAATTGTATTAAGTGAACAAAGAGAAGATAATAAATCAAATACCTATACAGTGGTGAAAGAAGGACAACCTAAATTTATTAACGATCTTTTAGAAGTAGAAGGTGTTAAATCTATATTTCATGTCATGGATTTTTTAGCTGTTGATAAATCTCCTGAATTGGATTGGGACGAAGTATTACCTAAAGTTACAGCTACTTTAAGCGAAATATAATAAGGAGGTTCCTTTAATGGAAATAGTTCGTGTTGAACCAACACCGAGCCCAAACACAATGAAAATTGTATTGAGTGAGAAAAGGGAAGACAATAAATCAAATACGTATACGTCAGTTAAAGATGAACAACCTAAATTTATTAATGACATATTAGCAATCGAAGGCGTCAAATCTATATTTTATGTTATGGATTTTTTAGCTGTAGATAAGCAACCTAAATTTGATTGGGAAGATGTTTTGCCTAGTGTGACAGCAACGCTTAATGCCGAAGAAGACACTGCTAGCCAACCAATGCCAGATGAACATTTTGGAGAAGTTAAAGCAGAAGTCTTAACATTTAAAGGTATTCCGTATCAAATTAAACTTACTACAAATACAGAAGAAAAACGTAAACAATTACCAGAGATTTTTATCGATAGTATGTTAGCAGCGCAAAAAGATTCTGACAATATTGTTTTTCTACGTAAATGGGAGGACCTAGGCATACGTTACGGGGAGCTAGATGATATCTTAAGTGAAGTTTTTGACGAAATCATAGCACTCTATCCTGATGAAAAATTAAATTCCCTTGTCGATGAAGCACTAAAAACAGACATTGTAGTACCTCAAAAACAATATCAGCATGTAACGTTAGAAGAATATCAAGCAGCAGATAACTGGAAAGAACGTCTTAGAATGTTAAAATCATTTCCGACACCTACAGAACAGGATTTCCCTTTACTAGGTGAAGCGTTAAGCGAGGAACAAAAAGTACCGTTAAGACGTGAAGCAGTTGTACTACTTGGTATGATTGAAAATGAATCTGTGTTGCCTTATCTATACAAAGGACTGCAAGACAAAAGTCCTGCAGTAAGACGTACAGCGGGAGATTGTTTAAGCGATTTAGGTTTCAAACAAGCCTTACCAGAAATGGAGAAAGCTTTAGAGGATCCTCAGAAAATTGTACGTTGGAGAGCTGCTATGTTTATATTCGATGAAGGTGGCCCTGAACAATTGGCGTCTTTAAAAAAACATATAGATGATCCAGCTTACGATGTAAAACTTCAAATTGAAATGGCTATTTCTCGAATTGAAAACGGCGATGAAGCATTAGGCTCTGTTTGGAAACAAATTGCTAACAGAAATAAATAATGAAATAATCTTAGAAACATAGGAGTGTTATAAATGAATGCATATGAAGCTTATATGAACGAATTAGCTACACAAATGCGTAGTGAACTGACAGAACGAGATTTTAAAAGTCTAGAAACACCAGATGACGTTAGTAACCATATGAATAACGTGGCAACAGATGATACTACATTTGTTGTAATAAACTCTACGTGTGGTTGTGCAGCTGGTTTAGCTAGACCTGCTGCAGTTACAGTTGTTGAACAAAACGATAAAAAACCAACACATAAAGTTACTGTATTTGCAGGACAGGATAAAGCTGCAACTGAAGAGATGAGATCATATATCCAACAAATCCCTTCAAGTCCATCATACGCATTATTCAAAGGAAAAGAATTGCAACACTTTATCCCACGTGAACATATTGAAGGTAGAGATATACAAGATATTTGCATGGACATCAAAGATGCTTTTGATGAACATTGCTAATCATACACTGAGTTAATCATTGTTTTTCAAGCTCAAATATCTAAATATTTGAATCAGCTCCCAAATCCTGAAACTAGTGCTAAGGCTTTAGGGGGTTGTTTTTTTATGTTATTCTTTAATTTTTAAACGTTTTCACTAAAAATGTTGTATACTCAATTTAACTTAAGTTATTTTTACACAATTAATAGGTATTTCTTTTAATTACCACCAAATTCAAATAAGATAAATATAAATAACTACAGAATGGAAAGGCGCGTGGCTGTTATGCTAAATACGTTTGATCAATCGTATCATGAATTATGCGAAGAAATTTTAGAAATAGGGAAGCAGAAAAATGATCGTACTAATACAGGCACTATTTCTAAATTTGGTCATCAATTACGATTTGATTTAACAAAAGGATTTCCTTTGTTGACTACAAAAAAAGTGTCCTTTAAATTAATCGCAACTGAATTATTATGGTTTATTAAAGGGGATACTAATATTAAATATCTTCTTCACTATAATAATAATATTTGGAATGAATGGGCTTTTGAAAAATATATTCATTCTTCTGATTATAATGGACCTGACATGACTGATTTTGGTCACAGAGCTCAATCAGATGAAGCGTTTAATGTACTATATAAAGAAGAAATGCAAAAATTTAAATATAACATCTTAAACGATGATGATTTTGCAAAAAAATATGGAGATTTAGGCAACGTATATGGTAAACAGTGGAGAGATTGGGTAGATAAAGATGGGAACCATTTTGACCAACTTAAAACTGTCATCGAACAAATCAAGCATAATCCCAATTCTCGTCGTCATATAGTATCAGCATGGAATCCAACAGAAATTGATACAATGGCCTTACCACCTTGTCATACGATGTTTCAATTTTATGTACAAGACGGGAAATTGAGTTGTCAATTATATCAAAGAAGCGCTGATATATTTTTAGGGGTTCCGTTTAATATTGCGAGTTATAGTTTATTAACACATTTAATAGCGAAGGAATGTGGTTTAGAAGTTGGCGAGTTTATTCATACTTTTGGTGATGCCCACATTTATTCAAATCATATCAATGCGATTGAAACGCAACTATCTCGTGATAGCTTTGATGCACCTCAATTGAAAATTAATACTGACGCATCCATATTTGATATTAATTATGAAGATTTAGAAATCATTGATTACAAATCGCATCCATCAATTAAAGCACCCATCGCAGTATAACCTTATTAAAATATTAAATTCAAACAACAAGGAGGAAAATTATGACACTTTCAATACTTGTAGCACATGATCAACAACGTGTCATAGGGGTGAACAACCAATTACCTTGGCATTTACCTAATGATCTTAAACATGTTAAATCTTTAACTACAGGCAACACGCTTGTTATGGGGCGAGCTACATTTGATTCCATCGGAAAACCACTTCCGAATAGAAAGAATGTCGTGTTAACAAGAAATAAATCTTTTAAACATGAAGGTGTAGATGTTATTCATTCGATGGATGAAATTATGTCTTTGCCCGGACATGTATTCATATTTGGAGGACAATCGTTATTTGAAGAAATGATTGATAAAGTGGATGATATGTACATTACAGTCATTGAAGATAAATATAATGGAGATACTTTTTTCCCGCCCTATACATTTAAAAATTGGGAAATTGAATCATCAGTTAAAGGTGAATTAGATGATAAGAATACGATTCCTCACACTTTTTTACATTTAATACGTAAGGAAACTTCATAGGAGGAAAAATATGAATAAAAAGAAAATTGTAACCGATTCTACTTCAGATTTATCTCACGCGTATTTAAGAGAAAATGATATTCACGTAATACCACTTAATTTAACTATTGATGGAGAAGCTTTCATTGATCAAATTGATATCTCTTCTGAAGAATATATTCAAAAAATCGAAGAAAATGCTGATGTAAAGACGAGCCAACCTGCAATAGGAAAATTTATTGAACTCTATGATGAATTAGGGAAAGATGGCTCTGAAATTATTAGTATTCACATGACTTCAGGTCTGAGCGGAACTTATCAAACAGCCTTACAAGCGAGCCAAATGACAGAAAGCAATGTTACCGTTATAGATTCTAAATCTATTTCATATGGCCTAGGATATCAAATACAGCATATCGTTGAGTGGAATAATGAAGGGTTGTCAACAGAGACTATCATTTCTGAGTTAGTCGAACTACAGAAGAATATTAAACTTTATGTTGTTATTGGCCAATTAAATCAGTTAATCAAAGGTGGCCGTATCAGTAAAACCAAAGGGCTCATAGGTAACATGATGAAAATTAAACCTGTCGGTACATTAGTTGATGGTAAGATTGAATTAGTTCATAATTCACGTACACAGAACGCTAGTATACAATTTCTTAAAAAAGAAATTAGTACGTTTATTGGCAATAAGAATATTAAATCTATCGGAATTGCGCACGCTAATATTATCGAATTTGTAGATAAAGTTAAAAAGCACTTTTCTGAGGAATTCAATTTCACGCAATTTGATACAAATGTTACAACACCGGTCATCACAACCCATACTGGTCAAGGCGCTATTGGTTTAGTTGTTTTAAGATCTTAATATACAATTTTGCTATATAAGTTACATTCTTTTTAATACTTTAGTCTTAAATATTATATATACAATCAATTTTATAGCATATCTCTTAAAATAATGGTAACTTTATGACAAAATAGATATAGGAGGATTAATATGGCATATGCAACATTAGCCGGAGGATGTTTCTGGTGTTTAGTTAAACCATTTACTTCTTATCCAGGTATCGAAAGTGTTGTTTCAGGCTATAGTGGTGGACATGTTGATAATCCCACTTATGAAACTGTAAGTACGAACCAAACTGGACATGTAGAAGCAGTCCAAATCACTTACGACTCTGAAATAACTTCATTTGAAAATATATTAGATGTATACTTTAAAACTTTTGATCCAACTGATAATGGAGGTCAGTTTTTTGACCGTGGTGAACATTATGAACCTGCAATTTTTTATCATGATATGGATCAAAAAAAGGCTGCCGAAGCCAAAATACAGCAATTAAATGAGCAAGATATATTTAATAGTCCTGTAATAACACCCATAAAACCATATAAAAACTTTTACCCTGCCGAGTCTTATCATCAAGACTACTATAAAAAGAATCCACTCCATTATGAACAATATCAACGTGGATCAGGTAGAAAAGGATTTATCGAAAAACATTGGGGGAAACAAAATGATTAAAAAAAGCAAAAATGATTTAAATGAAATGGAATACTTAGTAACACAAGAAAATGGTACTGAACCACCATTTAGAAATGAATATTGGAATCACTTTGATAAAGGTATTTATGTAGATAAACTTTCAGGTAAGCCTTTATTTACTTCAGAAGAAAAATTTGAATCTGATTGTGGTTGGCCAAGTTTTTCGAAAGCATTAGATGACGATGAAATCGTTGAACTTGTAGATAAAACAATGGGCATGGTACGTACTGAGGTACGTTCAGAAGATGCTGATAGTCACTTAGGACATGTCTTTAATGATGGCCCAAAAGAAAGTGGCGGGTTAAGATATTGTATAAATTCAGCAGCAGTGCAATTTATACCGTTTGAAAAGCTTGATGAATTAGGTTATGGCGAATTAAAAAAACACTTTGAAAAATAAGGAGCGAACACATTATGTTTAAAAAATTATTTGGTAAAGGTAAAGAAATTAATAAAGATAGCTCAATTTATGCACCAATTACAGGTGAATATGTAAAAATCGAAGATATTCCTGATCCAGTTTTCGCACAGAAAATGATGGGCGAAGGCTTCGGAGTTAATCCAACAGAAGGAGAAGTTGTTTCTCCAATTGATGGTAAAGTAGATAACGTATTTCCAACGAAGCATGCAATTGGTTTGAAAGCTGAAAACGGTTTAGAATTACTGGTTCATATTGGCTTAGACACTGTACAATTAGATGGTGAAGGCTTTGAAATATTAGTTGAGAGTGGCGACACAGTCAATGTAGGCGACCCAATTTTACGTTTTGATTTAGAGTATATTAAAGAAAATGCTAAATCAGTGATTTCACCAATTATTATTACAAACTCTGATAATACTGCATCTATTTCGGTCTCTGAAGTAAGTTCTGTAGTTAAAGGCGAAACAAAAATTGTTGATGTGACAATGAACTAATGAAAGATCATTCATTCTATCAATTTGTGTTAACGGTCAGAGGCCGTAAGGATGAAAAAGGCACGCTTGCAGAAGAAATCTTTGATGATTTATCTTTTCCAAGACATGCAAAAGAATTTCATATTTTATCTGATTATATCGAAACGCAAAGTAACTACACAATTTCTATGTCCGTATTTGACGATTTATACGAAGAATATACAGAATGGCTAAAATTTTAATCATTTCATGTTTGTAGATACATCTTTAAGTATATTACAATATTAAAGTGTCATATATGGAGCAGGGATTAATCGAATAAGGATCAATCCCTGCTCTTTTATTTTAATTTTAATTCGCCAACAACTATTTTTACATAAGTATTAGGAAGTGATGAAATGTCGGAAAAAAATGACATAAATGAAGAACCACCAGTTACAAAAAAAGTGAAATTTAAGCGTAGTCATTTTATATTCTTATTATTGGCAACGATTATGATTACTGTGTTAATAACTATTTTCGCCACCATTGCATTTAGTAATTGGAGTAGTGGTTTAAATAGTCAGCAACGCGCCGAAGTTAAGAAAATAGAAAAAGTATATAAAACCCTTAATAACGAATATTATAAAAAAACAGATTCTGAAAAGTTATCTGAAGCCGCAATCAAAGGTATGGTTAAAGATTTAGATGATCCTTACTCTGAGTTTATGACTAAAAAAGAAACGACATCATTTAATGAAGATGTGTCTGGGGATTTTGTTGGTATAGGTGCAGAAATGCAAAAGAAAAATAATAAAATTGAAATCACTAGTCCAATGAAGCATTCTCCAGCTGAAAAAGCAGGACTTCAACCTAAAGATATCGTTACCAAAGTGAATGGGAAATCCGTCAAAGGCCAACCATTAGAAGCTATTGTTAAAAAAGTACGTGGCAAACAAGGTTCAAAAGTAACTTTAACAATAGAACGTTCCAACCAATCTCATGATATTACTATCAAAAGAGATAAAATCCATGTAAAAAGCGTAGAGTACAAAAAACAAAATAACATCGGTGTATTTACAATAAATAAATTTCAAAATAGCACCTCTGGAGAATTAAAATCTTCAATAATTAAAGCCCATAAAGATGGCGTGCGTAATATTGTTCTAGATTTACGAAATAATCCAGGTGGATTGTTAGATGAAGCCGTTAAAATGGCTAATATATTCATAGATAAAGGCGATACCGTTGTCCAGCTCGAAAAAGGAAACAGTAAAGAAAAAGTTCAAGCATCAAATGATGCTTTAAAAGAAGCTAAAGATATGAAAGTATCTATACTTGTAAATAAAGGATCTGCAAGTGCCTCTGAAGTATTTACTGGAGCCATGATGGACTATGATAAAGCGAAAGTGTATGGCACTAAGACATTTGGTAAAGGTATCGTACAAACTACTCAAGAATTCGATGATGGTTCATTATTAAAATTCACAAATATGAAATGGCTCACACCGAAAGCGCACTATATTCATGGTAAAGGTATCGAACCAGATACTAAGATAAGCGAGCCTGCTTATCAATCTTTAAATGTTATTCCCAATAATAAAACTTATAAATTAGGTGATAACAACAAAAATGTTAAAACGATGAAAGTAGGATTATCTGCCCTAGGATATAATACAGATAATCATACTAGTACATTTGATAGCAATTTAGAATCTATAATTGAAGCTTTTCAAGAGAAAAACAACTTAGATATTAATGGTACATTTGATAAAAAAACAAATGAACAATTTACGAAACAACTCATTAATAAGGCAAATAAAGAAGATACAGTTCTACAAGATCTTTTAAAAAAACTACAATAATTACCAAGAGGTGCTACCCTTAATGATAAGAATTGGAACAATTAATGATTTACCTAGTATTATGAAAATTGTGGAAGAAGCTAAAGCGATTATGAAACAAGATAATAATAATCAATGGGATGATCATTATCCTTTAGAGGAACATTTTGAAGAAGATATAGCAGCTGAAACTTTATTTATACTAGAAAAAAATTCTCGTATAATTGCTTTTATAGTTGTCGACCAACAGCAATCAGAGTGGTATGATAAATTAGAATGGCCAATAGATAGAACTGACGCCTATGTTATACATAGGCTAGCAGTTGCATCAGGATATAAGGGTGCTGCCTCTGAGTTGTTTGATTTTGCAGTAAATCTAGCATTAGATCATCAAATTCATGTCATGTTGACAGATACATTTGCAATCAACAAACGTGCTCAAGGCCTGTTTGAAAAATTTGGTTTTAATAAAGTAGGCGAAGCAGAAATAGATTATCACCCATATAATAAAGGTGAACCTTTTTATGCCTATTATAAAAAATTAGAAGAATAGAGGTTTTAATATGACGAAAACCGCATTTACCGGTGGAGGGACAGTTGGACATGTCTCAGTCAATTTAAGCTTAATACCAACAGCTTTAGAAGAAGGTCACGAAGCCTTCTATATTGGTTCGAAAAAGGGCATAGAACGTGAAATGATTGAATCACAATTGCCAAATATCCATTACCATGCAATTTCTAGTGGGAAATTAAGACGGTATATCTCATGGGAGAATATCAAAGATATCTTTAAAGTTCTAAAAGGTATTTTTGATGCTCGAAAGGCACTTAAAAAAGAAAAGCCTGATTTATTATTTTCAAAAGGTGGGTTTGTATCAGTTCCAGTTGTAATTGCTGCGAAAACTTTAAAAATACCCACTATCATACATGAATCCGATCTTACCCCTGGATTAGCCAATAAAATATCTCTAAAATTTGCTAAAAAAATATATACAACTTTTGAAGATACCTTACAATACTTACCTAGTGATAAAGCAGATTTTGTAGGTGCTACTGTACGAGAAGACTTAAAAACAGGTAATAAAAATAGAGGCTACCAATTAACCAAATTTAATGATAATAAAAAAATATTATTAGTTATGGGTGGAAGTCTAGGTAGTAAAAAATTAAATGATATGATTCGTCAAAATTTAGATGCATTATTAAAATCTTACCAAGTGATTCATCTTACTGGTAAAGGTTTATTAGATGAAAAATTGATTGATAAAGAAGGGTATACGCAATTTGAATTTGTTAAAGATGATTTAACAGATTTATTAGCGATTACCGATACTGTCATTAGCCGTGCAGGTTCTAACGCTATATATGAATTTTTAGCACTTAGAATTCCGATGCTATTAATCCCTTTAGGTCTTGACCAATCACGTGGAGATCAAATTGACAACGCTAAGAATTTTGAGAGCAAAGGATTTGGCAGAACAATCCCTGAAGATACATTAACTGAACAACAATTAATGGAACAATTAAATGATATTGAGATGAATCGTGATGCAATTGTTGACCAAATGCAAACATATAAAGAAAGTTATACGCGACAAGACTTATTTCATAAAATCATTAAAGATTCGCAACAATAGTTGGAGGTGTGTGCAATGAGTCGTTGGAAAAGAATATCTTTACTGATTATTTTCACTTTAATATTTGGCATCATTGCATTCTTCCATGAATCTCGACTAGGTAAGTGGATAGACAATGAAGTATACGAGTTTATATATTCTTCAGAAAGCTTTATCACTACTTCCTTTTTCCTTGGTGTCACAAAGATTGGCGAGGTATGGGCTATGATATGCTTATCTTTATTGCTAATCGCTTATTTAATGTTAAAAAGGTTAAATATAGAAGCTTTATTTTTTGCAATTGCAATGAGTTTATCGAGTACTTTAAACCCTCTATTAAAAAATATTTTTGATAGAGAAAGGCCAACGCTGTTAAGGTTAATTGATATCTCTGGTTTCAGTTTTCCAAGTGGCCATGCAATGGGATCGGCTGCTTTCTTCGGAAGTACAATGTTTATTGCAAACCGAGTATTACATGGTAAATCAAAGGCCTTTATGATCGGTATTTCAGCACTGTTTATAGTCATGATTTCTTCATCTCGTGTCTATTTAGGTGTACATTACCCAACTGATATTATTGCTGGCATCGTTGGGGGCGCTTTTTGCGTCATTTTGTCTTCTTTAATATTAAGACATAAGTTACAAAGTTAAACGCGCTTTGAATCGTTGATAATATCTAAATTAAAAAAGCAGTTGGATGAATGAATCATCTAACTGCTTTTTCGTGTCAAAATTTATTATAAAAGCCGATTTTACAATGTAAAACCGGCTTTTATATTTCACGTTGTCTCGCAACGTTAGTCTTTTACGGGCATATAAAAGGGGATATTTATGAAAATGATCATTCCAATTAAGAACAAAATATGTGTGGGGGGGAATGTCTTAGTTTGGAATTGAGAATCACTTTCAATTACATTATACATCATTGAGAATCATTGTCAATTAGAAAAGGGAAATTTATTTATTTCGTGTTTCTAACCATATAAACACTGGGCTCAAATGATATGTCCTAATCATAAATGATATTCATTCTCATTTCAAGTGATTACAAAATTATAAATTAACAAAATATTTACATTTTTGTCAGATGACTTTCTACATTGTACATTTTCCTTTAATATATAAGTTGAGGTGCAGCGAATGACTAAAATATTAATAGTAGAAGATGAGCAAAATCTTGCTCGTTTCATAGAACTTGAATTAGAACACGAAAATTACTCTGTAGATATTGAATATGATGGACGGCCGGGTTTAGAAAGAGCATTATCAAATACTTACGACCTTATACTTTTAGATTTAATGCTTCCCAACATAAATGGCTTAGAAATATGTAGACAAATCAGGCAAAAACAAACCACACCCATTATTATTATCACTGCCAAAAGCGACACTTATGATAAAGTAGCGGGCTTAGATTATGGAGCTGATGATTATATTGTTAAACCATTTGATATTGAAGAACTATTGGCAAGAATCAGAGCAATGTTACGTCGACAACCGAAAAAAAATGTCATTGATATTAGAGGTATCATCATAGATAAAGACGCATTTAAGGTTACTGTAGATGGTGAATCACTAGACCTAACTAAAACCGAATATGACTTACTATATCTACTAGCTGAGAACAAAAACCATGTTTTGCAAAGAGAACAAATTATTGCAGATGTCTGGGGCTATGATAGTGAGGTAGAGACAAATGTTGTTGATGTATATATTCGTTATTTAAGAAATAAACTAAGACCCTATGGCAAAGAAAAATATATTGAAACAGTTCGTGGCGTCGGGTATGTGATTAGAGAATGAAAAAAAGAAAATTAAGAACTAAATGGATGCTGATTACTACAACAATTACATTTTTAACCATTTTTTTCTTTAGTTTAATTATCATATTTTTTCTAAGTAATTCTTTACGTCATAATGAATTAAACGAAGCAGAACGAACTTCTCAAGATATTGCTAAGCTTATAGAAACAAAGCGTTTTGAAGAAATCACACCACTAGATTTAAATGCTTCACTTGGTACTTTTCAGAAAGTTATTATATATAATGATCAAGGCAGCAAAATAACTGAAACATCTAATGATCATTCTATTAATTTTTCACCAAATTTATCCACAAGAGATACAGATCATATTTCTGTCAGAAAGAATCATAATACTAATTATTTGGTATTAACTAGACATATAGACACACCAAAGTTCAAAGGGTATAGTGTAATCATTCATTCTTTAGAAGATTACAACATGTTGGTAAACTCTTTATACTTTATCGCACTCATTTTTGGAATCATTGCAACATTTATTACTGCTATTATTAGTTACTTTTTTTCATCACAAATTACAAAGCCGTTATTATTGATGTCGAATAAAATGCAACAAATTCGTAGAGATGGTTTCCAAGAAAAAGTAGAACTCACTACGAATTATGAAGAAACGGATAATTTAATTGTTACTTTTAATGCAATGATGTTCCAATTAGAAGAATCATTTAACCAACAACGTCAATTTGTAGAAGATGCTTCACATGAATTACGTACACCTCTTCAGATCATTCAAGGGCATTTGAATTTGATTCAAAGATGGGGAAAAAAAGATGCTGCTATATTAGAAGAATCTTTAGATATTTCTTTAGAGGAAATGGAAAGAATAACTAAATTGGTTGAGGAATTGCTCTTGCTAACTAAAGACAATACAAATAGTACAGCAAGTGAGCAAGAAAATGTTGAAATTAATCAAGAAATTGCTTCACGTATAAAATCGTTAGAACAACTTCACTATGATTACACATTTGAATTTAATGCATATCCTAAAGCACTTAATATAAATATTGATCGTTACCAATTAGAACAAGTACTGATTATTTTTATCGACAATGCAATGAAATATGACCAAATCAATAAACACATAGAAATTCAAACCAACCTTCGAAATAAACAAATATCCATTGAAATCACTGATCACGGCGTAGGTATCCCCAAAGAAGATATTGAATTTATCTTTGATCGCTTTTATAGGGTAGATAAATCACGTTCTCGTAAACTAGGTGGTAACGGACTAGGTTTATCTATAGCGAAAAAAATCATTGAACTCAATAACGGCACAATTCACGTAGAAAGTGAACTAGGAAAGTACACAACGTTTAAAATTACATTTTAATGCTTATTTTCAAAAATTATATCCTACACTATTATATAAAAGATTAAAAAAGCAGTCCTATTTTAAATTAGGGTCTGCTTTTTTCTTATATCTAGGCTATTGGCACTTTAATTTGAAGATATTTAATGATATTATTGATTTGTAAGCGTTTCAACTATTTTGTGGAGGGTGTAATATGAGCAACGAAAAACAGGTTTCCGAGGCACCTGTAAATTTCGGGGCAAATCTTGGATATGTTTTAGATTTATATGATATATATCTAAATGATCCAGCTTCAGTCCCTGAAGATTTACAAGTCCTATTTAGTACAATTAAAAACGGTGAAGCTAACATCGCACCAAAAGCTGATGGTCAAACTACTGTGACTAAAGGTGATAGCACAATCAAACGTGTTATGAGATTGATAGATAATATTCGTCAATACGGGCATTTATTGGCAGATATTTATCCAGTCAATAGACCATCAAGAGAACACGTTCCAAAATTAAATATTGAAGACTTCAATTTAGACCAAAAGACGCTTGAGTCTATCTCAGCTGGCATAGTATCTGAGCATTTTAAAGATATCTATGACAACGCTTATGAAGCCATTGTTCGTATGGAAAAACGTTATAAAGGGCCAATTGCTTTTGAGTATACACATATCAATAACAACAAAGAACGTGTATGGTTAAAACGTCGAATTGAAACGCCATACAAAGCAATATTAAATGACAACCAAAAAATTGAACTATTTAAAAATTTAGCGCATGTTGAAGGATTTGAAAAATATTTACACAAAAATTTCGTAGGAGCAAAACGTTTCTCTATCGAGGGTGTAGATACATTAGTACCTATGCTACAACAAACATTAAAGCTAGCAAGCGATGAAGGTATACAAAACATTCAAATCGGTATGGCTCACCGTGGTAGATTAAATGTCTTAACACATGTATTAGAGAAGCCATATGAAATGATGATTTCTGAATTTATGCATACTGATCCAATGAAATTCTTACCACAAGATGGAAGTTTAAAATTAACTTCTGGTTGGTCTGGCGATGTTAAATATCATCTTGGCGGCGTGAAAACGACTCAGTCTTATGGCATTGAACAACGTATTTCTCTAGCTAATAATCCGAGTCATTTAGAAATTGTCGCACCTGTAGTACTTGGTAAAACACGTGCAACACAAGATAATACGGATCAAGCTGGTGAGGTTTCTACGGAATTCAAGAAATCTATGCCTATATTAATTCATGGTGATGCCGCTTACCCTGGACAAGGCATTAACTTTGAAGCAATGAATTTAGGTAATTTAGATGGTTATTCTACCGGTGGATCATTGCATATTATTACAAATAACCGAATTGGTTTTACGACTGAACCCAATGATGGTCGTTCTACAACATACTCATCAGATGTTGCTAAAGGATATGATGTGCCTATCATGCATGTAAATGCAGATAATGTTGAAGCAACGATAGAGGCTATAGAAATTGCAATGGCATTTAGAAAAGAATTCCATAAGGATGTTGTCATTGACTTAGTTGGTTATCGTCGCTATGGACATAATGAAATGGATGAACCATCCATTACAAATCCATTACAATATCATGAAATACGTGAACATGAATCTGTAGATATTTTATACGGCAAACAACTTGTCAGTGAAAATATTATATCTGAAGATCAAATGAATACTATTTTTGATGACGTTCAAAAAACATTACGTGCTGCCCATGATAAAATAGATAAAAACGATAAGATGGATAACCCAGACATGCAAAAACCAGAAAGTCTGGTGGAACCTATACAAACTAAAGATACAAACTTGAGTTTTGAGAATCTTAAGAAAATAAATGATGCGATGCTTTCATATCCATCAGATTTTAAGGTGTTGAAAAAACTTAACAAAGTATTAGAAAAGCGTAATGAACCATTTGAAAGCGAAGAAGGATTAGTTGATTGGGCACAAGCAGAACAATTAGCATTTGCTACTATCACACAGAATGGCACACCTATTCGTTTAACTGGTCAAGATAGTGAACGTGGTACTTTCAGTCATCGTCATGCAGTATTACATGACCCTGATACAGGTGATAAATATGTTCCACTCCACCATGTACCAAACCAAAAGGCGACTTTTGAAGTACGTAATTCACCACTATCAGAAGCTGCAGTAGTTGGTTTTGAGTATGGTTATAACGTTCAAAATAAATCTTGTATGACTATATGGGAAGCCCAGTATGGGGACTTTTCAAATATGGCTCAAATGATTTTTGATAACTTCTTATTTAGTTCTAGAGCTAAATGGGGCGAACGCTCAGGTCTTACTTTATTCCTACCACATTCATTTGAAGGACAAGGTCCAGAACATTCATCTGCACGTTTAGAAAGATTTTTACAACTTGCAGGCGAAAATAATGCGACAATTGTCAATTTATCTAGTTCTAGTAACTATTATCATTTATTACGTGCACAAGCAGCGAATTTAGGTACTGAGTCAATGAGACCTTTAGTTGTAATGTCACCAAAGAGTTTATTACGTAATAAAACAGTTGCAGATCCAATTAGTAAATTTACTACTGGTAAATTCGAAGCGATTTTACCAGAAGATCATGAAAAAAGCACTGTGAAAAAAGTTATTTTAGCTTCAGGAAAAATGTTTATCGATTTAAAAGAATATTTGGCTAAACATCCAAATAATTCTATTCTCATAGTAGCAGTTGAAAGATTGTATCCATTCCCTGTTACTGAAGTCGGAGCATTATTAAACGAACTGCCTAATGTCGAAAATGTAGCTTGGGTTCAAGAAGAGCCTAAAAATCAGGGCGCATGGTCATTCGTTTATCCGTATCTAAAAGAATTAACTACTGACAAATATGACTTAAGTTATCATGGTCGTATTCAACGTTCCGCTCCAGCCGAAGGAGATGGTGAAATTCACAAACTCGTTCAAAATATGATACTAGAGCAAAGTACAAATATTAAATAGGGGGAAGTCAAGCATGCCAGAGGTAAAAGTTCCAGAATTAGCAGAATCTATAACAGAAGGTACCATTGCAGAATGGTTAAAACAAAAAGGTGACAGTGTAGAAAAAGGGGAAGCTATTTTAGAGTTAGAAACTGACAAAGTCAATGTTGAAGTAGTTTCTGAAGAAGCAGGTGTTCTACAAGAATTACTAGCTAATGAAGGCGATACTGTTGAAGTAGGGCAAGCAATCGCAGTAGTTGGCGAAGGTAATGGAAGTAACAGTTCAGAATCATCATCTAAAGAAGATGCACAAAAAAATGATTCATCTTCAAATAATACCCAATCACAACAGGTAGAAGCGCAAAATCAAAGCACCGATGATGCTAAGCAAGACAATAATCAGCGCATTAATGCTACGCCATCTGCACGTAAATATGCACGTGAGAAAGGCATTGATTTATCAGAAATTGCATCACAATCAAATGATGTTGTTAGAAAAGAACATGTTGCCCAAAGCCAACAACCTGCTTCACAACAAGCACCTGCTAAAGAGGAAGCTAAAAAACCAACACAACAAAATCCAACTAAACCTGTAATACGTGAGAAAATGTCTCGTCGTAAAAAAACAGCTGCCAAAAAGTTATTAGAAGTATCAAATAACACAGCGATGTTAACGACATTTAATGAAATAGACATGACTAACGTAATGAATTTACGTAAACGTAAAAAAGAGCAGTTCATCAAAGATCATGATGGTACTAAACTTGGTTTCATGTCATTCTTTACAAAAGCAGCAGTAGCAGCATTGAAAAAATATCCTGAAGTAAATGCTGAAATTGACGGCGATGACATGATTACAAAACAATATTATGATATTGGTGTCGCTGTTTCTACAGATGATGGTCTCCTCGTACCTTTCGTTAGAGATTGTGATAAGAAAAACTTTGCTGAAATTGAAAATGAAATTGCTAATTTAGCTAAGAAAGCACGTGATAAAAAACTTGGTTTAGATGACATGGTCAATGGCTCATTTACTATTACTAATGGTGGTATTTTTGGCTCAATGATGTCTACCCCAATTATCAACGGTAGCCAAGCTGCTATACTTGGAATGCATTCAATTATTACACGTCCAATTGCAGTCGATGCTGATACAATTGAAAACCGTCCAATGATGTATATTGCATTAAGCTATGATCACAGAATCATTGATGGAAAAGAAGCAGTTGGATTCTTGAAAACAATTAAAGAATTAATTGAAAACCCTGAAGATTTATTATTAGAATCTTAATCCACAACACAAAATAGTTTATTAATCCTAATACAACGGCGTTCAGCGTCGTTGTATTTTTCAATTCACTTGCATACACATAATAAGACGTGACTTAATAAAAAGCCTTATTAATTTAATGAAGTGATATACATAATGCTTTATCACTTACGTGTATACTTTCAATCAACTTGATATTATATTATTTTTAACAACAAAATCCGTAATAGCTAATATCTAAAAAACCTTCACTATACTAGTAGTGAAGGTTTTTTAGATATTGGTCATCTTCGACTTCCATTGTCTATTGACGCTAATTTATAACATGACTGCTTGAGTAAATAGTAGACTGTATACATTTAACAATTAAAGGCATATTTGCACATAACACTAACGTAGCCCTAAGACTGCTAAATATATGTCGTGAAATACTATCAATTACAACAACATACTTAAAAATTCAAATAAAACTTTAGCGCACACTCAAAAATCTGAGTTAGTAAAAGCAAGCTTTTCCTATATATACTGCCTTTAAATTTATAACGCGCAACAACATTAGATTAAATGTTGTTTGTAATAGTCCCGAGGGCTACACCCATATGTTGTTTTAAAGCGTCTATAAAAATTAGAATAATCACTAAAACCACATAAAACTGCAACTTGTTGAGGACTTTCTCCATTTTTCAGCATACACTGTGCACTTTGTAACCTCTTCTGTATTAAATAACGATAAGGTGGATATCCCACTAATTTTGAAAAATGCTGCGTGATTTTATGTCTGCTCACATAAAATTTCTTTTCCAGTTCTTCTAGTGATATTGGTTCAGCGTAATGTAACTCTATATAATCTAACACTTGGCGCACGAGCTGTGACTCTGGATCATCTAAGAGGGTTATAGTAGTATTTTCAAGAAACACTCGGTTTAATATAATAAAGAACTGGGTGAGTAAGGATTGCTCGGCTAGTTTTTTCCCAAAACGTTGATGATCTTGTTCATCAATTAACCCTTGTAATAAATAATATAATTCTCGTTTCTCTGATTCTTTAAATTGCAATTTACTTTTAAAATCATTGTCTTGTGTATTAAAACATGCAGCAAGCTGACAATTCGAATTAGATAAAGCCGCTAATAATTTCCTATCGAATCTTAAACCAATACGTTCAGCGTGTCCATCCATTTGTTCATTTAATTGATGAAACTCATAGGGTGCAATGATCAACATTGAACCGACATCTAATTGGTACTGTCTTCCTTCTATTGTGTAAAGCATATTTCCAGATAATGAAAAGAATATTTCATAATGATCATGATAATGTAATTCATTACCAAAATGACCATCACTAATCTTATGCCACGCAATATATTCATTTTCATTAGGTAGTGAAATAGAATCTAATTTAACATTAAAATCCCCTGTGAATGACAATTTAGCTCCTCCTACTCAAAAAACAATCTTTTTCCCCTTAATTACAATGTTCATAATTTTCTAACAATTTATAATGTATATTATATCATTTATTTAGAGAAAGGTGAGTTATATGATACAACCTCAAATTGGAGTACAAATGATGATGCTCAAACAAAAAGTAGCAGAAAAAGGCATTTATAATGTTTTGAAAAGTATTGATACATTAGGTTATCATGCCGTAGAAGTTTCACAGATAGAAATGACAGAACACAATATATCTGAAATGCAAAGAGCAATTAACGATTTTAATATGAATATTGCGGCGATGTCTTGTGGTATCGAAGATATTTCAACAACACAAAAATACCCAGGCGATACCTTACAGCATAACTTCAATAAGATCGTTGCAGATTGTCATGCTGTTGATTGTACAATATTAAGAATCGGCATGTTACCCATTAATTATATGGGATCAAGAGAAAAAACCTTACAATTTGCTAGCATTTGCGAAAATTATGCTAAAAAATTAAAAAGAGAAGGCATTGATTTATATTATCATGCACATAACTTAGAATTTGTACGATACGATGATAAATTTATGCTCGATATCATGCGTGATCATACAGAACAACTTGGTTTTGAATTAGATATTCATTGGCTATGGAGAGCTGGGTTAAATCCAATAGACATTATTCCTCATTATACGAATCGTATACGTGCGATTCACTTAAAAGATTACCGCATCGGTGAAGTTGACATGACACAATATCCGGGTGAAGGGCAAGAAAAAATATATTATATGCTACATATGATTACACAATTTGCAGAATTGGGCCAAGGTACTTTACCTTTAAAAGATATCATTACATCAGCGTTAAATAACGGAAGCGAATATTTCTTTGTAGAGCAAGATGAGCTATACGGATCTGATCCTTATGATTGTTTAACAGTTAGTCGCGATTATCTAATAGCATCGGGCTATAAATCATGGTTTTAGTAATATATCTTATACAAGGCATTTAACAGCAATATCATATCTATGTATAGTTGATGGTTATATAAATATCAGCGCTTACTATAACTTTGTAATAAACTTACCAATCAACGTAGAAGAAGGAGGAATGATTTATGTTAAAAAATATCGAAATATCTGGATTTTCGGATGAAATTTCATCTGATTTTGACGTACAACTAGAAACCGTACATAAATTAGGGATGCACTATATCTCACTTAGAGGTATAGATGGTTATAATATCAGTCAACTTTCGATAGCTAAAATTAAAAGCAATGTATTACCCAAATTAAAAAAATTCAATATTGGGGTATCCTCCATTGGATCGCCAATTGGTAAAATTTATATTGATGATGAAGAAGCGTTTAAATCTCAATTACACAGCTTAAAAAACTTATGCGAAATAGCCAAAGTATTAGAATGTAATTATATACGCATCTTTAGTTTCTATATTCCAGAGACTGCTAATTTTGATGATTATCAATCCGAGGTAATTACCAAACTCAAACAATTTTCAGACATTGCAAAAATGTATGATATAACGCTACTTCATGAAAATGAAAAGGAAATATATGGTGATATCGCAAGGCGTTGTAATACGATACTGACCGAAGTCGGATCGCCACACTTCAAAGCTATTTTTGATTTTGCGAACTTCGTACAATGTGGTGAAGATACTCAAGCTTGTTACGATTTGTTGGCTGACCATATTAAATATATTCATATTAAAGACGCTGTATACGAGAATAATACCAATGTTGTTTGTGGGACAGGCAATGGTCAAATTAAATCAATATTACAACAAGCAATAGCCAAAGGGTATACCGGTTTCTTAACACTTGAACCACATCTTGTTGTATTTGATTCCATTAAAGATTTAGAAATTAAGCATTCCACTGACACAATACAAAATGTTGTTACCGATGGTGCTGAAGGATACAAGATGCAATATGATGCACTATTGGAAATTTTAGCCGATATTGAAACAGCCGATATTGAAACAAAGGAGAATGCGGAATGAATAATGTAAGGATTGGAATTATAGGCTTTGGTGCACAAGGTAGTACTTATGCTAGGTTTATTAGTGAAGGTAAAGTGAAAAATTTAACTATTGGTGCTATCTGTGATACTGATCCAGAGAAGAAATTAATTTGTAAGGCATCATATCCTGATATACCATTTTATGCTGATTATCTGGAGATGTTGGAGAGTGGCGATGTCGATGCTATTGTAACAACTGTCCCACATCTGTTGCATACAGAAATAGGTAAAGTGGCGTTATCAAAAAACATTCATACTTTATTGGAAAAACCGGCAGATATCTACGCAAGTAAAGTAAGAGAAATTAACACAATCGCTGATACTAAACCAGATGTAACATTTGCAATTTTCTTTAATCAAAGAACAAATCCGTTATATCAAAAGCTTAAATCACTCATTGACTCAGGTGAAATAGGTGAGATAAGACGTACAAACTGGATTATAACTACTTGGTGGCGTCCTCAGGCTTATTATGATCAAAGTTCTTGGCGTGCAACTTGGACAGAAGAGGCAGGTGGCGTATTAGTAAATCAAGCACCTCACCAAATCGATCTTTTACAATGGATATGTGGATTACCTAAAAAAGTATTTGCTAATATTAAATACGGTTATCAAAGAGATATAACAGTTGACGATGACGTTACAACAGTTTTAGATTATGGTAATGGCGCTACTGGTGTGTTCATTACTTGCACACACGATATTATCGGTACCGATCGCTTAGAAATAACTGGAGATAAAGGAAAAATTTTAGTTGAAGATAGTAAAAAAATGACAATTACACGCTTAAAGCAATCTGAGCCTTCTATAAATCATACAATGACATGGGCTGAAGCTTCTGAAATTTTTAAAGGCAATGGACTTCAAGATATTTATGATCAAGAAGTCATCGAATTTGAAAGTGTTTGGGGTGAACAACATATAAATGTATTAGAAAATTTTGCTGCTAATATCATAGATGACACTCCTCTAATCGCCTCTGGTAGCGATGGTATTAATGGGGTTAGCCTTGTAAATGCAATCTATTTATCCAGTTGGCTAGGGAAAGAAGTATCGTTACCTGTCGATTCAAACGTATTCCATAAATCTTTACAAGATAAAATGAATTTAGAAGAATAATTTGCTTGGTAACTATTTAACAAATGGAGATGATGAAATGTTGAAAATTGGTATCATTGGATTAGGGGATATATCATCGGTTCATATTCAAGCGATTAACCACAATCCTAAAGCACAATTGGTTGCAATATGCGATAACAATCCGCTATTAAATCATTCAGTTAACCATGCTCATTTTTACACAAATATTGACGATATGCTTGAAGCTGAATCACTAGATTGCGTACATGTTTGCTTACCACATTACCTACACGCTTATGCTACTAAGAAGTGCGTAGAAAAAGGGGTACATGTACTTCAGGAAAAACCACTTGCACTAAATACCCTAGAATCACGGGAATTAGTAGCATTGGAGCAACGATATCCTAATGTAAAAATTGGTATTTGTTTTCAAAATCGTTATAATGATACGCTGCTTGAATTAAAGAAAATAGTTGAAAGTGGCGTATATGGACACCCCATAGGTATAAAGGGCATTGTAACTTGGTATAGACCTGAATCTTACTATACTAATAAACCATGGAGAAGCAATATGAAAACAGCTGGTGGAGGCGTTATGATAAACCAATCTATCCACACATTAGATTTGATGCAGTACCTTTGCGGCGATATCATTTCAATTAAAGGAAGTATTACTCAGCTATTAGATTACAATATTGAAGTTGAAGACACAGCTTCGGCACAAATCAAGTTTGAAAATGGGATCAATGGTTTATATTTCGCAACGAATGCTAGTATTGGTAATTCAAGTGTCGAACTGCAAGTTATATTTAAAAATGAAAAATTTACTATTAAAGATAATATACTTACACGCTTAAATGACCAGGGAGATAAAATACCTATCATAGAAGATATTAAAGCTCCTGGAACTAAATCCTATTATGGTCCAAGCCATGCCAAACTCATAAATCATTTTTACCATTGCATACTTACTGATTCTAACCATTATATTCATGCAAAAGATGCATTAACTTCTATAGCAATGGTTGATACTATTGCGCAATCATCCCATTTAGAACGGTCTCTTCCATTTGTTATTTAATAAAAATACTGTGTTTAAATTGAATTTTGCAACACACTTCAGTCAGTGATATTGAAGTGTGTTTTTCTATTTTTAAATTGATAAAAAACAATGTTACATTTTATATTTATTGTATTTTTAATTAAGCTTCAATACAATAAATATAAAGTGATTTAAATAAGGGGGATTTATATGAACGCTACTAATAAAGTGATTTTGGATCTTGCTGTAACGTTAGATGGTTATATTGAAGGACCGAATGGTGAAACAGATTGGTGTATCATGGAACCAGAGATGGACTTTATAGGGTTTTTAAATCAAATTGATGCAATTATATATGGCAGAAAAAGCTATGACTTGTGGGGGACATATACACCTGATACTCACGATATTTCAAATGGAGATGTTGCAATGTGGGAACACATTCATAGTAAAGATAAATATGTATTTACACATCAGTCCTTAGCAAATCACAAAAACACGCAATTTTTAAATGAAGACATCATCAAGTCAGTAAATAAAATCAAACAGTCTCACGATAAAGATATTTGGTTATATGGTGGATCAAGTATTATTACTTCTTTTATTAATCATAACCTTATCGATGAATATCGCTTATCTATACACCCAACAATCTTAGGTGATGGAAAACTTTTATTCGAAAATATAGACCATCGTTTGAATATCGCTTTACACCATACGCATACTTATAAAAGTGGTGTAGTTCAACTCATTTATCGAAAAATGATAGAATAAATCAATGAATAAAAGGAATGATACATTGTGAATGTTGCTGTAGAAGCTGAAAATATTTCAAAAAGCCTAGGTACTAACTTAATAATTAATAAACTTTCGTTTAACATACCTGAGCATTCAATTACTTTAATCAAGGGAAAAAATGGTGTAGGTAAAAGTTTAACGTTGAAAATGATCGCAAACTTAATGACACCGAATAATGGTAAGCTTTCTGTTTATCATTCACTAAGCTATGCCCCTGATGTGTTTCCAAAAAACATTAAGTTAACAGTTCAAGCATTTCTCAGTTATATGAATAAATTAAATGCTAATAATAATAGCGATAAAATGAATTTTTATTTAGACTTATTAAATTTAGCCCATTTCCAAAATAAACCATTACACCAGTTGTCAAAAGGGTCATTACAAAAAGTGAATATTATACAATGCTTGTTAACAGATGCTCAGATCATCATTTTAGATGAACCATTTTCTGGGTTAGATTACAATTCTGAAAAACGTTTGATAGCTCATTTGAAAGTGTTGTCGAAGACTAAAACAATTATTTTAACAGCACACAATCATCATATTGAAAATTCAATTGTCACACATACACTAAATTTAGATGATTATTCATTTAATAAGATTACAACGACGGAAGCCTTAAAGTTAATTACTATTCCTTATCATAAATCATTGCATCCAGACATACAGAATTTAATACAGAGTGCTAATAGTGATGAAAATAATAGATTAATGATTAAAGTTTATCAATCTCAAAGTAACTCTGTAATTCGAAAATTAATAAACGATAATTTTGATATTATCGAAGTAAAGGACATATAATATGCTATATTCTTTCTTAAAATATGAAAATTCAAAGTTCTTAAAATCGTATGCTTTTATAGCTCCTGTATTTATATATATTTTATGCCTTGTAGGTATTTATATATATAAAAACATCACTGTTTTATCCAGTTTTGGTTCTACTGCTATGCTTTTATTTTTAGCAATGACTTGGATTTCTATTATCAATTTCAATAGAGATACAGTAAATGAGCGACATATACTGTACGTTCACCTGAAAACTAAAACACGATACTTAATGATTAAAATGATTTACCAATTTTTATTTAGTTTCATCTTAATCTGTTTATCATTGTTATATCCCATGATCATTGGTGTTTTTGATAAACATGTAACAATTAACTTATTGTTCATCGGTATCATCATACATATTCTATTAAGTGCACTGGGTATTCTATTAGGTGCCTTTGTTACTAACACATCTATTGCTAACAAAAAATATACTTGGTTACTTACAATTTTTATTATTATTATTATTTTGACAAAAGAAATGATTATTGATAAAGTGCCAATCGCTCAATGGCTATTATGGATACTCCCACCAGTTAATCATATAATGAAGCTCTTGAACTCAGACACATTATACATGTTCAACGTAAACTTTATATTGTCCTGTTCCTATACAATCATCTATATTGTTTTCGCATTTATAATTATTAACTACTTATTTAAAAAAAGTAGTTAATAATTTAAGTTTGGCAATGACTTTGATATATTATTTATAATAAAAACAAGCGTTATCTACAGTGGTATTGGTCGTAGACAGCGCTTGTTTAATTAATATATTTAAAACTGATGAACCTTCATACTAAGCAATAAATACAAAAAGCTCAATAATAGCGATGATTAAAAATACGAGAAAAATAATACCATATATATTATTTTTCTTTTTACTCGCTGAACTCGCTTCATTCTGTTTAGTTTTGCTATTCAGATTTGAAAAAAATGTAATGCCTGAATATACCGTTATTAATACAGTTATTCCAAATAAGACCCACGTACTAGACATCATCAAAACCTCCTTCAAAAAATATAAATAAATCTATTTTTATATGTGTATTAAAAATAATAACTTCTCATATATCTTTATTTTAATACATTTGTTTGCTATATCCAATGTATATTAGGCATAATTTTGTGAAACTATTATCTATGCTAAACTTCATCATACAAATAACAGGACAAATACGTTATAATAGGTTGAAAAGACATAGATAGAGGGGTTAATATAATGAATGGTCTTAGAAGTGTTACCACAGGGACAAATGATTTAGAAAAAACTAAAACTTTATTTAAAGATGTATTAGGACTCAATGTAGCAAACAAAGGACAAGCGCTACGTTTTGGAGATGCTGACCTAAGCTCTGGTACACGTTTACATTTTGTAGAAGTTCCTAACTATACAAATACTAATAACCACATTGAAAATATTGGCTTACGCGTACCAAGTGATGAGGGGTTGAATGAGTACAAGTCTATTTTAGATCAACATCAAATTGAGCATGGGTCTATAACAGATTTAAATGGGCATAAATATTTTGATTTTACCGATCAAAATGACCAATATTTTAACATTTATTCTAATGAGCATAATATTGGAGCGCCGTTAGGTATGCCTTCGTTAGAAAGTACTGTTAACCCACTGCACCAAATTCAAGGATTAGGTCCAGTTTTACTTAAAGTAAATGAACTTTTATTAACTCAATCCATATTAAGTAAAGTTTTTGGCCTTACACTTTTTGCAGAGTATTCACCAAATGCAGATGCAAACTATAAAGTTCAAGTATTCCGTATAGGAGAGGGTGGACTTGGTGGAGAACTGCATATATATGCCACTGAGGAAGCCATAAAAATGCCAGAACACGGTATTGTTGAACAAATTGAGTTTGCTACTGAATCTAAAGCGCAATTCCAAAACGCAATACAACAACTTGAAGTTATCGGGATTGCTTATCAAACTTTAGATCAAGATGGTGAAAAATCGTTACGTATCACTGAACATAGTGGCCTTACATTTATATTAACCTTAGAAAACAATGAGTAAAGAGAGGATTTTCATATATGTTACATGAAACATGGAAGACAAATACACCTGTAAAGAAAGTAGAAGTAGTACACACAGATGCTAAAAAATTCAAGGTATCTGATATGCTAACGGTTGGAAAACAATACGATGTAATCAATGAGACAGAAGAATATTATCAGATTATCGATAATTCTGGCCTTGTTGGTGGCTATTACAAAGAATATTTTAAAGAAGTATAATTTAAATACATCTCTATATAAATAAGACTAGGACATAATATGATATTGTATCGTTGTCCCAGTCTATTTTTAATGACATCAAACATAATATACACTATTCAAATTGACTAAGGAGCGAATTATAATGACGCATGCACAATATATTAATAAAGATGAAACTGTTTTTAATGATGCTCGATCACTAATGCAGTTAAATAAGAACATTTTACTCAAAGGGCCAACTGGATCTGGAAAAACAAAATTAGCTGAAACATTAAGCGAAACATTAAAACGTCCAATGCATCAAGTCAATTGTTCAGTTGATTTAGATGCAGAAAGCTTACTTGGTTTTAAAACAATACAAACAAATGCGAACGGTTCGCAAGAAATCGTATTTATTGATGGTCCTGTTATACAAGCAATGAAAGAAGGGCATATTTTATATATTGATGAAATTAATATGGCTAAACCTGAAACATTGCCCATTTTAAACGGCGTGTTAGATTACCGTAGAAAATTAACCAATCCTTTTACTGGAGAAGTTGTAAATGCAGCACCAGGATTTAATGTTATCGCAGCAATTAACGAAGGCTACATTGGTACATTACCTATGAACGAAGCCTTAAAAAACCGTTTCGTAGTTATTCAAGTTGATTATATCGATGGTGATGTTTTAAGTGAAGTTATCAAAAATCAAAGTCAATTACAAGATGAATCACTCATCAAAGCGATTATAAAATTCAATGAAGATTTACGTACGATGACTAAGCAAGGACAAATTTCAGAAGAAGCAGCCAGTATTCGTGCATTAATAGATTTAAGTGATCTAGCAACGATTATGCCAATTGAACGTGCGATTAAGCGTACAATTATTGATAAATTAGAAGATGAACGCGAACAACAAGCCATTTTAAATGCGGTTGAATTAAATTTTTAGTGAGGGATAATTATGAGTGATCGTTTTATAAAATTTAATGATGAGCAGCTAGACGCTAAACAAGTAATGATGCTACAAGATCTTGCTCGTCTATTACTAAAAAATGAACAAACACAGGTGAAAATACAAAAATTCCCTTATTACGATCCTATCAATAATACGTTGGTGACAAGTGCATTTTGGTCTCATAGAAACAAAGCATTAGAAACTATAGGTTTGAAATCCGATGTGATGCTCGCTGCTTATGGCTACCATATGATGGATGAAAAAATCGTAAATAAGGTCATCCATAATAGGGAATTTGAGCATCCTAAATTTTTCCAACAATTATTTAAATTACTAGAAGACAAACGTGTTTTGAATGCTATTATGACATCTCGACCTTCTACAGCAAATGCTCTAAAATTGAGGAATAAAACTAGGCTTAACTTTACTCAAACTCAGATTAATGTGTATAAAACAAAAGCCACATTTACAGACTTATTATTTTTATATCTTGAAAAATCTTTTCTAAAAGAAGATTTCTATGATGTTCCTCAAATACATCCACAAATAGATGATATGCTTATTCATATGTATCAATATCTTCCAAACTTTTTCTACAATGAATCTTCTGAAGATAATATGTATTTAGCTGAACGTATAATGTTCCAAATTGATGACATTTTAAAAGAAGATATGTTGAATGAATATTATCATTTACCGAAGAAAGTTTATGAAGCAATGCAGGAACTTAGTTTTGAAGATATCACGAGAACAGATGCAAGTAATTCAGATGGACAATCTGAAGAACAAAAAGATGAAGCAGTGGTAAGCGAAGAAATAGAGTCTAATAATCAAGATAGCGCATCTGAAGGCGGCGCTTACCTAGAAATGGAATTGCATGAAGGTGAAAATAGTGATGTCACGAGTGATAATGACACGGCACGTGATGGTGATGCGAGTGATGACATGACTGATATGCAAACTAAAAAGGGTAAAGGGTCTACTGATAATGTAGAGGATGATGAAGGTGGGTCTGTCGGTCTCAATCAAGCTTTCGCACTTAAAGGGATTAATCAAAATGTTGAAATTAAATGGAATATACCAAATATTCAACCACACTATATCATTGACTACCATAAGGTAGAATCTGAAGTACAATTTGAAATTAAAGATTTAATACAAATCATAAAAAAAACAATAGATAGAGAATACCAAGATGAACGTCGTAATCTTACTAAAGGTAGATTACAGAAAAACTTACTCAATTGGTTTATTGATGATCAATATAAATTGTTTTATAAGAAACAAGACTTGAGTCAGACCTTTGACGCTACATTTACGTTATTAGTAGATGCTTCAGCAAGTATGCAAGATAAGATGGAAGAAACAATCAAAGGCGTTGTACTTTTCCATGAAACTTTAAAATCATTAAATGTGAAACATGAAATATTAGCTTTCAATGAAGATGCCTTTGATGCTGATGATACCAAGCAACCTAATGTTATTGATGAAATCATTGCTTATGATCATTCAACGTTCGATAAAGATGGGCCGCGTATTATGGCATTAGAGCCGCAAGATGACAATAGGGATGGTGTAGCAATTAGAATTGGCAGCGATCGTTTAATGCGTCGTTCACATAATCAACGCTTTTTAATCGTCTTTTCAGATGGAGAACCTTCTGCTTACAACTATAGTCAAGATGGTATATTAGACACTTATGAAGCTGTAGAAACAGCTAGAAAAATGGGTATAGAAGTATTTAATGTATTTCTAAGCCAAGAAGCGATTACTGAAGATATTGAGCAAACTATTCATAATATTTATGGACAATATTCTATTTTTGTAGAAGGTGTAGAAAATCTCCCCAATCTGTTATCTCCTTTATTAAAAAAACTTTTATTAAAATCATTTTAAATAGGCTGTTTTTATAAATAAATCACCATATATTTAAATATTCTGAAATTTATATAGACTAAATCTAATAAAGCGTGATAGAATAGATGATACTATTTTATAGGTTAGAAGGAGAAAGACAAATGAATAAAAATACATGGATTATAGGTTTTACATTATTCGCGATGTTCTTTGGCGCTGGAAACCTTATATTCCCACCAAATTTAGGTTTAGAGAGTGGTCAATATTTCTGGCCATCTATCTTAGCTTTTGCACTTACTGGTATAGGACTACCATTATTAGGTGTAGTTGTCGGCGCATTAGATAAACAAGGTTATATTGGGTCATTAAATAAAATATCACCGAAATTCTCAGTAATATTTTTAGTAATTATATATCTTACAATTGGCCCATTGTTTGCAATTCCACGTACTGCTTCAACATCTTTTGAAATGACAGTCACACCAATTGCACACACTAATAGTAATTTAGCATTATTTATATTTACAGTTATTTACTTTTTGATTGTATTATATTTATGTATCAATCCTAATAAAATGGTGGATCGCATTGGTTCGCTTTTAACACCGTTATTACTTATAACAATATTAGCGATGATTGTTAAAGGGTTTGTTGATTTTGGTGGTAATGATCATAGCCAAGCTACTGATGCATTTACTTCTGGGTTTACAGGCTTTTCACAAGGCTTTACAAATGGTTACTTAACAATGGATGCAATTGCAGCCATTGCATTCTCAATGATTGTTGTAAATGCAGTAAAAGCTACTGGAATTACACATGCGAATCAAATTTTTAAGCAAACGTTTATTGCAGGTATTATTGCAGCTGTTGCATTACTATTTATATATGTTTCACTAGGCTATATTGGAAATCATATGGCAGTATCTCAAGACAAGATAGATAGTTTAACAGCAAATGATCAAAATATCGGCACTTACTTATTAACGACTGTAGCAAGTGTAGGCTTTGGTACCTTTGGTAAGTATCTACTAGGTATTATTGTTGCGCTTGCATGTTTAACAACTGCATGTGGCTTAGTCGTTTCTGTCGCAGAATACTTCCATAGAATTTTCCCGAAAATTTCTTATAAAGTATATGTAGTCATTTTCACTTTAATCAGCTTTATACTAGCTAACCAAGGATTAAATTCAGTAATTACGATGTCAGTACCCGTACTAAGCATTGTTTATCCTATAGCGATTACTTCGGTATTATTGATATTAATTGCACGTTTTGTACCTACAAAACCAATCGCACAGCAAATACCGGTAGCCGTAGTAACTATCGTATCCATCTTAAGTGTCATTCATACCCAAGGTTGGCTTAAAATGAGCTTAATTGATAGCTTGCCTTTAAAACAATATTCACTTGAATGGTTCCCAATTGCAGTTGTATTCACTATAGTAGGTTATATAGTTGCTACATTTGTGAAACATCAATCTCCAATTGTGTATGAAAAAGATTAAAAAGAAGTAGGTTATTATGTTATTTACTTCGGTTAAGTACATCTTCATTTAAAATGGGGATGTACTTTTTTATGTGAATTATTATGAATTTGTGCATGTCTGATGGTAGATTTGAAGGAAAACTTGTAGTTTATTAATTATAAGCTAGCTTGACCCATGAGTACTTTATAAAACAGTTCAATCAATACACATAAAAGGATGCGTCTACTAATAAAAGTAGACGCATCCTTTTATCTTACTGCTAAAACAGTGTTCGTTATTTTTCTTTCATTTCTAGTAATTGTTGTTGTAATTCAGTTTCTAAATTATTAAGTTCTGATTCAGCTTGTTTACGTTTATTTCTACCTTGCTCTTGTATTCTAAGTGTTTGCTCAATTGTTTCAATAATATCATTTTGCGTTGTTTTTAATGTCTCAATATCCACGACGCCACGCTCGTTTTCTGTTGCTGTTTCCAATGCATTTTGTTTTAATAGCTCTGAGTTTTTTAACAATAAATCATTTGTAGTATCTGTCACTGCTTTTTGAGCTGAAACAGCACTTCTTTGTCTCATTAATGTTAATGCGATAGACATTTGATTTTTCCACAAAGGAATACTCGTTAGTATAGAACTTTGAATTTTTTCGGCTAAGGCTTGATTAACATTTTGTATCATACGAATTTGAGGCGCTGTTTGAATTGCAATTTGTCTTGAAAGTTGTAAATCATATATCCGCTTATCTAAACGATCTATGAATTGTTCCATATCTGAAGCAGCTTGGACATCCATTTGATTTCCAGAAGCTTTAGCTTTTTCTCTTAGCTTTGGAATTTCCTCTTGTTGTAACTCAAATTGTTTCTTTTTAGCCGCTTCAATATATATTGATAGTTCATCAAAGTAGTCTTTATTCTTATCATAAAGTTCATCAAGCATTTCAACGTCTTTTGTTAAGTTGTTTTTGTGCTTATCTAATTCAATCGAAATACGATCGATTTGTGAACCTACAGATTGCATTTTAGAGAACACCTCATTGACAGAAGCCTTTGTTCGTCTAAATATGAGTTTTAATTTTGATTGATTTTCCGGATTAAGTTCTTCTGGGTTTACTGATTTTAATTTACTCATTAAACCATTAAGTGATTCCCCGACAGGTCCCACATCTGTCGTTTTCACTTCGTTTAAAATACGATGTGAGAATTGAGACATACTCGATTGTGCTTGAGTACCATAATTCAATAAACTATCATTATCCATTGGCTTTATCTCTCCACTAATCTGATCAATTTTCTTTTGATCTTCTTGTGAAAATTGTTTTGTCTTGTTGATGATATCAGTTTTGTTTGCTGATGCTTCATCAATATATTTGTCCAATGGGTGAGAATTTATAATGTCTTGTTCTCTACTCATTCAATTCCACTCCATTCATAATACTTAATTACTTACGTCTTTTTTGCTCCATTTTATTTAATTCCATCTCAATGTCTAACTTGCTATAATCTTCAGCGTTTATCCTTTTCAAATCAGCAACTAAAGTTCTCTTAACCTCATCTAAAGTAATGCGTGTTTGCTCAAGCTTTTGCTTCTCTTCTTTAGACTTTTTAGGCGATTTAGATAACCTCGTATATGATTCAATTAAATTCAGTGCATTATCAATATGGGAATAGAAGAAACTTTCAACTTTAAAAAATGAAGAAGGTTGCTGTTTTACTGCAAAGTATATTGCACGTGAAATACGGTATATATCATTTACTTGTCTAAAATCTTTAATCGATCTCACATTAACAAATGACTTCATAATTCTTCTGTTCTTATCTTGAGCACTATTCAATTGACTATTTACAAAGTGATAATCTCGGCGTGATAAACCAATTTCATTCAAGTATTTTCTAGAAGTTAGACGTTGGGTAGGGAAGTAAAACACTAAAAATGTTCCTGCCGAAATAGCTAGGTCAAAAAGCATATATATATCTAAAGCATATACACTTACAAACCAAGCAATAACAGCTGCTGGAAAAGCAGTGATTGTCCCAAATATACGAGAAATATTATATCTCAATTTCATCTTCCTTTATATTGTTTTGAATTTTTTCCATGAATGATCAACGCTAATTTCTTCTATTGCATAATCTTCAACGTGTGATGCAGGAGATGCGCCATCAGTAACTGCTGTAATAAATTGTGCTAGTGACGCTTCATCACCTTGAGCGTAAATGTCAACATAATTATCAATATTTTCAACAGTACCTACTATATTATACTTTCGAGCAATTTTTTCCGTATAATATCTAAATCCAACTCCCTGTACCATACCAAATATTTTAATGTGTTTACATTGCATATAATCACCTCTTAATTAACATTATACGAAATTTCACGCTACAAAACTAATATTTGAGTTTGAAGATAAATTGTCTATAGGCCAAAAGTATGAGACGGATAACTTGATTTTGTATATTATCTAGTTAAAATATTACACATAGGCAAATTGTGCGACACTAATAAAATTATAGGAAATCTATAAATCATTTTTATTTATCTCTAATTAAATCATGGGGGAATTAATTAGATGATTTTGTATGTATTCCATACATAGGTATGATCGACTTGTTCTATTTACTTAAAATATAAGGCACTACCGCTATGTCTTAAAATTCATTTTGAGTTAACTATGAAAGGGTGAAACAAACATGTGGACAGTTGCAAAAATTCGAGCTGACTACGAGGGCTGGTGGTTATTTAGTGATTGGACAGACCATATTATCGAACGGTATGATTTTGAAACTTATGATGAAATGTTAAATCAATATCAATCACTAATTTCAAAAAGCAAGCATCACTATGATAATTTCTTAATAGGTAAACACAATATTCATGCTTTTTATAACAATTGTGAACTAGGTTTTTGTGAAGACTGCGATGAAGATTTGCAAATATTCTATAGTTTTATTGTTTTAAATAATAATGAAGTATATTATGATTTACCAAATGTTAAATAAATTGTTTTTTCAGATTTATATTGCAATTCCCATTAAAATGTAGTATACTTCTAATTAAGCAATTGTTTTATTCCATATTGCAAAGAATATTGTAATTCAAGATTCGTATGAATAATTGTATTTTTTGTAATATGCGAATAACGCATATTGAATGAATTTTAGTCTTGGAGGTTTCACACTTATGAAACAAGGTACAGTAAAATGGTTTAACGCTGAAAAAGGTTTTGGTTTTATCGAAGTTGAAGGAGAAAACGATGTATTCGTACACTTCTCAGCAATTAACCAAGAAGGTTACAAATCATTAGAAGAAGGTCAATCAGTTGAATTTGAAGTAGTTGAAGGCGACCGCGGTCCTCAAGCTGCAAACGTTGCTAAACTATAATTATAAATTGAAATATTGACTATTTAAAGAACCTTGTTAAAGGTTCTTTTTTGTAAAGCGATTTACTTTTTAAGTAAGTCGCTTTACTTATGGATCATTCTTTCAATACTGTAGCAGAAGCTCTAATAATAGCCATAGAGGCACTATACAAAGTAATCCAATTAAAATACATACACATAATAAAACCCGATTAACTATAAAAAGTTAATCGGGTTTTTAACTTATATTCACTTATTTAGTATCATTAATAATGAGCTGTCGCAAAGATTGACGTTTAATAACTTCACGTGCTTTACCATCTTTCAAGAAAAATACAGAAGGTTTCTGCATTTGATTGTAATTTGAAGCCATAGAATAATGATAAGCGCCGGTAGATAATATCGCTAAATAATCTCCACGTTTAACAGTACTTGGTAACTTCGCATCTTTAATAATAATATCTCCAGATTCACACAATTTACCAGCAATTGTGACTGTTTCATCCGCTTGATCATCTCTATTAACGAGTAGCGCTTCATACTGCGCACCATAAAGCGAAGTACGAATATGATCACTCATACCACCATCAATTGAAACATATTTGTTCACATTCGGTATAGTTTTAATCGTTCCAACCTCATACAAAGTAATACCAGCTTCACCAACTATTGAACGTCCCGGTTCAATACCTATTTCAGGAATAGGGAAACCTGTTTCTTTAGCAATCGCTATTATAGCTTCTGTAATTTCAGCAATACCATCTTCGATAGGGAAGCTAACATCACCTTCAACATATTTTATACTAAAGCCACCACCTAAATTAATAAGCTCTACTTCAATATCATTTTCTTTAAGCCATTGAATAACTAATCTCGCCGTTTCAATCATAGCTTCTGTACCTTCAATTTGAGAACCTACATGGAAATGAACACCTTTTAAGTTTAAACGTTTAGAGTGTTTAACTTTACGAACACCTTCAATTGCTAAACCATGTTTAATTGATAATCCAAATTTGCTATCTTCTTGGCCAGTTTGTATGAATTCATGTGTATGTGCTTCAACCCCAGGGTTTAACCTAATAACAACATTCACAACGTCACTAGCATAACGATCAATAAGGTCTATTTCTTCAAGAGAATCAATGACGATATAGCCCACTTTGCTTTCCAAAGCATATTGAATTTCGTGTTTCGTCTTATTATTACCATGAAAATGTATATGTTGAGGGTCAAATCCAGCTTCTAGCGCTGTATACAACTCACCCTCTGAGACCACATCTAATTCTAAGCCTTCTTCTTGGACCAATTTGACCATTTGCAAACAAGTAAATGCTTTAGAAGCATACGAAATATTATAGTTCAAACCACTCTTCTTAAAAGCCTCATGAAAACGTCTCATTTGCGTACGAATTTGAGTTTCATCGTAAACAATAGTAGGGGTGCCAAAACTTTGTGCCACAGTTTTTAGGCTTGTACCTCCCATAGTGAGTTCGCCATTATTATTATATTCAATTACCATAATTTATCTATACTCCTTTATTAGTGAGTCGTGGTTCATCGCACTTAATTGTTCTGAATTTGCACCCACGCCTTTAAATGTAAACTCATCAACGCGTATATCATCATTATATAGTATTACTTCATCTTGTGCATGTACTTGTTCATCTACTTCAACAAACATATGGCTCATCATTAATGCACGAATAGGATAACGTTTACCATGAATTAACGCCTCAAATTGTGCCCTTGATTTAAGTATACCATCACCATAGCCGACATCAACTACTGCTAATTTTGTATGATTATGTTTTGCTTCAAATGCAAAGCTGTAACCACAATAATCTCCTTCATTTACTTCTCGTATTTGAATGATATTACCTTTGACTGTTAAAGCTTGCTTAATCATAGAATGATCTATAGTACTATAAGGTCTTGACCCATATAACGCTATACCAATACGTGCGTGTGTATGATTCGGTAACACACCCTCTTCACGATAATAACTTGCACTGTTTTGTGCATGTATCATTGGAAATTGATAGCCTTCATCTAGTAATGTATTTACAATTTCTAACCATGCTGTGCGTTCAATTTGATAATCAGGTACGTCAAATTCATCAGCATAACCAAAGTGCGTCCATAATCCTGCAATAATCATTTTATTAGGATTTTCATTACGTCTATGATGTAAAAGTACTTGTCTCATTTCATCAACGGATTTCAATCCAGAACGATGTAATAAATTCTCGAATTCTAAATGTATATGAATATCATATAATGCTTCATAATGTTCATAATAAAAATCGAGCGAGGGTAAAGTCATATGAATGTAATTGTCCCTAACTATATCGAAATCATATACGGCATTCATCAAAAATATCGTTGCTTTTGGAGCAATTTTTCGAACTCTTACAGCTTCTTTTAATGAAGTTGTGCTAAACGTTTGTATACCAGCACGTAGAAATTGAGTGACTGCAAACTCTAATCCATAGTGATAAGCATTATTTTTTACCACTGCCATAATTGAGTTGTCTTGCGCAACATTTACTGCATTTTTATAAAATTCTTCTGTGTCTACAGACCAAATGGCCGTCATTGTTCACGCACCTCACTATACGATGTTAAAATCTGTTCATAATAATCTGCAATTTTAATTAACATATGTTCGTTAAAATTTAAATGAGATGTATGTAATCCTGTAACATAGCCTTTCGATTCATCTCGTATACCGACAAACACAAAATAACTAGGTGCAAGCTGACTATAAAAACTAAAATCTTCTCCGAATAGGTAAGGGGTAGGTTTATCAATAATTTCAAACCCAGCATCTTTCAAACCATGTTCTACATGTTTTCTTAGTTTTACATCGTTATAAGTAGGAGGATATCCTTCTTCAAATTTCACTTCACAGTCTACATTGAACAATAATTTTACACTTTCTGCGATTTTCAGCATTTGCGCTTTTACAATTTCTAAATCTTTGATGTCATAGGTTCTGATGGTTCCTTCTAAATAACCGTTACTAGGCACTGTATTAATCGCTTCTCCCGCTTTAAAATGTCCCATATGTACGATATTTCGTTTCAAACCATTTAAATGGTACTGTTGAATTTGTCCTACTTGACTCAATACATGTTGTAAGGCTTCTCCGCAAGAATGTCCTTGTTCTTTATCCGCCACATGACTAGAAAGACCATTCAAAAAGAACCTATATTCTGTAGCACTCGCAGTAATCTCTTCATCTCTTATGACAACTTGACCTTCATTTTCAAAAGGCATGACGTGAATACCAAATATAGCCTCGATAGGGTATTCTTCAAATGCTCCAGCACGAATTAAACGATTTGCACCTCCACCTGTTTCTTCAGCAGGTTGGAAAATAAATACAATATTTTGTGGTAATGTGCCTGCATCCGCCAGATTTTTACAACGTTGTACAAATAACATGAGCGCCGTTGTATGACCATCGTGGCCACAGGCATGCATCACATTATCTATTAAACTTTTATATTCAACTTCATTTTCTTCATTGATAGGTAGGGCATCAATATCTGCTCTATACGCAATTGTATGCTCACTATTACCAGGGAGGTAAGCAATTAAACCAGTATCAAGAGGGCGTTCATAACTCACTCCTATTTCATCTAAAAATGCAGCGATATATGTTGTTGTTTCATATTCGTGTAAACTTAATTCTGGATGTTGGTGTAAATGACGTCTATGTTTCGTTACGAATTCTAGTTCATTCATTAAAATCAAATCCTTCTAATTTTATTCATTTATCTTTGTTAGTCTATGATATAAAAGTCATATGTATATAACTATAATTTATACTATTATAAATTTGGGAGGCAAAGACAACTTATGCAGGTATATGAAATGAATTTCATATACCTGCTTAAGTAGAGACATAAGTAATTGATAATCATAAATAACTCTTAATTTATCAATTACTGCCTGATAACAAGGCTTTGTCGCGTCTTTAACCTCCCAAATTAATGTTTATATGTGTTAATCATTAATTGATTTACAATACTATCATGCCGCGCATGTAAAACATTGCAAATGATGTCTAGTCGTTTAATTTTCTTAAAGCAGAAACGATTTCACGTTTTGAATCTTCTACTTCACTCGTTTGTTTGATTACTTTGGCAGGTGTGCCTGCAACAACTGCACCAGCAGGCACATCTTGAGTTACAATAGCTCCTGCAGCAACAACTGCACCTTCGCCAACACGAACGCCTTCAAGGATGACTGCATTAGCACCAATCAAGACATTATCTTCAATAACCACTGGAGATGCACTTGGGGGTTCAATAACACCTGCTAACACAGATCCAGCACCAACATGTACATTTTTACCAGTTGTTGCACGTCCACCAAGTGTAGCATTCATATCTACCATAGTTCCTTCGCCTACAACAGCGCCGATATTAATCGTTGCACCCATCATTACAACAGCGCCGTCTTCGATAACTGCTTCTTCACGAATGAAAGCACCTGGCTCAATGCGTGCATTGGTATTTGTTAAATCTTTTAATGGAATCGCAGAATTACGACGATCCATCTCAATCTCTAATTCTTCAATACTTGTTTGATTTGCTTCATAAAATGTCTTCCACGCATCCGCTTCACAAAAGATTACTTTTGAATCTGTTGAACCAAATACTTTGAAAGTTTCAGGGAAGGTTACATTTTCAAAATTCCCGTTTGCATATACCTTAAGTGGTGTTGATTTTTTTGCATCACTTATAAATTGAATAATCTCTTCTGCCGTTAAATGTTGTTCCATAATTAAATACGCTCCTTAGATTTTATAGGTTATCAAATGTATAATAATTGTTTGTCTTTTGAATTAACTTTTCTGCTGCACCAATCGCACCGCTAGCAAAGATATCTTTTGACTGAGCACGATGTGTAATTTCAATTGTTTCATCCGTTCCTGCAAATAGTACATCGTGTTGTCCAACGATTGTACCACCTCTAACTGAATGAATACCAATTTCTTCTTGTGTTCTTTTCTCATTATTTTCATGTCTATCATATACTGGTACAGATTGTTCACGTAATGATTGAATAACATCATATAGTTTGACGAGTGTACCACTTGGAGCATCTACTTTCTTATTATGATGCGCTTCCGTAAGTTCAATATCAAAATCTTGTAATAGGGGAACAGCTGCTTCTAATATTTTAGTAAGCGCATGCACTCCATAACTCATATTCGCACTGAAAAATACTGGCATTTGTGTACTTAATGCTTTAAGTTTATGAATGATTTCTTCCTTTTCTCCTGTAGTAGCAATAACTAAAGGCAATTTGAAATCGTCATCTAATAACGGTAATAATAATTCTGGGTTTGAAAAATCTATAGCTACATCTGCTGATTGGATATCTGAGATACGTTCAAATGTAGGGTAGGGATAAGATTTATTTACATCTCTTACAATGACGCCAACAATGTCATGTCCCTTTGCTTCTGCTAATCTTGCCACACGTTGGTTCATCGCGCCATAACCAATAAGTACTATCTTCATGCTTTGTCACCTGCTTTAAATTGCTCATATACACTTTCTAATACTTTACGATCATCGTCTTCTAACGGTACTAATGGTAAACGCACTTCATAACCACCAAAACCTTCAACAGCCGTTAAAGCTTTAATAGGAATAGGGTTTACGTCTACAGATAAAGCATCTAACACTGTTTGAATCGATTTGAATTGTGATTCGACATCTTTTCCACTTTGTTTATGATCATAAAGGGCTTGAAAAGCCTTTGGCATAACGTTCGCAACGACTGAAATGACACCATGTCCACCTTTATCAAAATAGTCAATCACATTATCATCGTTACCACTGTAAAGTGCAAAATTATCTAAATCAAGACGTTGTTTCAACTCTTTTAAATAGTCGAAATCATTTGTTGCATCTTTAATAGCGATAATATATTCATTGTGACTTAAAGTCTCAACTGTTTCAGCTTCAATGGTCATATTTGTACGCGAAGGCACATTATATAACACTACAGGTAATTTAACTGCATTGGCAATTGTAGTAAAATGTTCAATTAATCCACGTTGATTGGTTTTATTATAATATGGGGTAATCAGCATGATTGCATCTGCTCCAAGTTCTCGTGCGCGAACAGAAGCTTGAATAGATTTCTGGGTATTATTTGTACCAGTCCCTGCAATGACTGGAATGCGTCCATCAATATAATTCACAACTACTTCTAAAATATGCTCTTTTTCATCTTCTGTTAAAGTTGGATTTTCTGCAGTTGTACCATTAACTACAATAGATTTTGCATTATTTTCCACTAAATATTTTAAATGTCTTCTTAGTGCATCATAATCTACTTCATTGTGGGTAAATGGTGTTGTTAAGGCGACACCTACACCTTCAAAAATGTGACTCATATTATTTTACTCCTTTCAGACTCATAACTTGTTCAAGTATTTGTACTGCATTTAATGCTGCACCTTTCAATAAGTTGTCTGAAGTACACCATACATGGAAAGTATTATCTAAAGTTTCATCACGACGAATACGTCCTACAAATATTTCATCTTTACCAGTAGAATGAATAGCTAAAGGATATGCATTGTTTTGAGGATCATCTATTAATACCACACGCGCATCTTTACTAAATAATTCTTGAATTGATTCGACAGTGGCATCTTTTTCTAAAGTAACACTCATGTGCACACTATGACTATCTTGTACTGGTACACGAACGCAAGTTGCTGTTACTTTTAAATCATCATCTTTTAAAATTTTTCGTGTTTCATCAATCATTTTTTGTTCCTCTTTTGTATAACCATCTTCGAGAAACACATCAATATGAGGTAATACATTATTATAAATAGGGTGTGGATATGCTTCAGGCGCCTTACCACTTGGACCATCTGCTAAGTCTTGTTTACCTTTAACACCAGAACCAGAAACAGCTTGATAAGTAGTGTAAGCCACACGTTTCAAACCATATTGTTCTTGTAATAATTTAAGCGGCACTACTGATTGAATTGTAGAACAGTTTGGGTTAGCAATAATTTTTCGATTTAATATAGGTTCATTAACCTCTGGAACAATTAAATCAACGCCTTCTGTCATTCTCCATTGACTAGAATTATCGATTACTATTGCACCAGCTTGTTCAAAAATAGGGGAGAAGTGCTCACTTGTACTTCCACCAGCACTCATTAATACAAAATCAAAAGCCTCGTTTGCTGCATCTTCTGTTAATTCTCTTACTGTGTATGTCTTACCTTGAAATTCGACTTCTTGACCAGCTGAACGTGCTGAAGAAAATAATACCAATTCGTCAAATTGAACTTCTTTACGATCTAAAGTTTCTAACATTTTTCTTCCTACTAATCCTGTTGCGCCTGCTACTGCTAATTTTGTCATATCCACTACACTCCAATTATTATTTTTATTAAATTTGATTATATTTCGAAAATTCAGATATCGAAAGCTTGATAAAGGCTACGAACTGCACGTTCACCATTCTCTGCATCGATCACACATGAAATGCTAATTTCAGAGGTGGTTGTCTGATAAAACGAAATATCATTTTCAATTAATGTAATAAATGCTTTTGATGCTACACCTGACATATCGCGCATTCCTGAGCCAATTAATGAAATTTTAACGTATGCTTCATTAATTTTAAAATCTAAAGCGCTAAAGTCTTCTGTTAATGATTCTAAGATAGTTGTAATTTGTACAGCATCGGTATCTTTAATAGTAAAGGATAATTGCAATCCTTCCAAGTTAATTATCTGAGAAATCATATCAACATTCACGGAACCTTCGTCCAATTTGTTGAATAATGCAGTTAGTAATTTGTTATCAGGCAGGGGATAACTGATTGTAACATGCATCATATGTGTGTCTAATGCGACACCAGTGACTGCTTTTTTTTCTAGTAATTCTGTTTGTGACATAATCCATGTTCCTCTCACATTTGATAGCGTTCTTCCTAAATAAAGCGAAATATTGTAATTATTAGCCAATTCGACGCTTCTAGTCTCTAATACACCTGCGCCTAACGCACTCATTTCCATCATTTCTTCATATGAAACATATTCGAGTCGTTTGGCATCTTTATATAACCTCGGATCCGTAGCATAAACACCATCTACATCTGTGTATATTTCGCAGGCAGTACCATTACTAGCCGCTAATGCAACCGCTGTAGTATCTGAACCTCCACGACCTAACGTAGTAAGTTCAAAATCATCATTTATACCTTGAAATCCTGCAATAACTAAGATGTCATTATCTATAAAAGCATGATCAAATGTTTCAGGATTTATTTCTGCTATACGACTTTTCAAATGATGTCCAACTGTTTTTATTCCTGCTTGGTAACCAGTCATGGCTTTTGCATTAACACCAATATCATTAAGTACCATAGACAAATATGATACTGTCTGTTGTTCACCCGTGGTCAATAGTAATGCTAGTTCTTGATCTTTAGGTTTTGAAGTCAATGACGACACGTTAGCCATAAGTTGGTCAGTTGTTTTACCCATCGCACTTACGACAACTATAAGTTGTTCACCTTGCTCAACTCTACGACTTAACATTTCAGCTATATTTTTAATTTTAGTAAAATCACTTACAGAAGAACCTCCAAATTTCAAAACACTTCTTTCCAATTCTATATCCTCCTCATTGAATAGGGGAGAATCACAGTAATATAAAAAAGAACAAGTCCGGAATGCGAACCTGTTCTATAATATATATACAAGTGATGCACTCCATTATTTTAAAATAATGACAGACTCTTAGCTCTTAACCATAAAGTCCAACTTGTTATAAGCTGCTATTATAACTGTTTCGGCATCTCACCCTTTCAAAATTAGCTGCTAGCAGGCAGGTTCTTCTAATATTTACTAATGATTGATGCGCCTCATCAAAAACTTATTTAATTTTTTGTTTATGCTACATATTATACATACGTAGTTATATACTGTAAACTGCTTTTTACAAAGTTTTTTAAATTTACTGAAAATATAACAAGTTAACCACCTTTTTCACCATTAAAGTGCAAATTACCACTATAATCTCACACGAAAAAGGCTTTCATCATTGTTCAATCATTAATACTCTTCGTATGTTGCAGGATCTTGTCCTTTTAGGCGACCGTCTTGTTGTGTTAAAGCGTCTATTTTCTCTAAATCTTCACTTTCTAAGTAAAAATCAAAAATATCTTTATTTTGAATCTGTCTTGAAACAGAAGTGGATTTGGGAATAGGTACTACGCCATTTTGCACATGCCATTTCAAAATAATTTGCGGTATTGTTTTATTGTATTTTTCAGCAATTGTTGCAATGTCTTTATCATTGATTACTTCTGAAGCACGACCTAAAGGACTCCACGCTTGCGTAATGATACCTTTGTCATTATGATATTGTATCATTGCTTTTTGGTTGAAGTAAGGATGTAATTCAATTTGATTCACTGCTGGTAATATACCTGTTTCTTTTTCTAACCTTTCAATGTGTTCTGTTAAGAAATTACAAACACCTATAGATTTTATTAATCCCGCTTTTTGAGCAGCAATTAATGCTTTCCATGCTTCAATGTACTTCTCTTGTTTAGGATTTGGCCAATGGATTAAATATAAATCAATATATTCCACATTCAGACGATAAATAGATTCCTGAATTGCAGTTAATGCTGCGTCATAATCTTGATAACGACCTGGTAGTTTAGAGGTAACCATGATTTGATCTCTCGAAATATGACTATTAGCTATTGCACGTCCAACTGTGCCTTCATTCTCATAGTTATAAGCAGTGTCTAATAAATGGTAACCTTGTTTCAATGCATTTATAATAGCATGAACTCCATGTGTACCATTGAGTTTATATGTACCGAACCCAATTTGAGGTATAACTTGACCATCTAACATATTTAAATTTTCCATTACATCATTCCTCCTATTACTTTATTAATAATAATTATATAATTCTAAAATATAATATCAAAATAATTAGCCTAGGTAATCATATATAGTATATTACAAGCTCTATTTTATTAATATAGTTTCATATGAACAGGTATATGATTGATACAGTTTGTAAAGGAGGGCAGGGGTAACTCATTTTTCTAACTAAAAAAGGTCTAATACCTTTTTTAAAAGGTATTAGACCTATATTAATATATGACTTACATATTATTTTTTACTTAAAAGACCAGATTCTTCTAAATAAGCTTCATATGAAATTTCTTTTGATACACTGCCTTCGGGATTTAAATCAATTACACGGTTAGCAATTGTGTTTATAAACTCAAAGTCATACGATGTGAATATAATAGAACCTTTAAATGATTTTAAGCCATCATTAACAGCTGTAATACTTTCTAAATCTAAATGGTTTGTCGGTTCGTCTAATAATAATACGTTAGCACTTGATAACATCATTTTACTTAACATACAACGCACTTTCTCTCCACCGGATAATACGCTAGCTTTTTTCTTAACTTCTTCACCACTAAACAACATACGTCCTAAGAATCCACGTAAGAAAGTTTCTGTTTGTTCATCTTCGGGTGCATATTGACGTAACCAATCTACAAGATTTGTATCCATACCTTCAAAGTAGTCTGAATTATCTTTTGGTAAATAACTACGTGACGTCGTAACACCCCATCTAACAGAACCTTCATCTGGCTCCATTTCACCAGCTAAGATTTTTAATAGTGTTGATTTCGAGAATTCACTATCTCCAATTAACACAGCTTTATCATTAGGATCCATAGTAAATGAAATATTATCCAATACTTTTACACCATCGATTGTTTTTGATACATTCTCAACATATAATAGGTCATTACCAATTTCACGTTCAGGTGTAAATTTAACAAATGGATAACGGCGAGAAGAAGGTTGAATATCATCAAGTTCTATTTTTTCTAATTGTTTTTTACGACTTGTTGCTTGTTTAGATTTCGATGCATTTGCTGAGAAACGCGCAACGAATTCTTCTAATTCTTTAATTTTTTCTTCTTTTTTCTTGTTTTGGTCTTGGGCCATTTTCATTGCTAATTCACTAGATTGGTACCAGAAATCATAGTTACCAACATAAACTTTAATTTTTCCATAATCTAAGTCAGCGATATGCGTACATACATTATTTAAAAAGTGTCTATCATGTGATACAACAATTACTGTATTTTCAAAGTTAATTAAGAAATCTTCTAACCAGCTCATTGCTGGAATATCCAACCCATTGGTAGGCTCATCTAGTAGTAAAACGTCTGGTTCACCAAATAGACTTTGCGCTAATAACACTTTGATTTTTTGGTTGTTTTCTAATTCGGACATACTTTTATCTTGTAAATCTGCACTTATGCCTAAACCTGATAGTAGGGAACCCGCATCTGCTTCAGCATTCCAACCATCCATTTCAGCAAATTCGCCTTCTAACTCTGCAGCTCTGATACCATCTTCATCACTGAAATCAGCTTTCATATAGATTTCATCTTTTTCTTTCATTACTTCATATAAACGCTCATGCCCTTTAATAACAACATCTATTACTTTCTCATCTTCATAAGCAAAGTGATCTTGTTTTAAAACCGCTAATCTTTCATTTTTACCCATGGAAACATGACCAGTTTGAGCATCTAACTCACCAGACAAAATCTTCAAAAATGTTGATTTCCCAGCGCCATTAGCTCCAATTAAGCCATAACAGTTGCCATCTGTAAATTTAATATTTACATCTTCAAATAGCTTACGATCGCCAAATCGTAAACTTACATCAGTAACTTGTAACATGAATTTACTCCTTTTCGTTAATCTACCGGACAAATTATAACACATATATGCATGAGTTTCGACCATTCTCGATGGAGTGATGCTTGTTTCTTCTATGCGTGTTATAATAAGTAAGAATAAATACATGTACGAAGGAGAAAAGTATGGCCCAAGAAGAAAAAGATATTGTAGGTTCTATAGAATTTCTTGAAGTTGTTGGATTAGAAGGATCCACATACAAGTTAAAAGGACCTAACGGAGAAGACGTTAAACTCAATCAATCCGAAATAAAAGATGAAGATGAATTAGAAATAGGGGAAGAATATAGTTTCTTTATTTACCCAAATAGATCAGGCGATTTATTTGCAACACAAAATATGCCTGATATAACTACTGATAAATACGCCTTTGTAAAAGTTTTAAAAACTGATCGCGACGGTGCACACGTCGATGTAGGCTTACCAAGAGAAGTATTAATACCTTGGGAAGATTTACCAAAAGTAAAAGATGTATGGCCAATACAAGGCGATGAGTTATTCGTAACGTTACGTATTGATAGAGATAAGAATATGTTTGCAAGACTAGCAACAGAAACCATCGTTGAGCAGATGTTCTCACCGGTACACGATGAAGAAAAACAAAATAAAATTATCGAAGCACGACCATATCGATTATTAAGAATCGGTACATTTTTACTATCTAAAGATGGATATAAAATTTTTGTTCATGAATCTGAGCGTAAAGAAGAACCACGCCTCGGCGAAAATGTAAAAGTACGTATCATTGGTCATAATGAAAAAGGTGAATTAAATGGTTCATTTTTACCACTCGCTCATGAAAGACTGGATGAAGACGGACAACATATCTTTGATCTACTCGTAGAATATGAAGGTGAACTTCCGTTTTGGGATAAATCTAGTCCAGATGCGATTAAAGAGGTCTTTAACATGAGTAAAGGTTCATTCAAGAGAGCTATTGGACACCTTTATAAAAATAAAATTATTAATATAGAAACTGGTAAAATCTCCTTAACTAAAAAAGGTTGGGACAGATTAAACAGCTAATTCCTTCTATTATAAATGCAATATATTAGATTTAGTAATAAACGAAAGCTCATTAATTTAATACGGTAATTGAACATAAAAACCTGAAAAATTCTACTTATATATAGTAGCAATTTTTCAGGTTTTTTATTTATATATTGATTTATGCAAAATAGTTCTTTTTAAGTTCTTTAATATTTTTATTTACAATAAAAATATTATTAATTCTCCTGTGCAAGCGTTGTCAATAGTAAATTAACAAAACATTTACATTAATTACATTATCAATTAATAAAAGGAATGTAAGATAGGAACTGTAAGAAATACATATAACTTATGGGTTATTTATCTATTAGGAGGATGTTTCAATGAAAAAATGGCAATTATTTGGTACTACAGTAGTTGGTGCTTCACTTTTACTAGGCGCTTGTGGTGGCGGTAACGCTGGATCAGGTTCTGGAGACGATGCAAAAGGGGAAGTCAAAGGCGATGGTTCATCAACAGTAGGTCCAATCATTGAAAAACTAAATGAAAAATTTGCAAAAGATAATCAAGATGTAACTGTCTCAAATGGTACTTCTGGTACTGGTGGCGGTTTTGAAAAATTCCTTTCTGGGAGCACTGATTTTTCAAATGCATCTCGACCAATAAAAGATGAAGAAAAGAAAAAATTAGATGATAAAGGTATTAAATATGATGAATTTAAAGTTGCACAAGATGGTGTAACAATTACCGTTAATAAAGAAAATGACTTTGTTAAAGAATTAACTAAAGAACAATTGAAAGACATTTACTCTGGAGAAGCAAAATCATGGAAAGATGTAAATTCAAAATGGCCTGACAAGGAAATTAAAGCATATTCTCCAGACCAATCACACGGAACATATGACTTCTTCACTGAAGAAATTATGGATAAAGGTGATATTAAAGCAGAGAAAAATGCTGACACAAACGTAATTGTGCAATCAGTACAAAAAAATGAACAAGGTATTGGTTACTTCGGCTATAACTTCTATGAACAAAACAAAGATAAATTAAAAGAAGTTAAAATCAAAGATGATAAAGGTAAACTGACAGAACCAACTAAGAAAACAATCCAAGATGGTTCATACGCATTAAGCAGACCATTATACATTTATACTAATGAGAAGAAATTAAAAGAGAATAAAGGATTCCAAGAATTCATGAAATTTATCCTAGATGATAAAGGTAAAGCAGCAGAAGATGCAGGATTTGTTGCATTACCTAAGAAAGATTATTCTGAACAACAAGATAAGTTAAAAGATATCATCGGTAAAGAAAGTGACAATAAAGATAGCGACAAAAAAGAAGACAAATAAACATAACATTATATCTTAAAGGTTGGGATTCTGGAATAGGAAAGACAAAATGACAGTTTATCTATCACTTTGCTTTTCTGTTCCATGTTCAATTCATCTAATTAATTAGACTCAAGTATTTTATCGAAACTTGACTACAACATAGATGTCGAACATTCCCAACCTTTTTTTAAATAATTGGGAGTCTATGAGAAAGAAGGTAATTATATGTCGAGTAAGAAACTCTCTGTAAGCGAAATGATTGCAAAAAATAACGCTAAGAAAAATGGGATGAGCGATAAAATTGTTCCTATCATTTTAGGGATCATTGCAATCTTTTCTATATTAACGACAGTTGGGATTATAGTCACTTTACTAACAGAAACTATCACGTTCTTCACACGTGTTTCAATTGCAGATTTTCTATTTACTACAGAATGGAATCCATTTTCATCAACACCTAAATATGGCATTTGGGCATTGATACTAGGAACTTTAAAAATAACGTTTATTGCAACTATCGTTGCAGTGCCATTGGGTCTTGGCGCAGCATTATATTTAAGTGAATACGCATCTAAACGTGCAAAAAGTATTATAAAACCAATCTTAGAAATATTATCTGGTATACCAACAATTGTATTTGGTTTCTTTGCACTAACTTTTGTAACGCCAATCTTACGTTCTATATTTCCTGACTTAGGTAGTTTTAATTCTATTAGTCCTGGTATCGTAGTTGGCATAATGATCATTCCATTAATTTCAAGTATGAGTGAAGATGCCATGTCTTCGGTTCCAAACAAAATGCGTGAAGGTGCACTAGGTTTGGGCGCAACAAAGTTTGAAGTTGCTACAAAAGTGATATTACCTGCTGCTACTTCAGGAATTATGGCTTCAATTGTATTAGCGATTTCTCGTGCAATTGGTGAAACGATGATTGTTTCACTTGCTGCTGGTAGTACGCCAACTGCATCATTAGACTTAACAGGCTCTATACAAACAATGACTGGTTATATTGTACAAGTTGCAACAGGGGATGCGACATTTGGATCAGACATTTACTACAGTATTTATGCCGTAGGTTTCACATTATTCTTATTTACATTAGTGATGAATTTAATCTCTCAATGGATTACGAAACGCTTTAGAGAGGAGTATTAATTATGGCTGAAGCAAATAATAAAGCACTTGTTGACCAAAAAACTGTAGAAAAGAAACTCTCGGGCAGGTTAACGACGAACAAGATAAATAAATGGGCCTTTTTTGCTTGTACAATGATTGGCTTGCTCGTATTAGCGGCACTCATCATAGATACACTCATCAAAGGCGCAGGGCATTTAACACCAGCATTTTTCACGAGCTTTTCTTCATCAACACCATCTATGGCCGGAGTCAAAGGGGCTTTAATAGGTACAATTTGGTTGATGATTACTATTATTCCAATATCTATTATTTTAGGTGTAGGAACAGCAATCTACTTAGAAGAATATGCTAGAGACAATGCTTTAACACACTTTATCAAAGTCAGTATTTCTAATTTAGCTGGTGTCCCTTCAGTAGTATTTGGGCTACTTGGTTTAACAATATTTGTACGCGGTATGGGTATCGAATCGTTGGCACTCAGTAATTCTGTTCTAGCTGCTGCTTTAACGATGTCATTACTTATTTTACCGGTTATCATCGTAGCCAGCCAAGAAGCGATTAGAGCAGTTCCTAATTCTGTTAGAGAAGCTTCTTATGGTTTAGGAGGTAATAAATGGCAAACAATACGTAGAGTTGTATTACCTGCTGCTATTCCAGGTATTTTAACAGGATTTATATTAGCATTATCACGTGCATTAGGTGAGACAGCGCCATTAATTTTAATCGGTATACCGACTGTTTTATTACAATTACCATCAAGTGTATTTGATCAATTCCAAGCTTTACCGATGGCAATTTATAACTGGGCTAAATTACCACAAGAAGAGTTCCAAAACGTTGCTTCAGCAGGAATCATTGTATTATTGATCATTTTATTATTAATGAATGCCATAGCAATTTTCTTAAGAAATAAATACAGCAAAAAATTCTAAATATATCTATATTAAATCAAAGCTAGTTATTGGGAAATTACAAAGTTACTTCACACTTTGTAACTAGCATTTAAAAAAAGGAGTTTTAATTATGACTGATAAAATAAACGTAGACGATAAATCAGAATTAGACACACATACGGATCGTGAAACATCACCCATTGCAACAATTGATACTGAGAACTTAGAACATAATACAAATAAAGATAGCGATAAGAAAATTGTTTATTCAACAAAAAACTTAGACTTATGGTATGGTGATAACCATGCTTTAAAGAATATCAACTTAGACATTTTAGAGAATAATGTGACGGCCATCATTGGACCATCAGGTTGCGGAAAGTCCACATATATCAAAGCACTCAACCGTATGGTAGAACTTGTACCCTCTGTTAAAACTGCAGGGAAAATTTTATACCGTGATGAAAATATTTTTGATGATAAAAATTCAGTCGAAAAGTTAAGAACAAACGTAGGCATGGTGTTCCAGCAACCTAATCCATTTCCAAAATCAATTTATGAAAATATTACGTATGGTCCCAAAATTCATGGTATTAAAAACAAAAAAGTTTTAGATGAAATTGTTGAGAAATCACTTCGTGGCGCAGCAATTTGGGATGAATTAAAAGATCGCCTAGACACAAATGCTTACAGTCTATCTGGCGGACAACAACAGCGTGTATGTATTGCGCGTACTTTAGCGATTGAACCTGACGTTATTTTAATGGATGAACCAACATCTGCTTTAGATCCTATTTCTACTTTAAAAGTTGAAGAACTTGTCCAAGACTTAAAAGAGAAATATTCAATTATAATCGTTACACATAATATGCAACAAGCTGCACGTGTTTCTGACAAAACAGCTTTCTTCCTTAACGGGTATGTAAATGAATATGATGATACAGATAAAATTTTCTCTAATCCATCTGACAAACAAACCGAAGATTATATTTCAGGTAGATTTGGATAATTTCTAATGACAATCATTAGACAAAAATACGAAGGCCAACTAGACGGACTGATTAAAGATTTACGTCGACTTGGTCTTCAAGTATATTATCATATTGAATATGCTTTAACCTCGTTAAGTGAAGAAGATCGAAATTATGCACGTGAAACAATTGCTAAAGATAAAGAAATCAATGAAATGGAAACTCAAATCAACGAAAAAGTGATTATGCTTATTACTAAACAGCAGCCTATCGCTACTGACTTACGTTTAATGATGGCTGCATTGAAAATAGCTTCAGATCTAGAACGTATTGGTGATAATGCAGCGAATCTAGCTGAGATTAGATTGCGCGCTAAAATCATCGATCAATACGTACTTACAAGACTTAATACAATGGGGAAACTTGCACTTTTAATGCTTAAAGATTTAAATGATGCCATAAATGATAACGATATAACATTAATAAAAGAAATCATTGCACGAGATAGAGATATTGATGATTTATATAAAAACATTGTCAATACTACTTATCTCATTGATAACGATCCTTTTGTGGCAGGACAAGCACATTTGGCTGCTAGACAATTGGAACGTATAGGTGATCATATCACTAACGTGGCTGAAAATATTTATTACTTTATTACGGGTAATCGTTACGAATCCTATGATAAATAAAACAAAGCCTAAACATAATAAAGCACCCTGACTTAGAGAACGATAAGTCAGGGTGCTTTATTATGTTTAGCTTCAATTTCATCAGTTAGTTGTTCTAATTCCTCCACAAGCTTACCAATATAACCAATTGTTGCTTTGAGTGGCTGATCCGTACGAATATCTATGCCTGCAATAGCTGCTAGTTCAACCGGAGATTGACTACCACCTGCTTTCAAGACATCTAACCAAGCGTCTACGGCTGGCTGGCCTTCATCTTTGATGCGTTGTGACATAACAGTACCTATCGTTAATCCGGCTGAATACGTGTACGAATACAGCCCCATATAGTAGTGTGGTTGGCGCATCCATGTTAATTCAGCACCATCTGTAAGTTTAACGCTATCTCCAAAGAATTGACCATACACATCACGCATAATCTGATTAAGTACTGGTGCTGTAAGGGACTCACCATTATCTACTTTTGTATATACTTCACGCTGGTATGCTGCTTCTAATAAGTGGGTTACCATATTATGATAATAAGTCCTAGAAACAATCGATCCTATTACCCAACGTTTAAAATGAGTATCTTTACTATGTTCAAATAAGTAATTCGCCATTAACATTTCATTCATCGTTGAAGGTGCTTCTACAAAATACATGGAAGCCTCAGATTCTAAATAATTTTGATGCGTTTGAGCTAAAGTAAAATGTCCTGCATGACCTAATTCATGTGCTAAGACAAATGTTTCAGCCATTTTTCCAGTCCATGAAATAAATATATAAGAGTGAGTTGCATAAGGACTAGCACAGTATGCACCTGTTTCTTTACCTTTATTTTGAGCAAAATCAATCCATCTATCTGTATAAGCTTTTTCAACCATTTGGATATAATCTTTACCTAATACATTCAATGCACCATAGATATATTCTTTGGATTCATCAATAGAAATTTCAGGTTCATAACCTGGATCAATTGAGACTTTTAAATCTTCGAAATTCATGACATCAAGTCCGTGTACACGTTGAATGAGCTTTGCGTATTTTTGCATAATAGGGGCTAAATCACTCATGATTACATCAATTTGACGATCAAACATGTCTCGTGTGACTTCTTGTTCCTGCAAGAGATAATCTATTACAGAGTCATAGCCTCTTAAATTTGCTTCAATTTTTTCTTGTTGTACTTGCATATTATAGGTAGCTGCAGTGGTATGCTGATATTTACTTAACGCATCACTAAAATATCGAAAACTTTTTCTTCGGAATGCTACATTTGCATTATCTTCATATTCATTTTCAAATGTAGCATAATCTAGCGGGAACATTTGGCCATGGTATTCGAAAGACTCAAAGTCAATATCTAACATTTTTGTAGTACCATACAACTCATATGGGCTTTCAAAGGTAGGGGATAAACTAGCTAAAACTTTTTCAACTTCTGGTGATAGTTGATATTTCTTTTTTTCCTTTAGCTTAGTTAGATAATGAGGGTAGTTAGACTGTTCAATTAATGCCTCGAATAACTCGTCAGAAAGTGCTAATATGCCTGATTCAACAAATGATAACTCACTTGCGATTTTGCCATAAGTCGTAGATAATTTCGCACTTAAAGTTTGAGCATCGGTATTTGCTGTATCAACGCTTAAGCGTAATTCTGCATAATTGGCCATGCGATCTAATTGAATTAATATTTCGGAATACGTACTTAACATTTCTTCAATTATAGTAATATCATTCAATTTATGATTATATTGTAAATTAAATGCTTTTGCCTTAGTTAAAACTTCGTCTAAATGCTTATAAAAGGATTCATCTGAATCAAATAACGCGGTAATATCCCACGTTTCATTTATAGGAACGTCTATAGGAACGTCATTTCTTAGCGGTAATGATTTCGTCATATCTTCACTCCTGTACATTTGTAGTGTATACATCTCTGATTATACAGGAAGATCACTTATAAAATACAATCGAACGTTTTATAAGTGTAAGTGGGGGAAGGCGTTAAATCATATTGACGTGTACTCGCTATTGTTCTAATGTGAAATCATACTACTGAAGACGGAAGCTTTTAATATATTTTTATAGTAATATGAAAGTAATACAATTAAAGTTTCGATAATATAAAATAAGGAGCACTATAAATGACAATATTTGATATGCCTAATTTTTTATGGATTACTATAGTTGCTGTAATTTTGTTAACTATGTTTTATAATCTTATTTTAACTAAATGGTTTACTCCAGCAATAATTACTTTTATTGTACTTGCTATAGCTGCGTTCTTAATACCTAACTTTGAAGATATAACTTATGAACCTTTATTAGGTTTTGCAGCATTTATGGCCGTTTTAAGCTTAATTATAAGTTTCTTAATTTGGTATTTCACACGTAATTGGAGACGCAAAAGAAGAGAGAAGAAGCTAAATAAAGAAATTCGTAAACGTGGGGGGATCCCAAAAGAAGAAATAGAACATTATAAACACTAAAAAGAACTGCTGATACAAAATCAGCAGTTCTTTTTAGTGTTTATTTATCCGAAGTATATGCGTGTTGAATTTGATCCAATTGCTTAATCGTTAAATCAATACCACCTTCACCGAAGAACCATGCATTAGCTTCAAAAGGCGTGACATCCTTGTTTTTTATAGCATTAACATTTTTAATCACAGGATTATTCAAAGCCTGTGGTATGTGATTTTGTTGCTTGTTAGAATCTGTTGTGCGATTAATTACAAATAATTTATCAGGATTCACTTTTTCTAAATACTCATTTGATATTAGTATGCCACTTGAATTGGCTTTCATTTTGCTATCAGCATGTTGAATACCGAGATCTTTATTTAGGAAACCACCAAACCTCCCCGAAGAACCATACGATTTAATCCCTTTATCATCAACGTTTAAAAATAAAGCAGCGTCTTCATTAATTACTTTTTTAGTTTGTTTAACCTTATGATCTAAACGTGCTGTTAACTTTTGTGCTTCTTTTTCTTTACCGAATATATGTCCGATATTATTAGTGTTTTTCTTAATAGAATCTATATAATCATCATTATTAGGGCTAACAAAAACGATTTTAGCATCTGGTGCAGCTTTTTTCATTTCATCAAGTGTTTTAGTATGCGCTTGCCTAAATGATGCAAAAATCACATCTGGCTTCGCTTTAGCTAATTGATTATAGTCTGGCTGTCCAGGATTACCAAGATTATCATACTTAGTATTCTTAAATTCTTTTAAGCTTTGTGGTAAAAAAGATGCGCCTTGCCCTTTAGCAACTGCAACTATACGATTTTGAAGTTTAAGTGCTTTCATAACATCTAAAGCACCATAATCCATAACAACAACACGCTTAGGATTTTTAGGCACATTTATCGTTTCTTTTTTTATTTGTCCTTTATTATGATCTTTATTTTTATCTTTAAACTCATATGTATGTGTAATCTTGACCGTATCGTGTTTAGTTGTTTTGTTTGACTCAGTATTACAAGCTGCCAATACTACAGACAAAGTTAATATAAATAGCAATAATCTTTTCATTTAAATCCTCCTTATAGTGAGATTTAATTATATACTAACTGATAAAAGTTATCAATTAGGTATTTTAGTTATTTCAAATACTACATATATAAATAGTTCTGTAATTATAAAATATACAAAGCATCTATATATGTATAACGATAGTTGTATATAATAGCACATCATATAGAACTTATATGTATATGTATTGACCTGAACATATACATATATAGTTTATACCAAACTAGCTAGAAACAATACGTGCATAATGTTTTTTAATTTATGAAGTAGGTTGCTAAAATAATGAGATCGCAGTGCACTTTTCCAATACACACATAACTTCCTATAATATATATTATGTAAACTAAAATGAAATTTTAAATATACAATGCTATAACATCTCTAATTAACAATATTTCATCAATCTATTCGTAATTATTATCTATTATGAATTGACGCACTTAAACTATAACTATATAAAACCAATACATAAGTAATTTACCTATAAAGCTAAATGCTTAACTCAACAGATACAAATGTGATTCCAATATGCATACACTCATCAACCAAAGATACTTTTAGATGCTCACAAATCCAAATCTCAGCGTTCAATTGAGCGACATAGCGCTTACTAACTGTGAAAATAACACATTGCACCGAAAATCACTGTCCTTAACTAAAGGGTTTATTATTAAGTTATTATATATAGAAGTTACATAACATAGTTATAGTCATCATAAGTATATAACGTAAAAATGCATAATAAAGAAAATATCAGTATTAATCTTTAAGAATGATTTAAAGTGTTTAATTATTCTTAAAGATTAATACTCTGATTGTTAGCTTTTATGCTAATAGTACAACGATAACTTACAATCCCGAAATTGCTGTTATTGTGACTTTAAAGAAGCTCAACACTGTGATCAAGCCCGTTAAAACATATTTTAACGGGCTTGATCACTGAGAAATAACGTTTTTATTACTATTTCAACTTATTTATTGTATAGATCTTACCTTACCTTATTTTTTATTTTGAACTGTTAAAGTACTATATAGGGGTTACATAACATAAATATAGACACCTATATTTATGTTTTAAAAAAACGCTCTATAGTATTTGGTAGTATTTGTCAGAGCGTTTTTTTATTGTAATTCCATAAAAATTTATTTAAAACTCTCAAATTATAATAATATTTTTTACTATAAAAATTTCATAATATAGCACCGTTGCAATAAGTTAAGCCTATGCTATACTTATATTTGTGGAACACAACTAGAATCAACACCTAAGAATTAAGTTCCACATTAATAAAGAAAGCACCTAACGATTACTATCATCAGCGTGCTTTCTTTTTTTGCTATTTTTTAACTTTTTTTCTAATATTATTGAGTGTATTGAATAACCAATATTTTGTTTTCTTAATTGGTTTATAGAAATCGCCAATAAGCTCCTCTATTTGAACGTTAAATCCACGTTTAAAACGATACACACCGTAATCTTCACTGTTTTCAGTGAAGTCACCTGATAAACCGTAGAAGTTATATCGTGCATAACCATGATCAAAACAATAGTTCATCATATACCAATGCATCATATAAGGTCCCATATATTGATTATATTTCTCGGAAGAACCACCGGAGAAGTAATTTACTTCGTATGCATTTGCAAAGTATACCCCTGCCGCTAAATTCAATATTGAACCATCTGTTTGTCTTAATTCACTAGCTTGTAATAGCTCTTTTTTATCATGCTCTATTTGTTTATCCAGTTCAGCAATTTTTTTCAATTGTTTCTCTGATTTATTTTCATTTTGCATCATTTTATCGCGACGCGCCTCTTTTTCATAAATAGCATCTTGAGTGTTATTGATATACTCATCTAAGTCTATATACGCCAAAGGTATTAAGGCTTTTTCCCCATAATTGTCGATAAAATTATAGAAATAGTCGTCAGTTTTTGATACAAAACCTGTACGTTCTTCTGTTTCGCGATACAATTCTAAGAATATGCCAAACTCTTCCCTAGTTAGCAGTCTTACTTTAACCCCAAAATTAATTGCTTTGTTAATATTACGTTTACGTTGGCTATCAAATTGTTTTTTAATAGATGTAGGCGTTTCTTTTTCTAGGTTTAATACACCCATCCATCTTACTTGGCTTGAGGTATCATATTCAGTTGTAAAACCATGATGTGTGTAACCATGTGATTTGAATAGATTAACTAGTGCATCATTTTTGTCATGGTCTGGAAATGGATTGATGTCCTTATCGTAAATTTGATAAATCCAGTACGGATCCATTTTGACATATAAACAATTATGCTGTTGTAGATAAGTATCTAATTCACGTAAATAGAAATCCACTAAACCTAGATCGTTATAGTCCATGACTGGTCCACGATTTGAATAATAAACATAGCTTCCCATTGTCGGGATTTTAGAGAAAAGACTAGCAGCAATAACTTGATTATCGTCATCTTTTAAGCCTAATAAAACAACTTGAAATCCATCTTCTTCTCTTGTCGCAATATTTTCTTTTACTTGAAAGTAATGACTTTCTAATGCTGGATTCTGTACAAAATTGTCATACTCTTTGACAGTTAACTCTGTAAATTTCATTCTAGCTTAGTTCCCTTCTATTATTTATGTTTATTTCTTTTTCTCTTTTAATTTTTTTAAAGTCGTATAGATTTTGTACATTGGTCTATTAATCGGCTTAATAAAATCACCAACATATTCAACGACATCAGCATTAAATCCTTTTTTGAACTTAACTACACCTGCGTCTTCTGCGTCCTCTGTAAAATCACCACTGATACCATAGAAATTATATCTATCAATATTATTGTCCAAAGCATAATTGATCATAGTCCACTGTATTGCATAACTACCGGCAAAATGTCTAAATTCATTCGATGTCCCGCCTGCATAATATACAACTTCATAAGGATTAACAATGAAATAAGCAGCTGAAATTGGTAATTCGTCGCCATGTTCTTGTTGTAATGCTTTTGCTTCATCAATTTTTTGTTGATTTGCGATTAATTGTTGTTCTAAGTTATCTTTTTTATTGTAAGATTTTTTATTTTCTGGTCTCTTTTCAATATCTTTAATCGCTTTATTAATATCTTTGCTGAGTACTTCTCGCTCTGCTTTTAACTCTTCTATATACTCATTGAAATCCATATAAGCTAATGGTACTAAAACACGATTTTTATAGTATCTTAGTCTATGGTAATAGAAACGGTCATCTCTATCATCAAAGTCTTTTGTTTCAGAAGTATCTTCCATAAATGAACGGAAAATCGACAATTCATCTTCTTCTAAGAATCTTACTTTAACCCCATTTTTTTGTACTTTTTTCGTGTTGCGCTTACGTAAACTGTCCATACCTGCTAAAACGTCTTTAGCCTCTTTCCCCGCTAAATCTAATACTGAATGATATCTGATTTGAATCACAGGGTCGAAACCTGTTAAAAATCCTTGATGCTTATATCCTAAATGCTTCATTTTGTCGAAAATCCAGTCATGTCCTGCATTTTCTAACACTTCTCCATCATGATTACGATATTGATATGCTAAGTATGGATCTACCCTTAAATATAAGGCGTTATGTTTTTTAACATATTTAGATAACTCATTAAAGAAGTAATGCACAAGTTCTTTATTTTCAAAATCAATAACCGGTCCACGGTTTGTGTAAAAATATTTAAAGAATTTCATAACTGGAACTGCAGTTAATAAACATGCGGCAATGACTTCGTTGTCATTATTTTTTATACCTACTAAATGTGTTTCTGTACTCTCTGCAATTTTTAATTCATAATTCCCCACCATTTGCGTGAAATGGCTATTTGGCATTTTGTCTGTAAATGTCCCAAACTCTTTTGCAGTTAAATTCGTAAATTTCATTTTATATACTCCTAATTGTCTATAGTTCTTTAACTCGAGCTTTAAACTTCAATCTTAATTATTATACAATAATCGTTTATAAAACTAAATCAATAGCACATACATCACCCATGAAAAACACAGGTTGTCATGAACTTTATGTATTTCTTTATTATATCATTACTTTCGTATTAGCAAAGAATAAGCCACTAAAAATAATGTTAAATTTTAGTATATATGAGGTAATGCGTGATTCTTATTAACTCTATATCGCTTGACTATTATTTATAATAGAAGAAAAACTGGAAAACAATATTGTTTTCCAGTTTTTGTATTTCAGCATTTTTTAATACTTTATTAAAGGCTTTATGATCATTAGCTTAATGCTTTGCGTAATGCTTCACCAATTGCAACACTTGATTGTGGGTTTTGACCCGTAATAAATTGTCCATCAGTTTCCACATGCTCCACAAAGTTATCTTTTGTAATAAATTTAGCACCTTGATTTTCCAATTCTGATTGTGTTAAGAATGGTACTTTGTCTTCTAAGCCCATCGCACGTTCTTCTTCATCTGTAAACGCAGTTAACGTTACACCGTTTATCAAGAAGTTTCCTTCATTATCCTTTGCCCCAACAAATGCGCTTGGCCCATGACAAACTGAAGAAATAATTTTACCTTCTGATTTGAAATCCGCAAGCATTGAAGCTAATTTTTGGTTATGTGCATAATCAAAAACAGTTCCGTGTCCACCAGGTAAGTAAACCGCATCATATTCTGAAGTGTTGACTTCACCTAAACTAGGTACTTGTTTGATACTATCGACAAATTGAGCATATTTCTCTAATTCTCCATTTTGTGTAGAATTAGGATCGACTGGCACTTCACCGCCCTCAATAGAAACAATATCTACATCAATATTTGCATTTATTAATATATTATAAGGCTCACTTGCCTCTTCTAACCATAATCCTGTTGGTGTACCATCATCATATTGATTTCTACTTGTTAGTATGAATAAGACTTTTTTACTCAAAATCCTTCACCTCTTTTTTAGTATAAGAGAATACACTCGACTAGTTAACATATCATTTAAGTCTTACTAATGATTCTCTGGTCATTGTATACCCTGAATGCGCTAATTTATTCATACAAAATTGATTTAGTTTGCTTGATTAAGTGCCGTTCTAATTGAATTTAAGTATTCGACTGTATCCTTTTGCGTATCACTGGCAAAACGTTTTACGATTTCACTACCTATTACAACGCCATCTGAAGCTTCTATAATGTCAGATACATGTTCTGGCGTACGAATACCAAAACCAGCGACCACTGGCACATCAGCAATTGCTTTAATATGTGCTATTTTATTTTTTAACTCGGGATGAAATTTACCATTCTCTCCTGTAGTTGCATTCATAGTAACCGTATATATAAATCCTTCCGCATGCTTGGCAATTTCATTCATTCGTTCATCCGAAGTTGTCATAGCAATCAATGAGATCAACTTAACTTTGCGCTTAGGGTGCCGTGCCTTTAATTGTTGTATGAGTTCATGTGGCAAATCCGGAATGATTAATCCATACACGCCTGCTACTTCACAAGCTGCTAAAAATTCTGCTTCACCGTAGAAATTAATAATATTGTAATATGTCATTAAGACGTAATCACTAGATATCGATGCCTTATGTTTCATTAGCTGATCTAATATATATTGAATATTAACGCCCTCTTCTATCGCCTTGCTACCGGCGTCCATGATAACTGGCCCATCCGCGACTGGATCCGAAAATGGCACCCCAACTTCTATGATGTCTGCTCCAGCATCACTTAATGTTTTCACATTTTCTATAAAGGCTTTATTTCCCATTACATAAGGAATAAATAATTTACGCATGCGTTTCACCTTCTTCTCTCATATAGTTTCTAATTGTTTCCATATCCTTATCTCCACGACCGGAAACAGTGACGACTAAAATTGCGTCTTCATCCATTGTTGGTGCTAATGTTTCTACATAACTTAATGCATGCGCGCTTTCTATCGCTGGTATGATCCCCTCTGCTTTTGTAAAGCGAACTAGTGCATCCATCGCTTGTTGGTCACTGGCAGTTTCGTATTTTACTCTACCAATATCATGGTAATATGAATGTTCTGGTCCTACACCAGGATAATCTAAGCCAGCAGATATAGAATGCGCTAACTCAATTTGACCATCATCATCTTGTATTAAATACATTTTAGTGCCATGTAGTACGCCTTCTTTTCCCTTATTAATCGCTAACGCATGCTTATCACTATCATAGCCTTCGCCTGCAGCTTCAACACCATATAATTTCACATCGTCTTGAACGAATGGATAAAATGTACCTATTGCATTGGAACCTCCACCTACACATGCAACAATTGCGTCTGGTAACCGGCCTTCTTTCTCAACAATTTGTGTCTTAATTTCTGACCCTATCACACTTTGAAAGTCTCTAACCATCGTAGGAAATGGATCTGGGCCAAGTGCAGAACCTAATAAGTAATGTGTATCTTCAACATGACTCACCCAATATTGCAACGCTTTATTAACTGCATCAGACAATGTACCTTGTCCTTCAGTCACCGGTTCAACTTTTGCACCTAACAATTCCATTCTAAAGACATTTAAGGATTGTCTTTTAATATCTTCTTCACCCATAAAGACTACTAACTCCATATCGAATAAAGCTGCAACAGTAGCACTAGCCACCCCATGTTGTCCTGCTCCAGTTTCCGCAACAAGTTTATTTTTACCCATACGTTTAGCCAACAATGCTTGTCCTAGAGCGTTGTTTATCTTATGTGCGCCTGTGTGATTTAAGTCTTCACGTTTCAAATAAATTTTTGCACCGCCAAGTTTTTCAGTATACGATGCTGCATAGGTAAGTGGTGTTTCACGACCTACATAATCTTTTAAATAACCATCTAATGCTTTTTGAAATTCTGGATCTGCTTTCGCTTTTTGATACTCTTTTTTTAACTCTTGTACAGCTGGCATTAACGTTTCAGGTACAAATTGGCCGCCATATGCACCAAAAAATCCAAATTCATCCGTTTCTATCTGTATATTTTTCATCATTATTTATTTTCTCCCTTCACGTGTTCAACAATTAATTGCATTTTAGTGCTATCTTTTTCATTGTTTGTTTCTATACCACTAGCTATATCATAACCACTGTGTGCTAAATCTAATGCTTCGATCGTTTTAATATGTTCATAGTTAATACCACCTGCAATTAAGTAATCAATATGCTGAATGGTTCTCAACTGTTCCCAGTCATATGTTTGACCTGTACCACCATACGAAGATGATGGCGTATCAAAGATAAATTGATCTACGCTATCTTGATAATACTTAATTTGTTTCACCAATGTTTCGTAATCTGTTGCAGGCAATGACTTAATCACTTTAATTGTAGGTTTATATAATTTAATAGCATGAATTAATTCTAATGTTTCACTACCATGAAATTGTATGGTAGTGAGGGTGGTTTGTTCTATTAACTGTATCAATGTATGATACTCAGGATTAACAACGATAATTACCTTCTCTTTGTCGTTAGGTATAATATCTGTAAGGTGTTTAATGGTTGGGATATCAACATATCGCTTACTTTTAGGATAATGGATAAAGCCCATAGCATCGATATTTAAGTCTTTTGCTTTTTTTACGTCTTCTAGTGTGCGAAATCCACAATACTTTAGTTTCATTGCTGCACCTTATTTAACTTTAAACTCGGTAAGAATTGACTTAAATCATCACATTTCATTAAGGACTCACCAATGAGCAGACCATCAATGCCTGATTTAACTATGTTTTCGACATCTTCTTTAGTATGAATACCACTTTCTGAAATATAATAATATCCTTGTTTTTTATCTTCTAATATTTCATTAGTATGCAAGACATCTGTAACAAAACGTTTTAAGTCCCTATTATTTACCCCGATGATTTGAGGGTTCAGTTTGTATGCACGTGCAAGTTCTGCTTTATCATGTACTTCGACTAATACTTCTAAGTTTTGTTCAGTAGCATAATCATATAATGTGCTTAATTGCTCGTCACTGAGTACATTAACGATAAGCAAGATAATTGAAGCACCAGCTTTTTTGGCGACATCAATTTGTATAGAATCTACTACAAAGTCTTTACATAATACTGGTAACGACGTTTCAGTCGTTAATTTTTGTAAACGTTCATAACTACCTCCGAAATACTTTTCATCGGTTAATATTGAAACTGCGTTCGCACCATAAGCTTCGTAATCTTGAACTTGTTGTCCTAAATCTTTACCCGGTAGTTGATCTAAAGATGGGCTTTTAGATTTAATTTCAGCTATGACTGCTAACTGATCCGATTGATCCATCAGTGTTTGGAATTTAGGTTTATGCGATATATCTATATGATTTAAAGATTTTAACTTTTCTTCATAATATCCTTGTGCCAGTAATGTTTGTTTATATGCCACAATTTCATCCAATATAGTCATATGTCTTACCTCCCATTTTGTTGTATTGTTGTAAAGCTTGCCCTGTGTTGATTAATTCTTGAGCTTTGCGGACGCCTGCTTGAATAGTTGAAACTTGTTCTGAAACATAAAGTGCAATCCCAGCATTTAAGACTACAACATCTCTTTTAGCGCTGTGATCTGTGCCATTCAGTATATTTTTGGTGATGGTTAAGTTTTCCTGAGGTGTACCTCCAACAAGCTGATCATTAGAGGCATAACTTAAACCTATATCTTGAGCGTTCAGCGTATAATGACTCATTTCCCCATGGTCATTCACTTCATAGATGATGTTATCACCTGATAGTGTCGCCTCATCCATGCCATTAGCACCATGCAAGACAATTGCCTTTTTACGCCCTAAATCCCCTAATGTTTGTGCTATTTTTTCTAATTTCGATGTTTCATAAACACCCATAACTTGGTAATCCAGTTTAAACGGATTGATGATTGGACCAGTAATATTGAATATGGTTGGGTTACGTAATGCTTTTCTTAATGGTTGGATATGCTTCATAATTGGATACGTTTCAGTTGCGCTTAAAAACACCAAGCCATTACTATCTAATTTTTCGGCTGTATCACTCACAGATGTTGTTTTAATATTCATTTCATTTAATAGGTCTGTACTCCCTGATGAAGAAGTAACGCTTTTATTGCCATGTTTAACCACAGGTACGCCAGAGCTTGCAATAACGAAAGAAACCGTAGTAGAAATATTAAAACTATTCGATTTATCTCCTCCGGTACCACATACACACATGCTATTTGGATAATATGGTTGCTGAGGATACATCGAACGAATCAAACTATTAGAAATAAATGTTAATTCTTCTTGGGTGATTTCTTTTTCAGAAAACACTTCTAACAACTCAATTTTCATTTGATCGTCTATATCTTTAGCAATGAGTATGTCTATAAATTCATCCATTTGTTTTTGATCTAACGGTTTATGTTGTTTCAACTGTGTTTGTAGTACCATTGTCTCTGACCTCCTTCATTAATGTTAAAAAATTGTTAATCATCTGAGTGCCATATTCTGTTGCAAACGATTCAGGATGAAATTGTATACCAAAATGTAAGTTTGTCTTATGTTCAAAAGACTGTATACAATCTTTCGTTTGCGCCGTAACTTTTAAACTTTCAGGGAAAGTATCAGGGTTACTCATAAGTGAATGGTATCTCATTATTTCTGAATATTCTGGAATATCTTCATACAACAACGTCTTATCTATAATTTTCATTTGATCTTTTTTACCATGTTTTATATTTTCACACTGTATCACATCGCCACCGTAATAACACGTCAATGCTTGTGATCCTAAACATACACCTAATATAGGTTTGTGATGATAGTGCTCAATGATGTGTTCTAGATGCGTTGTATCCATAGGATGACCTGGCCCCGGAGAAATAACAAGTGCTTCTATATCTAAATTATAAATCGTCGGATCGTCGGGATATTTAACAATGACTTCTTCTTGTCGTGCAATCATATCTACTAAGTTATATGTGAATGAATCATAATTATCGACGATTAATATCATGGTGATACCTCCAATAAACTTTTTGCCTTAAGCTTTGTTTCTTCAAGTTCTTTTTCTGGAATTGAATCGTAAACCACACCACAGCCAGCTTGTACATTAATGTAAGTCTCATCAATCATCATTGTGCGTATAGCTAATGCAAAATCCAAATCGTGATTACAATTAATATATCCAATGCCGCCACTATATACACCACGTTTATGGGGTTGAACTTCATAAATACGTTGAATGGCTCTGAGTTTAGGTGCGCCTGATACTGTGCCAGTTGGTAATAAACTCGCTATAACGGACATCGGTGAATAATTCGCTTTCAACTTGCCTGTAACTTCACTAACAATATGAATCACATGCTCATACCGTTCAATTGTCATTAATTTTTCTATTGTAGATGTTCCGATTTCACATACTCTATGAATATCATTTCTACCTAAGTCAACAAGCATACTATGTTCACTCAGTTCCTTTTCATCATTTTTTAGTTTATCTTCATTTGCTCGGTCTTCTGATTCGTTCTTACCTCTCTTTATTGTTCCAGCTATTGGATTAGTCACTACAGTTTGACCTTGTACTTTCACAAAACTTTCAGGAGAGCTTCCGACTATAATCGGATGGTCCATATTTAAATAGTACATATACGGACTTGGATTTTGTCTTTTTAAATTTTGATATAACTGATATGACAATTGTTGTATTTGGCTAGCGAAATAATGTTTATAACTATAAATAATAGATGGTACGACTTGGAACATATCACCTTGTTGAATAAGTGCTTTCATTTTACTCACTGTTGCCATAAATTGTTCTGGTGCTATATTGGATTCAATAACTTTTTCATTTTGTTCACTTTCTATATATGATGGATAGATATTGATTTGTTTTAATTCTTCTATACGTGTATTGACACGTGCATTTAATTGATCCTCGCTCTGGCCAGAAAATAAATTTGTTGCAATTACGTAAAGGTGCTCTTTATAGTGATCAAAGACATACACATCTTCTACCATATGAAACTTCACATCATGTTGTGTATGGTCTTCTAAATTAATTTCCTTTAAGATTGGAAATTCATGTCTTACTAAATCAAAGCTACATGTTCCCACAAAACCTGAGATAAATGGTAAGTCTGTTAACGCTTCGTCTGCTATTTCTGCTTTATAATCGTCGATGAGTTTTTTTATTTTACTGTATGGCGCTTCTGTGATTACTTGCTTTTCCTTCGGTGTTTGCACAACCATGGTTTCATTATCTAATGTGATTGAACCATATGTGTCAAAAATAACAATTGAATAGCGACCTTTAAGTTTAGATTGATCTGAACTTTCCAAAACGATTTTTTGCTCTCTTAACCTCGCTAAAGCTTCTGGCGTTACTTCTGCATTTAACTTTTGATATTGTACTTTCATTTTACTTTCCTCCTCATAAAAAAATCAGCATCCTATAACAATAATTGTTAAGGACGCTGACGCGTGGTACCACCTAAATTAGTAGATATATCATCATATTGATATATTGACCTACTCACTCATTCATTTTCATTTGTAATCCAACAAAACCCAATTTCAGTAGATGTGGGTGTCAGTTTTCATCGACCACTAACTTTCTGTTGCTACCCATTCATCACTTACTTCATTTTGTTTTCTATTTTTTGTAACAAAAAAACACCACAATAACGCATACTGTAAGGACGCGTTACCGTGGTGCCACCTTAGTTAACAGATTCTGTTCACTTTAATTGCTTTATTTATAATTGTAATCTCATTTAAAAGCCCAATTCACTATATATGTAGTGCTAATTTTCATCAACCATTAGCTTTCTTCTTGCTACATGACATATATGCTACGTTATCTTCCAAATGGCAACTTGTGTTGCGAAAGTAATTAATTAGTATAGTACAAGTATAATTCGATTTTGTCAACTTCAAAATTTGTATATCCTTATTGATAAGCAATAAAAAGGCCATTACACCTATATAGCAAGACGAGGAGAAAAATATTTTTTAATAGAACATACATGATTATATTAAGGCATTAATTTAAATTCCTCAAAATATATAAAGTTACATTGTCAATTATTTAATAAAAAGACTTGCTTATGATCCATGATTGATATGTTAAGTTCACAGTACAAGTTGTTAACGCTACTTGTACTTAAAGAAATACTATGTGATTGATATTTTAGTATAAGAAATACGACTTGTTGTGAACATCTTTATGCGAGGTATTGGTTATAGCATAACCTGTTAAAAACCAAAAATTCCACACCCTTTTTACCTATTTGCGCTAAACGATATTGTAAATTCTGTATTTCACACTATTAAGTTTATGTATAATTATATAGCTCGCTATTGTATTTTTAGCAATTAATGATACGGTGTATTTAAGGGCAGGTTAACCGTTCCTGTCCTTACCTTAAAGTTTAAGCTTTCACATGGTTTTAATGACTGTTGGGGTTAACAGTCTAATCATTATGCGAAAGCAAAATTGTACTAGGTATCAGTATCAAGCTAACATAAAAGGACATTACTCCTTATTGCTTGTCAGCGTTAACTTTCTATACTACACATTTCATAATTTCTCGAGCATCCCTTTCTACCTAGAGGGGTGCTTTTCTATGCCTTGCAATGCATTTAATAAGATTGTTTAAATTAACATAGCCATAACTACTTTAGTATAATAGCCCAATACTAATCATTGTAGAACATCAGCAGTTGACTTCCTAAATTGCTTACTTTCTTTAAATTTGTATAGCTTAGTACAATATATTGTAAATTTAATCTTTGAATATTGTTAATGTATTTATAAATATTAATTTATTTATACACTTATGATATACTTAAATCATTAATAGAAAGGGGTAACTATTTTATGAACAAAAAAATCTTTACACTTAGTTCTAGTCTTTTAGCAACGACAATGTTTTTGACACATAATCCTATCGAAGCATCGGTCGAGGGTGAAACTGAATTGAAAAATGATGCAATAGAGAAAGTTTCTGAAACATTTCACTATCAAGATAAAGGACTAAGACCTACAGGAGAAGTGGAAGATAAAAATTCGTATTATATTATTCCAACATATCAATCTACAGGCATGGGCGGTATAAAAATTATAAAAGTGAATAAATCCAATGGTCAGTTATTATTTGGAGATAAAGATGCTAATGACTTTAAAACATCTGGTACGTTAAACCTCGATGACTATGAGTTAGCACAGGGAAATAATGAAATCACTACGCCCTTTGGCAAACAACTTACGATTGAGAAATATTCAGAAGACAAATTGCCAGCAGCCGGAGAATCTACATCTTTTCATCATACTTTGTATAGTGCATTTGTATTAATTATAGGTATCAGCATAATTATGCTTAATAAATTCAGAAAAAGGCATAGTTTATAACCTTATTAGAATAAAAAAAGACAGCCTTTCATAGGTTGTCTTTTTTATAACTTATTGTCGATCAGTGAAGTTCAAATGTCCATTCTCTATTTCAGCTTTATTAATTTTTTTATTAAAAGTTACAAAGCAAGTTGCTTATCGTAAAATTTTTCGAAAGCCTTTGCTAAATCTTCTTTCGCATTGTCTAAAACTTCTTCTTCTGGTAATATCGCTGTCCCTTGAGCACGGGCTACGTATAATGCATCAAAGGCCATGATGTCTTCAAACATAGCTCTTAAGTATTGATATGAGAATTCAAGTGGAGTATAGCGATCCTTGTTTGTATATATTGATCCACTAGCCTGTAGATATAGCGCTTTATAGTTATCAGTCATTAATCCAACTGAACCATCATTCGTATATTGGAATGTTTGGCGTGCAAGTAATATATTGTCCATATAATCTTTTAAACGAGATGTTACATTAAAATTGTGCAGCGGTGAAATGATTACTATGCGGTGATTATTTTTAAACTGAGTTAATAATTCCGACGTAATGACTTCTATTTTACTTTCTTTTTCACTTAATATTTCTTGATTACGTTGTTTATTCCAAATATGCAATAATTCTGTTGTAGCTATGCGAGGTAAATCGATTGCGTATAAGTTTAATATTTCAGGTTTATCTTCTGGAAATTCAGCCTTATATTTTGATAAAAATAGCGCTTGTAATTTATAAGAAAAACTACTTTCATTTTTATAGTCTGGGTGTGCATTAATAATTAATGTTTTCATATACATTCTCCTTCTTACTTTGATAAACTAAGTATAAAATTCAATGGTGCCTAAATACGACACCATTAAAGGAGGAATTATGAAAAAATCTGAACGATTAAATCAAGAACTCATTTTCTTAAGTGATAAATCTTCATTTCATTTAAAAGATATTATGAACGCGTTTGATATATCTAAAAGGACTGCACTAAGAGATATAAAAGAACTTGAAACAATGGGGCTAGGTATTTATGTTGAAAATGGCCGCTATGGTGGATATAAACTGGTTACTCAAAATTTATTAACTCCTGTTTATTTTAGCAATGATGAAATATTAGCTATCTTTTTTGCACTTAAAGCATTAGATATATTATCCAGCACGCCTTTTGAAAAATCTTATACTCAAATTAAAGAAAAGCTTTTCGCCACTTTACCCTCTAATAAGAAACAAGATATTTCTAAAGTTTTAAATTACATTTATTACTATAATGTAGCCCCTATTAATAAATCACCATTTTTATCTGATATATTAATGTCTATCATGAACGAATACGTTGTTTCAATAACATATACACAACATCAAAATATAACAACTCATATTCAAATCTATGATCTATTCTATAGAAATGGTATCTGGTTCTGTAGTGCATATGATATTAATAATGAACAATGGGGAACTTATCGCTGTGATTATATCACTGCTTTAAAATTCAAGAATCATGAAGTTACGCCTTATTCGAGACGAGCGTTAGAACAGTTTCAAACTCACTTTGAAGATACATACCACAACATCTCTTTTAGATGCCAGCTAACCTCTTTGGGCGTAGAATTATATCAAAAGAAAAATTATCCTAATATGCAATTAGCATATATTGATGATGTCCCTTATATTACTGGAGGCTATAACAAAGAAGAACTTGCTTATATGGTTCAATATTTAATTTCATTAGGTGAACATGTGAAAATCATCTATCCCGAACAACTTAAAAATAGTTATATAAATAAATTGAAAAGTATTTTAAATGCCTATAAATAATATATTATTGGGTAAACCCTTGAGGAAGGAACGCATTGATGCGCAGACGAAAGTTACAATCGTTGATGTAATTGCAGTTATAAAAAGTAGATAGATTGACTTTCCCACTATATTATATTTTGTTTTTAGTGTTTTAAAAGCGTTTATTAAATACAAAAAAGCTGTAAGGTATATACCTTACAGCTTAGGAAACGCTAGATTATAACATATGTAAAAATTTGTACCCATGTATAATAATCGTCTCCAAAAATAGAATGTCTGAAAAACTTTGTGGAGAGGTTACCCATTCCCCTCACTCTAACTAACAATAACTTATAATAACTACGCTGTAAACAAGCAAATGTTGTAATACGTTTCAATTTTCGGAATATTCCTTTTATTTTTATGTTTAACAACATTTAATCCTATATTTTATTTTTCATCATTCTCATGAAAAGTTATTTAAGGACTACAACCTTGAACGTTGTAGCATGCTAGTTGAACTAAATGAGTAAAGTTGAACGCTTTATCTAGTACATAAATAAAATCCTATGTTCACTCATTCCTTTGAAAATCTGTAATGGATTTTCTAGATTATTTATATTGCTAATTATTATTACATCTTGTTCACTATTTTCTTCTTTATTTTTTGGAAAGACATTAACGACTTTAGACATTTTTATGATCAAACTATATTTTTATATGCTTTATTATTATCCTCTATACAATCTCTTTTTTATTTCACTCTTTATATAAATATCATTTTGGATATTCTTTACTAAAAAGCTCTTTAAGTAAAGAATATCCAAAATGTAAAATAGCTAATATACATATCCCTTTTGATAAAAATGAATCACTATTAAAATTGTAATATAAAATAATTGCGAAAATTATAATGACTATTAAATCAACTATTATTGTAGCTATCTTATTTTTCAATTTTTTCTCCTCCGTTTCTCGTATAATTCATTTTATAATAAGCACTCTCATTTTGCATTAACTGTATATGAGCACTATTATCAATTAAAGGTTCTATTATATTTTAAAAAGATTTCCTAAATAAACTCTTTTTATGATTGCTAGTATAATAAATCATGTAAAAAAATAATAGACTATTATAAAAAACAGTAAAGTAGCAGTAACTCATATTATTAAGATATCCACAAACCTGGAGACAATTTCATCATTTTTCTTGTATCAAAAACTCTTTTTTAAGTTTAAAATGTGTCTGGTTTGGAAGTATTTGATAATTCTATGTCCAACATTAAACTTAAGTCAGTATTTTGTTTTTCAGATAATATTTATCAGGCTTTAAAACTACAAATATTATTGTAGAATCAAGTCACAACTGACAATTCTATATTTTATTTCTAATATGTACCCTAAACTTTTATTTAGGGACTAAAGGTTAGCAAAAGCAACGTTATAATTCGCCTCTAACGCCTCTTTATGCTTCTTAGCCAACGTTTTATAAGAAGAGTGTGGTGATAGTGAATTCACAGATAAACCAAATCGATCAGTTACGTATTTTAAGTCTTTGACATTTATTTTGCCACTCTCATCTGCAAGTAAATGCATATAATAAATCATACCAGAGTTAATAAGCGTAGATATAGATGATACCTCTCCCTCTGTTGCCTCACTTAGGACTTTTATTTTACGATATATAAACTGCTTATCTATTTTACCGTCTGGTCTATTCGTTGTAGTGACATTTCTAAACACATAAATACCGTCTATAATATCTCTTTCATTTTTAGTGAACTCAGAAGCGCCATTTTTTAAGAGATACGTTTTTTGTGCATGTGATTGCTCTAAATATTTCAATAGATTTTTAGTGACAGTTAATTTTCTAGTTTTAATTTCTTTGGAATGCTTCTGTTCACTTCTTAACTCTATGACATATCCACCTTCTACAGGGTTATTATATGCTTCTCTAACATCGTCAATTTTAAGTTCTGAGAGCTCTGTATATTCAAAACCACCTATACCTTCAAATAAAGCAACATACAAAGCAAAATCATTTGAGTTAACAATATCTTTTAAAGCAATTTCTAAATCGTTTTTAGAAAGGTGCTTCATTTTATGCTTAGCTGTATATTTATCTAGCGATCCATATGAAAAAGATTTGAATACGTTAATGTTACTAATCTTACTGCCTTTTTCAATGGCATACTCACAATAGTTTTTAGCTTGATTAAGATAAGTTACTAATGTATTTTTTTGTGATGTGTTTATACTGTAAAGTAATATTTCTACATCATTGTCTGTAAAGTTATATAAGTCCTTGTCTAACTGTTGTTCTAAAGTTGCACTTCTATTGAATAATGAGCGGTAGTAATATCTGTTTTTTTCTGAAACAGTACTTAAAAACTCTTCTTTAAAAAAGTGGTTATAAAACGCCATTTTCAATCTCTCCTCGTTTTCTTTTAACCTTGTAATATTTGCTCTAATTCTTTTAGTTTGTTATATGCTATTCTTTTCGCTTGTGCGTCTTGTTTTTCGTGTAGCGCAAAATCATATTCTTTTTCATACGAATATTCCAAAACATTATTTAAGAATTCTATATAATCTTTAATGTTACTATTATAGTCTTCTTTATATAATTTTACAAAAGCATTTATATACATTTGCGATCTTAATGTTTTATTAGCTTTCTTAACTTCATTTATCAATAACAGAATATCACTTAAGTCATCAGCAATTTTCACTTCTTCTCTTCTACTCTCAATCGTAAAACACTCATCAATCACCCTAGTCAGTTGATTGTAAGTAATGAGTGAACTTCTGAGTCCTTGTCTTGATTGTCCTGTATAAATCAATTCATCAAACTCTGTATCAGAATCTTTTATAGCTTTAACGACTTTAGCAGATTTTGTTTCTTGTTGCATTTCAGTCACTCTATTTTTAGACCATGAAGTTGCTTTACTATGTTGTGCTTGCCATTTAATAGCTTCTGAAGTTGTAAAATTACTGATTACAACATTAAATTCGAATTTTATTGTAGGATTTTCTCTAAAGGCTTTTTGTGTCGCTAATAATCTATGATAGCCATCTAAAACATCTATACGTGTGCCCTCAGTAATAGCTAAGATATGGTCATTGGGATCATACATCAGCTCATCTCCACTGTCTGAGGTTGTAGGCGCTGCGTTTAAATATAACGTACTTTCCTTTAACGTACCATTCAAAAGATGCTTTGTTATTTCGTTTACATTTTTTTGATTTATTGTTGGGACCTTTACAACTGAAGATAATCTTTTTTCTAATTTAGCTTCACGTTGAATATCAAAATTATAATTAATAATACCACTATTTACAAAGTCAGAAATTTCTTTAACAGACATTTTAGTACTATAAACATCATTTACTGGTAACGCTGGAGAAAACTCATATGGTAATTGTATTTCATCTTGTTTTTTATAAGCCGTAAAATCAAACTGTTTCGCTTCTTGTTGTTCACCCTTTAAAATATAATCATTAAGCATCTCTGTTCTACCCATTACTTTAAATGCTTCCATAATATATAAAGTTATGAGTCTAATGTCAGTATTCATAAAAAAACTATCATCAAGTTCACGAGAAGTGAAAGATATCGAAACACCTTCTGGAATATTGTAATTAAGATTCATATTTTTAGCTATCTTCTCTATAAATTCATCGTTTTTTTGATTTTTTAACTCAGATACAATATTTAATAGTATTTCTCTTTTTATCACTTTTTATTGCCTCCGATTTCGCTTTTGAGATTATTATCTTTTTCGAGTTTTATTTTTAGTTAACTGTAATGACTTTACTACCATCTATTATTCAGTTTAAGCTCCATAAACATAAACACTATTTTCCATCTCATCATATTTTATTTCAATATGTAATGTGTAACTTTCAGCCCTAAATATATTTATTTATCATAAATTGTTTCATAGCATTAATATTTTACTATAAGAAACGTATTGTAACAACAAGTTTCTATAGTAAAGCATTTGATATTTTACAATTCTCCTTTTAGAGTTCATAAATGCTGTTTTTATTCTCAATATACTAATTAATTTGTGATGGTCTTTTAAATATTTGCTCTAAGTTCAATAAGTATATCGACAGTTCACATAAACTTTCAAACAAACTTTTTAGCAACACTATACCTTCTGCAATATTAAATATACCAGTCACAGTGCGCTTTTTAAAGCTATGGACGACAAATTCTCTCTAAGTTCAGCGCAGGGCTTATATTTCTAATTTCTCAATCTAGCAAACCAAAAGTAAATATTTATTATAAATTATTTCTTTTAAACTCAATCTTTGATGACTCCTTCATCGACTTTGCTATAAGTGAAGAAAGTTTAAATTTGATTCAATACTCTGACCTGCTATTATATCTGTTTCACACAGTAAGAATCATAAGCATTTGCCTATCACTTTTTATGGATTCCACCTTAAAAAGCAACTGTATCAGACTATTTTTAAGCTCATACGCTAGTGAATCAAACACCCTTAGTAACTTTCTGTATAAAAATGTGTTTGCAATTAAATTTTATTGTGCTGTTTCAATTCCATAAATTATCTAACTCTCTAGATATAATAATACTCAACTATACGCTTGCCCTATTTTTTTAAAATACCATTTCTACTACATTACTTATTCATTTTCCTCCTATAATAAATTTATTATATATTATTTCTTTTAACGTTTCCATCATACCTCCTAAAATCTGTTAATTAGATTTACGATATACGTCGTTATTATATCTATATATAATACTTTAAACCTTAAATTGATTTGTCTATTAACTCATTTTTAGTATTGTATTTATACTAATAAATTTTGGGGAGGAGATTTACTATTTATATGATTAGCATTAAATTCATAATTGCTATGCTATGTGTTGTCAAATCACATAGTATGTTTCTTATTAGTCACACACCACCTTCTATATGCACCTTTTATTATATTTTATTTCAATATTGTATTCACAAGCTATTCCATATGTATGAAACACATAATGAATGAATTACAGCGGCAGCATAATTTAACAAAGCTTTCATCATATCCATATACTCTTCAATTATTTTTTAGCACAACTTAATCCTAGTGTATTGATTTAAGTTGTGCTAAAATTATTATTTTTCAAGATCGATGATATCAGCCTTTGCTATCTCTTCTAATCTTATAGTAATGCTTCTCCCAGAATTAGTTCTCAAAATTAATATAGCATCTTCAATATTTTCAATGCTAAAATCAGGTATTTCACTATGTACCTCTCCCACTATATCAAATCCTTTTTTCAAATCTATTCTCCTTTCTCAATTATATTTTATTTATAACTAACATTTTTAAATCATCCACCAATCACTTAAATACTTATAAAACCTTATGAAATGAAATAAAGTTATGCAGAACTACTTAGCTTACTGCATCATATACAGATAGAGATAGGATAAGATCATGTAAAAACGATGCTATATTCTTGATTCTTGCAATTCGCGTATAAAATATACCAATCCCAAATACACACGCTTATGTTTGGAAGCTAAACCGTTTTTAAATAGGTTATACTCAAAACTAATATAAATATTCCACGTCAAATTATTATTCACGCTCTATTAACTTGAAATAGAACGCAAGTTCGTTATGCATTAACGTTTACTCATTTCCCTTTTAACTCAATCTACTACAAACAGAATTATTAAATGAAGTAATAAAATCAAATTATCATAGTATCTTTATACATTCAATAAAACTTTTCGGCAATTTTATCTCGATTCCGTAAGTTATAAATAATATTGTTCATTAAGCGTATAAATCAAAAATTTTATTTATACCAATATTTTATAAGTATTTATATTACAATGATTATAAACATTGTATTGTTATCGCATATAAGCGTTCAATATAAACTAAAGAATCACGACAATGACTTTTTAATATAATTATTATAATAAAACATTCTCAAAATATTTATGTATCTCTGTCACTTTATGAATACATATTCATAAATACACATAATCATTTAAATGTTACATTTTTGTGAACAACTATAAATACCATGAAAGTATTTATATGTGGTAATTCAGAGTGTATACATATAATTCAATATAAATTATATTAGTTAATCAGTAATAGCAATTGATCAATATCACGTATATTCTTTGTATATTTTCCAAATCTGTATATATTATCGGAACAAAAAGAAACTCGTTTTCAAAACATTTCAGATTCACTTTTTTCTTCATAAATCACAGTCGCCAAAATATAGAACCAATTGCTATTAGTTTATATTTCTAAAACTTTGATATCATCCTTTTTAAAATGTATTCACCCTTTTCTACTTTAACTGATCAAACAGTAACATTTTATTTCCATTACTTTATTGACGTCGAGATTCGAGTCACTGAACAATAAGTTGAGAAACTTTTTACAATGACTACCATTTTTGCTTATAAATATAACATTCAACCCCTTTTAGCACAATGCTATATTTAATAAAATAAGTTTTGTAGGTACTATTTAATTATTTTATATGTTTTGCTATACTTATTATATACGTATTTAAATGGTTTTGAATTGTTAATAAAATATAATATTCAACCAATATATGTTGTGAAGTTATAATAATTTATGGTTCGGCAAATAATATTACTTTTTATATAGATATTAACTGTTATGGGAATCTCAGTTAATATCTATATAAAATAAAATATAACAAAGGTTATCTATTAACATGTGTTTACTATTGGGATGTAAATACTAAAGTAATATAAGTTGAGTAATTTATCACTTCTTTGTAAATTAACTGCTTTACAATTTTATAAAGTTTATTTACGTATTTTTTATAAGTTACATCTACATATGCAGCATGTGTAGGTGTGATTTGCTTAAATTGAATAATTAAAAACAAAATATGGGAATCTTGGAGAACATAGTAAATACTAACTACAATATATTTTATACATTCTCCAATAACAGAAAAAGGGATGCTATCTATGATTTATACAGTCACAACAACTTTACCTCCAATACACGGAGGAAGAACTAAATCGTTATTAAGTAGAGTTAAATTTTTAGATACAGAATTGAATGCTCCAACTAAAATATTAACTACTAACTATAATGTAAATTATAATGATGTTTACAAATTATTTTCAGAAGAAGATAAAGTTACTGACTATCACATATGAAAATCTATATGACTGGTTATCAGATTTCAAATTGCTCACATTTCCTCAAACTAAGCTTTTTAAGAAAGTAAAATATAACGAACAACCTCTTGAAATAGAAGGGTTAAAACATGAAATAGCCAAAAACAAAAGAATTGTGCGCTATTATGACCAAGACAATACTTATGTCTTGTACAGAAAGTATTATGATGATCAAAGCGTGATTGAGTTTGAAGACTTTATGTCTCCAATAAGTAAAAAAAGAGTCCAACGCTGGCAATATAATAAGTATGGTGTGTTACACCGAAAAATCTACTATGCGCCAAATACGCTAAAAAAAGTGTTAGAAGAATTTTTTGATATAGATGGGAATATCTATTGTAAAAAGTCTTATAATGACAGTGAACTTAATACCTTGATTTATATACAAACTTATAAAAATAATAGACCCTATAAAACATTTAAAAGCGAGAAACAATTATTTCAATATTATTTTGAAAGTAAGTTTAAAGATGAAGACGTTGTATTTTGTGATGCTCGGTTGTTAGACAAACCCTTACTTAGACAAAAAAGAAAGACTAAGAATATTTTGGTTTTTCATAGTAGTCATTTAAATAATGGGAATATACAAGATTCTTATAAGTATGCGCTAAACAACCCTGATAAAATTTCTAAATATATCTTATTAACTAACAAACAAAAACAAGATATTCAAAACGTGACTTCTATAGACTCTAATAAATTTGCAGTTATCCCCCATTTTATTAAATCTACCCAACCTCTTGATAATATAAAAAAAGAGAATAGGTTTGTTTTTGTGGGTAGAATAGCACCAGAAAAACAGATTGATCATATACTAACTGCCTATAAAGCATTTTTAAAAACAGGTTATGATACAACATTATCAATATATGGTAAGTCTGAACTAGGTCAGCTAGAGATTATCAAACAAATGATTCATGAATACAAAATTCAAGATAAAGTGCATATTAATGACTATACAACCAACCCTTCCTTAGAATTCCAAAAATCGAAAGCTTCCTTATTAACAAGTTCATTTGAGGGATTTGGATTAACTACAATGGAAAGTATCAATATAGGATGTCCTGTTATTTCGTATGACATGAGGTACGGGGCTTCAGAAATTATAAATCATGGTGAAAATGGCTATCTTGTTGAAGCAAATAACATAGCTGAGTTAACGAAATATATGATAAAAGTTATTGAAACACCATTAAGTAACGTGAAAACAAAACCTGAGTTAACTTTTGATAGTGCTAAAAACAATTATAAACAGTTATTTAATTCAATAAATTATAATATCTGATTCTATAGTAATGCAATATAATACATAATTTGTCTTTAAATTTAAAAGATTGGGAGAATAAAAATGACAAAAAACAACTTAACAAATGAAGCATTATTAGCAAGACAGCAACAGAAAAAAGGTAAAAGAAAAAAATGGTTTTGGGGATGTGGTGGATGCTTAGGATTACTTATTTTAATAGTTATTGGTCTCACAGCCTGTACTGGTGCTTTTGTAAATGAAGTAGATAAAAGTGTGAATGAAAAAGGAACATTAGAGAAAGATAAAGATACTGAGATTAAACATGTCGGTGATACGGTTAAAGTTAAAGATGTAGAGTTCACTTTAAATGATGCATACTACACAGATGAGAGAAACGAATTTGCAGATGAAGACACTCCTGCTGATAAAATATTAAAAGTCGATTTAACTGTTAAAAACAATGGGGACGAGGATATTCCAGTTGGTGGAGAAGTTAAAGCTTACATTGATGGTAAACAAGCTAAGTCATACCCTGTAGACGATGAGTTACTCGATGGCCTATCGCCTAATAGAAGCATTGATGGTTCTGAAGGATTTGCTATTAATGGCAATCCTAAAAAAATTGAACTTGAATATGAACAATTCTTAGATTTTTCTAATAAAAAAATCATATTTGAAATTGACCCTAAATAAACATGGACTCATTCTATTGAACTGACTCCTGAATATGGGAATAATAAAAAAGCGCTTTCGTTAAATTTATACGAAGGTGCTTTTTTATAAAAAGAGTTACTTAGATAATATATTACTGAGCACTAACCATATATGATTTATAGCAATTAGTTTAAAAATGTTCTCATGCATATTATATTATTGCGCGTTATTTCTCTTATCTTTTATGCGTTTAACTATATAAACAATAATTAGAATTAATGGTAATGCTGTAGTTACTACTGTTATATAATTACCATTATTAAATAACAACGGAAAGCAGCAGATAGCTGCTGCAATATAAATGACTCCTACGAGAAATGAAAGTATTATTGAATTTTTCATTACATTTGTCTCCTATGCTTCATTATATTATCAAAACAAATAGAACTTCGCTTATTTCTATAGGACACGAAAAATATGTCACTTAATACAAAGCATCAGATTTTTGTATAGACAACATAATTTCAATAACTTTTTATTTTTAAAAATAAAAAGTTATTGAAATTTATATATTATTATATCATATTAGTAAGAGTGTTTATTAAATTCTTATTAAAAACAAAAGCGTGGATTATTATGAAAGACGTGAAAGATCAAAAAACTTTAGCCAAATATATTTTGTTGATAATATGTTTGTTTATTTATTCAATTTCAGGTATGTATGAAAAATATAACTTAATATTAAGGAGAAGTAATATTGAAATTCATTAAGATCTTCATCGTATTTATAATAGCTTTAATTATTTATTCTTTATCGAGTCTATTACTAGATTCCTATGATTTAGCAACAAGTATAATATCATCATTAATCCTTACAACATTATTTTTTCTTTGGACAAAAAATGAAAAAAACTAATGTTGCTTTATTGACGTTGAGACTTTGTTTTTTAATCTTCTTATTTTTAAGTTTAATAGAAAGAAGTTTTAAAAACCGAATTAAAGAGAACTAGAGCGCCTATTTCAAACTCATACATACCCGAACACGCTAAAAAAAGCTGATTTAATTAAGGTTTTGATCGATTTAAAAAGGAGGTTTTTACTAGGATTGATGTGATGCAATGTTATTGCGATAATTATAATTGTTAGTAATTCCTTCATATATTTCGCTTTTTATGAAGGGATTAGAGCAAGATTAAGGAACGTTATAAAAGCTAATAAGGGAGATAATGAAATGATAAAAGTATGGGATAAAATCAAAGATAAATACTTAAATGTATTTAGTATTAAGGAAAGCAAAGATAAATCATATTTTGAAGTACAGTTTTCAGAAGGCAGTAAACCTTATCGTTTCAAAAAAGAAAGATTACAGCTTGATAATAATACAGTATTAAATATTTATCCATATGAAATTGACTGTTGGCGATGTCACCATAAAGTCGATTTATTGACCTACATGGTTTATAAAAAGGACCCAAGTAGTAATTTAGAACTCCCACTAACCAATAAAGGTTGGAATAAACTTCAAATATTTGAAGATATACAAGCACATATGCAATATTCCGAAATAGAATTCTACTCCATTTTTGTCTTAGGAGATATTTCTAAATATGATCAATTACTTTTAGAAAAATACCCAAAACGTATAAAAGAAAAGTACAGTAAAACAACTCAATCTGTTTATGCTATGAATCTATGTCCAAAATGTAAGGCAAATACAGGACACTTCTTTCTTTATAAACAAGCTAATAAACTAATCCAAAAAGAGGAAGGAATTAAAAAAGTCGATGAAATCGCTTTATAATATTTATTTTCAAAAGAAGAAAACTGAAAGACTAAAATTGCATGATATAACAAGTAACTATAGCATTTACAGTTAGGAGCTTTTTTGCAATACTTATACGCTTTTTTATTCGTCCTTGTATTTATTCTAGCTTGTACATATTACCAATTATCTGTTGGAATATTTCAAAAAAAGAGGTCGGGTAAAAGTGATGCTGAATTGAAAATTGATAAAAAACATTTGATCATTGGGCCATGTTTTTATGCACTATTATCAATTTTAGTAGTAATAATTCACCTATATACTTAATATAATTCGTACTATCGTTTATATTTTTTCTCACTTTTAATTAGTTTTATTTTCAAAAAGAAAAGCATCTAGATTTGATCGTAATATTTCGGATAAAGTGTTTTTTAAATTAAATAAGAGAGGTACATTATGTTCAATATAAGAGACAATGATTACACCAAAAGATCAATAAAAATATTTATACTAGCAACGATCATTTTCATAATTACGTTTGTTCTAGCAATTATCTTTACACCCTCAATCGAAACCTTTAAAAATTTAGGTTCTGGTACTTCTAATAAACTTTCGGAAGCTCATGGTTTAAGAAAAGTTTGGGAATATATAATAAATAATGGATTTAGAACACCTTTACAAATGCTGATCATCGCTATGATTCCAATCCCATTTTTATATTTCGCTAATTTAATTAGTACAATTATAATTACAGGTATTGTTTTTGGATTTGCAGTTCATCTTGATGTTTACAAAGGCTCTATAATGGTTCTATCTTCAATACCACATACAATCATCGAGATACTTGCGATGTGCTTTGTTATCAGTGGTTTATATAAATTAAATCAAGCGATTATTAGAAAAATGAGCAATCTTTTTAGGAAAAATAAAAAGCAACGTTTCTCTCTTAAATTAGCTATAATTAATTTATTTAAAATCTACGTTTTTATCGCTTTACCTTTATACATAATAGCAGCATTTATAGAAACATATTTCCCCTCTTTTATAGATAATTTGTTTCCATAAATTAATAAGTTGTTTTACTTTGTAAAGCTAAACAAAGATCCCATCTATTTTATCTAAGTTGACTCTTTGTTTTTACATAACTTCACGTGAATTTTAAGGGGTATTTTGAAGTATTCGTCTTTCTTAAAACGCAAATATGGGCAAAACAAACACGCTTGAATGCCATACACATAGTTATGAAGAAGAAATCATAAAGATAGCAACAACTAAATTACATAAAAATTGAGGAGATACACATATATGATAGTTACAATTTTAATATTGGTACTAATAGTTAATTTATTAGAAGCCTTATATCTAGGAATAAAGTTTCGGGAACTAAAAAAAAGAAATGCAGCTGATAAAGAATATAAAAAATTGGTAGATAAGTTATCTCCATTAATGTCTGTAACATTTATTATATCAATAATTATCCTAGTAATACTTTGGATTATTGCATAAAAATTCGAACATTTTCTTTATTATCTATTATAGCTTCTTCATGTTCATCATTACCCTTTTAGATAGTAAACTTAAGAATATAAAGGGAGGATTACTGATGCGTTTAGTTAAATATTTCATACTCATATTCATAGTCTTTTTTATACTAGACATTATATTTTTTGGGCTTTTTACGAAAGAATTTAGCATTATAAGAATATTATTATCATCATTAATATTTGCGACGATAATGACCTATTTCAATCACTTTACGAGTAAATTCACAAAAAAAATAAACTCGATTAAAAAAGTTGAGTATAGTTTGATTAAAAACAAAAGATTTTTAATTAGCCTGTCTTACATCTATATACCTTTCAGCGTTATATTACATATAAAAATAATGTGATAATAACAATTCAAAATACTTTTAAAAAGACGTTATATCTATCTATTATCAAGACAAGAAGAAACTGGTTTTAATCAAAAAGTCAGGAAAGTTAATAAATTATTCTATACTCAAACTTAAATTTAAAAACGAAGGTGAATAAAATGAAAATTTCATGGATTTTTTGGTGGATAATAGGCGCTATTGAAATTTTAAGCTTTATAGGCTTTACTATTTTTCTTTGGACAAGAAATGTAGACGCGTCAGGCGCCATACAAACAACTGAATTGAAATGGATCAATGTTGCTGTGATAGGAATTGCATATTTAATTCCCTTAACCATACAGCTAATATGGCTGATCATTAATTTAGTCTTTTCAAAAAAACAAAAAGCACAAGCACTGAATTAAGTAAATGACTTGAAATATTTTAAGCAACTGTAAAAATTAATTAGCAAAAATATTGCTCCTATATTCTTGAAAAAGTACTATAGAATAATAGTACATAATTTTTTTGAAAGACATCGATTTTACAGAGTTGAAAGAGAAATAAGCAGGCCGTTGCCTAACTAACAATATGAACCAAAGAAGTGGATAATCAAGAGGCCCACTTCTTTATTTCTGAATAAAATAAATTATTAAAACTATGATTATAGAAGTTGGAATTATCACCTCATCTACCTTCATCATAGAATCAGATAATCTTTTAAAATCCTTATCCTTAGATCCACTCTTTTTTAAATTAAAATACTTTTTCCCAAAATAAAAACTTGGCAAAGCATTAATCATTAGAAAAATTATTAATATCGTTACAAGCATCTAAAATCTCCTTATCTAGAATCAAACCCAATTAAAATCCTTTTAATTGGGTTCAACACCTCTTGTCTCTTTCTTTAAAAACATATCATAAATAAAAGATAATCCAACTAATATAAAACCTAATGATAACAAACCATTTAAATTATTATTTTTATAAATATGTATTAATCCTAAATTCCCTCGGCATAAATGCTCTGTTTAATTTTTGTGATATCGATTAGCATTCCAAAATACGAAAATCAAAAAGAGTACTCCAAAAACAGTAAACCATGTATCTAAATGGTTTTGATTCATTTGTTTATAGGTAAAAAATGCTAAAAAAACCGTCAAAATGATTTGCACAATAAATAAAAACCATTTCAAAACGATTATTCTCCTTTCTTCTTAGGCTGATAAATTTAATTCTAAAATCTCTTTTTCTTTCTGGTTAATTCTTCATATATAACCTTTGGTTTTTCCTCTGAAAGTAAGATATCAAAAGCATCATTAAAGATACATTTTGCATCTTTGGATTTAATCTTAGGGACTTGTGTATAAACTTTCACAATTTCATCCAGTAGATTTTCACTTTTTTTATAATAAATCAAATCATCTTTATTGGTTTCGATTTCAATAAGACCATCTCTAACACCAAATTTCAAAGCATAATAAAGTAAAATATATAAAGAAACTCGTTTCTAAACGACAATAAAAGTGCCTAAAATTAAACTCTTTTATTTTTTATTATTCTTTTTATCTTCATTTAGAGCAATGCCAACACCTAACCCTATAGCTATTCCGGCAACAGTACCAAAAGGTCCCATGACAGTAGATAAAGTAACTCCAAATATTATACAATAAAGAATAATGTTAGAATTCTTCTTCAATAAATTTTTCAAAATAAAAAACCTCACTAATTATTATTAACTATCTGCTGCTTTTATTCCTTTCTTTTTTATCAATTTCAAAACGAAAGAAAAAACAGCACATACAATCACAATCAATATCAAAATAGATAATAAAGTCATGCTAGAACCTATAATATTTACTCCAAATGAAGCGCTACCATTTGATTCAAAATTAGCATATGTATTAAAGATAAACATTAATAAAATACCAACACCAGCAAGAATACCTACAACATCAAAAATCAATTTTATGTAGGGATATTTAATATTTTTAGTTAACATACAATCACTCCTTTTTAATTCAAAATAACGTTTTGCTTTATTGACGCTGATTCTTGATGCCTCATTTCATGGCGTATATGGGTCTCTATTTCTTATCTTTATCTTGATAATCATATTTTTCTGCCATCTCATCCTCATCAAAATCCTCATCTTTATAAAAAAGTAAAAAGTAAACTACAATACCAATAGGAAATCCCCAAAACGGAGTTGTAAAAAAACTTGCTATAAGAATCATCAATATTAACCAAAATAAATCATCTGAATTCCACTTTTTATTTAATAACTCTTTCCACATTTGCTTAATCGTCATAAAAAATCACTCCTTACTATAATCGATAAAAGATCCTGAATTTAGAATTTTTTATTTATGTCTTTTAACAAATTGTAATCATCTTTATTTTTGATCGCTTTGATAAATATTGGATAAAAAATAATAAACAAAGCCATTAATATTTTCGGAGTCATATTAAAAACATCCTTCCTTTTTAAAATAATAGATACAAACATCACAATTATTTTAATCTTTATGATCCGCATAAATTTTTGTGAAAATTAAAAGAATAACAGCTAAAAAAATTACAAATATAGGCATAAAAATCTCCTTTTAGTATATTATCTGTTTAATGAATCATTGTATTTATATATCATCTCTATCTTTCCAACTGTTTCTTGTCTTAACAAGTAAATAAATGGCATTTATCATCATTACAACAGTATAAATGATTGTTAAAGTTAAATGATCAAATTGATAAATAAAAATGAGACCGACTAATAAAAATACATTTAATATAGTTGATATAAGAAATCCCATGTCTTTTGTATTATTATCTTTCATAAAATTCACCTCCTATTTTGATTAAGTTTAATATAACTATTTTATTCCTTCTTAAATACCTTATAGCAAGGTTACAGACCTAACTATTAACCAAAGCAGAGCAATACTATTATTATAGAAATAAGTAATAAATCTACTACTATATGTTTAATGTTTTTCTCTAAAAAATTGGGTATAATACTGATTATTATACTTATTAGAAATATAGCTGAGACGATACTGTTTAAGTAATCTAAAAAAGACCATCCAAACATTACTTTTAAAACGGAAATTAAAAGTAAGCATAGTAGAGACGGAAAAAATATAATACTTGATAATCTTTCATAGCTTTTGTAGTTTTTGAGTGTTTTTAACACGAATTATTTCTCCTAGAATCCTATATTTATTCCTTTAAGAATATGTTGTTATTTAGATTTCCTTTTATAACTCATGAAATATGTCAATAAACTACAAATTAATATGAACAAAAATATAGCCATATTATTATCCCCTCCTTAACCATCATCTTCATTGAAGAATAAATAGAAATATGCAATTATACCTATTGGGACACCTATAAAAGGATTGATAAAAATACTCCCTAAAATAATACATAATACTAAGTATATGACATCTGTAGAATCCCATCGATAATTCATTAACATTTCTTTTATCTCTTTAAACTTCATCATTAATCCCTTCTAGTAAAATTATCAAATATAAATAACCACTTTTAAAATATTAACTATTTTGCAAAACAATTCATTTATATTTATATTGTATAACAAAATTCCAATGAATTCTAGAATAGAAATAAATTATAAAATTGTTTAATTAAAATAAATTAACTGAAGAGAACCGCTATGAAAACTGCATTAAGTGTTGTCTTCTATATCTTTGGAATCTTTAGTGTTTTATTCTTATTTGTTATTATGTCTATGCAATTTAATCTTAATAAAACCGAGAAAGTTACCGATACCTTTCTAATAATCTTCTTTATTGATTTAGAAGTAAGTTTTATTATATGAGGTGCAATAATTTTAAAATTAGAATTAGTTAAAAATAAAGCGATTAAGCTAAATGCCATTCAATATCGTGACGCCAAATGTAATAAAGAATAATTTAATGGGCACTTGCGCCCTTTTTTTAATTTATAATTGTTTAACAAAAAACACTTATTAGAATAACCAGTTAAAACCAAAAGACACCTGTGTCCCTGTATTAAAGAGTGAACTTTATTTACAGACAGGGGTCAGGTGTCTAATTTATATAACAAATATGGGATAATATACTTGTTTGAAAGTAAGATGCTATAATTACATATTATTTCAGATAACATCGTAAATTTATGTAAATCCCCTAATACATAATAAAATTATTATTAAAATTACAGTTACTATTATATAAACGTCTAATACGCTTTCTCCTTCCTTTTCACCCTTTTTAATTTGGTTAACATGCATTACCACAGTTGCTATAAAAAACAACGTTATCAATACTAATAGTATATTTCAATTAAGATTATAGTCATATAGCTGTCCCTTTATATTATATTTGATCAATATCTATATACTCATTAATACGATAGTCAATTTATTAACGTTATAAATGTTTTTGTTTACACTATGATATCTCGGGAAAATTTAATATGAGGTGATAATATGTTACCAAAATGGCTTAGTCAGTTTGGAATTAATGATTTAAAAATTAATACTGTAGTAGATAATAACTCGTTTTACGTTAATGGTAAGTTACATGGGAGTATACTCATTGAAGGAGACAATTCATCAGAAGAAATATATAATATAAAATTAGAAGTCATAGAAAAAATTGAAAATAATGACCCTACAAGTGATTTTAAAGTACTCGATAATATCCTTATACACTTATGAGATTAAAGATAAGTTCACTGTTCAAGCTAATGAAAAAATTAGCCGCAAATTTTCAGTAGCCCTACCATTAGAAAATATAAAAGGTAAGCCTGATCAAATAACTATAAGAACACATATATACTTAGCAAATGCAGTTGACAATTATGACGAGGATCAAATTGATGTAATATATTAGCTTATTTATATTTCATTCTAAACAAAAATCGGGTGATAGTATAAGATCACCCGATTTTTTAATTTAAATATTTTCTAGAGGTAAATTCATACCTTTCCAGCCTTCTAAAGCACCAGCTAACTCATATGCCTCATATCCATGTTTGTATAGCTCTAATAATACAACTTTCCCTAAAATGGTACCACCAGTCCAATCATACACTACATATATTTTATCTTTTGATAAATCATCTAAATGATCGTTCAAATTTTTAGCTGGTATTTCAATAGCATCTTTAATTTTATCTTTTTTAATGTGTTTTGGAGCATTTCTGACATCAATAATTGTATATTTTCCTTCACCAGTTTCAATATCTTTCACTACTTCATGATGATTTATATATAAACTTAAAAATGTTTCTAGGAATTCTACTTTGTTCATAATAGTTCATCCTTTTCTAAATGATTTTTGAGCTTGTTGGATAACATATAAAATTGTTCTTTTTCTTCTTCACTAAATACTTCAAAAACTTTGGAAACTAAATCATAATTAAAAGGTAAAAATCTTTTTAACAACTCTGAACCCTCATTAGTCAATTGGACATAATTCGTACGTTTATCATTTGGCAAAACTTTCCTTCTAATTAAATTTCTTTTTTCCATCCCTTTTATTATGCCAGTAATCGTCGATTTTTTGCTTCCTAATTTTTCTGCTAAATCAGATGGTGCTAATGTCATATCTTTTTCATATGTTAATAGCATCATTATTGAAAATTTTGCTTCAGTTAAATCATATTTTTGTAAAAGCGAATCATATTTATCTTTCATTAAACAATAAGACTTATGAATTTCTAAATAGAGTAAAACATCAATTATGTTTAAATTATCATAATCTTGTTTCAAAGCTTTTAATTTAGCTAATGTAGGACTATCAAACAAATATATATCTTCCAAAAGATAACCTCCTCAAATATAGTTAGGTACCTAACTATATTAAAATTATCATACCTAATATATTTTTTCAATATAACTATCTATTCAAATTCCATATGTTTCGAAATTTTAAATATAAAAATCAGAGGATATTTATTAGTGTAATATCCTCTGATTTATAGTGTTTAATTTCTTTCATTCTAATATTCCCGTATTTAACTCTAGTTTGTATATTTAATATTTTGGGCCACTTCACCTACATCTTGATTATCCGATGGTTCAACATAAATTGTTTCTATATTCTCTTCAATAACCTTTTTAGTAACTTCTGCCATATGACTGTAATCACTAACTTGAGGGCTTTCCCATTTATATGGCACATTTTTATATAAGTTAATTGTGCCATCTCCATTACTACTATAAGTTATAGAACCAATTGCGCTATGAGAAGATGCTATTGTAGTCACATCTTCTTTATAAACAGCGCTATCTTTTGCTTGAGGATTGACTTTTGAACCTTTCGCTATCTTGTTAATATAGATTGGCATAGTCGTGTCTACATTATAATTAGACACACGTAATTGATACCATATACGTGCATATTCGATTTCTTTAGTACTAAAATCATTTAAATTACTCTCTTTCTTCCCCTCTTTAGAAATACCCTTCTCTTCAGTTTTCTTATTCTCATTAATTGAATTTTTGGCATTACTAGCATTACTCGTCTTTTCATCTTCTTGATGATTATAGTTGTTGTTTTCCTTAGTATCATTACAGCCAGAAAGTCCTATGGCTATCAAAAAGACTATTAACACAATGAATATTTTCTTCATTTCATTTCTTCCTTTCATTTTTTTAAATCAAATAGAAATTCGGTAATTTTAATAAATTAGTAACTTATATGTATTTCACATCATAAATACTATTATACTATAGTATGCAATTCATATTTAGACTATCCATTTATAATATGTGTTTTTGATATACATTATAAATATCTATTAACTGATCGTTTTATACTTAATTATATTTTTCGTTTACATTATATTTATTTTCTTCTAACTGCTGTTTTATTCAAGCTATTGTTATATTAAATTTCATATAATATATCTCAACATTTTTCCAAGATGAAAAATTGTGTCTAACAATTCAATAAATAAAAAGCCCCTCCTAAAAAATTTCCACTTTTTAAGTGTCTACTTTTAGGGGAGCTTAATAAAATTACATACTTCTTTTTTATTCATTATATTAACTCATATCTCTCACTTTTTCTTTGGAAATTGTTAAATCAGATAGCGCTTTATCACTCTTCATTAACAGTGTTCCAATACAAACTAAAATAATGATAGTAACTGACATAATTAAATAGGTATTTTGAAAACCTATTTCTACATATAATTTACCCATTACTACAGAAAAGAACGCTACGCCAAGTTGTTTTGCAACGTTGAAAGCAAGCATATAAATCGTTGCTGAAAGCCTTATATCAAATATACTCACTATATATTTCATTATCGATATGAGCATTAATGGCATTTCTATAGCTGCTAATAGTTTAAAGAAAGATAACAACCAAATCTCATCTGTAAAAGCAGTACCTACCACTCTTACAAACAATACAAGACCATATAAAAACAAACCGTTTTTTGATCCGATTTTATTTATAATCCATGGCATGATGACCATTACGCCTGCTTCAATGAATATTTGTGTTGAAGTAAGTCTACTAAATAGAGTTTCTCCAGTTCTACTGTCAGGGAAAAATTGCACAAAGTAATTAGGAAACTGTTGATCAAATACATCATATAAACTGGCACTACCAATAATTAATAAACAAAGTCCCCAAAAACTTTTGTTTTTGAATAGCTCAAAGATGCTTTCTTTATTTACATTTGATTTCTCATTTTGGCTATCATCATTTTTTTGATCATCGGATTTTTTCACTTTAATACTCCAAAGTAATATGCCTAGTAACAAAGCTGATATAGAACATATCCAAAAAATACTATTGGCATTATGAACAAACATGATACCCCCAGCAAAAGCAAAAGCACCACCTGCTAATGACCCAAATAGCCTTGTATGACCATATTCAAATCCATTAGCTCTACTTGATTTTTCACAATATGACTCTACAACCCCAACGCCACTGTATAGGCATAAACTTATAAAAGAACCACCAATGATACTCCCTAAAAATACATTTAATTCTAGCAATGGTATAAATGCATATTCGAAAAAAGGACCAATAAAAAGTAGGCACAAAATGACAAAGGCAAATAAATATTTTTTTAATCCTAATTTATCTTGAATTATGCCGTAAATCGGCTCTAATATTATCGCAACGATAGACATAGTAGCAAAAACAATACCAGCTTCAGCTGTATCTAAATTTGCCTCCTTATTTAACCATAATGGTAAAAAAGTTATTATCAGTGTCCATATTGCAAAATAAAAAAAGTTCACACCTCCAAAACGCCAAAATACACTACTTTTAATATTAATCATTGCTATCATCCTCCAATATTCGTGGAGAATTTGGAGTCCATCGTTCATCTGGCACAGGTTCATACAATATCGGCATGTCCATATTATCCCATTCTATAACTTGTGCTCTTGCGTGACGATTCGGATCATATAGTGGATCGCCTTCAATAGTTTGATAATTTCTAGCATGATAGACAATAATATCTTGATTATCCTCTTCTGAGACAGTAAAAGAATTATGACCAGGTCCATATTGTGCATTAGCGTTACTACTTTTAAAAATAGGTTGGCTCACTTTAGACCACGAGCTAGAATCTAATAAATCACTAGTGATATCAGCATATAATAAACCTACACAATATTCTATCCCTGTTGCACTTGCTGAATAGGTTAAATAAATATAATTCTCTTTTATTAGAATGGCTGGACCTTCATTCACTAAAAAGCCTTGTTTTTCCCAATCATATTCAGGATAAGTTAACATAGTTATTTCGCCTTCTAAAGTCCAAGGATTTTTCATCTTTGAAATATAAATATTTGAATGCCCCGGAATTTCAAAGTCTTGCTGTGCCCAAACATAATATAAAGTGTCATTTAAACAAAATATTGTAGCATCTAAGGCAAATGAATCCCAACCTGTATCTATTTGTCCTTTATCTACCCAATTATCAGACAGAGGGTCATCAGAGTTATTTTCTAATACATACATCCTATGATTAAATGTATCATCTTCAATTTTTTCATTAGGTGCTGCTGCATAATATATATACCATTTATCCTTAATTTTATGGATTTCAGGTGCCCAAATTAAATGGCTTTGTCCCCCTTTGTCATGTTTTCCCCATATTACATGTTCTTTGGCATCGTATAGACCGTTTATCGTATCAGATATTCTCAATATAATTCTATCGTATTTAGGATGTGAGCCTGTAAAAATATAATTCCCCTTGTCTTTGTAAATAAAAGGATCCGCCCTTTGTAATACGATAGGATTGCTAATATTAACCATAAAACTCCCCCTTGACATTTTTTGAAAACGTTTTCAAAATAACTATAAAATATTTGTCCGTACATGTCAAATTAATTATAGATACGTCCGTATAAATTATAAGGACACATATACTCAATGTATTCTTGCCATAAATTTAAAAGTTAAATCCTCTATTCAAATTAATGCCCATGAATTATCGATATATTATATCCCTTGCATTACACAAAGCTCATATGTAACACAAACCATATTTTAGTTTACTGTATGCTTTATCGAGTGGTTATCCAAATCATGCTTGTAACAAGTACTTATGTTAAATATTCTATATACAAATCTTATTAATAGGCATAAAAATACACTGCTTTAACGTAAGGCACTTTTTACATTCAAAGTGTTTACTTTTAAAGCAGTGTATTGTTTCGTACTTATTATCTTTTTAAATGAAAGGCTACGTATTCCTCCATATACTTATCGCATATTTCACTTTATTTACGTACATAGCCTTGCTTATTAAGAAATGCTAGCATATTAGGTTGTATACTTCTTGCTAAATGATCATCTATGTGGTCGCTCCAGCCTTTAATTTTTCTTGCTATAAAAGGTGCTTTGATTGGTCTATTTTCATAGTACTGCTTCATCTCTTCATCATAACTTTCTATATGTGCCACGTCGAAAGGCTCATACTGATTATGATGCATGACTATTGATTGAGGCAGTCTTGGTTTTAGTGGCGCTTTCTCTTCATCTGGATACCCCATACTCAAGCCTACTAAAGGTATAACATACTCAGGTAATTGTAATAAGTCGCTGATTTTTTCAATGTTTAATCTGACTCCTCCAATATAAACGCCACCTAACCCCAAGGATTCTGCAGCAACCATAGCATTTTGTGCCATTAATCCAACATCTACTGCTCCAATTTGTAAAAATTCTGCATAAGCGATATCAACATCAGGCGCAATTTGATGATTACGATTAAAATCTGAACAAAATATCCAAAACTCCGATGCTTCTTGTATATAACTTTGATGACCACTCAATTCCATAATTGCTTTTCTTGTTTGTTTATCCGTAATTCGTATAATAGAAACTGCTTGTAGTAAACTAAACGATGATGCTTGATTAGCAGCTTTAAATATGTGATTAACCTGCTCCTCTGGTATTGCTTTATTTTTAAATTTTCTCACTGAACTATGGTTTTGTAATAATTTGATTGTGTCGTTCATTTGTCTTCCCCTTTCAATATACTATTTTATGATATATAATATGATAAATTATTAAGTATTAAATTAGAAGAAGGCAATATAAAAATACGTAGTATTAAATTTTGTACCTTTGTACAATGGAGGGATTTATATGGTTAAAATTTGTAATTATGGTTTTGATAAAGAAGTGATAGAAGACAATAGAGATATTTATGGTATTGCATATACTCAAAATGTACTTTCAGGACGTTATAAAAATTTAATCATCTGGTATTTGAAAGAAAAAGACCGTCGTTATAGTCACATTAAAAAATTTCTTGAAGATATCTCACAAGGATCATTAACGAAGCAATTACGAGAATTAGAAAGTGATAAGATTATAAGCCGTACGGTATACCCTGAAGTACCACCCAAAGTGGTTTATGGATTAACTGAAAAAGGTAAAGATTTGTTGCCTATTATAGATATGATGGAAAATTATGGGAAACGTCACGGAGAACAGCCCCATAGTATATAACATTAAAAAATCTAGCTCATCCTCATTTTGTATAAAAGCTACTTGCTTCAAATAATAATAAGTAAGAGCGCAATCTTAGTGCTAATAAGATTGCGCTTTTTATGATATCGATGAATGGGAAAGACGTAAAAATCTCCTTTACGTCCTCATTCACTATATATTTACTGGAGCTAAGCAATATGCATGAAGTAAAGATTGCGTTGCCTTTAAAGAATCAATATGCGTGCGCTCTAACGCATGTGATGATTCAATACCTGCACCAAATAAACCATGCCTAATGTCAGCACCTGCTTTTAGTGTAGCAGAAGCATCAGAACTATAGTATGGATAAATATCAACTTTGTATGGGATTTTATTTGTTTTACACAGGTTTACAAGTTGTTCGCGCAGTCCTTTATGGTAAGGACCTGAGCCATCTTTAGCACAGATAGAAACTGTATATTCATCAGATGCTTGTCCATCGCCCAATGCACCCATATCAAATGCAATAAACTCAACGATTTTAGGTGAAATAGATGCATTTGCACCATAACCAATTTCTTCATTGTTAGATATATAAAATTGAGTCGTGTGAGGTAGTGTTATATCTTCGCTTCTCACAGTTCTTAAAAATTCAATAATCATTGCAACACTCGCTTTGTCATCTAAATGACGGGACTTAATAAAGCCTGAAGATGTCACTTGTGTTCTAGGATCAAAACTAATAAAGTCTCCTACTTCAATACCTAAACTTTCAGTTTCCTCTTTAGTATTTACTTTTTCATCTAATCTAATTTCCATATGTTCAATATCTCTAGGTTCATTATCATTTCCACGATAAACATGTACACTCGTTTCATGTAAACATATCGTTCCTGTATATATTTGACCTGATGATGTTTCAATGTCGCAATATTCACCTTCTATCGCGTTATAGCTAAAACCCCCGATTAAATCTAACGCTAAACGGCCATCTGCTTTGATTTCTTTCACCATTGCACCTAATGTATCTACGTGTGCGGTAATACACTTATAAGATTCATCATTCTGCCCTTTAACAGTAATAATCAATGCACCCTTATGCGTTGTTTCAGTAGCAAACCCTAATTGTTCTACTTCATTTTTCACATAGGCAATCGCTTTATCTGCATTTCCCGATGGACTGTTAATGCTAGTTAATTGTTGAATCGTGTTAAAAATAGATTCTGTCATGCTATCCCCTCCTACTATTTATATTTTTATTTTAACTTTTCTTTTTTAAAATTGATACATATTGCGTATTAGCATAAGCTACTATACAATGTTACTATTCTGAAAATTTGATAGAGGTGGTTTGCTTTATGAAAAACATTCTTTTCGTTGGCTTAGGTTTAATCGGCGGAAGTTTAGCGAGTAACTTAAGATATTACCATGATGATATTACAATAACTGCTTATGATGCAGATATTTCCCAATTAGATAAAGCTTTATCTATTGGTATTATAGATGATCAATCATCAGACTATAAGACAAGCGTTGAAAGTGCGGATATTATCATTTACGCGACACCCGTACAACAAACAATTAAATATTTACAAGAATTACCTAACTATCATACTAAGAAACATGTGATTATTACTGATACTGGTAGCACCAAATCTACCATTCAACAATATGAACCTTTACTTTTAGACCATGATATACATTTAATAGGTGGTCATCCTATGGTAGGTAGTCACAAGTCTGGAGTATTAAATGCTAAGAAACACTTATTTGAAAATGCTTTTTATATTTTAGTACATAATGAATCTCGTAATGACGCTGCCTTTGAGGAAATACAAAATCTATTAAAGACAACTGATGCTAAATTCATTTCAACAACCGCTGATGAACATGACTTTGTTACTGGTATTGTGAGTCACGTTCCACATATTATAGCTTCGAGTCTCGTTCATTTAAACGCTCAACATGTCCAGGACTCTGAACTTGTTAAAACATTAGCAGCTGGTGGTTTCAGAGATATCACAAGAATAGCTAGCAGTAATCCAATTATGTGGCGTGACATCACTATTGAAAATAAAAATGTTATCCTCTCCATTTTAAATGAATGGAAAGATCAAATGGAAGATGTGATTTCACTCATTAAGCGGAATAGTCCCGACGACTTACATGATTTCTTTAATGATGCTAAAATTTATCGCGATGAACTCCCCCTTAAATCACAAGGCGCATTATCTGTGGAGTATGATCTATATGTCGATATTCCAGATAAACCAGGTATGATTAGCAAAGTTACAAATATCCTAAGTTTACATAATATTTCTATAAGCAACCTAAGAATATTAGAAGTACGTGAAGATATTTATGGTGCGTTACGTATTAGTTTTAAAAACCCTGAAGATCGTAAAGATGGCGCTGAAGCTTTAAGTGATTTTGACACTTATATTGCTTAACATCCTTTATGCATATGCACATTAATCTATGACTTTTCCTTACTATAAATGCCATAGGTTAAAATTATAAAGACAAGTACATTCAGCATAATAGAAATGTACTTGTCTTTATTTAATTACTTATATCCGCATGTTTATACCTTTTATAATCTATATACTTCATTTTTATATCCGCTTCACAAAGGTGTGCGCTTACACCATGTTTATTGGAGGAAATCGATATGAACTAAATGTAAGTAACCACGCTTACTACATCTTATGACCAGCCATTAAGCCTAAGCGTCCATTTTTTGTTCCAGCATCTGTATAAGATACAGCTTTAGAAACAATACCTTTACCAAATTTACGATGTAATGCATCAATTGTTTTAGCCAACCGCTCTTTTCGCTTCTTTTCATACTCATCTATAAACAAGTTTAACTGTGCATCGTTCTCATCTACAAATTGTGTTAAAGATACACTTACTGTTCTAAATAATGCTGTAGTATCACACAGCCTGTCCAAAAAATAGTCAATGACTTTAAAGATATCATCTTCTAAGTTCGTTGGGTTTTCTAATGTATACTGTTTATTCACATGGCCTTCCTCATTATAACCAATTGAAAAATGAATCGTCTTCGCTAATTGGTTTCTTGCTCTAACTCTACTCGCAACATCTTCAATTAATTCACGCATGACGACCTTCATCTCTTTATATTGATAATCACGCATCAGTATTTGACTCTTGCAAATAGATGGGTTCATCACCTTACATTTCTCTCTTACACGACTTTCATCTATACCATTTGCATGCAAATGTAAATCTACGCCGATAATTCCCAAATCCTTTTTCAAATACTCATGTGGGTAGACTGCTAAATCGCCTATCGTAAAAATGCCTCGTTTATTTAATTTAGCTTCTGTACGTTGACTAATTCCCCAAAATTTACTTAGGGGTTGAATTGGCCACAGCTTGCTTGGAATATCTTGATAGCGCCACTCTGCAATTAAACTTGAGGTGTGTTTTGCCTCTATATCCATCGCTATCTTACTTAGTAACATATTTGAGCCTATACCAATAGAACAATCGATACCTGTCTCCGTTTTGATTTCAAGTTGTAATTTTTTACAGAAAGCATGTAGTGTCTTACTAAATCTATGATAACTATCTGTCACATCCATAAAAAACTCATCGATACTATATTGATGTAAATCTTCTGGTGGTACATAACGTAATGCAATCTTAGAGATTGCTACTGAAATTTCTAAATATCTTCTCATACTTGGGTTAATGATATATATGTCATTTCTATGTGGTATTTCAAATAGTCTCGACCCCGTCTTAATACCTAAAGCTTTTAAAGGCGCTGTCGCTGCTAAAACGACTGAGCCTTGTCTCTTTGTATCTGCAACTACTGCTAACTTTACTTTCGTTGGATCTAATCCCTTTTGTATACACGAAACGCTTGCAAAAAAGCTTTTTTGATCGATACATAATACATCTCTATCTTCCACTCGTTTATAATCATACATATCAAATGACCTCCTTGTGCTAATTTCATTATATACGAACATTTGTTCGTTTTCAATTAAATAGAACAAATGTTCGTACCCCGTGATTTTTTATAGTTTTTTAAATTTTCATGCTATAATATTAAAAAATAGTTTTAGGAGGATAAGATATGCCTATCGTAAATGTACAATTATTAGAAGGTCGTTCTGACGATCAACTTAAAGCGTTAGTGTCAGAGGTTACACAAGCTGTAGAAAAAACCACAGGTGCTAACAAAGAAGCTATCCAAGTAGTTATAGAAGAAATGAAACCTACGCATTTTGGTGTAGCTGGTGTGAGAAAGTCAGATCAATAATACACTGTATGTGTCACAGTCACTTTGGTAGACACAACAAAAAGGAGTAACTCATCAATTAATGAGTTACTCCTTTTTATAGCTACTGCTACCTTATTCATTTAAAAACTTTTTAACTTCTTCTTTATTTTTAGCTTTATCGATTTCTAATGAACTACCATCGGCTGGCGTTTGAATATCTTGATACGTGCCTTTGATAGGTAATGTTATAGAATCAATATCTTTATCGCCTCGAATACCGAAGTTTAAACCTGTCTGCATCAGTGCAGAATCTGGCATGTTGGTATTTAAGTAACCTCTTAAAATACCAGCAACTCGTGGTAATTTAGGCAGTGTGTCTAAACTCACAAGTTCTTTCTTAAGTGATTGCATCACTTGTTGTTGTCTCCGTACACGACCAAAGTCACCTTCAGGGTCATGTCTGAATCTAGCATATCCTAATAGTTCTTTACCATTTAAACGATGATGACCTTTTTTCAATGATACACCGATATTTTCAGACATATCTTTTTCGACATCTATTGGTACACCATTAGGCTCTAATTCATCAATCATTTTTTCAAAACCAGTAAAATCTAAAATAGCATAGTATTCAGGATCTATACCTAGGTTTTTCTTCAAAGTCTGTCTCAATAATTCTGGCCCACCTATAGAATAGGCTGAATTAATCTTATGTTGCCCATTACCGGGTATATCTGCATAAATATCACGCATCACAGACATCATCTTCATTTTCTTATGAATATAATCATATTGTGCGATCATAATAGAATCAGTCCTAGAAATACCACCTTGTTCTTTATCTGCACCTAACACCATAATCGTTATTTTACCGTCATTTTTAACGGCACCATTAAATTTTTGTTGCTTCAGTGTCTTACCGTGGTCTTTAGCATAATCAATTCCAGCGTTATATCCGTGAACTGAATAGCCAATTACTATCGCCAATATTATAACTAAGATTAAAATAATAATAGGCAACTTTCGTATTCGCTTCTTCTTAACCCTACGCATAGGGCGTTGATTCGTCTCATTGCTTGTGTGTTCATTGTTGTTTTGTTTATCTTCATTCATTAGTATCAACCTTATATCTTCAAAATTGCACATTTATGTACTATAATTAGCATATACTTAAGTTATATAAAAAGTGAATAAAAATCAAGTGATTTCTTAATAAATGGTACTAAGGTCTAATACAGAAAGACAGAAAGGATGTTAAACATGAATATAAATAAAGCATACTTCGCAGGTGGTTGCTTTTGGTGTATGGTCAAACCCTTTGACACATACGAAGGAATTGAAAAAGTAACCTCTGGATATATGGGAGGCCACGTTGACCATCCAACTTACGAACAAGTCAAAGCTGGCGACACTGGACATTTTGAAACAGTTGAAATCGAGTATGATGTCGCATTGTTCTCATATCATAAATTATTAGAAATTTTCTTTTCTGTAATAGATCCTACTGATGAAGGTGGACAATTTCAAGACAGAGGTGCGCAATATCAAACTGCCATTTTCTATACCAACGCAGATCAAAAAGAAGTTGCTGAAGACTATGTTGAAAAATTAAAGCAAACTATAAATAGAGATAAAGCAATCGCAACTAAGATATTACCCGCTTCTACATTTTATGAAGCTGAGGAAGAACATCAAGACTTTTATAAGAAAAATCCTGAACGTTATGCTAAAGAACAACAGGACCGTCAACATTTTAAAGCATCGTCAACAGATTCATCAATATAAAATTAGCCGGATTACATATCTACTGTAATCCGGCTTTTATCATACTTACGTTATTATAATGATATACCAATTTCGCATTACTATTACTGCTGTCGCTTCATTTCTAACGGGATTTTATGCTTTTTCTCAACATCTTCGCCGTTAAATAGTTTCATAACTGTTTTAATACTTGCTTCTCCCATTAAGTTAGGTTGTTGTGCAACAGTAGCATACAGTTGCTTATTATCTACGGATTTTAGCGCATCTTCATTACCATCAAAACCGATAACTTTAATATCTTTATTGCCTACCGCTTCTACTGCTCCTAGAGCCATTTCATCATTTTGCGCAAAGATGGCTTTAATATCTGGATGTGCTTGTATAATGTTTTGCGTAACATTTAATCCTTCAGTCCTATTAAACTTCGCACTTTGTTTCGAAACGACATCCAATGACTGATCGGCTACATTATGGAATCCTTTACCTCTTTCCCTAGTAGCACTTGCTCCTGGTATGCCTTCTAATTCTGCTACTTTAGTCTGTTTACCAAATTGATCAACAATAAGTTGACCTCCCATTTCTCCACCTTTAATATTATCTGAAGCTATAAATGATGCTACTTTGCCTTTTGCTACTTCTCTATCAAGCGTAACCACAGGGATATTTTGATCATTAGCAATTTGTATACTACCAGAAACGGCATCTGAATCTGCAGGATTTACAATAAGGTAATCTACATTTTGCTGTATTAAATCATCGATATCATTAGCTTGCTTAGCTGCATCATCTTGCGCGTCAGCAAATTTCACTTTTACGCCTTCTTTTTTAGCTTCATTTTCAATACCATCTTTAATCTTTACAAAAAATGGATTATTTAAAGTGGAAATGCTCACACCAATAACTACATCTGATTTTTTCTTCTGTGATTTCCCACTATTATTATTTTCTAAAGGGGATTCTAGTGAACACCCTGTTAAAAATAGCAAAATAACAAAAGCTCCGATTATTTTTTTCATACTGACTCCCCCTTATTTATTCTTTCTATCAATCAGTACAGCAATGATAATGACTACACCTTTAACGACTTGTTGATAGAATGAAGAGACACCTAATAAATTTAACCCATTATTTAATACGCCGATAATTAAGACACCGATTAAAGTACCTAATATGCGCCCTTTACCTCCCGTCAACGAAGTGCCGCCTAATACAACCGCAGCAATTGCATCTAATTCATATGACATTCCAGCAGTTGGTTGTGCAGAGTTTAATCGTGATGTGAGTATCGCACCAGCCATTGCTGACATTAACCCAGCTAAGCTATAAATCATCACTTTCAATTTATTAACCTTAATACCGGAAATAAATGCCGCTTTTTCATTACCACCCATAGCATAGGTTTGTCGTCCAAATATCGTTTTATGCAATACTATATATAAAACGACAAAGGTAATGAACATAGTTACAGCAGGAACAGGCACGCCTAAAAAATAACCACGCCCAAATAATTGAAAAGCGTAACTTCCATTTAAGTTAGTGATTGGATTGCCATCGGTAATAACTAGCGTGACGCCTCTAAACACAGTCATAGTGGCTAAAGTTGCTATGAAAGGCGCCATCTTACCTAAAGTTATTAATAAGCCGTTAATCGCCCCTAAAATGGCACCAAAGATACATCCTATTAACAATGCCACAATAGAGTCCACGCCTGAGACCATTAATATTGCTATCATTGCACTTGATAACGCCAATGTAGAACCAACAGATAGGTCAATCCCTCCTGTTAAAATGACAAATGTCATACCAAAAGCAATCAGTCCATTGATTGACACTTGTCTTAATAAATTAAATAAGTTAGAGGGTTCTAAAAATGCGCTATTTAAAGCACTTATAATAATCACTAATAAGATTAATCCAATAAAAGGAATTATTTTTTCTAAATATGAAAAAGATAACTTAGATTGTTTCATATATTTTTCCTCCTGTAGCTAAAGTCATAATATGCTCTTCTGTTAACATTGCTTTATCTAAAATGCCTGCTATGCTACCTTCATGTACCACGGCTACTCTGTCACTCATCCCTATAATTTCAGGAAGCTCTGATGAAATCATAATGATCGACATGCCACGTTCAGTAAGTTCATTCATTAATTGGTAAATTTCTCTTTTAGCTCCAACGTCTATGCCCCTTGTCGGTTCATCCAATATGAGCACGTGTGGTGCTGTAGCTATCCACTTCGCTAATACTACCTTTTGTTGATTCCCACCTGATAAATCTATACACACATCATTTTTCTTACCTTTTATATTTAAGCGTTGAATCATTTGTTCGGTATATTGTTCCATTGATACCCGAGTTATAAATCCAGATTTAGAGAAACTTTTTAAAGCAGGTAAAGATATATTTTCTAATATCGTATCTTGTAGCACTAAACCTTCTTCTTTTCTATTTTCTGTTATAAATGCTAGCCCGTGCTTAATAGCCTGATTAGGATTATGCATCTGCACTTTTTTATCATTTAGTGTTACTCGCATATCTCCTTTATCTAATCCAAATAACACACGCATGATTTCAGAACGTCCAGCGCCCATCAATCCACTAAAGCCAAGTATCTCGCCTTTGTGTAATTCGAATTGAATATGCTCGAGCTTATGTGCTGTTGAATTTAGATGCTCTACAGATAAGACAACTTCATCTTGTTTATAATTTCTATCTGGATATTGGTGATCTAAATCCCTACCTATCATCGCCTTAACAATTTGAGCATTTGATGTTTGTTTAGTATCTTTCGTCAAAATAGAGCGGCCATCTCTCATTACTGTAATACGATCTGAGATATTAAAAATTTCTTCCATTCTATGCGAAATGTATACGAATGATACACCTTCACTTTTCAATCTTCTAATTTGTTGAAATAACACTTCAATTTCACTACTTGTCAAAGCTGCAGTAGGTTCATCCATAATAATAACTTTAGATTCCTGCATTAAGGCCTTACTAATTTCTAACATTTGCTGCATGCCTACGGATAAGGTGCCTGCCAATTGATGTAAGTCAACGTTTATATTAAGTTTTTCAAAAATGGCCCTTGCACGTTTGCTCATTGATTTATTATCAATAATGCCTAATGCTTTAGTCTCTTCTTTACCTAAAAACAAATTTTCTAACACTGTTAAATTCGGCCAAATATTCAATTCTTGCTGGATAAAAGATACACCATGTTGTTCAGCATGTTTTGTATTTTTAAACTGAAGCGGCTTATCATTCAACAGTACAGAACCGCTCTTTGCTTCATACACACCAGTAAGTATTTTCATCAAGGTACTTTTACCGGCACCATTTTCACCCATTAAAGCATGTACTTCAGCGTCAGCAATCTCAAAATCAACACCCCTGAGTACATCGTTATTTCCAAACGACTTATAAATTTGATTCATTGTTATCATTTCAATCACCCCTTAAAATAAAACGCCGCTCGTTAATATTACATTGGCATAAGGCTTGGCTTCTCCTGTGCGTATAACAGCCTTTGAATATTTACTTTGTGCTTTGAATTGTTCGTGCGTTTGTGTAGCAATATCAATGTTTGCAGTACATAACTGTTTAAATAACACATGGTTTTCAGTCTTCATTTCTTCAGCTACTATCATATTTTCTATGTTCATATGTGCTTTTATCACATTAAAAACTTCTAAAAAGGATGGCTTCCCTAGTTCCAAAGCGAGGTCTATTTTTTTCACACCTTGTGGCACTGGTAAACCACAATCAGCAATTACAATTTGGTCTGTATGACCTAAATCACTCAGTAATTTAGAAATTTCACTATTTAAAATACCTGTCTTATACATATCCTCACTCCTCGTCATTTATGTAACCCGTTACATATTGAGCATTAAAATCTAGTACTTTTCCTTCGCTTGACTATTAACGCCACGCTATCACACTGAGTATGACTACTTTCATCGTATACATTAAGTAGTTTCGAAACTGCAAGTTGACCTAATTGATAAGCAGATTGATCTATCGTCGTAATTTGAGGATAAGTCATTTCTGAAAATGGTATATTATCATATCCCACAATTTGAATATCATCAGGCACTTTAAATTGATGTTGCTGGATAAGTCCTAGAATTTTAATTGCTAACAAATCATTACTACAAATCACACTATCTATTTTGTATTGACTTAGCATCTTGAGAAATTGACGTTCTTCATCCAGCTGTTCTGTATTACAAAAGTGATATGAAACAGCGTGCCGTTGTAATATAGATTGAATTCCTTCAACCCGCATTTTGAATGCGTCAATATTTAAGTCAGCGTGCACTATGAGTATGTGTTTACCGTGCCCTTCTAATATTAATTCAGCTTGGCGTTGTCCCCCTTCAAAGTGATTGGTAGAAATACCACTACGCTGATTGTTCGTACGATCGACAAATACAAATGGAATACCTTGTTGTGACAGCATATTTTCTACGACGTGCTCATCAATGACGGTTGTAATCATTCCAACACAGTTATGTGAAATAAACGTAGATAAATAGTCTCTTGCTTTGGTAACATCATTATCGCTGTTACCAATAAGTACTTGATAGCCTTGTTCTAAAGCAATATCTTCGACACCACGCGCAATTAACGTAAAAAATGGGTTGCTTATATCTGGTAAGAGTAAACCTATCATCTTAGACTTTCTTTTAAACAAGGTTCGTGCCGCTTCGTTAGGTTGATAGTTCAACTGAGTTATTGCATGCTCAATCTGTTGTCTCGTTTGATGCTTCACATATCCATTATTATTTATCACTCTAGAAACAGTTGCGACAGAAACACCAGCCAATTGTGCAACTTCTCTAATAGTAGTCATTAAAATCACCTCAATTATATGTAACCGTTTTCATATTAACATAAGTTATTCTTATTGGACAGTTCAATTAGAAGAAATATTTTATTTTCTTCTATGAATAAGCTAGCTTTTCGTTAATTATAAAGAAATAATTGCAAAAGCATTTAATAGTTGTTATCACACATTATCATCAAGTCAAAAATAACGCTGTAGCATAGCGCAATTGAATCATAAAGATGATGAAATATTACAACATTATAATAAACTGAAATTCAAAGTATCATATATCCTTTTTATTTATAGTAAATTGTTCTATCAATATTGAAAGCGCTTACCATAAGTGTTATATTATGTTCGTACCTTTGACAAAGGGGTAACGAGAAATTCCATATAGTTAGAGTCAAAATAATATTTAAGCAAGAAACACCAGTTAGTTTATTAAGTAGTTAATGACTTCTCCAGTATTTAACTACACAAACCATTAAACACTAAACGCCTTAAACAAAAACCAACACGCACATATATTGTACGTGTTGGTTTTTTAATTTTAGCGTATACGTTCTTCTATTTCCCTTTTCTAATCACACGCATCACGCTTAACATACTCAACCATAATGAGTGATGTTTACGATAAACTAGAAATCTTGGTTCCCAATCCGGATTGAATTTCTCTTTATATCTTCTAAGACCTTGGAAGCGGTATAAACCATTAAAATGTTCAAATACACGTCCCGCAATTCTTTCACCATAAAATGCATATGGCACCTGCCCCACATTAGATAATGTAGCCATTCCCATATTAAAACGCTCATAACCATTTTCTTTTGCCCATAACAGCATATTTAAATATAAACCATCCATAAGTGGCAACGCTACATCAGATTTCCAACGAATTAAATCAACCGACATAGTTGCTTTATAATACGTTGGCATCAATGTACAAAATGCAATAATTGTCTGATCATTATCTTTAATGACGGCTATAGGTGCTTTAGATATATAGTGTGGGTCAAAACTACCTACAGAAAAATGCATTTCATTACGTTCACCTAACCAGTCATCACTAATATCTTTTAATTCTGACACTAAAGCTTGTGAAAATGGCGGTGTTAATACTTCAAACGATAAGTTAAGCTCATCAAATTTATTGAGCGTCGCACGTAAACCACGTTTCTTTTTACCAGATATAGTAAACGTCGTTAAATCTATTAAAGCTTCTTCGCCTAATTTGAAGAATTGATTACCAAAATTATGGTATAAGGACATATATTTATCTGTCACTTGGTAGAATATAATATCATAGCCTAAATATTCCGCTTCTTTGTAAAAACTTTCTAATAGTTTCTGAAATGACTTAGGATTACCGATAGGATCTCCCAATACGATATGTGCATTGTTTTTGTATCTATACATTAAAAATGCATCATGTGTTTCGTTTATAAAGCATTTTTTGTCACCACTATACATTAAATGACTTAAATAATTACCTCCATGCTGTTTGATAATAGCGTTACATATTTCGTCTTCACTACCGCTACGTAATATTCTATAACGTTGTTCAAACCACCATACAATAATACCTACGATCATAGCTACAAGTATAATGGTAAACCAGAAATAATATCTTAAAATTGAAGTATCTACTTCAATGTGATAAATATCTAACGAGTAAAATGTACTAGCTATAAAAAGATGGTTGATATATAAGATTACAGAACCCAAAATGATATTTACAAATAACTTACTATATCTAAACGGTCGTTTAATCACATGTGCGCGTTTATAAAATATGACTAATAATATCAACATAATGATAAGCCAACTAATTAACATAAAAGATGCATAAGTATAGGCAGTTACCACAAATATTAAGATAATTGATATGATTGAAAACAAGATGGCACGTTTAGAAAGATGATACACACCAAATACATTTAATAATAGTAATAAACAAGCACAAGTGTGTACTGAGACAATAATATAATAAATGTAATGGTGTGGGTTATACAAACCATCGTAAATAATCGTTAAATTATTCAAGAAAAATACTATACTCGTAAACATTAGCAATAAAGCAATCGAAAATGACGGAATACGTGCAATAATATCTTTTTGATATGACCCAAGAAGAGAAGTCATATCTTTCATTGGAACTATAATTTTCGAGCCTTCCCAATAACGTTTAGCTGTACTACGAAATTCAAACGTAGATAAAATCAAGGCAACTAATACTGGGAATAAATAATACGCAAAGCGATAAAGTAGTAACGCTAGTACAATACTTTCTTCAGGAATTTTCATTGATTTTAACCCTAATAATACAACTAAATCAAATGTACCAAAACCACCAGGAATAAAACTGATCAAACCTGAAAGTGCAGCTATAATGAATATCCCCATAAACGTGGCGAACGAAATATGTATATCGACTAACCACATAGCCATATATAATACCAAAGCTGCAATAAACCACTCCACACCAGATACAATCGTACAATAAACACCAAGCAATTTTTTTATCTTTTTGTACTGGTTTTATGATAGTAAATAAGATAAATGCTGGTAAAAATAATGCAACAATATATAGCAACCAATGCATCCACGGAAATGGACTAAAGATATGCGACACATCAAATACATGAACTACAACGAGAATAGACAGTAAACTCAGTCCTGTAAGCATAGACACTAATACAATTGATATTGTATGCAGTAATGCGCGCTTATCGTCTGTGGTATTTTTATAAAATAAAAAACGTACGCTAGCACCGATAAAACCACCAAAACCAACTACGGCGTTTAAGGCATTGACAATATAACCAATCCTAATTGTTTTTAATAAAGATATACGTAAATCTAATGCTTTCGATAAAATAACATCGTACAGTGATAGTACAACAATTGAAAGGCCACCACTTAAGAATAGCGCCACTAACCAAACTCTATTTATTTGATCAAAAGATTTTATTGTCTCTTTAAAATCAATATGAGAGAGCTCTTTATACAATGTAAAGACAACAAAAATAAATAATGCAATTGCAAATATTACTTTTAATATAGAAAGTAATTTACTTCTTAATTCCTTAGACATATTTTCTTTTCACTTCACTTTTGGATATTTCTTATGCATTACAAAAAATATATCACAATACTATTACATATGAAATAAAACTTTAATGATAAATACTAACATTATTGTTAGGTTGTAGACATTCCTCATCATTTCATTTGAATGACTTAAATCAAATAGCGTCTTCACTTTTATGATATATAAAAAACGTCCCTTTGAAATATTTTTCCAAAGAGACGTGTGATTTGTAAAATAACGTTATACATCTTAGCATATAGAGTCGTACTCATGTACGCAGCAAGATACAGATTAACGAATAACTTCCTCGTCTTGAATTTCGTATTCACCTGCATCATCACCATAATATTTATTATATCTACGTTTATATAAAAGATATAAGTGTGATATTAATACTTTCAAAATCGCGTATGCTGGTATACCTAAGATAACACCAACAACACCGAGTAAATTACCAGCACTTAATAAAATGAAGATGATTGTAAGCGGATGAATCTTCAATGTTTTACCCATAATATTAGGGGAAATGAAGTGTCCTTCAATAAATTGAACGGCTGTCCATACGATAACTAATTTCAATAGCATAATTGGTGAGGTAATCAAAGCAATAATGATTGCCGGTGAAATCGCAATTGTAGGACCAATATAAGGAACAACACTTGTTACCGCAGCTATACAAGCTAATATCAAGCTATAATCTAAACCAATAATACTATAACCGATAAATAACAGAATACCAATACAGAATGATACGATGATTTGTCCTTGAATATAAGAACCAACTTGTTCGCTCATTTTATCTAATAAATCATGAAAATCTTTTCTGAATCTTGGTGGCATGATCTTCGTAGAAAATTCTTTAAAACGATGACCATCTTTTAACATAAAGAATAAAACAAATGGCGTTGTTGCAATGACTACACCAACATTAACTAATGCCTCTGCTACATTCTTAACTTTTGAACCAAAACCATTAAAGTAATCTGATATCATAGATGGTAATTTATTTGCTAACGCATCTAATTGATCTTGTACTTGACCATAATAATTAGAAATCAGTGAATATTTAGTAATACTATCGATAAATTGATTTACTTTATCTACATAGTGTGGAAAATTATTTCCAAAACTCTTAATCTGTGTACTAATCACTGGAATAAGTAAGTTAACAGCTAGTGCTATCACAGCGATAATCAGTAAGAAGAGAATAATAACTCCCCAAATTCTAGAAATATTATAACGTTCCATTAAGTTAACTAATGGATTGAATAAGTAATATAAAATAATTGAAACAATAATGGGTGCTGCAATTGTATTAAATACGATGATAAAAGGCTTGAAAACATAGGAAACTTGGTCAAATATAAAAATTGCGATTCCAACAAGTATCAGTATTAACAAACCAAAGAGTAGATCCTTACCACCGAAAAATTTCATGAAGCGGGTTTCAGGAAAACTCAATTTCATTCTATCTTTCCCACTCACTTTTTCTTGCTTAATATTTTCTTCATTCGACATTCAATTCACCATACCTTAAATTAATTCTTAAAAAATTTGCATATTCACATTAATACAACAATCTTCAAGCACAAGTACAGCAATAGCTCAAGCGTTAGATTAATAATAACACATTCCATATGTATCAAACATAGATGTCGCTATTCAAAATATATGGAATCAATGATTACAGTGATTCACTCTGTAACTTAAGTATGCGCCAACTTTATTCTACTACCCTCATAGATGACTTTTAATTAGAATTTCATATTTTCTATTATTATTTATCAACTGTGAAATGATAAACGTGTAACGTGAGGTAAATTACTTCTGCTTCATATATAGACACATTTAACTCTTGTTGCAACATTTTCATTATTTTTAATGCAACATTGAAACACAGCGGATACTGTTCTTTTAATAATGCTTCAAATGGACTTGTTTTTTGCAATACCTCACCATTTCTTAGCCTTCTTATTAAAAACTGTATGTGTCTAATAAAACGTTGATACTGGACACTTTCTTTATCTACAGTAAATTTCAAATCATGTTCTACAATAAAAATACTTTTATTTATTAAGTGATTTATTATTTCTATTTCATGCATAGTCAACGTTTCAATGTTTGAAGCTATATGTAATGCAATAAATCCAATTTCATCTTCTGGAAAATTGACGTCCAGCACATCATTTAACCGTTCTATTACTTTTTCCGCTATAGCATAAGCTTCACTGTACGATTGTTTTGTTTCTACAACGAATGGATTAGTTATAATTTGATTTTGTTGCAAACGTTTATATGCAAATATGATATGATCTGTCACTGAAACGACCAACGTTTGGTTGTCTATTTTCATCTCAGAACTCGTAATAATATTCACTGCATCAATCACAGCTTGTATCAATGTATCATCAGCATACTCGATAATGGTTTTATAATGTTCTTGCTGTAGTTTTTGATCGAGTATATACGCTTTTTCAATAGTTTGATTTTCTTGTAGGGGCATGCCTGCCTTTTTATTAAAACCAATCCCCTTAGCTATCAGCACATATTCTTCTTTATCTTTTGTACAAATTATCACATTATTATTTAACACCTTTGTAATCAGGTAAGAACTCAAATTAATCATCCTTCTTATTATGTCAATAAGCATTATATATTGAAAAATCAAAAATTGAAAGTAGTATTGCTAACGATAGAATAATCTCATGACATAACAAAAGCTATGCAATTTCCAACTCAGGAAATGCATAGCTTCAAATTATTCATTAGAACTTTTTATTTTTAACGCCCCAACTCTCAATACCAAATAAATTAATATCTAATTCATCGGGTCTAAAAATTGGTTTTCTACCTGCTTTACGTTGTCGTTGGTAATCATTCATAACTGCAAATGCGATATTAGATAATCCAATGATTGCCACTAAGTTGACGATTGCCATTAATCCCATAAATAAATCAGCAGTACTCCAAACAACATCTGTTTTGGCAACTGCGCCAATAAATACTAAGACCACGACTAAACATCTGAATATAAATAAGATCATTCTATTTTTAGATAAGAATTCAATATTAGACTGACCATAATAATAGTTACCCACTACTGATGAAAAGGCAAATAGTGTAATAGCAACTGTTAAGAAAATACCACCCGCATTACCTAAATGTTCATTAAGTGCTGATTGTGTAACTGCAACACCCTGTGGCGCTTTATCACCAAATTTTAATCCTGAGTATAATAAAATCATAATGGCAGTAGATGTACATACAAGCATCGTATCGAAAAACACACCAAGTGATTGAATTAACCCTTGTTTGACTGGATGTGGCGCAGCAGCGGTTGCCGCAGCATTAGGCGCTGACCCCATACCTGCTTCATTTGAGAATAAACCACGTTTAACACCTTGCAATATTGTAGCTCCAACTGCGCCACCTGTGATTTGTTCGAAACCAAATGCACTTTTGATAATTGTAGAAATCATAGGAATAATTTGATCATAATTCATAAATAATATGATTACGACCATAAAAATGTATAAAATTGCCATGATAGGTACAATAATTGATGACATTGTTGCGATACTACGAACACCACCAAAAATAATGATTGCTGTAAATACCGCTAAAATGATTCCTGTGATAACAGGGCTCACATTATATTGTGTTTTTAATGATTCGGCAATTGTATTAGACTGTACTGTATTAAAAACAAACGCAAAGGTGATTGTAATTAATATAGCAAATACGACACCTAACCACTTTTGATTTAATCCTTTAGTTATGTAATACGCTGGACCACCACGGTAACCACCATCTTCATCAGGTACTTTGTATACTTGAGCTAAAGTCGCTTCTATAAAAGCACTTGCAGCACCGATAAATGCGATAACCCACATCCAAAATACAGCACCTGGACCACCTAAAACGATTGCAGTAGCAACACCTGCAATATTACCAGTACCTACACGTGACGCTGCACTAATTGCAAACGCTTGGAATGGCGCAATACCTTTTTTACCATTATCTAATGTTTCTGGTTTTTCTCCAATGGCACGAAACATCTCTGGAATCCATCTTAACTGCACAAATTTAGAACTAATTGTAAAGAAGATACCAGCAGTAATTAATAGCCCAATTAGATATTGTGACCAAATTAAATCATTCCCGACTTGAACAAATGCTTTGAACCAATCTGGAATTAAACTATCAAAATCTCTCAATTTAATCCCTCTCATCTCTTTGTTTAAAATTTAATATTAAAAGCAAGAGACTTATAGTAGATTTCACACACATAGTCAAATATCTAATGATATAAGAATGCGAACGAAAATCGGAAAAGCTACTCAAACATTCGTTTAAACAATGTTTTTCGCGTCTTTTCCACTAATATAAACCTCTTGTTTTTATTTTTTATTGTACCTAAATGATATTTTATCATTATAAACTTATAATGACTAATGAAATTTGAAATTCAATTACTTAATTATCAAACTTTCCACTTCTCCAAAGTCATTTATATCTACAATGAAACTGCCATTTGTGTACTGTTCTGATAAATGAATGTCCTTGATATTACCAGATTCTTCTTGTTTGTTTGAATAAATGGTATACATGGTTTGTCCGGGTTGGACTACTTCTGCTGCAACAATACGGTGTGGTGCTTTTTTAAGTTCTTTCAACAAAGTAATACCACGCTGTGCACGTTTAGCGACCTGCAATATTTTAAAATGAATTCGTTTTAAAGAACCACGTTGCGTTGCCATTAAAATAGTATTTCCTTCTGTAATTAACTGTGTCAGTATCACAAAATCCGCTTCTTTTAAATTGATCGATTTAACACCCGCGGCTCTTAGACCTGTATCTGACAGTTCATCACTACTGTATGTGAGTGACATACCTTTATGCGTAAGTACAGTGAGTAACTGTGGCGTTTCTATGCGCATGACATTAATGATTTCATCATCATTCTTTAGTTTCATTGCCACCAACGGTTTGTTATAACGCGACGTTTTGAACATGGACACATTACTTTTCTTAATCATGCCATCACGCGTAGCAAGTATATAAAAAGTTTCGGGTTTAAACTCGTTCTCACAAAAGACATCTATGACATGTTCCCCTTCGTCAATTGGCACTATTTGTGACACGTGTTGACCTAAATCTTTCCATTTTATTTCAGCTAATTTATGCACTGGTATGAATAAATAACGCCCTTTATTCGTAAAGACAAGGGCTGTATCTAATGTGTTAACTTCTTGATGTTTCAAAAGGGCATCACCATCTTTAACACCAACTTCACCTACGCCACTTGCATTAAAACTACGTAAAGAAGTTCGTTTAATATAACCATGTTTTGTAATACTCATAATTACATTTTCACTAGGAATCATAACTTCTTTATCAATTTTAATTTCACTTATTTCAGCTTCAATATCAGACAAGCGCTCTTGTTTAAATTGTTTTCTAATGTCTGTTAATTCTTCTTTGATTACTTGTAATAATGCATCATGATTGTCTAAAATATTTCTTAACTGTTCAATTAAAGCTTTTAGTTCATCATGTTCTTCTTGGAGTTGAACAATATCCGTATTTGTTAAACGATATAATTGCAATGTCACAATTGCTTCAGCTTGTGCCTCACTAAAATCAAATTCAGCAACTAAATTATCTTTAGCATCTTTTTTATTTTTAGAGTTTCTGATTAGTTTAATGACTTCATCTAAAATTGATAAAGCTTTCATTAATCCTTCTACAATATGCATTCTACTTTCAGCATGATCCAACTCATAGCGCGTACGTTTCGTCACAACATCAATCTGGTGATTTAAATAACTATCGATAATTTGACGAATACCCATTAATTTAGGACGCCCTTCGCTAATCGCGACCATATTAAAGTTATACGCAACTTGTAAATCGGTATTTTTATATAAGAAATTAGCTACAGCTTCACTGTTTACATCTTTCTTCAATTCAATCGCTATACGCAGTCCTGTACGGTCAGTTTCATCTCGTACTTCGACAATACCATCTACTTTTTTATCAGCACGTAATTCGTCCATCTTTTTAACAAGCGAACTTTTGTTGACTTCATATGGAACTTCAGTAACAATAAGCTCTTTTCTGCCATTTCTTAGTTCTTCTACTTCTACTTTAGAACGGACTATAATTTTACCTTTACCGGTTTCATAGGCTTTCTTAATTCCATCAATGCCTTGTATGATACCACCTGTTGGAAAATCAGGGCCTTTCATATATTTCATGAGCTGGCTCACTGTAATATCAGGGTTGTCAATATACTTCAGTGTAGCTTGAATCACTTCGCCTAAATTATGAGGGGGGATATCTGTGGCATAACCAGAAGATATCCCTGTACTACCATTAATTAGCAAGTTAGGTATTCTTGCTGGTAATACCATAGGTTCCGTCGTCGTATCATCATAGTTTGGCATAAATGGTACGGTTTCTTTATTGATATCTCTTAATAATTCTTCAGAAATCTTACTTAATTTAGCTTCGGTATAACGCATGGCAGCTGCTGGATCATTATCAATACTACCATTGTTACCTTGCATTTCTATTAGTACATGTCGTAATTTCCAATCTTGGCTGAGTCGTACCATAGCATCATAAACTGACGAATCTCCATGTGGATGATACTGACCTATTACATCACCGACTGTTTTAGCACTTTTACGGAAATTCTTGTCATACGTATTTCCACTTGAATACATTGCATAAAGTATACGTCTTTGAACAGGTTTGAGCCCATCACGAACATCTGGCAATGCACGCTCTTGAATGATGTATTTACTATATCTACCAAATCGATCGCCAATAACATCTTCTAGCGATAAATCTTGAATTATTTCACTCAATTTCTTTCCTCCTCATTAGGATTGTCCTGCTCCAAAATTTGAATTTCATTATTATCTAGAATACTTTGATCTTCTTGTAATCCAAATTCAACATGATTTTCAATCCATTCACGTCGTGGCGCAACTTTATCTCCCATTAATGTAGTTACACGTTTGGATGAACGTAATTCATCTTCAATTTGTACTCTAATTAACGTTCTTGTATCAGGATTCATTGTTGTTTCCCATAACTGGTCAGCATTCATTTCGCCCAGACCTTTATAACGTTGCAAACTAAAACCTTTACCTAATTTTTTCTGTAATTTTTCTAACTCTTCATCTGTCCAAGCATATTCAATTTTTCTTGAAGCACCTTTACCTTTTTCTAATTTATATAAAGGTGGCAATGCAATAAATACCCTTCCAGCTTCTACCAAAGGTTTCATATATTTAAAGAAAAATGTTAGTAGCAGTACTTGTATATGGGCACCATCTGTATCAGCATCTGTCATGATAATAATCCTATTATAATTGCTATCTTCAATTTTAAACTCGTTACCCACGCCGGCCCCAATAGTATGGATAATGGTATTGATTTCTTCATTTTTGAAAATATCATCTAATCGCGCTTTTTCGGTATTGATTACTTTCCCTCTTAGCGGTAATATGGCTTGATATTTACGATCTCTACCTAACTTAGCAGAACCACCTGCAGAGTCACCCTCTACAAGATACAATTCTTTTTTATCAGTATTTTTACTTTGTGCCGGTGTTAATTTACCAGATAGCAATGTATCTTTACGTTTATTCTTCTTACCAGAACGCGCATCTTCTCTTGCTTTACGAGCAGCTTCTCTAGCTTGTTGTGCTTTCACTGCTTTTTTCACAAGATTTTTAGATAATTGTCCTTTTTCTTCTAAATAATACGGTAATTTATCTGCTACGACAGAATCAACTGCACTTCTTGCTTCCGTTGTTCCTAATTTAGATTTCGTTTGTCCCTCAAATTGAAGTAATTCTTCTGGGATACGTATAGAAATGATAGCCGTTAGACCTTCTCTGATATCATTACCATCTAAGTTTTTATCTTTATCTTTTAATTCATTGATGCGTCGCGCGTAATCATTAAAGACACGTGTCATTGCTGACTTAAAGCCAACTTCATGTGTCCCACCATCTTTAGTACGTACATTATTAACAAAGCTCAAAATACCTTCTGAATATTGATCATTATATTGGAAAGCTACTTCGACTTCTATATTATTCGCTTCGCCATCAAAGGTTGCTACTTCGTGTAATACTTCTTTACCTTCATTGACATAATTTACAAATTCTTTAATACCTTCTTCGTAATGGAACACATCTTCTCGTTTTTTTCCTGCTCTCAAATCTTTCAGAGTGATTCTTAGGCTTTTTAGTAAAAAGGCGGACTCCTGTAATCGTTCACTTAGCACATCATAGTTAAATGATGTAGCTGATTTAAATATTTCTGGATCTGGCTTGAACGTTACTTTTGTACCGGTCTTTTTAGTTTTACCATGCTTGACAAGTCCTGAAGCGGGTCTTCCACCATCTTTAAAGCTTTGTGTAAAAATCGTTCCATCTCTATGGATTTCGACTTCTAACCACTCACTTAAAGCATTCACTACCGAGGCACCTACACCATGTAAGCCACCTGAAGTTTTATATCCACCTTGTCCAAATTTTCCACCTGCATGAAGTACTGTAAAAATAACTTCTACAGTAGGTTTGCCTGAAGCATGAATACCTGTAGGCATTCCACGTCCATCATCTTCTATAGTAATACTTTCATCTTTATTAATTGTTACTATGATTTCATTTCCAAAACCGTTCAATACTTCATCGACGGAATTATCGACAACTTCATATACTAAATGATGTAATCCACGTTTATCGGTAGAACCAATATACATCCCAGGTCGCTTTCTTACGGCCTCTAATCCCTCAAGAACCTGAATGGAATCATCCGAATAATTATTTTGTTTATTCATTGCCAATCGTTTCGCCCTCCTACAAACGTACGTTCGTTTTTAAAACTATACAATAGTTATTTTTATATAAATCTAATTAAAATGCAAGCACCAAATCAATTTTAAAGAAGAAATCATATCCTTTTTGAAAAATTTATTCGTATAAACATAGTCTGATGTGGTAAAATAATTTTAATGTCATTAAAGGATGTGTGATTATATATGATGATCGTAATCATGTTAATATTAAGTTACCTTATCGGTGCTTTTCCAAGTGGCTATGTAATAGGTAAATTATTTTTTAAAAAAGATATTAGACAATTTGGTAGTGGGAACACTGGTGCAACAAACAGTTTTAGAGTATTAGGAAAACCAGCTGGTTTTCTAGTAACTTTTTTAGATATATTCAAAGGTTTTATAGTTGTGTTTTTCCCACTTTGGTTACCTGTCCATGCAGATGGTGCTATAAGTACATTTTTCACAAATGGTCTTATCGTTGGTGCCTTTGCAATTCTTGGTCATGTATATCCGGTTTATCTTGGATTTAAAGGTGGTAAAGCAGTAGCAACAAGTGCTGGTGTCATACTTGGTATCAATCCTGTCTTATTATTAATTTTAGCAGCAATTTTCTTTGTAATATTATATTTAACAAAGTACGTATCTCTATCAAGTATCATCGCATCACTGTGTTGCGTTATTGGTGCTTTATTAATTCGGGACTATATCTTATTTGTTGTTAGCATCGGTGTCGGAGTATTATTAATCATCAGACATCGCACTAATATCGTAAGAATATTTAAAGGTGAAGAACCTAAAATAAAATGGATGTAACTATTACAAAAGTCATTTAGTAAATAAAAAAGTATCAAATAAAGAACTAAGCTAGAGGTGTTCAACCTCTGGCTTTTTATTTTTATGATTCCGATCACATCGGTTAGCTGAGTATTTCCGATTACCTTAAAACACCATTATTTCTATTATACTACTAATATAGGTCATTAGCATGAATTTTCCACATTTAAGTTATTAGTCGGTTTATTTTGAATATTTAATAAAAAAAGTGTGGTATACTGCTTTTAACGTTACTCAAATCGGGTAATTAATATAATACTAATTCATAAATTAGTGACTAACTGTCATAAGTGAAGCGCTTGTGAGTCGAAAGGGGCCTTTTATTATGGAAATAGAACTTTCAGATAATGCTGTGTCTTGGTTTAAAGAAGAACTTGATTTACCTGAAGATGACAAAGTCTTACAATTCTTCGTACGTTATGGTGGAGAATTCCAATTAAAACAAGGTTTCAGTCCTGCCTTTAGCGTTGATAAGAAGAATGATCTTGAAATCGGTTATGAAAATAATTATGAAGGCTTAGATGTTGTAATCGCCGAACATGATTTATGGTATTTCAAAGATAACAACTTATTCATTGATGTAAGTGATGGTCTTGACGAAATTTCCTATACTGCAAAATAATATTGTACTGAGTTATTTTGTTCTATGCTTTATCTTAAAGTGTTTTGAAACGATAAACTTCTATTTCAAAACATAAGTTTTATTACTAAATAGATAATATTATTGTTATTTTTTATTGTTACGCTGAATGTCAAACATAACAATAATAAGGGTTTGCTCATACCAATATAAAAGAGGTGCGCTCAGTTAACTGAATGCACCTCTTTTATATTTATAGCGTATATAAACTTAAAGTAACTTAAAGTCCATTCGTTACTTCTAAAGTTTCCCCTGCCTTATTTCTTCGCTCAACACTTTGATATACTTCATGCCATTCAGGAAAATATTTATCCAATCGAATAGGTTTAAAAGTATCTTTTCTAATACACGTTAACACTGTAGACCCAGTTGTCGCGAGTTCTCCGGCTTCATTATAAATTTCATAACGATAAAGTGATCTCAGTCTAGAATATTTTTCTACCCATGTTTTTACTTTTACTTTTTCTGGATACGTTATAGATTGAATGTATTTAATATCTAAATCCGTCACTGGAGAAATCACACCTGAATCTTCCATTTCTTTGTAACTGAACCCTAATTTACTTATATAATCTGTACGTGCAACTTCGAACCATGTAGGATAATTACCGTGATAAATCACACCCATTTGGTCTGTTTCTTGATAGCGAGATTCAATTTCTGTCATACTATAAATCATCTTTAACGTCCTCTTTTCAATAATACATACTAAGTAAATATTAACATAAACAAGCTGTATTAGCATGTTGCTAATACAGCTTGTTTTGACAACGAATACAGTTACTCAGCTAATTTATTTCTCAATACAAGTTGTAAGATACCACCATGGCGATAATAGTCTAATTCTACATTTGAATCAAAACGTGCAATTGCTTCAAATTCAATGACTTTGCCATTGTCTTTCTTAGCTTGTACTTTCACTAAATCATGAGGTTTAACTGCTTCATCAACTTCTACTGAAATCGTTTCAGTACCATCGATACCTAAGCTATCTGCAGATTCTCCATCTTTAAATTGTAATGGTAGTACACCCATCATAACTAAGTTTGAACGGTGAATACGTTCATAGCTTTGCGCAATAACCGTTTTAACACCTAATAAATTCGTACCCTTAGCTGCCCAGTCACGAGAAGAACCCATGCCGTAGTCATTACCAGCCAATACAACTAAACCTGTTCCATCTTCTTTGTATTTCATAGCTGCATCAAAAATTGACATTTGTTCGCCTGTTGGCCAATAAGTTGTATAACCACCTTCAGTTCCAGGAGCCAATTGGTTTTTAATACGAATATTGGCAAACGTACCACGAACCATAACTTGATGGTTACCACGACGTGAACCATATGAATTAAATTGACGAATCGGAACATTATGCTCTTGTAAATATCTACCTGCTGGTGTATCTTTGCCAATCGCACCCGCTGGAGAGATATGGTCAGTTGTTACTGAATCTCCAAATTTACCCATAACACGTAAATTATTTAAAGGTTCGATTGTACCTGGTTCTTTAGATAATTCTTGGAAGAATGATGGGTTTTGAATATATGTTGATTCTGGATCAAAGTCATATAATGGTTGATCAGTTACATCGATTTCGTTCCACATTTCATTATTATTATATACTGTTTCATATTCTTCTTTAAATAGTTCTGGTGTAACAACACTATCAACAGTATCTGAAACTTCTTTTATTGATGGCCAAATATCTCTTAAGTATACATCTTCGCCATCTTTACCCTTACCTAAAGGTTCGTTTTGTAAGTCAATATCAACTGTACCTGCTAATGCATAAGCTACAACCAATTGAGGTGATGCTAAATAGTTAGCTTTCACTAAAGGATGTATACGTCCTTCAAAGTTACGGTTACCAGATAATACAGAAGTTACTAATAAATCTTCTTCAGCAATCGCTTTTTCAATTTCTTCTAATAATGGTCCAGAGTTACCGATACAAGTCGTACAACCATAACCAACAAGATTAAAGCCAAGATCATCTAGATACTCATTTAATCCAGAATCTCTTAAGTAACCTGTAACAACTTTTGAACCAGGTGCTAATGAAGTCTTAACGTAGTCAGGAACTTCTAATCCTTTTTCGACAGCTTTTTTAGCAACCAGACCCGCACCTAACATTACATATGGATTAGATGTATTCGTACATGACGTAATCGCAGCAATTGCTAAATCACCTGTTTTCATTGTAGTTGTTTTACCATCTTTAAATTCGATTGTTGCTGTTTTATCAAATTCACTTTCATCAAATCCATGTCCTTGGTTTCCTGCTGGTGCAGTAACTGATTTCTCAAATTCTTTTTTCATATCGCTTAAGAAAATTAAATCTTGTGGACGTTTTGGACCTGATAATGAAGCTTCAACTGTTGATAAGTCTAATTCAACTACATCTGTGTATTCTGGCTCATCATTATCTACAGTGAAAAACATGCTATTTTCTTGTAAATATTTTTTAACAAGATCAATTTGTTCATCTGGGCGACCTGTTAAACGCATATACTTCAATGCTTCTTCATCAACTGGGAAGAAACCACAAGTTGCACCATATTCTGGAGCCATATTCGCAATTGTTGCACGGTCAGCTAATGGCAAATGTTGTACGCCTGGACCAAAGAACTCAACGAATTTACCAACTACGCCTTTTTTACGTAACTCTTGAGTGACACGTAAAGCTAGATCAGTAGCAGTTGATCCTTGTGGTAATGCGTTAGACAATCTCACACCGATAACTTCTGGAATTGGGAAGTATGAAGGTTGACCAAGCATGCCTGCTTCAGCTTCGATGCCCCCAACGCCCCATCCTAGGACACCAAGACCATTAATCATCGTTGTATGTGAGTCAGTTCCTACTAAAGTATCAGGGAAGGCTACAGTTTCCCCATCAATTTCACGAGCATGTACTACGTTTGCTAAGTACTCTAAGTTAACTTGGTGAACAATGCCCGTTGCTGGTGGCACTGCACTATAGTTATTAAATGCTTTAGTAGCCCAATTTAAAAATTGATAACGTTCATAGTTTCTTTCAAATTCTAATTTCATATTACGTTCCAAAGCGTCTGGATTAGCGTAACTATCAACTTGTACTGAGTGGTCAATAACTAAATCCACTGGCACTTCTGGATTGATTTTGTTTAAATCTCCACCAACATCATTCATAGCTTTACGTAATGATGCTAAGTCCACTACAGCAGGAACTCCTGTAAAGTCTTGTAAGATGACACGTGAAGGTTTGAATGGTACTTCCCCTTCTGCCCCTTTAGTGAAATCGGATAATGCTTTGATGTGATCATCTGTAATTACGAAACCATCTTCCTGTCTTAAAACTGATTCTAATAATACTCTAATTGAATATGGCAGTTGCGATACTTTAGTAAATCCTTGCTCTTCTAAAGTCTTCAAATCATAAAACGTATATGATTTCCCGTTAAGATCAAACGATTTTTTCGCTTGTTGCTTAATATTTGAAGCCATATAAATCCCCCCTGAAAGTTTTTGTTAAATTTATGCCGTTATCTAAATTGTATAATTATATGTGACTTAAAACAACTACATAAAGCCAGAAACCTATATAATTAAGATTTGAATTTTCAATCGGTATGTATAAGTTATACTTATCATTAAAGGGATGTGTAATAAGTTAATATTATCAATTGAGAATCATTATCAACATTTTCAGATTTTTCCAATTACTTTTATGTCATTTCATTCTTCTATTTCATAATTGCGCGTAATATATACCCTTCATTTCAATAAAAAAAACGCACCCATAATGGGCACGCTTTTAAAAATTGCTTCATATAATTTATTTTAAGGTTTCATTCTTTTCAGTTTCTCTAAGCGATGCGCGTCTTTCGATAATATCATCTTCATAATCTTCTTGTTGATGCTGTAAGTAATCTTGCAATCTATGTTTATTTGGTGTCAATGTTAATCCTAAGAATTTACGTTCTTTATTCGCGTCTTTATAGAATGACACCATCATCATTATAACAACAAAGGAGAACGGCAATGCACTGATAATGGCAGCACTTTGTATTGCATTAAGCGCTTTAGCACCGTCACCTCCACCTGCAAATAGTAATACAAAAGCAATCAGTGATTGGGCCACGCCCCATGTCACTTTCACAAAATTTGAAGGTTCTAATGATCCATAAGAGGTTTGCATCCCTAACACGAATGTGGCAGAATCTGCTGACGTAATAAAGAACGATGCAATTAATACCAATGCAACAATAGATAAAACCATTCCCATTGGTATTTCATGGAATACGCCGAACAATTGCGTTTCTGCAGTCATATTAAAGAGTTCAGGATTTTTCTTACCAGTTTCAATACCTAGTACGCCAAATACACTGAACCATACGAAACTTACAATAGCCGGAACTAAAAGCACACCAGCGATAAATTCACGAATTGAACGTCCTTTTGAAACACGTGCAATAAAGATCCCTACGAATGGGCTCCAACTTAACCACCAACCCCAGTAATAAAGCGTCCAACTAGACATCCATTCACGTTTTTGAGGGTTTTGAGCAGCAGTATCAAATGAATTCAATAAAAACGAATTTAATAAACTACCTGCTGAACTTGTCATCATGTTTAAAATCAAAATGGTTGGCCCAATGATTAATACAGCAATCATTAATATTGCACCTAAAGTAATATTTAAATTACTTAAATATTGAATACCTTTACTTAAACCGGACCAAGCACTCATGATAAATAATATAGTTACAACTATAATAATTATAGCTTGTACCCAGACGTTATTTGGAATACCGAATAAATAGTTTAGCCCACCATTGATTTGTAATGCACCCATACCAAGAGATACAGCAACACCAACTACTGTCGCAAAAACAGCTAGAACATCAATGATTGTTCCGATTGGGCCTTCTACTTTATTTCCTAAAATAGGACGTAATGTTCTTGAAATAAGTCCTGGTTCCCCTTTTCTAAATTGAGAATATGCAAGCGCCAATGCAACTACGCCATAAATAGCCCATGCATGGAATCCCCAATGGAAGAAAGTAGAACGTAATGCTTCAGTATAAGCAGCAGTTGTTTTAGGATCTGCAGTCGGTGGCGCAGCAAAATCCGCCATAGGTTCCGCAGCACCGTAGAATACTAATCCAATACCCATACCAGCACTAAATAACATTGCAAACCATGAAACTGTATTAAATTCAGGTTTATCATTTGGTTTCCCTAGTTTTAATTTTCCGATAGGGCTAAAGATTAGGAAAATACAGAAGAAAACAATAAACGTAGTAAGAATCAAATAATACCAACCTAGTTTGTCCGTAATCCATAGCTTAATGCCATTTGTAATTGTATCAAATTGCTCTGGTAAAACAGCACCAATTAAAACTACAATCGCTACGATAATCGCGCTATAAATAAAAACTGGAGATATCTTCTTACCATTCGCATGTTTGTTAGAAGAATTCACACTCATTACTCCCTTTCTCATCTTATTATATTTTTAAAATCTTAAGTAGAAAATTACAAAACTTATATATAACTACTTTTGTTTCACCATATATAACAATAACAAACCCTTTTGTTAATATCAAACTTAGATAAAAAAAGTATACTCCAAACATAAAAATTATTGTATAATAAAATTTATATTTTTAAAAAAAGTGAGGTTAAGTATTATGTTAAAGGAATTTAAAGAATTTGCATTAAAAGGTAATGTATTAGATTTAGCAGTAGCAGTTGTTATGGGGGCTGCTTTCAACAAAATTGTAACAGCTTTAGTTACATTTATCATTATGCCATTAATAGGGCTAATTTTTGGTACAGTTGATTTTGCAAAAAGTTGGTCATTCATGGGCATTAAATATGGTATGTTCGTTCAATCAATTATCGACTTCATCATCATTGCGTTCGCACTATTTATCTTTGTAAAAATTGCCAACACATTAATGAAAAAAGAAGAAGAAGAAGAAATCGAAGAAAACACTGTATTACTTACAGAAATCCGTGATTTATTACGTGAAAAGAATTAATTTTTCCCTAAAGACCAGCATTTAATGCTTGTCTTTTTCATTTAAAATAAATCAACAGTTTTAAAATATGGGCCATTTTATAATAAGACATTTCGATTATTTTTTATGTTCATTAAGAAGACCGAGCAAACACTTAAACTGTGTTTGCTCGGTCTTTAGCTTGAATATAAATTTTAAATCATAACCGTAGTCTTTTACAAATACAAACTGTATTATCCTTGCTTATGTTGATCATAAGAGTTTTGTCTTCCCCCAAGAGCAGTACTCATGATGAACATGACATGTTGCAGTAGTTCTGATGAAAAGTGTACGCCAAACTTGCTTACACTCCAGAGGTTTTAGCTTGCCACTAAGCATATATCCGCTCTAGTAAATTACTGTTTTTTGAATTGTGTAGTGCTTTGATATTGTTCGGTTTCAACTTCAAGAATGAGCGGTATCCGTTGTTTGAGTTCACTCACATGAGAAATAATGCCTACCATTCTACCTGAAGACTTCAAACTTAATAATGTATCTAAGGCAGTTTCTAATGTTTCCTGATCTAAAGTTCCAAATCCTTCATCTACAAACATAGAATCTAAAGCGATACCGCCCGCTTCTTGCTGTACAATCTCACTAAGACCTAACGCTAATGCCAGTGAAGCTTGGAACGTTTCCCCACCAGATAACGATGTAATATGTCTAGCCTGATTAGAATGAGAATCAAACACGTCGATTTCAAGGCCACTATAACCTTGTGAAATTTGCTCTCTTCTTGTTAGTTGATAACGTTCACCCGTCATTAATGCTAAACGTTGATTAGCCTGAGCCAATATTCTTTCTAAATAATAAATTAAAACATAATTTTCTAATGTCAGTTTTCGCTCATTTTTACCTGAAAGTATTTCTGCAAGCTGAAAAACTTCTTGTTGTTCTTTTAATTCGAATTCTAATTGTTCAATCGTTGCTTTAATTTCATCAATTTTTTTCTGATTAAATTCAATTTTAAACTCGTGTTGGCTTAATTCAGTTGCAACGGTTTCTAAACATTGTTGTTGTCGTTCATAATCTTCTTTTAATTTTTCACTATCTTGAAGCTCACGGTCATTTGTTTCTGCTGTTAGTTGTGCTATCAATAATTCAAATGATTGCTTCTCTTTATTATACGTATCGATATCATCTTCTAATTTATTTTTTTCATTTAGCTTAGCTATGGTTTCTTTTACTTGATCAAAATGCTCAAAACCTATTCTTCCCATTTCTGTGTTAATTTTGGCAACCATATTTTCTAATTCTTCCTCAATTTCTGTATAACTTGCGTCTAAGTATTTTTTACTATTTTCTTCAATAGATAGCTCATTTTGGGCTTGTTGTATGCCTCGTCCTAACTTTTCTAACTCATTATCAAATTGTTGTATCTTGACTACATCAAGCTCGTACGCTTTCATAAATACATCAACATTTTTATGTTCTGTTGAATTTTCAAAATCATTGATCATCACTTCATGCGCTTTCAAATTCTGGAACACAGTTTTACTTTCTAATTCTAGGGCATGTAGTTTTTGCTCACGCTGTTGGAGCTGTTCCTTTAATTGGCTAATTTCTTCATTTTCAATAGTTGTTTTTTTCTTTTGCTGTTCTTTTGTCTCTATAAGTACGTCATATGCTTCATAATTTGTATCAGTTAAGTCAGCCTGTGAAAATTCTGCTAATTGCTCGTTTACATATTTTAACTCGCTTTCACATTTAATTTTATTGCCCGAAGCTTCATTAATACATCTTTCTATTTCTGATAAATTTTGCGATCTTTCAGTAAGTTCATCAAAATCTAAATGCTGTTCAATTTTATGTATTTCATTTCCACAAACAGGACAAGTATCACCTGATTGTACTGCTGATTGTATTTTTGTAATGATATCTTTTTTATTATTCAAATCTATATTTGTTTTATCAATACTACGATATTCATTTTCTAAATTTTTCAGATGTTGCTCAACAGCTTTTAAATCCTCTACTTTTTGTTTTTTTCTATTTTGTAATGATTGATACTCTATTTTTTTCAATTCATTACGTTTTAAATCTTTCACTTTATTCTTCAATTCAAAAATTTCACTGTTTAATATTTCTATTATTTCATAATCAGGGTTTCTATAATTCAACTGTGCATTCATCGTATCAAATTGCTGTTGTTGTAAGATAAAATTTTCATTGAGCTCGTTGTAAGAAACTTTTAAAGCATCATATTCTTGATATGCTTTTTTATATTTATTAGCATTATCATAAAATAGCTTACAGCGTTCTATAAATGCTCTTGTTTTTTCTAAGGTTTGAGATGACTTTTTATGAATCATTAGCGTCTCTTCATCATTTTGTATTTTCGATACTAAACGCCTTATCAATTGCTCCTTATTACTTATATCTTGAGTGATTTTATTTTTTTTAATTTTTAATGTTTCTTGAGTATCTAATAAATTAGCTAAAGGTCTGACCTCATAAATTTCATTGAGTAATTTTAATTTACTTTGTATATCATTTTCTTTTAACACTAAAGCATCATATTTTTCTTGTTGCTCTTTTAATTTAGACAATGCATGTTCTAAATTTATATTATCATTTAATATTTTCTCGGATTTTTTAACCTCGTCTTGTTGGCGGTCCTTGCTTCGTTTGAGTTGTTCCTGTATATCTTTGGCTTTTTCAATAAATTTAGGCAACACCTCAACAACACGATTCGTTTGTCTCGCATTGATTAATTTATACTCAGTTAATACTTCATCATTAAATGCATCGATATCTTGCCAATTATTTTCTAAGATACTAAATCTTTTTTCTATCTTTTCTCTCACTTCTTTAACATCATCCATTAAATTTCTTTGAATATCTTCGAACCGTTGACTATTAAATAATGTTCTTAAAATTTCTTGTTTCTCAGAACTTTTTGATAATAAAAACCGTTTAAACTCACCCTGCGGTAGTATAAATAATTGTCGAAATTGTTCTGCATTGACGCCTAATTGGCTTTTAATAAATTGATTTCCTGTATTTATTTTACTCTCTTTTAAATCATAGCCATCATTATCAAATTGATATACCGTTAATTGACCCAATGTTTTATTTTTATTGCCTTCTTTAATAAATGCGCCTTGACGTACAATTTTATAAACATCATCTCTTAACTTAAATTCAAATTCTACAACCATAGGAGATTTACTATCAGCAAAATGACTTCTCAAATCACTTTCTTTACGATCCTTAGTAGAAGCTTCGCCAAATAAGGCATAGACAATTGCATCAAAAATCATCGTTTTACCTGAACCTGTTTTTCCGCTTATTAAAAATAATTGGTCATCCTTTACATGATCAAAATCAATCGTTTCATTTAAAAAAGGTCCAAAATTGTTTAATTTTAAAGTTAATGGTCGCATTTATTGCATACCTCCTTCTAACAAATCATTTAACACACGATCTACCTTTTGACTTTGTGTAGAGGTTAAAGATTCATCTGTAATACTTTGGTAAAAATTCTTAATAATCGTTTCATCGTCTAATTTTTGTATCTCATAATTGCTACGATGAATAGGCGTATTAAAATCAAACGTCTGATTTGTTAAAGCGAGTGTATTAGGATAAATTTGTTTTAAATGCACCATCGGATCACTCACATGTGACATATGTTTTAGTTTGAAATGTAAATAGTTTTCTTTGTTTTTAATATCTAATTTTTCCTGAATTGCCTCTTCATAATCGCCTTCAATAACTTCTAACTGTCTAAGTGGTTGTATAGGTATAAATTTATCTTTAATCTTGTTATCTTTCATTTCCATTACCCTGTAACCTTTAGGTTGATTGCTTTCCGAGAAAGAATACTGCAATAATGAACCACTGTAATTTATAAAATCTGAATCTATACTAAATGGATGATGTAAATGGCCAAGCATTACCCTATCAAATTGTTGAAATGAACTTGCCTCTACAGATTCCACCGTACCAATTGTCAATGCTCGTTCTGAATCAGATCTAAGTCCACCTTGAACCGTTAAGTGCCCAACCAATACATTGACTTTGTCTTTATCAATCGCTTTACTTATATGTGATAAAGCTTTATTTACACATTGTTGATGTGTTTCTAAAGAATCATCATCAAAGAAATGCTGCATTTCATTGATGGTTGCAAAGGGCAATGTATAAAAATCTATTTCTCCAAATGATATTGGCTTATCAATATCTACAAGTTTTGTACGAATGTGCATCCCAGATTTTTCAAACCATTTAGAACCATAGTTTAATCGTTCTTTACTATCGTGATTACCACTAATCATAATGAGTGGTATGCCCATTTCTAAATTCAAAGTATTTATTGTACTTTCTAACAATTGTATTGCACCTTTACTTGGATAACTTGTATCATATAAATCTCCTGCAACTACAATTACATCGGGTTGTTCATTTTTCATTTCTTCTATAAAGCACTTTAAAATATATATTTGGTCATCTAGTAATGTTTTGCCATTCAATATTTTTCCTAAATGCCAATCTGCTGTATGTATTACTTTCATATTTACACCTCTCATAGAACCTTTGTTCGTATATATACTATTATATTCCCTTAATCATTTCTATTATAATAAAAATGCCGCTTATCACCTAGGATAAACGGCTCAAAACTATTGTATTAAACTACGCTTCACTTTTTTATATTTATATAACATCGCCAAACGCCAAGGAATAATCATACAAAAAGCAAGCAAGAAAAACATTCCCGCAATTTCTCCTGGGTCTATTTTATTACTAATAAATATTTTAATTACTGTACGAATTAAAAGTAATGAGATAAGTATTATAGGAAAAGCTTTAGATCGTTTCATATATACTTCATTACCTTTAGTTTCAAATCTAGATGTCCATATTAAAATTGTCGAAAATAATACGCCTAAAATAATACATTCTAAAATTTCAAATCCCGTTAATCTAAAATATGGAACGACATACATTAAAGCTCCAGTTGCCATAAAAAACGGTGGCAAAATAATTTTCCTTTCATTAACAGGAAATTGTTGTGCTTTCATGCGCACGATAATAACAGCAATTCCCATTAAAAAAGCGAAAACTATAGAAAAGATCAAATATAACATGCTGACACCTTCTTTAAGTTTCTACAAGATGATATTTATTTAGGATTGTTCATCACTCTACAAAGCTAAGACGTGAAATTGACACGCCATTGATTACTTAGCTATTATTAAAAACATCACATAGTATATATTAGCATTTTTTACATTTTGAAGATAATAAAATACATGGGTTTTATCAATTTAAGCACAGCTGTATAATATAATGAAGTGTATCACTCAACATACACATTGTCTCTATCTAATATGTAATAAGCAATATAAATTTCACAGAAAAAAATAAGCCTCAAAGAGACTTATTTTAACGTTTTTATTTACATAGCTTGTGACGTATTGTCGCAAGCAGAAAATGCATTATTTAATGTCATTCTAAGATAATTCATATCATGAAGCTGCATTGCGTTATGATATTTTTTAAATGATTCTTCAGTCGGAAAGTTAATGTGTATATTTGCAAGTCGATCTAAAACCTCTTTGTCTTCCATATCAAAAGCATCTCTCACTTTGTAATACCTCCCTTGTATAAGCATATTATATCAAACCAGAAAATATTTTCAATAATTTTCTGAATATTTAAAAAACATAAATTGCCACGAAACGCGCCACAACAATAACTATTCGAGAAAAATTTTTTTGAATTTATACATAAAATAAAGGTATAAATTACTTCGTTAAAAGTATTTTAAACTCATCTACATCTACGAATCAATATCACTACATTGCATCATCTTTCTTCAATAAATGCTATCTATTATTTTTATTAGGCTACGCTTATAACATAAGTTTAAACTGAAATCATTCCACCTTACTACAAACAAAAATAAGGGCTGGCAGTTACTTTTTTAAGTAGCTGCCGGCCCTTTATTGACGGTCTATTTAGACTTTTTGAGTTGTTCCTCTTGATTTTTATTCATCATCGTCATCATTTGATTTATTTTCTTTTGAGATGGTTTTTGACCCATTTGCATCATCATCATACGTAGCATCTCTTCATTAATTGGTGGGTTCTTTTTAAGATAATCCATCATATATTTTCTTGCTAGGAAAAATCCACCGACTAATCCAATAATAAGTGCTAACACGATTAATACTATTGCTAACCAAGTTGCCATTGTTTCACCCACTTTCCTATCCTAATGAATTTTACTAAAATTAGTACTCTATTTCAAGAGTAACTCCATGAATATCTTCTAACCTTATGTATTATATCAATTTCAATTTCAATTTGTAAATATAGTCACATATTTCTTTGATATTAAAAATTGGTATGAGAACAAGCGCTCCCATACCAATAATTAAATGCTATTAGACATTTATTAGAATGTTTGAATTTGATTCAATACATTTTCTTTAGTGAAACCATATTTTTCAACTACTAAATCGCCAGGAGCACTAGCACCGAATCCATCGATAGCGATGACTTTACCTTCAGTACCAACGTATTTATGCCAACCTAGTGATGATGCCATTTCAATAGCAACTCGTTTGGTAATTGATGATGGCATTACTGATTCTTTATACTCATCAGATTGTTGATCAAATGCATTCCAGTTAGGCATTGAAACAACGCGCACACCTTTACCTTGAGCTTCTAAATCTTTAGCAGCTTCAACAGCTAAGTTAACTTCTGAACCAGTAGCTAATAATAGGAATTCAGGCGCTTGATCTGATTCGAACACTACATAAGCACCTTTACGTACGCCTTCTTCAACTGTTTCTTTTGGAAGATCCATAGTTGTAAGATTTTGACGCGTTAGTACTAATGAAGTTGGTGTATTTTCTGATTCTAATGCTACTTCCCAAGCTACACGCGTTTCGTTACCATCTGCTGGACGAATCACATTCATGTTTGGAATCGCACGTAAACCAGCTAATTGTTCTACTGGTTCATGTGTAGGACCATCTTCACCAACAGCAATTGAATCATGCGTAAAGATGAACGTTGAATTTAAGCCCATAATTGCTGATAAACGTAATGCTGGTTTTAAGTAGTCACTGAATACGAAGAATGTTGCACCATATGGATGTAAACCACCGTGAGCAGCCATACCATTTACTGCAGCACCCATAGCAAATTCACGAACACCAAACCAAATATTTTTACCTTCTGGCGTATCTTTATCAAAGTCAGTTGCATCTTTAACATTTGATTTATTTGAACCAGCTAAGTCTGCTGAACCACCGAAGAATGAAGGTACAGATTTACTTAATGATTGAATAACTTCTCCAGAATCTGCACGTGTTGCACCACTATGTCCAGCTTCATATTCTGGAAGTACATCTTTGTAGTTGTCTGGTAATTTACCACTAATAGCTAATTTAAATTCTTCAGCTAATTCTGGATATTTATTGCTATATTCTTCAACAAGTTTGTTCCATGATGCTTCTTTTTCATTTGCACGTTTTAGCATGCTTTGTTGGAAAATTTCATAAACTTCTTCAGGCACATTAAAACGTTTTTCAGGGTCTAAACCATAGTTTTCGAAAGTTAATTTTCTTTCGTCTTCACCTAATGGCGCACCGTGTGCACCACTTGAATCTTGCTTGTTAGGCGCACCGTAACCAATAATTGTTTTAATTTCGATAATTGTTGGCACATCTTGTGTCTTAGCTTCTTCAATTGCTTTATCGATTGCATCGATATCATTGCCTTCTTTGACAAAAATATGTTTCCAACCATAAGCTTCGAAACGACCTTTAATATCTTCAGAAAATGCTTTGTTTAAATCACCATCTAAAGAAATGTCATTTGAATCATATAAAACAATAAGTTTATCTAATTGGCTATGACCTGCTAAAGATGCTGCTTCATGGGAAATACCTTCCATTAAATCACCATCTGATGCAAGTACATATGTGTAATGATCCACTACTTGTGCATCATCTTTATTAAATTTACCTGCTAGATGTTTTTCAGCCATTGCCATACCAACTGACATAGCAAACCCTTGTCCAAGAGGACCAGTAGTTACTTCAACACCATCAGTGTGTTTAAACTCAGGATGTCCAGGCGTTTTTGAATCCCATTGTCTAAATTGTTTAAGTTCTTCTAATTCTAAACTACCTGAAACATGTAAAAGGCTATACAATAACGCTGATCCATGACCCGCAGATAATACAAAACGATCTCTATCAAAGAAATCTTTTGATTGGGGGTTAAAATTTAAATGACGAGTCCATAAAGTGTATGCCATAGGAGCTGCACCCATAGGTAGGCCAGGGTGACCTGAGTTTGCTTGTTCAACAGCGTCAATACTTAAAGCTCTTATCGTATCTACCGCTAATTGATCTTTTTCTTTATTCATCTAAATGACTTCCTTTCTTCTAGCTAGTTTCATAATCATTATACATGATTTTTCATCTATTTAACAAAAAAATGAGTTAATTTTTTTCTTCCTCATCTTTAGAATCTAATATTTTTTTTACTTTATCTGGTGTTACATCATTACCTTCTGGATCAATCACTCTTGTACTTTCAATTTGCTGTTTAAATTTTTTTCTAAACGAATCTAAATATGTTTTGCGTAATTTAGATTGTTCTTTAGCTTCATTCTCAGTTAAGCCAACTTCCTTTTTCTTTTTAGCGAGTTCATTAATACGTTCTATATCAACGCCATCCATCTTTGCCATAAGAAACCTCCGTATTTCATTAATATAGAAAAATATAACAAAAAAGTGAACGAAACTAAATAGTTTCGCTCACTTTCCTCCCATTTGCTAATTCAAAATTATCTTATCTCTGTAAATAACTTTAACGACTTTATTGATGCGCTGCTGCAATTAATGCTTGTTCTATGTGTTCGCTTTTTCCTTCTGAAGTTGGTTGATTTCGTTCGTGTTTCGCTGTATCTTGTGTAATTTGATGGTCCGTCATTTCGTACGTTTGTTCTGATTTAGCATTGTTGTCAGCACTTATAATAAATAAAGCACATAATATCATAGTAACAACAAGTACCGTTATATATGGTTTCACTTCTGATTTATACATTTTCAACATTTAATAACACTCCTAGAACGTTTGTTTGTATTACCAATTTAACAGAACACTTGTTCTAAGTCAACACCAAAACGAACAAACGTTTGTAAAATGTATATGTGCGTGCTATAATAAATACAAATCAATCTAGGGAGTGCCTATTATGAGAGAATTAACTAAGCGACAAAATGAAATTTTTGAATATATAAAGCAAACAGTTCAATTAAAAGGCTACCCACCAAGTGTCCGTGAAATTGGTGAGGCTGTCGGTTTGGCGTCAAGCTCAACTGTACATGGCCATTTATCAAGATTAGAAGAAAAAGGTTATATAAGAAGAGACCCTACTAAACCACGCGCTATTGAGATTGTAACCGAACAAGTAGGTGAAGCAGTTAATATGGAAGAAACTATCCATGTTCCTGTAATCGGTAAAGTTACAGCTGGCGTTCCAATTACAGCTGTAGAAAATGTCGAAGAATATTTCCCTTTACCCGAACACTTTACTTCAACACATAACAGTGATATTTTCATCCTTAATGTTGTTGGCGATAGTATGATCGAAGCAGGTATATTAGACGGTGATAAGGTCATAGTTAGAAGTCAGACAATCGCTGAAAATGGCGATATTATTGTAGCTATGACTGAAGATAATGAAGCTACAGTAAAACGATTCTATAAAGAAAAAGCACATTATCGTTTACAACCTGAAAATAGCACTATGGACCCTATCTATTTAGATCATGTTACTGTACTAGGTAAAGTCGTAGGTTTATTCCGAGAAATGTAAAGTCATATCATACAGTTCTAATGGTACTCTCACAAAAATAAGAGGTTGAGCGCATGCGCTCAACCTCTTATTTTTCGTCTTTCTTCTCTAAAACTTCTTTTACTTTTTCAAGTATATCTTCTGTTTTATCTTTTTTATTTGTTGTCATAACTTATTCATCCTCACAAATTAAAGATACCCTTTTACAACACAATCAAACATTATCCTGTGTAATTTTCAGTCCAATATGGTTGTCTTTCTTCATTAAAATCAACACCTACGCCGAGCGTTTTAAAAGATTGTTTGAGTATATTTTTTCTATGACCTAATGAATTCATTAAACCTTGATGTGCATATATACTACTTGTTTGACCGTAAGCTAAATTTTCTCCAGCGGCATTAAAATCATGGCCGTCCGCTTCTAACCTATCAAACGGTGAATCCCCGGATAAATTATTATGATCAAAATAGTTATTTTCAGCCATATCTTCACTATGCGCTCTAGCAGTATCAGAAATACTCGATGAATAATTTAATGTGGCTAAGTCATGTTGAATCCTTTCAGCATTGACCAAATCAAAGTTTTGCAGTTCAAAGCTTTGAGCTAATCCTTCTGAAGGCGCACCATATTGTTGTTGTAAACGGCTCTCCATATTATCGCTAACTTGTAAAAGAGCAGTTAAGTTATTGTTCTCATGCTTATCATAAAAAGCTGTTGTATAAATTTGATCATCATGAAAATTATCATATTCATCATCTTTTACATCGAATCTAACATGTCCTTTTTGCTTTTCAGTAATAGGTTTACCTAGTCTATCCCTGACTGTTTCTTTAGGTGTGCCGTATTTAATTTTAGATTGTGATGAAATGACATTTTGATTACTATACAATGCATGCACTTTATTATCAATATAACTGACCATTACAAATGCTTTATAATCGCCTGAATAATAAGTATGCCAATTTGTACCATACTCATTAGATGTAACACGTTGGGCATCACCCAACTTCTGCTCCACCGTTTGCTTGGTCATATTCATTTGAATATTATTGATTGCAAACTCTTGTTTGCTAGGAACTTTCAGTGCCTGGTCAGAGGTAGAATTGTCCGAAGTCCAACTATTCACTTTAGTTTTAACTTGTTGTTGTAATGCTTCCATTGGGGCTGTCTCTTTTACAGGAACTACCAACACGATTACTAGAATAACAACGATATATAATAAAAATTTTCTAATGTGTCACACCTACTATTAAATTAGTCTCTATCTCCATTAAAAATAGAGTTTTTCACGACTACATAATCCACTTTTCTCAAGGAATTTAAATCTTTGCCACCTGCATATGAAATAGAACTTTGTAAATCTTGCTGCATTTCCACTAAAGTATCAGATAATGAACCTTTGTGTTCAACAAACATTTTTTTACCTTCAACATTTTTATGTTCACCTTTTTGGAACTCAGATGCACTACCAAAGTATTCTTTATATAATTTACCATCTAACTCTACAGTTTCACCTGGTGATTCTTCATGTGCTGCAAACAATGAGCCAACCATTACCATTGAAGCACCGAATCTAATGGATTTCGCAATATCACCATGTGTTCTAATTCCACCATCGGCGATAATAGGCTTACGTGCTGCTTTACTACAATGGTTCAAAGCTGCTAATTGCCAACCGCCTGTACCAAAACCAGTTTTAATCTTAGTGATACAAACGCGACCTGGTCCAATACCTACTTTAGTAGCATCTGCACCAGCGTTTTCAAGTTCACGCACACCTTCAGGCGTACCAACATTACCAGCAATAACAAACACTTCTGGAATAAAACGTTTAATATGCTTAATCATATTAATAACCGAATCAGAGTGCCCATGTGCAATATCAATTGTAATATAGTCAGGAATAACTTTTTCAGCAGCTAATTTTTCAACAAAATCAAATTCACGTGCTTTAACACCCACTGAAATAGATGCAAAATATCCTTTTTCTTGCATACGCTTTGTGAACGGAATGCGTGCTTCTTCATCAAATCTGTGCATAATATAGAAATAATTGTTTGCTGCAAACCATTCAGCCAACGTTTCGTTCATAACTGTTTGCATGTTGGCAGGAACTACAGGCAAATTAAAACTTCTTGGCCCAAATTGAACAGTTGTGTCACATTCAGAGCGACTATCAACAATACATTTGTTTGGTATAAGTTGGATATCCTCGTAATCAAATATTTTCATAGTTAAACAAACCCCTAACATTTTTAATAATACAATCGTTTAATGGTAAGATTTTCATGATGATTTCCTTTGTTCTAAATGAAATTATATCTAACTTTAGTACAATTTCCGAACAATAACTTTTTCCACTCATCTTCACCATTAGATAATATACATTGTTTTATCGTAAATGTAAATGGACTATAGTCGTAAATTACCAACTAGATTTTTTAACTCCTGGAATTTGCCCTTTATGTGCATACTCTCTAAATGCAATACGTGACATTTCAAATTTGCGATAAACCCCTCTAGGTCTACCTGTCACTTTACAGCGTCTAGTTAGCCGCGTAGGTGAAGAATCTCTTGGTAACTTGCTCAATGCTTCATAGTCACCTTTAGCCTTTAATTCTTCACGTAACTCACGATATTGATTAACTAAACGTTCCCTTTTTTGTTCTTTTGCTATTTTGGATTTTTTCGCCATTAACTTTCAACCTCTCTTTTATAAAACGTAATCATTACGTTTTGTATAATAACACACTTTTTCACTTTAGCAAATAATTAAATTGTTAATCCTCGTTCTATATTCTGTAAGCGGCTGCTTTTACTTACAAATCTATATCCCAATATCTTTGATCTTTGATGCTCAATAAGTACGCTTAAATGTAATTTTCTATGACTAGACCTTATATATTTTGAGGATTTAACCATTTAATCGAAATACACAATTGATATTTACTTATAATTATGATAAAATTTTAAAACGTAACAATTCCTATTAAGAAAGAGGTGTCGACTTTGCGCGTTAACATTACATTAGCTTGTACAGAATGTGGCGATCGTAATTATATTTCTAAAAAGAACAAACGTAATAACCCAGAACGTATCGAACTTAAAAAGTTCTGTCCTAGATTAAATAAATATACATTACATCGTGAAACAAAATAGGGTTCTGTCCTTATTAGCTTTTTTAAATACGACAGATTTACTTTCAAACCTGAAACGAGCGCATATTGCAGCTTATTTCAGGTTTATTTTTGTCGTTAAATTCAACTTTTAGTATGCTCAGTTCTTCTATTTAAATATATATTTGTTGAGGTAACTATTTTTAAATAGCAAAAGTTTATAAAATATTACCAATCTATATTTCATAGTACCCCTACTTTATATCGTCTATATCTACACCATCGATCATAGTGTTTTACTTTTACCTAAATAAAAAAAGAGCATCGCATTTACGACACTCTTTAGCACAGCTAATGATGAGTTAGATTACTAATGGCAACTAATCTTTAATTTCTAAATCTACATCATTAATATCAATACCTAATGCTTTGGCTACACCTTTACCATATTCAGAATCCGCTTTGAAGCAATGACGAATATGACGATGTTGTACTTCTAATGTTGTACCTTGCATTTCATTAGCTGTATTTACAAAAATACGCTCTTGTTGCTCCTTAGATTGTAATCTAAAGAGACGCCCTGGTTGTTCGAAATAATTATCATCATCTTCTCTATAATTATACTCATACGCTTCGCCTTCAACTGGTAAACCAGGTTTTTTAAATTCAGGTTGATCTTCAAATGAACCATCACTGTTTGGATAGTAATGTGTACCTCCACCTTGGTTATTATCTAAGATACGCATTTGACCATCTCTACTAAATGGACAAATATTTTCAACACCTACGCCTTTAGGTTGGTTAACTGGTATTTGCCAATGATTTACGCCAAGTCTGTAACGTTGTGCATCACCATATGAGAATAAACGACCTTGCAACATTTTATCAGGTGAAAAATCAATTCCCGGAACTATATTTGTCGGTGCAAAAGCAGCTTGTTCGACATCTTGGAAGTAGTTATCTGGATTACGGTTAAGTTCAAATTCTCCTACTTCAATTAATGGATAGTCGCCTTTGTACCAAACTTTTGTTAAATCGAATGGATTATCTTTATGCTTTCTTGCTTGTTCTTCCGTCATAACTTGTATATACATTTTCCATTTTGGGAAATCTTTATTTTCAATCGCTTCAAATAAATCACGTTGCGAAGACTCTCTGTCATTAGCAATCGTTTGAGCTGCTTCATCAGGCTGTAAATTTTCAATACCTTGTTGCGTTCTGTGATGGAATTTCACCCAAACACGTTCTCCTTTATCATTATATAAAGAGTAAGTATGAGAACCAAAACCGTGCATATTTCTAAATCCTTTTGGAATACCTCGATCTGACATCAAAATAGTGACTTGATGCAACGCTTCTGGTAGAGAGGTCCAGAAATCCCAATTGTTTTGTGCACTGCGCATATTTGTTCTAGGGTCACGTTTCACTGCATGATTTAAACTCGCAAACAATTTAGGATCTCTAAAGAAGAATACTGGTGTATTGTTACCTACTAAATCCCAATTCCCTTGGTCAGTGTAAAACTTCAATGCAAACCCACGAATATCACGCTCAGCATCCGCGGCGCCTCTTTCACCTGCTACAGTAGAAAAACGTGCAAACATTTCAGTCTGCTTTCCAACCTCTGAAAAAATACTTGCAGATGTGTACTGAGTAATATCATTTGTGACTGTAAATGTCCCAAATGCACCAGAACCTTTTGCATGCATACGTCGCTCTGGAATTACCTCCCTATCAAAATGAGCCATCTGTTCTAAAAAGTACCAATCTTGCATCACCATAGGTCCTCTAGGGCCTGCAGTCATACTATTTTCTCTATCAGAAACTGGCGCACCAAAAAGACTAGTCAATCTTCTATTATTGCTCATAATGTTTCCCCCTAAAATTAATTCTAGATAATAATGATTATTATCTAGAATTAATTTTAATGTATACCGCACTTAAAAGCAACAAACTAACATGTAAACTCACAATAATTTTCCGAAAATTTAAAATATTGATGATTTTAGTAACATAAAAAGCATTGATTGTAGTAACTAAAAGCATTAAAATGGAGTGTATATAAAATTTAATAAATTATAGGAGACAAATTATGGCGCAAAATAACATGAAACGTGGTCTAAACTCGCGACATATTTCAATGATAGCTATTGGTGGTGCAATTGGGACTGGACTATTTGTAGCGACAGGAAGCGTAATCTCTCAAGCAGGCCCTGGTGGTGCAATATTAGCTTACTTGATTATCGGAGTGATGTTATATTTTTTAATGTCATCCATTGGGGAATTAGCTACATTTTATCCAGTATCGGGATCCTTCAGCTCATATTCAACTCGATTCGTAGATAGTTCTTTAGGGTTTACAATGGGATGGCTATATTGGGTCATGTGGGTATTGGTCACAAGTGTTGATATCATCATTGCATCTAGTGTACTGAATTACTGGGAAGTGTTTAGTTTCTTTAGTCCCGTAACTTGGAGTATGCTCTTTTTATGTTTACTCTTGTTACTGAATATTTTTTCAGTTAAGGCTTTTGGTGAAACTGAATTTTGGTTATCACTTATCAAAGTCATAACTATAATTATATTTATTGTTATTGGTATTTTAACAATAGTAGGTATCTTAGGTGGAAAAACGTATGGTTTTGACCATTTCACTACTGGACAAGCCCCCTTTGTTGGCGGCATTTCTGGCTTTTTAGGTGTATTATTAATTGCAGGGTTTTCTGTTGGTGGCACTGAAGTTGTTGCAGTAACAGCCGGTGAATCTTCGAACCCTCATCAATCAATGCCTAAAGCTATTAAACAGGTGTTTTGGAGAATATTATTATTTTATGTGTTATCAATTGCAGTTATTTCAGCAATTATACCTTATACTGATCCACTACTATTAAATAAGTCTGAATCAGTAAGCCAAAGTCCGTTTACCATTGTATTCGATCGTGTAGGTATTGCTTTTGCTGCTTCTGTCATTAATGCAGTTATTTTAACTTCACTATTGTCGGCAGCAAATTCTGGTATTTACACAACAAGTCGTATGTTATTCTCAATGGCCGAAGATAAACAAGCACCACGTATTTTCGGGAAATTAAATAAAACGACTAAATTACCTATGATTTCTATATTCACTACGTTTATCATAGTATTACTTATTATTATATTGGCTCAATTTAAATCAGACATCGTATTTTCATTACTTAATATAATTGGTTCATTGGTTATAGTAGTTTGGGCATCTAGCATTATCTCACAAATCCGTTTACGTTCAGCAATCAAAAAGCAAAATAAAAATCCAGATGACGTGCTTCCATATAAAGCACCGTTCTATCCATTAGGACCTATTATTGTTATTGTTGCATTATTATTCTTATTTGCTGGTAATTCGTTAGGCGCTCTCATCTCTGGTGATTTTTTAGCAGTACTACGTAATATTTCACCAATTATTATTTTAGCTATTATTTACTTTGCACATAAAATCATTCGTAAAACGAAAGTCATTAAACTTGAAGAAATGGATTTAAAAAGTCACACTTATGAGTAAATAAAACAAGGATACATTAACATCTCATGTATCCTTGTTTTTTTATGTATATCATTAATAGAATAGAAAGCAAAACTTATTAGTACTCTGATTAGCGTGCACATTGTATATGATATACTTCATAATACGAAAACGCTTCACTCACTAAAATTACATGAGTCCTTGATATTTTCAGTTCAGTAAAATTATAGTATAATTAAGTATAATAATAAACGTTAACCTAGAGGTGGAAACTATGATTGGACAGACAAACTTATTTGACGACATTTTAGAAACTGAAGAACGCTTCGTTATTGTTGTGCAATCACTTGAAGACAGACACAACCGCTTGATTAAGCGCACACTTAGAGAATATAGTAGCTTGGATCATGCTCAAATGGAAAGTCTCTTTGACCATCTTAAAGATTTATTTTTAGAAGAAGACTTTGAAGAAAATCAGTCTGCATTTTCGATTACTGTATATACAAATTTAGATTATGCTGCTGATCATGTATATGCACACGTTAAGAGACATCGTGGCAAACATGAATGGACACATACAGCTAAATAATGCGACACACATCGTAAAACAACAAAAAATGGACCGATAGCTATATATCGGTCCATTTTTTTATTTTAAAAGTGTTTTTAAAGCATGAGGAATACCGTTCTCCCCATTACTTAAAGTAACTTCATCAGCAACAGCTTTAACTGCATCATTAGCATTATCCATTGCTACTGCATAACCAACTACTTCAAGCATTGATATATCATTAGAACTGTCTCCAAATGCAATAACTTGTGATAGATTATAACCTAATTTATCACATAATGCGGTAACAGCATTGCCTTTGGATACATCTTTAGCCATAAACTCTAGGAAATAAGGTTTACTCGTTGTAACGTCAACATCCTCATTAAAGTGTCCTGCTAATTCAATATTCAAAGCCGTAACATTCGGTACATAATCTACACCCATTGCTTTCGGTACTTCTGTTTGAATATAATCCTTAATATTATCTACGCGTTTCATCGGCAAACCAGTTAACTCAGATTCTATATTCATATATTCATGCTCACCTTCATATATGATATAACCTCCATCATACGTTAAAACAAATAATTTATTTTCTCTGCAGTAATCTACTATTAAGTCAAAATTTTCTTTAGAAATTGAGCGACTCACTTCTACTTGCTCATTGCTAACATTAATTGTCTTACCGCCGTTATAACTGATTACATAACTATTGTTTTGATCTAGTTGTAATAATTTTGCTGTCGGTAACATTCCTTCTGTTGGACGACCTGAAGCTAGTATTACTTTATACCCCTGTCTTTGTGCTTCAATCAAATAAGCAGCTGTTTCAGGGCTAACTTCATTATTAGTATTCATCAATGTGTCATCCATATCCATTACTATAACTTTATACTCACTCATGTTGCCTGTCTCCTTTCAACATCTCTTTATATATTACTATATATTAAAGACGTTGGTACAGTACTTTAGATACTACGCCACTTTCATTGATAGTTACCAATTCAGAACGACAATCATCAAACTCGCCTTTGAGCGCCCTCACTAATTCACCACTACGTTCTGGTGCAATAAGCGTAAGTACTGTTGGACCGGCACCACTAATAACTGTAGCATAAGCTTGATATTGTTTAGCTATATCTTTAATTGACTGAAACTCTGGGATTAAGTGTTGACGGTATGGTTCATGAAAGCCATCTTGTTCCATCATTTTTCCTGCAAGTTCATAATTGTGTTGAATCAATGCACTGATCATAGTATTACTGATTGCACTATTTTGTACGGCCTTTTTATGTGAAAATGTATCTGGCAAGGTATTTCTGGAATCATCAGTTCGTAGTTCGTATGATGGTATAGTAATAATAATATCTACTTTAGGCGTATCGATATATGAAACATCCGTCACTTTAGTATCCGGATTATAATACCCTAAAACAAGACCGCCATATATTGTTGGGGCCACATTATCTGGATGCCCTTCAAACTCTGTAGCTAATTGAAGTAATTCGTATTTAGACAATTCGATATCACCAAAATAGTTAGCGATGTAGAGGGCACCAACTAAAGCTGATGCTGAAGAGCCTAACCCTCTCGCAAGCGGGATTTCACTTCTCATTTCAATATCTAACCCTGGCAATGTGACATCATATTTGCGTGCAACTTTCTGCGCAATTTGATAAATATAATGCCTATTATCTGTGGGTAAATCTTCTACATTAGGTCCAACATGATTAAAACTCCATACGCCACTTGTATTTGTTTTTACATCTAAATATAAAAATTTATTTAAAGCCATACCTATAGAATCAAAACCGACACCTAAGTTAGCTGTAGATGCCGGAATTTTCAAATGTAACATGTTGTTCATGCTAGAGTGCCCCTTTGATATATTCTAAGATGCTCTTTCTATCATTTGGTAAAGGTTTGATAGGGTTATCTAACAATGATATTGCTGTGTCAGGATCTTTTAATCCATTACCAGTGAGTACAGCTACAACCTTCTTCCCTTGAGGCAATTTGCCAGCACGGTGTAATTTTATCAATCCAGCTATAGAGGCATTACTTGCTGGTTCACTAAAGACACCTTCTTTACGTGCCATTAATTGATACGCTTCTAAGATTTCTTCATCTGTAACGCTATCAATTAAACCGTTTGATTCATTTAATGCATTTGTCGCCTTATCCCAACTTGCAGGATTACCAATACGAATTGCCGTTGCAACAGTATCAGGGTCTTTTACTACTTTGTTTTGAACGATAGGTGATGCACCTTCAGCTTGGAACCCATACATATGGGGCAATGCTGTATTATCACGTTCATGATATTCTTTAAAACCTTTCCAATAGGCTGAAATATTACCAGCATTACCAACAGGAATAGATAAAACATCTGGAGCTACGCCACCTAATTGTTCTATAACTTCAAAGGCACCTGTTTTTTGACCCTCTATTCTGTATGGATTGACTGAATTTACCAGTGCAATTTCCCCATTTTCAGCAACTTCTTTCACAATCTCTAAGGCTTCATCAAAATTGCCTTCAATAGAAACGATTTCCGCACCATACATGACAGCTTGTGATAGTTTACCTAAAGCTATTTTACCTTCAGGGATGACTACGATTGCTTTTAGACCTGCACGTGCTGCATAAGCAGCCGCTGATGCTGAAGTGTTACCCGTTGATGCACAAATTACTATTTTTTTCCCTTCTTCTTTAGCTTTAGCCATAGCCATAACCATGCCTCTATCTTTAAAAGAACCTGTAGGATTTGCACCTTCGTATTTTACGTGTAATTCAATACCAAGCATTTCCGATAAATTTTCACAATAAACTAATGGAGTATGACCTTCATTTAATGTTAATTGTGGTGTATTTTCATTTACTGGTAAATATTCCTTGAATTCTTTTACTAACCCTTGCCATTTCTCCATTTTAATTAAACCCCTTCGACTGGATATATTTTCTTAACGATATAACCTGATTCTGTTATTGAAGACTCTGGTGACTCATCTATACCTACGATAACCACACCAACTGTATGTGCATCACGTTCTTTGACAGCTAATGATTTATGGAAAGGTAATTTAGCTTTAATCAATGACTCAACTTTATTAAGCTCATCACCATCAGTTTGGACAACAGCATAGTAACTTTCTTTTTCTTTAATTGTCACTGTATCTTCATCATCCATCATTTCTTTTGTTGCTTCTGTTTTCAACTCGAAATGTGGTGGTAATGTGTGTAAATTAGAATCAAAATTTAATGTTACATTTAATAAATCACTCACTACAGCACTACCTGTGGCTAAGCTACCTGCACCTTTTCCGTAGAACATCGTTTCTCCAACAGCATCACCAATAACATAAATCGCATTAAATTCATCTTCAACAGCAGAAAGTTGATGCGCTTTATTGATTAACGTTGGTGCTACAGATGCTTGAACCTCTCTATTTTCATATGTACCTTTACCAATCAATTTGATTTTATAACCTAATTCATCCGCAACTTTGATGTCTGATAATTCAACATCACTAATGCCATGTCTTTCTACATCAGACAAATTAATCACTTGATTAAATGTTAAATATGATGTAATTACAACTTTTCTTGCTGCATCAACACCTTCTACATCATCAGTAGGATCTGCTTCTGCAAAACCTAGTTTTTGAGCTTCATCTAATGCATCTTCAAACGATGTTTCTTCTTGAGTCATTTTACTTAAGATAAAGTTAGATGTACCATTTAATATCCCCATGAACTTACTGATGTTATTGGCATTCAAACCATTATTAATCGCGTTAACAATTGGAATACCTCCAGCAACACTCGCTTCATATTTCAGTGCTACATCATTTTCTTGTGCTAAGTCTTCTAACACATTCAAATGAACAGCTAGTAGATCTTTATTTGCAGTAATAACATGCTTCTTCTGACTTAACGCACGTTTCAACCAGTCAACCGTCGGCTCAATGCCGCCCATTACTTCAACAATAATATCAATAGAATCATCGTTTAAAATTTCATCAATGTCTTCTGTTAAATTATACTTCGATACATTAATAGGTCTTGATCTAGATTTGTCGCGAACTAAGATATGTCTGATATTAATATCTTTGTCCATTGTGTCTTTAATTTGTTGTCTGTTCTCTTCGATTATCTTAACTACACCTGAACCTACAGTACCTAAACCGAGCAGGGCTACATTTAATTCTTTCATAACTTCATTCCTCCGATTGTTCTTCTAAAAAATACAAGTGTACAGTTGAAAAATACTTGAATATGGTATAGTATAAATTCATTCATTATTTTTGTAAAGGTTGAAAATTTAAATCGTATATCTATACTATCACTCTCGTGATAAAAACTAAACAAAATTTTCTGATTTTTTAGAAAGGTTGTATGTCACTATGAAAGTAGCGAAATTTGGAGGAAGTTCTGTTTCTAATGCAGAACAAATAAAAAAAGTATTAAATATCGTCAATTCGGACGAGGATAGAAAGATTATTGTAGTTTCTGCACCAGGTAAACGCCATAAAGAAGACGTCAAAACAACTGACTTACTGATACGTCTATACGAAAAAGTCATTGCAGGTTTAGACCATATTTCTAAAAAAGAAGAAATTATGCAACGTTATGCTGATATTATTTATGAATTAGAAATGCATGATAATTTATTATTCACTATTGATAAAACGCTAGAACATTACATCAAGACATTAAAAAATAAACCTTCTCGTTTATTAGATGCGCTACTCTCTTGTGGTGAGAATTTCAATGCCCAACTTATTGCTGAATATAATAATAGTCAAGGCATCCCTACGCGTTATATTTCACCAGGTGATGCGGGTATCACAGTTACTGACTTACCACAAAACGCACAAATCTTAGACCATTCTTATGAAGATATCTACCAATTAAGAGCATATAAAGAAAAATTAATTATCCCGGGTTTTTTTGGTATTTCAAGACAAAACTATGTTGTAACATTCCCTCGTGGCGGTTCTGACATTACCGGTGCAATTGTTGCACGAGGTGTAAGAGCCGATTTATATGAAAACTTCACAGATGTCTCAGGTATATTTAGAGCAAACCCAACTATTGTAAAACACCCTGAAGTCATTGATGAAATTACCTATAGAGAGATGCGCGAGTTATCTTATGCTGGCTTTGGTGTATTCCATGATGAAGCACTACAACCATTGCACAAAGATAGAATTCCCGTCGTTATAAAAAATACAAATCGTCCTAACGATACAGGTACTTTTATTCGCCACGATAGAGAAATCAATTCGAATAATATCGTCAGTGGCATCAGCTGTGACAAAGACTTTACGGTACTAAATATCAAAAAATATTTAATGAATAGACAAGTTGGATTTACACGTAAAATACTTGGCGTGCTTGAAGATTATAATATTTCATTTGATCATATGCCTTCTGGTATAGATAGTATAAGTATTATTATGCGTTCAAAAGAAATTCAAAATCGAGAAGAACAAGTGTTAAATGATATCCGTAAAAATTGTGATGTGGATGAATTAAGTGTTGAACACAATTTAGCAATACTCATGATTGTTGGAGAAGGCATGCATAGAATTGTCGGTACTGCGAATACAATTACCCATGCCCTTGCAGAGTCTAATATCAATTTAAAAATGATGAACCAAGGCGCTTCAGAAATTTCAATCATGTTTGGTATCGATGTTACTGATGCTGAAAAAGCAGTTAAAGCTACATACGAATATTGTTATAATGGCGAATGTTTGAAATTGTAAAACTAAAATCCTTCAAATCGTAAATGTCTTGATTGAAGTCAGACTTTTGTTAACGATTTGAAGGATTTTATATCGCTTTCTTTTCCGAATTTAACGCTTGATTTATACGTTCATCACCAACAACTAAACGCAACATTACAAATTGATAATAACTCAGAGAGTCAATGACGCTACGATAATTAGGCAGCTGATGATAATCAATTGGATCTAATAACTCATACATTAAAACAATCTCAGGTTTCACATAATCAACATCCCATTTGATTGAATGGAAATAAATGTGTTTCTCTGGCATACGTATATTGTGATTCCATCTAAACATCCAATCATCATCTTCAACATCATATACGATAACTGTCATGATTAATTCATTTTGATCAAAAATATTGGCATGTGTAATCTTAGAGAACTCTATTTCAGAAAAGTCTGAAGTGCTCTGTGTTTCATCATACAAATTTATGTGATATGTTTTCGGGATATATTTTAATACTTCAGCAAGAAATTTCCTTTCAACACTGATATCTACTTTACCATCTAAATTAAATTCATCATGTAAAAATAATTGCTTAGCGACCTCGCCATTATATTTAAATAGATTACCAACTTTTTCGTTTAATCTATTAACAAGCGTTTTAATATTTTCATTATTGTTCAAATGAGCACCTCCTCTAAAAGTAAGCGTTTCCAATAATATACATTATATAATTTGTAGTTATAATTTTCAACGTATTACTCACATATTTGAAAACTATTTAATATGCTATTAAAAATAACCAATAAACATGTAGCCCCTTAATGATTCTGTACTTAAAAACTCTGGTCGATTCACAACCAATGTATCGTTAGCATTGTTATATAATGTCAGTTGAAGCTCTGCAACTTCCGGTATAGATTGGTATAGCGCATCCTCAATCATATATGGTACAGCCGCAAAGTAATAACGAATTTGATATTTTGAAAAAGTTTGTACAACATCCGGACCGACAATAATATGATATGTGCCATTTACCACACCATTAGGTAAAATAATATTAAAATCAGTATATTTAGCTACATATTTAATAATATCAGTTGAATAGCTTATCACAGAAATTTTAGTTCCTGTGTTATATAAATAATCAATTATCTTATAAGCAGTAGGATGATTATCGAAAGCGATAATTTCACCTTTCTTTATTTGTTGCATTATTTGCTCGAGATAATTTTTGATAGCACTCAAATCATTGTCCCCCATCTTCAACGTATCTTTTGTACCCTTTATTATATCTATTAATCCCCCTAAGTGTAAACGAAATTCACCCTTAATATTAACATTCAATGTATAGAAAAATATAATGACTACATTTATATATAGTCATTCTTGAAAATATTAATTGTATAACAACCTTAAAATTGATTCTCTTCTAATAAAAGTCATATAATCAATATATAACAGTTTAAATAATTGTATTTGTACTACTATGTATAAAAGAGTAAAATAAACTGTATCAATAAATTTAATAAGATTAGGATGATCACCATGTTTCTTCTATTCATTTTACTAGTAATCATTATTTTACTCATTATTGTTGCTATTATTAACCACCGTGTTATGCAACAAAAATTGGATACAGAAATTTATGCTAAAGACCAATTGGTCACTAAAATAAGTACGGTTACACGTGAAAACACGCACTTAAAAAACCAAATGTTACGCATTGATGGCAATAATGATACACATCACCATGGCTTAAGAAAAGCTAAGCAAGACTTATATGAAATTTTAGAACAATATAAACAAGAAGGCAAAATTCAACACTATGCTATTATTGCAACAGGAAATCTTGCAGTAAAACATCCGCTTTTCGAATTTGCACGAACTTTTGATTATGTTGTTATTTCAGAAAAGGGTATTTTCAACATTAACGTGAAAAACTGGAAACAAAAAACGTTCTATCACTTTACTGTAGACCCTACTTTAGAAAATCAATCTAATAAAGAGAACACAGTAAACCAAACAGTGGGTCGCTATATTGCTGAGCAATATCATAGCCAATTCCAATCTTCAAACAAAGCAACATATACATTTATAGAACGTATCAAAAATAACTCGGTTATTTTTGATTTCTATAATTATGATCCTTATGAACAAGCAGCCAAAAACACTAAAGAGTTAGAGGCCAAAATAGCTGAACGCCTCAATCACAACATCAAAAGTATCGGACTTGTATACTTTACAGATGGCAGCGTGAATTTAATCGATGGCCCTACGGTCAGAGAAGAATATGCTGAAACTGTTTCTTCTAAGTCTTCACTTAAAGAAATCATTGGTGGAACGATCAACGAAGCTGAGGAAGCTTTAACGAAAGAGCAATACGATAAACTTGTAGCGCGTTTCCACTAACTCATAAACATACTAAACCCCCGATGCCAAATACAGCATTGGGGGTTTAGTATGTTTATGATGTGCAAGCTTGAATATAGATTGTTTAAACCGTGCAAATGAATTTAGAAAATATTTATTTAACTCCACAAATTTATTTTATCACTTTTAGCTTGTTGCTCAGCTTTTTGGAATATTTCTCTGTATTTACCATTCGGCGCAAAATATTTCTCACGAGCTAAACCATTTTTCACCATTTGTTCATTATACATTGTTTTTTTATCTAACCAAACATAGGCTAAAATTCTACCATAACGATCTTCTTTTTCTTTATCAAACTCTAAAAAAACATCCTTATCAGTTAAATGTTTCTTAGTATAATTTGAAGCTTCTTTCCCATAAGGCTGTACCGGTGTATTGGGTTTAACTGTTTCTGGCGTATCAATACCTATTAATCTAACCTTTAATTGCTCACCCTTTTCATCTTTAGCAACTAACGTATCTCCATCTACTACACGTTCAACATGCACCTTTTCCGTTTGATCAGGACCAGATGCTGAATTAGAACTGTTCCCTTGAAACGGACCACTATGATTAATAAATTGAAAAGCTAAAACGCCTAAAATAATAATACCAACCACTAGCGTTGTCATTTTCTTTGTCGATTTCACTGTTGCACCTACTTATATAGAATTGTCCAAATCATCATATATAAATTCATTTAAATCGTCAAGAGTCAAATATAATTTGTTTCTTCATTTCAAGTATTACTTTATCGTTAAATTATAAGTAATCATCGCTCAGACTAGTTCAACATAAAGGACACAATTCCATGACACTATTTTATTTTATAAATATTTTTGTCATGCTATAATATGGATGATAGGAGTGAACAATTTGACTATGGCTAAAGAGAATATGATTACTACCATTGCAATCGTGGTTGCAATTATTATAGGCTTGATTTTACAATTTCAATTCCAACTACCACCTATAGTTTCAGCTGTTGTAGCGATATTTTTAGGTATATTTATTGGTTTTATCATTATTTTAATCCAATCACTGATTACGAAAAAAAAGAAAAAATAACACGTTCTGCCGCATATGTATGTCGGCAGTTTTTATTTTCTAAATTTAATTCTTCATATCTTCAAAGTTGTGAATATTTATCTATCAAACTTTAGAATTACTATACCACTTTTAAAATCACATAAAAAAAGTTACATATCAAAGACCATAGACTTTGTATGTAACTTACTTATAACTATAATGATATTAAACATTTTTTATAAATGTGAGAAAAGCACTAAATGCTTGTTCATTCGCCGAAAATGTACGTTCTTCAATTTCACGCACCGTTGATGTTAATAATTGATAGCCTGCTACTTCATCGTCTTTTAAATAAGCGTTAATACTACTTTCTAACTCTTCTAATGAACTTGCCTTTATCGTACTTAATTTAATTTCTTGCATCGTTCATTCCCCCTTAGAATGTCATATGAAAATGAATTACAACTATCATACTACGTACAGTTGTGTCATACAATTAAAAAACAATCTTCTTAAAACTAACACCCTAAATGCAACAACTATAAATTCATCTGTAGCTATTCACCACATAGACAAAATACAACTCTTGTTAACTGAATTTGAGTAACTAGCGTTTTACCACTTAATGTTTAGTACCTATTATTATTTGTTTATATTTAGATGTTTGAGTTGTTCAAATAAATAGGTAATTGCTATTTATGCTTGAAAATTGAAAAGCATTTAATTACTGATTTTTGACATATGCAGATGCAGCATCACTCATTTTTTTCTTGCTGGCATCCACGTGGACATCCAATTTGTAAAAAGATAGTTTTGATAGACAATATAGCTTGTCTCTTTTAATTATATAGGGTTAAATCATTGATTTATAAATTGCAATTCATAAACTTTTTCCTTTTCGTACATATTAAATTCATCTAATTTAGCGACTAATAGCATATCTTGCTGTTTTCTACTTACATTATGATAATAAGATAGTTTAATATTTAAATTAGATTCATAACCGTTGTTTTGAATCGTACTTTCAAGTTCTTCGAATACTTCTGCATTAATAGGTAAAAGGTAACTTTCTTTACTCGGTAAAATATTCAATAATTTTTCTTGAACAATTTTTTCGTCATCTAATAAAATTTTTATATTGATTGTCTTTGCTGCGCCCCCACCAAGGTTATATAACTTTAGATAATCTTCATGATCCGAATCGTGTATCGTCATATTTTTCATCGTAAGCGTTCCATCTTTATCTAACTTGAGTAAAACCTGGTTAAAACCTAGTGCAGGAATAAAGCCAACTTTCATTTGATAAAGCTGAATACTTACAGAAACAAAATAAAATAACGCCATTATAAAAGTTCCAAGTGATCCAATGGCTGAAATAATATTGATCATTCTATCACTCCTTAATTTTGGGAGAGCTCAGTTCAAAATAATAACGCCTTCATTCTTTTAATTATCTAACCATTTAAACTATATAATACTGACTTAATTTATAGCAAATGACCAGACGTCGAATCATTAAAACGTTACGTATAAAAGAAAGCACAATCGCAAAAAAACACGCCCGCCATTTCTGACGGGCGTGTCCACTATCCGTCTCTGAGGAGTTGTCACTCCTCACTGCCTACCTAAGAGTTATGGTAAGTTTTTTAGAAACGGAATTATGTATAGTCCCCCTAACCGCTACCTAGGGTAAGAGCTATTCTATAATAAATCAGACTTAGGTTTTTGCTAGTACGGTACTCATATATTTTATATCATTATATTAATGCCTATCACTAACCAGCAACTTGATAGATGCGCTCACATTATTCTGCAGAAGATGCGCAGTTTTTACTAGCCTGGGATTTATGTATACCACTCGGGGACTAAGTGAGTGGTAGCAAATTAACCATATAAACTAATATATCTTTTGATGTTACTTAAATTATACCCGTTAAGAACTTTTATAAACATATAAGGATTACCCTGCACCTAAGCGGGGGCATATCGTTTAATTGTCTTTTTCACTATTTAATATTTTTCCATTTTTTGCATTAATGCTGACTTCATATTGAGTGTTTCCTTTTTTCAAATCCATATCATAAACAAGCTTTCCATTATCTTTGGATAATGACCATTCTTTGATATCACCGTTAACTTCTTTTTGCCCTTTCTTAATTGCATCTTTAAAATCAATAGCGTCACTATATTTAAATGCCTCTTTAGGGTCTACTGAATTCTCTTTTTCAGATTCTTTGTTTATTAACTTTTTATCCTTATCAGAAACGATTACTTCTGATTCTTCATTTGATTTTTGTTGTTCAATTTTATATACCCATTCACCTTTATGTTGTTCATAAGAAATACCTTTTAAATGTTGGCCACTATAGACACTTTGCGCTTTCTTCAAGGCCGCTTTTGGACTAGTTTGGATATCATTTAATGTGATAACTTTTTCATTACTTTCTTCACTACTCGAGATTGCTGATTTTTTATCACTATCTGAGGAACTATTACCACAAGCAGTTAATAATACTACAGACAGCGTTAACGTTGCCAATCTTTTTATTGTCATAAAGATTACCTCCTAGAATTTTAACAGTATTTTTCCCGTAAGCTCAATGAACAAAACCTATTTCTCACTTTAATTTATACACACATTTTAAAGTTCTATTAACTCATCGAGTGGTTTTCCAACTCAATTTAAACATGATTGTTAGGTCTACATACAGAGCATTAGAAAGAGGTTCAATAAAAATGAGCGTAACATTGTAAACTATACATAAATAAATCCACTATCTCTATAACTGTTGTGCTTTCAACTTTTTCACTAACTTATTCTATCCTTTGCCTAATTTCATTAATACTTAATTATAGCTTTATAACACCTGATAGATATGAATCAATACTTATCTAAACTTTGCTACTAAAATATTAAAAAAGGCAAGCACATAAGTGCCTACCTTTGTATTAGGAAAAAATGACAAGTACCTTTACTAGAATATTATGGTTTGATTGGTTGCCTTATTTAAAGCACCGCCCCGAAGGGCGGCATCAAAAAGGATGAAGTTCTGGAGAAACTTCATAAAGCGATAATATAATAAACGATTATATTTTTCAATATCTTAACTATTATTTTTTTGAAAATTTTTTCGTTTCCATTTTACAAAACTAATTATTCCATATTGGATAACCTTTTGTTCGACTATGTTCTTACATACAGACACATAAAAACAACCCGAAATCATCCATTCAGAATGACTCGAGTTGTTGTTATTACTAGTGTTTCGCCCCTTTGCTCAGCACCTAGTATTGTTTAATATACTGTTCTCTTTCCCATTCAGATACTTGAGTTCTATAATAATCCCACTCAATTGATTTAGAATTGATGAATTGGTTATAGATATGATTACCTAGTGCATCTTTAATAGGTTCATTTTCTCTCATAGCTTTGATTGCTGTATAAAGCGTTGAAGGTAAATCTTGGATACCCACAGCTTCACGTTCATCGCGATTCATTTCATAAATATTTTGGTTTACTGGTTCTGGAACTTCTAATTTATTTTCGATTCCATCTAGACCTGCTTTAAGGATTGCTGCTAATGCTAAGTATGGATTAGCTGCTGGGTCAACTGAACGTACTTCAACACGTGTTGATAATCCACGTGAAGATGGTACACGGATTAATGGTGAGCGGTTTTTACCACTCCAAGCAATGTAACATGGCGCTTCATAACCAGGAACTAAACGTTTATATGAATTCACTAATGGATTACATACTCCTGTGAATCCACGCGCATTTTTAAGAATACCTGCGATAAAGTGGAAAGCGTCTTTAGTCATTTGCATATCACCATTTGGATCGAAGAATGCATTTTCTTTATCTTTGAATAAAGATACGTTAAAGTGCATACCACTACCATTAACCCCAAATAATGGTTTCGGCATAAATGTTGCATGTAGATTATGTTGACGTGCAATTGTTTTTACAACAAGTTTAAATGTTTGGATATTATCACATGCTGTGATTGCATCCGCATATTTAAAGTCAATTTCATGTTGTCCTGGTGCAACTTCGTGATGACTTGCTTCGATATCAAAGCCCATGTCCTCAAGTTCTAAAACGATATCTCTACGACAATTTTCACCTAAATCAGTAGGTGCAAGGTCAAAGTATCCACCATCGTCATTTAACTCTAACGTTGGTTCGCCTTTTTCATCTAATTTGAATAAGAAGAATTCTGGTTCTGGTCCAAGATTAATATCAGTGAAACCGAGTTCTTCCATGTCTTTTAATACACGTTTTAAGTTTGCACGCGGATCCCCTTCAAATGGTGTACCATCTGTTTTATATACATCACAAATAAGACGCGCAACTTTTCCTTGTCCAGCAGTCCACGGGAAAATAACCCACGTATCTAAATCTGGATATAAATACATATCTGATTCTTCAATACGTACGAAACCTTCGATTGAAGATCCGTCAAACATCATTTCATTATCCAATACTTTTTCTAATTGGCTAACCGGTACTTCAACGTTTTTAATTACGCCTAAAATATCTGTGAATTGTAAACGTAAATATCTAACGTTTTCTTCCTTAGCAAACTTATGAATATCTTCTTTTGTAAATGTACGTTTTGGCATTATAAATGTCCTCCAGTAATATTATTTGATAAAACGTGATAAATCACCACGATTTATCGGAATCGCTTCTTGTTGTGATTTCTGTGTAGCATCAACTATCATTTTTTTTCTTGTTTCTTGTTCATCAGCAGAAAGGTGGTCTTGTTCATTATGTATAATCTGTTTGATTCCTTTGATATTAAATCCTTTTTCAATCAATCTTTTAATTTCTAAAAGACGTTCCAAATCATTTAATGAAAAGAGTCTTTTATTCCCCTCTGTACGTTCTGGTTTAATCAGTTCATGTGTTTCATAGTAGCGAACTTGTCTAGCAGTTAATTCGCTCAATTTAGTTACAACACTCATAGAGAAGACAGCCATATTACGACGTAATGTATCATTTGACTTCAATCCAATCACCTCTATTTTTGAACTTGTTATCAATTTAGCACAAAAATGAAATAAATACAAAGACATGTCATGTTTCCTTACATGAAGGTTCCAACCCTTGGTATCATTGACTTTAAAGCACTTTCACAATCGTTATTAGTAGAATATTTTGAAAATTCCTTAAATTTATTTAAAAAAAATCCATATTTTCATCAATTTATAATTGAGAATCTATATGGATTTCGAAAAGTTTATATTAATTTTTCAGATTGAAGACGTTTAGCTGCTCTTGATACCGCTAGTTTAACATGTTCATATGTGAGACCACCTTGGACGTATGCTTCATAAGGTGGTCGTATCGGACCATCTGCCGATAACTCGATAGAAGATCCTTGTATAAACGTGCCTGCCGCCATAATGACATCATCTTCGTACCCTGGCATATAAGCAGGTTCTGGGCTGAAGTGCGCATTAATAGGAGAAGCATGTTGAATACTTTGACAAAATTGTATCATTTGTTCTTTTGTATCAAATTCAACCGTTTGAATTAAGTCTGTTCTTGGCTCATTATATTTAGGTTGCGTACGCATATTCATTTTTTCTAAAAGAAGGCTAGTAAATAGTGCGCCTTTTAAACTTTGACTGACAACATGAGGTGCTAAAAAGAAGCCTTGGTACATTTCCTGTAATGAGTTAAGAGATGCCCCCGCTTCTTTACCTATACCCGGTGCGGTTAAACGATAGCCACATCTAGCTATTAATGACGCTTTTCCTGCGATATAGCCCCCTATTTTTGCTAATCCACCACCAGGATTCTTAATTAAAGAACCCGCGATTAAATCTGCACCACATTCTATAGGTTCACGCTCTTCAACAAATTCGCCATAACAGTTATCTACAAATATAATAATCTCAGGATAAAGACTTTTAATCATTTGTATGGCTGACTCAATTTCATCTAACGGTATTGATGGGCGTTGGTCATACCCTTTAGAACGTTGTATTGCAATCACTTTAGTCGTTGTGCTAATCGTTTGTATAACTTGATCAACATCAATTTTTCCTGCTTTCAAATCTACTTTCCTATAATCTACACCATGTTCTTTTAAACTTTCTATACCATTGCCATTAATACCTATAACTTCTAATAATGTATCATATGGATTTCCTGTAATATACAGTAGTTCATCACCATACTTCAATGTACTTTGTAAAGCTATCGTGATTGCATGAGTACCCGATATAATTTGTGGGCGTACAATGGCATCTTCTGCTTTAAAAGTCCTTGCATATATTTCTTCTAAGTGATCCCTACCAAAGTCATCATAGCCATAACCAGTAGTACCTTGTAAATCACTTTCAGTTGCTTTCACTGCATGAAACGCATCTAATACTTTTTCTTGGTTAGCATATGCAGTCGCTTCTATGTCTTTAAAATAAGGCGTCAACGTTGTTTCAACCTCAGCTATCAATTGATTCATATCATTCATATATTCATTACTTCCTTCTATTCTTTTTTGTATCCTTTTATAGTATAAGAAGCGTCACCTTCATTAAATGTTAACTCAGATACAAGTGTATGTTGCTTTAAAAAGTATAATCGATCAGCATTTGTACTCGGTACATTTTCTTCATAATATGTTAATGTACGTTTAACTTGTTCATATAGCAAAGCTTTGACTTTTTCTATATCGGCTTCGTCTTTACTAGATACAAAAACAGACGGTTTATTTGTAGTTGGAATCGTACCTTCGTGCAAATCTTTCTTATTATAGATTATAGCTTGGGGTATATGCCCCATATCTAAATCTTTAATGATTTGGTTTACTGTGTCATACTGCGCCCTATATTCAGGATGACTACTATCTACTACATGTAATAATAAATCAGCACTTTTAGCTTCTTCGAGCGTTGATTTAAAAGCTGCAATCAATGTAGTAGGTAATTTCTGAATAAAACCTACAGTATCAGAAATAATTAAATTAAAACCATTATTAATTTGTATCTGTCTTGTTTTAGGATCAAGTGTTGCAAATAGCAAGTTTTTTTCAAATGTTGTTTCTCGTGCTAACGCATTAAACCACGATGACTTTCCAGCATTGGTATAACCTACTAAAGCAACTTGGAAGACATGATTTTGTTCACGTTTATTACGATAGCGTTCTCGATGTTCGACTACTGTTTCTAATTGATGTTTTATTTCATTCATTCTTGTTCTAATATGGCGTCTGTCCATTTCAAGTTTCGTTTCCCCTGGGCCTCTCGTACCAATACCGCCTCCTAAGCGTGATAGACTACGTCCATGACCTTGTAATCTCGGCATTAAATAATCTAATTGAGCCAGCTCCACTTGTAATTTACCTTCTTTGCTACGCGCTCTTAAAGCAAAAATTTCTAATATTAATTGGGTTCTATCAATAATTTTAACATTTAAATTATCATTCAAGGTTTTAGATTGGGCTGTTGTCAACTCATCATTTGCAACCACTACATCTATATCATGGTGCTCAATGTAAGCCTGAATATCTTGCAACTTACCTTTACCTACATAATATTTATGATCAAACCGTTGTCTATTTTGGGTAAATTGTTCTTGTACGTTAAGTTGACATGTCTCAGATAAAGAAGCTAATTCCTCCATTGTTGAATCGAAATTAAATTCATCTTCTGATTGCGCATGTACTCCAACTAAAATCGCAGTCTCTAATCGTTTTTCAGTATTATGTGTTAGTTGCTGGGACATAACATACACCTCTTTTCAAAGTTTCTTAGTCATTCTATCACAGTGTCTTTATAAAGACTATAGAGGCATTTTGTGTTAAATTATGGTTAAGAGGTGAATTACAATGACAATTTATGATATAGAAGTCAAAAAGCCAAATGGCGACACATATAAATTAGATAAATATCGCGGTCAAACTATACTAATTGTAAATACAGCGAGTGAATGTGGCTTCACACCACAATTTGAAGGATTACAACATTTATATGAAAAGTATAATGATCAATCCTTTGTTGTGTTAGGTTTTCCTTGTAACCAATTTGGGGGACAAGAACCAGGTACAGGTGAAGAAGCAACACAGAATTGCAAAATCAATTATGGGGTAACCTTTCCAATGCATGAAAAAGTCGATGTTAAAGGTGAAAATCAACATCCCTTATTTAAATTTTTAACTGAAGAACAGAATGGTTTTTTAAATGAAAAAATCAAATGGAATTTCACAAAGTTCTTAGTTAATAAAGAGGGCAACGTCGTGAAGCGTTTTGCACCACAAAAGAAACCTAACCAAATTGAAGCTGAAATCGAAGCCTTACTATAACTATTGATACTTTATTATCTAAAAACGTATCGGTAAGTTAAGTTGTTTAAAAAGCAAAGCTACGCTAGATATTTATTATCTAACGTAGCTTTTTTTGACATTTAATTTGGTTACATTGTTAAACTTGTATTATCACTATGCCTCAGTATCATCAATTGTGAATGTACTTATAGCATGTTTATATATTAAGTGTTGTTTCCCTTGTGATAATAAACATACTAAGTCCTTATCATATGCTTCAATAATACCTTTCATTTGGAATCCGTTGACTAAAAATACAATCACTTTTGTTTTTTCAGTCTTAAATTGCCCTAGGAATTTGTCTTGGATGTTTTCTAATGCATTCATGTTATGTACTCCTTTTCTTTATTTGGGCTGAAACCTCATCTAACATTAATGAAAGTGACATGTTCTCTCTGTCTAACCAAGCTACGTCGAGCTTATTTTTAAACCAAGTCATTTGTCGTTTTGCATAATTTCTAGAATGTTGCTTTAATTTATCTGTCGCTTCATCAAGATCTGCATCATATTTAACCACTGGTATCATTTCTTTATAACCAATCGCTTGCATACTTTGACATGATTCATATCCATGTTCAACGAGCTGACTCACTTCATTTAGTAATCCACGCTGCAACATAATATCTACACGGTTATTAATTCTTTGATATAATGTTTCACGCGACATTTCTATCCCTATTAATAATGTATCATAATTTTCAGTGAATTGTTGTACTTTCTTACGCGAACTTAAAAGTTTTTTTGTTTTCAAATAATATTCTATCGCTCTTCGTACTCTTTTCCGATTATTCGGATGAATTGCCTGAGCTGAAGCATCATCGAAACGTGCCAAATATTGATGTAAGTCTTCATTAGTTAGTTGATCTAACTCTTGCAACTGAGCTGCTACTTCAACTGCCTGTTCCGTTGATACCACTTCGTCTTCGAACGCGTAATCATAGATAAGCGATTGAATATAAAGCCCTGTACCACCAGCAATAATAGGAACATTACCTCTTTCAGTAATTTCATTAATTAACCGTTGTGCTCTATTTTTAAAATCATACGCAGAAAATGTATCATCTGGTTCTAATATATCTATCATATGATGAGGGACACCTGACATTTCTTCTTGCGTAATTTTAGCCGTACCAATATCCATTTTTTTATAAACTTGCATCGAATCTCCACTGATTATTTCACCATTAAACTTTTTAGCCAATTCGATACTAAATTCAGTTTTACCCACTGCCGTTGGCCCTACAAGCACAATTAAAAACTGCTTATCGTTATGCACGTGTATCAACTCTCTTATATTATTTTTCTGCTTTACCATTCTTTTTTAAGATTTGTTTCTCTATCCATTCATACATATGTTGCCATGTATTAGCGTAGTCTTTTTCAAATAAAACTTCGTGCCTTTTATTTTTATACAATTGCACGGTAATATGCTTAATACCACATTTTTTATAACGCTGACCTAGTGTTCTTATCCCTTTACCATACCCACCTAACGAATCATCTTTCCCTGATATGAGTAAAATAGGTAAGTCTCGGTTCATCATTTTGATATGCTTCAAACGACTTGTGGCACTCATATGTTTAATAGTTTGATAAATGAGTTGATTAGACACTAGAAAACCAGTATAAGGATCTTTAATAAAGCGTGCGACTTCATCAGGATCGCTAGACAGCCAATCACTTGATGTCTTTAATTGTCTTACATTTTTATTAAATGACTTATACATTAATCTGTTCACCCATTTTAAGCGACGTTTTTTCCCTGTTAATAATGTAATCACTTTCAACACTATGCCCAGGGGCACACCTAAATATGCAGGGTATTGTATCGTACCCGTTAAGATTAAACCATGCGCAGCGTCTGGGTATTTTTGAGCGAATATACGACCAACAATCGATCCCATTGAATGACCAATTATAATATATGGAATATTAGCATAGTTTGTACAAATTGTTTGCGCAATTTCATAGGTATCATCTGCAACTTGACTTAAATCATCGATATGGCCACGTGTTTTTTCATCTATTTCTTTACCGTGACCTCTATGGTTATGACGAATCACATCATAACCTTGATAATTCAGTGATTCTACAAGTCGATCATACCTATCCATATATTCAGCCATGCCATGTAGTAAATGAATGACACCGATTGTTTCTTTTTTAGCTTTATTTAACCTAACTTCTAGCATTGTGCCATCTGAAACCGTGATATTAAAATCATTTCGATTCATGTTTCTTCCCCCAAACCATGCATCATTTCGATTTTCTTATATTATACAATATATTCATAATACAATGTTATCAAATTGTAAGCCAAACGTTAACCTTCAAAGTATAATTCAAACACTATGATCTATGAAACAACAAGCATTTTAATCATACTATTTAAAATTTTTACTGATAAAAAAACTGCTAACTTAAATAAGTTAGCAGTTTTTAGTAGTAATTAAAATCTATTCTTTTTAATCTAAATTATTCTTTTACTGCTGGTTGATTATTACCAGTTTGTGCTTCATCAATTGCAGTTTGTAATTCTTTTGTATATTGTGCTTTTTCTACATTTGAGTAGCCTAGTAACTCAGCCATTACTTCGATAACATGATCTTTATAATTTAAAACATCTTCAATCTTGAAGTAAAGTTTACCAGTACGACGCACGAAGAAATCAGTCGGACGATAAACCATTTCATTTTGAATTGAATAAATTAATTCAGTATATATGTCTAATGGTAAACCTGTTTCTTGATATTTAGCAGTTTGAGCAATCTTGAATAAATCTTCAGCATTAGAACCGTATTTAGAAGCAAAATGACGTGCAGTCGCTTCATCTAATTGGTAAGCTTTAGCTTCTTCAACTTTTTTCTCAATAAATTTATCAAAGTTTTTACTACCACCTACATCGCCACCTGAGATAGTTAGGTGTTTTGTTTCGCAAGCTTTGAATTTAAGATTATATTCTGATTTCAAACGTTTTGCTAATAAATCAACGATTTCTAAAGCCATGTGACGATAGCCTGTTAATTTACCACCAGCGATAGTTAATAGTCCAGATTTACCTTCCCAAACTTCATCTTTACGTGAAATTTCTGAAGGATCTTTTCCTTCTTCTAAGATTAATGGTCTGATACCTGCCCATGATGATTCAATGTCATCATCTGTCACGTTCACATCTGGGAACATGTAATTTATAGCTTCAATAAGATAATCTCTGTCCTCTTGTGTTGCTAATGGCGCTGTTTTGTTATTATCGTAAAACGTATCTGTTGTACCCACATAAGCTTTACCTTCACGTGGAATAGCGAAGATCATACGACCGTCTTTTTCAGTGTCAAAGTATACTGCTTGGCCTAATGGGAAGTTAGATTGATCAATAACAATGTGAACACCTTTAGTTAAACGTAATTGTTTGTTATTACGTGCATAATCACCACTACGAACTTCATCTACCCACGGACCACTTGCATTAATAACTTTTTTAGCTTTAATTGGATAAGTTTCGCCATTGATTTGGTCCTCAACATGAATGCCATTAACAGTTTCTTTTGCGTCGTATGTGAAATGTACTGATTTCGTATGATTTATAATTGTAGCGCCTTTTTCTTCGGCACGTTTCATAACTTCAATTGTTAAACGCGCATCATCTGTACGATATTCTACATAACTACCGCCACCTTTAAGACCATCTTTTTTAACTAATGGTTCTTTTTCAAGTGTTTCTTTTGCATTTAACATTTTTTTACGTTCAGCTTTTTTTACACCTGCTAATCTATCATAAACGCCTAAACCGATCGATGTAGTAAATTTGCCCATAGATCCGCCTTTATGCAATGGTAATAACATACGTTCAGGTGTTGTTACGTGAGGTCCATTTTCATAAACAATCGCACGTTCGCGACCAGTTTCAGCTACGACACCTACTTGTAATTGTTTTAAATAACGTAAGCCACCATGTACTAATTTAGTAGAACGTGAACTTGTCCCTTGAGCAAAATCTTGCATTTCTACTAAAGCTACTTTCATACCTCTTTCACTAGCATCTAAAGCGATTCCTGCACCTGTAATACCACCACCGATAATTACAACATCATAAGAATCGTTTTTTAAATCTTTCTTTATTTGCTCTCTTTTCAACGTTGATAAACTCATAAAATCTAGCGCCTCCTAAAATAATAAAAAAAGAGAGACCTATCCCATACATATATAAATTGTACGAACAGAATCTCTCACTTCTCATCTTGATATTATTAACTTACCCATATTGTAGCATAACTAACAACTTTTAGTCTAACTTTTTATTCTTCTTCTATTTTAAAGACTTGTGTAGCTTCTACAGCTTTTTTCCAACCTTTATATAATCGTTCTCTCTCTTTTTCTTCCATTTCAGGTTTAAATTCTTTTTCAAGCTTCCAACGATTTGCAATCTCATCTTTACTGTCCCAAAATCCAACTGCTAATCCTGCAAGATATGCAGCACCTAAAGCTGTTGTTTCGTTTATTACTGGGCGTTCCACACCTAAATTAAGTAAGTCCGCTTGGAATTGCATGATGAAATTATTCTTAACCGCGCCACCATCTACACGTAAATTATTTACAGTGATGTCAGAATCTTTTTCCATCGCTTCTAATACATCACGTGTTTGATAACAAAGCGATTCTAGTGTTGCACGAATAAAATGTTCTTTCTCTGTGCCACGTGTCAAACCGAAGATAGCACCACGAGCTTCTGCATCCCAGTATGGTGTACCTAAACCTACAAATGCAGGAACAACGTATACACCTTCTGATGATTCTACACGTTCTGCATAATTTTCTGATTGAGGGGCTGAATTAATCATTCTTAATCCATCTCGTAACCACTGAATTGCTGAACCCGATACAAAAATTGAACCTTCAAGTGCATAATTTACTTTTCCGTCTAAACCGTAAGCAATTGTAGTTAATAAACCACTCTTAGAAGCTACGGCCTCTTCACCAGTATTCATTAACATGAAACCACCTGTGCCGTAAGTATTTTTCACATCACCACGGTTGAAACACGCTTGTCCGAATAATGCAGCTTGTTGGTCACCTGCAATACCTGCGATTGGCACTTCTTCACCAAAGAAATGATAATCGATTGTATTCGCATACACATCACTTGATGCTTTAACTTCAGGTAACATTGAATTAGGGATTTCTAAAATATCTAATAACTCTTGATCCCATTCTAAATCATGAATGTTGTAGATTAATGTACGACTTGCATTAGTGTAATCTGTAATATGTGCTTTTCCACCAGACAATTTCCAAACTAACCATGAATCAATCGTACCGAATAATAAATCACCATTGTCAGCTTTTTCTCTAGCGCCTTCTACATTATCAAGTATCCATTTTACTTTTGTACCTGCAAAATACGGATCTAATAAGAGTCCTGTTTTTTCGCGGAATTTATCTTCTAAGCCTTGTTCTTTTAGATTTTGACAAATGCCTTGTGTTTGACGTGATTGCCATACAATTGCATGGTAAATTGGACGCGCTGTATTTTTATCCCAAACCACTGTTGTTTCACGTTGGTTTGTAATACCAATGCCTGCAATTTGTTCTGCACCAACATTTTCTTCATTAAGTACTTCTGCTATTACCGCTAAAACTGATGTCCATATTTCATTTGCATCATGTTCAACCCAGCCTGATTTAGGAAAATATTGTTTAAACTCACGTTGCGCTACGCCTTTAATTTTTCCATCTTTATCAAATAGAATCGCTCTAGAACTCGTTGTGCCTTGGTCAATTGATAAAATAAATTTTTCCATAATTATACTCTCCCTTTCGATCCGTTTTTAGTCTGAATAATGTATGTAAATTAATTTTCATTACAATTCAACTGTACACATTATTATCCAATACCCTCAACGTTCATGCTCAAACTCTTAAAAATTCACAAGACAAGACCTGTTTATAGTTGAATATATAAACAGGACGAATTGATCTCATTAATAAATAGATTCAATGCCTTTAGCATTTTTCGATTTATTTAAAGCGATGCCTAGTACACAAGTTACAATTAATAATATGATTGCAACTATGGACATAGCATCAAATGCACCTTTATAGAATAATCTATAAATCACTGCTCCTATCATACCACCTGTAATAGGTCCAAGAACAGGGACAATTGCATAACTCCAATTTGATTTTCCTTTACCAGCTATCGGTAAAATTGCATGTGCAATACGTGGTCCTAAATCACGAGCAGGATTAATGGCATAACCTGTTGGCCCGCCTAAGCTTAAACCAATTGCAACAATCAAACCACCAACGATTAATGGATTTAAACCGTCAGCAATTTTATTTGTACCAATAAACATTAAACCTAATGTAAGAATCGCTGTTCCAATTATTTCACTTAAAAAGTTAGCAAAATAATTTTTTATAGCGGGTGCTGTAGAAAATACGCCTAATTTTGCACCTTGATCTTCTGTTTGTTTCCAATGCGCTAAGTACATTAACCAAACCAATGCACCACCTACAATACCACCAAGCATCTGACAAATAATGAAACCAGGAACCATAGCCCAACTAATTCCACCATCCATAGCAAAAGCTAGCGTTACAGCAGGATTCAAATGGGCACCAGATATATTCCCAACTGCATATACACCCATTGTCACTGCAAGCCCCCAACCCGCAGCAATTACAATCCAATCCGCACCGTTACCAGCACTTTTTTTCAAATTCACATTGGCACAAACACCTCCCCCAAATAATACTAGGATTGCTGTTCCCAAAAATTCAGCAAAATATTCACTCATAGAGACTCCTCCTAAAAAGACAGAGAGATTCCTACAATTATACCCAGTTTCGAACCACCGGTTTAATTACTGTAGAAATCTCCCATCTCTGTTCTAAATTATTAACTTGATATCATCTTACACTTCACTTGTAAGCGTTGTCAATGTTTTTTGTAAATAATTAGACACAATTTAACTGTCAACCACAGAACTTTCAATAATTTCAAAACTTTTTTCACTACAATTTATTTCTGCCATTACACCATAAGGTAAGCTGTGTTTGGGTTCACAATGTCCAAATGATAAATTAAAAAGGATTGAAATATGTTGATTCTTACTTTTTTCTATAATTTTTAAAAGTTCCGCTTTATATTCAGTGTAATAAAAATCATTAAATGGTTTCCCCACAATCATACCATTCAAATGTTTAAACACACCTTTATTTAATAAACACATTAAATCGTCAGCAAATGCTTGAGGAGTTGGCATATCTTCAGAAGTTTCCAAAAATAAAATAGCATTCTTAAACTGTTGTGCATCTGGGAAAAGATCGGTTGATATCAAGCTGGCAAATGTTTCTAGATTACCTCCAATTAAATGTCCGCGCTTAATCCCTTCACCACAGACAACCTCATACCCACGTTGGTTACGTATTGTCCGAGCCATATTTTTATTGTCTTCTTTCCACTCTAAATCATTCGTTCTAGTGTATAAAGCTGGCATAATTTTATTGATAGGGTCAGTATGAAACAAACATTTCTTCAAATAGTCAATTGTATATGCATCCATTTCTATATTTTCTGCAAAATCTGTCAATAATGCAGGGCCATAAAAACTAACAACGCCCATTTTGTAAAACATCATATGTACTGATGTCGTATCTGAATACCCTATAAATATTTTTGGATGCTTTCGAATTGCTTTAAAATCAACATATGGCGCAATTCTTATAGCATCATCTCCACCAATACAACTGATGATTGCTTTTACTTCATTATCTCTAAGTGCGTCATTTAAATCTGCTGCACGTTGTTCTGGATGTGCTCGAATATATGCAATCCCCTTGAGTGCATTAGGCATCACTTTAACATTCAGCCCAAAAACATTTTGTAATCGCGTGATCCCTTGATATGTACGCCACACTATTGTTTCTTCACCTGCTAATCCGGATGATAAAGATACAATAGCAACCGTATCGCCTTTTTGTAATCGCATTGGTTTAATCATATTACACCACCTATCTATTATAAATACTATTATAATTTATATTTAAAACATATCCTTAAAAAATCAAAAAAAAGTTAGCACTTGATTAGGATTTATAGCGTTCAGCTGCTAATACACACTGAAAGTGCTCTAATCGATTGCTAACTTTTATAGTTATATATGATGTTAAACATTTAAATACTAATCTGTTCTGCTCGCGTTAAATAGAAGGTTATTTCCCCATATTCATTTTGCAGAAGTGTGGCTTTACCATAATTTACGATCACTAGTTGTAATATATTTCGCTCCATTTTCTATTGCAACATCCACTTCTTCAATATCATTAATTAATCCACCTGCGATGACAGATGTATCCGTTTCTTCATTAATAATTTGTATTGCTTTCGTTGCGATACCTGGCAATACTTCTACAAAATCTGGTTCTACACGTTTAATAAGTTCAATACTTCTATTCAGCGCATGACTATCCAATATAAAAACACGAAATACAGTTATAGTATTTAATGCTTTCGCTTTATTAATCACTTTTGTCTTAGTAGAAACGATACCCTTAGGGTGATAGTTTTGTATGATATACTCACATGCAAATTCGTCATGGCTCATACCTTTAATTAAATCAATATGCATATATGTTTCTACATGATTTTTCTTTAATAATTCCATGATACTTTTAACATGACCAATATGCGTGTCCAATAACACACATTCCTTATAATCTGTTTGAGTGAGCTTTTCTAAATCCTTCATTGACCGAACTGCTGGTAAAATATGTGGCTTCAATCCACTAACCTCCTACATGATACGTTTAAATAGTCGTTCTATTTCATAGTTTGAAAAATTAATAATAATCGGTCTGCCGTGCGGACATGTAAATGGGTCTTCAGTTTCACGTAATTGGTTAACCAGGTCTGCCATTTCATTATTTTTCAAGTAATGATTGGCCTTGATGGATTTTTTACAACTCATCATAATTGCTGCATCTTCCCTGATTTTTTTAACATCCACTTTTTTATGTTCTAAGACATATTCAATCATATCTTTAATAATTTCTTCAGCTTCTGCTTTAGGGAACCATACTGGATAACTATCTACGATATAATCATGGCCACCAAATGGTTCCAAATGAACCCCCACTTTATCTAATTCTTCTTTATATTGTTTAATAAGCATGAGTTCATCTTTTGAAAAATGGAATGTTAACGGTATTAGTAAGTTTTGAACTTCGTTTGATACTTTACCTATTTTTTCTCTAAAATATTCATATTTAATCCGTTCTTGTGCTGCATGTTGATCAATCATAAACATACCTTGCTCATTTTGAGCAATAATATAAGTCCCGTGTACTTGTCCTACAATTTCCATATAAGGCACACGTCTCGTCGGATCCTGACTCACACTACCTTTGATGTCGGATGTATCATCTAATTGCTCAACTGATGCTTCTTGTACATCGTCCATATCAAACAAAACTTCTCTTTGTGACTGAACGTATCCATCATCACTATATGGTTCTTCTTGTATATAAGAATGATTATAATTATTCGTGGGCATTGCTTCAGATGATGCAGGTCGTTCAAAAGCTTTATCCTGTGTCTCACCATCAGAGCGTTGCGCCTTTTCATGATCTGTTTGAGCTGCTTGCTGCTTGCGTCTTTCAAAATCCATTTTTTGTTGTTCAAAGTTATCTAATACTTTATTTTTTTTATTTAGTTTATCCATGTCATTTTGCGGAATTAATATTCTATCCTTAAATGCTGCTCGGATTTTTTCTACAATTAACTCAAATAGTTGGTCTTCTTTTGATAACCTTACTTCTAACTTAGTAGGATGCACGTTCACATCAACCAGAATGGGATCCATTTCAATATTGATATAACATATTGGGAATCTGCCAATCGTCAATAATGTATGGTAACCTTCTAAAATAGCTTTGTTTAACAGGAAGTTTTTGATATATCTTCCGTTAATAAAGATAGATATATAATGATTGTTACTTCTTGAATGTTCTGGTTTAGCTACAAAGCCCTCTAAATGGTAATCACTTGTATCTCCAGTAATATGCACTAAGTCTTTAGCCACTTTCATACCATAAATCTCCGACATCACTTCGTTGGTATGTCCCGAGCCATTTGTTTTAATAATTGTTTTACCATCAGAAACAAGTGAAATACGTATGTCTGGGTGACTCATTGCCATACGGTTAACAATATCTGTAATCTTACCTAGTTCAGTATACAAACTTTTAATATATTTCAAACGTGCCGGTGTATTATAAAATAAAGATTCAACTAAAATATCTGTGCCTCTTTTAGCTTTAGCGGGTTTATGATTTAAGAGTTCACCATTTTCCACATAAATCTCTTGCCCTTCTTCATTATCTGTACACGTTTTCAATGTGACTTTGGCTACTGATGATATACTGGCTAATGCTTCTCCACGAAACCCAAGTGTGCGTATGTGGAATAAATCATCATCTTCATCTAATTTACTTGTCGCGTGACGATGAAAGACTAGACCCAAGTCTTCAGCCTGTATTCCAGTGCCGTTATCGACGACTCTAATAGACGAAACTCCAGATTGTTCAACCTCTATATTGATTTCAGTCGCTTGGGCGTCTATGGCATTTTCCAACAACTCTTTAACTACTGAGCCAGGACGTTCAACTACTTCTCCAGCAGCAATTTTATTTGCTAATGATGTCTGTAATTCTTTGATTTTCCCCATTGGACTTCACCTCTATTTCAACTGATTTTGTAATTCGCTAAGTTTCACCAACGCTTCAATTGGCGTCATATTAGATAGATTCAATGACTTAAGTTCATTTTCTACCTTACTTTGTGCTACTGGCGCATCAAATAAATCGAATTCCGTTTGTTCAAATTGATGACTTTGCGCTTGTTGTGATGTCTGATTTTGATATTCCGTACTCGCTTCCTCTACTATTTCGGCTTGTTGTGTATCTTGTATAGCATCTGTTTTCAATGTATTAACTACAACATGATTAGCTTCCTTATCATGCTGTTCAAATGCATTCAAAATAACCTGTGCCCGTTCAATAACTTCCTCTGGAAGGTTAGCCAGTTTTGCTACTTGGATACCATAACTATCGTCTACTGCACCGTCTTTAACTTTATGGAGGAAAATAAGTTCCCCTTTATACTCATTCGCAGCCACATGCACATTTTTCAAACATGTTAATGATTGATCGAGTGCGGTTAGTTCGTGATAGTGTGTAGAGAAAAGTGTTTTTGCATGAGAAGTCGTGGCAACGTATTCAATCATCGCTTGTGCAAGTGCGAGTCCATCATATGTTGATGTGCCTCGTCCTATTTCATCAAATATAATCAGACTATTTTCAGTAGCGTGTGCAAGTGCTTTTTGAGCTTCAAGCATCTCTACCATGAAAGTACTTTTACCAGATACTAAATCATCAGCTGCACCAATTCTCGTGAATATTTGATCAAATACTGGTAGTATCGCTGCTTCACAAGGTACATATGCACCCATTTGTGCCATGATACTAATAATTGCAACTTGTCGCATGTAAGTTGATTTACCAGACATATTAGGCCCTGTAATAAGGTATATGAAGGAATCATTATTTAACTTACAGTCATTAGGCACATAATCGTTATAATCCATTACACGTTCAACCACAGGGTGACGTGAATGCGTAAGTTGCAATGTCTTATCCTCACTAAAACTCGGACGCGCATAGTTATATTTTTGAGCTATTTCAGCAAAACTTTGTAAGCAATCCAGTTCTGAAATCACTTTTGCTTGTTTCTGTAATCGCTCTGTATACATTTTTATTTCTTCTCTTAAACGGACAAATAATTGATATTCTAATTCTATCGCCTTATCTTCAGCTCCAAGAATAATGTCTTCTTTCTCTTTTAATTCATCTGTAATGAAACGTTCGGCATTAGACAATGTCTGCTTCCTATGATAACCAAAAGCTGTCGGATCGAATCCTTGTAAATTTGCCCTAGTAATTTCAATAAAATACCCGAATACTTTATTGAAACTAATTTTCAGGGATTTAATACCTGTACGTTGACGTTCTTTAGCCTGTAATTCTGCTAACCAAGATTTTCCATTTTTAGAAGCTTCTAAGTATTCATCTAACTCTGAATTAAAACCAGCTTTAAACAATCCGCCTTCTTTCACAGAAATAGGTGGTTCTTCTTTTAAACTATCTTCTAATAACGTTAATAAATCATCTAAAGGTTCTAGTGCTTTAAATTGCTCTGTCATTTGCTCGTCAAAATCCCCTAATAAATGCTTGATGTTAGGAATTTCTGATATAGAGTGTTTGAGTTGTATCAAATCACGTGCATTCACGTTTCCATAACTGACACGACCGACTAACCGTTCAATATCATATACTTGGTTTAAATGATTTCTCAAAGTGTCACGTTCAATAAAATGATTAATAAATTGTTCTACTGTGTCTAAACGTGCTTCTATTTGCTGTTTATGAATTAATGGTCGGTCGATCCATTGTTTTAAACGTCTCGCGCCCATTGGTGTTTTCGTTTCATCCATCAACCATAATAAAGTGCCTTTTTTAGTTTTAAGTCTCATACTCTCTGTTAATTCTAGATTTCGTTTAGCGTAAAAGTCCATTTTCATAAAATCGACCGCTTCATATTTAATAACTGACTCAATATGTGATAAATCTCTCTTTTGAGTATGATAGATATAATCAAGTAATAATTGCGTCACTTTATATAAATGGGTTTCCGACATCGTATTCACTTTATATTGTGCATCTGAAAGCTCAGAAAGTACTGTTATCGTTTCAGTTGTCAAACTAATTTGACGTTTTAATGTTTCATTTATTTCTTGATTCACAACTATTTCATTAGGATTAATAGTTGTGATTTCATTCATTAACGTCGCTTCATCTTCAAAGTGTGTAACTTTTAATTCGCCTGTTGAAACATCGCAATAACTTAGCGCAAATGTATTATTATGGGTTAAAAAGCTTAATATATAGTTATTTTGTTTTTCATCTACGCCCCCTTGATCCATGACTGTACCAGGCGTCACTATTCTTACTACTTCACGTCGAACCATGCCTTTGGTTTGTTTAGCATCTTCCATTTGTTCACAAATAGCTACCTTATATCCGTTATTTATTAACGTTTCAATGTAACCGTCCGCAGAATGATAAGGAACGCCACACATAGGTATAGGGTCTTCTTTTTTAGCATCACGCTTAGTTAATGTAATTTCTAATACTCTCGAAGCCTCTTTAGCATCATCAAAAAACATTTCATAAAAATCGCCTAATCTAAAAAATAATAGACAATCTTGATATTGTGATTTTATTTTTAAATATTGTTGCATCATTGGGGTTTGGTTCGTCATAATAATATTTCACAATCCTTTTAATAGTTTCTTACTTTTAATCATATTCCGTACTTAATTAAACATATGATTCTCATCATTTTATAATTTCCAATTCTTATCTTCCATCTTCTGTATATACATCATGTATAGCATTTATTTTTTTAAGATCTAACGCCAATTCATCATTGACAGTTGGTTAGATACTGCTTAGGTTTCAGTTTGAAATTGCGAATTTAACTCTTAAATTTTAACACAAGTATAGCCTTACGCCTATTTATTCATTTAACATACTTGCACATTCATTGTGGATAAAGCACCAGCAGTCCCTTTAAAATAATCCACTGTATAGTCAGTTATAAAAAAAGATCAAGACATATTTTTAACCATAATTTTGTGATCCTCATAACGATTATTGCTATGGCTCAAAAATCACATCATGCTTAAGAATATATGTCTTAATCTCTTGTAAGTTACTTATTTTAAAAAGCGTTTTAAAATGCCTTTTCGTTTTAATATCATTAATATGATGTAGCTTATGATAGCGCCAATAATGCTAGAGACAATAAAGGCCAACATCAATGGTTTAATGGCAAAGTTTGAGAAGCCAAGTATCCAAGCCAATGGGATACACATTAAGCTCCCTATAATACCTGTACCTATCACTTCTCCAACTGCTGCCATAAAGATATGTTTTCTATAGTAATAGAATCCACTTGCTAATAATACACCTACCATACTTCCAGGAAAGGCGAAGAAACTACCTGTACCAAAAGTTAAGCGTAATATAGAAGATATAAATGCTTGCGCTAGCCCAAACCAAGGACCAACGAATACTGCACACAGTACATTGATTAAGTGTTGTATTGGTGCTGCTTTTACTGGTCCAAGTGGAATGACAACGATACTACTTAAAACAACATTTATAGCAATAAATATTGCAGTTAACGTTAACTTTTTTGTCTTCATGTGGCTCATCCCCCTTCCGAAGATATTTTAAGTGTTATCATGATCTTGTTGATGTTGATTTAAACGATCTGACATCGTACTTATCATCATTTGTAACAAATCATTGGCTTCTGTTTGTGATTCTCTAAATTCTTCTACTATAGGTAAATCATTAATATTTTGTTCAATATCATGTATCTTACCTTCTGATTGTTTGAGTGCTTCTGTTTTACCATAGTTTTGAAGATTTACCGATTGTTTTTGCGTTTTCTTTAAATCTTTCATACGTTGTTCGATGTGCTTGTTGTGGTGTATTTGCGCCTCAACCGCATGATACTCTTTCACGGTATCTAAAGATTTAATACGTTCACTTAATTGCGTCGCCGCTTCTAAAATGTCATCTTTTTCATACATTATTGTGTCACCACAGCTTTTTCGCTGGCACGTAAAAACGTTCCATTCAAGGAATACTGTTTCGCTTCATCTACTTGTACGTCTACTAATTGACCAATCATTTCATTAGGTGCTTTAAAGTTAACTAATTTATTTTTAGATGTATACCCTGCTAACACATGTTCGTCTTTTTTACTTGCGCCTTCACATAATACTTGAACAATTTGACCTTCATAACGTTTCATTGCTTGTTCTGAATAATAAGATACTTTTTTATTTAATCGTTGTAATCGCTCTTTTTTCACGTCTGTTGGCACGTTATCTTTCATTTTAGCAGCAGGCGTGCCATCCCTTTGTGAATAAATATAAGTATATGCATGTTCAAATCCAACTTCCTCGTATAACGAAAGTGTCTCTTCAAACTGCGCCTCTGTTTCATTAGGATATCCAACGATAATATCTGTCGTTAAAGCAACATTAGGTATTTTAGCTTTAATTCTATCCACTAACTCTAAATAACTCTCGCGTGTATATTTACGACCCATAATTTTCAAGACTGCATTGTTTCCTGATTGTACAGGCAAATGAATATGGGGTACGATATTACCGCCATTAGCAATAACTTCGATCATACGATCAGTAAAGTCCCAAGGATGACTCGTAGTAAATCTCACTCGTGGAATATCAATTTGTGTGATATCTTCAAGTAAATCGCCCAAGCCATACGCTAATCCTTCAATATCTTTGCCGTAAGAGTTTACGTTTTGACCTAATAAAGTAATCTCTTGATAACCTTGACGCGCAAGGTCTCTCACTTCTTCTATAATATCCTCTGGACGTCTACTACGTTCTTTTCCGCGCGTAAATGGAACGATACAATATGTACAAAACTTATCACAGCCATACATAATATTGACCCATGCTTTAATCTTTCCTTCCCTTACTTTAGGAAGGTTCTCAATAACATCGCCTTCTTTTGACCAAACTTCTACCACCATCGCTTTGGATAGATATGCTTCTTCTAAAATTTCTGGAAGACGATGAATATTATGCGTCCCAAAAATCATATCCACGTTTTGGTAAGATTTCAGGATTTTATTCACTACTGATTCTTCTTGCGACATACATCCACATACACCTATTACAGTTTCAGGCTTTTCTTTTTTTAAATGTTTTAAATTGCCAATTTCACTAAACACTTTATTTTCTGCATTTTCACGTATTGCACAAGTATTTATTAAAATAACATCCGCTTGGTTTATATCTTCTGTAGCTGTATAACCTAAAGCGCCTAATATCCCTGCCATGACCTCTGTATCATGTGCGTTCATTTGGCAACCGTATGTTTTAATTAAAAAAGTTTTTCCATTTCCCATATTGCGATACTTCTCATCAATTTGGAAATCACGGTTATAATTCACTTCTTCTTTTCCACGTTTTCGAGCTTCTTTTAAGCTTGGTGGCTGATACACATGTTCAAAATACTGACTATAATCTTTAGCCTTCTTGTCACGTTCCGCTAAGATATCTATAGAAGTACTTTTTCTTTGTTCTTCATTCACTCTACAAAACCCTTTCTATATCATAAAAACTAAGAACAAATCTTTTTAAATATGCTTCACATCTCCGTATGGCAACCTAATCGTTCAAAGTTCTATAACTTATCCATAATCATTATTTCATTATATTAAATTTGATCTTAAAGTGCAAAAAGTCGTATATATAATTAAATCGACTCACCACTGTTTGACGGTTGAATCGATTTCCTTAAATGATTGAATTAAATTTCATCATATTTTCCAGTTAGTGTCTCAATTGTTATACCTTCAGGTACATGGTAAAACTTCACTTGGCTAATTGTACTTGGGATTTCTAACTCAACCATGCGTTCGTTTAATTTTTGAATTAATATTAAGCATTCATTCATTTCACCTTGTACAGTCGTTTCTAACGGTCCTACTCTATATTCTAGTCCTGAGTCATCTATGACTTTGATTGCTTCATCAACATATGGGATAACGTCCTCACCATTAGCAGTTTTAGGAATAATTTGAATACTCATTAAAGTATCGTTCATATGAATACATCCCCTTAATTGTTTTACTTATTCTCTAGTTTATCAAATTAGTTATCTAAGGTATAGATTTTAATGAGGAAATCTTTGTTTAATACAAATGAATGTATAGTCTATTTATGTTAGATGTCATTGACTCATTTTAACAATCCAGACATCAATGAAAGTCCTATGTAGATATCGAAATACGAATAATAAAACATTGATCGATGATGTATTATACAAAATCTTTTAACGTTTTGCTTTCTAAATGATGTATTAATAGACGTTCTGACTCCTCCATAATTACTTTAATTGGACAATCCTTGTCATGACTAAAGCTATCTTCTAATAGACTTTGTTGACCTTCAATCGTTACAATAACCTCATAAAATGAAACATTTTGCCAATCTTTTTTTAGTTGGTAACCACCTTTAGCGCCACTGTGTGCTGAGATGATATTTGCCTTTACAAGTCGGGTCAATATTTTAGATAAATAAGTTGTCGAAACAGACAGTGCTGAAGCTAAGTCTTGTACGGGGATTCTAGATGCTCCTCCATCACTTTTTATCATGTAAAGTAATGCATGCAAGGCATAATCTGTTGCTTTTGAAAATTTCATAGTTTTATCATCTTCCTAATTATAGATATTATAAATCTATATTATCTTATAAAAGCCTATTATACAATCACATCCAGTATGAGCTATTGAATCTAAAATAACATAGCCCTGTTAACCATTATCAACTGCTGAAATGACTGCATCCGTAAATTGATACAATAAAGGTGACCAATTATCTCTATGCGCTCTATCATGTAAATTAAATTTATTATTTTTAAAAAAGCTTTTCCTTAAAGCCACTGTTAATTCTAGTTGTACTCCAGCGCCATTTTGACAACAATTCACAAAATTATCTGTATGCTTACCAGAAATATGTGCTGGTGCATCTTTGACAACTACATTCATTTGGGTTAGTTGTACCTTAATACGTTCAATTAGTCCTTCATCTCTGCCACCAATATACACTTCTGGTTGCTGACCCATACACCCATGGATAGATATGGCGCGTTGATTATTTTTAACCATGTGTAAGAGTTTAGGCTCATCGAAATGTCTTGAAGTGACATGTAATTCGTTATTTTTATTTCTTCTTACACCTTTAAAAGTATACAAATCATATTCCCCACGTTCACTCATCAACAACGCAAGCTCTGTTGTACCTCGTTCTATTGCACCACCATGTACGGCAGTTATGATTGTTGATTTTGCTGCTTCTTTTGTAAGTATTTCCCAATCGACGCCTTCTATTGTCTGTGACATAAGGTCAGTCATTGATTTAAATCGATCTACCATTCCAATACCTCCAGCTAAATTGTGCTTTTACTACTTTAAATTATGTATAGAATTCGTATGTTAAATGTGTCAAAACTAATAAAAATAGCTGACTCATTTCAGTATAGAGCATGGTCATTATACCAAACCTTATACCGAAAATAATCAGCTATGCTATATCATGTTAAAATTTCCTTATACCGCAAGCTTTAAATGAACTATATTTATACAAATTGTTTTGTAAGTTCGTTAAACTGCGCTTCATCAATATGAATATCTTTTTTAGCTAATGGCGTACCTTCCATTTCTTCAATTTGAGATTCATATGATGGTGTTTCCGTATCTTGATAAACGATTCCTTTGATTAAAGAATTGTATTCCAACACTTTTTGTGTCGCTACACTTTTACTAGACATATCATAGCCTTCAATCTCTTCTATATCTGTAAGATTTTCTTTAAACCAATCATATGTGTTTACTTTATTATATGTCACACATGGTGAAAATACGTTTACAAAAGAAAAGCCATCATGATTGATTGCATCCTCTATCATTTTAGTAAGTGCTTTGATGTCACTTGAAAAACCTTGCGCTACAAATGTCGCGCCTGATGACAATGCGAGCTCTAATGGGGCAACATTTTGTTCGATGTTACCTTTTGGTGTTGATTTTGTTACAAATCCTGGCGCTGAAGATGGCGATGTTTGACCTTTAGTTAAACCGTATATTTGGTTGTCCATAACAATATAAGTCATATTCATATTTCTACGCAAAGCATGGATCGTATGTCCCATACCTATAGCATAGCCATCTCCATCACCGCCTGAAGCAATTACAGTCAAATCTTTGTTTGCCATTTTAACACCTTGTGCAAGTGGTAATGAACGTCCATGAATACCATGCACACCATATGAATTAACATAACCTGATAAACGTCCAGAACAACCTATACCTGTAATAATGGCTACTTCCTCAGGTTCTAAGCCAACATTCGCTGTTGCTTTTTGAATTGCTGCTTGTACAGAAAAATCGCCACAGCCAGGACACCAATTGGGTTTTACATTATTTCTAAAATCTTTAAACGTTGCCATTTATACCAACTCCTTTAAACTTTTGGCAATTTCAAGTCCTTTAGTTTCAATTTCATTTGGCAAGAATGGCGTACCATCATATTTCGTTTGGTTCACTAATTTATCGCCTATATTGACATTCATTTTTATTATACTAGCAAGTTGACCTTGGTAATTATGTTCAACCACTACAACTTTAGAAGCCTTGTTTACAGCTTGTTGAATCGTTTCTTTCGGGAACGGGTGAAGTTGTCTAATTTGTAAATGGTTCACTTTCAGCCCTTGTGCCTCAAGCCTTGATTTTCCTTCTTGAATAGCCCCTTTAGTTGAAATAAATCCTAAATAGAGGATGTCTGCTTCCTCATGTGATTCATCTAACTCTACTGGATCTTGAATAAGTAACTGCTCAGTCTTGCGCATACGTTTATCCATTTGTTGTTGTCTATTTTCAGCAGATTCACTTGGCTTACCTTCAGCATTATGTTCAACACCTGTAACATGGTGAATACCACCTTTAACACCTGGAATAGGTCTTGGTGATACACCACTATCAGTTACGCTGTATCTTTCGAAGTAAGATTTATCGCCTTCTTCGCGTTCAATTTCTGACTGAATTAAAGCACCTCGGTGAATTTCTATTCTGTTATAGTCTAATTTTTCAACAGTTTGCTTACCTAATGAAAGCTGTAAGTCACTGAGTATAATAACCGGACATTGATACATTTCAGCCAAGTTAAATGCTTCAATTGTTAAATAGAATGCGTCTTCTGCATCAGTAGGTGCCACTACTATTTTAGGTATATCGCCGTGTGTACCATAAATCATTTGCATTAAATCTGATTGTTCTTGTTTCGTAGGTAATCCTGTAGAAGGACCACCGCGTTGTGTATTCATAATAACTAATGGTGTTTCTGTCATACCTGACAAGCCAATCGCTTCCATCATCAAAGATAATCCTGGTCCAGCACTCGCAGTGAATGCACGCACACCAGCATAATTTGATCCAATCGCCATATTTGCAGCAGCAATTTCATCTTCAGTTTGTACGACTGTACCGCCTACTTTAGGTAAGTTATCAATCATATATTCCATTATTTCTGAAGCAGGTGTAATTGGATATGCAGCCATAAATCTTGATCCAGCCGATAATGCGCCTAATCCAATAGCATCATTACCGATCATATACAAGTGTGGTGTGTGATCTGTAGCCTGTAGTACATAATCACCTTCTACAGTATCTAATTGCTCATTCATTAAACGGTAGCCTTCATTTAACGCTGCGATATTCATTTCAACTACTTTTTCACCCTTTTTACTAAACATGTTAGTAATTAGTATTTCAAAAGCTGTAATATCTAAATTCATCACTGCACAAGTTGAACCAATTGCTACCATGTTTTTCATTAAAGCTGTCCCTAGTTCTTTTGCAGTAGCTGTAAACGGTAAAACTATAAGTTGCGCACGGCAGCTTTCAGGTTTATCTGGTTTTGCTTTACTATCCGCAATGATAACACTGTCTTCTCTCATCTCATGATGGTTAAGTTCAATTGTTTCTTGATCAAAAGCGATTAGTATATCTAAATCATCACTTATTGCGTGTACAGGTGATGTTGACACTCTTATTTTGTTATTTGTGTGGCCGCCTTTTATTCTACTTGAAAAATGACGGTAGCCATATAAGTAGTATCCCTTACGGTTCATAGCAGTAGCGAAGATTTCTCCTGTCGACTCAATACCTTCACCTTGTTGACCGCCCACTTTCCATGATACTTGTGATTTCATATCATCTTGCCTCCTAGTGGTTATAATAATTCATATTCAATCATATCAAAATAAACCACCCTATTACTATGTAAAGAGTGGTTTAAATTAAAATTCATACTAATGGACGATAATAGTTAAAACGGATGATCGTCATTGATGAGCACGCGCTCAATGTGTGTTGTTTTACCTTCTTTATTAATATCAATAATTACTCCTGATAATACTGAACGCCCTTCGTCTGGTACTACATGTCTTTGAGGTAAACTCGTAAGAAAACGATTAATAACCTCAGCTCTATTAATGCCAAGTATACCGTCGTAGTAGCCAGTCATCCCTACATCTGTAATATAGCCTGTGCCACCAGGCAATATTCTTTCATCTGATGTTTGTATGTGCGTATGTGTCCCTACAACAGCACTCACTCTATTATCGAGATACCAACCCATTGCATTTTTTTCAGATGTTGTTTCAGCATGAAAATCGACAAATATATAATTTGTTTCCTTTTGAGCCTCTTCTATTAAAGCATCTGCTTTTTTAAATGGATCATCTATATCTTGCATAAATGCGCGACCTTGTAAATTTATAATCGCTAACTTAATGTCATTGATTTGGATAAAGCGCATACCTATCCCTGGTGCTTCGTCTGGAAAGTTTGCTGGTCGAACCATGCGTTTAGCATCTTCTATAAAATCATAGATTTGACGTTGACCATATGTATGATTTCCCATAGTCATAAAATCTACGCCTTCTCTTAATAAATCTTTATAAATTTTTTCAGTTAATCCTTTACCATGTGCTGCATTTTCTGCATTTACAATTGTAACCGTTGGTCGATGTTCCTGTTTGAGTCTCGTTAAGTACGTTGAAATAGCATCTCGTCCTACTTTACCAACGATATCCCCAATAAATAATATTCTCATTACATGTTCATCCTCTCTTACTGTTAGTTTAATGTAAATGATTTACGATTAAAAGTCTCTTTGTAAAATATCCATTAAAATCTATAAGTTTTAATCTATAATATACGTGGTAAATATATTACTAGGAATAGGAAATTGATAATTCAAAATATAGGAGTTGGAAGTAATACATGTCTATTAATATTGATCCACAACATTTTGCTGACTTAGTAGTTACAGCAAATCCATCAAAAGAAGAAGACGCTGATAATATAGCTAAAGAAAGTTTAGAATTATACATTACCGCTTATCGTTTAGCTGAAAGATATGCAAATATCTCTACAAATTGTTATGACACAGCTGAAGTTCTGAAAGAAGTTAAAAAGGCCGATTTAGAGTTAACTTAATATATAAAATTGCTGCACTGTAATCCTTTCATTTTACAGACATAGCAGTAAGCCATCCATTTATAAAATTTGGATGGCTTTTTTAATGTTACAAAAATCGATCTTTAAGCTATACGCAAATAATAAAAAGGCTAGCCATTCAATGGCTAACCTTTTTATTATTTTGCATATTCAATTGCTCTAGTCTCACGAACAACTGTCACTTTTATATGACCAGGATATTGAAGTTCATCTTCAATTTGGCTCTTAATATCTCTTGCTAAGCGATGTGATTTTAAGTCGTCGATAGTATCTGGTGATACAATAACTCGAATCTCTCTACCAGCTTGGATTGCAAATGCTTTTTCAACACCTTCATAACTTTCAGAAAGCGTTTCCAGTCTTTCTAATCTTCTTATATAATTTTCAAGTGTCTCTTTACGAGCACCAGGTCTTGCAGCGGATAATGCATCTGCTGCAGCTACCAATATCGAAATTATAGAAGTCGGTTCGACATCACCATGATGGGATTGAATTGCGTTAATTACTGTATCGTTTTCAGCATATTTTTTCGCTAATTCTACACCAATTTCTACATGGCTTCCTTCAACTTCGTGGTCAATTGCTTTCCCAACATCATGAAGTAAACCAGCACGTTTAGCTAATGTAACATCTTCTCCTAGTTCCGCTGCTAGCATACCACTTAGGTGTGCAACTTCGATAGAATGCTTAAGTACATTTTGTCCATAACTCGTACGATATTGTAAACGACCTAAGATTTTAACTAAATCTGGATGCATATTATGCACATTAATTTCAAATGTCGCTTGTTCCCCGGCATCTCTAATAATATCGTCTACTTCTTTTCGAGCTTTATCTACCATATCTTCAATACGTCCAGGATGGATGCGTCCATCTGAAACAAGATTTACTAATGCAGTTCTTGCAATTTCACGTCTAATTGGGTCAAAACCAGAAAGAATAACTGCTTCTGGCGTATCATCTATAATTAAGTCAATACCAGTTAACGTTTCTAATGTTCTGATATTTCTTCCTTCTCTACCAATGATTCGACCTTTCATTTCGTCATTCGGTAAATTAACAACTGAAACTGTAGATTCAGAAGTATGTTCTGCCGCTAATCTTTGAACAGTTGTTGCTAATAATTCTTTTGCATTTTTATCGACTGCTTCTTTTGCTTCTTTCTCTTTTTCCTTAACAAGTATTGCAATATCTTGTGACAATTCCTCTTCAACTCTTTGAAGTTGCTCTTGAGCAGCTTCTTCTTGAGAGAGACCAGAGATGCGTTCTAATTCTTGTTCATGCTTATTTATTAATGTTTGAACACTACTCTCTTTTGCATCTACTTGTTGTTGTCTTTCTTCAAGTTTAGATTCTTTTTGCTCTAAAATCTCGTCCTTTTTATCTAAAAGATCAGATTTTCGCTCTAAGTTTTCTTCTTTTTGAAGAAGTCGGGATTCTTGCCTTTGAAGATCACCGCGTCTTTCACGAAGTTCATTTTCACTTTGTTCCTTCAAGATTTGATTTTCTTCTTTAGCTTCAAGAAGCTTTTCCTTCTTAATATTTTCCGCTTCTTTATTACCTTGTTCGATAATATCTTCGGCAGTTTGTCTTGCTTGTAATTGCTTTTGAAGCAATAAATTACGGGCTATAATATACCCTACAACAACTCCGAGAATAATACCTAGCAAAATGAGTAGGAGGCCTAATAAACTCACACAAACACCCCCTTTTTATCTAGGATTTTGCTCTGTATATCAATTTCAATATGATTATATGAAGTTATATAAGAATCATACAATGTAATTGTACGGTTTTGAACTAAGAAGTGTCAAGGTTTCCATATACATTAATTCAATATTTGAAGTGACTCTTTTACACTATATATACTATAACTATTGTTAACACTAATTTTACATCTTATAAGAACATGAAAATAGTAAAATATAATATTTTCTTTTTCTTATATATATACAAAAAAATAAGCGCATATTTTATATACGCTTATTTTTTATTTGAATATGCAAACAAAGTTATCTGCATGACCCTAATATCAATTTATTCTTCGTCAAGAAGCGTTGTAGGTTTTTCTGCTTCAGTCTCTTCAATATCGCCATCAAAGATACCGAGTTTTTCACGTAATTTTTGATCTATTTCTTTTTTGACTTCTGGGTTCTCTTTAAGGTATGTTTTCACATTTTCCTTACCTTGACCCATACGTTCACCGTTATAAGAGTACCAAGCACCTGATTTATCTACAATTTCTTGTTCTACACCTAAATCAATCAATTCGCCTTCTTTAGAGATACCTTGTCCATACATGATATCTACTTCTGCAACTCTAAATGGCGGTGCTACTTTGTTTTTAACTACTTTAATTTTTGTTCTATTACCAACAATATCTTGGCCTTGTTTTAATTGTTCTGCTCTACGTACTTCTAAACGTACTGAACTATAGAATTTTAATGCACGTCCCCCTGGAGTCACTTCAGGATTACCAAACATCACACCAACTTTTTCACGAATTTGGTTAATAAACACTGCCGTAGTGTTTGATTTCGAAATTGCACCAGAAAGTTTACGTAAGGCTTGGGACATTAAACGCGCTTGTAAACCAACATGCGTATCACCCATTTCACCTTCAATTTCAGCTTTTGGAGTCAACGCAGCTACGGAGTCAACGACCACAATATCAACAGCGCCACTTCTGACGAATGCCTCTGAAATTTCTAAACCTTGTTCCCCATGGTCAGGTTGCGATAAATATAGATTGTCGATATCGACACCTAACGCTTGTGCATATTCAGGATCTAATGCATGTTCAGCATCGATAAATGCTGCGACGCCACCATTTCTTTGGACTTCAGCTATAGCATGCAATGCAACTGTCGTCTTACCAGAACTTTCCGGACCATAAATCTCGATGATTCTTCCTTTAGGGTAACCACCTACACCTAACGCATTATCTAATGTCACAGAACCACTTGATACACTAGAAACTCGACGACCTTTGTTATCACCTAATTTCATAACTGCGCCTTTACCAAATGATTTTTCCATATTTTTAATTACTGTATCTAAAGCTTTTTGACGATCGTTATCCAATGCTGGACCTCCTAATTGAGATTAATCTCTGTAAAATATCTTACCCATACTATACATTGCTTTTTCTAATTTCGCAAGTATTTTACGAATATTTGTTCGCTAGTAATCGAATCGTTTTCCCAAAAATAGAACACACGTACTATATTTTGTCAATTTTCGTTGTTTTTCTTGTTAGTTAAACCATTTTAACAACCTTATAAGTGCATAATTTTGAGTTCTGCTTTTTATTAAATTACGGCGTTGATTCATTTTAAACGATTGTACATTAAGTTGATTGTTAGACAAAACACCTAAGTATACAGTGTCATGTTGACGTAATAATGCGACAGCAACCTCTGTGTGATATAAATCTTTAACAATGTTTGTAGCAACTGAAAGTTGATTATCGATAGCTTTATTTTCATCTAAAAATTGTGAGTGATGCACAAGCATACCTTTAAGGTACTGTGAATCATTAAAATTATTCATTCTAGAATAAAGTTCGCCGTCCGTGACACCATCATACAATGCGAAAGTCTGTTTCATATTATTCATAAACGACTGTTCGATTAAAATGTCATCAGAACCATAGTAATAGGTGCCTATTCGGTTTAGAATTTCTTCTTTTATAGGTGCAATTAATGACTCACAAGATTGTTGACTATCACCATTCGCAGTCAATCTAATATTCACCTCATGTGTGCCAGCTAGAGGTGCAATCGTGGGATTGGTTTGTTCGTCAATTAAATCCATTAACTCAGTTTCTACTTTCGACTCTCCAATACCAGCAAAACGCAATAATTCGGAGAATATTGTCTGCTCACCATTCATTAAGTATGGTAACAATTCATCTTTTGCCATTGGTTGCATTTCTTTTGGAGGTCCAGGTAATAAAGCGATGCGTTTATTATGATGCTCAACTAGCATACCTGGTGCCATACCTACTTTGTTTTCTAATACATGTGCTTGATCTATCACTAATGCTTGTTGACGATTGTTCGGCGTCATATCTATATTCTGATCTTTAAAATATTGTTCGATATAGTCTAATGCTTGCTGATCTATAACGAGTTCACGTTCTAAAATATTGGCTACAGTGTGCTTTGTTAAATCATCTTTCGTAGGACCTAAACCACCTGTAAGAATGACCATGTCATAATTTTGTAGTGCGGTGTTCACGACGCGTTCTAATCGTTCCGGATTATCCCCGACAACATTATGTTCAACAACGCTATGACCAATACCATTTAATAATTTCGATAGATATTGCCCATTCGTGTTTGCTATCTGGCCTAACAGTAGCTCTGAGCCCACTGCAATAATTGATATTTTCACAATATTTCCTCCTTGAAACAAGTAACACAATTTTCATTTTATATGCTTAACGCTCCATATCATATACTGCGAAACTTTATTTATTGTTCCCTTAATTATAAATCTAAATCCTTTTAAAAACTAAAGATACGTTTTCAAATTTAAAAGTATCGCGAATAAGAATAAAAAACTGGAAGCAACGCTACGTTTCACGTCGTTTCCAGTTAATATAACTAAATAAAAGTAACATTTCCATCCGTAATTATCTATCTACAATCTGAAATGTTAAAGTCTGTCTAAAGATTACTAGCGCACCGATATGTATCGGTCTTGAAGCAAGCGTCACTTCACAGTGTGTATGCAAAGTTCGAATATGCGTCCAAATATGATAACTTGTGTACTGACCTTATTGCGCTTTAAACACATCTCTACCTTTATAAAAATATTCTATTCCGGATAAGATTGTGAAGAATACACCGATATATAACAGTACATTACCAAGTGAAAAGCCAATCCAAGTTGCCAAAGGATCACCTAATAGTATCCATACAATTGCCACCATAGTTATAGCTGTCTTTATTTTACCTAATTGACCTGCTGCACTTACAAAGCCTTGTTCAATTTGTAATAAACGTAAACCAGTAACAGCAAATTCACGTGCAATGATGATAATTGCCACTACAGAATTCGTTAAATCTATTTGTACTAGCGCTATTAATGCACTAGAAACTAATAATTTATCTGCTAATGGGTCTAAAAATTTCCCCATATTGGTTACAAGTTCCCATTTTCTCGCTAAATAGCCATCTACAAAGTCACTTAGCGAGGCAATAATAAATATAATACCACTTATTAATAGTTCGATTTTCACTTCGTACCCACCAATAAATGATACCTTACCAAATCCAAAATCTACTAAAGCAAATACCATAAATATTGGAATTAGTATAACTCTGAAAACGGTTATCCAATTCGGTATATTCATAAAAAGTCCTCTTTTCTATATATAACTTAAAGCATTAACACAGCTAAAATCCACAATACTGCTGTAATAATAACTACAAAACTAATAATTATAGCTAATTGCATCGGTTCGTTATTCTTACTACGATATGTAGGTTTTTTTTCTTGTGAAAAAGCTTCTATCGTACGTTGCATTTGCTCGTCGTTATTAGGTATTTCATCTCTATGCGCTTCAATCAATTGTTCTGAATCAATATTTACAGCTTTTGCATATTTTTTAATGAATCCTTCAGCATAATTTTCGTTATTTAAAGCTTCAAATTCATTTGTTTCAATTAATGTTAAAGTGTGACGTTTCATCTGAGTACGCGCTTCTAACTCATTCAATGTCATACCTAATCTTTCACGACGTCCTTTTAAAGTTTGACCAACTGAATTCACTTTGTGAGTCCTCCTCAGTCACTATTTATTAGATTTTTATTCAAAAAAACCAAATCCGCCACCAAAATCCAAGTTATTTTTACTTTTTACGGTTTGTTTTTTCATTTCTTCGTAATGAATTTCTTGATTTTTATTTTCTCTTAATTCGATAATATAATCAAAATCTTTCATTTCATAATCACTTGTCTCAACGAATAAATCTGGGTGTTCAACTACTTTAATTGCTGGTAAACTCATCACTTCTTTAACTAATTCTTGGTGTTTTTGACTAGATTCCCTAGCTGTGACTGCACCATCAATAATATAAACATGATCCGAATCATACTCACCTTTAATTAATGAACTACGCACTGTTTGCTTAATTAAAGTTGAACTAATAAACAACCACCGTTTATGTGCACATACACTACCTGCAACAATAGATTCTGTTTTACCGACTCTTGGCATACCTCGGATACCAATCAATTTATGCCCTTTTTCTTTAAATAACTCTGCCATAAAATCAACAAGTAAACCTAGATCATCTCTTTCGAAACGAAATGTTTTTTTGTCATCTGCATCTTGTTCTATGTATCTACCATGCCTCACTGCTAATCGATCACGTAGTTCAGGCTTACGTAATTTTGTAATAGAAATATCATCTATTTCAGTTACGATATTTTCAAATCTACTCACTTTTTCTAAGTTATCAGACTTAATCAGTAGACCTCTTCGTCCTTCATCAATACCGTTAATTGTTACAATACTAATACCCATCATACCTAACAAGCTTGAAACATCGCCTAATAACCCGGCACGGTTCATCGTTATCTCATACTCTAAATACCATTCTTGTCTCGTAGCTACTGCCATGAAAGAAACACCCCTTCGCTTAAAATCCACAGTTAAATAATATAATAGACTTGAAAAAACAAATCGTCTAGTAATATCCATATTTAATACTTTAATTTTAACGAGATATATTTTAAATTCAGAGACCTATTTATATCTTTTATTGTATTGATATTATACCATTGAATCTTTACGAGTTGGTTTATTTTTATAGGCTACTCAAAATTATAAATACCATGCCCCATTCACTTTCTGTACAGTACCAGTAATACTTTTGGCTAAAGGGTGGCAGAGATAACTGCAAGTATGTGCGATTTCTTCGGGTTCAATAAATCTTTGCTGAGGTAAATCTTGCATGATTTCTTCAAGTGAATCTTCAGACCAATTTTGCGCCATATTACCACTCACGAAGCCAGGCGCAATTGCGTTAACTGTCACAGATGTCATAGCAAGTTCTTGACTTAATGCTTTAACAAAACCAATTTGCCCAGACTTCATGGCAGAATATATCGTTTCTAAACTTGCTCCAGTTTCTCCCCAAATTGAAGAAATGACGACAATCCTACCATTTTCACTTTGTCGCAATTGATCAGTAAAATACCTGCATATTCTTATTAATTGACGTAAATGAATTTGAAAACTTTCATCAATCATTTTGTCTGTTGTATCTTGTAACAGATTATATAAAGCTGTACCACTTGCATATATTAAGCAATCCACATTTTGTATAAAACCAAAATATGGATCTAAGTTATTCACTTGCGTTAAATCACATCTTACGAACTGTACTGCACGATGTTCATACTGTGCTTGCAATGCCTCATGATTGGCTTGATTATAATGGATAATGACTTCATATCCATCTGATAGCAAACGCTCAACAATTGCAGTACCTATCGTGCCAGAACCGCCGATGACCAATGCTTTCATAACTTATTTCATCTCCAAGCGACTATCTACAACTTGAGCTAAATTTAAGCATACTTCTGAAGTTGCATTTACGCTATCAAGTGTAATATTTTCAACTATGTCTAATAAATCAAATAGACTAACACCTTCAAAGTACAGTTTCGTATATTGATTAGCAATATATTCGGGAGAGTTTAAACCTGATATAAATTCACCGATAAATTGTTTTTTCAATAAATTAAAAGCTTCTTGATCATTTAAATTACCTTGTTTAAGCTCTAACTCATCTAACAATAACGTCTTTAATGTATCAGGCTGTTGTGTTGCACTCGTAACCAATGAAAAACTATATGTCGGTTCCAATACAAATTGATAACCAAATGTCTCATCAATTAAATCTTGATTGAGTAATGATTGGTAAAAATCAGTTTCTTCGCCAAACACCATTTCAAAAAAGAGTGTCATCTCTAAATCACGTTTCACAAATTGCTCAGCCGGTTCATTTTTCAAGACTTCATTTTTAAAACCAATCATAAGTCTTGGCGATTGTAATTTCATCGACTCAGCAACAAAATGTTCATTTACTTCAGACTTTTCTATTAAAGGGTCTCTAACAATTTTAGGTTGATACGCTTTATCTCTAGCATCTTCATGGTTAGCAATCACTTGATAAATGTGATTAGGATCAACATCTCCAACAACAAAAAGCACCATATTCGAAGGATGATAGAACGTTTCATAACATAAATACAAATCATCTTTATTAATTTCATAAATACTTTCAACACTACCTGCGATATCCACTCGGATTGGATGGCTTTCATACATGGCTTTAAGTGTATTGAACATAAGTTTATAACCCGGCTGTTCTTGGTACATTTTTATCTCTTCAGCAATGATGCCTTTTTCTTTGTCGACGGTCTCCTTAGTGAAATAAGGCGTTTCAACCATTGTCAACAAACGCTTAATATTACGTTCCACATGGTCTGTAGCGCTAAATAAATAGCTTGTGCGGTCAAAACTTGTAAATGCATTGACCTGTGCATTATCTTCAGCAAAAGCAGTAAATAAATCTTCTTCTTCATTTTCAAATAATTTATGTTCTAAGAAATGTGCAACCCCATCTGGAACTGTTACATATGTATCACTACCATGTGGCTTGAATTTATTATCTAGTGATCCAAATTGTGTCGTATAAGTCACAAATGTTTTTTGAAAACCACGTTTAGGTATAATAAACACTTTCAAACCATTATTGAGTTCTGCTTCAAAAACACGTTCATCTATTTGCTCATAATATGTTTCTCTCACGAGTCGCTACCTCCTTTTGTCAAAATGTATATCGTATCAAGAATTGTTTCTTGAGCTAATGCTATAACATCTTCTCTTGAAACGTGTTGAATACCTTCAATATAAGATGTTTCAGACATATCTTCTTCTAGTAAAATATTATTATTTAGTATTTCAATAATACTTTTAGGTCTATCTTGAGATTCTTGTCGTTGCGAAATGATAACTTTTTTAGCTAATTCTAATTTGTCGTTATTAAATTCTCCTTTTTGGAACTTTTCAAATTCAGAAATAATTGTGTCTTTTGCAGTTTCATATTTATCTACAGATACACCACTAAGTACAAACATGTATCCATTTTTTGCATCTATTTGAGAATGAATTGAATAAGCTAGACTTTGTTTTTCTCTCACTTCATTAAATAACACAGACGAAGGATCCCCACCAAACATAATATTAAAAACTACGATAGCAAAATATTGAGGATCTCCATATTGGGCTGGAAACTTGAATCCCATATTTAATTTTGCTTGATCAACTTCATCTTCTTCAATTATTTCTTGCGGTAAACTATGCCCCTGTTGAGCAGCAGTTACTTGTGATAATTTAAATTGCGTTGGCTTGATATCGAAATATGTTCGAATCTGTGATTGTACTTCTTCTTCATCTACATTACCTACTACGTATACGGCGCAATAGTCGTCTTGTAACATAGATTGATATGTATGATATAAACTTTCAGGTGTAACATCTGATATGTAGGCAACTTGTCCAGTCGCTAAATGGCGATAGGGTTGATCTCCAAACATATATTTCAATAAATTTAAAAACGATATTTGCGATTTGTTATCAACCATCGCTTCTAATTTTTTAGTAAGTAATGATTTTTCTTGTGCTACAAAGGTCTCATCAAAACGTTCATTTGAAACGAGTGGATTACATAAAATCTCTCTAAATAATTCTAATCCTTTTTCAAAAAGTGGCGTTTGATCTTTAAGATAACGTTCATTAACTAATTCCAATGAAATTGTAATGACATGCTTATCTTTAAACTTTGATACAAAACTATTTACATATGCACCGTATAGTTGAGATAAGTGACGCGTAAACGCTTTATCCGTTGGCCATTGTTTCGTCGCACGAACAAGTAATTTACTTAATATTGAACGTGATGTCATGGTTTCATTATCTAATGGAGCCATAAACTTGAATGTTATTGTTGTGGTTTTAAACTTTGTTGTTGGCATTACTTTAATGTGCAAGTCATTTTTCTGTTTATCTATTTTCAAATTGTCATGCCTCACTTTCATAATTTTGTTTTTATATTCTATTTCTAACCGTTTTGAATTTAACTAAACTACTTTTGAAATAATTAAATGAATAAAATATTGGTTGGTCATCTTTATCATAATGAATTAGTTTCAATAACATTAGTCCTTCGTGTGGTGAAGCATCTAATACATCAGAAATATGTGGTTCATAACTAATTGCTTCTATCTCTGTTTCAGCATAAGCTACTTTTTGAGAAGCATTTTGTTCAATAGCATTTAAAATAGACTCATCACTACTTTGATACTGGGCACACGTTAAAATACTGGTCGGCACTTTATCCAAACAATAGACCATGGGGATGCGGTCTGCCATTCTTACCCGTTCAATAATGGTCACATAAGCTTTTTCAGGAAGATTAAGCTTTTGAGAATCTAAAGATGTTGCCGGCTTTTCATCGAAACTAATAAACTCTGTACCTGCGCTGTATCCCTGTTCTTCAATCATCTTACTTATACTTACAAGTTCACCTAAAGGATAAGAGAAGGGATGCAGTGATTTCACACTAGCCCCTTCTTCTAAATTATTAGATAAAACTTGTTCTGTAATTAATTCATCAATAGCATCATATACATCATCTGTTTTAACATTTAATTTTCTAGCAATTGCTAAATGACTTGGTAATTGTTCGCCATAATGCAAGTCACCATTTTTGATTTGCTGAATCATCCATTCTTTTACTTTATAAACAGAAGTAAGTTCCATATTTACACCTCATCACTATCTAAATCTACTAGTATTTGTCTAGGTTTACTACCTTTTTGTGGACCTATAACTTGATTACGTTCCAAATCGTCCATTAAACGTGAAGCCCGATTATATCCAATTCTAAATTGTCTTTGTAGAAGAGAGGTACTCGCTTTTTGTTGCTCTAGTACGAATAGATATGCTTCATCGTACAACGTATCTTCACTTTTCATTTCTGATTTATCTACTGGTGCATCTGGTTCCATCTCTTTTACATAGTTCGCTTTTTGTTGTTCAACAACATAATTCACTACATCTTGAACTTCATGATCACTTAAGAATGCACCTTGTACACGTGTCCTAGTAGAACCACCATTCGCAACGTATAGCATATCGCCTTTACCTAGTAACTTATCAGCACCACCACTATCAATAATGGTTCTAGAGTCAGTTTGAGAACTAACAGCAAAAGCAATTCGGGTAGGGATATTATTTTTAATTAATCCAGTAATAACGTCTACTGACGGACGTTGCGTTGCAATAATAAGGTGAATCCCTGCAGCACGTGCCATTTGTGTAATACGTTGTATGGCATTTTCTACTTCTTTGCCTGCAACCATCATTAAATCAGCTAATTCATCCACAATAACAACAATATAAGGCAATTCAGATTGTTTTTCTTCTAGTTCCTCATTTTGTCGTCTAATCATTTCATTGTAGCCTTCAATATTTTTAGTTGAAGAATGTTGGAATAAATCATAACGTCTTTCCATCTCAGCTACAACTTTTTCTAAGGCTTGCGATGCTTTATGGGGATTTGTCACTACTGGTATTAATAAATGTGGAATCCCGTTGTATACGTTTAATTCTACCATTTTTGGATCTATTAACATAAGTTTTACTTCATGTGGTTTAGCATTCAGTAATATACTTGTGATAATACCATTAATACAAACTGACTTACCACTACCAGTAGAACCAGCTACCAGTAAATGAGGCATTTTATTTAATTCCACTGTAATTGGATCACCTGAAATGTCTCTACCTAAACCTACTTCTAATTTGTTTTTAGCAGGGAATTTTTCTTCCAATACTTCTTTTAAAGATACCAGTGAAATTTTATCATTAGGCACCTCTATACCTACTGCTGAACGGCCAGGGATAGGTGCTTCAATGCGTACATCTTTTGCGGCCAATGCTAAAGCAATATCATTATGTAAGTTGACTATTTTACTTACTTTCACACCTTGTGCAGGTTGTATTTCATATTGTGTAACTGCTGGTCCAATCTTGATTTGGGTTACTCTTGCATCTACACCAAAGTTTTTTAAAGTTGTCTCAAGTAATTGACCTTTTCGTTGTACTTCAGCTTTAGACGTCGCTTGTTGTTTGGCCGGTTGATTCAATAACGTTAAAGGAGGAATCGTATAAGCTTCATTTTCTACTTCTCCAGCTTCAGAAATAGAATTTTCTACTTCACCGTTATTATTTTTTTCTTCTTCCTGGGCATCAACGAATTCATCTAAGGCGGCCTGTGATTCATTAGCATTTTGTCGTGATGTCATTTGACTATTTTCTTCATTTTGATCGAACAGTCTTTTGGAACGTTTACCTTTTTGTGAACGTTTAAGCTGAGTAGTATCGTCTTCGTTATCACTATGTCCATAAATTGGAATCGATGACTGTTGTTCACTATCTATATTTGAGACTTCTGGTAAACTACTTACATCTTTAGGACTATCTTGTGTTGTTGCTTGAGATGCTTGTAAGTCTTTTTCAGCTTTTTTCTCAGCCTTTACACGTGCCTTTGCTTCTTGTTTAATTTTGCTATGTTTCCTTTTCTCCTTCAAATTCTCCGAAGCATCTTTACTTTTCGCTTTCATACTTTCAAATAGTACCTTGGAAACATCGCGATGTTTTTGCTTAAGTAGTAGTATGATACTTGAAGCAATTAATAACATGGTTATGATAATAATACCTACAATTGAAATTAACGGGATAAATAAAGTCAATAAATAATGTCCTATTAAACCTCCACCAAAATTTGGAAAATGAGAATGTTCATATGATTTATAAACAAATGATAAAACAGGCTCTCTTTGTGCTTGTGCTTTATTTGTAAAATAAAATACGATCTGCGTTACAAATAATAAGGCAAATTGTAGTGTGATTGCGCCTATTGTACGTCTAGACTTAGGTAGCGCTTTATAATATGTAATAAATACTGTTCCAATTGCTACTAGGATATACGTTAAATAACGACTCATACCAAAAAGATAATTAAAGAAACTATCAATCATTTTTCCTATAATGCCCAGTTGAAATGCACCTAATACGATTAATACAAATATAATAATGGCTAATATATATCTTAACGGACTGTCACTTTGTTTCTTTTTTTGATTACTTGTTTTCTTTCTTGTATTTGTTGTTTTTCTTTTGGTTGCTGTTCTCTTTTTCGCCTGTGCCAACTTTCACACCTTCTTTTCAACTCTGATTTCTTTTTTATACTTAGAATTTGTCATTTAAATTTCTATGTAAATATTTCTTTTTTACTCTTCACTAAAAAATACATTTTCTCATATATAAGTAATATGGTATAAATAAAGTTTTATTACATTTATTATAATAACATAAAAGAGGCAAAGACTATGATCGCTTGGAGTGAATTTAAAGGTTGCATACTTGTCATATTTAAGCTATAACAATCAACTGCAATCTACATTTAAATATGTTTACTTAAGCGCTTGTCTTAACCTCTTTGTTTAGTAAGGATTTTATTAAATTTCAGAAATGACTGGAATTATCATCGGACGACGTTTCGTATTCTCAAATAGTAGTTTACTAATTTGATCACGCATACTTTGTTTGATTTCAGACCATTCAATTCGTTTTTCTTGTAATCCTAATTCTACTATTTCACGTACTTTTTCTTCAGCTTCGTTTAACAATGCTTCGCTTTCTCTTACATAAACGAATCCTCGCGATTGTATTTCAGGACCTGCTGCAATACGTCTATTTTTGGGATCAAGTGTTACGACAGCAATGAAGATACCATCTTCAGCAAGTAAATGACGATCTCTCAATACGATATTACCTACATCACCTACACCGATACCATCTATAAGTACATTACCAGAATTCACTTTTTCATTTAAAATCATTTCTTCACCATTGAAGTTAACGACATCGCCTTTTTCTACGAGGAATATTTTCTCAGGTTGAACCCCTGCTTCATTCGCTAGTTTCGCATGGGCAATTTGCATTTTGAATTCACCATTTACCGGAATGAAATATTCTGGTTTCATGATATTAATCATCATCTTCAATTCTTCCATACAACCATGACTTGAAGTGTGAATCTTTTTACTGTTAGGTATAATCTCTGCACCAGCACGTACTAATTCATTTAGCGTATTACCCACAATCACTTCCATATTTGCAGAAGCAGTGATTGCTAAAAATACAGAATCACCTGGCTCAATATTCATAATCTTGTGTTTCTTTTGTGCCATTTGATGTAATGCTTCTACCGGTTCACCTTGCATACCTGTCGCAATGATAATAACTTCGTTTTTAGGATAATTTTCAACTTCATTAATTGGTATTAATAAATCTTTAGGTATATCAAAATACCCCATTTTTCTAGCAATATTAAATGAACTTTCTAAAGAACGGCCTAAGAAAGAAACTTTTCTATTTAATTTACTAGCTAGATTTAATACTTGTTGAATACGAATGAAATTTGAAGCATAACAAGATACAATCAATCTGCCTTTCACTTTGGTAAATGCATCTCTCATATGTGATTCAATGACATTCTCAGGCGTGTTGTACCCTGGCTTTTCAGCTTCAGTTGAATCACTGATTAATGCGAACACACCATCTTGACCAATTTCGGTCATTTTTTTCAAATCCGGTGCGTAGTGACCACGAAGACTTTGATCAAATTTAAACTCACCCGTATATACAATCGCACCATAAGATGTATGGATACAAACACCTAAACTATCAGGTATGCTATGGGTAGTATTGAAAAATGTTACATTAACTCCTTTAAAACGCATCACTGATTCATTATTCACAGTGTAGTATCTAACTTTTTTGTTTACATTACGTGCTTTCATATTTTCTTTAACTAAGCCTATTGTTAATTTGGAACCATACACAGGCGCATCAACTTGTTCTAACACATATGTAACAGCACCAATTGCATGTTCATGTCCATGTGTTAAAAAGATTCCTTTTAACTTTTCTTTATTCTCAATGACATATTGAATGTCAGGGATAACGATATCTACGCCAAGCATTTCATCTTCAGGAAACATCAATCCTGCATCTAACATAAACATTTCATCGTCTACTTCGACGATATACATATTTTTCGCAATTTCTCCGACGCCGCCAAGAGGAATAATACGAATATCTTTATTCTTTTTCTTAATTAAACTCAAAATGTTACCTCCTATTTAAATTACCCGTCCATATATAAACTCATAGTTTATTATAAGTTAAAATAGGCTTTATGTACACTATTAAAGTAATAACTATAAATAGTTCAGGGATGTAATCCATACATAAACTTTTGTTTTAAAACATTATATATTTTATTTATATTGTTTGATTTCTATGTATATGTTCTTTCAATAATTTATTATGCAATAACTTCAAAAAGACATTTTTGTTTACATATCATAAATTTTTAATACAAAAAAAGAAACTAGTGCTTATGATTTAGAAATTTCTAACGATAGAATGAATCATATTCTATCGTAATGAAGTTTCTAATCATTTACCAGTTTCTACTATAATTTAATGTTTTCAATCAAGTTATTCTGAAAGTAATGCTTTATGTGACGCATTTACGCGACCTTGCTTATCTATTTCAGTTACTTTTATTTTAAATGTGTCTCCCACTTTCAACACATCTTCAACTTTTTCAATACGTTCGTTGGCAATTTGTGAAATATGAACAAGTGCGTCTTTACCTGGGAATAATTCAACAAATGCACCATATTTTTCAATACGTTTAACTTTGCCTTCATATACTTGTCCTACTTCTGCTTCACGAGTGATATCTTCAATAATACTACGTGCTTTAGCTATAGCATCTTTATCGACCGCACCAATAACAATCGTGCCATCTTGTTCAATATCAAGTTTAACTCCAGTTTGATCGATGATTTCATTAATCTTCTTACCGCCTGGACCAATGACATCTCTAATTTTTTCTGGCTTAATTGACATCGTAACAACTTTCGGTGCAAACATACTTAGCTCATTACGTGGTAGATCAATTGTTTGTAACATGTGATCTAATATTGCTAAACGTCCTTCACGTGCTTGTTCTAACGCCTCTTGAATAATCTCTTTTGTCAGACCATCAATCTTGATATCCATTTGTATCGCAGTAATACCTTCAGCAGTACCTGCAACTTTGAAATCCATGTCGCCTAGCGCATCTTCCATACCTTGAATATCCGTTAAGATAGTATAGCTATCATCACGTGTTACCAATCCCATTGCAATACCAGCTACAGGTGCTTTAATCGGTACACCCGCATCCATAAGTGCAAGTGTTGAACCACATATAGAAGCCTGTGAAGACGAACCATTAGATTCTAATACCTCACTTACAATTCTCACTGTATATGGGAAATCTTTTGTATCAGGGATAACATGACTTAACGCACGTTCACCAAGTGCACCATGTCCAATTTCACGACGTCCTGGGGAACGTACGGGACCAGTTTCACCAACTGAGTAGTTAGGGAAGTTGTAGTGGTGCATGAAGCGTTTCTGTTCTTCTTCCCCTAGTCCATCAAGGATTTGATACTCACTTAATGATCCTAATGTCAACACTGAGAGTGCTTGCGTTTGGCCTCTAGTAAACAAACCAGAACCATGCGTTCTTGGTAACACGCCAACTTCTGATTCTAACGGACGAATTTCATCTGTTTTACGACCATCTGGTCTAATCTTTTCTTCGGCAATTAATCTTCTTACTTCTTCTTTAACTAAGTCGTTTAAAATAGCGTAAACATCTTTAATCAATGCTGCATTATCTTCGTCTGTTTCATCAACAAATGCTGATGCTACTTTTTCTTTTAATGCCTCAAGGTTAATATCGCGTTGTTGCTTATCAAATGTTAATACTGTTTCTTTTAAACCATTGTCTTGTGTTAATTGTTTCACTTTTTCTACGAGTGCTGCGTCTTTTTCAACTGGAACAAATTCCTTTTTAACTGGTTGAATATGATCCACAATTTCTTGTTGGAATTCGACCAAACGTTGAATTTCATTATGACCAAAGAAGATAGCTTCAAGCATTTCAGTTTCAGTAATTTCACTGGCACCAGCTTCCACCATGTTCACTGCATCTTTATGACCAGCTACTTCAAGATCTAAACGTGAAATTTCTTTTTGTGCCACTGTAGGATTAATAACGTATTCTCCATCGATATACCCCACATTCACTCCAGCAATAGGACCTTGGAACGGGATATCTGAAACACTTAGTGCCATTGATGAACCAATCATTGCAGCCATTTCTGGCGAACAGTCTGGGTCTGCACTTAATACTGTATTCATGATTTGCACATCGTATTTGTAACCTTTAGGGAATAGCGGACGAATCGGTCTATCGATAAGACGCGCCGTTAACGTTGCTTCATCACTTGGTCGACCTTCACGTTTTTTAAATCCTCCAGGAATTTTACCTGCAGCATACATTTTTTCTTCATAATTTACCATTAATGGGAAAAAGTCACCATCACGTGGTTCCTTTGAAGCAACAGCTGTAGATAAGACTACTGTGTCACCATAACGAACTAAAACAGCACCGTTAGCTTGTTTAGCAAGCTGTCCTGTTTCAATCGTTAATGATCTATTTGCCCATTCAGTTTTAAAAACTTTTTTCTCTTGAGACATTACGAATCTCCTCTCATATATCTATTAGTTCTATCATATCATTTCTAAGAAATTTTTTATATTAGTATTTACTTTTTAAAATACGCTTTATAAATTATTAAAAAAGGGAAAGGACCCTTAAGGTTCTTTCCCTATCAATATACGTCAAAAGATTAACGACGGATACCTAATGATTTAATTAATTCACGGTAACGTTGAATATCTTTGTTACGTAAATAGTTAAGTAAGTGTCTACGACGACCCACCATTTTTAATAAGCCACGACGTGAGTGGTGGTCTTTTTTGTGAGTACGTAAGTGTTCGTTTAATGTAGTGATTTCCGCTGTTAACACTGCAATTTGTACTTCTGGTGAACCAGTATCTGCTTCGTGTGTGCGGTATTCTTTAATTAGTTCATTTTTGCGTTCTTGTGAAATTGCCATTGTCAATTTCCTCCTTTAAATTTGATGCGCCTTTATCCGAGCAAACCGTCGGAGACTCGAACTGCCAAGGTAAAGGTGCTTAAATGTGTAATACACATTCGACTTAAATATTATATGATATTTCATCACCAAAATCAACCGCTAATAAATATTTAGCCTTTTCTTTATCCTTATTCATCTGTTCTACCAAAGGATCAATACCGTCAAATTTAATTTCAGGACGTAAATAATGATGCCAATAAACTGTAACACGTTCTCCATATATATTTTCATTAAAATCAAAAAGGTTTACTTCAATGACTACTTGCGCTTTTGAAGGATCGTGAAATGTTGGCTTAACGCCTACATTAGCAACGCCACGGTAAACCTTATCATCTGGACCCATTTCCATACTGACAGCATACACACCATTTTTAGGTAGTACGTAATCATCACTAGGTTGTACATTAGCTGTTGGGAAGCCTATCGTGCGCCCTCTCTTTTCACCTTGAACAACTGTACCTTTAATACGAAAACGATACCCTAACTCTTCATTAGCCTTTTGTAGGTTACCCGTCTTAAGTGCTCTTCTAATTTCAGTAGTAGATATCTTTTCTGATTCAATTTCTTGCTTACTTACCGTTGTAGTATTAAATTCATCCATTTCATTCAAAATCATCATATTTCCTTTACCGTATTTACCAAAAGTAAAATCAAATCCAGCAATTACTTCTTTAACATGATTTTTAATTATATATTCTTGAATAAATTCTTCTGCATCTACACCAGCAAACTTGGAAGAAAAATTGATAACAATACAATAATCAATACCGTATGATTCTAATATTTCCACTTTGTCCTGTATCGGGGTTAAATAATCTGTACGTTTTAGTTCAGGATTTAATACAACTGATGGATGTGGGTCAAAGGTCATAACCGCTTTTTTTAAATTTGCTGCTTTAGCTTTTTCGTCTAAAGTTTCAAATACTTTTGCATGACCTTTGTGCATACCATCAAAAAATCCAAAAGCCATAGCAACGTTTTCTGTAATATATTGATCTTCTTGAATTGGATGAGCTACTTCAATCACTTTCATGCGTATTTCTCCTTTAGTTAAATACCTTTTTAGGTTTAATTTCATCTATCTTGTCTGGATGAGGTTCATAAATTGCTAACACTTTTTCATGCTCAGCATCTACCATGACAACTTGAGTTAGAATTGCAGCATTAAACTCACTTTTATAAAACTTTTGTCCATTCAAAATCTTCGCTTTTATCGTCTTATCAGTTATCATTATTTGCGGTAAACCTTTCAATCCATATTCTATCGGAAATAATTTTTCTTGTAACGCTTCATGCTCATGTAATTCTGCAATATCACTTAAACTATAACTGTGATTCAAATCAAATCCACCACTTTGTGTTCTTGTGAGTTTAGACATGTGTGCAGGTAAATTTAAAGCTTTTCCAATATCTGTTGCCAGTGTTCGAATATAAGTTCCTTTTCCACATTCTACTGTTATATCAAAATGACACATATTATTTTCAAAATGAAGATCAGAAATACGCTTGATATTTATAATGTTCACTTGTCGTTCTGGTCGCTCCACTGTTTCATTATTTCTTGCATATTCATACAACTTTCTTCCATTAACTTTAACTGATGAATACATTGGGGGAATTTGAGTGATTACACCTTCAAATTGTTTTAAAACTTCATCAATTGCTTCATGAGATACCTCACTATCAGAAATAGCTTTTTGCTCTAAGGTATCACCGGTTTGGTCTTCTGTTGTAGTACTTATACCAAGTGTTACAGTTGCTTCGTAAGATTTACCCATTTCCATAATATAGTCACTAACCTTTGTAGCAGCGCCTATACAGATAGGAAGCACACCTGAAACTTCTGGATCTAAGGTTCCAGTATGTCCAACTTTTTTAGTTTTTAAAATTTTTCTTAATTTAAATACTACATCATGACTCGTTAAACCACGCTCTTTATATACAGGTAAAATACCGTTATACATCCTTTTACGCCACCTTCAAACTCTCTTTTTATACTTAAACTTCATCTTAACACGACTTACGCACCTTGAGTTATGTAAAAAAAACTGAAACAGAAAATCTAGTTAGATTTTGTTCCAGCTTAATCATTATATTAATCTTTCTTATGCAAGTCTTGGATCATTCTTTCTATTTTGTTACCGTAGTCGATAGACTCATCATACTCAAAATTCAAATCAGGTACGATACGCAATCTCATTCTAGAACCAAGTTCAGACTTAATAAAACCTTTAGCTTTTTCTAAACCTTTAAAAGTATCTTCTTTTTGTTTTTTATTTCCTAATACTGTTAAGAATACCGTTGCGATAGATAAGTCATTCGTTAATTGAACATCTGTAATTGTTAAAAATCCAATTCTAGGATCTTTCACCTTATTATTAGCGATATCCATAATCTCTTGTTTCATCTGCTCGCCAACACGCTCTGCTCTCATATTCATTGTTTTCACCTCACATTATTTTTTGTCCGAGTTAAGCTTCCTTACTAAAAGATTATATGATAGTTTATTTCACAACGTCAAACAAATTTTACCAAAGTTGGTCACTATAAAAGAGATTCGCATATTCCACTTTAAATTGACCGGAATATATCTCTCTTTAAATTTTTATTACACTTAGGCAAAATTTTAATTCCTATCTGTTGTATAATAAAATGATTTTTCATTAAAACGTTATATTTTAAATTTTATATTGCCTAACCGTTAGTTTTTTATGCTTAACTGTTATTAAGTTATTTTAATCATTATGCGCAACAATAAACCACAAGATTATAAAATAAATATTAAAAAGTGTTACGCATTTCAATACTTATAATGATATACTATAACACTAATAAGCTATTATTATCTTTTATTTTTCACAAATTTTAGGAGCGTGTATAATTGGAAAAACCAGAACGTCTTTTATATATTTACACTCGTTTTTTAAATGGAAAAACTTTAAATAAAGAAAAACTTGCACAGGACTTAAAAGTAAACGTGCGTACAATACAAAGGGATTTAAGTGATATTAATCATTTTATATATGAAGACCACGAGTGGCAAGGACTCGAAGGTAGAATTATTTATGATTACGATTCGGAACACCATCGTTTAAAAGTAGATAGATATAAATTTAGAAACAATAGGTTACTTAATTTATTATTTAGAATGAAAAGTTTCACACCAGTCATCCATGAAGATACCTATAACCTCATCAGAGGTCTCAATGCAAACTCTAACCTTGCCGAAAAATTATTATCTAATAAGTTATTAAGTCAATTTAAAATATATCGTGAAACTAGCAATTCGACATTTATTTTTCGAATTCAATTAGCTATCGAAAATCAAAATTTCATCTCATTACAAATTAGCCCAAAACAGCGTATAAAAGTCATCCCTATCTACACAAGATATTTTAATCATCAATATTGGTTTAGTTACTTATATCAAAATCAGGCTCATAGTATGAAAGTTTCATCAATATTAGATTTAGATCAAATAGAAGAAATGTTCGATCAAGATATATTTTTAAAAACAAAAAGTGCAACTTTATTAGTAAGTGATGAACTTTGGGCTGAGTTTTATGAACAATTTATAATTATTCATAAAGAACAGAAACATAATGGCATACTTGTAGATGTCATAGTTTCAAAAGAAGAATGTCTGCAGATTGCTTACGATTATCCACAAGATATAATTTTACTAAAACCTCAAACATATGTTGATGATTTTAAAACAAAGATAAGAAATTTGTTTGATAATTATAATATATAACTTATTTTAACCTCAATAAAATAAGTGAAAGCTTACAGTCATACCCAACACATAGGTATGACTGTAAGCACTTCACTTAAATGTTTCTGTTCTAATTATTGATAAACCTCATTTTTTTGTATCAAACACATTTTCTCATAAAAATCAGAATTTCCATTTTCTCGTTCTTCTTTCTTTTGCTTATTCCATTTATAAAATTCTTTTTTAGATAATTCTTCTTTTTTGCATAATCGATATTTATATTCTTTGTAACTTAGTACATTACCTAAAGTAATATGTCTGTTTTGTTTTGAAGCGAGGACAAATAAATTATCTTTCAAACACTGACATAAATCATCATTCGTATAGTTTCTTAATATAGAAATAAACAATTCTTCTTCACTCACAATATAGATACGCTTTTTATCATCATTTAATATTTTCAGCAGTAAGTCAAATGTCTGACGCTGAGATGGTAAATTATGATTAAATGTTAAAAAGTCTTTAGGTATCCCTGCCGTATGACCAGTCTGATAAGGGAAGAAATTTAATACCATAACTCTGTTAGGATCAATATTAAATCGTTTTAATGTTGATGAGTTGCTATATAAATACTTCATAAACCATCGATGTTTATCAATATACGGTAAAAATAGTTTTTCTTTATTAAATGTTAATCTCCCCTGTATATCTAAGAATATTCTTCTACGATATTCTATAGCTACCGATTCGGGTAGGTCCACACCATAGGTTTTAAAATCATTTTCTGGTTGTTTTTTTAATAGCACGATATCAGCTAAATCCGGGTTACCGAAATATGGTCGAGCAATTGCTGGATTAATATCTTTTTGTTCCATCATCACAACTTGTCTGTTTTTATTGATTGTTATTTTACCATTTGCAAAATCTATCATTTTTTTAAATCTTGGAATTTGGTCAAACGCATCACCAAAATGTTCTTTTAAGTATGCTAAATCTTGCGGGTGTAAAAAAGCAGTGGTGTCATTACTTTTCACAATCTTTTCCAGCGTCTCTTCATCATAGATAGTGTTATATTGACTAAAATATTCTCGCCAAAATTCATTTATATCTTTTAAATATTCATTCATCAGGTATAACCTCCTATTTCTCCATTGTATATAAACACATAGACAGCTAGTGTCAATTGTATAAAGAGACGCAATTTTACTATAATCTTTTTATTTAGTTTCTAACTATCAAAAGGACAAAGTCATCATAAAAATAAGCTGTAACATATACCAAGTTCAATCTTCATTTGATCCATTTTACATAAAATAGTTGAATTGTAGTATGCGTAATCATATAGAAGCATGTTTCATTTGCTCATACTTATGAACTAAGTATGTTATAAGTTAGCTTATTTGATAATTTGAAGTACATTAATTAAAAAAAGCTACTACATTGCTTTTAGGAACAGACATAAAATGTCAACAATCCCATTAATTGTTAGACTAACTCAAATAGGAATACATAAGACTGCTTATTTCAAAGTAGGTAAAATATTTTTTATCATTGCTTTCAATGGTTGCTAATTCATTAGATAAAATGAGCAAAAACACACGTAGATATACTGAATGACTGGCAAAATCCCGCTAAGTTCTAAGTGGAAATTTCACTAAAGGTAAACCATGCTTATCAATATGATTCTCTTAATTAGATTGAAATAATTTAGCGCTAGATTAAGAAAATATATTTTAATTTAAATGCATTTTTAACCATAATAATTTTAAATCGAGGGATAAAATATTAAATAGGTAGCTAAAGTAAGCGATATATTATGAAGATGGATTTATCTTTGTAATCCAATAAGTCCACTTACATTATATTTTATTTTTAATACTTTTAACATAACACACTATAACGAATAAATTAATACAAAAGCATTTTTTATTTCTAATTACTTTTTTATAATATCAAAATAATGCACTTTTAAAAAATCGAATAATTTTTGTATATAAAAAAACGTCTTCCCATTAAGGAAAGACGTTTATATATATATGTCATAATTTATCTTTTAATTTCAACCATTTCGAATGCTTCAATAATGTCGCCTTCTTTTAGGTCATTGTATTTTTCAATTGTAATACCACATTCATAACCTTGAGCTACTTCTTTAGCATCGTCTTTATAACGTTTTAATGTGTCTAATTCACCTTCAAATTGCACTATACCGTCTCTAATTACACGTACACCAGCATTTCTAGTGATTTTTCCATCAATAACGTAACTACCTGCTATTGTACCCACTTTAGAAACTTTGAAAGTTTGACGTACTTCAGCTTGTCCAATAACTTTTTCTTCGAATTCTGGATCAAGCATACCTTTCATCGCGGATTCTATTTCTTCAATTACATTGTAAATCACTCGATGTAATCTCATATCAACGCCTTCAGCTTCAGCTGCGCGTTTTGCACCCGTATCAGGACGTACGTTAAATCCAATAATAATACCATTCGATGCATTTGCTAATGTCACGTCTGATTCATTGATGGCACCAACTGCAGTATGAATAATACGTACATTTACACCTTCAACATCGATTTTCATAAGAGATGCTGCAAGTGCTTCTACTGAGCCTTGTACATCACCTTTGATAATCACGTTTAAATCTTTCATTTCACCTTGTTTCATTTGCTCAAACAAGTTATCTAAAGAAACACTCTTACTTTCTTGACGTTGTTGCAATACATTTGCATCATGACGCGCTTCCCCAATGCGTCTTGCTTGTTTCTCATCTTTGAAAACAACAAAACGATCACCGGCTTGAGGTACATCATTAATACCTGTAATTTCAACTGGCGTTGATGGGCCAGCAGATGTAATACGTTTACCTAAGTCATTTACCATCGCACGGATTCTACCATAAGTATTACCGACTACAAGTGCATCGCCTACGTTTAACGTACCATTTTGTACTAATAATGACGCAGATGGTCCACGTGATTTATCCAACTCAGCTTCAATAACTGTACCTACAGCATGTTTACTTGGGTTAGCTTTTAATTCTTGTACTTCTGAAGTCAGTACAATCATTTCTAATAAATCATCGATACCGTCTCCACTTAAAGCAGATAGTGGTACAAATATTGTATCACCGCCCCAATCTTCAGGAACTAAACCATATTCAGTTAACTCTTGCATAACACGGTCTGGGTTTGAAGTTGGTTTATCAACTTTATTGACAGCTACAATTGTAGGAACGTTTGCTTCTTTAGCGTGATTGATTGCTTCGATTGTTTGAGGCATCACACCGTCATCAGCTGCTACTACTAAAATTGTAATATCTGTTACTTGCGCCCCACGTGCACGCATTGTAGTGAATGCTGCATGGCCTGGTGTATCAAGGAAAGTAATTTTTTTACCATCATTGACAATTTGGTACGCACCAATATGTTGTGTAATACCGCCAGCTTCTCCAGCCGTTACTTGAGTATGACGAATTGAATCTAATAATGTTGTTTTACCATGGTCAACATGTCCCATAATTGTAACAACTGCTGGACGTTCTACAGTATTTTCATCTTCAGTTTCGTCTTCAAAATATACAGATAAATCTTGTTCATCTATAACGATTTCTTTTTCAAGTTCTACACCATATTCATCAACGATTAATTCTAATGATTCTTCATCTAATGATTGGTTAATATTAGCCATCACACCAAGTAAGAATAATTTTTTAATAATAGCTGATGAATCGACATTTAATTTGTCAGCAAGTTCACCTACTGTAATCCCTTCTTGATAAGTAATTTTTGAAGGCATTTCTTTTGGCTCTTCTTGTTTTGGTTGTTTATTATTTTTCTTATTATTTTTGTTATTCTTGTTGTTTTTACCATTTGAATTATTATTTTTGTTATTTTTATGATTGTTTGAGTTGTTATGATTTTGATTACCTTTATTGTTAGGTTTGTTATTTGTTGATTGTTGATTGTTTTGCGTCTTAGATTGTGATTGTTCTGCTTGTTTAGCTTGTTCTGGTTTGTAGATCTTATCTAGCGTTTTAATTTGATCATCTTCTAGTGCTTGCATGTGGCTAGATACTTCCACATTCATTTTTTTCAACTCATCAATAATAACTTTACTCTTAATACTTAATTCTTTGGCATATTCGTAAATTCTTTTTTTACTCATATAGTCACTCCTTACGATATTCATCTATCATTGACAATAACTTTTTAGCAAAGCCTTGATCAGTGATTCCAATGTTTACACGTTCTGCTTTACCTAAAGCTTGCCCTAATTCAGCTCTTGTTCCAAATATACGTAATGATATATGGTAGCTCTCACATTTGTTCTGTATCACTTTAATTGTGTTATCAGAAGCATCTGTAGCAATAATTACAAGCTTTAATTTGTTTTTCTTTAAGTCATTTAATATAACTGACTCACCTGTCTTAATTTTTCCAGCGCGCATGGCTAAACCTAAAAAATTCATGATTTGTTCTTGTGTCATTTAGGAATCTCTTCACGATAAATAAGACGTATAATTTCTTTATAAACAGGCTCTAATGTTTCAGCATCAGCTTTAAAATATTTCTCTAACATACCTTTTTGCTGTGCCTTTTCAACTAATTTAACGTCTTTTGAAACATACGCTCCGCGGCCTTGTTGTTTACCAGTTGCATCAGCAAAAATTTCGCCATCTTTGTTAATAACAACTCGTATCATGTCATTCTTTGGATACATTTCATTTGAAAGTATACACTTACGCATTGGAATTTTTTTCTTTTTCATCAAACGCTCACTCCAATTTATTTTTCAGTGTTTTCCTCATCATCAGTAATTACTTCAGTTTCTGGTACTTCAGTGATTTGTTCTTCCAATTCAACATTATCTTCTTCAATAACATTATTTGTTTGATTTTCAGTATCTTCAGTCACATTTGTTTCTTCAACTGGATAAACACCAGCTTCTCTAGCATCTGATTCTGATTTAATATCTATCTTCCATCCAGTTAACTTAGCAGCTAATCGTGCATTTTGACCACGTTTACCAATAGCTAAAGATAATTGATAATCAGGTACAACAACTATTGTTGATTGATTTTCTTCATCAACAATTACTTGTAATACTTGTGATGGGCTCAAAGCATTTTTTACGAATATTTTTGGATCTTCATTCCATTGAACGATGTCAATTTTTTCTCCACCAAGTTCTTCAACAACTGCTTCAACACGAGCGCCTTTAGAACCAACACAAGCGCCTACTGCATCAATATCAGGATTATCTGAATGAACACTAATCTTAGAACGATCTCCAGCTTCACGTGCTACTGATTTAACAAGCACTGTACCGTCAAAAATTTCTGGCACTTCTTGTTCAAATAAACGTTTCAATAATCCTGGATGGCTTCTTGAAACATAAATTTGCGGACCTTTTGTTGTTTGTTCAACTTTATTCACATAAACTCTGATTCTTTCATTCGGAATATAGCTTTCATTAGGACTTCTTTCCGCTTCTGACAATACCGCTTCTGTACGTCCTAAATTCACATATACATAGCGATGATCTACTCTATCAATTAATCCTGTTACGATGTCATCTTCTTTGTCAATAAATTCATCATATAAGATTTCACGTTCTGCATCACGCAAACGTTGCATAACAGCTTGTTTAGCTGCTTGAGCTCCTACACGACCGAAATCTTTTGGTGTTACATCTTCTTCATATATATCACCAATTTCATATGCTGGATTTCTTACTAATGCTGTACTCAAGTCTATTTCATCTCTGTCATCAAACACTTCTTCAACAACATCTTTACGAGCTATAACTTTAAAAGTACCTTCATCCATGTTTAATTCGACACGCACATTTCTTGCACTGTCATAGTTCTTTTTATAAGCAGTAATTAATGCTGCTTCAATAGCATCGATTAACACTGCTCTAGGAATCTTCTTCTCTTTTTCTAAATATTCAGTAGCTAATATCAGTTCATTACTTGACACGGTTCATCCTCCTAATCACGTTAAATCATTACAGCATGACGCGCTTTAGCGATTTTACTTCTTGGAATTTCAACTTGCTTTGTTTTTGACTTTTCTTTGACTTCTAAAACTATATTTTCATCATCAACAGACTGTAAAACACCTAACCATTCTTTAGCGCCATCTATAGGTGCATATAAAGACACAAATATAGGTTTCGTTACTGCATTATGAAAATCTTTATCTTTTTTAATAGGTCTTTCAGCACCAGGTGACGCAACGTCCAAGTAATACATTTCTTGAATAGGATCTTCTGCGTCCATTACTTCACTGATCTTTTCAGAAGCAAGCGCACAATCGTTTAAATCGACGCCGCCTTCTTTATCGATAGATACTCTTAAAAAATGGTCTTTTCCTTCTTTTGTAAACTCAACTTCTACTAATTCAAAATCTAAGTCGTCAAGGACAGGTTGAATAATTGCTTCAACTTGCTCAGTTATTTTACTCATGCTGACCTCCTTTTTTGGCAAATAGAAAAGAGCGGGTAATATGCCCACTCTTTCTGCCTGAGTCTAATTTTTTAAGCACTATTATTATAGCATATGTTCATTTTCTATACAAATAACTATATTTCTTAAAGCCTTTTATAGCAACTAGAGTTATTCATGCTTAACAATCTTAAACGTAACTTTTCTGCAAATACATAAAAGTTTAAAAATACTTTGACCTCTTAACACTACTTTTACATATCAAAAATTGATAATTGTGCTTTATCTGGCAAATTAGGTAAAGAACCTAATTCATCAAGATATTCTATTACTTTTTGAGATAAACCTGCTTTTTTATTTAAATCTTCTTTAGATAAAAACGGTCCTTCTTCTCTAGCTTCAACTATTCTTTGTGCTACATTTTCCCCTAATCCTGGAACAGATATAAATGGTGGAATAAGTGTGTCACCTTCTATTATAAACTCAAAGGCTTTACTTTTTTCTAAACTAATTGGTTGCATACGGTATCCACGTTGAGCCATTTCATTCATAATTTCTAACACAGTTAATGTATCTTTTTCTTTTTTAGCAAGATCCATATAACGTGAATACATATCATTTACAGCGTTACGAATACTATCTTTGTCTTTAATCATTGTAATTAAATCAAAATCTGATGCACGTACTGTAAAATAACTAGCATAGTAATAAAGTGGATAATGTACTTTGAAATAAGCAATACGTACGGCCATTAATACATAGGCAGCCGCATGGGCTTTAGGGAACATGTATTTAATTTTTCTACAAGAATCTAAATACCAATCAGGCACTTCATTATCTACCATGGCCTCAACCATATCATCTGTTAATCCTTTACCTTTACGCACAAATTCCATCGTCTTAAATGCCAAAGAAGGTTCTAATCCGTTATACATTAAATAAACCATAATATCATCACGACAACAAATTACACTTGCTAAATCGCAAGTACCAGAACGTATCAGATCTTGCGCATTACCAAGCCATACGTCTGTACCATGAGAAAGACCAGAAATTCTAACAAGTTCTGAGAATGTCGTTGGTTTTGTATCTTCTAACATCTGTCTAACGAAACCTGTACCAAATTCAGGTACCCCAAACGTCCCTGTTTTACATAAAATGGCTTCTTGTGTAACACCTAATGGATCAGGTGAACTGAAGATACCCATCGTTTCTTTATCATCTACTGGAATTGTTTTCGGATCAATACCCGATAAATCCTGTAACATACGAATCATTGTAGGGTCATCATGTCCTAATATATCGAGTTTTAAGACATTATCGTGGATAGAATGGAAATCAAAGTGTGTCGTTTTCCATGCTGATGATTGATCATCTGCAGGGAATTGAACTGGAGTAAAATCATATATATCCATGTAATCTGGCACTACGATAATCCCACCCGGATGTTGTCCAGTCGTACGTTTAACGCCTGTACAGCCTTTTACTAATCGGTCTACTTCTGCTCCACGTTTGTGAATACCTTGATCATTTAAATAACCTTTAACATATCCAAATGCAGTCTTTTCTGCTACTGTACCAATTGTACCGGCACGGAATACATAATCTTCACCAAATAGTTCTTTGGTATAATTATGTGCTTTAGGCTGATATTCACCACTAAAGTTCAAGTCAATATCTGGTACTTTGTCCCCTTTAAAACCTAAGAAAGTTTCAAATGGAATGTCTTGTCCTTCTTTAATCAAGTCACACTCACATGTTTCACATTTCTTATCAGGCAAATCAAAACCAGACCCTACCGAACCATCATTAAAGAATTCACTTTTCTTACATTTTGGGCAAATATAATGTGGCGGTAATGGATTAACTTCTGTAATTTCAGTCATTGTTGCTACAAAGCTAGATCCAACTGAACCACGTGAACCTACAAGATAACCATCATCTAATGATTTTTTTACAAGTCTTTGTGAAATTAAATAAATAACTGAGAACCCATTACCTATGATACTTTCCAACTCTTTTTCAAGGCGATCAATAACAATTTGTGGCAAATCATCACCGTACAATGCTCTAGCATTCGAATAACTCAAATCTCGAATTTCGTCATTTGCCCCTTCCATTCTTGGTGTATAAAGTTCATCTTTAATTGGGACGACACGTTCAATTCGATCAGCTAACTCGTTGGTATTTTTCACTACGATTTCATATGCTTTTTCTTCACCTAAGAAATGTAATTCGTCTAACATTTCATCTGTGGTTCTGAAATGTGCTTCTGGCAATGTTGAACGGTTTAAAGGATTACCTGGCTGTGCCGCAATTAAAATTTTACGAGCGATTGAATCATGCTCATATAAATAATGTGCATTACCTGTCGCAATGACTGGAATATTATTAACTTCACCAGCTCTTAATAATCGATTATAAATTTCATGTAATGTTTCATTATCACGTACAAGTTCTCTATCAATTAAATCTTGGTAGAGCGCCGGAGGTTGTACTTCTATAAAATCATAATATTTAGCTATTCTTTCTACTTGTGACTGGTCCTTTTGCATCACAGCCGTAAATACTTCACCCTCATCACACGCTGATCCAACCAAAATACCTTCCCTATGTTCATCTAACAATGAACGAGGGATTCTTGGTGTTCGATAATAATATTCTACGAGTGAAGCACTTACGATTTTGAATAGATTCTTTAGACCTGTTTGGTTTTGCACAATCAATGTAACGTGATTAGGTCGTGCGCGTTTATAAGCATCTTCGTTAGACAACGACTTATTAATATCTTGATGATTTTCTACACCGAGCGCTTCTAACTGCTTAAGCATCTTAATAAACATATATGCTGTGGCCTCAGTATCATAAATCGCTCTATGATGTTGTGTCAGTTCAACGCCATACTTTTTAGCCAAAAAGTTCAATCCATGTTTACCATATTCTGTATTAATTGTTCGTGAGAGTTCCAGTGTATCGATAACGCCATTAGTTGAAGCGCCAATACCTACATGCTCATATCCTGTGTCAATGAAGCCCATATCAAACGAAGCGTTATGTGCAACAAAAATGGCATCGCCTACCCACGTTTTAAAATCCGTGAGTACTTCTTCAATTTCGGGAGCATCTACTAACATATCGTCAGTGATATGCGTTAAATTGATAATTGTTTCTGATAAACGCTCATGTGGATTACTAAAACGTTCAAATTTATCAATAATTTCTCCATCTTTTACTTTTACAGCAGCAAGTTCAATAATTTTATCGTATTGATTTGATAAACCTGTTGTTTCAACGTCAAATACTACGTAAGTTGCAGACTTAAGATCTCTGTCCATCGGTTTATAAGCAATTGGAACGCCATCATCGACTAACATGCCCTCCATCCCATAAATCATTTTGATACCATTTTTTTCAGCAGCACTATGTGCATCTGGGAATGCTTGGACGACATTATGGTCAGTCACCGCTATCGCTTTATGCCCCCATTTAGCCGCTTGATCTACGTATGCTGAAATGTTCGGTATGCCATCCATTTGACTCATTGATGTATGCAAATGAAATTCCACTCTTTTTTCTTCAGCTTTATCTTGTTTGGTAGATTTTTTTATTTCTTCTATGTCAGACATCATCATGACTAAATCTCGTACAAACGTATCTTCTTCTATACGTCCTTGAGCACGGACCCATTTACCAACACTTAATGCTTTAAAATGATCTAAATCATCTTTATTTTTACGTGTAAACATTTTCAATACCAGGGAATCTGTATAGTCAGTCACTTTTAATTCCACTATATGTCGACCACTCTTAAGCTCTTTTAAATTGATATCAAAAATAACACCTTCAACCGCAACTTTAAACTCTTCTTCAATAATAGATTCAATTGGTTTTACACTTTCAACTTGAATTGGTTTACCAATCTGACATTTTGTTACTGAGCTTTCGTTATTATCTTGTTGTTTCGCTTTTTCAGCTTTCATTTTTTCTAATTTTTCTGTTGCTTCACGTGCACTTTTTTCATCTTCTTCTTGTATATGTGCTTCTAACGATGCTAAATCGTCACCTGTGCTCACACTATCAGTCTCAAACACAACTCTATTAAAATCAAATCCACACTTTTGGAATGCTTTTATTAAGCTACCATTGCATGCTTTGTCAAAGTGATCTCGTTCAATATCATTTTGACACATGACTTTTAAGACATCACCCGACATAATTAGACGTTTTTGTTTTAATTGCCCTTTGACTTTTGGTGATAATTGGGTTTGGTCTATGCAATAGCTAAAGTATTTCAAAGCATATTCATCTTGGTTCATTTTATTTTTTATCGTAAAATTACAATCAACTTTTGCAATCAACTTAAATTCTTCAGTAACTGCGCTTGTAAATAGCAAATAATCTTCTATAGATAAGAAGTGTGGAAATGTAATTTGGAAGACCCATGAACGGTCTGTTGCCTTTACATCCACACGTGTTAATTCACTTTGTTCAAGAAACGTTGCATCTAATTGATTCGCTATTTTAATCTGGTCAGCTAGAATTTTAAACTTTTCCTGATTTGTCATTGCCATGACGATAACCACCTTACTCTTAATTACACTGATTTACTTGTATTTGATTACTTACATTAAATGACGGTGTATGTATTATTATTACATTCTCTATATTATAACTGAATATGGATGAAATTCTAATAGTTAAACTTTATCCTTGTTCATCCTTTTGATTTGAATAACAAATGCACCATTGTAGCGACTACAATGATGCATTAATTTAACTTGTAAGATTCAACCACTATTTTTCTTTCTTAATTATAACAAATTGTTGCAAATCTTGCTGCAGCTTATATACTTGTGAACAATTGATTGACATGGTTAATTAAGTTATCGACATGCACATCATCGCTCTCACCTGTATCACGTCGTTTCACTTCTACGATACCTTCTGCTGCATTTTTACCTACCATTACACGTATCGGCAAGCCAATTAAATCTGCATCATTAAACTTCACGCCAGCACGTTCTTTTCTATCATCATATAACACATCATAGTTTTCTTTCAACTGTGCATATAATTGATCCCCTAATTCGCGTTGATCATCTTTTTTAGGATTAATTGTGATTAAATGTAAATCAAATGGTGTAACTGATTTAGGCCATATAATTCCATTTTCATCATTATTTTGTTCTACAATTGCACTCAACGTTCTTGAGACACCTATTCCATAACAACCCATTAATAATGGTTGTGCTTTACCTTGGTTGTTTAAAAATGTAGCATTCATCGATTCTGAATATTTTGTCCCAAGTTTAAATACTTGGCCAACTTCAATACCTTCTGCAAAATGAGCTACACCTGAACCATCAGATAGCGGCTCGCCCTCTAAGATGAATCTGAAATCTCCGTATTCAGTTACAACGAAATCTCTACCTACATTCGCATTTAAAAAGTGATAACCATCTTCATTTGCGCCTACAACAATATTATTCAAATCCTTAATAAAGTTATCTGCATAGATTTTCACTTCTTTATCAAATATCGGACCTAATGAACCAGGTTTAGCACCTAATAGATTCACAATTTCATCTTCTGTTGCAAATTCAATATTATCAGTTTTGAAATACGCTTTTAATTTAATGTCATTAATTTCATGATGTCCACGGACCAATACCATAATAAATTCGCCTTCAACTTTGAATATCATTGATTTAGTAATTTCATCTAATGGTTTTTCTAAGAAATCTGCAAGTGCTTTTGCTGTCTGTATATGAGGTGTTTCTATTTTAGTTAATGGTTTTATTTCATCATGTTTTTCATTTGGATAATAAACAACTTCTGCTTTTTCAATGTTAGCAGCATAATCGCTTTCTTCACTATAAACAATCGTGTCTTCTCCTATTTCACTTAAAGCCATAAACTCATGTGTATGGCTTCCACCAATAGCTCCTGAGTCTGCTAAGACAGGTCTAGCATTGATGCCTACACGTTTGAATATACGATCATATGCACCATACATGTCTTCATAAGTTGCATCTAATGAATCTTCATCAGCATGGAAAGAATATGCATCTTTCATGATAAATTCTCTACCACGTAATAATCCAAAACGAGGTCGTTTTTCATCTCTAAATTTTGATTGAATCTGGAACAATGTTAAAGGTAATTGTTTGTATGATTTCAATTCATCACGAACAATTGAAGTGACTACCTCTTCATGCGTTGGTCCAAGTGCAAACTCACGTCCATGTCTATCTTTCAAGCGCATTAATTCTGGTCCATAAGCATCCCAACGACCAGATTCTTCCCACAATTCTGATTGTTGTAATGCAGGCATTAATATTTCAACCGCATCAATGCTTTCCATTTCTTCTCTAATAATCTCTTCGATATTATTTAATACTCTTGCTGCCAATGGTAAATAACTATAAATACCACTCGTACTTTGTTTTATTAGTCCTGCTTTTAATAGTAAGCGATGACTCAATGCTTCAGCGCCTGCTGGCACCTCTTTCATTGTAGGTATAAATACTTTTGACTGTTTCATTTCGAAAATGCTCCTCTCAATTATAAGAAATAGCGTTGGATATCATTCCAAGTCACTAAAACCATAACAATTAATACAAATACTGCACCTATTGCAACAATTGTTGTTTCTGCTTTTTTGTTTACTGGTTTTCTAAAAATTGCTTCATATATTACAAATAAGATTCGACCACCATCTAGTGCTGGTACTGGTAATAAATTCATTAAGCCTAAGTTCACACTTAATAATGCCATCCAAGAAATCAGATTAATTATGCCAGTTTTAACAACGGAATCGACGGTGTGATATATACCTACTGGTCCGTTTAACATGTCGAATGAAAATTGGCCTGTAAAAATACTAGCAATCATGCTTAAAATAGCAGTGAAAATTAGTTTTCCTGCTGTTACTGTTTGTTCTAGTCCAGAAATAATTGGCTTGAATACTGTATGTTCAGTACCTGCTTGATAACCTAATAAATATTTGGTTTCTGAATGTGTTTTAGTTACTTTCTGTTCTACTTTTTTAGGTTTAATGTCAACAGTTTGTTGTTTGCCATTGCGCTCAACTGTTAACTTCGTCTTTTGATCTTTAATTTCACTAACCGCTTGATCTATATCGTCTTTATTGTTAATTTTATGACTTCCCAACTTAACAATTGTATCACCTGATTTCAATCCTGCCTGTGCCGCAGGTGAATCTTTGGCAACTTCATCAACGGAGTTTGTTGGTGTACCTTGATAATATGCTAGACCAATAAATAATACTAATGTAAGTAAGAAATTGAAAAGCGGTCCAGCAAACAACGTTAAGAATTTTTGATATGGTTTTTTATAAGTAAATTGTCGATCTTTTGGTGCAATTTGTATTAAACTACCATTTTCAACGAAGTATGATTTATCGGCAATTGGATAACGATGTCTTTCTTGATCATATGCCGTTATGCCTTCAATATATAAACCATCTTTAAAATCACATTGTTTTACTTCTATAGCTTCGATTTGTTGAAATTTGTGTTGATCATCTAAAATGATATGTGTAATTTCGTCTTTATCATTCACTTTAATTTTCACATGCATACCTGGTTGTACGGGGGGTTCTTCTAAACCATCACCAGCCATACGTACATAACCACCAACCGGTAATAATCTTATAGTATACAGCGTTTCATTTTTTCTAAAACTAAATATTTTAGGGCCCATGCCTATTGCAAATTCAGGGCACATAATTCCTGCTCTTTTAGCAAAGAACATATGTCCATATTCATGCACAGATACAAGGACGCCAAATACGATTATAAAAGAAATAATTGTTACTAGAAAACTCAATTAAATACACCTCATATTTTCGGAATAAATTGATTACTAATGCGCAATATATTAAATCAAGTGTTGAAATAACTATAATATTTGCCACTTTAGGTTATAAAAGTATAACACAACTAGTCTAACAGACACACGCAACTTTAACCTATTTAAACACCCTTTAATCTAATATAAAAGTAAATACTCTGACTGCTAATGATTAATTAACTTATCAAAAAGAGTTAATTAATAATATAACAGCCTATAATCGCTTAGATATATTACTTCATTAACTCCCATTTTTTTGTATACAGTTGTACTTTGCACATTAAATTTAAAATTACATTTGAATTAAAAAGATATTTAATAATGGTAATACAAACATAAAGCTATCGAAGCGGTCTAAAATACCACCATGTCCAGGTAATAAGCGCCCAGAATCTTTAACACCAAAATGACGTTTGAAGCCTGATTCTACTAAATCACCTAACTGCCCAAACATACTTAATATTATTGTAAGTATCAGTAATATCCACGTTGCAATATTAAAATCTACAAACATAATCATCACCAATGGGATGATTAAACTACATACTAGCCCCCCAACAAAACCTTCGATGGTTTTATTTGGACTTATAACTGGCCATAATTTATGTTTACCCATTAAACGACCAAAAAGATATGCACCCGTATCTGTAGACCAAACTACTAAAAATGCAAAAAGTATGTAATGTATACCTTCAGATCTCGTTTCATACAAATACATAAATCCAATTCCAACATATGCAATAGACATTAGGCAAAATGCAGCATCCATAAAACTGAATCTATTTTTAGAAAGTACTGTATAACTTAATAAAATAAAGCTCATAGCAATTAATGATTTTAACTGTAAAGCACTTACCCATGCTCCAGCATCTTGAGGTAACATAATAATCAAAATGCCTAATGCACTTATAATACCTGGAACAGATAAGAACTTAATCATATTCATATTAAGCAATTCTTTTAATCCTATGAATGCTAATAAATATGAAAATAAAATTAGACTAAATCCACCCTTTAACAATATAGGGAGGAAAACGATAAGTGCGATGATTGCCGTTAAAGTTCTAACTTTCATACTTTTCTCCTAACTATTTATAATCCACCAAAGCGTCGTTGGCGAGACTGATAAATTTTAATGCAATTTATTAATTCTTCTTTGTCAAAATCCGGCCATAGTTTTTCGTTAAATATAAACTCACTATAGGATGCTTGCCAAATTAGGAAATTACTAATACGTTGTTCTCCAGAAGTTCTGATAAGTAACTCAGGATCTGGATAATTGTGCGTCATCAAATGATCATTAATCATTTCTTCTGTAATATCATCGCTCGTTAAACCATCCTCAGACAATTTATCATATAATGATTTTACACTATGTACAATTTCAGCACGACCACCGTAATTAATAGCAAAGACTAATTTTAATCCAGTATTATCTTTAGTATCTTCTTTTGCTTTTTCAATCGCTTTTAATGTAGATGTTGGTAAATGTTCCATAAAACCAATCGTCTCTACTTTAACATTATTTTCTATCAACTCTGGTAGAAAAGTTTTTAAAAAGTTAACAGGCAAGTTCATGATATAATTGACCTCATTTTTCGGTCTTGCCCAATTTTCTGTAGAGAACGCATACAACGTTAAATACTTGATTCCTATATCACTAGCTTCCATAGTGATTTTTTTTACCGTTTGCATACCTTGATAATGCCCTTGGATTCTAGGCAATTTTCTTTGTTTTGCCCATCGTCCATTACCATCCATAATGATAGCAACATGTTCAGGTATATTATGTAAATCTAAATCAAAATCGGATTGATTAGGCTGATTTTTTTTCTGCTTTTTTAACTTTTTAAACATGGTATTTCCTCCGAGCGTGATCATCTCTGTTTATTATAATAAGTTCTAGATACATTTATCTACCATTTTATCATACTAGATAAGCGCATTGAATAAACAAATAAAAAAACTGTACCAAAGTCTGATTTGATACAGTTCAGATAAATATATGAAACACCTCAAACTTCAAGTTAAAACCGTAATAATTTACGTAATTTGAAGTGAAGTTTGAAGTATAATCATTTTTACCATGTTTATACTGACATAATATCTTTTTCTTTTTCTTCTAATAAGCTATCAATTTTTTTAATTGAATCGTCAGTAAGTTTTTGAACATCATCTGTTTGTCCTTTTAAATCATCTTCAGTGATGTCGCCGTCTTTTTGTTGCTTCTTAAGCTCGTCATTTGAATCACGACGTACATTACGTATTGCAACTTTTGCATTTTCACCAATTTTTTTAACATCTTTAACTAAATCTTTACGACGTTCTTCTGTTAATGCTGGGATACTTATACGAATCACTTCGCCATCACTAGAAGGATTAACGCCTAAATTAGCTGCATTAATTGCTTTTTCAATGTTAGCCACTGAAGATTTATCGTATGGTGCAATAACAAGTAAACGCGCTTCCGGTACACTAATGCTCGCAAGTTGTTGTACTGGTGTTGGCGCACCATAGTAATCTACATTTACACCGTTTAATAAGTTTGAATTGGCTCTACCAGCACTGATATTAGCTAATTCTCTTGAAAGACTATCTATAGATTTTTGCATTTTTGATTTCGTGTCATTAATAATGTCAGTCATTGTCATACACCTCTGATTATTTTGTTATTAAAGTTCCTATTTTTTCACCCATAACAGCACGTTTAATATTACCTTCTTCAGTAATAGAGAATACATTCAATGGAATATTGTTATCCATACAGAATGAAGATGCTGTTGAGTCCATTACTTGTAAACCTTCTTGTAACATTTGAATATGAGTAAGGTGTTCATATTTAACTGCATCTGGATCCACTTTTGGATCAGCAGAGTAAACACCATCAACATTATTTTTACCCATTAAGATAACATCAGCTTCAACTTCAGCCGCACGTAACGCTGCTGTCGTATCAGTAGAGAAGTAAGGATTACCGATACCAGCCGCAAAAATAACTACACGTTTTTTCTCTAAATGTCTTATAGCACGACGACGAATATACGGTTCTGCAACTTGTTTCATTTCAATTGAAGTTAAAACACGTGTATCACACTCGAGTTGCTCAAGACTGTCTTGTAAAGCTAAAGCATTCATTACTGTAGCTAACATTCCCATGTAATCAGCAGCTCCACGATCCATACCTAAATCGCTACCTGTTTTACCTCTCCAAATATTGCCACCACCAACGATTACTGCAATTTCACAATCCATTTTTGCGACTTCAGCAACTTGTTGAGCTACACTCTTAATAATAATTGGATTAATTCCAAAACCTTCGTCTCCTGCTAATGCTTCGCCACTTAATTTTAAAACAACACGTTTGTAATTAGAAGTTTGAGCCATTGTCTTATCCTCTCTATTGTAAAAATATGTAATTGATACAAGTAAAGAAGACACAATAGGTCTTCCAATACAAAAGTAAATCTTTCATACGGAGCACAAAAGGTGTCTTCTTCCTTGATCTAACTATGAAAAATTATTTCATTTGTCCTTTTACTTCATCCGCAAAGTTTTCTTCGCGTTTTTCCATACCTTCGCCTACTTCGAAACGTACGAAGTCAACAAGTTTGCCACCTTTTGATTTTAAGAAAGCTTCAACTGTTTGGTCTGGATCTTTTACAAAGTTTTGGTCAACGGCACAGATTTCTTGTAAATATTTACGTAAACGGCCTTCTACCATTTTTTCAACAATATTTTCTGGTTTACCTTCATTTAAAGCTTGTTGTTTTAAAACTTCTCTTTCGTGTGCGATTTCATCTTCACTAACTTGTTCTGATGAAACATATTTAGGGTTAATCGCAGCAATGTGCATAGCTACATCTTTAGCAGCTTCTGAGTCAGTTGAACCTTCAACTACAGTTAAAACACCAATGCGTCCACCCATGTGTAAATAAGAACCAAAAGCATCATTATCAGTTTTAGTTCTAACTTCGAAACGACGTACGCTTAATTTTTCACCAATTGTAGAGATAGCTTCTTTGATGCGTTGATCAACTGTTTTACCATTTGGCAAAGTAGTTTCTAATAACGCTTCTACTGTTTCAGCTTTAGAATCTAATACTTGGATAGCAACTTCTTTAACTAATTCTTGGAAACCTTCGTTACGAGCAACGAAATCTGTTTCTGAGTTAATTTCTACGATTGCTGCTTCATTACCTTTTTCTTCAACATGTACAAGGCCTTCTGCTGCAATACGGTCTGATTTTTTAGCCGCTTTTGCGATACCTTTTTCACGTAAGTAGTCAACCGCTTGATCGATGTCACCATCAGTTTCTGTTAGTGCTTTTTTACAGTCCATCATGCCTGCACCAGTTTTTTCACGTAATTCTTTTACAAGTTTAGCTGAAATTGCCATTTTATATTCCTCCATCATTTAATGAATTTTAATAAATTTATCTTAAAAAAAAGGTGATAAGCCTATTTACCTTATCACCCATTTTACATTATTCTTAGTTTGATTCAACAGAAGTGTTTTCTTCAGTTGTTTCTGCTTCAGTAGCTTCAGTTGATTCTTTTAAATCAATGTTTTGTTCTGCTGCTACTTCTTCATTTGATACACCTTGTTGACCTTCTAAGATTGCATCTGCCATTTTACCAGTTAATAATTTAACGGCACGAATAGCATCATCGTTAGCCGGGATAACGTAATCAATTTCATCAGGATCACAGTTTGTATCCACGATACCTACGATAGGGATGTGTAATTTACGTGCTTCAGCAATTGCGTTGCGCTCTTTACGAGGATCAACTACAAATAATGCTTGAGGCATTGATTTCATATCACGAATTCCGCCTAAGAATTTAATTAAACGGTCGTATTCTTTTTTAAGTTCTACAACTTCTTTTTTAGGTAATACTTCGAACAAGCCATCTTCTTCCATTTTTTCAATTTCAGAGATGCGTTTGATACGTTTAGAAATTGTTTTATAGTTAGTTAAGATTCCGCCTAACCATCTTTGGTTAACGTAGAATTGACCAGCACGTTCTGCTTCAGCTTTAACTGAATCTTGTGCTTGTTTTTTCGTACCAACGAATAAAACTTTTCCGCCATCTTCTGATACTTGTTTAATGAAGTTATAAGCTTCTTCTACTTTTTTCACTGTTTTTTGTAAATCGATAATATAGATACCGTTTCTTTCAGTGAAAATGTATCTTTTCATTTTTGGGTTCCAACGGCGTGTTTGGTGACCGAAGTGAACACCTGCTTCTAGCAATTGTTTCATTGAAATTACTGCCATAATAAAATTCCTCCTATTGGTTAATTACCTCCACAAAAAGCTCGTACAAACACGATAAAAACACGATCGCACCCTTCATACTTTCACTTTTTATGTGTGTATTGGTTTAATAGCCGTGAATAAATATATCATATTCACTCTTATGAATCAATAGTTTTGCGTTTGATTTATACATATTTAAAGAACGACTAAACAACACAATTCAGTCGTTCTTTTATATATAGTATTCGCTCAATGTTTTAATTCATTTATGTTACTTAATTCTGTCTAATTCATCTAAGAATTTTTCTTTTTTCACTTTGATAAATGTACCTTTCATACCGAGTGAACGTGATTCAATAACACCCGCGCTTTCAAGTTTACGTAAAGCATTTACGATAACTGAACGTGTAATGCCAACTCTATCTGCAACTTTTGAAGCGATAAGCAAGCCTTCTTTGCCGCCTAATTCTTCAAAGATATGTTCAATTGCTTCACTTTCTGAATATGATAATGAATTAATTGCCATACTAATTGCAGCTTTATCTCTCGCTTCTTGTTCTACTTCATTATGTTTCTCACGTAAGATTTCCATACCAATGACTGTTGCCGCATATTCACCAAGCACAAGATCATTTTCAGAGAAATCATCTTGAACACGTCCCAGTACAAGTGTACCTAATCTTTCTCCACCACCTAAGATTGGGAAGATAGTTGTTCTACTATCTTTAAATAAATCTTTGTTTTCAGGTGGAAATACCGTTAATACATTTTCAATATCAACATTAGATTGTGTTTCTCTTACATCCATTAATTTGTCTGTATATTCTGTTGGGATATGACGATTTTCTAGCATTTGAATAATACGTTCGTTTTTTAGTAATTCATTCAAGCTAGAACCTAAGATTTTACCCTTTCTTGAAACGATAAACACGTTTGTTACAGTTACACTACTTATCGTTTGTGCCATATCTTTAAAGTCTACTGCTATGCCTTTATGCTTTTGCAAAAGTGTATTTAATTCTCTCGTTCTCGATAATAAGCTCATATTCCTTCTCCTTTTTCATTTATATTATAAAATAAACGCACTTAAATCTTTATTTGTTGAAATTGTTTTCAATTTATCATCTACATATTGTGGCGTAATATCTACAACCGCATGCGGCATACTCGGCGCTTCGAACGATAAATCTTCAAGCATTTTTTCTAAAATTGTATGCAATCGACGTGCACCAATGTTATCAGTATCTTGGTTTACCTGAAACGCAATTTCTGCCAAACGTTTAATTGCCTCATCAGTAAAATTGACTGTGACTTGCTCAGTTTTAAGTAACGCCTCATATTGTTTGATCAGTGATAATTTAGGTTCCGTCAAGATTCGTACGAAATCTTCTATTGAAAGACTTTCTAATTCAACACGAATTGGGAAACGACCTTGTAACTCAGGAATTAAATCACTTGGTTTAGCCACGTGGAACGCTCCAGCACCAATAAACAGCATATGTTCAGTACTAACAGTACCATATTTAGTTTGAATCATGCTACCTTCAAGAATCGGTAAAATGTCCCTTTGCACACCTTGTCTAGAGACATCTTGACCTGAATTTTGATTACTCGTTGCCACTTTATCAATTTCATCAATAAATATAATGCCCATTTGCTCAGCAAGGTCTATCGCTTCTTGGTTTGCAGATTCTTGATCAATTAATTCGTCAGCGAATTCATCTGTTAATATTTTACGTGCTGTTTTAACAGGGACTTCTCTTTCAACTTTCTTCTTAGGTAACAATTGACTCATCATATCTTGCATTTGTTGATTTTGATTTGTCCCTAACATCCCCATAGCACCTGGGTCTTGTTCTACTTTCAAACGTACTTTTTCATCTTCTAATTCACCTTTTAATAACTGTTGTTTGATTTCAGAACGTTTGGTCTTAACATCTTCAGTTGGTGCTTCTTCCTCTTCGTCATTATTTTGTCCGAAGTTCGGCATTGAACCACCAAACAATGACTCTAAAGGATTGTTATTATTATTTTGGTTAGCTTTTTTCTTCATACTCGGAACTAAAAGTTTCACTAATTTTTCATTTGCTTTGTCTTTTGCTTCGTCTTCAACTAGCGCTTTCTTTTGCTCTTTCACTAATCTTACGGATACATCTACTAAATCTCTCACCATGCTTTCAACATCGCGTCCTACATAACCTACTTCAGTAAACTTGGTCGCTTCAACTTTAATAAAAGGCGCGCCCACTACTCTAGCCATGCGGCGTGCAATTTCTGTTTTGCCGACACCAGTTGGACCAATCATCAAAATATTTTTAGGTGCAATCTCTTTTTTTTCTTCTTCGATTAGTAAACTTCTTCTATATCTATTTCTTAATGCGATGGCTACTTTACGTTTTGCGTCATCCTGCCCAACGATATATTCATTCAATTTTGAAACGATATCTTTTGGTGTTAATTTAATACCATTTGACTCCATAATATAAATTACCTCCGTAATTATAATTTCTGTCATTCTAAACATTAGTAACCAAATTTGTAATTACATTTATGAATTGCTTTTACTATATCCTAATATTTAAAAATTATACGTCTTTTCTTACTTTATTTATAATTCTTCAACCACAATTTGGTCATTTGTAAATACACAAATATCTGAAGCTACTTTTAAGCTTTCATACGCCATCTCTTTGGCAGTTAAATTGGTAGCATGACGTTTCAATGCTCTACCCGCACTCAACGCATAATTACCGCCCGAACCAATAGCTATCAAATCATCGTCTGGAGCAATAACTTCACCCGTACCACTTACAACAAGGATAGAATCTTTATCCATCACAATAAGCATAGCTTCCAATTGACGAAGTTGTTTGTCACCTCTCCATTCTTGTGCTAGCTCTACAGCTGCTCTTTCCAAATTACCACCGAATTGTTGTAATTTAGTTTCGAATTTTTCAAATAATGTAAAGGCATCTGCCACACTACCAGCAAATCCCGCTAAGACTTTATCGTTATATAAACGTCTTACTTTTCTTGCAGTCTTTTTCATAATCACTTGCTCACCAAGCGTAACCTGTCCATCTCCTGCCATTGCTGAATGGCCATTATGCTGAACTGCATAAATCGTCGTCGCATGAATAGATGTACTCATAATTCAATTCTCCTTTTTTGCACGAGGATGTGCATTTAAATATACTTTTTTTAGCTGATCATTAGTCACATGTGTATAACGGCCTGTCGTCGATAAATTCACATGACCTAACAATGATTGTACAGTACGTAAATCCGCTCCTTGATTAAGCATATGTGTCGCAAATGTATGTCGTAATTTATGCGGGTGAATATCTGTGACACCAGCTGTACGTTTTACAACATCATTCAACACATAACGGACACCTCGTTCTGTAATGGGCGCCCCATTCATATTTACTAGTAAATATGAGTGTGCTTTATTCATTTTAGGTTTGAATGACTCTATATATCGCTCAATACTTTGCCTACAAAACTCACCAAATGGGATAAATCGCTCTTTTCCACCTTTACCCAGTACTTTTACTCCAGGTAAATTCATATCTAAATCCCGCTCTTTTATATGAACTAATTCTGAGACCCTTATGCCTGTTGCATAAAGTAATTCTAAAATCACTCTGTCTCTTAATCCTTTTTTGGGGTCTTTTTCAACAGTGTCAAATAATGCTTCCATTTCTTCTTCATAGAAAAAATGTGGCAAATATTGTTCCTTCTTTGGATGTACGAGTTGAATGAATGGATTGATAATTTGTTCATCTTGAGTCATCCAATACTCGTAAAAACTTCTCAGCGTAGAAATTTTACGGGAAACAGAAGTTCTTTTCAAGTTTTTTGAATATAAAAAACTTAAATAGTTTCTTGCATCTTTATATTCGAATGCAGATAACTCCAAATATTCTTGACTTAAAAACGCATTGAATTGTTCTAAATCATCATGATATGACTTCAAAGTATGTTCTGAAAATTGTTTTTCAACTTTTAACATATATAAATATGCCTGCTGGATTTCTTCCAATAAAAACCCCTCCATCAATAAGAATTGTAGCATATTGTGGGAGGGGACTGCTAAAAATAACTATTTAATTGTGTCAAATTTTCAAAATTTTCGGAAATCACCTAAATTTATCAAACTTTTATAGTGTTTGTTTATAATTATCTAAATAAGACAACGCACGGTTCGCTAATGTTTCATATCGTTCTTTTTTATCTTTAATACGATGTTCTAAAGTTGGCAACAATCCAAAATTAGCATTCATAGGCTGAAAATTCTTTTCGTTCTTAGCGTGAGAAATATAATATGCCATACTGCCTATCATAGTTTCTCTAGGAAATATAACTTCCCCTTTATCTTTTAATTTATGTGCTAAATTAATGCCAGACACTAAACCACTTGCCGCACTTTCAACATATCCTTCAACTCCAGTCATTTGACCGGCAAAGTATAACTCTTCTCTGCCTTTAAGTTGATATGTTTCTGATAACACATCTGGTGAGTTAATAAATGTATTTCTATGCATCACACCATATCTAACAATTTCTACATTTTCTAAGCCTGGGATAAGACGAATGACATCTTTTTGAGCGCCCCATTTCAGATGCGTTTGAAATCCTACAATATTATAAAGTGTACCTGCTGCATCATCTTGTCTTAATTGGACAACTGCAAATGGACGCTTTCCTGTTTTAGGGTCTTCTAGTCCTACTGGTTTCATTGGTCCAAACAACAAGGTTTTGCGACCACGTTCAGCCATAACTTCGAACGGCATACATCCCTCAAAGTATTTTTCTTTCTCAAATTCATTGACCGGAGCCACTTCTGCTTCTAGTACTGCATCATAAAATGCATTGAATTCTTCTTCGGTCATAGGACAATTTAAATATGCTGCTTCCCCTTTATCATAACGAGATTTCAAGTATACTTTATCCATATCTATACTTTCTTTTTCAATAATTGGTGCTGCTGCATCATAAAAATATAACTGATCTTTTCCTGTAGCTTCAACTATTTCGTTTGCTAAGTTCGTTGTTGTTAGTGGTCCTGTCGCAATAATGGTTTGACCTTTAGGAATACTATTGATTTCTTCATTTACTACAGTTATATTCGGATGATTCTTTAGCGTTTGAGTCACATATCCTGCAAAATCATGACGATCGACCGCTAGCGCTCCTCCTGCTGGTACTCTAGCTTTGTCTGCCGCGCTTATAATAAGAGAATCCAAACGTCTCATTTCTTCCTTCAATACGCCTACTGCATTTGTTAAAGCATTACCACGTAAAGAGTTAGAGCATACGAGTTCTGCAAATTGATCTGTATGATGCGCTGGTGTTTGTTTTACAGGCCTCATTTCAAATAAATTTACTTTTATGCCTCTTTGAGCTAATTGATATGCTGCTTCAGAACCTGCTAATCCAGCGCCTACTACGTTGACAGTTTGAGTCATTTTATTTCCTCCTATACATTAAAAATAGCAACTACGACAAAATACCATAATCATAAATACAGTCATTTACATTATAAATATATGTCGTAAGTTGCTCATATAACTATTAAAACTTTATAATTGCTAAAATATATTATTCAGCTATTTATTCGATATTACTTCTGTTCTTCTTCTTTGTATTCACAATTTGAACAAACAACCTGACTCTTACGCCCTTGTTTCTTCTCAGCTAAGTAATGATCACATTTAGGACAATCACGACCTATTGGTTTATCCCATGTAACAAAATCACATTCTGGATATTTTGAGCAACCATAGAAAATACGATTCTTTTTAGATTTACGTTCAACGACATCGCCTTCTTTACATTTCGGGCAAGTCACACCAATCGTTTTAATAATCGCTTTTGTATTACGGCAGTCAGGGAAATTGGAACACGCCATAAATTTACCATAGCGTCCCATTTTAATAACCATCGGAGATCCACAAATTTCACAATCTTCTCCGGCGGGCTCGTCTTTAATTTCAATTTTTTCCATTTCTGCTTCTGCACGTTCCACATCTTGCTTAAAACTACTATAAAAATCAGAAATTACTTTTTTCCAACCAATTTCACCGTCAGCCACTTTATCTAGTAACGTCTCCATATTCACAGTAAAGTCAACATCGATGATTTCTGGGAAATAGTCTTTTACTTGTTCGTGTACGATTTCGCCTAATTCAGTAGGCACAAAACGTTTGCTTTCATTTTTAACATAGTTTCTCTTTTGGATTGTGTCAATTGTTGGCGCATAAGTAGACGGACGTCCAATTTTTAGCTCTTCCATTGTTTTAACCAATCGTGCTTCAGTAAAGCGTGGTGGCGGCTGAGTATAATGTTGAGATGATTCTATGTTTGTCGCAGTAACCATTTCGCCTTCTTCAACATTAGGCAATTTGTTTTCATTACCGCCTTCACTATCATCTTTCGTTTCAACATATAATGTCATAAAGCCTTTAAATTTAATTGTTTGACCATTGGCACGGAACTTAATGTCATTTTGAGTTAAATCTAAAGCAACAGTATCTAAGATTGCAGGTGCCATTTGACTCGCTACAAAGCGTTCCCAAATGAGTTTGTATAATCTGTGTTGATCACGTGTAAGATAATCTTTCATTTCAATTGGTGTACGTAATGTACTTGAAGGTCTAATGGCTTCATGGGCATCTTGATCGCCCTGGCCTTTAGCTTTACGATTAGACGTATAATCTTCACCATAAGTCTCTTGTATATAACCTTTAGCTTCTGATTTAGCTTGATCTGAAATTCTCGTTGAGTCAGTACGCATATAAGTGATTAAACCAACAGTACCTTGTCTTTTCAAATCAATACCTTCATACAATTGTTGTGCCAACATCATAGTTTTACGTGCTTTGAAATTCAACTTACGTGCTGCTTCCTGTTGTAAAGTAGATGTCGTAAAGGGATTAGCAGGATAGCGTGTCTTTTCTTTCTTCGCTACCTTAGTAATTTCAAATTGATCCCCATCTAACTGTGTTGTAATTTTATCAACATCTTCTTTTTTAGTTAATTTATACGGTTTATTTTTTAAATGAAGGAATTTAGCATTGAATTTTGACTTTTTATATCTAAACTCACCTTCTAGTTTCCAATATTCTTCAGGCTTAAAGTTTCTAATTTCATTTTCACGATCAATGACTAGCCTTAATGCAACAGATTGCACACGCCCTGCTGACAAACCTTTCTTAACTTTTTTCCATAAGACTGGCGAAATGTTATAGCCTACTAAACGATCGAGCATACGACGTGCTTGTTGTGCATCAACAAGATTCATCTCTATACCTCTTGGATGTTTGAAACTATCTTTCACTGCCTCTTTAGTGATTTCATTAAACACTACTCTATTTTCCGTTGAATCTTCTAAATTTAATATGTTCGCCAAATGCCAAGCAATTGCCTCACCTTCACGGTCAGGGTCACTAGCTAAGAAAACTTTTTTTGCTTTTTTAGCATGTTTTTTAAGTTCTTTTACAACTGGACCTTTGCCGCGTATCGTAATATATTTTGGCTCATAATCATTGTCTACATCTACACCCATTTGGCTACGAGGCAAATCTCTAACATGCCCCATCGATGCGATAACTTTATATTTTTTACCCAAATATTTTTCAATGGTTTTAGCTTTTGCAGGCGATTCAACTATGACTAAATTTTCTGCCAAAGTAGTTACCCCCTTGCATTTCTAATTACAAAGATAAATGATAAACGGTGTATTTTGTTTTTGTCAATGTTTTTAATTTTCATTATCATTTTACCTCATCATTTATCGCTGTCTTAATTTCATATAATCATGATTCCCTCAATGTTGACGTTCACACTTTTTCTATGTATTTTTTTATTTTGTTTTTCTATGTATATATACATATTTTTAAAGAAAGTCATTTATAATATCACTTGGTCTCAAAACAATTTTCGCACCTTCTTGTGCACTCAATAAATTACCCCTAGTCAATTCATTAAACATAGATCCTGGCAAAACATATACTTCTCTATTTTGTTCTAAGGCGCAATGAGTCGTAATACGTGTGCCACTCATTGACTTAGATTCTGTAATTAATATGCCTTTGGATAATCCACTAATTAATCTATTTCGTTCAGGAAAATAATATTTTTGTGGCGTTTGATTTGGTAAGTATTCGCTTATCACTAGCCCTTCAACTTCAAGTTGATTTCTAATCTTTTGTGTTTCTTTAGGATAATGATACAAATGTCCAAAACCTAGCACAGCAATAGAAGGTATATCCATACTTAACGCATATCGGTGTGCCTTATAGTCAGCACCTTTAGCTAAACCTGAAACAATTGTCATGTTCACTTTTTTAAATGAAGGAAAAAGATAGCATAATGCTTTATCTGTATATTGAGTAGCATTTCTTGAACCAATAACTGCCAATGTGTGTGGTGATTGTAATAAAGATATATTTCCTTTGTAGAAAAGTATATATGGAGGGTCGTAAATTTCCCGTAGCAATTGAGGGTAATGAGGATGTGTAATTGGTATATAATCTACACGCCACTGTTGCATTTGTAATAAGATTTGTTCAACATTGTAATTTACAAATTGATTATATATATGCGTTTTACGTCTAACATTTAAAATAGATAAAAACTGTTTGAGTAAATCATGTTGTTCAATTTTATTACACTCTAAGAAATAAGGATAACCTTTTAAAAATTGTCTTATTTGCTGTGTAGTCAATCCAGAAAAACGTAGTTTTAAAAATTGGTATTCTTTCATAAAAAACTCCTTTTACCATTTATTATATAAGGTTAAGAAGCCTTTTAAAGTTACATTAAGACAACATTTTATGTATGAATTTAATACTTTTTTAAAGAGTAATTATAAATTTAATCAAATAGCAGTTATTGTAAACCTACAATATCAAATATTCACTTAACTACTTAAAACGATCGACTGAAACCAATACATCATTGTCTGATAGCTATGCTGGCAACTGATTTTCTACTATATATAATAATTTTAACGGTTTAACCTAATCATATTTCCATGACTTTCGTAAAAATACACTTAAAATAGCGCAAACTCCGACATATTTTCGGAATTTGCGCTACTAGATACTAAAACTTATTGTTTTACAGTTAATAATTGCTCGTAAATGCCTGCTTCTTTAGCCGCTTCTATTAGCGTTGTACCAATTTCTGACGGCGTATCTGCTGTCTTAACACCACAACTGTTAAGTGTTTTAATTTTTTCTTCGGCAGTACCTTTACCGCCTGAAATAATCGCACCAGCATGGCCCATACGTTTACCAGGAGGGGCCGTTTGACCACCAACAAAACCTACTACTGGTTTTGTCATATTTTCTTTAATCCATTCAGCCGCTTCTTCTTCAGCAGTACCACCGATTTCTCCAATCATAACAACTGCTTTAGTTTCATCGTCTTCATTGAATTCTTTCAGTACATCAATAAAGTTTGTACCATTAACTGGATCTCCACCAATACCTACAGCTGTAGTTTGGCCAATACCTTCTTCAGTTAACTGATGTACAGCTTCATAAGTTAATGTACCTGAACGAGATACTACGCCCACATGACCTTTTTTGTGAATATATCCTGGCATAATTCCAATTTTACATTCGTCAGCAGTAATAACACCTGGACAGTTTGGTCCCACGACACGTGTTTTCTTACCTTCTGAATAACGTTTAACCTTAATCATATCAATAACAGGAATATGTTCTGTAATACAAATCGCTAAATCTAAGTCAGCTTCAATACATTCCAAGATTGCATCTGCTGCAAATGGCGCAGGTACATAAATTACAGATACTGTAGCACCTGTTTCTTCTTTAGCCTCTTCTACAGTGTTGAATACTGGCACGCCTTCAACAACTTGTCCACCTTTACCAGGCGTTACCCCAGCAACAATTTGTGTACCATATTCAAGCATTTGTTGTGTATGGAAAAGGGCAGTTGACCCTGTGATACCTTGTACAATTACTTTTGTATTTTTATCAATAAATACGCTCATCTTAGTGCTCCCATCCTTTCCTTACGCTTCTTTAACAAGTTTTACGATTTTTTGTGCGCCTTCTGCCATAGTTGCAGCTGGTTCAATTGCTAATCCTGATTCCTTAAGAATTTCTTTACCTCTTTCCACATTTGTACCCTCTAAACGAACAACAAGTGGTAAAGTCAGTTCTACTTCTTTAACTGCAGCCACAATGCCTTCTGCAATAATGTCACATTTCATAATGCCACCAAAGATATTAACAAAAATACCTTTAACATTTTCATCACCTAAGATAATTTTAAATGCTTCTGTGACTTTTTCTTTAGTTGCGCCGCCCCCTACGTCAAGGAAGTTTGCGGGATTTCCACCGAAGTGATTGATTGTATCCATAGTTGCCATAGCTAGACCAGCACCATTAACCATACAACCAATATCTCCATCTAAAGCAATATATGATAAATCATACTTAGAAGCTTCGATTTCTTTTGGATCTTCTTCTTCTAAGTCGCGTAATTCTTGGATATCTTTATGTCTGAATAATGCATTATCATCAAAATTCAATTTCGCATCTAACGCTAAAACGTTACCATCACCTGTTGTAACAAGTGGATTAATTTCAACGATTGAACAATCTTTTTCAATGAATACATTATAAAGTGATACTAAAAATTTAGCTGCTTTATTAATTGATTCTTTAGGAATATTAATATTGAAAGCAATTCTTCTTGCTTGATACGGTGCTAAACCGACAACTGGATCAATTGTTTCTTTGAAAATCTTTTCAGGTGTTTGAGCAGCAACCTCTTCGATTTCTGTTCCACCTTCTTCAGATGCCATCAAAGTAACTTTGTCAGTTGCACGATCAATAACAAAACCAACATAATATTCTTTTTGAATATCACAGCCTTCTTCTATGTAAAGGCGTTTAATTTCTTTACCTTCAGGGCCAGTTTGATGCGTTACTAGTGTCTTACCAATTAATTCATTTGCATAAGTTTCAACTTCAGAAAGTGATTTAGCTATTTTAACGCCGCCTGCTTTACCTCTACCCCCAGCGTGTATTTGAGCTTTCACTACGTATACATCTGAATTTAATTCTTTTGCTTTTTCTACCGCTTCTTCAGCAGTAAATGCTACACGCCCTTCTGGGACAGCAACGCCCATAGAACGAAATATTGCTTTACCTTGATACTCGTGGATATTCATTCTCCATCCTCCTGTTTCTTAGGTTAAGTTCATAATCAATTATAAGAAATGAAAGCGCTATTGTAAACTGATTAAGTACACTTCTTTTAATTCTTTTAATTTGCACATTAACTTTTAAGCGATTTAATTGGTTCAAAAGTCTTTCTGTGTTCATTTAAAATGCCGTACTTTTTAATTCCTTCTAAATGCTGTTGCGTGCCATACCCTACGTTTTTTTCAAAACCATAACCTGGGCATTTCACTGCTAAATTTCGCATATATCTATCTCTATGTTCTTTAGCTAGTACACTTGCTGCAGCAATTGAAATACTTTTTGCGTCACCTTTAATTATTGAGGTTTGTGGAATATCTACATTTAATGTCATTGCATCTATAAGTAAATGTGTCGGTTTAACGCTTAAGCCTGATATTGCTCTTTCCATTGCAAGCTTTGTCGCTTCGTAAATATTAATTTCATCAATTTCTTCTACCGTAGCATAACCATACGCATAGGCATAAACATCATCTAATAATTGGCGCTCTAAAATTTGTCTTTTAGTAGCCGATAATTGTTTTGAATCATTAAGCCCTGTAAAATGATGATCTTTATTTAAAATTACTGCACAAGCTACTACAGGTCCAGCTAAAGGTCCACGCCCTACTTCATCAATGCCACAAATCAAAGCTTCACTGTCTTGTGCCAATATTTCATTTTCAAAACGTGACATGACTTTATAATTTTCCAATAGTAATTGTTGTTTATCTAATTCTTTTCGTCTGCTCACAATCGCACTTTGGACGCCTTTTCTTTCATCATTATTAATAATGAGATTATCCAATTCTTCCTTGGTTTCTATAGTCTGTAACATAGCCTTTATGTCTTTAATTGTTGGCTTCATAGTGGCCCTTACACTTCCATTTCATTTACGATATCAAACGTATACGTGCCTATCTTGGCATTACGTACTTCATGAATAATTAAGTCTATTACTGCTTCATAATCTATTTCATTACCGCGTCTCAACATGCCTCTTCGACGACCTATTGCATCAAACCACTCAATATTATCTGCTTCTAGAGAGACATCAACATCATAATGTTTTTTTAAGCCTTCATAGTCATGTGCTTTCATAAATTCTAAGCCATATATGGCTACCTCATCTAAATGAACGATACTATCCTTAATCGCCCCAGTGATACTTAATTTTTTACCAACTAACTGATCTTCAAATTTCGGCCATAAAATACCTGGAGTATCAAGTAATTGTAATGAAGTCCCTACTTTAATCCATTGTTGTTGTTTCGTTACGCCCGGTGTGTTCCCTGTTTTAGTAACTGCTTTATTTGCTAATTTATTAATAAGTGTCGATTTGCCAACATTTGGAATGCCTACTATCATCGCTCTAATTGCGCGTGGCTTCAATCCTTTGGCTTTCTCTCTTTCGAATTTTTCTTTTGTAGCTTTAATCGCAGCTTGTTCTACTAACTTTAATCCTTTACCATGTTTTGCATCAATTGCTACAGGAAAATACCCTTTATCTTTAAAAAATGCTTCCCATTTTTCCAATTCTTTTAAATTGGCCATGTCTTTTTTATTTAATATGACTACGCGTGGTTTGCGTTGAATAACTTCATCAATCATAGGATTTCGTGAGCTATAAGGAATACGTGCATCTACAAGTTCAAATACCACGTCAACTTTTTTTAATTGCTCGGAAACCTCTCTTTTTGCTTTAGCCATATGACCTGGATACCATTGAATTACCATATATATCACCTTTCTTAATTCGTTTTTTATTTATGAAACGTCAATTATTTATATTTATTTACTTAATTCTTATGTGAATTAACAACAGACTATGAAATCATAACACGTTAGCAATATCTACTTAAATATAATAATCACACTATCATCGACTTATCTTCAATTTTACAACATTATTCAACAATGCACCTCAATTATCTATAAATACTTAAACTTGTATTGATTAACATTCATACTTTATAAATAAAATACTTTTGTCATCATAATCACTTATTAATTTTTCAAATACCTGTTTTTTAAATATATGTATGTTTTAATATAAATCAATAGTTCTTTTTATCTTATTTAAAGAAAAATCGTTACAATAGGATTATATTTATTACATATAACGGGAGATACTTTTTATGAAGCGCAAGATTTTTTACATATCACTATTTATGTTTCTCGCAATAATCGGTCACAGTTATGTTATATATAGATTCATCTATGATGGCGTCTTATTTACAGGACCAAATGACGGGATGGAACAAATGGTTCCTATCCAAATGTACCTGTATGATAACTGGAGTCATGGTAATTGGTTCTACTCTTCTGACTTTGGTTTGGGTGGTGACTTTTTTACTGATTTAAGTTATTATTTTTCAACTAATATCATATTTATTTTCAACATCCTAATCATTGTCATGCTTAAGACTTTTATCCCTATGGATACTTCCGCTGTCATGTTTTGGATGACTAATGCGCTGATTGTTTCCGTCATTAAATCTACCATTGCAATGCTTGCCACTTTTATTTATGTGAAGTACATAGCCTTAAATCGTAAAGTAGCAATGCTTGCCGCATTTATCTTTGTCATTTCGCCCTTATACTTTAGATTTACGGTATACTGGCCATTTTTTAGTGATATTTTCATCTGGTTACCACTATTATTGTGGTCAATTGAACGTTTTTTAAAAAGTGGTAAAATCGGTGTTTTTATTATAGTCGTAACCATATCATTGATTAACAATTTCTACTTTGCCTACTACCAATTATTGACTGGTTTACTTTATTTTATTATTCGCATCATTTTTCGTCATAGACAAGATATCATCCCAAGAGGAAAAGCTATAATGACACTTTCGCTATCTTCATTACTCGCTTTAGGTAGTAGTTTATTTATATTTTTTCATGGTATTGAAAGTTATTTAAACAATAGACGTGTTTCATTTAAAGGCGATGTGGATTTATTAGAACACTTCAATCAAAATACCAATCTCTTTTATGATAATTATTTAATTGTGATCCTTTTTATTACTATTCAAGCTCTTTTATCCTTTAAATTATACAAACACTATTATTATAGATTATTTGCTTTTCTTACTTTATTATCTATTTGTGCCAGTTTCTTTCCTTTTATCGATCAGTTATTTAATGGTTTATCGGCACCACAAAAGCGTTGGCACTATTTAATTGCTTTTAACGCAGCAATATTAATCGCGTTATATACAAAACATTTTCGTACATTATCCATAAAAAATTATATTTTTTCTACGTTAATTGGGCTAACTTGTGTATTTGTGAGTGCATGGTATTATGATGATTTTGTCGCGTGGATATGGTTTGTGCCAGTGATAAGCTTAATAGGATTACTTATTTTGTTAGTTAATGAACCTTATGTGCGGGTCAACTTAACACAACTTTTCATTTTATCTATCATGATATTATCAATACTTGTATCTATTGTATTTATACGCAATCAAATTTACTATGAAGATCACATTCAACGTGGTAATGTGCGTTATGCGACTGAAAGCCTATACGACTCTCCTTTACAACAACGCTTAGTGAATACAATGAAGCAACACACAGGAGATGATGAGCGTATAGATTGGAGAGTAAATGATCAAGATAATACGCCTATGTACCAGCATTTTAAAGGTATGAGCTTATACTCTAGTATTTTTGATCATCATATCTTAGATTATTATTACGATGCATTAAAAATTAATATGCAAAAAGAATCTGTAAGTATATATCAATCAACAAATGGTCGACAAAATATTGCCAGTTTATTTTCGGTACGCTATTTAATGATTAAAAATTATCAAGATAATGTCCCGAGGTATTTCAAAAAAATCAAAAGTAATGGACAATACCAAATATATAAAAATACTTTAACGCTTCCTTCTGTAAGGATTACTGATAAAGTTTATGATGCTAAACAATTGAAAAATCCTATAGATAGAGAACATGCAATGATTGATGGCGTTGTGTTAAATCACCATGGGCAATCTTATCCTCATAAAGCCAAGAATTTACTTAATCAGAGTCATATCACATATCATGATATCAAGCATAAAAAAGAACATCTTATTCACATTGCTAAATCAAACGGTCGTATTCAAATTCATGTTCCTAAAAAGTTAAGTAACCGTTATAAAGACTTCTATGTAACACTATTCGTTAAACGTGGTCACCCGGATAGTAATTTTTCAGTGAATGTTAATGGATATGTAAACAGTCGTTTATTTAATAACTCTACTTATCGTACTGGGGTATATACACAATTGTATAGAACTCAGCCAGATAAAAATGATAATATAAATATTGACCTTTCCCCCGGTGGTGATTACGAAGTGGATATCAAAGCACTACATGGTGTAAACTATCAAAATCTAATCAAAGCGCATCATTCAAGTAATTTTGATCATCATTATAAAAACATTAAAAATGGTATTAAAGTTCATTTAGGACAACACCAAAAGGGTATCGCCTCTATAAATACACCTTATAGAAAGGGGATGTATGCATATATAGATGGTAAAAAAGTAAAACCCTTTAAAGTTAATTATATGATGACAGGTGTGCCTGTATCAAAAGACAATAAAGAAATTGTAATTCAATATAGACCAAAGTATTGGTATACAATGATTGCTATTTCTAGCATATGTATTATCGCAAGTGCTATCTGGGTATATTTTAGAAGAAAGAATAATATTTAATACGCAAATAAATTATCTAAAAAGGAGTTTGTTAGAGATGAGGTATGGCCATGTTTAATAGACTTTGGTCTCACAAAGTTACACGTTTTATTTGCATCGCTTCAATGGGAATAGCAGTTGCCCTACTTTTATTCTCACCATACATATATCGCTATTTGTCTCAAGGTATTGTCTTTAGCGGTTCTGGCGATGGTTATAGACAAATGATGCCGTTCCAAATGTACTTGTATGAACATTTAAGCCAATTCAAAGGATTTTATGATCAATCCTTTGGTTTAGGTGGCGATTATATTAAAGACCTATCTTATTACTATGCAACATCACCTATTACTTTTATAAATTTTATTTTTGTGTGGATTTCAGATATTGTATTTAATAGCAATCCTCATTCAATTGCATTTTGGGCAAGTAATCAATTAATTGTTTCATTTTTCAAGAGTGTAGCAACATTTATAATTGCTTTTTATTATTTTAGATACTTAAAATTCAAAGGTGGCATTGTTTTTCTTGCCTCCCTACTATATGGTGCTTCAACTACAGTAATCTCCTTTAATTTTACATGGTCTTACTATGGGGATTTACTTATTTTCTTACCATTATCTTTATGGGCGATTGAACGTTTTAATAGAGAGAAGAAAATCGGATTGTTTATTTTTGCAATAGCATTAACTCTATTTTCAAATTTCTATTTTAGTTATTATGAAGCTATCGTCCTTTTTGCTTATTACATATATAGAATTGTATATCCACATCCCAAAGATATTGTGACAAGAAAACAAAAACTATGGGTGATACCTGTAGCAGCAGCATTAAGTTTATTGGTAAGTATATGGGGCTTCTATACTGGCGTTTCTTCATTTTTACATAATGATAGAGTCAGCAATCCTCACTTTAAAATACCTTTATTCACTGATTTTGCACGTCAAAAACATTTTTTCACAAATGGTTTTTATATAACAGTTTCAATTATTGCTTTACAGGCTTTATTATCATTCAAATTATATCGACACTATTATTATAAATTATTTGCGATTGCGACCTGGGTAATGCTTATCGGTTCTCTAACGCCATATTTTGATAGTATGTTTAATGGATTTTCGACTCCAGAACGTCGTTGGGTATACATTTTTGCACTAACAACAGCTGGATTAATCGCACTCTATATTCAACATATATCAGAATTGACATTTTATACTTATGTCAAAACTGCTGTCCCCTCGATACTCATCATGTTAGTGATGACGCTAATTGTTAAAAATGAAAAAATGACTTGGATGGTCGCGTGTCTCATTATCATGGTTTATCTCGGTATATTACTATACAATAGAAGGCTTTTCAACAAGCGTTGGTTCCCTATACTATTGGTATTGTTTGTTATTCAACAAGGACTAATTCTTTCAAATCATCATACGAATAATGTGAAAGGATATGAATCTACATTATCAGCAATAAAGGATTCATCCTATAAAAGTCCGAAATTAGCTAAAAAAATTGAAGACATCACTCAACGACATGACAAAGATCCTTTTAGTAGAATCGACTATATGTCAAAATATGGCCTAAATTCACCAATGATTTATCATTTTAATGGCATTGCTCTTTACTCCAGTATTTTCGATGGTGAAATACTAAAATATTATGACAAAACGCTACAAATCAATATGCAAATAGATAAAAATAGTACCTACAGGTTGTTTAATAATCGAGCCAATTTAATGGCTTTGTGGGATGTGAATGATCGAATACGTCGTCCGCAAGATTTAAATATGACATATGGTTTTGAGTCTGAGGATGTGATCAAGCATGCACATAATGAATTCTTTATTCATTCTACGAATCAAATTCCTTATCCAAGTGCACACATCACGAATAAAGTTTATAGCTCAAAGCAACTTAAATCACCTATGGATCAAGAACAAGCTATGTTACAAGGCGTCGTGTTTAACGGCCAAAATACACAGGCAAATAGTGATTTCAAGCCAAATAAAAACTTATTAAGTCATAGTGCTGTTTCATTAAAAGATGCACACCGTGATGATAAAAATAATTTAATCGTTACTAATGATAATGGTGGCGTAACATATCATTTGCCCCCTTCTCTCGCATACAAATATAAAGATATGTATGTCGAAATGGATGTCGAACTTTTATCACCAGATAAAGCGCACAGCGTTAGCTTAAACGACTATACACAACAACGTAATGAATTATCATATAAATATCGTCGTTTTGTTTCACCTGTTACCATGCGTGTTAAAGCAAACGAAGATTTGAACATCAAACTACCTAAAGGTAAATATCGCTTTAATATCAAGGGGATTTATGGCGAAGATTATCATACACTCAAACAAGCGTCTCAAGATTTAGACGAAGTGAACGTTGCAAAACAACGTAATGGTTACAACATAAAAAAAGACATTGATGATAATGGATATCTTGTTTTGCCCATACCATATCGTGACGGCATGCATGCAAATGTTGATGGAAAAGCCGTTCCTGTCAAAAAAGGCAATGGTATCATGACTGTCATCCCAGTCAAAAAGGGTCAAGAAAATATAGAATTAAGATACACACCACCTTACTTATATATTTTAATCACGCTCAGTATCATAGGCATAATATTAAGTATCATCTTCGCAAAATTCATTAAATCTAAATCATATTCAAACATATGATAAATATTCATATAAACGACTTCCATATAGTGTATCTAGTTAAATCGTCATTTTACTAGATACACTGATACTTATTTTTTAACAGCGTGAGCTTATATCATATGAATTCGAACGAAATATATGCACAAAAAAAACGGTTCCTAAATTAGGAACCGTTTTTTCATGCTTATTATGCTGATTAACGAATTTCTTTAATTCTAGCAGCTTTACCACGTAATTCACGTAGGTAGTATAATTTAGCACGACGGACTTTACCGCGACGTTTAACTTCGATCGTTTCGATTTTTGGAGTGTGTAATGGGAATGTACGTTCCACACCAACACCTGAAGAAATCTTACGTACAGTGAAAGTTTCTGAGATACCTCCACCACGGCGTTTGATAACTACACCTTCGAATACTTGGATACGTTCGCGAGTACCTTCAATAATACGTACGTGAACTCTTAAAGTGTCACCTGGACGGAATGAAGGTATATCTGTGCGTAATTGCGATTGAGTTACTGCTTCAATTAATTTGTGATTGCTCATTATTTTTCTCTCCTTCAACCTATGTTCTTGCCTTGACAAAATATAGCAGCGGACCATAGTGATTTTCGTGTGTCGCACACTTAAAATATATTAGCACACTGTCAGTCTTTTTTCAATTGATTTTTATATCTTTCTATTATATCTTTATCCTTATCGGTTAAGGTATAAGATTCTAATAGATCAGGACGTTTTTCAAATGTGCGTAAGATTTTTTGTTCGTGACGCCATGTTTCGATGTGTGCATGATTACCAGATAGCAATACATCAGGTACACCCATATCTTTATAACTACGTGGACGTGTATACTGAGGAAACTCTAGTAGTCCATCTTGAAATGAGTCATCTTCATGGGATTGCTGATTACCTAAAACGCCCGGTAATAGTCTAACTACAGCATCTGTCATGACCATTGCCGGTAACTCACCACCTGTGAGTACATAATCTCCCATTGATATTTCATCAGTAACCAGATGTTCTCTTATTCTTTCATCGTAACCCTCATAATGTCCACAAATAAATACCAAATGCTCTGATTCGCTCAACTCTTGTGCGATTTGTTGATTAAACGGTCGTCCTTGAGGACACATTAAGATGACGCGTGTGTCCTCTGTTTGTTCAATGCTATCCATAGCATTGAATATAGGCTCCGGCTTCAATACCATCCCTTGTCCTCCACCAAATGGATAATCATCTACTTGGTTATGTTTATTCTCAGCAAAATGTCTAAAGTTCACTGTATTAACGTCTAACATTCCTTTTTCTTGAGCACGTTTTAAAATAGAATGATTTAGCACACCATCAAACATCTCTGGAAAAAGTGTTAAATAATCAATTTTCATTAATCTAATAACCCTTCCATAGGTGTGATTTTTATACTTCTACCTTCAACATCAATATCTTTGACGACATCTGCAATATAGGGAATAAGATATTCCTTATCACCTTTGACAACCCATACATCATTTGCACCGGTTTCAAATATTTCTGTTACCCGACCAATCGGCGTATCCTCATCGTCAAAGACTGTACACCCAATAATATCTGAATAAAAATACTCATGCTCACCCAATTCAATTTCCTCATGATCACGTTCTTGCACTATCGTTTCACCTTTTAAATATTCAATATCATTGATATTATTAATGCCTTCAAAAGTGAGCATATGTAACCCTTTATGCATACGATACGAAGCAATTTTAAATTCAAGCGGTTCTTTTCCTTCACGTTCAATTTGCACGACTTCACCAGGTTGAAAACGCGTTTCTGTAAAGTCAGAATCTGATTTAATTTTAATTTCACCTTTGACGCCATGTGTATTAACGATTTTTCCTACTTCAACTTTCATATATGTTCCTCCGATAAAATATATATCCTAGGTGTCCCTAATTTTTATGTATGTTTTATTTTTTACGCTACTCATTATAACATGGATAAATCCATCTTAGTTATCAATCAACGTTGGAAATTATAAATTTAAGACAAGAACAAGCGATTAAGTGTGTGCCTTGCTTTCAATACCATTTCTAATATTAAATGCATCATTTTTAGCATTTAAAAAAAGAGCACCTGAGTCGGTACTCTTACAAATGATATATTTGTGACATAAGTTTAAGCTTATTTTTGGTCGTCGAATTTCTTCAAGATACCTTCTTTTGATAAGATATTGTGTACAGTATCTGTAGGTTTAGCTCCATCTTTTAACCATTTAAGTGCTAATTCTTCGTCGATTTTAACTTCTGGTGCATTCACACTGTTAGGGTTATAAGTACCGATTTGTTGGATGTTACGACCATCACGTGGCGCACGAGCATCTGCTGCTACGATACGATAGAATGGATTTCTTTTAGAACCTAAACGTGTTAAACGTAATTTAACTGCCATTTATTTTCTCTCCTTTGTATGTTCATAATTTTTATTTTCTACAAGAGATAATAATAACAGTACTTCCTACATTTGTAAAGAGTTTCTTCTTGACCTTTTTCAAAAATTATCGTCAAGCCCTTATTAAACAGCAATATGAAAGCTTTTATGTCATTTTACTAAAGTGCATACGATAAACAATCCAAGTGAAATGTAATTTACTTATAACATCATTATGGTCTTTCTCCTAGCTTCCATCTAACGCATCACTTTCCTGTGTGTCTTCAAGAGCACCACTTGACATCTGAATATATAAAATATACATTGAAGATAAATTAAATAATAATAGCACTAGGGGTGTTTTAAACTGAGATGAGTTCTACTCAAACCCTTTGAACCTGATCTAGCTAAATCTAGCGGAGGAAAGTGTGAATGATTTCGTATTTTTTAGAGACAACGCTTCTACTATTAATATACTGTTATTTTTTCATACACAACTTTCTATAGTGAAGGTTGTGTTTTTTTATTTAGTAAACATCTGAATAGGAGTGATTTATATGAATAAAACAGTACTAGTAACTGGCAGTAGTAGAGGTTTAGGTGCAGTTATTGTTAAAACATTATCTCAACAAGGATATAACGTTATTATTAATTATTTTCAAAATAAAGTACTGGCTGAGCAACTAGTAACTGAGCTTGGCGAACATCAGGCGATAGCTATTCAAGCTGACGTTACAAATAGAAACGATGTCGACAAATTAATAGTACAAGCTACAGAACGTTTTGGTCATATCGATGCGGTAGTTAATAATGCATTAGTTGGGTTCAAGTTTGATCCTACGCAGCAAAAATCTTTCAAAGACTTATCTTGGGATGATTATCAGCAACAACTCAATGGCACTTTAAAATCAGCATTTAACGTCACTCAAAGTGTATTACCTCAATTTTTAGAAAGACAATCTGGTGCCATTATTTCTATTGGTACTAATTTATATCAAAATCCTGTGGTACCTTATCATGAATATACAACAGCAAAAGCTGGCCTTATCGGGTTAACACGTAACATTGCAGCAGAATTAGGTCAGTTTGGCATTACAGCTAATGTTGTATCAGGCGGCTTATTAAAAACCACAGATGCCAGTGCTGCCACAACTGCCGAAGTATTTGATCTGATTGCACAGACAACACCTTTGAAAAAAGTTACTGCTCTACAAGATGTTGCCAATATGGTGGCCTATTTAGTATCTGATCAAGCAAAAGGTATAACAGGACAGAACTATACCATTGATGGCGGTTTAACGATGAATTAATAATTTGAAATTTGGAGGCATCTCGTAATGACTATAGATTCTAAGAAACATCTCAATATTGGTATATTAATATATGCTTGTGGTCATCACCAAGCTGCTTGGTTAATGCCTGATTCAAGCGTTGAACGTGTAGGAGATATATCCTATTATCAAGAGCTAGCACAAATATCTGAGCAAGGCTTATTTGATGCTGTGTTCTTTGCAGACAATCATTCATTCCCAGCAAAGTCTCAAAGCGATATGCCAGCATTTTGGTTCGACCCTATAGTAAGTTTAACTGCAATTTCCCAAGTAACTCATCACATTGGCTTAGTAGCCACCATTTCCAGTACATTTTCTAATCCTTTTACAGCATCTCGTCAACTCTTAAGTTTAGACCATGTTACTCAAGGCCGTGTAGGTTGGAACCTTGTCACTTCAATGACTGATTTAGAAGCTTTTAATCATAATATGCCAGCACTTCCACCTCGCAAGGAAAGATATGCAAAAGCTCATGAATTTGCTCAACTAATGAATAAGCTATTTAGCTCTTGGGACCCTAATGATTTTTCACATAACCGTAAAGACAATCATTTAATTCATTCATCACATATACATCCTTTCAATCACGAAGGAAAGTACTTTAATGTAAAAGGTCCATCTACTACACCTCGTAGCCCTCAAGGCAAACCAGTAGCAATGCAAGCGGGTGCATCGAGCCAAGGTATAGCACTAGCTGCCAAATATGCTGATGCTGTTTATGCTGTTGCATGGAATTTAAAACAAGCAAAGGCCTTTCGCCAAAAACTAGACGAACAGTTACTGAGTGAAGATCCAAACAGGCAACATATTAAGGTCTTCCCTGGTTTAGTTACATATGTAGGTGAGACATATGAAGCAGCATATGCAAAAAAACAAAAATTAGACGAAGCGCTACCAGTTGAAACTGCATTAAAGCAATTGAGCTTTTTCATACAACAAGATTGCCATAACTGGGAATTAGATAAACCTGTCCCACCATTACCTCCGGTTGAATCGTTTACAGGCCCTGTAGGTCGTTATGAGACCGTACTTGAAATCATCCAAGACAAGAATCCTACGTTAAGAGAACTGCTAGGTTATCTTAGCGCTGGTGGTGGACATTTAACTTTAATTGGCACACCCAAAGACATTGTAGACACTATGGAACTGTGGATGGATTGTGGCGTGGCTGATGGTTTTAATTTGATGCCCCCTGTACTTCCAAATAGTTTGGAAGATTTTGTAAATCTGATTATTCCTGAGATGCAAAAAAGAGATTTATTTAGATCCTCCTACGATGGTACAACTTTCCGCGAACATCTTGGCCTAATGTAATATATCATTACATATCATATTCAATAAAAAAGGGTAGTTTCCATTTTTAGGAAACCACCCTTTTTTTATTTGATTTTCTAGCTAGCAACTCATTTATAGCAAACGAATAACTAAAATGGTAAGTTCATGCCATTTAGCATATTTTCCATTTGTTTACGTTTACCTTTTTTACCTTTGCCCCCACCAGAAAATTGTTTCATCATTTTTTTCATTTCGTTAAATTGTTTCATTAATCTGTTCACTTCTTGTACAGAACGACCTGAACCTTTAGCGATACGTTTTTTTCGAGATACATTCAATGCATCTGGATTATTTCTTTCGGTTGGCGTCATTGATTGTATGATGGCTTTAATATGATCAATTTGTTTATCGTCCATATTCAAATTATCTAAGCCTTTCATTTTATTCATACCAGGCACCATTTTCATAATATCATCTAATGGTCCAAGACTTTTAACTTGGTCTAATTGATCCAAGAAATCATCCAACGTAAATGAAGATGTGCGCATTTTCTTCTCTAAATCTTTAGCTTTATCTTGATCTACATCTTGTTGTGCTTTCTCAATTAAGCTTAATACATCTCCCATTCCTAAGATACGAGATGCCATACGTTCAGGATGGAACGGTTCTAAACCATCAAGCTTTTCACTCATACCCACAAACTTAATTGGTTTTTGCGTTACTGAACGTATTGATAATGCTGCACCACCACGAGTATCGCCGTCTAATTTTGTAAGTGTCACACCTGAAACTTCAAGTTGATCATCAAATGATTGGGCTACATTAACTGCATCTTGACCTGTCATTGCATCGACAACTAGCATAATTTCATCTGGTTTAGTGATTTCTTTAACATCACTCAATTCTTCCATTAATGCTTCATCCACATGCAAACGCCCAGCTGTATCAATAATCACAAAGTCTAAGTGTTCCTCTTTAGCATGCTTTATTGCATTTTCTACAATTTGTTGTGGTTTCACTTGGTCGCCTTCACTATATACAGGAATGTCGATTTGTTTACCTACAGTTTGTAACTGATCAATAGCTGCTGGACGATAGATATCTGCCGCTACAAGCATTGGTTTTTTATTATACTTCTTACGCATAAGCAGTGCTAATTTACCTGCTGTCGTTGTCTTACCTGCACCTTGTAAGCCGACCATCATTACAACAGTTGGCGGTTTGTTAGCCATAGTAATCGTAGCATTTTCTCCACCCATAAGTTGAGTAAGTTCTTCTTGCACTATTTTGATTACTTGTTGTCCAGGTGTTAATGATTTCATTACATCTGAACCTAAAGCTCTATCTGATACAGTTTTGACAAATTCTTTTACGACTTTAAAGTTCACATCGGCTTCTAATAATGCCAATCTTACTTCACGCATCATTAATTTAATATCTGCTTCCGTAACTTTACCTTTGCCTCGAATTTTTTGCATCGTTCCTTGTAAACGATCGGATAATCCTTCAAATGCCATATCAAATACCCTCCTTTTTAATCATCTATTCTAAATCTTCAAGTGATTGAATGTATTGTTTTATTTTTTCTGGATCATTCATATGTTCTTTCATTTTCCCGTATATATCTTGCCTTTGTTCAAAGTTTTTATATAATCCCAATTTTTCTTCATAATCTTCTACTAAGTCGCCAGTTCTTCTTATATTATCATAAACTGCTTGACGACTCACATCAAAAGTATCAGCGATTTCACTTAAAGAATAATCTTGTAAATAAAATAGTTCTAAATAATTACGCTGCTTATCAGTTAACAAAGATTGATAAAAATCAAATAGATAATTCATTCGAATTGTTTTAATTAAATCATTTTGACTCATTGGAATTACCTTCTAAGTCATCATCTTCGGACTTTGGTGCTGCTATTTCGTCAGCTTCATCAACATTTTGTTCAATCATATCAGCAAATAGTCCGTATACATAACTTTCAGGATTGAATGGTTGTAAGTCATCTAATTTTTCACCTAAGCCAACGTATTTAACAGGTATATGTAGTTCATTACGTATCGCTAATACAATACCACCTTTAGCAGTACCATCTAGTTTTGCTAAGACTATACCTGTAACATTTGTCACTTCTTTAAATGATTTTGCTTGTGATAATGCATTTTGACCAGTAGTAGCATCTAAGCAAAGTAATACTTCGTGAGGTGCTTCTGGTACAGCACGCCCAATTACACGTTTTACTTTTTCTAATTCATTCATCAAATTAGATTTGTTTTGTAAACGTCCCGCAGTATCACAAATTAAAATATCTACTTCTTTACTTTTAGCTGCATTAATAGCATCGTACATCACTGCCGCAGGATCTGACCCTTCACTTTGGCTCATCACTTCGACACCAACGCGCTCTCCCCACACTTTAAGTTGCTCTATCGCACCAGCTCTAAATGTATCACCAGCTGCAAGCATAACTTTTTTGCCTTCAGATTTATAACGATGTGCTAATTTACCAATCGTAGTTGTCTTACCTACACCATTTACACCCACCATAAGGATCACATTCAGACGACCATCTTCCAAATCCATTACTTCAGAATTTTCCTCGTCTTGATGATAGATTTCAACAATTTTTTCCACAATGACTTCACGTAAATCTTCAGTTTCAGAAATATTGCGACGTTGTGCTTCTTCACGTAATTCTTCTACAAGTTGCATGACGGTGTTAAATCCAACATCGGCAGTAATAAGCATTTCTTCTAAAGCTTCAAAGAAATCTTCGTCTACTTTACGATAACGTGCAATCAAGTTATTTAATTGCTCTTGGAAATTTTCACGTGATTTTTCTAAACCAGCTTTAAATTTTGCTCCGAGTTGTTGCGCTTCGATTTCTTCAAAGTCTTCAATTGAAATCAAGCCATCTTCATCAAAATCTGCTTCTTTTAATTTTTTAGGTTTTTTTGAGGTTTTATCTTTGTCCTCATCACTATTGTGTTCTGCTTCTAGTTGCTCTAATTGTTCATCTTGTTGTTGATTTTCATCTGAACCTGAAAATTTATTTTTTAATCGTTTGAAAAAGCTCATGCTTGTTCCTCCTTCATGACTTGATCTATCGTATTTAAATTAACACTTACCAATTTGGATACACCTGATTCTTGCATGGTAACACCATATAGACAATCTGAAAATTCCATCGTCCCTTTTCGGTGCGTAATTACGATAAACTGTGTTTGATCTGATAATTTTTTAAGGTACTGAGCATAGCGTATAACGTTAGCTTCATCTAATGCTGCTTCTACTTCATCTAAGATAACAAACGGAGCTGAACGTACTTTTAAGATTGCGAATAATAAAGCAATTGCACTCAACGCACGTTCTCCACCACTTAATAAAGACAGATGTTGCAATTTTTTACCAGGAGGTTGAACAATGATATCCACCCCTGCTGTTAAATAATCATCACCTGACAAACGTAACTCAGCTTGTCCACCACCAAACAGTGACTTAAATACTTCTGAGAAATAACCTTGTACTGCAAAAAACGTCTCTTTAAAACGATCTTTTACTTCTTGATCCATTTCTTCGATAATTTGTTCTAGTGTTAACTTTGCTGCTCTTAAATCTGTACGTTGTTCATCTAAGAATGTATAACGTGTATTAATTTCTTCAAATTGCTCGATAGCATTTAAATTAACTGGTCCAAGTTCTTCTATGGACATTTTTGTTAATTTAACTTTTTTACGTATTACATCGATATCTTCATCTAAATCATATAATTGACTCGCGCGTTCATAAGTTAAATGATAATCCTCACTTAAGTGGTCAATAGCATAATTGATTAACACGTCAAGTCGAGACTGTTCAGACTTAATGTCTTGGTAGCGATTTTCTATTGATAAAATATCTTGATGAGCTTCTTGTAATTGCTGATCTGTCGCTTCTATTGTATCATTCAAAGCCATTCTACGCGATTTAATTTCTTCAAGTGTCGTCGTCAAATTATCTCGATCTGCCTTACTTTCCGCGATACTACTTTGAATGGTTTCAAAAGCCTTTTCGCCAGTCATTTCATCTGAGTTAAATAACCTTATTTGTTCATCTAATTTCTGCTGTTGATCTGCTGCATGAAGCAACTGTTTTTCTAACCTTGCCTTCGTTTGTTGTTGGCTATTGAGCCGCTCTTTTACTACAGCTAAATCAGATTGTTTTTGATGTAATTGTTGTTGCATTTGTGTTGTACTTTCTTTGCCTTCTTTAGACAATTTAGTGTACAAGTCAATGTCATGCTCTAATTGTTGTAATTGAGCTTTTATTTCGTCTAATCTTTGCTTTTTATCTATGAGTGTTTGTTTACTCGTTTCACTCTGATATCCATCATTTTTTTCAAATTCAAATTCTTCATGCTCATCTTTGATATGGGCTTCTTTTTTACGTAAACGATCTAATTCTAATTCGCAATCATGCACTGTTTGCTTTAAGTGATTATAACTTTGACTTGTATCAAAATATTTTTCACTTATTTCATCAGACTGTGCTTTAACTGTTTGAAATTGTTTTTCGAATTCAATGGTTTGCTGTTGGTAGTCTTCCAATTGTTGTCGCATAGTTGTTAACTCGTCTTTTTGAGCTAAAATACTTTTCGTTTTACGATCACCGCCGCCAGTCATTGAACCACCAGGGTTAACAATATCCCCTTCTAACGTTACTATTCGTGTACGGTAACGAATTGAACGTGCAAGCTCATTCGCATGCTTTAAGTCATCGACAATAATCGTATTACCGAGTAGGTTTTGTATTACATTTTGATATGATTGATCAACTTGTATGGCTTGTGCGGCAACATTAATAAAGCCATGCGTCTCTTGTGCAATTTTTAAAATATCGCTACCCAATTGTCTTGGTTGGATGATATTCAATGGTAAAAACGTGGCTCTTCCCAAACCATGTTGCTTTAAATATTGAATCGCTTGTCTACCATCTTTTTCAGAATCCACAATAACATGTTGTAATGATGCACCTAACGCCGTTTCAATCGCTTTCGTTAACTTCGAAGGCACTTGAATAATTTCGGCTACTGCGCCATGTATACCAGAAAGCTTATCTTTTTTAGCTTTAAGTATGTGTTTTACTCCGTTGAAGAAATAACTGTATTCTTCTTGTTGTGTAGATAAACTATCTATACGTGATTTTAGCTTGTCGTTAAAACGATAAGCTTGATGTAATTTTTCTTCATATGTTTCTTGTTGTTGTTTGAGTTCGGTTAATTTGCGTTCGTATTTATTTAATTGTTGCTCTGACTGTTTCAGTTCTTTTTGTGTACTTTGACGTTGTTTGTCTGCATCATTAATATCACTTTGAATGTTTTTCAATTCTTCATATGCTTCAAGTAATCTTGAATCTAATCGTGATTGTTTGGACTCATTTTCTTGAATTGTGTGTTCTAAAAAGCGAATATCATTATTGACATCAGATTGCTCAGACATTAATTGATAGTAGTTATCTTTAATTTTTTCTAACTTTTCATCATGTTGTTCATCTGTAACATAAAGTTGTGATTCAAAGTAATGTATTTTTTCATTCAATTCTTTTTGTTGTTGCTTTAATTGATCGATCTTTGTCTGTGCCTCTGTCTGTTCTTCTTTAAGTGTATGTGATTGATGCTCTAAACTCGCTTGCTCTTCTTCAAACCTCGCATTTGTTTCAGATTGATTCTTTTTCCGTTCTTCTAAAACCTTAAGCTGTCCTGCATATTTTTCAACATCTTCTGTTGCTTTAACTAATTGAAAGTTCAACGTTTCTATTTGATTATCAATTTGTTGTCGCTCAGATTTATATTTATTTAGCGCTTGCGTATGTTGTACTTTTTCCGCATCTTTAGCTTCTTGTTGGCTCTTTAAGAAGTTCAGATTATCATCAAGTTCATGGATACTTTTACTATATTGTTCAATGTCATGCACTGTAACCAGTACATCACTTTTTTCCATCTCTTGAGAAAGGTGCTTGTATTCTTTAGCAATTGCTGCTTCCTCTCTTAAAGGCTCGACGCGTCCTTCTAAGTCATATAGAATATCTTCTACTCGAGAAAGGTTATCTTCAGTTTGGTCTAATTTTTGTACAGCAGTTGCCTTACGTTTCTTGTACTTTAACACACCTGCAGACTCTTCCAATATTTGTCGTCTATCCACAGGTTTTGCATTTAATATTTCGTCGACACGTCCTTGTGAAATAATGCTAAATGCTTCTTTCCCTAAGCCAGAGTCTAAAAATAAATCCACAATATCTTTTAATCTGGCACGTTCGTTATTAAGATAGTATTCGCTTTCACCACTTCTATATAACCGACGTGTAACCAACACTTCAGGTGATTCTATTTGTAGTTTTCCAGAACTATTATCTAACTTTAATCTTACTTCTGCATAATTTTGAGCTTTTCTATGTTCAGCTCCGGAGAAGATAATATCTTCCATTTTAGCACCACGAAGTGATTTGGCTGATTGTTCACCTAGTACCCATTTGATTGCGTCGGTGATATTACTTTTCCCACTACCGTTCGGTCCAACAATTGCTGTTACTCCTTCATCGAACTGTACATTTGTATGTTCAGCAAAAGATTTAAACCCAACGGCATCTATTGATTTCAAATATACCATGTTATGCTCCTTAATCATTACATTGCCAGTGAGAAGATTTATAACAACGTATTCTTTATTTCGTATGACATCATTACAAAGTTATAACCCTTTGTTTTTCATTAATTTATATGCACTTTCCGCTGCTTTTTGTTCTGATTCTTTTTTAGTCTTACCTTTACCTTCAGCTACAGCAGTATCCTCTAGAATGACTTCTGATGTGAATAAACGATGATGTGCCGGACCTTCTTCATTTATTAAACGATAGGTTACATCACCTTTGTTTTGCTGATGGACATATTCTTGAAATTGCGTTTTAAAATCCACTACCCCATCAAGTTCATCATCCTCCACATACGGGAAAATAATTTTTTCAGCAAACTTCCATACAGATGGTAAACCTTGATCTAAGTACAAAGCGCCTACAAATGCTTCAAAAGCATCTGAAACAAGTGAAGGTCGCGTTCTTCCACCTGTTTTTTCCTCACCTTTTCCTAATAAAATAAGATCATTAAGCTGAATTTTTTTGGCAAATATTACAAGTGAAGGCTCACAAACAATTGTTGCACGCATTTTTGTTAAATTACCTTCAGGCAATTCTGGATATTTATCGAACAAATAGCGTGAAACCGTCAATTCTAATACCGCATCTCCTAAAAACTCTAATCGTTCATTATGATCCAAACGATCCATATTAAAATCATTGATAAAGCTAGAATGTGAAAATGCTTGTTGATATAATTCTACTTGATTAAAATTCAATTCTAATTCTTGCATTTTTTGAGCAAACCTTTTTTGGAATGCTTGAACCATTTCTGTTTTCTTATTATTGGTCAATCTCTTTCCTCCTCAGATTTACAGCTAGACTACCCATACATCCTTATATTTTACGTGATTTCAACATAAAACTAAAGAAAAAACTGTTTGCTTTATCCGTCATTTAATGACTGCCATTCACGAATTCAATATGTTTAATATACCTATACAGATTTCTCTTTGCTTAAGCGCTACTATTTTTAGCCAATAAAAAATCTGAGCCGTAATTTCAACGACTCAGATATTTGTTTATTATTTTTCAATGCTATTGATAAAACTAACTGCATCACCAACAGTGTTGATTTTTTCAGCTTCTTCATCAGGAATTTCAGTACCAAATTCGTCTTCTAATTCCATAACTAATTCAGCGATGTCAAGTGAGTCAGCGCCTAAATCATCTTTAAAAGATGCTCCTTCAGTTACCTTTTCAGCGTCAACCCCTAGACGGTCAACAATGATATCTTTTACTTTGTCAAAGTTTTCCACGTCGATTCACCTCCTTTTAAAAAGTCTAATTATAGACTTTTATATTTTCCCATTTTATCTATTGAAATACAAGTGGCAATTAGATGGATAAGTGTATATTTTCGTATATTATTGTAGTTTTAACCTTAACTTTATATAGGTGACGTACAACTAAATTAAGCGCTATAAATGTTACGATAATCGCATAATCAAATATCTTATCACACTGATTCCACCCTAACATGTCGTTTATAGACATGCCACAAGCATTTACATATACATACCGCCATTAACGTGAATTGTTTGGCCAGTAATATATTTGGCTTTATCCGATGCTAAAAAGGCTACAGTGTTAGCAATATCTTTATCGTCTCCAAATCTTGCTAATGGAATTTGCTCTAACATTTGTGATTTTAACTCATCACTCAAAGCATCTGTCATGTCTGAGACAATAAAGCCAGGCGCTACAGCATTTACAGTGATATTTCTTGAAGCTAATTCTCTTGCAGATGATTTAGTTAAACCAATGACCCCTGCTTTTGTTGCAACATAATTCGCTTGACCTGGATTACCCATAGCACCAACAACACTAGATAAATTGATAATTGCTCCGCTTTTTTGTCTCAACATTTGTGGTGTTACTTTTTGTATACAATTAAACACACCTTTTAAATTTGTGTCGATAACATCGTCCCATTCTTGTTCTTTCATACGCATGATTAAATTATCACGTGTAATGCCAGCATTATTTACAAGCACATCAACTGAACCAAATTGACTAACTACTTCTTTAATCATCGCTTTGACTTCAGTACCTACTGCAACATTCGCTTGAATTGCAAAGCTTTCTACACCTTTAGCTTTGATTTCTTCCACAACTGCATCTGCTTTGTCTTTACTGCCAGCATAGTTTACTGCGACATTATACCCTTCTTCGGCTAATTGGATGGCGATACTGCGTCCAATCCCTCTTGAAGCTCCGGTTACCAATGCACTTTTAGTCATTTTCATTCCATCCTTTCACATCTTCTAGCGTCTGAATTGAAGTTAATTTTACATCTCTATTAATCTTTTTAATTAATCCTGAAAGTACTTTACCAGGACCAATTTCAATGAAATGATCAACGCCTTGGTCGATAAGCCATTGTGTTGATTCAATGAATTGTACTGGCGAATAAAGTTGTTTAATCATATGCGCTTTAATCACTTTTGCATCCGTTTCGCCTTTAGCGTGGACATTTTGTACTACTGGAAATTGAGCATCATGCCATTCAAACTGATCGATATATGTAGCGAAGTCAGCCTCAATGACTTGCATCATTGCAGAATGGAATGGCCCAGATACAGCAAGTGGTAGCACGCGTTTAGCTCCCATCGCCTTGCCTTCAGCTACAAGTTGATCGATTAATGTTTTATGTCCTGAAACAACGATTTGTCCTGGAGCATTAATATTGGCTGGTTCGATAATTTCATCTTCGGTAGATAGCTTTTGACATATTTCTTCTACCGCTTCATAATCTAGCCCTAAAACAGCTGCCATACTACCAACACCATCAGGAAACGCCGCAGCCATCAATTGACCTCGTTTACGCACAATCTTCACTGCATCTTCAAACGCAAGTACACCGCTTGCAACTAAGCTTACATATTCGCCTAAGCTATGTCCCATAGTATAATCTGCATCTAATTTTTCAAGCGCTTGTAATAGCGCAGAGCTATGTGTTAATAAAGCTGGTTGTGTATTTTCCGTTTGACCTAATTTTTCTTCTGAATCTGTAAACATCGTTTCTAATATATCGAAGTCCATTTGTGCTTGGGCTTGATTAAGTATTTCTGTTGCTGCTTCATTATGTTCGTATAAATCATTTGCCATCCCGACTTTTTGTGAACCTTGGCCCGGGAAAATAATTGCTGTTTTACTCATTTCCTTCACCCACCGTTTCTTTCATTGTTTCAACAATCTTTTGTTCTCCAGCTATTTTAGCTTGGCGAATCGCTGAATAAAAAGCTTTCGCACTTGAACTACCATGCGCTTTGACTACAATACCATTCAACCCTAATAACACTGAACCGCCATATTCTGCATAATCCATTTTTGTTGTTAAAGCATTTAAGTCTTTACGTAAAACAAGTGCAGCCAATTTATTTTTAAAGCTACTTAACAATGTTGTTTTAAGCATTTTACCTATGGATTTTGCTACACCTTCTAAGTTTTTAAGAATCATATTTCCGGTATATCCATCCGTTACTACTACATCTGCTTCGCCTGTCATTAGTGCTTTCGCTTCAATATTACCAGTGAATTTAAAGTCTTGCTGTGCTTCCATTAGACTATACGCTTTCTTCGTAAGTGTATTGCCTTTTGAAGCCTCTGTACCAATATTCAATAAACTTACTGAAGGGTGTTGAACACCACGAATTTTCTGCGCGTATATATTTCCTAGTTTTGCATATTGTAATAGGTGCTCGGCTTTCGCATCCGCATTTGCCCCCACATCCATAAATACAAAGCCTTCGCCTGAAATAGTAGGTAAAGTAACAACTAAAGCTGGTCGTTCTACGCCTTTAATACGACCAACTATAAATAAACCAGCAGACATTAAGGCGCCTGTATTTCCTGCAGACACGCAGCCATCAGCTTCGCCCGCTTTCACAGCCTCTGCCATTCGCACCATTGAACTATCTTTTTTACGTTTAATTGCTCTAACTGGTTCATCTTCCATGGTAATTTCTTCAGTACAATGACGTACTTCTACACGATCGTGATTGAGATTACATTGGGCTTGATTCCCAAATAATATTATTTCTAAATCTTTAAAATCATTTATAGCCTTTTTAACAGCTTCCAAAACGATTCCAGGTGCTTCATCTCCACCCATCATATCAATCGCTATTTTAACCATTTTGTTCATCCTCACTTATATAATACATTTTGAATGTACCTTGAAATACAATGCTACCTTTGACATAAGAATTTACATTGATCATATAATATTTGTTTGTAATTTCAACAGCCTGTGCCTCCGCACGTACCGTATCATTTAATTTAACTGGTTTTAAAAACGTCACATTACTTTCTTTTGTTAATACAGTTGGTTTATGTATAAGTGCTACACATAGGGAGTTTGCTTGTGCAAACAGTACATGACCTCTAGCAATTTGATTTCTTGTAAATACTGAATCTTCATCAATTTCAATGATTGATGTTGCCTCTTGATTAGGTTGTACATTAATTACATCACCTATGATTTCACTACCATCAATTGAGCGAATATTTTCATGATTTTTTCTAGCTACTGATTTAATTCGCTTCCTTAGCTCCGGAATATTTAAGTATTTACGATCTAGTCTAATAGTTTGAATACTTACGGAAAACAGTATACTTAAATCTAAATCAGTAATAAAGGGGTTTTTTTCAATTTCTTTTTTAATTGCATCGCGACGTTCTTGTTTTTTTAATTTCATACATTCGAACTCCCTTTTTAGTACCAAGTCTTAAACATTCCTAACACATCATAACACTTTCTTTTTATAATGCTCAACAAATAACACCACATTAACACATTCTTTTTATACTACTTTACGAAATTTTTATATAAATTACTCATTTACTCATTTTCAATCATAAAAATTAATATAATAAATATTCAACGTGATTTAATAATTACACTTTTATAAATTTTAAATATATTTGGAAATAGTTATTGATTTAAACTAATTTTAATTGCATAATGATGACTAATTAACAATTTAATAGATTTATTCGTTTCGCATATCATTCAGGAGGTTTTTAAATGAAAAAATTATTACTAACAACTTTGTTATCTAGTGCTACAATTGCTTTATTAAGTAACGTCACCGAGGCAGAAGCAAAAGAAGAGGCTCAGCAAACGATTGCTCCTCAACAATTGAAGCAACTGGATAATTTAGAAATCAACAATGATCAAGACCCAGTGCGTATATTAAAAGAAAATGCTCAAAAACTAATTCAAGATCAAAATAAATCTCAAAATGAAAGTTATACGCGTTCAGCATTTGACCAATATAGTGTCGTTGATAAAGAACAAGATAAAACAGGCGCAACGCACTATACACTTACCCCAAAGAAAAACAATATAACAGCAACTGATAGTAAAATTAAAATACACGTTAACAAAAATAACAAAGTCACTTTAATTAACGGAAATTTAGATAAACCAAAAATCGAACTGACAAACAACCAAAAACTAACAAAAAGTGATGCTGAAGGCAAAGCTTTCCAATCTCTCGGTATAAATAAAAGTGATGTAAGTAACATTAAAGGTTATCCAGTTATCAGCAATAATAAATTAGATATAAACAGCGATAAAAAGAAATTAATTTATAATGTGGAAATTAACTATATTCATCCTAAAGCAGCACATTGGAAAATACAGGTCGATGCAAATACAGGTGAAATTATAAAAAAACAAGACTTAATTGAAAATGCTAGTGCAACAGGAAAAGGTACCGGTGTCAATGGCGATGAAAAGTCACCGTTAAACATTTCTTCTGCGCTTGGTAAGTACACGTTACACGATGTATCACAAGATGCTGAAATTGAAACACGCTCAGCAAACAGTACAGAAAACTTATCTTTACCAATCGTCAACAGTGACACTAATTTCGATAAAGAAGAACAACGCGCTGGTGTAGATGCACATTATTATGCTAATTCAGTTTACAACTATTATTTAGACAATTTTGGCCGTAATAGCTTAGATGGTAATGGCAGTAAAATTGACTCTGTAGTACATTATGGTAAGCAGTACAACAATGCTGCTTGGACTGGTCAATACATGATTTATGGTGATGGCGATGGCAAACAATTTGCACCATTATCCGCTGCTAACGATGTCGTTGCACATGAATTAACACATGCTGTTACCGAACATACTGCTGGGTTAGAGTATCATGACCAACCCGGTGCATTAAATGAATCCTTCTCAGACGTTTTTGGTTACTTTAATGATCCAGACGATTGGTTAATGGGAGAAGATGCATACACACCTGGAAAAGACGGTGATGGTTTAAGAAGTCTATCTAACCCAGAACAATATGACCAACCAGCAAACATGAGTGATTACTATCAAGGTACTGAAGACGAAGGTGGCGTACATATAAATAGTGGTATACCAAATAAAGCTGCATACTTAACAATCAAGTCTATTGGCAAAGATAAAGCACAACAAATATATTATTTAGCTTTAACGCAATACCTAACACCAAATTCTCAATTCGTTGATGCGAAACTCGCACTTAAAGAAGCTGCAAATCAATTATATGGTGACAATAGCACGGAAGCAGATGCTATCGATAAAGCTTGGAATGATGTAGGCGTTACTGAATAATCACAACGCTTCTACTTTAAAACTAAGCGCTGTAAAACTTCTAACTAAAAAAGGCATGATCTTAAAGATGAAATTTAATTCTTTAAGATCATGCCTTTTGATTTAATATGTGACAACTGCTACAGGTGATCAGCAGTTTCAGTTAAGCCCTATGTGTCAGATTAATCGAAACTCATATACAATAAATTTTCTTCGATAAACGTTCTTAATCTTTGATATTGCGGTTCAAAAAATACACCCGATTGGATCAACTCCGCCGCTTCATCTCTTGCCACTTCAAGCATTTTATAATCTTCTACTACATTGGCCACCAAGAAATCTGGTAAGCCACTTTGTTTCACACCAAAGAAATCACCTGGACCTCTCATTTCAAGGTCACGTTCACTTAATTCGAAACCATCAGTCGTTTGCGTCATAATGTTCATTCGTTCTATACCCGTCTCAGTTTTAGGGGAAGCAATGAGTACACAATAGCTTTGTTGCTCACTTCTACCTACACGCCCTCTCAGTTGATGTAAAGTAGACAGGCCAAACCGATCCGCATCATATATCATCATGAACGTTGCATTCGGGACATTTACCCCTACTTCTACAACTGTGGTAGATACTAATACGTCTATTTCATGATTACTAAATTGTTGCATCACCTTATCCTTCTCATCAGAAGGTAGTTTTCCATGTAACAAGCCCACTTTATCCGTGCCATAATAAGCTTGCAATGATTCATACAAAGCCACTACGTTTTGAACATCTTCTAAATGCTCAGAACTTTCGATAAGCGGACATATTACATATGCTTGACGTCCTTTTTTTAATTCTGAAGTCATTTGATGTAATACACTTTCATATGCTTCATGTTTCGACCATGACGTTATAATAGGTTTACGTCCTTTAGGTAATTGTTTAATCGATGAAACATCCATTTCACCGAATACAGATATTGCTAGCGTTCTTGGTATAGGCGTCGCGGTCATAAATAATACATTAGTCATAGCGCCTTTCTCTCGCAACAGCTGTCTTTGATTCACGCCAAAACGGTGTTGTTCATCAGTGATAACAAGCCCTACATTATTGAAAATAACATCATCTTGAATAAGCGCATGCGTACCAATAATACAATCAATCTCATTATTATTGAGTTGCTCCAATAATAATTTGCGTTTCTTTCCTTTAACAGAACCTGTTAATAATGCAACATTCATCCTATCTCCAAAGATTTCAACCAAACTTTCAGCATGTTGTTCCGCTAAGATTTCAGTAGGTACCATTAACGCCGATTGGAAACCAGCTGTTTTCAATGCATACATACAAATGGCAGCAACAACTGTTTTACCCGAACCTACGTCGCCTTGTAGTAAGCGATGCATACGGAGTGGCGCTTTTAAATCTCTAAATATTTCATTCACACTATGCTTTTGTGCATCTGTCAGTTCAAATGGCAAACTATCAATGAAATGTTTAACTAATTGAATATCATAATCAACTTCAATCGCTTCATCAGATGTTTTTTCTAATCGATTTAACCATTGCATTCTTAATTCAAACATGAACAATTCAGTAAATGCATATGTTCTACGCGCTTTGATTAACGATGCTTTATCAGAAGCAAAATGCAAAGCGTTAATTGTATCTTCAAGTGATTCCAGTTTGTACTTTTGACGTAAATCATCAGTAAGCCACTCATGAATTGTTACATCATCCAAAACTTGACGAATCATATCTCTTAATGGTTTTTGTTTAATACCTTCTTTAATTCGATAAATAGGCTCAAACTGAGCTTCTTCCATCATATTTTGACTGAAAAACATTCTATTTCCATTTATTTCTTGTTTGCTTCTATTCCACTTGCCTTTTACAGTAACTGTACCGTGTAGTTCAATTTTCTTTTTCAAATAAGGTTGATTGAAAAAAGTGCACTTTACTGCAATGTGATTTACCATAATATGCACTGTTAATTTTGATTTATTACGACCAAAAAAAGCGACAGTAGGGGTTGAATAAACCTCACCTACCACTGTCACTATCGCTTGATCTTCAGCTTCATTCAAATCAACCACAGTGTTATCTTCGTAACGTGTTGGCAAATATAGAATCAAGTCTTCAACTGTATAAATATTAAGTTCATTAAGTACAGCTAAGCGTTTCGGTCCTAATCCTTTAATCTGGGATAAAAGAAATGGGCTATCTATTAAATTTACTTTTGACATGTTTAATCACCAAATATTTCTTGTTTTAGACGCTGACCCGTAGGCGTACCTGCTAAACCACCTCGTCCAGTCTCGCGTAAAGCTGATGGCATGGTTTGTCCAATTTTATACATTGCCTCAATAACTTCATCAGTAGGTATCCTTGAAGTCACACCTGCTAAAGCCATATCTGCAGAGACAATTGCATTAGAAGCACCCGCTGCATTACGTTTCACACAAGGTACTTCTACTAAACCAGCCACCGGATCACATACTAAACCTAGCATATTTTTCAAACAAATTGCAAAAGCTTCAGCTGATTGTTGTGGCGTGCCTCCTGCAAGCTCAACAGTTGCGCCTGCTGCCATAGCTGCTGCAGAACCCACTTCTGCTTGACAACCTCCTGCTGCGCCTGAGATTGATGCGTTATTAGCAACTACAAAGCCAAATGCGCCTGCAGTCAATAAAAAGTTCAACATGTCTCTGCGTGTTGGTTCTAAACGTGGTTTAAGTCCAAATAACACGCCTGGTACCACACCTGCAGAACCAGCAGTAGGCGTTGCGCAAATTTTACCCATCGCTGCATTAACTTCATTTGTAGCTACAGCTTTACTTACTGCATCTAATAACGTCGGTCCTGATAATGATTTTCCTGATTTCAAATATTCTTTGATTAATACTGCATCTCCACCTGTTAGCCCTGTTGTAGATGTTACACCTGCTAGTCCTTCGTCAAGTGCATTCTCCATAGTTTGCAGGTTCTTATCCATATGTGCATAAACATCAGCTTCAGATAATCCTGTTACTTCCATTTCTTGCTCAAGCATAATTTCATGAATCTTTTTATCATTTGATTCACACATTGCTATTAATTCTTCCACACTTTTAAACATGTATTACCCTCCGTTTAGGCGTCTCCCATGAGTGATACCGTCACTACACCATCGACGTTCTTAATTTGATTTATAATTTCATCATTAATAGCATCATCTAATTCACAAGTCATTAATGCCTGGTCACCCTTTTCTTTTCTAGAAACTTGCATACTACCAACATTAATACTAGAATCTCCTAATATCTTAGCTACACTCCCAATCGTACCAAATGTATCTTTATGGAAGACAAGTAGTGCTGGGTAGTTCCCACTAATAGCAATATTAAAGCCATTTATCGCTACTACCTCAATCTTGCCCCCGCCTATAGATACGCCTTCAACAGAAATTTCCTTGTCTGCCGTTCGCATATTGATAATAGCAGTATTAGGATGTGACCTTTCTTCAGCCATTTCTATAAAATTCACTTTCATTCCGATCTCTTCAGCTGTTTGCAGACTTGTTTGTATTCGATCATCATCTGTATCATAACCCAATAAGCCTCCTACCAGTGCAACATCTGTACCGTGCCCTTTATAAGTTTCCATAAAAGAACCATAAAGATATATATCTACTTGTTTTGGTGTCTCATTAAATAAATCTTTCGCTACAAGTCCTATTCTTACTGCGCCTGCAGTATGAGAGGAGGAGGGACCAACCATTGTAGGACCAATAATGTCGAAAACTGTTTTGTATTTCATATTTATACCCCACTCTTATTTTTAATGTTTCTAATGTGTTGCGCTTTCATTTACATATGACGGTTTTATTATAACAAGATAGCTAGATATTATAAACTAAAACTGGTTGTCTTGTTAAAGTTGAAATGACAACATAGCCACGAATAAGCATTCAACTTTGTAATATATCTCAATTGCTTGGTTCACACAAAAATATACGTAATTAGATTTGATTCTCTAATTACGTATATTTAATCTATTGTTTATTTATGTTTCGTTTACTCCACAGAAAATAAATATGGATAAACTGGTTGTTGCCCATGGTGTTGATCAAGTTCAACCTCAGGATATGCCGACTCAATCCACGATTCAATTTGTGAAGTTACAGCATCACTTGTATCTTCACCCACAATCATAGTTATAATTTCACTATCTTCATGAATCATTTCTGATAATAGGCCTTTAACTGTTTCTAATAAATCTACATGACTTGTAACAATTTTATCTTCAATCAATCCCATAAATGCATCTTTTTTAATTTCAACGCCATCAATGGTCGTATCTCTTACGGCATACGTTACAGCAGCTGAAGTAACAGCTTCAAGAGATTCAATCATTCGTGATTTATTATCAATGAGTGTATCTGATTCATCATAATTAAATAACGCTGCAATACCTTGTGGGATGGACTTAGTAGGGATGACGACTGCTTCAACATCTGCGATATCTGCTGCTTGCTCACTTGCCATCATAATATTTTTATTATTAGGTAAAATAATGGCACGTTTACATTGAGATTGTTTAATTACCTTAACAATATCTTCTGTTGATGGATTCATAGTTTGGCCACCGCTAATAATATTTGTTGCTCCCATAGATTTAAATAATTCTGATATGCCATCACCCATTGAAATTGTAATAACTGCCGTATCTACAGTTTCGGTCTTAGAATTGACAGCGTTACGTTGTGAACTTTCTTCTTTTTTTACCACTTCCCGATGTTGTTCACGCATATTTTCAACTTTTAGCTTAATGAGCTCTCCGTATTGCTGACCATAATTGAATACGTCACCTGGTGTTTCTGTGTGTACGTGTACTTTGACTATCTCATCATCATTGATTACTAATAATGAATCGCCAAATTCACTCATATCTTCTCTGAATATCTGTTCATCAAACACTCTTTTGCTTTTATCAAAACGCACCATGACTTCAGTACAAAAACCATAAACAATATCTTCTGTGTTAATCACACCATGAAAATCATGCTCTTCATTCACTAATGAATCTTTATCTAATTTAGGTGCTTCAGAACTCACTGTTTCGCCTTTCATAGCTTTAAGGAAGCCTTCATATACCAAGACTAAACCTTTACCACCACTATCTACAACACCGACCTCTTTTAATACAGGTAATAAATTCGGGGTATTTTCAAGTGATTTTTCAGCTTCTTCTAAAACATAAGACATAAGTTCAATACAATCATCTGTCTCTTCTACCTTATGTATCGCTGCATCAGCTGCATCTCTAGCTACGGTTAAAATTGTGCCCTCTACCGGTTTCATAATTGCTTTATATGCAGTCTCTACACCAGCTTTAAAACTCTCAGCAAGCTGTCGCGCATTAATTGCTTCATATGCTTCTAACTCTTTACTAAAACCTCTAAATAGTTGAGATAAGATAACACCAGAATTACCTCTAGCGCCCATTAATAAACCTTTAGAATATGTTTTTCCAAGTTCACCGATGTGCTGAGATATATTATGCTCTATCGCTTCTCTGCCTGATGTCATTGTCAAATTCATATTTGTTCCTGTGTCACCATCTGGAACTGGATACACATTTAATGAATCAACCAAGTCTGCATGATTTGATAAATTTTGCGCCCCTTGTATAATCATCTCGGCAAATAATTTACCATTAATTTTGATAACCATTGTGCGTTTGTCCTCCTAGTTTTTCGTGCCGTTATTCAATCGTACACCCTGTACAAATATATTTATTGAATTAATTTTTACTTTTAATGTTTGTTCTAATGTATATTTCACTGTTGACTGTAAATTACTTGCTACTTCTGAAATTTTCGTTCCATAACTTACGATAATATACATATCTACATTTATCACACCATTTTCTTCTTTGACAACAATACCTTTAGAGTAATTTTCATGCCCTAATATTTCAGCAATGCCATCTCTGACTTGTTGTCTAGAAGCCATACCTACAATCCCGTAACACTCAACTGCTTTGCTACCTACAACTGAAGCGATTACTTCATTTGAAATATCTATACTACCATAATCATTCGTGATTTCTAACGTCATTTATTAGGGCCTCCTAGTTTATGGTTATAAAAATAGTCATTACACTATTTGTCTACTTAAGAAAATACTACATTTACCCACATTTTACAATTATATCATAATTAACCGCTAACAAAAATAATAAACATGAAAAATTGCAACTTTATATTGCTATATCAAATGAGATGTGGTACATTATTCAAGTATGTAGTAGATACGTGTATTTATATTTATTAAAGGAGGTACTTTCATGGGCAAACAATGTTTCGTAACAGGTCGTAAAGCTTCAACTGGAAACAATCGTTCTCACGCTTTAAATTCTTCTAAAAGAAGATGGAATGCTAACCTTCAAAAAGTTAGAATTCTTGTAGACGGAAAACCTAAAAAAGTTTGGGTTTCTGCACGTGCTTTAAAATCTGGTAAAGTAACTAGAGTTTAATAAATATAATGCACGAAAAGACCAGTCCTTATGTGGAGGAATGGTCTTTTTTTATGCTTTATTTCATTGTTTATCATCATCGTAGATCAATCTTTACTTCTTATCATTAGTACATTGCCTTCTGAAATCCGCACTTCTCCCTCTACATTGTTTAATTCATTTGAAATCGTTAATGTAGAACCTAACTTAAGCATTTCATTTTCCAAATTGTACTTAAACTTAGCTAATGATATGACTGTTGGATATGTAACAGGGATAAAAGATATATATGGATAATATTGACTATAGCGAATCTGATGATTACCTTTTTTTAAAAATTGAATTTCATTACTTTCATCGATAATCTTAATAGTAATATTCTGTTGAGTATATTCCGACTTTTCTAATGTCTGAAGCGCTCCCATAAAATGATCTAGTCTTCCTCCAGTTGCGCCATATACACAAATTTCCTTATACCCACTAGCTACAGCTTGCTCAATACCCAAAGCTAAATCTGTGTCATTTTTTTCTGAGTTAAGTGGATTAATCGTAATATGTGATTCTATATAAGCTCTTTCTTCATTTGTAACAGAGTCAAAATCACCCACTGCAAATTGCGGGATAATTCCTGCTTCTATTAAAATTAGCGCTCCCCGATCTATACCTATCCAGTGAGTGTCTTTTTGTACCTGTAATATATCCTGCGGTAAGTTTCTATCACCACATAACAAATTAACTTTCATCAACCTCAGCCTTTCAATATCTTGGTTACCTCTTTATAATCCTCATGTTTAAAAAAGTATGATCCTGCCACTAACATTGTAGCACCATGACTTACTACAGATTCTACCGTTTCATCATTAATTCCACCATCTACTTCAACATCAAAACTTAAATTTAAATCATTTTTGATTTTTGATAATTCATCGAGTTTTTCTATAGATTCATTAATAAATGTTTGACCACCAAAACCTGGATTTACAGTCATTACTAAGACAAAATCCACCATTTTGATTATAGGTAAAATCGAACTTACTGGTGTACCTGGATTGATAACTACGCCTGCTTTTACATTCTTAGATAGAATTTGTTCTATCACTCTATGAATATGCGGTGTTGCTTCCACATGTACCGAAATCATATCAGCACCATGATCTGCAAATAACTCAACATATTTTTCCGGTTCTTCAATCATCAAGTGTACATCTATTGGTAAATGCGTTCCTTTACGTACCGCATCTAGAATTGGTAAACCGATAGAAATATTAGGTACAAATTGGCCATCCATAACATCGAAATGAACACCATCTACCCCTACTTCTTCTAATGCTGTTAATTCTTCTTGTAACTTTAAAAAATTTGTTGATAATAATGATGGATATAGCTTTACCACTTAATATCTTTCCTTTCTATTTGCAATTTCATTGAAAAGTTGTAAGTAATGGTCGTATCTGAACTGAGCAATATTTCCTTTTTCCAATTCAGCTTTAACATTACATTTCGGCTCTTTAACATGATTACAATCTCTAAATTTACAGTGTTCACCATATTCATTGATTTCCATAAAATATTTTTTTATATCATCTTTTTGAATATGATCATAATCTAATGCACTAAAACCTGGCGTATCTGCAATAAACCCATGACTACGTTCAAATAGTTCTACATGCCTTGTTGTATGACGACCTCTATTTAATGATTTCGATATATGTTGAGTTTCTAACATTAATTCTGGATAATATTGATTTAATAATGTCGATTTGCCTACGCCAGATTGTCCACTTAATACGGCCAAACCGTCTCCCCACTCTAAAAAGACTTTTTTTATATCATCGTGCATACTAATAAACTGTGTTTTATAACCCATTTCTTCATATACATTTAATAATTGAGATACTTTTTGTTGTGTTTCATCTGAAGCTAAGTCTTTTTTAGTGACTAGAATACGTGGTCGTAAATGGTATGAATGTGCAATGACTAAAAACCTATCCAATAATTGCGTTGAAAAATCTGGCTCAACCGCGCTCATCACTATAATCAGATGATCTACATTACTGACAGGTGGTCGTTTTATTTCATTTTTTCTACTATGCACATGATGAATATAGCCTTCATTTATATTTTCCACTTCGAAGTCTACGACATCTCCAACAATTGGTGAAAATTTATTTTTTCTAAAAAGACCTCTCGGCTTTGTATCATACATTTGTCCTTTAACATCCACACGATACACGCCGCTGATTGATTTAATGATGCGTCCTGTTTTCAATTAGGCACCCCTCTTTTAAAAGCTATTACGTTATTATATTATAGCAAAGCAATTTTAATTTAAATATGATTTTAGGCTATTTCGAGTAAAATTCACTATTATGTTTTCTAAAACAGTGAAAATGATAATATAAATATCACCTTAGTTTATTTTATATTAAATAAAACACCATTTCGACAATTTATTTTGTCGAAATGGTGTTTATCTGTAAACTGCAAAATTAGAGACACTAAACTCACTACGTTCTTTCGGTTCGCAAGTGTTTCACTTGCATAAGAGACACTTTACTCACTACGTTCTTTCGGTTCGCAAGTGTTTCACTTGCATAAGAGACACTTTACTCACTACGTTCTTTCGGTTCGCAAGTGTTTCACTTGCATAAGAGACACTAAACTCACTACGTTCTTTCGGTTCGCAAGCGTTTCACTTGCATTAGAGACACTTTACTCACTACGTTCTTTCGGTTCGCAAGTGTTTCACTTGCATAAGAGACACTTTACTCACTACGTTCTTTCGGTTCGCAAGTGTTTCACTTGCATAAGAGACACTAAACTCACTACGTTCGTTAAGTGTCTCTAAAAATCATAGGGGATATCTTTATCCGCTACAATCTTATCATCAACGCGTATGGTATAGCCTGCTGTTTTGCCTTTTTCAATTGTCATCGGTATTTTTATAGATTTATTATTCTTAATCTTAAATGTTTGTGAAGCTGAAGTTCCTTCATCATCTTTATCTCTCACATATACCTTAACTTCTTGACTCTTATCATCTTTACCTGTGTATGGTATTTCATACGTTTCTGTATAATTCTTTGTTTGCGCTTCATCATCACTATCTTTTGCTTTGTCATCTTCTTTAGATTTCTTAGCATCAGTATCTTTTTTGGCAGCGCCTTTAGAAACTGTAAATTCAATAGTTGAACCTTCATCTACTTCTTCATCTTTAGGTGATTGACTAACGATACTATCTTTTTTAACTTTGTCATCTTCTCGTTCTTCTGTAACTATAACTTTGAACCCTTTCGCTTCCAATGCTGTCTTAGCAGAACTCAAAGGTTTCTTCTCATAGTTATCGACATATACTTGTTTAGTACCTAAAGATTCAGTTAATGTAATTTCACCATTATTCACTTTAACTTTCTCACCAGGGTTTACATTTTGAGCTTCAATAAGTCCTTTCGCCATATTATTCTTAGAATATGACGTATCAACTTTAACATCTTTGATTCCTAACTTTTTAAGTTTATCTAAAGCTTCATCTTTAGGTAATCCATATAAGCTAGGCATATCTACCATTTCAGGTCCTTTAGATAATACAATATCAACCTTACTTTTTTGCTCTAATCGTTCACCTTTTTCAGGTGTCGTTTTAACAATTTTATTTTCTGAGTATTTATCGCTATACTCACGTGAAATATCACCAAGTTCTAACTTATTATCTTTCAGAATGCTTTCAGCTTCTTTTTCAGTTTTTCCTGATAAGTCTGGCGTTTCTAAATATTTATTACCAAACATGCCCATGGCCATAAATCCAAATAAACCAAATAATAACAATACTATAATCAAACTGTAAATAACTTTCTTTTTCTTGGAACGCTTTCGCGTTGCAGTTCCATAAATATGTTCTTCACTAGATTGAAATTGCTGCTGGTTGACGATTGGAATTTGCATCGTTTGTTTAATATTTTTTTCTTTATCTTCATCACGCGCTTGATTAGCAATTTCCGCCTTATTAATAGGTACTGTTTTAGCATTGGCCTCATCTGATTGGTATATTGCTTCATCCTTACGACTATCAGAGAGCACACTATCTAAATCATTTTGCATTTCATTAACAGCGAGATAACGATCCGCTTTATCTTTTTCAGTTGCTTTTAACACCACATTACTTAACGCTTGAGGTATCTCTGAACGTTTATCTGTAGCATTAGGCATCGGATCTTGAATATGTTTTATCGCAATTCCAACGGCCGTCTCTCCAGAAAATGGTGGTTTACCCACAAGCATTTCATACAATACGACACCGATAGAATAAATATCGGTACCATTATCAGTAGACTCACCCCGTGCTTGTTCAGGTGAAAGATATTGAACAGTACCTAATACATGATTGGTCTGAGTCATTGTCGTTTCACTTAATGCTTTAGCTATGCCGAAATCTAATATTTTTAATGTTTGATTCTCATCTACTAAAATATTTTGAGGTTTAATATCCCGATGAACAATTTGATTATCGTGAGCGTGCTTAATCCCATCAATAATTTGTTTAGTAAAATTCAATACTGTTTGAACGTCTAACGGTTTATGTTGTTTAATATATTCTGATAATGTTAGACCTTGTATGTATTCCATTACTAAAAAGAAGTTTTCATCATTCTCTGTCACATCAAATACATTAACAATATTATTATGTGAGAGTTGAGTAAGATTATGTACCTCTCGCTCAAAACTTTTGATTGTTGTTTCTTTTTCACCAGCTGGAATCCTGATTGCTTTAATTGCTACTTTACGGTTGAGTATCGAGTCTTCTGCAAGATAGACAGTACTCATTCCACCGCCACCAAGCTTCTTACTCACTTTATAGCGATCATTTATTATCTTGCCTATCATACTTTATCACCTTCAATCTCAGCCAAAATTAAGCTTACATTATCATTGGTTTGGTGAGATAATGCAAGTTCTATTAAATTTTGACCATGTGTTTCCAAATCATCTTCTTGAATCAATGCATCTTGAATCATAGGATCACGTACAAAGTCAGTTAACCCATCAGAATTTAACATCAAATAATCATAAAACTTTATTTTCTTCACAAATATATCTGGTGTAACTAATTTATCAGTCCCCATAACTTTTGTGATGATATTGCGTTGTGGATGATTAATTGCTTCTTCAGCACTAATTTGACCTATCATAACTAAATGATTCACAAATGAATGATCATTTGTAATTTGTTCAATCTCTCTACTATTTACTAAATAAGCACGTGAATCTCCAATATTCGCAACGACGATATAGTTATCAAAAATTAATGCACAGACACAAGTTGTACCCATACCTTGATATTCTGGGTTTTCTACTGATTGTTGATATAATTCACGGTTAATATTTTTTAGTGTTTTGCGCAACCAAGTCTCAGCTTGTTCTGCCTCGATTAAATTTTCTTCTTCAAATCGACGTTGCAGTTCATTTGTTACGAATTGGCTTGCTACTTCACCTGCAAGATGTCCACCCATACCATCACAGAGTACTAGTAATTGTTGCTCTGTTTGGTTATAAAAAACGCCACCTGCATCTTCGTTTTTATCACGATATTGACCCGTGTCAGTAAAAAATTGTGCTTTTAGCATGTCTCTACCTCGTTTCTACTTGTCGTTCCTTAGCTCTTAGTTGACCACATGCAGCATCAATGTCTGCACCTTGCTCACGTCTAATTGTTGCATTAATACCCAAACGTTTTAATTCTTTTTCAAATTTAAAAATGTCTTCTTTAGGTGTTTTAACATAATTTCTTTCTGGTACGTGATTGACTGGTATTAAGTTAACATGGCAATTTAATTTTTGTATTAAATGTGCCAGTTCTCTAGCGTGCTCAATTTGATCATTAACGCCACCGAATAAACCATATTCAAACGTAATACGTCTATTTGTTTTTTCTTGATAATAATTAATAGCTTCCATTAGTTTTTCAACATTATAAGCTCTGTTAATTGGCATTAAACGTGAACGCACTTCATCATTTGCACCATGCAAACTCACAGCAAAGTTGATTTGAATATCTTCATCTGCAAAATCATAAATACGAGGAATAATACCAGATGTAGAAACTGTAATATGACGTGCACCAATATTTAAACCATTATCATCATTTACAATTTTTAAGAAATCCATCATTTCATCATAATTCTCAAATGGTTCTCCTATACCCATAATTACAATTTGTGATACGCGTTCTTCTGACTCATCAAGGGCTTTTTGAACAGTTAATACTTGCGATACAATTTCTCCAGCTTCTAGGTTACGTTTCAACCCACCTAATGTAGATGCACAGAATGTACAACCAATACGACAACCAACTTGAGTCGTTACACACACAGAGTTACCATATTCATGTCTCATTAGTACTGTTTCAATTGTATAGCCGTCCTGCAATTCAAATAAAAACTTAATTGTGCCATCTCGGCTTTCTTGTTTTACCACTGTCGTCATCGTCGTCATCGTAAAGTTTTCGTTAAGAATTTCTCTTAGTTCTTTAGAAAGATTTGTCATTTCATCGATGCTGTCTACTCTTTTTTCATAAAGCCATTCAAAAATTTGCTTCGCTCTAAACTTTTGTTGACCCTTTTGTGCTAGCCAATCTTCCATCTCGTCGTATCTTAGCGAATAGATTGATTGCTTTTCAAAATTGGGAAGAAACTTGTTCTTTTTCTTCTTATCTGCAGTTATCATAAATTAATTTTCCTTTCTTTTAATCCTAGTAATGAAAAAGCCATCAGAGTTAAAATCTTGAGGTAGAACTTGCATCGTTTTTACTTTTTCTCCAGTGATTGGGTGTTCAAATGTATCGAATTCAAAATCATTATTTTCTTTTAAAAATGTGTATATTACATTTTCATTTTCTAATTGTTCAATAGTACACGTTGAATAAACAAGCGTGCCACCTGGTTTCAAGTTATCTTTAACATTATTTAAAATTTCTAGTTGAATCTCAACGAGTGAATTAATAGTATGTTGTGACTGTTCATATTTAATTTCAGGCTTATGTCTTAATACACCTAAACCACTGCAAGGTGCATCAACTAAAATCTTATCATACACTTTATCATATTTTTCGGTTGCATCGTGTTCAAATGCTGAAATGTTAGATAATCGTAATTTTTTAATATTAAAATCTATTAAGTCTATTTTATGTTCATGTATATCCGTTGCATCAATATGCCCTGTGCCGTTTAATACTTCGGCGATATGACACGCTTTCCCACCAGGCGCACTACAAGCATCTAAGACTTCATCACCCTCTTGTAAATCCATTAACTGAGCAACAAACATTGAACTTTTATCTTGTATCGACACTAAACCATCTTTAAACATACGAGAATCAATGATTGGCTTTCCACTGACATGTAAACAAGTTTCAATTTCTTTGTCTTGTTCAACAATATATTCATCATCTACTAACCTTCTTATTGCATCTTCAATCGTAATTCTTGTCACATTCACTCGAACAGTTTGTGTTACTTTTGTTAAAAATGATTGTGCGATAGCTTCAGTTTGTTCAATTCCAAAATGTGTTGCCCAATGATCTACTAACCATTTAGGTAAACTGTACTCAATTGCAATTCTCTTTTTATCATCAGTGATTTCAGTGAAATCTGGTAATTCGCTACGCATGATATTTCGTAAAATACCATTTACAACATTACCATTATGAGGCCCACCTTTATGTTTTGCAATTTCCACAGCTTCATTGATAATTGCATGTTCTGGTACTTTGTCCAAGTATACATATTGATAGATACTCATCCATAAAAGCTGTCTTACCCAACCTTTAAGTTTAGTTTGTACAAATGGCTTTAAAAGATAATCTAAAGTAAATTTTCTTTTTAATGTTCCATATACAAGTTCGGTAAATAATCCTTTGTCCGCACGATTCAATTCATTATTTGATAACACGTCGTTTATAATGATATTACTATATGCTTTATCATTCATAATGTATTGCAACGTTTCAAACGCTAGTTCTCTAACATTATTGTCTATTGTCATGATAATACCTTCCCCACGAGCGACGTCTGAACGCCACTCAAATAATTTGCTGCAAGCATTCGTTTTTTACCTGCTACTTGTATATCAGTTAAAGCAATTGCATCTTCCGAACCCGTAGCCACAATAATCGCTTTTTTAGTTGTTTCAATAATTGTGCCAGGTGTGCCTGTTTTATCTTTTTCAATTCGCGATGCATATATTTTCATATTTCCATCGTCCATTACAGTATATGCAACAGGCCACGGTGAAAGACCTCGAATTTGGTTGTATATAGCTTCAGCAGGCAACGTCCAGTCAATTTTTTCATCTTCACGACGAATATTAGACGCAAATGTCGCTTCACTATCATCTTGTGGCACACTATGATTCGTACCATTAATAATAGATGGCAACGTCTCTTTTAATAAATCCGCGCCTAAAAAACTTAATTTTTGATGCATTGTCCCAACATCATCTTGATGTTCAATTTCTATTGCTTTTTGAGAAATAATATTTCCTGCATCTAACTTTTTAACCATATACATAATTGTAATACCAGTTTCTTTTTGCCCATCAATGATCGCTTGATGGATGGGCGCGCCACCTCTATATTTAGGAAGTAATGATGCATGAACATTAATAGCACCTAATTTAGGTGAAGCTAATAATGATTCAGGTAATAATTGTCCAAAAGCTGCAGTAACAATTAGATCAGCATTTAAGTCAATAAGTGTTTGTAAATCTTCTGATTGTGCTAATTTTTCTGGCTGGTAGACTGGGATACCATGTTCAACTGCTACTTCTTTCACAGGTGGCGGTGTTAATTTACGCTTTCTACCAACTGGTCGATCGGGTTGTGTTACCACTGCTATCACGTTGTGTTCAGCAATTAACATTTCTAATACTTTCGTTGAAAAATCAGGTGTTCCCATAAAGATGATTTTACTCATTGTTAAAATACGCCTCCAATTCAGCTTCATTTAAAAATTTCTCTACACGTTCTGTAAATAACTTACCATCAAAATGGTCAATCATATGTAATATCATACGAGCAATATCATCATATGCAGTCATTTCTACTTCATTACCTTTTTTATCATTACCTTTTATTACAATCATCTTGCTGCGTGTTACTTCACCGAAAACATCGGGAATGCTAATAGATCCTTCAAGGTCCGTAACTTTTTCATCGGATTCACTTATCAATTGAGGATTAATCAGTTGTAACAAGCCATCCGCTTCCATATCAATGATTGCTACTTTTTGTGCAATGCCAATTTGCGGAGCGCATAAAGCTGATGCCTCGACGTCATACATTGTATCTTCTAAATCGAGTAACAATTGTTCTAATTGCTTATCAAATATTGTGACTTCAGGAATAGATTTTTTTAGAATTGGGTGTTGACTTGCAACAAGCTGTTTTATCGTCATACTATGTTCTCCTTAGAAAATTTCATCATATCATTATAACTTATTTTATATGAAAATGCACCATGCTTCACATAAAAGTATCAATGTATCTAGGCTCATAATCCAATTATATGCTTAGTGAAGCTTTTAATTTATTTAAAATTAAAAAATTAAAGAAGATGAATCCCAATGATTTGAGACTCATCTTCTTTATAGTTCTAACTATTTGAATGCTTATTTAACGCCATCTACTTGTTTCTGTCTATATGGAAAGCTTATTCAATTGTTTCTCTGATTCATCAAAGTTATTTTCATCTAACCACATTTCATAATTGTGTTTGATGTTTGGCCATTCGCTTTCAATAATGGATAACCAACATGTATCTCTATTTCTATTTTTATATATTAAGTGGTTTCTAAATGTACCTTCATATTTGAATCCTAACCTTTGCGCTGCTTTTTTTGAAGGCTCATTGAGTGCATCACATTTCCATTCATACCTACGATATCCTAATGTATCAAATACATAGGACGCCAGTAAATAATGTACTTCTGTAGCAATGCGTGTTCGTTTCAATACATTTGCGTAATGGATATGTCCCACTTCAATAGAACCCTTTTGAGGGTCTATTCTCAATAAAGCGATTATACCTATTGCTTCATTATTGGTCTTATTTATGATTGAAAAAAAGTATGGATCTTTTGAACTTATTCTATTATTTATATACTGTTGAAATTGATTATAATTTTTGATTTGATCGTCTGGTAAATATGTCCAATTGGGAGTATCTTCCGGGTCACTAAAATGTCGAAACAAATCATCAGTATGATTTGAAGATAATTTTTCTAAACGACAGTAGTTCCCATCTAACGTTGCTATATTAGGCAAGGTAGGTTTGTCAAAATGCGTTATTTGATCTCCAATAGGCTGATTAAATGCATTAAACCTCATATATTTATCACTCCCATATATTTCAATATCATTTTTAAATTAATCACTTTCACAATAATCTAAATGTATGACTTCATAATGATTTATCATTTTAATATCAAGACTATCACACAATATGATAAAATACACAGTCATTTTCGTAATATTCAGACAATATCTTCAGAGGTCGTATTAAAAAATTCTGCTAATATTCTAGCCTCATCATTACCTAATTTTAATTCATTTGTTTCTATGCGTTCAATTTTTTCGGGACTCAAATTTGTCTTATACAATGACGCTAGACGATTTGATAATTCTTCAATACTTAAGCCTGTTGCTTCTCTATTACTTAATAAACTCATAGGCATAACCCCTTACGCAATAAATTTACTTGATGAACTTTAGTAATTCATCAATGTATACATAACTCGCTTCGTAATATCGCTACATTATCAATAACTTAAATAAATGTGATTAAAATTTATATTGGACTCGTTACTATTTAATATAACTGCAATATGTATTAAATGCAAATTTAAATTGGATATTTTTTTATAAATTCATCTTCATTCCTAATAATTCCTATGGATTTAGTACACTTTATGATTAACTTAATCACTATCACTTGTAATATTGTATTACATTGATTTTCATTTCTAACCCGTTAGCGTTATGTCTATATTGATAGACCTACTGTTAATAGCCCCATCATTTGACTATTCACAGTAGCCTTGGGATAATAAAGGTATAGTCAATTAGAATAATGTATTTTATTATTTTACAGCATTACAGTTTCAATTTAAGCAATGTAATATGGTGTCAAATTTGATCTATAGTTAATAATCAATCTTTATATTTTATCTATAATTAAGGAGGAAAGACGATGGAAGTAAATAAAATCATTTATATTTTACTAGCTTTTTTCTTAGGTAGTTTTGGCGTGCATAAATTTTATGCTGGCAAAAATATGCAAGGTCTCTTACACATATTATTTTGTTGGACAGCGATTCCTCACATCTTAGCTATCATTAGTGGTGTGTTAGTGGCATTTAAACCTGCTGATTCAAATGGTAATGTAACACTTTAGCTACAGCCATATAAAATTTAATAGTTATCAAGTATGCTTATATTATGCAAAGCTTTATATAAAAAGCACCCATCTATGAATGCATTCATAGATGGGTGCTTTTAAAGTGTTATATCTTTTTTATAAAAATACTCTTAATTTGTGTTTTCTCCGCCACCATTTAATCCTGCTTTAATGTATCCCTTAACTTGATAATTAATGAGTAGACTTAAATGATCAATACCTGTTAATCGAATGTTTTTACCACCATATAGCCTTGAAAGACTTGGAGCTACTATACCATCTGTTAAGCTATAAATAGATGTATACAGTATTTTATCATTAGGATCCGTACCAGGTAATGCTTGGTTCGTCGTTAGACCATTAGCACCACCTAATGTTACTACGTTATCCACTTTATTTCCGCCACCTAAATTTTTTATGTAATATAAAGTATTCGCCCCACCCATACTATGGGCTACGATATCGACTTTTTGGGCACCTGTTCTTTGTAATACACTATCAATGTATCGTTTTAATTGTGGACCATTAGTGATATTAGAACCTTGTTTATTATAAAATTCAACAGCATAAAATTGATTACTATTCCAACCTTGTGAAGCTAAGTATTTCTCTATACTATAAAAATTACTAGCACTACCTCCAATGCCATGTACAAAAACAACTGGGTTATGTTGTTCAGCAGCTTGAACTGTATTTCCTTTATTTATAGGAAGTGCAATTGCAAATACAACAACTAATAATATTGACAACAAAACTTTTTTCATTATATATCCTCCTAAATTAACATATTTTAATATTACAACATTTATTTGATTAAATATATTAAAATTTTTAGTTTTATGAAATTATAATTCTTAAAACCATTTCTGTAAAAATAATAAATGTTTCAAATCTCATAGCATAAAAATATACGTCGTATAAATTCCCATAATTTATACGACGTGTTTATCTTAATATTTGCTTTTATTCACCTAACATTTATTCATGTATCTATCACTTCACTTGTGTAATCAAAACAGGATACGCACTCATTTTAGCAAATAAAATACAATTCATTCCCTAAATGTCTATCAACCTTTGAACTAAAAATAACTTTTCACTATAAACATTATATGTTCAAATTGAATAGATAAGGATGTGATATATATTATTCTATTTATAGTAGTGTTGCTCAATATGATAGTTTGTAGAATTTATGAAAAACATCATAACACATTAGATGAACACAGGAATTTAGTATTAGGTTATAGAACACCTCGTGCTTTAAAAAATGAGCAAAACTGGTGTGTAGCACAAGGTGAATTTATAAAATATAGTAAGTTATTTAATCGTTGCTTTATGTGCGTAGGAACGATCTGGCTAATGATTGATCTTATTGTAAACTTAAAAGCTATGTCTGTGACGCTACAAAGCATTAGTCTGATTCTGCTCATCTTGCTCATAATCTTTTTTACAGAAAAGATTATTAAAGCATTCGAAAAATCTCAAAGGATTTAAAACATGATTTATCATGGTTGCATCTATTCAAGAGATGACACTTTTCTTATCGTCATTTGCAACATGATATATTAGACAGACGTCGAAATGATTACTCGAATATTATCTTTATTTTTTCACTATACTAAACAGCTTCCAATAAGTTCCTAAACGCCAAACATATTCCAATGGTCCATATTCAAAGCATTTCAACCACCACGCACTGAATATCAATTGAAAAATATAGACCATAATACAAATCCACAAAGTATCTATATAATCTATACGCTCATTACCCAAGAGTAATATCGCTAAATAAATTAATAAAGTCTGGCCTATATAATTTGTAAGTGCCATTCTCCCATATAGTTGCAACGGGTATAAGATTCTATGCAAAATTTGAGTTCTAACACTTAACAATAAGAAAGAAACATAAAATAATGCTATAAACGGACTAGTAATTATTATTAAATGTTCATAAATCGCTTTATCTTGAATAAAGTTATTTACTTCTTCCTTACTTAAAGCACCATCTATAAATTTATAACTTGGAAATACATAAAAGTGACTTAATATCATCCAACTGACTAGTGATAATAAACCAGATATGCTCATTAATAGCACTAACGCTTTATTTTTTACATTATCAAAAATATTAAATTGCCCTGCTGTAAGCCCCAATATAAAATACGGAATCGGTAATAATGTTTTATTTCCAATATACAAACACAAACCTAGCAAAATTAATCCCATACTTAAATTTATATATTTATATAAATAATAACTTGGTATTAATAATAGCCCCATGATTGAATATAACAATAATGCTTCTCCTGGCTGAAGTAGTTGATGCAAAATACCAAAACACGCTAAAATAATTAGTCTTCTTATAAAAATGATAGTACTATTTAATTCTTTAGCTTTACTATTTCGAATAAATATATAAAACCCCATTCCAAACAAGAATGAAAATATTGTAAAGAATTTACTTTCGATAAAAAAATCAAGAAATTTTAAATAATGAGCTTGTCCATAATTGATGGATATGGGCAAATTAAATATAGTCATTATATTCGTAAGCATGATACCAAGTAAGGCAAATCCCCTCATATAATCTAAATCTACAATCCGTTTACGCCTCGTATCTAATGCCATGATAATCTCCTTAATACTATTTTTTCTTTGATACTAAAATAATATTATCAGAAAAAAATACTTTTACATCTTACATTCTTGTCACTTGTTTTTATATGCGCTTCCGGAACAGTACTTAACCTTAAATATATTAAAAAAACCCAACAAGGTTAGTAAACCATTTTTGAAATCAACTACTCTGATATACACGCATATAATAGAAAAGGGCAAATAGTTAATTAAGAAGTTAGAAAACATTCCCAATTAAACCATCTGCCCTTTTTCTGCCCTCAGTTAATTTTTAACAATCTATAAAACCCTTTTAAATACTGATATAAAGTCATTTAAGCACCTAATTTACATCATCATTTGCGGATTAATATCTATTCTTAATGATAATTTATCTTTTAAATACAAATCATGATAATAATCATCTAGATATTTTAACGCCTCATGTAACGCAGGTTCATTTTTATATTTAACTAGGATTTGAAAGCGATACTCGTTATTTATTCTTGATAATGCTGCTGGTGAGGGCCCTAGTACGAGTGCTTTCTCTGTTAGATGTTGTAACAAAATTTTATGAATATGCTTAGAAGCTTCCATAACTTTTTTCATATCTTTATGCGCAATGGTAAAGTTAATCATAAAGAAATAAGGTGGATATTTACCTATTTTTCTGTAATTCATTTCTTTTTGAAAAAAAGCAGTATAGTCATTATCTTGAACATCTTTAATTGCATAATGCTCTGGATTATAGGTTTGTATGATGACTTCTCCTTCTTTCTCATGACGTCCTGCACGACCTGCAACTTGTGTTAACAATTGATATGTACGTTCACTTGCTCTAAAGTCAGGTAGATTTAACATCGTATCTGCGTTCAAGACACCCACAAGCGTGATATTGGGAAAATCCAGTCCTTTGGCAATCATTTGAGTACCTAATAAAATATCCCCTTTACCCGCACCAAAATCATCTAATAATTTTTCATGTGCGCCTTTTCTAGATGTCGTATCTACATCCATACGGATAATACGTGCTTCTTGAAACGCCTCTTGTAAAAGCTCTTCCACACGTTGCGTACCAGTACCTACTTGTCTGATATGCTCACTTTCACAGTTTGGACATTTATTAGGAGGTGTTTCCCGATGTCCACAATAGTGACATTTTAATTGATCGGTTGATTTATGGTACGTCAATGAGATGTCACAGTTTGGACATTGTGGCACATGTCCACAATCGCGGCACAACATAAACGAAGCATAACCACGACGATTTAAGAACAATACAATTTGCTCTTTGCGATCTAATCGCTGTTGAATTGCTTCCCGTAATTGTCCTGAAAACATAGACCGGTTACCTGCACTCAACTCTGCTCTCATGTCGACAATTTCTATTTCTGGCATCGCCTGTTGATTCACTCTATGTGGTAAAGATAACAACTCATAAACACCTTTATCTGCCCTTGCATAGCTCTCTAAACTCGGCGTCGCACTCCCTAATATCAACGGACAATCATGATACTGGCTACGCCATTGTGCAATATCTCTAGCATGATATCTTGGATAGTCTTCTTGCTTATAGGAGGATTCATGTTCTTCATCAATAATAATCATTCCTAAGTCTTTAAATGGTGCAAATACACTTGACCGTGCGCCAACGCTTACGCGAGCTTTACCATCTCTTATCTTTTGCCATTCATCGTACCGCTCACCTTTGGATAAACCGGAATGTAATACTGCAACCTCATCACCAAATCGACGTTTAAACCTCAATACCATTTGCGGTGTGAGTGCTATTTCCGGTACCAACATCATCGCTTGTCTATCTAAATTTAATACTTCTTCGATTGTTTGTAAATAAACTTCGGTCTTTCCTGAACCTGTAACACCATGTAACAGAAATGTCCGTTGTTCATGCGCTTTAATGTTTTCTAAAATTGCATCAAAAGCTTGTTGTTGTTCAGATGTAAGTGGCTGCTTTTCATCTTTTTCAAACACTCGTGTTTCAAATGGATCGCGTTCTACGATCGCATCATATTTCTCTATATAAGCCTTGCGTGTTAATGTATCTACACTTGATTTTGAGAATCCCATTTCTTCTATATGTTTTAACATTACTGTATGATGGCGTTCATCAACTAAATACGCATATAAATCATACTGCTTAGGTGACTTTTCTAATGACCCTAAAACGGTATCATAATCAAAGTCTTCAATTACTCTCACTGCACGTTGTTTCTTTTTACTAAGATTTTGAGAGAGTAAAGTGACTTCCTGAATTGCACCATTTTTTAATAGTGGTGCTATAGTGGATAAATCGTCATTTTGTTGTGCTGTTTTATATAAATATTGACCTTCTTCATTAAATCTTTGTTGCAATTGCAATGGAACAGCTTCCGAATCTACCATAGAAAAAACTTTTGTATACTTTGCTTTGATAGCACTCGGTAACATAACTTCCAACATTGAAATACGTTTGGTAACAAAATAATTATTATACCAATCTGTTAATTCAATAAGTTCTTGTGTCAACTCTGGCTTGATATCTTGAATTTCTTTGATTTCTTTTAATTTCGATATATTTATACTGTCATCTGGCTGCTCTGTAATCACCATGACATAACCTTGTATCGTCCTATGGCCAAAAGGAACCACTACACGCATACCTACTTGTATCATTGATTGCAATCTAGAAGGAATGATATAGTCAAAGGTGAAATCTACACTCTTAGAAGGTATATCAACAATTACTTTTGCTATCATTTTATTGCCACCTATTTTCTAAACTGTCTAGTATACGCTCCGCTAAAATGACTTTCTTGGCTTTACCTAAATGCGTCTCATCGCCATTTTCAAAGTACATCGTATAATCATTGTCATCCGAACTAAACCCTATTGTGCGATCACCTACATTATTGGCAATAATGACATCTGCATTTTTACGTTTTAATTTTTGTTGCGCATACGTTTCGATATTTTGCGTCTCTGCAGCAAAGCCTACTAAAAATTGACTGGTCTTGTGTTCACCTAAATACTTCAAAATATCAGGTGTACGTTTAAACGTAACAGATAATGTTCCATCTTGTTTTTTCAATTTATGGTCCAATGTTTCTACGGGGGCATAATCCGATACTGCAGCAGCTTTGAATATGATGTCCTGCGTTTCAAAACGATTTTTTACTACTTTAAACATTTCTTCTGCGCTAGTAACTTGAATCGTATCTACATTTTCTGGAGGCACGATGTTTGTGGGACCTGAAACCAGCGTTACTATTGCTCCTCGTTTCTCCAAAGACTCAGCTAAAGCATAACCCATTTTCCCAGAAGAACGATTTGACAAGTACCTTACTGGATCTAACTCTTCGATAGTTGGGCCAGCTGTAATTAAAGCATGCACACCTTCAAATCGACTTTCCTTTGTAGTTTGATTCTGTTGCTTGTCCTTAAAAAATAAATTTAATCTTTCTACAATTTGTAAAGGCTCTTCCATACGACCTTTTGCAACGTATCCACATGCTAAATAACCTTCACCTGGTTCAAGAAAATAATACCCATCTGAACGTAATGTGGCCATGTTTTCCTGTGTTCTGTTATTCTCGTACATATGCACATTCATTGCTGGCGCAACAAATTTGGGCGTTTCTGTAGCTAATAATGTTGAAGTCACCATGTCATCAGCAATACCGTGTGCTAATTTAGCAATTGTGTTGGCAGTCGCTGGCGCAACTACAATTGCATCTGCCCAGTCTCCTAATGCAACATGTTGTATTTCTTTAGGGTTTTGTTCAACAAATGTACTTGTATATACGGCATTTCTTCCTATCGCCTGAAAAGCTAAAGGGGTTACAAACTCTTGTGCATGATCTGTAAGCATAACGCTCACATCATATCCAGCTTGCGTTAATTTACTCGTTAAATCGATGGCTTTATATGCAGCTATACCGCCTGTTACAGCAAGTAAGATTCGTTTCATTATAATTTACCTCCAGATAGTTTAAACGTGACTGGTTATTACGTAATAACTCAGTGATGGCTTATAAAACAACAAACATTAAGTTGTATGTTGTTTTATTGGCATGATTACTCATTATTATACACAAATTAATAGATAAATTAAAAAAGCACACCTTGCTTTTGCATGGTGTGCGCTTGAAAGACCTTTATTTAATGCCATCTCAATTATATAAATGTATTTCAAGGTGAACGTTCAATTACTTAAGAAAGTTTTATTGTACCGTCTGGATAAATTTCACCGTCAGCAATTTCTTCTAAAGCTTTACCTACGGGTTTTTTTGAGTTGTACTTATTTAACAATGCAGTTTCTGGATTTTCATCTATTTCACGTGCACGTTTTGCAGCAGTAGTTGCAATTAAATATTTCGAGTTAATCTTTGATGTTAATTGGTTTAATGGTGGGTATAACATTATTTTTTTGCCTCCAATATCATTTTTCTATATTTTGCTTCAATGCGTTCTCTTTTCAAATGCTCTGCATCTACAATCGATTGAATACGTTGTTTTGCTAAATCAACTTCGTCATTAACGACAACATAATCATACAAGTTCATCATTTCCACTTCTTTACGCGCTTCGTGCACACGGCTTTGAATTTTTTCATCAGATTCTGTACCACGACCGACTAATCGTTCGCGTAAATGGTCTAAACTTGGCGGAGCAAGAAATATAAACAATGCATCTGGAAACTTCTTACGCACTTGTTTGGCACCTTCGACTTCAATTTCTAAAAACACATCATGGCCTTGATCCATAGTGTCTTTAACATACTGCACAGGTGTCCCATAATAATTGCCAACATACTCTGCATATTCTATGAATTGATCTTGTTTAATTAATTCTTCAAAGTCAGACTTTGCTTTGAAAAAGTAATCAACGCCATCAACTTCACCCTCACGCATATCACGTGTTGTCATTGAAATAGAATATTTATAAGATGTGGATGGGTCATCAAATATTTTCTTTCTAACTGTACCTTTCCCTACACCAGAAGGTCCAGATAGTACAATCAACAAACCTTTCTCATTATCCATGACTTACGACCTCTCTAAGCTATACTTCTATTATTAACACATGATACCACAATCACCATTTGATTGTATAGCATACTTAGTACAAACTTTGACCATGACCAATTCTTTTTGCCGTGTTACAATATGATGAATGACTAAAAATAAGGTGGCTGATAGTAATGGCATACGATGGTTTATTTACAAGAAAAATGGTGGAATCGTTACAATTTTTAGTAGACGGTAGAATCCACAAAATAAATCAACCAGAAAACGACACGCTGATTGTCGTTATTCGTCAAAATCGTAAAAATCATCAACTTCTACTTTCTATCCATCCTAGTTTTACTAGAATGCATCTCACTAATAAAAAATATGACAACCCATTTGATCCCCCTATGTTTGCTCGCGTATTCCGTAAGCATCTTGAGGGTGGTATTGTAAAAGCAATTAGACAAATTGGTAATGATAGACGTGTAGAGATAGATGTTGAAAGCAAAGATGAAATTGGCGATACAATACATCGTACTATGATTTTAGAAATTATGGGTAAACATAGTAATTTGGTACTCGTTGATGAAAATCGTAAAATTATTGAAGGATTTAAACATTTAACACCTAATACGAATCAATATCGTACGGTTATGCCGGGGTTTGAATATGAGACACCCCCATTACAAAACAAAGTAAATCCCTATGAAATTACTGGTGATGAGGCTTTAAAATATATTGATTTTAACAGTGGAAAAATAGCGCGACAATTACTCGATCAATTCGAAGGTTTCAGTCCATTAATTACAAATGAAATTGTAAGTCGCAAACAATTTATGACAGCTCAAACGCTACCAGAAGCTTTTGATACAGTGATGGCTGAAACCAATGAAGCACCTACACCAATCTTTCATAAAAACCACGAAACAGGTAAAGAAGACTTTTATTTCATGAAATTAAATCAATTTTATGACGACGTTGTACTATATGACTCTCTTCATGATTTACTTGATCGCTATTATGATGCACGTGGTGAAAGAGAACGTGTCAAACAACGCGCCAATGATTTAGTGAAATTTGTACAACAACAACTGCATAAGTATCAAAATAAACTAAGCAAGCTGCTGGATGAGCAAGAAGGCACTAAAGATAAAGAACTACAGCAGTTATATGGAGAATTAATCACTGCCAATATCTATCGCATTAAACAGGGCGACAAAGAAGTAACTGCACTTAACTATTATACTGGTGAAGAAGTAACTATTCCTCTGAAAACGACGAAATCTCCTGCAGTTAATGCGCAACTCTACTATAAGCAATATAATAAGTTAAAAACGAGAGCCCATGAACTACATCATCAAATTGATTTGACTAAGGAAAATATTGCTTATTTTGAAAGTATCGACCAACAACTCGCACATATTTCTGTAGACGATATAGATGATATTCGCGATGAATTGGCAGAACAAGGCTATATGAAACAACGCAAACAAAGTAAAAAGAAAAAGAAACAAACTATACAACTACAAGAGTATGTATCAACAGACGGTGACACAATACTCGTAGGTAAAAACAACAAACAAAATGATTATTTAACAAATAAGAAAGCCTCAAAAAATCATCTTTGGTTCCATACCAAAGATATTCCAGGGTCACACGTTGTAATACTAAATGATGATCCGAGCGAAACAACCATTAAAGAGGCTGCAATGTTATCTGGCTACTTTTCCAAGGCTGGCAATTCAGGTCAAATCCCTGTAGATTATACTGAAATCAAACACGTTCATAAACCTTCAGGCTCAAAACCTGGTTTTGTAACTTACGATAATCAAAAAACACTTTTTGCTACACCAGATTACGACCATATTCAAAAATTAAAAGTTAAATAACTTCTTAATGCATTCATAATAAAAAAGCTAGGACTATAGCGTTTAAGTACTATCAACAAAACGCTATATATCCTAGCTTTTTTTATTTTAAATTAACATTATTGATTAGGTAGCGCTAATTGGAAATTCACTCCGAACTTATCTTGAATCCATGCGAATTCTCTAAACGGTGGCATTTCTGTTTTCGGCATTAATATTGCACCACCACTTTTCAGTTTACTAAATAAGCGTTCCATTTCTAACGGGCTATCAACTGTTACATATAAAGACATTGCAGGGTTCATATCAATATCCACACCATTTACGTTATCTATGGCCATAAATATTTGGTCTTTCAGCCTAAATATTGCATGTTGGACAGCGCCTGTAGGTGCATCATCACTTTCACTATATTTTACCAATGTTAAAATTTCTGCATCTTCAAACACATTGACATATAAATGAATCGCTTCTTCCGCTTCTCCGTTGAACATCAAGAATGTAGTAATTTTGGGTATTGCCATTAATAAATCCTCCTTCTTGGTCTTACTTACTAGGATAAATCATCATTGCTTAAAAATCGAATAACTCTGTATACCTTATACGTGCTTATCCTATATTTCACACTATAATAACGTGACAAACTCCTATTTATGATAAATTCATAAATCCGTTACCTAGCACATCACGTACATCATGTATGACTAAAAATGCATTTTCATCCTCTTCATTCACTAATTTTTTCACTCTTGTAACTTGTGATTGTGGTACTACAACATAAAGCATACTGGTTTCATTTTTACCATAGCCCCCTTTACCATTCAGGAGCGTTGATCCTCTTCCAGTAAAACTATTGATTTTATCGCTTATCGTTTCATTATGACTAGAAATAATGGTGACTGCTTTTTTAGGATTAAAACCTTCAATAATAAATGAAGTTGCTCGTTCTGTGATAAACAACATGATGATTGTAAATAATACATTGGTTAATGGAAGTACGAAAATAAACGAGAGTACAACCAGCCCATCCAATACAAATATACCTTGAGAGGTTTTAATATCGAAATACTTATTTAACATCTTCGCAACTACGGATGTTCCCCCAATAACCCCACCCGATGCGATGACTAAGCCAATACCTATACCTACTAATATGCCCCCAAAAGTAGCATTAACAACAAAGTTATCTACACCGGTATGCCATCCTTCTGTTAAATCCAAAAATATAGATATTGCAGTATTAGATATAAATGTATAAATCGCTGTTCTTCTGCTTAAAAATTTCCAACCTACAAGGATTACAATAGTATTAATAATTAATGATGTTAACGCAGGTGAAAAACCAAAGGCATATTTTAAAGCTAGAGATATACCTACTGTGCCCCCATCACCGAGATTAGATCCAAGGATAAAGCAGTTAACTGCAATCGCACTAATGAATGCCCCAATTAAACAAACAATAATATTTTTTGTATGATTACGAAATAATTGTTGTATCAATTTCATCTATGCCCCCTATGCCTTTGAAAAGTAATTACATATTATTTCTAAAATTATAAACTAAATATGTCATAAATCCTATGTATAAATAAGTCTATCTTTATATACGATTTAGATAAAAATGAACAACTACATTGTTTTAAGTTGTTTCTTAAAACAATATTACAAAATAAATTAAGGACTCCGGATGGACGATTTTAAATACTATGAATCTATCATATTTCTGTCTGTTTGATTGCTATTGCATTTCACAAGTGCTACTTCACTTCTTTCTATCTTGCCAGCTATGATTATTATGTTTATTCTTAATTTCTTTCACTTTATTACATTTACAGTTAAAATATATATAAATCCATCGGGAGGTTAATTAATTATGTCTTTTTATATTATTCCATTACTTATTGCTGCACTCGTCTTACTCATTGGTTATATTATTATAAAAATTATGATTCGTTGATCTATCATTCAACTTGAATTGTAGTATATATCATTAATGTGTACACGAAGTGGTCATTACGCAACTTTTCTGATGCATATACAAAAAGGATAGTGAAAATGTCTTGATACATTTTCACCATCCTTTTTATTTTCATTCACCAGTGATAACTAGCGGTTTAAAATCAAATATGGCCCTTTTGCTTAATACTAGACTTTGATTTCTTATATATATTTTTATCCGCTGATTTTGATAATAATTCATTACATTCATCATATGTGTGTTGTGCTCTATAGTCGTCTTCTTTTTTTAAAAATTTATTTAAATGCGCAAAATGGTCATATGCTTCATTCGGGTTCTTTGTCATAATATCCCCTCCAACTCTATATTATGACAAGTTATCTCTCCAATCAACTAATGTAGTCATATCGTTATCAGAAATTTCTCCATTTTCTTTTGCAACAGCAATCAGTTCATTATAATTACTCAAAGTGTAGAAAGGAAGCTGCGCTGCTGTGAATTGCTCATCCGCTTTTTTAAGGCCATACGTAAAAATAGCTACAACGCCTAATACTTCTGCGCCAGCTTCTTTCAAGGCATCTACAGCAGTGATAGAAGAACCACCTGTCGAAATTAAATCTTCAATTACAACTACTTTTTTACCTTTGCTCTGTGCACCTTCAATTTGATTTTGTTTGCCATGGCTTTTACTTGAAGAACGCACGTAATTCATCGGTAAATCTAATGATTCAGAAACATATGCAGCGTGTGGAATACCCGCTGTTGCAGTACCTGATAATACTTCAACATCCGCAAAATTAGTCTTAATTAATTCTGCAAGACCGTCTCTAATTTCACGACGAATGGATGGATACCCTAATGTAATTCGATTATCACAATATATCGGTGATTTAATACCAGAACTCCATGTGAACGGCTCATTAGGTGAAAGAGACACTGCTTCAATGTCTAATAATGCTTTTGCTATATTTTTTGCCATATTAACTTAACCAACTTTCTTTAATTTTATGATAACTTTCTACTGGATTGTCGCTCTTAGTGATAGGACGCCCAACAACGATATGCGTTGACCCTAATGCTTTTGCTTGTTGTGGCGTTGTTATTCTTTTTTGATCATCAGCACTCGTACCTTCTGGTCTGATACCTGGAGTAACTTTTAAAAATTCAGAACCTAATGCATTCGTGAGTAATGATGTTTCTAAAGGTGAACAAACGACGCCATCTAATCCGGATTGCTTAGCTAATTGTGCATAATTTAACACAGCTGCTTCAATTGAACTTTGAATATTTTGTTCGTTGTGTAACACTTCTTCAGTAGTCGAAGTGAGCTGCGTAACCGCAATAATTTGAATGTTGTCATTATATTTACGAATGCCTTCAACTGCACGTTTCATCATATCTGTTCCACCTGCTGCATGAACATTTACTAAATCAACATTTAATTTGCTTAATCCTTCCATCGCTTTTCCAACGGTATTAGGAATATCGTGTAATTTCAAATCCAAGAATATATCGTGACCACGCGCCTTAATAGAGGCAATTAAATCAGGTCCAGTTTGGTAAAAGAGCTCCATTCCTATTTTTACAAACAGTGGTTCATCGAATTGATCTAAAAACGTATGTACTGCTTCAGAAGAATCAAAGTCTAAGGCAATAATGGGTAAAGTATTCATAATTTATGCTACACCTCATATTTAATAACTTTCAATAGTTGAATTAAGACAAAATAATAGTTGATCGAACACTATCACTTTGCCTTAATTATTTGATTTTTACATATTTTTCATTGTAAATGTCATACTTTCAATGACATTTGTCAACGCATTAGCTGTATCTAAAGATGTCAGACAAGGTACGCCATTTTCAACTGAGGAACGTCTGATTTGGAAACCATCACGTTCAAATTCTTTACCTTTAGTCATTGTATTAATTACGATTTGTACTTCTCCATTTTGTATACGTGTAAGCAAATCATCTTCGTAACCGATTTTACCAACGACTTCAGCTGGAATATTCTGTTCTGCTAATTTATTTGCTGTGCCTTCAGTTGCAAGTATTTTGTAACCTACTTCATTTAAACGGCTCGCAATATTAACCACTTCATCTTTATCTTTATCACTTACTGTCATTAATACTGTACCGTGGTCTTTAACTTCCATACCACTTGCAGTAAGCCCTTTGAATAATGCTTTTTCTAAAGTTAAATCTTTACCCATCACTTCACCTGTAGATTTCATTTCAGGTCCAAGCGTAATATCAACATTTTTTAATTTATTAAAGCTAAAGACTGGAGCTTTAACAAAGACGCCTTCAGTATATGGTTGAATACCAGCTTTATATCCTAAATCAAGTAGTTTTTCACCTATAATAGCTCGCATTGCTAGTTGAGCCATTTGAATATTTGTTATTTTGCTTAAAAACGGTACGGTACGACTTGAGCGTGGATTCACTTCAAGTACATAGACGCCGTCATGCGCAATTACAAATTGAATATTGATTAATCCTATGATGTTTAATCCTTTTGCTAATCGAATCGTAAAATCTTCGAGTGTATCCATCTCTGCTTGCGTTAATGTTTGGGGTGGATATACTGCAATAGAGTCACCTGAATGCACGCCGGCTCTTTCAATGTGCTCCATGATGCCAGGAATGATGACTGTTTCACCATCAGAGATTGCATCTACTTCAATTTCTTTTCCAGTTAAATATCTATCTATCAGTACTGGATGATCCGGACTTGCTTTTACTGCTTCGTTCATATAGTTTTCTAATTCTGAATCACTATTAACGATTTCCATTGCACGACCGCCTAAAACGTATGAAGGTCTTACAACTACTGGATACCCAATATTTCTGGCATTTTCAAGGGCTTCTTCAGGTGATGTTGCTGTTTTCCCATTAGGTTGTGGCACATCAATCGTGTGTAGTAATGCCTCAAACTCTTTACGGTCCTCAGCACGATTTAAGTCTTCTAATGAAGTACCTAAAATTTTAACATCATGTTTTTCAAGTTTATCTGCTAAATTAATTGCAGTTTGTCCACCAAACTGTACAACTACACCTTTAGGTTGCTCTAAATCAATGATATTCATAACATCTTCTTCAGTAAGCGGTTCAAAATACAGCTTATCCGAAATTGAGAAATCAGTTGATACTGTTTCAGGATTGTTATTCACAATGATTGCTTCATAACCCGCTTGTTGAATCGCCCACACTGCATGAACAGTTGCATAGTCAAACTCTACGCCCTGTCCGATACGGATTGGTCCAGAACCAAGCACTAATATCTTCTCTTTATCTGTAACGATAGATTCATTTTCTTGTTCATATGTCCCATAATAGTAAGGTGTTGCAGATTCAAATTCTGCCGCACAAGTATCTACCATTTTATACACTGGTGTAATCCCATGTTCTTGTCTTAATGCATACACTGCTTCTTCTGACATATCAAAGCGATGTGCAATAACACGATCACTAAAGCCGTAATCTTTTGCAAATTTAAGATAATCTATATCTCCTTTATTCGCTTTTAAATTATGTTCAATATTGATGATATGTTGGAATTTATTTAAGAAGAAGTAATCAATTTTTGTCATTTCATGAATTTCTTCTAGGGTTGTACCTCGACGAATTGCTTCACCTATAAAAAATAAACGTTCATCATCTTGATCACTAATACGCGCTTTAATGTAGTCTAAATCGAATGTTTCTCCGTTAGGCAATCCAAGGTGGTGTACACCATACTCTAATGAACGTATTGCTTTTAGCAATGATTCTTCATATGTTCTACCTATTGCCATAACTTCTCCAGTAGCTTTCATTTGAGTCCCTAAAACACGTTCGCCTTTGCCAAATTTATCAAATGGAAAACGTGGGATTTTAGAGATGACATAATCTAACGCAGGTTCAAATGCTGCATAAGAAGTTCCTGTGATTGGATTTAACATTTCATCTAGCGTTAAACCTACTGCAATTTTAGCTGCTAATTTAGCAATTGGATATCCTGTCGCTTTAGACGCCAATGCTGATGAGCGAGAAACACGAGGATTTACTTCAATAATGTAATAATCCATAGAATGTGGATCTAATGCTAATTGAACGTTACAACCGCCTTCTATGCCCAATGCACGAATGACTTTTAATGATACATCACGTAACATTTGGTATTCCACATCTGATAATGTCTGGCTAGGTGCTACAACAATTGAATCACCTGTATGGATACCTACAGGATCAATGTTTTCCATATTACATACTACAATTGCATTATCATTTTTATCTCTCATTACTTCATATTCTATTTCTTTAAAACCTGCAATTGATTTCTCAATTAAACATTGTGTCGCTGGACTATAATGTAACCCATTAGAAACAATCTCTTTTAACTCTTTATCGTTATGACAGATACCTCCGCCAGTACCTCCCATTGTAAATGCGGGTCTAACGATAAGTGGGTATCCCACTTGCTCTTTAAAATTAAATGCTTGTTCAACAGTATTAACAATATCACTCTCTGGTACAGCTACTTCTAAATCATTCATGAGTGTTCTGAATAACTCTCTATCTTCAGCTTGCTGAATAGATTCTAACTTCGTACCTAAAAGTTGCACATTATTTGCTTCAAGTACACCACTATCATGTAATTGAATCGCCATATTCAAACCTGTTTGACCACCTAATGTTGGTAACAGTGCATCGGGCTGCTCTTTACGTATAATTCGAGCAATAAAATCATGTGTTAAAGGTTCAATGTATACTTTATCTGCAATTTCAGTATCCGTCATAATTGTAGCTGGATTTGAGTTCACTAATATAACGCGATAGCCTTCTTCTTTTAAGGCGAGACAAGCTTGTGTACCTGCATAGTCAAATTCTGCTGCTTGACCAATAATAATAGGTCCTGATCCAATAACTAGAATTGTTTTGATATCATTACGTTTAGGCATTTGTGATACGCTCCTTTGCTTTATGGTCATTCATCATTTGAATAAATTCATCAAATAAATAATTTGAATCTGATGGTCCTGGACATGCTTCAGGGTGATATTGAACTGAAAATGCTGGTAATGTTTTGTGTCTTAAACCTTCGACCGTACCATCATTAATAGCTATATGTGTCACTTCTAGTTCTGTATCAATTAATGAATCTTTATCTATTGCGTAACCATGATTCTGACTAGTAAGTGCTATTTTTCCAGTTTTTAAATCTTTAACTGGGTGGTTGGCCCCTCTATGTCCAAATTTCATTTTAAATGATGTAGCACCTTGCGATAATGCGAATAATTGATGACCTAAGCAAATACCAAAGAATGGAATGTGTCCTAAGATGCCTTTAATCATTTCAACAGCAACTTGAACTTCTTCAGGATCTCCAGGGCCATTTGACAACATGACACCATCTGGGGACATTCTTATAATAGCTTCTGCAGAAGTATCATATGGTACAACAGTCACATTACAACCACGCGTATTCAACTCTCTAACAATATTTTGTTTTTTACCAAAATCCACTAACACAACACTCAAATCATAACCTGAAGATACATATGGTGATTTCGTCGATACCGTTGACACCTCATTACGTGGTAATTCTGTAGATTTTAATTGCTCAACGATTTGAGTAATACTTGCTTTATCATCTGTAAATGCTGCTTTTAAAACGCCAAAATTTCTGATTTTACGCGTGATACTGCGTGTATCAACGCCAGAAATACCCGGAACATCATACTCTACTAATACTTCATGCAATGTTTTTTGTTGTCTGAAATTACTAGGATGTGCACTCGCTTCTTTTACAACTACACCGTTCAATGTAGGTACAAGTGACTCAAAATCGTCTCTATTAATACCATAATTCCCAATTAATGGATAAGTAAATGTGATAATTTGACCAGTGTATGATGGATCAGATATCGTCTCTTGATAACCTGTCATTGCTGTATTGAATACAATTTCTCCCACTGTTAATTTATCTGAACCCAATGGGTAACCTTCATAATATGTTCCGTCTTCTAAAACTAGATAGCGTTTCTGCAACATTATTTTTCCTCCTTAAATTTAACTTCACCTTCAACTAATGTTAATACTGGAGTTCCATAAACTTTGTATCCAATAAATGGTGTATTACTACCTTTAGATGCAAAGTCTTCTGCCTTGATTTCACTTTCTTCATCTAGATTGATAACTGTTAAATCTGCTAAACCACCTTCTTCTAACCTACCATAAGGTAAATCAAACGTTTGCGCTGGTTTAATTGTTAAATAATCAACAAGTTGTTGTAATGACCAATCTCCATTTTTAACGAAGTGTGTATATAATAATGGGAATGCTGTTTCACTACCAACAATGCCAAATGGTGCCTTCGTCATAGGTTGTGCTTTTTCTTCAGCAGCATGCGGTGCATGATCCGTTGCGATACAATCAATTGTGCCATCTAATAAACCTTCTAATAATGCATCTCTATCTTCTTTACTTCTTAATGGGGGATTCATTTTGTATATTGCATCATCACCTGGTACATCATCTTCTGTTAATAACAGATGGTGTGGGGTTACTTCTGCAGTAACTTTAATACCCGCTTTCTTAGCATCACGAATCGCTCTGACACTTTCTTTCGTAGATACGTGGCACACATGATAATGTGCACCTGCCGCTTCAGCTAAAAGCACATCACGCGCGATTTGAACTGCTTCACAAATATTAGGAATACCAGGTATGCCCAATGCTTGACTGCGTTGGCCTTCATGCATAGCGCCACCATAAATTAAGCTATTGTCTTCACAGTGCGCTACAACAGCTTTATTAACTTTTGCTGCCGCTTGCATTGCTTCATACATCATATTAGCTTGTTGAACTCCTACACCATCATCAGTAAAGGCAAATGCACCATTTTGTGCAAGTGCTTCGAAATCTACATGTGTTTGACCGGCTTGTCTTACTGTGATGGCAGCATACGGTAAAACTCTTACTTGTGCATTTTCTTCTATTAATTGATTTAAGTGTTTTAAATTCTCTTCTGAATCAGGTACTGGACGTGTATTAGGCATTGGACATACCGTCGTAAACCCACCTCTAGCCGCTGCTTTAGTACCTGTTTCTATCGTTTCTTTGTGTTCCCCACCCGGTTCACGTAAATGTACGTGCACATCGACTAAACCTGGCGCTACAAATTGACCTTTAACATCTATAACTTCTATCGATGGGTCAATTTCAATTTGTGGCGCGATTTTTTTTATATGTTGCCCTTCGATTAAAATTGAAACGTCTTTAAATTCTCCATTTTGTAAGATCTTAGCATTATTTAATAACTTCATTAGTTTCTGCCCCTTTTGTTTGTAATATATAATCTATAACAGCCATTCGTAAGTACATGCCATTTTCCATTTGCTTGAAAATGCGAGATTTTGATGCTTCTACAAGTGAGTGATCAATCTCTACACCTCTATTGACTGGAGCTGGATGCATTACGATTGCTTGATTGTGTAATTTATTATACCTTGCTTGTGTTAACCCAAATTGTTCATGATAGTTATTTGCTTCAAAGCTTGTAGTCTCTCCATTATCATGTCTTTCATGTTGCACCCTCAATAACATAACAATATCTACATGATCTATAACTGTATCAATGTCAACATAAGGTGCATCAAGTGAATAATCCTTCCACGCTTCAGGACTAGAAAACATGACGTTTGCCCCAAGTGCAGATAAACTCTGAAAGTTACTTCTAGCGACGCGAGAATTTTTAATATCTCCACAAATCAAGATATTGAGGCCTTCAAATGACTGATATTCTTCATATATCGTCATAATGTCTAATAAACTTTGGGTAGGATGTTGGCCGCTGCCATCTCCCCCGTTAATAATTGGGATATTAAGTGATTTTAATTCATCGTAATATGTAGTTTGTGAATGTCTAATCACAAGAACATCTGCGCCAACCTGCTCTAAAGTCTTGCAAGTGTCATATAATGACTCACCCTTTTGAACTGAAGATGTATTAGTCTCAAAATCAATTAATTTTAATCCTAATTTTTGTTCGGCTACTAAGAAACTACTTTTAGTGCGAGTAGAATTTTCAAAAAATAAATTTGCTACGAATTTATCTTCATAACGTTGAGGCTTTAGATCACCTTTTTTTATAGCGCTTGCGCGTTGAATTAACTCATGAATTTCGTTTGTAGATAGATGTTCCATTGAAAGTAAATTATCCATGTTCAGCCTCCTCATAATACAATCTTCACTTATTTAGTCGCTACTGCTTCTTTCGGTAATATCAGATTTAATATAATTCCTGCTAACGCCGCAAGTGCCATACCTTCTATTTCGAGTTTGACACCTACACCATTTAAGTTGAAAACCAAGTTTCCAATACCAATTACAAGTATGACTGATGCAATAACTAAGTTACGATTACTAGCAAAATCTACTTCGCTCTCAACAAGCATTCTTAAGCCACTTGTCGCAATGATACCAAAAAGTAATATAGATACACCGCCCATTACAGGTGTAGGTATTGATGATACAAGTGCTGTGAATTTCCCTACAAATCCTAAGATAATTGCAATCACGGCAGCACCACCGATAACATAAACACTATAAATTTTTGTGATTGCTAAGACACCGATGTTTTCACCATATGTTGTACTTGGTGGCCCACCAATAATACTTGCAAACATAGTAGACACACCATCACCTATAATAGATTTATCTAATCCAGGATCCTTGAAAAAATTTCTTCCTACAATTTTATTTATGACCATTTGGTGGCCAATATGCTCACTCACAGTAACAAATACAATAGGTATCAATACAAGAATCAATCCTAAGTGAAACGAGGGTGTATAGTCTTTAAAAGGAATATACACTTCCGGCAATTGTAACCATTTTGCTTTTATAATCGGTGCAAAGTTGACCAAGCCCATAAACATTGAAAGGACATAGCCCGTTACAATACCGATTAATACTGGTATTAAAGATAAGAACCCTTTAAAGAATCCTTGTACAACTATTGTGACAAGTAAAGTAATCATAGCTACGGCTAGATAACTCAAATTATAGCCTTTCATATCTGAAGCATTTTCAAACATTGCCATGTTTATAGCTGTTGGTGCTAAACTCAAACCAATAACCATAATTACTGGACCAACAACTACAGGAGGTAACAGCTGCATCAACCAGTTTGTTCCACTGATTCTTATAGCTAGCCCAATGAGTACATACATTACACCACTCATGAAAAGTGCCATTAGCATGTCACCCAAACTGTGAGAATTTAAGCCAGTAATAATGGGTGTAATAAACGCGAAACTCGAACCTAAGTAAGCTGGTATTTTAGCTTTTGTAATTAATATATATAACAATGTTCCTATACCTGATGCTAGTAATGCAGATGATATCGGCAATCCTGTTAAAAATGGTACCAGTACTGTAGACCCAAACATCGCAAATAAGTGTTGCGTACTTAAAAATGCCCATTGGCCAAATTTAGGTCTATCTTGCACATCTAATACTGGTTTGACTGTCCGTTCGAACATTGTTTCATTTTCCATGTTTTACGCTTCCCTTCATAAAAAAATCTCTTTACATTGTATTCATGTAAAGAGACTCAAAAAGTATACACTATCTTATTTTTAAACTTTAGATTGATTCATCCACAACATGATTCAACCATGGTTCAATAAATTAAGATAATATGAAGAGGTTTATTATAACTGTTATACCATCAATGATCATTGACTATAAAGCTATCTAGGTATGTGCGTAGTCATAAGTTACATCATTCCAAACCTCTTCCCTTTCTCAGTCTCTCGTACTGAATTAAAAGGCGCTATTCAATTACTACTGCATTTCTTGAATCGATTTCATCAAGAAATACCGAAACAGCTTCTTCCCTTGCAGTCGGAATATTCTTTCCTACAAAGTCTGCACGTATTGGTAATTCTCTGTGGCCTCGATCAACTAATGTTGCTAAGCCTATTTTTTTAGGTCTAGCATATTGGAGTACCGCGTCTAATGATGCTCTGACCGTTCTTCCTGTATATAAAACATCATCAATAATTATGACGACTTGATTTGTGATATTTACATCTATCTCATATGTTTTTTCGTTGCTATGATTGGATGTTTGTTCTAAATCATCTCTAAATTGGGTAATATCGATTGTCCCCGTAGGCACTACTTTTTCTTCGATACTTTCAATCTTTTGCTGGAGACGTCTTGCTAAAAAAGCTCCACGCGTCTTAATGCCTAACAATATTAAATTATCAGTACCTTTATTATATTCTAAAATTTCGTGTGCAATACGTGTCACCGTTCTCTGTATAGCCGCTTCATCCATAATAACGCGTTCTGACATTTTAGGCACCTACCTTAATTTGTTTAATCAATAAAATATTAATGCGATAATGTTTAGGATATAAAGAAAACCCCATGCCTTTATTCAGACATGAGGTTTATCTATAAGGATATCACAAACAATTAAGAGACATATCTTGCTTTACTTAGATGATTTCTCTTACATAAATATGTTTATATTTATGTCTCCCACTGTGCTAACTATTATAGCTACAATAGTATTAATTTGTTTTCACAAATCATATGTTTGTATACCTTAATTAAAGTCATGTCTTTGAAGCCTCTCTGGACTTTCATTTAAAGACGTACGTTCGCTTTATTAAACTGTCATAATATTATCACGAATAGACTAAACTTGCAAGTGTATTTAGGTAACAACTGCTGCTTCCATAACTCAAGCTATATTTATATAACATTCTTAAAATATTATTTATGTATATACATTTGTCTTCATCTTTATCATGCGTACACATTCAATGATTCAAGACGTCATATTAAATATCGTCTAATATATACAAAAGAAAATGACGGTATCTACTGAAGTATAGTAGACACCGTCACTTTCAAATTATATAAGCTATTAATACCCAAGCCAAATTATCTTACGAAGCATAACATCTAGCATGAATACTTGTGCTTTGTATTGCTAACTTTTAACTATCACTTTTACGTATATCTGACAATAACTGTTCAAAATCATCAGGTAATGCTGCTGATTTCTCAATATATTCATGCGTTACTGGATGTTCGAAACCAATCACTTCTGCATGTAACGCTTGACCACCTATATCCAATGTTTTTTTCGGACCATACTTTGGATCACCTACTAAGGGATAACCAATATATTTCATATGGACACGTATTTGGTGTGTACGGCCAGTCTCTAATTGACATTCTATCAGTGTATATTTATTAAAATGTTCTAGGACATTAAAGTGTGTGATCGCATCTTTACCGTCATCGACAACATCCATCGATTGTCTATCAATTTTATTTCTTCCAATTGGCGCATCAACTGTGCCATAATCATGTGGGATATTACCGTGAACAAGTGCCACATATTTACGTGTCACTGTTTTATTCACCAATTGGTCAACTAAACTGCGATGCGCGATATCATTTTTAGCAACCATTAACAAGCCAGATGTATCTTTATCAATTCTGTGTACGATGCCCGGACGAATCTCGCCATTAATACCCGATAGATCCTTCATTTGATACATTAAACCATTAACAAGCGTGCCAGTATAATGTCCTGCAGAAGGATGAACTACCATACCTTTAGGCTTATACACAATTGCAACATCATCATCTTCATAGTATATATCTAAATTTAAATTCTCAGGGTTAATATCAGCTTCAACAATTTCTTTTTCCGTTACAACAATATGGTCATTAAGCTTAGTTTTATAATTTGATTTAACCAATTTATCATTCACTTTCACAAGTGACTCTTTGATTAAGTCTTGAATTTGCGTACGCGACCAATCTGAATTGTATTCTGGTAGTAATTTGTCGATGCGCTGCCCTGTTTCTTCTGGATTTTCTATTTTAAACTCATGTGTTTCCATGCAAAATCTCTCCTATTCTACTTTCTTCATATCTGTTAACAAAGCGATAATAATCAACAAAACACCTATCGTCAAACTGGCGTCTGCTACATTGAATATTGGGAAATTGTATCCAAATATATATGTATCCACAAAATCTACAACTTCACCATGTAATACACGATCAATAAAGTTTCCTAAAGCACCTGCAAATAACAAACTAATAGCAATTTGCATTAGTAAATGTTGTTTTGCCTCTTTAATATAAAAAACAATAAGTACCACAAGTATAATGATAGTAATAATATAGAAGAAGCCCATTTTACCACTTAAAATACCCCAAGCTGCACCATTATTTCTGTGAGATGTAATATTTAAAAAGTTGGGTATAACTTCGTAGGAGTCTCCAACTTTCATTGAACTAGCAACAATAAATTTTGTAATTTGATCTAATATTAATATAACGATTGTTATGAATAAAGAAATACCAATGTAGTACTGACGTTTCATGTCTGTACCTCCTATTATACTCTCAGTCGTTTTACAACAACTTTCATTATATCCTAATCAAACTTATAAAAAAAGTTACAGTTTCAATAACAGTAAAATTATGGCTAAAATAAACCTGTTCTTATCAAAATCCATTAATACTTTACACTTTATCATGATATTTACTCGATGATAAAGTGTAAATCTTTCATTTCGTGATTGCCAGATTCAAATATTGAGATCATAATAAAACATTTTTAATAGCTATGTTTATATTTTATCGTCATTTGGTGACAGCTTCATCAATGCACCGAAATATTGTTGACTAGTGGTAAATGTAATAAAGGCAAGCAGTTCACTTATTTCATTATCAGTTAAATTATCTTGTAATACCTTTATGATATAATTTGGAATATCTGTTTTTAATTTTAAAAATACATCTGTAAAGCCTATGCAAACTGCTGATTTATTATCTTTAAGATGACTTTAGGTTTCCCTTTAGCCTTACAATACAAGCATCCATTTTGTTGTGCTAACATACGTCTTATCTCTTCTTTTAACTCGCTTGATAGTGCACCATCACATTCTAATATGTCGCTCAAATCACGCCAGTTTTTCATTACCTCTTCATTATAACCTAATAATCTTTGAAATGACGTTTCTCCGTGTAAAGATGGCTGTATAATAGTCATAATTCACTCTCCTTATCTATAATCATTTTATTGTATACATAAGGAAAGTTGAATGCGTTATATGAGGTGTTTTAATATTATATTTACTAAAATAAAGGAGTTTTCATCTATGGACTTAACAAACAGAAAAATTATCCAACAATTAAAAGAAAATAGTAAAATATCATTAGAAAGTATTGGTAAAAATGTAAATCTTTCTACACCTTCTGTTAGAGATAGAATAAATAAATTGAAAGATATTGGCGTTATCAAACGCTATACGATTGACATAGACTATACTATTTTGGGATATAATATAGACGTCATTATTGAAATAATTATAAAAAATAACTTATACCAAGATTTTAAAACCTTTATCGCTCAGCAAAACAATGTAGCCTGTTGTTATAGAGTTTCGGGTGATAGTTGTTTTATGTTTAAAGTACGTTTTAAGCATATGCAAGAAGTAGAATCTTTTATTGATTCACTTCAAACATACGGGCACACTAAAACGCATTTTATATTTTCAAAGATAATATAACTGTTAGATATGACATTTTTTAACCATACGCGCAATATCAGCTCATTTCACTTTTATACGTGTGCATTATTTTTAGGATGAATATATTGATAATCCTTGATTTCATTTCGAAAAATGGTTCTTTTTGTAACTTCATATGGTTTACGATAATTCATCTCGCTGACTTCTATGGAACCATCTTTATACTTTTTCTCTATATATGCAACGTGGCCATATTTTCCTTTGGTAGATTGCATGATACTTCCTACTTTAGGTATTGAATTTACGCGATATCCATCCTTTTGAGCATGGGAGGACCAATACTTGGCATCATTCCAACTCACTCCGATTTGTTTGCCATGGGCACGCATTTTGTCAAAAACATAATTTGTACATTGTCCTTTAGTATAGGGGTTATATTTCATAGGATTAAATGACCAAAAATGATTATCAGGTTCAGTCATATCTCTATTTGTTATGCCTTCAAATGTCGCCATTCCAGTGAGTACCATACTACTCACTAACATGATTGTTAACCTTTTCTTCATAGCATCACTCTACCTCGTAATAGTTAAAACGAAACTGTATTCCATCAGGGCCCGTTAATCGTTTATGTGCAGTATCCGGATAATAACAATCAACGCAAGCTAAACCATACGTAACATCATTTTCAATTCTTTTAATATATGACTGCCAATTATTCACAACTAGATGCTGGTAATCACCTTTAGATGACATGTAGAGTGCTTCATCTGTATCTAAAGATGCAACTTCAAGATGAAAGAAATCTTTGTAATATGGTTTCACTTTATGCCATGCAATTGTTTTTAAATTTAAATAGCCAATTTGACTTTCATTCGGTATACCTTGCCATTGATGAGTTGAAACATGCGTCAATAACTTTGGGACATTAATCGGTAGTGTATCTAAAGCAACTTGTTCTTCAAGATTACCCCAATCTTCATTATATGCTTCAACATAAAACTCCAATCCATTACCCTCAGGATCATTAAGGTATAAAGAGGTTGTTAAATGATTCTCTCCGCCATCCACAGGTAAACTAAAGTCACTTAATTGAACAAGTATATCTGCTAACGCTGATTGTGATGTTAACTGAATGGCTAAATGAAATAACCCCGCTTCTGCGCTTAATGGCTCTCTACCTCCCTCTATTTGATTTAAAGAGATAAAGTGATTTTGTGCACCAATCCGATATAGTATGTTTGAAGCGGATTCTGTTACAATATTTAACCCTAATATATTACTATAAAAATGTTTCATTTCTTCTATATCTTTAACGTTCAAAGTAATTCCATTTACAAAATGGTCGTTTTTATTATGAAACATAAATAACACCTTTCTTACTTTCTATTTATCCTATTATACGCTTTATAAATCATTATAAAAAATCATTCCATCTGTTCAACATTTATCGTTAACATAATACAATTATAATGATCTATTGCAGTATATTTTACTGTAACTACGTTTTAATACATCGCCATCAAATCTTCGAAAGTAGCAACAAGCCCCACACTAACTTTAAATGAACCAATGTAATTTTTAGTAATGATCAAGCGACTGCTCTACGCTATCTCACAAAGTAGAAAGACCTATTTGTAATTGCTTTTAGCAAATTACAAATAGGTCTTTAAGTATTTACATGTCTCTCAATGTTTTATAATCATTTACCTAGACAAGTGTCTTTACGACCTCTTGGCAACGTGGACATAGGTGATCTAATTCACCTACTGAACCTAATGATTCACTATAGTTCCAACAACGCTCACATTTTTCACCGTGTGCATGTTCAATGTGAATATCACCATGTTGGTATGCTACGCCACTTTCAACGTTATCAACAACTTCTGCTTGTGAAGTAATAAAAAGTTGGTGTAAGTCACTAAATTGTTGTAAAAATGAAGTTGCGTCGAAGTTTTCATTACTACCGATTACAACTTTAGCTTCTAGCGATTTACCAATAACTTTTTCACTACGCGCAACCTCTAGGGCACGGTTGACATCGTCACGTAATTTCATAAATGTATTCCATCTATCTACGAATTCACGATCAATTTCCACACGCTCTGGCATAAGCGTTAAGTGAACACTTTCTTCTTCCACATGTGGGATGTGTGACCATACTTCTTCTGCCGTATGCGCTAAAATTGGCGCTAATAATTTCGTCATATCTACAACAATTTGGTATAAAACAGTTTGCATACTGCGACGTTTATGTGAATCACGTTCTTCAATATACAGGATATCCTTACCATAGTCTAAATAGAAATTACTTAATTCTACATTAATAAAGTTTTGAACTTCTTGATAGATATCTAAATAGTCATAGTTATCATAATTGTCTAATGTATTTGCTGTAAATTCACGTAATCTACTTAATAAATATTTATCAACTTCTAATAAATCTGCTTCAGCTACAGCATTCACAGCAGGATTATAATCACTCACATTACCCAACATAAATCTTAATGTATTTCTAATTTTACGATATACATCAGAAGTTTGTTTTAAAATTTCATCTGAAATACGAACATCTGAAAGGTAATCCACACTACTTACCCATAAACGCGCAATGTCTGCACCTTTTTGTTTAACGATTGTATCAGGCACTATCGTATTACCTAATGATTTACTCATTTTCTTACCTTCACCGTCCATAACAAAACCATGTGATAATAACATGTTATACGGTGACTGTCCTTTAGTCGCAACTGAAGTTGTGATAGATGAATTGAACCAACCACGATATTGGTCACTACCCTCTAAATACAAATCTGCTGGGTAAGATAATTCAGGACGACCTTCTAAAACAGCGCGATGAGATGAACCAGAATCAAACCAAACATCCATAATGTCTGTTTCTTTAGTAAATACACCATTTGGGCTACCCACGTGTGTAAAGCCCTCTGGTAATAAATCTTTCGCTTCACGTTCAAACCAAATATTTGAGCCAAATTCTTCGAATAAGTCTGCAACATGGTTTACCGTTTCATTCGTCATGATGATATCACCATTTTCAGCATAAAATACTGGTAAAGGTACACCCCATACACGTTGACGTGATATTACCCATTCACCACGATCACGAATCATATTGAAGATACGTGTTTTACCCCAATCAACTTTAAAGTTTGTATCCGTGATAGCATCTAAGATTTCTTGACGCACTTTATCGATTGAAGCAAACCATTGTGGTGTAGCTCTAAAAATAACGGGTTTTTTAGTACGCCAGTCATGTGGATAACTATGTGTGATAAATTCTAATTTTAATAATGCCCCACTTTCGTTAAGAACATCGGTAATTGCTTTATTCGCTTTATCATAGAACATACCTTCAAATTGGCCTGCTTCTTCAGTAAATACGCCTTTATCGTCAACAGGACTAATGACAGGTAATTTATATTTTTGTCCAACAACATAGTCATCTTCACCATGTCCTGGTGCTGTGTGTACACATCCTGTACCAGCATCTGTTGTTACATGCAAACCATTAATAACTAATGAAATACGATCTACAAATGGATGCTGCGCTTCAATATATTCTAATTCTTTACCTTTAAATTCTTTTTCTAATTCAACAGCATCTTCATCCCAATCTAAAGCTGCTACTACATCATTGACTAAATCCTTACCAATAATATATTTTTCACCATTCACCTTATATTGTCCATAAGTTAAATCAGGGTGCACTGTAATCGCTACATTTGAAGGCAAGGTCCACGGTGTTGTTGTCCAAATGATAAATTTAGCATCATCATCTACAAGGTCTTTACCGTCTTTTACATCAAAAGCCACATAAATTGAGGCTGAACGCTTATCTTGATATTCAATTTCAGCTTCTGCTAATGAAGATTCACTTGATGGAGACCAATATACAGGTTTTTTACCTTTATAAATAAGGCCTTTATCTGCCATTTCACCAAACAAACGAATTTGCGCAGCTTCATATTCTGGGTTTAATGTGATATATGGATTATCAAAATCACCTTTAATGCCTAAACGTTTAAAATCTTTTTTCTGACCTTCAATTTGTTTCAATGCGAACGCTTTACATTTTTCTCTGAACTCGGCCACTGATAGCTCTTTACGCTTAATACCTTTTTTAGTTAATGCTTGCTCAATTGGTAGACCATGTGTGTCCCAACCTGGTACATAAGGTGCATAAAATCCACGCATCGATTTATATCTCGTGATGATATCTTTTAAAATTTTATTCAATGCATGCCCCATGTGCAAGTTTCCATTAGCATATGGTGGTCCATCATGTAAAATATACGATGGATTACCAGCATTTTTATCTAATACTTTTTGATAGATATTTTTTTCTTCCCATTCTTCTTGGATCTTAGGCTCTTTATTCGGAAGCCCCCCGCGCATTGGAAAATCTGTTTTTGGCATTAATAATGTTTCTTTATAATCCATTTTTGTACACTCCTTATTACAATTTTCAGTCTTAATTCTTGTGGTTCAGTCAATAAAAAGAACCCTAAGTTCAATTAACAGGGACGACATAAACCGCGTTACCACCCTGATTAACTCAACTTAGAGTTCTCTCATTGATATCATATACTATTGTTTATAACAGTGATATAAGCAGCTGACATATGAAAGGCTCACACTGTCCCTAACTCGCTGTGATATGCATTGTGCTACTTACGTGTCTGTTATTCATTGTTGTTATTACTATCTGAAATAATTATGAATTGTGTTCTGATTCTGCTTTAGCCTTCATCGCCTTTTCTTCCTCAGTTAACTCATTATCATTTAAGTGGTTAATATTTTCTTGTGTTACTTGTTCTGAATCAAGGTCATAATTTAATAAATAATCCCAATCTTCATTTTTAAGTAAATCGAGTTGTGCCTCAACTAACATACGGAAACGTGATCTAAATATTTTAGATTGTCGCTTCATATCTTCAGTTTGGAATGAAAGTCGACGCGCTTTTTCAACAGCGTCATTTACGATTTTATCTGCCTCTGACTGAGCTTTAGCAATCGTCGCTTCTGCTTCTTTGTTAGCAGCGGCTTTTGTCTCTTCCCCAGCTTGTTTAGCATGTATTAATGCATCACTTACTGACTGATGCACATCTTTATAAGATTGAATATTTGTCTCTTTATCTTCAATTACTTTTTCTAATTGATTTTTATCTTCTTTTAGACGAACAATTTCATTACTTAATTGTTCTAAATAATTTTTAACTTCAGATGGTTCATAGCCAGTTTTCACTTGTGTAAATTCTTTGCTTTTTATTTCATTTGGTGTAAAAGGCATGCGTTATCCTCCCTCTATAATACACTATTTTGATATTTCATTAAACATATGAAATAGCTTTATTTGTTTATAAATAATACTTTTTAATGCAGCGTATTGATTTGCAATTTCATGACTTGCATTATCATTGACAGTGTAAACTTTACTCCTTCAGTATAACATCATTTGAACAAAGTTTTATAAGAAATGCGTATTTTATCTTTTTTAGTTTTGCCGCCAATTTCGGTAACCATTGCACGCCCAAAACCTTGTATAGATAATAAATCACCACTATCTAGCTGGAAATCTGCTGAATCAATCATTGTATGGTTTACCTTAACTCTTTTCTTATCAATTAATTGTTTGGCAACTGTCCGAGATTTACGGATAATTTCTTTCAACACAACATCCAAGCGTAAACCACTCACTGTCGTATCAAAGGTTTGCCATTGCTCTTTTGATTGTATCATATCTTTTATTGGAATAGAATTAAGTTTAACCGTTGCACCTTTAATTCTATTTAATTCCAATATAATATAAGATTCTAATTGTTTTGTCAAAGTAAATTGTACATTTTCATCTACTAAAATATCACCCAATTGGTCTCTTTCAATACCTAAGGACATTATTGTACCTAGCACGTGTTGGTGTTGTAACGTTACAAATTTTTTAGGATAATCTACTTCTATTAAGGTGATTTCAAATGCCTCTACTTCAGGTTCATAATATGTCGGTGCAATAATCGCTCTTTTCCTTTCTGCATGTGGCCCACCATAAAAAGTTACATTTAAATCGTCAAAGCTACCGACAATAACGCTCATAATGTATTGCCCACGAGGGTCAAGGAATGTAGTTAATACAGGCGCATATTGATCATTCGCACGATGACACTTGTCTATAAGTTCATCTATTAATGCATGTTCTTCTTTTCTAAAATGTTGATATATATCGATGTAAATCACTCCAAATACAATACAAAGCACCTCGCGTTATACAACGTTAGGTGCTTCTCATTTATTTTATACGTTAGTCATAAGTATACTTTAAACTTTATCTATAAGATATACAAGTTTAAGCCATATAATTCAAAATCATATTAAAAATACTCATTAATCCTCTTTGGAACAATACAAGTACAATTATTGCAACAATCGATGAGATATCTATCATACCGATGGGTGGAACAATTTTACGAAATGGCTCTAAAAAGGGTTCATATATCTTTTGTAAAAATCGACCAAATTTATTTTCTCTTGCATTAGGTATCCATGACATAAAGAAGTATACAATCATGCCATAGTAATAAATTTGAACCAAGAATAAAATAAATTTAAATATACTCGCTAATAAACTTATATCCATTTATTTCTACCTCTATTCACCTTGGTATTCCATATTTTCAATTTGGTCTGTAATATTACCTGCTACTTCAACATTATCAGGTGTACACAAGAATATATCTGAGCCTACACGCTGAATGTCACCGCCGATAGCATATACAGTACCACTTAGAAAGTCTATAATACGTTTGGCAGAAACCTTATCTATGCGTTGTAGATTAACCAAAGTCGCACGACGGTTTTTTAATTCATCTGCAATGTCTTGTGTATCAGAAAATACACGTGGTTCAAATAAACACATTTTAGAACTTTCTTGTGCAAAATCAAAATTGTCTTGTTCTTGATTATTCATATTCACAACGTTCCTAGTATTATTTTTGGGTGTATTGTTATTCATTTGATACTTCCTTTCACCGGATGATTGTTGTAACCTCGATGATTGTTTTTTGGGCACGGATTGTATCGATTTTTGACGTTCTATATTTTCATTATTTGGTTGTTCTCTAAAATTGGTTTGAGACTGCGCTTGTTGTTTATTTTGTTGTTTATCTTTTTCTTCTTCTGGTGGCGCTTCTAATTCGTCATCTTCTTCTTCAACCACGAAAAATCCACTAAATAAATCTTTTAAAGCCACGGGGCTCACTCCTCTTTTCCTACAAGTTTAGTCCCAATTCTCACAAATGATGCCCCTTCTTCAGCAGCTATATGAAAATCATTGCTCATTCCCATAGATAGCTCCTTACACGGTGCATAATTTAAATTGAGCGCTTTAATTTCATCTCTTTTTAATCTTAATGGTTGAAACAAGCTCTTAATATATGGCTCATCTTCAGTTAGTGGAGCCATAGTCATAAGACCAACTACTTCTATCTTTTCGAATTGTTCTAAATCCTCAATAAAAGTGTTGACGTCTTCTAGAGAAACACCTTGTTTAGACGATTCTCCTGAAACATTTACTTGAACAAAACATTTAATTTTATGTTCAGCTCTTTTATTAATTTCTTTTGCTAATTTCAAACGATCTAATGCATGAAAGTAATCAATGTCATTAATCACTTCTTTAACTTTTCTTGTTTGTAACGAACCGATAAAGTGCATTACGATATCATCTGGTAACGCTTGTTTTTTCTGAAGACAACCTTCTATACGGTTCTCACCAAAATGCCTAATTCCCGCATAATATGCATCATTAGCTCGGTCTATTGTAACATACTTTGTTACTGCAATCACGTTTGGCAATGTTGAAACGTGCGCTTTTTTACAGTGTACTTTTAATTCTTCATTAATCTGTTCTAAATTTTGTTGTACGTTCAATTCTTTACACCTCTCCATTATTGACCAATAAATGCTAACATGCGTCCTGTGTTTCCTTTTTCAACTCTATATGAGAAAAATAAAGATAAATCCTCTGACGTAGCATAATTTGTAATGTAAATATTATCTTTAGGAACCCCTGCATATTCGAGTAGCAAAGCATTGGCTTGTTTTAAATCGATACCATGTCTATCCTCAGCTCTTGTATCAATAAACTGATTAGTATCAATAGGTAGTTGTTCAAATTTTGATTTAATATCATCATTAATTTCATACGTAGATGATGTCGCAGGACCGATAACAACTTGTAAATCCTTAATATCAAAATCAACTTTACTTACCATCTCATTAACAATTTGACCAACTGTTCCTCTCCAACCCGCATGCGCTAATCCTACAAAATGGTGTGGTTCACTATAAAAGTAAATAGGCACACAATCTGCATAACACATCGTTAGCAATATATTAGATTGATAAGTATACATACCATCTACACCATATAGACCATCTGACAATGCATCGATATTCGTCCCTTTGTCTTCATCTGTTACTTCAACCACTTTATTTTCGTGGGTTTGTATTGGAAACACCCATTGCTCTCTTGGATAATGGATTGTAGCTGCAAGTTGCTCTTGATGCTGTGTAATATTTATAGGATCATCATCAATATACCTAGCTAAGTTAAATGCTTCTTTGGGATAAGGACTCAAACCATCTTCTCTAGTAGTTATACCCAATATTACATTTTCTAATTGGCTTGTCTCATACCTCAATATGTGGCTATCCTTCTTGAATCTCTCTTGCATACTACTTACCTCCAATAAATGTTATTGTAAAACTTTCTTATAACATTAATATAACCACTTACTTTGGTTTTATATATTTACTCAAATTTCTCTTAAACTTGTAAGATGAATAGTTATTTTGGATTAACACTTTCAAATTAATCCAAAAAAGTCATCAGATCTTTGGACCTGATGACATCATTTTAACATTTATCGTTACTTACTATAGCTTTTAATTTATATGAATTACGTCCTGTTAGATTAACTTAAACAATAAATTTAACGTCTAGTTCTTCTTGAACGTCGTTCTTCTCTATTTCTAATAAAGCTTGGAATGTCATCTTCATTTGTAGTATGACTTCTGCCTTCACTAGCACTTTCAGTTGGTTGTTGAGATACACTTGCTTGGCTTGAAGCAAATGCTTCTTCTTTTGGTGTACTGCTTGTTGCACTGCTACCAAATGTAGTGTTAGAAGCTTTACGCCCTTGCGCTGATGGTTTATCTTCAAAACCAGTTGCAATCACTGTTACCACGATTTCATCTTGTAATTCTGGATTAATTACAGTACCAAAAATCATATTCACATCTTCGTCTGCAGCATCTTGAACGATATCTGCAGCTTCTTGTGCTTCGAAAAGTGAAAGTGATTCGCCACCAGTGATGTTCATAAGCACACCTTGAGCGCCTACAATAGAAGTTTCTAATAATGGTGAAGAAATTGCTTTTTTAGCTGCTTCTACTGCACGATTCTCACCAGAAGAAACACCAATTCCCATTAAAGCTGAACCTTGGTTAGACATAATTGTCTTAACATCTGCAAAGTCAAGGTTTACTTCACCTGATACAGCGATTAAGTCAGAAATACCTTGAACACCTTGGCGTAAAACATTATCTGCTTCTTTGAACGCTTCCATCATTGGTGTTGATTTATCAACAATATCTAATAAACGATCATTTGGAATGACGATTAATGTATCTACAGCTGCTTTCATAGCTTCTACACCAGCTGCTGCTTGTGTTTGACGTTTACGGCCTTCGAAACCAAACGGACGTGTAACGACACCAACTGTTAATGCACCCATTTCTTTAGCGATTTTCGCTACAACTGGAGCTGCACCAGTACCCGTGCCGCCACCCATACCAGCAGTTACGAACACCATATCGGCACCTTGGATAGCATCTTCAATTTGTTCGCGTGATTCTTCAGCGGCTTTTTTACCAATTTCTGGATTCGCACCTGCACCTAAACCACGAGTTAACTTTTCACCAATTTGGATTTTAGATTCTGCTTTAGATAAGTTTAAAGCTTGTCCATCCGTATTGATAGAAATAAATTCAACATTGTTCATACCATGGTCAATCATACGGTTTACAGCGTTATTTCCGCCGCCCCCTACACCGATGACTTTTAACGTCGCTAAATGATTAAATCCTTGTTCAAATTCTAACATTTATATTTCCTCCTAGTTTTAATGGCCAATCAATCGAATAGAGATTTCATCAGTTTTTTAAATTTACCTTCTTCTTTATCATCTTTATGTTGAGGTTTACCTTCAGCGTCTTCATCGACGTTTACTTTTTCCTCGTAATCCTCTTTTACATGTTGTTGTTCCGAATCAGATGTTGGTGATTGCGATTCTTCTTGCTTATTCGATTTTTTCTTGAACCAATCAAATCCGCTTGATTTTGTATTGTTTTCTCTATCATCAGATTCAATGACTTCTTCTTCGAATTCTTCACTGTCATGATTACTTATTGTAACATAATCTAGCATTTCATCGAAAGTAATGCTACTAGAAATTGTAGAAATTGCTGATGAGAACTCAGGTTTTCTAATACCCATTTGTGATGGTGTATGTATTCTCACTTTTTCACTCACCATATCTTGTAGTAATTCTTTGACACCTAATAAGTTAGCTGACCCTCCTGTAATCACGAAGCCACCATTAACTTTAGTAAGTCCTAATTCTTGTAACACATCAAAAATTTCAAAGAATATATCTTCCAAACGTGCTTCAATAATGTCTGCTAAATCTTTTTGTGTAAATTGTGCTTCTTCATCACTATCTGTTTGATCAACAGTGAAAATATCTTGATCGGAAGCAGATTCAAAGAAAGCGTGACCATATTGATGTTTAACTTTTTCAGCTGTTTCATAAGATGTATTTAAACCTTCTGCGATATCTTCAGTAATATCACGGCCAGCCATTTCGATTGCATCACCATCAACAAGTTCACCTCGTTCATAAAATGCAATTTGTGTAAGGTCTTCACCAATATCAATGACACACGCACCTAATTCTTTTTCAGTAGCTGATAGAACTGAACCAAAGTTGTATGCATCAGAATATACATCTAATACATCTACACCAGCAGATTCAACACATTTAATCATATTGATTAAAATTGACTTTTGAATTGCGATAACACCAGCTTCTACTTTCAAGCCATGTCTAGCAATTAATTCTTTAGGATCTGAAACTTCATTATCCCCATCAACTACAAATTTAATTGGGAATGCGTTAATTATCTCTGTATCTGGTACTTCATTTTTTTCACGGATACCTTCAAGTACACTTTCAATATGTGTACCGTCTAATTCAGTATCTTCATAAAATTCAATTTCATTGGATTCATCAAACACTTCAGTCCCAATAATAGGAAGTTTTAAAAATACTTCCTTAATATCTACTCCTGAAGCAATAGAAGCTTTTTTAATTGTATCTTTAATCGCTTGTTTCGCGATATCAAAATCATCAATCTGTCCATTTTTTATTCCACTTGTGTAGGTTTGTCCTGTACCTATCACATTAATGCCATTGTGAAATTTTTCGCCTACTATTGTTTTAATACTTGATGAACCGATATCTATACTTACATAATAATGCTCTTCCATAGATAGGCACCTCCTGACAAATAACTTATTCAAGTTCACACTATTAACAGTTTACAATACGATTTAACGGTTGTGAACTATAAACACATGTATTTGTCGAAATTTTTTAATTATTTTTGTCTGACTTCTTATTTATCTTGTTTAATGCACTTTGTAATTCATTTTTTGCTTTGTCTTCTTGTGTTGATCCTTTTTCTACGTTTTTGTCACTAGCGGCCTTAGTATCGCTATCACCACTATATGGGATAAAGGATGCTCCTACTGATAAATCAATATAACCAGCTTGTTTCAAGTTACCTGATTCGTCACGTTCAAGCGACTGAGACATTTGTGGGTAATACTTCATTTTATTGCCAATTGTATTCAAGTTCCCAACAATTTGTATGTCATCGGTAGTGAAAAGTTTAATTTGATTTTGTGCATTTGCTTGAGGATCATATTGCACTTCAGCAATCGTACTTCTCACCTTAGATGGTATTTCAGCGAGTTGGTGAATCATTTGCTCTTTATTGTCCCTCTTGAAACCTTCTAAAATTGGACCGTCATCAACTGAATTCCCATCATAATTATCTAGCTCTGTACCATCTTCTGTAATAGGTATATATTTATCATCTTTCTTTATCAATGCGACAATTTGGTCTTCAGTTACATCTACTGTCATTTTGTTAGGAAAGTGTTTAGTAATCTTTACATCTTTTACTAAAGTATTTTTTTTCAATTGGTCTTCAGCTTTTGAAGTACTATACGTATACATTCTAGCATCATCTTTAACATCTATTGTTTTATTAATCTCACTTTTCGAAACGTTATGATTTCCTTTAATTTCCACACTACTTATCTTACTTAAAGGTGTGAACATATATATAAGAATTAGCACAATGATAAATAACAGTACCCCAAATACTGAATATTGAATTTGCTTCTGCCTTTTCTTTCGCAGTTCTCGTTTTTGTTTTAAATATTCAGAGTCAAATTCACTTACTTTATCAGCCATTATTTTTCACATCCTTTAAAAAGACGGTAAGTGCGTTTTGAAGCTATTAATAAATTTATCTCCACGCTCTTCAAATGTATTATATTGATCCCAACTTGCACATGCCGGTGACAATAAGACTACGTCATTTGCTTCAATAATATCTTGTATCTTATCAACTGCATCTTCCACATCAGTTGCTTGAACCACGTATTTACCTTGGCTTTCGCCTAACTTCACAAATTTACTTTGCGTTTCCCCAAAAGTAACCATCACTCTCACATTGTTCATATAAGGAATAAGTTCATCGAAATCATTACCACGATCTAAACCACCGCATAACCATATAATCGGTTGTTCAAATGAATTCAAAGCAAATTGTGTTGCTAATGTGTTCGTAGCTTTTGAGTCGTTATAATATTTATTGGTCTTATTCGCGCCAATATACTGCAATCTATGTTCAATCCCTGAGAATGTCGTCAAGCTTTCAATAATCGCCCTTACTGATACACCTGCGAGTAATGCTGCCAATACTGCTGCCAAAATATTTTCTAAGTTATGGTCTCCAGGTAATACTAGTTCATTTTTATGGATTATTCTAAATCCTTTAAAAACGATATAGCCATCTTTAACATAAATACCATCTACTTCTTGTTCAGTAGAGAAATAATATGTTTTTGCTTTTACAGACTCTGATTCAATTAATTGTCTTTGATGATAATTACAAATTAAATAATCATTTTCAGTTTGGTTTTCATAAACTCTTTTTTTGGCATTTTGATAATTATCTAACGTTTCATGATAGTCGAGATGCGCTGAGTAGATATTAGTAATAATTGCTATGTGCGGCTTGTATTGATCTATCCCTAAAAGTTGGAAAGATGATAATTCAGTGATTAGATAATCATCTTTTGATACTTCTTGCGCTACTTTCGATGCCACATAACCGATGTTACCTGAAACTTTGCCAGTAACTCTACTCTTTTGAAACATGTCACCAATTAATGATGTGACAGTCGTTTTACCGTTAGTGCCTGTAACACCGATAATTGGTGCTTCTGAAATGAGATAGCTTAACTCAACTTCTGTTAAAATTTTCAAATCTTTTTCTAGTGCTTTTTCAATTAATGGTACTGTATAAGGAATGCCTGGGTTTTTGACAATAATCGGATTATTATCCAATAAAGATAATGGGTGTTCACCACCAATAACTGTTATACCCATATGTTCTAAATCTTTAGCATGTGAATCTTGACTTAAATCTTTACCATCATTCACTATCACATTTGCACCTAGTTTATGTAACAACTTAGCTGCTTCATAACCACTTTTCGCTAATCCAATGACTAACACATTTCTATCTTTTAAACCTGTATAACTTAGCAATTTAATTCACTCCAATCCACAGACCAATAAGTCCTGAAATCAAGCCAACTGTCCAAAATACTGTAACCACTTTTTTCTCATTCCAACCAACTAACTCGAAATGATGATGTAGCGGAGACATCTTGAATATTCTTTTTCCTGTTAATTTGAAAGATGTTACTTGAATCATTACTGATAGCGTTTCAGCAACAAATACGAAACCTATAAAAATAAGTGACAATTCTTGGTTAAGCATGATGGAAATTGTAGCGAATATACCACCTAATGCTAAACTACCTGTATCTCCCATAAATACTTTTGCCGGATTTAAATTAAATGGTAAGAAACCAAGCAAAGCAAAAATCATGATGACACAGAATAATCCGATAGACGTTGCACCTTGAAAATAGGCCATGATGGCATACATTACAAATCCTATAATAGATAACCCTGTTGCCAATCCATCTAAACCGTCTGTTAAATTCACAGCATTTGAAAAGCCTACTTGCCAAAAAACAATGAATACCACATATGCAATAGAAAGTGGAACCTCGATGCCTACAAACGGAATATGGATACCTGTAGAAAAGTCAGTTAAATTAAATACTTGGCTTAAAATGAAGAAAATAACTGCAATTCCAATTTGTGCAAGAAACTTTTGTTTACTTGTTAAGCCTTGGTTATTTTTTTTAACTACAATAATATAATCGTCTATAAAACCGATCAAACCAAATCCAAGTGTTACAAATAGTAATAAAATAATTGGATTTGAACTATCCGTTAAAATAATAGCTAAAATCGATGTAACAATAATACTTATTAAAAATGTAAGCCCCCCCATAGTTGGCGTACCTGTTTTTTTCATGTGGCTTTGAGGACCTTCTTCTCTAATACTTTGACCAAATTTCATTTTCTTTAAAGTCGGAATTAATACTGGGACTAATATAAACGTGATTAACAGTGCGATGATTGCGAGTAAATAAACCATATTATGCTCCTTCATATATTTAAATTGGATTAAGTCGTAATGCTAAGTTATTACAATATGTATAGGGTGAGTAGTAAATCGAGAAATCAACTTCTCATTATTTGATTATTGATTTCTTATCTACTACTTTTTAAGACCCCCAATGCTTAAGAATAAACGTGCTTATATGACTTCGATATTAAATCATAAAACATTGTTTTGTTAGGTTCAATTATTTATCTTTTGATTTGCTTGTACTTTTCGTACTACTAGAACTAGACTCCCCATCGACTTCTTCTGAAGATAAGGTCACTTCAATCTTGTCATTTTTACTGACTTGCTGTCCTTTAGTTACCGATTGATTAGAAACAAAACCACTACCTTTCGTAGTTACCTTAGTATTCGTTAAGTTTTCAAATGCAATCACTTCTTCTTTCGTCCACCCAGTCATATCAGGCATCGTGATGTCACCATCAGTAAGCAGTAGCACTTTACTATTCGGCAAGAGTTCTCTGTCCGCAGTTATAGACTGTTTCGTGACTTTCTCTCCATCGCCGATAACAATAGGTTCTAGTGACTTACCATTGATTTTATCTTCTGCTTTTTGAGTTTCTAAGCCTTCAACATTAGGTACTTTACTATATTTAACATCTGCTGTATCTTTAGAGTTTTTATCTCCAACATTCAGATATTTCAGTGTGTTTTCCATAATTGGTTTAAAGGCTTTACTTACACCCATTTCGTATGCTTCTTGGTCGTTTTGTTGGGCTAAGCTCATACCTGCATACACAATCACTTCAGGGTCATCTTTAGGCGCATCACCGATAAAGCTTACGAAATAAGGATTCTCTCCTTCTACATATCCTCCGTTATCTGGATCTGCCACTTGGGCAGTACCAGTCTTACCAGCTACATCATAACCATCCACTCTATAGTTTGCCGCATGACTGTCTTCACTATTCACAACTTTATCTAACTCAGTTCTTACTTTCTTAGCAGTGTCTTTAGTGATTGGTTTACCAGCATATTCTTTCTTACCTTTATAGTAAGTATCCTTACTAACGGGGTTAGTGATATTGTCAACATACCACGGCTTCAACATATTACCATCATTGAAGAATGATGATTGTGCTTTTAGCATTTGTACCGGTGTAACTGTTGTAGATTGACCGAAAGCAGAAGTTTTTTGTTGCGCTTCATTATCCCAGGCAATACCACCTGTAGCTTCACCGTCAAACATGCCATGAGTCGACTTACCGAAACCAAATTTTTCATACCATGATTTCATTTTATCTGTGCCAACTAAATCTTGTAAATGCATCATTAATGTATTAGATGAATACGTGAACCCTAATGTCATTGGGATATCTCCCCAACCCACTTTGTTCCAGTCAGAAATTTTTGAGCCCATCACATCTCTTGGTCTTGCTGTATATTTTTTATTTGGTTGGAATTTACCTTCTTGAATGGCCGCAGCTAGTCCAAACGATTTAAATGTTGAACCGGGTTCATACGTATTTTGATACAAGTCATTTGCCCATTTTTCACCAAAACCTTTACCTGTTTCAGGATTAAATGTCGGTCTTTGACTTGAGGCAAGAATTTCGCCAGTATGTGCATCCATTACAACTGCAAATAAATCTTTTGGTTTATACCGGTCAACCATACTATCTAATGCTTCCTCCACAAATACTTGTATATTGGAATCTATAGTTAAATGTACATCATCACCACGTTGAGGAGTTTTTTCTTTCTTAGTATTTGGTGCAATATAACCCCAAATATCATGAATATATGATAATGTTCCTTTTCGTCCAGTTAAATAGCTATCAAAGATCTTTTCGACACCCATTGCGCCTTTTAAATCTCCACTTTCAGGATCTTTTTGTGCGATTCCTATTAAATGAGATGCAAAATTACCATTTGGATAAAAACGCTCAGTTTCAGGGTAAAGTGTGATTCCTGGAAGGTTCATTTTCTCTATCTTTTCTTTTTGTTGATAGGTTATGTCTGTACCTTTTTGTCCAAATTCGACTTGGAACGCTTTTTTATTTTCTAACTTCGTTTCAATCTCTTTTGCAGACATATCTACTACAGTAGCTAATTTTTTAGCAGTTTTCTTTTTATCGACAACGTGCTTGGGTTTATCACTACCTGCACTTGCTTTTTTATCTACGATAGCAACCAGTTTATAACGTTCCACATCTTCTGCAAGAACTTTACCATTTCGATCATATATTTTTCCTCGTTCAGGTTGCTCTTGGCTGTTAACTAAATATTTTTCGTTCGCTTTCATGATTAAATCTTGGCCCGAAGAATGTCCAGTCAACATAATATATGAAAATCTTAAAACCAACGTAAAAAAGAGCAGTCCGAATCCGAGAATCAGTAGGACTGCCCCTATTTTATTTTGTTTAATTGGTAAGTTTGGCTTTTTAAATCTAATTCTTCGCTTCGTCATTATTACGCACTACCTTTACATTGTCGTTCTTAAGGCTCATTCCTTGGTCTTTAGCCTTATTGTAAATGCGTTCATATGATGAGTTCTTTTTAATTTCAGATTCTATTGCGCTGTTTTCACTTGATTGTTTTTCGATTTTAGTATCTAAATCTGCAATTTTTCCTCGAGTATCATACGCATCCATTTTCAAAGATAGCATATAAATACTAATCAAAGCAATTATTGTTATAAGACCTATGTATAACATTTTTTCGAATTTAGTAAGTTGTACGACAACCTTACGTTTTACGGTTTTGGTCTGGGTCGATGGTTTCGACTCAGGAATCGGTTGTTCGACATCATTATAAGGTTGATATATCTTCTCTGCTACCACTCAACATTCACTCCTTATTTTAATATTTCTGCAACACGTAACTTAGCACTACGTGCTCGGTTATTTGTTTCTAAATCGTCATCAGCAGCTGTTATAGGCTTGCGATTAACGCGTTTCAATTTAGGCGTGTATGCTTCAGGTATGACTGGCAATCCTCTTGGGACGTCTGGTCCCTTTTCATATTCTTGAAACATTTGTTTACATAAACGATCTTCTAATGAATGGAATGTTATCACTGAAATTCTACCGTCTACTTTCACCGCATCAATTGCCTGTTCTAATGAATCTTCAAAAGCTGATAATTCATCATTTACTGCAATTCTAATTGCTTGGAAAATCCTTTTGGCTGGGTGCCCGCCTTTACGTCTCGCTTTGGCTGGTATACCTTCTTTTATGATATCTACAAGCTCTAGTGTAGTTTCGATTGGCTTTTGCTCTCTATTTTGTTCGATACGCCTAGCGACTTGTTTTGAAAACTTCTCTTCCCCATATCTATGGAAGATTCTTACTAAACTTTCAAATTTCCAATCATTTACCACTTCATAAGCTGATAATGATTGTGTCTGATCCATTCGCATATCTAACTTCGCATCATGGTGATAACTAAAACCTCTCTCAGGCACGTCCAATTGTGGACTTGAAACGCCTAAGTCATAATATATCCCATCAACTTTTTCAATATTCAAATCATCTAAAATTTCAGTTAATTTTCTAAAGTTGCTATGGACAAAGGTGACTTTATGTAGATGTTCTTTTAATACTTCTTTTGCATTTTCAATTGCAGTTGTATCTTGATCTATTGCTATAAGGCGACCATTGTCATCGAGTTGTTCTAGTAAATAGAGGGCATGTCCAGCTCCACCTAATGTACAGTCGACATACACGCCATCTGCTTTAATATTCAAATAATCAATGGTCTCCTTAAGCATTACGCTGACATGATGAAACAATTTAACGCCTCCATTTAAAAGTCAAAATCAATTAAGTCTTCAGCAATATCTTCAAAGCTATCTTCAGATTCTTCATAGAAGCTGTTCCAAGTTTCTCTATCCCAAATTTCAATTCGATTTGAGACGCCGATTACTGTGCACTCTTTGCTTAAATTAGCATATTGTCGCAAATTTTGCGGAATGTTAATACGCCCTTGTTTATCTAACTCTACTTCAATCGCTCCCGAGAAAAACATACGCATGAATTTACGTGCGTCTTTTTTAGTCATTGGTAATGTCTTCATTTTCTCTTCAATAACTTGCCATTCTTCCAAAGTATAGCCAAACAAACATTTATCAAGGCCTCGGGTGATTACAAAACGTTCATTTAAGTCATAACGAAACTTAGAAGGAACAATCATACGTCCCTTCGTATCCAGCTGGTGTTCGTATTCCCCCATGAACATTTATAATCACCTCACCTTCTCATATATATAATTTACCACATCTCACCACTATCCTCCACTAATTATATAATTTTCGCCCAAATTTATCATTTCACATAAAAAAACCCCCGATTCATCTTATAGATGAATCGGGGTATTCCTTACAGCCTCTAAGGTTTCAATATAATATGATCAAAAGTATAAGGAAGTGGTGGATAGGTGGTGGGACTAAACACATCAATCCCAAAATCATTCATAATTTGTAGCGGATTCCATATTCTTTCTTGCAATCCTGCCATAGGGTGAAGCGCTTCACTCAACTCTTTAAAATGTTTCATACTAATTTCATTTTCTCTTTCGATATTTAACAAGTATCTATTTACAAGATAGTCATACTGTTTTTGATGAATCGCGTTGTTTTTTTCTACTAATACTTCATTATCATTGTTACCTTGTACTTCTATTTTCAAATCTTGATATAATTGTTCCTGTTTCGCTTTTATAGCATCGATTTTATCAATAAAATTTTGTGAAGCTTGTGCTCGAACAAACTTCTGTTTATCATCTTGAATACCGTTTGCGATGATTTGTGTTATATCTAATTGATATTGTGATAATAATTTTTCAGTTCTTTCATTAATATAGCTTATACGTAATCTCGGTAAGACTACAGGCATAGAAACCCCTAAAACATTAAACACTTCACTCAGCTCAGTCCAATATTTTATTTCACTAGGACCTCCAACAAATGCAACTGTATTAAATAACCACTCTTCCATTACAGGTCTCGTAACAACATTATTAGAAAACCTTTCAGGTTCCGATTCGAGAATATCCAATAAAGCTTCTTTTGATATTGTCTTATTGGATTTATTTAAATGGAAGTAACCCTCTTTAAAAGAAAGTAATTGTCTCATATTATCTTCATGTAAAAACAAATGTACATTTGTATCCGTTTGTATCATTTGATCTAAACCAGCTTGAACGGTTTGCGCTTGTGTTGCTCGAAAAGCATCATCAACTTCTTGATGTTGTTCAATGATTTGCTTTATAAATGGTTGCTCTAATTTACGTAATGCAGGGTCGTTAGCATCTATCATTAAAAGCCCATAAGTCTTAAACACTTCATGCAATAACGCTTTAAACATATCCGTCCAACTATCGTAGCGATCTATAATATTACGACAGATTTCTAGCAACGGTTTAGAATGTGGGGTTTCATTCATTTGTTTGAAAAATTGAGCTAACGTTTCTTTTAATTGTGTTTTATCTGGCTGATAACGGGATACACTTGTTTCCGGAGGAACCATTGTATGATATTTGATTTTATGTAAATTAGCATCATGGTTATTATATACATAGGTATGATTCACTTCATCAAAATCATGATCCTCTCCAGCAATCCAAAAGACAGGTACTACATCAGTGTCATAATCTTTAGATAGACTTTGACTTAATGTAATGATAGAAAAAATTTTGTGAAAAGTGTATAAAGGTCCCCCAAATAAACCTGCTTGTTGTCCGCCTACAACTACTTTTGCGCCTTCACTTAATAATTTAATATGCTTATTTTGTGCTTCAGTTAACTCTAAGTCACTCATATACTGTTCTATCACATGAGCTAATTCTGTTTCTCTTCCGTTACTTTCGTTCAATAACCTTTGCTGATAGCTTTTAGAATCCATCGCATCCATGTGATAAAACTGAGCTAACATTGAATCGCTTTGTTTAATTTTAGAAATAAATTGATCTTGCTCATTAAGTTTCTTAGTCATACAATCCATTCATAATTCTCCTTATGTTACTCTATTCCTAATCAGTATAAAGTTTATGTACTTTGTTGACAATTTAACGGCTTATAATATTAAATTTTTTTATGTTATGCACTTATATAAGATTCTATAAATTGTTGCATCCTCCTATTTTCCCTTAATTAAAGTCAATTGTGTTAAACAATAGTTTTATTTAAAGTGATTTTTAGCTAATGTGTTTACAACCGTCATTTTTGTGAAATATCATTATAAATAAGGTATAATAATAATTAAGAAAACAAAGGGGGAACGGTTTATGAGTAATGTAAAACATCTTGATATAAATTATAAAACGGATGAACTGTTTGAAGATTTTAGGAACTTTGGAAATGAAGACTTATATTTAGTCGATGAATTACGTGGAGAAATGATTGATGCTAGCTCAGATTCACCTTTTTACGGCGTATATGTCGGTGATAGATTGGGCGCGCGTATGGCCTTGTACCGTAAAGGAGAAGTAGAAGAAGTCCATTTCCCTGAATACGATGATTATAACATCATATGGAAATTAGAAGTATTACGCGACTTCCAAGATCGTGGTTATGGTACAGCTTTATTAAATCACGCTAAAGCACAAGGTTTACCTATTAAAGTGATTGCCCGCAATCAATCCAAAGATTTTTTTATTAAACAAGGATTTAAAGATTTAGGCGAAACAAACAAAGATGGTCATGATGTGCTCATATGGGCACCAGAATAAATAAAAAGGATTGAACTAGCTAATTATCTAGTTCAATCCTTTTTATATGTATAATTCCAATTCTTTTAGTGAACGAATCGTATAATCAGGACTAATATCTGTTTCATTACTATTATTGCGTGGGTTAAACCAACATGTATTAATTTTGGCGTTTTTCCCACCTAAAATATCAGAAGTTATAGAATCTCCAACAATTATGGCATGCTTTCTTCTATCTTCCCCTATCTTATCAAATACATAATCAAAAAACTCAGGCATCGGCTTTTGATATCCAGTTTGCTCCGAAACAAAAACACCTTTAAACCAACCTCCAAAAGGTGTTTTCTCGATACGTCTCTCTTGCGTTTCTAACACACCATTAGTAACAATATATAAATTATGATTATCTTTTAACCGTTTTAATGTTTCAAGTGTATGATCAAAATATTTAATTGGTGCATTTGCTAATTCATCTCTGAATATATAATCTGCCTCACTGCCATCTACTTCAATTTGATGTAGCGCAAAATAAGCTTCAAACCTTTTACTTAGCACTTCATCTTTTGTTATTTTCTCTTGTTGAAACGCTTCCCAATGTGATTGGTTAACTTTCATGAATAATTCTAAATCACTATGAGTACTGTTTAAATTATACTTTTGCGTCATTTTAAAAAAAGCATATGCTTCAGCATCATGAAAATCAACAAGTGTATCATCAAAGTCTACAAGTATATCTCTAGCTTTCATATTATACATTCTCCTTTTAAGCTTTAATAATAAATCGTTATAAGTTATTTGTACTTAAATCATATATTATTTTGAGTATACACTTTTTTTATACATAAAAAAATGGCTAAGGTTATCACCCTAGCCATCGTCACTGTTCATATTTAGAATCCAAATAATTTTGCCAATATACCTACGCCGCTTGATACGATATCTACAATGCTTGTGCCTAATTTAGCGCTGTCTCCAGCAATCCCTGCTTGCACTGTGTTTTTAATTGCTTCAAATAAACCTTCCATAGTTATTATCTCCTTTTCTTATATATTTCATTGGTTATGGTATAATGCCTAGAATCCGAATAATTTTGCTACTATGCTTACGCCATTTGATACAATATCTACGATACTTGTCCCTAACTTAGCGCTATCTCCAGCAATCCCTGCTTGCACTGTGTTCTTAATTGCTTCAAATAAACCTTCCATTATAAACACTCCTTTTAAAAGTTAAAATGTTTGTGACTGAAATTATGTTGAAGACGATAACTTTGTTTAACCATTTTGTAAGTCATCGTTTTGTTACTTTTAATATAGAATAATACTTGATATAATTGTGGAATTTTTCTTACTTAGCTATAAACGAGCAGTTTTCGTCATTTTATACATTGTTCGAAACAGTTTTGAATGCTTAACTGTATTTACAACAATTTAATAACACGCAATACAATTAATTTCACATTAAAGTCATGTTTCTTTAATGTGAAATTATTTTAACTTTTATACACCATCCTACTTTTCATTTATATATTATGTATAATATTACGTAGCGTATTTATTTATAAAAAAATAAATACGCTACTTAAATTTAAGCAGCGTATTTCCGCAAATTAATCAATAATACTTATTATTTTCTTATAGCTAATATACTCATACCTTTTTAAATATGTTTCGAAACATATTTTTTATATTTCATTTATATATTTTATAAATTATCATAAAGAAAGTTATGATTGTTATATATAATTCTATCTAAAGTTTAAAAACCAGAAAATTATTTTTATTATTCTCTTTTTAAGTAATATAATCCATCATCTAAACTTAATATTTTATACTTCTTTAACAATATTTCGGTTGGCAGTGATATACGTGCCATTGATTGTTTTAAGTCTTGGTGTACCTTTAGAGGAAAGTACTATTTTTTGAATATCTACGCTTTGTTTTGCTTTAATTTCATTTACTGGATCACTCTTAAAATTTCTATTTTCATAAACTTTACAATTTTTTATAGCAATGACGCTATGTGGGTTCTGAAATATATATTGATTGGACTTACTTTTATTCACACGCGTAACAAAATCTCTATTCGCTGTAATAACATGACCTTCTATTGTTATGAGTCTTGGCGTACCTTTCTTTGTAAACCTAATCTCACTGATCTCTAGTACCTCACCAATTTCAACATTTTGCTCAACGCGTTCAGTAAATTCAACGTCTTTATAGAGATATATTTTTTTGCGTACTGAAACCGTTACAGGATTATACATAAAATATTGTTTTGTCTCTGCTTTTTTTCTTTTTTCTGTTGTTTCATTATAAATTCAGCTTTGAAATTTTGTCTCTTTAAATTCAAATGACTATTACCATTCGGCAAATTCATATTTACTTTGTATGGTTTATACTCATCATGAATGAGATTGATATTAAAATTATAATCACATTTATTTAATTCATCTGTATTTATATATATATAGTTTGCATTTTCATAAAAATCCACCTCTATTTCATTAGGTTCGTTATATATTTCAGTGAGCCTTACTTTATCTATTTTTACGTTATCATCTTTATATACTCTAATAACCTCTGTTAATTGATCATTAATAACTTGTGTGCCTTCATAAACAGCAAATATAGCTTCCTTAATTGGTATGCATGCTTTTAAACTGTCCGGCATAGCAAAATGCACTTGATTGTCCTTAACATATCTATCCCCTTTACCACCTTTAAGCAGCATGGAGATATATTCAAAAAGTTTTTCATAATCTTTATTGATTAATAATTGATAAATATTCTTGTACTTATCTTCTACAATGTAATCTTCTACATTCTTATTGTGTTGCTTCAATGTAGCTACCATATCATCAAATAAATGATAAAAATCTTCTTTATTATTATTTTTCAAGAACCTATGACCATTGAATAAACGAGATATGAAATCTACCTCAACGATTCTGCTAATAGCTTGAAATTCAGCTCGTTCTGGCAAATCTAATTTTAGAACTTCTTTTAGTACAATTAAATTGTAATTTGTTTTCTCAATAATACTTGTTTCACCAACAAGCGATTGATTTTCAGTATATCTATTTACATGATAAACAGGTATTGAATTCATCGAAGCACTTTTACATTTAGAAATAGCATTGATAAAGAATAACTTATCTTCGCCAAATTTCAATTGTTTAAATTCGATATTATTATTTACAATAATATCTCTTTTTATTATTTTACCTGGGGGCCCTACAGCTCTAAAAATTTTGTTAATTTCATATGGAACCAGGTTATTCGCCACTTTATACGATGTAAATCTCCCTAATTTACTAATCGAATTATCTGCATGCTTGATACTATGTCCAAATGCTACATCTGAATTATTTTCAATTGCTTGATTTAATAATGTCGGTAATCCAATTGGGTCTAACCAATCATCAGCATCTAGAAAAGTAATATATCGTCCTTTAGCTTCTCTAATACCCATATTTCTAGGCTCTGAAGGACTGCCTGTATTCTCTTCCAATTTAATCATTTTAATAAAATCATATTTATCCACATATGCATCAAGAATTTTCAACGAATTATCACTAGAACAATCATCGACAAATATAGCTTCAATTTTTGCTTTATTTATTTCCAACTTATTTATCGATTCAATGCATGCATCTAGAAATAATTCTTTATTATACACAGGTACTATAATAGATAGAAATTTTTCCAATTCACAATTCCCCTTTTTTCATCAATATGTAATACATTATATTATATTAAATAGGATAAAATCATGTTTTTCGATATATAAATGAAAATAAAATTTCCAAACTTTGTCATAATACTTAGTTTTCTTGTAATTGTTCATAACATTTTTATAATAAATTGAAATTGCCCAACGTTAAGTTGTTAACTATAGGAATATTGTAGTGGCGTAAACTTATTTTTCTTATTGATAGCAAATATAACATATGTAACAAAATATTACTTATTTTAACTCGTTTACATTGTTATGCTTCCGTATTTTTACCTTTTGAAATATTAGAGATATTTAAGTACTTTAAATTTCATGATTGGTAGTCACATTATGGATTTAAATCAAGTATCTACTAAAAGCATGAAAATTAGAAATGTTTATCACAACTTAGAAGAAAAGTATTATGGTAGAAAGTGGACAGTATTGGAAGATGGCTTAGCATTATCTACTGATGTAGGTTTAAGTCGTAGATTATTAATAGATCAAACGAGGATATAACTCGATAAATCACAAGATAAATAGAATTGGGAGTATAAACTGGATAGATTGTTTGGTGGTTAGCTGTAATCTCAGTAAAAATGAATATTAACTCAAATGAAGCTATGGAAAATTTTATGGATAAAAATAAACAGACTTCGATATTAAATAATTATTATCTATAGTGTTAGTACTTTATAAAACAAAAATAAACCACCCAGTGACATGTATGGGTGGCCGCAAATTAATTCTAAAAACTAACAATTGTTAGTAACTATCGTATTCCCTATTAATTATAATAAAAACTAGAAACTATTATGTTGCAGTTAAAATTGAAACGAGTGTATTACTTTAATATCAATGCAAATCGATTTACGAACTATTTTTTCTTTAATTTACTCATAATTTTATCAATATACTTAGAATAATCTTTTCCTTTTTTTTGACTAATTTTATCATTTACTTTATGCAAACCTTTTTCAAGCTTTCCATTTTCAACATATTTATTAAGCAAGTTCTTAATTTTAGTTATCAAAGGATAACCTCCCTTAATTGAGTAGTATCAGATTGATACCCTATAAACTTAAATATTAAACAAAGTAACGGTTAAACGCAAAATATAAATAATACAGTTCAAAAAAAGTTGAATTATAATAGGTATCGTTCTCCTTAATGTATTTGAATCTAGTTATTAAGTTATATATAACATAACAGACCCGTTCATTAATAAATGGGTCTGTTATGTTTAAGTCAAAGCTATATTAAATTTTACTTTTATAAACAAAGTATCTGCGAACGAATTCTATGACCATCATCCATACGATATGTCCAAATAGTTCCGAAACATGTTCCTGCACTGGTTGTTCAAATGCATTTGGTACCACATGCATGATTGGCATCACAACTAAATGGAAGACTATCCACACAGCTATACCAAATATAGAACCATACCCCATCGAAAGCTTAGAAAAATGTTTAACCAATATAATATAAATAAAAGCGAATGCAATTGAAAAGCCAAAATGAACAATAAAACTGATCCATGGCATGGATTGATCTGAAAATTGATACGTCAAGTGTGTCAATTCAGGACTAAAACCCAATTTTTGTAATAGTTCTTGAGGTGGATTGGTCATATTTCGCTCTGGTGTTCTTGGTGGTAACATCACTTCCCAACCAAATTTGACAATACCTGATAGTAATCCACCAACGATAGTAGCATAAATAATTTGCACAAATGATAATTTTTCTTTTATACGCATTCGTATTCCCTCTCTATCTATTTTTAAAATTTTAATATTATGAATCATCTTCTCAAACCATGAATATAGGTTTCTATAATTATTTTTAAATAATAATATCAAACGCAATTTATTATAACAACTCTATTTTTCAAAAATTATAAACAACATTGTGACAAAATTTAGCCTAATTCGTTATAACTGTTTCGCTTGTATATCTCTCTTTTTATCACTTTAATTGATAAATCTATCAAGGTCCTTTCTCTTCATTTAACCCATAAAAAAACATCCCTTTATTAGAGAGATGTTACTCAAAGAGAATCAAAATATGATAACTATAATTGGTAATTATATAATGATTCTATCTTTTAATATATACAACGCTTTATTCTTCTGAATATAGTAAAAAAAGCACCTATTCATTTAGGCGAACTTCTATATATTTAATTAACCCCATGATTTAATCACTGACTGCAACGTAATTATCTTGTCCATCTTGAAAATTAAAACCGCGTGTACCTGACATTTCAATAATATCATGGCCAGTTAATCCTTTTGCTTTTATTTTTTATATAACTCATCAAAATTTTTCTTTAAACATTAACGAGGGTGTAGCAAGATTTACTTCGGGGCTATACTTTCTCATGAATGCTTTTTCAATAATCAAAAGAGAAGTTTCTAGTTGATTCGTAGGTGCAATTTCTACAGCCTTAAATCCATCCGCCATTTCTTCTTCTGATACAACCACAAAACCTAAAACGTCTTTCCAGAATTTAACTGCTTTCGCTTGGTCATCTACGTAGATCATCACTTGATCTAGTTTTACCATGACGCCCGCCTTCTCTTTCATTAACACGTTAAATATATCCTAAAAGAGTAAAATTCAAACTACTAAGTGTATTGTAATAGCAATATTAAAGGATATCGCTATTTAATTAAGGGGATTGTCGCATATTTATATAGTGATAAACCGATTTCTTGCTTTTGTGCAATTTTACACTTATGATTAAAGGATACTTAAGTTACCTATTTAACAACATTAATCATCATTTGAAGTCATACATATTTACAATAAAGGATGATTATATGTTTAATATTGAAAACTTATCAAAAAGAGAACTTTTAGAAGATGTATATCATTTATTAGAAATGACAGAAATAGCAATGGAAGAAAAAGACTATATAAAGGCTATAATAGTAAAAAAAGAACTACAGAACCGAATTAGATACGTAGACAACTTAGACTACGAAAATTTAGGCACTCATGCATTTAAAAACTATTGTATAACTATTCACCAAGCTATGGATAAATCAGGGGTGAAATGGCATAAAAATGATAGAGACCCTTATGAGCATTATATCTTTAAATTGGATGAAATTAGAATTGAATTAGATTATTATATTGCATTTTCATAATTTTTTTATAAAGCGCATTAATATTTTAATTATATTTGACATATAATAGGAGTGTTGATTTATGGGGTTAAAAAAATATAGAGTTAAAACTGGCTTAAACAGTTATGAGTTATCTAAAAGACTAAAGTCTATATATACGAAAACAGATTTAACTCATGGCAAATTACAAGATATTGAAAATAAGAAGACGTCATGTACAAAAGAAAACCAGCAAGACTTAGCGGAATTTTTCAATACAACCGAAGAAAATATCACTAAAACATAATCACCCATTTTAAATATGGGTGATTTCAATTGTTTATAATGCCGTTGAAAAAAGCAGTTGATAGTAATTGCTTTGCCCTTTAATATGAAAACTCATATTACTTTTGTTCACACAATACAAGAAAATTATTTTTTAATAAAACTATGTACCACTCTCACAATCATAGAAATTGTAGGTATAATCATTATTAATAAAACTAAATAATAAATATCAACTACTGTGTTTTCCCAAGTTATAGGAACAAATAATCCAGAAACCATGATTAAAACTAATACTGCTATATTTATCATAATACACAAAACTAAGTCTATTAGGCTTGAAGTTCCTTTATAATTGAATGAGTTTTTCCAATAATTAATATACATAAATTTTTCTCCTCAAAATTATAATCGTATATATCATACATATGATTCATAAAACAGAACTTACAACATAAAAATAGAGCAAGCGTGAGAAGGGCTCGCTCTTTAAGAAAGTTGTAAAATATAAAAGTATAAATAACGAGATGTACACCACATAACAGTGCACAATTAAAATATAACAAATTATTTATCTTAGCTCAACTAGTAATTAACAATAGTAAAATACCACATTTCCAGTATCTTGAAATATCACAAACTGAAATTATCCACCATCCGACCCACAACATATTTACTGCTATCTTTCACCAAAGTTAATGTGATTAGTTCTTCAAATATTGTTTGATTCCATATTGATATTTATACACATTTACTTGATGAACAAAAAAGAATGTGATTAACATGTCATAGGATTGATCTGTTAACACAGACTTGCTCTGCTTTCTTTAATCTTTGATATATCAGGCCATTTGGTCCTCTTAGAGGTATTATATAAACTATGTGATACCTCGATTCATTAACGTATAGTTACTTTAAAACAGTCTTTCATATAAAATGAGTATTCAGAGAAGAATAAACTCATTTATCGACGTTTTTTTCAAAACAGAAGAATCAATAAGTTTTTCAGTATAATGTATAATTAAATTATAAATCTAGAAATGAGTGATAAAAATGACAAATACATTACGATTGATATACCCAGATTGGCAATCAGGCAATAAAGCAGAATATTATTTTGGTGCTGATTTATTAAAAAGTCTTATTCCCAAAAATAAAAACCAAAAAGAAATCAAAATTAATGTTGAATCACCTCAAAACAATGAAATCTATAAAGAAAATGGTGTCTACGGACAATCTCAAATTATAAATAATGTAGCAGAAGCTAAAAATATTCTAGATAAAGAAAAACCTAGCAAAATCATAACTTTAGGTGGTAATTGCATGGTATCTCAAGCCCCCTTCGATTATCTTAAATCAAAATATAAAGATGATTTAGGCGTTATTTGGATTGATACACATCCAGATATCTCAAGCCCAGAAAATGTACCAAGTGAACATGCTATGGTTGTCGCTAACTTATTAGGTCAAGGGGATAACGAACTTTCTAAATTAGTTTCAAACCCTTTAAATAAAGATCAATTGTTATATGTTGGATTACAAGATTTATTAGATTTTGAAGTTCATCATCTTAAAGAATTTAATATTGATTACGAAATCCAAAATCAAAGTATTTATAATTATCCCAAAATACAAAATTGGATTAATAAAAATAATTTTTCAAAAATTGCTATTCACTTTGATATAGATGTACTAAATCCTAAAGAATTTAAATCTACTTATTTTGCAGAACCAAACGTTACTGAATTTCCATCAGCATCTGGGCAAATGTCTTTGAAACAATTAAACGATATTTTAAGCGGCTTATTCAACAACAATGATGTTGTAGGCTTTACAGTTGCAGAATATCTACCATGGGACCAAATCAGTCTTAAAAACATTTTCTCTAAACTCAATATATTTGAATGAAATAATATCTTTATTCAAATTACTTTATTGATATCAATCCTCAAACCCCCACCTATTGATTTAGGCGGGGGTTACATATTCATAGAACACTACATCCTTTTCGAAAATTAAATTTTTCAAATTTCCTTTTACCTTGAAAGATGTGTCTATTTCTGTTTCTTTTCTTTTTTTTACTTAGAATTTTTTTCTTCTATAACTACATTTGTTACTAAATTATAACTTGGATTTTGTATATGTTCAGATAAATCTGGGATAACAAAACCTTTATCTGTTATTGGAAAACTTTGTGTAACTACCTTGTTATCTTTTTTACTATAATAAGACACTTCAATTTTAGAATTTGGTGCTAATTCTAAAACTTTATACTTATTATAATCTGAAGCATCTAACGTCCATTCAACATATTTTATAACTTCTTTTTTTGTTAAGAAAGTACCTGGTTTTATCGGGAATTCTACATAATGCGGATGCAAAATTTCATTCCCTTTTTTATCTAATCCAGTTATATTTACCATTAAATGTGGGCCTGCTGCCTCTTGATAATCTTTTTCTCCACCTATTTTTAATGAATGATTATCATTAGAAGATGCATTCACCTGAGGATTAACGAAAGCTGTTAAAGCGATACTACTTGCTACTAGAGAAGTCATAATGACTTTCTTATGTTTTTTCATTTAAAATCACCTCTTTATTTTTTTATATAATAACACGAAATCACATCGAAAAAACAATATATTTTTTACAACTTTTTGACAAAAACATCAAAATTATATTTTATAATGAAGTGTTTTAAAACTAAACAAAATAAAAACCACCTCTTCATTGAGATGGTGGTTTAAAATAATATTAAAAGTGTTGTTTTCCTAACTCTTTTGGAACAATAATTTTCCCATCGATAATTACTTTGGACTGACCCCCTAATTTTAATTTTTCTCCATTATCTATATATATTTTACCGTTCCGATTTATACACGATCCTTGAGTATTGATATAATTCTTTTCGTTGGCTAAATGATATAAGTCAGCCATTACTGCTACACATCCATTACCACTCCCGCAAACTGGGTCTTCTTGCACACTATCTTGCGGACAAAAAGAACGAACTTCAAATTTTGCTTCACTTAAATCTGTATGTTCACCAAAAATTGTTACTCCGGTAGTATGATCATAGAGATATTTTTTCATTTCAATAAAATCCGGCTCAATCTTTTTAACAATATCTGCATTTTTTAAATTAAGAGTTAACCACTCTGCCCCAATATTAATATTCTTACTATATATAATATCTTCTGTAGTTATGTTTAAACTATTAGCTAAACCACTTAAATTAGCAAAAGGGATATCATTTATTTTAGGTTCAGGCAAACTAAAATACATTTTATCTTTATTAATATCAATTTTTATTAAACCTGCACCACACTCTTGAATCAAAACGTTTTTATTTTTAGCAATTAAACCATTATCTAGTACAGCGTGTGCTGAACCAAGTGTAGGATGACCAGCAAAAGGTAGTTCTCTATTTGATGTAAAAATCCTCAATTTATAATCAGCATTTTTATTTTTTGGTTTACAAACAAATGTAGTTTCAGATAAACCGGTCCAATTTGCAATATTCTGCATTTGATTCGTAGATAAATTATCTGAATCAAAGACTACAGCAACAGGGTTACCTTTAAAATACTCGTTTGGAAAAACATCTACTTGCTTGAAATTTAAATATTCCATTTTCATTCCCCCAATTAATTACTTCCAATATTAACACAAGTCATTTCTTAAAGGATTCGTTCCGTAGATTTCACCTTAATTAAACCAATTTCTTCATATTTGAATTTGAACATTGTTCATAACTATCTACCTTCTCTATGGCTCCATTTCTTTAATATAACTCACTTCAATTTATGGACATGGAACATTCACAAACTAATTTATCGTTTAACTCGCCCATTGATTATTACTTAACTGTATTTTTTATATTGTGCTGATCTTCCATGCTATCTTAGGATCGTAGTAAAATGTACGCTTGCACGTCTAAATCAAATCAGGCAAATGCATTACTGCGCCTGTCCTTATAGTATGAGTATAATTTAAAAAGAACATTAAAAAGGTAGACGAATCCCCACACGTCTACCTTAAATATATTAGAGCTAATTTAGTAACAATAAAGTAACTATAATTAGTGCTCTATTTAATTACCCTTAACTATATTTTTAAAACAAAAAGTTCCAGTCTTCAAGATAGAGTGGCTAAAAAAGGATGAAGTGCCATCTTATTCTTTTAACTTTTAATTACTGTAAAAGCACCATGCCATGCTAAAACGATATGTGACGGCCTTCCTATTGTTGCTGTATTAACATTTGCTGCAATTTTCTGAGTAGGGCCCTTTCATGTGTTTCATTACTATGTTATCTAATACAGCAATATTATTTCTAGCATAACTAGCTGCTACTAATAATTTTCCTGAATCTTGTTTATCGTATTGTATTTGTTGATATACAGGCATTTCATTACGTGGGTTAATCTTCTCATGAATTACATAATTCAGTCATGATACGACATGTATGATCTAGTGATTTAAGCTTACGTGAACGATTAGAGAAGTAACAAGCTTCAACACCCAATGCGATATCATGAGCTGCATCTGTAACTGGGTTATCTTTCCACATCGTGACTAATGCGACTGCAATAGTCATTAGTGTTGACTCATCAACTGGTATTGGACTAACTCCTATATTTGATAACCATTGATTTATTAATACAATAATAAGTGCTAAAACTCTCGCGATTGCTGTTACTTTTGCATTCATAATTTTTCCTCCTCATAATAAAAAGCCGACATGACTATGCCGACTTAAATAATTGATAATATTTTTGTGTTATGTTGATTTACAGACAGAAAAAGGGCAACACACATAAGTGTATCGCCCCATTGAGCCCGTTAAAAAGACGGTGACAGATTATTATAAGTTATTTTTTATGATTTAATTTAACAATTGTAATCACTTTATTTTTAAAGTTTTTGGATTGTAGTCTTATTAAAACCAATAGTGTATTTTAAACCATATCCAATAGCTCTATCCATGCTAATATGAACCAACCAAATTAATGCAATCTGCAATAACAAACTTTCCCCAATTACTAAATAAAACAAAGTTATCAATAATGGAATGATATAAGAATGACCAATATTGTATACATAACTACCAATTTTATTATTAAACAAATACCCCAACATAGAAATATCAGGAACTAATAAAAATATTAAAAAAATCCATAAAGAAAAACCAAACATAAAATAAATTATAACAGCAGTAATAAAAACAAATGCATTTTCTACCTTAATTAAATTACCCGTAAAAACCCCTCCTTTCTATTAGATTGCTAAACCTTATTACTTTATTCAATTGCTTTATTGACGTTTAGGATTGGAAATCACCCAAATTAATAGGTGGGTTATTTTATTTCAGTTATCGCACTTAATCTTATCTTAATTAATCCAGTTTCTTCATATCAGTGTAAACATTGTTCATGAGTATCTACTTTGTGTATGTAACTATTTATATTTCTTATATACCCACCTTATTGCATAAAATGTTTATAACAACATTATTTTGATAAACTAAAAAACTCCTAAACTTTCCACCCAATATTATATATAATGAATATGTATGTTCAAATAATATTAAGGGAGAAATGTTAAATGAAAAAGGCATTATTTTTAGTATTAGCGAGTTTTTTAGCGTTAGCAGCATGTGGGAATTCAGAAGAAAGTAAGTCAGAAGATAAGAAAGAAACGAAGTCATCGTCAAAAGATGATAACAAGAAAGATGAAAACAAGAAGTCTAATGACGATAAAAAAGAAAAGTCAGATAAAGAAGATAATGATAAAAAAGAAACTTCTAACACTGATAACAATCAACAAGAAGATACACAACAAGCAAACACTGAACAGCAAACACAATCAACGCAAGAACCTGTTCAATCACAACAAGAAGTTCAACCTGTAGAACAACAGCAACAACCTGTGCAACAAGAACCTACTGACCAAGAAAAAATGGAAGCTAATGCAAAAGTAGCTAAAGAACACGGGTATACGGGTATACCTAACGGCGATGCCGGTTTATTAGATTCTGATGCTGCCTATAAACAAATGAAGGAGGAAGAAGAAGCAAATTCAGCTGCTCAAGAAGCTAAAGAAGAAAAACTACAAGAAGAATATTTCGGACTTTCCGATAAAATGTACGGTGATGAAGAATATAGTGATAAAGAGATGGAAGCAATGGAAAAAAGACAAGATGAAATTTTAGAAGAAGTAGAACCAATCAATTAATAATTTTAAGGGCAGTCCCTACTGCCCTTTATATTTTTTTGTTTTTTTAGGAGGAATGGTTAATATGGCAACATTTACAGTGACAAAACGAAAAAATAAAACATCAACTTCTTGGCAATATGATGTTAAAGACTCAAGTTTTAAGTCTGGTAAAAAGCGTAAGTCTGGATTTAAGACTAAAGCAGAAGCTACTTATGCAGCACAACAATTAATTAGAGATTTGGAAGATGGAAACAATGTTGAAGAAAACAAAAAATTCGAGGAATATTATAAAGACTGGTTAATAGCAAACGGGAAAAATAAACTTTCTGATAAACAACAATACTGGTATGATCATGCACTTGATTTATTTCTGGCTCACTTTGGCGAAGATATATTAATTAAGAATATTACAAGGAATGAATACCAAAAATTCATTTCTAATTATTCAAATGGTAGAACATCAGAAACAGTTAGAAAAGTACATTTATATATATCCAGTTGTATCAAAGATTCTATATATGATGGCTATTTAAAGAAGGACCCAACTTATAAAGTGAGTTATAAAGGTACTAAATTACCTAAAAAGGAAAATGTGAAGTTTCTTACTATATTAGAATATGAACAGCTAAGAAAATACTTCAAACGAAAAGATGATAAAAGTACGCTTGTGTTATATATTCTTTTAATAACTGGCGCAAGGTTTTCAGAAGTGAATAGAATGACTTATAAAGACTTATATTACAAACCTGGTTTAATTCATTTGCCTGGTACTAAAACAGAAAATGCAGATAGAGAAATAGAGGTATCTGATAGTGATTTAAGTTACATTAAAAAAGCAATAGCAAAACACCCACAGAAAATTAACAGTGAATTATTTGGCTTATCTCAAACTGCTATATCTAAAGTGTTTAAAAAAGCAAAAATAAAATTTAATATCGAAGATGCAATCACACCTTATTCATTAAGACATACACACGCTAGTTACCTTATTAGTAAAGGGATCTCAATTGAGTATATTAGTAAAAGATTAGGACACGCGAATATTTCTATAACTCTTGATGTTTATACACATTTACTTGATGAACATAAAAAAGAGCAAGGTCAATGTGTCAGAGAATTATTCTCTTGACACGTATTTGACACTTGCTCTCTCAAATCGTTGATGTATCAACGGGTATAGTGTCCTGGGAGGGATTCGAACCCCCGACCGATGGCTTAGAAGGCCATTGCTCTATCCAGCTGAGCTACCAGGACTTAACGTTTTTCAACACAAATATAATTATATCTAACTTAGTACTATAAAGCAATACTCTATGTGTTAAAAATAAATATGATTTTTCACTATAATAGTCTTTTTATCACATTTTTAGTATTATGTTTAAAATCTTTTTAAATACTGCTTGGAAATGTCATGAACGAGGTATAAAAAGCCTTTTATTTAAAAAAAGCATATTCACAGTATCATGAATATGCTTTTAAAGTCTTAAATCGTGAACGATTCACTTTCTATCACTTCATGATTTCGATTGCGAAAGTTTAAGATTGCACTTTGCTGTGCTTCATCAACTAATATTTCTGCATATGTTTCTTCAATATCACTCCGTGATTGTGAAATACTACCTGGATTAATGATATGTATACCACCAATAACTTCGTGCTTTGCTACATGAGTATGCCCATAAAAAGCAAAGCTACATTCTAAAGCTTTAGCTTGCTCAGCAAGTCTCATTCTTGTGCGATTTACATTATATAAGTGACCATGCGTATAATATGCCTTAATATTATTGATTTTAACAGTTTCTTCAATTGGAAATTCTGGATAGAAATCTGTATTTCCTTTTACTCTATAGAAATGACTCAACTCACTATCATCATAAGCGAATTCAGAATCTCCTAAATGGATTGCCACGTCTAAATCTTCGTGTTGGTTAATAATGTTAAATAGAACACCTTGTTCAGTATGGTTGTCACTCACTATAATCCATTTTGTCATTATTGTTCATCCTTTAAATAATGGCGTAACTGTTCTATTGCTTTACCCCTATGACTAAGTTCACTTTTTTCTTCTACAGTTAGTTGAGCCATCGTTTTATTTTTTTCAGCTATATAGAATATTGGATCGTAACCAAAGCCATTATCCCCTATCTTACTTAAAGTTATTTCACCTTGGACAGTACCTTTAAATTGGACAGTTTCTTCTCCTGGAGCACTCATACTTATGACACACACAAACTGTGCATTGCGATTTACAGTGTCACCTAAGTTTTTAAGTACTTTGTCTATATTTGCTTCATCATCTTTGTCCACACCCGCATAGCGTGCAGAGTAGACACCTGGCTCTCCATTTAAAGCGAATACTTCTAAACCACTGTCATCGGCAATCACACGTTTATTTAACGCTTTGGCTGCAGCTTCAGATTTTAGTTTAGCATTATCTTCAAATGTCTCTCCCGTTTCTTCTACATCAAAACCTTCAATAATTTCGCTAATACCTATTACATTATATTCTGGAAAAATAACTTTGAAATCATTAATTTTGCCTTTGTTATTCGTCGCAATTACAATATCTTCCATCATTATATCTCCTTACTTAGATTTCTATTTTTTCTACTTTCACTTTCATGTGAAGCCATTCTTCAATAATACTTTCGATATGTTCCGTATCGCCTGTAGCAAAAAACTTATGGGCTGGTTTTCTTTTATAGCCAGCATGTTCATTACTGAATGTTAATAATGCACTCACTTCCCGTGCTGTTTCTAAACCAGACGAAATGACAACCTTTTCTCCACCAAAATAATCATTAATATATTGATATAGCAATGGATAATGGGTACATCCTAAAATAACTGTATCCGCATCACTATTTCTCCACTGTTTAAGCGTTTGATGCATAATAATACTGGTAATAGTTGGATCTTTATAGCGCATTTGTTCAACTAAAGGTACGAATCCTGGACATGCAACACCTGAGACTTCAACATTAGGATTTATATTTTTAATATGATGTCTATATGCTTCAGATTTTATTGTACCTTCTGTACCTAAAATTAAAACATTTTTATTTTTAGTCGTCATAATTGCGGTTCTAGCACCAGGTTCTATTACACCGATAACCGGGATCGCTAACAAATTTTGTAAATGATTCAACGCAACAGCTGTAGCTGTATTACAAGCAATCACTAACATTTTAATATCAAATGTCATGAGTTTTTCAGCCAGTTCTGTTGTAAATTGCCTTACTTCAGATCCATCTCTTGGACCATAAGGACATCGCTTAATATCCCCTAAATAATAAATTGTTTCATTTGGAAGTTGACGCATAATTTCTTTAGCAACCGTTAATCCGCCTACTCCTGAGTCGATTACACCAATTGGTTTGTCCATAGTCAATTTCATCCTTACTTATTTACTTGTAATTTATTTTAGCACAGTAGTGATTTCAAAATCATTTATCACGATTGAAATAAAGACTTTTATTATATATATAATATCTACTGCCTTCAATCATATTGTAATCCTTATGATATGATGTATAAAAAATGGGCTTAACATCTGTTCACCACAAATGTTAAGCCCTAATTTAAAATGATCGTCCATTAATTAACTTGGTGATCTGAACCAAAGAAAGATTTGAACATATGGAAAGACGTTTCTCTATTTAATGCTGCAATAGATGTTGTCAAAGGAATCCCTTTAGGACATGCATTGACACAGTTTTGAGAATTTCCACACTCTTGTAATCCGCCGCCACCCATTAATGCATCTAGGCGTTCGTCTTTAGTCATTGAGCCTGTTGGATGTAAATTAAATAATCTTACTTGAGAAATCGCTTGTGCTCCAACGAAATCATTATTACTTGTAACGTTTGGACAAACTTCTAAACAAACACCACAAGTCATACATTTCGATAATTCATACGCAGTTTGGCGTTTTTTCTCTGGCATACGTGGCCCTGGACCTAAATCATAAGTACCATCAATTGGGACCCAAGCTTTCATTCGTTTTAAGTTATCGAACATTCTTGTACGATCCACCTGTAAATCACGAATCACTGGGAATGTATTCATCGGTTCAAGTTTAATAGGTTGTTCTAATTGATCAACGATTGCAGAACATGATTGTCTTGCTTTACCGTTAATAACCATTGAACACGCACCACATACTTCTTCTAAACAGTTCATATCCCAAATCACAGGTGTTGTTTTTTCACCTTTACTATTAACTGGATTACGTCTGATTTCCATTAAACATGCGATAATATTTAAATTTTCTCTATAAGGAATTTCAAATTCTTCTTCATAGGGTTTTGACTTATCATCATCTTGACGCTTAATTATTAGTTTAATTGAGTTCTTATTGTTTTGTTGTTGCCCACCTTGAACATCTTGTGTCGGAGTATCATTTACTTCTTTAGTTTCTGCCATGATTACTTACCTCCTTTAGACTTCGTAGAATAGTCGCGTTTACGAGGTGGAATTAAACTTACATCGACGGGTTCGTATGTAAATTTAGGTGCTTCAGTTTTTCCTTGATAAGATGCTAAAGTAGTTTTTAACCATTCTTCATCGTTTCTTTCAGGAAATTCTGGTTTGTAATGTGCACCACGAGACTCGTTTCGGTTATATGCACCGATTGTAATAACGCGGGCTAATACGAGCATATTCCATAATTGACGTGTGAAGAATACAGCTTGGTTACTCCAAGTTTGAGTATCTTCAATATCGATATTTTGATAACGTTCCATCAATTCAACAATTTTTTTGTCTGTTTCTAATAAACTCTTATTCTCACGAACCACAGTAACATTCGCAGTCATAATTTCACCAAGTTCTCGATGAAGTTTATAAGCATTTTCAGTACCTTTCATGTTCAGTAAATAATCAAATTGCTCTTGTGCATCTTGAACATGCTTTTCAAAAAGACTTTCATCTAATTCAGTATATGACTTCTCAATATTTGAGATATAGTCAATCGCATTTGGACCAGCAACAGTGCCACCATAAATAGCTGATAGTAAAGAATTAGCACCTAAACGATTACCACCATGTTGTGAGTAATCACATTCGCCTGCTGCAAATAAACCTTTGATATTTGTCATTTGGTCAAAATCAACATACAAACCACCCATTGAGTAGTGTACTGCTGGGAATATCTTCATTGGGACTTTGCGAGGGTCATCGCCAGTGAATTTTTCATAAATTTCAATAATACCGCCTAGTTTAACATCTAACTCATGTGGATCTTTATGTGACAAATCTAGATAAACCATGTTCTCACCATTGATACCTAGTTTTTGGTTAACACATACGTCGAAGATTTCACGTGTCGCGATATCACGAGGCACCAAGTTACCATAGTCTGGATATTTTTCTTCTAAGAAGTACCATGGCTTGCCATCTTTATAAGTCCAAATACGACCACCTTCACCACGTGCAGACTCACTCATTAATCTTAATTTATCATCACCGGGTATAGCCGTTGGATGAATTTGAATAAACTCGCCATTCGCGTACTTAGCACCTTGTTGATAAACGATTGAGGCTGCTGATCCAGTATTAATCATTGAGTTAGTTGTCTTACCAAATATGATACCTGGACCACCCGTTGCCATAATAACTGCATCTGAACCAAAGGATTCAATTTTTGCTGTTGTCATATTTTGCGCAACAATACCTCTTGCCATATTGTCATCATCTTTAACGATACCTAGGAATTCCCATCCCTCATATTTTGTTACGAGACCATCTACTTCAAAACTACGAACTTGTTCGTCTAAAGCATAAAGTAATTGTTGTCCTGTTGTAGCGCCAGCGTATGCTGTTCTATGATGTAAAGTACCACCAAAACGTCTAAAATCTAATAATCCTTCATTTGTTCTATTGAACATAACACCCATGCGATCAAGTAAATGAATAATCTGTGGTGCTGCTTCTGTCATCGCTTTAACAGGTGGTTGATTCGCTAAGAAATCTCCACCGTATACAGTATCATCAAAGTGAACTGTTGGAGAATCTCCTTCACCTTTGGTATTGACCGCTCCGTTGATGCCACCTTGTGCGCACACAGAGTGTGAACGTTTAACAGGAACAAGCGAGAATAAATCTACATGTGCACCTTGTTCAGCTGCTTTAATTGTTGACATAAGACCAGCAAGTCCGCCTCCGACAACAATAACTTTCTTCTCTGCCATAAATTGTCACTCCCCTAAATATATATCAAAGACTTTTCTAAATTATAAAAATGCAAGAATAGCACTTAAACCAATGTACGATACGACTAAAAATACGATAAGTGAAACCCAAGTGAAAATTTGTTGTGATCTTTTAGATTGTAGTACACCCCATGTTACTAAGAATGACCATAAACCATTCGCAAAGTGGAATGTGACTGATAACATACATACAATATAAAAAATCAACCATAATGGATTGGATACAATATCGTGTACCATGTCGTAATTTACTTCATGGCCTAATGCACGTTGGATACGTGTTTGCCATAAATGAATTGCAACAAATACAAACGTTAAAATACCAGTGAAACGTTGCAGTAAGAACATCCAGTTTCTAAATTTAGAATAATGTCCTACGTTTTCTTTTGCCGTGAAGGCAATATGTACACCATAAACTGCGTGATAGAAAATCGGAATATAAATGACCACAAATTCCAATACAATTAAAAAAGGTAAAGATTCCATAAATCCGGCTGCCTTGTTAAATGCATCAGCACCTTTAGTCGCTTGATGATTAACAAGTAAATGAATTAATAAGAATCCACCTATTGGTATCACGCCTAATAATGAATGTAAGCGTCTTAAATAGAATTGATTTTTCGAATATGCCAAAAGGAGGCCCCCCTGTGAAACAATTGATTTTTTTGGATTTCCTTTTCTTTCAAGTGAATTAAGCTATTCTATTTATCATTAAAAAGCATTAAGATAACAAGTTATTCCACCATAATATGTTTACTGCAATAAAATAATTTGCTCAATTATATTTAGCAGAAAAGTATATCTCTGATTTAAAATTACATATTTTCTATAATACTAATCATTAATGATAATATCTCTCAATTAGAAAACGCTTCCAATCACAAGTAAAAAAAGATTTCCTGTTATTTGTTATTGTAACACTAAATTATAAAGTTTTGGGCATGAGAATGATTCTCACACCCAAAACTTTTGTCACTGTTTGTCGCTCAAAGCTTGATGTAAATTTTGAGCGACATTCTGAGGTAGACCTGCTACTTTGAGGTCCTCAATACTAGCGGCCTTCATTTTTTTTATTGAACCAAAAGTGCGTAGTAATTTGGTCTTACGTTTGGAACCAATCCCCTCCACAGTATCCAAAACTGACTGGAGGCCTGTCTTTTGACGTGTTTGTCTATGAAAAGTAATCGCAAATCTATGCACTTCGTCTTGAATTCTCTGTAATAAATAAAAGGCTTGGCTATTTTTCTTTAATGGGACAATTTCGGCACTTTCACCATATAATATTTCAGAAGTTTGGTGCTTATCATTTTTACGCAACCCTGCTACCGGTATATCTAAGCCGAGTTCGTTTTCTAAAACATCGATAACACCATTCATATGTCCTTTACCACCATCGACTATAATTAAGTCTGGTAGAGGCGTCCCTTCGTTTAGTACTCGAGTATAACGTCTGCGCACGACTTCTCTCATTGATTTATAATCATCTGGACCTTCAACGGTTTTAATTTTATATTTGCGATAGCCTTTTTTATTAGGCTTACCATCTATAAATGAGACCATGGCCGAAACAGGATCGACCCCTTGAATATTAGAATTATCAAAAGCTTCAATTCTTATTGGTGTTTGAATTCCCATATAGTCGCCTAATTCTTCTATTGCTTTTACAGTGCGTGACTCATCTTTAGAAATTAACTCAAATTTATTTTCTAAAGTAACTTCTGCATTATGATTTGCTAAATCTATCATTTCTTTCTTTTTACCTTTAATCGGTTGTACGATTTTTGTATCAACTACAGATTGAATAATATCACGATCTAAATGGTTAGGTACATGTACTTCTTTGGGCATTAAATGTTGATTCAATTCATAGAACTGTCCAATAAAGGTATAGAATTCTTCTTCTGCAGTCTGTTGAATCGGAATCATCGTAGCGTCTCTTTTAATCATATTGCCTTGCCTAATAAAAAATACTTGAATACACATCCAACCTTTGGAAACACTATAACCAAAAACATCTCTAATTGTATTATCCGAAGTCGTGATTTTTTGTTTCTTAGTTAAATTGTGAATATGTTGAATTAAATCTCTATATTCTTTTGCTCTTTCAAAATCTAATGTTTCACTTGCTTCTAGCATCTTCTGTTCTAAATTTTTTAGTATCGTTTTATCTTCACCATTCAGAAAATCAGTAATTTCTTTTGTCATTTCTGCGTATTGATTTAACTCTACTGGGTAAACACAAGGTCCTAAACATTGACCAATATGATAGTATAGACATAATTTATCCGGCATTTTATCACATTTTCTAAATGGATATATACGGTCTAATAACTTTTTGGTTTCTTGTGCAGAATAGGCATTAGGGTATGGACCAAAGTATTTGCCACTCCCCTTTTTCACTGTACGTGTCACTATTAATCTTGGATATTTTTCTTTTGTTATTTTAATAAATGGATAACTTTTATCATCTTTGAGTAAGATATTATAGCGTGGTTGGTATTGTTTAATTAAATTTAATTCTAGAAGTAAGGATTCTGTTTCACTTGAAGTTACAATAAATTCAAAATCACGAATTTCCCCAACCAAACGTGTCGTCTTTGCATCATGTGCACCAGTAAAGTATGATCTCAACCTATTTCTTAATCGCTTCGCTTTACCTACATATATCACTTGGTCATTGCGATCTCTCATTAAGTAACAACCAGGTTCCATTGGTACTACTGTCAATTTCTGTTTGATTTGTTCTTGGTAAGTTTCCACTCCAAATCCCTCCTTCCAATTATTTTTCAATTCAACACTTCATCTACTACTAAAAACTATAGATATCACTTCATCTACATTATATATGTACTCAATCATAATTAACAATGTATTAAAACGCTACAAATTGAAAACTGGGACATTAAATGAATTAATGTCCCAGTCTTATGGTAGATGCTTATAAGTGTTTATCTAATACTTCTGCTAAGTTTTCTTTAGGTTGGAAACCTACTACTTTATCTACTGGTTCTCCATCTTTAAATACGATTAAAGTTGGAATACTCATAACTTCAAATTTAGCAGCTGTTGATGGGTTTTCATCTACATCTAATTTTAAAATGTTAGCTTTACCATCATAGTCTCCTGCTAATTCTTCTAATACTGGAGCTATCATCTTACAAGGGCCACACCATGTTGCCCAAAAATCTACTAAATTAACACCTGATTGAATATTTTCATCAAAGTTTGAATCTGTTACTTTTACGATTGCCATAAATGCCAATCCTCCTTAAATTTCAAATGATGAAGAAATTATAACAGACTTTATATTATTCTGCATACCTCTTGCTCACGATTATTTTAATTCTGCTACGGTAACACCAAATCCACCTTCGCTTGGCATTCCGCTTCTATATGATGACACACTTTTGTGACGTTTTAAATGATTTTGTACGCCTTTTTGTAAAGCGCCCGTACCTTTCCCATGAATAATGTAAACTTGCTCATAATTACTTAGCACCGCTTGGTCTAGATATTGGTCTACAGCAACCATAGCTTCATCATAACGATAACCACGTAAATCCAGTTCCATTTTAATACTTTGTCTATTTTCACGTTTAATCATTTTAGTTGGTTGTTCTTTTGTTTTTTTAGTTTTCTCCAAATCTTCTATAGGTAATTTCATTTTAATGATGCCCATTTGTACTACAGCTTCATCATTACCTATCATTTCTAGCACTTCACCTTTTTGTCCATATGTGAGTACTTTCACTTCATCACCAGCTTTGATTTCATCCCATTTTTTCTTTTGTATATTTTGTTTAATAGATTTAGCTTCATATTGGTCATCAAGTTGTTTCTTCTTATCGATTAATTCATGTTCTTTTACGTCTGCACCTTTTTTATCTCTGAGTTCACGTAATTCTTTTAATATTTCATCCGCTTCTTTTGTAGCTGATTTCACGCGCTGATTAGCTTTTTCTTTAGCTTCTTCTAGCAGTTGCTTTTCTTGATTTTGATATTTTTCATATTGTTTAGCTAATGACGCATGGGTATCTTGTGCTTCCCTCAATAAATGATCTAATTCTATGCGCTGTTCATCCACACGTTTAGAATTATGTTCGAGAGAAGCAATCATTTCATTAATCTCTTGCTCATCTTGACCAATCATTGATTTAGCTTTTTGAATAACCTTCATATTTAAACCTAATTTTTTTGAAATATCAAATGCATTTGACCGACCTGGTACACCCATTAATAATTTATAAGTAGGACTTAATGTTTTCACATCAAATTCTACACTCGCATTCATTACACCATCTCTATTATAACTATAAGCTTTTAATTCAGGATAGTGTGTCGTAGCCATGACAAGAGAACCTATATCATGTACATAATCTAATATACTCATAGCTAAAGCTGCACCTTCACTAGGGTCTGTCCCTGCACCGAGCTCATCAAAGAGAATCAAGCTATCACGTGTTGCATGTTTCAAAATCTCTACAATATTCTTCATATGTGATGAGAAAGTAGAAAGTGATTGCTCAATAGACTGTTCATCTCCGATATCACAATATACATTTTCAAAGATACTTAATTTACTTCCATCTAATGTTGGAATAAGCATACCTGATTGGGCCATCATAATAATTAAACCTAACGTTTTTAATGTAACTGTTTTACCACCAGTGTTAGGTCCAGTAATAATGACTGTTTCTATACCATCAGCAAACTCAATCGTATTCGCTACTACTGTGTTTCTGTCTAATAAAGGATGAAACGCTTTGGGTAAGTATACTGTTCTTTCCGTCGTAAATTCTGGCTTCGTTCCTTTGATGGACCGTGCGTAACGCGCTTTTGCAGTTAGAAAATCAATTTGTCCCATAATAGACTCTGACACTAAGCATGCATCAGCTTCTTCAGCGACTTGGCCTGTAAGTTCAGTAAGTATGCGCTCACGTTCTACTGCTTCATCGTTACGTAAGCGACTAATTTGGTTACTCATTTCTACGATAGATGATGGCTCAATGTACAGTGTTTGTCCAGAAGCAGATTGATCATGCACTATACCATTAAAGTCTTGGCGATATTCAGCTTTAACTGGTATAACATTGCGCTCGTTACGTACAGTGATGATAGCATCAGATAGTTTTTTTTGATTGGCCTGACTTTTTACTATTTTATCTAAATTTTGCTTTATTCTTTGTGTAGCACTAGAAATCTTGCTGCGTATACCTTGCAATTCATAACTCGCATTATCAAACAAATCATAGGCATCACATTTTTGATGAATATTTTGATATAAATCAGATAAAATTGGCAATTGTTCCATTCTGTCATTGAGAATTGGATAATTTAAATCTTCTTCTTCTAATAAACTATTATAAAAAGTTTTATACTGATTTTGTATTTGTATTAATCTTTTAATTAAATTCAATTCACTTACATTTAAAACGCCACCAATTGTTGCTCTATGAATAAGTGGGGATATTTTGGCCAAACCACTTAGACTAGGCATGCGATGTTTGTTATAAATTTGCGAGATTTCATCTGTTTCATTCATTTGAAATTCAACAGTATGAAAATCAGTCGCTGGTGTCATCTCTTTAACTTTTTCTATACCTATATCACTCATCGTTTCTTTTTCAACGAGTGCTTTTATTTTATCGAATTCTAAGACATTTAATGATTTCTGTCTCATACGATCCCTCTATTTCTTCATTTTAATATTATTTGTAATTAGCGATTTAAATGCCTCACGAGACATTGTATTTATCACTCTGTCCTTTTTAACTAAACCTTTTTGTGCAGTGGCTACACCATATGCCATAAATTCTAAATGATCAATATGATGGGCATCTGTATTAATCGTTAACTTCACATTAGGATGCTTTTTCACCGCCTCTGCATTTAAATCTAAGCGTTTGGGGTTAGCATTGATTTCTAATATCGTATTGGTCTCTTCAGCAATTTCACATAAACGATCAATATCAGGTTCATAACCTGGTCGTCTGCCAATAATACGTCCTGTAGGATGTGCAATGTGTCTCACATATGGATTCCGACATGCGTTTTCTAATCGTTTCATAATTTCTTCTTGAGATTGATTAAAGCTTTGATGTATAGCTGCGATTACATAGTCCAATTGTGCCAATACTTCATCATCATAGTCTAATCGACCATCTGGAAGTATATCCATCTCAATACCAGAATATATATCAATTTCATCATATTTAGCGTTAAGTGCTTTTATTTCTTTATTTTGACGTAATAGCTGCTCTACTGACAAACCATTAGCTACTTTTAGGCTTTGAGAATGGTCTGTTATAACCATAAACTGTCGTCCTTTGGCAATATTAGCTTGGACCATTTCTTCTATATCAAATGCACCATCACTATACGTGGTATGCATGTGTATATCTCCATTAATGTCCTCTAATTTAATGATATCTGATAAATCTTTATCAAATTCGCTACCATCTTCTCTAATTGAAGGATCAATCCAATTCACACCAAAATGTTCATAGATTTCTCGCTCACTTTGATATTGTAACAATTCTCCATTCGCTTTTTCTATACCATATTCGCTTACTTTTTCATCATTCGCTTTTGCTAATTGACGAATGCGGATGTTGTGATCTTTGGATCCAGTAAAATGTTGTAAAGTATGATAAAACGCTGCTGGCTCTATCAATCGGAAATCGACGCCTATTGTCTCGTCATCATAAGATAACTCTAAAGATACTTTAGTTTCGCCAACAGCCACTTCTTTTACTTTGTTTGGTATATCAAGTAATGCTTGCTGTACTTTTAACGGCTGCTTGGTACTAATGATATAATCTAGATCCTTGCTCATTTCTTTAAAGCGTCTAAAACTACCAGCAACTTCAAATTGATCAATATCGTCTACAGTTTCTAGATAAGCCTTAATCTCATAATTTAATCCACGCATTTGATCTATTGGATACTGATCTTTTTTTGCGCCCAATGCTTTTACTGCTTCTAATATATTTTGCTCTGTTTTTTTGGCAAAACCACTTAGTTCACTTACTTTACCCGCTTCACAGGCTTGTTGTAATGATTCTTTGCCATCAATGCCTAATGCTTTATATAGCTTAGCTATTTTCTTACTACCTAAACCTTGTATTTTCAATAACGGAATTAATCCTTCTGGCACTTCTTGCTGTAATGCTTCAAGCGTAGATGATTTCTCTTTCTGACGATATTCATCTATAACCTCTCCAACACCTTTGCCTATACCTTTTAATTCCGTAACATCTTCAATTTGGTCAAGCGGTCGCTCATCTATTTCCAGGCTTTGTGCCGCTTTTCTGTATGCCGAAACTTTAAATGTATTTTCACCTTTTAATTCCATATAAGTAGCTATTTTTTCTAATAATTGAATAATATCTTTTTTTGTCATTATCTTCACTCCATAAAAAAAGATCAAGACAAAATACTGTTACACGTTCATCAGTAAATCGATTATGTCCTGACCTCCTATATTTTAAAAACGCTATATATCCATTACAAATGTCGATACATACGGCATATGTATTACCATGTAGGTTGCAACAATTGACTTAGCTAATTGTTGTTGTATGATTTCTAGTGGATACAGTGCTACACCATATATTAATGTTGAAGTTATTATTATTGATGATATTACACTCATCACTACACCGATTATACGACTCATTAAATGTAATGATTGATATTTAAGTATATTATCAAATATGACGATAATACCATAGCATATCATTTTAGTGACGGTTGCTATAATTAAGAAAGCAATAATATGATCAAAACGTTGCTGTAGATTATCAAACTGAAATGTATAATTCAAATCATATGCACGGGTTTTAGGGAATGGTACGAATAATTCTAACCGTTGTGAAATAATCATATATAATCGATGTGCTACCCATAATGAAAATAGTGTCGAACATAGGTGTAGGCAACTTAACCACGCACCTCTTCTAAAGCCTATCATTCCAATATAGATAAAGATTAACACAACAATTAAATCAATAATCATTCTTCTTCACTATTTCGCAATTGTGCAATTTCTTGTTGCAAACGGTAATTCTCTTCTTCTAACTGTACTTTTTCGTGCATAATATTTACCGCCGTTAGTATGGCCTTTCTCGTTGTATCTAGGCCAGCACTTTTACTAGATAACTCTTTAAGTCTTTCATCAACTAAATGTGCGACATAACGGATATGCTCAGGATTGTCTTCACCGACAATTGTATAATGTTGATCATTGATAGTTACGTTAATCCGATTTTTAAACTCACCCATATTATAACTCCTGACTTTAATGTGTATTTCTGAATGTATTTTGGTTGAATCGCTTAGATTTATAGTTGTTAAATTAGAATATTTATCACGAACGATTATACACGACTGAATATTATTTTGTAAGAGGTGTGATTTGTTATATTTGAAATATTTTAATTTTATTCCATTTAGCTAAAGTTAAATAGTGTTTTTCATATGCATGATTATTGTTATTGAACAACGGTAGCTCACTCATTTACAGATATGATATGATAAACGTTATCTGAACAAATATTTAAGTATTTTAATAAAGTGAGGCCAAAACATGACAAATGTTGTACATAAATTAACCCATCAAGATATTCAACTGCTAATGTCAAAAATTCAATTTAATACAAATCAACTTCCTCAAGGAATGAAAGCCAAAACAAAATATAAAAACACTTCTATTTCCATTTATAATTCGAATAAAGTTATGTTTCAAGGTAACGATGCTGAAGTGATAGCAGCACAATTATTACCTCATATTGCCCAACAACAAAAATCTCCATCGAAACCAACAAGTTCCAAACAAACGATACAATATAATAAATATCAGTGTATAGGCAGTGATGAGGCTGGTAGCGGCGATTATTTTGGTCCCCTTACTGTTTGTGCCGCCTATGTATCTAAACAAAATGTACAAGTATTAAAAACACTGGGCGTGGACGATTCAAAAAAACTAACAGACCCTAAAATTATCGAGCTCGCAGAACAACTCGTTACCTTTATACCTCATTCACTACTGACCATGCACAATGAAAAGTATAATGAAAAACAAAAAGCTGGTTGGTCACAAGTAAAAATGAAAGCTGTCTTGCACAATGAAGCAATTAAAAATGTAACACAGAAAATTAACACCGATGAACTCGATTATATAGTCATTGATCAATTTGCAGAAGCTGGCGTTTATAAAAGGTATGCCCTCACCGACTTGCCTTTGAGTAATAAAACTAAATTTGAAACAAAAGGTGAATCTAAATCCATCGCCATTGCTGCAGCCAGCATTATTTCACGCTATGCCTTTGTGAAAAATATGGACAGTATCTCGCAATCTACGCGCACTGAAATTCCCAAAGGCGCCAGTAACAAAGTTGATCTTGCCGCTGCGCGTATTATTGAGCGTAAAGGGATTGATTACTTAGATTCAATTACTAAAAAACACTTTGCTAATCGAACAAAGGCGCTGAACCTTGTCCAAAAGAAACATAACAACTAAATAATTTAATAAACAAAAACCTTGGAAGCTCACTATACGGGCTTCCAAGGTTTTTAGTTTAGTTATCTAATTGTAGCACCTTGTGCTTGTAATGCATCCAAGATATCTTCATGTACTGCATTTACTTTGTCATCTGTTAATGTTTGTTGTGTATCTAGATATGCCAAACGGATTGCGATTGATTTTTCATCTTCTGCAACATGTTCTCCCTCATAGACATCAAATACTTCTGCATTTTGTAAAATATCTCCACCATGCTCGTGAATGACTTGAACTAATTTTGCAGATGGCATATTGCGGTTAACCACTAATGCAATATCTCTTGAAACCCCAGGGAACCTTGGTATTGGTTGATAGTTAATATATCCAACAGATACTGCCATTAATTTATCATAATTGAGTTCAAAAACGTATGTACGTTTTAAATCATTATCTTTTTCAGTTTGCGGATGTAATTCACCTACGAAACCAACAATTTCACCATTCAATTTCACTACAGCAGTTCTACCAGGATGCAGACCATTGATTTCTCCAGCTTCATACTCAAAGTTTATATCTAATTTTTCAGCAATACGATCTACAAATCCTTTAGCGACAAAGAAATCTATTTCTTCTTTTTTACCTTGCCACGCGTTGACTGTGTAGTCGCCAGTTAAGATTCCACTTAAGTATTCTACTTCATCAGGTAGTTCACCCTCACCATTACCAAAGAACACACGTCCTAATTCATATAAGCGTACATCGTTGTTTTTACGTGCAACGTTATAAGCTGCTGCATCAATTAAATGCGGAATAAGACTTTGACGTAATGTTGAATGTGCCTCACTCATAGGCATTAATAGTTCTATTGTTGAACGATCTTGTAGAGCAAAGTCTTTAGCTCTTTCTTTATCTACTAGTGAATAGTTAATCGCTTGACTTAAACCTGCACCTTCTAGGGTTGCTTTTACAATACGTGATTTAGACTGTCTATCTGTTAAAGCACCATTGGTTACATCTTCAAAAACAGGTAATGTAGAAGGGATTTCATCATATCCATATATACGTGCAATTTCTTCTATTAAATCCTCTTTAATTGTAATATCTTTACGTCTTGATGGTACCATGACTGTCAGTACATCTGAATGGTTTGTTGTTTCAAAACCTAATTGCACAAATATCGATTCAATATCAGTTGCTGAAAGTTCAAAACCTATTGTTTTATTCACTTTGTCCACTGATATTTCTATAGGTGTCACAAATTGACCTAAGTCGCCTTCTGCAACACGTCCCTGTGAAACTGTTCCACCAGCGTAGCTTTGTAATAAATAACACGCTCTATCTACAGCTTCATCAACAAACTCTGTAGCAATACCTTTTTCAAAACGGCTAGATGCTTCACTTCTTAAATTTAATTTTCGAGAAGTGTGACGGATTGACACTGGATCAAATATCGCGCCTTCAATAACTACATTGGTTGTTTCTTCAGTCACTTCTGAGAAATCCCCACCCATAATACCAGCAATGGCAATCGGTGTTGTACCATTCGTTATAACGATATCAGTATCTTGTAAAGTTCTTTCTTGGTCATCTAGTGTTGTCATTGTTTCATTTGCCTTCGCTTGACGTACTTCAATTTGAGTAGAGCCAATGTGATCTTTATCAAAGATGTGTAAAGGTTGACCATATTCTAATAGTACATAGTTAGATATATCAACGACGTTATTGATTGGTCTAATACCCGCTTTAATCAAACGCATTTGCATCCATTCTGGAGAAGGTGCAATTGTCACGTTATTAACAACTCTAGTACTGTAATATGGTACTTTATCTTTATTTTTAACGCTGACGTTGATTTCATCGGAAGTCTGTAATGAAACTTCATCGCTTTGTGTTTCTGGCTTTGTCATTGGTACGTTATACAGTGCTGCTGTTTCATAAGCAGTACCTATCATGCTTAATGCATCTGCTCTATTTGGTGTTAAATCAAATTCCATTACTTGGTCATTTAAGTACAATGCCGTTAGTGCATCAGTTCCAGGTTTAACTGCAGATGAAAATACATAGATACCATTTTCAAATTGTTTAGGTACTAAGTTATTTGGGACGCCTACTTCTTGAAGTGAACAAATCATACCTTCTGAGCGTTCTCCGCGCAATTTAGCGCGTTTAATTTTCACTCCGCCTGGTAATCTTCCACCTACTGTAGCAACGATCACTGTTTGACCTGCATCCACATTAGGTGCGCCACACACTATTTGTACTGGTTCTGCTTCACCAATATCAACTTGGCAAATATTTAATTTATCAGCATCTGGATGAGGCGTCTTAGATTGTACATAACCAACAACTAATTTTTTAATGTCTTTTGTATAATCGACAATATCATCCACTTCGATACCCGTACGTGTAATTCTCTCCGCTAATACATTAACTGGTTGGTCAATATCTACATAGCTTTCTAACCATTCTTTTGAAATAAACATTAAATTTCACCTCTATCTTCTACAGCTTTAAATTGATTTAAGAAACGTACATCATTTGTATAGAAATGACGAATATCTTCTATACCATATTTCAACATTGCTATACGGTCTGGCCCCATACCAAACGCGAATCCACTATATTTATTAGGATCAAAACCTGCCATTTCTAAAACATTCGGATGTACCATGCCGGCACCTAAAATCTCAATCCAGCCTGTTTGCTTACAGACATTACAACCAGCACCGCCACATTTGAAACATGAAACGTCTACTTCCACAGATGGTTCAGTAAATGGAAAATAACTTGGACGTAAACGAATTTCTCTATCTTCACCAAAGAGTTGTTTAGCTAATAACTCTAAAGTCCCTTTTAAATCGCTCATTTTTATATTTTCATCCACTACTAAACCTTCAATTTGTGTGAATTGATGGCTATGTGTCGCATCATCAGAATCACGACGATACACTTTACCCGGGCAAAGAATTTTTACAGGCCCTTCGCCTTTGCGCTGTTCCATTGTTCTTGCTTGGACTGGAGACGTATGTGTTCTCATAAGTGTTTCTTCAGTAATATAAAAACTATCTTGCATATCTCGAGCTGGGTGTGATTTAGGTAAGTTTAATGCTTCAAAGTTATAATAATCTTGTTCTACCTCAAAACCATCTACAATTTCATAACCTAGCCCTAAGAATAAATCCTCTATTTCCTCTACAGTACGTGTTAAGGGATGCTTAGCACCAATAGATATTTTTCTACTTGGGAGCGTTACATCAATTTTTTCCTCTTGCAATTGTTGTTCTAATTGCTCGTGGGCTAATAATTTACGACGTGATTCGATTTCACCTTCAATGGTTTGTCTCACTTCGTTAACTTGTTGACCATATGCTGGCTTTTCTTCATTTGGTAAATCTTTCATATATTTCATTAAACCAGTTACTGACCCTTTTTTACCTAAATATTTTACCTTAACATCTTGTAGCGCTTTTTCATTATGTGCCTCATTGATATCAACGATTGCTTGCTGTTTAATATCAGCCATAGCTTCTGTTTGTGCCATACTTTGCCTCCTAGTTAAAATACACTCAATAATTTTAAAAATATACTTTCAAAATACAAAAAAAGACTTTCATCCCTTGAAACTGGGACGAAAGCCTTCCGTGGTACCACCCAAATTTATGCCTACGCATACACTTGTTGTCATTGATAACGGAAATGAAATCCGACTTAAATCTCTTTAAGTAACCAAAAAGGTGAAAAAAACTAAAAACAGCGGAACATCTCTCAGTCTCTGGATATTCTCCCTTCTACTACTGTATAAATTAGTTTACGTCTTTTTATCGGTTGTTATTGTCTTTGTCATAACATTAATTATATTATATACGATTTTTGATTACAGGGTCAACCTTTCAAATGGTACATCACTATACTACCTGCAATAGCTACATTTAAACTCTCTGCTTTCCCATAAATAGGTATTGTCAAATTTTGAGTCGTTTTGTTTAACAAATCAGCATTTACACCTTCGCCTTCATTACCTAAAAGAAGCGCAAAGTGATCCTGACTTGGTATTTGTTGATAAGGAAGCGCATTTTCTAATGCTGTTCCATAAACATTACCTTCAAATTGATCGATAAACTCACTTAACTCCTGAGTAATAATAGGAATGTGAAATACACTTCCTTGGCTTGCACGTAACACTTTGTCTTGATATGGGTCAGCCGTCCCTTTTTCAAGTACGATAAGGTCTAACCCAGCAGCATCAGCCGTACGTATTAAAGTCCCTAAATTACCTGGATCTTGAATACAATCTACAAGCAATACTTGTTTAGCCTGTGTCGTTTCAGGTACTGGTTTTTCAATTACTGCAAAAAAACCTTGCGGCGTTACTGTTCCAGATAAACTTTCTGCTACTTTAAGATTAATTTCAAACACTTCTTCAGCGTAAGTCATTAATCTCTCATCTAATCTTTCTACGTCAACTACAAACAGTTGTTTAATTTTGACTGTGCTTTGATACGCTTCTTCAATCAGATGATAACCTTCAATAAGTGCTTGACCAGTTTTATCTCTATCACGTTTCTTTTTTAATTTATTTGCATTTTTAACTTTACTATTTTGAGCCGAAGTAATCATTTCCATAGCATAGCCTCTTTATTTTAAATTTTTAACTTCTGAATCTTTGTGTGATGTTTGTGCTGATACTTTTAATAAATGCCGAAAAATAATTGTCTTTATTTACTAAAATATTATCTCCTGTATAGGTTACTATATCACCTTTTTCAGGTGATGCGTAATTATGTAATTTTATTTTTAATGTCTGCGCCATTTGTAAATCATTACTATCCATTACTTGAAAATGTACGTGTGGTTCAGATGAATTGCCTGAATTTCCAACATTTGCAATGTGTTGACCGCGTAGTAATTCATCGCCCTTTTCTATTTTAAAAGAGTTAGGTTTTATATGAGCAATCATACTATACTCATGTCTGCTGTGTTGAATAATAATATAATTTCCTTCTGGATGATTGGTATTTATTTCACCAGGTACACCATCTGCAATACCATCCACAATTTCTACTACCGTTCCATTAGCTGGAGCTAAAATTGGTTTATTATAAGCGTAGTAATTCTCGCATAATTGTGGATTACCTTTATACGTCATGCCTTGTTCCACACGAATTAAATCGAGCGCATGTCTTTGATGTTTATAATGATAATGCGTATTTAACAATACATTATCCCCACCAGACCATACAAGCCAATCTTGTACAATAGGTAACGTATAAGTTTGCCTTGTATTTTTACTTACATGTATATGCTTAAGCGGGATTAATACCAAACTAATAATTTCTTGATATTTATTTAAAGTTACACTCACCCCAGAGGTCATCTTACTATCAAACCAAATATATTCATCTTGATGATTTATATGTATATGTTTATATTGTGCGTTCGTTGCCCGAATACGATTGTACTCTTCTAATAACTTTGTTAATTCTTCAAACGACGATACATCTTGAAAATCATCACTAAAATGATGATATATCCAATTGACATCATTATTTTCTATTCTATTCATAATTATTTGCGCGTTAATTGTCTCCATATCTTCACACAACCCATCACTTGATATCTTTTTTATTCATGTATAAAATAAAAAATCGCTCAAAAATTATCAAGTGAATAATTAATGAACGATAATCGTCGACCTATATTAGGTCATTAAATTAATAAAAATTTATTTTGATACAACGTCTTCACCATTGTATGAACCACAGTTCTTACATACGCGGTGAGATAATTTGTATTCGCCACAGCTTGGGCATTCTGTCATACCAGGTACTGAAATTTTAAAATGCGTACGACGTTTATTTTTTCTCGTTTTTGACGTTCTTCTTTTTGGTACTGCCATGATATATCCTCCTTATATTCAAACACTAAATAGATATTTTCAGATTCAATAATCTATTATACTATAGATTACACAAATCTGCTATTGCTCTTCGTCATATAGTTGTTGTAATTTTTGAAGCCTAGGATCAATTTGCTTAGAATCAGATTGCTCTTGTTCTTTAGCATCATCAATCGCTTGTTCTTCGTCAATAACTTCCCAACCATTACCTTCTCGTAACATCTGATCGCTTTCATTTGAAAAAACACGCATTGGCTTTTCAATAATAACAAGTTCTTCAGCAATATTCTTTAGATTTATCATACCGTCTGTTGCATCATGATAATGTTCATCATCTTCTGCGTCATTGCTATAACGTTCATAACCTTCCAAATCAAAAATCTCTTGAGATTTGATATCTAATGGAGCTTCTACCGGAACCAAAGTACGTGCACACGCCATTGTATATGTTCCCGTGATATGCATATCTGCAATGACTTCATTTGACCTTACGGTTAATTCACCAGCAATATCAATATCAGATAGATCTATTAAATCTAATGATTTTACTAAATGATCAAAATTAACCGTTTGATGGAATTCAAATGGTTTATCTTGGAATTTTCTTAATTGTGTTATTGACCATTTCATATGGCTTCACCTCTAACAAGCACAAAATTTATTTTAACTTTATAGATATAAGTTGTCAAGATTTTTTCTTAACACATTCACATCTGTTACAATATCTATAATGAATTCTGAAAGGAAGAATTGCAAATGAAAAGCGTTGCACTAATCACAGAATATAATCCTTTCCACAATGGTCACTTATACCATGCCCAGAAGTCAAAGTCAATCACTGGCGCTGACATTTCTGTCGCAATAATGAGCGGACACTTTGTCATGAGAGGCCAACCAGCAATTTACAATAAATTTATTCGCACACAGATGGCTTTAAGCGCGGTAGACTTAGTTATAGAATTACCTGCATATGCTACGTTATCTGCCGGCCCCTATTTTGCAGAAGCTGCAGTCAAAGTGGCTGACTATTTATCGATTGATCATTTATCATTTGGAAGTGAAGCTGGTAATATTGATGCCTTTACATCACTTGCAAACGATATTGAAAGTGTCGAAAATTCCCAACAATTTATCACAAAATCCAAAGAAGGTAAAAGCTACCCTCGAATTTTAAGTGAGCTAGTATCAGATAACACCTTACTCTCATCGCCTAATAACACTTTAGGTATTTCTTATGTAAGAGCAATCCGAAAATGGGCTCCAACAATTCAACCATGGACTTTAAAACGTGAACAAAGTTCACATCACGATGCCGTTATTACAGGGCTTAATTTTGCAAGTGGCACTTCAATTCGCAAATCGATCAAAGATGGCGAAGAACTATGGAAACAAGTAGTTCCACAGCATCTACATGACTTATATGATCAGCCAGCAGTAGAACTTGAAGATACCTTTCATTTTATAAAGTATGCAATATTAAGCAATGATTTAAACAGTCTTAATCAAATATATACGATGAGTGAAGGTTTAGAACATCGTTTGAAGCAAGTCATTACTCAAGCAACTTCTTTCGAACATTTAATGACCTTACTTAAGACAAAAAGATACACTTACACACATCTCCAACGTGTACTCATGAATATCTTACTAAATTTCAAACAAAACCATGCTCCTACGAATATCAATGCTGTGCGCGTACTAGGCATGAACCAAAAAGGGCAACAATATTTGAAAGCATTGAAAAAGAATTATCCGGAACGTCACTTTATAACGCAAGTAAATAAAAAAAATGCACATTTCTTCTCAGATGAAATTCATGCTACAAAAATTTACAACTTATTATCTCAAGATACTGCAACTGATTTTAATACACCAGTCATTCGTGTATGAAACGTGAATCACTCAGATTCAAGCTTATTTTCCTAATATATTAAGTTAACAGGGTAAGGAAAAGGATGATTGCTATACTTTAATACAGCAACCATCCTTTTCCTTACGACGCTAACGCCTATGATTTTCCCTTTAAAAGTATCCTTATTTTTTGAACTTCTCGTTCAATGCTTTTTCAACGTGAACTGGCACAAAATCAGAGACATTTGCTTTATAAGCAGCAACTTCTTTTACAACGCTCGAACTAATAAAAGAATAATTCGTACTCGTCATCATATACATCGTTTCAACATTACTATTTAGTTTCTTATTCATCGATGTCAATCGCAATTCATATTCAAAGTCACTGACCGCTCTCAAGCCTCTGATAATTGTCTGAGCACCGATTTGGTCACAGAAATCTACTAATAATCCATCGAAATGATGTACTGTAACATTATTTAAATGCTTGACTGACTCTTTTATTAACGCGATACGTTCTTCAATTGAAAATGTACCTGATTTACTACTATTCTTCAAAACACAAATATGAAGTTCATCAAAGCGATCCGCACTTCTATCTATTATATCAATGTGTCCATATGTTATTGGATCAAAACTACCAGGAATGACTGCTTTAGTTGTCGACATTTTTATCTCCTTTTTCTAATAACAAAGTATCTGTCAAACCATAATGATAACGCTTAATCACTTGGAATGGCTGAGTGTTTATTTTTTCATGATGATTGAACTCACACACGATAATACCATTTTCTTTTAATAAATTAAACTTTGCGATACCTTCCAAAGCTTCGTCAATCAATCCTTTGTCATAAGGTGGATCTAAAAATATCACATCAAATTGAATTTCTCTTTTAGAAAGTGCTTTCAGTGCACGATCAGCATTATTTTTGTAGACTTCAGCCTGCGCTTCAATATTCAAATGTTTTAAGTTAGCTTTAATGACTTTAACAGCTTTAAAATTTTGATCAACAAAAATCATTTTATCCATACCTCGAGATAAAGCCTCAATTCCTAAAGCCCCACTACCAGCAAATAAGTCTAATCCTATGCCAGATACTTCATGAAGACTATTAAAAATACCTTCTTTCACTTTATCCATAGTCGGTCTCGTATTACGTCCTTCTATACTTTCTAGTGCTTTACTCTTATGTATTCCTGAAATCACTCTCATATTATTTACACTTCCATTCCTATAACAAATTTTATATAATTCATATTGCATGATAAGGAGGACATTAATAATGAAACAAGCATTTATTCAGCTTGGTGAAGGCTTAACAGACTTATTTGAATTTAATACCTTGATTGAATATAACTTTCAACGTATAGACCACATCATCTATTTTCATACCCCTACTTCGGAGAAAAAACTTTCCTCTGTGGCAATCATTATGAAACCAACGAGTGGTCAGCATTTTCAAGCAATGTACATGATGGTTAACGCTTTAAAATATCCATACCCAACGCCTAACAAAAAATTCGAGCTCATTAATGCACAAGCAGATCGCTTTGACATTGACATTAAAGGCATTGATGTCCAGCCTCCTGAAGCATTTCATGACCTTGATTTATACTACAATTACTTAATCAGCGTATTAAGGTTACAAAGATGGATACCGCCTTTACAATAAAAATCAACAAAATAAAGCCACCGTAGACAATCCATTGTGCTATTGTGGCTTTATTTAATTTCAATTTCAAATAGATAAATACTATCTTTACTTAAACATTCAACTTAAATGATTTGAGTTATGAAATTTCATGCTGTTCTTTTTCATATACTTTTTCTAAATATTTATATGGTGAGCCTTCAATGTGCTTCACATATTTGAGTTTAATAAGTTTCCCGACAATTTGATCCGCTTCTTGTTCATTGATATACATAACAACATAGCGCTGTTGTCTATTTGTACTGACAATGTGCCCAAACTTTCGTACTTGTCTTTCGTGTTTCATATGTTTCAAATATATGATTAAACTTGTTCTAGGTACAGTTTGCATTTTATTATCACTCCAATTATTAGCCCTTATATAATATCATGTCTTTTTCATTTTATAAATAACAATTATTTTGATGTAACTCTAAGTTTTGCTATATTACTCTATATACATAAAAGAGGAGGATTGTTCATGGCAAATTTCAACAAATTATTTAAGGGTGCTTTTTTAAGTACGGTTGGTATAGTCAGTAGCTTGTTTTTTATAAATAGATATAAAACCAAACCTAAGCCTCAAAGCATACCCGCTTTCTTTTCAAAACCTGCCCCATATATCTTAGCACATCGTGGTGGTATGGCAGTTCGACCAGAAAATACTAAACTCGCTTTTGATAATGCGGTAGCTCATAATATAGATGGTTTCGATATAAGTATTAGAATAACGAAAGATAATCAATTAATCGTTTTTAATGATACAGATGTCGATCGAACAACTAATGGTTCAGGAAAAATCTCAGAGCACACATTTGATGAATTACAAAATTTAGATGCTGGTTACCATTATACTGATATTAATAACTTTAAACCCTATGAAGCACATCCAGATGCACGTATTTTATCATTGGATGAACTATTAGATTTATACCCCAACCAAGTGATAAGTATTACTTTAAGTGATAATCCCAATCATTCACATGGTCAACTCGTACCTGAATTATTATATAAGATAATCGTAACACATGGTGCTCAAGAACGTGTCTTGGTATCTAGTGCTTATCAAAAACACATTGATCAAATTTCCAAATTAAGCAATGGTTTTATCGCGATTGGCGCTAGACCTTGTGAGATTGCTGAAGGTTTTTCTAAATTTAATTTAGGCTTAGGACATATGTTTCAAACAAATGCACATACTTTCCACATGCCAATATCCGTTAAAGGTATTAAATTAAATTCACCAAGATTTATTCATTGGCTAAATGAACGAAATATTGTACCAAGTTATTATGGGGTCAATAACCTTGACCTTATGAATGATTTACTATTCCATGGTGCCCATACGCTGATCACTGATCGTCCAGATTTAGCCGAACGCTTTAAATTAACATATCACTAAAAAATAAAAGCTTGGATATCACATTAAGATATCCAAGCTTTTATTTTATTCGTGATGACTTCCGGCTTACTATATCTGTATTAAAACATTTACAAACGTTACAACGAACAACTACAAGAGCCGCCAGTAGCACAACCACTTGAATCCTTTTGGAAAAATGGATTGCCCGTTTCAATTTTCACATTTTCAGAAACAGCATATGCAATTTTTACAATCACTTCATCTATCAAATTTTGTAGCGCTACTTCTTTTTGTTTATAGTCCATTACCACAGGTAACATTTCATATGCGCGCTTTCTTTTTCGTGTATCAAGCATCACACTTTGATAATCCGGATGATATTTACCAAAACGCATAATTTCATCGTATTTGTCCTTCGATTTCAAAAAAGCTTGGTATAGGAGATGTGCTTCATCATTTGTTGCTAATGCTTGTTCCGCTAATTTATATTCATTATAAACACGGGATGCTACTATTTTATCGCTAAGTGCCTCTATATCATCCAGTACAGTTAATGTTTCTTCGGTAATCATAATTACAAATCTCCTTTCTATTTTTCTTCCACAAATATATTGGTATAGTAGCCATTCATGACTTCTCCACCCATTTCATTATATTTAGAATTCAACATTCTTGACCTGTGTATATCTGAGTTTAGCCAACTGTGTATCAATGTAGGTACATCATTAAAATCATAACCTACGTTTTGACTACTTGATACAAATGACACGTCTTGTTCATTAAGCTGCTGTTTTAAGGCATCTTCTGTGAATTCGACACTATCTGCTCCTGTTGCTTCATACAAGTTAAATGAGGCTATGTGTGCAAGTGTGTTGTTAATTTTTAATGGTTTGGCATCTTTGAGTTTTCTCATTTCATTTGTTATTTCATAAAGCGTCATCAATTGGTTTGAACTCTGTTCATAAGGTAAATCGCCATGCTTACTTTTAACTTCCTTATCTTCTTTAGAAGTTAACATTTGATATGGTTTAAATGCCGCTAATGCTTCACTATCTAGATATCTTACCGCTACAATTTTATTAGTTTGTTGATCTATATATATTTGAGCATATATATTTTTGAACTTAACTAATGTTTGTGTTTTCATATCTGAATCAGACAATTCTAATTCATATTTTTTTCCATTAGCATTGATTGTAGGTTCTGGATTAATACTAAATTCTTCAAAAACATGGGATGCACTATCAGAAATATGTAATGGATTCACTTTAGCATTTTTCCCTGTTGCATAAACAGATTTGATAATGCCACGTTTTGTTGTCACCAAATAATATTCATCTTTTTGTTTAAAGACATAGGTTTTAAAATTATTTTTATATGGATACACCCGATCTGCTTGTCCATATTTATCAGTTAATCTATTTAAACTTTTACCTACCCACGTACCGACACCTTCTTTGGGCATAGGATTTTCAACATTCGATTCTTGTTCTTTAAAATCTTTATTTTGTGTAGATTTAGTTGAATCTTTATTAGGATTTTCCAAGACATCAAATTTTAAACGTGGCGAGTAAAATAGATAAATCAAAAAACAAATCAATAATAATACACCAATAACTTTAATTATTAGCTTTTTCATCACTCACCCACCTATATTTCTCTTTTGTTTATTGTACATGTTTCATTATGTTACAAGCAAGGCATGTCATTGTAAATTCTTTATTAAGCTATAAATCACTATATCAATTTAGATATTACAAAGTAGACGTGATTCATACTACCTTTCGGGTATACATAAAATTAAGAGGTGAATTTTTATGGAAACTATCCGCATCCACGGAGCAAAACAAAATAATTTAAAAAATATTTCTGTTGATATACCCAAACATCAAATAACTGTCTTTACTGGTCGCTCTGGGTCAGGTAAATCTTCATTGGTCTTTAGTACTATAGCTGCGGAATCCGAGCGGCTTTTAAATGAAACATATTCCACGTATATTCAACATCAGCTGACTCAGTATTCAAAGCCAACAGTAGATTTAATTGAAAATTTACCTGTTGCAATGATCATTAATCAAAAAAGATTAGGTGGTAATTCTCGTTCCACAGTGGGTACGATATCTGATATCTATGCTTCAGTAAGACTGTTATGGTCTCGCATTGGGGAGCCCTTTGTAGGCTATTCAGATATTTTTTCTTTCAACAATCCTAAAGGAATGTGCGAAACTTGTTCTGGTCTGGGGTATGTCGAAGATATTGATCTAAATGAATTACTAGACTTTGACAAATCATTAAATGAAGATGCCATTCGTTTTCCCTCGTTTAGACCTGATAGTTGGCGAGGTAAACGTTATTTATACTCAGGCTTATTTGATAATGACAAAAAACTCAAAGATTATAGCAAAACAGAACTTGATACATTACTTTATACAGAACCAACAAAGTTAAAAAATCCACCTGATAATTGGCCGAAAACTGCGAAATTTGAAGGGCTCATACACCGTTTTAGGCGGTCTTTTTTACTCAACGATAACTTTGAAAAAAATAAATTTAAAGACGCTATTGATCGCATTGTAACTTCAAGTCAATGCCCAAATTGTAAAGGCAAAAGATTACATCCTAATGTTTTAAAGTGTAAAATCAACAACTATGACATAGCAGATTTCACAGAATTATCAATTGATGATGCAATTACATTTATTAAAAATATTACTTCTGATAAAGCGAAAGTTATCATCGAGCCACTACAACAACAATTAGAATCCCTGAGTTACATAGGACTCAATTATTTAACTTTATCTAGAGAGACTACTTCTCTTTCTGGTGGTGAATCACAACGGATTAAACTCATACGCCACTTAAATAGTCCGCTTACGGATTTAGTATATATCATAGATGAACCGAGTATTGGATTACATCCAGATGATATTCAACGGATTAATGAGATGATTTTATCTTTAAAAAACAAAGGGAATACTGTTCTCGTCGTTGAACATGACCCAGATGTCATACGCATTGCCGATTATATTATAGATTTAGGACCACTGGCTGGTAAACATGGCGGCGAAATTACATTTACAGGTAGTTATCAATCATTAATTCAATCGGATACCAGTACAGGCATAGCTTTAAGGCGTTTACATAGCCTTAAGGCACATCCACGGCAAGCAGAAAAATTTATCCAATTAACACAAATATCTCGTAATAATTTAAAAAATGTGTCAGTCAACATACCTCAACAAGCTATTACAGTCGTGACTGGTGTAGCAGGATCTGGCAAGAGTTCTCTTATACGCGCTGGATTAGAACATCAAACAACCACAGTCTTTATTGACCAAAAACCAGTACACGCTTCAAATCGTTCGAATTTATTAACTTATCTAGATATATTTGATGAGATGAGATCTTATTTTAGCAAGAAAACAGGTTTAAAAAAATCGATGTTTAGTTACAACTCCGAAGGTGCTTGTCCAGAATGTCATGGTAAGGGTATTTTAAAAACCGAATTAGCTTTTATGCCTGACTTTACTCAAACCTGTGACGTTTGTCATGGTAAACGGTATAAACCCGAAGTATTAAATGCTACTGTGAATGGTTATTCCATTGCAGATATCCTTGCACTTACAGTAGATGAAGCTATAGACATTTTCCAATCAACACCCACGATTTCTGAACCTTTAAATGCACTGACATCAACAGGGTTGAATTATATGACTTTGGGACAATCACTTGATACATTATCAGGAGGAGAAATTCAACGCGTTAAATTAAGTAAATACCTTACAAACACCGTTCAGCATCACACGTTTGTGTTTGATGAGCCGACTACAGGTCTACACGAGGATGATATTCCAATTTTACTAGAATGTTTTGATAGACTTATAAAAGAACAGAATACTGTCATTATTATAGAACATAATTTAACAATGATGACATATGCAGATTGGATTATAGATATAGGCCCTTATGCTGGAGAACAAGGCGGTAAACTGCTTTATCAAGGTTATCCTCAAGGGCTAATAGAAATTCAAGAATCTGTAACTGCTAAGCATTTAAACAATTATCTATCATAATAATAGAAATGACCCTATACCACATACAATGAACTCATTTTTAATTTTCTTTTAGCAATTTAAAAAGGTAAGCAATCCTAATGATTGCTTACCTTTTTAAATATCATTCTTATATGCCTATTATTTCGTAAAAAACTTACGCTTTGTTTAATATTATTTATAATCCTAATGTCGCTTTAATTAAAGACGTTGTTTCTCCACCTGGGTAAAACACATATAATAATAAATATACAGCTAAACCCGTAATCGCAGTAAAGAACCAAATAATAGATGCTATAGGTCCAACGAATCTATGCACTTTAAACTTATCTTTAAAGGCTGTAATAATTTGTACTAGCCCTAAAATTCCACCGATTGTTGCTAAATTAATGTGGAACACTAAGAATATCGTATAATAAAGCTTGATTGAATCCGGACCACCAAAAGCAGTATTACCAACAAAAACGGTTCTTGAAGCATAAATGATAAAGAATGAAAGTGCAAAACCAGCTGCCCATAACATTACTTTTTTATGACTTTCAATTTCACGTTTCCAAATTTTGCGCCAACCTATTGCAACAAGGATTGCACTAATAACAATAAAGCTTGTACTGATAGTAGGTAAAATTGGTAAATTCATAAATTCCATCCTTATTATTAATTATTAGAACATTTGGATTAGAGATACGACAACAACGAGCACGAAAAATACAACTAAATAATTTAGTGAATATATAAACATTTTTGTTGCCCATTTAATTTGATCTGACTCTTTTTTAAAGCTTGTTAAGCCCATGTATATCCAACCTAAATTTAATAATGAAGCTAACACAATAAATGTGATACCTAAGTCACTAAGTAAAAATGGTAGTGGTAACAATAACACAAGCCATATAAACATACTCACTCTCGTACGGTTAAAGCCTTTAACCGATGGTAACATTGGTATATTAGCCAACGAGTATTCATCTTCACGCTTAATTGCTAATGCGTAGAAATGAATCGGTTGCCAACAAAAGACTACTAAAAATAGTGCTACTGCAACCAAGCTAACATTCCCTTCAATTGCAGTCCAACCAATTAACGGTGGCACTGCTCCAGGAAAACTACCAATCACTGTATTCCATACTGTATGACGTTTAGACCAGATAGAATAAAACGATACATAACCTACAATACCTATTAAACCAATAACACCAGATGGTATGTTTAATGCAAATAGTAAACCTTCTCCTATTAGCATCATTCCAAAACTTAAAATTAAAAGATTTCTGTTTGAAATTCTTTCATTAACTGTTGGTCTCTGTTGTTTACTTGGCATGATACTGTCAATATCTTGATCGTAGTAATTATTTAAAGCACATGCGCCCCCCATAATTAACGTAGAGCCCACCAACATCATTAAGATTTGCGGTATTGACGAGAGAAAGGAATGATTAGCCAACACAACTGCAAGCCAAGAACCAGCAAATGCGGGAATTAAATTCCCTTGCACAAGTCCCATTTTGATAATTTGCTGTAACTCTTTAAAAGTTACTTGACTTGTATTATGCGACAAAGTTTGTTCTTTGTTCATAATTCCCCTCCTATTTTTTCCATATAACACAATGATATATGAAATTTGTGATATTTACTACATTTATATAAACTAATTTGTGACACTTTAACGACATCGATAAATCGTCATTTTTATGACACAAATAAATCATTATTTATTGTTATAATTATAGTTAAGATTTATTTAATGTTAAACAAGTATGTCTTTTGGGAATTAAACATTACAAATATGAAGGCTTAACTCGCTACAACTGGAGTATTATTTAAAGTCCCAATAGTTTTATTTATAAGTGGGGTGTGAATTATTGTTTAACAAAGGAAACCTAAAATGGTTATCGGTGACAGCAGCATTAATTATGACTTGGGTTCAATTAGGCGGCGCTTTAGTTACAAAGACGGGTTCAGCAGACGGATGTGGTTCTGACTGGCCGCTCTGTCATGGCGCACTTTTACCTCAAAACCTTCCCATTCAAACAATTATCGAATTAAGTCACCGTGCAGTATCTGGCTTATCGCTGATTATTGTCTTATGGTTGGTTATTGTCGCATGGAAACATATTAGCTATATTAAAGAAGTAAAACCTTTATGTATCATTAGTGTAGGTTTCTTACTTCTTCAAGCACTCATAGGTGCTGCCGCTGTAATGTGGCAACAAAATGCTTACGTTTTAGCATTACATTTCGGTATATCTCTTGTCTCATTCTCTTCAGTCTTTGTACTCACATTAATTATTTTTGAAGTTGATCGTAAATACGAAGCAGATGAGTTATTTATTAGAAAGCCGTTAAGAATTTATACTTGGATTATGGCAATCATAGTTTATTTAACTATTTATACAGGCGCTTTAGTTCGACATAAAGAAGCCAGTTTAGCCTATGGTCAATGGCCGTTACCATTCAATGATTTAATACCACATAATGTTGCAGATTGGATCAATTTCACACATAGATGTATGGCATTTATAGCGTTCATTTGGATATTACTTACATTTATTCATGCAGTTAATCATTATCAACATAATCGTACGATTCGATACGGTTACACCGCTGCGTTTATACTAGTCATATTACAAGTAACAACTGGCGCTTTATCTATTATTACTGAAGTGAATTTAGTGATCGCACTATTACATGCTTTGTTCATCACATTATTATTTGGCTTAATCGCTTACTTTATTGTCTTGATGTCACGAACGATAAGGAGCGGTGGATAAACGCATTAAATAGCTATCCAATATTTATCAAAAACGACTAAAGTCTAACTAATTGTAGTCAAAAAGTACACCTCTATTTTTTAACAGAGGTGTACTTTTTTGATTAAAACTTTATAATATTTAACGTCATCTTTTATTAGAGACATATGAACCTTTAATCTCTCAATCATACGATTAATTTAAATTGCAACATAGTGTAAATATAAGAACAATTAGATTAAAAGCCCTATGATACTTTTTTTGCTTACAAAGCAAAATATTTATCAAATCTTTATCTATACAGTCATTCATTAGATCACCTATAAAAATAAGAGATAGCCACTTTTATGAGTAGTGGCTATCTCTTATTGATGAATTCAAATACAAATGCTCGTTTTACCTTATGGCATAGATAATCGCTAATTAATCAACAGGTTCTTTTTCTATTTCTATCAATAAATCACCTGTTTCAATCGCATCACCGCTTTTAACTGTCAGTTTAGTTACTGTTCCATCAAACGGCGCTTGGATTGTTGTCTCCATTTTCATTGCTTCAGTTATTAATAAAGCCTGACCACTTGTGACAGATTCTCCCTCAGAAATTTTCACTTCTGTAACAGAACCTGGCATTTGTGCCCCTATATGATTCGGGTTTAATTTATCTGCTTTCGGTTTAACACTTGCATTGGCTTTAACATTTTCATCTTGAATATAGATACGTCTTGCCTGACCATTCATATCATAGAAAATGGTACGCATACCTTTTTCATCTGGTTCTGTAATTGTTTTTAACGTAATAATCAGTCGTTTTCCTGTATCTATTTCAATTTCAACTGTTTCATTTGAACGCATCCCAAAGAAGAATGTTGGTGTATCTAAGAGTGAAACATTACCAAATTGTTCTTGTGTTGCAATGAACTGTTCATAAACCTTTGGATAAAGTACGTAACTAATAACATCTTGTTCAGTCACTTCACGTTGTTGCTTTTCTTCTAACTCTTTTCTAACTGCCTCAAAATCTACCGGCTCTAAATATTCACCAGGTCTGTCTGTCAGTGCAGTCTGGCCTTTTAAAATAACTTTTTGTAGATCTTTATTAAAACCACTGACAGGTTGACCAATGTCGCCTTTAAAGAAGGAAACCACTGATTCTGGGAAATCTAATTTATGTCCATCATCAATAACCGCTTGTTCATCTAGTTCATTTTGAACCATGTACAGTGCCATGTCTCCTACTATTTTAGATGATGGCGTAACTTTGACTAAATCACCAAACAAGAAATTCACACGTCTATACATATCTTTCACTTCATTAAAGCGATTACCCAATCCTAAGCTTTTAGCTTGTTGTCTTAAGTTTGAATATTGACCACCAGGCATTTCATGTTTATATATTTCCGTATTAGGTGACTTAATATCACTTTCAAAATCACTATAATATTGACGTACAATTCCCCAATAATGAGATAATTCTTCCATGCCATCAATATCAGCGCGCATATTTCTATCAAACCCATTTAATGCATAATATAATGCATTACCACTAGGTTGGCTTGTTAATCCACTCATTGAGGCTACTGCAGTATCAATGACATCGACACCTGCATCTATCGCCTCTTTATATATCATTAATCCATTTCCACTTGTATCATGCGTGTGCAAATGGATTGGTAAATCTACAGCTGCTTTTAATTCTCCAATTAATTCATAGGCTGCTTTAGGTTTTAATAAACCTGCCATATCTTTAATCGCTAAAATATGGAATCCTTCTTTTTCAAGCGTTTTGGCCATATTTACATAATATTCTAATGTATAAATATCTGAACGTTTAGGATTTAAGATATCACCTGTGTAGCAAATTGTACCTTCTGAAATCTTCCCTGCTTCTTGTACTGCCTCATTCGCAACTTTCATTTGATCTATCCAGTTTAATGAGTCGAAAATACGGAAAACATCGATACCTGCATCAGCACTTTCTTGCACAAACTTTTTAATGACATTATCAGGATAGTTCTTATAACCTACTGCATTAGAAGCACGTAATAACATTTGGAATAAAACATTTGGAATTTCTTTTCTAAGTCTTTCTAATCTTTCCCAAGGGTTTTCTTTCAAGAAATTGTAAGCAACGTCAAATGTAGCTCCACCCCATAATTCTAAAGAAAAGTTATCCTGCATCACTTCAGCTGTTTTAGAAGCAATATTCATCATATCTTTTGTACGTACACGTGTAGCCAGTAAAGATTGATGTGCATCTCTAAATGTTGTATCCGTGATTAGTACATCTTCCTGTTGTTTTAACCATGCTGCAACTGCTTGAGGTCCTTTTTCATCTAATAATTGTTTCGTTCCTTGAAGATTAGCTATCTCTTTTTTTGATACTACTGGTATCGGCGAAGTCTCATATATTGGTTTTGGACGCTTCTCAACGTTTGGAAAACCGTTAATTGAAACGTTACCAATATATTCTAACGTTTTAGTACCACGGTCTAAAGTGGGTTGAATATCAAATAGTTCTGGTGTCTTCTCGATAAATTTCGTTGTATAATCCCCAGTTTTAAATTGAGGATGTCTTATCACATTAATTAAGAATGGCACATTGGTTTTCACACCACGAATTCTCATCTCTTGTAATGAACGATCCATTTTTTCTTCTGCTTGTTTAAATGACATGCCATGTGTGGAAAGTTTGACAAGTAACGAATCATAATATGGTGAAATCTCGGCGCCTTGGAAACCATCTCCAGCATCTAATCTCACACCAAAACCACCACTTGAACGGTATGCTATAATTCTTCCAGAATCTGGCATGAAATCATTTGTAGGATCTTCAGTCGTAATACGGCACTGAATTGCGTAACCTAAAGTTTGAATATCTTGTTGTTGAGGCATTGAAATTTCTTTATCAAATAGATTTTCTCCATCCGCTACAAGAATTTGTGTTTTAACAATATCTACGCCAGTTATCATTTCAGTAATGGTATGTTCTACTTGAACACGTGGATTGACTTCAATGAAATAATAGTCATCTCCAGATACTAAAAATTCAACAGTACCAGCATTTACATACTCAATCTTTTCCATTAGCTGAATTGCTGAATCACATATGCTTTCTCTTAAATCATCAGTAAGTGCCACTGATGGTGCAACTTCAACTACTTTTTGATGACGACGTTGTACAGAACAGTCTCTTTCATATAAATGAACAATATTTCCATGCTCGTCTCCAATCACCTGAACTTCTATATGCTTTGGATTATCGATATATTTTTCAATGTATACTTCACTATTACCAAAGGATTTCTCAGCTTCAGACTTAGCACGATGGAATGCCTCTTCTAATTCACCTTCTGAGTGGACAATACGCATACCTTTACCGCCACCACCACTTGTAGCTTTAATCATCAGTGGATATCCTGCTTCATTGGCAAATGCAATTGCCGCTTCTTGACTATCAATTGGACCATCCGTGCCTGGAATAACAGTCAAGTCTGCTTTAATTGCTGTTGCTCTTGCCTTAACTTTATCTCCAAACATATCTAAATGTTCAACACGTGGACCAATAAATTTAATGCCTTCTTCACTACATCTACGTGCAAATGTTTCATTTTCACTTAAAAATCCATAACCAGGATGTATCGCATCTACGCCTGCACGTTTTGCTACATCTAGAATACGTTCTATATTTAAATAGGACTCTGCCGGCCCTAAGTCTTTTCCTACTAAGTATGATTCATCAGCTTTATATCTATGTAAAGACCCCTTATCTTCATTTGAATATATCGCAACTGTATTAATATTCAACTCAGTTGCAGCCCTAAAAATCCTTATTGCTATTTCTCCACGATTGGCTACTAAAAGTTTGTTTATTTTATTCACACCATGGTCCCCCTTAAATTTTTGAATTTTCTAAAAAGTTAGTTATGAAAATCATTATATCAAAATACGAACAATGTATACAGTAAAAAATATAAGACAAAGTCGCTATGCAATGTAGAAACAGTTTATTTATTAATGAAGCATACATAGCTACAGTACATCAAATTAAAGTCTTAATTCCTTACTATTAGCATGTTCAAAGTAATTGTATCACAATCGCATCATAATAAAAAGTTATTGTTTATGATAAGTTTTTATTATTACTTTTCCGAAAAATACTAAGTATTTCAAAATTCTGGCACAATAAAATAAAAATAAGCAAACGTTTTCAACAATAATCTGTTGTAACGTTTGCTTTTAATATATAGTTAATATTCTATTTTAAAATATCATTCATAGACACTAATGTATTTAATACTTTTTAGCTATATCCACACGGCTTTGATTTTTACGTGTTTTTTTCTTTCTTAATTCTTCTATTTTAATTTGTTTAGCTGTGATAAGCAACAAGCCCATTGCAATACTTAAACTTATCATTGAAGAGCCACCGAAACTAATGAATGGTAAAGGTACCCCTGTTAATGGGATAGTACCGGAAATTCCACCTAAGTTTACAAATGTCTGGCTACCTATATAACTTGCTATACCTACACACACTAATTTATAGAAGTAAGAATTCGTTTTATTCGCAAGTTCGAAAGCTCTGTAAACGATGAAAAATAATAAACAAATAACAAAAAGACCACCTAATAAGCCTAATTCCTCACAAATAATTGAAAAAATGAAATCTGTATGCGGTTCTGGTAAATAACCTAATTTCATAATGCTATTACCTAATCCTCGACCAAACAGACCGCCATTTCCAATTGCAATGAGTGAATTAGAAATATGATAACCTGTGCCTGATTCTTGACTAAATGGGTTCGTTAATGTACTAAAACGCGCTGTTAAATAGTCTGGAACCAGTCCTAATAGTAAGAATAGTCCTCCAATAAGTGCTGCACCTATAATAATCATCAAACCATATCTAAGTGATTTTTGTACACCTATCCCCGCATAAAATAGAATTGAAAAGAAAATGATTAATATTAGCAACGTTTGTCCAATATCTCTTTGTAAAAATACAAGCCCTATACAAAATGAAGCTAAAATAATTGGAGACATTAACAATTTCGGTTCTTTAAACACCTTAGGTCGTTTCTTTTCTATCATATATGGAATATACAACAATATTGCGATTTTCAATAATTCAGATGCTTGTAAATTCATGAATCCTAAATTAATCCAACTTTTTGAACCATTAATGTTACTACCTACAATTAATGTAGCTCCTAGTAACACAATTATTCCAGTCATCATCCACTTTTGAAATTGTGTTGATGCTAAAAATTTCACATTCATGAAAAATGCCATAAAAAAGACGAGAGATAAACTCATAATTACATACATCAACTGTCTGGTATAAAAATAAGTTCCAGATACAGCTACACCACCTGTCAATGTACCCTTTGTGGCTGCAACCATACTTGCACTATAAACCATTACCAAACCAATGAGACATAATAATAAATATGTAATTACTAACGGATAGTCGATAAATTTAGCATTTCTACCAATGTATCGAAAAAATTGCTTTATGTTATTCATTTGACATATCATCCAATTCTAATTATTAATATCTTTACTATTTGCTAGATCTTGACGCTTAAACCTACATATTTAGTAATGTTTAAATTATTCATTTGACATTAAGTCTGTATTAAAAAATAATAAATTGCGCTTTTTCCATTATATCAACATTACAATATTATCTCGAGCAAATATAACACAAAGTTTAATATTTTAATTACTCACCACTTAAAAGTATATTTAAAACAAGAAAAGTGACTGCGGTCCAATCAATAAAATATTGATATCCCAGTCACTTCTCATATGTTTATGTAGTTTTAAATACTACAATAGCTTTTGTATATTTTTAAATTTGGACTATTAACGGATCTAGTCACATACGCACTATTAACCCAATTAAACATTTGTAAATGCATCATGCAATTTAGAAAGTTCTTTTTCTAAACGAAGCATTAAACCTTTGCCCGTTTCACTGTCTACTAAACCAAGTTCAACTGCAAAATCAACTTCTTTCTGCAATCCAAACATTTGAGTATCGAGTACTTCTTCATATAATGGGCATTGAGGTAATGTAAGATTATCCATTTGCACTTTAATAAGTTGGAGAATCCTATCAGCATCTTTATTCAACTGGTCATATGCCGCACTGTTTAACTTTTGATTCTTTACCATGACATACTCCCCCTATCAATTGTAACTTTATAAATAAAAGTGTATCTCACTGAATACTAAAAAGCAAGAGAATTCAGAAATATACTAAATACTGTCATATGTGATAAAATTGTATTTAAACAAATTTTATCTCAACAGTATTTATTACTTTATTTCAAAAACTTCTCAACCTTGATAAGAAAGCTTTTTTATACAAGGTCATTTTTAACTAATTAGACATGACTTTAAAGTAAATCACCTTTTTAATTATAATAGACACAAAAAATTCATGATTTGGCTTAACATTATTTTTCTGAGATAATTTTTATAATAAAGTACTATAAATATCTGTAGATATTTAAATAGGAGTGGGATTATGATTCAAATTAAGGGCGCTGTTAAATTTCCAATTACTTTAGATAGTACAACTTGGATTTTCGACGATCGCAAAGTACAAATTGAAGACTTAGAGAATGGTGTTTTTGATGGCACAAAACCAATTGCTTTTGATGATAATCGCGAATGGAATCGTGCTATTTTAGAAGGTCAAACAAATCCACCAACACTAAATTCTGAAATTAAGTATAAGAAACGTGCAGTATTGGAAAATTCTTTTGTCATTAATATGACTCCCTTTTTCAAAAATGCTGAATTACAAGATACAGCATCTGCAATTCGTTTATTTAATCATGAAGCATCAATTGAGGTACCTATTGATTTATTACCATATTTGTTTTTCCAATTTGCTAAAGATGGCAAGAGATTATATGATGACAATGCGGTTGATAGCTTTGTCTATATTCCTGATGAAGGTTATTCATATCAATTTAAGTATGTTACCCATATCGAGGTGATTTAAGATGCGAAAAGTGCAATGTATTATCTGTGATACCGAAGTATTTATTGATGAAAATACATTAGAAGCTAAAAGATTAAAAAACGATCCAATGCATACTTTTATGTGCGATGAGTGTAAAAGTAGACTCGATACACCTAAACATCGCAATCAAACATCGACATATAATCATCGTTAAAGTAGACTCAATAATAATTCCAAATCTAGTCTGAGAGATGGATATACTGTTAGTCGGTTTCAAAAAACAAAAGACAAACCCAACGTTATTGTTTAGCATTGGGTTTGTCTTTTGTTTTTAAAATCTAAACTTTGATTACTCGTCGGCACCTTTTAAATGAACACAATACTTCATGAATAGTGATTTAGGATTACTTCTATCGTAAATCAAGAAATGAAAAATACTGAATGCGACAAGTATGGCAAGTACAAAGAAACTGTCGACAAAGTCTAAAACTTCATCGACAGTTTGAAATAAATTTTACGATTTAACACCATAAAATTGCTTTTTATTCAAATCATACCAATTGTATTATTCGTCTTCTTGCATCATTTGTTTAACACGTTTTGATTCTTTCTCACGTGCTGATTTTTCTAAAATTGTTTTTCTAATACGAATATTTTCTGGTGTAGCTTCTACAAGTTCGTCGTCATTTATAAATTGTAACGCTTCTTCTAAAGTTAATACTCTAGGACGTTTCATAGTTACCGTTTGGTCTTTATTTGCAGAACGTACGTTTGTTTGGTTCTTTTCTTTTGTGACGTTAACTGTTAAGTCATTTTCACGATTATGTTCACCAACAACCATACCTTCATATACTTCTGTACCAGGTTCCATGAAGTTTATTCCACGATCTTCTAAGCCCATGATAGCATATGAACTTGCTTTACCTTGATCTAATGATACTAAAGCACCATTTCTTCTACCACCAATACGTCCTTTAACACGAGGTCTAAACTCTTCAAATGTATGGTTGATAATACCATAACCACGCGTTTGTGACATGAATTCAGTAGTATAACCGATTAAGCCACGTGCTGGTACCATAAAGATAATACGTGTTAAGCCATTATCAGTAGTTACCATATCAACCATTTCACCTTTACGTTGGCCTAATGATTCGATAACCGCACCTGTATATTCTTGAGGTACTTCACATTGTACACGTTCAAATGGTTCACATTTAACGCCATCAATTTCTCTTAAAATAACTTGAGGTTTAGAAACTTGTAATTCAAAACCTTCACGTCTCATGTTTTCAATTAAGATTGATAAGTGTAATTCGCCACGACCTGCAACAATCCATTTATCTGGTGATTCAGTTTGTGTAACTTTTAATGACACATCAGTCTCTAATTGTTGATCTAAACGTTCTTGAATTTGACGAGAAGTTACATAATCACCTTCACGTCCAGCAAAAGGAGAATTGTTTACTCTGAAAGTCATTTCTAATGTTGGTTCATCTATTCTTAATACTGGTAAAGCCTCTTGATTATCAGTAGGTGTTACTGTTTCACCAACGTTGATATCTTCCATTCCAGATACAGCAATTAAATCACCAGCATACGCTTCATTAACTTCTTCACGTTTTAAACCGAAGAAACCAAAGATTTTTGTTACACGGAAGTTTTTAACTGTTCCGTCTAATTTAATCAATGATACACTGTCTCCTACACGCATTGTTCCTCTGAACACACGTCCTACACCAATACGTCCTAAATAATCACTATAATCTAGTAACGCGATTTGGAATTGTAATGGTTCATCTCTATTATCAACAGGAGCAGGAACATAATCAATAATTGTTTCATATAATGCCTGCATGTTTTCGTCTTGTTTTTCCGCGTCTAAACTTGCTGTACCATTAACAGCTGAAGCATAAACTACTGGGAAATCTAATTGCTCATCGTTCGCTTCTAATTCGATAAATAAGTCTAATACTTCGTCAACTACGCCTTCTGGTCTAGCTTCTGGTTTATCAATTTTATTAACTACGACTACTGGTTTTAAATTTTGCTCTAATGCTTTTTTCAATACAAAACGTGTTTGAGGCATTGTACCTTCATATGCATCAACTACTAAGACAACACCGTCAACCATTTTCATGATACGTTCTACTTCTCCGCCAAAGTCAGCGTGTCCTGGTGTATCTAAAATATTAATGCGATTATCTTTATAATTAACTGCTGTGTTTTTAGCAAGGATTGTGATACCACGTTCTCTCTCTATATCATTTGAATCCATTGCTCTTTCATCTACGTGCTCGTTCTCACGGAAAATTCCTGATTGTTTTAATAATTCATCTACAAGTGTCGTTTTACCATGGTCAACGTGAGCGATGATTGCTATATTACGAACATCTTCTCTAATTTTAGTCATTTTATACAATTTCCTTTCTCGAGTAAATTCCCACTTCTCTTTGCAACTTTTTTATTATATCATATAATTGGTTAAAGAAAACTATAAAGGTGTGGTCGGGATGCAACAAAAAAAATCAAAGTCAATATTTTGGGTACTCGCTATAATAGCCATTTTATTTTTACTATTATTTAGTTTTAGTCTAGCTGCAACTAACGTTCCAATGATGATTTTAACACTTATATTGTTCATTGCAACATTTGGTTGCGGTTTCACATTAAAAAAGAAATATCGTGAAAATGATTGGCTTTAAATCAGTACTTTTTTCATAAATAATTTTTAAAAGCGTCTTACTCTATAAACACGAGTAAGACGCTTTTTTTAGCCTATTTGAAAATCGCTAATCCCTATGCTTTAATCTTTGTTGTAACAATTCTATGATTTCAATATTTTTTTCAAAATGATTACTTATTAATTCCGAGTGAAGTTGCTTATTTGCCATAACAATGGAACTAGGTTCATAAATTGATAATGTATCCCCCATTAAATTAGTCCCTTTACCACCAACTTCATTCAGGATAATCAGTCCACCTGCAAAATCCCAAGGTTGTAACCTTGGTGTGATATATCCTGCCAACTTACCTGTTGCTACATAAACAATTTCCAATGCTGCAGAACCATAAGCGCGTGCACTCCTCGCTTCATCAACAATGGGTTTAAATATTTCTCCTAACCTTGGTTTGGTTAACCAATTGGGATTTATACCTATAATACTTGTTTTTAAAGGGGTCGAAGGAATATCTGGTATTGGATGTTCATTTTCATATGCACCTTCACCTGCTTTAGCATGGTATAGAACATCATTCATCACATCATACACAAATCCTGCATATGGTTTTCCTTCATTATATATACCAATGGATATTGCAAAGTTTTCTTTTTGATGTACAAAGTTCAATGTGCCATCGATAGGGTCTACTACCCAAACTACACCTTGTTCATCTACTAGGTCATGTCCATGTCCTTCTTCACCAATAACTAAATGATTCGGATATGTCTTCATTATATTATCAAATATATATTTTTCAGTAGCTTTATCTACATTAGTTACTAAATCATTAGGATTTGATTTTGTTTCTATTTCTATGTCTTGTTTCATTATTTTTTTAACATTATTTCCCGCTTCTAATATCAGACCTTTAGCAAATTCATAAACAGTCATTGTATCAGCTCCTTAGTCTCTTTATATTATACATTATTTATTGTTCTAAAAGGTGTTGAATAACTTACCTAATATCCATTTTTAATATGTATAGAATTTAAATTAAATTGTTTAATTCATTAATATATCTTTGTATACCCTATTATACTTACCTTCACACGCTAATCATATGCTCAGTCAAAGTCGATGAGCGTAAGAACATATTATGCTACAATACAAACAAATATATTGAATATAGGAGGTCCATATGACTAAGTACACATTTAAACCTAATGATTTTAAAGCTTTTACAGTAGATGGTCTTGACGCACGCATGGAAGCATTGAATGAACACGTTCGACCACAATTAAATGCATTAGGCGCGTATTTCACTCAATTTTTAGAAACAACAACCGGCGAAACATTTTATGCACATGTTGCTAAACATGCTCGTCGAAGTGTAAACCCACCCAAAGACACATGGGTTGCATTTGCTACTAATAATCGTGGTTACAAAATGCTTCCCCACTTCCAAATAGGGTTATTTGAAGATCAATTATTTGTAATGTATGGTGTAATGCATGAAGCTAAAGATAAGGCTCAACGTGTCGATGTATTTACTGACCAATTTGAAACATTAAAAAACTTACCAAAAGATTATAGTGTAAGTTTAGACCATATGAGTCAAGAAAAAACTTACATACATGAAATGTCTGATGAAGATTTAAATAAGGCTATAACACGTGTAAAACAAGTTAAAAAAGGTGAGTTTTTTGTTGCGCGCACATTAACGCCTCATAGCGAACAGTTAAAAAGCGATAAATCATTCTTACATTTCTTAGAAGAAACATTTGAACAATTATTAAAATTTTATAGATAACTTTCTATCAATATGGTGTAAAAGCACGGAGCCAAAATTTAACTTTAGCTCCGTGCTTTAAATTTGTCCTTTTTTGATTACTCAACTAGATAAGTTGATCATCAAATTAATATATATAAGGATCGTTGTCTTTTTTCTTTTTCATTTCTGTATCAGGGTTTACTTCCGCGTGTTGTTGTTTCTGACTAAACTCATTTTGTTGATTCGGCTTTAGATCATTATGCTTTTTGTCATTTTTTCTACTAAACAGCATGATAGCAACTATCAACCATAAGACAAGTGCAATGATATTAGCAGTAAATATACCTATTAAACCAGCTACAATGAATAAGCATGCAGATAATACCTTGTGTTTATTTATTAAAATTGTTGCTATAATACCTAATATTGTAGAAATAAGTAAGATGCCACCTTGGAACATTGCAGTAGCTTTAAATGCTTCTGAGGATATCTCTACGCCATTTTGTTGATTCATTTCATTATACATTTCTACAAATTGCGGGTTGTTTATTAAAAATAAGCCTATTACTAAAAATAATAAATATATTAAACTTAGTCCATTTGCAATCCATGCAATAATGCGTTCTGCTTTTCTCTTCATCGTCATCCTCCTCTTTTATATTTTAATACTATCATAGCAAAATTATTAAAGTTTAAAAATTATCTTGTGCTATTTAGATACGTCATCTATTAAATCAAGCCTACTTTGTTTACTTAAATGTGATAATACATGCTTTCACAATCTTAGTTTTAGGTTGACCTAACAAATTATTTGGAGTAATCTAGGGAATATTGAAGATACATTTAGGCGGTGATTTTTTGACACAACAAACAAACAATAAACATAAAAGTATGGATGAAATCAATAATACGGTTTCTGTGAATGCTAACGGTAAATTCAGCCAAAAATCACTTTCCTTTTTAGGCCCTGGGCTATTAGTAGCAGTAGGATATATGGACCCAGGTAATTGGATTACTTCCATGCAAGGTGGCGCACAATTTGGTTATATTTTGCTATTCGTAATTTTACTATCTAGTTTATCTGCAATGCTATTACAAAGTATGACAGTAAGATTAGGCATAGCAACAGGTATGGACTTAGCGCAAGCAACCAAACACTATTTGAATAAACCGCTTGCGTTTATATTTTGGATTATAGCAGAGCTTGCAATTATCGCTACAGACATTGCTGAAGTTATCGGAAGCGCTATTGCCTTAGATTTACTATTTGATATTCCATTATTAATAGGTGCATTGATTACAGTACTCGATGTTTTCTTATTATTATTTATTATGCGTTTTGGATTTAGAAAAATTGAAGCTATTGTCGGAACATTAATTTTTACCGTACTCGTTATTTTTATATTCGAAGTATTTATAGCTTCACCAGAAGTAAATGATATAATGAATGGCTTTATACCACACCAGACAATTATTACAGATAATAGTGCCCTATTTATAGCATTAGGTATTATTGGTGCGACAATTATGCCACATAACCTATATTTACACTCTTCTATCGTACAATCTAGAATGTATGATAGAAATAGTATAAAATCAAAAGCACAAGCTATTAAATTTGCCACTCTCGATTCGAATATTCAACTATCTATCGCATTTGTTATCAACTGTTTGTTGCTTGTGTTAGGTGCCGCGTTATTTTACGGCGTAAATACGGAACAACTCGGTGGTTTTTATGATTTATACAATGCGTTGTTGCATCAACCTGTTATAGGCGCTTCTATGGGTGCAGTGATGAGTACATTATTTGCAATAGCATTGCTTGCCTCCGGACAAAATTCAACAATAACTGGTACAATGGCAGGACAAATAGTCATGGAAGGGTTTATAAATCTTAAAATACCCAATTGGTTACGTAGACTAATAACAAGAGTCATTGCTATATTACCTATTATTTTATGCTTAATTATATTTCATGGTAATGAAGCTAAAATGGAACAACTATTAGTATTCTCTCAAGTATTTTTAAGTTTAGCATTACCCTTTTCATTAATTCCATTACAACTAGCAACTAATGATTATCGTTTAATGGGCTCGTTTAAAAATAAAAATTGGATTAATACCATTTCGTGGATTTTAATTATTATTTTAAGTATTTTAAATATCTATTTAATTATTCAAACCTTTCAAGACTTATAACAATATAAAAATGCCGATGACATCATATCATCGGCATTTTTTATTTAAGATTTATCTTTTGTGTGATTTTCTGATGTCGAGGACTTTTCATTGGCCTCTTGATCTTCATCATCATGTGAAGTTACTTTTTTACGTTCTTCAAAATTCATTCTACGTTGATTTACAGCACTAGGTCGTTGTTTGCGTTTTTCTTTCTCGCGTTGTCTACGTTCTTTTTTCTCTTGCTTAATACGTGCTTTTTCTTCTGCTTTCTCTTGTTTCAATCTTGCAGCTTCTTCTGCTTGTTCTTGTTTGAGGCGTTGTTGTGCTTCATATTCTGCTTGTTTACGTTGTGCCTCTTCTTCTGCAAGTTGTTGGTTGTATCTTTCAGTTTCTGCTCTTTCACGTTCTGCTTGTTCATTCATTGCATCATTTTGTTGATGCTGCATTTCATCTTCTACAGGTTTACCTTTTTCATCATAAATACTACTTACCTGACCAAACTCATCATCAGGACTTTGCTGTCCATCTTGATTTTCATGGTGCTTTTTGTTTTTATAGTTGTATTTAGCCTGTCTTGAAAGTATTTTCGGTTCTTCATCTGATGCATCTTTTTCTGTATTTACTTTTTCGGCAATTTCAGAACTATAACCACCTCTTCTGAGTTGATTATCTTTGTTTGTTTGTTGTTCTACGTCAGAAGTTTGTTGTCTGTCATCATTTTGAGGCTCCACAATACCTTGAGGTTTTGTAAATCCTTGATGTTGCTCATAATCTGTATAATGTCCTTGATTCCCTTCTGCATAATATGCAGGTACGGTTTCTACTTTTTCTTTACGCGCAAACATCATGATTGCAATTATTAAAAATAGAATAGGGATAATCAATGTTACAAACAGTAACACTAACGGCAAAGTAACTAAAGTAGCTACTAAGAATAAGAATCCAGATAAAACTCTTATATTCATTGAAATTAATGCTAAAAATGAAATTAATAGACAAATGATCAGATATACTATAACTGCCCATACACCATTTTGTAACCATATTACAAACTGAGTTGTATTTAGACTATTATTAGCTAAAATTTGCTGTACAAAATCATTTCCATTCAATGAAGTTTCTAAATTTTGTATTGATGTGTCACTACTAAAAGATACTAGTGCAATAAACATCGTAATAATGGTAAGTAAAAGTAAGAATATCCAACTCAACCAACCTAATACTTTTTCTGCTAGTCGACTCACCGGACGCCTAACTTGAGTATATTGCTCTCCTGACATGTATTTACAACTCCTTATATTGCTTGTCAAACTATTATATCGAATTAACAGTAAAATAACTACTAACTACGATTTATTTTAATGACATTTTAAAATTTAAAAATCTTTCGTTATATTCGCTTAATGTTTCTTTACCTAAGTCTTTATAAACTTCTAATTTAGATTGTGTTTCTTGAGATGGATAGAAACGTTCATCATTTTTAACATTTTCCGGCAATTGCGCTCTTGCGACTTTATTAGGTGTTGCATAGCCTACCCACTCTGTATTTTGCTTATTAATTTTTGCATCTAATAGAAAATTCATAAACTTATATGCGCCTTCTTTGTTTTGTGCTGTTTTTGGTATGACCATGTTATCAAACCATAGGTTAGAACCTTCTTTAGGAACCACATAATCAAATTCATCACTCTCTTGAACAATAGGTGCCGCTACCCCACTCCAAACAACTGCGATGTTTGCTTCATGTTGCTCTAACATCATTGTAATTTCATCACCTACTACACCTTTAACATTTGGACTTAAGCGTGTTAAATTTTTCTCTGCTTTTTCTAAATGTTGTTTATCGGTATCATTTAAACTATAACCTAATTTGTTAAGTGATAATCCTATTATTTCTCTAGCACCATCTACTAATAAGACATCATCATTATATTTTTTATTGTAAAGGCTTTGCCATGAGTTAAAAGTATCGTTTGGATATATATTTTTATTATATACAATCCCTACAGTACCAAAAAAATAGGGCACTGAATATCGATTTCCTTTATCAAATGGCATATTCATATAATCAGAATCCAGATTTTTCATATTAGGAATTTTTTCATGGTTAATAGGTAATAATAACTTTTCATGTTTCATTTTTTCTACTGTATACTCACTTGGAAAAGCCACATCATAATGTGTACCACCATTACGGATTTTGGCTTCCATTGCTTCGTTAGAATCAAATGTTTCATAAACAACTTCTATACCAGTTTCTTTTTGGAATTTTTTAATTAAATCAGGGTCTATATATTCTCCCCAGTTATATACATAGATTTTTTCACCACTTGAAGAGTGATTTTTCGCAGTAAATTTTTGGCTTATAAATAAACATATCAATCCTACAGCAATTGAAACTATAATTAATTGTAAAAAGCGCTTCATCGTTGTATACCTCGCTTCAGGAGTCGTTTATGCTTCATCGTATTTTGAATTACATAATAACCGCATACCCCAATCATAATGGCTACGAATAATATGGTTGATATGGCGTTAATTTCCATACTAATCCCTTTTCTAGCCATAGCATATACTTCAACAGATAATACACTAAAGCCATTTCCAGTAACAAAGAAACTAACAGTAAAATCATCTAACGAATAAGTTAATGCCATAAAAAAGCCACCTAAAATTGCGGGCATTAATTGTGGTAACATGACTTTATTCAATAATTGCATCTCTGTAGCTCCTAAATCACGAGCTGCATCTAGTGTATGCCCATTCATTTCATAAAGTTTGGGCAAGACAATAATGACTACAATAGGAATACAAAAAGCGATGTGAGAAATAAGTACTGTCATAAACCCAAGGCCTAATCCAGTAAAATGTCCTATTGCTGTGAACATAATTAAAAATGAAGCACCAATCACGACATCTGAGGATACCATCAAAACATTATTTAACGTTAAAAGCGAAACTTTTAACTTTTTATCTTTTAAATGATATAAACCTATGGCCCCCATTGTTCCGATGACTGTGGCAAACGCTGCAGCTAACAAAGCCACTGCAATCGTATTAAAAATAACAGACATCAAACGATCATTACTAAATAACGATTGATAATGTTCTAAAGTGAATCCCTCAAAATGAATCATATTACCAGCAGAATTAAATGAATATACCATTAAAAATAATATTGGAATATACAATATTGCAGTTAAACTGAAGATATATAGCTTGCCATACCATTTCATTAGATTCACCCTTTTCCATTCGAAGATTTAGTATTAGTGATGATTAGAACAAGTGCCATAAAGACGATTAAGCATAGTGCAATCGTTGAACCCATACCATAATTTTGAATAACTAGAAATTGCTCTTCGATAGCTGTACCTATATTAATCACTTTATTACCAGCAATCAATCTTGTAATCATAAAGAGTGACAAAGCAGGAATAAATGTAACTTGTATACCTGTTAACACACCTTGCTTAGTAAGTGGTAATATCACTTTTCTAAAAGTTGTAAATGGATTCGCCCCTAAATCATTCGATGCTTGTATTATATTATTAGGAATAGCTTTCATACTATTGAAAATGGGTAAAATCATAAATGGTATATAAATATAGCTAGCAACTAATAAAAATGCTGGTGCAGTAAATAATAAATCAGTTTTAGGCAAATGAAGCATGCTTAAGATTTGATTAATAATACCATCATGACTTAACAAACCTATAAATGCATAGGTCTTGAGTAGTAAATTAATCCACGTAGGAATTATTAATATAAGTAACCATAGGTTTTGATACTTAGATGACTTAATGAAATAAGCAGCTGGATAACTTATTAATAATGTAATGATTGTTATTGCAGCAGCAAACATGATAGAGTCCCAAAACATTTGGAAATACTTAAATGAAATAATTTTCTTATAATTTTCAAGACTTAAATGGCCATGCAAATCAAACATTGAAAAATAAATGAGTAGAATCACTGGTATGATGATAAATAAAATCATCCATAACAAATAAGGAATGAATAAAAAATTATTAATTTTACGCATGATCTATTTCCTCATAACTTTCAATGCGTTTATCAAATTCTTTTTCTGTTTCTCCAGGCACCATGATATGAATCGCTTCTGGTTCAAAATATAAACCGACTTTACTGCCTACTTCAGCTTTTTTAGTTGAGTGTATCATCCACTCATATCCTTTTCTGTCTATACAATTGATTTCATAATGTACGCCTCGAAACAGCATCGCATCTACAGTCACTTCAAATAAGCCTTCGCGCGCATCGGTTAATGTAATATCTTCTGGTCTGATTACAACTTCGACATGTTGGTTTTCTGGGATACCCATATCCACACATTCAAAATCTTGACCGTAGATATTCACTAAATAATCATTTACCATTTGTCCTTCTACGATATTAGATTCACCAATAAAGTCAGCAACAAATCGATTCACAGGTTCGTCATAGATATCTGTAGGTGAACCAAATTGTTGAATTTTACCATCTTTCATTACAAAAATATAATCACTTAGTGCTAAGGCTTCTTCTTGATCATGTGTAACAAAGATGAATGTAATGCCTAATCTTGATTGAATATCTCTAAGTTCATACTGCATTTCTGTTCGTAGTTTCAAATCCAATGCAGATAGCGACTCATCTAGTAATAGTATTTCTGGTTCATTAACAATAGCACGTGCGATTGCTACACGTTGTTTTTGACCACCACTCATTTCTTCAATTGTTCTATACTCATAACCATTTAATTTCACAAGTTTTAATGCTTCTTGAACTTTTTGTTTAATTTTGACTTTACTCATTTTCTTTAATTTCAATCCAAATGCGATATTGTCATATACATTAAGATGTGGAAATAGTGCATAATCTTGGAACACTGTATTAACTTTTCGTTTGTTTGCAGGCATATGCTTTATAGATTTATTTTGATAAATAATGTCACCATTATCTATTTGTTCAAATCCTGCAATGAGCTTTAATATCGTTGTTTTGCCACAGCCAGACGGTCCAAGCAAAGTATAAAAATGGCCTGATTCAATATCAATGTCTATCTTGTCCAAAATTTGTAAATCATCATAACTTTTACTCACTGATTTGAATGATAAGATTGGCTCCATTTATTTGTCCTCCTATAAATATGATGCAGTTGCAACTATCATGACTCTAACTTCATCTTGAGTCGGGTTATATAATCTATGTATTTGATTTGCTTTAAAATATAATGCATCACCTGTCTCTGCGCGATAAGTCTTATCACCTAGCATCAAAGATACATTGCCTTTTAAACAGTAAATAAACGTATCAGATTCTGAAGGTTTAAAATCTTTATAAGACGCATTGGCTTTTAACGTTAGTAAAAGTGGCTCCATCTCTAATTCATTTGATTGTGTCACTGGCCATTGCAATATATAACCTTTGTCGTATTCATCATAAGTAATTTGCGACGCTTTCTTATATAATACCTTTTCATCTATCTGTGATTTAAAAAAATCACTTGGATGCGTTCCTAAAACCTCTAGTATATTTAAAAAAGTCTCCATACTCGGAGATGCGTGTGTACTTTCTATTTGTGATATATAACCTTTGGATAAATCTGTACGTTCAGCAAGTTCTTCTTGAGTTAAATTTTTGATACGTCTTAAATTTTTAATTTTTTTACCTATATCCATTTCGTCACCTATATCTCTTTACTCCATAACGTTTGGTCATAGCAAAGTTTATTTTTAATTAGTTACAAATTTTTACTTTAGCTCAAAATAAAAAAGCTATATTCAGTTTACTTTTATCAAACATTTTGTTTAATGCTTAATAAAAATATCAAAATATAGCTTATATGACAATAGTTATTTTTAATTTGAACTAAAATATTTTTGATCTGATGAGCCTTTGACTGCTTGTACTGCCTTGTAACTATTATAACCGCTGCTTTTTTCAAATTCTTTAAAGATTTGCTTTTCTTCTGCTTTACTGGGAACAATCGCTTTAAATTGTTTATAGCGTTCTAATAATGTTTCCCCTTCAACTTTAGACTCATAAAATGATTCTATTGCATTGAAAAAAGATACAACCTGCATCATTTCATCATTTGACCAATCTAAATCAATAGGATATTGATATTCCATAAACAAACATGCCACCTTTTCATAATTAAATCATAAATTACAATAGCCAACGCAAATAGGCTACTCTATTATTTAAAAAAATAGCCACCAGTATAAAAACTAGTGGCTATTTCTTATGTGTTGTATGTGTATTACAACAATATACTTACATAGTGTGGATTGGTAATCCTAATGCTTTTTCAGCTGCTTCCATAGACATTTCACCTAAAGTTGGGTGTGCGTGGATAGTTAATGCTAAATCTTCAGCATTCATACCAGCTTCAATAGCTAAACCTAATTCAGAAATAATATCAGAAGCGCCAGCACCAACTACTTGTGCTCCTACTAATGTATTATCTTCTTTAAGTGTTAACAATTTAACAAAACCATTAGTATCATCTAATGATAATGCACGACCATTAGCTGCATAAGGGAATTTAGAAGCAGTAACTGCTAATCCTTCTTCTTTAGCTTGCTCTTCAGTGTAACCAACTTGTGCAAGTTCTGGTTCAGTGAAACATACAGCTGGCATACCGATGTAATCAACTTCTGATGCTTCACCAGCAATTACTTCAGCAGCAACTTTAGCTTCATAGCTTGCTTTGTGCGCAAGTGGTAAACCTGGAACAATATCACCAATTGCAAAGATATTTTCAGCAGAAGTACGGCTTTGTTTGTCTACTTCTAACAATCCACGATCTGCGAATTTAAGACCTAATTCTTCTAAGCCTAATTCATCAGTATTTGGACGACGACCTACAGTAACTAATACGTAATCAGCATCGATTGTTTGCTCTTCACCTTTTACTTCATAAGTTACTTTAACGCCATTTTCTGTTTCTTCAGCAGATTTTGCCATTGCTTCAGTAACAATTTCAACGCCTTTTTCTTTCATACCTTTTTTAACAGGTTGTGTCATTTGTTTTTCGAAACCGCCTAAAATATCTTTAGCGCCTTCTAAAATAGTAACTTCAGAACCAAAGTTAGCAAAAGCAGTTCCAAGTTCAGAACCGATATATCCGCCACCAACAACTACTAATTTACCAGGAACTTCTTGTAAGTTTAAAGCGCCTGTAGAATCAATTACACGGCTACCAAACTTGAAGTTAGGGATTTCGATTGGTCTTGAACCAGTCGCAATAATTGCATTTTTGAAGTTATACGTTTGAGCACTTTTCTCATCCATAACACGTAAGCTATTGTTATCAACAAAGTAAGCTTCGCCTTTAACGATTTCAACTTTATTACCTTTTAATAGTCCTTCAACCCCACCAGTTAATTTACTAACAACTGATTGTTTGAATTCTTGAACTTTATCAAATTTAAGTGAAACACTTTCAGCAATAACACCTAGGTTTTCTGAGTTTTTAGTTTCATTAAAACGGTGTGAAGCGTGTAATAAAGCTTTAGAAGGAATACAGCCTACGTTTAAACATACGCCACCTAATTCGCCTTTTTCAACGATTGTTACTTTTTGACCTAACTGTGCTGCACGAATTGCTGCAACATAGCCTCCTGGTCCTGCTCCGATTACAATAGTGTCTGTTTCAATTGGGAAATCTCCAACTACCATGTTTTACCCCTCCATTAATAATAATTCTGGATTATTCAATAATCGTTTGATATGGTTCATAGCATTTTGTCCAGTAGCACCATCAATTTGTCTGTGGTCAAAACTTAATGACAATGATAATACTGGAGCTGCTACGATTTCTCCATCTTTAACAATTGGTTTTTGTGCAATACGGCCAATACCTAAGATAGCAACTTCTGGGTGATTGATAACTGGAGTAAACCATTGTCCACCAGCTGAACCAATATTACTAATTGTACATGTAGCGTCTTTCATTTCGTCTGAAGTTAATTTACCATCACGTGCTTTTACAGCAAGTTCATTAATTTCATCAGAAATACTAAAGATAGATTTACGATCCGCGTGTTTAACTACAGGTACTAATAGTCCTCTATCAGTATCCGCTGCGATACCAATATTCCAGTAGTGTTTATGAACAATTTCGCCAGCGTCTTCATTGAATGAAGTATTAAGTGCTGGGTATTTTTTCAATGCTGAAACTAATGCTTTAACTACATAAGGTAAGAAAGTTAATTTAGTACCTTGCTCAGCTGCAACTTCTTTGAATTTTTTACGGTGATCCCATAATTCTTGAACATCAATTTCATCCATTAATGTTACGTGAGGCGCAGTGTGTTTAGAGTTAACCATAGCTTTAGCAATTGCTTTACGCATTGCAGGTATTTTTTCTGTTGTTTCTGGGAACTCACCTTCAGTTGAAACTGGTGCTGATTGTGCAGTATTTGAAGTTTCTTCACTTACTGCTTCAGAAGTACTTTCATTAGAAGCTGCTTGTCCACCACCATTTAAGTAAGCGTCTACATCTTCTTTTGTTGTACGTCCATTTTTACCTGAAGCTACAACAGCTTTAATATTAACGCCATTGTCACGAGCATATTTACGTACAGACGGCATAGCTTTAACACGTTTACTTTCATCTACTTCTTCAGTTGATGATTGTGCAGGTGTTGCTGCTTCAGTGCTTTCTTCTGCTGGCGCTTCTTCGCTAGCTGATTCGTCACTTTCACTACCTTTAAATTGCATATCTTCTGCATCTGGTGCATCAATTTTAATAATTGTATCACCAACAACTGCTACAGTACCTTCATCTACTAATACTTCTTCGATCGTACCAGCAACAGGAGATGGAATTTCTACAACTGATTTGTCATTCTGTACTTCTGCTAAAACATCGTCTTCTTCGATTTGATCTCCAGCTTTAACAAACCATTTTACTATTTCACCTTCGTGGATACCTTCACCAATATCGGGTAATTTAAATTCAAATGCCACGTTATTATCCTCCTAGAAATTCATATTAAGTCAAAAATTAGAAAATGAGGATGGGACGAATATCTCATGCCCTCATACTATATATAAACTCGAATGAAGTAGGTCAAACGAATTTTCGTATTTCCTACTTCATCAAGGTTATAATTAAAATTCTAATGTTTCTTTCGCTTTTTCAATAATATCGTTTTTGTTTGGTAACCAAACATTTTCAGCTTGTGTAAACGGATAGATTGTATCAGCTGCTGCAACACGTGCGATTGGTGCTTCTAATGAAAGAATTGAACGTTCAGCTAATTCTGCTGCAACCGTTGCACCAACGCCAGCTTGACGTTGCGCTTCTTGAACAACTACTACACGGCCAGTTTTTTCAACTGAAGCCACAAGTGTGTCGATATCGATTGGTTGTACAGTACGTAAATCAATAACTTCTACTGAATAACCTTCTTTTTCTAACTCTTCTGCAGCTTTTAATGATTCTTGAACCATTGCGCCATAAGCAATAAGAGTTATATCATTACCTTCTTGTTTTACGCTAGCTTTACCGATTTCGATTGTGTACTCTTCTTCTGGTACTTCATCACGGAAAGAACGATATAATTTCATGTGCTCTAAGTAAACAACTGGGTCGTTACTTCTGATTGCTGAAATTAATAAGCCTTTTGCGTCATAAGGATTAGAAGGAATTACAACATGTAATCCAGGTGATTGAGCTAAAATACCTTCTAAGTTATCCGCGTGTAATTCTGGTGTATGAACACCGCCACCGAATGGCGCGCGAATTGTCACTGGTGCTTGTTTTGAGTTACCAGAACGGAAACGTGTACGTGCAATTTGACCTGCAACAGAGTCGAATACTTCAAATACAAATCCTAAGAATTGGATTTCCATAACTGGACGGTATCCTTCAGTAGTTAAACCTAAAGCTAAACCACCAATCCCAGATTCAGCTAATGGCGTATCGAATACACGATCTTCACCGAATTCTTTTTGTAACCCTTCAGTTACACGGAATACACCGCCGTTAACACCCACGTCTTCACCGAAAAGTAAAACATTTTCATCGTTTTGTAATTCAGTTTTCAACGCGTTGTTAATTGCTTGAACCATTGTCATTTGTGCCATTGGTTACTTCGACTCCTTCTCTTTATAGATTTCATATTGCTCCACTAAATGTTGAGGCATTTCATCGTACATAAGTTCCATTAAATCAGTAACTGATTGTTTTTCAGTATTGTCCGCTTCTTTAATAGCAGTTTTGATTTCAGATTTAGCACGTTCAATGACTTCATTTTCTTTGTCTTCAGTCCATAAACCTTTATTCTCAAGGAATTTTCTATAACGAACTAATGGATCCTTTTTCTCCCATTCAGAATCTTCATCTGATGTTCTGTATTTCGTTGGATCATCACCAGCCATAGTATGTGGACCATAACGATATGTGATTGTTTCAATTAATGTTGGACCTTCACCATTTATAGCACGGTCACGTGCTTCTTTTGTTGCTTGGTATACTGCTAATGCATCCATACCATCAACTTGTAAACCTGGGATACCAACTGAAATAGCTTTTTGAGCTAAAGTTGTAGCCGCTGTTTGTTTACTACGAGGTGTAGAAATTGCATAGTTATTATTTTGAATAACGAAGATTGCTGGTGCTTTATAAGCAGAAGCAAAGTTAATACCTTCATAGAAGTCACCTTGTGAAGAACCACCGTCACCAGTGTAAGTAATTGCTACAGCTTGTTTGCCACGTTTTTTCATTCCTAATGCTACACCAGCAGTTTGAACATACTGTGCACCAATAATGATTTGTGGGCTAAGTGCATTTACGCCTTCAGGCATTCTATTCCCTTTAAAGTGCCCTCTTGAGAATAAGAAAGCTTCAGTTAAAGGTAAACCATGCCAAATTAATTGTGGCACATCACGATAACCTGGTAATATAAAATCTTCTTTCTCTAAAGCGTATTGTGAAGCTAATTGTGAAGCTTCTTGTCCTGCTGTAGGTGCATAGAAACCTAATCTACCTTGTCTATTTAATGAAATAGAACGTTGGTCTAGAATACGTGTCCATACCATTCTCTCCATTAATTCAACTAATTGCTCGTCTGACAAATCTGGTAATAATTTTTTATTAACAACATTACCATCTTCATCCAATATTTGAATCATTTCAAATTGAGATTGAGTATCATTCAATACTTTCTCTGCATCGAATTGGGCTTTTAACTTCGGAGCCATTCAATTCACCATACCTTTCCCGTATAATAGAAATACATTTTATCCTCTAGTATTGTATCACAAAACTGTTACACTGTTAAATAATTTGAAAAAGTTCTGTAGTACTTAAAACAAGTACAGTTTCAGAACTGTATCAATGTACTATGACGCACTGTACTACTACAAAATTCCGAGTTTTTTCTCGGAATTAGCCCTAAAATGTAAGCGTAATCATGTTATATAATATAGCTTTACGCATTGAATTTCAAATGAATAACGGTTATCCTGTTACATTAGACTATCGACATCTTGTTTTTCTTTGTTCACATCATTCATAGATTTCGAGTATTTTTTAAATACTTTATTCATTTTTTTAACTGCTTTATTTACAGCTTCTGATTTTTTATCTATTTCTTCTTGATTCACTTGATTACCCGACGTATATTCAAACATATCCTTCTCTTTATTCATTATACGCTTGTAAGCTTTGACATAATCGTCATGTGTCTTGTATTTTTCTTTTAATGCATCGTTCAATTGTTGAACTTCCTTTTTCTTCTGTTTATTACTAATGTTGGCTACATGCTTCTGAGCCTTTTCAAATTCTTTTTGTGATTTACTGTAAGCTTCTTCTTCTTTTTTAAATTCTTTTTCTCGTTGTGCGGCATTTTTCACAAGCTTTTTAGAAGTGTCTTGCACTTTTTCTTGATTTTGACCACTTACATTTTCCACTAATTTTTGCTTTTCTTGTTCTAAACTATTCAGCTTTTTGCCTACTGAGGAAACAGGTTTCTCTTCATCAGATGCTTTTTGCACTTTTTCATTATAATTTTTTATTTCACCTTTATCTGTTGTGCACCCTGCAACTAACACTGTAGAAGCAAGTAATGCGCTGATGCCGTATTTTAATTTCATTTTTGAGAAATCCTCCTTTATTTGTGTGTTATATTATATAATATTTTATAATAAATCAAATGTATCACTGTCTTTTATTCATTGAAATTTGGTATATTTTATATTAAGGAAGGTGTATGAACAAATGTTAACAATGAAAGATATTATTCGAGATGGTCACCCAACATTGCGTGAGAAAGCTAAGGATGTACAATTACCACTATCTGAAGAAGATCGTAGTACTTTATTAGCTATGCGTGAATTTTTAATTAATAGTCAAGATGATGAAATCGCTCAAAAATACGGGCTTCGTTCAGGTGTAGGTCTTGCCGCACCACAAATTAATATTTCAAAGAAAATGATTGCTGTTTATTTACCTGATGATGGTGAAGGTAGAAGCTATGATCTTATGCTTGTAAATCCTAAAATTGTCAGCCATAGCATTCAAGAAGCATATTTACCAACAGGTGAAGGTTGTTTAAGTGTTGATGAAAATATTCCTGGGCTTGTACACCGCAAGAATAGAATTACGGTTAAAGCAACAGATATTGATGGTAATGAGGTCAAATTACGTTTGAAAGGCTATCCTGCAATCATTCTTCAACATGAAATCGATCATATCAACGGTATTATGTTTTACGATTATATTGATCCAAGTAATCCACTTAAACCACACGATGATGCTGTAGAAGCATAACTTTAAAAAAACCGTTAGCAAGTTGAGTCAACGCTCAAAGCTAACGGTTTTTTTATATGAAATCGTCTCTACGTTCATGAAACGATATATCAAGTTTTTTAAATTCTGTTTTAAGTGCATTTAACGCTTGTATATCAATAAATTCTGGATCATGGTTATGTTTCACATAATATTGGTTATCATTCACGTTATCAATAATTTCTTTATAGTTAAAAAACATCAAGACTTGTTCCGCACGTATTTCAAATGTAATATCTTGAAATATTTTATCTGTACGCGCTTTTTCCTTTTTTACATCTTCAATTATTCTTTTTACTTGATCCATATCTATCACCCTTACCTTACTTCATTTCCACCTATTACTTTCTTCATTAAATAAGTATGTCGCATACTACTATCATAAATAAAAACGAAAGCCTACTCAAGTTAAATATAAGTTTATTACAAATTTTCTGAAAATCATTTTAATTAAAATCTTAGAATAATTAATAACTTAGAATTACATTGTCGTTATTTACCTATATTAAAAGGAGTCAACAAGATAAAACTGCTTTATTTATTCTACTACATCATGTAAAATGAGAAATAACTGAAAACATATGAATCATAGTATTTGTATTTTTCTAATCGAACGAAATGAAGATAACCCTATAAACATACTTGCAACAAGCTCGTATGTTCTATTTATATTAGACTGTAGAATTAATCATATTTTGTTATGGTAATGACATTTTTATAATTCTAATGACTATTCTCAGTCAATTAAATCGCAGGGTTTTACCATAAATATTAAAAATCAATTATGATTTTAGGAGGAAATATATAAAATGGCAGTATTTAAAGTATTTTATCAACAAACTAAAGAAGAAGTAATCGTACGTGAACATACGCAAACAATGTATGTTGAAGGAGAAACAGAAGAACAAGTTAGAAGATATTTAAAAGAACGTAACTTTAACATTGAGTTTATCACTAAATTAGAGGGCGCACATTTAGAATACGAAAAGCAATCAGATCACTTTAATGTGGAGCAAGCTAAATAATGAAACAAATTCATAAAAATGAAGTTGCGGTTTATGCGCTTGGTGGTTTAGGTGAAATTGGTAAAAACACTTATGCCGTTGAGTATCAAGATGAAATCGTTATCATTGATGCAGGAATTAAATTCCCAGATGATAACTTATTAGGAATTGACTATGTCATTCCTGATTTCACTTATTTAGAGCAGAACCAAGATAAAATTGTTGGTCTGTTTATCACTCACGGACATGAAGACCATATAGGTGGTGTGCCCTACCTATTAAAGCAAATTAATGTGCCTATCTATGGTGGACCATTAGCTTTAGGTTTAATTAGAAATAAACTAGAAGAACATCATTTATTAAGAACAGCAGAACTTATAGAAATAGACGAAAGTAGTGTTATTAAATCCAAGCATTTTGAAGTTGGTTTCTACTTAACAACACATAGTATTCCAGAAGCTTATGGTGTGATTGTCAAAACACCTGAAGGTAATATTGTGCATACTGGTGATTTCAAATTTGATTTCACTCCAGTCGGCGAGCCTGCAAACATTGCTAAAATGGCAAAATTAGGAGAAGAAGGTGTGCTTTGTTTACTTTCTGACTCTACGAACGCTTTAGTTCCAGACTTCACATTGAGCGAACGCGAAGTAGGCCAAAATGTAGAAAAAATCTTCCGTAATTGTACTGGAAGAATTATATTTGCTACTTTTGCTTCCAACATTTACCGTGTTCAACAAGCTGTTGAGGCTGCAATTAAGTATAATCGTAAGATTGTCACTTTTGGTCGTTCGATGGAAAACAACATTAAAATCGGTATGGAGCTTGGTTATATCAAAGCCCCACCTGAAACATTCGTTGAACCTAATAAGATTAACACTGTTCCAAAGCATGAATTATTAATTCTTTGTACAGGGTCACAAGGTGAGCCAATGGCAGCATTATCAAGAATCGCCAACGGTACACATAAACAAATCAAAATCATCCCTGAAGATACTGTTGTATTCAGTTCTTCACCAATTCCAGGTAATACGAAAAGTATTAACCGTACTATTAATTCGTTGTATCGTGCTGGCGCAGAAGTCATTCACAACAAAGTTTCCAACATCCATACATCGGGTCACGGCTCTCAAGGTGATCAACAATTGATGCTACGTCTTATCAGACCGAAATACTTCTTACCTATTCATGGTGAATATCGTATGTTAAAAGCTCATGGTCAATCTGGTATTGAATGTGGCGTTGATCCTGATAACGTATTTATCTTCGACATTGGCGACGTACTAGCATTAACACATGATTCTGCTAGAAAAGCCGGCAGAATCCCATCTGGAAACGTATTAGTTGATGGTAGTGGTATAGGAGATATCGGTAATGTTGTTATACGTGATCGTAAGCTATTATCAGAAGAAGGCCTTGTCATTGTTGTAGTCAGTATTGATTTCAAAACAAATACTTTACTATCTGGACCTGACATCATATCACGTGGCTTTGTATATATGCGTGAATCTGGTCAATTAATTTACGATGCACAACGAAGAATCAAAACAGATGTGATTTCTAAATTAAACCAAAATAAAGATATCCAATGGCATCAAATTAAATCATCAATCATTGAAACATTACAGCCTTATTTATTTGAAAAAACTGCTCGTAAACCAATGATTTTACCCGTTATTATGAAAGTAAATGAAGATACGAACCAGCCATCTTCAAACAAAGTTAATCATAAAAATGATAAACCTAAAAAAGTTCAATCAAAAACGCAACCAAAACCACAAGTAAATAAAGCTAAAAAAGAAACAAATAATAACAAAAAAGTAAATCAATCTCCAAAACCTAAAAAAGATGAAACTAATAATCATACATCATCTGAATCATAGGTCAATCAAAGCACGTAATGCTTTAGTCTTATTAACAGACTGAATGTATTACGTGTTTTTTATTGTATAATGCATTAAAAAGGCAGGTGCACTCATGCACCTGCCTTGTAACTTCTTTATCTTACAACTTTTTTCTCAAAGCGATTCAAATCATTATCATGACCAATCATGATCAGTATGTCTCCTATTTCAATACTCATATTCGGATCAGGTGAGACAAGAATTTCTCTTCCTCTTTTAATTGCAATAATACTAATACCAAATTGTGCACGGATATCTAATTGTATAATGGTTTGCCCCGCCATTTTTTCACTGGCTTTTATTTCTACAATTGAATGTTCATCAGCAAGTTCTAAATAATCTAATACACTTGCACTTGCTACATTATGCGCAATGCGTCTACCCATGTCCCTTTCTGGATGAACGACCGTGTCTGCACCAATTTTATTCAAAATCTTTGCGTGATAATCATTCTGTGCTTTTGCTGTAACTTTTTTCACGCCAAGTTCTTTCAATATCAGTGTTGTTAATGTACTAGATTGTATATTTTCACCTATGGCTACAATGACATGATCAAAGTTTCTAATACCTAAACTTTTCATAACAGCTTCATCTGTCGTGTCAGCTACTACAGCATGTGTAGCGATATCGCTATATTCATTTACACGTGCCTCATCCATGTCAATCGCCATGACGTCCATATCCAATGCATTAAGTTCTCTTACAATACTTCCACCGAATCGGCCTAATCCGATTACCACATACTCTTTATCCATATGCGTCCTCCAATTTAAAAATAGAGGCAAGATGATTCAGTTCGCAACATCAAACGCGTTACTATGAATCACCCACACCTCAATTTAAAATATTATCTTATTTCTTTCCTTCAACATATTTTTTATCGAAAACAAATAATCTTAATAATAATATTAACGATGGTATCAATAAAAGTAAAGCAAAAATAAATGCTGTAATAAGAGCAATTGCCATACTACTATTAACTACACCTTCATCTATACGAATAAATGGGTAAAGTAGATATGGTAACTTACTCGCACCATATCCGAAAAACGCGAAGCCCATTTGTAAGATAACTAAAATAAACGCTAAACCATGTCCTTTTTTAATCAAAGTCAACACCATTGCTCCTATGAAACATATGAAGCTGAGTAAGAACATCCACCAATAATTTGTAACTGCATTAGTGAAATGTTCTCTATTTTGTAATCTTAATGATAAGAATACAAATAATGAGATAGCAATCATTGGAGGGCCCCAGAACAAGAACCAATATCTAAGTAATTTGTACGCCTCCGTGTCTTTTGCTTTTGACGCATAATATGTCAAGAAACCTGAAGAAATATAAAGCACTGACACAACTGATAAAAATACTACTGCCCAAGAATATGGACTTAAAATAAGCTGTACCCAGTCCAAATCTAAATTGTTACTTGAACCAGTAATGTAACCACCTTCAGAAATTGTCAATGTCGTCGCTAATGCAGCTGGTATAAATAAACCAGCAATACCATATAACGCCAACCATGGCAACTTCGTATCTGGGCCATAATTTTCAAAAGCGTAGAAGCTACCTCTAATTGAAATTAAAATGACTGCTATAGAAGCCGGTAACAAGAGTACCGAACCAAAGTATTTTGCAGTATCTGGGAAAAAACCAACCATTCCTACGAAAAAGAATACAAAAAATACATTGGTAACTTCCCAAACAGGATTGAGATAACGTGCGACAAGGTGATTAATTTTTTTATCTTGTTTAGTAATTTTTGCATGAAGTGTAAAGAAACCAGCTCCAAAATCTATTGAGGCAACGATAATATAACAAAATAAGAAAATCCAAAGTACTGAAATTCCAATATAAGCGAAGACCATTATGCCTCACCTCTTTCTTGGGCTAATTTTTCTACGTCTTTATGCGCTGGTTTGTCTCTAAACATACGAATAAGTACATATGCAGTTGTATATACTAATATAATATATAATATCGCAAAGAGTATTGTAACTAACGTCAGTCCACCAGCTTGAGTTGCAGCTTGAGCAACTTTAAGATAACCTCGAACCAACCATGGCTGACGACCTTGTTCCGTTAAGAACCAACCAAATTCTATTGCAAGCACTGCAGCAGGGCCAGTTAATAACACACCATATAATAAGGGCTTAGAGTGGGTAAATTTGCGTAGTTTTTTAAAGATTAAGGTTAAGACATATGCGCCTGAAACAACTAAACAGAACACACCCATAAATACCATAAGATCAAAATAATAGTGTACAATCATCGGAGGTCTTAATTCTTTTGGAAAGTCATTTAACCCTTTGACGGTGGTATTAATATTATTGTCAGCCAAGAAACTCAATACGCCAGGTATTTTAACAGCACCTTTAACTTCTTGAGTTTCTTCATCTAGTGAACCAAATAAGACTAAGTCTGCTTTAGATCCGGTATCAAAATGCCATTCGTATGCTGCAAGCTTCTCAGGCTGCTCTTGATGTAAGAACTTCGCTGACATGTCGCCCGCTAACATAGAACCTAATGTAAATATAATACCGAGAATCATAGTTAATTTTAATGCTTTCTTATGATATTCAGTATCTTTTTTAAATTTGTTTTTCAATAATTTAAATGCTGCAATTGCAGCTAATATAAATGCCATGGTCATAAGCGCAGTAGCTACAACATGAAATGATCTAACTAAAAAAGAATCATTAAACATTGCCGCCCATGGTTCAACATTAATCATTTTACCATTTTTCATTTCGAATCCAGCTGGTGTATTCATAAATGAATTTACTGAAGTAATAAAGAAAGCCGAGAATGAACCACCCAAAATAACAGGAATACTAATTAGGAAATGCGTCCACTTCCCTTTAAATCTATCCCAAGTGTATAAATAAATGCTTAAAAAGATAGCTTCAAAGAAGAAAGCAAATGTTTCCATAAATAGCGGTAATGCTATGACATGGCCACCCATTTGCATAAATGTAGGCCATAATAGTGATAACTGTAATCCTATAATCGTACCAGTTACTACACCTACGGCCACTGTAATAGTATATCCTTTAGTCCATCTTTTAGCTAATGTAATATATTTAAGATCATTATTTTTAATTCCTAAAAACTCTGCAACTGCAAACATCAATGGCATCCCTGCACCAATGGTTGCAAATATGATATGAACTGCGAGCGTCATCGCAGTTAGAAAACGTGCTAATTCAACTGAATCCATATTATCACCTTTTTTATTTATTTGTGACAAAAATCACAACTTCCATTTATTATATACCTCTTTATATGTTTTTAAAATATATTAAAACTATAATAAAGTGACAAATTAATGACCAGTTACATATAAAATTCAACCCTTGATAATTCGATGAAAGTTTCTTATATTTAAATAAACGCACTATTGAAAGGATGAAATGACATGAACGAAGTGATAATTTATACGCAAAATGACTGCCCTCCTTGTACATTTATTAAAAGCTATTTAACTGATAAAGGTGTGACCTACAGTGAAAAAAACATATCCAACACACAATATAGAAATGAAATGATGGACCACGATGCATTCGCCACTCCTTTTATATTGTTAAACGACGAGCCAATGTACCAAATCGATATGGATAAATTAAACCGTGTGTTAAATATCGAATCGTAATCATCAGCAATATTTTCGCATTTCTTAATATTATAAAATAAGCTACATTACTCTATACCCAATTTTCTTTGGGACAAAATGAAAGATATATTTTAGTAATGCCAACATCATTTTTAAAATATCTGCATTCCACAAATTTTACTTTATCTTTTAAACAAAAAAGGCTGAGCATTCTAATATTTTAGAATGCCCAGCCTTTTTTGTTTAACTCTATATAGCTTACCTCATGATTTATTTAGCGTATTGGTTCACTAAGTCTTGAACTTCTTCAGAAGTTGCACAATTTATTGCTCTCTGTGCGAGTTCTTCCATTTCATTTTGACTTAACGCTTTAATTTGACGACGTGCTTTAAGCACTGAAGTCGCACTCATAGAAAATTCATCTAATCCTAAACCAAGTAATAATGGAATAGCAATTTCATCTCCAGCCATTTCACCACACATACCAGTCCATTTTCCTTCATTATGTGATGCTTCAATCACTTGTTTTACTAAACGTAAAATTGAAGGATTATATGGTTGATACAAATATGAAACGCGTTCAGACATACGATCTGCCGCCATAGTATATTGTATCAAATCATTTGTTCCGATACTGAAGAAATCAACTTCTTTAGCAAATACATCTGCTAAAGCTGCAGTTGATGGTATTTCTACCATTATCCCTAATTCAATATCATCAGATACTTCCACGCCTTCTTGCGTTAAATTATCTTTTTCTTCAAGTAGCAATGCTTTCGCATCTCTAAACTCTTGAATTGTTGCAACCATTGGGAACATGATATTTAACTTACCGTATACAGAAGCACGCAATAATGCACGTAATTGTGGTCTGAAAATATCCGGTTGATCTAAACATAGACGGATTGCACGATAACCTAAGAATGGATTCATTTCTTCAGGTAAGTTTAAATATGGTAACTCTTTATCGCCACCAATATCTAAAGTACGCACAACTACACGCTTATCTTCCATTGTCTCCAACACTTTTTTATACGCTTCGAATTGCTCATCTTCTGATGGCATTTCATCTCTACCCATGTATAAAAATTCAGTACGATATAAACCAATACCTTCTGCACCATTTTCAATGACACCTTTTAAATCATTTGGTGTACCAATGTTAGCAGCTAACTCGGCATGTTTCCCATCAAGTGTTTTTGTTTCTTCATCGCGTAATTTTTGAAGCGCTTGCTTATCTTCAAAGAAACGTTCACGTTTATTTTGATATGCAATAACTTCGTCTTCCGTAGGTTCGATAATGACTTCACCAGTTAAACCATCGACAATAACCATGTCTCCCTGCTTAACTTCTTGAGTGATAGATTTTGTTCCTACAACTGCTGCAATTTCTAATGATCTACTCATTATAGCAGAGTGAGAGGTTCTACCACCGATGTTAGTCACAAACCCTTGTACAAATTCTTTATTTAATTGAGCAGTATCAGAGGGTGTTAAATCATTCCCAATGATGACAACGCTTTCATCAATCATACTAGGATTTGGTAATTCAACACCTAATATATGCGCCAATACACGTTTTGAAACATCACGAATATCAGCAGCACGTTCTTTCATATATTCATTGTCCATAGATTCAAATATTGTAATGAATTGTCCAGTTACATCAGATAGAGCAGTCGGTGCGTTAACTTGTTCATTATTAATTTTATCTTCAATCGGTTGAATTAATTCTGGATCATCTAATACTAATAAATGCGCATCAAAAATGGCTGCTTTGTCAGCGCCAAGATTTTCTTCAGCATTATTTCTGATTTTAGTTAATTCAACTTTAGACGTTTCGATAGCGTTTCTAAACTTTTTAATTTCAGCGTCGACATCTGAGACCTTTTCACTATTATATGAAAGATCTGGTTCAACTAATAAATATGCTTTGGCAATTGCTACACCATCTGATGCAGCAATCCCATTTATATAATTAGACATATTACTTAGTTAAGCCTTCTTTAGATAAGATATCAGTAATTGCTTCAATTGCTTCAGTTTCGTCGCTACCGTCAGCATAGATAGTGATTTCAGCATCTTTACCTACACCTAAACTCATAACACCCATGATTGATTTTAAGTTAACTTTTTTACCGTTATATTCTAATTGAATATCTGAATCAAATTTTGATGCAGTTTGAACAAGCATAGTCGCTGGACGAGCGTGAATACCTGTTTCGTCGATTATTACATATGATTTTTGTTCCATAATATGATTTCTCCTTCGTATAGTTAGAATTGTTAGTTTATTATAAAACCTAACACAGTTTTATATAATAACATTACCAAATTATACATATAAATTCAATGCGTTGCACCCATGATATGACAATATTCAGTGAATATTGAAGATTTTATGAAAACGCTGCACTTTTACACTAAATCTTTAATGACTTTTTCACACTTTTCGATATGTTCGTCTCCAACTTTTTTCATGAAATAATAACTGATAGACGCAGAAATAGCTTGTCCTACAAATGGAAACCATTTGGTTTGTTTTGCTGCAACACGTTTTGCTACATCTCGAATAACTACTTTAAGGATTGCATTAGAAACTTTTTTGCCAATAAACTGACTTCCTTGAATCGCTGCAGCGGCAAATATACGCTCTCTCATGTCTTCTTTCATAGAATTCACCTGTTTATGATCAAGACCGTAAATTTTATTCACATCTTCAATGATGTCTCTCATAATTTTTATATCTACACCAAAGTCTAAACCAGGAATAGGCACAACACTTATTCCTGATGATAACAATGATTTTTTCTTCACTAAAGTCTGAGCACGTTCACGACGTTCCTCAATTTCTGTATTTGTAGTTGGTAAATTACTTTTATTTCTTACATCTTCAATATCTAATACTTTATTACCCAATTTTTGTGTAACGTTGTTTGTGATTTTATTTTTAAAGCTCATTATATTCACTCCTTAGTAAATTAGCCACTTTAAAATAATACCCGTTTTCAACAATTTTATTGTACTTTAACAAAAATAGCTTTTAAATATTTAGATGGTTTATAGTGTGCATGTGTTTTAAAATCTTTAGGAAGTCCCATCACATCTACGATTTCAAAATCTACACCTTCAGCTGTCAAAGTTTCATTAACTACATTTTTAAATGCTTTTAAAGAAAACGTACTGTTATTTGTACACAATAATAATGTACCTTGTGGAGCAAGTATATCAAGCGCACCATTGATCAATTTGTCATAGTCTTTCAATACTGAGAAAGTTTTTTTCTTGTTTCTCGCAAAACTTGGCGGATCAATAACAATTGTGTCATAGAATAAATCATGACGTTTTGCATAACCATAAAAATCAAATGTATCCATAACATATATATATTGTGATTTAGGATCAATTGCATTAACACCAAAGTTCTCTTCTGTAAGCGCACGTGAACGATTTGCTAAGTCAACACTAGTTGTTACTTTAGCATTTTCTGCCGCAACAACTGAGAACGCACCAGTATAACTAAACACATTCAATAAATTTTTATCCTGTGCATATTGATCTTTTAATTTCTTTCTTACTTCTCTTTGATCTAAAAAGATTCCCGTCATAGGTCCATCATTTAAGTGAACGTTATAGAATGTGAAGTTTTCTTCGATAACAATTGGAAATTCTGGCGCATCACCGTCTACAAACCCACCTTCAATTTCAGAATCTTTAAATCGCATTTTCTCAAAAACTGAAGTATAACCAAAAACAGATTTCAATGCAGATAACACATTATAACGGAACTTATGAATGCCTTTTGAATACCATTGAATTAAATAATGACCATCATAATTATCGATTGTTAGGCCACCGACGCCGTCTCCTTCTCCATTGAAAACTCTAAATGCATTTGTACCGTCTACATGATAGAAGTATTCACGTTCGCTTTTTGCTGTTTCGAATAATCTTTCAAAAAATGTTGTATTAATTACTTCATCTTTATCATAACTAAGCACCCAGCCGATGCCTTTGTGTTGACGCCCTACGTATGCAGATGCGATATATTTCCCTTGATCATTAACGAGATTAAATAAGTCTCCTTCTTTCAAATGATCTTGAGCATATATATCCTCTTCGTCTATCAAAGGGTATTGATTTAAATACTTTGTTTCTTTACCTTTATTTAATGTGGCAGTTTTCATAAAATTATGTCAGCCTTTCTTCTATTAATTATTTTTATTTTTCACTTACTCATCTTATCATCTCAGCTGCTTTGTAACACCATTAATATTTACACAAGTCAAATCTTAATTTTTGATTTGCTGTTAAAATAACCTTACTTTATTAAATTATATTCCTTATTGTACTATTTAAACATTTTCCACCCTAACATAATATAAAATTTTAAATTTACATGTTTAATTTATTTTCTAAAATCAGCAATTCAAATGTGATGCTTAGCATGAATACTTTTACATCTTTATATTAATTACGCCTCTTTATAAAAAAACAAAAAATAAAACCTATCTTCCAACCAATTTGGAAGATAGGTTAAGTCAAACTACACTATTTTAATCAATTAATATTCTGCTGGTTCACGTAATTTTATGATGAATCCTACTATAATTGCTATCAACATCATAAAAAGTATTGGTGTAATAAATGTTGATAATAATAATCCATGAACCATGATGTTTACAAATTCTGTAACTAATTTAAAGAATAAAAAACTTACCATAAATAATTGCAGATAATAAAATCTACCTTTTAAATAGTTTGTTAATGTCGTTAAAATATAAATTATTATAATAATCATTAACAAGAATAAAGTAATCCACTCAATAACATATTGTGTTTGAGAAATTTCCCAATCACCAGAAACAAATAATGCGTTTCTATTATTAAATTCAATCAATGTAAAGAATAAGAGAATTGCTCCACAGCATAATTCTACATATGCAGATTTAAGCCATTTAGGTTTCTTCATCCAATTTGGTACATCATCTTCTTGAATATCAATAATGTCTTTCCATTTTTTAATGAATTTATCCTTTTTATCCCTAGCTTTTTGAATATCTACACTTCTACGTGTTTTACGTGTAAATTCTGTTGTTTTGTCTTGTAAATCTTTCCAATATTCTTTTGTTTGAGTAGTTACTGCACCTTTACTCGTTCTAGATAATTCCGGTTCTTCTTCGCCGAGTTCTTGTTTCGTTAATGGTAATGATCTTCTTAGGAATAAGAAGTTCCAAATTGACATTTGTCCAAGTAACCACATAATTATGAAAAACGTGTTAACACTTAGAATATCAATTGGTACAATTTGATCACTATCTATTCTTCCATATAACACAATTTGTGTTAATAAATAACTTATGCCATAAGTGAAAATAATCCATAAATAATGATATTTTCTATGGTCCGTATTTAATTCATCTTTATAAACAATGTAACCTATATGCACCGCAAAAGGTATCACAAAAATAACAGCAAAAAAGCTATAAACTTGTGTCATGAGTATAAGCGTTATAATGAAGAACAGAATACCAATAACTAAAAAGAAAATTGAAATATCATAGTCATATCTCGTTGTTCTAAATAGCGTGAAGCCAATAAGTATTAACGCAACACCAAACAAAAGAATCAAGATTGCGCTTACTACAGGAAAGTTCCCTATATAATTACTCATCACCCTAATAATTTCACTGAAAAACGCGTTTATAAAATCCCACACATTATGAATATGTAATTCAATCTTACCTTTACCATTTAACTTGTGAATTAAAGGTAAATTAATTAAAATGATGAGACTTGTGAAAAGCGAAACGATGCCTATAATATAACTATACAGTATCTCAGCGTGTTTCTTAAAAAAAGACATACCATTCACCTCAAAGTTATTATATATGAACATTTTGTTCTTGTCTTTAATAATCTAATAAATAAGTCTATAGTATGATATAAAATAGTTGTATAGTCAAAATTCCACATAATTTATACTATTAAACAATTATTTCATAAAAAGTATAAAAACGCATGGGCTATATACAATTTATAGTTATTCATTTCTTTGTTTTTGTTTAATGATTCAATTCCGTGGTATACAATCAATATATTCTACTTAAAAATTAAGGAGTGTTGTACTTATGAGTAAAGAAGAATTAAATAAACAAGCAGCTGAAAAAGCTAAAGCGGCTGAAGATAAATTAAAAGATCAACAATCATCATCAAATGATGGTGAGGAAGAAACTAAAAAAAATATCCAAGACACATTGGATTAAGACAATAGACGATTCACTTTGAGTAAGCCAAACTACTTCGGCTTACTTTTTTAATACGCTTCCCTACCTTAGTTTAGCAATATACTTCGCTACTTTCTATATGCTCTTTATAAACTCGCTTCCTCTATTGATTAACCAGCTTATTATTCCCCATTATTAAATTGAGACCTTGACAGAACTGGCGAAAAATCATACATTATAGTTAAATTTAAATATAATATTCGCACTAGGGGTGTTTAGTGACTGAGATGAGGTATACCCTCAAACCCTTTGAACCTGATCTAGATTAAACTAGCGTAGGAAAGTGTATTGCGATACCTTTTTCTTTGATTGGTATCCCTATGCCACTATTTAAACGCGCAACTTTCTAGAAGGTTGTGCGTTTTTTATATAGGAGGAAACGATCATGACAAAAGGTTTAAAGCTTTCTGAAATACTCGTAACTGTATTAATTGCAGTTGTTTTCGCAGTGATATACAACATTTGGAATTTCGTCTATAAAGCTGTACAAATTACCGGACTACATTTTGAAGAATTGACGTATGGCGCATGGTTTATGGCAGCTGTCGTTGCTTATCTTATTATCCCTAAAGCTGGTATTGCTATTTTAGCTGAATTTGCTGCAGGGGCTGGCGAAACTATAATAATGGGCCGTTTTGATATAGCTACTATAATTTATGCCTTATTACAAGGTTTAGCCTGTGAAATTATATTTGCAATTTTTAAATATAAATCTCGTACTGTTATGGTTGCCATGTTAGCTGGACTTTTAGCTGCAGTAGCTACATTACCGATTGACTTCGCTTATGGTTATCTTTCAGAAATTGCTGGATGGAACCTCGCATTATACATCGGGTTTAGACTTATAAGTGGCATCGTTGTTGCTGGACTTTTATCTTATTATATCGTAAAAGCCTTGGATCAAACTGGTGTAACTAAATTGTTTAGACCAGCAAGTCAAAGCGATTACGACAACTTATAAGGAGCAATTTCGTTGATAGTAACAAAAAATTTACGTCTAAAATATCCAAATGCACAGCATAAAATATTTGATAATTTAAGTATCAATATAAATGATAAAGAAAAAGTATTACTTTTAGGACCTTCTGGTTCTGGAAAAAGTACGTTATTGAATGTCTTAAGTGGTATTGTGCCTAATCTTATTGATTTGCCAATGAAATATGATGAATTACACATTAACCATAACTGCGGCGTTATTTTTCAAGATCCGGACAGTCAATTTTGTATGCCTAAAGTTTATGAAGAATTAGCTTTTGTATTAGAAAATTTAAATGTCCCTCGTGATAATATGGACGAAAAAATTAAAGCAGCACTTACAGCAGTAGGACTTAATGTAGATAAAGATCAATACATTAACCAATTAAGTGGTGGTATGAAACAAAAACTTGCAATTGCAGAAACGCTTTTGCAACAAGCAGACACTTTATTTTTAGATGAACCCACAGCTATGTTAGATGTAGAAGCAACTGCTGATTTATGGCAAAAAATCAAGGCCTTGTGGGAAGATCAAACTGTACTCATTGTAGAACATAAAGTGGAACATATATGGCAACATATAGATCGTGTGCTTTTGTTTAATTACAACGGGGAAATCATAGCGGACGAATCTCCAACAAAGATGCTAAGCGACTATGAGCACCTATTAACAGAATATGGCGTATGGCATCCAAATGCTTGGCAATACGCCCCTAAACCCTCTTCATGTCCAAATACGGCGATGTTACCAACAAATAGTAACTTTAAATTCAAACAAGTTACAGTCAAAAGAGGTAAACGTAAACTTTTACGTATTTCAGAACACATCATCAACACTGGTGATTGGATTACTATTACTGGACCAAACGGCAGCGGTAAAACTACATTATTAGAATCGATGATGCAACTAATTAAATATGAAGGAAAAATGTATATTAATGATCACACTTTGTCTAAAATCAAAGATGCAGCAAAACACATGTATTTAGTGTATCAAAATCCAGAATTACAATTTATAACACATTCTGTTTTCGAAGAAATTTTCATTCAATATAAAAAACATTCTATTTCTAAAAACGATGCTATGCAAGAGACTGTAGAAATGCTCAAAACGTTAAATTTAGAAAATGTACAATCACAACATCCATATGAATTATCAATGGGACAAAAACGAAGGTTAAGTGTGGCTATTGCATTGAGCTCATCTTCTAAGTTTATTTTATTAGATGAACCAACTTTCGGGCTAGACAGTCATAATACGTTTAACCTTATTAAGTTATTTCAAAAATGCATCCAACATGGACAAACTATTATTATGGTAACGCATGACTCAGAGCTTATTTCTAGGTATCCAACCCATAGACTACATGTGGATCAACATCAATTATATGAATTAAAGGGTGGTACTCATGTTTGAAATGTGGAAAAAGCACTATTCTTTTATAGATGATGTTAATATCATCACGAAACTTATAATTGCAGTACTATTATTTGTCTTTGTTATTTTTATTCATCAATTTGATTATATGATTTATTTAACATTGTTCATGCTCGTCTTTTTATTACTTTTTAATGGTTTGAAACTCAAAATAACCTTAGCCTTTGTGTTTTTTACTGTTATATTTAGTTTGATATCAGCATTATTCATGATTTTTTATGGTTCCGGGACACACATGATTTTCCAATTAGGCTTTATAAAGATCACTACGGAAAGTTTATATCGAGGCTTACATTTAGCTATGCGTACGTCAACTGTATCATTTTTTGGTATTTTAATTGCTTTTACTTCTCAAATCGTGATGATTTTTTACAGTCTCATGCAGCATTTGAAAGTTAAACCGAAGATAGCTTATGCTTTTATGGCGGCTATAAGAATGGTTCCATTGATGTTTACATCCTTAGTCCAACTTAGACGCTCATTAAAAATGCGTTATCAAATGATTGATAAATCAAACTATACAGGTTTTAAACGTATTAAACATATCGTTATTCCGTTACTAAGCCAAAATATTAGAAAAGCACATCAACTGTCGGTTGCTATGGAAAAAAAAGGATTCAAAGATGGACCTAGAACCTACTATTATAATACTTCTTTCTCATATAAAGATATTATACTCATAGTAGCTGTCGGTGCTATCATACTTCTCACTTATTTATTAGCACACTTCATACCTATAACAGGTATTGAAGATGTACGCCTGACAAGTATTTATTAAAAATCATATCAATAAAAAAAGCAGATGACGGCAATGTCATCTGCTTTTAGTTTACGCATCTATATACTTTAACGAATCGCTTTATCGCTGATATCTTTACGATAAAACAAGGCATCACTTTTAATTTGCTCTACTGCTTCATAAGCTTTAGCTTTAGCACTAGCAATATCTGATCCTTCACCTAGTGCTAAAATGACACGTCCGCCTGATGTTACATAAGTGTCTTCTACTTTTTTCAAGCCACTTACGAAATAGTTACCATCAAGATTAAAACCTGAAACAACCTTCCCTTTTTCATAGTGAGCAGGATATCCTTTTGAAGCTAACATGACACCGACTACTGATTGCGCTTTCCATTGGAATGAGATAGGTTGTTTTGCTTCTAAATCGATAATATGTTGCATTAAATCGCTTTCCATTCGAGTTAACAGTACTTGTGCTTCTGGATCACCAAAACGTGCATTAAACTCAATCACTTTCGGCCCTTCAGCAGTTATAATAGCACCAATATATAATACTCCGAAGAATGAATAGCCTTCCGCAAGCATCGCTTTTGCTATTGGTTGTGCAATTTCATCATTAGTACGTTGTAAAATCGTTTCATCTATATGTGGTACTGGGCAATATGCACCCATTCCACCTGTATTTGGTCCTAAATCATTATCATATGCGCGCTTATGATCTTGTGCAATACAATCAAATGGTACTGCATAATCGCCATTTACAAAGGTCATCAATGAGAATTCTTCACCTTCAAGAAATTGTTCGAATACTACAACTCCTTGCTCTTCAGGATACAATTCTTCTACACCGGCAACAGCTTCATCATATGTTGTCGCTATAATAACGCCCTTGCCTGCTGCTAATCCATCTTTTTTTAAAACAACTGGATATTCACATGATTCAATGTAAGCCAATGCATGCTGTTTATTTGTAATTTCTTTATATTCTGCAGTAGGAATTTCATACTTTTCCATTAATTGCTTAGCAAATAATTTAGAACCTTCAATTTGGGCAGCAGCCTTATTAGGTCCAAACACCTTAACATCTTCTTCTTGGAGTTTATCTGCTAAACCTTCTGTTAATGGTTGTTCAGGACCAATAACTACCCATTCAATGTCATTTTCTTTTGCAAAGGTCACAATTTGCTCATGATCTGTTTCTGCTATATGAGTATGAACTTGTGCAACTTCTGTCATGGCATCATTACCTGGAATTGCAAATATTTTTGTAACAAGTGGTGATTGCTTTAGCTTATGTGCTAAGACGTGTTCCCTACCACCTGCACCAATTACTAGTACCTTCATATAATAATTGCCTCCGATTTCCTTAATGTTTAAAATGACGAACGCCAGTAGTTACCATAGCCACACCATATTTGTTAGCCATATCAATAGACTCTTGGTCTTTAATTGAACCACCTGGTTGAATAATCGCTTTAATGCCAGATTTAGCCGCTAATTCAACTGTATCACCCATTGGGAAAAATCCATCTGATACCATTACAACATCTTCATTAATTTCTAATGCACGGTCAATTGCGATCTGCGCAGAACCTACACGATTCATTTGACCAGCACCAATTCCAACCGTCTGTTTCGCATTACTTAAAATGACTGCATTACTTTTAACAGATGCAACCACTTTCCAACCAAGTAACATAGCATCCCACTGCGCTTCAGTTGGTTCCACTTCTGTTACTATATTCATATCTTCACGTTTTAATACTACATTATCTTTATCTTGAACTAAATACCCACCTGATACAGAAACAACTTCTTGTTCACTGTTATCAATTGTCATATCAATTTCCAATAATCTAATATTTTTCTTTTTACTTAATACATCTAAAGCTGCCTGTGTAAATTTAGGTGCAATAACTACTTCTAAGAAAATTTCATGTAATGATTCTGCTAATTCAGTGTCTACAGTACGATTCAAAGCAACTATACCGCCAAAAATAGATTGGCTATCTGCTTCAAATGCATATTGGTATGCTGCTTCAATTGTGTTTGCAACTCCAACACCACAAGGGTTCATATGTTTTACAGCTACTGCGGCAGGCTGTTCAAATTGTTTAACAAGTGATAAAGCTGCATCGGCATCCTTAATATTGTTATAACTTAATTGTTTACCATGTAATTGTTTAGCGCCAGCAAGTGTATGTGTAGCATTAGAAGTACGAACAAAATGTGCAGATTGCTGTGGATTTTCACCATAACGTAGACTTTCTTTATTATCTTTGAAAAATTCTACAATAGCTGCATCATATTGATTTGTATGATCAAATACTTTAACCATAAGTGATTTACGATAAGCTTCGTCTAAAGTATCATTTTCTAATTTATCAATAACTTCATTGTAATCTGCAGGATGAACGACAGTTGTTACATGTTTAAAGTTTTTAGCAGCAGCACGAAGCATCGTTGGACCACCAATATCAATGTTCTCAATTGCGTCATCTTGTGTTACTTCTGGATTAGCAACCGTTTCTTTAAATGGATATAAATTAACCACAACGATGTCTATTAAATCAATATGTTGTTCTTTTAATTGTTCTAAATGTTCAGGCTTATCACGATCAGCCAAAATACCACCATGTACTGATGGATGTAATGTCTTAACTCGACCATCCATAATTTCTTCAAATTGAGTTAATTCTGAAATTGATTTAACTGGAACATCCGCTTCAACCAAAGTACGCATTGTTCCACCTGTTGAAAATAATTCATACCCTAATTGATTTAAAGATTGGGCAAAAGCCACAATTCCACTTTTATTTGATACACTTAATATTGCTTTTTTCATTTGTATTGGCACCTCTTATTGAATGATTTTTGAAATGACTTCTGGATATAAAGTATGTTCTAATGCTTTAATTCTTTCTTCAAGTTGTTCTTTAGTATCATCTGGATATATGTTACATGTACGTTGTTCGATAATCTCACCTGTGTCCATGCCACTGTCTACATAATGCACTGTTGAACCAGTGATTGTATCTCCACTTTCAAAAGCTTGACCAACTGCATCTTTACCTTTATATTTCGGCAATAAAGATGGATGTATATTAAGAATACGTTTATCATATGCTCTTAATATATTTTCACCTATGAGCTTCATGTAGCCTGCTAAGACTATCCATTCCACCTTTTCCGCTGTTAACCATTCTATGATTTTTCGTTCATAGTCTGCTTTTGAATCAAAATTTTTCAATTCGTTGATATGCACATCCAAATTATATTTTCTCGCACGTTCTATACAATACGCACTAACTTGGTCTGTATATAAAGCAGTCACTTCAATATGAGGTAACTGACCTTGTTCTATTTGTGTCATTATACTTTCAAAATTACTACCTGAACCAGACGCAAAAATAGCTATTTTGGTCACTTTTATACCCCCGATAATTGAATTGGGTCATCACCTTTAGCAATTTCACCAATTTTATAAGCTTTAACCTGTTGCTCTTGTAATATATCTAATGTTTGCTGTTCGTTTTCTTTATCAATGACCAAAGTAAATCCGATACCCATGTTAAACACGTTGTACATTTCATTTGTTGAAATTTTGCCTTGTGTTTGTAACCAATCAAATATCTTTGGAGTCGGAAACTGTGTGACATCTATTTTTGCTGTTACACCCTCAGGTAATGCTCGAGGAATATTTTCATAGAATCCGCCACCTGTAATATGTGTCATAGCATGTATTTGAACCGCTTCTTTAACAGCAAGTACAGGTTTAACATATAAACGTGTAGGTTCTAAGAATGTGTCTAAATATGTGCGATTACTTTCAAAAGTATCATCTAAATTAATACCAGATTTTTCGATTAAATTTCTAACCAAACTATAACCATTGGAATGTACTCCACTTGATTCAAGTCCGATGATGATTTGACCTGGTTTGACTGATGCGCCATCTATATATGCTTCTTTTTCGACAGCACCAACTGCAAATCCAGCTAAATCATATTCCCCTTCGTGATACATTTCACCCATCTCAGCAGTCTCTCCACCAATAAGCGCAGTATTTGTTTCTTCGCAACCATCACTTACACCTTTAACAATTTGTTCGATGACTTCAGGCACAACTTTATGAGTTGCGATGTAATCTAAGAAATAAAGTGGCTCTGCACCTGTTGTTAAAATGTCATTTACACACATTGCAACTGCATCTATACCGATTGTGTCGTGTTTGTTATAATCAATAGCTAATTTTAACTTTGTACCCACACCATCAGTACCAGAAACAAGTAAGGGTGCTTTCATATTTAATTGTGATAAATCAAATGTAGCCCCAAAACCACCTAGCCCGCCAAGAACTTCTTTACGCATTGTTCGTTTAACGTGACTAGACATACGTTCTACCGCTTCGTAACCTGCATTAATATCGACACCTGCTTGTTGGTATGCTTTAGACATTTAAATTACCCTCTTTATCAAAGTATTGTTTATTATTATTTAAGTATTCTTTTTGTCTTTCGCTTAAATGCTCAATATAGTCTGATTCATAATCATATAAGCCAGCAGGATAATCTCCTGTAAAACTTTCAACACACAAACCACTATATGGTACGTCTTCATCAAGCCCAATGGAATCAATAAGTCCGTTGACTGATAAATAGGATAATGAATCAGCACCAATATGGTCTCTAATTTCTTCAGGTGATTTATTAGCAGAAATTAATTCAGCTGTCGTAGATACATCAATACCATAAAAACTAGGGAACATAAATTCCGGTGAAGCAATACGAACATGAACTTCATTAGCTCCAGCGTCTTTTAACATTTGTACAATTCTTCTACTTGTGGTACCTCTAACTATAGAGTCGTCTACTAGTACAATGTTCTTATTATGCACAATATCTTTCACAGCAGATAATTTAACTCTAACACCTTGTTCTCTTAGTTCTTGTGTAGGTTGAATAAATGTCCTTGCGACATATTGGTTTTTAACGAGCCCCATTTCATATGGTAAGCCGCTTTCCTCAGCATAACCAGACGCTGCAGATAGAGATGAATTAGGCACACCAATGACCATATCTGCCGTTTCTGCTGGACTTTCTTGTGCTAATTGTTTACCAGACTGTTTTCGTACAGCATGTACATTTTTACCAGCAATCGTAGAGTCTGGTCTTGCAAAATAAATATATTCCATTGCTGAGATTGCAGTTGTTGTATGTCTCGTATAAGATTCAACTCTAATACCATCATCATTAATAACCACATATTCACCTGCATGAACATCACGTACAAATTCAGCACCTAACACATCAATGGCACATGTCTCACTTGCAAGAATATATGACCCCGTTTTCATTTTTCCTACAACTAATGGTCTAATGGCATTTGGGTCAACTGCACCATACAGTGCATCTTTCGTTAGTAAAGCAAACGTGAAACCACCTTTAATCTTTCTTAAGCTTTCTTGTAGCGCAGCTTCAAAGGTTGGTGCTTTACTTCTACGAATTAAGTGCATAATAACTTCTGTGTCTGATGAAGAATGGAATATGGACCCTTGGTGTTCTAATGATCTTCTCAAGCTTTGCGCATTGATAAGATTACCGTTGTGACATACCGCAACGCTCATATCATAAAAATGGTATAAAAATGGTTGGATATTTTCTATACCTTTATTACCTGACGTAGCATAACGCACATGTCCAATAGCATGTTGATAGGACTTAAATGATTCAAGTTGAATATCTGAAATTGCTTCAGTTAATAGTCCTAAACCACGCTCACCAACAAGTGCTTCACCATTTGAACAAACGATACCAGCACCTTCTTGGCCACGGTGTTGTAAACTGTGCAAACCCATATACGTTAACTGTGCTGCTTCATGATGGTTCCATATTCCGAATACACCACATTCTTCATTTAATCCACTGATGTCATACATTTAGGAATAGCCCCTTCCCATAATTCATTCAGATTTGTAACTTCGCGTTTCACTTGTACGTTATTATTAGATACAGAGAATTGTCCATCTTCTGTAATTTTTCCAATTTCTACAGCATTATCTAATGATAATGATTGCCCTTCTTTGACAGCTACAATATAACGGCCTTGTGTTTCACTAAATAGTTGTGCATTACTCACATTTACTTTTACATCCATACCTAATCCGTAATGTGCACTCATACGTGCTAATGTAATTAACAATCCACCTTTACCAACTGTTTGTACATGAGAAGCAAGACCTTCACGAATGACATTTTTGATTGCTTCACCTTTACGTACTTCATCAGACAAGTCAATTGTTTCAAACTCATGATTTACTTCGTTATAAAGTAATTTCTCAATTTGACTACCACCAAAATCATCGTTCGTTTCACCAACAATGTATAACGTATCGTTGACTTTAAGATTAAAATCATTTAAAAATTGAATGTCATCTATTAAACCAACCATACCAACTACTGGTGTTGGGAAGATTGAAGTTTCACGTGTTTCGTTATAAAGTGATACATTTCCTGAAACAACTGGTGTATTTAAGATTTCACAAGCTTCTGACATACCTTTAGTAGAATCGGCTAATTGTTGATAAATTTCTTTTTTCTCAGGTGATCCATAGTTTAAGCAGTCTGTCATAGCTAATGGTGTTGCACCGACAGAAATCAAATTACGGTATGCTTCAGCAACGACCATTTTTCCACCTTCATAAGGATTGTTGAACACATAACGCGCTTCACCGTCAATTGTTGACGCTATAGCTTTATTTGTACCTTCTACACGAACAACTGAAGATTGTAAACCTGGTTTTACAATAGTGTTAGCGCCAACTTGCTGATCATATTGCTCATATAAATAGCGTTTTGATGCAATTGTAGGATGTTGTAATAATGCTTCAAATACATTATCCACATCTATATCACTATAATCATTTTTACTATTATGATATTCTGGGGCTTCACCTTCTAATACATATACTGGTGCCTCATCAGATAATGGTTGGACTGGAATATCTGCAAATACTTCGTTTTCATAAGTTAGGACAAATCTATCCGTATCTGTAACTTCCCCAATAACAGCAGTATCTAATTCGTGTTTTTCGAATAATTCTAGGAATTTATCTTCTTTACCTTTTTCAACTACTAGTAACATACGTTCTTGTGTTTCAGATAGCATCATTTCATAAGGTGAAATCCCTTGTTCTCTTGTTGGGACTTTTTCTAATTGAAGGTGTAAACCACTGCCACCTTTAGCTGCCATCTCTGAAGATGATGACGTTAAACCTGCAGCACCCATATCTTGAATTCCTACTAGGTGATCAAACGTGATTGCTTCAAGCGTTGCTTCCATCAATTTCTTACCTACAAATGGATCCCCAATTTGTACTGATGGACGTTTACTTTCACTATCTTCACTTAATTCTTCTGAGGCAAATGTCGCACCGTGAATACCATCACGTCCAGTTTTTAACCCTACATAAATCACTGAGTTTCCAACACCTTTAGCAGTACCTTTTTGAACCATATCATGATCAATGATACCTACACACATTGCATTGACTAGAGGATTCCCTTCATATCTATCATCAAACTCGATTTCACCTGCAGTTGTAGGAATACCAATACAGTTACCGTATCCACCAATACCTGCAACAACGCCACGTAATAAACGACGGTTTTGTTTTTCAGTTAATTCACCAAAACGTAAACTATTTAATAAATTAATTGGTCTTGCACCTATAGAAACAATATCTCTAATAATGCCACCTACACCTGTAGCAGCACCTTGATACGGTTCAACTGCTGATGGGTGATTATGTGATTCTACTTTGAACACAACAGCTTGATTATCACCAATATCAACAACACCGGCACCTTCACCAGGTCCCATTAATACATGTTCACCTGAAGTAGGAAATTGTGTTAAAAACGGTTTAGAGTGTTTATAAGAACAATGTTCACTCCACATTACAGAAAAAATACCTATTTCAGTAAAATTAGGTTCACGTCCTAAAATTTCACAAACTTTGTCGTACTCTTTGTCGCTTAAGCCCATATCTTTATATAATTGTTCTAATTTGATTTCTTCTGCACTTGGTTCAATAAACTTAGACATTTTGTTCCCTCCAACTATTTACCATTGCTTCAAATAACTTCACACCACTATCAGTACCTAATATAGATTCAATCGCACGCTCTGGATGCGGCATCATACCACATACATTGCCTTTTTCATTAACAATTCCGGCAATATCACTATAAGAACCATTAGGATTATCGATATATTTTAATATAATTTGATTATTTGCTTCTAAAGCTTTATATATCTCTGGAGTACAATAATAATGACCTTCACCATGTGCAACTGGATATACAACTTCTTCGTTCTCAGCATATAAATTTGTATATGGTGTTGTATTATTTACTACTTTTAATGTTTCATTTCTACTTACAAACAAATGTGAATCATTGTGTAATAACGCTCCAGGTAAAAGTCCGATTTCTGTTAATATTTGGAAACCATTACATACGCCTAACACTGGCTTACCTTCATCTGCCAAACGTTTGACTTCATTAATAATAGGCGCAACACTTGCCATAGCACCAGATCTTAAATAATCTCCGAACGAGAAGCCCCCCGGTATTAATACACCATCAAAACCTTCTAATGACGTATTTCGATAATCGACATATTCAGCTTGTACACCAGATTTTATTGCCGCATTATACATATCGCGATCACAGTTTGATCCTGGAAATTTCAGCACTGCAAATTTCATTAGGCTTTCTCTCCTTCTTCCAAAACTTTATAACTATATTCTTCAATTACTGTATTAGCAAATAATTTTTCACTTAGTGTGGTAATCACATTGTGTACAGCTTCGTCAGTCGCTTCATCTATAGTCATATATAAGACTTTACCTACACGGATATCATTCACTTGCGTGTAACCCAAATCATGTACTGCGCGATTTAAAGCTTGACCTTGTGTATCTAATACTTGCGTTTGTAATGTGATGTGTAATTCGATTGTTTTCATTTTTATAGTGCCTCCAGTTTATTTAAGAAAGTTTGATAAGTTTCGATAATTGATCCTGTGTCTTCGCGATACACATCTTTGTCAAAGTTTGTATCACTGTGTTTATCCCATATACGACACGTATCAGGTGATATTTCATCAGCTAGTATAATTTGGCCATCTGTTGTACGCCCAAATTCAATTTTAAAATCTACTAATCTAAGTTCCATTTTGTCCATTAATTCAACTAATATAGTATTTATTTCTTTAGCGGATTCTTTTAAAGTGGCAATATCTTCATCATTAGCTAGGTGTAAGAGCTTAATGTGATCATCCGTAATTAAAGGGTCATTTAAGTCATCATTTTTATAGAAAAATTCAACAAGTGGTGCTTCAAATTCATGTCCTTTTTCAAAACCTAATCTTTTAGTAATAGAGCCTGCTGCTATGTTACGTACCACAACTTCTAAAGGAATAATGTCTACTGACTTCACCAACTGTTCTGTTTCCGATGTTTGTTCAATGAAGTGACTATCAACACCTCGAGATTTGATGAAGTTAAAAATTCTTGATGTAATTTGGTTGTTTAAACGACCTTTACCTTCAATAACATCTTTCTTTGCACCATTGCCAGCTGTTACTTCATCTTTATATTCGACGCGTAATACATCAGTTTCTCCAGTCGAGAAAATTCTTTTAGCTTTTCCTTCATATAACAAGGACATTAGTTATGTCTCCCTTCAAATTTGTTTAACAGCGCTTGTTCTGTCTCATTAATATCATCAGTCAAAACTGTTAAATGACCCATTTTTCTATCTGGTTTTCGTACGTTTTTACCATAAATATGCACATGCCATTCTGGATGATCACTGAATTGGTCTTCTAATATATCCAAATCCCTACCTAGCAAATTCATCATTATAGAAGGTTTCAATAGTTGAATCTTCTCTGGTAGTTTTTGACCAGTAATTGCAAGTATATGTGTATCAAATTGTGAATAATCACAAGCTTCAATAGAATAATGACCTGAATTATGAGGTCTTGGCGCAATTTCATTTACATATAAATTGTTTTGGGTATCGATAAAGAATTCAACCGTAAAGGTACCTACAAAATGAATGTGTTCTGTAATTTTTTTGACTTCACTTCGTGCTTCTTGGTCTTTATCTGTTCGTGCTGGCACTATTGTTTTAAAAAGTATTTGATTTTGATGTTCATTTTCTTGTAATGGAAAATACGTTATTTGGTTATCTTTGCCAATTGTAACCGTTAACGAAACTTCTTTGTGTAAGTCTAAAAATTGTTCGGCAACACATTCTTGTTTCGAAATAAGTACTTCAGCTTCATCCAAATAAGATTGATCTTTAACCAATATTTGCCCTTTACCGTCATAACCTCCAAATCTAGTTTTAACGATAAATGGATAACCGATTTGCTCTATTGCTATAGATAAATCTTTAGGCTCAGTTAATTGAATAAAGTTCGCAATTTGCGTTTGTGCTTTTTGCAATGTTTGCTTTTCTATCAATCGATCTTGAAGTATTTGAATTGCTTCATATCCTTGAGGGATATTATATTGTGAAACAAGTGACTGTAATTGTTTAGATGAGATATTTTCAAATTCATAAGTGATGACATCGGATGCTTCACCAAGTTGGTTTAAAGCCTCTTGATCATCGTAATTCGCATGAATAAATTCATGTGCGACGTGCTGGCATGGACAAGCATTATCAGGATCAAGCACAATGACTTTATAACCCATTTTTTGTGCAGATTGAGCCATCATTTTACCTAACTGTCCTCCACCGATAATGCCAATCGTTGAGCCGAATTTTAATTTACTGAAGCTCATGTTGCATTTCACTCACTTTCTCAACCAACGATTTTTCATAATTTTCCAAATTCTTTTGGATTGCTTTATTACCGATACTTAATATTCTCGCAGCAAGTATACCTGCATTTTTAGCACCAGCTTTTCCTATCGCTGTCGTCGCTACAGGGATTCCCCCTGGCATTTGTACAATAGATAATAACGAATCTAGACCTTGTAAACTTTTGGACTCTATAGGCACGCCAATGACAGGTAAAGTTGTCATTGATGCAACCATACCTGGCAAGTGCGCTGCGCCACCTGCTCCAGCAATAATTACGTCATATCCATTCGCTCTTGCTTCATTTGAAAATTCAAACATCAATTGTGGTGTACGATGTGCTGAAACAACCTTTTTATCATACGGAATTTCAAATTGTTCTAACATTAAGCAACTTTCTTTCATCGTATCCCAGTCCGAGGAACTCCCCATTATAACTACCACTTTCAAATTGAACACCCTTTCAGAAATTTGAAATGTTACTACTATTAGTTGTATATTACAAATATAGCATAACAACTAAATCATGCTTTTTCAATCAAAAATCGAACTATACAGTAAAAAAAAGTTCCAATCTACGTCTTTTGGTTGATATTTATCGTGTAATTTATGTTAAAGTTAAGTAAAGTTCATACATTTTAGGAGGATATTTTTCATGGTCGCAAAAATTTTAGACGGAAAACAAATTGCAAAAGATTACAGACAGGGTCTTAAAGATCAAGTTGAAGCTTTACAATCAAAAGGGTATACACCTAAACTATCAGTTATTCTTGTTGGGAATAATGGTGCAAGCCAAAGTTATGTAAATTCTAAGAAGAAAGCTGCAGAAAAAATTGGCATGATTTCTGAAATTGTTCATTTAGATGAAACAGCATCTGAAGAAGAAGTTCTTAACGAACTTAAACGTTTAAATGAAGATGAAAGTGTAAGTGGTATTCTTGTACAAGTACCTTTACCACAACAAGTAAGTGAACAAAAAGTATTAGAAGCTATTAATCCTGCTAAAGATGTTGATGGTTTCCACCCTGAAAACATTGGTAAACTTTATATTGATCAACAAACTTTTGTGCCATGTACACCACTAGGCATTATGGAATTATTAAATCACGCTGATATCGAATTAGAAGGAAAAGATGCTGTAATTATTGGACGTAGCCATATCGTTGGTCAACCAGTGTCTAAATTATTACTACAAAAAAATGCATCGGTTACAATTCTGCACTCAAAATCTAAAGATATGCATAGTCATTTAAAAAATGCTGATATTATCGTAAGTGCTGTAGGTCGTCCAGGATTAGTTACAAAAAATGATGTAAAAGAAGGTGCCATTGTCATTGATGTAGGTAATACACCTGATGAAAACGGCAAGTTAAAAGGTGATATTGAATACGATGAAGTTAAAGAAGTTGCAGGTGCCATTACACCAGTTCCAGGTGGCGTTGGCCCAATGACAATTACTATGGTATTAAATAACACGCTAATTGCTGAAAAATTACGCAGAGGCATCGAATAGAATAGTATTCAAAAAAAAGAACTTGGCTCATATACCAAGTTCTTTTTTTAACCTTTTTTACTATTAATCAACATCATATTTAATATTGAGGGCCATTTTTCTACCACAAAGTAACTTTAAATTAACCAATGTGCGCTTCCTCTTACTACTATTATTAATATGATGGTTATAAATCGTTTCGTAGCAATATAAGCACAAAAGCCCCTTTTTTTAAACTTCTTTCTATAGTATGCCCTATCCACTAGTTAGACATTTTAAAAACTTTAATCCCTCTAAATTATAGTTCAACTCATAATTTACCCATTTTTTACTGAATGTTTTATTTATATTCATAGTAATACGTTATATTAAGACTATAGTATGATGTTTTTCTATAGTAGATAAAGTATAGTGAAATTAAATAAAATCATGACTTTCATACGGAGGTTAACGTTATGAACAAATTATTACAATCATTATCAGCTTTAGGTGTATCTGCAACACTTGTAACACCTAACTTAAGTGCAGAGGCAACTGATAATTCCATTCCAGAACTTAAAGGCATAAAGGATACAGTCATTGAAAAAGGTGATGATTATAATTTACTTAATGGCGTGAGTGCCTTTGATAAAGAAGATGGCGATTTAACAGATAAAATTACTATAGCTGGAAATATTGATACAAATAAAGCCGGTCAATATAAAGTTGAATATAAAGTAGAAGATTCAGATGGTGCAATAGATAAATCTATACGTTATATAGAAGTAAAATAATTTATCGTCTAAATACATATATTCAATAACATTAATTGATAAGCATTATCAGTATTTTTAGACCAAAATAACTACTTTGACTTAAATATGTCACTTTTCACAAAATGTACACATAATTTTAACAAATCTTTAAAAGCCCGTCAGACCTTGAGTCTGTTGGGTTTGTTTTAATTTTACAATAATTTTTTTACTATAAACACTTGTAAATATTGCGTAATATCTTAAAATTGATGGTAAGCCCTACAATTGTAGTATTAGGAGGTCAAAAAAGTGTCAAAATTTAAGTCTTTGCTTCTACTCTTTGGCTCGCTAATTTTACTTAGTGGCTGTTCAAATGTAGAAGTTTTAAACCCAAAAGGGCCATTAGCAAGTGACTCGAAGTTTTTGATTATTTATTCAATCATCTTCATGCTTGTTGTTATTGCCGCTGTACTTATCTTATTCTCAGTATTCCTTGTGAAATATCGAATTGGAAATACTAAAGAATCTGGTAAGATGCACCACAATTCTTTAATAGAATTAATTTGGTTTATCATTCCGGTGATTATCGTAATCGCTTTAGCCATTCCAACGGTTAAATCGCTTTATGAATACGAGAAACCACCAGCAAAAGAAGATGATCCACTTGTTGTTTACGCGACAAGCGCTGGTTATAAGTGGTTCTTCAGTTATCCTGATGAAAAAATCGAAACAGTTAATCATTTAACTATTCCGAAAGATCGCCCAGTTGTTTTCAAACTCCAATCTATGGATATGATGACTAGTTTCTGGATCCCGCAATTAGGTGGTCAGAAATATGCGATGACAGGTATGACGATGGACTGGACTTTAACTGCTAGTGAAGAAGGAACGTTCCGTGGACGTAACTCTAACTTCAATGGTGAAGGATTCTCTCGTCAAACTTTTGATGTTCATTCAGTAAGCCAAAGCAAATTTAAGGATTGGGTTAAAGATGCTCAAAGTCAAAAAGTATTGGATCAAGATACATTTGATAAGCAACTTTTACCAACTACTGAAAACAAGAATTTAACTTTCAGTGGTACGCATATGGCATTTGTTGATCCTGCAGCAGATCCTGAGTATATTTTCTATGCTTATGATCGTTACAATTACGTTCAAAAAGATCCTAACTTTAACTCAGAAGAAGAAATTACTAAAGATGTGTTAGATAAACCAGATCAACCTGCACGTAAGTCGCAAATTACAAATGCTAACTATGAACGTCATGGAATGAAAGCCATGATACTAGGCAATAAAGAACCATATAATAGTGAATTCAAAGATAAAGAATCACATAATATGGACGAAATGGAAAAAATCTCTGAAGGTGCTAAAGATAAAAAAGCATCTGAAATAGAGAAAAAAGACCATGAAAATGGAGGTGGACATTAATGAATTTTCCATGGGATCAATTGCTCGTTCATGGTAACTGGATGATTACAATGGCACAAATTGGTGCGCCATTCGCTATCATAGGCCTGATCGCAGTAATTAGTTATTTTAAATTATGGAAATATCTATACAGAGAATGGTTCACATCTATCGACCATAAGAAAATCGGTGCTATGTACTTAATCTGCGCTGTATTAATGTTTGCTCGTGGTGGTATTGACGCGTTATTACTTCGTGCTCAGTTAACAATTCCAGATAATAAATTCTTGGAATCTAACCACTATAACGAAATCTTTAGTACACACGGCGTTATCATGATTATCTTTATGGCAATGCCTTTCATTTTTGGTTTGTGGAATGTCGTTGTACCTTTACAAATTGGTGCACGTGACGTTGCATTCCCTGTATTAAATAACGTAAGTTTCTGGTTATTCTTCTCAGGTATGCTTTTATTTAACCTGTCATTTATAGTCGGAGGCTCCCCTGCAGCTGGTTGGACTAACTATGCACCGCTGGCAGGAGAATTCAGTCCAGGACCCGGGGTTAACTATTACTTAATTGCAATACAAATTTCCGGTATCGGGACACTGATGACTGGTATTAACTTCTTTGTAACTATACTTAGATGTAAAACACCTACAATGAAATTTATGGAAATGCCAATGTTTACAATGACAACGTTTATTACAGCATTGATTGTTATCTTGGCTTTCCCAGTTTTAACTGTAACATTAGCATTATTTACAACTGATAGAATATTTGATACAGCGTTCTTCACAGTTGCAAACGGTGGTATGCCAATGCTTTGGGCAAACTTCTTCTGGGTATGGGGGCACCCCGAAGTGTATATTGTTATCTTGCCGGCATTTGGTATATATTCTGAAATCATACCGACGTTTGCTCGTAAACGACTCTTTGGTCACCAAAGTATGGTTTGGGCGACAGCTGGTATTGCATTCTTAAGTTTCTTAGTTTGGGTTCACCATTTCTTCACAATGGGTAATGGTGCTTTAATCAACTCATTCTTCTCAATTACAACTATGTTGATTGGTATACCGACTGGTGTTAAATTATTCAACTGGTTATTCACACTTTATCAAGGTCGAATTACTTTTGAATCGCCAATGCTATTCGCATTAGCATTCATTCCTAACTTCTTATTGGGCGGTGTAACTGGTGTAATGTTAGCAATGGCAGCAGCTGACTACCAATATCATAATACTTACTTCCTAGTGGCACATTTCCACTACACGTTAGTAACTGGTGTTGTATTTGCCTGTCTAGGCGCATTAATTTACTGGTATCCTAAGATGACTGGTCATAAGTTAAACGAGACTTTAAATAAATGGTGTTTCTGGTTATTCATGATCGGATTTAACGTTTGTTTCTTACCACAATTCGTTCTTGGATTAGATGGTATGCCTCGTCGTTTATACACTTACATGCCAGAAGATGGTTGGTGGTTACTAAACGTAATTTCTACTATCGGTGCCCTATTAATGGCATTAGGCTTTATGTTCTTAGTTGCAAGTATTGTATATAGCTTCTTCAAATCACCACGTGAAGCAACTGGTGATAACTGGGATGGCTTAGGTCGTACTCTAGAGTGGTCAACTGCTTCAGCAATGCCACCTAAATACAACTTTGCTGTTACTCCAGATTGGAATGACTATGACACATTTGTCGATATGAAGGAACACGGTCGTCATTACTTAGACAACCATAATTACACAGATATACACATGCCAAACAATACGCCTATTGGTTTCTGGATGGGAATTTTATTCACTATCGGTGGCTTCTTCTTAATCTTTGAAACTATCGTTCCAGCAGTTATTTGTTTAATTGGTATCTTTGCTTGTATGGTTTACCGTAGTTTCGAAGTAGATCATGGTTATCATATCCATGCATCCGAAGTAGCTGAAACTGAAAAACGTTTACGTGAAGCACGTATAAAAGAAAGGGAGGCTGTAAGTCATGAGTCATGATGCAAACACAATTGATACACGTTCGCATGAAGGTAATTTAAATAAACTTGGCTTTTGGATTTTCCTTACAGCTGAATTCTCACTATTCGGTACGTTATTCGCAGCATTATTAACACTTCAACACGGCGGAGATTACGCTGGTAAGATGACTACTGAATTATTTGAATTGCCACTAGTTTTAATAATGACATTTGCATTATTAATTAGTTCATACACATGTGGTATTGCAATTTATTATATGAGACAAGAAAAACAAAAGTTAATGATGATATGGATGATCCTTACTGTATTACTTGGTATGGTATTCGTAGGCTTTGAGATTTATGAGTTTGCACATTATGTTTCAGAAGGTGTTACTCCACAAATCGGTTCTTACTGGTCTAGTTTCTTTATTCTATTAGGAACTCATGGAGCCCATGTATCGTTAGGTATTGTTTGGATTACATGTTTATTAATTCAAATTGCAATGCGTGGTTTAAATAAAGACAATGCTCCTAAGTTATTTATAGTAAGTTTATACTGGCACTTTTTAGATGTTGTTTGGATTTTCATCTTCACTGCCGTATATATGATAGGGATGGTGTATAGCGGATGAATACAATCGTAAAACATACTGTAGGTTTTATCGCCTCAATCGTTCTGACAATTTTAGCGATTTTTGTAACACTTTACACATCTATGGCACTCAATGCTAAAATCACCATCATCTTCGGTTTTGCTTTTATACAAGCTGCTGTTCAATTATTAATGTTCATGCATTTAACTGAAGGTAAAAATGGTAATGTACAAGCTTTCAAAGTTATATTTGCGATTATCATTACTTTAATTACTGTTATTGGTACGTATTGGGTAATGCAAGGTGGACACTCTAGTCACTTATAATCCCAAAAAAGACTTCTCTCCGGAGAAGTCTTTTTTTTATGTTTAAATCCCCTTTTATGAATGATTTAACACTTTCATCAAAAAATTGTAAAATAAAGTATGATACATCTTTATTATTTGAAGGAGGATAACCATTTTATGAAACAACCCATTATTATAGACACTGATCCAGGCATTGATGATGCTGCTGCCATTAGTATTGCTCTAAACCACCCCAATCTTGACTTAAGAATGATTACTACAGTTAATGGCAATGTAGGCATCGAAAAAACTACTGCAAACGCACTGAAACTCAAGCAATTTTTTTCAAGTGATGTCCCTGTACATAGAGGTTCATCTCAACCATTACTCACAGACATTATTGATGCTAGTGTCGTTCATGGTGAATCAGGTATGGAAGGTTATCCATTTCCAGAAGTCAATCAACAAGACTTAGCCTCTAAACACGCTGTTGAGGCAATGCGTACAGAATTACTTAATCACGGTGAGCCAATTACGCTTATCCCCATTGGTCCTTTAACAAACATTGCGCTTTTACTATCTACTTATCCAGAAGTGAAGGATCACATTAAGGAAATCGTATTGATGGGTGGTAGCGCTGGACGGGGTAATGTTACGCCATTAGCAGAATACAATATCTATTGTGATCCAGAAGCGGCGCATATCGTATTTAACTCTGGTTTACCCTTAACAATGGTCGGCCTTGACGTAGCTAGAAGTTCTACCTTAAGTCACAATACTATAGATAATCTACAATCGCTCAACCAAACTGGTCAAATGCTACATCAGCTCTTCAAACACTATAGAGGTGATGATTTTGAACACGATATCAATGTTTACGATGCTTATACTGTTCTATATTTGTTACACCCAGAAAAATTCCATGTGCAAGCGGCAGACGTACAAATTGAAACTACTGGCCATCTAACAAAAGGCGCCACTGTAACAGATTTTAAAAGTCCTTTTCCTAATTGCACCGTCGTCCTGTCTATAGAACCTGATGCATTCAAAGATATCTTTGTAGAATCCTTAAAGTATTGCAAATAAAATAAAAACCACTTTTGCTATTTTAAATATAGCGAAAGTGGTTTGCTTTATAGTTTAAGTACATACTAATATGCTTTACCTATTATATTATAAGGAACGCCTTGATCTAATATTTGATAATAGATATACTCCATTTTTCTTTCATTGTTCGTATTACTATTTTCAAAATTTGAACCACTTACTATAATATAATCCTGGTTAAAATAAGCAGTAAATACTTGTCCAAAAAATTTTCCATTGATTCTATTTTTATCTTTAAAAACATAAAAACCGAAGCGATAGGGTTGCGGATATTGTTCTGTAAAACTTTCGTGTATGAATGGATCCGTAATTTTATGGTTAAATATATGATTTTGTTGCAAGTTTAATATCAGATAGCCCATGTCATAAGGCGTCATAAATAAATTACCTGCGCCATAGTATTGATGTAGTATGCGTGGCCTTTGTTCTACTGGTGACTCGCCATCAGCCCCCTTTTTATAACCCACAGTCATTTTATCATGCAATTTCAAATCATTATAAAACGCAGTGAAATTAAGTTGAAATGGACGCGAAATTCTCTCATCAAAACTTTTAACATATGATTTTCCAGTTACTTCTTCAATTACACGTGCTAATACCAAATAATTAGCATCGTTATATCTAAATTTATTATAAAACTTAGTCTCGATGCCTTTTTCTTTAATTGCATGAACTGCATCATCTAAATCCTTAAAACGTTGGTTGGCTTTGAATTTATATAACCCACTCTGATGTAGCATCAGTTGCTTCAATGTAATAACTTGGTTTGTTTTAAAGTAAGGCAAATATTTCATCACTGGTTCATTTATATCTATCTTATGTTCATTCTCTAATTGTTTTAACATGAGTCCTGTAATAAATTTTTGGGCAGAACCAATTAAATACATTGAGTCAGCACGATTATGTTCGTTATTCGCAAAATCCTTTATGCCATACCCTTTATTTAACTTTAGTTGCCCTCGTTCAAATATTACCATTGTTCCATTAAATCCAGTTTGTTCTAAATATCGATTAACCGCAGTTATTCGAGAATTTTTATCATCTATAACAGTTTTTAATGTAGGTTCTATTTTATGTTGCTGAGTCTTTTTATTATTGCCAAAGTATCCCGTTTCATTATGATATTGATAATACTTATATCCACTTGCTATTATGATTGTCATTAAAACAAAAATTAGTGTAACTTGTTTAAACTGTTTTGCTGTCATCTTGATGCCTCAAAATAAGTTACTCGATATGATGAATATAATGTGTTTCAAATTGTTCTATAATTGCATCAATATCATCCACATTCAAAGAAAAATACAGTTTTATTTTAGGTTCTGTACCTGATGGTCTTAACGCTATAAATCCATAATCAAAAATAAATCTTATTAAATTAGTTTGAGGGAGTTTTAATGTTTCTGTCGTTCCTTCTTTAATGTTTTGCACTGTCCCTACTTCATAATCCTCGATACGTTTCACGTCCATACCACAAATTGATAAAACCTTTTGATTTCTAAATTGGCTCATAATTTTATCAATTTTGTGTAACCCGTCCTCACCTTCGAATGAAGGCGCCAATGTTTTATCATTAAATCTTCCGATATTTTTATAAATATCTTCCAATTCTTCTTTAAATGTCAAACCATTTTTAGCTAATAGATTCTTATATTTAATAAGTAACGGCACCATTTGAATGGCATCTTTATCTCTTGAAATCGATTGGGCTAAATAACCGTGGCTTTCTTCAAATGCGAGTAACAATTGTTTATTCTGATCTTTTTCTTTTTGTTCTAATAAGTTCGAAATATATTTAAAGCCAGTAAGCACATTATTTACCTCAATGTCTAAAGCACTTGCTAATCTTTCAGCTAATTCACTTGTCACAATTGATTTAATAATGTATAAAGGCTTACCATCGTCTGCTAAATCCTGAAACCTTAGTTTCATAAATAACAACCCTATTTCATTACCATTAAAATATCTATAATCATTTTTTCCATAGCGTTCTATAAATCCAAAGCGATCTGCATCAGGGTCTGTGGCTACGATAAGTTGTGCATCTGTTTCTTCAGCCAATTTCAAACCTCGTTCAAAAGCTGCTTCATCTTCAGGGTTCGCACTATTTACTGTTGGGAAATTACCATCAGGCGTTGATTGTTCTTCTTCAATCACAAAGTTATGATAATTCATATCTGTGAGTATGTCAGAGACAATTGGTAAACTTGTACCATGTAAACTTGTTAATACCGCTTTCACGTCTTTACCATCTATGCGTTCCACTAAATTTTTTACTTTTGATTTGTACTGTTCTGTTAAATCACTATTGATATATAGAATTTTTTTGTCTTGCTTCAGCGTGTCAAAATCGCCTCGTTCAATTTGAAGTGGTGATTCTATACTATCTATATAAGAACTCAGTTGGGTAGATTCATCAGGAAGTAACTGTCCGCCCTTTTCATCATATATTTTTATTCCATTATAATTCTTGGGGTTATGACTTGCAGTAATCATAACTCCTGCATCCGCACGTAAATGTCTTACTGCAAAAGATAATTCAGGTGTTGATTTATAATCATCTGACAAAATGGTCGTTACACCATTTGAAGCGAGTACAGATGCCATTTCTTGTGAAAATGCTTTAGACAAAAATCTAGTATCAAAATGTATAACTACAGTCGGTACTTCAATTTTATTTTTCAAATACTGTGATAACCCTAAGGCTACCTTACGTATAGTAAATGCATTGAGCCTACTTGGCCCCAAACCAAAGACACTTCTGATACCAGCAGTACCAAATTTCAACGTACCTTTAAAGCCTTCTTGCTTTTCTGTTTCACTTTGTTTTTCATAAAAAGATTTCACTAAGCTTTCGTCTATTTTATCTAACCATGGTTGTTGCATTTTGCACTTCCTCCTTAAATATACTTACAAAGTCTTTTACATTTAATATGCTTATATATATTCGTCTTTATGTCTAATAACGAACGCATTTAACTATCCATCGCTTTATCATTTACCCACTTTGCATACTGTTAATTAATCTTCAGCTATGGGATAGCACACTAGCAATAATATAAATATATTATATCTTATGTTTATAAATAAATCATTTTAAACATATACCCTCAATTTAATTATCAATGTTCCTTGAAAGATAATGCAACATATTTCATTTAAGTTGTAGATATTAACTTTTACTTTAAAATTGTAATTAGCATATTCTTAGTTGATATTTTTTAATGATAGTAATAAAATTATAAGTTATAGTACATTTTCTTCTTTACAATAATTTAACAAAGTTAAAAAGAACTATAACTATCCTTAAAACATAGTAATATGTACAAAATCATTTCCATAGGGAGCTTCAAACATGAATAAATTTTTTAAATATTTTTTAATATTTCTTTCTTTACTTCTTGTCGTTGTTCCAGTAATATTTGCTATCACTTTACTCAAATCTTCTCAAGGTGCATTTGAACACTCATTTAACGATAGTGATTCATCAAGACAGTCTAATATCCGTGATTCAAAAGTAGATCCTTCCAAAGATCCAGTTTCTATTTTGTTTTTGGGTATAGATGATAATAGTGGAAGAGAGAAAAATGGACAAAGTACTGAACAATCAAGAACAGACGCTATGATTTTATCTACATTCAACACAAATAAAGACCAAATCAGAATGTTAAGTATTCCACGTGATACCGTTAGTTATATCCCTAAAGTTGGATATTACGACAAAATCACACACGCACACGCTTTTGGTGGCCCTACTGCTTCAATGGACGCCGTGGAAGCTACATTAAATGTTCCAGTTGATTATTATGTAAGAATCAATATGGAAGCATTTGTAGACGCCGTTAACGAATTAGGTGGCATTAAATATGATGTACCTTACAATATAAGCGAACCGAACACAAATGATACTGGTCAAATTAAAGTTAAAAAAGGTTATCAAAAATTAAATGGTGATGAAGCTTTAGCTGTTGCTCGAACTCGACACCATGATTCAGATTTAAAACGTGGTCAAAGACAAATGGATTTAATAAAAATACTATTTGCTAAAGCTCAAAAACTAGATTCATTTAATAAATTAGATGATGTTATCAGTATCGTTGGTAAAAATTCTAAACACAATTTCAATTCTAAAGAAGTTAAAGCTCTTGCAACATCATATTTACAAAATGATGTTAAAATTAAAAGTAAGCAACTTAAAGGTGAAGATGATTACTTAAATGGAGTTTATTATTACAACCCTGATATTAATAGCATTCAGGATACTTCAAATCTCTTGCGAAAAGATTTAGACTTACCTACAATTAATGATAAAGATGATTTTCTAAATCAACGTGTCACTGATTTTTATGGTACACTCGTTCCACAAACTGAGTTAGACAGTAGTCTTCTTAGAAAGACTCAAAATGATAGTTCAGATGATGAAGATAATGACGAAAATGAATCTACTGATGAAAATCAGGATAATTCATCTATGAATACAAATGATTCTGATCAACAACAAAATTCTGATCAACAACAAAATTCTGATCAACAACAAAATTCTGATCAACAACAAAATATTGATCAAAATTATGACCAGCAAAATGACCCAAACCAACAAAATAATGGACAAACCATGCCACAGCAAAATGATCCAAATCAACAACAAAATGAACAAAACCAACAACAAATGGATCCAAATCAACAACAAAATACTGGTGAAGTACCAACCAATCAATATTAAACTGTAGAGAGGAGCTCACTATATGTCACGCAAAACGTATGAAAAACTAGCACATGTTAACGGGATGTTTAATGTTTTGGAACAACAATTGATACACAGCAAAGATATGGCACTATTTAGAAATGAATTCTTCTATGTCAACCATGAGCATCGTGAAAACTATGAAGCCTTGCGCATTTATTATAAAGATAGTGATAATAATCCTGTAGTTGATGGTGCTTGCTATGTTGTTGCATTACCAGAAATCTTTGATAAAATTGATGTTTTTGAATCCGAACTCCCATTTTCATGGGTTTATGACCAAAATGGAATTACGGAAACAATGAAACAAATTAGTGTACCAATTCAGTACCTTATCGCTGCAGCGCTTGAAGTTACTGATGTAAATTTATTTAAGCCTTCAGGGTTTACAATGGGTATGAATAATTGGAATATTGCACAAATGCGAATTTTTTGGCAGTATACTGCTATTGTTAGAAAAGAAGCTCAATAATAAAAATCTTCCCCCTATCGTTATTATCTCGATAGGGTTTTTTTCACTTAAAAATCTATGAAAAGAGGAATGAATCATGTTTAAAATAGCTACGACACCAAAGATGATGGAAGACGCATACACTATACGTAAGGAAGTGTTCGTTCATGAACAAGGCGTACCTTTAGAAAATGAAATAGACGAACATGAGCATATTGCTACTCACGTTGTTGGATATGATAAAAAAGAAAGACCCTTTGCTACTGGACGATTCCGTCCCTATAAAGATGGCGTTAAAATTGAAAGAGTTGCCATTATTAAAACGCATCGCAACGCTGGTTTAGGTAAATTACTGATGTCATTTTTAGAAGAAGTTGCTATTAATAAGAACTATCGTAACTTAATGTTAAACGCCCAGTACCATGCCCGCCCTTTTTACGAATCGCTAGGCTATCATACTATGGGAGAAATATTTCTTGAGGAAAATATTGAACATATTGCAATGACTAAAAAACTTGATTGAATATAATGTGATTTTATAGATAAATTACATCTATTAACTGTAATATTTGAAGAAATATCAAATAATCAACTTGGTATCAATTAGGCGTTATCACGCTTTAAACACACTTTTTATAAAAAATTAGACATTTAATAAGATTAATTTTATATTACAAAATGGTAAAAAATACTACACTCCTTCTTTAGTCGTATTATAATTACGGATAAATATATGTAAAGGGGCAGTTTAATGACTACTAAAAAGTTTAATTACAAGGTACCTTCCATTGCAGCACTGACATTAGCAGGTACAGCTTTGACAACTCATCATGCGCAAGCAGCAGACGATATACAAGATCAGTCTAAAAATAAAAATGTTTTAGATGATGAGCACACGCTTAAACAAAGTCAAGACATTAAATCCGAAGTGAGTAAACCAACTACCAATATTTCGGGTACACAAGCTTATAAAGACCCTTCCCAAGTTCAACTATCAAATCAAGAAAGTGACTCAAATTATGATGCACATTTAGACGAATTGAATAGTGAAACTTCTGATCAAACTTCAAATGATGATACATATAATGAAGGAAATCAGAATACTGAAGAAAATACTGGTACTACTCAAAGTTCTGAGCAATCTCAAGTTGAAGATAATGGGAATCATTCTGAGACTTCACAACAACAAGATTCTGAAGACGTAGCTGTTGACGACACTTCTGATTCAGATACCGACAGCACTCAAAACACTGAGCAATCTCAAGTTGAAGATAATGGGAATCATTCTGAGACTTCACAACAACAAGATTCTGAAGACGTAGCTGTTGACGACACTTCTGATTCAAATACTGACAGCACTCAAGACACTGAGCAATCTCAAGTTGAAGATGATGGGAATCATTCTGAGACTTCACAACAACAGGATTCTGAAGACATAGCTGTTGACGACACTTCTGATTCAGATATCGACAGCACTCAAAACACTGAGCAATCTCAAGTTGAAGATAAGGACAAGAAAGATACTTCTACTACTCACGATAGTACAGTAACGAAGCGTGATGATATTTCACAAAAAGATCAACAGTCTGAAGATGTTAATGACACTGCTTCTAATTCTGATGCGGCTGACACTCAAGATGATAGTGATCAAACTCAAAAAGATACTGATGCTCAAGACGTAGCTAAAGATACTCAAGATGATGAAAAGGCTCAAGGCGACATCGCTACTAATGATGATGCCAAAGAAGCTAACTCTGATGATATTTCACAAAAAGATCAACAGTCTGAAGATGTTAATGACACTGCTTCTAATTCTGATGCGGCTGACACTCAAGATGATAGTGATCAAACTCAAAAAGATACTGATGCTCAAGACGTAGCTAAAGATACTCAAGATGATGAAAAGGCTCAAGACGACATCGCTACTAATGATGATACCAAAGAAGCTAATTCTGATGATGTTTCACAACAAGATCAACAGTCTAAAGATGTTAATGACACTGCTTCTAATTCTGATGCGGCTGACACTCAAGATGATAATGATCAAACTCAAAAAAATACTGATGCTCAAGACGTAGCTAAAGATACTCAAGATGATGAAAAGGTTCAAGACGACATCGCTACTAATGATGATGCCAAAGAAGCTAATTCTGATGATGTTTCACAACAAGATCAACAGTCTACTTCGGAAAAAGAGGATACAACAGTAACTACAAAAGAACAAAATGGTACAGATGATAATACATCTAAAACTGCTACTCTAGCATCAAATACGTATAGTGCACAAAGTACACCTAAATTTAGAACAGCTATGTACAGCGCTAATAATACTAAAATGCAACGTTCTACAGCAGTTAAAGAAGCAACAACAACTAACAACCTAGCAAAATATACACCTAAAGTGAATTCATCTATTAATAACTACATCCGTAAAAATAATTTTAAAGCACCAAATTATGAACAAGATATCGCTAGCTATTTGCCAAAATATAATTATCGTTATGGCGCACCCGAAGGGATTGTGCTGCATGATACTGCAAATGATAACTCAACTATTACTGGTGAAATTAATTACATGAAGAATAATTATAATAGCGCTTTTGTTCATGCATACGTCGATGGTAATAGAATCATCGAAACCGCTGACACAGATTATCTTGCTTGGGGAGCTGGACCAGCTGCAAATGATCGCTTTATCCATGTCGAATTAGTGCATACGCATGATTATGATTCCTTTGCTCGTTCAATCAATAATTATGCAGACTATGCAGCAACCAATTTAAACTATTATGGACTTGCACCTAATAGTGCTGAATATGATGGCGCTGGAACAGTATGGACGCACCAAGCTGTTAGCAATTACTTAGGTGGCTCAGACCATAGTGATCCACATGGTTATTTAGCAGCACATAACTATAGTTACGATGAGCTGTATGACCTTATTTATGAAAAATATTTAATTAAAACAGGTCAAGCAGCTGCTTGGGGAGGTACAACGACTCCCCCCCCAAAACAGGAACAGTATCTGTTAAATCTAATAATGGCGTAGCACGTATCAATAGTAAAAATGATGGTTTATACACTACCGTTTATGATCAAAACGGTAAAAAGACAGATAAAACGAACCAAACTTTAAAGGTTACAAAATCAGCTTCACTTAATAATGAAAATTTCTATTTGGTCTCTGATTACAATAAAGGAAACTTAATCGGTTGGGTTCACAAAGATGATGTTGCTTATAATACCGCTAAATCAGTAGCCAAAATCGACAAAACTTATAAAATCAAATCTGGAGAAGTCCTTTACAGCGTGCCTTGGGGCACAAGTGCTCAAAAAGTTGGTACTGTTTCTGGCAAATCAACACAAACTTTTAAAGCAACAAAACAGCAACAAATTGGTAAAACAAATTATGTCTACGGCACTGTTAATAAGCTATCTGGTTGGGTAAGTTTGAGTAAATTAGAAGGTTCAAATACTACACCACCAACAAATACAGATAAATTAACTGTAACCAACTTAACAAATCAACAAGGTACTGTTGCTCAATCTAACCACGGCGTATATACATCTGTTTATGACAAACAAGGTGTACAAAAATCTTACGTAAATGGTAAAACTTATAAACTAAGTAAAAAAGCTAGCTTAGGTACTAATGCTTTCTACTTAATTACAGATAATAAGACCAATACGAACTTAGGTTGGATGCAATCTGGTGATATTAAAGTTAAAGCACCTGCAGCAGATAAATTAACTGTAACGAATTTAACAAACCAACAAGGCACTGTTGCTCAATCTAACCATGGTGTATATACATCTGTTTATGACAAACAAGGTGTACAAAAATCATATGTAAATGGTAAAACTTATAAACTAAGTAAAAAGGCTAGCCTGGGTACTAACGCTTTCTACTTAATTACAGATAATAAGACCAATACGAACCTGGGTTGGATGCAATCTGGCGATATTAAAGTTAAAGAAACTGCTACGTTAGCTCCAACAAATAAAACTGTATCTGTTAGTAAGATTGGCCAATTATCTAATACAAACGCTGGCATTAAAACTACTGTATATGATGAAAAAGGCAAAGATGCATCTAAATTATCCGGGCGTACTTACACTGTAACTAAACAACGTACACAAGGCGACAACACTTATGTTCTTATTCAAAATACACACAAAAACACCCCTATTGGTTGGGTAAATACGAAAGATATCAATACTCGTAATTTAAGTAAAACAACAGCTAAAAATGGTCAATACACTATTAAAGCAACTAACAACGGTTTATATGCTGTACCTTGGGGTACTAAAGCACAACAGCTAGATTCATTAAAAAATACGAAAAACAAGCAATTTAACGCTTCTAAGTCTGTTTTTGTTGATAAAGACGAATATCTCTATGGTATTGTAAATAACAAAACTGGATGGATTTCTGCCAAAGATTTAAATACATTACAGCAAGCCAATGGGACTCAATCAAATCAAACGGCTAATGCAACAAATACTTCTGTTACACCAGAAAAATTTGATTACGTGATATATAATGCAGATGGTAGTTATTATACTAATCCTAATTCATCTGAAGCGGCTGGTTCACTCAGAGATTTCTATGAAGGTATTTTCTCTGTCTATGAAAAACAAGTCATTAATGGTGTAACTTGGTATCATGGAAAATTAGAGAATGGTGAAGTAGTTTGGATTAAAGAGAGCGATTTAATTGCAGAATTAGTAAAATATTATGAATCTGGTTTGACATTAGATGAAGCGGCAGCACTTCAAAAAGGCTTACCAACTAAACCACAAATTCAACATACACCAGGAAAATGGGAAGATGCTAATGCTACTGAAATTAAAAATGCAATGGATTCAAATAAACTAGCCAACGACCCTACACAAAAATATCAATTCTTACGTTTAGATAAATCTCAAAATATTTCTGCTGATGATTTAAATAAACTTTTAGTTGGTAAAGGCATATTAGAAGGACAAGGTGCAGCTTTTAGTGAAGCTGCTAAAACAAATAATATAAATGAAGTATATTTAATCTCTCATGCTCTATTAGAAACTGGTAACGGTACTTCTACCTTAGCTAATGGCGGAGATGTAATTAACGATGAAGTTGTAACAGATAAACAAACTAAATACTATAATATGTTTGGTATCGGAGCAGTTGATCGTGATCCAATTAAACAAGGTTTCATTACTGCTAAAAATAACGGTTGGGACTCTGTTAAAAAAGCAATCATAGGTGGTGCAGGGTTTATCGCAGATTCATATATTAATAAAGGACAAAATACACTTTATAAAATGCGTTGGAATCCTGAAAATCCAGGTGTACATCAATATGCAACTGACGTAGCATGGGCAAGTCATAATGCGACACGCATTAAAAATTTCTATGATTCAATGGGTAAACTAGGTAAATACTTTGATATCAACACTTATAAAATGTAATCGTTACGTAGATAATGTCATTTAAATAAAATGACAGCTAAATTTCTATAATAAAAAGGGTAGTTTCTATTATAATTTAATAGAAACTACCCTTTCCTATGTTATGAGAAGTTAACGCTCAAAATTTTTTATGTTTACAACTAAATATATCACAATACTAATATTAATCGATGTCATTTAAAAACGATTGATGTCATTTAAAAACGATTATTGAAAATATTGTTGATGTACGTTTAATTTATGTAGCAACTCGTTTAAATGCTCAATGTCCTCTGAAGTTAAATTTTGACACCGCGCTTCTATTAAAGCTACTCTAACTTCATTAATTTGTTGGACAAGTACTTTTGTCTTTTCAGTAACCATTAAGTCATTACATCTTAAATCTCTATTTGATTGTTTACTTGTTATATAACCCATTTGGCTTAATTTCTTAATCCATCGGGATACAATCGACTGTTCTTTGTTTATTTTCATGGTTAAATCATATTGCGATAAAGTTTCATAATTATATAAAATTCTCAACATTTCTAACTGTTCTGAAGTTAAATCAGCGCGTTGTCCAAATCTTCTACTTACTAAATTTAAATCGTTACCTGTTAGCGTAATTAATTGTTCTAGTTGTTTATACATGTTGATTCATCTCCACTACCTTTTCCATTGTTGTCGATAATTAAATTAAATTATTTTATATATTATTATTATAATGTTATCTAAGATAATATACAATAATTAACTACAATTCACCCTATTTCATTGCATTACCCCTATGATTTATAATAAATTAGTATTAGTGAATATAAATTATATTCCGTTTTCATAAAAGGAGAAACATAATGACACAATTAAAGGAAAGAGATTACTTTTTCGACAACGCTAAAGCCTTGTTGATTTTTCTTGTTGTCTTAGGTCATATCATGCAACCTTATACAGGCGCGAGTAAACATTTAGCTGCGTTGTACTTAACAATATTTAGTTTCCATATGCCAGGTTTTTTATTTATATCAGGCTATTTTGCTAAAAAGGCAGGCCAAGCTGGTTATTTAGAAAAAGTATCTAAAAAATTATTAATACCATACGTAATATTTTTTGGTTTTTTCTCATTTTATTACTATTTTACTGGCAAAGAGGATAGTGTTCAATTTGATCCATTTGATCCAGTATTTGCCTTGTGGTTCTTACTTACATTATTCTTCTTCCATGTAATATTAGTAATCGTCAAAGACTATAAACCATATTTTGTACTGCCTATCGCGATTATCTTTTCATTATTCGCTGGCTATTCTACAAATATAGATAATTATTTAAGTTTTTCAAGAACGATTATGTTCTTCCCTATTTTTTATATAGGTTACTTATTTAATAGTCACCACATAAAAATGTTGAAAAATAAAAAGTTTATACCAATTTCTATTATTGTTTTAGTTATCTTTTATGTTATATATTCAATTCATCCGATTAATTCAGACTGGTTATTTGGTGATTCTCCATATATGACACTAGAAGGGAAACAAAGTTTTTATAGTCCTTTAAAGAGATTGTTACTTTACTTTATTATTTTAGTTACATTACTTTCTTTCTTGAATTTAATACCTGAAAAAGAGAAATTCTTTACTTATATAGGAAGAAGGACCATGCATGTTTATTTATTACATGGCCTGTTCATAGGTATATTACGTGGTTTTAAGATATATCCATTTAGAGATGACATTACAATATTCACTTATATTTATCTTATTGCTTTATCTTGTTTAATTGTTTATGTTTTATCCACACGCTTTATATCAAAATGGACGAATCCCATTATAAATTTGCAACCCCCTTCTAAATTCAAAGAGTAAATTAAACCTTTACCGAATTGTATTCTTTTTAAATATGGTATGATAGATATAATTTGATGTATTACATCATCATACATATTTAATGCAATTCGGTATTTTTATTTTTGAGGTGAAAAATTAAATGAAACTTACATTAAACAACAATTCGAAATTTTTAAGTGCACCAAGCATACGTCAATTTTCAAACCGTATGAAAAATATTGATGATTGCATCAATCTAACTATTGGTCAACCAGACTTTCCAATGCCAGATGTGGTAAAGCGTGCATATATCAATGCAATTAAAGAAGATAAAACGAGTTATTCTCACAATAAAGGATTAATCGAGACAAGAAATGCTGTGAGTCAGTATTTTGAACAGCGCTATGGATTTAAATATTCATCTGAGGAAATTATTATTACAAATGGTGCTAGTGAAGCATTAGACACTGCTTTAAGAAGTATCATTAATCAAGGCGATGAAATATTAATTCCTGGACCAGTTTATGCTGGGTATATTCCTCTGATTAAAACCTTAGGTGGTATTCCTGTATATATAGATACTACCGTGACCGATTATAAAGTTACACCTGATGCTATAGAAGCTCATATAACATCAAAAACTAAAGCAATACTACTCAACTACCCAACGAATCCTACTGGTGTTACATTAGCTTACAATGAAGTATATGACCTTACAGAGATGTTGAAAAACAAAGAAATATTCATCATAAGTGATGAAATATATGCAGAAAATACTTTTTCTGGACAACATACTTCTTTTGCTCAGTTTGATAGTATACGAGATCAACTTTTACTTGTTGGTGGTCTTAGCAAATCACACTCAGCAACCGGTATACGGATTGGCTTTTTAATTGGCGCTGAGTATTTAATAGAGAAATTAACTTTTATGCATGCTTATAATTGCATTTGCGCCAATGTACCGGCACAAATCGCTTGTATTGCTGCCTTAAATGAAGGATTAGAAGCACCTCAATATATGAATGAAGCTTATATTGAACGTCGTGACTATTTAATTCAGAAATTAGAAGCATTGGGCTTTGAATTAGACGCTAAACCTGAAGGAGCATTTTATATTTTCCCTAGTATCAAGAAATTTACAGACAATGATTTTGATTTCTGTGTAGATGTACTTGAAAAGGCGCACGTAGCTATGGTTCCTGGTTCATCCTTTACCGACATTGGCCAGGGGCATATCCGTATTTCTTACGCTTATGAACTTGATGCTTTAAAAGAAGGCATGCGTCGATTAGAAAACTATATCAACAAATACTACAATCTGTAAACAATCACTATTAGCGATTAAATAATACAAAAACACCGATTAAACACGTTAAAATAACAATTTAACATTTAATCGGTGTTTTTATTAAACTACTTTATGTATGAGTTCAACATTAACTTATACTATATGTATTCATTGCACAAAGATAGCTATTATATATTACTTTAGTCTTAAACGTATTAACTCATCATATACCCACATAGGAGTTGAAAAGTGGCTGAATAGCTTACTTTATTGCTCATTTATCCCCTGTTCTTTACTATAAATATTTTTATCTGCAAATTTCTTTAAAATTTGATAATACGCTATAGAATCATCTTGCTCCATATCAAATTGTTGTAGTACATCTTCCGAAATTTGACTAAAATTCTTTTTCAGATTTAATCCTTTTTCTGTTAATTGGACTTTAACTCTACGTTCATCATCTTCTGCTCTAATACGGTTTATAAGCTCTTTTTTCTCTAAACGTTTTATGATAGGACTGATTGTACCAGAATCTAAATAAAGCTCCTCGCATAAGTTTTTTATAAATATTGGTTTTTCATTTTCAATATATAACAAAACAATATAATTAGGAAAACTTATATCATATTGTTTCAAATATCTATTGAATCGATTTACAACTTCCTTGCTTGTAATATAAAACAAGTAACTTAGCTCTTTTCTCATTTGGTCATAAACATTTGATGTCATTATTTCCCCTCGATCCTTTTATTATAATATTAATATACGTTTTAAATTAAGTCAAATACAATAACAAACGATAAAAGAGGTGTAAAACTACAAAAGATACTATTTATATTATTATATAAAAGTAAGTTATATATTTCATTCGATTGTTTAGACACTTTTTATTTCAAAAAAATAAAATGAAACCTTTAAAGGATTCATTTTAAATTATCAACCATCCCTAGGACTTTGAGGCATCCATTACCGCATAGTAAACCACGGCAAATGCCTTATCCGTTATGCTTTAGCTAATATTTTTCATAAAGTATTCTAAATTACTTCTATAAATATTATAAACGACAATTTATTTGCTAAAGCAACTTGAAATAACTTAAAAGCTACTATGATTTAAAATTTAATAAAAAAAACAAACCAAACGCTATTTGTACGCTTGGTTTGTTGTTGTTCTAAGACTATGGGAATTTAGGGAATTGATCAAAATCAGGATCACGTTTTTCTTTAAACGCATCTCGTCCTTCTTTTGCCTCATCTGTTGTGTAATAAAGTAATGTAGCGTCTCCAGCCATTTGTTGAAGGCCAGCTAAACCATCTGTATCAGCATTCATTGCAGCTTTTAAGAATCTTAAAGCTGTAGGCGAATGTTCCATCATTTCCTTACACCATTGCACTGTCTCATCTTCAATTTGATCTAATGGTACTACAGTATTCACTAAGCCCATATCTAATGCTTCTTGAGCATTATATTGACGACATAAGTACCAAATTTCACGTGCTTTTTTATGTCCTACTATACGTGCTAAGTAGCCTGAACCGTAACCTGCATCAAATGAACCTACTTTTGGCCCAGTTTGACCGAAAATAGCATTATCTGCAGCAATAGTTAAGTCACATACTACATTTAATACGTTTCCGCCTCCAACTGCATAACCTCTTACCATAGCTATGACTGGTTTAGGAATAACACGGATTAGTCGTTGTAAATCTAATACGTTTAAACGAGGAATTTGGTCCTCACCCACATAACCACCGTGGCCACGTACTTTTTGGTCTCCACCAGAACAGAATGCTTTATCGCCTTCACCAGTTAATACAATAACTGATACGCGTTGATCATCACGTGCTCTTGAAAATGCATCTATCATTTCTTGTACTGTTTTTGGTGTAAATGCATTACGTACTTCTGGACGATTAATCGTCACTTTCGCAATACCTTCGAAAAATTCATATTTAATTTCTTCATATTCTCTAATTGTTTCCCACTGTCTAGTCATTTTGCTCCTCCTTATGAATAAAACCTATTACTATTCTATCAAATTCTTTAGCATCTTCCACGTGAAGTGTGTGACCACTATTTGATATTTCATGTAATTCTACCTTTGTCATTAACGATACGAGTCGCTTCCCAACTTTACTAAATTTAGCATCCAAATCCCCTACCATAATACATGTTGGTAGATCTATGTTTGCTATTTCTGGCCATAAGTTAGGCATGTTTCCTGTACCATAATCACGTAATGCTTTAGCTAAACGCTCTGGGTCTTGACGTAATCTCATATTACGAATACCTTTTCTTGTTTCTTTATCCAAATCATATTGGGTGTAGAACAAAGGTAATTTCTCCCAGTCATTTACAAATATATCCAGCCCTGCTATTTCTAATACTTTCGCACGTGCATAATCAATTTGTTGTCTCTCTATCTTTACATCTTGTTCTTCTATACCGGGTGAAGTACTTTCCAATATTAGACCATTCAATTTAATGTTACCATGAATGGCGTAATTTAAAGCAACTCTGCCTCCCATAGAATAACCATGTAAAAAAAGTTGATATGTTGTTAAAGCTTCTAACGTCTCATCTAATTGTTTATTTATAAATGTAAAGTCCCACGTTTGATTCATATCTGACATATCTTGGCCATGACCAGGTAAATCTATTGTAACAATATTCATTTCTTCGCTTAAGTTATTAATATGATGATCAAAAGCTTGTTGGTCACTAATAAAGCCGTGGAGCATCACTAATAATTTTGAGGTTTCAACCTTAGCTTGATGCAATCTATAATGTAACATTTATAATATCACTCAACTTTTTATATAGTTTCAGATGTTGTTTTCTATTATCTTCGCGATGTGTCATAATTTCATAAATATGGGCGCCAAATTTTGATAACTCAGTATACTTAAATGATTCAATAGATTCAAAACGATCAAATGCAAAATCATACAGTAAAGCTGTATGTTCAAAATTCAAGCCAGTTGGTGTACCAAACAATCTTTCAAAATATGATTCAGCTGCTTCTTTTTGAGGTAAATATGAGAAAATACCCCCACCATCATTGTTTAATAAAACGATATTCAAATTAATATCATTCAATTTAGACATCAACAAACCATTCATATCATGATAAAATGCTAAATCACCAATAAGCAAAGTAATATTTTTATGTACTGCCATGCCTAATGCAGTAGAAACTACACCATCTATACCATTAGCGCCTCTGTTTGCATACACCTCTGCTTCACAGTCCATAAACAGATTATCTACATCTCGTATTGGCATACTATTACTTACAAACAAAGCATCTTGAGAAGTTAATTTATCTAACACATTACTCACATAAACTGCTTCATCTGTAGCCGTTCTTAAATAATCTTTAACCTCTGCTTGCGCGTGCTTTTCTAATGATTGCCATTTTTGTAACCATTGCTTACGCTCCACAGTTGTCGCCTCAGAAAGTTGTCTAAAGAAATCATTTGCTGACAACTCATATGAAACATGAGGTGGTATTGGAAATGCATCAGGATAGTCATTATTCTGTACTAAGATTTGAAATGCATCTGTCGCTTTTAGCCATTGGTTTAATTTCTTTGATATTACCGGTTTACCAACGCGAATAATAAAATCAACTTCTACTTCTAATCCAGCTCTATATAATAAATCATATGTCGTGATTACATTTGGATGATGTTCTCGTCGCAATTGACTTAAAGGGTCAGCCAAGATAGGCATGTCATGTATGGTTGCAAATGTTAAGATTTGATCTACATCTTGATGTTGCATATCGCCAACTATGATGATGCCTTTTCGTTTATTAACTATTGAACTAATTTCATTTAAACTTGTCGTCTTTTGATAATGTGGTAATATTTTTGTTTCTGAAGTTAGCCATTCAACCTTTTCAACATCGGGTGTTAATGGTTCTCTAAAAGGTAAATTAAAATGTATCGGTCCTCGATGTGGCCCATATAAGTATTGGCTTGCTTTTTGTAATTGAAATTTCACAGTACTCGTCATATAATCTTCATCATCATTGCCTTCCGCAATCGGAAAATCAAATTGATACTGTACAAAATTAGCAAACATATTATTTTGATTGATTGCTTGCGGCGCACCTATCCCTCTTAATTCGTGAGGACGATCACTAGTTAATACCACTAATGGCAGATGACTTAACTGACTTTCAGAAATAGCTGGGGTGTAATTCGCAGCAGCGCTTCCCGAAGTACATAGTATAGCAACTGGGCGCTCACTTCCCTTCATCAAACCCATAGCAAAGAATGCGGCACTTCGTTCATCTGGATGGATCCAAGATTTCATTTTAGGATGTGCTTCAATCGCTATGGCCATTGGTGTAGAGCGTGATCCTGGACTGACTACTACTTCTCTTACCCCATAAGCATATAATTCCGAAACAAATGTAAATACTTGTTTTGTTAATGCATGTATATGGTTACTCATATTTCTCGACTCCTAAAGCCTTCATCATAGGTCTAAATTTAACTGCTGTCTCTTCAACTTCACTATCTGCATCAGAATCGCTAACAATACCACAACCAGCAAATAATGTTGCTTGATTTTTCTTAATAAGCATGGATCTGATTGCAACGATAAACTCACAATTATCATACATATCTATATATCCAACAGGTGCACCGTAAAGCCCGCGTGTTCCGAACTCATTTTGTTCAATATACTCAATTGCTTCTTCTTTAGGATAGCCACCTAGTGCAGGCGTTGGATGAAGATTATCTAATAAGCCAATATAATATTCATCAGTTAACTGGCCTTTGATTTTTGTATACAAATGGTATAAATGATCGTTTGTTAAAATTTGAGGTTCCTTATTGAAAGTAACATTTTCAACATAGGGTTCAATATCATTCAAAATACTATCCACAACAAAACGGTGCTCATTTAAATTCTTTTCATCATTTAAAAAGGCATTGATGTTTTCACGATCAATATCTTCTTGATGCGTTCGTTTAATTGTCCCAGCCACTGCTTTCGTAGATAAAACTTCATTATTCACTTCCATAAGCTGTTCAGGTGTTTGTGAAAAGAACACACTATCTTGCGATTCTAATACAAATAAATAACTGTTATGTTCACCTTGCGTTGCTTGTTTAAGGATATATGGAATATTGATGTTTTTATCAAATTGAATCATTCTTTTTCTAGCAAGTACAATTTTTTTATTTTCATCTAAAATTTCAATTGTATCTTTAACTAAATCACGCCATTCATCTTTATAAATATCTTCGATTCGTTTTATCTCTCCCATTTGAATATCCGGTTGGACACCTTCTTGGGTTAACTTATCTATAATCGCTAAAAATGCTTCGATTTCAAATTCGTCTGATTTTACAGTATAAGTAATATATGTGTTCCCATGCTCCATAGTTACTAATACTTCTGGTAAAATAAAGTGATTAATACCAAATTCGCGCCACTCATCGCCAGATTTGTGCGTAGAAAATTGAAAACCACCACATACCTTTAAGTGATGACGTTCTGAGTTTGGATGAATTAAATCAATATCACTTTTATATTTTTGCCATTCTCTGAAAATAGATTGTTTATTTTCAAAATCATTTTTAAATCTTTTAATAGCATGATAGCCAAAGAATGAAGTTTCGTTGTCATTTTTTTTGAAATAAAAACGGTCGCCTGCAAAATCTTCTGTAATATGAAATAATACAGAAGGATCTAATTCATAATTTAATTTTGTTTCTACAGAAACCCAAGTATGTTTACTTTCGTATACCGCTTCGACAATTTCACTTTCCTTGACGTCTAAAGTCATCTATTTCACTTCTTTCATTTATCAGATTACACTCATTACAATATTGTACCACTTTTCACAATATGTGTACGGAATCTAGCTTAATTCATTTATACAATCTATAAGCTATTTGACCTTTACAACTTCTTCCATTAAAATTGATTTGATAAAAAATTATACACAGATAAGAGGTAAAACATTATGGCTTCTCAATATCAACAATACTCTACTGTCAGAAAGTACTGGCACTTAATGAGACCACATACATTGACTGCTGCAGTAGTTCCAGTGCTTGTAGGTACTGCGACTTCAAAGCTTTTTCTATTAGGCAGTGAAGATCACCTTAACCTCCCGTTATTCTTAGCAATGTTAATCGCATGCTTATTAATTCAAGCAGCAACAAACATGTTTAATGAATACTATGATTTCAAAAAAGGATTAGATGATCACACTTCTGTAGGAATCGGCAGTGCTATCGTTCGCAACGGTATGAGTCCTAAACTTGTCATGAATTTGGCAATTGCATTTTATATTATTGCAGCAATACTTGGAATTTTTATAGCAAGCCAAAGTTCCTTTTGGTTACTCCCTATTGGACTTGTATGTATGGCTGTCGGTTACTTATACACAGGTGGACCTTTCCCTATATCTTGGACACCTTTTGGCGAATTATTCTCCGGTGTATTCATGGGAATGTTTATTATTATGATTGCCTTCTTTATCCAAACAAATAACTTACAAAGTTTAGCATTTTGGGTAAGTCTTCCAATCGTTATCACAATTGCACTTATTAATATGGGTAATAATATTCGTGATCGAGTAAAAGATAAAGAAAGCGGTCGTAAAACATTGCCAATCTTAATAGGTAAAAATAACTCTGTACGCTTTTTAGGATTTATGTATATCGTAGCGTATCTTTTAGTCATTTACATTGCCTTTTTCCAACCAGGTGGTTCAATTTTCTACTTACTTGCTCTATTATCAGCGCCAATGGCTATTAAAGCTGTACGCAGATTCAAAAGAAATGATACACCTCAAACAATGATGCCTGCGATGGCTGCAACTGGAAAAACAAACACATTCTTCGGTGTATTATTTGCCTTAGGAATTTATATTAGTGCATTACTGGGTGGCATTTAATCGATACTATAATCTTCATATAGCCCATTAATATAATATTAAACCTATATCATGGAGCGACTTTCTATAATAAGAAAGTCGCTTTTATTATTAATCCAATGATTTTGTTGTATACGTCATGTGATAATGCATATGACCATATAAATCAAATTCACTCGCTACTTGGAATCCTAATTTTTTATAAACGTGTAATGCGCCAGCATTTGTTACATCACAATTTAAACTCCATTTTTCTTCAGGGTATGTTGTTAATACATGCTTAATAAGCTGTGTTGCCACTCCTTTACCACGGTATTCAGGAAAAGTTGCAACTGTTTCAATATAATACTCATCATCGTTTGCTTCTTTCATAGGCATAGGTGTACCAAAAGCTTTAATATCTCCCTCAAGTATCATGTCTAACCACGCCTTTTCAAGCATTTCCTCTTGTTCTCCAGGATAAGCAATTAAGCATCCCGCAACTTTACCATCCATTTCATATACCCATACATTACTATAGTGACCTCTGTAATTGACATCTACTATACTCTGTTCCATCACTTTAAGTAATCGTTCCTTTTCAATACTTTTAACCATATCTATATCCAACTCATGCCATATGATATAGCATAATTGCGCAACTTCATGTTTATCTTCCTTTTTAGCTTTTCTTATCATTTAAATTCTCCTCAACTCATCATTACTTATTGATTCTATTATATATGAAACACAAGATATTTTCGAAATAACAGCTAAATTCCTCACGACTTAATTGTTTTCAATTGTTGTATGTCTTATTATAAGAGATAATTAAAGTATTAATATAATGAAAGGACATAAACAAATGAAAATAAACAAAGTTATTTATGTATTACTTGCCTTTCTCCTTGGATGGAGTGGCATCCATAAATTTTATTCAAATCAATTAGCACAAGGTATTGTGCATTTAATCTTCTTCTGGACAGGTATCCCTTACATCATTGCGATAATAAATGGCATAATTACTATTTTCTTTAAAAAAGCTGATGAAAATGGCATGATTAGTTTCGAAAAATAATATATGCCATCCTTTATTGAACTATTTTTAAAATATCCCAATAAATCATCTTAAAATGGGTAAACAATTATAATAAAGTAGATTGAGTCATTTTGAACTGTAGTTTAGGAGGTTTTACAATGGGAAATATTATAAAACGTATATTTAGATCACTGGTTGTGGGCTATATAGTGAAAGCAATTAAAAATTTAATAAGCAAGAAAAAATAGTTTCACTACAAAAAGAGATTAGAACAAAAGCATAAATAGCTGATGTCCTAATCTCTTTTTTAGAATAAATAGATTATCAATGCACACACTTCAAGTTATACCATTAAACTTTCAAATAATAAAAAAGAGAACCATAATGTTCACCTATATATCATTGCGTATCACAAATACAACAACCACGTTTATATTGTTTAACTTTAAATTACATTGTATTCAAAAAAACGGAATGCTCTTGCTAGCAGTGACAATATCTTTTGTATAAAAAAATTGTTTCCCTTCTCCAGTATATGCTGGATTGAGTATCATATTCGCTTTAGCACTGTATAACCACTCAGGATGAATTCCAGAATTTAATATCTCTTGAAACTCTTGAAAGTCTTTAGCCCAATCTAAATTTGGCTCCACATTCATTCACCTCGCCAACATAATAGAACATACGTTCTTAAATGTCAACAGCGCACTATTTATATCAACCATAAATAGAATAGCAATCAATCATTAAATATGGCGAAACGAAACACTTTAATGCCACTTCAAATGATTAAATCAACAAATTCAATATAATATCACTTACCATCATCATAATTTGTTAAATGCATGTATCAAAAAATACCGAAACCCTATAGTAAGGATTTCGGTATTTTTCATAACGTCTATATTACGGAAACGGAGGGATTCGAACCCTCGCGCCGCTTTCACGACCTACACCCTTAGCAGGGGCGCCTCTTCAGCCAACTTGAGTACGTTTCCAATGGCTCCACAGGTAGGACTCGAACCTACGACCGATCGGTTAACAGCCGATAGCTCTACCACTGAGCTACTGTGGATCAATCAGTGCTTCTCATCAAGCACAAATACTATTATAGCAACTACAAAATATTTTTCAAGAGGAATGTTAAAAAAATATGTGGAACATTTACACTATATTAATATGATGTTCCACATATATTAATTTTTTCCATTTTTTTATAAATAAAGTTAGCTACTTACTTTCAAATAAAGAGTATTTGGCCAAAGCTTCGTAAATATTTAATTGTGATTTCGTATAATCAATAGGAGATTCGGGATCAAATGTAGCAACTCTAGCTGCTCTATCCATCATATAATAATAGTATATACCGTTTAAGTATTGATGTTGCATACTATGTGCTGAAATATTAACAATAATAGACTGATTATCTACGAAAGTCACTTTAGATTTTTTATCTTTTAACGTTCTAATACTCTGAACATAATGAATGTTGATCCAAGTGTTTTCTTCTTTACGGTCTGAATGGGTTGGAAAGAAATAAGTAGGAAATAACGGGGTGAATAAAATAGGTGGTTTACTGCAAATACCAGTGATTCTCATAGTATCTTCTTTTTTAAATACATAACTACTACCGTAGAACTTGCATGAACGGTCGATAATTTTATGTATTCGATCTTTTATGACATTACTTTCTTCTTTGTACTTGTAGATAGATGTACCTTCATACTGTCCAATTGACAAATTACATGGTTGAAGCGCCATATCACCTTTTTTAATAATGTATTGTTGAATCATAGCTGTTGCCCCCTTACAATTTATGGTGATACTCAAATAATATACCAAAAACATATTAAATTCAACTTATACAATAAAATATTTCATAAATTTCCTGCAATTAAAATTCGGTAAAAATCCTTTTGTAATTTCTTGTTTTTTGAGAAAGTTGCATTTTACACTTATTTTTTCGGAAAAGTCAGAATATTCGTTGATTTCAAAAATAAAAGACGGTATACTAAATATAAATATATATAGAAGGGCTGTGCTGGAAATGAAACACAATACTCATGTTAAATACAATACATTGGAATCTTTTGTATCTACTATCAATGATTTGGGCATTGAATTAATTATTGATGAATCACTTAGGAATGTTCGTAAGCAGCAATTAGAATATCTTATTGACGATGCATTAAAGAATAAAAACGAGAATGATTTCAAACGATTTACTGAAGAATACAGAAACTTGGAGGAATTCCTCGTTGGTTAATTTAATAGCATGTTATTTAAAATAAGGTCTATTCCCTACTTACACTATCGAAGTTAGAGAATAGACCTTTTTGAATTTTATAAATCTTAAGTAAAACTATTATGACATTAATCTGATTAATTCATTTCTATCTATAGCGCCAAAATAATGATGGATGTCATAGTTTGATAAAGCTTCTTCAATACTAGCAAATTCATGCAATGTCCCTACGAGTGCATTTTCAAGTTCGGTGATATCCCCCTCACCAAAAAAGTCGCCAAAAATTCTAGCATGCGCAATTTGACCCTTTTTCACATCTAATTTGATTTGAACAAAGCCTTTTTCAAATTTTTCTTCTCTTTCAAAGTTATATTTTGGATTTTTACCATAATTCCAATCCCATGTTCGATATTTTTCATTACTTAATTGTTCTATATTTTGCCAATCTTCATCCGTAAGTTTATACTCTTCTACTTGTTTAGCCTCTCCAAAGATTGTTTTTAAAATAATATCTTTAAAAGTATCAATATCAATAGGCTCATCTAAGAATTCTACAATGTTCGCGACTCTACTTCTTACAGATTTAATTCCTTTGGATTTAATTTTAGCTGGATTAACCCTTAAAGCGTTTTGAACTTCATCCAATTCACTATTTAATATCAATGTGCCGTGGCTAAACATACGATCTTTCACTTTCACCATTGCATTACCAGATATTTTAGCATTCCCAACTTGGATATCATTTCGTCCGCTCAATTCAGCATTTACACCCAATGATTTTAACGCTTCAACAATAGGCTCAGTAAACTTTTTAAAGTTATGGAAACTATTGCCATCATCATCTGTAATAAAACTAAAATTCAGATTTCCTGTATCATGATACACAGCTCCACCACCAGAAATACGTCTTACTACATCAATACCATGTTTATCAATGTATGGCTGGTTAACTTCTTCTACAGTATTTTGGTTCTTCCCAATTATTATAGATGGTCTGTTAACATAAAAAAGAAAATAACTATCATCTTTGGGCATGTTTTTTAAAACATACTCTTCCATAGCTAAATTCAAGGTTGGATCTGTAATATCATTATTACTAATAAATTTCATTAACTACACTCCTTTTTCCTAATATATATGCCCTTATCTTATTTATGCTATATTTTGCCGAAAAATGCCAATTATTAAGTTCAATTTCACTCAATATTTTTAATATTGTTTTATCTAATGCGATTTGATAGTTATTTGTTTATTTGTGCATGAATTTTTTGTATAATACTATCTAGTTAGCATTTCTAGGGAGGACTAAGCATGACTGTTGCAGAAGTTGGAAATATAGTAGAATTTTATGACGGTTTAAAAGGCCGTGTAGAAAAAATTAATGATAATTCAGTAATTGTAGACTTAACAATTATGGAGAACTTCAATGAACTAGACTTGCCTGAAAAAACTGTCATTAATCATAAACGATATACCATCGTTGACCAAGAAGGATAGTTAAAATGGATAGAATTTCAAAGGCTTTAATATGGTTTGTAGTAAGCTTTCTTGTATTTCACGTAATCCTATATATGATGTGGGGTGAAAAACAAGAATATTGGTATCTATATACTGGTATTATGTTGATAGCAGGTATTAGTTACACCTTTTACCAAAGAGATATAGAATCTAAACGATTGTTAACATCTCTTGGTGTAGGGATAATTGTTGGTATCGTGTTAATCCTAGTTCAGCTTATCATCGCGGCTATTGTTTCAGATTTAAAATACTCTGAATTAATTAAAGAATTAACAAGAACTGGCGTATATTTTAAATGGCAAATGTTAGTAACGCTCGTTTTCGTTATTCCATGCCATGAACTTTATATGAGAACTGTATTACAAAAAGAACTGTTGAAATTAAAAATACCTAGTTGGTTAGCCATTGTGATTACAGCACTTTGCTCAGCTTCGTTATTTTACTATTTAGACAATCTATGGATTGTTTTCTTTATTTTTATTGTACAAATCGTTCTTTCCCTAAGTTATTTATATACGCGCAGAATTGCAACAACCGTAATAGCCCAAATTGTTGCCGTTGTTATTCTTTTAATTTTCCACGTATAGTTTATTTAATTTATTGTTTAGGAATATTTGAAACATTCCAATTATCAAAAAAACTGGAAGATACTCGTCTTAAGACAAGGTATCTTCCAGTTTTTTATTACACTTTTTTATAATTATCAAAACATCCACCAACATCACAAAGGGTTAATGACCTATCTTATTACTTGCTTTAAGTTATAACGTTAAAAGTTTGTTTTTGACGTAATTGATATGTGTTATTTTTTAAATTTCTAGAAATGAGTTCAACCATAGTAATATCATCAGTATCATGTATTACAGCATTGTCTAAATATTGTCGGTAGTTTCTATAACAATAGTCGGTCATACTCACACGATACATGTGATCCAATCTAATATTATTTAATACCACACGATTGAATGGTTCGGCATTCATATCAATCGTATAATCTACACCTTGCCAGAATGTACATAATGTTTCATCAATAATCGTTAAACTCAGTTCGCCTTCGCTAAATTCTATATGTGAATATCCATACTCCAATATATCTTTAATATGTTGTCCTTTCAGTGTTAAGTCTACAGGCACATCAGGATGTGGATAAGCTTCATACAAGTCTTTATTCGTCACTGTGCCTATCAAACCTTCTTCACCATTTGTAGGCAAATGTACGCATGAAATATCATAATCAAAAGATAAGCGAATACTATCATGTAATAATTGAATAAATGGATGTGGTTGCTTAATCACATCTGCGAGTCCATTTACTTGTGCTTGGATATCAGATTGAGTTAACACATCTTGTCCCCAATGTTCAACCGTCTTTCTATCATAATGCGTTAGGTTTAATAATGCTTCATCTTCTTTATATTCGTTTAAATCTACAATGTGTGAGTCTACATCTTCTAACTCGTAAGAATTTGTTCTCTTCTTAAAATTAATCTTCACATGAATTAATTGTTCTGCATTTTGACCGGCTTGTACATATAGCGTTTGATCATCTCTACCGATAAACGTTTGATGCTGATGTCCAGTAATCAGTAAATCAATAACACCTAATGTCTGCATGATTTTTTCTGCTTCATTTACATTTTGCTCACGCTCATTTGCAGATGTATTCAATTGGTTCAATCCTCCATGATAAATCACTATAAGAAAATCAGGCATCTCTGTTTCATGGATAAACCGAATCCATCTTTTAGAAGATAATAACGTTTTCTCAATACGTACATCTTTTTCCATTTCGAAATGCTCACGTTCCATCAAACCATCTGATGTTAAGCCAACGATTGCAATTTTAACACCCTCAATTTCTTTAATTGTATATGGAGTAGAAAAATAGGGTTCACGGGTACGTTTATATTCAATATTCGCTGACAGCCACGGAAATCTAGATAATGAAATGGATCTCGAAAAAAAGGATAATCCAAATTTAAATTCATTAGGGCTTATACCGCTTGCATCGTATTGCATGGCATTCATAAGTTTAATCATTGGATGTCGTTTATTTGGCGCAATAATGGCATAATAAAATGCCGCCAATGATCCAGCTAAACTCCCACCACTATCCAACAAAATGACATGCTCGTTTTCTTCTCTTTTTTGTTTTACGTATGTGCCAGCTCTATAAATATTCGAACCATTATCTCCATTTAGAAAATAACTATGCATATCTGAAGTTGTGATAACATCTATTGCAACTTTTTCACTTAGTTTCATACGCCTCTCTCCTCATTAATGACAGTTTAACATGTATATAAATATCGATGGTACTAAAAAATGATTTTGAATACGATACATCTTCAATAACTTCCATACCTGTATAATACTATATAAAAATAGGCAAGGTGTTTCTTGTAATATCATGTCAAGAAACACCTTGCCTTTTATTTTCAACCTACTACTAGCCAATTTGTACGCGTTCTTTTGGATAATGAAACTTGTCTGGCTCGCGACGGCCACCTATCATGATAATAAAACTGATTAGACCTACGCGTCCTATGAACATCAGCAACATCAACACAACCTTAGTTGTATCATTAAGATCTCCAGTAATCCCTAATGATAAACCACATGTACCGAAAGCTGACATGACTTCAAAGAAGACTTGTAAAAATGATAACTTACCATTTTCAGCAACAAGTATACATATCATGCTTGCGAATGTAAGTATAGAAGCCATCGTAAATACGGCAAACGAACGTTGAATATCTGTAGCGTGAATTTCACGATTAAATGCTTTGATTGAAATTTTTTCATTATTATTATTAAAATTCAATAAAAATAATATTAATATTGCAAACGTGGTCGTTCTAATACCGCCACCAACAGAACTTGGGGAAGACCCTATAAACATTAATATACTCATGATGACATTCGTCCCATCACCAAAGTGACTAACATCTATAGTTTGCAGACCTGCACTTCTTGTCGTAGCTGATTGGAATAATGCATAAAACAATGACTTATGCCAAGTCATATTTTGAAACGCATGATTATGCTCTAATAATAAAATCATTACTACACCTAAGACAAATAACACTAAATAAGTTACAGTAGTAATCTTGGCAAACAATGAAAATCTAAAATTAGGGATTCGATTTTTAATATAAGCTTTCAGCTCAATCAAAACTGGAAAACCAATAGAACCTAAAATAATCAAAAACATAACAATTGTCTGTACAAAATAATCATTTGCATACGGAATTAATGATTGTCCAGTGATATCTAGACCACCATTTGTCGTAGCTGAGACAGAAACAAAAATGCCTTGCATGATAGCATACTGTAAATCTGGCGTATCTCTATAAAAGTAAAACGCAAGTAACGCTGCACCTACAAATTCAATTATTAAAATTGTACGTACAATATCTAAAATAAGTTTTACTGTGCCACTCATTGTGTCTTTATTATTATCTAGCATGATTAATTGACGTTCACGCATACCGATATGTTTACCTAAAACAACCCATAGCATTGTACCAATCGCCATTACACCAATACCACCAATGTTTAGAATAATCATAATAATGATTTGGCCAAACGTTGAATAGGTTTCCGCAATATTTACTGGCGATAAACCAGTTACACTAACTCCAGAAACAGCAACAAATAGCGTATCTACTGGGTCAACATGTACACCTGATTTATGTACAAATGGTAAATTAAGTAATAAGAATGCTACTACAATAGCAACGAGATAATACATTACTATACCTTGTTGAGGGCTGGATTTCTTTAACAATTGATTGAAAATGGACAACGCTTATCACCTCAACGTTACTTCAATTTAATCTTGATATCCTTAAGTTTACCATCTCTATATATTTTAGCTGGTAATGTCTGCAAATCATCTTTGTGACTAAAGATAACTTGTCTATATCTCAGATTATCTTCAATTTCTTTACCATCTAATTCTACTATGACATCATTTTTTTGCAACCCAGATTTTTCACCTAGCGAATTTTCTTTAACATCACCAATCAAAATCCCTTTGTTAACATCATTCGGTAAGCTAATTGCCTGACGCGTCGCATCATCTATCCCTGCAACATTTGTTATTTTAACACCTGTATTAGGATATTTCACTTGTCCTTTGGCTTCAAGTTGCTTTGCTATAGATTGAGCATCATTAACAGGGATTGCAAATGCCATACCTTCTACATTTTCCATATCAATTTTTAATGAGGCAATACCAACTAACTTACCATCTCTATCAATGACGCCACCACCTGAATTACCAGGGTTTACTGGTGCATCCACCTGGAATGCACTCATCAGTACATCATATTGATTATCTTTATCTATGTCTACCGGCACATGACGGTTAAGACCAGATATGATTCCCTCTGATACGCTACCTTTAAAATCAACACCCAACGGATTACCAATCACTATAATAGGTTCTCCTAGTACAAGTGTACTTGAATCACCCATTTTGATTGGTTTAACATCACTATCAGATTTCACCTTCGCTTTGACGATAGCGATATCAGAGAACTTATCTGTACCTATAACTTTTCCTATTGAATAATCATCATTACCATATGTAATCTTTTGTTCTTTTTTATCACCGACAACATGTGCATTCGTCATAATAAAAATAGAGTCGCCCACTTTTTTGTAGACGACACCTGAACCTAATTCATTTTCTTTCCCCGCTTCTTGTGTCTCTTTATCTGCAGATGAATTTTCCTTACCTGTATTATTATCAACAGTTACGATTGAATGTATAGCACTGTTTGCACTTTTCATTGTTGTTGTATAGGCTTTGTCTTGATGACCTTTAAATACACTTTCTCTACTACTACCATTGTGATCGACGTTATTAAATATTGCATTGATTAATACTAGGAGTAATATCACGCCAATCACGATAAGTATTTTTGCCCAGTGTGCCAAGAAAAACTGTCTTATTTTATCAATATAGCTTTGTTTATGATGCGTTTGAATATGGTTATTTTTGTGTGTATTTTCAACGTTCTCTTTACTGTTGTCAGCACTTTCCTCATCAATATATTGTTTGACGCGAGACTGTTGTGCTTCTTCTGAATAAAAGTGATCATCTTGCTCGTTTTCATCAATGATTTCATTACTGTTTACATGTGACGTCTCTTTTCTGTTTGGCTCTTCGTTGTCTTTATCCTTATTACTTTTCTCTATAGTAGATTGTTCTGCATCCTGTTTATCTAAGTTATGCTGTTCACTATGAGCATCTTGACTTTCCTTGTTATCGTCAAGTTTATACGTCTCGTTTGATGGACTAGAATCCAAGTTTTTGTCAGATGGACTATGTTTTCGATTAGTCGCTAAAACTTGTTGTTGTTGAATTTCTTCTTGAGTGAGCTTTTCAATACGTGCTTTCCTCAAATTATCTTTTACACGCTCTTCATTATTTTTTGCTAACTTTTCAGCTTTTTCTGCTCGTTCTTCCTCAGCTTTTTGCTCAAGTTGTACACGTTGTTCCCGTTCTTCGTTATGAAAATATTCTCGTCGTTTTCTTCCATATTTCGCTTTTGGGATTACATGTTTTTTATTATTAGTCACTATAATTCCCCCTAATACTACATGTTACTTCAACATCTATTATGACATATCATAATAAAGATTGCTTAGTTATTTTGTTTTATAAAAGTAGATATATTTTGATTATAATCACTTTTATCTTAAATTTCTAATTATAATTAATGATTATAAAAAAACGTGTTTATCATAGTCAAATATTGACATATAATGCATGCAATATTCTATACATCTACTTTTATCATGCAACAAACCCAGAAAACATAATATGTTTTCTGGGTCTTTGAATTATACATTCATATAAAACTCACATGAAGTAAACATTGTTATTTATTTTGATGTTTTTTGTTATTACGCATTGATGATAACCAACCAATGATGACTAATAATATCATCACACTCCAGAAAATAGACTGCCATAACGTAGAGTGTGGGAATTCTTCTGGTAAAATTAAAATATCAGGATGTGAAAGTACCATAATCACTAATTTAATACCAACCCAGCCTACGATAGCAAAGGCAGCGCCTTCCAAACCTGGATATTTATTTAGTAGACCTACAAACCATGTTGCTGCAAAACGCATAATAACAACACCTAGCATACCACCTATGAACATTACGGCAAATTGTCCTAAGTCTAATCCTCCGAAATGAATACCTACTGCTGGTAAAGTCACTGCGATTGCAAGTGCTGCTAGCATTGAATCAATTGCAAAGGCAATATCAGCAAACTCAACTTTTAACACTGTACCCCAGAATGCTTTAGGGCTCGCTTTGATTTCTTCTCCTGATTCATCAAAATGATGTGTATCCCCAACTTCTTGCTCTTGTTGGTCTTTTGATTTAAAGAAGGATATCAAGTTCTTAATTGACATATACAGTAAATAAAGTGCGCCGAGTGCTTGAATCCACCAGAAATGCGCAATAATGCTAATTAAGAATAAAGAGATGAAACGAAATATCAATGCACCTAATAAACCATAGAATAAAGCTTTTTTACGTTGTTCCGGTGGTAAATGTTTAACCATAACCGCCATAACTACTGCGTTATCTGCAGCTAATAACCCTTCTAAAAATACAAGTACTATAAGTACCCATAAATAAGGTAATATCAAACTCGGATCCATTTAGGACAACTCCTTTAGTTTTTTACATAAAAATAGAGACCTAAGCTAAGTAAGTGTAATCTCTTGTCTTTTATTGTCGCTTTAGCTTTAAACAAACTAAATTACAATATATTACTCGATTTTCACTTTTAGCAAAGGTCTCACTCGACAATAGCATCTGCCCATTTCACCGGAAGCATAAAACTTCGTAATGACGATAAAATGACTACGTTAAAAAAATATCAATTAAGCATTAAGCACTTTAAATATCAATCTAATAATAGTTGAGTTACTCCCCTCTGACTACAAAGTCATAGGTATTCTATTAATAAAGTTATTATACACAAATTATAGAGTTATAACAAACTATATAATTTGATTTCTGGGAACTTCTCTTCAAACCATCTAGTTGCAAATTCGTTTTCAAATAAAAATACAGAATTATCATAAATATCTTTAACTAAAATTGAACGAGATGTACTCATCTTATCTTTAATATCATCTTCATTTTCAATCCAACGTGCAATTTTTTGACCGACGGGTTCCATAACAACATCTACGTTATATTCATTTTTTAAACGATGTTCAAAGACTTCAAATTGTAGCTGGCCAACAGCACCGATAATGATTTGATTTGTATGAAGTGCTTTATAGTATTGAATTGCGCCCTCTTGAACCAACTGTTCAATACCTTTATGGAAGTGTTTTTGTTTCATTACATTTTTAGCTGAAACTTTCATAAATAATTCTGGCGTAAATTGTGGTAAATCTTGGAAACTAAATTTTTGGTTACCACCAACTAAAGTATCACCTATTTGATAATTTCCTGTGTCATATAAACCAATAATGTCACCGGCCACGGCATGATTTACAGTTTCTTTATCGTCAGCCATAAAAGAGGTGGATCGCGTAATTTTTTGTTTTTTATTTGTACGTTGTAATGTGACATCCATACCACGCTCAAAGGCACCACTTACGACACGCATAAACGCAATTCGGTCACGGTGTTTAGGATCCATATTAGCTTGAATCTTGAAAATAAATCCAGAAAAGTCAGTATCGTACGGACTCACTTCTACATCTTCATTTGTTTGGCGTGCATTTGGCATTGGAGCATGATCTACGTATGCATTCAAGAAATTTTGTACACCAAAGTTTGCTAAAGCTGAACCGAAGAATACAGGTGTTAACTCACCATTTAATAAGGCGTCATTATCAAATGTTTCTCCAGCTTCTTCTACTAACATAAATTCTTCAATTGCTTGCTCAAAGGCACTGTCGTTTGTAATTTTATGTTCTTCTTCTAATTCATATTCATCATTCAAATGTAATATATTTTCTTCATCTCTAAACGGTTCAATGGTACGTGAATCGCGATCTATAATACCAAAGAAGCTTTGTCCCATACCTACTGGCCAATTCATAGGATATGTTTCAATATCTAATGTGGATTCGATTTCATCTAATAATTCAAATGGCTCTTTACCTACACGGTCAAGCTTATTGATGAATGTGAAAATTGGAATACCTCGCATTTTACAAACCTTAAAGAGTTTTAATGTTTGAGGTTCAATCCCTTTGGCACAATCAATAACCATCACAGCGCTATCAACTGCCATAAGTGTTCTATACGTATCTTCTGAAAAGTCTTCATGTCCTGGAGTGTCTAAAATATTTATTTTATAGTGATCATAATCAAACTGCATCACTGAACTTGTAACAGAAATACCACGTTCTTGTTCTACTTTCATCCAGTCACTAGTAGCAAATTTCCCACTTTTTTTACCTTTAACTGTACCTGCTTCTCTGATTGCACCACCGAATAACAATAATTTTTCAGTTAATGTAGTCTTACCAGCATCAGGATGAGAAATAATTGCAAAGGTTTTTCTTGATTTTACTTCTTCCTTTATACTCATTGATAATCTCCTTTAATTCTCAAATATCCGTCCGATAATATCTTCAGCGATAGTGTTCGCTGAAGATTCATCAATTAACGTAAATAAGTGTATCACAATTTCTTCCTTTAAATCATCTTCATTTAATGTTATATCTACCTCTAGTGACCAATTTAATTCAGGAATGGCAATTAAATAAAGTGCATCCTCACTATTTTCATAAATATATACACGTGAACGTACATTATTAAAATCTATATTTCTAATTTTCATTCGGGCCACCACCAAATTTTTCATAAGCGGCCTCTAAACCTATTAAATCATCTCGATGAGGTACTTTGACATAGCCTGGCATAATTTGGTATGGTTCGCGTCCCTTCGAAGCTAACACTACTGTATCTCCAGGCTCAGCAACATCAATAGCATGACGAATACCTTCAGCTCGATCTTCAAATTCAATATAGTTATGATGTGTTGCACCTTTCGCTAATTCAGCAGTAAGTTTTTTAGGATCATCATTCGCTGGGTTATCTGGCGTAAAAATCACATAATCCGCACGACAAGCTACACGCCCCATTTCAGGCGTTTTACCCATATCACGTTCACCAGCCATGCCACATAAGAATATCAATTTCTGTTCGGCAAATGGTTTGACTGCATCAATTAATTTGTCCATACCATCAGCAGTATGTGCATAATCAATAATTAAATCAATAGGCAACGAAGGATCTAATACCTCTAATCTACCTTCAACTGGTTCCAAATTTTCAACAGCTTTAATAATATCTTCCATTGCAATGCCTTTACTCCAAACTGCTATCATTGCTGCCATAATATTTGAAACATTAAACATACCCACATACGGTGATTTAACCTCAAATCTGCCTGACGGTGTGACGAATGTGAAATGCACACCTTGTAATGATTCATTAATTTGTTCTGCCATAAATTGCGCTTTATGATGAATACCGTAAGTAAATGTTTCAAACGGTGTCACCGTCGCCAAATACTCTGAAAAAGTATCATCATTATTTAAAACTGCATATTTTTCCTTAGAAACATCTTGGCCAAGTTGGCTAAATAATAATGATTTAGCATGGCCATAAGCTTCCATGGTACCGTGAAAATCTAAATGGTCTTGTGTTAAATTTGAGAAAATAGCCACATCAAAATCGACACCTCGTAAGCGCCCTAAAGATAGTCCATGACTCGAAACTTCCAATGTCATAGCTTCAGCTTTGTTTTCTACTGCTTCATTTATTTTTTTAGTCAATGAGACTGTTTCAGGTGTTGTATTCGCACCTTTGGATTTATTTTCATTGATTTGAAAACCATTTGTACCTAAATATGCACTAGATTTATCTAACTTTCTATAGATATGATGTATCATTGTCGCGATAGACGTTTTTCCATTGGTACCAGTTACACCATAAGTAACAAGTTGTTTGCTCGGATAGTCAAATAACACATTGGCTAATAAGCTAGCCACACGTAACGTATCTGGAACAATAACTTGCGTTACGTCACCATTTAATGCTTGTTTCTCGCTAACTACGACAACTTGGCATCCTTTATCTACGACATCCTGACAGAATTTGTGGCTATCTACTGTATAACCTTTTGAAGCTATAAATACACTTCCTTGTTTAGCAGTACGAGAATCTGTAGTAATATCGTTTATCTTTCTATCTAACGTTCCCATTACTTGTTTAACTCTTATTTTCTCAAACAAAACATTTGCATCCAACATTTATCGCTCCTTTTTTTCCATTACTTCCATTATACACATTTATACATATTTTCAATTAATTTTATAGAATCTATTATTTGGTATTTTATTATGTCTTCCTATAAACATAGGTTGTTATGACTGTTTAAAACCACTTGTAATTTTATACTTATTTCTATATATATAAGAAATATTAACTTAGTGTTATTGCACTATTAAGTTTCTTTATATATTTGCAAAACTCTATTGAAATAGGAGTATTATTGCAATTTCGTGGTAATGTAAAGATATAAAACAATATTATTTTAACAGATTAAAATCTTTGGTTCAGTATGAATGATTTCATATCGTTATGTAAAATGATATAATCTTTAATAATTGTGTTTTTTCTTTCGCAAGCTATAAAAATGCGTTAAACTTAGCATGAGATAAATTATACTATTGGAGGGTGGCTTTAATGGTTACTCAAAATAAAAAAATACTGATTATTACTGGTTCCTTTGGTAATGGTCACCTACAGGTTACTCAAAGTGTAGTCAACCAGTTTAACGAAATGAATCTAGACAATTTAACAGTTATTGAACATGATTTATTTTTAGAAGCACACCCGATTCTGACTTCTATATGTAAAAAATGGTACATTAATAGTTTTAAATACTTTAGAAATATGTACAAAGCATTTTACTATAGTCGCCCTGACCAATTAGATAAATGTTTCTATAAATATTACGGACTCAATAAATTAATAAACTTATTGTTAAAGGAAAAACCAGATTTAATCTTACTTACATTTCCTACACCGGTGATGTCTGTATTAACAGAACAATTTGATATGAATATACCTATCGCTACTGTGATGACAGACTATAAATTACAAAAAAATTGGATTACACCACATTCTCAAAGATATTATTTAGCGACAGAAGATTTAAAAGAAGAATTCGCTAGTATCGGTATACCTAAAGAAAAAATAAAAGTTACTGGCATCCCTATCGCTGATAAATTCGAGGAAGAAATCGATAAAGTTGCGTGGTTACGTCAAAATCACCTTAACCCAGATAAACCCACAATTTTAATGTCGGCTGGGGCATTTGGTGTATCTAAAGGCTTTGATCAAATGATTAAAGCCATATTAACTCATAGTCCACACTCACAAGTCGTAATGATATGTGGCAAGAATAAAGAATTAAAACGTTCATTATCTGCACAATTTAAACATTATGATAACGTGCTTATACTCGGTTATACCAAACATATGAACGAGTGGATGGCTTCAAGTCAACTAATGCTCACAAAACCAGGTGGTATTACAATATCAGAGGCTTTGACGCGACAAATACCGATGATTTTCTTAGATCCTGCACCAGGTCAAGAGCTTGAAAATGCAAATTATTTTGAAGAACAAGGTTATGGTTACATTGCTCATACGCCTGAAGCAGCGATACAACAAGTGGTGACTTTAACGAATTCATTAGAATCATTATCAGCAATGACACAATCAATGAACGCTTCTCGCATTCCCTATTCAACATATAAATTATGTAAAGACTTATTAGATTTATTAAATCATTCAACTCATTACGAGGATGTTTACGGAAAGGTTCCTTTATATGCAAAGCTCTTCGTTAAATAATCAAGGTATAAGTAAAAATTTCATAATCATGTTAGTCATCCTATTCTTAATGGAATTTGCTCGTGGTATGTATGTATTAAGTTATTTATCATTGCTGCCAACAGCAACTTCAATTGCGGTAGGTATTACTTCTACCGCAATTTCCATTCATTTTATCGCTGATGCCGCCACAAATTTTGTCATTGGCTTCTTATTAAAGAGACTGGGTACCAAACTTGTATTAACTTTAGGCTTTCTTCTTGCTTTCGGAAGTCTATTTTTAGTGATTTGGTTTCCAACTTCTCCGCTAGTATTAATTACGAGCGCTGTACTATTAGGCATTGCGGTCAGTCCAATATGGGTAATTATGCTTGCAAGTGTAGATGAGAGAAGCCGCGGCAAACAAATGGGATATGTTTACTTTTCATGGTTATTAGGCTTACTTGTTGGTATGGTTGGCATGAATATTATCTTTAAATTCCACCCTACGCAATTCGCATTTATGATGTCACTCGTTGTACTAATTGCATGGCTACTATATTATTTTGTAAAAATAAGACTGACGAATTACAATACGCGTCCAGTTAAACAACAATTAGGCCAAATTGTTGATGTTACTAAACGTCATATGGTGCTATTCCCAGGTATTTTATTACAGGGGGCATCTATAACAGCATTGGTTCCAATTTTACCTACATATGCAACAAAAGTGGTTGGTGTTTCTACAGTAGAATATACAATGGCTATCGTATTTGGTGGTATTGGTTGCGCCCTATCAATGTTATTTTTATCAAAAATCATTGATAAAAATGGTACAACTTTTATGTATAGTGTTATTTTCGGTGGTTTTATACTTTATACGTTAATGATCTTCGCATTATCATTGATTTCTAATATAGCAATCGTTTGGGTATTGGCCGTCTTCATTGGACTTATGTATGGCTTATTATTACCTGCTTGGAACACATTTATGGCAGGTCATATTCATAGTGATGCGCAAGAAGAGACATGGGGTGTATTTAATAGTGTTCAAGGCTTCGGCTCTATGATTGGGCCGTTGGTTGGTGGCCTCATAACAGAATTTACTAAATCTGTGAACAATACATTTTATTTCTCTGCACTGCTATTCTTATTTTTAGCAATATTCTATGGTGTATACTTTATGAAAAAGGAAAAGCACCAAAACTCGTAAACGCTAAATGAATTTGATTTACAACCAAACAAGGAGTCCCGCACCATTTGAGACAGTTGTCTTAAATGGTGCGGGACTCCTCTTTTTAATTCCTTTTGATTATCGTAAACAATGATAAACATTTGTTTAAATCGGGCAATAATTAAGCTAAATTAAAAGTATCTAACACTTTCCATTTCTCTTCTTCTTCATCAAGATACACTAATGAAAGTTGCTCAATCGTTTCTTTATAATCAATTCCCGCCAGTCTTAATTGGCCATATATATCTTCGAATTCTTGACTTGTTAGTCCTTGAGCAATTGTAAAATGAGGCACGAACGGATGATCAGCCACACCATAAAAATCATTGCTGTTAAATTGGTTAAATAGTTTTTCTAATGCTTCTGTTTTTTCAACTTTAAAATAAATCACATTTGTGATTGGCGCGAAATTTGATGCTTTAGTAGCATGCACTTCAACAGTCGGGATACCTTCAATTCTTGATTTAATATCCTCTTTGACTGATTCCAACTCACTGTCATTTATTTTAAATTGCCCCTTAATCGTAATATGCGGCATAATTGTCGCATAGTGATCATCATAACGCTTACGATATGCATTTACTTCATCTTGAAATGCTTTTGACGGAATTAATGCTAATCCTAAAATCATTTAAATTCCTCCTTTGTTTAACATAACTTCATTATATCAAATTTTCGAAAAATTCGTTACTTTAAACTAAATTTAGTTCACATTATTAAAAAGAAATATTATCTGATAAAAAATAAATTAATAACTCATCAAGTAATTCTTTCCATGACTTCCATCTATGACTACCCTCGAATTCAAAATAATAATGCGAAATACCATGCGCTTCGATGATTTTTTTGAGTTCTCGATTTGGCGTGAGAAAATCTGCTCTCCTACCATTTGTTGGTAATTCAAAGTCACCTTCCTCTAAACCTACAGTATGCCAAATCGATAATTGTTCTTTAAATTGACACCTTTCTAATAAGGTCTGTATAACTTCATCATGTTGCGGGCTTAACAAGCCCACTTGACTGAACACCCTTGGATAAGACAAGGCAGTCATCAATGCTACACTGCCTGCGAGACTATCACCTAATACAATACGTGCATTCCCTACTTTAAATGTTGGGAACGTACGATCAATATAAGGTAGAATCTCATTTGCCATCGCTTTAACCGTTAAATGTGTTCTTGCACCTTGTGGATGAAATTCTGCACGCCGCTTATCTACATCTTCATAATGAAAACCTACAAAGATTGCTCTTTCTACCTTATTTTCTTCACGTAATCGCTCATAAGTCCTATGAATTCTTCCAAAACTAAAAAAATCTAAACCATCAAAACAGAAAACAACTTTATATTTAAATAATCTTGTGAAGTCTTTCGGTAAGTAAATAGATAAAGTTACATCTCTATCTAATATTTCACTCGGAAAATTAATTTTATTAATGGTACCTGGATGAAAATCACACATAAATAACGCGCCTCCTAGTAGTCTTAATGACATTGTACCAAGAGACGCATAATTTTAAAATATTCAGTGCTATATTTCAATAAATATCGTGACAATTAACTATTTGTTATACTTTTCATCTTTTAAACGTTGAGGATAATCTTTCAACCAAAAGACCGCATTCGGTACTGATTTAGGGTCTGGTTTATAGATAGCATATTTCCCTGAACCCAAACGTTTCTTCTGTTGTTCGTAATCCTTTAAAGCATGCATGGCTGGTTTATGCAAAATCCATATGGCAATGATATTTAACCACGCCATCATACCTACACCTAAATCACCCATCAACCATGCGATTTCCGCTGTTTTTACTGCACCATATATTGTAGCAGCAATCAACACAAGTCGAGTTACATTAATCCATAAAGTAGTGGTTCGATTTTTACGTTTTCTTGTTAAATAGGTAATATTGGTTTCAGCAATATAGTAATATGCTAATATCGTCGTAAATGCGAAGAAGAATAATGCAATAGCTATAAAATATGACCCAATGCCTGAAAATGCTGGATCAAAATGGTAACTTCCACCTTGAAATGCTTTATCTATACCTGCTTGTGCATACATCGCTGTCCCTGAGTAATCTTTATCACCGTTGGACATTTCTACAAATATACCATTATCTTTAATCATGCTAGGCTTACCACCTGAATCTGATCCTCCGTCAGTAACATTATATGTTCCTGATAATAAAATAATAAGTGCTGTTGCTGTACAAATAAATAATGTATCTACATAAACTGAAAATGATTGTACTAAACCTTGCTTTGCAGGATGAGATACCTCTGCAGCAGATGCTGCATGTGGCCCAGTTCCTTGTCCAGCTTCATTAGAATAAAGCCCTCTTTTAACTCCGATTTCTATCATAGCACCTAATATACCACCAAACGCTGCTTGCATACCAAATGCCGATTTAAAAATCAAAGCAAAAAGTGCTGGTACTTGTTCAATATTCAAGAAAATAATTACAACCGCCATTAATATATAAACAATTGCCATAAATGGCACAATTGCTGTTGCAGCAGTCGCAATCCATTTGACACCTCCGAAGATAATTAAAGCTAATAATACAGCTAAACATAGTGCGATAATCCATGGTTCAATACTAAATGCATTTTTCATTGAACTTGATATGGCATTAGATTGAACACCTGGCAATAACAAACCGACTGAAATAACTGTGACAACGGCAAATATTAACCCATAAATCTTGCCCATTTTCCCCTTTATACCATATTCAATATAAAATGCTGGTCCACCTCGGTACTGTCCTTTTTCTTCTCTTTTATAGATTTGTCCCAGTGTAGATTCTATAAATGCACTACTTGCGCCTAAAAACGCTGTTGCCCACATCCAAAATACTGCGCCGGGTCCCCCTATAAATATCGCAGTTGATACACCGACGATATTCCCTGTTCCTACACGACCAGCAAGCGATAACGCAATGGCCTGAAAACTCGAAATACCTGTAGGTGATTTCTCGCCTTGAAACATGAGTCGAATCATCTCTTTAAAATGCCTAACTTGGAACAAACGCATCATCAATGAAAAAATAATCCCCGTAATTAATAAGCCATAGACCAAAGGCTTGCTCCAAACAATATCATAAAACCAAGTAAGTAAACTTTCTAACATAATGTATCCCCCTTGTTGTACCATTATGTAAAATGATATATTTTTATTCATTATACACACTCAAAATATTCCGCGCAACGTATTTAATAATTTATATTTTTAAACTTTTATATATTAAAGGTCTAAATTGATAATCTATATTTACTTTTATAGATAAATAGTTTTATGATATTCAGTTTATTTTTTCTAAAATTTATAAATTTCTGACGTTACAGGTAGGCGCTTCACACGTTATATGTAACTTTAAATTTATCTTTTGTTCTATCTATATATGATATATACTGAAAAGTAATTCAATAAATGACAATTTTTTAGGAGGAAATATTCGATGCTAAACAAAGTTTGGTTTAGAACAGGTGTTGCCTTACTCATCCTGTTTTTACTAATCAAATTAATAATGGAGGTCCATAGTGTATTCACACCGTTCATCATTATTCTACAATCTGTGTTAATACCTTTATTACTCAGCGGCTTCTTATTCTATATTTGTTTGCCTTTTCAAAAGATACTTGAAAAAAACAAAGTACCGCGTTGGGGTAGTATTACAATTATCTTTATTGGGTTAATAATCATTGTAGGTATTATTGTTGGCTTTGTGGGTCCGCTGATTGCAGAGCAAATCGAGAATTTAGTTAATCAAATTCCTACACTACAACATGAAGTACAGCACATTATCAATTACTCATTAGATCAAATGGAAAGATTACCACCTGATGTAACAAACCGTATTAACAAAATGGTACAGTCAATGAGCGATAGTACTGCTGATATATTATCGAATTCGTTTAGTTATATTACTTCAATTATCTCTACTTTGTTCTTACTCATAATGGTGCCGTTCTTCTTAATTTACATGTTGAAAGATCATGAACGCTTCATTCCTTTTATTGCAAAATTATTTAAAGGGGATAGAAAAGTATTTGTAGTAGAATTATTAGAGGACTTGGATCACACTGTTAAATCATATATTCAAGGACAAGTAACTGTAAGTATCATACTCGGAGTTATCTTATATATTGGTTATTCCATCGTTGGATTAAACTATACATTATTGCTTGTGATGTTTGCCTGTGTAGCTAACATGATTCCATTCTTAGGGCCATGGATGGCTTTTGCACCTGCTGCCATCATAGCAATCATACAAAGTCCAACAATATTCATTTGGGTCTGTATCATTACTTTAATTGCACAGCAACTTGAAGGTAATGTCATTACACCAAATGTTATGGGTAAATCATTAAATATTCACCCACTTACAATTATTGTAGTGATATTAGCAGCTGGTAATATTGGTGGCTTTGGGCTAATTCTTATAGCTGTACCACTTTATGCAGTTATCAAGACGATTATTGGTAATGTATTCAGCTACAGAGAGCAAATTATGGAAAAAGCCAATAGCGATGTTAAAGAATAATACAATGCTTTGTGTATAAAGCATAAAATGCAAAAAAACAGGTCACATCATATTTCAATGATGTGACCTGTTTTATATTAAAGAAAAGCAATTCAATTTAAACATACCTTAGCACTATCTATGTCGTTCATTTACCCATATTTCATTAATCAATCATAGATTAAACAAAATAAATGGATTATTTAACGATATGGTAACCACCATCTACATGGATATTTTCACCAGTTACACCACTTGAAAAATCACTTAATAGATAAGCCGCAGTTTTGCCCACTTCTTCTTGATCTACATTACGTTTTAATGGTGAACGTTCTTCAATTTCTTTTAAGATTGTATTAAAACCGCCTACACCTTTGGCACTCAATGTACGAATAGGTCCAGCAGAAATTGCATTCACACGAATGTTATCTTCACCTAAGTCAAGCGCCAAGTAGCGTACGTTTGCTTCTAAACTGGCTTTCGCCACACCCATCACATTATAGTTTTGAACAGCAAATTCCCCACCTAAATATGTTGTAGCAACAATACTACCACCATTAGGCATAAGTTTTTTAGCCTCACGAGCTACAATAGTTAATGAATATGAACTGATATCTTGAGCTAATAAGAAACCGTCTCTTGATGTATCAATAAATCGGCCACGTAAATCTTCCATATTTGCAAAAGCGATTGAGTGATAAACACCATCGATTGTACCAACTTCATCACCAATTTTAGCAAATCCATCAATAACATCTTCGTCTTTCTGTACATCAATTTGGAAGACATGATGGTCTTTCTGATTTAATTGCGCTAGTAATTTTTCTAATTCATTTTTACTACGTTCTTTTCGATATGTAAAGACTAATTTAGCACCTAGTTCGTCTAATACTTTAGCTACTCCAAAACCAATACTACGTTTATTAGCAATACCCATAATGACAAATGTTTTATTTTCTAAATTCAACATGAAATAATAACTCCTTTAATTAATTTTCATTTCAACTGGGCGAGTTATTCTGATGTGCTGTCGCTTCATTTTGCTCAATCCCAATTCCAATATCCTTTATTTTAACATTGGTTTGATTGTTTAAACAATTTATTTTGCTATCATTATCATATTTAAATACTTTTTTCTCGTTATATTTTCATAAATAAAACAATACAACGATATAAAGCCACAGAAGATCAATCTCACTCTAACCTATCGTTGTATTGTTTATTTAATAATAAAGTTCTAATTCACGTTTCAACTCATCAACATACTCTTTAGATCCAGTAACAATCAAACGGTCTCTGTAACGTAATTGCGTGTCACCATGTGGCACAATTGACTCATTATTTCTAATGATTCGTACAAAGATGATATCCCCATCAAATGGGAAATTACGCAGTTGAATTTGATCATATTGATGATTTAGCATCGCAATTTCATATAATGACGTTTCTACGTTACTTAGTAAATTAAGCATGTTTGGCGTCTCTATTAAACCTTTCAATAAGATCTTATTACTCATATAACTACTGAAGATTTCGATGCCTTGTCTTTGTAAATCTTCATCTTCAGAACTAGATTCAAGCCTACATATTACACGCTTAACGCCATGATTTTTAGCCATCACAGCGACTTTTCTATTAATATCATCATCGTTGGTAGAACAAACTACGATATTCCTAGAAAACAAACCTAAACGCTCTAATAAGTCTTCTTCATAATCTGCAATTTCAATCATAGAAATTGCGTCAGATAACTTACGTTTATCACTTAAATCATTTCTATAATACAATGAAACTTGATAAAGTTGTGAAGATAAATTTTGAGCAATAGGTATCGTTAGTTGGTTCTTACCAATTAGACTCACTTCAATTTGTCTTGTAACTTCATCTGGCATAGGGAACATTTTTTTAAATATAATAGGAACAAAGACACAAGTTATAACTGCACTTAAAATTAAAATACCAGATATTTCAGGTGAAATCGTACCGAGTTCTTCTGCGATTTTTGCTGATGCTATCACTAATGACAGCGTTGACGTCAGTAAAAATGCGGATGAAATTGTTGTTTGCTTATCAAACCATCTACTTATATAAAATACTGGAATGAGTTTAGAAACTAAAAAGGCTAGTATTAAAAAAGGAATGATTAACAACAATGAAGGTTCTTTAATCAAACTAGGAATATTTAAATCTACGCCCACCATTATAAAAAATATTGGAATAAAAAAACCATATCCAAATGAATCTAATTTCTCGACCATGTCTTCATCTGGACTAAGTAAAGAAACTACTACTCCAGCTAAAAAGGCACCTAGTATATTTTCTGCACCGACGCCTTCTGCTAAAGCAACTAATAATAAAATCAATGCAAATACCGCTCTGATACCTATTTGTGTCGTCCCATCCATTAACTTTTGTAAAAATTGGGCTTTTTTGAAAATACCACCCAAAAAGTAAAAAACAAGCGTAAATACGACTAATATGCCAATGAGCCATAGTGATGTATTTCCAGAAGCATGCAGCGCGCCATAGGCTGTTAATAATATCATCGTTACTAAATCAGCCAACACTGCAACGAGCAAGATAAATTGGCCTATTGTAGTACGCATGATGTTCATTTCTTTTAATGTTGGTACAACAACACCTAATGAAATCGTAGAAATAATAATTACCATAAGTAATACATCATCTACCAAACCGAACCATTTAAACATATAAGCGAAAATAATTGAAATAATCATGATAAACATAAATACAACCACAGCTAATTGCAAATGACCCGGTTCTTTCTTTTGGTCTTCTTGATCTTGCGGCGTTTTATTTTTCTTAAATGCTTTAAAATCAATCTCTAAACCACTTAAAAACATTAAAAAGATAAATCCTAAAGTTGATAAAATATTTAACATAGAGTCGCGCTCTACTAAATTTAAGAATGAATGACCAATCACAATACCCATCAGTATTTCAGCTACAACAACAGGTAAAAATGTGATTCTAAGCCGATTAACTAGTATTGGTGTTAAAAATGCCGCTAATACGACAACAACGAGTGATACAAATTCCATATAACCCCCCTTATGTTAAATAAGACATAAATGATGTTGCTAATCCAAAATAAATTAACATACTTACAATATCATTAATCGTTGTAATAAATGGCCCGCTAGCAACTGCAGGATCGATTTTCAGTTTATTCATCACTAATGGAATCATGGAACCGACTAACGTCCCAACTGTCATGGCAATAGTTAAACTAGCGCCTACAATAACTGCTAAGATAGGTTGACCGTATAGTATAATAATTATAATAAATAGTAAAATAGAACAAACTAATCCACTAAAAAATCCGCTTCCTGTTTCTCTTAAAGCCACTTTAAATTTACTTTGTTCATCTATCTCACCGGTGGATATATTTCTTACGGATACGGCAAGTGATTGAGTGCCTGAATTACCAGACATTCCACTAATAATCGGAATAAATGCCGCCAATAGAGCTACTTTAGATAATGTATCCTCAAAAGAACCTAATATTGTCGCGGTGATCATACCTAAAAATGTTAAGATGATTAACCAGGGTAAACGTTTTGTTGCTGTTTTTAATATTGAATCATTCGTAGCATCAACATCTGACACACCCGCTAAGCGTGAGTAATCTTCACTAGCTTCTTCATCCATGACATCTAATATATCATCGATTGTTATAATACCAAGTAAGTGATCTTGATAATCTACAACTGGCATAGCAATAAAGTCATAATCTCGCATTTTTTGTGCAACATCTTCTTGATCATCTGCTGCATTCGCACTGATCACACGTTCACTCATGATATCTTCAATATAAGCATCATTTTCTGCCACAATTAAATCTCTTAATGAAAGTACACCAGCTAATTGCTTATGATCATTGACCGTAAATATGACATATATCGTTTCAGCATTTGGCGCCTGCTCTTTAACGTGCATGAGCGCTTCTTTCACAGGCATCGTTGCTTTTAAAGAAATATATTCCGTCGTCATAATACCGCCGGCAGTATCTTCTTCATAATGTAATAATGCTTTAATTTCCTTAGCATCTTCTTTGTTCATTAATGTAAGTAAGCTAACAATTTTTTGTTTAGAAAGTTGATTCATGATATCTACAGCATTATCATAAGACATCTCTTCTAGTACTTTACTTGCATATGTAGCATCCATGGTATCAAAAAGCGCCTCATAATCTTCTTCGTCAATTTCTAATTGTTCAAAGAAATCAGCGACTTCTTCTGGTGATAACACTTCATATATCCTTTGACGCACTTCCTCATTACTATCTTCAAAGTATTCACTTTGTTCGTATGTGTGCATTGATAAAAATTCGTCTCTAAATTCATCAATATTACTTTGGAATAGTAAACGATCTAGTAACGCTTGATCATATACTTGTTCATCCTCTAAACCGATTGAATCTTTTTCATTGGCCACTTTTCCCACCTCCATGAATGATTAAATTATATCATATTAAATATAGATTCTATCGCGTCATATTTATCATGAATTTCAATTGTTTTATGTGTTATAGGATGTACAAAAGAAACTTGGACGCAACGCAATAATTGATGTTTATAAATAGGATGTGCACCGCCATATAAATCATCCCCAACTAAAGGATGACCGATATGCTGAAAATGTACTCTGATTTGATGCGTTCTACCAGTCAGTAATTGTACTTTACACAAACTATAGTTTGGCAATCGTTGAAGACATTTGTATTGGGTTTGCGCTTGTCTACCATTACTATCTACACGTCTTTGAATAATACTTGATGGCTCTCTTCCAATTGGAGCATCAATCAATGCTGCGTCTTCTACAGCACCATAACAAATACAGTAATAATATTTAGCTAGCGTCGTCTGAGACATCAAATGATGTATAAATCCATGTTTAGCAAAAATTACAATACCTGATGTATTACGATCTAAACGTGTAATCACATGTGGTGTTATTGGAAGGTCCATATCATTAAAATAACCTAACACTTGTTCAACTAAACTACCATGTTTATGGTCTTTAGATGGTGCACAATTTTGAAAAGCGCTTTTCGATACAACAAGTAAATATTCATCCTCATATAATATATTTAATGGCTGTATAAATGGAATTAAATTTGAACTCGGAACCTCTTGACTAAGGTGTACCTCTAATACATCATTCACTACAAGCTGCCGTCTCACTGTAACGGCTTGTCCATTAACTAATAAAGCGCCATTATCTTTAATGGCGCTTATAGTCTTCTTTGAATAATCTTTTTTTTGTAAAAATGTTCTTAGCATTTCAGGAGAAGTAATATGGTACTTAAATTTCATTATTCATCGTCTCCACTAGAAATAAATGAGTCGTGTACCCTTTTCCAAAAAGGAAATGGTCTGAATCTTGCAAATCTCACTCTTTCATTAGCAACTCTAAATTGTATCGCGTTTACATTCTTATGCTTAATACTGACGTGGTCAATCGTGGTTAAAATCGTATCGTGATTAACTGGTGTAATCAAACACGTATGATGTTTCGGTAACACCAATGGTGAACCCACTGTTCTAAAGACTCTATTATTAATAGATGCAATTTCTGCAATTTGCATAGCTTCTAAAGAAGGATGTATTAATGCACCGCCCAACGCTTTATTATATGCCGTAGATCCAGATGGTGTAGATACACATAAACCATCACCTCTGAAACGCTCAAATTGATTGCCTCGAATATTGACATCAACCACTAACGTAGATCCATTTTCAGTTTTCATAGTGGCCTCATTCAAAGCTAAATAACGCGTTTCATAACCATTATCATTATAGCGAATAATGATTTCGAGCAATGGATATTCAATAACCTGGAACTCCGAATTATTAATTTCTATAATTAACTTTTCGACTTCATGTGGCAACCAGTCTGCATAAAAGCCTAGATGGCCAGTATGAACCCCTACAAACGCACAACGCGATAACATATGACTATATTGATGGAAAGCTTGTAATAATGTACCATCACCACCCACTGAAATGACTATTTCTGGATTATCTGCATCCTCAATCATTTGAAAATCTTTCATGTGATTGATCATTTTATGCTTTAATGCATTTGACTTTGAATCGCCTTTAGATAATATCGTATATCGCAAGATGACACCTCCCTAGTCGCTGTCATGCTTCTTCGCACGCTTTTTAGAATAATATTTTTGTGCTTCTTGAATTTCTTCTTTTATTTCAGACATTTCTTCATCTAGCAAAAATGCCGCTTCAGCCGCTCTTTCTAGACGGTGTTGAATCTCTGGTGGATAATCGCCATCATATTTATAACGCAGTGTATGTTCTATAGTTGCCCAAAAATTCATCGCTAGCGTTCTAATTTGAATTTCCGCTAATATTTTCTTTTCCCCATCAAGCGTCTCTATTGGATATTCAATAATAACGTGAAATGAACGATAACCACTCTGTTTCGTATTGCTAATATAATCTCGTTCTTCTACTACTTTAAAATCCTGACGTTGTCTGAGAAGGTTAACCACAATATCAATATCATCAACAAACTGGCACATTAAACGCAATCCGGCAATATCATACATTTCTTCGTGGAGTCTATCAAAAGAAATTTCGCGTTTATTCGCCTTATCAATAATACTAGTCATAGGTTTAACCCTACCAGTAACAAATTCTATTGGAGATGCATTATCGTCTACCTCATATTGTTTTCTAAGTCCCTTTAACTTAACTTTTAGCTCATCCACAGCTTGCTTATAGGGAGATAAAAACTGATCCCATTGATTCATTGTGCCTCACTCCGCTTCACTCTAATTCGAAAGTATCTTCTACAACGGAAACGAACTCTTTACCATAGTTTAAATTACCCTGAATGTTATCCAGTATGTAATTAAATTCACTTTCGAATTGTTCTAGTTCTAAATTATCATTAATTATAATTTTTTTACCTTTGTTTTCATGTAGCATAGACCATGTTTCTTGAACAAATATTAAATATGAATATGATTGTCCATTATCTAAGATATATGCAAAACTATAATTATCACTATCAACAAGCATTTGTCCTGCTTCTTGTAAACCTTCTGTTGATTCTTCTGTATAACATTTTATACTATCATCTGTTATTTTAATTTCATTTACATATATACGCATGCTTGTTCCTCCTTATTCCTCATTATTTTAACATAATTCCAGCGTACATAACACGTTACAAGACTAATGAAATGTCATCAATACTCTAATTTTCAATTAATTTTCAAAATAAAAGCAATTCAATTTGAATTATGTAGAAAGTGCTTTAAAATTAACTATTATATATTTCCAAAGGAGTGTTTGTTTTGGCAACTAACAACGAAATAGAGTTCAAACAATTATTATCTGAAGTACAATATCAAGCAATTTATAGTGCATATTTCCAAGGCAACCATCCTTTCACTCAAACTAACTACTATATAGATACACCTCAGTTTGATTTACGTAATCATAAGTCTGCTTTGAGAATTCGTGTAAAAAACGAAAGTTATGAAATGACCTTAAAAGTTCCATCAAAAATTGGTCTAATGGAATACAATTTTGAAACTCACATCATACCAGCGTTAGACAAAACGATTTCAGAACAAGATTTACCTACAGACATCATCGCGGAACTTTCTAAAATGGATATCGATATGAATAACCTCGTTATATTAGGGGCTTTAACAACCGACCGATTAGAAACAGAAGTTCAAGGTAATTTACTTGTCTTAGACAAAAGCAAGTACTTAGATTATCAAGATTATGAACTAGAATATGAAGTTACTGATTATAATGAAGGGCTAATCAACTTTAAATCTATCTTAAAAAAATTTGATATTACTCATGTGACTCCTGACAACAAAGTACAAAGATTTTTCAAACGTAAATCAAATTTAAATAAAAACTAATTGCGCGCAAGTACGAGAAGTCGAATTACTTCCATATGTAAATATTCATGTTATATTAGTAATACATTAACAAGAATATGGTGATATTATGACGCAAACACCTTACGAAATCATTGGACAAGATGCCTTAAATGAAATGATAGATCATTTTTACGAATTAGTTAAAAACGATGATAGAATCAATCATTTGTTTCCTGGAGATTTTCAAGAAACAAGTAGAAAACAAAAGCAATTTTTGACTCAATTTTTAGGTGGTCCAAATCTTTATTCAGAAGAGCATGGCCATCCAATGTTAAAAAAACGTCACTTAAGTTTTATAATTACAAGTTTTGAACGCGATGCATGGCTAGAAAATATGTATATTGCAATTCAACATGCAAATTTTCCTTTAGGTGTCGGTGATTATTTATACGAAAGATTACGTTTAACAGCGAATCACATGGTTAATTCCGAAAATTAATTGTAGGTGAAATAAACATGACTGAAGAACTAAAATTAATAAATACTAATAGTCGTGAAGATGCAAATCTTTCACCTGTGAGTAAGATTGAAATTTATTCATTTTTCGATCCTTTTAGTAAAGAATGCTTTAAATTATCAGCAATTCTTTCTAAATTACGTATTGAATACAAACAATATATCAGTATAAGGCATATACTCAACCCATCATTACGAGTCTTGACGAAATGCCAAGCTCAAAGTACATCTGATTTAGATAATATTGCTTTATCCTATAAGGCAGCAGAACTTCAAGGCCGTTTACGTGCAGAGCGCTTTATCCACCTTGTGCAAAATGAAATTATACCTAAACGGGACATTATTACGGAATCTATGGTTAATAATTGTATCAGTAATGCGGGTCTAGATTATGAAGTGTTTAAAGAAGACTTGCATAATAATTGTTTGAAAGATAGTTTACAAGTTGATTTGCACATTGCGCGAGAGATGGATATTGAAGAAGCACCCACACTTGTATTCTTTAATGAAGATGTTCATGAAGAAGGATTAAAAGTTGAAGGCTTATACCCATACCATATATATACGTATATCATAAATGAACTTATAGGCACGTCTATTGAAAAAGAATTACCGCCTAGTTTAGAGAGCTATATTCAACAACAACAGCTTGTTACTAAAGAAGAGTTGCTAACTATTTATGAATGGCCTGAAAAAGTTATGAATAAAGAACTTAAAAAATTAGCATTACAACAAAAAATTGAAAAGCTTCAATCTCCAGACGGTAAATTTTGGAAATCTAAAATTTGAATACTTGGAGATTTACTATTGTAGGTATTTCACTAAACAAAAGCTGTTAAGAAATCATTAGGACTAATGATTTCTTAACAGCTTTTTGTTTTTCATTATGAATCAATGACTTATATCATTTCTCACTATATGATAGATGCTCTTAATACTTTTATCACTGCTTATTTTGCAAATACAGCAAAACGTTTTTGAATATATGTTCCATTAATCGCTTCATCTACCACAGCCTTTGCAAAGTCTGCATAGCTTACGCTAGTTCCAATAACTTTATCATCACTCACTTTATAATCACCGGTTTTCTCGCCTTCAAATTGGAAGTCTGGAGCCGGACTTACAAATGTCCAATTGACATCATCACGCTGTTTTATTTCTTCAAGTGTTTTCGTTTGAGCTTGTGCCGTAGGTTTAAATTGTTCAGGGAAATCTGGTGTATCTACTAATTTTATTGTGTGTGCATCATCTACAAATAAACTGCCAGCACCACCAATAATTAGTAATCGTTGATTCGTTCCACTGACTAAATCACTTAAGTGTTTCAATGTCTTACTATGCTCATCTAGTTTATTTACGTCGGCTTGTCCATACGCATCCACAATCACATCGAAAGGTGCTAAATCTGCTTTAGTTAAATCGAATATATCTTTTTGAACTACTTGTGAGGCAATAGTTTTGTTTTTACCTCTCACAATTGCTGTTACATCTAGATTTCTTTCTACTGCTTCTTTAGTGATTAAGCTTCCTGCTTTACCATTCGCTGCTACAACTGCAATTTTCATAATAAATAACCTCTTCCTTGTATTTATTTTAGATACAAGTTGAGTTTACAACTTTCTTTACCTAAAGTCAACTGAATAGATATTCATTGTTGGTGATTGGTGTGATACAACTAAAAAAAGGCATAAAAAAAACGCCGTGTCTGATTACACGGCGCTAAACAAAGGGGATGGGAGAAATTTTTTCACTTCAAACAAAGGGGTATGTTTGTTATGTGATTAATTTCATGTTTATAATATAACACGCTCATATGCCCCTTTCAACCTTTAAGTTCAAATAAATATGCTTTGTCACAAACTTGTCATATTGTAAACGAATACATCAACACTAAGCTTTCATAAGTTTTTCAAAAGCGTCTAATTTTTGCTCGAATACCTGACAAGCTTGTTCAATTGGTTCGGGTGTCGTCATATCCACGCCCGCATTTTTAAGTATTTCTATTGGATAATTTGAGCTACCTTTTTTCAAGAATTCATTAATATATCTTTCCACAGCAGGTTGTCCCTCTGTTAAAATTTGTTGACTTAAACTTTGTGCCGCACTATATCCAGTTGCATATTGATACACATAATAATTCATATAGAAATGAGGGATTCTTGACCACTCTTTACTAATATCTTCATCTGTTTCTACTGAATCACCAAAATACTTTCTATTTAATTCAGCATATTCTTCATTCATGCGGTTGGCAGTAAGTGGCTCCCCTGCTTCCTCAATTTGATGAATCTTGTGTTCAAATTCTGCAAACATTGTTTGTCTAAATAATGTTGCACGGAAACGTTCTAGCTCTTGGTTAAGTAATAATAATCTACGATCATCGTCCAAGTGTTTATCCATGTAATCACTTAATAACGCTTCATTACACGTAGAAGCTACTTCTGCTACAAAGATTGTATAGTCGCTTGAGTTTGGCGGCTGGTTTTGACGACTAAAATAGCTATGCGCTGAATGACCAAATTCATGTACTAATGTATATAAATCTGATACTGTATTCGACCAGTTCAATAATATAAATGGATTTGTTAAATGTGCACCTGAAGAATATCCTCCAGAGCGTTTACCTTTATTTTCATAAACATCAACCCAGCGATTATTCAGTCCTTCATCAACAACCTTCATGTATTCTTCTCCCATTGGTTGTAGTGCTTTGACCATCCAATCTTTGGCTTCTTCATATGGCATTTCAAATTTCACATCTTTAACTAAAGGTGTATACAAGTCATACATCTTCATATCATCTAAGCCTAACAATTCTTTACGTAATTCAGTATAACGATGTAATAAAGGTAAATAGTCATGAACTGTTTTCACTAAATTATCATATACTGCTTCTGGAATATGATTTCTACTTAATGCAGCTTCTCTCGCAGTATTATAATTATGGGATTTTGCATTAAATACATTCTTTTTAACTTCTCCTGCTAAAGTAGCACTTAATGTATTATTATACGCACCATAAGCTTTATATAAATTTTCAAAAGCTGATTTTCTTAAAATACGATCGTCAGATTCTAAACATTTAATAAACGTACCTTGTGTCAGCGCATGATGGTTGCCATCTTTATCTATCGCGTCTTCGAATTCTAAGTCTGCATTACTAAACATGCCATATACATTATCTGCTGTAGATAATGCATCTTGTGCTTCAGTTAATAATTTTTCTTTATCCGCACTTAGTACATGTGGACGCTTCTCATTAATTAATTTTAAATCAAAGGCATAACGTTTCAAATCATCGTTCGTTTCAATAAATTGTTGGATGGTACTTTCTTCAATTTGTAAAATTTCTGGTACTAAAAAGCTCCAACCTGAACTAAATTTAATGATGAGTTGATGTGCACGTGATTCATAGCCCGTATATTTATCATTAGCTGTATCTTGATCTTGTTTTAAGTGTGCATACACATAGACTTTTTCTAATTTTGAACCTAATTCATCTTCTAAAGCTAATGCATTATATAATGTTTGTGCATTATCACCTAAATGACCTTGAAACTGTTGCTCTTGTCCTAATTCGTTTTCTACTTCTTTAAAAGCAGCTTCAAAAGCTTCATCATTTTCAAATATAGTAGTTAGATCCCATGTATATTCTGGATATTTACGTTCTTGTTCTTCTCTTGTTAATTGTTGACTCATAATAATTAGTAAACCTCCTAATAAATTCCTTAAGATAATTTTCTCACGTCACAGTAAATTTTGCACGCTATTCACTTCATTAACAATATACAATTGTTGAAATTGTCTCACAACTTTTCGAACGATTTTTACTTTGTCTATATTGTTCATATAAAATGGATTAAACTCAATTAAATCCAAAAAGAGACACTCTTTATAGTCCTTGTTGTGTAACATGAAAAGCAATTGTAATTGCCAATAGATAGGATGAGATTTGATATATAATTGTTCAGGAAAAATCAGCCCCAAATGATTACATACCCATGTTTCCGTTATACGTAAATTATACATAACACTTAAGGATGGTTCCAATACAGTGCGTTTAAGTCGGCACTGTTTCATATAACGGCGGATGGCTGCTGCTTTAAGTTTGAATAATAGCTTATTATCTTCATCTGCTGGTTTACGTATGACAGCACCTATCGACACTTTGTTTCTTTTAGCACAATAGAGTTGACCACCTAAAAATTGTAATGCGCTATATTGATACAGTTGCTGCGTTTCCTCATCCCAGGCAAATAATCTACGCTCATCATTATTAATAAATGTTCGCTCATAATTACTCAGCTTTAATGTTTGCATTGTTTCATTGTAATTAGGGTTTTTGATAATCCAAATTACACTATAACCTAAAGCTAATAATGATTTAGTTCTTTTTTGAATTTGTAAAATCGGTATTTGAGAAAATTGAATTTCTATTACAGTGGTATGATTAATAATTAAATCTGGATATTGATAACTTTGAGGTACATAAGGTTCAAGTGCGACATCAATAGCATGATACTCGAACCATTGTGCAAGTAAATATTTAAGTTGATAATGTTCCAGGGTTTCCCCTTTATGACAGTAATAATCACTTTTATTTTTATGTGCAAAATGTGCTCTCTTCATACCACCATTTTTGAAGATAACACTTCTATTACAATGAGGGCACATATAGTTCACCCCTTTTACCGCTTGGTTAGCGAGAACAATTGAGTTGGTTTCGCTTCTAGCACGTAACATTGATACATCACCTCATAATATTACACGTTTAAGCCCGCATGATTACTTTTATATATGCATATGTTTCAATTTAAATAGGTTTCAACTCATGATTTCATTATATTTCCACAATTTTTGCTAATTGATTGTATACAAAAAAGACCAATTAGATTTTTGAAATCTAATTGGTCTCTATGAAAGTATCGCTTTATAACCCGAACGCTTCATCACTTATATTTATCTTCAATCATTGACTCAATTTAATTATTCTTCTGTGGTACTTGGAAAATAACGACGTACTTGTGATGCTACATTATGGCTCATAATAATTTTAGCATAGTCGTTTAAATATACTTCTGATTTGTCAGTAGGATATGCGAACTCAAGTAATTGACTATAGCTATCATTAATTGCTTCTTGATCTACGGATTCATCAAAGTGAATAGCGTAATAATAAATATTATTAAGACTATATAATAAATCTTCAAACTCATCAGTTTTTTGATTATTATGATGTGCATAATCAATAACTTCTTCTAAATCGTTGAATTTAACAATAACTGTGCGCGTATTTTGTTGCTTACGTTCGTTATGCTCTTGTTGTTGTGCATTCTCTTTTTGCTGTTGGCGTTGTTCAAATAAATCTTCCAAGCTATCTTCTTGATCAAAAGTTTGTGACAACAAATCATTGACTTGATAATCAAGTTGCTCATTATCATCATCTGACATATTAATAAGATCTTCATTCTTAGATTTAGATATCGTTACTTCCACGCCTTTTTCAAATGCATGCACTTGAATCCAAAGCGGTCCTTCAACAACAAAATCTTCTTCTTCGTTGATTTCTTCCATCATATTCCAAAAGAATTCTTCCCCACGTTTACGATTTGTCCACAAATCTTCACGTTTAAATCCTCTAGCCTCAATATCACTATATGTTATAAATAATTTAACAGTAGTATCGTCAACACGCTCTATTCTCATATCATCTCACTCCTTACAGTCGATGAATAGTAATCATAATTGTATTAGAATATAGTAAAAATTACAATTCATTTGTTTGATTAAATTTTACCATTTCCTATTCGGTCTCTTATATTAACATATCCCCTCGCATAAACCAAAAAAACAGCACTTTATATTTGAGTGCTGTTGCGATTTTGTCATTTTTGTTCACATCAAATGCAGCTAGTCTAATGTATACTTGAATAATTTAAGCCCTCGCTTTTTTGAAATATGCGGAGGATGCTGCATCTTTGTTTAAAATAACAAAACCACAAAGCAACATGAATAAATGTCACTTTATGGCTAGTATTTATTATTTATTTTAATCAACCATACGTTGCGCTTCTTGTAATTGGAATGTACGCACTTTTCTTGGTAAGAAACGTCTAATTTCATCTTCATTGTAGCCTACTTGCAAACGCTTGTCGTCTAAAATGATTGGACGACGTAACAAACCAGGATTATCTTGAATAATTGAATATAAATCTTGAAGTGGTAATGCATCGATGTCTACATTTAACTTTTGATAAGTTTTAGAACGTGTAGAGATGATCTCATCTGTTCCGTCTTCAGTCATTTTTAAAATTTGTTTGATTTCGTCAATTGTTAAGTGTTCTGAAAAAATGTTACGCTCCGTATACGGAATGTCATGTTCTTGTAACCATGCTTTCGCTTTACGGCAAGATGTGCAACTTGGTGAAGTAAATAGTGTTACCATACATCTCACTCTCCTATTTTTCATGAATATAATTCATTAGATTTCATTATTTATATGATTAAGAAATATTATAGTAATATTCCGCTTCCTAACCTTACAATCATAGTATACCCTTTCAACATTAAAATTAAATGAGAATTTCTTAACTTTTTTCAAAATGTTTAAAATAATAGATTTTCTCAATAATTATTGACTGAAATCTTAGGTATGCCTATTAGTTTAACATAACTTACAAATGAATGAAATACTGTTATAATGTAGGTAATATGTAAAAATTTAAATTTTAGAAAGTAGGCATCCAAAAAATGGAAACATTATTTTCAGGTATCCAGCCTAGTGGTATACCCACGCTCGGTAATTATATTGGTGCATTAAAACAATTTGGAGAAGTCCAAGATGATTACAATTGTTTCTTCTGCATCGTGGACCAACATGCAATTACGGTTCCACAAGATCGTTTGAAATTAAGAAAACAAACGAGACAACTTGCTGCTATTTATTTAGCTTCTGGTATTGATCCAGAAAAATCTACACTATTTATCCAATCAGAAGTACCAGCACATATTCAAGCAAGTTGGATGCTGACAACCATATCTTCTATTGGTGAATTAGAGCGCATGACACAATTTAAAGATAAATCTTTAAAACAAACTGAAGGTGTACCTGCTGGCCTCTTAACTTATCCACCATTAATGGCTGCGGATATTGTCATCTACAATACTAATATCGTACCTGTAGGCGATGATCAAAAACAACATATGGAATTAACACGAAACTTAGTAGACCGATTTAATAGTCGCTACAATGATATTTTGGTTAAACCTGAAATTCGCATGCCAAAAGTAGGTGGGCGTGTCATGAGTTTACAAGACCCAACTAAAAAGATGAGTAAAAGTGATGACAATCAAAAAAACTTCATCTCTTTATTAGACGATCCAAATGCTGCTGCCAAAAAAATTAAAAGTGCAGTTACAGATTCGGATGGCATAATTAAATTTGATAGAGAACACAAACCAGGTATTTCTAACTTATTATCTATTTATTCAAGTCTTACCGATGAATCATTAGCTGCACTTGAACTCAAATACCAAGATTTAAATTATGGTGTCTTTAAAACAGATTTAGCTGACATAGTAAAAACATTCTTAACTGAATTCCAAGAAAAGTACAATCATTACTATAATTCAGCGGAATTGGATACCATTTTAGATGAAGGTAGAGATAAAGCTCAAAAGGTTTCATTCAAAACCTTGAAAAAAATGGAAAAAGCGATGGGCTTAGGTCGTAAATGATAAAACTCCCAACACAGTCTAATATGATTAGGCTGTGTTTATATATATTGATAAAACATAAAAGGCCACCTCAACTATAAATGAGATGGCCTTTTTTTATCATAATATTGCTTGTTATATTATTTTTTATTGCTACCTGTGTCTCTATCAATATCTTTGTTGATGCGTACCTCTTTCAACGAAGTATCGCCACCGATTTGATGATAATATAAACCTTTAACTTGAGGATTGGTTAAATGTGCTTCCCCTTTTTGATAAATCGGCGCAACCGGTGCTTCTTGTAACATAATTTCTTCGGCTTTTTTCATTGCCGCTTGACGTTCATCTGGCTTTTGTAATAATTTGCCATTCGCATCTTTGATGAGTTTATCGTACTCTTTGTTTCCCCATCCTGTGTTATTAGACGCATTACCTGTCGTCATAATACTTAAGAATGTTAATGGATCTGGATAATCTGGACCCCATCCAGAAAGCGAAGCCTCAAATGTTTCTGAGTGTTCTTGGTTTATTCTTTGCTTAAATGGTAGTTGCTTAATCTTCATTGTAACGCCAGGTAAATTTTTCTCAACTTGGGCCTTGATATACTCTGCCGAAATTTTTGCATCAGCTGTATCTTCTGTGTTCATCGTGAATGTTAGGTTGTTAATACCTAATTCTTTTTTCGCTTTGTCATAATGCTTTTTCGCTGCTTTAGGATTATATGATAATGGCGATTGAATCGATTCTGTAAAATCCTTACCGTCAGGCGATTTTGCAGTGTACTTAGATGTAAAACCATCAGTTGCTGACGAACCATTATTTTTAACCGCATTCACATAGCCTTCTTTATCAATGGCTTGAGAAATCGCAAGTCTTAAGTCTTTATTCTTAAATTCAGGAACATTGTCTCTGTTTAATTTGACATAAAATGTACTTGCTAACAGTCGTTTTTTCAGACCAGGATTGCCTTCATACTTATCAACTTGATCAGCAGTAATAAGCGTATCATCAACTGATCCTGTATCATATAATGAAGCACCCGCTTGTTGATCTTTCAACACTTTATAGTTTACTCGATCTAAATGTACTTTTTTCTTATCCCAATAGTCTTTGTTTTTCACAAGTTGAATTTTATCTTCAACTTTCCAGTCCTCTACTTTGAATGGGCCATTATAGATTGACTTTTCAGCGGTTGTCCCATATTGTTCTCCGTATTTGTTCACTACTTTTTCATTTTGCGGCATAAATGTCGCAAATGCTAACAATTCACTGATATAAGGAATGGGTTTATTTAATTCTACTTTTAGTGTATGGTCGTTCACAGCTTTGACGCCTAATTCATCTATATTTTTTTTACCTGTATTAATTGCTTCCGCATTTTTCAAATCATACATTATATATGCATACTCTGATGCTGTTTTAGGATTGACGACACGTTTCCAAGCATATTCAAAGTTTTGTGCTGTTACTGGATCACCGTTTGACCATTTGGCATCTTTACGCAGCTTGATTGTTAACGTCTTACCGCCATTACTCTTTTTAGGCATTTCTTTCGCTACACCTGGCTGTGCTTTATCATTTTTATCTAATGTATATAAACCTTCATATATTTGGTTAAACACATCAAATGATACTGTGTCTGTTACAAGTGCTGTATCCAATGATGATATATCCTGTGGTAGTACTTTTCTAAATACTTGGCCTTTATCTGAATATACACCTTCTGCACTACTACAACCTGCTAACACAACAGATAACGCTATAAGTATGGTAAATATTTTGAATTTTTTCATCGAAATCCCCCTTTCCCCTGTTATACAGATGCTTTTTGTATTTGTGATTTTAACGTTTCAGCTTCTTCATCTGTTGTAAATACATAATGACTTGGACGTACTTCATGCAATACTCTTTGGTTATTTTTAGATGTATCTTCTTTAAAAATCGTTCTTTTACGTATTCTTTCACTCTCTGGATCTGGCTGTGGTACAGCAGAAAGAAGTGATTGTGTATATGGATGTAATGGGTGATTATAAATTTCATCTGCACTACCTAATTCGACGATTTTACCAAAGTGCATGACTGCAATTCTGTCAGAAATATATTTAACCATAGAAAGGTCATGGGCGATAAATAGGAATGTAATTCCTCGTTCTCTTTGTAATTTTAACAACAAGTTGACAACTTGCGCTTGAATTGACACATCTAATGCTGAGATAGGTTCATCCGCAATAATAAATTCAGGTTCCACTGCTAAAGCTCTAGCAATACCTATACGTTGTCTTTGCCCCCCTGAAAACTCATGTGGGTAGCGGTTTGCATGCTCTTTACTCAACCCTACTGTTTCTAATAAATCATATACACGTCTTTTACGATCTTTCACACCAGTAGCAAGTTTATGAATATCAATGCCTTCTGCCACAATATCCATAACTTTCAACCTTGGGTTTAGAGAAGCGTATGGATCTTGGAAAATCATTTGTATTTTTTTATTAAATTTTAATGAGTCTTTACGATTTTTAATCTTTTGTATATCTATACCTTCATACAAGATTTCACCATCTGTAATATCATTTAATTTAATAATTGCTTTACCAGTTGTAGATTTACCACATCCCGATTCCCCTACTAATCCAAATGTTTCTCCTTTAAATACATCAAAAGAAATGTTTTCAATGGCTCTTACTTCATTATGTTTACCTTTATTAAAATATTGTTTTAAATCTTTCACTTGTAGTAATACTTCTTTATTATTGTCCATCAAACGACACCCTTTCTACTTGTTGAGGTTTATCGTAATTATTCGGCATGTTACGTAAACGTTTTTGTACCATTTCTGGTGGATCAACATGAGGTGCGCGTTCATCTAACAACCATGATTTCACAAAATGTGTTGGCGATACTTGATACCAAGGTGGTGGCGACTTAAAGTCAATATCTAATGCATATTGACTTCGTTCTGCAAATGCATCTCCTTAGGGTGGATGTAATAAATCTGGTGGCGTGCCCGGTATAGCTAATAACTCAGTTTCTGACCCTGTCGTTAAATCGGGCATAGATGATAACAGTCCCCATGTATAAGGATGCTTTGGATCGTAAAATATCTCATCTACCTCTCCAGTTTCTATCATTTGACCACCGTACATCACCGCAACACGATCTGCAATGTTAGCAACAACGCCTAGATCATGTGTAATAAAGATAATAGACGTGCTTATCTTATCTTGTAATTCTTTCATTAATTCTAATATTTGTGCTTGCATCGTTACATCAAGTGCTGTGGTTGGCTCATCAGCGATTAATACTTTAGGCTCGCACGCTAATGCAGTTGCAATAACAATTCTCTGTCTTTGCCCTCCTGAAAATTGATGGGGATAAGCATTAAACCGTTTCTCTGCATTTGGTAAACCAACCATATTCAAAATCTCTAGCGCCCTTTTTTTCGCATCAATCTTGTTATAATTTTTATGTTTCATCAAAGGTTCCATAACTTGTTTACCAATTTTCATCGTTGGATTCAACGAAGTCATAGGATCTTGGAAGATCATTGAAATGTCTTTGCCTCGTAACTTAATCAATTCCTGTTCTGATTTTTTTGATAAATCATCACCTAAAAAATTGATTTCTCCTTTTTTAATTCGACCTGATTCACGTTGGAATAACTTCGTGATTGCTTTAGTCGTCACGGATTTCCCAGATCCTGACTCACCAACAATCGCCAATGTTTCTCCTTTATCTAGAAAGAAATCGACGCCTCTGACTGCTTGCACTTCCCCTGCATCGATATCAAAGGAAACATGCAAGTTGTTAACTTCTAATATTCGTTCTGACATATCTGTTGCCTCCTTTATTATCTACGCATTTTAGGGTCAAATGCATCTCGTAATCCATCACTAAACAAGTAGAAAAATAAGATTAATAAACTTAATATAATTGCTGGTATAAACAACTCATGTGGATGTATTAATAACATCGCTCTACCATCATTAACAAGTGAACCTAATGATGTTTTAGGCGCAGGTACACCAATACCGATAAAGCTCAAGAATGCTTCGAAGAATATCGCATTGGGTACCGTGAACATAGATGTTACTACTACTGCCCCTAATGTATTAGGTAAAATATGTTTGAAAATCAATTTTAATTTTGAAGCACCTAATGTTTTAGATGCCAACACAAATTCTTGTGATTTTAATTTTAAAAATTCTCCACGCACAACACGACTCATACCTATCCATCCTGTAATAGCCATCGCTAATATAATTGTCCAAATAGAGGGTTCAAATATCAGCACGAACAATATAACGACGATAAGCGTTGGAATAGATGCTACGACTTCAATGATACGTTGCATGACGTTATCTATCCGTCCCCCAAAGAACCCGGATATGGCACCATAGACAACACCAATAAATATATCTAATAAAGCAGCTACAACACCAATAAACAAAGAAACTTGAGCGCCTTGCCATGTTCTTGACCATAAATCTCTACCTAATTGGTCAGTCCCAAACCAGAAATGCTCTTTAACACCTGCTTCCTTATAAGCATCAACGCCTTTTGCGCCTTCACCGTCAAAGGGTAAGAATGGTATCTGATCTAACACTGGAATTTTTGCTGGCAAGTTACGTCTGTCAACATCTTGATCAGCATAATCATGTGCACTTACCAGTGGCCCTATCAATGCAAGTAATACAATAATAATAAGTCCAATCATACCAACGACTGCTAACTTGTTACGCTTCAATTGGGCCCATGCATCTTGCCAAAAGTTTTTACTTTCTCTTTGCATTTCTGGTTCTTTTGAAATGTCATTGTTACTTCTAATAAAATCAGTTGCCGGAATTGCTTCAGAGGTATGTGACATCACTGCATTTGAATGGTCATCTGTTAATTTTTCATTTCTTTTATCAGCCATTATTTTTTACCTCCTTGTACACGAATACGTGGATCAATAACACCATAAAGAATATCTACAACGAAGATAGAAACAATAAATAGTGTACTGAATAAAATTGTTGTTGCCATAATCACAGGAAAATCATTTGTAGTAATAGATCTAACAAATTGGTCCCCTAAACCAGGCACACCGAAAATATTTTCAATTGTCAAAGTACCAGTTAAAATACTAGCTAACATCGGTACAATAATCGTAATTACTGGAATCAAAGCATTTCTCAATGCATGTCCAAATAACACTCTCATCGTAGAATTACCTTTTGCACGCGCTAATAAAATATAATCTGAACTTAATACCTCTATCATTTCTGCTCTTATGTATCTAGTCACAGTTGCTAGCACTGCTGCTGAAAGTGCTAATGAAGGTAAAACTGCTGTTGATATACCTTCCCATCCGGCGACAGGAAACCAATGTAATCTTACAGAAAATACATATTGTAAAAGTACCGCTAGTACAAATGAAGGTACAGACACTGCTATAACTGAAATCACTGTGGCTGTGTAATCAACCCAACTGTTTTGCCGTACCGCTGCTATAATCCCCAAAATTAATCCTAATATAACCCCAATTACCATTGCTATAAGTCCCATTTCAAGTGATGGTAATAATCGTGGCTGTATTAATTCCCACACGGGTTGATTATCGTACTGGAATGAATTACCGAAGTCACCTGTCGCTACATTTTTCAAATAGCTTGCATATTGTACTGGTACAGGATCATTCAATCCATATTTTTCATTTAAAATTTGCTTTTGATCTTCACTTAACTTTTCATCATTAAATGGTGATCCTGGCATTAATTTCATTAAGAAAAATGTAATCGTTACGATAATGAATAATGATAAAATCATATACCCTAAACGTTTCAAAACATATTTAAGCATAATTTATCCCCCTTTATTTTCAAAATAAACATTCCCTTTCGAAATATTCAGAAATATTTAATAACAATTATATATTCAGTTCATCTATTAAGCAATATTGTTTTGCTTTACATTAATAAAGAATATTTTAACAAAATAATTTATTAACTAACAAAAACATTGATACAAAAGAATTTATAGATATTATTATTCTTTTTTTAGTTATATTAAGTTACAATAAATTTATTGAAAAGAGGAGGCATAAAAATGAGAAGCAATCACAATATACTCATATGGGGACTTTTCACACCTCTGTTATCTTTAGCTTTTTGGCTCTTTACCGTCCATACTTTAGTTCATTTTATGAATTTACTGTTTTACATATCTATCATCTTAACGATTATATTTTTCATTATTATCATCGTTCAAGAAGGTGTATTAGATCCTACAAGTTATGGTTTTAGAAGATTAAAATATCAACTCTCTAGTCAAAAACATAGAGATGCTTTAGAAAAAGACGCGTTTTTTAAACCAGGACAAGTGAAAAAAGAGCATTATTCTATTACCCCCTGGGTCATCACTGGATTTGTTTGTAATATTATATATTTATTATGCTCTATTTCGATTTCTTTTATGCTCTAAATGTTACTTAAATTAAAAAAGACTGTATGAAATATTGTCATCTATTTAACAATATTTCATACAGTCTTTTATTTTGTATCTAAATGCGGATTATAAAACAAAGCATAATATAGTAGCACAAATCCAAGTAATACGATAACGCCTACATATACCGACATCATCCATGGTAACAGCACCACACCCATAATCAATCCCAATCGTGATAATACATTAGCACCATAAAATGAAATCATATTAAAAGTCGCATAGGTACTACGTTGATTTTTCGGAATCATTCTAAAGCGTTGCTCATTTTGAATCGGAGAATATATCAGTTCGCCCAATGTAGCAACGATAGCAAAACAACACAACACCCAAAAGGAATTTGCTGAAGTTAAAATGATATAACCTCCTGTATACAACACAACTCCATACAAAAAGAATACTTTTTTAGAAGTATAAGATATGAGTTGGTTGACTGCAAAGGTAAGCGTCGCAACAACTATCGTATTGATAATCATAATCACAGAAAACATGCGTACACCATCAATATAAAATCCTAAGAAATGTAATGATTCAAAATTAGATTTCAACCTCACTACTACATATGAATTCAAACTTAGTTCAGCCATGATAACCATCATATAGCCTAAATTAAATAGCATATAATATTTATCTTGAATAACAACTTGATAACTATTTATAAAATGTTTAAAACGTGAGGTTAGTTCATTTTTTTCACTATAAAATTGTTGTACATCATAATACTTCTTAAATAAGTACCAACTAATCAACATTGCACAGAAAAACAATATAAAAAGCATGCGCTTATGACCTAAATAAAGCACAGCTCCAAGTACCATCGCTATTGCTGTACCAACATTAAACATCCAATAATTTAATCGGTATACGTACTCACGTACGTCGTCATAAATTGCATCCATGATAGCAGCTTCAAATATAGGTGAACTTACTGCAAAGAGCATTTGAAAAATAAAAATGCTTGCACAAAAAATAATTAAACCAATACCATCCATCGTTACTGTAATACTTAAAACAATAAGACAAATAGCATATAAAAAATGAACATAATTCACTACTGTTTTCCTATTATAATTGTCTCCTAAATAACCGCCTAAAAAAGACATGCCAAAGTTAACGATAATATTAATTATTAAAAACACACCTGCAAATATAGCATTAATTTTACTTGTTAAATAGAGCGCCATAAAAGGGAGCACAGCTTGGCTTGCAATAATCAAAATAAAATCTGCAATTAGTCTTGACTTCAAAGTGGCGGATAATGTAAAAAACTTTTTCAACATAATCCCTCCTTCACAACTTTACGCTCAATTATACATGAAGTAGATATTATGAAAAGTTTATTTTCACATTAACTAATTGCTAAAAAATAATTTTTAAATAGACCTAAATTTATAAAAATTGGTATACAAAAAGTGGATATAATCATCTAACAACTGATTACATCCACTTTTTATTTATTATATTAGTGATTAAATATTATTTTTTAATCAGCAAATTTTTTCAATATAATTACCGCATTGTGTCCACCAAAACCTAAACTATTACTCATTGCATAAGTAATATCTAAATCTTCTGCTTTATTAGGCACAATATCGATATCACATTCAGGGTCTGGTGTGACAGCGTGAATCGTTGGTGCAATACGACTATCTCTAATTGAAAGTGCAGAGAATATCGCCTCAATGCCCCCTGTCGCTCCAAGTAAATGACCTGTCATTGATTTAGTTGAACTTACTTTCAATGTTTTAGCAGCTTCGCCAAATGTATTTTTGATTGCTTGCACTTCTGTTAAGTCTCCAACTGGTGTACTTGTACCGTGAGCATTAAGGTATTGTATTTCTTTAGCCTCAATGTTTGCATCATCTAAAGCAGCTTGCATAGCACGTGAGCCACCTTCTCCTTGAGGTGCAGGTGCAGTAATGTGATAAGCATCTCCTGTTGTACCGTAACCAACGATTTCCGCATAAATTTCTGCGCCTCTTGCTTTCGCTGATTCAAGGGATTCAAGTATAACAATACCTGCGCCTTCACCCATAACAAAGCCATCACGGCCTTCTTGGAATGGTCGACAAGCAGTTTCTTTGTCATCATTTGTAGATAATGCACGACTTGCACTGAATCCTGCAATTGCCATTTGAGTAATTGGTGCTTCCGTACCACCAGTAATCATGGCATCTGCATCACCACGTTGAATGATTTTAAAAGCTTCACCTATAGAATTTGTACCAGTAGCACAAGCAGTGACTGTAGATCCATTAGGGCCTTTCGCACCTAAATCGATAGATACTTGTCCCGTAGCCATATCTGGAATTAACATTGGTACGAAAAATGGACTTACACGTCTAGGTCCACGTTCTAATAATTGTGAATGTGCAATTTCAAAAGTTTCCATACCGCCAATTCCAGAACCAATCCATACGCCAATTCTATTTGCAGTGTTTTCATTAATATCTAATTTAGCATCACTCACTGCTTCTCTAGCCGCAACAACTGCGTATTGTGTAAATCTATCCATACGACGTGCTTCTTTTTTCTCGATATGATCTTCAATATTAAAATCTTTTAACTCTCCAGCCAAATTAATATTGAAATCTGATACATCTAAACGAGTAATTTCATCAATACCATTTACGCCCTTTAATGCATTATCCCACGTCGTCTTTGCATCGTTACCTAGAGGTGATAATGCGCCGACGCCTGTTATTACAACACGTTGTTCTTTGCTCATAGTTTATCCTCCTATTTTCCCCATCTCAATGTAACAGCGCCCCAAGTCAGACCGCCGCCAAAACCTACTAACACTAAAACGTCATCGTCTTTAATTTTGCCATTTTCCAGTTCTTGCGCAATACTTAATGGAATTGAAGCAGCAGAGGTATTACCATATTTATCAACTGAAACACTCATCTTTTCTCTCGGTATACCTAAGCGTTCTCTCGCCGATTCCATAATTCTAATATTTGCTTGATGAGGCACAAACATATCAACATCTTCTGGTTTTAAATTTGCTTTAGCTACTGCATTATTCGATGCTTCGCCCATAATCCTAACTGCAAATTTAAATACTTCACGACCGTTCATAAATATTTTGCCATTTTCTGGATTTAAATATAAATGTTTACCACCTGAGCCATCAGAACCTAATTCATAGCTCAGAATACCACGTCCTTCTGATACTTCTCCGATAACAGCAGCGCCTGCACCATCACCGAATAAAATTGCAGTGGAACGATCGGTAAAATCAGTAATTTTAGATAATTTATCTACACCTACAACAAGTACATTCTTATAATCACCAGATTGTACAAATTGTTTAGCATTAATCATCGAATACATAAAACCACTACACGCAGCGAGTTGATCTAAAGATGCAACTTTACCAACGCCTAATCTATCTTGAAGGATATTAGCTACTGTTGGAAAAGGAAAATCACCTGTAGAAGTCGCAACTAATATCATATCAATATCAGAGGCTTCAATTCCAGCATCTGCTATTGCTCTTATGCTTGCTTCATATGCTAAATCAGATGTTTCTTGCTCTTCACTAGCCCATCTTCTTTCTTTAATACCAGTCATTTGAGAAATCCATTCATCTGTTGTTTCTAAAAATGTTTCAAAATAGGCATTGTCTACTATATTTTCAGGTGCATATGCACCAAAACCTTTAATACCCACGTCCATGGTCGAACACCTTCTTAATTTAATTTTTATTACCAGGTATTAATTTAACATAATACACATTTCAAATACAAGAACTACCTCTAATATGTGTGTATAATTGCATATTTTATTATAATTTAAAGCATATTTAGCTATAACGCAAAAATATGCTTTAATACTTTTCTTACTATACAAATAGCGTTTTCTTATTTATAATAGAGATATATTTATTATATTGGAGGCATTACATAATGAAATACCTCATAGTTCTATTTTGGTCTATTGTCTTATTAGAAATGATTAATTTTGTATTAAATAGTTTAGAGGGTGGCGGGCCACTTAACCTAATCACACCTCTTGTTGTAGCAGTTATATTTACAATTATTGTAGTGTTATTTGATATGGTTATTAAGCCAACGTCCAATGATTCTAAACAACATTAGACATATTTTAAACTGTCGACAAAGTTTCATTACTTTGTGGCAGTTTTTTATTTAACACATTATTATAAAACAGCCCCCGTAAAAAGTATGACTACTGATACGGGGGCTGTTCTACTTTGTAATTTATATATATTAATTATCTTTATAACGTTTCGGGTTTGATATCTTTAAACGTCAAGCCGTCATCTGATAAATCTATATGAATGGATGTACCTTCTGGTAAATTCTCTCTAATCATTTTACGCGCTAATGGTGTTTCAATTTGTCTCTGTACAAAACGTTTTAAAGGACGTGCACCAAATTGAGGTTCGTATGCTTCTTTTCCTAGCCATGCTTTTGCCTCATCAGAAACTTCTATAGAAATACGCTGTTCCATAAGTCTAATATTTAATTGTGTCAATATTTTATCAACGATTAAACTCATATCGTTGATTGTTAATGGTTTAAAGAGCACAATATCGTCCATACGGTTAATAATTTCTGGTTTGAAATATTGATTCAAACTTGTCATTACAGATTTTTCAGTAGATTCTGTGATAACACCTGTATCTTTAACATTTTCTAATAAAATTTGTGAACCAATATTACTAGTCATAATAATAATTGTATTTTTAAAATCGACTTCTCGTCCTTTAGAATCTGTGAGACGACCTTCTTCAAGTATTTGTAAGAGTACGTTAAATACATCTGAATGTGCTTTTTCAATTTCATCTAACAATATAACTGAATATGGGTTACGACGAACTGCTTCTGTTAATTGTCCACCTTCATCATGACCTACATAACCTGGAGGTGCGCCAATTAAACGAGAGACAGAGTGTTTTTCCATGTACTCACTCATATCAATACGAATCATGTGTTTTTCTGAATCAAATAACGTAGATGCTAAGGATTTAGCCAATTCTGTCTTACCGACACCTGTAGGTCCTAAGAATAAGAAGCTACCAATTGGTCTGTTAGGATCTTTAATCCCTGCACGCGCTCTTACAACCGCATCTGAGACTAAATCAACAGCCTTATCTTGGCCAACAACACGTTTGTGTAAAATATCTGCCAGATTTAATAGTTTTTCTCTTTCCGTTTCAACTAATTTGGATACTGGAATACCTGTCCATGAGCTTACGATATCTCCAATTTCTTCATCAGTTACAATTTCTCGAATAATACGGTCAGTGTCTCCACTTTGCTCATCTTGGAATGCTTCTTCCAATTCACGTAATTCTTTCTCCAATGCTGGAATTTTACCATGTTGTAACTCAGCTGCTCTTTCTAAATTATAATTCGTTTCAGCTTCTTCTAAAGCTTTTCTACTTTCATCTAATTCTGAACGTTTTTCTTGTAATTTAGCAATTTTTCCTTTTTCTTCTTCTACGCGTGATTGTATTGCATTTTGTTTTTCTTTTTCATTAGATAATTCTTCTTGTAGTTCTTGCAATCGTTGTTTACTTGCGTTATCAGATTCATTTTTCAATGCAGATTCTTCAATTTCTAATTGCATGACACGTCTATTAACTTGGTCTAGTTCTGTTGGGTTAGATCCCATTTCTGTACGTATCGTTGCGCAAGCTTGATCGACTAAATCGATTGCTTTATCTGGTAAGAAGCGATCAGTAATATAACGATCTGATAATTCTGCGGCTGCTACTATAGCTCTGTCTTGAATACGTACACCATGATAAACTTCATAACGTTCTTTTAATCCACGTAATATAGAAATTGTATTTTCTACATCTGGCTCAGCAACGTTTACTTTTTGGAAACGACGTTCTAACGCTGAATCCTTTTCAATATATTCTCTATATTCATTTAATGTTGTAGCACCAATACAATGCAATTCACCGCGTGCAAGCATTGGTTTCAACATGTTACCTGCATCCATGGCACCTTCTGTTTTACCTGCACCTACAAGCATGTGAATCTCATCAATAAATAGAAGAATTCTACCTTCTGAATCTTTAACTTCTTTAAGCACTGCTTTTAAGCGTTCTTCAAATTCACCACGGTATTTTGCTCCGGCAACTAAAGCACTTAAATCTAATTCAAAAATCGTCTTATCTAATAGAGCGTCTGGTACGTCTTTACGTACAATACGTTGCGCTAATCCTTCAACGATAGCAGTCTTACCTACACCAGGTTCACCTATAAGTACAGGATTGTTTTTCGTTTTTCTACTTAAAATTCTAATAGCATTACGTATTTCTTCGTCTCGTCCTATAACCGGATCCATATTGCCTTGACGTACTTCTTCAACTAAGTCACGTCCATATTTTTCTAATGCTTCGTAATTTGCTTCTGGATTTTGTGATGTCACGTGATTTCCCCCTCTTATTTTTTTTATAATCTCAGTTATCACTTCTTTTTTATTGGCGACAAATTGTTGTGTCGTTTCGTCTATGTCCATTGCAGCAAGAATAATATGCTCCATAGAAACATATTCATCTTCATAAGATTTCATATAACTTTCAGCTTTATTAAACAGTTCATTCGTTTTTTGACTAATATACTGTCCGTACTGTACGTTATCGCCTTGCACAGATGGGTATTGTTTTAATTTTTCTTTATATGCATTTATCAGTGCTTCTGTTTCAATATTGGCACGTTCTAGAACACTTTTAAATAAACTATCATTTTCTTCAAGTGCTGCCATAAGTACAGCTTCAATTTCAATGTTTTGATTTTCATTTTCTTTTGCTAATTCAACAGCTTTTTGTATAGCGCCTTGAACTGCATAGGTCATTTGATTAATATCCAAAATGATTCACCTCACCATTTAGTGTTTGATCAATGGAAAGCAAGTTTGACTTTGACTTTCTTTGACCTTAAGTTTATTATAGTCCTTTTTATTTAGATAATCAACACAAAAGCTTGTATTTTTTTCAAATAAAACACTAAAATTTCAAGCAGTATACATCAATGTTTTGCCCCTTTATTAACGTGTTTAAACCATCAATTTACACTTATATTTCATTACATATTTCCGATATTTTAATTATTGTAAAAAATGAATAAAAGCCCACTCCAACGTTATGTTGAAATGGGCTTTCTATCATATTATTTTTCATTTCGTTTAGGCACGATAAATAAAATTTATTATTTACTTTTCTTAGGAACCATCTGTTTTAATATTTCGTCAGTTAAAGCTTGAACGCCTGAATATTCTAAATGAATACCATCCGGCGCGAAATATTCAGAATGGCCTTCTGAACGTTTATGCCAATCTACTAACGTTACATTTGAGTGGTTTTTAGCAGCATCAGCCATCAAACTATTTACATGCGTTTCATAATTTCTCGGAACGCGCGTGTTTACTAAATAAATTTTGGCATCTCCAAATTTACTTATCAGTTCGTTCAATTGCTCTTTTGAAAAATCACCATTTGTCCCTAGCTCTAGAACTACTTGCTCATTTTTATTAGCATATTTTTTATAATTTTGTTCAACGAGTGGCGTAGCTTCATACAAATTACGTCCAACTTGACCATCAATAATGGCATTAGGCACATGTTTAGTAAAAGCTTCTCCAATATCTACCATTACAGAATCCCCAATAAGTAAAGGTTTCAAGTCTGAATATACTTTACTATTTTTATGTACTTTGGCTTGCTTTTCTTTTGATTTTTCTTTGAGAGAAACAGTTTTAGACTTTTCTTTGAACTTATGATTGCCTGTAGTATGATAAGACATTTTCTTATTAGCTGTAGTATCTTTACCTAAATGATCAAATGCCCCCGCAAAAATAAGCAATGATGGAATTAGAATAATGATTAAAGCCACTGTTCGTAAGAATGGGATTTTTCTAAAACGGTTTAATGTGAAAACACGGAAACTATATTTTCTAAACGGCGTTTCGATATAGCGATAAGATAATTCTGCAAAAATGATGGTTACTCCCACATCAATAATATACACATAAATAGGGATTTGCCCGTCTACAAAGTAACTATGTAAAAAACTTATCACCGGAAAATGCCATAAATATAAACTATATGACCGTTTGCCAATATATACGAATACTGGATTACCAAGTATCCGAGCAAAGTATCCTGTTGGATGTACTGCACTACTAATTACAAACAGTGTCATTGCTGAAATCAAATAAAATCCGCCATTATATATCCAATCACTATTATCATCGACCAAAATAAATAGGCTTAATAGACAAATAATACTTAATACCCCAACCGTATCAACGACATGTCTTATAGCAATATTTGGGTTTTTCTTTAATTTAAATGGAGGCCATAAGAATGCAAACATTACACCTAAGAGCATTGTTTGCAGTCTTGTATCGGTTCCAAAATAAACACGTGAATGACCCGTATGCGGTTGCGAAATCATAATCATTACAAACAAAGATACTAATGAAATGATCCAAAAAATTAATGTCACATTACGATATTTCCGAACAGTTAGTAATAATGTGATTAATACAATTGGAAAGCATATGTAGAACTGTTCTTCAATTGCTAATGACCATAAGTGTTTAAGTGGCATAAACGCAAACTGTTCAAAATAATTTACATCTGAAGCAATATACCACCAATTAGATGCGTAAAGCACTGCAGCGAATGCATCATGTTTGATACCTACAATTTGATCTGGTTTTAAAATGAGCGTAGCTAACACCACCATACAAACTAAGACGATAACTGCAGGTATGAGTCGCTTAACACGCCGTAACCAAAAGTTTTTCAAATTAATGATGCCTGTTTCTTCATACTCTTTTAATAATAAGCTGGTAATTAAATAGCCTGAAATAACAAAAAATGTATCTACACCTAAGAAGCCACCCGTAAGCCACTGCCTATTTAAATGATAGATAATGATGCCTATAACAGCAATTGCTCTTAATCCATCCAAGCCAGGCATATAGCGTGTATCACGTGTTTTATCGCAACGCTTACTTGAATCATTACTCATTTTTATCATACTTCCATCCAAAAATTTTAAAATAACGCTTTATCTACAGCGTAAATCTACTTTCATTTTACTAGCCGATTGTAATACTTTTGTAATATAAATGCAATTATTTTAATGATTTGTACGATACAAATTTTTACTTTTTTAATGGTTCGGACTTATATTATTTATTAAAGGAAGTTCTTGAGTTTTAAAATTAAAAAAGAACTAACCTCATGAGTTCCGCATTTTGATACGGTCCTCATGTGGCTAGTTCTCTTAATCATTTCTATTTATCGTTTAACCGATACCTAACGCAATTTTAGCATAGCGAGACATCATATCTTTGTCCCATGGCGGGCTCCAAACGATATTTATTTCTGTATCTGAAATCTCAGGTATTTCTGCCAAGACCATTTTAACTTGGTTCATAATTTGTGGCCCCATTGGACAACCCATAGAAGTTAAAGTCATATCTACTTTACAAATACCTTCATCATCAACGTCTACATTATATACTAAACCTAAGTTAACAATATCAATTCCTAACTCAGGGTCTATAACCATTTCAAGCGCATTTAAAATACTATCTTTTAATCCTTCGTCCATTTGTCTCACCTCTTCGTTATTAATCATATTAACAATATATCAAATATCTTACAAAACGCCAATAAAATGCTATGATATTGATACATCAATTATTAAACATTAAGGAGATTTGCATGAAACCTTATTTAATTTGCTTAGATTTAGATGGTACACTTTTAAACGATGAAAAAGTAATTCCTACTTATACCAAACAAGTATTAAAAACTTTACAATCACAAGGTCATAAGCTCATGATAGCAACCGGACGCCCTTATAGAGCGAGTCAAATCTATTACCATGAACTTCATATGGACACGCCTGTAGTTAACTTTAATGGTGCCTATGTTCACCATCCTAAAGATAATAGCTTTAAAACAAAGCATGATGTTTTAGATTTAGAATTATCTAAAGAAATTATTCAGTCATTAAATGATTATGGTGTCTCAAATATTATTGCAGAAATCAAAGATCACGTCTTTCTTAATAACTTTGACCAAAAATTATTCGATGGCTTTTCAATGGGAACGCCTAAAATAGAAACTGGTGATTTATTGACTTCATTAACAGCTTCACCGACTTCCATTTTAGTAGAAGCTGAAGAAGTGATGATTCCTAGAGTTAAAAAAATGCTCACGCACTTTTATGCTGAAAATATTGAGCACCGCAGATGGGGATCACCATTTCCAGTTATTGAAATTGTAAAAGAAGGTATTAGCAAGGCTAGAGGCATTGATTATGTTAAATCACACCTCGGCATTGATCATAACCAAATTATTGCATTTGGAGATGAAGATAATGACTTAGAAATGATTAAATATGCTAAATACGGTATCGCAATGGATAATGGATTAGATGAGTTAAAACACGTAGCTAATGAAACTACATATTCAAATAATGATGACGGCATTGGTCGTTATCTTAACAATTATTTCCAACTTGGTATGCCTTATGAAGCATCTATTACATCTCGGATATAGTCAGATAATCACTTACTAGGAGGTCATTTATTATGAATAAAATCATAGTCGTTGGCGCTGTTGCTGGTGGAGCGACCGTCGCTAGTCAGATACGAAGATTAGATCAAGAAAGTGAAATCATTGTCTTCGAAAAAGACAGAGATATGAGTTTTGCAAATTGTGCACTCCCCTATTATCTTGGTAATGTTGTTGATTCTCGAGATAAAATCCTAGAAGCTACACCTGAAATGTTCCATGACAAAAAACAAATCACAGTCAAACCTTATCATGAAGTCACGGCAATTAATGATACTCGTAAATCTATTACTGTATATGATAGACAAAGTAAAGAATCATTTGAAGAAACTTATGATACCTTAATTCTAAGTCCGGGTTGTAGTGCAAACTCGTTAAATTTGGATAGCGATATCACATTTACGTTAAGAAATATGGAAGATACGGATGCCATAGAATCATTTATTGAGCATCATAAAGTCAGTAATGCACTTATTATTGGTGCTGGCTATATTGGGTTAGAGATACTTGATAATTTATATGAAAGAGGCATTACTCCAACATTAATTCATCGCTCAACTCATATCAACAAATTGATGGATTCCGATATGAATCAGCCTATTATAGAAGAGATGCAAAAGCGTCAAATTCCATTTAGACTCAACGAAGAAGTTGTGAAAGTCATTGGAAATGAGGTGCATTTTAAATCAGGTGCAGTTGAACATTTTGATCTTATTATTGAAGGTATCGGTGTAAAACCGAATTCTGATTTCATCAAAACGTCTAACATCAAACTAGACACACGTGGTTATATACCTGTCAATGATTGCTTCGAAACAAACATCCCAAATATATATGCTTTAGGTGATATTATAAATGCACACTATCGGCACGTTGACCTTGAAGCACATGTACCACTAGCATGGGGTGCACATCGTGGCGCAAGCATTATCGCTGAACAACTTGCTGGGGATCATACCATAAAATTCAAAGGCTATTTAGGTGCAAACATTGTTAAATTTTTCGACTATACGTTTGCAAGTGTTGGTGTCAGCCCACAAGAATTAATGCATTTTGATTATGAAGTCGTTGAAACAAAACAAGGTGAACACGCTGGATATTATCCGGGTAACGCTCCCTTGCATTTACGTGTCTATTTCGATAAAAGCAACCGCCGTATTATACGTGCAGCAGCAGTTGGAAAAAAAGGCGCCGATAAACGTATCGATGTATTATCAATGGCAATGATGCATCGATTAACGATTGATGAACTCACTGAATTTGAAGTTGCCTATGCACCACCATATAGTAGACCCAAAGATATTATTAACATGATTGGTTATAAAGCTCGAAATAAATAAAAAATAATGTCTAAGACAACAAAACAATCGCTGATTTCTATTAAGTATGAAACTGAGTAGAAATCAGCGATTTTAATTCGTAAATTCATTGTTCGCCTCTTACGTTCCAGTGCAATTTCAGTTTTACATACTTATCTCAACGCAGCATATATTTATACTACATCGTTCCATACTGCTCCTATTCAAATGTATCATGATTAACATTTGCTTCTAAATTTAGTCACATCTATAAATATGGTTTCTCCATCTATTATATTTCAATCTACAAATTGTGTTTTAAAATTCGAAAAAGATTTTATTAATTTATCTATAAAAGTATTGATTCTAAATCAATTTACTTCTTCTACTTTTTTAACCATCTTATCTAAATGATGTGTTGTTACTGCTGTTTGTTCATTTAGTAATTTAACATCTTGATATAATGATGTAACTTCCCTATTAGATCCTTGAATTTGATTCATCACTTTAATGTTTAATAAACATTTTAACATTGGATATGCAATGATTTTAAATTTCTTAAAGAATATAGCTTGTATTTTAGGAATAATTTTATAATTACTTCGTTCTATTAATAAGTGTAGTTCATTATATGATTTTATGATGTTGTTAATCAGTTGTTGCTGTTTTCCTTTATACTGATTTTTTACTGCTATGCCTGTATTTAAAGGTATAATCATCGCTGCATGTGACATTAGCCAATCTTCAAAATTGGGTTCATAAGTTAATTTTATAGGTAAATCTTTGAATATTTTATAAAGCTTATTTTGAAATGGTATTTGTTCCTCAAGGTGACTGACTTTTAGTTCTCCAGCATTAAATCGGATAACCGTTGTGGTGCTGTTACTTCTATTTCCTCCAGTCATCAAAAAACCAAAAGATACATTTTTAGATGTCTTGGATTGCTTAAGAACAGTTTCACGAAGCTTGTGGGGATGGGTGTTATTCCCAACAAAAATGATATTTTGGGTAATATTTCTCGCTATTATAGGCGCAACTGAATAGACGTCTGAATATTTCATTGTTACAAATATAACATCATAATGATCAGTCTCATTTAATTCACTGATATAGCTAAAATGTTCTTTTGTATTTCGCTTCTGGAAATAGTGGTTTAATACGACTCCCCTATCGTTTAAATTGTTGTAGGTCTGTCCTCTTGCTAATATCGTTATATTATTCCCAGGTTTATTTAGCGCATGTGCTAAAAATTGGCCTTGCACACCAGCACCATAAATAAGTATATTCATTGGCATACTCCTTTCTTTTTAATAAACAATTGTTCATTAACTTGAAGTTATCATTATAAAACGTTAAACTCAATAAACAAAATGTACATTTTGATGTTTAATGTACAAATACCAAAAATTGTCGAGAAATAAGGAGTAATTATGGATAAAAGACAAGAAAAATCGCGCCAACTCATTATCGAAAGCTTTATACAACTTATGCAGGAAAAAGACATTACTAAAATATCTATGAAAGATATAGCTGAATTTGCCAATATTAATAGAGGAACGATTTATTTAAACTTTATCGATAAATATGACATTCTCAATCACGCCATAGATTTTATTATGGCAGAGGCAATTGAGAAATGTGAGCATTATAAGTATCAAATAGAAGACGGTAAAGAGGGGATACGGGACATACTTGTCGCCATCGATAAGCAATATGATCTCCTGAAGAAATTGATACAAAAATCAGATTTAAATATATTAAAACAGACACTTTCAGAGAAATTCATGAAATCTATTAAGCAAAAAGACAATGAAATAATGACACAGTTTTTAGGTTCAGCAACAGTAGGCGTTATTGTTTGGTGGATTGAAAAATCTAAACCATGCTCAATCGATGAATTAAGTAATGAACTATGGCGTTTATTAGCACCACATATTGAATCATTTCTATAAAAAATATACACAAAAAAGCTGTCAACAACATCAAAAACTCTGTCGACAGCTTGAAGCAATCACATAATGAATGACTGCTTTTTCTTTATAAACCAAACATTTTTGTAATGGGTCCTTGTGGCAAGATAATACCCAAACACATCGTAATAATAATGATGATAATCGTTGTCCACATTAATCCATGGCTTGGTTGACTTTTCTTCCTTTTCGCAATGGTAACTTCCATAAGTGCAACAGCTGCTACGCCACCTAACATTTTCAATGTTAGTAACATATGCCCTCCAGCATTATCAGAAGAAAAAGCTTGAATCCATAACCAAAATCCTGAAATTAAAACTAATACCATAAAAAGTCTTAATACCATATGAATTGGTTTAAAGTGAGGTGTTGCGCCTTGTTTTACTGAAAAGTTAAAATACGCAGCAAAGAACAAAATAATTGCAAGCACCCATGATGTAATATGAATATGTAACATTAAATAACCCCCACACATATTTTTTATCACTTCATACAACTGTTAACTACAATAAATCATATATAAATGAAATTTTTGTAGTCTTTGAATTGCAAAAATAATATGCTTCTATCTTTATCATACTCAATACTATGCTATTTTTCAAAAAGAAATTCAAAATCTATTTTCTTACGATTAATCATTTATACAAAATCCCTAATTTCCATAGTTAAATCACTCAAAAACGGACCAACAATCTCAAATGTTAGTCCGTTTAAGTATATTTATTTTTCAGCAATAAAGTTCGTTAAAGTCCCGATGTTATCAATCGTTACTTTAACTTCATCACCAGGTTGTAAGAATTTAGGTGGATTCATACCTGCACCGACACCTGCTGGGGTACCTGTCGCAATAATATCACCTGGATGTAACGCAACATATTTAGATATTTCTTCTATTAATTCATCTATTTTAAGAATCATTTGACCTGTATTACCATCTTGACGAATTTCATTGTTAACTTTTGTTACAATATTAACATCTTCAGGTGTAGGCAGTTCATCTTTAGTTACAATATATGGACCGACTGGACATCCACCAGTTAAACTTTTAGATAAGAATGCTTGGTCTTGTGCCTTTTGCGCTTTACGATCAGTAATGTCATTAATAATAGTGTAACCATATACATAATCTAACGCCAAGCCCTTAGGTATTTTTTCACCAGATTTTCCAATGACGATACCTAATTCACCTTCATAATCTAATTGATCAGTAATATCTTGGTGATTTGGGATCGTGCTATTATCACCAGTTAATGACGATGCCGCTTTTGTAAATACATATAAACGTTGAACTTCATGATTTAATTCACTTGCATGTTCTTGATAATTACGTCCAAAAGCAATTACATTATTTGTTGGTGTAACTGGAGGTAAAAATTCAACGTCAGCAAATTGTACTTTATAATCCTCACCTTTGCCACTATCTTCTGCAGCAACAACTGCTTTACGCACTTGTTCTTGGAAATCGACGACTTGATTCTGTTGAAGGCCGTGTAATAATGTTTTAGGATGAAACTCTCCTTCAGCAAAATCAGCAAAGACTTTTTTCAAATCCCACGCTGCTTCTTCACGCTTTACTTTTACACCATAAGATGTCTGTCCTTCATGTCTGAATGATAGGAATTTCATTCAATATCAGCTCCTCATCTATATCTTAATACATATTATAACTATATTTACTACCAAATAACAAACAAATACATGGTATTTTCTAAAAATTCAATTATTTTACATATATCGTACAATTACTTTAAATACGTTATTTTTCTCCACGCCCATTCAACCGGACCTTGTTTGAATTTTTTTAAATAATAATAACTAACGCAAACTTGTAAACTATATACAATAAGTACAATGAGATAGGACTGATAAAGCTCTAGCTTGTTATATAAACCTAGCCCCATATAAATCAAAGTAAAAATAATACTTTGTGATAAATACACTGTTAAACTTAACTTTCCAGGATATTCAAACAGGTGGACAACTTTTCTAACTTTTGACACTTGGCATAAACGTAAAAATATTAAAATATAGCCTGCTGCTACAATCGGACCTCCAATCATAGCACTTATATATTGAAAGGCATGATTACTATAATCTATCGCGAATGGCACTTTCAACATATACCCCATCACTATACATAGCACTCCCCAGAAAGTCGCGCGTTTTTGATAGGTATTGTTACGTAGAACAGTGATTAAATTTAATTTTTGCGCTATTACACCGCACAGAATATATGGTAAAAACTCTAAGTATGCCGATGTTGTCATAACATCTAAGACACTCATCGCTGTTTCATTGACATTTATTTTTAACAAATCAAAATAATTACCATTTTGCTTAACGTCTATGAGTTGTCCCAAAGACATACCTGAAAAGTTATTTCTATCATGTCTTCCTGTATTCCATGCGAATACTGAAAATGGTATGACAATGAGGATAATTTTTAATACAAATAATATTGTCGCTGTTTTAATCAATGTTTTCGTTTTCTTTTTAATTAACAACACTGCGACCATCCCTGTAAATGCATACCCAAATAAAATATCCCCTGAAAATATAAAACATCCATGTATTAAACCGATAACCATTAAGCACGCTAACCTTCGATATATAATCGGATAATAATGAAGGCCTCTATATTGGATGTTTTCATACATAATTGCTAATCCATACCCAAATAAAAATGAAAAGATTGGATAAAATGAACTGATAACGACAAGCGTAACCGTTCGTAAAAGTCCTTCGTTGATGCCGTGTACTATATCCGGTAAGTATGCTTCCTCATATGGCATACTAAAAACTAAAATATTCATAAGCACGATACCAAATAAACTCAATCCCCGTAATGCATCTAATTCGAATAACCGCTTTTGTGATGGCACAAAACAACCTCCCCCTTTAGCTTCTATGAATCAATAGATAGTTGACCAAATTTAAAGAAATATAAATAACCTTTAACGTCAGCATTTAATAGTGTTTCTAATGTATTACGGTAATAATCCATTTGTACTTTATACCGTGACCTTAACTGTTCACCTATTTCTTCATCTGTCATATTTCTCCTTCTGTTAAAAGCGTCTGTTTTATAATCAACGAAATAATATTGCCCTTCTTTTACAAAAATCAAATCAATCATACCTTGAATTATTGAAGCATCTTCTTCTACTTCTCTCATCGATTCTACTTTAGACTGATTGACAACAAATGGTAACTCTCGGTATATTGCGTCACTTTGTGCGATGGTTTCATATAATTCACTTTGAACAAAATACGTTATATCGTCATAACGTATATCCGTTTTCGCATCTTCAGGAATGATATGTTGCTCAATGAGTCGTCCAATATATTGTTCTATTTCTGATTGGTTCAGACCACCACTTCGGAACGGTAAATGCTGCATGACAGTATGCATCAATGTGCCTATTTCATTCGCTTTACGTTTTGAACTGTGACTTAAAAACCCCGGTCTATCGTAGGCTGTTGAACCAATACGATATTGACGGACACGATCATAGTTGGTATCAGTTTGTTCGGTCTCTAATTGTCTCTTAAGTTCAGATACAGACTGTTTTGATGGCTTATCAATTGCCACCTGAAATGCATATTCATGTGTTAACTGCGTTTGTATTTGTTTTTTTATGGCATCATTACCAGTATTTAATGCATGAATATCTTGGATTGTCCGCTGCTCACTTTCTTCAAATACTGTTTCTGAAGCAATATCTTGATAAAAGTCTGTGGTTAGATGGACATAAGGTATCATAGATGCTTCTAAATCGTGAATTGAATTTTCAAAGCGTAATTCGTTAGGTAACGATGTAGATTGATATTTGGCCAATATTGGATAAATCATATCAATAGGCCTTTGTGCAGTTATACGGTAACTAACGGGTAAATGTGTATCTGACACTGGTGCTTGCTCTAATTGCTGTAGCTCTTTCTCGTCTTTGACACGACCAATTAAAAACAATTGCTCTTTTGCGCGCGTTAATGCTACATAAATTAAACGCATTTCTTCTGAAATCATTTCTTTTTCTGTAATAGCTTTATAAGTTACTGAAGACAATGACGGATAAGAAATATTACTTTCTACATCATAGTAATTCATGCCAAGACCATAGGTTTGATTGAGAATTACAGATTTATACAAATCATCTCTTCTAAATTTACGAGATAATCCTGAATAAATTACAAAAGGAAATTCAAGCCCTTTACTACTATGCACTGTCATCATTCTCACAACATCATCATTGGGACCGATAATATTTTCTTCGCCAAAATCTTTTCCTCGTTCCATTAATTCATCTATAAAACGTATAAATTGATATAAGCCACGGAAACTTGAATTTTCAAATTCCACAGCTTTATTAAACAAGCCATATAAATTAGCACGACGCCCTTTGCCACCTATAATACCACTGAAATATTGGATAACATAATGGTCATTATAAAATTTATCAATCAATTGATAAACGGGATGACTTTGACTATATGTTTGATACATTGCTATATCTTGTAAAAATGCTTGTAATTTTTCCACTAAATTTTTATTGGCTGCTTCATGAGCTATGTAGTTTTGGATAGATTGGTAGAAATAATCATCGTTCGGACTGAGGACACGAATATTTGATAATTCATCCTCCGTAAATTGATAAATGACTGAACGCATCAATCCTACTAAATAGATATCTTGTAAAGGATTATCTATTGTTCTTAAAAATGATAAGACTAATTGGACTTCAGTTTGTTCAAAATACCCTTCCTTACTCTTAACATGGAATGGAATATTATGATCTTTAAAAGCTTGTTGAATCTTTCTAGCCTGGCCATACGATCTTTCTAATATGACAATATCTTTATAGCTCGGCTTACGGTATTGATTGGTTTTCATATCATATATTTCGTGCTCATCCATAATCTTCTCTACTTGTCGCACTATATATTCTGCTTCTTGTTCGGATCCATTTAAATCTGATGAAGGATCTTCCACCAACATATTCATTTGTACATCATGTGGTTTATCATCGAATGCGGCACCATAGTATAGTTGTGCTGCATCATCATATATAATTTCTCCTACGGATTCATCCATCATATGTTTAAATAAATAGTTTGTCGTCGTTAATACTTCTTCTCGAGAGCGGAAGTTTTGAGATAAATCAATACGCATGCCATTGTCAGAACCATCTAATGTAAATCGATTATATTTATCGATAAATAAACTTGGATCAGCTTGTCTAAATTTATAGATAGATTGCTTAACATCACCTACCATAAATAAATTACCATCAGCTTCAGTTCCACGCTTAAAACATGACAATATCTTTTCTTGGACTCGGTTTGTATCTTGGTATTCATCGACCAAGATTTCCTCGAATTGTTGTCGATATACATCCGCAACTTCTGAAGGTGAGCCATCTTCATTCATCAATATGCGTAAAGCAAAGTGTTCATAATCAGAAAAATCCAAGAGATTTCTGCTCCGTTTCTTTTGATCAAACTGTTCAATAACATCCGCAGTGACTTTAGATAAATAAGAAACCCTTGGGGCTAATTTCTGCATGTCTTGTTTCAAATCTTGCGCATCGCGGGAGAAATAATCTTCCTGCACTTTCGATACTAATGCTTTATAATGATCATAATGCTTTTTACCATCATCATAAGCATCAATCATCATTTCATTTGCTTCCTTTATCTTTTTATTCTTTGCTGGAAAACGAGCTTCAAATTGATGTTGTGCAATCACTTCGGAATTTAACTGTCCATCTTCCATAGCTTGATTTAAAAATGCGCTTTCCTTTTCTAACACTGCTACTTGCTTATCTACTTCTTCCAACAGCATAAATAAATTATAACTTTTATCTAGTGCTTCTAACGCTGACTCCATAAAAATCATAGCCAATTCATTCAATAATTGGAGTAATTCATTTTGCTGTGCTTCATCATAATAAGGACTTGCCAAATTGCGAAGCCATCCATAAGGATCTGGATTTGCTATACTAAAATAATACATTTGTTTAATTGTATTACGCAGTTGGTCATCGTTTCGATCGGATGATAATTGTTCGGTTAAGTCAACAAAACTAGGGTCAAGGATATCATAATGTTGCTCTAAAACTTCATCAATCGTTTGCTCTAATAACAGTATATTTTCCGCTTCACCACTTGTTCTAAAATTTGGATCTATATCTAATACATCATAGTGTTGTTGTATTAATTTCAAACAGAAACTATGTAGTGTAGAAATTTGAGCTTGATGTATTTTAATTCGTTGGTTTTTTAAATGTTCATTGTCAGGCGCCTCTTGTGAAGCTTCTTGTATTCGTTGATCCACACGCTGTTTCATTTCACGTGCACTTGCATTCGTAAATGTCACGACAAGTAATCGATCTACATCAATTTTATCATTTAAAATGCGCTGTATAATACGTTCAACTAATACAGCGGTTTTCCCAGAACCTGCAGCCGCTGCTACAAGTACATCTTGCCCCTTTGCATAAATGCTTTTCCACTGATTATCCGTCCATCTAACATCAGCGGGTTTCACTGGAATTTGGCTCATATTTGATCATCCTCTTCTAATGCCACTTTTTGAACTTCTTCTAATGGATCAATCGATTCATCTACTGTACGATATCGTTTACTATCAATCATTCCGTCTACATGACACACCGATTTATAATTACAGAAATCACACGGTAAAGTTTGATTATATTTCAATGGAGCAACTTCTGTATGGCCATCCATAATATCTGATGCCGTCTCAATAAAGTTTTGTTTATTGTGTTTAATGAGTTTATAAATGGTTTGTTCATCTGCAACTTTACTATTGCTTTTAATACCGCCATCTTTTTTCAATCCGAGTGGTACAATATCAGATGTATAACTCGGTTCAATTCTCGTATCAAATGCATCTAACACAGATTCATCACTATTCAATAATCCACTCAATTTAAATGAATTAATAAATGCTTCGTCTCTTTTTTCTTCACTTAATTGATTCCACGCTAGTTTAATACGTGGTTCATGAACGTGAAAATAGAGTAAGCCCCCAGGTTTAGTCATTTCAGTTAAACCAAGTCGTGATTTATTTTGAAGAACAATATCCATATAAGTCATCATCTGCATTTGCATACCATAATATACTTTCGTTAAATCTAAAGTACCACTATACTTAGACGATTTATAATCGATAATATTCACAAAGCTTTGTTGACCTTCATTGTAAGTATCAATACGATCTATTTGTCCGCGAATATTGATTGGAATACCTTGCGTTGTTTGCAATGCCTCTGCAAAAAGTTCATTATGATCTCGTGGTTTTCTTCTAAAGCCAGCTTCAAAGCGTTGTGGTGTAAATTTAGTATAATTACCTTGATATTTCAATGCCGTCAATGTTGTTTCAACTATTGCGCCAATTCGCTGTGATAAATAACGATAATATGCAGTTGAATTCAATAAATTAAATTGCACCTCGGGCAATATTTCCGATAAGGCTTCAACCGTCAATTTATGAATTTGCTTTGTATTCAAGTTTTTAAAATCGCCATTCACTTTTTCTGAAATGAATTTTAACACTTGGTGAAAGATATCACCTAAATCAAAATGCTCTAGTTTATATTTTGTTCGTTCATTCAGCCTCAAACCATGTGATGCAAAGTGCTTAAATGGGCATGCTTGATATCCTTCAAAACGTGAAACACTGGCATTTATCGTACTTCCATATAAATCTTTAGATAGTGATTCACTTAATTGCACCGTTTTATTATCATATGTGAGTGCAGATAACAAGTAATTCAATCCTCTATTTAGACGCTCATCATCTCTCATAACTTGATAAGTATCTAACCAAGTATCTGCAACGATTTCATCATCTAACCATGCCTTTAATGATTCAAATAACACAATTTTTGTTTGGTGTGGATGTTCCATTAAAGTAAGTGGATTAGCTTGATGTTGATGATGTATATTTTGGACTTCTAGATTTGTAAATAACTGTTGAATTTGATTTAAAAATGGACTTGGCTCTTTTTCATCACCATTTGTTCCCATAAGTGAATAAGAGAACGTCACAGCCACACGACTTCTCGTCATTGCAATATAACAGACAAATGCTTCATCCATTTGTAGTATATCTGCAGTAGGACTTAATTCTATAGCTGCTTGTTCTTGAAAATATTTCTTCTCATCATCCGTGATCAAACTTGAAGATGAAACAGTTTGTGGAATAACACCATCATTGGCTCCTACAATGTATACATGTGCTTTATTATCAACTTTAGCCAAGTCCATTGTACCAACACTCACTTGATCTAATGTTTGTGGAATCATGACAAATTCCAATTGATCTAAACCAATATCAAATAACTCTAAAAATCTAGTTTGGGACATGCTTTTATCTCCGAAGACTGTAACAAGATCGTCTAAAGTTTGAATCAAGCCGTTCCATATTTGGTCAATTTCCTCTGCTTTTTTATGTTCACCTTCTACATCTAGCGTATCCCTTTCCGTCATCAATAAACTTGGTAAATCAAAAGCTTCCAATGCTTCATAAAAGGCAGTTGCAAATTCAACCGCTGTATTCGCTTCACTCATTTTTGTTTCAAAGTGCATCACTTTGTCAATGACATCAGCTTTCAATTGAATTACACGTTCAAAAGTTTCTCTTTCATCATCTGTCAGTGGCTGACGTTTTAATCCCATTTTTCTGAACTGTTCTACATGGAAATATTTTTCGTCTATCCAACGTTTGCCATAAATGCCACGTTCCAACACAAAATTTTCTAAGATATCAATAAGTAGATGACTATCTTTAAATTTCTTAGTTAGAACATTTGTTTTAAATAAACGCATCAGTGGGTCAAACTTCCAATTGGTTTGAATTACTTCAATAAGTGAACGCAACATTTCCATGATTGGATGATGTGTCATAGACTCTTTTACATCAATGTTATACGGAATATCATACTGTGGCAGGATAGACTCCATCAGATACGCATAAGATTCGTCTCTATACAATATGGCTATATCTTGATAACGACGTCCTTGTTCACGTGTTTCTCTTAAGATACGTCGTGCAATTTCATTGATTTCTTCTCTCATTATAGAAGACTCTAAGATTTCTATATTACCTTGTGTTACTATAGGCTCAAATTGTAACGCGTTAAAGCTCTGCTCTAATTGAGATAAATCATTATTTTTAAACCTATATGCTTGATTAAAACGTTTAACATTTAATTGTAAGTTTAACTGCTGTGCTATATCTTCTATATGCGTAAGTGATTCCGATGGCTTTCTAAATAAACTGAACGTATCTTTATCCCCATCTGTTGTTAATAGGATCGTTACCTTTTTAGCATACTTCACTAAGCTTTGAATGATTTGATACTCTAATGTTGAAAAGTTATGAAATCCATCGATATAAATTTCAGTACGTTTGAGCCATTCAGATTTGTCCATCACCGTTATAAAACGTTGCAAACTATCTTCAGCAGATACATATTCTCCATTTATTCTATCTTCTAAATGTTTGTAAATAAGTGCTATATCTTGAAGCTTATGTTTGGTTCTAGTTTGTAGTGTATTTGTCTCTATGTATGATGTTAACTGTTCAGGGGATACTGCATATTTCTTAAAATCTTGTATCTGCTCATAGAGTTTCTCACTAAAACCGTAATATTTAACTTGAGAACGATAAAGCTTTAAATCTGATTGGTGCTGTTGAATGATGTCATAAATCATCATTTCCGTGCCTGCTTTCGACAATTGTTGTTCCATCAAACCGCCAACTTCTTGAAAAACACGATAACTTAGTCGTTCAAAGTGTAATACTTCTGTTCTCAGACTACCGTTCAGTTCAGAGTCATTTACGAATGCTTGCTCAAGTTGAAAAGTATTTTGTGTTGGAGCAATTAAGACAATCGGGTCGCCTAACGGATCTTGTTTCATTTTATTTTTTATTTCTTCTATCATTGCATGTGATTTTCCCGTACCTGCTCTTCCAATATAAGCATTTAATTCCATGACATCTTCCACTCCTTTGACTTATATTTTAACATATAAAAGGTTGTGCATCGTTAATCTAAATACGCATTAAGCTATATTCATATTTTAATCATCAACGCTTATTACCATTACTTTTTTAATGTTTTAAAGATTATAAAAATCGATTTATTAATACTTAATATGATTTACACGCATTCGACATAACAAAAAAAGTACTAACAAAGGTTTAGACTTTGTTAGTACTTTAAAATAAATATTATTTATCATCTTTTGTATCAGGATCAAACCCAAATTTCATTTCATTTAGTGGCCAGAAACTAAATGATACTTTACCGACGACTTGATCTTCATCAATCAAACCAAATGAACGACTATCTTTACTTACCTCACGATTGTCGCCGAGTACTAGTAATTTATCTTTTGGAATTTTATTTTTCTGATCTATCTGATTAATATCTTTGGTTTCAAAACTACCAGTAATGTAATTATACTGTTTATGTTTCTCATTATAATCTAAATATGGCTCATCTACTTTTTTACCATTTACATATAGTTTATCTTTCTTGTACTCTATATTATCACCAGACGTACCAATAACACGCTTAACATAATCACTGTCTTTCGTTGCATGGAACACAATCACATTACCTTTTTTAATGTCTCCAAATTTATAACCAAATAAATTTACGACTACGCGTTCGCCATCTTTTAAAGTAGGGTCCATAGAATCCCCTTTAACTGTATATGACTGCGCCACAAAGTTTACGATAAGTAATACTAATGCAACTGCAACAACTATCGACACAAACCATTCCAATATCTCTTTTTTCAATTTGTACACCTCATCTATTTAATTAAAGTTCATTGTGAATTTTTTAAAAGGATAATATCTCAAACTCACATCGCCTATGATATCGTTTCTTTGTATAAAACCAAATGTCCTTGAATCATCCTCATGCTTCCGTTGGTCATTAAGAACGAAATAGGCATTGGGTGGGATAATATCTTCTTCAGAATGTTTAAGATTCCTAAGTGATAAATTGGTTATACTTTCATTATTAACATAGGGTTCATCTACTTGTCTATCATCTCTATATAGTGCCCCATTTTTATACGCAATAGACTGTCCCGGCTTTCCAATAATTCTACTTACTTTAATATCATTACCTTCACGATACATTATAATGTCATTATTATCTAGTAAATTAAAAGTTGTTTTAACTTTATTTATTATCACTCTATCCCCTAGTTTCAAACTCGGTTCCATAGCGTCATTCTTTATGACTGTACCAGTGACAATAAAAGCCTGAATCAATAGTACAATAATAATCGCAATCATGATGGAAATCAAATGTTTTAATATGCTTCGCATAATGTCACTCTCCTGAAGAATGCATAAAGTACTTCTCGATTTTGCGTCCAATAAACCATACAATAACAAACACAATCATAATTAAAATAAATCTTATAGGATTTGTAAATAATGTCGTTATATCATTACCGAGCCACCCAATAAGACCAATCATAACTAACTTCGATGCAAAAAGTACTGTTAAATATACATGTGCTCTAATATGAGATAAACTAGCCACAATATTTACAAATGCACTAGGCGTAAATGGAAAGCACAGTAAAATAAATATAGGTATAATGCCACGTCTATCAATAAAATGTATTAATCTTTGAACCGATGTGCGTTGTTGCAATTTCTTCATATATTTTGTATGTGTGAGTCTCCTGAAAATAAGAAACACAATATAACTACCAATCACTGTTCCGAGCCAAGCTAACAACGTACCAATCACCAAACCATAGGCATTGACGTTCACAATTACAAATACAATGATTGGTAAAATAGGAAGAAACGCTTCAATAAATGGCAATAAAAAACCTACAATATAGCCTAGACTTCCAAATAAATCAAACCAATGCTGAACTTGTTCTTCCGTCATCAAATCATTCCTCATAATATTACTATTCTTCGTAATTATAATTGTAACCTCAAACTTTTCAAACTATAAAGTGTTAATTTGCTCATAAATCAGTCTTAAGAACGAATAAGCATGCTTGTCATGGGCTCATAGATTTTTAACCTGAATAATGTATTTAGATCATAGAATATTGCCTATGATCATTCATACACATAAATAAAAAAAGTGACTCATCTAAACCTGAATTTAGGATGAGCCACCTTTTTAATCATTCAATTTAATAGATAGAAAACGAACCAATTTAAATTTCATATATACACGCACATATTTTATTGTGAAGTCATCAATGAAATATGATTTAAATTATAAGCGTTTTTCTAATTCTTGTTTTTTGTCTTCAAATCCTGATTTACCTAATAAAGCGAACATATTTTGTTTATATGCTTCTACACCAGGTTGATTAAATGGATTAACACCTAATTGATATCCACTCATAGCACAAGCAAGTTCGAAGAAGTAAACCACGTAACCAAATGTTTCTTCATCTAAACGAGGAATATTCACAACTAGGTTAGGTACACCACCATCGGTATGTGCTAAAAGCGTTCCTTCGAATGCTTTCGTATTAACTTCATCTATTGTTTTTCCAGCTAAATAATTTAAGCCATCTAAATTATCACTATCTTCTTCAATAGTAATATTATGTTTTGGATTATTCACTTTGACTACTGTTTCAAATAAGAAACGGCGGCCTTCTTGAACATATTGTCCAAGTGAGTGTAAATCAGTTGTATAGTTTGCACTTGAAGGATAGATACCTTTGAAATCTTTACCTTCTGACTCACCAAATAATTGTTTCCACCACTCATTAAAATACTGCATAGATGGTTCATAGTTAATTAACATCTCAGTGTCATAACCTTTTGCATATAATACGTTACGAATTGTTGCATATTGATATGCAATGTTATCTTCTAAATTTTCTGATGACAATTCTTCACGGGCTTTAGCAGCACCTTGCATCATTGCTTCAATGTCTATACCAGCTACTGCGATTGGTAATAAACCTACTGCAGTTAATACAGAGTAGCGGCCACCAACATCATCAGGTACTACAAATGTTTCATAACCTTCGTTTGTAGCTAATTGTTTAAGTGCCCCTTTTTCTTTGTCTGTAGTAGCGAAGATACGTTTTTTCGCTTCTTCTTTGCCATACTTACTTTCTAATAACTGTTTGAACAATCTAAATGCCACTGCTGGTTCTGTTGTCGTACCAGATTTAGAAATAACGTTAACTGAATAATCTTTACCATCTAAATAATCAATTAATTCTTGTGTATAAGAAGAAGATAAATGATTACCTACAAAAACGATTTCTGGATATTCATCACTATTTCTAAATGAAGACGTTAACATTTCAATCGCCGCACGCGCGCCTAAATATGAACCACCAATACCGATTACTACAAATACGTCAGAATGCTCTTTCACACGTTTAGAAGCTTCTAATATGCGTGAGAATTCTTCTTTATCATAATCAACAGGAAGGTCTATCCAACCTAAGAAATCACTGCCAGCACCTGTACCTTCATGAATCGTTTTATGAATCGATTTCACTATATCTTTTTGTTGTTGTAGTTCATGTTCGCCAAAAAATTCTAAAGTTTTACCATAATCTAATTGAATATGAGTCATTTGATTTGCCTCCAGTGTTTTTAATTTCAAAATCATTTTACTAATTTTATTTTCACTATTCAAACAACTAGCCTATAGATAATTGTAAATTATGACAATTTCGTCAAATTTTACTATTTAAACGACTTGCATCATATTCATATTTATATGCATTTATAATACATCCTTTAAATGCCCTTAAACTTACATACACATTCCTTGGTAATCATAAATCAAAATTCACTATCGAAACATTTTTGTATATTTATGTATAAAAATGGTTTTATTTTCATTTATTATCTGCTATACTAATCAATATCAAATTAACAAAACAAATTATTAAAATTATAAATAGAGGTGGAAGTTATGAAAGAGAAAATTGTATTAGCATATTCAGGCGGATTAGACACAAGTGTTGCAGTAAAATGGTTATTAGATAAAGGTTACGATGTTGTAGCTTGTTGCTTAGATGTTGGGGAAGGTAAAGATTTAGATTTAGTACATCAAAAAGCATTAGATATGGGGGCAATTGAGTGTCATATTATTGATGCTACTGAAGAATTTAGTGAACAATTTGTATCTTATGCTATCAAAGGTAACTTAATGTATGAAGGTACATATCCTTTAGTCTCTGCATTATCAAGACCTTTAATTTCTAAAAAATTAGTTGAAATTGCTGATAAAACAGATGCTGTAGGTATTGCTCATGGTTGTACAGGTAAAGGTAACGACCAAGTGCGTTTTGAAGTAGCAATTAAAGCATTAGATCCAAACTTAAAAGTATTCGCACCTGTTAGAGAATGGGCTTGGAGCCGTGAAGAAGAAATTGATTATGCAATCAAACATAACATTCCTGTTCCAATTCAACATGATTCACCTTACTCAATTGACCAAAACTTATGGGGTAGAAGTAATGAGTGCGGTATATTAGAAGATCCTTATGCAGCTCCACCAGAAGATGCATACGATTTAACGCAACCATTAGAAAATACGCCAGATGAAGCAGAAGAAATCGTTCTATCATTCGAACAAGGTCTTCCTACTGAGTTAAATGGTCAACCCTACAAGTTAAGTGAACTTATTTTAGAACTCAATCAACTTGCTGGTAAACATGGTATTGGTAGAATCGACCATGTTGAAAATAGATTAGTTGGTATTAAATCAAGAGAAGTATATGAAACACCTGGTGCGGAAGTAATTGTAAAAGCTCATAAAGCGCTCGAAACGATTACACTTACAAAAGATGTCGCTCATTTCAAACCTGTCATTGAAAAACAATTTTCAGAACAAGTTTATAATGGTTTATGGTTCTCACCATTAACTGACAACTTAAAAGTATTTGTAGATAGTACGCAACAATATGTTTCTGGGGATGTACGTATTAAATTGTATAAAGGAAATGCCATAGTTAATGGTAGAAAATCTCCTCATACATTATATAATGAAAAATTAGCAACTTATACTAAAGAAGATGCATTTAATCAAGAATCAGCAGTTGGTTTCATAGATATCTTTGGCCTACCTACTCAAGTGAATTCAATGTTACATGGTGGTTATCACGATGAGCACTAAAGCTTGGGGCGGCAGATTTAGCGAACAGCCTGAGGATTGGGTTGATGAATTTAATGCTTCTATACACTTTGATAAAACATTAATTCAATATGATGTCCAAGGTAGTATTGCGCATGCAACCATGTTGGCCAAACAAGGTATCATTTCTGATTCAGACTGCGATCAAATCATTAAAGGTTTAAACGCTATTTTAACTGATTATGAACAAGGTCACTTATCTTTAGATGTTTCTTTAGAAGATATTCATTTGAATATAGAGCATGAATTAATTAAACGTATTGGAGATGCTGGTGGAAGATTGCATACTGGTCGTAGCCGTAATGATCAAGTCGCTACAGATATGCATTTATATACAAAAGAGGAAGTATCTCATTTGATTGAACTCATCACTTCTTTTCAACAGACAATTGTTAAAGTTGCTGAGGCGCATATTGATACCATTATGCCTGGTTACACGCATTTACAAAGAGCACAGCCAATATCGTTTGCACACCATATATTAACGTATTACTGGATGCTAGAAAGAGATAAATCTCGTTTTCAAGATAGCATGAAACGTATTGATATATCACCACTTGGTGCTGCTGCATTAAGTGGTACAACGTATCCAATTGACCGTCATGAAACGCAATCTCTATTAAACTTTAGTGCTATATATGAAAATAGTATGGATGCAGTGAGTGATAGAGATTATATTGTCGAAACATTACACAATATATCTTTGACCATGGTTCACCTATCTCGTTTTGCTGAAGAAATTATTTTCTGGTCTTCTGCCGAAGCAAACTTTGTTACATTATCTGATGCATTTTCTACAGGATCATCTATTATGCCGCAAAAGAAAAATCCAGACATGGCGGAATTAATTAGAGGTAAGGTTGGTAGAACGACTGGTCATTTAATGAGTATGTTAATGACATTAAAAGGCTTGCCGCTAGCATACAATAAGGATATGCAAGAAGATAAAGAAGGATTATTTGATGCGATTCATACGCTCAAAGGCTCGTTACGTATCTTTGACGGCATGATAGATACAATGACAGTCAACGTAGATCACTTACAACAAACGGTCTACAATGACTTCTCTAACGCAACAGAACTGGCAGACTATTTAGTGAATAAAGGCGTACCATTTAGAAACGCTCACGAAATAGTTGGTAAAATTGTACTTTGGTCTATTCAAAACAATGTTTATTTATTAGATGTGCCTTTAGAAGAATACCAGAATGCACATACAAGTATCGAATCTGACATTTATGATTATTTAAAACCAGAAAATTGCGTAAGTCGTAGAATCAGTTATGGTTCAACCGGACAAGAAGCAGTTAAACAACAATTAAAAGTAATCAAAGCACAAAAATAACTTTAAACCAAATGATTAAGGATTGGAACAAACATAGATTGTTGTTCCAATCCTTTTTTGTCCTTTACTTCTTTTTCATTTCACATTTCTTTTACATACCTTTAATATTTTACAGTAAAAAAACAACTAATTAACTTTCAATTAATATATGAAACTATAATTAATTTTTTATACTTTTAATTAAGAATACGTAAATAGTGTTTGAAATATTATATTCAAAGGTAATATGAATGTACAGTTCAAATTAAGGAGTGAAGCACTATGAAAAATGTGAAAAGAATTATGGTATCAAGTATGACGGTTTTATCTTTATCATTACTAGCCTCTACCTCTATGGCTAAGGCTGATGAAAACAATGATGCATCTCAAGTTCAAACAAAACCAGTAGCACAACAGCAAGATACCCAAAAGCAAAATCAAGTCAACACTCAAGAACAAACTCAAAAGACTACAGAGACAAAAGAACAAGCACAAGACTCATCTCAATCACAGGCTTCTACGAATGAACAATCATCTGCAGTATCCCAAGATGATACTACTCAAGAACTGGAACCAAATGCTTCACAAACACAACCTCAAGATACTACTAAAAATCAAACTCAACAAACTGAACATACAAACAATGAAAATACGACTTCGTCAGCAGAAACAGTTAACGAGGCTGACGATAAACGTGCAGATACTAAGGAAATACATAACTTAAATGGAGAGAAATATGCAACAATTGCTCATAGAGGTGCAAGTGGCTATGCACCAGAGCATACATTTCCTGCTTATGATAAGAGCCACAATGAAATAGGTGCGTCATACATTGAAATCGATTTACAAATGACTAAAGATGGCAAACTCGTAGCTATGCATGATGAAACTGTAGATAGAACTACTAACGGTACAGGTAGAGTTGATTCATATACATTAAAAGAACTTAAAAAACTAGATGCTGGTAGTAAATTTAATGAACAAAATCCTGACTATGCTGATGAAGCATATAAAGGTGCGAAAGTGCCTACATTAGATGAAATTATTGAGCGATATGGTGCAAATGCTAATTATTATATCGAAACGAAATCACCTGATGTTTACCCAGGCATGGAAGAAAAGTTACTTGATACCTTAGATAAACATAATTTACTTACCAACGATGCTTTAAATAACGGACATGTCATTGTACAATCTTTTTCACAAGATAGTATTGAAAAAATGAACAACTTAAACCCAGATGTTCCTTTAGTAAGACTCTTAAATAAGGGTGAATTGCCTAATCTGTCCGAACAAGATTTAGAATATATCAAAAAGTTTGCGATTGGTGTAGGTCCACATTATACTGATTTAACTAAAGAGAATGTAAAAAATTTAAAAGAACTCGGCTTCTTAGTACACCCTTATACTGTTAATACCAAAGCAGATATGGAACGTTTAAATAGTTATGGTGTCGATGGCGTATTCACTAATTACGCTGACATTTATAAACAAGTTGTAGAAGATAGTAAATAAACATCTAAACACTTTAAAATACATTAATCTAGAATACATTTAGAGTATGCGTACCCCGCTTTAAATTTAAAAGACCTGATTCATGACTTAACGAATCGGGTCTTTTTCTATCATTATCGAATGATTTTATAAGTATTCAGCCTAATCGCTAATTCATTAAATCTCGCAGCCTTTCTCATATAGTATGTCTTACAATGTCACACTTCATAGAGCTTAGCGATTAAATATAAATATTATCACATGACTGCGTTAACGTTTTGAATCAATACAAAAACACTAAATCTAATAATTAACCTGTAGTCATTTATGCTGACTTATAAATAAATATAAAAAAGGTGATTTCTATTTTTATTTCAATAGAAATCACCTTTTTAAATTCTGAGAATTTCATATCCCAGATACTGTTTCATCTGTAATAGATTAAAGTTCTACGCTCACTTATGCCCAACCACGGTAGCGTGCAGCTTCTGCTGTACGTTTAATACCTACAATATAAGCTGCTAAGCGCATATCAATTTTACGATTTTGTGATAATTCATAGATCGTATTAAATGCCGTTATTAATTTTTCACGTAATTTTGTATTTACTTCTTCTTCAGTCCAATAATAACCTTGGTTATTTTGCACCCATTCAAAGTAAGAAACTGTCACGCCACCAGCACTCGCTAATACATCCGGTACTAATAATATTCCACGCTCAGTTAAAATACGTGTACCTTCAGGCGTAGTTGGACCATTTGCTGCTTCAACCACAACATCAGCTTTAATATCATTAGCATTTTCAGCTGTAATTTGATTTGAAATTGCTGCTGGTACTAACACATCACAGTCGATTTCAAATAACTCTTTATTTGAAATCGTTTCTTCAAATAAGTTAGTTACAGTGCCGAAGCTATCTCTTCTATCTAGTAAATAATCGATATCTAAACCTTCTGGATCGTGTAATGCACCGTAGGCATCTGAAATACCTACAATTTTTGCTCCCATGTCATATAAGAACTTAGCCAAGAAGCTACCTGCATTACCAAAACCTTGAATTACGACGCGTGCGCCTTTGATTTCAAGACCTCTTCTTTTAGCAGCTTGTTCAATTGCAATGACTACACCTAGTGCTGTTGAACGATCACGACCTTGTGATCCCCCTAAGACAATAGGTTTACCAGTAATAAATCCTGGTGAATTGAATTTGTCTAATGAACTATATTCATCCATCATCCATGCCATAATTTGAGAGTTTGTAAATACGTCTGGTGCTGGAATATCTTTAGTCGGTCCAACGAATTGAGAAATTGAGCGAACATATCCACGCGATAAACGTTCCACTTCATGTATACTCATTTGTCGTGGGTCACAAATAATTCCACCTTTACCACCGCCATATGGTAAATCCACAATGCCACATTTCAATGTCATCCACATTGATAATGCTTTAACTTCCTCTTCGTCCACGTCAGGATGGAATCTTACCCCACCTTTAGTTGGCCCAACAGCATCATTATGCTGCGCACGGTACCCAGTAAATGTTTTAACAGTACCATCATCCATACGTACAGGAATTCTAACCTGTAAAAATCTTAAAGGTTCCTTCACTAAATCGTACATACCGTCGTCAAATCCCAGTTTATGCAATGCTTCTTTAATAATTTGTTGCGTAGAAGTAACTAAATTATTATTCTCAGTCATGATCCATTTCGCCTCTTTTTCGTCACTAATGATTTCGCTTTCATGCTAATTGTAACATAAGATTTTTCTTTTTAAAGTCTTTTCAAAACTTATGTTATGGAACTGTATATTTACGCAAAAACGCTTCTTACTTTGTCTAATGCAAAGTCTAATTCTTCTTTAGAAATAATGAGTGGTGGCGCAAATCTAATCACGGTATCATGTGTTTCTTTACATAATAACCCTTGCTCTTTTAGCGCTTCACAATACGGTCTAGCATTCTCATTTAATTCAATACCAATAAACAATCCACGGCCACGCACTTCTTTAATTGAAGGATGGTCTATCTTTTCTAATTCTGATTTGAAGTAGTTACCTAATTCTAATGATCGTCCAGGTAAATCTTCGTCTACAATCACATCTAATGCTGCATTGGATACTGCACAAGCAAGTGGGTTACCACCAAATGTAGAACCATGTGATCCTGGTGTAAATACGCCTAATACTTCTTCATCCGCTAATACTACAGAGATAGGTAATACCCCACCACCTAAAGCTTTACCTAAGATATATACATCTGGCTTAACATCATCCCAGTCTGTTGCAAATAATTTACCAGAACGACCTAATCCAGCTTGAATTTCATCGGCAATAAATAAAATATTATGTTCATCACATAATTCTCTAATTGCTTTTAAGTAACCTTCTGGCGGTACATTAATTCCAGCTTCACCTTGGATAGGTTCAATTAGAATTGCAGCAGTATTTTCATTGATACCCGCTTTAACAGCTTCGATATCTCCAAAATCAACTTTACGGAATCCTTCTAACAATGGACCGTATCCACGTTGATATTCAGCCTCTGATGATAATGATACTGGCGCCATTGTACGACCATGGAAGTTACCATTGAACGCAAGAATTTCTGCTTTATCCGGCTCGATATTTTTAACATCATAAGCCCAACGACGTGCTGCTTTTAAAGCAGTTTCAACCGCTTCTGCACCTGTATTCATTGGTAAAGCTTTTTCTTTACCTGAGAGCTTACAAATTTTTTCATACCATTCCCCTAGATTTTCACTATGGAAAGCACGAGAAACTAATGTAACTTTATCCGCTTGATCTTTTAATGCTTGAATAATCTTTGGATGTCTATGGCCTTGGTTTACAGCTGAATAAGCTGATAACATATCCATATACTTGTTACCTTCTGGATCTTTCACCCAAACACCTTCAGCATCCGAAATGACAATCGGAAGCGGTACGTAGTTTGACGCTCCATAATGATTTGTTAATTCAATGATTTCTTCTGATCTTGACATGATATCTCCCCTTAGTTTAAATTTAAGAGCCTTTAAACTCTTTAAATGATACTCATTCATAGCATAACGTATTTGCAAGACAACTGAAACTATTTTCTTAAAATGCCCAGTTCTCAAGGGTTATGAATCGAAAAGCACCACAAAATACAATTAAAAAAATATCACTTTAACCTCATTTCTTTTATGTAAGCCCTTACATATATAATGACATATATCCCCACACTTATACAAGGCAATTTTATTATTTTATATAATTAATTTATTTTTAATTAAAATTACAATAAATTGTATGATTAGTCATATCAAACCTTGCTATAACACTTATATAAGCTTTCAATATTCATTAATATTCATTACTTTAAAAAGAAAAACAAAAAACTATTTTAATTTAATAACTTTCTTTCCAATCATAAATAAGTTGCTGGTAATCTGCCAAAAGTGCATTTATATGTATCATATTATTTACTTGAACATGAATCCATGTCTTAAATTCATTAATTAAATATTGTCTGGCCACGTTTTTAACCACCTTCATATATAAATTTTCATATACTAAGGTTAATAAGTTTGATTCATAAATACATCGACCTTTAGTCTTAAATAACAAATGGAGTATAGCTGCACTGATATCAGGCCGTCTATACTCCATGGTTATATACTAAATTCTATTTTTCATCTTTTCTAGGAAGTGGATAAAATCTTTGATTAAATTGTGTCCATAGTTTTTCTGGTAAATGATGTTTGTTTTCATCATCAGGATCAAATTCGGAAATAATTTGGTCTTCGTTACCTTCTTTAATTTTGCTCACAAAATTATGATCTAATAAAATGCCTCTACCTAATGCAATTAGTTCTGCATTTGTTGATTCAATAGCATCTAAAGCTTGTTCGGCTGTGAAGATTGAACCTATACCTATAAGTGGCATACGACCATCAATCCACTGATGTAATAAATCAATGCGCTCTTGACCTTCATATTTACCTTCACGTGTTTTAGAATGTATATCAAATAATGACACATGTAAATAATCTAACGGTTTTTCAATCAGATGTTTAATTAATGTTTCAGTTATTTCCATACTTATTCCTGGTGACTCTGCTTCTTCTGGTGAAAATCTATATCCTACGATAAAATCTTTATTACCATATTTTTTAACTGTTTCAGTTACTTCATCAACAACTAGAGAAGCAAATTTCAAACGATCTTCGCCCCATTCGTCATTTCTACGATTATAATAAGGTGATACGAATTGATGGATTAAATAATGGTTTGCACCATGAATTTCTACACCGTCAAATCCGGCTTCTATCACTCGACGTGTAGCTTCACCAAAGTCTTTAATTGTATTTTCAATTTCTTCAACTGTGATTTCACGTGCATGATGTTCTTCTTGTTCACCAAAACTTTTCATTGAGATAGGACTTGGTGCTGCTACATCCCCATTTGGCGTTAAGTTTGGTAATGCTTGTGCACCACCATGATGAATTTGTACCACTGCTTTTGCACCATTTTTCTTCATGGCTTTAGCTAATCGTTTTAAACCTTCTAAATCTGAATCGTGTGCTACTGAAGGTTGACCTGGAAAAGCTTTACCAATATCAGTAACATTACTTGCTGCAGATATAGCTAAACCTACATCTTTTGAGCGTTGCTCCATATACACAACTTCTTCATCTGAGATGGTACCATCATCGTTTGATGATACATGTGTCAATGGTGCTAATACAAATCTATTTTCTAACACTACATTATTAGGTAAAGTTAGTTTTTCAAATAACGGTTGGAATTTTTTATTCATTTCGATATTGCCTCCTAAATTTTAATACTCGTTCAGTGCTCATTAATTCTAACTACTTTGCTATAAAATATAAAACAATATGCTCATGCATGTATTTTTTATTTTCATTCCTATTACCTTATATGGACTATATACCCATCACTAAAATATAAATTCTTCTTTATAAACGAAAAACCACTCAACATCTCATAAAATGTTAGTGGTTTTTTCGAAAGATTATTTTTCTTCTTTGATCGCGTTTTTGGACTGTTTAATCCAAACCGGTAAGCGTTCTTTAATTGTTTGAAACCCATATTTTTCGGTTTCTTTAATTTCATCTAATACTGATTGCTTTTCTTTCTTACGTTCATAATTTTTAAAATAGTCATTATCTTTTAAGGAAAAGTTCAACTTTCCTTCTTCATCAATTGAAATTACTTTCGCTCTTACAATTTGTCCTTCTGATAAAAACTTCTTCAAGTTATGGACGTAATCATCCATGATTTCAGAAATATGGATTAATCCTTCAGCATTGTCAGGGGTTTCTACAAAAGCGCCATACGGTTGAATACCAGTCACACGAACTTTAATATGTTGACCTACCTTATAGTGATTATTCAACGTGATAACCCCTTATTTCGTAATACTTAACACTATTATAATAGCATAAATTATAGGAAGTCACTAACATTAATATAGAAAAATTTCACGATTTGTTAGATTATAGTTCTAACAATAAAAACTCAAACGAGCAAATATGACTGTTATGACAGCATTACTAAGTTAAATCGCACAAAAAAAGGCTTAAATGTATACACACCTCTACTACTGCAATGTGCATACTTTAAACCTGCTTCATTCTATCTATCATTTATATTCTGCCTCTAATTGCAATGCTTGATTTGCCATTTGAAGACACACTTCATAATTTAGAAATTCATCGAAATGAAAATTCCTAAATTGTTTGAAATGATTGGGCTATTTTTCAGCTTCCCCAAATTGAAGTACTGTATCCATCAGATCATAGATTTCAATATTTCCCATTGTGGCATCTGAAAACTGCATAGGATTCCAACCGGCCAACAATTTATATAATGGTTGGCCATTTCATCATCCTTTATTATTATTTTTCTTCGATATCAATAGAATCAATTGTAATATCATGTAATGGTTTATCTTGAGGGCCAACTTTGGTACTCGCAATATCTTCTAAAGTTGTTTCACCTTCAATTAATTGTCCAAAAACTGTATGTTTTTGGTCTAACCATGGTGTGCCACCTTTTTCACCATAAGCTTTAACGATTGGTTCTGGCCAACCACCATCAGATAATTGACCTAACATTGATTCAGGCACATTGTTCATTTGAACAATAAAGAATTGTGATCCATTTGTATTTGGACCAGAGTTCGCCATTGATAAAGCACCATATAAATTAAATGCTTCAAGTGAAAACTCATCTTCAAATGGTCCACCATAAATACTTTCGCCACCCATACCTGTAGCTGTAGGATCTCCACCTTGTACCATAAAGTCATTAATAACGCGGTGGAATGTTATACCATCATAGTATCCATTTTTAGCATGTGTCACAAAATTTTCTACTGTTTTAGGTGCCACATCAGGCAATAATTTAAAAGTCATATCGCCTTTATTTGTATGCATTACTAATTTAATTTCATTACCATTTATTTCTGAATTTAACTGAGGATAGTTCGTCATTTTCATTCTCCATTTCATGTTAAGATGATATATGTATTCTAACATAAATGAAGGGAAGGAATGAACGATGTTATATCGATTTGCACATAAAACTGGAAGTTATGGTGTCTCAATAGTAAAAAATGATGAAAACCAAGTATTAGTACAAGTTGAACAAGTAATCAAACACCCCAAACAAGGCGATTTACATAACCCTAATGAAATTGAAAATGTTTTTTTTCATGAACGTAAAGCGCTCAGCCAATACGAGAAACGTTATACAACACAATCACACCTTAAAACTTTTAATGTAGAAGCAATGTCCTATGTAGATTCTTTACAACAAGCAATCACAAATTTAGAACAAAAATTAAAAGCGCAAGCTACATTACACGCAGCAAAATCCTTAGAAAATTTACAGCAATTAAAAAAAGACTATGCAATCCAATATAAACAAAATTTTGAATAAAAATACCGCGTTTCTTCTTATTTAACTAAACATGTATCTCAACTGTTTCAAGGGGTCATCACGTTTTTCAGAATAGTCTAAATCATGTATAATACATTTTATACTATATTTTCAAAGGAGGATAAAATAATGAGTTTGTTACATATAGCGGCACTCTTACCGTTAATATTTGCACTCATTATTCCGTTTGTATATCGTCTTCAAAAACGAATACACATAGGATGGTTTGTGTTACCCATCCCTGTCGTCTTATTTATATATTTTCTATCATACATTTCTACAACCATGTCCGGTCAAACCGTCATGCAAAACGCAAATTGGATGCCCCATTTTGGCATGAATTTTAATTTGTATGTTGATGGCTTGGGGTTACTTTTTAGTTTACTCATTACTGGTATTGGTAGTTTAATCGTACTGTATTCTATAAGTTATTTAAGTCGACAAGAGCAGTTGGGGAATTTTTACTGTTATCTTTTGCTCTTTATGGGTGCAATGTTAGGAGTCGTATTATCAGATAATATTATTATTTTATACCTGTTTTGGGAGTTAACTTCTTTTTCTAGTTTTCTGCTCATTTCCTTTTGGCGTGACAAACAAGCTTCCATTTATGGTGCTCAAAAGTCAATGCTCGTCACTGTATTTGGTGGCCTGTCGCTATTAGGTGGGCTTATCTTACTCTCCATGGCAGGTGGTACAACAAGTTTACAAGAATTAATTGGTAATGCTTCAGAAATACAAATGAGTCCAGTCTTCATTTTATCAATGATATTTGTATTAATTGGTGCAATGACAAAGTCTGCTCAATTTCCATTTTACGTTTGGCTACCAGATGCAATGGAAGCACCAACTCCAGTTAGTGCTTATTTACACTCTGCAACAATGGTAAAAGCTGGCCTCTATCTCGTAGCGCGAATGACACCTATTTATGCAGTCTCACAAGGATGGATATGGACAGTAACTGCCGTAGGGTTAATTACGCTACTCTGGGCATCGTTAAATGCAAGTAAACAGCAAGACTTAAAAGGTATTTTGGCATTTTCTACAGTTTCACAACTAGGAATGATTATGTCCATGTTAGGTATTGGTGCAGTGAGTTATCATTTTGAAGGTGCTCAAAGCCAACTCTATGTTGCAGCATTTACTGCAGCTATTTTCCATTTAATCAATCACGCGACTTTTAAAGGCGCACTATTTATGATTACTGGAGCTATTGATCATTCGACAGGCACGCGTGATGTTAAAAAATTAGGTGGGCTATTAACAGTTATGCCTATCTCATTTACGATTACCATCATTACTGCTTTAAGTATGGCGGGCATACCTCCCTTTAATGGTTTCTTATCAAAAGAGAAATTTTTAGAAAGTATGATTGATGTAAGCCACGCAGACATATACAACTTAAATACCATTGGCTTATTGATACCAATCATAGCTATTATTGGTAGTATATTTACCTTTGTATATTCTATAAGATTTATTACTCAAATCTTTTTAGGTCAAGGTGATGTAAATGCTTTACCAAAAAAAGCGCATGAAGCTTCATTCTTATTATTAATATCACCAATCATTTTATCGGTATTAGTCATTGTGTTTGGATTCTTCCCATCGCTTTTAACAAAATCAATTATTGAACCTGCTGTTAACTCAATTAGTTTACATACTGGTAATACAGCAGAATTCCATATGTTCCATGGTTTTACACCAGCTTTTATTTCCACAATAATCATATATATTATAGGGATTTTATTGATTTTAAGTATTGGCTATTGGGTGCGTTTACTCAAAGCACAACCACGTAAGCTTACACTCAATTACTGGTACGATAAATTTGGGGATTATGCACCAAATTACTCAAGCACTTTCACTAATACTTATGTGACAGGCTTTACACGTAATAATTTAGTTATTATCTTTACTTCTTTAATCGTTATCACGTTGGTTACATTGTTAGTAACGCCTTTCAGTATTGATCTTAACAATGTGAGTGAGATAAGACCTTTTGAGTTGATTATCGTAGTACTGATTATCACTGCAACATCTATGATTGTATTGGCAAACTCTAGGTTGTTCAGTATTATCATGGCTAGTGCTGTGGGTTATTCAGTCGCAATATTCTTTATTTTCTTTGGGGCTCCCGATTTAGCACTTACACAATTTGTTGTTGAATCTATTTCTACAGCTTTGTTTTTACTATGTTTCTATCATTTACCAAACTTAAATCGTCATCAAGAATCTCGTTCATTCAAACTCGTAAATGTATTAATTTCTATAGGCGCTGGTGCTGTAGTGATTGTCCTTGGCTTAATTGCTTATGGTAATAGGCACTTTGAATCTATTGGCGCATTTTATAAAGCCCATGTATATGACTTAGCCCATGGTACAAATATGGTTAACGTAATTTTAGTAGATTTCCGTGGTACCGATACTTTATTTGAATCTTCAGTATTAGGTATTGCAGGTCTAGGTGTCTACACTATGATAAAACTACGTACAAAAAATAAAGCTACAGAAGAAGGAGGTAAAAACGTTGAACAGACAGAAGAATAATTTAATTTTTCAATATTCAGCTGTGATTATCTTCTTTCTAATAGTTATGTTTGGTTTATCATTATTTTTAGCAGGACATTACACACCTGGTGGCGGATTCGTAGGTGGCCTTTTGCTATCAAGTGCGCTTGTCATAATTACGGTAGCTTTTGATATTAAAACGATGAGAAAAATATTCCCCTGGGACTTTAAAATATTAATTGGTATCGGGCTACTCTTTTGTGTAGCAACTCCTATGGCAAGCTGGTTTTATACTAAAAATTTCTTTACGCACACACCTTTTGAAATACCACTTGGTTTCTTAAAACCGATGGAAATGCATACTGCAGTATTCTTTGATTTAGGTGTAATGTGCGCAGTTATCGGAACAATAATGACTATAATCTTATCGATTGGAGAGAATGAGTAATGGAAATAGTTATGATTTTTGTTTGTGGTATTCTCACAGCAATGAGCGTCTATCTCATTCTTTCTAAGAGTTTGATACGTATCATTATTGGGACTACCATACTAACGCATGCATCAAATTTATTTTTAATGACTATGGGTGGATTAAAGAAGGGTGACGTTCCGATTTATGAAAAAGGGATTACTTCATATGTCGATCCAATACCCCAAGCATTAATTTTAACAGCCATAGTAATATCATTTTCTGTCACAGCTTTTTTCTTAGTATTAGCTTTTAGAAGTTATAAAGAGCTGGGTACAGACAACGTCGAAAGTATGAAAGGAGTACTTGATGATGATCGAGAATAATCTCATTATTTCACTGCTTGTCATACCCCTGTTAACTATTATTCTATTAATATTTATTGGTAAGCGCCCTATTATCAAGCGTTATGTTGCATTGACTGGTACTGGTATCACATTGATTTTTGCATTTATAAATTTAAGTAATGTATTAAAAGATGGTCCTATTAAATTAGAACTTGGTTCTTGGTCTGCACCATATAGTATCGTATTTGTACTTGATATATTCAGTGCATTACTGGTAATAACCAGTCTAATCGTAACTATGCTCATCATTTTATATTCTTATCAATCTGTTGGTATTGAACGTGAAACATATTATTATTACTTTGCAATCATGTTCATGGTTACTGGAGTAATAGGTTCATTTATCACGGGTGATATTTTCAACTTATTCGTATTCTTTGAAGTATTCCTAATGGCTTCATATATCTTATTGGTCATTGGAGGTACAAAGGTACAATTAAGTGAAACCATCAAATATGTCCTTGTTAATGTAACTTCATCTGCATTTTTTGTAATCGCAGTAGCGATGTTATATTCAGTAGTCGGTACATTAAACTTAGCGGATATCAGCCAAAAACTGAGTCAACTGCCCTCTCAAGATAGTGGGATTGTGAGCATTATATTTATAATGTTTATTTTCGTCTTTGCAACAAAAGCAGGCGTGTTCCCAATGTATATTTGGTTACCTGGGGCATATTACGCACCACCTGTAGCAATCATTGCATTCTTTGGCGCCCTACTCACAAAAGTAGGCGTATACGCTATTGCTAGAACAGCAAGTCTCTTTTTCAGAGATACAACAAGTTTTTCCTTCTACACAATACTTTTCTTAGCACTATTGACCATTATCTTTGGTTCTGTAGGAGCTATAAGTTACTATGATACAAAAAAAATTATCATTTATAACATTATGATTGCTGTTGGTGTTATTTTAGTGGGCGTCGCTATGATGAATCAATCAGGTATGATGGGCGCGATTTACTACACTTTACATGATATGTTGATTAAAGCAGCTTTATTTTTCTTAATTGGTATCATGTATAAAATCACGAAGACACACGACTTACGCAAATATGGTGGTCTGATTAAAGATTATCCAGTACTAGGCTGGACATTCTTTATCGCATCACTCAGCTTAGCAGGTATCCCTCCATTAAGCGGCTTTTATGGGAAATACTACATTGTTCAAGCCACTTTTGAGAAAGGGTTCTATATCAGTGGTATCGTTGTACTATTATCAAGCTTAGTGGTACTTTATTCCGTTATTCGTATTTTCTTAACAGGATTCTTTGGTGAATCTAAAGGGTATCATGTGAATCATCATTTACATTATAAAGGATTACTTGCAGTAGCGATTATTTCCGTTATACTTTCAGTGATGTTCGGATTATCTGCGGACTATTTACAACCAATAATCAAAGAAGCGGCCGAGACCTTCTATAACCCTAGTGTCTATATTGAAAGCGTATTGGGGGGAAAATAATATGGCAGTTCAAATATTAGTAAATTTAATACTTACTATTTTTTGGCTATTCTTAACAGGTAGCTACACTATTAATAACTTTATATTAGGTTACTTATTTGGTTTATTATTAGTATATATCATGCACGGTATTTTACCTGGAAGATTTTATCTTATAACGATTTATAAGATAATAAAACTCTTCTTCGTATTTTTAGTTGAATTAGTCAAAGCCAATATCGATGTCATACGAATTATTATTAAACCAACTATCGATAATGCACCAGCATTTTTTACTTATCATACTGATTTGAAAACAGATTGGCAAATCGTCTTATTATCTAATCTAATTACGCTTACACCAGGTACTGTTGTATTAGGAGTCAGTGATGATCGTACTAAAATTTATATACACGCCATTGATTTTAGCACCAAGGAAGAAGAAGTTGAAAGTATCAAATCCTCCCTTGAAAAAGTGGTTAGAGAGGTTGGCGAAAATTAATGAACTATAATATTATTTTAATCATTGCATTGGTTGTCGTAGCGTTATCTATGTTAGGTATGCTCATACGTGTCATCATTGGTCCTTCTCTTGCTGACCGCGTCGTTGCCTTAGATGCAATGGGAATACAGTTAATGGCCATCGTTGCTCTATTTAGTATTTTCTTAGGCACTAAATATATCCTTGTTGTCATCTTAATGATTGGCATTTTAGCTTTTTTAGGCACTGCAGTCTTCGCAAGATATATGGATAAAGGTAAGGTGATTGAACATGATAACTCAGATCGTCATTAGCATCTCACTTATACTCGTTATTCTTGGATCAATCATCAGTGCGCTTGCAGCAATTGGCCTATTACGCCTAGACGATGTCTATTCCAGAGCACATGCAGCTGGAAAAGCAGCTACACTCGGTTCAATGTTGTTAATTAGTGGCGTATTTTTGTTCTTTATAGGCAAAGAAGGTTACGTAAATATGCAATTGCTAGTCGGTATCTTATTCATCTTGATTACTGGTCCTTTAGCAAGCCATCTTATTATAAAAGCAGCTTATAATTTAGACACGCCTTCTTCTAAGAGAACAAAGCTCGATGATATCAAAGATGATTTAAAAAACACAAAATTATAATCTCTTAATATGTAAATTAAAAAGCACCTATCTTAAAAAGATAGGTGCTTTTTAATTTACATATTTATCAGAAATAAATATTTGTCATATACTGCAATCAATGTTATATTAAATCGTAATTATTACGATTTAATAGGAGGTTATGTCATCATGACTACATGGACTATCATCGGTGGCGGTATTCAAGCAGTAACGATCGCTATCAAATTAAGATCACAAGGTTTAAGTCCACATCAATTGCGTATCATAGACCCTAACCCTGATCTATGTCAGCAATTCAATCAATTTACCCAACGTATCGATATGCCTTATCTTCGATCACCTGGTGTACATCATACGCATCCTAACCCATTTCATTTAAAGCAATTTGCTAAAAAATGCCAATATACCCACGCATCATATGGGCCATACCAACGCCCAAATCTTGAGATGTTTATGAATCACACACACCAACTTATTCATCAGTACCATTTAAACCATAGTCATATTCAAAGTTCTGTATGCAATATTAAACAACTCAACCAACTTTGGCATATACAATTAGCAGATCAATCTTGGATTTCAACGACGCATTTAATTATTGCATTTGGTTGTAACCATAATACATATACGCCAGCGCTATTTAAGAATCAAGCAGATGTATCCCATATTTTTGATGATGACGACAAGAACTATGAGCATACTTCTCACATAGTCGGTAGTGGCATTACAGCTGCACACTTGACTTTAAGATTGCTCAAAACAAATCCTGAGAAGATCATTCATTTATGGACTAATAAACCACTTGAGGTGCATGATTTTGATGCTGATCCTGGTTGGTTAGGTCCTAAAAATATGAATAAATTCCATAAAATTCACTCATCTAAAGAACGTTTAAATATTATTAAGCAAGAACGTCATAAAGGCTCAATACCTAAAGAAATTGAATTAAGGATTAAAAAGTATGTAGAGCAAAAAAGATTAGTCATTCATACGAATGAACTTGTTGAAGTTCAACATCATCATATCTGTACGCATCACTATTGCTTATACTATGATCAAATATTATTAGCAACTGGTTTTCAAGACGCTATCATGGCACAACCTATTATCAAACAACTCATAAATAAGTACCAGGCCCCAGTGGCTGACTGTGGCTTGCCGTCTATCAGTAATAATTTAGAGTGGTTACCTCATCTTTTTGTTTCAGGTGGCTTAGCAGACTTAGAACTTGGACCCTTTGCTAGAAATATTATGGGCGGCCGAGAAGCTGCTATGCGAATATCACAAGCTTTCAATAAGATAGAAAACGAAGCAATAACAAAAAAAGCACTATAAAGTTCCCTATACTGATTGTTTGCACAAAGTGTGAGCGGCTTTCTCCACTTTGTGCACAGTATAATACTTTATAGCACTTTGTTAATATTCATATTTCATTTTCTCGCTTTAATCGCAATTGTCCCACGCATGATACTAATTAAACGATTATTGTCATCTTTAATTTCTATATTCCATACCTGTGTAGTCTTTCCTTCATGGATAATCGTTGCTGTCGCATATACTGTACCTTCAGTAGTACTACTTATATGGTTAGCATTCATCTCTAAACCTAAAGGAATATACTGATTCGTATCAATCATATTCGCCGCACCTAATGAGCATGCCGTTTCACCAAGAGCTAAACTTGCTCCACCATGTAAATACCCAAAAGGTTGTTTTACACGATCTGTCACAGGCATCGACATTACAATTAATCCATGTCCTTTTTTTTCTAATTTCATGCCTAATGTTTCTAACATATTAGTCATTTTGACACCCCGTCTATTCATTATTAACTTTATAATATCATAGCCGCAATAGTACCAAAAATAATTAATGGAATATTGTAAAAGATGAAGTTAGGTATACATGTATCTCTAATATGATCATGTTGTCCGTCTACATCTAATCCTGCAGTTGGTCCAAGCGTAGAATCACTTGCTGGTGAACCCGAGTCACCTAATGCACTTGCTGTACCGATAAGCGCAATTAATGCCATCGTACTTAAGCCAAGAGACTCACCTAATGGAACAAATAATGTAGCGATAATCGGGATCGTAGCAAATGATGAGCCTATACCTAATGTGACAATTAGACCAATGATGTACATTACAATAATGCTAATGAGTTTATTATCGCCAGTAATGCCACTTAAACTATGCACTAATTTAGTAATGTCACCTGTTTCATTCATTACACCTGCAAAACCATTTGCAGATAATATCACGACCCCAATAAATGACATGATTTGAATGCCATCTACAAATTGTTTATCTAATTCTGTCCATTTATAAACTCTAGACACAAAGAATATTAACACCCCAGCTAATGCACCAAAAATCATGGAATCAGTAAGTGTTTGTACAATAAATGTCGCCAATATAGAAATAATTGTTACTACTAGTACATAGGGCTTCAGTTCTACATGACTTATATCTTTAACATCTTTATATGCTTTATATTTTCTTGGTTTTCGATAATAGAAAATACCGGCAATCAATCCAACAATATATCCTAATGATGGGATAATCATCGCTTTCCAAATCATCCCCATTTCAATTGGGTGATGTGCTTTGGTAAAACCATTTTGTATAATTTGGTGGAATATTTGACCAAAACCAAACGGTAAAAGTATATATGGCCAGCATAATCCAAAACCTATAATGATAGAGATTTGTCTTCTATCTACGTTAAGTTCGTTAAATAAACTTATTAATGGAGGTACTACAATTGGTATAAATGCAATATGTACAGGTATGATATTTTGACTCATAATACTAAGTATTAATAGTGCCACAATAATGATAACCTTTACCTTCACCCGAGACATTTTACTGTTTTCAGCGTGAATGCCATTTATAATTTTATTTACTAAATAATCAGTAATTCCACTATATGAAATAAGCGCTGCGAAACCACCTAATAGTGCATAACTTAATGCTACCTCGGCGCCATCAACTATATTTTTACCAAATACGGAAACAATTTCAGGTATACTCATACCTGCAACTAATCCACCAACTAATGCACTGACGAACAAACTAATCACTACATTTAATCTACATAAACATAAGATAATCATCAATACAACTGCTATTACAACTGCATTTATCACAAAGCATAACTCCTTTATTACGTTATCGAACTAAAGTATCACGAGATTTATACTATCAATAACCAATTAAATTGTCAATCTTATCTTTTCAGGTTCATAAATATTTAAACAATTTGTTTTCAATGGACCTTTTGTACTTTGTTTATTATAAAAAAAGGAAAAACTCATTTAACGATTAGCGAGTTTTTCCTTTCAATTATATTATAAATTAAGCATGGCGTATGCTATTGTTTTCTCAACCATTGAACTATTGTAGAAATTAAGTACCCCGTTGGTCCTTTAGGTCCTTTGTGTGTATTTTTATTTATTGTAGCAGGACCAGCAATATCAAAGTGAAGATGTGGTGTTTCACCAGCAAAGTGATTAATAAATGTAGCAGCAAAGAGTGCTTTACCATGACCATTTGTATGGTTTACTAAATCTGCAACATCACTATTACGAATTAAAGCTTGTTCTGTAGATGTCATTGGTAATTCAAATACAAATTCATCCATTTTCTGTGCTTCTACCAATATCTCATCCAGCTGCACTTTTGCCTTTTTATTAAAAACTGCAGCCTTATCTTCACCAAGTGCTGCAACAGCAGCGCCAGTCAGCGTAGCAAAGTCTAATATTACTTTAGGTTGAAATTGATTTGCATAGAAAACTGCATCTGCTAACACTAGGCGCCCTTCAGCATCAGTATTAAGTACTTCTACAGATTCTCCACTTAATGCTGTGAACACATCGTCCGGTTTCATTGCTACTTCATTAACCATATTTTCAGCTGCAACGATTACACCGACGATATTTATTTTAAGGTTTAAGCGTTGAGCTGATTCTATCATGGCAACGACATTGGCAGAACCACACATATCATATTTCATAGTTTGCATGCCGACTTTTGATTTAATTGAATAACCGCCTGAATCATATGTAATTCCTTTTCCTACAAGCGCTATAGGTTGTTCTCCTTCTTGTCCCCCGTTATACGTCAAAGTAATTAATCTCGGATCATTTTTTGAACCTTTACCTACTGCATGTATCAAACCAAAGCCTTCACGTTGTAAAGTAGCTCCATCTTTTACATCTACAGTAACTTCTGTATTTTTAAAATGCTTAGATATTAGTTCTGCATAATAAGTAGGTGTCAAAATATTAGGGGGCATATTACTATAATCTCTCGCAAGATTTATAGCAGAAGCCAAAGCTACGCCATCTGCAAGCGCATGCTTAACATCTTCGTCATTTGTATGTATGTCTAAATCAATTTGATATGGCGCAGTTTTATCCGTTTTATAACTATCAAATTGATAAATAGATTGCTCACTTTGTCTTCCTAATAATTCAGCAAGCTCAAGTTTACTCAGTATTTTAGATGCAAAAGTATCAAATAGTAATGCACCTTTGAAAATTCTATCATTTTTTAAATGCTGGAATAACTTGCCAAATACAATTAAAAAATCACTGGAGTCAGATGTTTTTAAGTTACCTAAACCTACTGCAATCAACTTAGCATAGTTACCATTTAATAAAACTTGTGTGCTCGATACATGTCCTACATTACTACTTATGATTTGATTATGTTTTAATGTTTTTAATAATTCATTTATATCTTCGTCTTCTACTACAATCTGGCTTAATTGGTTTATATGTTCAGGTACACCAACAATTAAAGTAGTATGCTTGATTTCTGCATTGGGTTTTATTGTTGCTTGCATATGGAATCCCTCTTTTTCACATTTATTTTCTTCAAATTATAACAATAAATCTTATCGTTCTGGAAATAAATTACCATGTGTTAATAAAAAGACCTATCTAGTAATAAGATAGGTCTTTTTACAGTACAGTACACGTGTATGTGTTGCTGTATGAAATCTATTTATTTATTAAAATTTACCTTTTTTGAATGCTAAGCCGATACCGCCAAGTTTGAATACAGCACGTGTATCGATAACTTTTTTCATAAACGCAGCTTTTTTACCTTGGATATCTTTACCATATACGACACCAACACCATCGCCAGAACCTAATGAACATACAGTACCACGGTCAACATAAGAGAATTCTTGTGTAGGTTGACCTTCTAAAATATTTTTAATATTTTTCGCAGTGTGTTCACCTTCTTGCATAGCGATTTGTGCAGTTGTTGGTAATGGACGTTCTTCCCCAGCAGGGATGAATGCAGAACAGTCACCAATTACAAAGATATCGTCATAACCTTCGATTGTTAAATCTTGTTTTGTAACGATACGACCACGTTTAACGCCTTCAAATGATTCTTCCATTAATTTACTACCACGAACACCAGCAGCCCATACAACTGTATTTGCTTCTAATTGTTGTTCAACATCATTAACTTTAACTACGAAACCTTTTTCGTTAGCAGCAACGATTGGTGTAGCAATCTTGAATTCTACGCCTTTACTTTCTAAGTAACTTACAGCGTGATTAACTAATTCATCAGAGAATTGTGGTAACATTTTTGGAGCAGCTTCAACACAAGTCACTTTTACTTTACCTTGTTCTACGCCATATTTATTACATAACTCAGGAATACGATCTGTTAATTCACCGATAAACTCGATACCAGTGAATCCAGCACCACCGACTAAGATCGCTAAATCTTTATCATCTTTTTGTTTTGAAGATGCATAGTTAGCAAATTTATCTTCGATATGACGAGATAATTTACGTGCAGTTAATACATTTTCAATTTGGAAAGCATGCTCTTTCATACCTTTAATACCAAATGTTTCACTTTCAAAACCTAATGATACTACTAAGATATCAAAGTCAAAAATACCGGCATCAGTTTCAACTTTTTTAGCATTACGATCAATTTTTGTAACTTCTGCTTTAACAAAGTTAACTTTGTCTTTATTTACTACACTTTCAACTGGATATAGTAAATCTTCATAGCTAAGTGTACCTGCTGAAGCTTCATGTAACCAAGTAGCTTCATAGTGGTAATCATTTTTATTAATTAACGTAATTTCAGCTTCATCTGCTGAAATTTGCTTTTGTAATTTTGTAATAGTTTGTAATCCAGCGTAACCAGCACCTAGAACTAATACTTTTTTACGATCTTGAGCCATTTCATTCACCTAAGCTTTCATAATTTTTTTGTTGCGTCAGTCTTTTTCTATACCCTAAATGATACATATGTAAGTCACAAAAAAGACATTTTTTATCCAATACCAATTTTATAGCTTTTATTCTTCATTTTCAAGCGCTAACGCACATATTGTTTATTTTTTCACATAAACTTATAAAAGACTATAGCTCACACTTTATTTAATGCGTACTATAGCCTTCATTTTTATATCATGCTACTAACAATCTTCTGGCGAACCCGCAACTTTTGCAGTTCTAAACGAGCTTCCACAACCACATGATGCAATTGCGTTTGGGTTATCAATTTGGAAGCCTCCACCCATGAGAGATTGTTTGAAATCAATTGTAGTACCTTCTAATACTGGCTTGTCAATTTTATCGATAAGTACTTTCAAACCATGAAATTCAATAACTTCATCATTTTCACCTGGTTCAGCTTCTGCTGACATGCCATAAGTGAGTCCAGTACAACCGCCACCATTTACTTTAACTTTTAAATAGCCGTCTGCCATATCATTTTGTTGTAACATGTCTTTTACTTCATACACTGCTGCTTCTGTTACTTCTATTACTGCCATCGTAAATACCTCCCTAGAAAATCCATGTTTCTTCTATATGTGCATAAATATTTTGTAGTAAGTCGTCTGGCGATTCACCTTCAACGATATCACCATTAACCAATGCATACAACCCACTTGAACATAGTCCACAATTTTGTAAACAACCATATTCTAATACGTCGACACCTGGGTCATTTTCAAGCTGATTATATACAAAGTCCCCACCTTTCGCTAAATTCGAAATGCAGAACTCAACTATTGGATTCATATTACACCCTCTCATTAATTATCAGTTATACAATTATAACAAAAATCAGATGATAATGACTACATTCTAGCTTACAATCATTGCTTCTTAAAAAATTTAAAATACTACGAAGCTACTTACAAAAATTTTTTTGTGTAAATTGACAACCTATCGTTTAAACTTACGAAAGCCTATATCTAGTGCCATTGGCCGTTTTAAACAAAAGATACTTTCTTATTTAAAACGATTACAATTACAAATTTTAGTATCGTCACTTATTTGTAGTAGTTTATAAAAAAGCATATAATATGTATAAGTAAGCTGATTATAGAAAATTGGTATATCGATGCAAGGTAAGGTATGATTAAACCATATTAAATTTAATAACTTACATTGTAGCATTTAAGGAAGATTTACTATCTCATATGATTAAAGTTATTGTGTTTTATGAGTTTTCTATAAATGCTCAATACAATATTTACTAGAGGGGTATTACAAAATGAAAAATTTAGTACTGTTAGGTGGCGGCTATGGTAATATGCGCATTATGTCACATATTTTACCTAATGCTCTACCAGAAAATTATTCTATTACATTAATCGACCGTATGCCGTATCATGGTTTAAAACCAGAGTTTTACGAATTGGCTGCTGGTACTAAATCCGATAAGGATATTCGTATGAGTTTCCCTGACTCTGATCGTATTAATAATGTTTATGGAGAAATCAACGATATTAATTTAGATGATCAAATTGTATCGGTTGGTAATACTAAAGTAGACTATGACGAATTAGTCATCGGTTTAGGCTGTGAAGATAAATATCATAATGTGCCTGGCGCTGAAGAATATACGCATAGTATCCAAACATTATCTAAATCTCGTGAAACATTCCACCATCTTAGTGAATTACCCAATGGTGCTAAAGTAGGAATTGTTGGTGCTGGTTTAAGTGGTATAGAGTTAGCAAGTGAATTACGTGAAAGCCGTGAAGATTTACAAATCTTCCTATATGACAGAGGTGAACGAATTTTAAGTCGTTTCCCTGAAAAATTAAGTACTTATATCGAAAAGTGGTTCAGTAAAAATAACGTTACTGTCGTACCAAATTCAGATATCAACCGTGTTGAACCTGGTCGTATTTATAATAACGATGTCCCAGAAGATGTAGACTTAATCGTCTGGACTGCAGGTATTCAACCCGTAGAAGTCGTTAGAAATTTACCGATTGATATCAGTAAAGGTGGTCGTGTGATTTTAAATCAATATCACCAAGTACCAACATATACAAATGTATATGTTGTTGGAGATTGTGCTGAATTACCGCATGCACCAAGTGCCCAATTAGCTGAAGCCCAAGGTGATCAAATCGCAGATGTCATGAAACTACAGTGGCAAGGTAAAAAATTACCTGACCAAATGCCTGAAATTAAAATTCAAGGTTTCTTAGGTTCTCTTGGAGATAAAAAAGGATTCGCTTATATTATGGATCGTACCGTAACAGGTCGCCTAGCTTCAATCCTGAAATCAGGCGTACTTTGGTTATATAAATACCATAATGGTTAGACAAATAGTGATTCTGTAAGTTAATGCATACAGATAACTAATAACTAAAAAGATGATTTCTATGTCATATGACATAGAAATCATCTTTTTTTATGTGTACTTATCATTCAGTTTATAATATTCCAACATGATCTGTTAAATATCATGAACTAACACTTTATTGTTTATCCATAAATTGAGTAATATCTTTTAATTGTACATAGCCATCTGTGACATACTCATCATTCATTGTAATTAGAGGATAAAACAATTCATCTTCTTGTATACGTTCTATATATTGTTCATCGTGATCAGTTAAATTTTCTGTATCCTTTTCAATATCAATGTAAGTAAATTCAAAATGCGTTTCCGGATATTTCCTTTTTAATAATGGCTGCAACCAATCATAAGTATTACGTGCAGTTGGTGCATTCACACAACTTGCACATACAACATCCGCACCATAGACAACTACGCTCACTTTATTCATTTAGACTTATCCCCTTTTGTCTTGATTTATAGATTTTTCAGTACATTTCTATTATAATAAAAAGATAAGTAGAAAATGAAATAATTTACTTGAAAGGAGGCATATCCATGCCAACTGAAAACGTAACAATGTTTGATCAAGTAGCAGAAGTTATTGAAAGATTACGTCCTTTCTTACTACGTGATGGTGGCGACTGTTCACTCGTCGATGTAGAAGATGGTATTGTTAAATTACAATTACATGGGGCGTGCGGTACATGTCCTAGTTCAACAATCACTTTAAAAGCCGGTATCGAACGTGCTTTACATGAAGAAGTACCAGGAGTAATAGAAGTAGAACAAGTATTCTAATTGATACAATCATCATATATAAATAAAGAACATCTTAAGATATAATTTCTATCGAACATTTCTAGCCTATCCATACTTTTGGATAGGCTTTTTTTATAGTAAGTGTGATCAGCGTCATATTAATGTTTATAGGCTACATAGGGTATATCAAACATGATTGGATTGGATAAGCATCTATGTATGTTATGAAATAAAAAGGTAGCCTTAAAATAAGGCTACCTTTTTATAATTTATATATCAGACTTGAGCTAGAGAAAATGGTGTTCACTTTAAAAGTTACTCATATGTTTCTCAATGTGTTCACCTATATAACTCCAGCCTTTCCAACCAATGTGTACAGCATCACTTACAACATAAGGTTCATAATCTTTGTCTGTCATATCATAGACCTGACCGTCCCTTTGTTCTATCGTTTGATTAATTTTTTTATAAACCTTTTGTCGTCTATCTTTATCAATACCAATGTGATCGTACCATTTACCATTAGATGGTAAGTTAATGTATGTTACATCTGCACCCGCTTCATGTAATGTGTCTACCAGTAATGCTAGATCTTTAAATTCTGGGGAGTTAATATTAAATTCATAATCTCGCTTAATTTTACGTTTGTGTTGTTGTATTAAATCCCAATATTTATCTCTAATACCAAATTCATTTGACTTCGTTTGATTGGAACCATATGCTTCAGCACGATTTCGAATTGTCTTCCATGAGTCTGATTTATTTACTATGGGTTCTACATGCGAAAGTGGTGAACTACGTACTGGAAAAATAGACTTAATTGCTTCAATTTTTTTTAATTGATTATCTTTGAAACTAGAAATATAATTTCCCTTTACTGCATTAGGGTGACGAGCGACTTGCTTTAGATAACTTCTATTTTCGACCTTTTTAAATTGCAATAATCTTCGCGCATAACGTTGCTTTAGTTTTGGGCTTAAATTGTCTTGGTTGAACAACTGATTTAACTGCGCTTGAGATATACGTGCTTTAAAGTTGGAATTGGTCAAACCGTGATTTGTAAACCACTGTGGTGAAATGATAAAGGCCATTTTCTTACCTTTTAAATTGTCACATTGTGATGCTAGTTCCACAGCGTTCACTAAATCAGTCGAACCCCCCGTACCAATTAGAAACGGTTTTTGAGATATCTCTTTTTTTCCATTTAATACTATAGCTGGATTAAATGGGTCATCTTTTTCAAGTTCACTTGAACCATAGATGGGATAATAATCATTAGATTGATACATCTTATCTTGAATCAATGTACCTTTAAGTACTTGATCCGTTAAAGCTATGCGTTGTGATTCTAATGTTTTACTATTAATGATACCTGTAAACCAACTGGCAGGCATAATTAAGAAAATTCCAAACAATAATAGACTTACAATAATTGGTATAAATGGTTTCAATTTCATCGTAATTCTTCTAATACCGCTACGATCTTATTAGGTGTCGCCCATTCATCTCTATCAAAATCCATAATAGATACTTCAATATCTAATTTATTTTGAATTTCTAGCAAAAGCCCTACCGTTTGGAATGAATCTATAATGCCCTCTTCAAATAACTCCACGTCTGGGTTTTCTTTAACCACACTACTTTCACTAACGTCTTCCAATACATCTAATACTTGATTTCTAAATTCCATAATAATTTTTCCTCCAATTTTTTAAAACAATTTCCCTGAAAAGATTAGAAAACCAAAAGCTACAAAATGAAATGTTATGATGATGCTTATTATTGTAGTTATTTGATTTTTCCATCTAGGTGGATGAGTTTTTCTCCATCTTTCATAATATCCATAACCTATAAATAGTAATGCATGATATAAGCCATAAGCAATATAGTAAATTTCAATGCCATGCCATATCCCCATGATTATAAAATTGAGTGAAAAGGCAATATTAGACATTGCAAATTGGCTTTTTAATAACTTTTTCTTAGATAAGAAAAATAAAGTTCTCATATAAATACAATCTCTAAACCAAAATGAAAGTGTCATATGCCATCTATTCCAAAAATCTTTAATATTTTTAGCTTTAAATGGTTGTTTAAAGTTTGGTGGTGTTTGTATGCCATATAGATAACTAAAAGCAATTGCAAATAGTGAGTAACCAGCAAAATCAAAGAATAAATACAAACTGTAGGCATACATATAAAGCCATTTTGCAGTGAATCCATTAAAATCTAACATCAATGGATTAATGGCATAGACTTGAATTAAGTATGCAATAATATATTTGTATAAAAATCCAATCATAATAAAGTGAACAGCCTTCAATAACATCTGGTGATATTGCACACCATTTGGTATTTTTTGCTCGTCTTTAACAAATCTTTTATAACGATCTATAGGACCTGATGATATTGTAGGGAAGAACGATATAAATTGGATGATTTTCCAGAAGTTCACCGCTTTAATTGAACCATCACGTATTTCCATTAATAATTGGACACTTTTAAAGGTAATATAAGAAATACCTAAAAATCCAATCAATTCAATAACCTTACTTTCATGGAAATGTATGCTCGAAGCGCCTATCAAGGAACTTTGAGCTATTTTAACAATGACTAGCGGTAAAATAGATAATACAATCACTATAAAAAATTTACTAAACGTATTATTTTTTGCACGTGATTTCCAATAATATAATATAATTGCGACTTGCCACAGTATATAAAGTATAAAGTTAATAAATTGTACGCTTAACCATGTTTGTCCAAATAAATTATGTTTATCCGAAGAGAATATGAGTTCAATCATTACGAGTGTGCTGAGCCCGTTATAAATACGACTTCTTTTACCTTGCAGGCCTAATATAATAACTGGTATTAATATTACAAATGCAATTAAAAAGAAAGTAAATGTGCCATAAGGAATCATTAATTTACACCCTCAGCAATCTTTTTACGATCTAATTTACCGTTGACTGTTAATGGCAATTTATCCGTAAAGTGTATTTTTTTAGGAATCATATACTCGGGAATATGTTGTTTTAATGCTACTTTAATCTCATGTGTCATTTCTTGTTCAGTTAAATCAATATGACTTGGTCTATTGGATACAACCACAGCATGTATTTGTGTAACTTTATTGTCTTTGTACATAGGTACGACGACCGCTTCTTTAACACAGTCTATCTGTCTCAATTGAAATTCAATTTCTTCTAATTCCATACGGTAGCCGTTCAATTTAATTTGGAAATCTATACGACCGTTAATAAACCACTGATTGTCTCGTTGTTCAGCTTTATCACCGGTGTGATAAACGCGTTGGTTATTGTCTTTTTTAATTACCTTATTCGTTTTAATCTCGTCGTATACATAACCCATGCTGACACAATCGCCAGTTATAATGAGTTCATCATTATGTGCTAAGCTCAAGGAAGTTCCTGGTCTTGGCGCCCCCACTGGCAAAGGATTATACTCACGTAATATGTCTTCTGTTATTAAAAGACTCGTAACAGCCACAGTGGCTTCAGTTGGGCCATAAGTATTATAGACCCATGCAGAAGGAAAACGTTGTAAAAGCATTTGGGCAGTTCTATGGGCAAATATTTCACCACAGAAGAAAAACTCTTTTAAACTAGCGTATTTCATTTCTGTTAACTGTGGTAACATCAAGCACATTTCCATAAATGATGGTGTTGAAACCCATACATTAATTTTTGCTGCATCCAACATCTCACTGAGTCGTTTAGGTTTATTAATCATCATCTTATCTACTAAATTTAAAGTCCCCGACGTTGCTAAACAAGGATATATAGCCATCACTGATAAATCAAAAGAAAATGGCGCCTGATTTAACCATTGTTGATGTTCACCTAATTGATTCAGATGGACCATCCATTGTGTAAAGTCATTTAGACTTTTATAACTAATTTGTACGCCTTTAGGTTCCCCTGTAGAACCAGATGTAAATATTGTATAAGCAATATCATCTGCTTTAATTTTAGACTCAAATGTAATATCGCAATGATTGTTTTTGATTGTATTGATATCAATCACATTGAGTTCAAATTGCTCAACGTTTTCATCGGTTGTATTGATTAAATATTGAGGGTTCATTTTTCTTATAATTGTGTGCAAACGGTCTTGAGGCAAAGATGTATCCAAAGGTACATAGCCACACCCTGCTTTTATACTAGCAATCATTGCTACAATCATAAACGGTGACATGTGACCATACGCTATAATAGGTCTATCCGTCTCTTGTATCATACGAGCAAGTATATTCGAATATTGATTTAATTCTTTATACGTTAATCGCTCATGATTATGTTGTACAGCTATGTGGTGCGGGCAATTTTTTTCACTTTCACTTAATGATTGAATGATGTCTTTCATGATTGTCTCCTTCATTAGAATTCATTATAAATAAAGTTATTATGTGTATCACCGCTACCATAAATTAAATATAGTGCTATAAATATTACAAGATATAACAGCGTTAGTAAGTATGGTTTCACTGTGAGATATTTAGTATTACCTTTATCGTTATTCATAATTCACCTCTTTCACAATTATTAAATGTATGTATTTAAATCTATCTATCAAAAATACGTATTACGGCTTTTTTACAAATTTCCCAATTTATTATACATTCTTTTCAACGATATTACAATTTAATAAACAATTTCCTATATAACAAATATGTTATATTGAATGCGTTTCAAAATTTTAAGCATATTTGTTATTTTTTAAATAAAAAAAATAAAAACCGATAGAACTCCTAAAAAGGAACGCTATCAGCTTTTATTATTATAAATCATGCTATAATCTATTCACTTTAATAACTTGACATACATTGTTTAAATCGCTTTTATAGGCGTTTTGGGTTGTTTATCGTTTAAAACTAAGCGAATATTATCAACACAAAGTTGAATCATGCGATTTCTAGTAATCATTGATGCACTGCCAATATGAGGCACAATCACTGCGTTGCTCATAGAGAGTAGTGGATGAGACATATCTATCGGTTCTTGACGCAAAACATCAAGACCACAAGCTGCTATTTCTCCTTCTTGCAGTGCTTTGACTAGCGCTTGTTCATCTACAACTGCGCCACGACCAATATTAATAAAAATGGCATCATTTTTCATTTTCTTAAATGCAGCTTCATTAAATTTATCACGTGTATCTTCTGTAAGCGGTGCTGTACAAACAATAAAATCACTATTTTCTAATAATGTATCAAATGACACATATAATGCACCTAATTTTTCTTCAGCATCTTTATATCTCGTTCTATTATGATACATAATATTCGTGTTAAAACCCTTAAGTCGACGTGCAAAAGCTTTACCTATGTCGCCCATGCCGAATATCCCGACTTTAGCATTGTATAAATCTTTACCAGCTAGTAAATAAGGTCCCCAGCTTTGCCATTCGCCTCTTTGTACATATTGTTCTGCTTCAACAATGCGTCGCGCTACACTTAACAATAATGTGATACCTAATTCAGCTGTTGTTTCTGTAAGTACTTCAGGCGTATTTGTAGCGATAATACCTTTACTATGCACTAATGGCACATCAATATTATCAAATCCAACTGCCATATTAGCAATTACTTTGAGGTGTGGCGCCGACTCTATAACAGTTTCATCAATTTTCTCACTTAACGTAATAAAGCATGCTGTAGCATCTTTTAATGAATCTAAAAACTTGTCTCTTGGCATTGGTGTGTATGACTCATTCCATACTTCAACTTCTGCAAATGCTTCTAGTTGTTCTATAAATGGTTGTGGTATCTTTCTTGTTACGATGACTTTTTCCATTCAATCACTCCTACCCTTTGAGTTCGTTGATAACTTCATTTAAATCTTTAAACGTGTATGTCGGAGGTACATCTTTCACTTCAATTTCTTCTTTCGTAGTCACGCCAGTTTGGACATGAATTGTATCTATATTAATATTAATACCAGATAAAATGTCAGTATCATACAAATCACCAACCATTGCTACTTCAGATGGATCGATATCTAATGTCTCTAGAGCCTTATTCATAATAATAGGCTGTGGTTTCCCTATAAATGTAGGTTGAACACCCGTTGACACTGATACAACACTTGTTATCGCACCATTACCAGGTAAAAATCCACGTTCTTTAGGAATAGATAAGTCTTGATTCGTTGAAATAAATTTAGCACCATTACGTACACCAAGTGTCGCAGTTGCTAATTTTTCATAAGTTACCGCTTCATCTAAACCAATGACTACATAGTCTACAAATTCATCATCTTTAATTTCTAAACCATAGGCTTTTAAGGCTGTTTCTAAGCCACTGCCGCCTAACATATAAACTGAAGCCCCTGGCGCTTCCTCAGCTATATATTCTGCAGTAGCAAGCGCTGAGGTAACGACTTCATTAGGTTTTGCATCTATGCCCATTGTATGTAATTTGGAAGCTACATCTTCAGGTTCTTTACTTGAATTGTTCGTCACATATAAATGTGGTATTTGTTGTTGATTTAAATATTCTATAAATTGCGCTGCCCCATCGATAATTTCATTACCTTTATATAATGTGCCATCTAAATCTATAAGATAAGCTTTATAATTTTTCATTTTTGTTTACTCTCCCTTTTTACCAAATGCTGTAATCGGTACATCTTCATTTTTTAAAAATTGTGTTACTTCTTCAATGTATTGCTGATAATATGCCAAAGATTCATCGAAGAGTGGCACTAATTTGTTTACGTCTAATTCATCATAATAATGGACAAAGTGCTTTCTAACTTCGACCGTTTGATTGATCTTCATCTGTGTGTCTTTAGAAATTACATTTTCTAACTCTAGAATATCAATAACATCCTTATAATTTCCAGGATCTCTTAGTATAAAAGCATCAATAATCATATTACCAATGTCGACAGCTGATTCTATAAACATCTGTGAAATACGTTCAAATGCATAATGATTATCTTTATTTTGAGGATAATCTGTTATTAATTGTTGTAAGTAATTTAACTTTGTATTTAATTGAGTCTTATTCACGAAATACATTATTTTCACCCCTATTAATCTCATCATACCATACCTTTGCAGTCGAATTCATTTATGGTTATACTAAATATTAAGACTTTATTGGGTTAGTAAAATTCAATGTTTGAAGAATTATTTTTATAAATCACAATCTATTATTAGGAGCGTTTTAAAATGATTGATATGTATCTATATGACGATGATGAATCTGCACAAGTCCAATTTGTTGGTTTTGTTGGTGAACACAGTCGCTATGATTTAATGCTAGTACAAACAAACCGCCATTATGGTAAATCCATTGTCCTCAATATGCAAACGAATAAGTTTGGCATTATTGGGACTGATGATTTAGAAGAAGAAGGTTATATTGCCCATATACTTGGCGTAAATGAAGAAGAAGGCAATGAAATTACTGAATACCTTAACGAAATCATTCAATAAAACAATAATCATCTATATCAAATATATAAATAAAGAACCAAGCGTCTATGTATGACACTTGGTTCTTTATTTGTCTGTTCGTTGTATACTTGGCTGAATCTTCACATCATGGAGCTTATTCTCTTCGAATTCAGCATCAGCTATGCGTGTATCATCTATATGACGCTTCGCTTCCTTTTCAGGAACACGTCTTAAAATAAAATAAGGGCAACCAAAGTTACAATACTCTAACAGATAATCTTGTATTGTGGAAAATCGTTTACTTAATTCTGCTTTTTTATTAGTATCATTATAAAACCCTTTTAATCTTAATTGATCATACCCAAAATCGCCGACTATAAAATCATATTTATCTAATATATCAGAATAACGATTTGCAAATGTTTCTTCGTCAAATGATGCTCTATAATCTTCAATTATTTCAAAGTATTGTTCATTCACTTTTATCATTTCATTCACCTAATCTAAATATGTCACATATCAATGCAGTATTAAGAAGTGCTATTCCATTTCACGACATATATGAATTATATTTTTAATAAAGACTTAGCTCACAAGAATATGCTGTATTGAAGCATCATTCTTCATTGAACTAAGTCTTTGATGTCTATCTTAAATTATTATAAATTTGTCTCTTGATTCAACTGTTCTTCACCTAAACGTTGTCTCTCTTTTGCCGCTTCATTAACTTGCTCATCAGCATGATATGAACTACGTACAAGAGGTCCAGCTTGGCAATGTTTAAAACCTTTGTCCATTGCTATTTTTCTTAATTTACCAAATTCTAGTGGTGTGTAGTATTTTTCAACTTTTAAATGTTTGCGTGAAGGTTGCAAATATTGTCCAATTGTTAATATATCTACATCATTTGCACGTAAGTCATCCATCGTTTCATAAATTTCTTCGTGTGTCTCACCTAATCCAACCATCAAGCTAGATTTCGTTGGAATATCTGGTTGTAATTCTTTTGAACGTCTTAAGAATTCTAATGTACGATCGTAAGTCGCTCGCGCACGAACTCTTGGCGTTAAGCGGCGTACGGTTTCGATATTGTGGTTAAGTATATCTGGTTTCGAAGCCATTAACGTTTCTAATGCTTCAAAATCTCCACCCATATCAGAAGGTAAAATTTCAATTGAAGTAAACGGATTACGTTCACGTACTTTACGTACTGTTTCTGCATATACGTTAGAACCAGCATCTCTTAAATCATCACGTGCTACTGCTGTAATTACAACGTGTTTCAAGTTCATTAATTCAACAGATTCAGCTACACGTTCTGGTTCGTCTAAATCTAATTCGTTCGGCAAGCCAGTCTTTACTGCACAAAAGCGACAAGCACGTGTACACACTGCACCTAAAATCATAAAAGTAGCAGTACGTCGTTCTCCCCAACATTCATGTATATTTGGACATTTTGCTTCTTCGCAAACTGTGTGTAAATTCTTTTCACGCATCATTTTCTTAAGACCAGTGTAGTTTTCGTTTGTGTTCAGCTTTATTTTCAGCCAATCTGGTTTACGTAAAATTTCTTCATTTTTAGTAGCCATAACCGCACAATCCTCCTGATTTGAAATCTCTACTCATTATAACGAAATTTTCACTAAATTAAAACGTAAATCGGTTATAATTTAATATTCTAGTAATTTCTCTTTAAATATATCTCTTAAAAACTCGGGCATTAAATAATCTGTCGGTTGGTCTTTAAGTGTTGGAAAGTAACGACCAAAGGTATACATATCTATAGTTCCCAATACATATGTAGTTTCGTCATCAATCTCTTCACCATTTATAAAATACTTTGATTCTGATTCAATAAAACCTAAATTATACAGAATATATCCTCCAAAAATGTCACCTCTAAATCCTAATCCTTGCGCATGTTCAGTAATATATTCTTGTTTTTGGCTTTTTAATATTACATTTTTTAATTCTTGCCCGTTCAGTTTAATACGTACGACATTAATAGGATGTGGTAACATTTGATGAATGTCATATTCTGTCACTTCATCTGCAATAACATCTTTAACAATAAGGCCAGCGTTAATAATTGTACAATCCGCATTAGTAAACTCAAATATACTTTCAGCTAACATATAAGTCGTTTGTGAAATGATATTCGTCTTTCTAGGTAAATTCACGGGACGATTGATAATTGCCTCACTTAAAAGTGCCTTGCCCTCAGCTTCAAAATTTGTTTGAAAGTCTGGTAATGTTTCAACCGGATGCAGCTTAGCTACTTTGTTCACAACGCTTTTATTTTCAATTTCTAATGTCACTTCACCTAAAAAGTAACCATATTTACCCGCTGCAGCCATTAATACGCCATTATTTATTTCACCCTGCTCAAAATAATGATGTGTGTGACTCCCTAAAATCAAGTCAATCTCTGGAATCTCTTGACATAATTTTTCATCAAAGAATACACCAACATGACTCATGACTATAAGTAGATCATATGCGCCTTCATTGGCACGCACTTCATCCTTAATTGCTTCTAGTGGATTGGTTACTACCCAATCTAAAGCACGGTAAAAGGGTGTAAATGGAGCTGTAGCAGCAATAAATAAAATTCGCACACCTTCAATTTCTTTAATGTAAGAAGATGACATGTTATGGGGTAAACGTCCCTGTTCATCAAAAACATTTGAACATGTTACATGAAAATTTGCTTTATCGTATAGCGTATTGAGCGCATCATGTGAAATCGTCATGCCTTCATTGTTACCAATTGTTGCAAGATTACATTGTGCTTGGTTTAACAACGCTACATTTTTAATACCCATTGTAGCCTCTGTGACTGGTGCAGATAAATCAACATGGTCGCCGATATCTAAATAAAGAGAGGGATGATCCAACTTCGGTCTTGCCTCAGCTAAGTAAGCTGAAATACGTGCGTATTCATGTAGATGACTGTGTATATCATTAGTATGATAAATCGTTAACTCCATCTCTAATTCCCTCCTCTAATACTTATAAAAATGCTTTTATTATTAAATATATACCCATTAATAACATGACTGTACGCAATAGATTTACAACTGTAGATGATTGAATAGAACGGTTAACTTTCACACCTATTTTAGCACCAAAATAACTAGCTATGATTAGGACGATAGAATAAATCCACGCCACATGTCCAAGTGCTATATGCCCTACTGAACTCATCACACTTGAAAAGAATATCATCATCATACTTGTTCCAACTGCAACATGAGGTGGAAATCTAAATACGATGAGCATTAATGGGGTCATTAATGCACCCCCACCAATTCCGAACAATCCTGTTAAAATACCAATGAATAGTGTTGCTATAAATGCGATACCAGGCGGCACACTATAGTGATAGGTCGTCCCATTACCATCGACATATGTACGTTGATACTTTGGTTTATCAAAAACTTTCAATGGTTTAATTTTGTTTCTTATCATTAGTAATATAGCTACAAATATTAAAAATATACCAAAATATAGATTAAATGACTCTAATGTTAAATAACGACTTAGCATTGAACCAATGAGCGATCCTGGTAACAAACCAAATAAAAATATAGATCCATTTTTCACATCGACTTGCTTTGTTTTCAAATAGCCTAATGTAGATGATAGACCTGTTACAATTAATATCACAGATGACGTTCCTATTGCTATTTGTGGTGTAATACCTTGAAGTAAATCATTATCTACACCAAGATAAACGAGGGTAGGCACGATGATGATTCCGCCACCAATACCTACTAATGACCCAATAATTGCTGATAAGCCACCAATTATGATCAATAATACTATAGTTAACATTTTATCGCTCCTAAAATAATTTTAATTGCTGTGGTGCTAGTCCTTTATAATCAATTCCTAATATCTTTTGATATGTTTTGGCATTTTGTGCTGCATGACCACCAGAATTATTATTAAATATAACGTAAATCTTTTTTGCTTTATGCTCTAACACTTTTACTTTGTTTACTAAAGCTTCCAATTCTTGCTGATTATAGTCATAAAGATATCTAACATCTCTCCACGCCTCATCAGTCATATCTTTCTTCGTCCATCCGTGCACATTACGCCCGTGATAACGTACAAAAGCAGTATCGTGTGTAATTCTATTAACTAGCGGTATTGAGCCTTGACCCGCCTGTGGTTCATCACACACAGCATGTATAATTTGTTGCTGTGTTAAAAATGCTAATGTTTCCTCTTTATAGGTTTCATTGAACCATGATTGATGTCTAAATTCTACACAGATAGGAAATGATTTTAATTGTTCTCGGATGTAACGGATATATGTAATATTTTGCACTGAGCAATCAAACCAAGGTGGAAATTGTACTAATACCATTGCGAGTTTACTTTCTTCTTGAAGCGGTTGAAGCATAGCTTTAAACTGATCAAATAATTCTTGGCGTGTTTCCGCATAATCATGATAGTCTGCATGTAATGTTAAAGCTTGATGAATTTTAACTATAAATTCAAAACGTTTGGGTGTTTCTCTTATCCATTTTTTTATATTTCTTTCAGGCTGAATTGCGTAATAAGTAGCATCTAATTCCACTATAGGAAAATGACTTGCATATGTAATTAACTTATCTGTTTTACGTTGCAAATCTTCATATAATGTATCGTGATCTCCCCAACCTGTTAATCCAATATTTATCATATTATCACCAAATTAATGATACCACAGATGTTTTGTCGGATTCACTAGATTAAATTCAATTTACTGTAACTTAAAAAATAGACCTATGCTTTCATAACTTTCTATAAATCAATACTGATTTCTCATTATGTATAATTGAATATTAATAAAAAATGGCGCTAATTACACCATGTATTAGCAGCCATTTTTTATATTTAAAGCGTTATTCGTTTTAATTTGCTTCATTTAAGACATTATAAATATGCTATTGCTGAAGTATACTTTCAGCTTCTTTTACAACTTTTTCAATCAATAATGCTGCCGAAAGGCGTTGTGCTAATCTTGGACTTTGTCCACTCCATAAATGCGTCCACTGTGCATTACCTTCTTTAGATGCTGCTTTGCGAATAGCATTTGTCAATTGATTTTGAATTGGATAATCTGGAATATCATCATTATAACCTTCCATATTATGAATAAATTCATTATCAATACCACGTGCTGGTTTACCACTAAAGGCGTTAGTTACGACTGTATCTGTTTCTACACTTTGCTTGATAGCATTTTTATATAATTCAGTAGCTGCACTCTCTTCCGTTGTGAGGAAACCAGTGCCCATTTGTACGGCTTGTGCACCTAATACTAAGCCTGCTACTAAACCCCGTCCATCCATAATTCCACCAGCAGCAATCACCGGAATATTTACATTATCGACAATTTGTGGAACGAGTGACATCGTACCAACTAAAGGCATTTGGTTATTGGATGCTATGGTAAATGAACCTCGATGCCCACCTGCCTCACTGCCTTGTGCAATGACTACATCCATACCAGCATTTTCATTCGCAATCGCTTCTTCAACTGAAGTCGCAGTGCCTACTATAATCATATTGTGCGCTTTCAATTTTTTTATAACTGCTTGATTAGGAATTCCGAATGTAAAAGAAACAATCTTTACACCTTTGTCAATCACAATATCGATTGCCTTATTAAATACCTGTTCCTCACTGATATTTAATACAGGTTCTTCTAAATTAAAAGCGCGTCGATACGGTCTCAACCAAACGTTCATGTGTTCAATTTTTTCAGGAATATATAATTTTTCACTTGGTACAAATAAATTTACTGCAAACGGTAAATCTGTTAACGCTTGAATACGTGTGATTTCTTGTTCAAGTTTTTCAGGATTGAAGTAGCCTGCACCTAATGTTCCTAAACTGCCAGAGTTACTCACTGTTGCAACTAATTCTGGTGTTGTACTACCAGCCATCCCTGCTTGTATTATTGGGTACTCAATGCCAAACAAATCAGTGATTCGTGTTGATAATTTCATGTCATACACTCCTTTTAAAACATATCGCTCATTCACAACATAATATATTCATCATTTATTATTGTATGCTTCTATTTGATGTTTAAGCTTTTCTTTTTCCTCTTCATCCATTTCATCTTCTATTTCCATACCTAACATTTCTTCTATTAAGTCTTCGTGTGACACTATTGCATCTGTGCCTCCATACTCATCTAATACGATAGCTAAATGCTTACGTGCTACTGTCATTTTCCTTAACACCCATTCTGCCTTGTTATGTTCATTCACAAACAAAGGCTCCGACGTGTATTGTAAAATATCGTTCGAAGTCTCTCTACTCCATGCTAATAAATATTTCGAATGAAAAACCCCAATAATATGATCCATATCGTTTCCATACACAGGATAGCGCGTATAAGGTTTAGAGATAATCACATCATATGCCTCTTCATATGAAATATTAGAGGAAAATGCAGTTACATTAATTCTTGGCGTTGTACTAATATCTTTAATTTTTAGCTTTTCAAAATTCATAACGCCTTGAATGCGCTCTCGTTCCATTTCATTTAATGCACCTTCTCTACCTGCAATCGCAAGCATGTGTTTAAGTGCATCTTTTGAAAAATCCTGATTCTCTTGTCTACCATCTATAATAATATTATTAACTATGCCTGCAATAACGTTAAGTACTTTAGTCACAGGCATAAAAACAACAACAAAAAAAGAAACAGGCGCATAGACTAAATGTGAAGTTTTATAGGGATTTGCCGCGGCAAATGATTTAGCAATTACTTCTAATATCGCAATGACGACTACTGTGATGAGGGCAGCAAGTATTCCGACCTTTACTCCCGACCTTACCGCTATAATCGTTACCAGCGCTGCTAGAATAATTTTTGATATATTCTTCCCAATCAGCATAGTCGTTAACACAGTACTCGATTTAGTTAATAATTGATTAACTTGCCCTGACTTTTTATTTCCATGATCAGCTTCTGTTTGTATCTTTATTCTATTCACGGTCGTTAGCGCAGTTTCACTACCAGAAAAGAAAAAAGAAGCAAATAAAAGTATGATTATTATAATAATCATAAATACATAACTCCTTAATATTATCTGTATTTAAAAAATAATAGATTACTAAATGATTCCCGTCTTTTAATTTATATAAACGCCTTAGTATATAAAGTTATACACATTATCACTTTTATGATGTTTAACTTACTTTCAATATTTTTCAGGTTCAAACACAAAGACTGCACACACGAATGTGTATCAAATAATAGTGGTTCTAATAGTATTGGCTATATCTAAATACTTATACATTTAATTTTAAAATTATGTTACCTACGCCTTATATGATACTCAATGATGTAAAGTTTTTTGGATTGTATCGTATTAAAAATAAATTCCATTAAGTTTACCTTAATATATCAAGGGTATTGATAATGTCATATGTATTTACACCTTGAATTTTCACCATAATATTAAATTAAGTTGGAGCGATAAAACACATGCAAATTTTAGATTACGAAGTAGGCATTAGAAATATTAATTACACAGTCAAAACAGAAGATGGCATTATTTTTTCTCACAAGTTACCTAAGGACACTTCATCTATACAGGTTAGAAAATGTTTGAAAGTCATAGCTAATAAAGTGGATGAACGTAATAAAAGTTAATTGAATAACATAAAAAAAGCACAATACAATACCGTTTCCGATAACATTCAATCATAAGTGTTATCAAAATCGTATTGCATGTGCTTTTATTTATTCGAAAGCTTTATATTTCAATCTATAAAACTAACCGATACCGCCTTACATTTCAATTGATTATAAAGAAAAATAACAAAACGTGTATTCACAAACCTTGTTAAATCAACATTTTAGATGCCACTTAAAAATACAAAAAACACGTTTCATCGAAAAATGGTATCAAAAGTGGTATCACTGATACCAAATAAACCCACCTATTAATTCAGGTGGGTTTATTTAAATATTCCTATTAATACTTTTGTGAACTTACTTTCAATTACTTCATTAGCTAAAGCCTTTTTCTCTTCTTTTGCTAGTTCTCCTATTTTCATAGCTAATTCTATGTTGCTATCTCCTATTTCCTTTTCATTTTCACTTGTTATGTTACTAATTTTTTTAATAGCTTTTTCACTTTGGTAATAGTTCACACTTCTAAATTCTTGAGCTGCAGTTGTTTGCGAGTCTATTTTCTCTACTATATTCTGTATAATATCCATTACTTCTTCTACTGAACTTTTGTTATATTCGAGTTGATGTATATAAAAAACTAGCGAGTGTTGCGCCTTATTTAACTCCATAATTTGTTTAGAAATTTCATCTTCATCAATTTTATTCAACGAATAATCTATTAGACCCTTAAGATACTCTGAATCTAACTCCACAAATTTTTTTAAACTTTCATCTACATTCCTTATCCATTTGTTTTGTTCTTCTAATTTAATTTTAACTAGTAATTCTTTGTTTTTTATTTTTGTATTAGCGATATAAGTAATACAAGCAACTATAACACTTGATGATAAAACCCAACTGACCACTTCTGACATTTAATCATTCCATTCTTTGCGTTAATCTAACCCACCTAAATGAATAGGTGGGTTATTTTATATATAAAAAACCACCCTGCTATTAATGTGGATGGTTATATCTTAATTCTTTAAGTTTTTCCAAATCTTTTTCTAAACGATCTACCTTTACTGATTGTCCATAAAATGCTAATCCAAAGAATATTGCTGATAATATAGGTAATACCCATGCAAGATTATCCATGCTTATCACTCCGATTTGTATTTAATTATCTCTTTTTGTTCATCTATAATATATTGTTGTTGTTTTATGTTTTCATTCTTTTGTTGAACTTCATTATGTAATGTATCTTCATGGTTTTCTGCATAAATACTGTAAGATGAAAAAAGTATTTGTGAAACAACTCCTGCAGCTGCAAATACACTTTTATTTTTATCACAAAATTTTCTTATTACATCCATTATACCATGATACTGTGGTGTTTCACTATTGATTTTATTCTCAACATTTTTTATCGAATCACCTTTTTTAACGCTATTTAATACTTTTTCTAATTTGTATAAATCTTTGCCATCATCGATTGAAAATATGTTTATTATTTCATCTTTAACATTATAAACCCCATCAGGAATAAAAGCTAAACCACCACAATACGGACATGTTTCTTTGTTATTCTTCATGAAAATTTTATATGAATCCTTTAATTCAAAAGATGATTGAAAAACTTTGTCACACACTTCGCAAATTGCTACTAGTTTCACCATAATTCAGCCTACTTTTTTAAATTAACTTTAATATACTTTTTATGGTTTAACAACATTTATTTTATTTCAGTTATTTCGCTTAATTTTATTTTAATTTAATTAATCCAGTTTCTTCATATAAATGTAAACACTGTTCATGAGTATCTACTTTGTGTATGTAACCACTTATCTTTCTTATATACCCACTTTCAAAATAACCCACTTCAATTTGTGGATCATGGAACATTTTAAAAACTAACTTGTCATTTAGCTCGCTCAATTGGCAGTCACTTAACTGTGGCTTATCTATCTTATTCTGGTCTTCCGTGTATTGTTTTAGTCTCTCGTGTTGTTCGGGTATTGTGGCAAAAGGCGCCCACTTAACTTTTCCTCTGCCTTTCGGTATACGTGGATTCAAGTATTCACTAGGTATTTTACGATAGTCAGTTTCATACTTATATTAATCTGGTGCATTAGGATTTATAATTTTCATATCATCACCTCTATGAATATAATAGAACATATGTTCTTATATGTAAACAAAAAAATAACTCCTAAAAAGGAGTAATACTTAAAGCTATTCTGACGATCCAGCATTTGTACCATATCTAAAATAAAGGCATATTCCAATCAGTATAACTATACAAAACCATTTAAATATTTGATAACTAATAACTAGTATAAATACCGTAATTACAAAAGTAGCTAATATCGTTGTTACCATTGCTAAAAAATCATTCATACCTTCATCTCTAGAAAAACTATTAGAATGAAAAAAATTGCCAACATGAGGTGCTAAAATAAAAGCTACGTTTTTATATATGTAAAATGCACATATTAACATTATGACGGTTGCAATAAGACTCAAAATACATCCCCTCCAAATATTTATATAAACATTATATATTATAATTCAAGTTTTGTAACGCTTATTCCAATGAAATGAAATAAAATAAAATAAAAATAGGGCAAGCACATGACGGTGCCTCCCCTTGTAGTATGAATACAATTAAATTATACCATTTGTTAACTAAAATCTCCCCACGCATCGCCTACTCTACTGCCATTTCCATTTGAATTACCAATTGGCATATAAACGCGTGCGCCACTATTCACTGTCCATGCAATCCAAATATATCCGTCATAGTCGTACACTTCATCATAATTAACAGATTGACCGTATTGTAACTGACCTGCAATTTCCCAACCTGTCCATGGTCCATGATATCTCGTATATATAAAGCTTCTGTTTCCTTCCGAATCTAACGCCTTACAAGTAAACGTTGCTTTTTCTGGTTTCCACAGAATATTATGTTTATTCTTTCTCCATCCATTACCTACTTTATTTCCACTTTCTTTATTAAAGTCATTCTTATCTTGTTCAGTAGGTATAGTGTTTCTATCTGGCACATCATTACTTGCTGGTGCACCTGCTTTCAATGCTGGGTTATTATAATATTTTTTAATCTCTTGAATAAAGTAATCTTTTAATTGATTTACAATAGAAGTTGGTGCTGCCCCTTGTTTGATTGGGTCAAAACCTGTATGCAATGCCATACTACGATGTGGACAAGCTGTAGGGACGAACTCACAATGTAATTTCACTGTTTCTCTTTCTAGTGGTAATCCATAATAAAGTAAGTCTGCTGCAGCTTTCTTAAATGTAGCCTGTTCATTTGCCATGAAGTCCTTATTAATTGCACTCATTGACTCTTCAACTTCATAACCGATAAATCCGTTGTTACCGTATGCGTTGGCTACATGCCAACCAACACTGTAGGTATCAATCGCACGCCAAACTGTATTTCTATCGATATAGTAATGAGCAATACCTGCTTCATATCTTGCAAACAATGGTGTAGATATATTTGTTTTGCAATCTTTAATGAGACACTCTCAAATCAGTGAAACAATGAACACCTATAGTCATTTATATACACAAAAAAAGCACGATGCAATACGCATATTCGACAACATTTAGAAAAATGGTATCAAATTGGTATCAATCGTGCTTTCCTTTATATCAAAACTCTACAAGGACGGGGCTTAACCCTATCCGATTGAACCTTCCATTTCGAACTTAATCAAACGGTTCATTTCAACAGCATATTCCATAGGAAGCTCTTTTGTGAATGGTTCAATGAAGCCCATTACAATCATTTCAGTAGCTTCTTCTTCAGAAATACCACGGCTCATTAGATAGAATAATTGTTCTTCTGAAACTTTAGATACTTTCGCTTCATGTTCTAATGAAATATTATCATTAAATACCTCATTATAAGGAATCGTATCTGAAGTAGATTCGTTATCTAAGATTAACGTATCACATTCAATATTTGAACGTGCGCCTTTCGCTTTACGTCCAAAGTGCACGATACCACGGTAAACAACTTTACCGCCATCTTTAGAAATAGATTTCGACACAATTGTTGATGATGTGTTTGGCGCTTTGTGAATCATTTTCGCACCGGCATCTTGTACTTGGCCTTTACCAGCGAACGCGATAGATAATGTACTACCTTTAGCACCTTCACCCATAAGTACACAGTTAGGATATTTCATAGTTAATTTAGAACCAAGGTTACCATCAACCCATTCCATATTACCATTTTCATATACTAGTGTACGTTTAGTAACTAAGTTATAAACGTTGTTCGCCCAGTTTTGAATTGTTGTATAACGCACGTGTGCGTCTTTGTGTACGATAATTTCAACAACAGCTGAATGTAACGAGCTTGTTGTGTAAACTGGTGCAGTACAACCTTCTACATAGTTTACTGAAGCACCTTCGTCAGCAATGATTAATGTACGCTCAAATTGACCCATGTTTTCAGAGTTAATACGGAAGTAAGCTTGTAATGGTGTGTCTAATTTAATATTCTTAGGAATATAAATGAATGAACCACCAGACCATACAGCAGAGTTTAATGCTGAGAATTTGTTATCTGCAGCAGGTACTACAGTTGAGAAATACTTTCTAAATAATTCTTCATTTTCTCTTAACGCACTGTCTGTATCTTTAAAAATAATACCTTTATCTTCCAGTTCTTTTTCCATGTTATGGTAAACAACTTCTGATTCATATTGCGCTGAAACTCCAGCAAGATACTTTTGTTCCGCTTCCGGTATACCTAATTTTTCAAACGTAAGTTTAATTTCTTCAGGCACTTCATCCCATGAACGCTCTGTATTTTCTGAAGGTTTAACATAATAAGTGATATCATCAAAGTCTAATTCTGATAAGTCTCCGCCCCATTGTGGCATCGGCATTTTATAGAACTGTTTTAATGATTTCAATCTATAGTTAAGCATCCATTCAGGTTCTTCTTTCATGTTTGAGATTTCACGAACAATATTCTCCGTCAAACCACGTTCTGATCTAAAAATGGAAACATCTTCATCGTGGAAACCATATTGATAATCCCCAACATCAGGTGCTTTTTTAGCCATTTCAATCACTCCTTTTATATATTAAAAACGACTTGTGTGCAAGATCATTTGCTGTATTCTTACCTTCAATGACTGTTAATGAAAGTCTGTTTATATTGAATTATTCTTAAATTTAGTGCCATGTTGTATCTTCTAGTTTGAATGGAATATTACACAATGTCAATGCATCAGTTCCACTTAATCTTCTGTATTACCCTCTTTTTCAACTGTACCCTTTTCCAAAGCCTTCCAAGCTAAAGTGGCACACTTGATTCTCGCTGGGAATTGAGATACACCTTGAAGTGCTTCTATGTCGCCCATCTCTTCAGTCATTTCGAAATCTTCACCAAGCATCATTTTTGTAAACTCTTGGCTCATTTTCATAGCTTCAGCTAATGAGTGACCCTTAACAGCTTCAGTCATCATAGAAGCACTAGACATTGATATTGAGCAACCTTCTCCATCAAATTTTGCATCTTTAATGAAACCATCCTCTATATCAAACGTAAGATGAATACGATCCCCACATGTTGGATTGTTCATGTCTACAGTCATGGAACCATTATCTAAAGTGCCTTTGTTTCTCGGGCTCTTATAATGATCCATAATAACTGAACGATACAACTGATTTAAATTATTAAAATTCATATGAGAAAAACTCCTTCGTTTGTTTCAAGGCTTCAACCATTTGGTCAATATCTTCTTTAGTGTTGTATATATAGAAACTCGCACGTGCTGTTGAAGATTGATTTAACCATTTCATAAGAGGCTGTGCACAATGATGACCTGCTCTGACGGCTACACCTTCTGTGTCCACTGCAGTCGCAACGTCGTGCGCATGAACATCTGTCATGTTAAACGTAATCACGCCAGCACGACGTTCTTTAGAAGGTCCATATATTTCAATACCTTCTATTTCCGACATTTTATCATAAGCATATTGTGTCAACATCGTTTCATGTTGATGAATGGCATCAAAGCCTAAACTTTCAAGATATTTTATTGCTTCTGCTAAACCGATTGCTTGTGCGATTAAAGGTGTGCCGGCTTCAAATTTTGTAGGTAAGTCAGCCCAAGAAGCATCATATTTACCTACAAAATCAATCATGTCACCGCCAAATTCTATAGGCTCCATGTTTTTCAGCAAACGACGTTTACCATATAACACACCAATACCTGTTGGACCAAGCATTTTATGACCACTAAAACTATAGAAATCCACGTCTAGGTCTTGCATATCTAAGTCCATATGAGGGGCAGCTTGTGCACCATCTACACTTATAATCGCACCATGTGCGTGTGCTACTTCAGTAATAGCCTTGATATCATTTATTGTTCCAAGCACATTAGATACATGGGCGATTGCAACAATTTTAGTGTTATCATTTATCGTTGCTTTTACATCCTCGATATTTAATTCTCCATCTTCAGTCATAGGAATAAATTTCAATTCTGCATTTTTTCGTTTGGCTAGTTGTTGCCAAGGCACAATATTCGCATGATGTTCCATTTCAGTAACGACAATTTCATCGCCTTCAGAAATGTGAGCATCACCATAACTATGCGCAACAATATTAATACTTGCCGTTGTACCACGCGTAAATATAATTTCTTCAAAATATTTTGCATTAATAAAACGTCTAACTGTTTCACGGGCGCTTTCGTAACCATCAGTAGCTAAAGAGCCAAGTGTATGGACACCACGATGAACATTAGAATTATAACGTTTATAGTAATCATCAATCGCATCAATCACTTGTACTGGCGTTTGACTCGTCGCTGTAGAATCTAAATATGCCAGTCTGTTACCATTAACTTGTTGATTAAGAATTGGAAAGTCTTTTATAATTTCATTAACATTTAATAATTCGGTCAAATTATCCACAGACCTTTCTAAATTAAGAATCTATAATCAGACCTTAGCATATGATAGGAACATACTGTAGCACCATCTATAATAAGCACTATAAATCGTCGCTTCGGCTGTTCCTAGCATTTTAGTACTATTGTCTTGAGTTTAACTTCTATGGTTGATTACTGCTTATTTATTAACTTTAAGTTCAATAACTTCACTTAATTGACGTTTTACATCTTCAATTGGTAATTCACGTACTACTGGATCTAAGAAACCATGAATTACTAAACGCTCTGCCTCTTGTTGAGAGATACCACGACTCATAAGGTAGTATAATTGTTCAGGATCTACACGACCAACTGATGCTGCATGTCCTGCTTCTACATCATCTTCATCAATTAATAATATTGGGTTAGCATCTCCACGTGCGTGCTCTGAAAGCATTAATACGCGAGACTCTTGGTTAGCAACAGATTTCGTGCCACCGTGCTTAATATAGCCAATTCCATTAAAGACAGTAGATGCATGTTCACGCATTACACCATGTTTTAAAATATAACCATTAGTTTCTTTACCATATTGTACAATCTTAGAAGTTAAATTAATTTTTTGATCTCCAGTACCAACTACTACAGATTTCAATGCACTCTCAGAGCGGTCGCCAATTAAATTCGTAGTATTATCAATAATTTGACTACCTTCATTCATTAGACCTAAAGCCCAATTAATCGTTGCATCTTCTGCTGTGACACCACGGCGAATAATATGACCAGTAAATCCTTTATCTAAGTAATCTACTGAACCGTAAGTGATTTTTGAGTTTGCACCCGCACTCACTTCTGAAATAATATTAAGTTGTCCAGCTTCACTAGCAGCATTTGATAAGTAGTTCTCTACATATGTGACTTCTGCACTTTCTTCAGTAGTAATAATCACATGATTATAAAAACTAGCATCAGCATCGTCGTGTAATACAACATATTGAATTGGATGTTCTACAACTACATTTTTAGGAACATATACAAAAACACCACCATTGATAAGTGCTGTGTGCAATGCTGTTAAGCGATGTTCATCTACAGTCACTGTTTCATTCATTAAATGTTGTTTTACTAAATCTGGATGATTCACTAGTGCCTCTGATAAACCTTCAACAATAACACCATCATTGCTTGCTGATTCTGAAACCTTAGTGAATGCAAGTGTATTATTATGTTGTATAATTAAATTTTCAGAATTTTTAATGTCAATGATTTCTTTTACCGCTTCAGGTAATTCATCTAATGCATGAAACACTTCTCCTGTTGTTTCATGTTGTTTAAATGAGTCAAAATCCCATTTATTTATTTTTGTTTTATCTGGTTTTGGCATTTCTAAAGTTTCAGTTAATTTTAACGCTTCTTTACGTAATTCTGTCATCCAAGCAGGCTCATTATGGGCTTGTGAATATTCAACTAGTTGCGCTTCAGAAATGTTCAAAGTTTCAGTCGTCATACTTTTTTCCTCCCATTTGATGATTGTATGATTCGTTTATGGTATCTAAATCAAACCTTAAATCTTCATCTAAATTAATGTTTACATATGAGTTGAGACTTATTCTGTAGCACCGAACTCTTCTTTAACCCATTCATAACCTTCTTCTTCAAGACGTTTAGCTAATTCAGGTCCTCCTGAAGTTACTACTTTACCACCGAACATTACATGTACGTGATCTGGTGTAATATAGTCTAATAAACGTTGATAGTGCGTAATGATTAATGCACCAAACGCTTCTCCACGCATTTTATTGATACCTTTAGAAACTACTTTTAAAGCATCGATATCTAGACCAGAGTCAATTTCATCTAAAATAGCAAATTTTGGTTCTAACATCATTAATTGTAAGATTTCATTACGTTTTTTCTCTCCACCTGAGAAACCTTCATTTAAATAACGTTGCGCCATATTTTCATCTATATCTAAATAACCCATCTCTTTATCTAATTTTTTGATGAATTGCATTAAATTTATTTCTTCGCCTTCTTCACGTTTCGCATTTATTGCTGAACGCATGAATTCTGCATTTGTAACGCCTGTAATTTCTGATGGGTATTGCATTGCTAAGAACAATCCAGCTTTTGCACGTTCGTCAACTTCTAATTCTAAAATGTTAACGCCGTCTAATAATACTTCACCTTGTGTTACTTCATAGCTAGGGTGCCCCATAATCGCAGATGATAATGTTGATTTACCTGTACCGTTTGGCCCCATTATTGCATGAATTTCATCAGTGTTAACTGTTAAATTAACACCTTTTAGAATCTCTTTATCTTCAATAGACACATGTAGGTCTTTAATTTCTAATGTTGATGGCATACATATTCCCTCCGTAATATATGATATGTTTTTCTTTACTAGTTTATAATAATTTTAATCTACAGTCAAAAGACTAAAACTAAATTACATCCTCTAATTATAACGTAGTTATATTTGAATATAAACCTTTTCAAGCGCTAAATTAAAATAGTTATTAAAACATAATCATTTTCGATAACAATACTAAGATTTTCGTAACTGATAATTTAAGATATGATGTTCTCAATAATATTCGCTATGTATAGTCATTGTTACAATAGAATGTATGTTAAAGTCATCTATTATATTTAATAACTCACTTTAATATTGTAATACTTAAATTTTATGATAATATCATTTATACAATTTATATAGAAAGGAGATAAATATGTCGAAGATGAAATGGTCTAATTTATGGCGTGGATTCGCTATGGGGACCTCAGATTTAGTTCCTGGTGTAAGTGGTGGTACGATTGCCCTTTTGCTAGGCATATATGATGATTTCATACGTTCTATCAGTGGTATTTTCTCTAAACGTTTTTGAGAAAGTTTAAAGTTTTTAATTCCCATTGTACTTGGGATGTTAATTGCTATTGGCTCATTAAGTCAGTTGATTAACTTTTTATTAATTACACACCCTGTTCCAACGTTATTCTTTTTTGTTGGACTTATTTTAGGTATTATTCCTTATTTATTAAAAACTTCACGCTTTAAACAAACTTTTACAGCTAAACATTATATGCTAGTAGCATTGGGTATTGCTATTATTGTAGTGATCACTTTATTAAATAATGGTAATAAACATGCAGGTGCAACGCTAACATTCTCTACAAGTCTTTTTATTAAATATTTTATCGCTGGCGTTTGCGCCTCAAGTGCAATGTTATTACCAGGTATTTCAGGTTCCTTTATGCTACTAGTATTTGGAGCTTATGGCACAATTATGTATGCAATTTCAGAATTATTATCATTCAATTTCAATGCCGTGCCCATATTATTAACCGTTGGACTTGGTATTATCGCTGGCTTCTTATTATCTAGTAAAGCAATACAATATTTATTAAACTATCACACATACTTAACCTATGCCTTGATTATTGGATTTGTCGTAGGCTCACTCTATGCAGTATTTCCTGGATTACCTACTTCTATATTCATGTGGTTTGTTTCAGTCATAACATTAATTGTCGGATTTTTCATTAGTTATAAGTTAGGTCATATTACCGAAAATGGTCATTAATATTTATATAAATCAATAATGTATTTTACAATGTATGTCAGTTAATTTCTCTTGCCTCATCTTTATTTTCAACATATATTATTGTCGATTTTCATTTTCAATGAGTTAAAGTGTAATTCGTTACAGTAGCAATCATTCATATATTTTTATATAATAAATCTTCAATCTCTAAAAGATTGAAGATTTATTATATCGGAGGAATTAATTAATTTTTGGGAACCTTTATTAGTCTAATTACGTTTATCATTTTATTAGTACTTACCGCTTTCTTTGTTGCCACAGAATTCGCAATAGTCAAAGTACGAACATCGAGAATTAATACACTGGCCAATGGAAATAATAAAAATGCGCTTGCAGCTCAAAAAGTTGTCACGCATTTAGATGAGTATTTGGCTGCTTGTCAATTAGGTATTACAATTACTGCTTTAGGTATAGGTATGGTTGGAGAATCAACCTTTGAGTTCCTATTGCACCCTCTTTTCAGTAGCTTAGGCTTATCTGAAACTATGATTCATATTTTCACACTTATTAGTGCCTTTATCATTGCCACTTACTTGCATGTTGTAATCGGTGAAATGGCGCCTAAGACGATTGCCATTCAAAAAGCTGAACAACTTACTTTATTAATTGCTAAACCTATTATTATGTTTTCTAAATTATTTTATCCATTTATATTTATACTCAACGGTTCAGCACGCTTAATTTTAAAATTGTTCGGCATGCAACCTTCCAAGGAAAGTGAACTTTATCATTCCGAAGAAGAACTAAAGTTACTAATTAAAGAAAGCCATGAAGGCGGCGAAATTTCTGAGAATGAATTGACGCATATCAATCGTGCGTTTGCCTTTGATGAAATGACTATCCAAGATGGCTATATACCTATCGAGCATGCTTCACTAATTAATATAGACAACACAATTAGCGAGACAAAATCTTATATCAGTCATGCGCATTATACTCGATTTCCTGTATATAAGGAAAGTAGCGCAAACATCATTGGTTATATCCACGCCAAAGATTTGCTAAACGACAGTGTCACTTCAATAGAAAGCATTACCCATGACATCCTTAAAATACGTCTCAATACTAAATATCATCAAGTACTCGAGCAAATGAAGAGCAACCAAATTCATATCGCACTTATAGAAGATGAAAATAGACAACCCCTAGGTATTATTACTATGGAAAATATACTCGAAAACATTGTCGGCGATATCAAAGACGAACATGATCAACGCTAAGCAATGATATATAATGACATCTTGATTCATCCTTAAAATCGTAAAACTATGCATAGCTTTATTCAAAAAAGTACACTTCCACTTAAACACGGAGGTGTACTTTTTTATATGAATCGATCAATCTATCATGACTAGTATAGCTTTACAATTTTCATATCGTCTCTTTTATGATTGCGTATCATTTGGTTATAATTTAATTTAGCTACTGTAAAAAATTCATGCCACAACATGCAATGATAACTTTAAATATCTAAAGCTAATATATCTGTTTGATTAGGCGAATGCCCCAGCTTTCGGAACATGGTTCCAATTTGACCCTTATGATGAAACTCATGTGTGATAGAGTGAAATAATAATTGGTGTGCTGTTTTCTTTACAACCCCATGATTCACCTTCCATACCAGCTTATTTTCAATGATTGCATTAAGCTCATCTTTAGATTGATTTAACACCGCTTCTACATATAAATCCGCTTGTAAAAAATATTGTTTTATTTCGTTGATACCCATATTGTCAATTTCCACTTGATCAAATAGAGGTGTGTCCGTTTTACCAAGGACAAAAGCACCTAACCAAGCGTGATAACATCCAGCCATATGTACAAGCGTATTTTTTATACTTTTAAGACCAAAGTCAAACTCTTTTGACAGTTCTTCTTCCTCTAAATTACTACATTGTTCTAATAACAAATTGCGTGTTTGTTTCAGCCATTCATATTCAATATTTTCCATTCCTCTTCCCCTTTAACTATTTTTTACTAGTCTATCATTAAATGAGCTTAGTACAACGTCATATATCTTGCCTCATTTTTATACTGATTTCGCTTTTAGAAATACTTTTTACAGGTAATAAGTGATATGAGCTTTTTCTATTGCATCACCTACATAATCATCGCCTTTAATTATTTTATGCTACCAGTCTGATGCAAACAAAATATCTTGTATATCCTTTATTATTATTTTGACTAAACGATATAATATAATTCCAATTGTTCTCATTGATGTAAATGACAGTTAAATTTATTGATTTTATTACTATAAAAAGATTGAAAAAGTTTTAATAAAGCGTATTATAATTATCTATTAACATATCTCTAAAAGATTAAAGTGAAGGCATACGCTATAATCCAGTTTATTAGTTATTAAGTAATGAAAATCTAAAATATAATTGTTCCATAAGGAGATTGTATACGTGAATAAAATAAATAAACCCATATATTTTTATCTTTTGTTATTTTTATCAACTACATTAGTTGGTGCTGCTTTATTATATCTTCCCTATACAGGGGAAAAACCATTAGATTTTATAGATGCTTTATTTATTGCGTCCAGTGCTTTTACAGTAACTGGTTTGTCTACGATAGACATTTCATCACAATTTAATATGCTTGGTGAATCTATCATCCTCTTACTGATTCAAATCGGTGGATTAGGTATTGTAACCGTTACTTTACTTACCTTAATATTTTTAAATAAAAAAATAACTATTAAAAATAGGCACCTGCTCATGGTGACTTGGAATATTGATGAACCTGGCGGAGTAGTAAAATTAATTATTCATTTATTAATTTATAGTTTATCTACCGAATTTATTGGAGCCTTATTACTATGTTTATCGTATATACCAAAATTCGGTGTTGGCAAAGGTATTTTCGTAAGTCTGTTCACATCCGTATCAGCATTTAACAATGCTGGTTTTGCACTTTTCAAAAACAATCTAATGGACTTCACAAAAGATCCTATTACGGTGACAGTGCTCCCCCTATTAATAATAATGGGAGGAATTGGTAATTTTGTATTAATTGATTTAATTCATTCTAAAAAATTAGGAAAGCTATCTTTACATTCAAAAGTAGTCCTAGCAACCACGCTTGGTTTAATCACTATTGGTACTCTATTTTTCTTTATTCTAGAACAATATAATACTTTAAATGATATGACATTGATTGAACAATTAGGCACTTCATTTTTCCAATCTGTAACTACGCGTACTGCTGGATTCAATAGTGTTGATATGGGTGATATTCACACCTCAACAGCACTTCTAATGATGGGGCTAATGTTCATAGGTGGCGCGCCATTAAGTGCTGCTGGTGGTATAAAAGTAACTACTTTCGCTGTAATACTTGTATTTTTATTCAGTAACTTACGAAATATCGAGCGTCCTTCACTATTCCATAGAACTATTTCAGAAAAAACAATACGTAACGCATTAACAATATTTTTATTATCATTTATTTATGTACTGACTACAACTTTCATCTTGAGTCTTTTAAATGCTGACACACTATTTGTAAAAGTGTTATTTGAAGTTATTTCAGCATTTGGAACGGTTGGATTAAGTATGGACTTTACAACGGAATACGGTAATCTAACTAAAATTATAATTATTATAGTAATGCTGAGCGGGAAGATTGGCCTATTAACGCTAGCTCCTATTTTTGTAAACCCTAAAAATCGCAGATATTATTACGCCAAGGGCCAAATCCACTTGTAAATATTTAAATAAACTCTATCAGATTTTCATAGGACACATCATAATACCGCTTAAATAGCTTGATTATATATCCCGATAGCTTCAATTACAAAATCACACCACCTAAATGTTATAATTATCATTAATAACATTTAGGTGGTGTGACATATGGTAAAATTAGCTACAATAACTTTTATTAATGACAATCGTATTGACTTATATAAAGATACTTATATCCACGCTGTAAAAAACAGTTCAAATATAGATCGTTTTAACAGCCAAGTTGTGTTTTCTAATACTTTAAATAACCACATATCATCCATAAGTGATTTAGACACCTCAGACTTTGAAAAAGTAATACTAGGTATTTTTGCTGAATGTGATTTCTTTAAAATCAGTGACATTCAAGACCTTTATTTCAAATGTTCTTCTATTCATTCAATTAATTTTCTAAAATAATCTATTGATATACACAAGCTATTATATTTAAAATCATTTCTAACTTAATAGTGTGTCTTATACTTTATAGTTGTTTTATACAGCAAGACGATATTATAGTTCTCGAAGCATTTTAAAATGAATTACTACCATCACCACAAATTCAAATAACACAAAAGTATATCCTTTAATCAGCGCTTGAATTAAACAACAATGCATTCATAAATGCCCACCTTTTAATTGAGGTGGCTTTTTTCATTAATTTAAAATAACTTAATCTTAGAAGCGTGTTTGATTTTAATTTAAAGTCACTCCTCATCTTCTATTTTTAAAATATATACTTCATTTATCCCTATACTTGCCAGTATTTATATTAAGCTAGCAAAAGATAAATACGACTTGAATCGTAAATAGATTTCCCCCTCTGCTAATATTCAATGCTCTGCACTACTTATAACCGCTTTGATAAATAAATCATATCCCGACATAAAATACCATGTTCATATATTGGATCTTCATAATTCCTTTCAAAGAAGCCAAAATCTATACCAGTAATTCTAAAACCTGATTTTTGATAAAATAAAAGTGGTTGCACACTTGAATTTCCCGTTCCTACACAGATGTCTATATAACCTTGTTCTTTCGCATAATCAAAAGCATTGGCTAATAGTTTCTTACCAATGCCTAAGTTTTGCTTACTTTCAGCAACTGCGATATTAACGATTTCCACAGATTCCGTGCTCACTTCTCTTAATATGTAGCATCCTATCACTTCCATATTTTCCTTAAATACAAAACATTCTCCGTTTCTAAGATGCTCTAAAATGAATTCTTTTGAAGGATCTGCTAATAATAAAAGACTGAACGGCGCTTCTTTGATGCTGGCAATTTTTTCTATCATAAAAATCCACCTCTTTTTAAGTTAAATTTATAGCTATAATTAAAGTCATGTACTTTCAAGCTTTGTAAGTGTAACGCTGTATTTATCATATACAACACATCACAAGTGATTATTGAGTTATCTATTATTATGCCGTTTTCAATATACATTTTAAACATTTTTACAATAAAACACCTCTCAACCGATATGGTTAAGAGGTGTGTGTTATTCATTCGCTATTATTTTGCTGGTACAACGGCACCATCATATTTATCATTAATGTAGTCTTTAATCTCTTTAGATTGTAGAACATCCATTAATGCTTTAATTTTTTTGTCATCTTTTTGTCCATCTTTTACTGCAATTAAGTTTGCATAAGGATTATCTTTCGCTTTCTCCACTACAATTGAATCTTTCTTAGGACTTAATTTTTGGTCGATAGCAAAGTTAGAGTTAATAATTACGGCATCTGCTTTTTCATTTTGATAAATCTTAGGTAAGTATTCTGCAGATTGCTTATTATTAAATTTAATATCTTTTTTGTTTTCAGCAATATCTTTAAATGTTGCATTTTCAGGTTTTACACCTTTTTTAAGTTTAATTAATCCTGCATCTTCAAAGAATTTTAAGAAACGGCCTTCTTCAGCTGGATTGTTTGAAACATAAACTGTCGCACCTTTTGGTAAATCTTTTAGATTTTTATATTTTTTTGAATAAACAGCCATTGGTTCTAAATGAACATTACCTGCAGATTCAATTTTATAGCCTTTATCTTTTTTATCTGTTTTCAAATAAGGTGTGTGTTGGAAGAAGTTTGCGTCAAGTTCACCTTTATTTAATAACTTATTAGGCGTTGTATAATCGTTAATGGTTTTTATTTTCAAATCATAACCTTTATCTTTCAATAATGGTTTAGCCTTTTCTAATATTTCAGCATGTGGTGCAGGAGAAGCTCCAACTGTAATGGTCTTATCTTTTCCACCACCGCCATTACCACAGGCTGCTAAAACTAATGCTAAAACTAATACTGAAGCTAAACTAAATAATTTTTTCATTATATTAAAGTCCTCCTTTAAAGTTTATCGTTTATCAACTTTATTTGTAGCCCAGTCACCAATAAATTGAATGATGAACACAATGATTAATATTAAAATTGTAGATACTAAAATAACGTCATTTTGATTTCGTGTAAATCCAGTTAAGTAAGCCAGGTTACCTAAGCCCCCTGCACCAATTACACCTGCAATTGCTGTAGAACCAACTAAAGCAATTGCTGTAACAGTGATTCCAGAGATTAATGCTGGCATAGCTTCTGGTAAAAGTACTTTCTTCACAATCGTCCAGGTATTCGCCCCCATTGACCAAGCTGCCTCAATTACACCTTTATCAATTTCTTTAAATGCAATTTCTACAAGTCTCGCATAGAATGGTGCTGCACCAATAATTAATGCTGGTAGTGCACCAGTCGGACCGCTTATTGTGCCTAATATTAAACTTGTAAATGGTATTAATAAAAGGATTAAAATAATAAATGGAATAGCTCTAAATAAATTGACTACAAATGAAATGATACTATAAAATACTCTTGCTACCGATGATTTACTTTTCGCTGATAAGAAAAGTAGCACACCAAGTATAAGACCAAATATACATGAAAATATAGTCGCAATCACAGTCATATATAATGTTTCATAAGTGGCTAACCAAACTTCACTCCAACTCACATTTGGCATTGTAATCATCTCTTGGAGAATGTCACTAAATGAATTACCCATGCTTTAACACCTCCACTGAAACATGTTGCGCTTCTAAATCATTTATGAATTTTTCGAACTTTTCTGAATTTACATTCGGAATATGTACTGCCAAGAACCCAATTGATCCATCTTTGGTGTGCTTGATATTCGCTTCCAAAATGTTAACGTCAATGTTATGTGTCTTTGTGATGTAGGATACTAGTGGCTCCGTAGTATTTTTACCTGTAAAATTCAAACGCACGATATAATCATTTGCATTTAATGGTACAAGATCTGTAATAGATTCATCATACTCATCATCCAAATCATCTTTAACAAAACGTTTTGTAACAGCATGTTGCGGATTCTCAAATACGCTTGAAACTTGACCTTGCTCTATAACACGACCATTTTCCATTACTGCGACCTCATCACATATACGTCTGATGACATGCATTTCATGTGTAATAATCACAATTGTTAAATTTCTTTCTTCTTTAATCTTCAATAACAGTTCTAATATTTCATCTGTTGTCTGAGGATCTAGTGCACTCGTTGCTTCATCGCAAAGTAACACAGTTGGTTCATTTGCTAATGCGCGTGCAATACCTACACGTTGTTTCTGACCACCTGATAGTTCTGATGGATACGCATGTTCTCTACCTTTTAATCCTACGAGTTCCACTAAGTCTAACGCTCTTTGTTTCGCTTCACGACGCGATACACCAGCTATCTCTAAAGGAAAAGTAATATTATTTAATACAGTTCGTGACCATAGTAAATTAAAATGTTGAAAAATCATACTCACTTTTTGACGTTTTTGTCTTAACTCTGATTTAGATAACTTACCAATTGTATCTCCATCAATGATAACGTCACCTGAAGTCGGTTGTTCTAGGTTATTTAAAAGTCTAATTAACGTACTTTTTCCTGCTCCAGAAAATCCAACTACACCAAAAATTGAGCCTGATTGAATACTTAAATCAACATGATCTACTGCTAGTACGTCCTGTTTTTTCGTCTTGTACCTTTTGACTATTTGATTTAACTCAATCATCACAGTTGCCTCCTAAATTATTGCTCTATCAATTAAAAAATGCTTTCCCTTTGTTCACTTAAGAATAGAGAAAGCATTAATCGCTTCTCTCATCTCTAAAGTTAAAGTAACTTTATGTGACTTGGCACCATTTCTGTTACAGACGGTTGCCGGGCTTCAAAGGGCACATCCCTCCACCTCTCGTGATAAGAGTTTCATTATTTAATTATTTTTAATCCTACCATCGCACTAATGTTTCGTCAATAACTATTTCAAATTTTCTAACAAATATGGTACTGATTGAAAGGCATAGATTCTTTTTTGTTCTTTCCCTTTCGACATGACCATAAGTACTGGCACAGATTGTATTTCATTTATTTGGCTAAAATTTGGATGAAAATTCAAATCTATTTTTGTTACTGGTAATTTCAAAATTTCATTGGCGATACCTAACATACGTTCGGATATCTTACATGTCCCACACGTCGGTGTGTAACCAAATATAAGATGTTTTTCTTTTTCATCGTGTTCATGTATATCTACATGTTCTTCCCTTGTTACATTCATGTCAATAAACTTACCCTTTCAGCTATATAATCCAATTTTGCTTTTGCTACTTTTTCTTCATCTTTTACAGCAAAACCATGTTTACTTAACACTCTAGATAAATATGGTTTTGGACATCGTGCAACTTCGCAATATTGTTTATCTATTCTTATATGTCTACTTTCACTTAAATATCGTTTGAACCATTTACGTATTTTCTCGCCTTCGCGATCTGAATCAACGAGAATAAATACTTGTTTATCATACAAAGATTCTATCATTTCGTCTAGTTTTCCGACGCCCATAGTACCGTTTGTACATATGATATCTATTGGCTGATCAATCACTTGCTTTACCCGCTTTTTGTCTGATTTTCCTTCGACAACAATCACTTGGTTTAGTAACGTCATGACATCCACCCTCTAAAAGTTGATAGTTAATGCTTTCTATTTAGTTTTTCACGATCGTTTAAGGTTATAAACATAATTTACATATTCCTAATTTCATCTTATTATCGATACAACGTTTTGTCATCTAAAGGCTTTCAAAGCACCTTGAATTCGTATATTAACAAGTCTACTTTACAAACTATTTATATTAGACATGCGTATCTTAACATCATTTACTTATATAAAAGAAAAACTCCAAGATATGTTATATCGTGGAGTTTAAATATTTTATTCGCCAATCATTTCAGAGTATTGCTCAGCTGATAATAATTCATCTAATTGGCTTTGGTCACTTAATTCAACTTTAACCATCCAAGCTTTATCAAATGGTGATTCATTTACGAATTCTGGGCTATCTTCTAATCCTTCATTAGCTTCGATAACTTTGCCAGATACTGGTGCATATAATTCTGAAACTGTTTTTACGGATTCAACACTACCAAAAGTGTCTCCTTCATTAATTTCATCGTCAACTTCTGGTAACTCAACGAATACGATATCGCCTAATTCACCTTGCGCATATTCAGTTATTCCAATTGTTACTGTGTTACCTTCAATTTTAACCCATTCATGCTCTTTAGAATATTTTAATTCACTCGGTACTGCCACGAGAATCCCCTCCTAAATGATTTTACATGTTTAATGATGCCACATGAATAGCCTTCAAGCAACTATTTCCTTGAATATAATGATAATTTCAAAGGATTTAATACCAAAGGATAAAGCGTTTTCTTAAGTTGGTTAAATACTCAGTTACTTCGACAAGTTTTTACCATCTTTAGCGTGACTTTTACAACCAAGTTTCTTTGTATTCATCTTCTTTAAAACCAACAGTCACTTTTTCTCCAGAAACTGCTAATGGTCGTTTAATCAACATACCATTTTGCGACAATAAATCTAATTTTTCATCATCTGTTAAATCTTTAAGTTTGTCTTTCAACCCTAGTTCACGGTATTTCGCCCCATGTGTATTAAAAAGCTTATTAATTTCAATATCTGTTGCTTCTATAATATCTTTAAACTCACTTTTAGTAGGTGTATGTTGTACAATATCAATTGGTTCAAAGCTCACACCATATGCTTGTAAAAATTTAGCGGCCTTTTTACAAGTTGTACAATTAGGATACTGGTAAAATTTTATCATGATTCTGTACCTCCTATGTCTAGTTAACACTAATATATCAAATTTATTAGTAAAACGCTCTAAATATCAAGCTGATTTTTTTTATAATAGTTAAAAGTCGTCTATAATATAGTTCATAATAAGTAAATAAAGGAGTTATTACGATGCAATCAATTAATACAACTGATTATTTTAAAGAGACCGTACAAAGCGATAAACCAGTCATCATTAAATTCGAAGCAGGCTGGTGCCCAGACTGTAAAGCAATGGATATGTGGATTGATCCAATTACTGAAAAATATAATAATTACCAATGGTTTACCGTCGATAGAGACGAACTAGAAGATGTAGCAGCTGACAATGACGTTATGGGTATCCCTAGTTTATTAGTATTTAAAAATGGTGAAAAACTTGCTCATTTACATTCAGCTAATGCAAAATCTCCAGAACAAGTTGAGTCATTTTTAGAAGAAACATTTAAATAGTAAGTCATAACTATTTTTCCTTAAAAAGGTAGGTGCCTCATTAACTGAGCACCTACCTTTTTTATATGTTATATGATTAATATTAGCTGATTATATACTGTCAAAATTTTTGAATGATATTTTCTGTGTGGCGTTTTTTATAAGGCATTTCATCTTCTAAGTCCGTTAAATATAGAAACCCTACTAAACGTTCATCTTCTTTCACATCAAATAACGCCTCAATGTTCGGATCAAAAATATATGGTGGTGTTTTCCAACAACTACCGATATTCACTTCATGCAATAACAACATAAGATTTTGAGTAAAAGCACCAAACGCCATATTGTTTTCTAAACTATCTAGTTGTTTAGTATCTTCTTTTAAAATCAAAGCCAACATGCCACCAAGATTTGTAACGACCTGATAATGGTCTGCTTGCTTTTTCGGTTGCTCTGCGAATGCTATTTTGGTAAGTAATTTGCTCATATCCCCTAGTCTATCTTTAGCGATGTGGACTACTCTCCATGGCTCTCTATGACCATGATTGGGTGCATCAGTTGCTTGTGCAATTGCTTTGTATAAAGCATTGTCATCTATGGTCATATCTCGTTTGAAGTTTTTTACACTTCTCCGTTGCGCTATCGCATCTTGTAATTCCATAATAGTATCGTCCTTTCGTTAATGATAACTATTTTCAATTATAAATCAGGATACGATTATTTTCAAATTACTCATATATGTCCAATTGTTGTTGTAACTTGCGCACGTGTATTTGCCCAGGTGCTTTAGGACTATCCAAACAACCGTATGAAATTGAACCCCCAAATAAACCTTGTGCAGTTCTAGACACAATCCCCAGCTTAGACATTGCAATACCTACCACTTTTTGAGGTACAGCGTCAGCTGTTTCTGCCATTGCTTCTAATAACTTAAGGACATCTTGTTTATCGTGTGGCATGACCGCAACCTTTAAATAATCTGGCTCTAGCTGATGCATTTTAAAATAAAGATGTTTTAAACCTTCTAAAGTCGGCGTTTTTTTGAAATTGTGATGTGACAATACCACTTCTATTTGATTATTGTGCGCTTGATTAATCAAATCTTGCAATGGTTGTGTGTCTTTCATCTGATCAAATTCAATATCTAACATATCGATATATTTCATAGTAGCTATTTCACTCAACGTGTGTAGATACTGTTCGTATGAGAGACTACCTTCCCCACCTTGTGACGCTGTGCGATAGGTAACTAAAACTTTTTTCCCTAAATGTAATCGATAGAGATGATCTAATACCCCTGCTAAATGTGTTTTATCAAAGTTATGCCATTGATCTATTCTTAATTCAATAATTTGTATTGCATCTTGATATTGTACTAAGTCATCAATGGTAGACTGCGAGAGTTCTTCTGTTGGTGCTATCGTTACTGCTATATCTACTTTAGTCATAATGATTACGTCCTTTATTTTAATGATTAAAATGATTGTATAACAATTTTCGAAAATAACACAATCATTAAATAGCCTATGCGCTTCATTGAATTTATTATACATTAATACTTATTTATATGATTTAAAACTGTTTCTAAGGGTAAAGATTATTATTAAGTCTTTTAGGAGGTAATAGAATGGCAGTAAACTATGAAACGAAAGCGACAAATACAGGTGGCAGAAATGGCCACGTTCAAACTGATGATAAAGCAATTGATGTAGCAGTTATCCCACCAGCTCAAGCTGATGCAGAAAAGGGTACAAATCCTGAGCAACTATTTGCAGCTGGCTATGCTTCATGCTTTAACGGTGCATTTGATTTAATTTTAAAACAGAATAAAGTAAGAGGTGCAGAACCAGAAGTTACTTTAACTGTACGTTTAGAGGATGATCCAGATGCAGAAAGTCCTAAATTAGGTGTATCTATTGACGCTAAAGTAAAAAATGTATTATCTCAAGAAGATGCAGAAAAATACTTACAAGATGCACATGATTTTTGTCCATATTCAAAAGCCACACGCGGTAATATCGATGTGGATTTAAATGTAGAAGTAGTAGACTAATATATTTCATACAAAACATTCGAGACACAAAGGCCCATGTTTAAAATAAAAGTACACCTTCATTTTTAGTGAAGGTGTACTTTTTTGTAGTTGCACAATTATTTAAGATTATATACTTGCTTAATCATTGTCTTATCCTATGTATTAGCATATCGTAAAAAAATCAGTTAACTCTTATACACCAAAATTTCACTATATTCAGTTCCCTATCATTTTCTATGATTATCAAACCATATTTAAATGGATATTGCGCACTTATCTATTTATCATATATTACGAAAATCTTCTTATTATATACCTATATGAAAAACCTTTCTTAATTCCAGCAATTTTATTCTCTTTTTATTCTATACTAGACCATTACTTAAAAATAATATCAATAAAGTTATACACTCTATAAAATAATACTTTTTTATATTTTGAATTATAAGCGCTTACATATTTTTTGTTAAAAACCAAAGATAGTATTGCTCAAATAATTTTTTTCCTTTAGTATTAGAATTAATTAACAAAACATATATTATAGTTTTATAATAAATACTTCGGAAAGTTCAGGAGGCCTTCAATGACTCATATTCGTTATTTAACAATTGATGATTTATCTATTTATTATACATTTTTATTGCAAGGCATCCATAAAGAGCATGAAGTTTATGCTTGGAAATTACAAAATGAAAAATGCTTAACCAAGGCTAATATAAAAGGCTTGCTGTCAGAACACAATGACAATTACACAGTCATTGGGATTTTTGAACAAAATGAATTAATTGGTGCAGTGACACTCATTCATGATAATACTTACGACATCTCACACAAAGCAGTTATGGAAAATATGTGTGTTAAAGGAAATGATCATAGTTCAAAAGAACGTATCGCTAAATTATTAATGCGCTATATCTTTCAAATTTGTCATGAAAAAGAAATTGAAATTTTAATGACTTCCCTTGTTTCAAATAATATTAGTGGCAAAGTATTTTTCAGCAACCTTAACTTTGAAACACTTGGTTTAGAACATCACGCTAGAAAATATGACAATTATTATGTCGATGAACATTGGTTGATTTACTACTTTAACGGCAATGACTTGGAGATATTTGATTAAAAAATAAACAAAACTGTGTATCTGTTATGCCATTGCACAGTTTAAGCTATAGACGCTTCTAATTCGACGTATAATTTATTAAAATAACTTGCAATTACTTTAATAAGCCAATATCATTTTATTAAGTTATCCTTCGTCACAACTATTCAGTTTCTATTTGTGACTTTAGAAATCATCTTTCATATTTAGAGAGGACTGAACATTTTGAAATATGCTACGACGTTATTATCATTATTTTTATCATTAATTACACTCGCCACACCTTTATTATCAATTAATAAAGTATTAGATGGGAACCTTCCTATATTGGCTGGAGGTTTGTTTATTTTAGGTGTTTTATTGTTAAATTTATATGCTCTTTTACGTGGCGATCGCATCGCTAATATATTCGCAATGGCTGTATCGATATTTTCATTTATCTTATTAAGTTATCCTTTATGGTATACATATCTAACAGCTTTTGTAGCTTAAAACTTCAAATATAGAATGACTATTGCATGTTTCGTCTTATCCTATACGCTTTATACTAACTTCGAATTTAGTATAAAGCGTTTTTTCTATTCCTATTTATTACTTTAAATTATTTATTGGCATTTTTCACATTTTAATTTTACAAATATTCTGAAAGCGCTATAATGAAAAAATAAGGGGGGAATAAGAAATATGAATTTAGCTATATTAGGTTTTGTCATGATTGTCATTTTTATGATATTAATTATGACACGAAAAATGTCAGCATTAATTGCCTTGATTGTCATTCCGACAATTTTCGCATTAATAGGGGGTTTCTATGCGGGCCTTGGTAAATACATGCTCGAAGGCATAGAGACTGTAGCACCAACTGGTATCATGCTTACATTCGCTATCTTATATTTTGGGGTTATGATAGATGCGGGTTTGTTTGAGCCTGTCATCAATCAAATTATTAAAGTGGTTAAAGGGGATCCAGTTAAAATTGCAATTGGTACAGTTATTTTGGCATCAATGGTTGCCTTAGATGGCGATGGTACCACTACTTTCATTATAACTGTGACAGCAATGATGCCACTTTATAAAAAGATTGGTATGAGTTTATACACACTTTCAACATTAGCACTTTTATCTATAGGTGTTATGAATATGTTACCTTGGGGTGGACCTACAGCACGAGCGATTTCATCGTTACAGGTCACTACTGAAGAAGTATTTGTGCCTATCATTCCTGCTATGATTGCAGGTATTGTATTTGCATTTGGTGTCGCGTACATCTTAGGACAGCGTGCACGAAAATATATCACATCTAGTACAAATATTGATTTAAACGATGTTAAAGTAAATAATACAAAAGAAGAATCTTTATTAAAACGTCCAAAAATGATTATACCCAATGCAATATTGACAATTTCTTTAATTGTCTGTCTTGTTATTGGTTTATTGCCTATTCCAGTTATGTTTATGCTTTGGTTTGGTGTAGCGTTATTAATCAACTACCCTAACCTGAGTATTCAAAATTCCGTAGTAAAAAAACACGCCGGTGATGTGCTAGCTGTAATCAGTCTAGTGTTTGCTTCTGGTATTTTCACAGGTGTTATGAACGGAACGAAAATGGTTAATGAAATGGCTAATGCTTTAGTACATATCATTCCTGATGCAATGGGTAATCATTTTGCATTAATTACTGCCATTCTTAGTGGTCCATTTACATACTTTATGGCTAATGACCCTTTTTATTATGGAGTATTACCAATACTTGCAGAATCGGCACAACAGTTTGGCATCTCTAAAGTAGACATGGCAAGAGCATCCGTTTTAGGACAACCATTACATGTATTGAGTCCTTTATATGCTGCAGGTTATTTACTCGTTGGTATGCTAGATATTGAATATGGACAAAATCAACGTATTGTTATTAAGTGGGCAGTCGGCTCAAGTTTATTTATGATATTAGTCGCTTGTATCCTTGGTATCATACCTTGGTAATAACTACAAAATCATTTTAATATAAAATTAAACCTGGAAGCACATTATCGAGTGCTTCCAGGTTTTTATATGATTCATGCCATACATTTATATTTATACATAATATCAATATAGCTACTTTGAACAACAATTAATAAATATTTAAAAATATTTTGATTAGTTTAGTTCGTAACTTGGGTATAGATAAGAAACATAACAATCTACCACAACGTTATTACATAACTAGGAAATATGATTCAACATAAATCTTTTACTAATTATCGTTTTAATTAATGCCTATCGGGTAAAAGTTAACGTAGAATTTACATTATTAAGGAGTGTTTTTTATGAATCGGCTTAGTGAATGTAATTATATTAATCCTTCAAAAGTTTCACTAGATTGGGAATGTTTTGTTCTTAGTAAAACTGACATGGAATTGGATGGATTGCCAAAAGAACTAATCAATGCTTGGATGGCACAAAATATAATTGAACCCTTCTCTATTAGAAATAACGAATTAAATTTTAAAACCAAAGATATTAGAGAAGCACTAGCAAAACAAAATTGGTATTATGAGACATAAAACTTTGCTTATTAAGCTAAATTTAAATTAGTACGGTATAAACTAAGCGCTCTATTAGCAGAAGCCAAAACTTCATGATCCATATAATTACTATAAAAATATGAGTGTAATTCTTTATAACATGTTGCTTGTTTTGGGAAAAACTTGTCTCTTCTTATGTTATGAGCTAACTGACCAAGTGGTGTATCGTCTGCTTCAAAACCTATTACAAAATCATAAAATGTCATAAGCATTACCTCGATTATATATATTTTAATCGTTACATGTTTTGTTGTATTTATATCTTTGCTTAATCATATCAAATATTTAAAATTTGTCTATCACGGTATATTTAAATTTATATCAAAATTGTTCCCACATTCTTTTCATAGCAATATTTAATTCAAATATGTAAAAAATGTAAAAAATTTATGTCATTTTAGTTAATGTACAAAAGCGACGCCTTTCCATAATTTTGAAAGGCGCCGCTTTTGTATTTATACTAACACATTTCCATTCTGATCAGCAGGTTTAAATAACGTAATAACCGCTCCTACCACAGCTAATATTTGGGGAATACCTGTCCAACAAAATACTAAATAGAGTAATCCCATTCCGGTCTTTCTAGCATAAAATTTATGGATACCGAATCCACCTAAGAAAATTGCGAGGACAATATAAATGACTTTATTTACTTCATTCATGCTTTCATCTCCTTAACACTGCGCTTTATAGTCATTTCCTATATATTATTTAAATTAATTATCACTTTATTTTTTATGACTGATTATACACTTCTTCAAAAAATGCTTTTTCAAGTTTCAAAATTTCTGTATATTCGTTTGGCATAATTTCATTACTGAGTTCAATTGCTCGTGATAAAACATAATCAAGTAATTGATAATCTGTTGCAGGATTATTAAAATGTTTTTTTACTTGCTCAATTAATGTATTTTCTTCAATAAGCACTACTGCCCTGCCATAGACTTTATCTATTTTTCCACGTTGAAAAACAGGTTCTAAATAATTAATAATTTCCTCAACTTGATTAAATGCTTCAAATCCTGTTTGTATATGTGCTTTAATCTTACTGGCAATTTGCTTTAATCTTTCATCTTCTTGTTGATTATCTGGCATTAAATAACTACGTATCGTATTTTTTTGTTCAACAATTTTCGCTTCAACTTCCTCATATTTCAGTTGATTCCCATCATTTTCTTTTAACTCTTGTAATAATCCCTTTATTTCATCTAAATTCACATTATTTTCCCCCATTTTAATAGGCCCCTTTTCTAATGTTATTTATTAAAATAATATAGTCTTTATGTTACCTTATTTATACTTTCTAAAACCTACATTTCTAAATTTCTAAATATTTATAGATATATTAGCGCACAACATATCTAATTTTCACATTTTACTATTGCTAGTACTTAAATAGTGATAAGATAATAATGCTATAATAATAAATTGCAATTTCATCTTTGTACATCACAGCATTGATCAAACAATTTTTTTCATCATTTAAAAGTTCTTATATATTGAAGGAGGTGTAGCGTTTTGAGTCTACATTTCATGATTGTCTTCTGGTTATCATTTGTTTTTCTAGTTGCTGGCATCGTATCTCTCATTGCCTACAAGATCAAAGGTTCACATGAAGCTAAAGAATCTCTACTTGGATTAACTGTAATATTAATGCTTTTTGGAGTTGTTGGGATACTATTCTCCCTTATATTTAGTTAAATTTTAAATTTTATAAAGTTCTGAAACCATGTTAAATGTAATGCTATCGTCATTATGCTATTGAATGTGTTTCAGAACTTTATTTTTTAGTTGTTTTCCCTTCAAATCTTAATCAGTTAAAAAACTGTAAATCGTTAACATGATTAATATTAAAATAAAGTAATATATAAATCGTTTGTATGCTCTATACTTCTCTTCTTTAATTTTCTCAGGTGAGTGATTTACATTTTCATGCAATCGAGTATTGATAAATAAAAAGGGCATGGTTGCTAAAAAGGCAAATACTAGTGCTAAAATAATAGCTAGTAATATATTCATATCATCACCTCAATTTCACTTCATTTTCACTGACCTTATTCCCTATTGTTCTAAATTTAATGACTATGTTACTTACATTATTTTAGTACACTATTATAAATTAGTAATTCTTTGTATTTATGGTTTATAATGTAAGTAACCATATGAACGCGAGATAAACCTATAAAAATGAATTAGGAGGGATCACTTTGAAATTAACTTATTTACCTCAATGGGAAGTCATTAATCAGAGTCAAAAACAATTTGTTATTCAGGAAGATTCAAATTCCCTGTCTCTAGTAAGTCCTATAAACGACTATGCTATGGGAATATTGAGCCAAGTCTTTTTCACTCTCAATAACGGTGAAGTCACTGCTACAAAAGTCGAGAACAATAGCAAAGCACTTAAAGTTGAAGTCAATGAAGCGCAGTCACAAATTAAAATTTTAGATCTTTAATTAAAGTCTAAATTCGTTTATATCTCATAATATATACCACGCTAGATTCTTGCATTTATCAAAAATATTGAAATAATATTCAATATAATTCTACTAATGAATGGTGAGTGATGAATATGAAATTATTCAAAAATATACTTCTTCTTGTAACAGGTGTATTAGTCATACGTGCATTGCTATTGAGTGTAGATAATTCAAATGAGGAAAAAATTGAGAACAAAGTAAGTGTACAAGATAAACAAAAATGATAGTTTTGTTACAACACAATTACATTTCCTTATGGAATTGTTAATTGTGTTTTTTCTAATTTTATCGGCTTAAACCACTTTATTTCTAGCGTATTCTAGTTAAATAATGTAAAGCATACATTTTAAATCGAGGTAATTATGTCAAACTTAAAAACACACATAGAACATCATCAAATTTATATCTACTTTGTAGCATTAATCTTAGGTACTATTGCTGGAATAGCTTCAGTTACTTTGTCTAGTATTTTAGATTATTTTGTCACGCTTTTTATAGCTATATTAATGTTGAGCATGTTCTCACAAATACCATTTTCAACTCTTAAAAACCATTTTTTACCGGTTAAATATATCATTGCATTGATCCTATCAAACTTTATTCTTATTCCTATGTTAGTATATGGATTAATTCATTTATTCAATATAACGTCTTTCCCAATTTTAATAGGTTTATATCTCGTATTATTGACCCCTTGTATTGATTATGTCATTGTGTTCACAGCTTTAGGAAAAGGAAATGCTCAATACATGTTAATTTCAACACCTATTTTATTTATACTACAAATACTATTGTTACCCTTTTACTGTGCTTTATTTTTAAATAGTCATGTACTCACACAAATAGATAGACAACCATTTGTAGAAGCCTTTGTAACGCTTATAGTTCTTCCACTAGTATTTGCAATACTCATGCAACTATTTAGTGAGAAATTTAAACCTGTGCAACAATTACAAGTTATGGTTAGTTGGCTTCCAGAATTGTTTATGGCCCTTGTGCTTTTTATAGTAGTAGGCTCACAAATCAATACAATACTTCAAGACTTATCTATTGTATTAACCGTTATCCCTATTTATTTATGTTTCATGATGAGCGCACCTTGTTTAGGTATATTATGTGGTAAGCTTTTTCGATTAGATGTACCTACATTACGCACCTTAGCTTTCAGCAACGGTACAAGAAATGCACTCGTTGTTTTACCCTTAGCGCTCTCCTTACCAAACCAATGGGTCACAGTGGCTACGACAGTCATCGTGACACAAACACTTACTGAATTATTCGGTGAGTTAGTTTACATCAAATTAATACCTAAATTTATAAAATAGTGCTTATCTATTTCATACTAATATAAAAGTAATATCCATGCTTATAACGTGAACTATTTTTATAAATGTAAATTATATGACTCCATATTATATATTTCATTTAAAAGTTTACATTCGAAAAATATACGATAATGATATAAAATAATAGTAATACTTTTCTTAATTATGCTGTTATTTTTCTATGCGTAGGTTAATTTAAGTAATTTAAAACAAAGGGGCTTGATGTTTTGAAGAAACTTCCATTATTTTTATTAGGGGCTGCTACATTACTATATTTAGGAAAATCTATTTTTAGTTTTCTTACAGAAGATGATAGTACCGAGATTGATAACATGGTAGATGAAGACAGAACAAATACACAGTTTTAATCCATCCTATGGTTGGAACTGAATCATTGTCGAACATTTTAATAGCAACAGCACATTCATGTTAAATTGTGCTGTTGCTATTTTTAATTCATTATTTCACACTATTCATCCCTTTATTGTCGATTTTTACGATTCAAATAGTTTTATTTTCATGTAAAGTGGTATAAACTGTTAACGAGATGTAATTTTACACTTATACATTATTCATTCTCTAACTACTAGTGACATACGGTTAAACCTTTGCACACTCGTAATCCGTTTAATGAGGTGATAAAGATGCAAATTTTAAGAAAAGTTTATGAAGATGAAATGCTCATTTATCATATAAAAACAAATTTAGGATTAATTATTAAAGTTAAAACACACGCGAATTTAAGTAACGAAGAAGTTGAGCAAACACTCATCAATATATCTAATGATATGGATGAGAAATTAAAAAGTAATATTGAATAATACGTTACAAAGACTTTAACATCCCCCTATTCCCTTTATATTTCTATGAGATGTTTCAATCAAATCAAAACACGCCACATCATAAAGTGGCGTGCCTACTAGAAAATATAATTTCACACTAGAGTTTGGAGGACTTCTTGTGCTTACTCTATCTATACCCCTTTTAAATAATTAAAAACTGAAATACTCAAAAAAATTAAGCGCTTTCAATAATAAATTTTGATTTTCATTCATTACTACTTATAACTTATAATTCTACAAGTTACTTTTGTAAAAATTTAATTAAAATCAACCATACTGTTGGAAAACAACTAAACAAAAAGTTATCCTATAGATAAGGTGTTTATAACTTCGCTTATTAAATAGTAATATTAACGCTGTTATATTCAAAGTGAATTTCTTTGTTATTTTAGTTTAATTAAATATATTCACATAGAAGTGTTATAGAAAAAGGGATGATGGAATGGAAATCTTACGTAAAGTTTATAAAGATGATGAGCCCGTTTACCATGTCAAAACTGACAAAGGCTCTGTTGTTAGAATTAAAGGCTCCGATGAATTAACAGAAACAGAAACACAAGAACTGTTAACGTTAGTTTCTCAGGATATAGACAAAATGAAAAAGTAAATTATGCTTGAGATAAGATATATTAAGTTTATATTCTAAGAACAATAATCGTATAGCAGTTAAGGGGCAGTATCAATATAATCTTAATATTTCAAAAAGAAAATATAAACTCACTTTTTTATTTAAACTTGATACTTTCTAGATAATACTATCACTTCTTGCCTAGTACTTATACATGAATGTATCCTCGACAAGTCATTACTTCCAAATATAGTTTGCTATCTTTTCTGTTAAACAAGTCTTAATAATTATTTCGAACAGATGAAACAGCGAATGTATTGTATTTTTAAAATTATATATAAAAACACCTCTGTAAACGGTATACCGCTTACAGAGGTGTTTTTTTAAGTAAAGCATAAAATCATTTCACTTCTAAAGTCATATCAATATGAGGAATATTGTCTTCGAGATAAATCTCTGAAACACAAATAAAACCAAAAGAACTATAAAAAGATTTTAGGTGTGCTTGACCAGATATTTTTATCGTAGTTTGATTGTATTGTGCCTTTATTACATCAATCGTCTTTTGTACAATTTCACGACCATAATGCTTTTTTCTGTAATTTTGCGTTACTAAAACTCTACCGAAGCTTACATATGATTGATGATCGATGATGCGTGTGTATGCAACAATGTCATTCCCATCTTTAAGCATGACATGTATTGCATTAAAATCTGCTCCATCCACTTCTTGATAAGCACAATTCTGTTCTACCACAAAGACCTTCACCCGCGATTGAAGAATATGTAGCAATTCCTGATTAGTGAGTTCCTTTGTATGTTTAACAACTAAATCCATATTATCCCACCTAATTTTAAAAATAGTACTCGCTTCACCCTATCGTCAAACTAAATATGACTATTAGGAATAAAGTTAGCACTATAAAAATATTGTTTATACAATGATTATATAACGCATCATACTCACTTTTTTATCCATCCTCAAATTAATTTCAACAACGTCATTGTTCAATTAGCTGAATTAAATTACCACATGTATCATCTATGACTGCTAATTTAATATTTTCTACTTCTTTGGGTTCAGTATGAAAAGTCACATTCGCTTCAACTAATGCACGATGTACATGATCTAAATTTTCAACACCAAACATCGTTATAGGTATGCCTGCTTTGTATAAACTTTCTTGATAATTTTTAGCTATTGGACTTTCATTCGGTTCTAAAACAATTTCCACAGGATTGTTAGAGTGTGCTTCTTTGACCGTTAACCATTTAAATCCGCCCCCCATAGCTTTATCATGTACGAGGTCAAAACCTAATTTTTCAGTATAAAAAGTTTTAGCTTTTTCTTGATCATCAACAAAAATACTCATAGCAATAATTTTCAATTTTTTTCACCCTATCCTTTATTTTAAAATATGACAGCTTCAGTATTCCTAAATGCATAAACTATTAGTTATATTCCCTTATAAGTGTTTTCTATCCTCATAGATCTAATATATTGCTTCACATGAATTCTATATTAGTATTAAACTGTAGAAAATGATTCAGGTAACTATTTTACTGTAAAAATAGCATTAATTTAATCTCATAAATACCGTATACAAGCAAAACGACTATCGTCAAAGTTGTAGTCACTGTCGATAATCTAAGCATGCAGAAAACGTACATATTATATTTTCTTAGTTAAACAAAATAATCATTTTTTATAAACTATCGTAATAAAATAATCTACACCTTCTACACTATTAGTCACTGCTGGTGTCACACTTATAATTTCATAATGTTGTGCGTCAGTCAATTGTTGTAAGTATTTGTTTACCCGATCATCAAAAGCTTCAAAATCTTCTTCATATTTCATATGCAGTGTTTTAATTCTCATATCAGTCTTACCCCCTTATCCTATATACAGTGATTACTAAAGCATACTTTTAAGGAACAGCTGCTTGTTATTGAATCGCTTTGTTACTCTGCAATATTTCATTTTCTAACCAATCGATAATTTCACGAAATATACTTTGATTATAGGAGCTCTCATTAAATATTTCATGTTGTAACCCATCATAAATATGCAGTGATTTATGCTTAGATGCAATTTCTTCATATAACTGTATTGAATCTTTATAACTTACTAACCCGTCATCTTTACCATGTAGTATTAATATATGCGCTTTAAATGCATCTGCATGATCTTTTAAATATTGCACACCATCCATTAGCGTGTATATTAATCCCATTGATATTTGTTTTGCATTCAAATCATCTAATTTATATTTAGTGATTACTGATTTATCAGAGCAGACACCCTCACCTAGAGCGTTATCGATATACGCCTGCGAAGACATACTACGATCTAATTCACCAAATAATTCATAATTATATCGTGTTAACGCGCCAGAAGTGATTATCCCATCAATAACATTCGGGTGTTGAGTTCCATATAACGTCACAGTATATCCCCCCATACTATGCCCAATGAGATATACTTTACCTCCATCATTTACTTTTACTTCATCAATGATTGTTGATAAGTCTTCAACAATTTCTTCAACATGACTAAAGTATGTCTGTTGTCCATCAGAACGTCCATGTCCTCGTTGATCGTATCGTATAACATTAAACTGGTTAGCATTTAAATATTCAGTAATTTCATCATAACGGTCTAAATGTTCAGCTAATCCATGTACAATAATGATATTCGCCTTTGCGTCTTTAACTTCATTTATCTTAGTATATAACCTTGTTCCATCTTTAGAAGTTAAATATTTAATATAATTCATTACATCCACCCCAAAATAATAATCATATTTTAAAATCTCATTGTTAATAAAACTATCTATTATAATAAATAACTACCCTAAAATGAGCTCTAATACACTGCTTAAAAATCACTATATTTATCATCTATCAAAGTAAGACATTTAAACGTATATATAGAAATAACCCTTTCCTTTAAAACTATGCTAATTGTATTTTTTTAGTAAAGACAATCTTCGTCCAACTTTTACTTAACATATAATGCTATGCTTATATAGGAGTGTGATTCAAATGACAAAATATATACTGTCTTACAATTTAAATTCAATAGCTTATGGTTATGAAAAATTACCCACACAACTAAACGCATTGGGTAATGCATTGTATATATACAGAGGTTTATGGATTTTAAATAGCAGTTTAGACCAAAGTACAATTTGTGAAAAAATTAAAGGTTCTTTTAATTCGAATGACGATTTTTTGATTTTTGAAATAGCTCAAGATCCACTAGGGACGTTAAATGAACAGAAATCTATTGAAATGCAACACTTACTTGACCAGTAATCCCTTCTCAATGTTGAGGTACACAGCTTATTTACTTTTATAAGCGTGTGCGTTCTTACTTCATTTCTATAGTTAGTATTGCCCGCTTTGACCTAACCCCTTCATACTAAATATATTTCAAAAAATCATTGTAATATCTCACAAATAAATATTTTAATTTTTCAGATTATTACAACAATTCCCTGTCATTTATATGCTAAGATTAATTTATTTTAGTATTATACAAAGGGGATGAATCATTTGGGCAAATCTAATAGTAAAAAAGGGAAACAACAACCTAAAAACACTAGTAAAATGCCGCATATTTACGTTATTTTATTTATTTTTGGGGTTATTGCAACAATATCTACATATTTAATACCTGCTGGAGAATTTAAACGTATCAAGGGGCCGGAAGGTAGAGAAATGGTAGATGCAGATTCATTTCATTACATAACTTCCACGCCAGTCGGTATTGTAGACTTTATTTCAATCATACCTAAAGGATTAATTGAAGCTGGTGAAATTGTCTTTTTCACTTTAATTATTGGCGGTATGTTTATGGTGTTGAGACGCACTGGCATCATTGAAATTGGTGTAGATAAACTTGCACGCCGTTTTCTAAATCACAGCATTTTTATTATTCCTGTATTAACTGCAGTATTTGCAATTATAGCGACACTCATAGGTACTGCCGAACTTTCACTCGTATATATTCCAGTAATTATACCACTCATTATTGCTTTAGGTTACGATTCCATTACAGCTACAGCGATAGCGCTTTGTGGTACAGTAGTTGGGTTTACAGTGGGTGTGTTAAATCCTATTAATACAGGTTTAGCGCAAAAACTATCCGGGCTTCCTGTATTTTCTGGCATTGGCTTACGTATCATCATTTTTATTGTTGTATTATTTGTAACCATTATTTTTATTATGCGCTACGCTAAAAAAGTACAAAGTAATCCTACACTTAGTTCAGTCTATCAAGAAGATACTGAAAAAAGGCAATTATATAAAAATATTACAAACCAAAATCCTATAATTGCAACAAAACGCCAAAAGATAGGTATTGCGGTAGTCTTACTCTTCTTCATTATCCTTGTATACGGTGTCACAACACAAGGATGGTTTATGGTAGAAATGTCTGGTTTATTTATATTTATGGGCATTATTGTTGGACTTGTTGCCGGACTAAATACAAAAGAGATATGTGAAGCTTTTAATGATGGCTTTAAAGATGTACTGATGGGCGCAATTATTGTAGGACTCGCCCGTTCTATAGTAGTCGTGTTAGAAAATGGAAAAATCATGGATACAATTGTACATGGTTTAGGATCAGTCATAGATGGAACAACTCCGACAGTGGCTGTAGTAGGTATGTATGCAGTCCAAGTTGCCATTAACTTCATTATATCTTCAGGCAGTGGTCAAGCATTGGTAACAATGCCTATCATGGCTCCTCTCGCAGATATGCTGGGTGTTACAAGACAAACAGCTGTACTCGCCTTCCAACTCGGTGATGGCTTCACTCACATTTTCTATCCAACGAGTGGTTACTTTATGGCTGCTTTAGCTATCGGTGGCGTTTCTTATACCAAATGGATACGTTTCTTCTTTCCATTGTTTATCATATGGGCCATCATCTCTATCATTTCGTTAGTGATTGCACAACTCATTGGTTGGTCATAAGGCATCATTTCCCATTATATTTTATGAAGACGATGCATGAAAGTGGCGATCTATATTGAATATAGATCGTTTTTTAATACAAAATTCATGAAACTGATATTTAATCACAATAAAAATAGTATATTATATAAATACTTACATCTAAATAATTTATTAGATTTGTGGGTTATGCATATGATTTTAGTGGTTTATGTTATAAATACCTATCTATGCAAAAGTTTTATTATATATTTTTAAGGAGGTTCAGCGAGTTGAAAAAAGGCATGCTGTTAATCAGATTAATGTTAGGTTTGACATTTCTTATACATGGTAGTCAAAAAGTGTTTGGTGGCTTTGAAGCACCAATACAAATGATGCAAGGCTTAGGTCTTCCCGCCTTTTTAGGTGTCGTATTAGGGCTATTCGAATTCGTTGGAGGCATTTTAATGATACTAGGTATTCTCTCTAACTATATCGCTTTAGGTTTTATTATTACGATGTTAGGTGCTTTATTTACAGTTCATTTGGCACAAGGATATATGTCCTCAGAACTTGTTATCATTTTATTAGTAATGAGTATTGCTGTGACAGTATCATATCAATGGAAAAAATTTATTGAATTCTATTAAAAAACAAGGCACACATTTATATGTGCCTTGTTTTTATTTATTGATTATAATTTGGTCGTATAAACCACATTTCTGATTCATAATCATGTACTACTCTATGTGCTACTTCTGTCTTTTCTGCGCCGCCACCGTTCCAATTCTGATCTAATGATTCAAATTTGTAATGATTCCCATCATAATTTCCATCTGTTACGATAGCTGTATGTCCTGCGCCGTTACCAAATTCCTCATTAAAAACAACAATGTCACCAGCTTTTGCTTCAAATGTTGCTGAATTCTTATAAACAGTAGCTTCTCCATCAAAATTATTTTTAGTGGGTATTTCTTTGGCATAGTCTCCTTTTAAACCATGACCATATAAGTAGTCCCATTGCTCATTCACTAAATCAAAACACTGCCAACCGTATTCATTATCATAATCCCAACCCTTACCTTCAAGAGATTTAGTATGGTCCATTGATTCCTCATGCGTTACGTTTATTGCGGCTGAAGCAGTATTCACCTGGCTACTCAGCCATAAGCAAGTGGTAGCGATAAGCAAATATGTAAAGATTCGAACAATATATTGTGTCATAATTCTCCCTTTCGAAACAGAATTTCACATAAAATATACAAGTCACGCTTATATTGTGATGCCTGAATTTTTAAGTGTAAATGAATTTTTTATTACGACAATAATATATCATACTGATTTTGCTAGTTGATTACACTAATATGAAATTTATTTTAATTTTTAAATTTTATTTGTAATGTATATTACATTTGTTATAAATTTAATTATTAAATATTTGATATTCAAAAAGAATTTCACTTTTAAATGGTAGTTAGACCTTTTGGCAATTTTTATTCATACTCTCTCTTATACAGTCGTGGATCTTAGACTTCGGTTAGTCAAATTTACACAGACGCGTTGCTCTCAATTGATGTCATATGACTTAAAAATTAATGATTTGTCTGGTAACATATCGTGAAAGCTCTCTATTTATTTAAAATTTAAAGTTAATCATTAAAAAAGCCAAACACTATGTTTAGCGTTTGGCTTTTTGACGTTCTGATACTCACATATAACGTAAGTGTTTACTGCTATTTTTTTCGAACAGCTTTTAAAATAATTGAAACAATCAGAATTAACACGATTGCACCAATTAATGCTGGTATAACCGGTACGCCGCCTAATACAGGGCCCCACATACCTAACAACTTACTACCAATGAGTGAACCAATTAATCCAGCAATGATATTACCAATGATACCACCTGGAATGTCTTTACCTAAAATTGCACCGGCTAACCAACCGATTAAGCCACCTACAATTAACATTATTATGAATCCCATTTATATTACCTCCATATTACAAAAATTAAAGACCTAAATTAAAGACCTTTAAATAAAGTACCACTTAATATTAATACATAAACATTTTTTAAATTAAAAATAGCACACTACAAGAAATGTGCTATAATAGCTTATAATATTAAGCCAAAGATGGACATGAATCACGCTATACTGTACTTAAACATATATGATATGATGTAGAAATTTCATATATTTGGCTTAAACCACTAAGGAAAGATATTTTTAAATCTTTACCTCTAATTATTGAAGCATCCTTCCTGTACGCCGCATGATTATATGTCTTTTCAAAAATTTAAACGAGGTGATATATATTGAACATATTTTTAATTATATGTATTGTTATTGCTTTAATATTAATTGCTCTGAGCCTCTTTAGCATATATGAATATAAACACGAGAGAAAAATGTTATACACAAAGTTTTTGGAATCACATGAAAAGAATGGAATAAAAACACAAACCAGAAAAATACTTATATTTTCACTTGTATTATTCATCTTGGCGATTGCATTTTTAGTGTTTCCACTCATCATTACATAGTTAATGAACAATGATCAAAGCCTACAATCAAAATGATTGTAGGCTTTGCTTGTGTTGATCACCCTAAAATCACGCAAGCGCATTGATTTCTTTTTTTATATATTTTAGTAATACATTTAAGCCGTAACGCATATTTTCAGTACTCTCATAAGCATATGACAATCTAATAGTATTTTCTTCACTGCCATAAATAAATCCAGGATTAAATAAAATTTTCTCTTTGTAAAGTAGGTGTTGCTGATGCAACAATGTCTCTATACTTAACACCAGCCTGTGCGCTAGTACTTTCTTTTATTATGGTTGGTGAATTGCCTAGCATGGTAGCAATGATTGGCGGCATCGTTACTTTAATCGGAGTGACCATCACTACTAATCACGCCAAAAATATCGACTAGCGATGTAATATAGTAGCACACTTGTCACTATGATTAAAACAACTTCCATACATTATGTTGCCACACGTTTGCTTTATAAACACTTAAGTGTATTTTCATTGTATTGCTGCTACTAATACTATAGTATTAGTAATGATAAGGGAGTAAATATCCCACTTAAATTATCGCTCGAATGTGAAGTCTATCTAAGATAAATGCTAAGTTTATCTTGATTGTGATGCTTACGCATTTGGGCTTCTTTTGTTTACATATAGCCGTTGATATATGTTTTAAATCCGATTAGAGCGTGTTGTGTTAAGTACTAAACTACACCCTTACTATAAAAGGAGTAACTCATATGTACAAAATAGCATTTTCTAGGAGATATATTTCAAAACATTTATTGGAGTTTGGAGCCTTCTCACCATGAGCTAGAAAAAATGATTATTATTTTTTTAAAATAAAAAAGAACGTACGTTCTAAAAATAGGAGAATGTTTATGAATTTAACAGAATTTCAAGCACACATAGAAGATAAATTACCAGCTTTAGATAGCTTTTACGATAGAGCGATTAACTTCCAATTAGAAAAAGACAGTAGAAGACCACCCAAGAAACGTTGGTCAGAAGCAAAAATAGAAAGAGCAGCCAATAATATGTCTAAAGATTTAATGAAAGGTATATATGAAAAAGTTAAATCTTTAGTTGAAGAAAGAGAAAAGAAACCCTCTCACGTATGGATAGACTATTTAGAAAAACATGAAATGTATGAACAAATCAATGAGTCACTGTACGAAATTGAGTTTGAATAAACATACTAAAAGCAAAATGGGCTCAATTCTAAGTCCATCTTGCCTCTTATTAATACCATTATGTTCAAATACTAATGATTAACTGTCCCATTTTGAACGTAAAATACATGAACAAAAATTATTTTGTGGGTACTCTGGTTCGAAATATTTAATTACGTCGGATTTTATATTTCCAAAGGTTGTTTCAGGCTTATGTTTAAATCCATCGTAAAAAGATTGAATTATATCATTTTTAAAATTGCCTCTTGGGAATTTAGTGATAATTGCTTTTCTGATGTCATCAGCATATTGATCCCAATTATCCCCCATAACGTCCATTCCTACGCCATGATATAGCAATGCTACATTGCTTTCTTTATGCTCCGCTACTCCTAATGTCGTATGCAATGCTATAGAATCCCAAGCTAACTGTAAATCTTGATTATTGTAATTGTAAGTCTCCAAAAATTGTCTTACAGCATTGGCGCCATCTACTTCAAATCTTAAATCATCACTACTATACTGCTCTGTTAAACCTAAATCATGGAATAATGCAGTTATATAAAGTAGTTCTTTATCATAATTCAACTTATCTTGTTGACCTTTGATTTCTCCAAATAAATAAACTCGATTTGAATGATTCCAAATTAATTCGTTCCCATATTCTTTAACAATTTCTTGAGCATTTTGTATAATTTTACTATCAGGTACCTTAATGTCATTTATATTAGTTATCATAATAAATACTCCTTTATTTGTATGATTAAATATTTCATCTGAAATGAATAACGCTTTCGATATGGTTTTGTGGAAAGTTATTTACAAAAATAGAAATCATAAATTTTAAGAAAGCTTGAATCACTATCTGCAAAGTTTTGAGTCCTCATAATTTCAATCACTTCTGTGATTTTATCATCATTAGGAATATAGAAAATATCAGCTAGTTCTTGCGTTGATTTATTAAAAACAGAAACTTTTGATTTTAAATTTATTGCCATAATAAGCACCTCTCGTTCTTTATTATAATTCTCTTTAAAAAATATTACAAATTACACCTTTACAAATTAAAAGCACCTCGATACTGCAAAGCGAAAATGTAGTTTTAGTAACGCTTGATAATCATTGATGTATTTACGTTGTATTGCTATATATTCTTTTTTCATTGGCTTCGAGTTCAAATTAGCTTGTAAGCAGTCTCTCATTCATCTACGTTTATTTTAAACTTAATATTTGTCTTAATTTGCTTGTTGTTTGTTCAAATAAGTATCCTATGCTTTGCTAGCTATATGAACAACTTATAAATGTTTCATCATAATATAGTCAATTTGTTTTTCGTCCCCCATATAAAATGAATGCGCATCAATTTTTTCAAATCCTAATTTTTTATAAAATGCAATAGCATTATAGTTCTTTTCCCAAACACCTAACCAAATATGATCGCATGATAATGCTTTAGCTACCTCTATTGATTTATCATATAGTTGCTTACCTAAGCCAAGTTTTTGAAATTGATTTAAAATATAAATACGTTCAATTTCTAAATTATTTCCTTCATAACATTCTGTTTGTGCATCTTGAATATTTAATTTCAAGTATCCTGCCAATGATTCTTTATGGAATATAAAATAAAAAAATGAATTTGGATTTTGAAATTCTTTTAATACTTTCTCTTTAGTGAAAGTGCGCAGTAAATAATTATCAATATTTTCTTTTTTATTTTGTGCTCTAATTGTTTCATCAAATGTTTGATACGCTATATTTCGTAATTCTTCTAAATCTTCCATGACACATTTTCTTATCATTCTTTTGCCACCTTACTTTAATATTTTATTTTTTAATTTTTTTGATCATCATATCGTTTTTCCAATATGCTTTATTATGCTTAATACTTTAGTGTCGCTAAATTTCTTGTATAATAACTGGGTTTCCACACATTTTGCCTCAATATATGAACAGACCTTTTGCCATACTAATTTCTTTAACAGTTGCATTACTTCTAGCATCTATCGCTATAGAATTCATACTTATAGCTCTTAATATAGCTTTCATTATCTTCCACCTTTCATTTTTATTGCATTTGCAACTATTTTACTTGATAATAATATAACATATATGAGTTATTTTTACATAGAAAGGTGCAGTGTATTCAGTGGAAAAATATAATAAAGTTTCTATATTTATAATTTTATTTGCAACATTCCTATTTGCTTTCACACAATTCTTATTAATTAATGCCTATCCTACTATAATGAGAGAATTTAACGTAAATAATAGTCAAATTCAATTACTCACTTCATTATTTCTATTTACCACAATGATTTTAATTCCTTTTACAAATTATTTGTCGGATACGTTTAAATCTAATCACCTAATAATAGCTGCTTTATTTTTATTAATACTTGGTACTTTTTTAGGATGTCAGAGTTTCAATTTTTATATGTTGTTAATTTCTAGGATCATACAAGGCGCAGGTTACGCAATTATTCTGCCAATCTCTCAATCAGTACTTTTAAAAATTGCTCCTAATAAGCATCAATCTTTTGTTTTAGGATTACTTAACTCCGTAATAAATATTGCTCCAGCCATAGCTCCGCCGATTACTGGCATATTTTTAGCGTTTTTAAATTGGAAAATTATGTATTGGCTATTACTACCGTTCGAAATTTTAGTTGTAATTATCTCAATAATCTATTTAAGTAACACTTTTGAAAATAAAAAAACTAAATTAAATAAAAAGATTGTTACGCTTTATGCAATGGGTTGTGTATTTCTATCTCTAATGCTTTTGTTTTTGGATTTAAATATAATATTTAGCTTATTGAGTGGTTTTATTAGCTTACTTGTTTTTTCTATTTTTATTTTTTTAGATAAGCATAGTAAAGTCTCATTGATTAATTTTAACTTGATGCATTCTAAAATAATAAAATTGCCTACAATTGCCTTATTTCTAGTGATGATGTTGTTGCTTTCTGTTGAGAGTATATTACCAATTTTTACTCAATCAATTTTAAATTATACACCTATTGAATCAGGTTTTATTATGACCCCAGGGACTTTAATATTAATAATCGCTACATTTATATCGAGTAAGTTATTTGATAAAAACCAAAACAGCAATATCATTATTATAGGAGTAATAACGACTGCTATATCCTTAGTATTATTTATTTTTATCGATATGCATTCATATATGTTTACAACAATAATTGTATTTTGTCTATTCATGTTCGGCATTGGCTGTACTATTACACCGCTAACTAGTATTGCATATATAAATTTAGATGCAGCTTACCTTTTTCAAGGATCTGCATTAATCAATACCTTTAGACAATTCGGCCTAATACTAGGCGTAACTTTATTTTCTAAAATTATCAATTTTATCAGTCATCTATCTGTATATCATTCAACGACTTCTAATCTATTATTGGGAATAAGAATTTCTTATATAGCAATGGCTTTAATATTAGTTATTGTTTTGAAACTAGCATTTTCATTAAAAAATTTACAAAATAAAATATCGTTATCTGATACCAATCATTCTCATATCAAGTTGTGAAGCTGCTTGATAATCGTTAGACATTACTGTAAATTTTTTTGTTCTTCTTATTGTAAGTAAGATTTTAAAATAGTATCAATATCCCCCCTATTTATTTAAGTTGGCTATTTAGTTATAATCATTATGTTAGTATCCTGATTTTTAAAATGGAGGCTTTAAAATGAGTACTATTGGAACTTTATACTTTTTCTCTGGGAAAATGGGATCAGGGAAATCAACCAAATCTAAAGAGATAGAACAAACTGAAAATGCAGTGTTGTTATCTGAAGATGAATGGTTAGAAAAATTATATCCAAACCAAATAAATAATTTTGATGATTACTTAAATTACTCAAAGCTGGTAAAACCATTATTGAAAGAACACATTCAGCGTATTTTAAAAGTCGGTAGCAATGTAGTATTAGATTTTCCAGGTAATACTACAACTCAAAGAAAATGGTTGTTGCGCATAGCTTCAGAAATCAATGCAAATCATCAATTGATTTTTCTTAATATAAACGATGATCAATGTTTGAAACGAATTAATAAAAGACGTAATGAAGAACCAGCAAGAGAACAATTCGATACTGAAGAAACTTTCGAGTATGTTTCTAGTTTCTTTGAACCTCCTAAATTTTCAGAAGGTTTAAATATTATCGAAATAAAATAATAAAAGCCCACCTAGTTATTTAGGTGGGCTTTTGCATACGCTTCTATACATTTAGCCATATCGATTACTATTTGGACAACCACTCATTGAAGGATTTTTTCAACACGCTTTATAAACTTGCTAAACTTAAATTATCTATATTATTTTTACCGTTTTGTAATCTACCTATCTTCGCCCTACTAACGCCAGTTTCTTTTTCAATTTGATAAGCTGTTTTGTCTGATTCTAGCAATTTTTGAATTGTATCAGACACTTCATTGATCGCGTTCATTTAAAACACTCACCAGTTGGTGAGTGTTAAATAATGAAGTGCTCAGATATTTTATAAAAGGCTGGTCGTGTCCCCGCTTTATCTATATATCCTATCTCACACAATTCATTCAAAAGCTTTCTAATAGTTTTATCTGATAATTTTATGCGCTTTTTCAAATCTTGTACAGTCATGAATTCTTCTGAAGAAAAATAAAATGTTTGTGCCATTTCAAATAAAATATCTTTATGTGCATCACTTAATACGCTTAATTTATCATCATTATTTAATTTTTCTTCAACGTAATCTAATTGAGACTTTTTAATTTTTAATTCGGCTATCAGCATTTTTTGACCTTCTATAATAAATCCTAAAAATTTTTCTATAAAATAATTTAATTCCCCTCTATTTATCACACTATTTGTTTTATCAAAAATATCATAGTAGGTTTTTTTATCGTTATCTATAGAACGAGACAGTGATATAGCTGTCAATTTATCATATTCTTCATTTAAATATAAACTATTTATAAAGCGTGAGGTTCTTCCATTACCATCATAAAAAGGATGAATGTAACCAAAATAATAATGTGATATCGCGATCTTAATTACCTTTTCTATTTCGTCCTTTTCGTTTAAAAAATTTATTAACTCTTGCATTTTTTCTTCAATTAGATAGTGGGGATTTACGCCCTCATGAATAACTCTATCAGTAGCAGAAACAACACTAACAGATTCTTTTCTAAAAAGCGGCCTTTCTATTTTATTATTTTCTTCAATTTCACTTGCAGCTATATTATCATAAATTTCTCTTACATCTTTCGTAATACGTGGCAATTTGTTATCTGCGTATAATATTCTCAAATATGATTTAAGCATGCTATGGAATCTTGGTTTTTTAGTATGCTTTTCTTTGATTTCTCGCATACTTTGTACTATTTCCTTTTTAGTACTTTTTACGCCTTCAATTTGATTCGTAGAAAAAAGTTCATTTGCTATTATATCGTCGTGAAGTGATTCTTTAGCTCCATCGGGAAGTGGAAAACTCAGCTCTTTTAGTAAAGAATTATATCTTTCTATTTTACTTACTAAACTCAAGATAGTTAATGTAGGTACAAAATACAAATTAAATTGCTTACTAGACTTATGAGGTTTGATTGTTAAATCTAGTATTTGAGTGTTTACAGAGGCTATTCTTCTTTGGTATTCTGCTTCAACTGTTTTTGGTTCTTTATAGTGATATTTGTGCATATATTCCACGAAATCACCCTCTCTAATTAGTAATTTATACAAATTTTACCACTTAGATATATGTATAGCAAATTAAAAATAGGCAAGTAAATGACGAAATGACGGTTCTTATATTTTGTTCATTATGAAATTTATCTAATAACATGATTCAACATCTGTCTTGCTCTTTGTAATTTCACATCCAATATACTTCCTCCTTTCTCTTTTACATGCTGTTTATTGCGTTCTATACGCTTATTGTGAAGTATCTTGTATAAGTCTTCCTGTTGTAACTTATCAATAGTCTTATAAGTCTTGTTACTCCCGTTAGATTTGAAATATCTAATATCTCATCACTTCCTTTTGTTCCTTAGGTGTATAGTTACTGATAAATTTCTTCAATAAAATGAATGGAAACAATGAAAAATTAAAATGTTCACATGGAAAGATATTAATTTTGACCATAAATTGTACTCATATAAAAAACGGCTATCACAGTATAGTAGTGATAGCCCGAAAAATGAAAGCCGCTACACATGATATATACTTACTCATGTGACAGATGACTTACAAAAATATTTGAATTGGTATAAAGAAAATAATATTTAGCAGAATAATGATGTACTATTCAGAACATTTGTTAATACTTTTAGTAAAGGACTTATTGATAGGAGGTTGAATAATATTCTTAAAGCATTGAATGACGCATTGCCTAAATATGAACCATTTTCACGCATAAATGCTAGTCTAATCATTGTTGCTTAATGATTAAAACATACACCAATTGGAGAAGTCATATCACATTATGGCCATTTATCTTACTATCCAAAAAGAAATAATAAAATATTATTATTTTAATCTAATTTACTTATCATCGATTTTAATAATACAATTTGACCGAAGTGTCGATTAGTATGAATAATAGCAAAATGGATAGATTCATTAAAATTGTTCATAACGATGTCTACATCTTTAAGCACAATTGGTTCATTTCTATCTTTCTCTAATTGTTTTTCTAGACTATTAAAGATTCTATCAAGTTGTTCATTTAACAATACTTTTAATTCATCAAAAGAGGGTTCATTTCCATCAAAATTTATTGGTGATGTCCCCCATAGAAAATATTTTGCAGCACTTTGCTCTAAGACTTTTTGCCCATTAATCGTTTCAAATACTAGAAAATCATTTAGCAATATTAAATGACCTAATTGCCATTTGATATTATTATTAGCGATAGCTGGTTGAAGTGTAGCTTTCTCTTCATCAATATCCTTAATATGCTTTTTTAATAAATTATATGAAGCTTGAAATTGTTCTTTAATCATTTGTAATCCCTCACTTAAAATACTTATTGACTGAACTGTAAACAGAATAGTATTGAAACAATATCATTTATCTTTTTTAATTGCAAAATACTCATATGTGCTAAATTTAATTTTTATGTAGTTGAGGCTAAACTGAATCAATCAAAATAAAAAACCTTTAACCACTAGGGGTAAAGGCTTAAGTATGAAGACTGCGGGAGTTGATTAAAGCAATTATGTATACATTTAAAAATCGCTATAAGTATTGCTATATCAATGTTTACGTTACCTTACTCATTCAGTGTAAAATATTAAAATTGCAAAAACAACATAAATTTGTGGCAACATATACGTATTCAATCCCGTATGCGTGAGATACCTATATTTTTCAAATGTGAAATACATTAGATATATAATATTAAAATTACAAAACAACATAAAGTTTATGAATTCTCTTTATTCAATAAACCATATATAATCAGAACTATTTTTTTCTACATTTTGAATTTCATCTCGTCATTTAGTTCCAAAAAATCAAAGCGATTACTAACTTAGTCTTCTTACCATTTTCTTCATCATTACTTTACATTAAAATAATCTGCCATCAATACATAAAAATAGGATATAATATGCTTATAAATACATACGAGGTGGAATAATTGAATTCTAATAGAAAATTCATTGATAAATTGAAAACATCATTAATAACTATATTGATTGCGCTAATTACTTTTATTATAAACGAGACATCTATGACTTTGACCATCAAAAGTATAATTGTTTTTGTAGTCATTTTCGTTTTTCTCATTATAATTTGGTGGAATTACTTTTTTACATTTAATAAAAGTGATAAAAAAGCATATCATAAAATGCAAAATGATGTTAAAAAAATTGAACGTATATTATTTAATATAAAAGCTAATAGTCAATGTATAAATGTTACAGATATTGATTTTTTAGATATATTTTCAAATACCTACTATTCAAATACTCAACCTAATAGTTTCTCAAATAAAAAAGCATCTATTTTATTGAAAAAACTATGTGTATCTTTGCATCAATTAGAAGCTGTTATATGGAACAATCATAAAAACAATTCTAATGTTGAACATATTCGACTAGACTTTTTAGGAAGTAATACTGGAGAATATGATAATAATAAACATGAAGAAGAAAATGCAAATAAAGAAAAATTCAAAAAAAACTATTTAGAGAGTGAAAAATATTGCAAAAAATTTAAAGCTTATTGCGAAAATCAAAATTAATTCCACTCTGACATTCACTCTGTGTTGCATCGAGAAATGAATAAACATATAGTTGTTTGTTGTTTTCTACTGTCTTATTTTTATTTTGAACTCATTAATTTCTTTAATGCTATTTAAAACAAATATATTTTTATGCTTTTCTACCTCTTTAAATCTATCCAATAAAAATGGTTTTCGATATTTAGGATAATTCCAAATATATTTTAAAAAAGTGAAAGTTATTCTTTCTTTACAGTCCTTTCCCATATCAGGTCTAGTCTTACCCATGTTTTTGAATAGTCTTTTGAAAACTCTGTAATAACAAATTCTTCTTGATAAATTCAAAAATATTATAGTATCAGCTAACTGTAACCTATCTTCCAATATCCCAGTATAATTTCCATCAATAATCCATTTACTTTTTTCTAGTAGTGATTTTTGAATATCAATTTGTTCATCTTTTGTGGTCATTACCCAATTAGGTTTCCAAAATAGTGCATCTAAATGATAAACAGGAATATCTAAAATATTCGATAATTGTCTTGATAATGTTGATTTACCAGAACCCGATGATCCGATAACTATTATTTTATTCATATTTTAATAACCCTTCCCATAAAAAAGCTCCACATTATATATGGTATTAACTAAATAACCTTTTACCAATATAGATTTTTCGAAAAACCCGATGACTTGTTCACAAATCCATTACGTTTATAAAAAATATGTGCGCCATCCCTATCTACTCTATCACCACTATTTAAAGTGATTATTTTACATCCTAATTGAATTGCTAACATTTCTGATTCTTTTAATAAAATTGTCCCATAGCCTTTTTCTCTGTAATTAGAATTAATAACAAATGCTAGTAAACGCATATATTCACCTTTCTTTTCATAGAACATCATTTTGCACATCCCGCTCAAACCAATTATCACATCATCTTTAATTAAAAGTAACAAATAATAATCTTGATGATTAAATATATTGTTCAAGCGAATTGATAAATCCTTTGCTATTGTTGGATAGCCTAAATCTTCATATAAAACTAACAATTCATTTATTTTGTTTAAATCGTGTTTTTCAAATAACCTTACTTCTATAGTCATAATATAACCTACTTATATATAGAATTTCATATGTGGTTTTTCTTCTTTATAATAGTCTAACCTAGACTGCAATGTTCCTGTATGTAATTCTAATTTATGCCCGTCTGGATCAGTGAAATATATTGATTTTTTATCTCTTATGTCTCTATTACGTCCCTCTAATATATTCACACCATTATCATTTAACCACTGATACCATTCTTCAAATTCACTTTCATCAATTGTAAATGCCATATGTGTATACGAGTATTGAATTTCATTTCTAGGTATATCCTTTTCTTCATTTAAAGCTAACCACAGACCACCTAATATGAAATATGCTGTTTCATCACTCTCTACCAGAATATTAGCTTTCAGAATATCTTTATAGAAAGTTATGGATTGTTTAATATTCGATACTGAATAAGTAAGATGATTTATAGATTGAATCATGAGATAGTCACTCCTCGCTTACAATTTCTAATTTTATTCTATTTGGATCTTCAAAGTAAACAGCATAATGATTTTCACCACCAGCATATGGGTGTTTATCTTCGTACAAAATATTTATGCCGTTATCTAATAAAATATTACTTATGTAATCTACTCTATTTCTATTTGAAACACTGAAAGCTAAGTGATTTAATCCAATTCTTTTTCTATGGTAACCATATTTTTTATACCCTTCTTCGACTTCTACAAGAACAATATAAGTTTTATCTAATTTGAAACTAAAACCATTTTTCCAATCTTGGTAAAGCCTATAACCTAGCTTAGGTAATAACCATTCATAAAAATTTCTTGTTTTATTTATATCTTCTACATATATTTCTAAATGATGTATAGCTCCATTCATTACAGTCCCCCACTATTTTCATTAAATTTACCAATTTATAATTCACAGAATATTCTAACATAAATGCGCATAAAAATTTTTATCTATTTAGGATGGTTGTCTATTTAAATAATTTTTCATATAATTATTTAAATAGACAAGAAGACACCCGTTTCTAGAAAGCAAAAGTAGGAGGATAAAATATGATTCTTATCAGTGCATGTTTAGTTGGTCAAAATGTTCGATATGATGGTGGGAATAAACTCAATAACAACTTAAAAAGTCTTGTAGATCAAGGTTTAGCGCAACCAATTTGTCCTGAAATTCTAGGAGGTTTAACAACTCCAAGAAACCCTGTGGAAATCATAGGAGGCGATGGTTTTGATGTATTAGGGAATAAAGCTAAAATCATTGATAATCAAGGAAATGATGTAACAGAAGAATATATAAATGGAGCAATTAAAGCATTAGATATCTGTCAAAAAATGAATTGTAGTATCTTAATTTTAAAATCTGATAGCCCAACTTGTAGTTCTCAAAATATTTACTCTGGTCAATTTAACGGAAATAAAAAGCAAGGAGTAGGTATCTTTTCAGCTTTACTAATAAAAAATGGAATACAAATCTATGACGAAAAAAACTATAAAATTTAATTGCTATATTGACGTTGAGCCTCGGAACCCATCCATTAATTTAGGTGGGTTATTTTATTTCAGTTATTTTACTTAATTTTCTCTTAATTAAACCAATTTATTGATAATTAAATGTAAACTTTGTGCATATATATTGTTTTAGTCTCTCGTGTTGTTCGGGAATCGTGGCAAAGGGCGCCCACTTAACTTTTCCTCTGCCTTTCGGTATGCGTGGATTCAAGTATTCACTAGGTATTTTACGATAGTCAGTTTCATATTTATATTCATCTGGTGCGTTAGGATTTATAACTTTCATATAATAACCTATTGAATATATAACAGAATTTACGTTCGTAAATGTAAATAAAAAAATAGCCAATCAATAAAGGTTGCTAACGCTATAATTTCTTCATAGAATAGATACCACTTTTGAGATTATAATTCCGATTTCTTTTACGCCATCGTTTCCATATATGTGTGGGTGTTCATTCTCTGATACAAAAACACTTTGTTTTCCATAGCGATATATTCTTCCCAATTTTGCAATATGACTATCAGGTACAAAATATAACCCGAGTTCCCCATTTTTAATTTCAATATCTTTATTTACGAGATATAGTGTATCTTTTAATTCCAAATAAAAAAGTTCATCTTTTGAATATTTATCACTTTCTGCTATGTAATTATAAAATCTTAAATGTTCTTCACTCTCCAAAGTGCTTTGTTTGTTCACATTAGAAAAAACTGGAACTTCGACAACTGGGTATCTGTCGTTTGTATCTTCTAAGCCTGTTAAGTAGTCTAACGATACATTATAATATTTAGCTACTTTGACTAATGCAGATGTTGCTGGATCTACGTTACCAGTTTCCCATTTACTTAATTTTCCTTTCGCAAAAAAGTTTTTCCCATCTTCATTTGTATAATGCTTGTTTAAATCATCTGTTAGTTCTTGTAAACTCATTCTCTTTCTATTTCTCAGATGTTTTAATTTATCGCCTAGATTCATTCAATCAACTCTCACATTAAGTTATAAGCTAATTATAAAAAAATAGGGCAAGCACATGATGGTGCCTGCCCTTTAGTGTAATATGTACTTAATTATATCTCTCTAATAACCTAAATATTTGTATAATATATAAGCAGCGAACCCAACAATTGGCGCTCCTATTATGACTACAACAATAATACAACCAGTTTCTCCTAATGCCCATGCTAAAATTCTAATAATAACTACCCAAAATACAATAGTTAAAACAACCCCAATTAGAAGTAATAAAAGCGTACCAAAAATAAGACCTAATTCCATTTCTCCCTCTCCTTATTATTATCCCTCTAAAACTTTAATCAACTATGTATTTTTACAAATAAAAAAGGGGCCAAAGCGCCCCCTAAGGTATAATTAATTAATTTAATAAATTGATTACATAATTATTTCATTTTAAATATTAGCACAACTATATTGTTCTCTCAATACTTAATATATATAATTTAATAAAATTCCTAAACTATTGTCTAACTCTTTACGCCTGCACACCAAATATACTCCCAGCCTTCTCAAAACTAACACCATTACTAAGTAATAAGAATAAATTATGTTCTTTTTCAGTTGCTACTCTTTCTATAACAGCTTCTAATTCATTAAAGAATATCACATCTTCAACGTTGCTATTATCTATCTTATGCGTTTCTGCTTGATCATTCACATTAAAGAAGTCATCAATACCGACATCTTCATCATATGAAACATTATTATCTTGTATCTTGTGATAATTCAATATGAACTTTTTTACAGTTGCTTTATCATACCTCACACAACCAACACCTCACACTCATTATTTAAGCTTTCTTTCGATTCTAATACAAAGTTTTGATATATAACTTCATTCTCTTTTTCACGCTGTTCATTGCATTCTATACGCTTATGATGATGTATCTTGTATAAATCTTCCTGTAACTTATCAATGGTCTTGTACGTATTGTTACTGCCATTAGATTTGAAGTATCTCATCACTTCTTTTTGTTCCTTAGGCGTGTAACTACTAGTAAGTTTCTTCAATAAATTTAGCTTCTTGATACTATTAATTTTAAAACGATTCAATTCATCTTTTTAGTCGATTATCCATATAACTAATTTCTCCAATCGGTTTTTTATTCACAGTCGCTACACTACCTTTTTCAAATCTCAGAGTTTAGATATATTTAATTTTCACTATTTTTTATAATGTTAATATTTGTATCTTTCTTCATAACTATAAATTTCAGAACAAAAAAGTCATACAAGTAGGATGACTTTTATTTTAAAATCTAAAAGTGAATGACATTAGAGTAACGCTAAGATAACAAAAAAGCCCTTAACCACTATGGTTAAAGGCTTAAGTATGGAGACGGCGGTAAAATTTTGGGTGCATACACTACCGATAACCAAAATCACATAAATGATTTAAGACAAGAATTAAAAGCGCGGAGATATGGTTATGATTTGGCTTTACCTTTACAAAAATTAATAGATTGTTATGTACAAGGCGTATGGGGAAACGTCTATGATATGTGTCTGTCAATGGGAATAGACAGATCGTATTTCAAACAAGTGATAGAAGATTATAAGGTAAGGTACGGCCCTTTTGTCGAATACAATGGATATATAATAAATTTTATGCCATTAGACATCGAAAAAGTGTAATTATATTTTTTTAAGCCTAAACAGAACTTATGTTCCCTATTGTATAAAATGTTTATAACAACTTTGTTTTGATAAACTAAAAAACTCCTAAACTTTTCGCACAATATTATATATAATGAAATATGTAATGTTCAAATAATTTTAAGGGAGAACGTAAAATGAAAAAGGTGTTATATTACTTGCTTTTAATATTTTCAATCTTAATGGTGATTGGAGGTATCAGCGTTATGTCAGAAACTGGAGTAGACATCGTTAGCATTATAATGTTGTTTGCTTTTGTGTGCCTTACTATTTTAAGCATAACAAAAATATTGAAAATTAATCGACGTAGGCAAAATAACAAGGAAAACAAAAGTGCAAATAAGCAAAAAAATACAAGTGATTATAGAAAAAATAAAGAAGATACACTAACGCAGACAGAAAGCATTTCCGTCGAAAACGAAAGTAAGAGCAGTGAAGACAGTGACATTAAGAATGATGACAACAATGAAGCTAAAGATTTAAAAAGACAAAACGAATTGTTGAAAATGAAACTGGACTTAAAAGAAAAATATATAAAGGAAATAGAAACTAAAAAAACAAATATAAGTCATTCAAACGATCACCCCTATGATGTTCAACATATTGAAAACAGTGAACATATAAGTGAGGAAAAATATGCGGGTCCTTTAGATTTAACTTATACAAAAGCTAAGAAATTAGCACCAAACTTTGTAGTTTTAGATTTTGAAACTACAGGTTTGAAATACCAAGAAAATGAAATTATCCAATATGGTGTCGTTGAATATCAAGAAGGAAAAGTAATTAATGAACATTCAAAATACTTCAAACCAAATAAACCAGTTGGCAAAACTGTTATGCGTAAAACAGGCATAACTAATGAATTTTTAGAAGATAAACCTAAATTATCTGAAGCTTATATGGAAGAACTGAAAAATTTACTTGAAGGAAAAACTATTGTAGCTCATAATGCTCCTTTTGATTTAAAATTCCTTTTGAAAAATCTTTATGATTTCAATATAGAACATAAAAAATTTAGAGTATTCGATACTTTAACCTATGCAAGAAGATTGATAGATGAAACTCCAAATCACAAATTAGAAACTCTAAAAAATCATTTTGGCTTAGATGGTGGATTGTCCCATAATGCACTGGATGATTGTAGAGCTACTGGTAACTTAGCGCTAATGTTAATTAATAGAATGAATAAATAAGGGCAGTCACTACTGCCCTATATATTTTTATCTTTTCAAACGTGTGTCCTTTAATATAAAAAACGTATAAACAAAGGAGAAAATCAAATGAAACAAAAATTTTGGGATAAATTTAATGCATCAAAGTATGCAAATGAAGTAATAGATTTTGAATCTGACTGTGTACCTACTGTAGGTAGCAAAGTATTTATGTCAGGTGGAGTATTAATAACATTAGATTCCCGTTTTGATTATCACACGTAAAGGCATATTTGAATTTAAGATATCTGAATTAGACGATTTTAAATTTCACGATAAATTTTTAGAAAAAGGAGTAATTCTCCATAGCTGGAAAGAAAAAATAGATATAAAAATTAATTTCACCGACGAAAGGGATAGAAAACTTTTCTTTGATCAGTTTCAAGAAACATTTGAACGTTTGAGAATAGCTTTTGAAAACGAACACGGAAGTATTTATGATGATAATGTCAAATATGAGGAAGAGCCTTCAGAAAAAAACGTAGAAAGTATACAGCAAAACAAAATACCGTACGAAGAATTGAAACAGTTAAAAGAGCTATTAGATATGGGAGCTTTGACACAAGAAGAATTCGACACTAAGAAAAAAGAATTATTAAATCTATAATTCCATGGGCAGTCACTACTGCCCTATATATTTTTATCTTTTTTAGGAGGAATGGTTAATATGGCAACATTTACAGTGACAAAACGAAAAAATAAAACATCAACTTCTTGGCAATACGATGTGAAAGACCCTACTTTTAAATCTGGTAAAAAGCGAAAGTCTGGATTTAATACTAAGGGAGAAGCTACTTATGCAGCGCAACAATTAATCAGAGATTTAGGAGATGATAATAAAATTTTCGAGGATTACTACAAAGATTGGATGGAAATTAAAAATAAAAAACATGTAGCATCGCAATAATATTATTGGTACGAACGCTCTCTAAAGTTATTCGATGAATGGTTTGGGGAAAATTACTTAATTAAAAATATTAAGCGTTCAGAGTATCAGAAATTTTTAAATGAGTTTGGTAAAGGACGTACTGATGAAACTGTATGGAAAGTAAACGGTTGTATAATCCCCTTGTCTCAGAGATGCGGTGTATGACGGTTATATAAAAAAGACACGACATATCAAGTTGATATCAAAGGCACTAAAAAAGCAAAAGAAGAAGCTACAAAGTATATAACTATAGAAAACTATCTTAAATTAATTGAGTATTTTAAATCCAGAGAAGAACAAAGTTATATTTTCCTTTATGTATTAGGTATAACTGGTGCAAGGTATAGTGATGCTATTAATATGACAAGCATTGATTTGAATTCTAAAGAAGGTATTATTCATTTGAGAGGTACAAAAACAAGTAACGCTGATCGATTTGTGGAAGTTACAACAAAAGATGTTTTATTGATTAAATCTAAACTCGCTAACCTTCCACAACGAGTTGATGGAAAATTATTCAAATTAAGTCATAACGCTGTAAAAAAATCTTTTAATTTTGCTAAAAACAAATAGAGCTAAATGATGATTCTATAACACCTTATGCTTTAAGACACACCCACACTTCTTATTTGCTTTCTAAAGGGTTGCCTATCGAATATATTAGTAAACGTTTAGGACATTCTAGTATATCGATTACACTCGTCACGTATTCACATCTTCTAGATGAACATAAAAAAGAGCAAGGCCAACGTGTCAGAGAATTATTCTCTTGACACATATTTGACACTTGCTAGCTTGAAACCCTTGTGTATAAAGGTTTATGTATGGAGACGGCGGGATTCGAACCCGCGTCCAGAGGTTCTGATACTAGCACTTCTACGTGCGTAGTCTATCATTAGGTTTCGCATAATGGGAGGTGATAGACATCCATCATTACGCTAGTTTGATTGATCTCTTCTAGGCAGACTTCAAACGGCAGTGCCTAGCGTATCCTACTATAGGTTGAATCGCGGTTAACAGCACATAGGAGATGCTGTTAGGCGATGCAGAGTGCTATTACGCAGCTACTGCGAAATTATTGTTTTCTTTGCCAGTTATTATAACTGAGTGTGTTAGTGACGAAGACAACCCTCCGACACGCTTAACTAGCTCATGGAACCCCTGTCGAATCCAAAAACGCCCCCAGAATAATAATTAAATGTACTTTCTGTTCACTCTATCATTGTTATAGAGCTTTTAGAAAGCACATTCAATATTACCAAAGATTAGGGTCTTTGGCAATATTTTCGCTTAATAACGGGCCTTCATCTCTCTAGCTACATCACGTTTGACTGCTTTTTCTTTTAAAGCTTGTCGTTTATCGTATTTTTTCTTACCACGCGCAATGCCTAGCAAGACTTTACAATGTCCATGTTTAAGATAAAGTTTCAAAGGAACAATTGAATAGCCAACTTCACGTGTGCGCTCACCAAGCTTCTCTATTTCTCTCTTGTGTAATAATAGCTTCCGTGAACGACGTGGATCATGATTAAAACGATTGCCTTCTTCATAAGGAGCAATATGCATGTTATTCAAATACATTTCACCCCGATTGACTTGTGCGTAACTATCTTTTAAGTTGGCACTACCACGACGAATCGATTTAATTTCTGTCCCTTGTAACACAATGCCCGCTTCAATCGTATCTTCAATATTATAATCATGTCTCGCTTTACGATTTTCAGCTAACGTACCTGGTGATTTTTTCTTTGGCATTGAGTTTCACCTCTTTGTTGAGTTATTTTTTCTTCTTACGTGCTTTGTTTTTAACATTTTTATCTTTATAAAATGGTTTGTGTTTCGTATTGCCGCTACCTTTGTCAGCTTTATTACGTTGATTTTTTCCTTTGCGTGGTTTGCGCTTGTTTTGACTTTGCTTATCATCTTTAGACTTATCTAATGATTTACCACGTGTCTTAGCTTGAATCGTCTTACCGCGTGCCGGTCTTTGGCTGCCACGATCATTTTTGGGTAAAGGCATACCAACGATTTGGAAATCAATCATACGTTCATCGACGTCAACGTTAATCACTTTAATTGTTACAGGATCTCCGATACGGAATACTTTAGCTTGGCGTTCACCAATCATAGCCATTTGACGTTCATCAAAATGATAATAGTCATCTGTTAGATTAGATACGTGCACCATACCTTCAATAGTATTCGGCAATTCGATAAACATACCAAAGTTTGCAACTGAACTAATAATACCTTCGAACTCTTCACCTATATGTTGTACCATATATTCAGATTTCTTAAGCTCATCCGTATCACGTTCAGCTTCAATTGCTCTACGTTCTCTTTGAGAAGTATGTTCAGCAATTTCTGGTAAAGCATCTTCCCATTTATTCATTGCTTTCTTATCCATAGATTTTTCTACAATATACTTACGGATAAGTCTATGAACAATTAAATCCGGATATCTACGAATAGGTGATGTGAAGTGCGTATAGTACTCTGCTGAAAGACCAAAGTGTCCTAAATTCACATCATCATAACGTGCTTGTTGCATAGAACGTAACATCATCGTTGAAATAACCATTTGTTCAGGTTGACCTTCAACTTCTTGTTGGATCTTTTGAAGTGTAGAAGGATCAATTTCTTCCCCCGTACCTTTAATCATAAGGCCAAAATTAGTAATAAAATCAAAGAACTGACGTAAACGCTCTGACTTAGGTTGTTCATGTACACGATAGATAAATGGAACTTCTAAACGATCAAAATGTTCAGCTATCGTTTCATTTGCAGCTAGCATAAATGATTCAATCAGACGCTCACCTTCACCACGTTTTCTCAATTCTACGTCTGTTGGAATACCTTCACTGTTCACGAGTACTTTTGCTTCACTAATATCAAAGTCAATTTCTCCACGACGTTTTCTCATATGAATCAAACGTTCAGATAAATCTTGTGCTAAATCAAGCATTGGTGTGACTTCGCTATATTTTTCACGTGTTTCTGCATTTTGATCAGTAATAATTTCATTTACTTCATCATATGTCATACGATAATTTGAATGAATTACACTATCAAATATTTCGTGTTTAACTACCTCGCCACGTTCGTTCAACTCCATGCGACAACTTAATGTAAGTCTGTCTACATTAGGGTTCAATGAACAAATACCATTGCTTAAACGGTGTGGGATCATAGGAATGACTCGATCAACTAAGTAAACACTTGTTGCACGTTCGTATGCTTCTGCATTTAAAGCAGAACCTTCTGTCACATAATAACTTACATCGGCAATACTTACAGTTAACTGCGTATGGCCATTGCTTAATTTTTTAACACTGATTGCATCATCTAAATCCTTCGCATCTGCCCCATCAATAGTAATTGTTAATTCGTCACGTAAATCATGACGTCCTTCAATTTCTGAAGGCTCAATTTGATCTGGCACTGCTTCTGCTTCAGATAATACATTATCTGGAAACTCAATTTCTATGCCATGTTGGTAGATAATAGATAAGATGTCTACACCTGGGTCATTCTTATGACCTAAAATAGCTGATACATGGCCTTCTGGGTTATCTGTGCCATCTGCGTATTTAGTAATTTGAACTAATACTTTATGACCATCAATAGCACCCAGGTTCTGACCTTTTGGTATAAAGATATCTTGCATAATACGCTTATCATCAGGGATTACAAAACCAAAGTGACGCGCTTCACTATATGTCCCTACCACTTGTGTGACTGAATGGGTCTCTATAGATTTAACTTCACCTTCTGTTTTTCCTTTATGGTCTCCCTTAGAATTTTGCACCTCAACTAGGACAGTATCTCCATCCATCGCTCTATTGATCTTATTCGGTGGAATGAAGATGTCATCCGTGTCACCTTCTTCTGGACGTAAGAATGCAAATCCTTTTTTATTTTGGCTTAATTTACCTTTTACCAACTTGGATTGTTTTCCTTTATTAGATTCCCTGCGTTGGTATCTATCTGTTTTGGTACGTTCAATTAAACCAGTTTGTTCTAATTCTACAAGCACCTTAATTAAATCTCTAAATGAGTCGGCACTATTTAAGCCTAAGGCATCTTGAAAATCAGATACTGACATTGGTTCATAATCTGGTTGTTTAATAATCGCTTCAATGGATTGTTTTAAATTCATTATGCCCCTCCTTTCTATTAATAAATAATTCTAATTTCTATTCAGACCAATCTAATGATTCTAAAAAGAGGTATAAATCTTCAAATACAGCTTCTTTTTCTTTGTCTATTGTAATGACATGCCCTGAATTCGCATACCATTTAATATCTTTATCATCAGATTCGCTTTCATTGTATATAATGTTTGCAGAATCCGTGTTAATCATTTGGTCTTGTTCTGCTTGAATGACCAATAATGGGTCCATCACTTCATCTATATGATCTCTCACATCTTGAATTTGGCCTTGAAGTTCTTTCAAGGTCTCAGTAGGTTTAAATGCGTCCATTTCTTTTTCAATTGTAGCTTCATCTTTACCTTCATACTTCTTGAAGTTACGAGCATATGATAGGACGCCTTCAAACATAGCTCCTTCAGTCTTAATGTACATAGGTGAACACATGGTTACAATACCCTTAACATCTCTGTTTAAGCTTAATTTTAATGCATAACAGCCACCAAGGGATAGCCCAGCAACTACAATTTCATCATAACCTTTTTCTACTAAAAAGTCATAGCCATCTAATGCATCTTTATACCATACGTAAGGACTTGATTCTAATATCTCTTCAGGTGGTGCTGCATGTCCTTCATATTGTGGTGCATAACATGTATACCCTTTTTTCTGTAAAAATCGACCTAATTGTCTAACATCTGATGAATTTCCAGTAAAACCATGTAACAATAGTACTGCACGATTACCTTCTTCAAAAAAGAATGGTTCTGGAAGTTTGATTTGCATCGTGATCCAACCCTTTCGCTTATGCTTTTAACTACTTTAATAATCTATTTATATCATTTATATTATCATTCACTATAATTTCAATATCTTATATATCCATTATAAATAAAAAAGCCCGACTTTAACATTGTCGGACCTTATAAACCAAAATAACTTATGCCTAACATTAATAAGAAGAAAATGATAGACAATATAATTGTTAATCTATGCAAGAATAAATCGATGCCACGTTGCTTTTGTTTACCAAATAACTGTTCGGCGCCACCACTTATCGCACCTGATAGTCCATTACTTTTACCTTCTTGGAGTAACACAACAGTTACTAATGCAATACAATCTAAAATTAAAAGGATCGTGATTAATGTATGCATGAAAATTGTCCTCCATTCATTATATACGAATCGCATTATATCACACGTTCGTCTTTTTTAGCAAACTTCTATCTGTTGAAAGTACTTTTGCGTTTAATTGAAACGATAAACATATAAATTGCTAATATGAATGACATCACCATTACAATCGTTAACGGAAGAACATTAATCATAGATTTACTATCTAATATCGCCCCATAAACAGCGCCAATATTAATGAGGTTATATAAAATTTGTGAAGTGAATACAGCAAACATAAACCACCATAAATACGTGTGTCTATTCCAAATTGAAATGATACCTGCTAAGTTTGCAAGTATGTACATCACACCGGTAAACTGAAAGCTATTTTTAATCGTTCCAATAGCGTTATCTGACGGTTTCTGTCCACTATTGAGTAGCATTTGCTTAACGACACTATCATCTAAAATAACAAATAAATGTATAGCATAAAGAATGGCGATGATTAATGAACTATATGCAATCAGATGAGCCGTTTTCGTTTCTCTTGAACTCGGTTTTAAATCCATAATAAGTTAGGGCTCCTTCTATAATTTACATCTTTAATTATATCAGTTTCAAAGTGAAATATGAACAATTTAAACAACTCCTACTATTTAAATAGAAAGTAATTAGAAATAAATGTATTGAAATGTTCCTATCTGGTATATATAACGTTAAGATACTGCAATGCCAAACCTCATTTTATAGTCCTACTAATCTCAATTTCTTAGTCCTACTTTCTCAATTTCATTGAGAAAGCAGGGCTATAAAAAACACGCAAGTCAATGACTTGCGTGTTAGCGCGTGAACTCTTTTTTTAACTGTGTATTATTTAGCTAAATTATAGAAAGATTTAAGTCCGTCAAACTTACCTGTTTCGTATAATTCATCTTCAATACGTAATAATTGGTTGTATTTTGCAATACGGTCAGTTCTTGATAATGAACCTGTTTTGATTTGTCCTGCATTTGTTGCAACAGCGATGTCAGAAATTGTAGTATCTTCTGTTTCACCTGAACGGTGAGATACAACTGCTGTGTAACCAGCTTTTTGAGCCATTTCAATAGCGTCAAATGTTTCAGTTAAAGTACCAATTTGGTTAACTTTGATTAAGATAGAGTTACCAATACCTTTTTCAATACCTTCAGATAATTTAACAGTGTTTGTAACGAATAAATCGTCACCAACTAATTGAACACGATCGCCGATACGGTCAGTTAATACTTTCCAACCGTCCCAGTCGTTTTCGTCCATGCCATCTTCAATTGTGATGATTGGATATTTGTTAACTAATTCTTCTAAGTAGTCAACTTGTTGTTCTGCTGTACGTTTAGCACCATTTTCTCCTTCGAATTTAGCGTAGTTATAAACGCCGTCTTCGAAGAATTCTGAAGAAGCACAGTCAAAACCTAAGAATACATCTTTACCTGGTTCTAAACCAACTGCTTTAATAGCTTCTAAAATTGTTTCTACAGCATCTTCAGTACCTTCGAATTTAGGAGCGAAGCCACCTTCATCGCCTACTGCTGTTTCTAAACCACGTTTTTTAAGGATTGATTTAAGGTTGTGGAAGATTTCTGCTCCCCAACGTAATGATTCTTTAAATGTTTCTGCACCAACTGGTAATACCATGAACTCTTGGAATGCAATTGGAGCATCTGAGTGAGATCCACCATTTACAATATTCATCATTGGAACTGGTAATTGTTTACCATTGAATCCGCCTAAATATTTGTAAAGTGGTTGGCCTAATAAATCAGCTGCTGCACGAGCTACGGCGATTGAAACACCAAGAATAGCATTAGCACCTAATTTACCTTTATTTTCAGTACCATCTAATTGAATCATCATTTTGTCGATAGATACTTGTTCTAAAACTGAAAATTCACCTTCAATAATTTCTGGTGCGATAATGTCATTAACATTTTCAACTGCTTTAATAACACCTTTACCTAAATAACGTGATTTATCACCGTCACGTAATTCTACTGCTTCATGTTCACCAGTAGAGGCACCTGATGGTACTAATGCGCGACCAAAAGCGCCACTTTCAGTTAATACTTCTACTTCAACTGTTGGGTTACCACGTGAGTCTAAGACTTCGCGAGCGTAAACATCTGTAATAATTGGCATGTTTATAATCTCCTTTATAAATAAGTAGTTTAGAAATATTAAATTTCCTCTTCATTATAGCCTCTAAAGCTATAAATACAAAGTAATTTAATTGTTTTTAATTTGTTTGTCCATGCTTTAAAACAACACTAATTTTAAAAAAATTCATGTATTTAAAACATTGTTGCTTTCTCATCTTTAATTTAAAAATGATTAATGATTAATTAATGATTCACCAGTCATATCCTCTGGTTGGTTAACATTAAGTAAATCTAATAATGTTGGTGCTAAGTCACCTAAACGACCTGTTTCACGTAATGTTACGCCTTCTTTAGTAACAATTACAGGAACTGGATTTGTCGTATGTGTCGTCATTGGTTGGTCATCATCAGTCAATACCATGTCTGAGTTACCATGATCGGCTGTAATGATTGCATGACCACCCATATCGATAATTTTATCAACGACTTCACCTAAACACTCGTCTACAGCTTCTATTGCTTTAACAGTTGGTTCAAGCATACCACTATGACCAACCATATCCGGATTAGCAAAGTTTAATAAGATTAAATCTAAATCACCTTTGTCTAATTCTTCTATTAAAGCATCTTTAACTTCGTATGCACTCATTTCTGGTTTTAAATCGTAAGTTGCAACTTTAGGTGAATCAATTAAACGACGACGTTCACCTTCAAATTCATCATTACGTCCACCACTCATGAAATAAGTTACATGTGGGAATTTTTCTGTTTCGGCAATACGCAATTGTTTTAAACCGTTGTCTTGAGCAACTTCACCAATTGTGTTAGTTAAGTCAACTTTTTCAAAAACAATTTCTGCATCAACATTATCATTGTATTTCGTAAATGTTGCATAGAATAAGTCATTAATTCGCTCTACTTTAAAGCCTTCAAATGCTTTGTCAGTAAATACTTCAGAAAGTTGTCCTGCTCTATCCGGACGGAAGTTATAAAATATTACTGAATCGCCATCATTAATACCGTTATTTTGATCAGTAACGATAAACGGTTCAACAAATTCATCTGTTAAATCTTTAGCATAATTTGCTTCGACACCAGCTTTTGCTGACTCAAATGTTTCTCCATCGAAATTACGGATAGCATTATAAGCTTTTTCTTCTCTATCCCAGCGTTTATCACGATCCATTGCATAATAACGTCCTGAGATAGATGCGAATTGGCCAATGCCTAAATCTTTAAATTTAGCTTCAGTTTCTTCGATATATTTTAATGCAGATTTTTGGTCTACATCACGTCCATCTAAGAATGCATGTACATAAACATTTTCAACACCTTGCTTTTTAGCTAGTTCTAATAAAGCAAATAAATGTTTGTAATGACTATGCACGCCACCGTCTGATAATAAACCAAAAAGATGAAGCGCTGAATGATTATCTTTTACGTGTTGAATTGCATTGTTTAATACGTCATTGTCAAAGAAATCCCCGTCTTCAATTGATTTATTGATACGAGTCAAACTTTGATAAACAACACGTCCGGCACCAATATTCATATGTCCAACTTCTGAATTACCCATTTGGCCTTCTGGAAGACCTACATCTAAACCACTTGCTTCGATTTGAGTTGTTGGGTAGTTACTGTAGTAACGATCAAAATTGGGTTTGTTAGCTAGTTTCACAGCATTACCGTGTTCGCTCTCTCTGTTTGCAAAACCATCTAAAATAATTAATGCAGTTGGTTGTTTAGCCATATTACTTTGCACCTTCCAACAATTGGACGAAATCTTCAACTTTAAGTGATGCGCCACCTACTAATGCACCATCAATATCTGATTCAGCCATGTATTCTTTGATGTTGTTAGGTTTAACACTGCCACCATATTGAATACGAGTTGCATCTGCAACTGTTTGGCTAGATAATTCTGCAACTGTTTCTCTTACGAATGCACACATTTCGTTTGCATCTTTAGCAGTTGATGATTTACCAGTACCAATAGCCCAGATTGGTTCATATGCGATAACAACTTGTTTCAATTGTTCTTCAGATAAACCTTCTACAGCTTTTTTAACTTGGTTGCCAACAACTTCGTTTGCTTTACCACTTTCACGTTCTTCATCTGTTTCACCTACACAGATGATTGGTGTCATGCCATGGTTGAATACAGCATGTGCTTTCTTGTTAATTTCTTCATCAGTTTCGTGGAAAATTTCACGACGTTCTGAATGTCCAATAACAACAAAATTAACACCTAAGTCTGATAATGCAACTGGAGAAGTTTCACCAGTAAATGCACCGTTATCTTCGAAATATGCATTTTGCGCACCGATTTGTAAGCCTTGTGCTTTACCATCGTTAACTAATGTAACTAAAGCATCTAATTGAATTGTTGGTGCACAAATAACAGATTCTACTTCTTTTGTATCTGGTAAAGCTGGTAATGCGTTAACAAAATCTTTAGCTTCTTGAACAGTTTTGTTCATTTTCCAGTTACCTGCGATAATTGGTTTTCTCATTATATTACACTCCTATTAGTTAATTATGATGAAACGTTTTAAAGCGTTTCATCAATGTCTATCATTTTACTAGTTGTGCGTTTATTTATTAGCGATTGCAACAACGCCTGGTAATTCTTTACCCTCTAGGTACTCTAATGATGCACCGCCACCTGTTGAAATGTGACTGAAATCATCTGCATATCCTAATGAAATTGCCGCTGCAGCTGAATCGCCGCCACCAATAATTGTATTTGCATCTTTTAAGCCAGCAATTGCTTCACAAACTCCAATTGTACCTTTAGCAAAGTTGCTTAATTCAAATACACCCATAGGTCCATTCCAGATTACTGTATGCGCACCTTGTAATTGCTCTTTGAATAATTCTACAGTTTTTGGTCCAACGTCCATTGCTTCTTGATCAGCTGGAATATCATCTATAGAAACCTCAGTAATTACTGCATCATTTGAGAATTCTTTTGAAACTTTACAATCAACTGGTAATACAATTTGGTCACCAGCACGTTCTAATAATTCTTTAGCGAAATCTACTTTATCTTCTTCTAATAATGATAAACCAATTTCTTTACCTTGTGCTTTAAAGAATGTATAAGACATTCCGCCACCGATGATTACTTTATCAGCAATATTCAATAAGTTAGTGATCACACCAATTTTATCTGAAACTTTAGCTCCACCAATAATTGCAACTACAGGTTTCTCAGGGTTCTCAACTACACCACCGATATATTTGATTTCTTTTTCCATTAAGAATCCTGCAACAGTTTCTAAGTTAGATGCAATACCTACATTAGAAGCATGTTCACGGTGAGCTGTACCAAACGCATCATTTACAAATACGTCACCAAGTGAAGCCCAGTATTTACCTAATTCAGGATCATTTTTAGATTCTTTTTTACCGTCAATATCTTCAAAACGAGTATTTTCGACTAAAAGAACATCTCCGTCATTTAGGTCTTTAACGGCTTGTTCAAGTTGTTCGCCACGAGTCTCAGGTATGAATTTAACATCTTTACCTAATTTTTCTGATAAAGCTTCTGCAACAGGTTTTAAAGTCAATTCTGCTTTATCACTTTCTTCTTTAACTTTACCTAAGTGAGAGAATAATACGACTTTACCACCTTCATCAATAATATAATTGATAGTCGTTAATGCTTGAACGATACGGTTATCGTTTGTGATTTCTCCATCTTTCATTGGGACGTTGAAATCAGCACGGACAAGTACAGTTTTACCTTTTAATTCTATGTCAGATACAATTTTTTTAGCCATCTAAACTTCCTCCTCTTAATGGAACAATAAAGTAAAATAAGCGGAGAAGCGTTTGTGCTCCCCGCTTACTCCTAAGCTTATCGTTAAATTTAACAAAGCACATTAGGCTTGCTAAATTAATTTATGCTTCAAATTATTTAGCTTGAGTTGCTAAGTGTTCTAATGTACGAACTAATTGTGAAGTGTAAGACATTTCGTTATCGTACCAAGCAGCTACTTTAACTAATTGACGATCGCCAACAGTCATTACACGAGTTTGAGTTGCATCGAATAATGAACCATAAGTCATTCCAACTACGTCAGAAGAAACGATTTCATCTTCAGTGTAACCAAATGATTCGTTAGAAGCATTTTTCATTGCTTTGTTAACGTCTTCAACACTTACGTCTTTTTCTAATACAACAGTGATTTCAGTTAATGAACCAGTTGCAACTGGAACACGTTGAGCGCCACCGTCTAATTTGCCAGCGATTTCAGGGATAACTAAGCCAATTGCTTTAGCAGCACCAGTTGAGTTAGGGATAATGTTTTCAGCAGCTGCACGTGCACGACGTTTGTCGCCTTTTGGATGTGGAGCATCTTGAGTACTTTGATCACCAGTGTATGCGTGAATAGTAGTCATTAAACCTTCAACTAAACCGAAGTCATCGTTTAATACTTTAGCTACTGGAGCTAATGAGTTAGTAGTACATGAAGCACCTGAAACTACAGTTTCTGTACCATCTAATTCAGTGTGGTTCGTATTGTAAACGATTGTTTTAAGATCACCAGTTGCTGGAGCAGAAATTAATACTTTTTTAGCACCTGCATTGATGTGAGCTTCTGCTTTTTCTTTGTCAGCGAAGAAACCAGTACATTCTAATACAACATCGATGTCTAAGTCTTTCCAAGGTAATTTACTTGGATCTGGTTCAGAGAATGATTTAACTTCTAAACCGTTAACACGGAATCCGTCATTTTCAACTTCAACTTCTCCTGTGAAGCGACCTTGCATTGTATCATATTTTAATAAGTGAGCTAACATTTCGTCATCTGTTAAGTCATTTACTGCTACTACGTCAATACCGTCAACGTTTTGAATTCTTCTAAATGCTAAACGACCAATTCTACCAAAACCATTAATTGCTACTTTTACTGCCATTAAAATGGCCTCCTTTAATAATGATATTTAAAAAGTGAAATCACTTTTTATTACTATTGTTTGCGACAACTCTTGCCGCGCCTTCATCTGTTATTAAAACAGTGTTATTAGGCGCTATTGATAGGTAAGCTTTAATTGCTTCCCCTTTTGATTTACCCCCAGCTACTGCAAAGATAAACTTTTTCGATTCAAGGTCTTCTAATTGAAGTCCAATCGTTTTCACTTTATGAACGATTTCACCTTGATCATCGAAATAATATCCAAATGCTTCGCCTGAGGCATTGTGATGTTGAAGTTTATCTATAACTTCACTAGGTGATTGACGTCTTCGCGCCATCTTCAGCGCATCACCAATGCCGTGGATCGTAATATTGGATTGTTTTATTTTCTCAAGTGTGTGAATCACTGATGGTTCTAACATGAGTGTATTATATGTTGTCTCACTCACATTATCTGGTACATACAATGTTGTATAATCGCCACCCGTTTGCTGTGCCATACTCGCTGCAATCGTATTAGCTTGATAAACAACATTCTCTCCAAGACCACCGCGTGCTGGTACAAAAAATACATTGTATGGCTGATGATGCATCGCTTCACTGACATATGCCATTGTGGAACCGCCTGTCACAGCAACAATAGATTTTTCGTATAGTACATCTTCAACAAGTTGACCCGCCTGACGTGCTAATTCAATCTTAACTGTCTTATCAGAATCAGAATCGCCCGGAATAACATAAACGTCTTTGATGTTGTACTGCTCTTTTATAATTTGAGCAAGATGATGGTCGTCAGAATAACTATTAAAATAACTATTCAATTGGCGAACCGTTGCTTCACCTTCTTCAGTTATTTCCATACCTGTGGGCTTTACCTTTACAAGTTCTTGTTTCTTCAATGCATCCGTTTCAGATCGCAACACGCGTTCAGTTAAATCCATATATTCACTTAAGCTACGCCTACCTACAGGTTGATACTTAGAAATAGTAGTGAGAATTGAAAAACGACGATACATCTTTTCAACAATTTCAGGAACTAACTTCTGTTGAATTTTTATCAAGTCTTTCACTACTATCCTCCTCCTTATCAAAATTAAGGGCCAAGTTCTAACCATAGGTTGACTTTTTGCGTCCCTGGTGGGACAAAAAAATATAACCTTTTATATCTGCAATACTACTACTATATATTCTAAATTGCAAGAAAAATACTAATCTAATATTTAAATAAAAAGCATGCCTAAAAAATCACATTTACAACATCCTTTTCATTTACTTTTTACCCTTTAGACCTATTACTTAATCATATTTATTTTTTATTTTACAATTGAACTCATTTCGTTCTATCGCAGCCTTTTGCTTGTAAGTGACTATGATTGAACAACCATGTAAATACCATTAAACTAAGTTTATATCAATATATTAGGAGGAAGTGCTATGGCTCAAAATGACCAACCAAAAGTGATTGATCCTGATGACGAACGATATAAAGACTCAGACTATTTTAAGAAAGGCGATGCACGACCTAACGATCGTAATTTTAAAACTTACAAATATACGCGAAATACTGGTTGTGGATGTGGACCATTAGGATGTGGTAGTGGTTGCTTTACGCTCATTCTATTATCGCTTTTCCTTACTTATTTAATTAATCTTCTATTTTAAAGCCAAGATTGCTTCAAAAAGAGATTAAGCTATGAATAAATTCTAGCATTAACTAGAATTTTTATGTAAAAGTTGCTTATGATATTAAGCCCCCTTGATTTCTCGACGTATCAAGGCAATGCACTATCAAATTAACCATAGCCGTTTCTTCTTATATGTTTCATATCACATTATATAATTGCTTGATTGAGATTCCATAATCATTTTTGAAAATAACTTAGAATAAAGTTCATGTAATTTCAATTACACGATACACAAAAAAAGGCAATACTCATCATATTCCATGAGTACTGCCTTTTATTTTTAACTTTTACTATATTTTGAGTGCAATATTTACGATTATTAGTCGTTGTCTGTTGCTTTTGAGTTAGCGTTGCTATCTTGAGAAGATTGTCCTTGTCCGCTACTTTGACTACTTTTTGCTGATGTGGCCGGTTCACTAGTAGCGCTTGGTTTTTCTTGTGTTGTTGCAGGCTCAGATGTTGGTTCTTCAGTTTTTTTTTCCTCTGTGGAAGGTTCTTCGGTTGTTTTTTCTTCTGTGGAAGGCTCTTCCGTCGTTTTCTCTTCTGTGGAAGGTTCTTCAGTTGTTTTTTCTTCTGTGGAAGGCTCTTCTGTCGTTTTCTCTTCTGTTGAAGGTTCTTCTGTTGTTTTTTCTTCTGTCGATGGTTCTTCAGTTGAACGCTCTTCTGTTGTTTTTTCCTCAGTAGTACGCTCAGCAGTGGCAGGTTGTTGAGTCTGTTGCTGTGTTTGTTGTTGCGTTTGTTGTTGCGTTTGCTGTGTTTGTTGAGTTTGTTGTTGTGTCTGCTGTTGCGTTTGTTGAGACTCTTCAGTAGATTTTTCTTTTTTCTTTTTCTCTTCTTTAGTCTTATCTTTTTTATTCTCTTTCTTTTCTTGGCTTTGATTGTTTAAGCGTTCATTAGCTTTATTTGAATGATCTACAAATGCGAAAATGGCAAATATCAATCCACCTACAAGTAATAATACAATGATCCCACTTACAATTTTTGCAAAACGACTCATTTTTTTGTTATCTTGATTATCAAAATCATTATCCTGCTTATGCTTTGGCATATGCTCCCCTCACTTCAATTTATATCATAACATTTATGTTTTTCTCATATATAATCCAATAGTAAAAGTATATTTTACACTATTTCATGTACGAATTAAACTTATTAACTATTTTTTAATACAGCTGTTATCGTCGTGTCATATCTATAGTAGAATAGACGTATCACTACTTTAACTATTCTCTTCACGTTTCAACTTTACATTAATCTATAGGCTATCTTACTTTCAATATATTCATTGAATTTTAACCTTACTTTATTACAATTATACTACTATCATAACAGGATGTGTCGTCAATATGAAAAAACATGATCCATTACACGACTACGAGCAAATTGACCTTAAGCATGAAAAAAGTAACAAAGGGCTTCGTCAAATGATGGTTGAAAACGACAACTATGAAGCGCGCAAATATTCAAAAACACGTTTTCTGCTCTTTGTTTTTGTAATCTTTTTAATACTCATTGCTTTTGGCATCGTTGGCATTTTTATTTTATAATACTACTTCTAGTATAAGTTTTATTATTAAAGTAATCAAAAGTTAAAAAGATAGTTCCTAGTCATTAATTGCGTTAACATATAAATATAGGCCTATACGATACTCGCATAGGCCGTTACTAAAGGGAGTCAAAATTTTACCTTCGCTAGTATATTATGGGGTATACTCGAAATAATTAAGAGATGATTAATTAATATCGAAGGTACCTTTATTATAACCTATACTATTTTAATTTAAATACTTCTAGCAAGAAGTTAATGACATATTAATGAACAAATTTTGAAAAAATTATGTCCTTCAAATGCGATTAGATTATCCTACCTTTAATCATTGCATCATTAGGCACTATTATTTAAGAGGTGATAAGATGAAAAACTATTTAATTACAGGCGGCACTGGCATGATAGGTACACAACTTGTGGAAGCCATCATCCAAAGTGATGCACACATAACTATTTTGACAAGACAAAACAAATCAAGTTCACATCCGAAGATCACTTATGTGAATTGGTCAGAACCCGATTGGGAATCTAAAATTCCTCATATTGATATTGTCATCAATCTTGCAGGTGCTAGCTTAAATCAACGATGGACAAAAGCTCACAAGCAATCCATTATGTTAAGTCGCTTACAATCTACCCAAGCATTATTTGATTTATTTAAAAATCGCGAACAAAGACCTTCTGTATTCTTCAATGCAAGTGCTATAGGTTACTATAAACCAGATTTAAATAGAACCTATACAGAGTTATACAAAACTTTACCCTTCGATTTTCTTTCAGAAGTCGTTTATCAATGGGAAAGACGTGCTCGTCAATTTGAATCATTAGGTACACGCGTCGTAATTGGTAGATTTGGAATGGTGCTATCTCAATCAGGCGGTGCTCTACCTTTAATGAAACTGCCTTACGAACTTTATCTTGGTGGTAAACTTGGTACTGGAAGACAATGGTATTCATGGATTCACCTAGATGATTTAACAAGAGCTATTCTTCATACAATTAATACCGAAAAAGCTCAAGGCGTGTTTAACTTCACTGCCCCAATCGTGGAACATCAAAATTTATTTGGCTATACACTCGCTCGCGTTACACATCGTCCACACTATACTTGGGTACCTTCTTTCGCGCTCAGATTAGTATTAGGACAAATGTCAACAGTCGTACTCGATACTCAAAAAGTAATTCCAAATAAATTACAGGCTATTGATTTTAAATTTAAATATCCAGATTTAAAAATTGCTTTGGAAGATTTAGTTCATTAACTTTTTATGCGAGGGATAAAATGAAAGCAGATGGTCTAACACATATATTATTACTCATTGTTGGTTTATTACTTTTATTAAATGGCTGTTTTGCTTTTGATAAGTCGCTGGCTATGACGATAGTATCTTCTATTTTTATCATTGTAGGATTAATGCTATCCGTTGTATCAGCAAAACTTTTCTATAATAATAAAGTCAAACAGAAATTGATGTCAAAAAAAGACAAGTCGTTATAACGACTTGTCTTTTTTATTAAAACTTTAATTTCAACTTATGATTCTGGAACCATAACTTGGTCAACCAGACCATATGCTTTAGCTTCTTCAGCTGATAAGAAATTATCACGATCTGTATCTTTTTCGATTTTTTCAATAGATTGACCTGTACGGTCTGCTAAAATTTGATTTAATTTAGAACGTGTTTTAAGAATGTGGTTCGCAGCAATTTCAATTTCTGTTGCTTGACCTTGTGCACCACCTAATGGTTGGTGAATCATTACTTCAGCATTTGGCAATGCAAAACGTTTACCTTTTGCACCAGCTGCAAGTAAGAATGAACCCATTGACGCAGCCATACCAATACAAATTGTTTGAACATCTGGTTTAATATGTTGGATTGTGTCATAGATTGCAAAACCAGCTGTTACACTACCACCCGGCGAGTTGATATAAAGGTAGATATCTTTTTCAGCATCTTGTGCTTGTAAGAATAATAATTGAGAAACAATAGAGTTTGCTACATTATCATCGATTTGTGAACCTAACATGATAATACGATCTTTTAATAAGCGTGAGTAAATGTCATATGCACGTTCCCCACGATTTGTTGTTTCAATTACTGTAGGTATTAAATTCATTAATATTGCCTCCTTATTTCTAACTGATAAATATATTTTAACCCAAAAGTCAAACATGGTCAAAAAATAACGCTTGAAATTTTTACGAAATTTCTTCAGTTGTTATTGACCATTGCTATTAAGATTTGTACACTTAAAGTATTGTTAAATTCCCCCCTCGTAGTGTAATGGATAACACATAAGATTCCGGTTCTTAGAATAGGGGTTCGACTCCCTTCGAGGGGATTATAATATCATATTTATTTGTGAAGGACATTATTAAGCAGATGCTGAATAATGTTTTTTTATAACAGTTTAATGCTTATCTTAGGTACAAGCGTATATTTGTAGTTAAAGGTGATAATAGGTGTCTAATCAACACTATTAACCATTTGAAATCTTTATATAAACAAAAGTGATAATAATCACTTCACTATTTTTAACATCGTATGAGCATGTGTTTGAAATTCATAATCTACTTTGCATTCATTGATGCTATACCCTAATTCAGTTAAATTTTTAATGATATGATCTAAATATGCATAGCGATGACCTTCTAAATCAACCAATGGGAAGATTCTAAGCTCTTTTTTGCTCACTCTTAACAGTTCTTCCAAACATTTGATATGAAATGCATAGTCTAATCTATCAGCATACATAAATAAAAAATGCGCAGATAATACGATATCAAAGGCTTCATCGCAGTACGGTAATTCTGGTAATGATACAGCTGTGTACCGATTATTGTGACGCTTCATATCTACGACGCAATCTTCTAATGCCTGTTGACGCTGATATTTCAAGTCCGCTATATTTTTAAAGTAATTCCAATTATAATTATTCTTGGATTTTTTCATTTTTTCTATCGTATGTTGAATGTCTTCTTTACCTTTCGCATACAAATCAGCTCTATTAAAATAATATGCTATATCACACGCTTCTATATTTAATCCTTTTTGTCTTCCTATTGCAGAAAATGAACAAGCTCCAGCAGGACAGTCCAAAATCTTTTTTCTCTCTAACTCAGTTAATGATAAATCAAACATGTTCAAATACTCTTTATATGTGCGTCCTATAAAAATGATTCTTTCTATTTCTAATTTTTCGCTTCTTAAGTTATTAGCCAAAGTACCTCTCCTTAAAAATTATATATTTTGGAGCAATTCAAGACAATAATGCTTAGAAATAATGGTATCATTACTTTAATTGACTGAAAATTCTTTTTATTGAGGTGCATATATGACTATTGAAGAAAAACTTTTTAACACAGCACAACAATTTATAAAATCTAGGTACCCTGAAGGTTGGGGAGGCGCAGCAGCCATGTATTCAAAGAAAGGTAACATCTACATATCTGTAGCACCAGAAATTATTAATGCTTCCTCAGCGCTTTGTATTGAAACCGGTGCCATTTTAGAAGCACATAAAAATCAAGATGCTATTACTCATTCTATTTGCGTAGTTAGAGATGATACACAAAGTCATTTTAAAATTTTAACACCTTGCGGGACTTGCCAAGAAAGACTAGCTTATTGGGGTGGTAAAGTAAAAGTAGGCGTTACTGTACGTAATAATCAATTATTATACAAACATCTAAAAGAACTTCAACCATATCATTGGACGCATGCTTATGACGACATTAAATATTGTGATGATGACGATGCTTAATTTAAATAAACTTATTAATGAAAGGCATTTATTATGATTTCATTTGCTATATTTTGTAGCATAGCTGTTTTCCATCTAAATAATTGTTTATTATAAACTCAAAAAAAATAGTTTCCATAATTATGGAAGCTACTTTTTTTGAAATTTATACATTCGTTTTATATTATTTGTATTTCCTTATAATTCTAATGGCTCGCCGGTTCTTAGTTTATCAGCCATTTCGTTTAACTTTCTTAGGCGATGGTTAACACCTGATTTAGATATACTGCCCGTAGACATCATCTCTCCAAGCTCTTTTAGAGACACTTCTTGATGTTCAACTCTTAATCTGGCAATTTCCCGTAGTCGTTCTGGTAAGTTATCTAATCCAATTTCTTGATCAATCAATTGAATACTTTCCACTTGCTTCATTGCTGCACTAACGGTTTTATTTAAATTTGCAGTTTCACAATTTACTAATCGATTCACAGAATTTCTCATATCTCTAACAATACGTACATCTTCAAATTTTAATAAAGCTTGGTACCCACCAATCAAACTTAAAAAGTCTGAGATTTTTTCTGCTTCTTTTAGATAAGCTATGCTCCCCTTTTTTCTTTCTAAGTGTTTGGCATTTAGCTCATAATTATTCATCAGCTGTGTTAGACCTTCTGAATGATCTTCATATAATGAAAAGACTTCAAGATGATATGATGACGTCTCTGGATTATTCACAGAACCACCCGCTAGAAATGCACCACGCAAGTAACTCCGTCTCATCTCATCGTCTTGTATCATCGCTTCGTCAATTTCATGCGTAAATACGCCATTTTTTAAAATACCTAACTCGTCTAATATTTCTCTCGAGCGTGCTTTAATACGGCATATATATATATTGTTCTTTTTTAACTTCATTTTCTTTCTTACAAGTAGCTCAATCTCAACATTAAAAACTTTTTTAATTAACGAATAGATACGTCTTGCCGTAGTAGCATTTTCTGTCTGTACGTTAATTACAAATTGTTGATTAGCTAGACTGAGTGCACCATTCATCCGTATAAGTGCACTGAGCTCTGCTTTGGCATTTGATTCATCTACTTCTATTCTTGTTAGTTCATTTTTCATTTCGGATGCAAAGCTCATTATTTAATCAGTCCTTTCTTAAACTAAGACATCGGCTTAATTTTATTCATTGCTATCTTTACTTCTGTTAAACTCAATTGTTTCTGTTTCTCTCATTGCGATTTCATAAATCATCTTAGCTAATACTTCTGTATTATGGCGTACATAATTTTCTGAAGAAATTTCTATTAATTCAGGATGCGTAAAAACTTCGATATCTTGTGCTTCCATTACATCAGTATGACATTGAACAGGCTCTGCGTTGTCTTGTCTATATCGCTCTAAAACATCTTTATTATATGTCTGAGTTCCACAAATTGCATAATTGATACATCTTTGTCCAATATGGTCATGAATCGCATTAACGTGATCAAGTACAGAATACCCATTTGTTTCACCAGGTTGTGTCATAACATTAGAAACATATAATTTCGGTGCATCACCGCTTAATAAAGCGTCTGAAATCCCCTTCACACAGAGGTTAGATATCACACTTGTATATAATGATCCTGGTCCTAATACGATTAAATCCGCTTCTTCTAGCGCTTCTACTGCTTCTTGCATCGGTTCTACATCTTCTGGCTCTAAAAATACACGTTGAATTTTTTTGTTTTTTTTCGGAATTTTAGATTCGCCATATACAATTTCCCCATCTTCCATTACTGCATTCAAACGCACACTTGTGTTTGTTGATGGAATGACGCGCCCTCTGATATTTAGTATTTTACTTAATTCCTTCACTGCATGTCCAAAATCATCAGTGATATTCGTTAATGCTGCAATCAGTAAGTTTCCAAGTGAATGTCCTTCAACTTGATTTTCTTTAAAACGATATTGAAATAATTGTTCTAATGTAGATTCTGTCTCACTTAATGCTGAAATTACATTTCGTATGTCTCCAGGCGCAGGTATATCCATTTCACTTCTGATTTTACCTGTACTCCCACCGTCATCGGCTACAGTAACTATTGTAGTAATATCAATTGGGTAATCTTTTAAACCACGCGCCAAAACGGATAAACCTGTTCCTCCACCTATGAGTACAAGCTTAATTCTCTTCATCTTTTTGTTTCACGCCACTTTCGACATATGCATCTCTATGATGCACATACACATTATAGTCAAACTTTTCTTTTAATTCTGTCCCAATACGTTTCGCTAGTGCTACAGAGCGATGTTGTCCACCTGTACAACCAATAGCAATCACCAATTGAGATTTACCTTCTTTTTGATACCTAGGAACCATAAAAGTTAATAAATCAATTAACTTTTCATAAAACATATTTGTTTCTTTCCATTTCATAACGTAGTTATAAACTACTTCATCTTCACCCGTTAAAGGCCTTAATTCATCAACATAGTGTGGATTAGGTAAGAACCTAACATCAAAGACTAAATCAGCATCCATTTGGATACCATGTTTAAATCCAAAACTCGTCACATTGATATTAAAGGTTGGGAAATCACTACGGTTAAAGTAATCGCCTATGCGCTTACGTAATGCTTTGGGCTTCATATGTGATGTATCAATCGTATAGTTAGCTATACCCTTTATCTCACTCAATAGTTCTCGTTCTTCATCAATAGATTCGATTAATGAGCGCTGTCCATTTTCATTTAATGGATGTGCACGACGCGTTTCTTTATAACGCGAAATAAGTCTTTCGTTTGAAGCTTCCAAGAATATCATATCAACCATTACACTGTCATTGCTTTTAATTTTATCAATTTCTTGAATTAATGATTTAAATAATTCTTTCCCTCTTAAATCAATTGCAATCGCTACTTTTTGTAAAGACGGGTTGCCTTGCTCCATCAACTCTACAAATTTAGGCAAGAGGATTGGAGGTAAATTGTCTACGCAAAAGTAACCAATATCTTCTAAACTTTGGATTACTACGGATTTCCCTGCACCTGATAAACCTGTTACAACCAACAATTCACTTTTTACTAGTTCATTTTCTTCTCGCTGCATCTATTTACACCATCCATCGCTCATTTTATAACGCAAAATTTATATCTAAGTTGTTTTAAAATTTCATTAGTATTTAAAACGCATTGCAAGCACTGTGACACGTGTATAAGCACTATTCGGCCTCATTCATTGAAAATGGCACTTCTTTACATACCATTAACCTTCTTTCAAAAACGCATCTGCTAAATGCTATGCTATCATATTATATTTTACATTAAAAACGACTAAGGTAGTAGTATCATTGCTTATATTTACCATCATTATTAATCAAAATATTATATGCTATACGACAGCATGTTTGAACCACATAGAATCATTTTCACTTATTTCTCATAAATTCGAAGACAATTCACACGCAACATGGAGTATCTCCTAACCTGACTTTGTTCATAAAAAAACTAGAATGCCCTGACTCACATATAAAATGAAAGTCGAACATTCTAGTTATGACTGAATTTTATTTCAATACACAGGCTGCCTACTTTTCAAGCAATACGCAAGCGGCATTCATCAATGTCATTATACTTCAACTGTATCGTTTAAGTGTTCAATATAAGCAATAGCACTTTGTGCAGCAATACTACCATCACCCGTAGCTGTTACGATTTGACGTAAGCCTTTATCACGCACATCACCAGCTGCATAGATACCAGGTACTTTTGTGCTCATATCTTCATTTGTTTCGATATAACCTACGTCGTTTGTAATACCTAAGTCTAAGAATGGTGTTGTTAATGGTTTCATACCGATATAGATGAACACGCCATCTGCATCTAATGTTTGTTCAGAACCATCTTTTGTTGATTCTAACGTTACTGATCCTACTTTGCCATCTTTATCATTAATTGTTTTTAATGTGTGGCTCCAAATAAAGTCGATTTTATCATTTTTAAATGCACGGTCTTGTAGGATTTTCTGTGCACGTAATTCGTCTCTACGGTGAACAATAGTTACACTATCAGCAAATTTTGTTAAAAATGTTCCTTCTTCAACTGCAGAATCTCCGCCGCCGATAACGAATAATTTTTTCCCTTTAAAAAATGCACCATCACATACAGCACAATAACTTACACCACGGCCACCAAGGTCTTGTTCGCCTGGTACACCAATTTTTTTATATTCAGCACCTGTTGAAATAATCACTGCACGTGCTGTTATTTCTTTATTTCCAAGGTTGATGACTTTGTAGTCACCTTTATCTTCAATTGATTTAATATCGCCATATTGGTATTGAGCACCAAATTTTTTCGCGTGTTCAAACATTTTTGTTGATAAATCTGGTCCTGTGACCATTTCAAAACCAGGGAAGTTTTCAACTTCTTCTGTATTTGCCATTTGACCGCCTGGCATACCACGTTCAATCATTACAGTACTTAAGTTTGCACGTGATGCATAAACAGCAGCTGTCATACCTGCTGGTCCAGCACCAATAATTGCAACATCAAAATCCACTTGTTCAGCCATTTATATTGCCTCCTATTTATTAATTCATTATGCGCATTATATATGATTTCTTGCATTTTATAAACTTATATGCTCAATAAATAATCTATCATTTTATTTAAGCGATATTGAGAAATATGGAACCATTCTAATACTTGTTGTTTGGTCACTTTTGTCTCCGTATTGCGATAGTACATATACACAAACGCTGCTACGTAGTCATCAACTGGCGTGAGATCTACATTTTCAGAAATAATAGCTTCCGCTTGATCAATCCATACGATAAACAATGTTTCGTTATTTTTCAATGATTCCACATTGTACATCATTAACATGCCCTTGTGAATAAAATCTAACTTATTTAATTTTAAATCTTGAATTAAATACGTTAGATATAATTTTTCGTAATCATTCATCGTCTCTAGTACGGCCCAGATTTCTTCAGTCATAAAAACTTCTTTACCTCTTAATTGATTCAATAAGAATACACCATAAAGTCTATGGTGGCTATCGTCATTCAATAATAATGGTAATATATGATGATCAAAGTAAACCTTACTATCTGCAACAATCCATGGGGCATAACCTACATCAACTTGTGAAATTTCCTGTAATTTAGACCAAAAATACTTACTTTCTTCTAGATTACCTAAGTGGTAGTGATTATAACTCAAGGCGTTGTACATTTGAATAGAAAGAAACTTCCCTTTCCTATATAACGGTTGCAGAATGTTTTGAGAAGCTTGGTATTGTTTCAAATAGCATAATACAATACCTAACTTAAACGATTCATCATCATTCATTGGCATGACTGTGTTTAAAATTTTTAAGTAGCGTTCATACTTGTCGTTATCTTTTGTATTATAAAGCAATAGTGTATAGTGACATAATGCGTGTACATCCGTATTATCTTCCGAGAGTAAGCGCTCAAACATTTCTCTAGCGATATCATACTCGTTTAAATATAAATAGCACATCGCAAGTAAATTACGTACCACGCGATGTTCTTGAATAGTCTCATCTTGATCTAATATATATGTCCTTGCTTCAGACAATCTCCCTTGCGAAAATAAATATTGAAAGATTAATTGTATTGCAAATAATTGACTTTCAACTTCTATTTTCTCTGCGGAATGATAGGACACTTCGAACATCTCTTCTAATTCTTCTTGATAGTCTTCATCATTAGAAGCCAAAACGTAATTCATCCCAAATAAAAAGGATTTATTTGGGTCATTTAACGTAATATTTAATTGACTAAGTTGATAAAAACTATCTGGAACTTCTTCAGAACGAGCGATGTTCTCATAAAAAATATGCTCAGCCTTGCTACCTAAACCAAGTTGAACAAGACTTTCAGCATATTTTACTTTAATATCAAATTCTTGAGGTGACATATCAAGCACTTTTCCAAAATAATCTGCGGCCTTTTTATAATCATGTTGAAGAAACTTCTGCTCTCCAAGCCTTTTATAAAACGGGCTATCTAGTTTCATTTGTATCACTTTATCGTTATGCGCCATCTATAATCACCTCCTAGTTACTTAATTATTTTTCATTAGCATAGGATTACCATAAGCTAATGTATGATCGGGTATATCTTTCGAGACTACAGTACCTGCACCCACTTTAACGTAATTTCCAATGCTCACTCCTGGTAAGATAGTCACATTAGCGCCAATTAAAGTATGATTTCCAATATTTACTTGGCCAGTTCTAAATTCATCGACTAGAAACTCATGCGTTAATATGGTCGTATTATAACCAATTACACAGTTTTCTCCTATCGAAATGTATTCTGGATAGAGTAAATCTGGCACAACTTTATAAGCGAATGCAGTATGTGCCCCTATATTCATTTTTAAAACGTTACGATATAGCCAATGCTTGATTTTTACTTGAGGTAAATACCTACAAATTTCAATAATAATAGTCTGTTTAACTATTTTAAATATCTTAACGTAACGATACATGTACCAAAGTGGGTTCTTATCTTGTGTTTTTTTAGTGTTTAATTTGCGCATTTTCGCCTTATCACTTCACTTTTTGATTCGGCCAAGTTAAAGGCCCGACATCTTTGTAACGTGGTGCTTTATATTTTAATCTTCTAATAATCATTATGGCAATACCTACAATAATTAAAATAATAGACATGAGTTGTGCAACGCGAATATGACTCGTCAACATTAAACTATCCGTACGCAAACCTTCTACGAAAAATCTGCCAATCGAATACCAAATTAAATACAAACAAAGTGTATCTCCAACTTTTAAGTGCTTTCTTATGATTAATAGTATGACAAATCCAGCAAGATCCCATACAGATTCATATAAAAATGTAGGTTGATAATATTTGCCATTAACATACATATTATTAATAATAAAATCTGGAATATGTATGTGTTCTAAGAAAGATTTTGACACAGGACCTCCATGAGCCTCGTGGTTCATAAAGTTGCCCCATCTACCAATCCCTTGACCTAATAACATACTAGGTGCAATAACATCACCGATTTGAAATGGATTGAGATTTTTCTTCTTACATACAAATATCCCCGTAATAAATCCACCAATCAAGCCACCATGTATTGCAATACCGCCATGCCAAATCATAGGTATTTCAATTGGATTTTGGGCATAATACGGCCATTGAAAGATCACAAAGTAGAGTCTTGCAACAATAAAGCCAAATATAGCACTCCAAAAAATGATATCGACCAATGTATCTTTATCATGGCCGATACGTTTTACGCTCGCTTGGGCAATAAAATAGCCTAAAAGTATACCTGTGGCAATAATAATCCCGTACCAACGTACTGAAATGGGACCCAATTGTATAGCAATTGGATCGATGTAATTTAACGTCATCATTTGTTAGTTCTCCTCATTGTTATTGCCATTACGCATTATTTCAGCATTTAGACGATCATTGAATTCTTCAGCAGTATTGATGCCCATAATATTCAGACGATAGTTCATTGCTGCAACTTCTATAATGACTGCAACGTTACGACCTGGTCGAACTGGAATTGTTTTTTTCGTAATTTCGTTATCTAATATTTTTAATTTTTCTTCGTTTAAACCTACACGGTCATATAACTTTTCTTTATGCCAATTTTCTAAATGTATATTTAGACGTAAGCGTTTTTCCGTTAATATAGACCCTGCACCGAATAACGTCATAACATTTATAATGCCTAGACCTCTTATTTCTAATAGATGTTCGATAAGTTTTGGTGCTTTACCAATTAATTCATCTTTACTAATTTCTCTAATTTCGACATTGTCATCAGCTACAAGCCTATGACCACGTTTCACTAACTCAAGCGCTGTCTCACTTTTACCTATACCGGAATCACCAGTAATCAATACACCCACACCATATACATCGACAAGCACACCATGTAGCGATGTTGTTCTAGCTAGCTCATGCTCTAAAAATGTCGTTAGACGTCCCATGAGTTGCGTAGTAGCAATTTTAGAAGTAATTAATGGGGTTTCAAGCTCTTTAGCCGCCTCTATAAGTTCTTCGGGTGGCTCTAAATCTCTCGTCACAATAATAGCTGGTGTTTCAGGTCTACATAATTTTCTCATACGTCCTTTACGCTCTTCATCTGGTAATAAATTATAGAAAGATAATTCTGTTGTACCTAGCAATTGAATGCGATCTGAAGCATAGTGAGAAAAATAACCTGCCATTTCTAATCCGGGTCTTGAAATATCTGTATTTTTAATTTGTTTGTTTAAACCTGTTTCTCCAGCAATTAAATCAAGTTCAAACCGTTCTACTAAGCTTTTTGTAGTTAACATAGGTTCACCTCTATCAATATTTCTCCTACATGTGCGATATATTATTATCATATCAAAAAGACAGGATAATCCATATTAAAAAGTGTAGCAGAGCAATAATTTAATCCTTAATATAAATATCATACCGTATATTAATATTCTACGATACACGTTATACACGATTGGAAAACACTTCTTTTTCTAACTAAGCTTTATTATAACAATAAAATACGTTATTTCACTTAGTTTCAACAAACAGAGGGTGCTCAAATGAGCACCCTCTGTTGTTTATAGTATTATCGTTTTACCGTATCTCTTTCTAAGACAGTTTTTAAATATTGACCGGTGTAACTTTCTTTTACTTCAGCAATATCTTCTGGCGTGCCTGTAGCTACAACGGTACCGCCACCGTCTCCACCTTCTGGTCCTAGATCAACAATATAATCTGCCATCTTGATAACATCTAAGTTATGCTCGATGATGACCACAGTTTCTCCATTTTCCACAAGTTTATTAAGTACTTTTAGCAAGCGGCTAATATCATCAACATGGAGCCCCGTCGTTGGCTCATCTAAAATATAAATGGAACGCCCAGTAGAACGTTTGTGTAATTCAGAAGCAAGTTTCACACGTTGCGCCTCACCACCAGATAAAGTTGTTGCAGGTTGACCTAAAGTTACATAGCCTAATCCAACATCCACAAGTGTTTGTAATTTACGATGAATCTTCGGTACTTTTTCAAAGAAGAAGGTTGCTTCTTCAGCAGTCATTGCTAATATATCAGAAATGTTCTTTCCTTTATAAGTGACTTCAAGTGTCTCACGATTATATCTTGAACCACCACAAACTTCACAAGGTACATATACATCAGGTAAGAAATGCATTTCAATTTTAATAATGCCGTCACCTTTACACGCTTCACATCGGCCGCCTTTAACATTAAAACTGAAACGGCCTTTCGAATAGCCTCTCACCTTAGCTTCATTAGTTTGAGCAAAAATATCTCTGATGTTATCAAAGACACCTGTATACGTCGCTGGGTTCGATCTTGGCGTACGTCCGATTGGTGACTGATCAATATCTATAATACGCTCCAATTGATCAATACCTTGTATCTCATCATAGTCTCCGGGTTTAACTTTAGATTTATTAATCTCTTTTGCCAATGATTTATATAACACTTCATTTACCAGCGTACTCTTACCAGATCCTGAAACACCTGTGACAACAGTCATTGTGGATAACGGGAAATCAACGTCTATTGCTTTTAGATTATTACTGCGTGCGCCTTTAACACTTATCTTTCTATCCGTAATTTCACGACGTACTTCAGGCACTTCTATACGTTTTTTACCACTTAAATATTGACCTGTTAAGGATTTTTTACTATTCATTACCTGCTTTGGCGTGCCACTAGCAACAATTTCTCCGCCATGCTCTCCTGCGCCTGGCCCGACATCTACTAAGTAATCTGCCGCACGCATAGTATCATCATCATGTTCAACAACTATAAGTGTATTTCCAAGATCACGCATTTCTTTCAAAGTATCGATAAGTCGGTCATTATCACGTTGATGTAACCCAATAGATGGTTCATCTAAGACATAGAGTACACCTGAAAGTCTTGATCCAATTTGAGTAGCCAAACGAATACGTTGCGCTTCTCCACCAGATAAAGAACCTGACGCACGATTGAGCGTTAAGTATTCTAATCCAACATTATATAAAAATTCAAGACGTGAAATGATTTCTTTTAATATTTGATCGGCAATTTTTTGATCTTGGTTTGACAATTCAATATGTTGATAGTGATATAACGCTGTTTTGATTGAATTTTCAACAATTTCACCTATATTTTTTCCAGCGACATAAACAGATAATGCCTCAGGACTCAAACGTTTACCGTGACATGTCTCACAAGGTAATTCCGTCATGTACTTGCTCATCATTTCTCTCACGAGTTCTGAGGGAGATTCATGGTAACGTCGATTAATGTTGTTGATAACGCCTTCAAACTCCATAGTACGTTTACGTGTTGTACCGTTTCGCTGTTTAAAGACAAATTCAATTTCTTTGCCGTTTGAACCATTAAGGATAATGTCTTTTTGTCTATCTGTTAATGTTTTAAATGGTTTATCCATGTTAATTTTGTATACTTCACATACACGATTTAACAGTGTTGGATAAAAATCAGAACTCGTTGGTTCCCATGCTACAATAGCACCTTCGTTTAATGTTTTGTCTTTATCAGGTACAATTAAATCTAAGTCTACTTTTAATTTTTGTCCTAAACCATCACAAGTTGGACATGCTCCAAATGGACTGTTAAAACTGAACATACGTGGCTCTAATTCTCCAATTGAAAATCCACATATTGGACATGCATGATTCTCAGAGAACTTTAATTCATCGCCATCAATGATATCTACAATTAAACTGCCTTCTGAAAGATTCAAACCAGTCTCTATAGAATCAGCAAGACGCGCTTCTATACCTGCTTTGACTACAAGTCTATCAATAACAACTTCAATTGTATGATTTTTATTCTTATCTAATTCAGGCACTTCATTTACATCTGTAATCTCACCATCGACACGTACGCGTACATAACCTTTTTTGCTAATATCATCTATAAGTTTTTCTTGTGATCCTTTTCTATGTGAAACCACCGGCGCTAATAGTTGAATCTTAGAACGTTCTTCAAGCTGCATGACGCGATCTACCATTTGCTGAACGGTTTGGGATTCTATTTCTATACCATGATTGGGACAGAATGGCTTTCCAACACGAGCATAAAGCAAACGAATATAGTCATATATTTCAGTAACTGTCGCTACGGTTGATCTTGGATTCTTACTCGTCGTCTTTTGATCAATAGATATTGCTGGAGATAAACCTTCTATAGTATCCACATCAGGTTTATCCATTTGTCCTAAAAACTGTCGTGCATAAGCACTCAAAGATTCTACGTATCTGCGTTGCCCCTCTGCATATATCGTATCGAAGGCAAGTGAGGATTTACCCGACCCCGATAGACCTGTCATAACAATGAGTTTATCTTTTGGTATTTCTATATCTACATCTTTTAAATTGTGGGCACGTGCCCCTTTTACTACAATGGATGGTTGTTTCATATTTGTCACCCTTCTGCTTTTAATTCAAATAACATATCTCTAAGTTCTGTAGCTTTTTCAAAATCTAAGTCTTTAGCTGCTTGCTTCATTTCTTTTTCTATATTGGCAATTGTTTTTTGTCGTTCTTTTTTCGTCATTTTCTTAGGTACTTCAGTTTGTTGTTGTTCGTTCGTTTCATCATTATCAACTGTAGCACTAATGACATCGTGTATTTTTTTATTGATTGTAGTTGGCGTAATGTTATGTTTTTCATTATATGCTTGTTGAATCGAACGGCGTCGTTCTGTTTCGTCCATAGCGAAGCGCATAGAGTCAGTAACCTTATCTCCATACATAATAACTTCTCCACCACTATTACGTGCTGCGCGTCCTATAGTTTGCACGAGTGACCGTTCTGAACGTAAGAAACCTTCTTTATCTGCGTCGAGAATAACTACAAGCGAAACTTCAGGAATATCAATACCTTCTCGCAATAAATTAATCCCTACGATGACATCGTATGTACCCATACGCAAATCCCGAATGATTTCAATACGTTCTAACGTTTTAATTTCAGAGTGTAAGTAGTTTACTTTAATTCCTGCTTCTTTTAAATACGTCGTTAAATCTTCACTCATTTTTTTAGTCAACGTGGTAACTAACACACGTTCATTACGTTCTATGCGTTCATAAATTTCACTGATTAAATCATCAATTTGATTTTCAGTTGGACGTAAATCAATCTTAGGATCTAATAATCCAGTTGGGCGAATAATTTGTTGAACCATTTCATCTGTATGTTCTAACTCATACGGTCCTGGTGTTGCAGATACATAAACAAGTTGATTGGTTTTATCTTCAAACTCAGAAAATTGCAAGGGTCTGTTGTCCAAAGCACTTGGTAGACGGAACCCATGATCGACAAGCACCTGTTTACGTGCACGGTCACCATTATACATACCCCTTATTTGTGGTAATGTCACATGTGATTCATCAATCATCACTAGCCAATCATCTCCAAAATAATCTAAGAGTGTATACGGTGTAGAACCCATAGGTCTTAATGTTAAATGTACTGAATAATTTTCAATACCAGAACAAAAACCCATCTCTCTCATCATTTCCAAGTCATAATTCGTACGTTGTTCTAAACGTTGTGCTTCTAGTAATTTATTCTCCGAGCGTAATTCAGTTAATCGCTCTTCTAATTCAGTTTCAATTCTTTGAATGGCAGATTTCATTTTTTCTTCACGTGTTACGAAATGGGATGCTGGGAAGATAGCGAAGTGGTCACGTTCTCTTAATACTTCTCCAGTTAGATAATTGACTTCTCGTATGCGATCAATTTCATCACCAAAAAACTCTACCCTAATACACATTTCTTCACGAGAGGCTGGGAAGATTTCTACTACATCTCCTCTAACGCGGAACGTCCCACGTCTAAAATCAATATCGTTTCTTGTGTATTGAACATCAACAAGTTTTCTTAAAAGCTCACTTCTATCCATTTCCATACCCACTCGAACACTAACAACTAAATCGCGATATTCTTCCGGATTACCTAAACCATAGATGCAACTAACACTTGCGATGATAATGACATCATCCCGTTCAAAAAGTGCGCTTGTAGCTGAGTGGCGTAATTGATCAATTTCATCATTAATTGAAGCATCTTTTTCTATAAATGTATCTGTAGATGGTACATACGCTTCTGGTTGATAATAATCATAATAACTGACAAAGTATTCTACTCTATTTTCCGGAAAAAACTCTTTAAATTCACTATATAATTGTCCTGCTAATGTTTTATTATGTGCGATAATCAACGTAGGTTTGCCTACCTGTTGAATGACATTACTCATTGTAAATGTTTTACCTGTACCCGTAGCCCCAAGTAATGTTTGGTGTCTCTTGCCTTCATTTACACCCTTAACAATTTCTTTTATCGCTCCTGGTTGATCACCTTGTGGTTCAAAGTCAGATTGTAGTTTAAATGGATAGTGCTCCATAGTGACACACGCCTCCTATATATTTTCTAGTTATTATGAACATACTTTATATGCCTATTCCCTATGTGAAAAATTGTATGTTTAATATCTGCATATGCTTAATCTTGTTATATATTTTAACAGATTTTAAGTTATAAAAGCAAACATTTGTTCGCATTCATAGCATAGCTTACTATAAAGAAAAAACAAACATAGTGACGTTACCATGTTTGCCTTAATTGCTTATGTCAATTTTATTTTTTTATTATTTAAGCTATATTATTATAATATTTTCACTTCACTATAGCAATTGAGTTGCTCAATATATATTGTTCAGTCATCTTCTTTTTTATGTAATTTTAATTGGTCAATGATAATGTAACCAGCTAATAATGAGACAACATCGATAAAAATGATCCATTCGTTATGAAAAAATCCTTTTTCAATTGAGGCGCCAACAATGACAAATGCCAAAATTGACCCTACCCATTTGCTTCTAGTTAATACGCTGAATAATACAACGAGAATGCATGGAAAAAATGCTGCGAGCATAAACCAAATCATTCACTTCACCCATTTCTATTGTTTAGAATGGCCATCGTCGTTTCTCGTAATTCTTTTCTTGGTATAAATTTCTCTGTTAACATTTCTGGAATAATATTGTCGATAAAATCTTGTACTGAACTAAGATGATCAAATTGCATGATTGTCTCTAAAGACATTTCATATATTTCAAAAAATAACGGTTCTGGATTACGTTTTTGTATTTCTCCAAATGTTTCATATAATAAATCTATTTTATCAGCGACCGATAGTATCTGGCCTTCTAGTGAATCGTCTTTGCCTTCTTGAAGCCTTTTACGATAAATATCTTGATAAGGTTCTGGAATTTCTTCATTTATAAAGTGATCTACCATTTCTTCTTCAACTTGCGAGAATAATTTTTTTAATTCACCACTTGCATACTTCACTGGCGTTTTAATATCTCCAGTAAAAATTTCTGCAAAATCATGGTTCAAAGCTTTTTCATACAAACTCTTCCAATCAACTTCATTGCCATGGTATTCCTCTACTGTTCCCAAATATTGTGCGATTTTGGCAACTTTAAATGAATGCGCAGCGACATTATGTTCAAAGTATTTAAATTGTCCCGGTAATCTAATTAATTTTTCTAAATCAGATAAGCGTTTAAAATATTGATGTACTCCCATGACATCGCCTCCTAGTTTATTTAATGATTGATTATACTTGTTTTTATAATATCATTCAACAATCAAAATGTCTTATCAATATAACTGAAGATAGATAATTATTTTTATGATAGAGATAACTTAATGTGTCGATTACTTTTGTTTCCTAATAATACAACAACCACTCCTATATGTTATTGGAGTGGTTGTTGTATTATTGAATGTCTATTGATGTATAAATACACATCATGGCAAGACTTGTAGCGCCTCGTATTGCCACGTTACTGTAATCATTACAATTGATTATAATCAATCATTAGTGAATGTAATTATATTGATACGTATTATGAATTGTTCTATATGACTTTTGTCCTAGGCCTTGCCAATTCATTTCTGATACTAAAATAGAGCCGTCTGCATTTTTACGTTCTACAACACCTACATGGCCGTATTGACCTGCATTACTTTGAATAATGGCCCCTACTTCCGGTGTATGGTTTACACGATAGCCATTTTGACTTGCGGCAGCTGCCCAATTATTTGCGTTGCCCCATAAATTCCCAACTGATTTACCTAGTTGTTGACGACGATCGAACGCATAGAACGTACATTGTCCACGATCATAATAATTACGTCCATTTGAAGCCACTGATACTTCGTTATTATTTGGCTTTGCTGTTAAATAATCTGCGTGTGAAGTTACGCTTTGTTTCGTTACTTTTAAATCTGGGGTATGCGTCCATTCATTTTGTGCTACCGGTATTGCGCGGTTTGAAGTCACAGATGTATTTGAATTAAGCGATAAATTATCCACACGGCTACTACCACTTGTATCTTGAGTATATGTTTGATGTATTTCATTAAAATATGTTTGTTGTTGATTATTTAAATGTGCCGATCCTTTTTCTGACACTGCTAATAGTTCCCCTGGATATATCATTTCTCCTAAGTTCGGATTTAGTTGATACAACTGATCCATGGTGATATTGTACTTTAACGCTATACTTTGTATTGTATCCCCATGTTTCACTTCTACTATATCACTATCTGGTAAGATTAACTGCTCACCTACGCTCACATCATATTTGTCTGATAATTGATTTAATGCTTTAATTTCGCTTGTCGTTGTCGCGAAAGTTTGTGCTATATCAGATAAATTAGTATCTTCTTTTACTATATGTACTTGATCCGCTGATGCGATACCATTAATTCCCAAAAATAATGCTGTCGAAGTTACAGAAAATGCTATTCCCTTCTTCATGATGTCTCAATCCTTTGCTATATTAATTTCATCCACCATTAATATAGCACAAAACATTATACCTTTTTCTCATGTTACCTTGATGTAATATAACTGTTATTTTATATGTTAAACTTTTTATTTTATAACATTAACAAAGCGGCATAAGCATTGATATGACAATATTTAACCTTACTATTTACCATTACTCAGTTTAAGGTATGTAATAAAATTATTTGAAAATTACATTTATTTAAATTTCTCTTTATTCAACAAACAAACTGAGCACCACACGTTTGTATGTATACTCAGTTTGTTAGTTTTCTTTAATTTTCAGAGTGATCCATTTGGCTACGCAAATAAGATTCTATAAAGGGCCCTATGTCTCCATCCATAACGGCATCAACTTTACCTGTTTCTTCATTTGTTCTGTGATCTTTGACCATAGCATAAGGGTGAAAAACATATGATCTAATCTGACTTCCCCAACCAATTTCTTTTTGTTCACCACGAATTTCTGCCATTTCCTGCTCTTGTTCCTCAATTTTCAATTGGTACAATTTGGATTTCAATGTTTTCATAGCAGCTTCTCTATTTTTGATTTGAGACCGTTCATTTTGGTTATTGACTACTATACCAGAAGGATGGTGAGTAATTCGAATTGCGGATTCTGTTTTGTTAATATGTTGTCCACCTGCACCTGATGCTCTAAACGTATCAACAGTAATATCATCAGGGTTGATGTCAATTTCAATTTCCGTATTATTAAATTCTGGTATAACATCACACGATGCAAATGATGTATGTCTTCTGCCAGACGAATCAAATGGTGATATACGTACTAGGCGATGAACGCCTTTTTCTGCTTTTAAGTAACCATAAGCATTATGTCCCTTTATCACTAAAGTAACACTCTTAACGCCTGCTTCATCTCCAGGTAAATAATCGGCAATTTCTACTTTGAAGCCTTTTTGTTCACAGTAACGTTGGTACATTCTTAACAACATGTTCGTCCAATCTTGAGACTCTGTACCACCAGCGCCTGGGTGAAGCTCCATAATTGCACCATTTGCATCATAAGGACCATCAAGTAATAATTGTAATTCAAATTGATCTATACTTGTTTTGAAATCCATGACGTTTTGCTCTAAATCATGCTTCATGCGCGCATCATCTTCTTCAAGTAATAGCTCTCTTGTCGTGTCCATATCATCAATTTCAGATTCTAAACCACGATAAGCATTTACTATGGATTTTAATGCATTATTTTTATCGATGACTGCTTGAGCCTCATTTTGATCATCCCAAAAAGTAGGATCGGTCATCTTTTCTTCATATTCTTGGATATTTGTCTCTTTTTCTTCTAAGTCAAAGAGACCCCCTAAGCTGTTCTAATTTTTCTTTATAGGTATCTATATTACGTTTAATTTCTGATAATTCCATTACACATCTCTCCTGTTATTGTACGAATGATAAATTTTATTAAACTCCAAAATCATTTTATTCAATATAACTATTCTACAAAAGTTTTATATTAATTCCAACTTTATTCGTCTCACAACGTTTTGAAGTTACATATAAGTTAATTTCACTTCAAATCAAATAAAACTGGAAGTTGATAGCATTACCATCAAGTCTTCCAGTTTTAAATAAGCATCACTGATCCATTATGCACCGTGACAATTTTTATATTTTTTCCCACTACCACATGGACAAGGATCATTTCTACCTATATGTTCATCTTTAACAAAAGGCTCTGATTTTGTATGCTCTTTAGAATCGTCGCCATCTGCAGATACATGTTCTGCGTTACCAAAGTTTGTTGTTTTATCTCTTTCTAAATCATCTTCCACAGAAACGACAGATTTCAAGATAAACTTACTGACATCTTCTTCGATATTCTCCATCATCGTATCAAAAAGTTGATGTCCTTCATTTTGATAATCACGCAGTGGATTTTGTTGACCGTATGAACGTAGGTGTATACCTTGACGTAACTGGTCCATTGTATCAATGTGATCAGTCCAATGATTATCTATTGAACGCAGTAAAATCATACGCTCAAACTCATCAAATTGGCTGCCGATTTTTTCTTTTTGATCTTTTAAGCCTACTTCAACTTTAGACCAAACCACATCAAAGATATCTTCTTTGTCTTTACCTTTAATTTCTTCTTCTTTTAAATCGCCTTCGTTTAAGAACACGTCATCAACATAATTAATAAATGGTTCATAATCTGGCTCATCATCTTCATCATTCACGTGATAGTGTACACTTCTTTCAAGCGTTGAACGGAGCATTGCATTCACCAATTCACCACTTGCATCACTATCAATAATTCTATTACGTTCAGTATATATAATTTCACGTTGTTTACGTAATACATCATCATATTCTAGAACACGTTTACGTGCATCAAAGTTATTACCTTCAACACGTTTTTGCGCAGATTCAACGGCGCGGGAAACCATTTTGGATTCTATTGGTGTAGAGTCATCCATACCTAAACGGTTCATCATACTTTGTAAGCGTTCAGAACCAAAACGAACCATCAATTCATCTTGTAATGATAAATAGAAACGACTATCCCCTCTATCACCTTGACGACCTGAACGACCACGTAATTGGTCATCAATACGACGAGACTCGTGCCGCTCTGTACCAATAACAGCTAGACCACCAATTTCTTCTACGCCCTCGCCAAGTTTAATATCAGTACCACGACCTGCCATGTTCGTAGCAATCGTAACTGCCCCACGTTGGCCCGCGCCGGCTACTATTTCCGCTTCACGCTCATGATTTTTAGCATTTAACACATCATGACGAACACCATTTTTCTTCAATAAATTTGAAATATATTCACTCGTTTCAACTGCCACTGTTCCTAATAACACTGGCTGACCTAACTTATGTTTCTCAATGACGTCTGCTACAACCGCATCAAACTTACCTTTTTGGCTAATATATATCAAATCTGGTTTATCAATACGTTGAACAGGTTTGTTCGTAGGTATTTGAGTTACCGTCATATTATATATATTTCTAAACTCTTCCTCTTCCGTCTTGGCTGTTCCTGTCATCCCTGATAATTTATTGTACATTCTGAAATAGTTTTGGAATGTAATTGAAGCCATTGTTTTAGATTCATTTTGAATCTTCACACCTTCTTTAGCTTCAATAGCTTGGTGTAAACCTTCAGAAAAACGACGACCAGGCATAGTACGTCCGGTAAATTGGTCTACAATTAACACTTCGCCGGCATTCACCATATAATCAACATCTTTTTGAAGTGTTACGTGTGCACGCAAAGCGGTATTAATATGACTAATAATATCAACATTTTTAACATCATATAAATTGTCAATTTTAAACATGCGCTCTGCTTTGTCCGTACCTTGTTCTGTTAATTGTACGGCTTTCGTTTTTTCATCAAAATTATAGTCGTCTTCATTTTTTAACATTTTAGCAAAAACGTTTGCTTGAGTGTATAGAGACGTTGATTTTTCTGCTTCACCTGAAATGATTAATGGGGTACGGGCTTCATCGATTAAAATAGAATCGACCTCATCAATAATAGCGTAGTGAAGTGGTCTCATTACACGTTCTTCCGCATAGTTAACCATGTTATCACGCAAGTAATCAAAACCTAACTCATTGTTTGTACTATACGTAATATCGCTTGCATAAGCTTCTCTTTTTTCGTTGGTACTCTTGCTGTTTAAGTTTAGTCCCACAGATAACCCAAGGAATTCATAGAGTTCTGCCATTTCTTCACTTTGGCTACTTGCTAAGTACTCATTTACTGTGATTACATGAACGCCACGACCTGTTAATGCATTTAAATAAGTTGGCATCGTCGCAGTCAATGTTTTACCTTCACCCGTTCTCATTTCAGAGATATCGCCATTATGGATTGCAATACCACCCATAACTTGTACTTTATAAGGGATCATATTAAATACACGTTTTGAACCTTCTCTCACTATAGCAAACGCTTCTGGTAAAATATCATCAAGCATTTTATTTTGCTTTTTCACATCTTCTTCTTCACGTAATTTAGCTTGAAATGCTTTTGTTTTTTCTCTAATCTCTTCATCAGTTAATATCGACATATCCTCTTCTAACGCTAGGACTTTGTCGGCTAATTTACCAAGGCGCTTTATTTCTTTTTTATTGCCATCTGCAATTTTTGATAAAAAACCCATTCTGTTCGCTCCTTTAGCTTAATAACTCTTAGCTTACAACATCTTATGATATCATTTATAAGCTGAAATTTACATTTATTCACTTTACTCTTTAAACTCTCGTTTCGCTTGTTTAACTTGTAATCATCCATCATTACTCATCAGAAATTTTCATATTTCTATATATTTATATTATACACTTAAAATATACACATATTGCTAGTTAACTTTCAAATTATTACATACTAACATAGCAAAAAATGAGCGTCCATGATTTAACACAATCATGGACGCTACGGCTAATTATTATTTAGTATGATTTAACATAAATTATTCAGTTGTTTCGATTAAACCATATTTTCCATCTTTTCTTTTATACACAATACTAGTGCCATCTGTTTCACGATCTGTGAAAATAAAGAAATCATGTCCCAGCAAATCCATTTGTAGCACTGCTTCTTCTGAATCCATTGGTTTTAAACTGAAATTTTTGGCACGAATGATTTCAATATCATTGTCACTATCATCACTTTGAAGTTCAGCTGCTTCATTTTCTTCTGGTAATGACGCGAATACTTCTTGATCGCCACGATTACGTTTCTTACGATTGACACGCGTTTTGTATTTTCTTACTTGTCTTTCAAGTTTACCATTGATTAAATCAATGCCTGCGTATAAATCATCATGGCGTTCTTCAGCTCTTAAGGTAACATTTTTCAGTGGAATAGTTACTTCAATTTTTGAAGCTGAATTTTGATAGGTTTTGACCTTAACGTGCGCAGTTGCATTTGGCACATCATTAAAGTAACGTTCTAGTTTACCAATTTTCTCCTCAATATAGTTGCGAATCGCATCAGTAATAGTGAGGTTCTCCCCGTGAATTTCAAATCTGATCATAGTAATCGACTCCTTTAAAAACCTCTATATTGGTAATATTGCTTATCTTTATAATACCACTTTTCTACTATCGTGCAAACGTAAACACATCGAATTTTCTGATTTTTCTCACAAAAAGACTTTTTGCTGCATTGTGAACCGTTATGCCCGTAGTGTATATATCATCTACAAGTAAAATAAATTTATTTTCTAAGTCGATAGAACTGGGTATTTCAAATAGATGATCGACCTGTGACCGCATTCGTTTTCCCATTGCAGACTGTCTTGGTCGTAATTGAGTGGATAGCAGTGTTTCATATTGAATTTGCTTATAATCTAATACGGTAGTAACGGGGTTAAACGTACGTGCCTTATCTCTTTCTATTGGAGAGGGTATTGGCACAATATAATCATAGTTTACTTTAGGTAGCTTTATTTGTTCTGCTAGTATTTTACATAAAGCTACATCCTTCATAAACTTATATTTATGGATAGTTGATTTCATAATCCCCTTATATTGAAATTGACAATGCAGTCGATCCATTAATACATAATGCATAGATAAAAATAGACAGTCCCTACACTTTTCTTCGTTGATATCTAACAACTTCAGACACCTTGGACAACGTTGGTACCTAGTCATGCCCACTGCTTTCCATTGTTCTATACAATGCGCACACCATAGCGCTGGTTTTTTATAAAAATTTTGGGCATTGAGGGATTCGAATATATTTTCGTGACATTGTAGGCATTTAGTCATCTATCCACCCCTTGCGTCGAGCTAAAGTGTTCATTTTTCTTATATTGTGTCTGGCTTTAAGCATATTCAAAGTAATGCCTTCATGAAAAAACAACACAAGTCCAGTTGGTGCTTGTGCCTTTCTTCCTACCCTACCGGCAATTTGAATTAAAGCACTACTGTCAAACGTATGACTATGCATGACAATGACATCCAAGTTTGCCATGGTAAAGCCTCTTTCTAGAATTGTAGTCGTAAAAATAATATGATATTTTCCACGTCTCAAATTTCGTATTTTTTCAAATCGCAAACTATCTTCGCTATGCACATATGTTAGCGAAGCAATTTTCTTTTTATAATGTGCGTACATTTGTTTCATTAATTGAATATGATTGAAAAATACGAGGGTATATCGTTTTGATTGAATTTGATGCATCAATATATTTAACAGCATGTATTGTATTTTATAGGGCTGAATTTTATAATATTTAAATTTAGGAAGAGGTAAAGCGTGTCTGTGGAATCGCGCAGGTAACGTGACAAGTGTATCATCACGCATTTGTCGTAATAGTTTTCGGGGTGGTGTTGCTGTCATGTAAATATGACTATAACGTTTTTTTGAAGCTGCTGTTATAGCATGCATTAACGATGGATCCATTGAAAGCGGAAAAGCATCAACTTCATCGACTATGATGACATCAAAGTGATGCTTAAATCGATATAATTGATGTATGGTAGCAATTACAAAATGTCCATTATACATTTGCCGTTGCCCTTGATAAAGTATATCTATATGTTCTTCTTGAAAGGCCTCTTTCATGCGTAAACTCACTTCTAATACTACGTCTACGCGAGGTGATACGATTGCAATATTATCCCCTCGTTGTCTCGCAAATTTTATACCTTCAAATGTCATCTCTGTCTTACCTGCACCTGTTACTGCATATAATATTAATGAACGGTACGCTTGGAATGCATTGACAATCTTTGAGGACGCGAATAATTGTTGCTCAGAGAGTTCAAACGATAAGTTATATCTTCCTCCAGAACTTTGTTGTCTTGATTCAGTAACATAAATGTCTCTGATATTATCCATTCTACCTAGGGTAATACAATTTCTGCAGTAGACAATGGTTTGACCTAATACTTTTGAAAAATATTCATAAAAATGCTTTGGCTCTACAGTGTCGCATTGACAGCATCGCCACTTGCCTGCCTTTTTTATAACTCCTTTTGAATGAAACTTTATTACTTCATCGGATAATTTTGTTTGATCGGTGATTAACTTTCCATAATGTTTGATTGACGATGACCTCCATAAAAAAAGACATGTTTGCCTCAACTGGCATACCATGTCTTCATCAAATTCCGATTAATCTGTGCGTATATTTCTACCTGTATAACCTAAGCCCATGCCTCCAGAACCAAGGTGTGCTGCAACGACCGGTCCTAATTGAGAACTATAAACTTTATATTGCGGATAATTTTCTATTAATTCTTTATACATCCACTGCGCATCTGCCTCTATATCGCCTGCAACAATATATAAAGTCACTTCATCATATGTTTTCACATGATTTATCACTTTATTGATAATCTCTTTTAAAGCGCGTTTTTTAGTACGTACTTTTTCCTCAGGCAAAATCAATCCATCTTCAAATTTTAAGACCGGCTTCATTTTAAGCATAGTACCAATCCAAGCTTGAGCACCTGTTATGCGCCCACTCTTTTGTAAGTTTTTAAGATCATCTACCATTAAAATAGCACCTGTCACTTCACGCATTGATTCTAAGTCTTCGATAATCGCTTCAGGTTTATATCCTTCTTCGATCATTTCAACCGCACGTAACACGTATCCGCCCTCAATCATAGCTGCTAACTTAGAATCGAAGGTGTGTACTCGAATACCTTTAACCATTTCGCCTGCTTGGGTAGCTGTTTGATAACAGCCACTAATTCCAGATGATAGAAATACACCTACAATATCAGTGTATCCTTCGTCATGTAATTTTTCATAATTCTCTATAAATTCACCAATGGCAGGCTGGCTTGTTGTCGGTATGGTCTTTGAGGTTTTCATTCTCTCATAAAAGTCTGGCGTTGATATTGTTTCATTCTCAATATAATTTTCACCGTTATCGAACGTAACACTTAACGGTGCGATTTTAATGTTATATTTATCGATTAAAGTTTGAGATAGATAACTCGTTGAATCTGTCAAAACAGCGATTTTCATCATAATCCTCCTCAATGATACTCACAACTATAATACCTTATTTTCTGTTAAAAGAAAATTTATTTTTGTATTTAATACATTATTCAATTCAGTGTATAATATATGTAATTAAAGTATTTTAAAGCTATCATCGATAACAATACTCATAATAAATTAAAAACTGAGGTGTCGTTAAAATGGAATCATCTGTTATTACGATAAAACAAGAACATACGATAGAGAATGTGATTAGTAAATCGCGTTTTATAGCACATATAAAGCCCATTTCATCTGAAGCAGAAGCTAAAGCATTTATAAACGAGGTGAAAACTGAACATAGTGAGGCTACCCATAACTGTTCAGCCTATACAGTTGGCGATCAAATGAATATCCAGAAAGCCAATGATGATGGAGAACCTAGTGGTACTGCTGGAGTGCCTATGCTTGATATTTTAAAAAAACTAGAGGTACATAATGTTTGTGTGGTAGTCACACGTTATTTTGGCGGTATCAAATTAGGTGGCGGTGGCTTAATTCGAGCGTATAGTGGCGCTGTCAGAGATGTAATTTATGACAGCGGTCGTGTATCACTACGCCCTGCTATACCGACGATGGTTACAATTGCTTATGACTTAACTGGAAAATTTGAATACGAGCTGGAAACAACGACTTTCTTATTACGTGATACGCAATACACAGATAAAGTCAGTTATCAAATTGACGTGGTCGAAACGGAATATCCACAATTTATTGATTTTCTAAATCGTATAACAGCTGGAAACTATGATTTAATCGAAAATGATATTGTTCGTTTACCTTTCGACATACCAACTACTTAAAAAATGTTGAAGATAATGACAATCCCAGCTCTACCTTTCTTATTACATTCAATAAAGCTACATAATCCTTATAAATTAAAATCTCGTGTATGTGATGGCGCATCACCTCTCCAAATTGATATATTCCACGTTTAATAGCATACGTAGAAATATATAATAAAAGGCTCAGCAGATTTTTGAAATCTGCTGAGCCTTTCCGTATTATTTTGCTTAATACCCATAGTTCTTTCTTAATTGGTTAACTGTACTTTTACCAATAGCAAACAAATTAATTATCAATCATCGTCACTTATGATTAATTGTCATTATGCTTTTCTTTGTTTTCTATTAATTTCATTAACGGGCGATAGTCATCATCGATAAGCCCGGTAAATTCTACAATTAATTCGATTGTTATTAAAATAAGTATCAACATCATAAGCACGCCCCATGGTTGAGACAAGTATAATATAATGCTAGAGAGACTAAATAATAAAGCAATAGAATAAATAAGTAATACTGTTTGACGATGAGAGTAACCAAGTTCTAATAATTTATGATGTAAATGTGATTTATCGGCCTGCATAATATGCTGGCCTTTCTTCACACGACGTATCATTGCAAATAAAGTATCAATAAATGGTACTGCTAGAATAACGATTGGGAAGAATAGTGAAACAAATGTAATATTCTTAAACCCTAATAAAGATAGGAATCCTACTATAAAACCAATCAACAATGCCCCACTATCTCCTAAGAAAATTTTAGCTGGATGGAAATTGAAACATAAGAATCCTAGTAATGCACCGATTAACACACTACATATCATGATGATAAAAATATTTGCTTGTAAAATTGCTATAAATCCAATTGTCATTAACGCAATCATCGACACACCCGAAGCCAAACCATCTAGACCATCGATTAAATTGATGGCATTCGTAATTGCAACAATCCATATTACGGTAATTGGGATGGCAAACACACCAAAATGTAATGTTGGTCCTATAGGCAATGAAATAAAATCAATTGTAACGCCATAGTATACAACTACTAACGCAGCAATGATTTGTCCTAATAACTTTACAATTGGCTTCAGTTCATAGATATCATCTATGAGCCCTACCAAATAGATTAATACTGATCCAATAACAAGTGGTTTAACTTCTGTCTCTATGGGATGGCCTAACCATATGCCCACTAAAAAAGATAAAAGTATAACCGTTCCACCAAGTACAGAAACAGGTTTCGTGTGCACCTTTCTAAAGTTAGGTTTATCCACGATACCAAGTTTATGTGAAACCTTTATGATAATTGGTGTTAGTATTAAACTGACAATCATTGAAAAAATGATTAATAATAACGTATACATCAGTTCACCTTCAATAAAATAATTCTTAATTATTTTGATTTTAAAATTTTAAGTTTAAAAGTCTTCTTTCAATGTTTCCATTAAATAGCAAAGACATTAAATTCTTATTTTTCTTAATTCATGATAAGCTATATAAATTTATTAGTCATATCAATAACTTAAGTATATAATACATGATTCGCTTTTACATATACAAATAGTAATGAGATAATTAGTAATCATACATCAATATAGTTAAATTTATTATAAAATAAGTGAATTATTTTTTATATTATCACTCAGAGGGATATTTTAACATGAAATTTAGGTGAATGTTATATATTTCTATTTACATATTGATGACAAATGGTAAGTTTTCATTTACAATAACTAGGTGTTAATTCAAAGGAGCGTAAAGTAAAATGTTTGAAGCTATTATCTATAATATGTCTGTTATTGTGGCTGGGATATATTTATTCCACCGTTTACAGTACTCAGAGAATAAAAATATGGTATTTTCAAAAGAATACGTCACTGTATTAATGACGATAGTGGCACTTTTACTATCTGTTTATCCTGTGCCGTTATTTCATGAATACTCACTCTACTTAACATTTGTACCCATATTATTTTTAGGTAGATACACAAATGTCTTTTATACTGTACTCTCAGCAATCATAGTATCTATCGTTAATGTACTGATAGGTGACTATACGATTATTGCTGCTGTCATACTGATTGTAATCGCAGTCATTGTCGGAGCTATTGGCCCATTTTTAAAACAAAGTGATAATATTTCATTACAAATACTCAATGCCATCACTTTAGTTATTTATCTCATTTTAGCACTAATTAGTCCTTATTATGAGCTTACTGAAGTATTATTCTTAATCCCATTATCATTTATTCTAACGATTACATCTTCAGTTACTTTTGTAGATATTTGGCATTTCTTCTCATTAGTCAATCGCTATGAGAATGAAGATAAATTAGACTACCTTACTGGTCTAGGCAACGTTAAAGAGTTTGATAGACATTTAAATGAAACCACAGCTCTCGCTGAAGAAAATAATGAAAGCTTAGGTTTACTACTCATCGATATCGATGGATTTAAAGACGTGAATGATATGTATTCACATAAATCTGGTGATGCAGTCTTAAGACAAGTTGCACAGTTATTAAAAAATTACGTACCTCAGCAATTTAATATTTACCGAAATGGCGGCGAAGAATTTTCTATTGTATTAAATAATTATACGCTAGATCAATGTGTTAAATTAGGTGAAAGTATTCGTTTAGGTGTAGAACAATCAACATTCCACCTACCAAATAAAGAAGTTATCAAACTCTCTGTCTCCATCGGTGTAGGCTACCTCACTCAAGATGATCATAAATCTCAGCGTAAAGTGTTCAAGGTTGCCGACGATATGCTACACATGGCTAAAAACGAAGGACGAAATCAAGTTATGTTTAATCCTATCGTTAAGTTATAATTACAGTGATAAAGCAAATTTTAATATTTATGTTTACTGACAACATGCATTCGCGTATGTTGTCAGTTTTCGTATAGAAATTAAGGCATTGAAAAATAATTGAGTTTGCTACAATATATATATAATATTAAAAAAGATGACGGAGTGCTAAAAGTAATTGAAAGTTATAATTGTAGGTTGTAAACTTTCAAGTGTTCTATTATCTATATTAGGAGGTGAGTCATCTATGTCAGAATCAATTACAATTATTGATGAAGATAAAGTCATTGATGTCGTACTAATTGCAGGAAGAATATTATTAGAAAGCGGCGCAGAAACTTACCGTGTAGAAGATACGATGACACGTATCGCTGCGAGTTACGGTTTAGATGATACATATAGCTTTGTGACATCTACAGCAATTATATTTTCCCTCAACAATCGTACGAATACAAGGCTGATACGCATTCGTGAAAGAACTACCGATTTAGAAAAAATTGCTTTGACTAATGGTATATCACGTAAGATTTCAAGCAAACAACTCGATATAGATGAAGCAAAGTCTGAACTGATTCATTTGCACCACGCTTCCTTACAATTTTCATCCATTACGAAATTCTTCGCAGCAGCCATTGCATGTGGATTTTTCTTATTTATGTTTGGCGGCGTAAAACAAGACTTTATTATCGCAATTATCGCAGGGGCTGCAGCATTTTTAACGTTTGACTTTGTTCAACGTTTTATTCAAATCAAATTCTTTTCAGAATTTATTAGTGCTGCAGTAGTGATATCTGTTGCTGCAACATTTACACAATTAGGTTTGACTCATAACCAAGATATTATAACCATCGCGGGTGTAATGCCTTTAGTACCTGGTATATTAATTACAAACGCTATTCGTGATTTAATGGCTGGCGAACTCATCGCTGGCATGTCTCGTGGTGTAGAAGCCGCACTGACTTCATTTGCTATTGGAGCCGGTGTTGCTATCGTTTTACTACTATTTTAAAAAGGAGCGTTTTCATGATTATAGGTTATTATGTACTACAGTTTATAGTGAGTTACTTAGCTACAATGCTTTTTTCAATTATTTTTAACGCTCCAAGACGTCTCCTTTTAGCCTGTGGCTTTGTCGGAGCGATGGGATGGATTATTTATAAACTTTCCGTGGATTTGGATTTCGGTAAAGTTATGGCTGCATTTCTCGGTAGTTTTATATTAGCGCTTATGAGCCATGTGATGAGTCGTCGTTATAAAAGACCTGTTATCATCTTTATAGTCCCTGGCATCATACCATTAGTTCCAGGAGGGTTAGCGTATGAGGCTACTCGCCTTTTAGTCAGCAACGCCTACACGCATGCTGTAAATGCTTTTCTTGAAGTTACATTAATTTCTGGTGCTATTGCATTCGGCATTTTATGTGCAGAGATTATTTATTATATCTATACGCGTATTAAACAATATTTTGGTAAAATGAATGGTAAGATATATAGAAAATCATATAATATGAACAACAGAGCTTAAGGGGTGTTTTTATGAAAAATAATATAATTGATCGTTTAACAAGATATGTCATGATTGATACACAGTCTGACCCAGAATCTAACACTACGCCATCTACAGAGAAGCAATGGAATTTACTCAATTTGTTACATCAAGAATTAACAGATTTAGGATTGGTCACTGACATGGATGATAATGGTTATTTATTTGCAACTTTAGAAAGTAATGTCGACGTTGCATTACCGACTGTAGGATTTCTAGCGCATGTAGATACATCACCGGATTTCAATGCAACTCATGTAAATCCACAAATTATAGATGACTACGATGGCGCTCCTATTCAATTAGGTAAAACCAATCGTGTTCTAAACCAAGATGTATTTCCTGCTCTAAAGAATGTTGAAGGTCACACGTTAATGGTGACAGATGGTACATCACTGTTGGGTGCAGATGATAAAGCCGGCGTCGTTGAAATTATGGAAGCAATGAAATATTTAACGGAACATCCAGAAATTAAACATGGCCGTATTCGTATCGCCTTCACACCAGATGAAGAAATAGGCAGAGGCCCTCATGCTTTCGATGTTGAACGATTTAATGCCGATTTTGCTTATACGATGGACGGCAGTGAATATGGTGAGTTACAATTTGAAAGTTTCAATGCTGCTGAGGCAGTCGTAACCTGTCATGGTGTGAATGTACACCCTGGTTCTGCTAAAAACGCCATGATTAATGCAATTCTTTTGGGTCAACAATTTAACGCGTTATTACCACAAAATGAAGTACCTGAAAGAACTGAAGGATACGAAGGTTTCTATCATTTAATGAAATTTAATGGTGATGTTGAGAAATCTACATTACAATATATCATTCGAGATCACGATAGAAATAAGTTCGAACTACGCAAGAAAAATTTAATCGAAATTAAAAATGATATTAATACTCATTATGAAGATGATCCTATAGAAATTGAAATTAATGATCAGTATTACAATATGAGAGAGAAAATTGAACCTAATCCACTTGTCATAGATATCGCTAAGCGTGTATTTGCTGATTTAGATATACCCGCGAATACAGCACCTATTCGTGGTGGTACTGATGGTTCTCAACTTTCTTATATGGGATTACCAACACCAAATATTTTCACAGGTTGCGACAATTTCCATGGTCCATTTGAATATGCTTCTATCGATGTAATGTCTAAAGCTGTAGAAGTAGTTATAGGCATCGCTCAAGAAGTTGTGCGTACTTATAACAAATAGTTAATATCTTACCTTATGCAGTAGTTACGCTGCAATATGGGCACCAATGCGCCCAAACTAAAAAGTGTCCTAGCAGATGTTGAACATCTGCTAGGACACTTTTTGAGTTCGATATTACATCCTATCTTATTCTATTGTAGCAACTTATTTATAAGCATCGAATTCTGTTTTCAATAGCTTAATCGCTTGCACTGTATAATGTCTAATTTGAATGCCCATTTTAAAATCAGTAAAACTTTCAGGCATTTCAATGAAAGTATTAAACATCGAAGTGACGCCCATCGATTCAAACAAATCAAACTTATCATCCGTAGCACATATTGCAATTGACGGTTTATTATATTTGGTAGCTAATTCTGCAATACGTATAGTTGTTGTCTCTAGTAATTGATCTTCTTCATTGACGCCTTCGCCAAAAATGATTAAATCTGCTTGTTCAATAAGTGTTTCCAAATGTGTAATTTGATCTACAAGCTCGTGACTTGTCATAATTTCAGCACCATAAAGTCCATTTAATACTGCGGCAATACCTCCGCCTGCACCACCATTTTGAATCGGTCCTAATGCAAGTCTTAGCTCACTTTTGAAAATTTCACTTAAATACCAAATTAAATTGTCTATCTCTGCGGCACTCTCGCGTGTAAGCCCAAGTGATTCATATGTTTGCATAATCTCACTATTTTTCCCATACAACTTACTATCAAAATCTGTCATGAGTTGTAATCGAATATCTTTTAATCTTGGATGCAACTCAGAAGTATCTATTTTGCGTATATATTTCAATACACTACTACCTTGTCTTAAATCTACTTCCTGAGCTTCATCGTCATAGAACTTAGCTCCTAAGGCTTGTAGCATGCCTGCGCCGCCATCGAAGCTACCAATACCACCCAGTGATATGATAATATGCTCAGAATCATTATCTAGAGCATCTACGATTAACTCGCCTAAACCATAGCTTGTACGTTGATGAATAGGTTTGTTCCCTGTTAAAAATAGATTACCTTCAATGACTGTCACTTGATTATCTGTAATACCATAAACCGCTTCGACTTCATTCATATCTGCATCATGAGCATATACTTTATATTTCGTTCCTGACTGCCATAGAAAAACTGAGTCCATCAGTTCATGTCTCCCATTAAATAAAGGAACTTGGACAATATCTGCGCTTTCTATTTGGCTCGCAACTGCTTCTTCAACATAACGATTGGCTTGATAACTAGAAATAATACCATTAAACTCATCCATCGCCACTAAAACTTTCATCTTGTCACCTCAAATATTTATATTAATAACTGTTATTGTATGCTGATTGTGAATCCATGATATCCCGATCATGTTCTTTTTGATTTCACAATTAATCACGAATCAACTGCGTGAATTATTCTGCTATGATATCACTACATCCATGTGTATATTGCTACGGTTTGATCATACTCAGTTTATTATATCAACATTTAATTCTTAGACTACATAATTTAGCACTATAGATTTGTGGACTATCATATAGTAGTCATTAATTCTCATACATTTCTACATTATACATGTCATTAGTAAATTTTTCACATTATAAGAAACGCTTGTTATACTCTTTCTAAATAAAAAAGTGTAACAAGCGTTGGATAGTACTTCTATTCATTTGTTGATTACTCTTCAGCGTTAGCTAATGAAGTAACATTAATATCGCCATAATTTGCATGCCAAATCGCCTGTCCCTTTACAAAGTAAAACGCTTGTGGCGATTCATGCTTTACATGCGTTTTCTCTTCTATATAGTTAGATAATTCTCTTTCTTGTTGTACAACCAAATAATAACCATCCATATCTCTTTCATATAAAAATTTGTTGAATTGGTCAAATGCATTTGCTGAAATCGGACACGTTTCGCTATGTTTCAATACAAACGCATAATTATTTTCTTCAATAATTTGCTCAAACTGGTCAATCGAACTCAGCTTCATAGCCATTCTATTCACCTCTAAAAATATTTAACACACAATAAGTTTCTACAAGTGTGAAAGTCCCACGATATATACATATCATTGCTTCCAATTATACACAATTACCTTTTTGTTGTTAACCGTTTATTATAAATCTAATAACTTCACTCACTACATACTTTAGTTATAGCTATGCTTAAGTTCACTGTATCGTTTGTCGAAAGTCTTGTCAAACTGCTCTATATCTTTACCTTCTTGTGGCAATTTATCGTAGTCTATACGTTTTAATTTCTCACTATTTTCTATTGTTTCTTCTCTTGTTTCATAATAATTTTGTAGACTATAGTACATTTCAATCGCATTTTTACGTGCGTCATTAACGTAACCATCTTTAATCTCAGCTTTATTTAAATCTTTAATTTCTGTAGTAATCAATGGCATGATTTCTTCATTAATCGCATGTTTTACTTTATTAGAATCTGATGATTCTAATGCATTTTCTGCAGTTTGTCTTAAATCTTTATTGTTCTGTTCAAGTTTATGCTTAAAGTTATTTACATCTGCTGTTTCTCCAGCATTGTTAGCCTTTTGCATATTCTTTTCTACTTGTGATCTGTTTTTTTCGAATAACTTCGTATAATCTAAAATATCTTCATTCGCTTTAATAGATTGATTATATAAATCAACAAATGATGTTAACTCATTGATTGCTGATTTTTTCTGCTTCACAACATCTAAATAGGATGATTTTAGTTCTTTTGTTTCCTTCGATTCGGCTGGCAATTGTTTAGCTGCTTTTTCATATTCATCCATCTTAGGCACTAATTGACTATTCAATCGATTTTGCAAATTATTAAATTCTTTCTTATTTTCATCAGTCATATCGGTTTTACTTAAATCATCTAACCGCTTCAAATGGATATCATCTATTACTTTTTCAACTTCATTACCTTTATTCTTAACATCGTTGAGTGATGTATCAAAATCTTTAAATTCTGAAGATGCTTTATTTCCGCATGCACTCAGTGACACAGAAAAACAAATTACTAAAACAATACAAAGTATTTTTTTCATTTCTGCACTCCTTATTATTCCGTATTATACAGAAACTTATTTAACTTGAAAATGATATGTGATATATTATTTCAGAATTTACAGTTTAACAGTTCTATCACTAGATTTAAAGGAGTGCTCAACAGATATGTATACAAAGATTCAACCATTTATCAATGAAGATACAAACCATCATTTTACTAAATTATATGAAACGTATCGTAACATACTTTTCAATTTATTAGATACGCCTATTCAATCAACACACCACATTGGCGGTACGCAACATTTCAACTATCCCACTGAGCCTATATTGGATATCTTAGTTGGCGTTGAGAGTTTACATGACATCACATCTTTAGATGAAAAACGTTTAAACTACACAGGATTCTATCGTTTACATCATACTTATAAAAAGAAAGTTGTCATGGCACAATTTAATAACATGATTGATTTAAAACAAATCGCTCGTTTGCACATTATTCAAAAAGATTCATTACTCTACAATGAATATTTACAAACGAATTGTGCATTGTCTACAGATAATCATATTGCAAAAGTATATGGCGAAAACAAAGCACAATTAGCGCACAACGTACCGACGATTCGTGCATATGAAAACCAAAAGCAAAAACTATTTTCAAAATTAGCCAAAGACCTTAAACATGATGATGTAACATTTAAATAGTTTATGGGCCTTTTTAACAATTCATTCATATAGATGACTATAAATTGTAAACAAAATATAAATTTCTATGATAATTTGCCATACTTTTTAGCAAATACATACAATCCTTGGTATAATAAACAAATGAATTCAAGAGGAAGGGATGTTCTAAATTTGCATAAAGATAACATCTTAAAAGAATTAGAAGCAATTGTACCCAAAGACATTATTAAAATAGACGAACCTTTAAAACGTTATACATATACAGAAACTGGTGGGAAGGCCGATTATTACTTATCACCTACTACTAATGAACAAGTTCAGGCCATCGTACACTTTGCCTACTCAAATGATATTCCTGTTACATATCTAGGGAATGGTTCAAATATCATTATTCGTGAGGGTGGTATTAGAGGTATTGTCCTTAGTTTACTATCTCTAAATTACATTGAAGTATCAGATGACGCAATTATTTCTGGAAGTGGTGCTGCTATTATCGATGTATCACGTGCTGCTAGAGATCATGCCCTCACTGGACTAGAGTTTGCATGCGGTATTCCCGGTTCAATAGGTGGCGCTGTCTTTATGAACGCTGGTGCTTATGGTGGAGAAGTTAAAGATTGTATCGATTATGCCCTGTGCGTAAATGACAAAGGTGAGTTACAAACCTTTACGAATAAAGATTTAGAATTAGATTATCGTAATAGTATCGTGCAAAAAGAACATTTAGTCGTTCTAGAAGCCGCGTTTACTTTAGAACCCGGAGACAAACAAGAGATCCAGGAAAAAATGGACGATTTAACAGAACGTAGATCATCTAAACAGCCCTTAGAATATCCTTCATGTGGTAGCGTCTTCCAACGCCCACCAGGCCATTTCGCAGGTAAGCTTATTCAAGATTCTGACTTACAAGGTCATCGAATCGGCGGTGTCGAAGTTTCATTGAAACATGCTGGATTTATGGTAAATGTAGACAAAGGTACTGCTACAGACTATGAAAACTTAATTCATTACGTTCAAAAAGTAGTAAAGGAAAAATTTGATGTTGAATTACATCCAGAAGTAAGAATCATAGGAGAATATCCTCAAGATTAATAGGAGATTGATACAATGGTTAATATATACGGTCCAACAGTTGATAATGAAAGTCGCTGCATCCATTACCAAACGCCATTAGATATAATTGCAATCAAATTCAAGTGTTGCAATAAATATTACCCATGTTATAAATGTCATAACGAAGCTGCTTCTCATACTATACAACGATGGGATTCAAGTGAATTTAATGAAAAAGCAATATTATGTGGTGTATGTAAACATGAAATGACAATAAACGAATATATGATGATAGAAGCATGCCCTAATTGTGATGCTCACTTTAACAATCGTTGTAAATATCATTATCATCATTACTTTTCCATATAAGTTTGCTTTCATCCTTTATCACAACCCAATTAAGCGTAAAAACCAACTAAAAAATAGCTGTTAGCTTAACTCGTTTGGCCATCCCCTATGCGAGTTATACTATCAGCTATTTTTGTTTACTTATCATACTTTCATATTACTCAAATTCGAATCAAAAGACCAAGCAACATTTATTTAATGTGATTTTCCACATACTTCACAAAGGCTTCTGCATCACCTTTTTGAATATCTTTCATTGGCATTGGACCAATGTTGAATTTGAAATTAATGCTTCCACTATCATATTCGATGCTTTCTACTTCATTGTAAGCAATACTTCTATAATAAAATTCTCCATTCATATCGACATTTAAAATAATGCGTTCATTTGTAGCAATAAAAGCACCTTCAAATTCTGAAGAACCTTGAACAGAATATTCAATGGTACCTAAAACGGCAGGTCCTTTTTTCTCGGTTGGATATAAATCATTTGGATTCACATTATCTAATATCACGTGTATCTTCCCCTTTTTTCATCATTTTAAATTATTATACAATTTTTCAGTAAAATTTTTGACTGAATTGCTCATTACCTCTTTATCATAGCATTATATAAATAATAAACAATTCTTCAAAGTTTTAAATAGTATATAAAAAGAAGCCACTCATTATAATGAATGGCTTCTCTATTTAGCTAATGACATGGCCCACACGGCATGCTTTTTATTTATCTAATAATTTTTCTACTTCATCAATTTGTTTGATTGCTGTAGTTGTAGAACCGCTAGCAAAATACCAAAGTTTTGGATCTAACTCTAAAACTTTATTGTCTTTAATAGCGTCCACATCTTTTATTACATCATTACCTAATGCTTGTTTTGCAGTAGATTTTCCACCAATTGCTTGTCCACGGTCCATAGCAAAAATAATACTTGGATTTTTTTCTGCAATATACTCGTTTGTTATATTTTGTCCATGCGTACTATTTTTAATATTTTCATCTGCAGATGTGAAGCCCATTGTATCAAAAATCATTGAACCAAAACGTTCTCCAGCTCCAAATGTAGATAATTCTCCCTCATTAACTAATAAGAATAGTGCTTTTTTATCTTTCATATCTTTTGTTTTATCTTTGATGCCGGCAATTTTATCATCTAATTTTTTGTTTATTGATTTTGCTTTATCTTCTTTGTCGTAAATTTTACCTATGTTTTCAGCATTTTTCTTCATTGAATTGACTTGATCTTTTTCATCTGCACCAACATACACTACTTTTGCTTTTGGCGCTGCTTTCTTAAATTCGTCTAGATTTTTTTGATTAGCTGTACGCCCAGATATGTATATAACGTCTGGTTTCGCTTCAGCTACTTTATCGAAATTCACTTCTTTAAGGCTACCTGTATTTAAATATTTTTCATCTTTAAAATCACTTAAGAAATCTGGTAATGATTTACCATCTTCACCTTTAGGAACTGCTTTAACTTTATCTTCAAGTCCCATTTCTTTCATCGTATCCAATGTACCATAATCAAATACAACTGCTTTTTCAGGATTCTTAGGCACTTCAACAGTTTCTTTTACCTCTTTAGCATCGCTACCATCACGTTTTTCCCCACTCGCTTGGTAGTTATTTTCGATTTTCACTGTCTTATTTGATTCTTCATTACTTGATTTAGAGTCTGATGATTTTTTCTCATCTGCTCCGCCATTACTACATGCTACTAATAAAAACATTAAACCTACAACTAATAATAAAGCATATTTTTTCATGTTGTTAAATTCCTCCTGTGTTTTATATCGTTTGTCTACCTTTTATGTGCCTGTAAAACTTTATAACGTTACGTTTACATCACTCCTTTCAAAAAGCTTACAAACTACGCTTATAACGAATGTACAAGTGCCAAATCCTGTTGTTCTGCCATCATTTCATCAAAGTACACACAAATACGCTGACCTCGTATTTCTTCGATTCTCACTTCCATATCATAAAGCGTTCGTAATGTGTCTGTTTGAATGACATCATTTTTCTCACTTGCTTTAATCACAGCGCCATCTTTTAAGGCGACGATGTCATCCGAATAACATGACGCAAAATTAATATCATGAATCACTACAACAATCGTTTTATTTAAGTCTTGAGCAAGTTGTCTTAAAGTTTGCATAATTTGCACAGAATGTTTCATATCTAAATTATTTAATGGTTCATCTAACAATATATAATCTGTATCTTGTGCAATGGTCATAGCAACATATGCACGTTGACGCTGACCACCAGATAAGGTTTTTAAATAACGGTGCCTAATTTCATTAAGTTGTAACAGTTCTAAAGCATATTCAACCTGTGCTTTGTCATCTTCTTTTAAATGGCCTTTAGAATGTGGAAAGCGTCCAAAGTTCACTAATTGCTCAACTGTAATATTAAGCTCCGTATGATTGGATTGCTTTAAAATCGATAGTTTTTTAGCCAAATCGTTACTCTTATATTGATTAATAGATTTGCCTTCTATATCTATAGATCCATCTTCAAAATCTATTAAACGTGTAATTGCTGATAATAGCGTGCTTTTACCAGCACCGTTTGGTCCTATCATAGATGTTAAACGCCCCTTTTTTATCTCAACGTTTATATCTTTTAAAATGGCTTTATCCTGAATTGTTTTGTTAAGACCTTGTACTCGTATCAATTCGCATTTCTCCTTTTTATTAACAAGTAAATGAAGTAACTTCCACCTACCAAATCAATAATTATACTTACTTGCGTCGTTGCTTCAAATAAATTCTCCACTACCGCTTGTGCTATAAATAAACTTAACCAACTCATACAAATCGTTGCTGGTAATATATACTTATGCTCATACGTTTTCATCAATTCATGTGCTAAGTTAACAGTAAGTAATCCTAAAAATGTTATTGGGCCAACAAGTGCAGTTGATATAGAAACAAGCATCGCAACTAATATCATCATTACTCGCGTCACTGTTTTATACGAAACGCCTAAGTTGATAGCTTGATCTTTTCCTAATAACAGTACATCTAAATACGGAACAGCAATCGCAGTTATAATCACTAAAATGATAAGTATAATACCACAAAGCGTAACGAGCTTACTGTTCGAGGCGTCAAAGTTTGCAAACATCGCACTTTGTACTGCCAAGAAATCTTCAGGATTAATGATTAATTCTAAAAAGCCAGTAATACTTTTGAAAAATGTTCCAAGTATAACCCCTACAAGTAGTATAAAATAAACTGACACATCGCCAATCCTAAATATACCTTGGAATAAAATGAGTGAAAAAACAATCATAACCACTAAAGTAATTATAAAGTTAAGGTATAGATTCGTTACGAAAACGGATTGGACGCCAAAGCCGAAGACTAGTAGTACTTTTACAAACATGTAGACTGAATCCAAACCCATGATTGATGGTGTTAACAATCTATTAGTTGTTATAGCTTGAAAAATGACTACTGAGGCAGCTATCGCAGCACCAACTAACAACATTAATATCAGTTTTCTTAGACGACTTGAGAATTGATATTGAAAAATATCAAAATCAATACCTAATACAAGGTAAAGCGCCCCAGCTAATATGGTTAAAGCAATTAATATAAATAGCTTATGTTTCGCACTAATTTGCATAATGATGTCGTCCTTTCATCAGCAAGATTATGAAGATAATAGTGCCAAAGACGCCAATTGTTAATCCGATATTAATTTCATAAGGATAAACGACAATTCTCCCTATAATATCTGAAAACATAACAAATATAGCTCCTAACATCGCTGTATGAGGCAATGCATTCTTCAAGTGATCTCCTCTAAAAATAGAGACAATATTAGGAACAATTAATCCTAAAAATGGTAATGTCCCCACTGTCACCACTACCAATGCAGTAATCGTAGCTGTAATAAATAATCCGATGTTTATTATTTTTTCATAATTCACACCTAAATTGTTACTAAAATCTTTTCCCATCCCTGCTATCGTAAAATGATTTGCGAATATGTATGTAAGTACTAATAATGGAATACTTAAATATAATATTTCATATCTTCCACTCGTGATAATTGCAAAGTTCCCATTCAACCAATTGCCAACACTTTGAACTGTATTTGTTCTTAATGCCATAAAAGTAGCAAAACTAGAGATAATACCACCTAGCATGATGCCTAATAACGGTACAAAAATGACATCTTTGAAACGAATAAGCTGAATCAGTTTTACAAATAAAAATGTTCCAGCAATGCTCAAAGTAACTGCAAATGCTAACTTAATCATGATGTTTTCTTCTGGAAAGAATATAAGAGAGATTAATATACCTAACTTAGCCCATTCCATAGTTCCTGCTGTAGTTGGACTTACAAACTTATTTTGCATCATCTGTTGCATGATTAATCCTGCAAGTGCCAAGGTGCTCCCAGATATTAATATACTTACTGTTCTAGGGATTCTACTAGAAACAATAATATTCATCTGCTCTTTAGATAAATGAAAAATATCTGTAACAGAAACTTTACTTACACCTATAAATAAAGAAAGGATAGTTAATAATAGTAGAATAATAAATAAAACAATACCATTAAGTAAAAATTTCATAATATAGACCTTAATCCTTTCTATGTAATATTGAATCAACAATCATACTGGTTATGATAATCATTATCAATATCTATACTAAAATTCTACCATTTTCCTTTATAAATTCAATAGTTATCACAAATTTTGTTAAAATATCGTTAAATTATATGGATATATATCTAATAATGATGGTATAAAATATTTAATGTTAAATATTGAGATGAATATAGTACTAAAACTTACTAAATTCTATGTATTTTATGAATAAATGTAATTTACAGCGTGAATCTCAGTTTATTGTTTTGAATAGTTATTCGTTTTTGAGAGACTCCAATGAATGCGTACTGTAAATTTTTAATAAAAAAGGCGTGCTATCAGATAATTGTAATCTGATAGCACGCCTTTAGAATGTAGCATGTTTGGTCCTCAACTTGTTGCATTGTAAGTTGGGATATTTTTGTATATAACCTTACCAATCCATTTTTAAATTCAATACATATGCGTATTAATCTTCAAAGACGAAATCATCATCCGTTAATGCTTCAACGTTTAACGCTAATGTATAACCATCACCTTTAACAGAGAAAAAGTCGTGATTTTTCGTAGTTGTATCCAAAGCATTTTCAATAATTGGATTAAATTCTCTTTCTTCAAAGTATGGATCAAATCCTAAGTTAGATAATGCTTTATTACCATTATATCTTACATAGTTTAATACATCTTCTGATAAACCAACTTCATCATAAAGTGAATGTGTATACGATACTTCGTTTTGATACAAGTCATCTAGCAATTTGTACATATCTTGATCTGCTTGTTGCTTTTCACTCTCTGATAATTCATTTCGTAAGCTTTGCGCATCCATACCTGTAAACACACCATGAATAGATTCATCTAGTAATATTTTACGGATGATTTCTCCAGAAGTTGTCATTTTACCTTGCCCAGCAAGATAAAGCGGATAATAAAAACCAGAATAGAATAAAAATGTTTCCAAGAACACACTTGATACACGAGCCATATATTGATCATAAACAGAAGCTTCTTTACCCCATAATTTATGATAATTATTGATGATTTTATCTGATTTGTATTTCAAATGAGGTTCTTCAATAATCCATTTATCTAATAAGTAGTTCGTTTCACTAGATGGTAATAAAGTCGTGAAAATATGAGAATAACTTTTTGCATGAATTTGTTCCATCATAGCCATAAATGAATAGACTGCTTTCTTACGTAAATCAGTCGTATGTAACATGATTAGTGGCATACCATCATCTGCTTGATGCGTATCTAACCCTGTTAATCCTGCTAAAGCTTTTTTGAAGGCGTCTTTCTCTGCATCAGATAACGTCTTCCAACTTGCGATATCTTTTGATACTTTAAATTCAGTTTCTACCCACATTTGTGAAATATTTTGGCGCCAAAACATATTTGTCATGTCCTCTTGCGTATTCCAATTGACTGCTTTCATTTAGGTAATATCTCCTATCCATTATAAATTTAATTGAACAGTGATTTACAGCCTAATCTTTTATGAAAATTAGGCTGCTTCTAGATACCACTGTTTTTATTTTGATCTTATATTGAGCAACTTGTACATTCTTCAACGCTTAATAATTTATTTCTAGTGTAGTATAAAGATTTTAACCCTTTATGGTGTGCATAAACGTATAATCTAGATAACTCACGCGTAGATATTTCAGAATTAACATAAAGAATTGTAGAAATTCCTTGGTCAACATGTGTTTGAATCGTTGAGATTAAGTCAATAAGTTTCATTTGGTCTGTGTTAAATGCAGACTTGTAATACCACATTGTTTCTGGTGATAGGAAAGGCATAGGATAAAATGTTTCAGCATTGCCGTAAGTACGACGTTCAATTTGATCTACAATCGGCATAACAGAGCTTGTTGCGTTTTGTACATAAGAAATACTTTGTGTTGGTGCAATCGCTAAACGATACGCATGGAATAAACCATGTTTTTCCACTTCTTTTTGTAATGCTTTCCAATCTTCAGGAGTTGGAATTTCTAAACCATCAAACAATTTACGTACTTTTTCATATTTAGGTGCAAATGTTTGTGATGTATAAAATTCAAAATATTTACCATTGGCATAATCAGATTGTTCAAATCCGCTATATACTTCTTGACGTTCTTTGGCAATACCCATTGAACGTTCAATAGAGTAATAGTTCATCATCATAAAGAAGATATTAGCAAAGTCTTTCGCTTCTTCTGACTCATAACCAATTTTGTTTTTAGCCAAGTAACCATGTAAGTTCATTACACCCAAACCTACAGAATGTAACTCACTATTCGCTTTTCTCACACCTGGTGCATTTTGAATATCTGCTTCATCACTTACTACAGTCAACGCATCCATACCTGTGTGTACTGAGTCTTTGAACTTACCAGACTCCATAACATTAACGATATTTAATGAACCAAGGTTACAAGAGATGTCACGTTTAATTTCATCTTCAATACCATAGTCATTGATAATTGATGTTTCTTGGAGTTGGAAAATTTCAGTACATAAGTTACTCATTTTAATTTGACCAATATCTGAGTTGGCATGTACTTTATTCGCATTATCTTTGAACATTAAATAAGGATAACCCGATTGTAATTGTGTTTGTGCAATCATATTTAACATTTCACGTGCATCTTTTTTCTTTTTGTCTACATTAGGATTTGCAACTAAATCGTCATAGTATTCATCAAGATTAATATCATCTAAAGTTACACCGTATTCGTTGTAAACTGTATGCGGTGCAAACATATGGAAATCTTTACCTTCTTTTGCTAAATCAAAGAATTTAGACGGTACAATTAAACCTGTTGAAATTGTAGACAAACGTAAATCTTCGTCGGCATTTACTTTTTTCGTATCTAAGAATTCTTCAACATCATAATGGAAGATGTTTAAATATACTGCACCTGCGCCTGGGCGTTGACCTAGTTGGTCAGCATAACTAAAACCGCCTTCTAATGATTTCGCAACTGGTAGCACACCTTTTGCTACGCCTTTGATGCCTTTGATTGCTTCACCACGTGCACGTAATTTTGATAAATTAATTGCTACGCCGCCACCAATTTTACTTAATTGTTTTGCAGTCGCATCAATAAAGTTGATGGAATTCAAACTATCATCCACTTCTAATAAGAAACATGAAACAAGTTCCCCACGACGCGCACGACCAGCATTTAAAAATGTCGGAGTCGCAGGTTGGTAACGTTGTTCAATCATCGCAGAAGCAAACTGTCTCGCAGTCTCTTTATGACCGTTTGCTAAATATAACGAAACTATCACAACATGTTGTTTATAATCTTCTAAATATTGACTTTTATCATTTGTTTTTAAAGCATAGTCTTTAAAAAATTTACTTGCTGACATATAACTAGCAAAATTAAATTCGATATCTTTAGCAAATTCAGTGATTTCTATTAAATCATCTTCTGAATATTTTTTAAACACATCGAAATAGAAGTCATTATCAACGAGATAACGGAGACGTTCAATTTCAGTATCAAAATAAATGGTCTTATCTTGAATCTCCTGTAAATATACTTCTAATGCTTCTTGATCTTTTTCCAAATTGAAAAAACCATTCTCTTTTCGTTTGGTAACTTCATTGTTTAACTCAATATGATTGTATTTCTTCTCGTCTATTATCTTCATTGAAATGTCCCACCTTATCTTTAAATTCGCTAATATCGTCCAATGTGCCTTGTACTTCAAACTTCATTAATAAAGGAACGTTGTAACGTTCCGAAATGGAGCGTCCAGCCTTTGCAAAATTTTGTCCCCAGTTACGGTTTCCGCTCGCTGCAACGGCTCTTATTAAGTCATAGTTCATATCTAAAAATGATTGGACAGGTTGTGGTACTTCACCAAACCCTATCGTTCCAGTGACCAATATGAATGGTTCATCTATTCGCTCAGTGCAATTATTTTGCGTAATTTCTAAAGTATTACTTACTTCCGCACGCTTTATAAATCTACGCACATTACCTGAAAAAGAAAAGTATACCACCTTCATCGGACCACCTTCTTTCTATTAATAATTTAACAAATATGAAAAATTCACCTTTTTATATTTAAAGTTATGGTACTGGGGTCTTAAATGACGCGTTAGTATTAACTTATTGAGATGACCACAATATATAGTGATTGCAATATCTATATGTAGTCATGTAAAAAGTCATTTTTAAGGTATTAATACTATTTTTGTCATGATTAAAAGCCCAAAACAGTGTTATTTTACTTAAAATTTGGTTTATTATAAATAAATTGGACACGTACCAAAACACTATATATTGTGTTTCGTCTTGGTAACAAATACTATATTATGTGTTTCATTATACATAAGTCAGGAGCCGATTAAAAGGCTTTAATTTTCAACAAAATGGTGAATGATGAACGGAAATGGCACCAATTCAACCCTAAACAGATATTTTACTTATTGAAAAAATTTTTTTGCTGAAATTAAGGTTATTTTATTTGCTTTTTTCAAAAAGCATGTAAGGCTTGATGCACCGTCATTTAGGTCAAAACCTACCTTCCTAGTGCTCTAAATAAATTAAAAATTTTATATTTTCAATCTACTTACTTTGTTATTATTATAAATGTTTATAGAACATTTGTTCGTATATGTATCTTAATATATAAATTCCCTATTTTCAAGCATATATACACGCTGATCTCTTTTATGCTAATATGAATACGTTAAAAATTAAAAATTGAGGCGATATATGTGAATCCTAAAGTTAAGGGTATCATTGCTATCTTAATTTCGGCAGTTGGATTTAGCTTTATGTCTGTATTCTTTAGATTAGCTGGGGACTTACCAGTTTTTCAAAAGTCTCTTGCTCGAAATTTAGTAGCTATGTTCATTCCGTTATATTTTATTTTCAAATATAAACAACCATTGTTTGGCAAATTGAGCAGCCAACCTCTATTAATCACTAGATCTACTTTAGGTTTAATCGGTGTGTTGTTAAATATTTATGCGATAGACCATATGATTTTAAGTGATGCTGATACATTGATGAAACTCAACCCATTTTGGACAATTTTATTAAGTTTACTCTTCTTAAATGAAAAAGTGCGCAATTACCAATTCATTGCTATGATTGTAGCCATTTTGGGTATGCTATTTGTTGTGAAGCCTGAGTTCTCTTCTTCCATGCTTCCAGCAGTTGGAGGATTATTCTCCGGTATCTTTGCTGCTAGTGCTTATACATGTGTAAGGGCATTGAGTACTCGTGAAGCACCATATACTATTGTTTTTTATTTTTCATTCTTTTCTATTATAGTATTAATACCATTTACTATATTTACGTTCGAACCTATGTCAATGATGCAAATCGTCTATCTCATTGGTGCAGGTATCGCTGCTGCTGCAGGACAAATAGGTATTACCCTTGCTTATAGTTATGCACCAGCTAAAGACATATCCATCTTTACTTATGCATCAATTATATTTACAGCATTATTCGGATTGATCTTATTTGGTGAATCACCTGATTTATATGCAATTCTAGGCTATATTATTATTATAGGCGCAAGCTATTATATGTTTGAGAAGGCACGCCGCCAGCCACTCACCATTCAAAAAAAGACACATAAACCAAAACACTAAAGGAGCGATAAATTATGTCTGAAGGACGCAATAAAACGCAATTAGAAGATATTACTTTATTAGGTAATCAAAATAATAAATATGAATTTGATTATACGCCTAATGTTTTAGAATCATTCGATAATAAACATCAAGGTCGCGATTATTTCGTGAAATTTAACTGTCCAGAATTTACTTCTTTATGTCCTATTACTGGTCAGCCTGATTTCGCTACAATTTATATTTCTTACATCCCTAATATTAAAATGGTAGAATCGAAATCTTTAAAGCTCTATTTATTCAGCTTTAGAAATCACGGTGATTTTCACGAAGACTGCATGAATATTATTATGAATGACCTTATTGATTTGATGGATCCACACTATATTGAAGTTTGGGGCAAATTCACACCTCGTGGTGGCATTTCAATCGACCCTTATACAAACTATGGTCGTCCTGATTCTAAATATGAAAAAATGGCTGAACATCGTTTAATGAATCATGATCTTTATCCAGAAAAAATAGATAATCGTTAATACCCTAACATTAAAACTTAGACAAACCTAGCATTCAAAATAGTGAGTGGTTTGCCTGTTAGTTATTAAATCTAAATTTTGAATATAGCAAAACTGCATAAAATAGCTATTAAAGTTAGAAATTTTGTCGACAGTCTGAAGACATAATAAACAAAAAATGTTTATTATGTCTTTTTATTTTTAAAATTTAAATTCAATTACCTTAAAAATTGTATTGTTATTTCGTTTTGTACAAACTAAACATACACTTGTTATTTTTACAAAAACAGTATAGAATAAATCCAACCGTTTAAGGGGAGGGAAATTATGAGAAAAGTTAGTTACACACACGAAGAGATTATGGAAAGTACACCACGTAAAGGCTTCTTAGGACATCCAAAAGGACTAAGCACACTGTTTTTCACTGAATTCTGGGAGAGATTCAGCTACTATGGTATGAAAGCAATTTTGATTTATTATCTATACTATAGTGTTGCTGAAGGTGGTTTCGGGTTAGATGAAGCTGTCGCCATGCAAATTGTGGCAATTTATGGCACATTGATTTATATGTCAGGTGTTATTGGTGGATGGATTGCTGACCGAATAACCGGTACACAAAACGCTGTATTCTACGGTGGATTCCTCATCATGATTGGACATATATTACTATCATTACCAAATAACCTTACCTTAGTTATGGTAGCTTTAGCAGTAATTATTGCAGGTACTGGACTATTGAAGCCAAATATTTCGACTACAGTTGGGGAATTGTATGATCGTAATGACGTCAGAAGAGACTCTGCGTTCACACTATTTTACATGGGTATTAACTTAGGTAGTTTACTTGCACCACTCATTACTGGCTTCTTACAAACTAGAGTAAGTTTCCATGCTGGTTTTTTAGCAGCAGCAATCGGAATGTTCTTTGGATTAGTCGTTTATGCTTTTAAGCGTAAGAAAAACTTAGGCTTGGCAGGCCGTAACGTACCAAATCCATTAACTAAGCCAGAATTAAAGAAATTCACATTTATCTCTGGCGGTGTAATTGTTTTATTCTTAATCTATTTATTAATACTACAATTAAACAATGCACTTTCACTAGAAAACTTTAGTTTATTAATTACAATATTAGGTATCGTATTACCTATTTATATCTTTATCAACATGATTGTAAGTAAAGACGTAACAAAGGACGAACGCTCACGAATATATAGCTACATACCTTTATATATTACATCCGTAGCATTTTGGATGATTCAAGAGCAAGGTTCAACCATACTAGCAAATTTTGCTGATAAAAAGACGCAATTAGAAATGTCTAAATTAACAGGTGGATTAATTGATTTTTCAATTCCCGCTTCATGGGTACAATCATTAAACCCTATTTTCATCGTTTTATTAGCACCTATCTTTGCAACGATTTGGATTAAACTAGGTAAACGTAACCCACCTACTGTACATAAATTTGCATACGGTGCCATTATCGCTGGTTTATCTTACTTGGTAATGATTATTCCTTTAGCTACTGGTAATGACTTAATTAATCCATTGTGGCTTGTTTTAAGTTTCTTGTTAATAACGATTGGAGAACTATTCATATCGCCTGTAGGTCTATCTACTACAACTAAACTCGCACCTATCACATTTACAGCTCGTATGATGAGTCTATGGATGCTTAGTAATGCAACAGCTCAAGGGCTTAACGCACAACTTGTCGTCGTGTATACAAAAATGAATCAAAGCGACTACTTTATGTACTCAGGACTCGTTGCAGTAGTCATTGGTATATTACTATTGATTATTTCACCAAAAGTAAAACGCGCAATGAAAGGCGTATATTAAAAATATAATATGTACTTTTCCAAAACAGTAGTGGTACCTAACCGTACCCTACTGTTTTATTTTTTGTAAAACAATGAATACTACCGCCCAAATAAATTTAACGCAATTCATTACAAAAATTAACTGAATATTTAGAATATTGCTATTTTGAGAATATTATTGAAATTCAATTATATAAGGCGTAAAATGTTTTTTATATATTTTTACAGGGAGCAAGAAAGGACGGGAATGTTTTATGCAAAATCAAGATACAGCCCAGGATCAAGCTGTCCAATCAATTCCTCAAAGAGGCTTCTTCGGACACCCTAAAGGACTAGGTGTTTTATTCTTTGTTGAATTTTGGGAAAGATTCAGCTATTACGGTATGCGCGCATTGCTTATTTTCTATATGTATTTTGCTATAAAAGATGGCGGCCTAGGTATGGACAAAGCAACTGCTCAATCTGTTATGGCTGTCTATGGCGCACTTATTTATATGACCTCGGTACTTGGAGGATGGATTGCAGATAGAATTACAGGAACACGTACAGCTACCTTAATAGGTGGTGTCTTAATTATTATAGGTCATATATGCTTAAGTTTACCTTTCGCAGCAGTCGGACTATTTGTATCTATGTTCTTTATTATTGTTGGTTCTGGTTTAATGAAACCAAATATTTCAAATATTGTCGGAAGATTATACCCTCAAAATGATTTACGTTTAGATGCTGGTTTCGTTATTTTCTATATGGCTGTAAACTTAGGGGGTCTGCTGTCACCTTTAATATTAAATCAATTTGTTGATTCTGGTGACTTTCACGCAGGTTTCTTAATAGCTGCAGTCGGAATGGCACTTGGTTTAATTTGGTACATTATATTTAACAGAAAAAATTTAGGTTCCATTGGGATGACAGCTTCCAACCCATTAAATCAAAGTGAAAAAAAGAAATTTACAATTTTATTTACAGCAGCAATTATACTGATTGTAGTCGTTTTACTTGTTACAGGGTTAACTGGAACGCTATCATTTAATTTAGTCAGTACAACAGTGCTTGTAATCGGCGTACTTTTACCAATTATTTACTTTACAATTATGATACGTAGTAAAGATGTAACACCTGATGAGCGTTCACGAGTAATCGCGTTTATCCCACTATTTATCTTAGGTGTACTCTTCTGGTCTATCCAAGAACAAGGTGCTAATGTACTCAATATTTATGCCTTTGAAAGTTCCGATATGACGTTAAATATTTTTGGATGGACAACAGGTTTCGGTCCTGCATTATTCCAATCTATTAACCCATTGTTTATCGTATTGCTCGCACCAATAGTTTCTATCATTTGGGCAAAAATGGCTAAACGCCAACCAAGTTTAGCAACTAAATTTGTATTAGGGACACTTTTAGCTGGTGCTTCCTATATCATGATTGCGTTAATTGGTCATTCAGCAGGCAATGCAACTGTGAGCGTCAATTGGGTGATTCTATCGTATATTATTTGTGTGATTGGCGAATTATGTTTATCACCTACGGGTAACAGCGCAGCAGTCAAACTTGCTCCAAAAGCATTCAATGCACAAATGATGAGTTTATGGTTATTAACCAATGCGTGTGCCCAAGCAATTAATGGAACATTAGTAAAATTAATCGCACCTAAGAATAAGAACTATTTCTTATTCTTAGGTGCGATTGCTATTATTGTCAGTCTCATTATCCTTGCATTTGTACCTAAAATCATTAAAGGCATGCGTGGTATTAAATAACGCTTATATTCTAACTACTAAAGATATATCTTTAGTAGTTTTTTTTATTTTTTAGGAAAATAGGGTAAAATTAGGAAGTAATAAAAACTAAAAGAAATATGGTGAAGCGATTGAGTAATACAAAATATAATCACGGTGTAATATTTTATCATGAACATTCCGGTATCAAAGATATTTATAGAGGTCTGGGGGACGTCGCATCTTCACTAACTACTTTTTGTAAACACCTCTCTATTCAATTAAGTGAAAATGAAGGCGACATTATCAAGTACTGTCAAAAAATAAAAGATGGAAGTTATAGTGATGATGTCGATATTATTTTCATTTTAGGCGGAGATGTGACCGTTAATGAACTTATCAACGGTGTCATGCAAAGTGAATTAGAGATTCCTATCGGTATTATTCCAGGCGGTACATTTAACGACTTTGTAAAAACATTAAACCTAAATCCAAGACATAAGGTTGCGAGTCAACAATTAATAGAAGCTGAATTGAAATCTTATGATGTAATGAAAGTAAATGGACAATACGCATTGAATTTTGTTGGTCTTGGGCTGATTGTACAAAACGCCGAAAACGTTCAAAATGGTAACAAAGATGTATTTGGTAAATTGAGTTATGTAGGCTCTACTGTAAAAACATTACTTAACCCAGAGCATTTTGATTATAAAGTGACTGTTGATGGCAAGGCAATTGATGGAAACACATCTATGCTTGTAGTAGCCAATGGTCCCTTCATAGGTGGTAGTCGTATTCCATTAACTGATTTATCACCGAGTGATGGCTATCTCAATATGTTTATATTTAAAGAACAAGGTTCTAGTGTATTAAACGACGTATTTAAACAACGTGATAGTATGAATTGGAACAATATGACTGATGGTATCCAGCATGTCTTAGGCAAGGCAATCACTGTGGAAACAGAGCCACAGGCAAAAGTAGATATCGATGGCGAAATCGCCTTAGAAACGCCGCTTCAGATTGAAGTCATCCCTGAGGCAGTACAAATTTTGACATTAATTGATGACGATCAAAACAATCAAACAACATAAAACAATTGAACCTTATATTATTGTTTCACATGAAATAAAAGGTGATACCCGCTATACGGGTATCACCTTTTTAAAATTAAAATATGCTGCAATAGACATCAACCACGTGCATTTATCACAATAATAGAAAAATATTAAATATTATATTCAATATCCCCTAAGAAATAATTTTCTACGTCTTTCCAGTTATTCACTCGTGCAAACCTATCATCATGAATGTTATGCGAAGCTGTGTACATAATTGGTGTACCAGTAAATATACTCAACTGTCTTGGATTATCATCAATTAAATAATCAGCCTTCACAATATTTTTACGTCCGCAAAAAACAAATTGCTGTGGGTCTAAAAATGAAAAATGCTCTCTCAACCAAGCGTATTTATCATGAAATGATGTTGGCACATCCATCGCTGCAGTCGCAATATAAACATCATAATGCGCAGTTAATTTTTTAACAACATCTTGGGCATCTTCCATAATTTCAAGTTTTTTGAAAAAGCCAGGTTCACGTAAGATTTCTGTTAATAAACCGTCATGTTCAGGCATCGCATGTCTTAATTTCTTCCCATCTAACATATCATAAGAGATATCCAAATCTGTACGTTTATTTACATCGTTAATAAGCGCACCTACTGTATCAGCTAAAACTTCATCCATATCGATAGCAATTGATTTTCTTGTCATTTACTACTCCTACTTCCTTTTAAATATCTTTATTCAACATACTTAAATGTCACAATAAAGCATCATAATGATCGAATTCAACTTAATGTTACCGCATATCATTATAGCAAAGAATGCTCATAGAAAGCCAAATTACACGCACTGTTTCATATCATTCATTTTTGTTATATGCTTTCTTAACCGTTTCAAGCATGAGTCTAACACGCACTTCATTACAATACTTTGTAATACATCATTTAGTTTGGCGAACGCTTGTAAATGCCTAAATGTCTTTATTTATAAATCAAAATGTTTCAATACTTCAATCATTTTATCATTATGTTCTGGGAATCCTATCGTAATACGAACACCATTTGGAAATTCTCTAGTAATACAACCTACATTCAAAAAGGCTTCGTACAATTCATGAGGTTTATTTGTATTAATATAAACAAAATTCGTTTGGCTTGGATAAAAGGCATTACTATTTTCAAGTTCAAAGAATTTCGCTCTTTCTTGCGCATTACGTTCACGGATAGATGTCAAATACGCTTGATCTTCTAAAGCTGCTAATGCGGCATATTCAGATAAACGTCCTACGTTAAATGGCGGACGAATAATGTTCCATTTTTCAATGGCTTCTTTTGCTGCCACTACATAGCCAATACGCATGCCAGCTAAGCCATATGCTTTAGAAAATGTACGTAATAAAAAGGCATTTGAAAATTGTTGTTGTAATGCCAGTGTATTAGGAAAATCATCAGCAGTGACAAATTCTACATATGCTTCATCTATAATGACAGGAATGTGGCTAGGTACGCGTTGTAAAAATTGTTCTAATTCATCGTGTGGGACATAAGTGCCCGTTGGATTATTTGGATTACACAACCATACAAGCTTTGTATCATCATCTATCTCTGCCAATATACCTTCCAAATCAAAATAACCTTTATTTAATGGAACTTGAGTGACATTCGCTGACTCAACAATCGCATTATGATAATACTGACCAAATGTCATTTCACTCGTTACAATCTTATCTCCTACTGTTAACACTGCACGCGAAATCATTAAAATTACTTCATCTAAACCTGCACCAAATAAAATACGAGATGCATCGACATCTAAATGTTTACTAATTGCTTCCTTGATTAATGGAGAACCTGTTTCCGGATAAAAATGTAATTCATCTAAGTGAGATTGAATTGCTTCTTTTACCTTTGGTGATGGACCATATAAATTCTCATTAGAAGCTAACTTATATAATTCACCTTCAATTCCATATGCCTCTTTTAACGCTCTAGGTGATAACCCTGGTTGATATGCTGATAATTGCTCAATTTGTTTTTTCATCGTTGCTACGGCCCTCCTTAAATTTACAGAAATTTCAAAACTTATTAACCATTATAAACCTTTATAGTGTTGAAAACAATGCTCCCTCTGACTCCATTTTTACTTTGTTAGTAATAAAATAAGCGTCCAATCATCAAACATATTTAAAAATGTGTTTGATGATTGGACGCTTTCAATAAGATAATCGTTTAATTTATTAAATGATGTTTTTCTAAATAATTTCGAGCAACTTGATAAGGGTCTTTTTTCTTAACTGTTACATCATAATTCATTTGTTGCATATCTTCATTTGAAATTTTACCAGCTAATTTATTAAGTGGTGCTTTAATTTCAGGATGGGCTTTTAAATATGATGTTTTAAACATTGGTGCACCTTGATATGGTGGGAATACATGTTTATCATCTCTTAACACAACCATATTATACTGTTTTAATTCAGCATCTGTTGAATACGCATCTATTAAATTAATATCCCCACTTTTAACGGCTTGGTAACGTAATTTAGGCTCCATCGTTTTAATATTATCAACATGCAGATGATAAGCTTTTTGCACTGCTGGATAACCATCTTCTCGGTCATTAAATTCCATCGTGAAACCGGGTTTAATCTCACTACTCACTTTATTTAAATCCCCAATTGTCTTAAGCTTATGCTTCTTAGCGAAATCTTTTTTCACTGCTAAAGCATAAGTGTTATTATACTTCATTGGTTTCAACATGGTCATATCTTTTTTATCTTCTAAACTAGATTTAGCTTGATGATATACTTTGTCTTCTTGCTTAGACTTCAAATCTTCTTTCGTTAATTCACCTAGCACAGTCCCCGTAAACTCAAGATAGCCATCAATATCGTCTGATTTTAGGGCATTAAAAAGAAATGAGGTTTTACCCATACCATCTTTCACTTCGACCGTGTCGTCTGTTTCTTCTTCAATTAAAATCTTATACATATTAGTAATCACCGATGGCTCTGAACCTAATTTACCTGCCAATGTTACTTTATCACCTTTCTGAGCTAATATCGGCGCAATAATGACAAGAAGTAATAAAAGGATAATACAGCCCAAAGAGATGACTAATTTTTTATATGATAGCTTTTGCATGTAACGCAATACTAAATCAAATACTATAGCCAATAACGCTGCTGGTATTGCTCCAATAAGAATTAAGGCGCTATCATTTCTATCAATACCAAGTAATATGAGATCGCCCAATCCCCCTGCTCCGATTAACGCTGCTAACGTAGCAGTCCCAATAATTAAGACCATTGCTGTACGCAACCCTGCCATGATTACAGGCATGGCAATTGGCAATTCTACTTTTGCTAATCTGCGTCCTGGTTTCATTCCTATGCCTTTAGCCGCCTCAACTAAAGAGGGATCCACCTCACTGATCCCTGTATATGTATTTCTCAAAATAGGCAATAAGGCATAAACAACTAAGGCAATAACTGCAGGCACTTTACCAATACCAAATAATGGAATCATTAGACCAAGTAAAGCTAATGATGGAATTGTTTGCAATATAGCTGCTATATTCATAACGATTTCTGATACTTTCCTAGTTTTCGTTAATAATATACCGAGCGGTACACCGATGAACGCAGCAATTAATAATGCGAGAAATGAAATTTGGATGTGCTCAAAAATAGTCGTTATTAATTGTCCTTTACGTTCAGAAAGTGTACGAATGAATTCATTCATCAATTTTGACCTCCTTTACGAAAATCTGACAAAAACTTAAACATATCTTCTCGTTTAAGCACACGTTGTGTTGACGTTGTATTATCTTCAATAATAATCGCCTCATGTTCTGCTAAATCAGCGTAAACTTCTTTAACTAACTGATTACTACTAAATATAGGATACCCTTTGGTTATTACTTGTTCCTCAATGCTTAGATTTCCAGTAACTTCCGATAACTTTATATCATTAATCGAGAATTTACCTTTATCACCTATAAATTGTTTTACAAAATCATTATGAGGCTGAGTAATAAATCCTTTAGGGGTATCGATTTGTTCAACATGACCTTCATTTAATAAACAAATACGATCACCTAACTTCATTGCTTCTTCAATATCATGAGTTACAAAAACGATTGTCTTTTTAATTTTTCTTTGTAATTCTATTAAATCATCTTGCAACTTTTCTCGACTAATAGGATCCAAAGCACTAAAAGGTTCATCCATTAATATGACTGGAGGATCAGCTGCTAGCGCTCTTACGACCCCCACACGTTGACGTTGTCCACCAGATAATTCGTCTGGCTTTCGTGCTTTGTATAACTCTGGTTCTAGGCCTACCATGTCCAATAATTCATCGATCCGATCATCGATATCTTGTGCTTTCCACTTCTTCATTTGAGGCACTTGTGCAATATTCTCTTTAATAGTCATATGTGGGAATAATGCAATTTGTTGTAAAACATAGCCAATATCCCATCTCATTTCATAAACGGGATATTCACTGATAGGTTTATTTTTAAAATATATGTAACCATTAGATAATGTAATTAAACGATTTATCATTTTTAATGTTGTTGTCTTTCCACACCCTGAGGGTCCGATTAATACAAAGAATTCTCCTTCTTCAATGTTAAAACTTATATCATCTACTGCTGTTTTAGTCCCATATTTTTTCACTACATTTTTAAATTCTATCACTTTGTCACCTTCACTTTAATTTACTCTTTAGCGTTCATTCATTCCCATTTGAATTCTTTATTCCCTAATTACAATTTTTTTATGTATTCTAAGAAGAATTTTTTGAAATAAATGCTCTTCAAAAGCATATTACGCACAATTTGTTGTATAAATAAAAATAGCAAAGTTAAATAAATACAAAACATATAAGAAGCACATAACGTGCCTTAATATATTATGAATATCGAAATTAACTTTGCTATTTTAAGTAGATTTATTAAAAAATAAGAAAACATTTAATTTACTTTTAAAATTTTGTTACTGAAATATGTTCAAATTACAATTATTAAGGTAACTTATATTTGAGCTTTATAGGATTGGATTGTTTCTAAAAACATAGGGCAATAATGCTTTAATTTATAACTTCCCACACCATCAATGGAAATCATATCCTGTTTTGATTCTGGTTTTCTTTTGGCAAATTCCTCAAGTGTATAGTCAGAAAATATACTCACTGGCGCGATGCCTAAATTCTCACTTAATTGTTTACGCACTGCAATCAATTCATCAAATAACGCTCGATCAACACCTTCTACCGTATTGATATTAACTTTCTCTCTAGTCTTACGTTTAAATGGTGTAGTAAATATAGTAATTTCGCCACTTAACAACGCTTTTACAGATTTATCACATGTAAGGATTTCATCGTGCTCATTTAAAAATCCCTTAAATCTTAATTCATCAATAAGATGACTTAAATCTGATGTTGTATACTGCTTCATAATACCATGTGTAGATAACTCATTATAATCACAATAACGAATATAATCGGAATCTTCACCACGTAACACTTGGATAATAACACTATAACTTTCTTTCTGTTTCATACGGGCGATACAACTAACAATCATTTTTGCTTCATCTGTCATATCATATGTTTTATTTTCTCTTGTACAATTGCTACATTGCTTACATTCTTCCAATTTTTCATTTGGTTCAAAATAATGTACAAGTGTCGCTTCTAAACACTTTTTGGTTTTTGTGTAGAGAATCATTTTTGTGAGCTTTTCACCCATTTTATCTTTATAATCATCATCTGCACGTGATGATGATATAAAATATTGATGTAAACCGATGTCGCGTTCACTAAACAGTAAAATACAATTACTATTCAATCCATCACGCCCCGCACGGCCAGCTTCTTGATAATAAGACTCTAAATCGCCAGGCATATTATAATGAATAACAAAACGCACATTGGATTTATCAATCCCCATACCAAACGCATTTGTAGCAACCACTACTCGCACGCGATCATACACAAAATCATTTTGTGCTGCTTCACGTTCTTTATTTGATAAGCCAGCATGGTAGCTTGTGCTATTAATGCCTTTATCTTCTAATGCTTCTTGTAATTCTTCAACCTGCTTACGTGTGGAACAATAAATAATCCCCGCTTCATTTTTATGAGACGTAACATATTCCATCACAAATTTTTGTCTCTGATAAGTAGGGTTAACCTGAAAGACTAAATTACGCCGTTTGGTACTTGTTTTAACCTCATCATTTTTACTAATGTTAAGGCGTTCCATGATATCTTTTTGAACTTCAATCGTTGCTGTTGCTGTGAGCGCCACAATAGCAAAATCTTGAGGTAAAGCAAACACCTTATGAATAACATCTTGATAGCTCGGTCTGAAATCATGTCCCCACTTTGAAATACAGTGGGCTTCATCAAACGCAACTAAATGTATTTTTAACTGTTGTAATAAACTAATAAAATAACCATTATCAAAGCGTTCCGGTGCTACATATAAAAACTGAATTTCGCCATTCCTCAATTGCGTCTCAATCGCTTTCTGTTGCTTTTGAGTTAAGCTACTATTCAAATATGCCGCTCGTATACCCATGGCCTTTAATTGATCAACTTGGTCTTTCATCAATGAGATTAATGGGCTGATTACAATTGTTGTTCCGCCTAGCATTAATCCTGGTACTTGATAACAAATTGATTTTCCCCCGCCAGTAGGTAAAACACCTAACACATTATGATGATCCATTACTCTTGATATAATTTCCTTTTGGCCTGGACGAAATGTGTCATAACCAAAATAATGCGATAAAGTTGATTCCATGTTATAAGATCCCTCATTGTTCTTTTAGTTCTTCAAGTTCACTCCATCTTGCAATATCTTCTTCATACGTTTGATTAAGACGTTGCTGCTCTTCGCTTAATTCTTTGATTTTTGCGTAGTCTGAACTTGCATTTGCCATTTCTTCGTCTATTGTTTCTAATCTCTGTTCTGTAGTGTCAATACGTTCAATAATTGTTTCATACTCTTGCTTCTCTTTATAAGATAGACCTTTTTTCTTCTTTCTTTCGGTAGGTTGCTTAACTTTACTTTGCTGTTTTTGTTGATCTTGAACCTTATCTTGGTCTTTTTTATATGCTTCATAATCTTCAAAAGTACCAATGATACGGTCCATTTTACCATCATGAATATACCAATATTCTTGAGCTACTTTATTTAAAAAGTATCTGTCATGACTTACTGTAATTACTGATCCACCGAACGTACTAATATAATCTTCAAGTATCGTTAATGTTTCAGTATCTAAGTCATTAGTTGGTTCATCTAATAAGAGCACATTCGGTTGATGCACTAACAATTTTAACAAGTATAACCTTTTTTGTTCTCCACCAGATAATTTATATATTTTTTTGCCGTGCGTCGCACTTGGGAATAAAAAACGTTCAAGTAGTTGCGTAATTGAAACTGACGTGCCATCTTTTTCTTTAGCAACTTCACTTTCTTCTCTCAAATAATCAATCATTCTTACATCCCGTTCTAAACGTTCTTCAGTTTGTTTAAAATAGGCAACTTTCACGGTTTGACCAATTTTTAAATTTCCATCAAAATCTTGATCTTCGCCACTTAAAATATTTAATAACGTCGTTTTTCCTGCTCCATTAGGTCCAACGATACCAATTTGTTGCCCACTTTGAATGATTTGAGTAATATCTTCGAAAAGTGTGACATTGTTAATATGCTTACTCAGGTTTTCCATTTCAAAGACTTGCTTTCCTAGCCTAGAATAGGCAAGATTTAAAGAAGCTTTATCTTGTTGATGTTGATTTTTTACATCTTGTTCTAAATCATTAAATCTATTTTTACGTGCTTGTTGTTTCGTAGAACGTGCCTTAACGCCTGCGCGCATCCATGCAAGTTCTTGTTTATATAACGATTGTTGTTTAGCTTGTTGCTTTTGTTCTATTATTTCATTTTCAGCACGCTTTTCAATATATGCTTCATAATTCCCCTCATATGTAGCTAACTTACCTCTATCTAATTCAATAATCCGAGAAGATACTTCATTTAAAAAGTAACGGTCATGGGTAACAAATAGCACAGTATGTGGGTACTGTTTTACATAATTAATGAGCCAATTGATAGATTCAAAGTCTAGATGGTTCGTAGGTTCATCTAATAATAATAAATCAGGTTGCTCAATTAAAGTCTTAGCTAAGCCCACTCTTTTTTGTTGACCTCCAGATAGTTCGCTTACTTCCTTAGTCGTATCATTGATACCTAATTTAGAAAGAATTGTTTTAATTTCAGAACTATAATCCCAAGCTTGATGCGTATCCATTGCTTCTTGTGCTTGCATCATCCTTTGGAAATCTGACTCACTCTGCGTGTCGTTATATTGTTTCATGGCAGCTTCATAAGTTCTGATAATTTCTAACGTCTTTGTCTCTGAGGTTAATACCGCTTCAAATACGGACATCCCTTTATCAAAGTCTTGCTTTTGAGATGAATAACGTATGCGATAGGAGTTGGGATGAGAAATTTCAGCTTCATAATCTTCATCTTGTCCGGCGATAACTTGTAACAGCGTACTTTTTCCTGTGCCATTAATGCCAACGAGACCTATCTTTTCACCTTCTGAAATCGATAGGTGTAAATCATCAAAAATTACTTTGTCGGCATATGATTTGTGTAAATGTTCTATTTTGTAAGCTTCCATCGTCCAACATCCTTTTTAATATCGATTATTACAGTTAATTCTGTTAAAATTAATTTCAGTTCCATATATTATACACCTTTTTGATTACAAATGATACAAAGGAGACAAGCTTATGTCGGAATTTTTCCAAGACTTACCTCCTTATATCCAAGCATTAATAGCTGGCATTATTACTTGGCTACTAACTGCGTTAGGAGCAGCGGCAGTATTTGTTTTTAAACGCGTGAATGATAAGATTCTAAATTCTATGCAAGGGTTTGCTGCCGGCATCATGATTGCTGCGAGTTTCTGGTCTCTATTACAGCCAGCCATTGATTATGGTAAAGATGCACCGCTTCCGTGGTTACCAGCTGCAATCGGTTTTTTGTTGGGTGGATTATTTATTCGTGCTTTAGATTTAGTTATTCCACATATACATCCCAACACCAAAGATACAAATCAGTTCCATGAGGGTGTAGGTACTAAAAAACTCAATAAAAATACGTTACTTGTTTTAGCCATTACGCTTCACAACATACCAGAAGGACTATCTATTGGCGTTGCTTTCGGTGGTATTGTTGCTGGGAATGGTCAAGCTACGTTTTTAGGCGCATTAGGATTAGCTATAGGTATAGGAATTCAAAATATTCCTGAAGGCGCCGCATTATCTATGCCTATTCGTGCTGCAGGTGCTACGAGATGGAAAGCATTCAACTATGGTCAAGCATCTGCAATTGTAGAACCTATATTCGCTACGATTGGTGCAGCAGCTGTATTAGTTATTACACCTATGTTACCATACGCTTTAGCTTTTGCTGCAGGCGCAATGATATTTGTAGTCGTTGAAGAACTCATCCCTGATTCACAAGCAAGTAATAATACAGACCTGGCAACATTAAGTTTAATGCTAGGTTTCACCATTATGATGATTCTCGATGTTGCACTTGGGTGAGGAAATATATTAATATCTATTACTTTATTAAAAATACGATTAAAGCTTATAAGCTTTAATCGTATTTTTATGCTCCAACACATTCAACAATTATATTCTTTAAAAAAAAGAACTAACACACCTTCACTAGGTGTATTAGTTCTTAAATATTATTATTTTTTCTCTTGTCCTTTAGGACCAGCTTTATATTCATAATTTGATGGTTTTATTTTTTTGAAATCTGGATTGTCGTAGAATCTGAACAAGTCACCATTAAGTACATTATCGCTCATTTCTAGATCTTTTTCAGATTGTTGTTTACGTTTTTCAAAATCTTTAGGTTTTTCTGTTACCGGTTCATTATTCTTATTATCGTAAATTCTACCATTCACATATTTATAATCTTTCGTTACGAAATCTCCATTTCTGAAAGGAACTGTATCATCATGATCTTTAGATAATAAGTCTGTGCCCATCATTAAGTAATTCTTCGTATCGATACCCATTAAATGTAATATTGTAGGCATAACATCTGCTTGACCAGCATATGTTTTATCTACAGTACCTTCTTTACCAGGAATTTTCAGCCAGAAACCAGTACGATTTAAGTCAGTAAATTTCGCCGGTGTAATATCTTCACCTAATAATTTTTCCATCGCTTTATTATGGTTTTCAGAGATACCATAGTGGTCACCATAAATCATAATAACTGAGTCGTCATAAAGACCTTTTTTCTTCAATTCACTTACAAATTGTTCTAATGATTCATCTAAATATCTTGCTGTTTGTACATAACCATCTACTGTTGAGTCGCCTGTATTGGGTTTCTCAATTGATGCATCTTCTGGAGACACTGTAAATGGATAGTGATTAGTTAATGTAATTAAATGACTATAGAATGGTTGTTTTTCTTTTGCTAAGTAGTCAGTCGATTCTTTAAATAATTCTTTATCTTTTAACCCTAAGTTTTCAAGGTTATCTTGTGACATATCATAATATGTTGCATCATAAAACTTATCTACACCAAAGTGTTTGTATACTTGATCACGGTTCCAGAATGTTTTGTAGTCCCCGTGCATAACACTAGAAGTGTAACCTTGCTTTTGATCGAGAATTGCCGGTAATGATTGGAACGTATTGTCACCTTTCAATGAAAATGCTGAACCTTGTGGCAAACCGAACAAACTATTATCCATCGTAAACTCAGAATCTGACGTCTTACCTTGTCCTGTTTGATGGAAGAAATTCGGATAATATCTATATCCTTCTTTACCTGTAGAAAGTTTATTCAAGAACGGTGTAACTTCTTGGCCATTTACTTTTTTATTAATCAAGAAAGTTTGGAAACTTTCTAGGTGAATTTTGATGATATTTTTCTTCTTAGCCGCTCCATAATATTCTGGATTAGGCTCTGTTTGTTTTTGTTTTGTATAATTTAATACTTTAGTTAAATCATCTTCATTTGCTAAAGCTTTTTGTTGATTATTTTCAATCGTTTTAACACCATCATAAACTGTGAAGTTATATGGACCTAAATATTTCACTAAATATTTATGGTCAAACGTACGTGTTAATAACTCTGGACGATCTGATTCAGCAAAAGCTAAGTTCAAGAAGAACAATGCTACTGAAGCTGCCATAATCACTGGTACAAATTTCTTACTGAATACGCGTTTATCAAACCATTTTTGTTTGAATATCAACATAAACAGGTAAACGATTGTATCCGTAAAGTATATAAAATCATACCATTTAAACGAGGCAGTAACTGCACCACCCATTGACTCTACATTTCCCACTTGGTTCAGTGTACTAAATGTTAAAAAGTCAGAGAAAAATCTAAAGTATACAACGTTAGCATATAATAAAAAACTTAATAAGAATCCACCAATAAAGATGAACCAAAAAGCTTTCTTCCCTTTGAAGAATAAGAAAATACTTAATACTAAAGCGATTAAACTATATGGATTCATTAATAAGATTAAGTTTTGTACTAATCCTTTAACACCTAAAGAAAAATCGACATAATATGAAAAGTACGTTTTCAAGGTGACTGTTATCACCATCAAAATAAAAAACGCAAAAAGAGTCAGTTTCTTTTTGTGTAAACTCATGTTTGTTTCCCCCGATTTAGATTAATATAGGCTGGAAAAATATCCGCGCCTAGTAAATACTTGGCAAAGTTTCTGTTAATGATGCCCTATTCAGTTATGTATCCAATATAACTAGAGACAGGTCGTTATTGGCGAAAGTTACATTCTTTAGGTTGGAAATTCATACGCCTTCTCATAAAATCTTACATTATGATATAGACATCAAAATTTCACTGCTTTAAAAGTTCAATTGTCATTATTAATAATATTAATTTTCATGTATTCTTAAGATTATTGTTGTTTATTTCAAAGTAGTAAAACGCATGCATATAAACATCATATATTAACCTTTAATGTTCTTTTTACATTTTTTATCGTTTTGTAATCTTACTGTAACAAAACGTATACAGTTCAATTAATTAATATAAAGCAATAGTAGCCAAATATCAAGTAAAAACACACTTTTTACGAGAAATAAAGCGATTTGTTCGGCTTTATGAATGACTTATTAACGCCTTGTTAATACATTATTAAGAAATAATATGCTTTTTAATTATACTCTGATTAGAAATGATATTAATCGGACTATAGTCGCAGACAAAATAGCATATTGATTATAACTAGATTACACAGTGTTTTCCTTTTTCTAAATCATAGCATCGCGCTACTAGTTCTTATGTATATTGTAAGTTTATAGAAAAAGCTAGCGTAAGCGATAAAACCTACACGCTTTACTCTAGCAATTGTCTCTTAGCTTAGTATTTTTATATTTAACTCATTACCTTTGTCTAAATCCTTATTATTTCAACATTTCTAATTGCATTCTATATTCAATACCATGGAAAAGTTGATTTAACCAATTTGTATATTTAATTAAATTCTTTTCAGCATTTTCAATATCGATAAATTGAAATTTCAATTTTGCACCCTGTGGTTTTTGTCCTATTTTAGTTAAATGATAACTTGCAATTGTTCCTATTTGAGGATAACTGCCTAATGTATAATGATCATTTAATAAAATAATTGGCGTTCCATCTCTTTTTACTTGTATCGTACCTCTTTGCACAGATTGATGTGCCGGCATATCTTCATAAAATGCTTTTACGGGAGCACCTTCAACTAACATACCTGCTCTATTTGCTTTGCTAGTCACTTTATATTCATCAAGAACAAAGCGATTCAGTACATCTTTTTTGAAATCTTCTGTCCCTTTATTTTTGATTACATGGAATACATCGGACATATAATTGAAAGAAAGTGCATAGCCATCAATACCCCAATCTGTTTCATGTTTATCTTCTAAGTTTTCGAAGAGTTTATGATGGCGTTCTGTATAATTACGCTTCATATTAACTTCGTCACCTTTTTGCAACTGACGCCCATGAAATCCACCAATTTGTGATTTGAAGTCGGTTGAAGTAGATCCTAACCACTCATCTAATTCAAAACCACCGCCCACAGCTAGATATACTCTAGATGTACGACTTGTCTCAGTAAAGACGAGAACATCACCTTTTTCCATTAAATATAGTTTGTTAGGGATGATTTTCAGATTTTCTGTTTTAGCTTTAAAATTACCACCACTAAGTGCAATTAATGTAGGTTCGGTAAAACGTATACGTGCCATTCTATTTGTCATTTCTAACGTTGCTTCTCGTTTATCGTTCGCCACAAGTCTATTAGCTATTTCATGTGATAATGGGTCCAATGCGCCACCAGGAATCACACCATCATGTTCATATCCTTGGCGACCAAAGTCCTGAAAGCTTGAAAATAAGCCTTCATCTTCTATTATAATTGACATGGTTTAAAGCCTCCTAAATCCAACGCTTCTTTTGTCGTAGGATTAAATGTGACATTATCGCCTAATTTTAATTTAGTAAATTCTGTTTGATCAGGATTAAACAAACGAACTGGTGTATATCCAATAACTAACCAATCTCCGTATGTATCAGTTGTAGTAATCCCCGTCTTTTTGCCTTCGATAATAACTGATCCAGCAGGTATAAAACTTTTTTTACCACCAGTATGATTTACAAATAAACGCTTTGTCATTCCAGTTAAATACGGAAAGCCAGGTGAATAACCCATCATGGAGACAAAATAAGTCGATTTTGTATGTAACTTTATAAATTTATCCATATCCATCTTATAATGAGCAAGTAAGGTATCTAAATCAGGTCCAAATGTTCCACCATATATAACAGGGATCTCCACAACTGTTGTACTTTTATCCTCATGTTTTATTTCTAATTGCACCGATTGCATCAATGCTTTCATATATAAAAAGGGAGAGATAATATGGTGATGCTTGATCATGTCTCGGGCATCATAACAAATCATCATATCTGATTCTGTTGGTACAATTTCTGTAATAAATGGATAGTTTTTTTCAACTAAATAATTTTTTAAAGCTAACAAGTCTTCTGTTAAATCCTTAGAGACCTCTTTTTCTATAGAAACCACTATAGCTTGGTCACCTTGGCTATATATCTTCATAGATTCACCTCATAAATTGTTACTAATGATAAAATACATTGAGTCCCTGAACTATATAATTCATCAGCGCTTTCACTAAAAAATAGACAAAAATAAACTGAATGATACAAAAAATTGTGACAACAATTTGTGCAATGAAAACCCATTGTTTTTTTAGCAAATGATTAGTAATCCATTTCGTAAGCACAGTTAACATCATAATTGTCAGTAACCATATCAATATCATTCTCTTGCCTCACTCACTGTCTATAATATGCTCTGTTATTATTTGACTTCTTCGTCAGTTAATCTTATATCTATTTCAAATTTTTATTAAAATATATTGTCGTTGTGCTTGGTAACGATTATAAAATGATACTGTATTCAATCATCTATACGCGGTTCATTGTTTAAGCTATTCATTTTGATATAACTTTTTCGCATTTTGGCTATATCTCTGTCATAGAGCTTATACCATTGTTTACGCTTTCTATATTCTATAGATAAATCTCTACCTCGGCAACCTCTCGCAAACTATTTATTAGAAAAACCTGAATCTTTTCTAATTGTAATTTTTGTTTAAACTCTTCCACATCATAGTCTTTTTGCTGTAAAACGCCTTTTTCTATGAGCGATTGTCTCATACACCCTCGCAAAAAATCATGATTATATTTGGGCGTATAATAATGGTTTTCTTCCTTAATCATAATATTACCGATATCAAATTCTAATATCTTCCCCTTTAAATCATATAATAATATAATATCTGTTTCATGATTATGATCTAAATGTGTTCTATCTGTTGTCTTATTTACAATGACACTTTCGCTTATATTATTGCTCATTTGACTGAGCTTGGCCGTAAAGTTCATTTTGGTTGAGAGTTCTGCTACGACATAATCAAATGTTCCATTGGCATCCACTAAAATTTTCACACGGAATGCGCCTACAGAATACGTTTCAACTAATTTGTAAATCAAAGCATCCCAATTTATTTCATTAAAATCAAAGTCGAGTTGCTTACACGACGCTTTCATTCTATTTTTATGATAAGATAGGCGCGGAAATACACCTGCTTCTAATCGCATAGTTTCAAATAATTGCATTATAACCTCTCCAATATTTTAGTTTTATCTTTAAATTCTTGAACCTCTAATTCAGGTATAGAATCAATCGTTATACCTGCACCAACGCCATAGATTGCTTGATTATTCAAATATTGAATACTACGTATCGGCACATTAAAGATAGATTTACCATTGGGTAACAGTAAGCCGATTGTTCCACAATATATATGTCTTGGCACTTGTTCTAATAATTTGATATATTTCATCGTATTTATTTTAGGTGCACCTGTTATAGAGCCACAAGGAAATAGTGATTCAAGCACTTGCATGAGTTGTGTTTCATGACGTAATACCCCTGTAACCGTTGTCGTCATTTGAAATACGGTATTATACGCTTCGATATGAAAAGGCTTGTACACTTTAACCGTCCCTGTGTTAGCAATACGGCCAATATCATTACGTAATAAGTCAACAATCATCACATTCTCCGCTCTATCCTTTGCAGAGTGGGCTAATGTTTGTAGATTTTCTTGGTCTTGTAGTGCTGTTTCACCTCTAGCTATAGTCCCTTTCATAGGTTTGCTCAATAAGACATCTTCCTGTTCTCCAAAAGGCCCACGTTGGAAGAATAATTCTGGGGATAATGAAGCGACTTGTATCTCTTCTGTGTCTATAAGTGCTGAATAAAAGCCATTATTTTCACGTTGTAATACTTCATACAACATATAAATAGGATAGTGAATATCATCTATCAAACGTGTCGTGTAATTCACTTGGTATGTGTTACCTTCTATGATTGCATCTTGCACTGCCTTAATATGATCTATAAGTGTCTCCTTTCCTAAACGGAATTGAAAATTACATTTCGCTATGTATGACCTCTCACGTGTTATTGACGTACCTGATTGTTCAGCAAAAACATATGCTGCCCCATAAATATAAACCCCTTCAATAGGCGCAGTTTCCATTTGACTATTAAAAAACGGTGCTGCTTCATAAGGCAAGTATAGCGCTACGTAATAACCTTCTTTTTGCTTAGTTTCAGCATAGCGAATCACTTCTCCTACTTGATCCAACGATTCCGCTATTTTTTGACCGATACAGTGCGTGAAAGTATACTGATGTTGTTCGTAATTGTCTTCATCTAATAAATATCGATAATTATATTGGATTTGCATGATAGTCCTCCACAATTTCTATGAATAATGCGATTTGAGCCATCCCGAACTCACTTAATATGGATTCCGGATGATATTGTAAGCCATATATCGGTAATGTTTGATGTGCAAACGCCATAATGATACCGTCACAATTCGATGCTGTTATTTCTAGAACAGCGGGAAAAGTTTCCGCATTTGCACACAAAGAATGGTATCGCATCACATTAAACGACTCTGGTAATCCTTTAAACATACCTTTGCCATTATGATGGATGCGCGTAGTATGACCATGAATCGGTTTACCACTCTTGATTATATCTCCATCATAGTAAGTAATAATCTGTTGAAATCCTAAGCACACACCTAACACCGGTATAGATGGTGAAAATATTTTCAATAGCTCATTTAAAATGGGATAATCATCTGGTGTACCTGGACCTGGTGATATCACAATCGCCTCCGGTGAACATAACCTTACCTTTTCAATTGATAGACGTTCAACATCTATCACTTTTACTTCTCCGCTGTATTCTTGCTCAATATAATCTACAATGTTATAGGTAAATGAATCTTTATTATCAATCATTATGATCATCGTATCACCTCTTTGAGTTACTTTTATCAATCCATTATACTCATTATCCCAAATATCAACTTGCTTTTACAACGTAAATATATTATTCTAGTCACGGTATAAATTGAATATAAAGAGGTTCCTAGCTGATACCCTCTATAAAAAACTAGACACTTGAAAAACGTCTATCTTTTTATGGAGATAGACGTTTTTTTGGCGTCATGATGGATAGAAAAGAGAAGCTAGTAAGACAATATTAAGGAGTGCAAGTATTTATGACGCAACACACATTAAATAATAATAAGGCAATTGTAGTTTTCAGTGGAGGACAAGACAGTACCACATGTCTATTTTGGGCAAAAAAACATTTTGATGAAGCCGAATTAGTTACATTTGAGTATGGTCAAAGACATAATACCGAAATCGAAGTTGCTAAACAAATTGCTCAAGAGCAAAATCTTAAGCACCATGTTTTAGACATGTCCTTACTTTCTCAACTCACACCTAATGCTTTGACACAACACGATTTAGAAATTGAAACGAATGAAGACGGTGTGCCTAATACATTCGTACCTGCCAGAAATCTCCTATTCCTTTCTTTTGCTGGCGCATTAGCGTATCAAACAAATGCAAAACATATCATTACTGGTGTGTGTGAAACAGATTTTTCTGGATATCCAGATTGTCGTGATAGTTTTATTAAATCAATGAATGTTACATTATCCCTATCGATGGACAAAGATTTCGTGATTCATACACCGCTAATGTGGTTAGATAAAAAAGCGACATGGTCATTAAGTGATGACCTTGGCGTCCTAGATTATATTAGATATAATACTTTAACTTGCTACAATGGAATTGTTGGCGAAGGTTGCGGAGAATGTCCAGCCTGTCATTTGAGAGCACGTGGTTTAAATACCTATTTAGAAGAAAAAGGAGCGGAATAGTATGTTCCAACAAAATTATCCTAGTGTTCAACATCCTTATTGTTTTGAATTAAATAAAGATTTTAACTTTTCAGCTGCGCACTATATTCCAAATGAAGACGCTGGAAAATGCATGCGTACACATGGTCACACGTACTTTGTTAACTTAACGATAGCTGGTGATACATTAGATCATAATGGATTTTTAGTGAATTTTAGTGATTTAAAAAAACTCATACATGGTCAATTTGATCATTACTTACTGAATGATTTACCTCAATTCAAAGGTAAAAGTCCTTCAACAGAAATCGTCGCACAAACGATTTATGAAATGGTCCAAAAATCATTAGATGAGCGAGACAATCAACCCAAATGCCTTCAAGTCTATGTTCGAGAGACTCCAACGAGCTATGTTGTTTATAGACCAAAGGGGTCATCACATGAGTAAGATACCAGTATTAGAAATATTTGGTCCAACTATACAAGGGGAAGGCCGTGTTATTGGACGTAAGACAATGTTTGTTCGGACAGCAGGTTGTGATTATCGTTGTAGCTGGTGTGATTCAAGTTTTACGTGGGACGGCAGCGCCAAAGATGATATACGGATGATGACTGCAGAAGAAATCTATACTTCCCTTTATGAAATTGCTGGAGACTCATTTAATCACGTAACCATCTCAGGAGGCAATCCTGCGTTGATTAAAGGTATACAAGACCTAGTAGATCTCTTTGATTCAAAACACATTCAAAGTGCCTTAGAAACGCAAGGGAGCAAATTTCAACCGTGGATGACACAAATTGATGATCTGACGATAAGTCCTAAGCCGCCAAGTTCAATGATGAAACCTAATCTACTTATTTTAGATGAAGTAATTGCACAATGTATACCCGAGTCATTAAACTTAAAAGTTGTTATTTTTGATGATGCAGACTATCATTTTGCTAAAATGATACACCATCGTTATCCTACGATTCCTTTTTATTTACAAGTGGGTAACCCATACTTAGATGGTGAACACGTGGAATCACACACAGAAAAATTATTATCTTTATATGAATCGCTTGTGGATCGCGTGATGGAAAGCAGTGAAATGAATAATGTTTATGTTTTACCTCAATTACACACCCTCTTATGGAGTAATAAAAAAGGTGTTTAAATTGAGTATTTCATGTGATGCGTTGTATAATGCTCTTTGTCCATACAATGCGTCACTTTTTTATTTAGTGGAATTTAGCACTATACATATAATATTCATTTATAGTAAAAGCCTTTATATTCAGCCATTCGGACTAACATCGCTGCGACACTTAATATGTATATAAATAATTTGAAATTAAAGAATTTGATTGAATATTTAACAAAACTTTAAATAATTAAATGTTATCAAATGAATAACTTTATCTTAATTGCTATAATATTGCAGTGAAGTATCTAGGTTAGGAGAGCAACATGCTAATTAATATAATCATAAATATAGCTGCGGTATTAATCATTCTCGGAATTGATTTATATCGTCAGAATTACAAACAACTTAAGTTTAGCTCTATACTCATTGCATTGACTATCAATGCCATTATCAATTTATTTCTAATAGGAAAATTTGATTACATTGCCTTATATACATGTTTTCAATTCATTCTTTGGACAATATTACAATTATATATAAACTATAAAATTCAAACCCATGTCATCACACAACAAAAATTTATTGCTATGATTCTTACTATTATATTAAGTACTTCTTTGATACTTACGTATAACACGAGTCATGACTCTTACTATATGTCTATACCATATTTGGCGCCAGCCATCTTTATGATTGGTGCAATTATACTATTCTATAGTACCTTCAAACCGCAGGAAAAAGAAAAGATTAAAATATTAACTCGTATTAAACGCCCAGTTCTTACAGGCCATTTACTTATTGTCATCTCCTGTATCGTTATGACACTTTTAACACCTTATTGGTATGCCTTCCTACTAATAAATTTAATTTTTATTTTGTTCATATTATGGCAAAATATATTTTCTAATCTAAATGATTAAGATAATATATTTTGTGGTATATATTAACAGTTAAAACAATTATAAAGGAGGCAAAATCATATGGGCTTTATACTTATGTTAATTATCGGTGGTTTAATCGGTTGGATTGCCGGCGGTATTGTCGGAAAAGATATTCCTGGTGGTATTTTAGGGAATATTATTGCAGGTATCGTTGGTTCAGCACTTGGTTCATGGTTACTTGGTGATTGGGGTTGGCACCTAGGTGGCATTGCTATATTCCCAGCACTTATCGGTACGATTATACTAGTTGCAGTAGTTTCCTTTATTGTAGGTAAATTACGCAAAAAAAAATAAGGCTTTGAAAAGAGGATGACTCCTTGATAGTGTCATCCTCTTTTTTATCTTTTAAAACAAAAAATCAACAAAGCCGTTAAAGACTTTGCTAATTTTTAATTATCTATGATTTACTAGTTCCTTTTCACGTGCTTTCGCTGTGTCTGTGTCATCATAACGATAATGATTACGTTCTACCTCATCATCTATGCTAGTCTCAATATCATTATTAATATCTTGTTTTGCTACTTTACTTGGGCAATTTAAATTGGATGCCTGTACAATATACTTCGGTCGTTGTTTCACTTCGTAATAAATACGTCCTATATACTCTCCAACGATACCAATTGAAATCAATTGTATTCCGCCCAACAATAAGACTGCTGCAATTGTAGAGAAATAGCCTGGTGTTTGAATACCATTAATCACTATGCTAGCAAATATAAAACCTATATAGAGCAGACTTATGAAAAAGACAATCAAGCCAAGATAAATCATTGCACGTAATGGTTTATTATTAAAAGAAATTAATCCATCTATACCATAATTTAATAATTTGCCAAATGACCATTTTGATTCTCCATCTTCTCTTTCTACATTTTCATAAGTAAATACTTTTGTATTATATCCTATCCATTCAAATAGACCTTTTGAGAAACGATTATATTCATTGAGTTCAGTTAACGAACTCACGGCTCTGCGACTTAATAATCTAAAATCACCAATACCGTCTTCTAATTTTATATCCTCAACAAAATGATTGATGGCTTTGTAATACATTCGAGTCAATAATTTTCTAGATTGTTTTTCGCCTTTTCTATCTCGTTTTGCAACCACTTGATCATAGCCATCCATATAGCCCTCTATCATCTGAGGAATCAATTCAGGGGGATGTTGTAAATCGGCATCAATCATAATTACAGCATCACACGTTTTACTATGTTGATATCCTGCAATCATTGCTGATTCCTTACCAAAATTACGGCTAAACGAAATAAATTTTACATGTTGATCCTTCGTAGCTATATCTTGAATATAATTTATCGTCTTATCTTTACTACCATCATCTACAAACAATAAGTCATAATTATATTGATGTTTTTGACTATCTTTGGACAATATTTCTTTTAACCGTTGATAAGTCTTTAATACTACTTCACCTTCATTATAGCAAGGCACTACTACTCTTATTTGCATACCTAAACACCTTCATTTCAGTTACTTCAAATTCACTTTACCAATTTTCACCGTTATTATGCTATTGTAATCAATTATATTTACTCAATCTTTATATTGCCTTAATATTCATGAATAAAACTTAATCTCTACATAAACTTTTTAAAATACAGCATAATATTTCACGCATGCTATTTGGTATTAAAATGCTGGAACTTTTCTTTTTAGTATTACAAAATCTAATAGTATATAAACTCTTTTGTCAAAATTTTATAACGGATTATAACTAATTCACTATAAAATTATAAAATGTAACTTAAGCTTATCAATTTTCACTGTCATTTCAAAATAAAAACCATTATTTCAGCAACTAAAAAGACTGTCTACTTCATATTTTATGAATAGACAGCCCTTGTTATATATAAATTAAGTTATTTTAAAGTACCTATGCTTACATTTTCTGGATCATTACCTTGGCGGTCGCCCCTATCTAAACTATCAATTTCTGCGATATCCGTTAATTCTAAATTAAAGTCAAAAATATCATAATTTTCTCTAATACGTTCTGGTGTTTTAGATTTAGGGATAATGAGGCGATTATGTGCTAAATGCCAACGCAATACAATTTGCGCAGGTGTTTTGTCATATCGACTAGCCATGTCGGTTATAAGATTATGCTCTAACAGTCCTTTGTTTCTCATTAATGGCATCCATGCTGTTACAGCAATATCATGTTTATCACAAAAGTCTTGCAGTTCTTGTTGGTTAAAATATGGGTGTACTTCAATTTGATTAACGGCCGGCACTACATCCGTTTCTTCCATTAATTTCTCTAAATGATGTTTATTAAAATTACATACACCAATGGCACGAATCTTGCCATCTTCATATAATTTTTCCATTGCTTTATAGCTTTCAATAAATAAACCATCAGCTTCACATGGCCAATGAATTAGGAATAAATCTAAATAATCTGTGCCTAAGTTCTCTAATGATTTTGTAAAAAATTCAATAGTTTGATCATATCCTTGGTAATCATTCCATAATTTAGATGTTATAAATAAATCTTCACGTTCTATATCAGCCTTTTTCAAAGCATTTCCTAAAGCAATTTCGTTTTTATAAAAATATGCAGTATCGAATGCACGATATCCTGCCTCCAAAGCAGTTGCTACAGCAATATCCATTTCTTCTTCTGAAATTTTATATACTCCAAGTCCAACTTTTGGCATAGGGTAACTATTATTTAAATAATATGTATCATTGATCATGGTGATGCCCCTTTCAACACATTTAATTTTATTTCTAAGGTATTATATAATATTCTAATACGCTTTTCATGAAAAATATACTATACTGCCTTGTTATACATTAAATTGAATCAATCATAGTCACACAATTATATTTCGTCTTATACCGATAAACGCATTCCGCCTCTCCTCTAATATTGGTATTAATTCATATTCTAGAGCGCAGCATTTGTACCTTATACATAACAAAACACCCTATCAAACCATTAGTATCAACAGTTCGTAGGGTGTAAATATCATTTAATTATTTATCGTTATCTTCTTCATCTTCGTCTTCTTCAAGTGTTGGACGCGTATCATTATATTCAAATTTTAATATTACATTGATGATTTGATGATTATCTATTTCTGAAATGACCCAACGATCATATTCTGTATCTACAAAATCATTTTGTTGTAAATTTGTATTATGTGCTTGTAACCAACCACCAATTGTATCAATATCATCAGAATCAACAAATTCAATACCAAACTGATCATTTAAATCATCAAGCAACACACGACCATTAATTTGATATTTATCGTCACTTAATTTGACAACATCATTAACTTCATCATCATCAAACTCATCGCGAATTTCACCGACGATTTCTTCTAAAATATCTTCCATAGTTAAAATACCAGCTGTACCACCGTACTCATCGATAATAAGACTGATGTGCACGTGTTCACGTTGCATACGGATTAAAGCATCGCTAATACGTGTAGTTTCTGAAATCATAGGTAAGTCATGAATATAGTTACTTACTTTAATTTGCTTACCTGAAGCATATTCTGTTAAAAACTCTTTCACATTTAAAAAGCCTTTCACGTGGTCCTTATCCCCATCTTCTGTAATAGGGTAACGTGTGAATTGATGTTCTTTAATTGTATCTAAAAGTTCGTCTACATTAAACGGTTCATTTAACGTAATCATTTGTGTACGTGGAACCATGATATCTTTGGCATGACGTTCATCAAATGAAAAGATATTTTGCATATAAGCTAATTCAGTCTGATTAATTTCTCCACCGTTATAACTATTGTTGATTATAATTTTTATTTCTTCTTCTGACATTGCATCATTATTAGCATCTGGATCTACCCCAAACATACGTATAATCATACGCGCTGAACCATTCATTAACCATATTAATGGTTTCATAACGATACCAAAGTAATACAACGGCCTAGAATAAAGTAACGCTAATTTTTCAGTATGTTGAATTGCTAACGTTTTCGGAGCTAACTCGCCAAGTACAACATGTAGATACGTTACAATAATAAATGCAACGATAAATGAAATCGTTGTTGTTAATGCAGCGGGTAAATGAATGGCTTCAAATAATGGATGAAGTAATTTATTAAATGTTGGTTCACCTAACCACCCTAATCCTAAAGATGTCACTGTAATACCTAATTGACATGCGGATAAGTAATAGTCTAAATTTTTCACCATTTTTTTGACTACACGTGCGCTACCGTTGCCTTCTGCAGCGAGTTGCTCAATTCTTGTAGTTCTGACTTTCACTAATGCGAATTCCGATCCTACGAATACAGTTGTTAATGCTATTAAAAGAAAAAATATTACTAAGTTCATTATGGTCACTGTTTCCAATTAGTTCCCTATTTCTAGGGATTCACCTCCAAATATTGTGTCACAATAGGTGACGTTTCATAAAATTTTTCGTGCTTCTTCACTATAATGTTATATACTAAATCCTTCCCATTGTAACACCTCCCTAAAAATGCGCATTTCCTTTATCTTATCACACTGTTACCTTGCAATCTATTTTATACTTATTAAAATTTCATTTGTTCAACTAGACATTTAAACGTAAATTTTAATTTGAGTCAACTTTTTGAATTAAATATTTTTTAATAAGTAAATTGAATGATTGTTGTCACACTGTTTTATTATTTTTCAAAATTATGAATTTGTCCCTCTTTAATTGTTGTTTGAACATTGATTTCATCATCAACAATAACGATATCCGCATCTTTTCCGACTTGCAAACTACCTTTTTGATGATTAATATCTAAAGCAATTGCTTGATTCAAACTAGTTACACGCCAAAGATGCTCTAATGTATCTCCTGTATATTGGATTAAATTCTTCAAACCTTCGTTCATTTTCAAAATACTGCCGGCTAAAGCACCCGTTTCTAACCGTGCTTCTGAACCTTTTACAATCACGTTTTGACCACCCAAATCGTATTCTCCATCGGGCATCCCTTTTGCTCTCATTGCATCAGTAATTAAGAAAAATCGTTTATTTCCTTTTTGTTTATAAGCGATTTGAATGGCTGCTGGATGTGCATGTATGCCATCAACGATAAGTTCTGTACTTAATCCATCATTGGTCCATGCTGCTCCAAACAGTCCTGGGTTTCGATGTTCAAAAGGCGTACCTGCATTATATAAATGTGTCACATGCTTTGCACCATTGTTAACGGCCTTATTTGCTTCTTCAAATGTAGCTACTGTATGTCCCATAGAAAAGCGAATCTTATCATGTAAAGCCTTCAATATTTCTTCTGCACCTTCAACTTCTGGAGCAAACGTGATGACTTTTATTTGATGATTAGCAGTAGCCTGAAATTGTCGTATCTTTTCTATAGTAGGTCTCTGAACATATTCAGGATTTTGTGCCCCTACTTTATGTTCAGAAATAAATGGACCTTCTAAATGTATACCGACGATGTCCGCTGTATTTAATTTATCTTGTTGTTGCTGATAATTGACGATATTTTCTAAGGCCTTAGTAATATTCTCATCTGACTGAGTCATTGTCGTAGCCAAGAAGCTTGTTGTCCCTTCAGATAATAAAGACTTAGCAAGATGATTTATACCATCAAATGAGGCATCCATTGCATCTTCGCCATACCCGCCATGAATATGAATGTCTATAAATCCTGGTAAAATATGTTGCCCTTTAGCATCGTACTTAGTCAATTTACCTTCGTATATACCTTTACCTACACCAGCGATTTTCCCATCTTTGACAATGATATAACCGCGTTCTATCGTTTCGTATTCCGTATAAATACGTCCATTTTCAATAACATATTCAGTCATTTCCATACCTTCTTTACATTGATTTACTTCAATACAGTCGATTTCATACTTTAACCTTATTTTACCAAACTTCGTTAGCTTATTATATTCAAAAGTGTCTCCTGAATGATTTAAGACTCAAAAAACCAGAAGAACACTCATTTACCCATGAGTTCCTTCTGGTCTTTATCGTGTGCTTGTAAAATCTTATTTATTATTCGTTCATAGCTTGTGAAGCACGAATTTCATCTTCACTTAACTTCGGTTTTAGTAAGCCATACATAATCGCTGAAACAATTGCGCCTACAATAATTGCGATTAACGATTGTAAGACATGACTAAAATCAGTACCGATAATTACGAAAATACCACCATGTGGTGCTTGAATCGATGAGCCTAATCCTAATGCAATCGCACCTGCAATACCGGACCCTACCATCATTGACGGAATTACTCTTAATGGATCTGCTGCAGCATATGGAATCGCGCCTTCAGTTATAAAGGATAGCCCCATCACATAGTTTGGTACGACAGAACCTCTTTGTTCTTTTGTAAATTTCTTTCTAAAAATTAACATTGCTGTTGCAATCGCAATCGGTGGAACCATACCACCAATCATTGCTGCAGTGATTGGTGCTGCATTACCTTCTGTTAACGCTGCTGTCGCAAATACGTACGCTGCTTTATTAAAAGGTCCACCCATATCGATTGCCATCATAGCACCGATAACTAACCCTAATAACATGATATTTGTTCCTGAAAGACTTTCTAATCCATTAAGCAATAAATTATTTAACCATGATGCTGGTGGGTTTAACACATAAATCATCAATAAACCTGTAATAGCTACTGAGAACACAGGGAAAATTAACGTAGGTTTTAACCCTTCTAATGCTTGTGGTAAACCACTAACGGCTTTCTTAATACCTTGTGTGAGGTAACCTGCTAAGAAACCAGCAAGAATACCACCAATAAATCCTGAATCACCTGAAACTGCCAACATACCTCCGACTAAACCAGCTGCAAAACCTGGTTTATCAGCAATACTACGTGCTATATAACCAGCAAGGATAGGAATAATTAATGCAAAGGCACTCTTGTTCCCAATATTCCAAAGTTGTTCAGCGAATGGATTATGTTCAGAGCTTTTTGGATCAAATGAGTTTGCACCAAATAAGAACACAATCGCCATTAAAATACCACCGGCAATAACAAGCGGTAACATATTTGAAACACCATTCATTAAGTGTTTATAAATCGTTTTACCTACACCTTGTTTCTCATTACTTTCTGCTTGACTATGATTTTTATTACCACGTGCCACAAAAGGTTTACGTGACGTATCTTGAGCCATATTAATAAGTTCTTCCGGTCGTTTTATGCCGTCTGCTACAGGTACTTCTACAACATTTTTACCGTCAAAACGATCCGTTTCTACATGTACATCGGCTGCTACAATTACGCCTGAAGCTCGATTAATATCCTCCTCAGTAAGGTGATTTTTAACCCCTCCAGATCCATTCGTTTCGACCTTAATTTTAACGTTCATTTTTTCAGCTTGTTTCTTCAATGCATCGCGGGCCATATAAGTATGGGCAATACCGGTTGGACACGCTGTAACTGCTAATACGTAGGGTTCATTTTCATCTGTTGCTGCCGATGTAGTCACAGCTTCTGTTTCCGCTTCTTCCTCTTCAGTTGCTTCATCATCAGCTTTATCAATAATTTGCAATACTTCTTGGGGGGAAGCAGCATTAAGTAAATCTTTACGAACATTTTCGTCCATTAAAACACCGGACAATTTCGCTAAAGCATCCAAATGTGTTTGCGCTCCACCTTCTGGCGCTGCAATCATGAAGAAGAGATGTGCAGGTTGCATATCTAAACTTTGGTAGTCAACACCTGCTTTTGATTTCCCAAAGGCAATGGCAGGTGTCTCTACAGCTGCTACTTTTGCATGTGGTATCGCAATACCTTCTCCGATTCCTGTAGTACTTTGAGATTCTCTATTATGAATAGCTTCTTTAAAACTTGTTAGATCATTAAGTTTCCCAGCTTTGTCTAACTGATTGACTAATTCGTCAATGACACCGTTTTTATCATTTGAAGTAAGGTCCATCGCAATTGTATCTTTTGTTAATAATTCGGTAATTCTCATAGTTATACACTCCCATCTAGTGTCTTAATCTTCACTTGTGCTTTAATTTCTTCAATAGCATGTTCTGTAGCTAAATCATCATTAAATGCTGTCGCTGTTCCCGCTGATACTGCCTGTTTAAATGCATCTTTGATTGTAAGTCCCGTTTCAAGTCCTGCAACCATACCCGCGACAGTACTATCTCCTGAACCAACCGTATTGACTACATGTCCATTAGGTACAATAGCCTTATAACTATGTTTATCATCTACATAGATTGCACCATCACCTCCAAGAGAAATAATCACTGATGTTGCGCCCATGCCTAATATTTCACGTGCATAGTTCATAACTTCTTTATCAGATTGAATCGATGTATTAAACATTACTTCTAATTCGTCTTTATTGGGTTTGATAAACAGTGGCTTGTATTTTAAAACTGTTTCAACTAAATCTTTTTCAGCATCTACAACTAATCTTGCCCCAGTTTCTTGAGTAATTTTTGCAATTTGTTCATATGCATCATTTGGTACACTTTTTGGAATACTTCCAGCAACAATAACTGTATCTTGGGCTGAAGTATGCTTGATTTGTGTTAACAGTGTTTCGAATTGTTCAGTCGTTATTGTAGGACCCGGAGCGTTAATTTCCGTTTCATTATCTGTTTTTAATTTGACATTAATACGTGTGTCTTCAGTCGTTTTTACAAAATTCGTATTAATATCTGCTTTTTGTAATGTGTCTTCAATGAATTGACCTGGAAATCCTCCAGCAAATCCTAACGCTGTAGATTGAATACCTAATGTTTTTAAAACTCTGGATACATTGATCCCTTTTCCTCCAGCAAATTTGTAGGTTTCAGTCGCTCGATTTAGTCCACTAAGTTCAAAATCTTTAGCAAACATTATATAGTCAATAGAAGGGTTGAAAGTTACTGTATAAATCATAATGTTCCTCCAATAAAATTGTATTTTTCAGCAAAGCATTTAAATGTTGTACTTTCTATGGCCTTTTTTGAAGTTATTAAAGTAATTTCTTCGTTTAACAGAACATGAGCAAAATATACTTTGTTAAATTTAGAATGATCAACAACTACAAAATTCTGTGCGCCTAACTCCATGGCTTGATTTTTGATAACTGCTTCATGTTCATCTGGTGTTGTTAAGCCATATTTTAAATCAATGCCATTCATCCCGACAAAAACTTTATCAAAACGATAGCGATTTAATGTTTTTATTGCACTCGATCCTACTGTGGCAAAGGTCGTTGATTTAACTTCTCCGCCAAGTATAAGTGTTCTTATACCTTGTTTTAATAATTCTTCTACGTGGGTAAGACCATTGGTCACTACAATGATATCTTTAGCTTTAATGTAGGGAATAATTTCCAAAGTTGTTGAACCAGCATCTAAGTAAATACAATCATTATCTTCAATTTGACACGCTGCTAGTCGTCCGATTTCTTGCTTTTCTCTGAGGTTGGTACTTCTCTTATCTGCTAAATTAGGTTCTAATACAGATGATTGATTGAGTGTTGCACCACCATGCACTCTTTTTAATTTTCCCATTTGTTGTAGCTTAGATAAATCACGGCGTATAGTTGATGCACTACATCCAGTTCGATCAATAAGCTCTTGTAATGTTAAAAAGTCTTTTTCTGACAGTTCAGTCAATATTACTTCATGGCGTTTTTCCGTAATCATTACTTCACCTCATCTCCATGTTATTATAATGTTTCCGCTTTCTTTTTTCAATCACTTTTTCCCAAAAACAATCAAAACCAATCACTTTTTTAACCTTAATATTCAAATTTCTGTCAATTTTCTATCTTTAAATTCTTTATAAATCATAAAAAAACGCAAAGACATAAACGAGTTATGCCTTTGCGTTATTAATTTAAATATATTTTCCTAAGCATGTACTACAGGTGCAACTTTTGCTTGTGTAGCTTCAATTAAGTCTTTTACTGCTATGTTAATTTGCATGCCTCTTTCTCCACCACTAACATATATTTCATTTAAATTTACTGCTTGTTGATCAATGATTGTTGGAAATAACCGCTTCATTCCAATGGGTGAACAACCGCCCCGAACATATCCAGTTACTTTCTTTAAATCATCTAAAGGCATTAGATGAAGTTTCTTTTCATTTATAACTTGTGCAGCGGATTTCATATCTAATGAATCATTCACTGGAATAATAAATACAAAGTGATCATGATTAGTATTTTCTAACACTAATGTTTTATAAATTAATTCAATATCAACACCCACGCTTGCAGCTACAGCCTCACCCGACATATGCTCGTCTGAAACTTTGTAACGATTCACTCCGTATTGAATATGTTGGCGATCTAATATACGCATAGCGTTTGTTTTCTTTTGCTTCATTTTTTCAACACCTCATATCAATTCACTGCTGGTTAATGATGTTATACATGTACATGACAATTCATTTTACGCGTTGTTAGTGACTATCTAAATCTAAAGTTTTGATAAATGCTTTCAAATCTTCGCGCATTGCATCATCTTTTAATGCGAATTCTATTGTTGTTTTTACAAAACCTAATTTTTCTCCAACATCATATCGATCACCTTCAAAGTCATATGCAAAAACTTGGTCATCTTTATTCAGTCTTTCAATAGCATCCGTAAGTTGAATTTCTCCTCCTGCGCCGGTGCCTTGAGTTTTTAAGTAATCAAATATATCCGATGACAGTACATAACGACCCATAATCGCTAAATTTGACGGGGCTGTGCCTGGTTTAGGCTTTTCAACAAATTGTCGCACTTCATATTTTCTGTCAACTTTAGTTAAAGGATCAATAATACCGTAACGATGGGTTTGATCTGCTTCAACTTCTTGTACTCCAATCACGGATTTGCCTGTATCTTCATAAGCATTAATCAATTGTTTAATGGCAGGAGTATCAGATTCAACAATATCATCACCAAGCAATACTGCAAAAGGCTCATCTCCTATAAATTGACGTGCAGAATAAATTGCATGGCCTAATCCTTTTTGTTCTTTTTGTCTAACGTAAAAAATATTTGCTAACTCTGTAGAAAATTTTACTCTTTCAAGTAAATCTGTTTTGCCTTTCGTTTCAAGAATCATTTCTAATTCTTTTTGGTTATCAAAATGATCTTCTATAGCTCGTTTATGTTTGCCTGTTACTATTATAATATCTTCGATACCAGCGTTAGCAGCTTCTTCAACTATGTATTGAATTGTAGGTTTATCTAAGATTGGTAACATTTCCTTAGGCATCGCCTTTGTCGCCGGTAAAAACCTTGTACCTAACCCAGCTGCAGGTATGATTGCTTTTTTTATTTGTTTCAAAGTACCCACCCTTTCTATTTACATTGTCAACTTCTATTAATAATGAAATATTTCCTATATAGAAGTAACACATTTAATTGATGTTATAATCATAACATTGATAAATAACTCTTAATACTTATTCATACCACGTTTTGTATTAAAAAATAATTTATTCTTTAAAATAAAATGCTACCCATTATATATTACCGGGGTAGCATTTTTATTGATTTTAATATTTTAAATCCTATTTAATTCTCAAAATTTATTTTGAATAACAATACAGTTCATTTTTCACACTATAGATATTGTTAGTTTTAACATATGATTCAATCAAGGGGAATCATCTTCATAATAATTAATTGAGCGCTGGTTGACGTATAACGTCGCCAGCTTTATTTACTATAACTTTATATTCTTGTTTCGTTTCCGAATTCCAAAACGTATAAAACATGCCTTCTTTAGACTCTTTAACTTTTTTCAAGGTTGCATTAGTGCCTAGTTTATCCACGGCATATTTTTGCGCAATGACTTCAGACTCCTGTGGTGATAAACATGGTTTATTGGGTCCATGGTGATCTGTTACACGATAGGATCGATCAAATATATGTGCCTGATTATCTTCATTTACAGTAACTCTATAATACATATGCGGTTTATCATTATTTTTAAAGGTGAAAATATAATAATAAGTCCCTTGACAGGTGCTATCGATACCATAATCATTATATGTATTAGAAGTATCATTATCACGATTAACCGTGGTTTGTGCTTCTTTTAATGCAGCGGAAAATTGTGGCAAGTTAGATTTCCCAACCTCATTATTTTTTAAATTGTGTGTTGTCAGTTTGGCTATAGGTACATAATTTTCAGCATAATATGGCTCTTTTCTGTCCTCATTCTTTTCAGTATCTTTCATTGCTGCACTGATTGAATGATTTGCTTTATGATTGGCTTGTTCCTTAGCTTTCACCACTTTATGCGAATCTGAAAAACTAGAAATTGACTCATGCACTTTAGCAAGTGCCTGCTGATTCGTAGCAAGAAATAAAAGAAACGCTAAACAACAAGCAAGAAAGAGCGCCATAGTTCCCAAAGTTAAATTCTTCAAATCGTTCTCCTTACCCACATTTCTGTTAACATTTCTTTATATATTAGCACATTATTTTAACAAAAAAGTTATATAGGCTACAATTTAAAACAAATGTAATCTCTGTTACACAAATATTACGCAAAACCTTTTTTCTTAATGTTTATGACATATTTGATTAAGATAAAGAAAATATTTCCTTATCTTATCAAAAAAAGCTCCACCTGTACGTTCTCACTTTTAAGTGTCTACTTTCAGGTGGAGCGTATCAATAAACACGCTTCTTTTTGATTTTAATTAAGTTTTTTGCCACTTGGCTCTGATTGCTTTTTCTACGTAGATAACAAGTATGCCTAGTAACATAACAACGACTGACATGTATAATGGAAATTCAAAGTTAACATCATACAATGTTCCTGCTACTAAAGGCCCTATAAAGTTTCCCATACTCGTAAAAGTTGAATTTAATCCACCAGCGAATCCTTGTCGATCTCCAGCAATGTTAGAAAAGTAATTTGTAATCGCTGGACGTATCATATCAAAACCGATAAATACAACAAAGCTGATTAACATAATAGACCAATAACTGTGTACTAAGGTTAATCCAAGTAAAATTAATGCAGAATATATTAACGCATAAGTGATAAATGTAAGTTCTTTAAAATATTTCATAAACTTATCAAAGAAAAACACTTGGAATACTGCACCGAATATACCACCACCTGTAATTGCAATCGAAATATCCAATGGTGAATAATGTGCCTTATCCGCTGTATATAGTGGGAACAATGTCTCAAATGCTGATAAACCAAATGCCAATACAAGCGTTAAGATAATTGGTGTTAAAAACACCTTCCAATTCATTTTAGTTAGTAATTCTGGTTGATATTTTGTAAAACCATCTTGTGTTTCGTTTTTAGGATTTTTAATTAATACGACTGAAAGTACTAATGCTAAACATCCACTGAAACCAGCTACAAAGAACGGTAGTCTATGAGAAAATTCAGCTAAGAAACCACCTAAACCAGGACCTAAAATAAAGCCGGAATTAATAATTGCTGACATATAACCAAAATTTTTCGCTTTGTCTTTACCTTTTGAAAGATCTGCAATCATACCTGTAACACCTGGCATGACCATTCCTGCACTAAAACCACCAAGAATTCTTGATACAATTAGGAGCGAGAAAGTATGGCTGACCGCAAATAAAAATTCTGAAATTGCAAAAAGTGCTAAACCTATACAAATAATTAATTTTTTGCCTAACTTGTCAGCAAGTGTACCTCCAAATGGTGAAATAATCATTTGCGCCAAGGCAAATGCTGCAACAAGCACACCTAAATCGCTACCATTCAATCCTAAATCTTTCAAATAAACTGGAAGAACTGGGACGATTAAACCTATACCTAAAAAGACTAGAAAAATATTAAAATACAAAATTACAAATTGCTTATTCACGTTTCTCCCTCCATTCGTAAGAATACTTATAAAATGCTTCACTCATATGGTTTTAGTATAACTGACGAAAGCACAATATTAGAACAGTTTATACTATTTTTCTTACAAAACACAATAAAAAAATCTTATTAAAACACAATTATACAATCACCAGAAAATTACTTGTATAATAAAGGTGTAATTTAAAATTTTGGATGGGGGTTCATTTATGATATATCAAGTAGACGGAAAAACAATTGTACTCGTATTAGAACAAGGCGAAGACATCATAGAAGCGGTTACAGACTTAGCAAAAGAACAAAACGGTAAGTTTGGCACAGTTAGTGGTATTGGTGCTTGTGATGATGTTGAACTTAACTTCTATAACATAGAGTCCAAAACCTATGAGAAAAAAAGAATACAAGAACCTTTAGAATTAATTAGCTTGTTAGGTAATATCTCGCACATCGACGACAAACCTTTTGCACATCTTCATGCGACTTTTGGTACAAACCAATATGAAACAGTAAGTGGACATCTTACAAAAGCAATCGTATCTGCTACGGCCGAAATCGTTATCCATATGACTAACTTAGATATAAATCGTAAACATAATGAAACTATAGGACTTAACCTACTAGACCTATAACTGTATTCACTACTCTCAAAATGAATTGATCTATCATACAAAGACTGATGCATTTATAAATATATAAGGTCACAGTCTTTGTATTTTTCACATTTATAACTATCTCATTATTTTAAAATAACCCTACTTATTAATATCAATCATTCATTTCAACATTTTCTTTTCATCTTTTTTAATTAAGTCAATCGTATATTAACGACTGTAATCACGCTACATCAAGTTTTATTTTTTACAACATTTTATTTTTTATCATTGAAATTTATATCTGAAGCTTGTATCATGTAGTCTCATATTGCAAAATTACGGTTTTATGTTCCCTTGATTTCCATAGGATAAGGGAAAATTTTGTTGACCTTTTAATTTATCAAATTCATTACTATCTTTTAGCTAGTGATTTTCAATATAGTTTTAAATGCTTTATTTTTGAAGGAAAGTAGGTGTACTTATGAATGCTCGTTATATAGCTAGATCAGCCTTTCTTATTCTAATCATTATTTCAATTTTCTTTAATAGTTATTATAAATTTATGACTTTAAATTTATTTCTAGCATATGTACCATTTGAATTATGCTTACTATTACATTTGTTTAAACCGAAATTTAAATTTGAATGGCCACTGTTTATAATCTTCTCTCTTATTTTCTTATTTATGGTGCCTAACACGCTTTATATGGTTACTGATTTGATTCATTTAAATCAATTTACATTTAATTTTTATAGAGGCTTGCTATTAATAGAATGGGCATATTTTACTTTTCTTGTCGCAGCCGTATTACTTGCACTTTACCTGTTGATTTTAATGTTTTTAGAAATGGAACAATTTACGCATCATATATGGCTAAATAGAAGTATTATTGGGGCTATGATGTTTCTCAATGGTCTAGGCATTTATATTGGTCGTTTTTTACGATTACATTCTGTTTATTTAATTAATGAACCGCTTCGTATTTTTCACGAAGTATGGTCAAGTCTAAGTTTGACTGCTTTATGCTTTGTACTATTGTTAGTTGCTTTACAAATATTATTATTTTCTTTTGCGAAAGGAGTACGAAGTGCAAAATGACATTAAATATCATAATATTGCTTATTGTGCTTATCGTATCCCAATTGATTATCGGACACCTTTTGCATGATATTGGATTTTCTTACACTCATAGCATCATATTGATGTGCCTTCCCTTAGGCATTGGATTATTTTATCTCCAATTATTTTATTACGAACGTCAATTTCCTAAATGGAATGTGCCTATAAAAGTAAAATTAAGATTAAAATACATGTATATTTTGACCTTTTTCGAATATGTTGCACTATACATCTGTATTTTCAAGATGTAATTATACACAAAGAGAGCTATCAGCGTTTAAAAGCTGATAGCTCTCTTATTTAATATTATCGATAATATTATTATTGTTTTAATGATTGTTTTACTTCTACTACAGAATCAGCAGAGATTTTTAATTGTGCTTGTTCTTCTTCCGATAATTCTAATTCAACTATACGTTCAATGCCTTGTTCCCCTAATACTGTAGGTACACCTAAGCAAATATTAGAAAAACCATATTCGCCTTCTAATAATGCAATACTTGGTAATAAACGTTTCTGGTCCTTTAAGATTGCTTCTAACATACTATATATGGCAGAAGCTGGCGCATAATAAGCAGAACCATTTCCAAGTAGTTCTACAATTTCAGCACCACCTTTTCTCGTGCGCTCTACAATATGTTCTATTTGCGCTGTGTCTAGCATTTTATTCAAAGGTACGCCGTTAACATTTGTAGAGTGAATCAAAGGCACCATAGTATCACCGTGACCTCCCAAAACTAACCCTCTAATATCTTTAACAGATACATTTAATGCTTCTGCTATAAAGGTTTGGTATCTCGCTGTATCTAAAATTCCAGACTGACCAATCACTCTTTCTTTAGGGAAACCAGAAGCATTGATTACAGCATATGTCATCGCATCTACTGGATTCGTTAAAACAATAATTTTACAGTTTGGGGAGTGCGTAACAATTTCTTGTGTAACATCATACATTACTGCTTCATTAACTTGTACTAAGTCGTCTCTACTCATACCCGGTTTACGTGGTACACCAGCAGTTATAACAACAATATCAGAATGAGCTGTATCCTGATAATCGATGGATCCAGTTACATTGACATCAAATCCATATACCGGACTACTTTCTAATATATCTAGGGCTTTTCCTTTAACCTGTCCCTCATTATGTGGGCGATCAATAAGCACGACATCTGCCAACTCTTGTTGAGCAATTATAAATGCTAATGTAGCTCCCGTGTTTCCAGCACCTATGATTGAAACTTTTTTCTTTGCCATAATATCCCCTCTAACGTCTTTAATATATTTATTATAACATCTCGTTTTTAATAAAGAGTTATGTATGGCTTGAAAGTGCAATTCAATTTAATTAACTAACACTATCACATTTACTTATTCTATTTTTGACGTTTTAGCCATTTCCATATCAAGAATATGATTAAAATTGCTAAAACAATATAAATAATACGTGAATAAACGTCCATATAATTAACAATAGTATGCCAATTACCACCAACAGCTTGGCCTAAATAAATTAGCACCACGTTCCATATAAGTGTTCCAATCGTTGTAAATACTATAAATAAAGGCAAGTTCATGCGTGTTAACCCAGCTGGGATTGAAATCAAACTTCTCAGTAATGGTACAAAACGACAGAAGAAGATTGTCCAATAACCATATTTTTCAAACCATCCAATGGTCTTATCTAAATCCTTTGTCTTCACTCGTAAAATTTTACCGTAACGGTTAATGAGTCGATACAAATTACGCTCACCAATCCATGCGCCAATACCATATAAGACAATTGCTCCAAGCACTGAACCAATTGTCGAAGTAATTGTTACACCAACAAAACCTAATTCAGATTTTGTTGTCATAAATCCTCCAAAAGTTAAAATTATTTCAGATGGGATGGGCGGAAAAACATTTTCTAAAAAGATTAAAAATGCTATCCCCCAGTAGCCAAACTTCTCCATAAATTGTGTAATCCAGACTTCCATTTAATCCCCCTAAAGTATAAAGTCATATAACATTGACCATTGTATTCTAATGATTAAAATAAATTATTTGTCTTTGCGTATAAATAAAGTGATAAACCAAATAAAACAAGAGACATCACAGTAAGTATTAACGCTAAAATCGTCGTACGTTTATAATGTTTTATAAATGATACAAACAATAGGCCGCCATTATATAAGAAAAACAGCCCAAATAATGTCATCATTATATTAATATCTGGATAAGCTATATTGAGTATTGCTACGATTAGTGCAAATACTAAAAATGGAAAGCTTATAAAGTTTCGTTCAAACTTAAGTTGACTTCTACGTTGTGCTTCGTTCTGATTACTCATTTTTTACTCTCCTCCAAAATTTCACTTTATGGGATATCATGACCTAAAGAGGCCGTATAGATATCAAACCATTCTTGATCCGTAATTGTAATTTTCAATCCTGCTATGGCTTCATCAATACGGTCAATTTGATGTGTTCCTAACACTGGCATGATAGCTGCTGGATGTTTATTAAACCAAGCCATAACAATACCATTTGCTGTTACATTGTATTTCTGAGTTAAAGGTGAAATCACTGTCATAATACGCGCTGCTTTCTCGTCTTCTAAATCGAATAATTTCCCACCTGCCATTGGGCTCCAAGACATTATTTTCACATCATCTTTTAACATGTGATTCATCGTGCCATCTTCAATAATATCTAATGTGTATGGCGAAACTTCAAGTTGATTTAAAGTGATATGTAACTTATCACAAACGAGACATTGATTAAGTAAATCATATTGTGATTTATTGAAATTAGAGACACCAAATGATTTCACTTTACCTTCAGTCACCAATATTTTTAACGCTTCTGTAACTTCTTGTGGGTCCATTAATGGTGAAGGTCTATGGATTAATAGCGTATCAAGGTGGTCAACTTGTAATTCCTTTAAAGAGCGCTCTACTGACTGTTGAATATGCTTCTTACTGTGATTATAACGATGTCCATCCGCACCTTGTATACGGTGTGAGGGCAAGACAATACCACATTTAGATACTATTTCCATTTCTTCACGTAATTGTGGAGATAATTTCAGTGCCTCTCCAAATACACCTTCACATGAATAATCACCATAAATATCTGCATGATCCATTGTTGTAATGCCGCGTTCCACTAATTCATTTAAATAGCGATTTAATTGTTGCGGTGTCCATTGCCAATCTTGTGCTCTCCAAAATCCTTGTATCACTTTTGAGAACGAAACATATTGATTAATCTTTACTTTATCCATAATTACCAACACCCCTTATACTTTTATTTGAAATTTCAAGTAAATTGCAGCATCTCTAACTCGTTACGCAATCGGTTAACGTCCATTTCTTCCCCGATAAGCACTATATTTAATGGCAGTGTTTCCTCGATAATTTGATAATCTGGCAACCCATGTGCATATTGAAATTCGTAAATATCATTTGGCATATCTCGAAACTTTACATACCCCTTTAATCTTAGAACATTATCCGGCAACCGTAAAATAAATTGATAAAATAATTGTCTATCTATAGGTCCCGTAAAACGATACTGCATACTATTCATACCATGATGATGTACATGATTACTCATATCTTTAGAAGCTTTGGGCGTTACAGACAACAATTTATTCATATCTACTTCTGCATAGGTTGTATACACTTTTGGCGCATATGCATTAATGTCAGAAATGCTATTTAATGCTTCTCGTTCCGACGCATCAATTAAATCCATTTTATTTATAATGATTGTATCACTTACAGATAATTGCTCTTCCATTAAAAGTTTTGTATTATTTGAATAATTGTTTCTAGCTAAAAATCTTGGCGCATCCACAAGACCTATGATGACTGGAGGATTAACGTTTTCTACGATTTCTGGGTCTTGGCACGCAGCTATGATTTCAATTGGATGAGCGATACCTGTGGCTTCAATTATAATATGTTGCATTGCACTTTCCTTTAGAAAATGTTTTAATTGTTTTATTAAATCTAGTTGCAAGTCACAACATACGCAGCCATTTAATATCGATGCAACCTTTACATCATCGCTTAATGTACTGCTGTCTATATTTAAATTGCCGTATTCATTTACGATAATGCTAGGTTTTTCGTTGTTACTAAGTAAATATTTTACATAATTACTTAAAAATGTGGTTTTACCACTACCTAAAAATCCAGTTATTACTGTTATAGATATTCTTGAGTCTTCTTTATTTGTCATACTAATCACTCATTTCTCAAAAAATGTTTGCATTAAAGGTAAATTATTCATATAATTAACCCTTTACTTGATAATTTTAGATTTCTTCTGAAATTTAAACACAATTTATTTTAGCACGGCAAAGTGCCAAAGTATGTCTAAGGAAGTGTCACACACAACATTAGACGGATTCAGTCCGATACACAAAGAATAAAAAAACGGATAGAATGTCTGGAGGAGAACTTTATGTCTGAAGAACTTAATTTAAAGGATCAACTTTGTTTTAGTTTGTACAATGCTCAGAGACAAGTAAATCGCTACTACTCTAATAATGTCTTTAAGCAATACAAATTGACTTACCCACAGTTTTTAGTTTTAACAATTTTATGGTCACAGTCACCTGTCAACGTGAAAAAAGTCGTTACCGAACTTGCTCTTGATACAGGTACTGTATCCCCGCTACTTAAAAGAATGGAACAGGTTGATTTAATCAAACGCGAACGTTCTGAAGTAGATCAACGCGAAGTATTTATTCATTTGACTGATAAGAGTGAAGCAATTCGCCCAGAATTAGATACTGCTTGTCAAGATGTTGCAGTAGCTTCTTCATTAAGCCCAGATGAGACTAAAGAATTAAACCGATTACTTAGCAAAGTAATTTCTTCATTTACAGAAGAAAAAATTAAATAAATACCTATTGTAAAATCTCAGTAAGAAACATATCAAAATACATTAATTAAATATACTTTATTTATATTAAGAGCTCAAACACAATTGTGTTTGAGCTCTTGATTTATTAATAACTAAAAAACAACTTGTATAATTATATGGTATTCATTTCTGTCATTTGATATAAATAACCTTGTTGAGCGAGCAACATTTCATAACTTCCACACTCCACAATTTTCCCTTCATTCATTACTACTATTTTATCAAAACTTGGCAATAACCTTAAATCGTGTGTCGCTACAATTAATGTTTGTGCTTTATTGTGAATCATATTCATCACTTTATCTGTATGATATATATCTAATGCTGTAGTTGGTTCATCGAGCATCCATATTGGTGCATCTTTTAAAAGTAATCTCGCAATACCTAGTCTTTGTATTTCTCCACCAGATAATGTATTGCCGGATATTGTAATCACTCTATCTAAATCAATATGTGGTAAACCTAAACCATCCAATACATCACGAATCACTTCATCCGATGCTTCGGTAAATAAATTCTCTTTCACTGATCCATCAAATAATTGTTGTGATTGTAACAAAGCATTAAATTGACTATATTTTTCTTCATCTAAAATCCTAGTCATATCCTGATGATTCAACAGAATTTTTCCTTCATCACTTTGATATAGACCTAACATTAATTGTAATAATGAACTTTTTCCTGATCCTGATGGTCCAATGATTGCTATATGCTCTCCTTTAGCAATGGATAACTGGATATCATCAAGTACATAACTCGATTGATTCCAATACTTAAATTTAATGTCACGTACCTCTAATAAATTAGAAGTTTCTTTGACATTCGCGTGGATAGATTCAGTTCCTTGATGCATAGGGTGTGCAATGACCTCATTGATATCACTTAAAGCTTCATCTGTATCTGCTTTATAATAAGCTACATTACTCATAGGAATTGCTTGTTCAAATAATGTTAACATCATTAACACGATACTTGTTAAGTATACTGCGTCCAATTGATGGTGTTGGATTTGTACTACACCTAAATATAAAGTAGCAAATAGCGCTAACATCGAAACGATATTCAAACTGTATTCATATAATGATAAAAATCGTTGTTCTTTCGCTTGTGCTTTTTCATAAGCATCTAACTGCCCTAGTACTTCATTTTGATAATATACTGTTTGGTTAAAACGTTCTAATTCTTCATATCCTTCTTTATAATCATAAAATTGATTTAAAAATTGTCCTTGAACTTCATTTACCTGTTTTTTTAAAGCGCGTGCTCTTTTAGCGCTTAACAAGGGAATTAAAATTAAAGATACTATCATACTTAAGCATATGATTAATGCATGGACATAAGAAAAATATAGCATAACTAATGTAGAAATAAGTGCTGTGATACCGATGACAACCGGAGGATAATAAACACGTAAGTATATATTTTGTAGAGATTCTACCCTCCCTATCATTCGTGCAATCAGTTCACTTGAATTGAATTTTCTATATACATCTGGGACCACAGGAGTTAAATTTTTAAAGAATTGAACTCTCACGTTTCTAAGCATTGTGAAAGTAGTCCTGTGAGATAATAATCTTTCGATATATCTTGCAATTGCTCTTAAGAATCCAAACATCTTCACTGTAACGATTAAAACCATTAGTGCAAATAGTGGCGCACCCAAGGCGCTTTGTGTCACCATGTAACCACTTAGAAAGAACATCCCCAAAGCGATTATACTTCCAACTACACCAACAAGAATAGAAAGTAGTAAATCTTTATCTATTTTGAAATGAATATGTGGCTTCATGTTACTTCACCACCTTTAATGTTTTCATTGATTACCAATTGATCTAATGATTTCAATTGCCCATTTTCTAAATATACGCGTCTATTCGCATTTTTGATTGTATGTGCTCTATGTGCAATTATAATTATTGTTGTACTATTAAATTGTTGTGAGATTACATTTTGTATAATATTTTCTGTTTGCACATCTAAGCCTGTTGCAGGCTCATCAAAGACTAAAACGTCTGGTTGTGCTACTAACACGCGCGATAGCTCTATTCGCCTCATTTGCCCGCCTGAGAGCATTTCTCCACCTTCTCCTATCCACGTATCCAAACCATGCTTCAAAGATAGGACTTTATCTTTCATGCCAACCGCTTCTAACACTTTTAAAACTTCAGCGTCCTCAATAGATTGAAACATCGTAATGTTATCGCGTATTGAAGCATTAAAAATATAAGGAGACTGACTTAAAAATCCAATGCTTAAATTGGGTTGATTGTATGTTATAGTTCCTGAATTAGGTATATATCGCTGTACAATCAATTGCGCCAATGTAGATTTACCAGCGCCACTTTCTCCTATAAGCGCAATTTGTTCGCCTTTATGAATATCCAAATTTATCTCACTCAATGCATTATGTGGCGCAGAATCATATTTATATGATACCTTGTCCACTTTAATAAGTGCATTTTGTTGTGCATTAAAATTAGGCACTCTATTATCTACTTCCTCTTGGTTATCTAATAACTCAAAGACAACATCACTCGATCCTTCACTTTGCTTTCCTGTATGGAATGACTGACCTAGATCCTTTATTGCATTATAAAACTCTGGCGCTAATATAATAGCAATTGCTGCTGTTTTAAAATCAATACTATCAAATAATATCAATCCTAATCCTGCTTCTAAGGCTACAAGACCAATTCCCAACATGCTAATAAATTCCAACATCAATCCTGATAAAAAAGCACTTTTTAAGATACGCATGGTTAAATCTCTAAACGTTGTACTCTCTTCATATAGTGCTTTTTCAGTTTGTTCTGTTCGATTGAAAAGTTTTAGCGTTATAAGCCCTTTCACTTTATTTAAAAATTGTTGACTAAACTCGTTTAAGTACGTCATTTTGTCTTTAGATTCATCTCTTGTTTTCAGTCCGAAAATAATATAAAAAAGTGGAATAAAGGGTGCAGTCACCATCATAATTAAAGCGGTATTTAAGTGTATAAAACACATTGCTATAATAATAAAAATTGGAATCATCATAGATTTAAATACTTGCGGAAGATAACTATTAAAAAAAGGTACAATGCCATCCATATTTTCAGTCAAGGTATTCATTTGAACACCTATAGGTTCTTTAGACTGCTTTAAAATAAGCTGACGTCGTAAATGTTGTTTAACTTTTGTCGACATACGATTACCTATCATTTGATTAAGCGTATTAAATGTTGCTCTCGCTAATAACACAACTAATATAAATAATAGTAATCCCAATAAATCTTTTTTAGTATCCAACAATACTGCATTTAACACTTCTGCTATTGAAATGTTCTGAACAACCACTGTAATCGCTAATAATATACTGATTACAAACATACACGCTGGATATATTTTATATTTAATTGCTAAACTTGTTAATCTTTTCACAAATATCACCTGCTTCACATTATAGACTCATTACGTAAAAATTAAATGAATTCGCTCATAATTTTAAGCACTTTTTTATGCTTAATTCATATTTTTGTCATAAATTCAAATTACACTATTTAATAATATTTACTATTATTTTTTAAATGGCTTTATTAGAACAATTTATTTTGTAAAATTATTTTAAGTCTTGAGACTGAAATCTCAGTTATATGTGGTAAATCACATTTTTATTATGCTATCATGATAAAATGAAAATGTATAAAATTTAATAAGTGATATGAAAGTAGGTAAAATATGTTAATACTTGAATTGATAAAAGGTATCATTCTAGGTATCGTCGAAGGTTTAACAGAGTTTGCACCTGTGTCTTCTACAGGTCATATGATCCTTATCGATGACATGTGGTTAAAATCAAGTGAATTTTTAGGATCTCAATCAGCATTTACCTTTAAGATTGTAATTCAACTTGGTTCTGTTTTCGCTGGTGCCTGGGTATTCCGTGAACGCTATTTTGAAATGTTACATATCGGTAAATATAGATCAGAACCAATTGATGGTATTGGTCAAAAACCAAAACGTTTAAACCTACTACATATATTAGTAGGTATGATACCAGCTGGTATACTGGGCGTATTATTTGATGATGTCATTGAAAAATACCTATTTAGTGTACCAACAGTAATGATAGGACTATTCATTGGCGCAATATATATGATTATTGCAGATATTTATAGTAAAAAAGTTACAAATCCAAAGACAGTTGATCAAATCAATTACTTACAAGCTTTTATTATTGGGTTGTCTCAAGCTGTAGCCATGTGGCCAGGTTTTAGTAGATCTGGGTCTACAATCTCTACTGGTGTATTGATGAAGATGAATCATAAGTCAGCTTCTGATTTCACCTTCATCATGGCTGTTCCTGTAATGTTAGCAGCAAGTGCACTATCATTAGTTAAAAACTTTGAATATATACATTTAAACCACATTGGTTTCTATATTTTAGGTTTCTTAGCAGCATTTATTGTAGGTTTAATTGCAATTAAAACCTTCCTCTTTCTCATTAGTAAAGTTAAATTAATACCTTTTGCAATATACAGAATTGTATTAGTCATCATCATAGCTATTCTTTATTTCGGTTTCGGTATTGGTCAAGGTATTTCAGGAGAATAAACCGACACATCTCTACTTTTAGTTGTTAACTAAGAAGTAGAGATTTTTCTTTATCGGCAAACTTGAACTATATAAATTCAGATACTATATTTAGCAGTTTTATCACAATTATTTTTTAGCAAATACGTTGTAATAAGCTGTAATTACAGTTTATTTTCCTGTATCATAGGGTAATAAGTAGATAGTATAAATTAAATGGAGGCAACGAGTATGGACAAAAAGCAATTAATTAAAACAATCATCACAGTATTACCTGTGTTCTTAGTACCGCTCATCGTTGAGCGCAAACGTATTAAAGATCATCCTGATGTGAAAAAAGCAACTGATGCAACAGTTAGTGCATCTAAAACCGTTGCGAATAAATCAGTCCAATTCAAGGATAGTGTTGTAGAAAAATCATCACATGCAAAAGACTACGTTGCAGACAAAAAGCACAATGTAGATCAAAAACGCGAACTTAAACGTATTGCTAAAGCATACGACCCTGCTTATATTGAGAAAAAAGGCGAAAGGTTAGAAAAAGAAAATCGTAAAGACATTAAAAAGTTAGATAAATTATTGCAAAAAAATATCGACAAACGTCATAAAGAAGAAGACAAAGCTCAAGAGAAAAACAAAAAAAATCGCTTATCTGAGTTCAAAAAATATAAAGACTACGTGGCCAAGAGTGTTGTAAAACAAAACAACGAAGACAAAGGTAAATAAACTTATGACCCAAGTCATTATAGATGGAGATGCTTGTCCTGTAACCAATTCAGTAATTGAATTGACTCTAGGGACAGGCATTTTTGTTACAATTGTACGTAGCTTTAGTCATTTTTCCACCGTTGTTCAACCAAACCACGTGAAAGTCATTTATGTAGACGACGGTCCGGATGCTGTAGACTACAGAATTGTTAAGCTTGCACAACCCAATGATATTGTAATAACTCAAGACTATGGGTTAGCAAGCTTACTATTAAATAAAGTAAAAATAGTTATGCACCACAAGGGATTCACTTTTACTCATCAAAATATTGACACGCTGCTTGAACAGCGACATGCAAGTGCTCAATTTAGGAAAAGTGGCGGTCGCACAAAAGGCCCTTCTGCATTTACTGAACAAGATGTTTCAGTTTTTGAATCTATATTTTCATCTATTATTAAAGCACAAATATCTGAAAAGGAGGAATAACTATGAAAAGAATTGCCGTATATTGTGGTGCCAGTAAAGGCAAAGACGAATCATACATGAATGAAGCATACCAATTAGGAAAATACATGGCCCAACAAGAATACGAATTAGTATTTGGTGCTGGCTCCGTTGGTATTATGGGCGCAATTCAAGATGGTGTATTAGATCATGGGGGCCAAGCAATTGGCGTTATGCCTAATATGCTAAATGAACGAGAAATCACAAGTAATAAATTAAGCGAACTCATACTTGTGGACTCTATGCACGAACGAAAAAATAAAATGGCCGAACTTGCAGACGCCTTTGTAATGGCTCCGGGTGGTGCTGGTTCTTTAGAAGAATTTTTTGAAATGTATAGTTGGGCTCAAATTGGAATTCATGAAAAACCCATTGCTGTTTTTAATATTAATAATTTCTTTGGACCTTTGCAAACACTGCTTAACCATATGATTAGTGAAGGATTTATTGACGCTAAGTATAGTCGTCTAGCGCCTTTATGCGATACTAAAGAACAACTTTTCGAAACGATTCATAACTACAAACCACTAGGTGTAAGAACTTATGATTAACATTTAAACTAAAAAGAGGTCGGATGCAATAATATATCTTGGATGCTATATATCAGCTTTCAGCATACATTATTCATGTCCAACCTCTTTCTTTTTCTTTTAACAAACAATCATCATTAATTGTTTGAATATTATTCCGAAAACTACCAAAATAATAACCACAGATATTTTATTAATCATTATAATGTATTTTCCTGATGTATCCATATGGCCCATCGCTTTTCCTAAAATGGCTAAAAGAAAAAACCACACCCACGAGACACTCAGTGTTGCTATCATAAATATTCCTTTAGATACACCCTCATAAATCGCACCATTTGTGCCTATCACCCCGATTGTATCCATAATTGCATGAGGGTTGAGTAACGAAACAGACAGAGCAAACGTGATTTGTTGCTTTGTGGTCATGGGACGCGTAGTGCCTAATTTTTCTGGCTTTGCCATCCACATGCTCCATGCCATATATAATAAAAATACTAATCCAATACAATAAATCGTTATCTGCAGTATAGGAAATGACAATAAAATCACTGAAACCCCTAAGATTGCTAAGATAATTAATAATGAATCACATACCCCTGCTGTAATAATTACAGGTAATACTTTGAAAATACTTTTATAATTTGCACCCTGATTAAATACCAAAACATTTTGCGCTCCTAAAGGTAATATTAATCCCAATGCTAATAAGAAACCATGAATTAACGGCTGTAGCATACGCCTATTCCCCTTCCTAATCAATTTCACAGAAAACTGTACCAGTTCATTTCATAGTCATACTTCAAAACTCTGCTTAATACATTATCTGCAATGACTATGCTATAATAAATCCACAGAAAATGGACCAACCAGTACACAATAAAAATACCAACCAGATAGCATAGGAGAATATGTATGTTTAAACCAAAATACAAGCAAATTATCGATGATATCATGAAACAAATAAACGAGGGCACGTTGGAACCAGGTATGAAATTACCTTCACAAAGACAAATGGTACAACATTATAACGTTAACCGTTCAACTGTTATACAGGCATTAGATATTCTTCAAAGCTATGGTGTTTTAGAGGCTAAAGCACGAAGCGGTTTGTTTCTTTCTGACAATAAACTCAATACATATATCAGTAATAATATAAATTGGCATAAGTATATGAGTAATAGCACCTCTAAAAATAATCAGTATTTCATACAAAGAATAAATGAATTAGAATTTAATCCAAATATAATCCGCCTAGGTACTGGGGAGTTAGCGCCAAATCTAATACCTAATGGCAAGTTTCAGGATATCCTTTCTTCCAACCAAGCTACAAATTTGCTCAACACTAATTATGAACCTCCATTAGGGAATTTAAACCTTAGATCAGCGATAGTTAATCATGTTAAGAAACTTGGCATTATATGCACAACAGACAACGTTTGTATTACCTCTGGCGCATTACAAGGCTTAAAATTAATTGCGGATGGGTTATTAATCCCTCAATCTAAAATTATTGTCGAAACCCCATCTTATATTAACTCTATACACACTTGGCATAACAATAGAGCAGATATCAAATACCTGCCCATAACTGAAATAAAGAAAAACATTAACAATATATTTAAAGCTCAATCCGAATATCACAATAGTATTTTTTACTGTATCCCTAATTTACATAACCCCACTCAACATACATACACATTAGAGCAAAAGCAAAAGCTAATCGCTCAATGTAAACAAACTGGTATCCCAATTGTAGAAGATGATGTATATGGTGATTTATATTTTGAAGGTTTTCGCCCTACACCACTGAAATCTTTAGAGGATAACGATAATATTTTATATTTAAATAGTCTATCCAAAACCGTAAGCCCTGGGTTAAGAATAGGTTGGATTATTGGTAAAGCTTCGGTTGTCTCGCATTTAGCCGATTTAAAAATGCAAAATGACTATGGTGCAAGTTCTCTATCGCAATTCGTTGCTACTGAGTGGCTAAACAACCCAAAGTACCACGATCATCATATTCAGACCTTAAAGCAAGCGCTCATAACTAAGCGAGATGCTTTTTTGACATCGCTCACGACTTACTTTAATCAAATCGGCACATGGCAAATACCACAAGGTTCATTCTATATTTGGTGCAAACTCAATGTTGCCATTGATATGAAATCGTTATTTGATGAAGCAATAAAACATCATATACTTATCAATCCCGGAGAGATATATGATACACAATCATCAAACTATATCCGTTTTTCATATGCTTACATTAATATAGAGGACATAGATCATGCTTTATATACACTAAGTAAACTTATAAAATCACAATTATCTCTAAATTCTTGTTAGCTGCTGAAACAAAAACTAGGATACAAAGATCCATGACTTTATGGATCTTTGTATCCTAGTACAGCCTATTGCTATTTTATAACTCTAGTTAAATCTTTATAATACCTTACACATTTTTTTAGGGGATGCTGTTTATTAAGGTCAGGATAATCAAAATAATCGTAAACAGTCATGCCAATCTTTTCCATGACTTTACGTGAAGGTTCATTGTTTTCTGATGTAAAGGCATATACTTCATTCACACCTTTTTCTCTAGCATAATTCAAGACTGCTTCAGCCCCTTCTGTAGCAAATCCATTGCCCCAAACTTCAGGGATTAAACGCCAGCCAATTTCATTAAAAGGTAGTTCTTCAAATGAATATTTACTTTCTTTACTCACATAATTCAAACCAATGAAGCCTAACCAACCATTGGTTTCTTTCAATTCAACAGCAAACAAACCAATACCGTGAGCTTTTATATTTTCATTCATTTTATTCATATCGTGTTCTGAACGTCGATAACTTAATAAGCTTGGAAAGTATCTCCTAACTTGTGGATTGGCATTCATTTGTTGGAATAATATTAAATCTTCCTCTTGCCAGTCTCGTAACCTTAAACGTTCAGTTTCAATATAAACTGTCATAGCGTTACACCTCTAAACTGGTAAAATAAATTTCTATAGAAAAGTAACGCGTTATGAGACTTGTCATACCGCGCCACCCTCTAAATTTTCAAAAGTGATTATGCTTTTGAAATATAACTAATTAATTCAACATTTACTGCTACTTCTTTTAAACGATTACGTTCACTTTTTGGCGCAGTGAATGTTGCATCAATAAAATCATTTTTATGATTTAATCTATAGGTAGCAACAAATGTGTCTGTATCGGACTCGAAATTTGGTAAGTGTGCAATCACACGTTTGATTTCGCCTGTTGAGTCTTTAATTTGTCTACCCGTAATATTTTCAATTTCTCTACCTAATTCTGGTAAAGTAATCGTGCGACCTTCTAATAAGTTAAAATCTTTTTCATGCATAATGATTACCTCTCTCCCTATGTAGCATAATTATTTACTTCATCCTATAAAACAAGCAACCCTATGAAGTAATATTTTTGAATAATAATTAACCTTTATGCGATTATTATTATTTATATTTTTACTCTTATATGTTTTACACTAAACTACATTATGATTAATGATACCCATTATAGCAATTCCTAAAACCATAGTACAATAATTTTCGAAGACATACTGTACTACAATTTGATAATTCTATCGAACATCATCGAGTTAGATTATACATATAAAGTAAAAAAGTAATATGGTCATCGTTCATTAATTGTAAATGTAACGTTATAACAAGTAGGATTATGGTACTATGTATCCGCACTAATATCTTTTTCTAGACTTTTTGACTTTTCTTTTAATTTATCGTGTTCTTTTTTCAATTTTTCTTGTTGTTTCTTCAAATCTTTATTTTGCTTTTCTAATTTATCCACGTCTTTTTCCAATGCAGCTTTTTCATCACTTTTACCACATGCAGACAATGTAATCGTTGCTGCCAATATGAGTGTTAAACATTTTTTCATGTAGGAACTCCTTCATATTTCATTATAATATATTAATTTTATCATTATTTTTTGTTATCTTCATTAATTGTCTTTAAGTTTTTTGTCATAATTACCTTACTAATATGATAATCACGTTGCAGATTTATATTTTTCATCTGTATATTGTCATAAGCAACGGTACTTTCAATTTGTTGTACACCTAGTAAAATTGCCCAGTCTTCGATTGCATCTTTAAATCGTGAAGCAAGTCCTTGTTGACGATATTGTTCATCTACATAAAGCATTTCAATCACGACTTTATCAAGATTTTTGTCGTATCGCGCCCAAATAAATCCTTTTAATTGGTTCTTTTCGAAATCTGCTAATATGATATCACGCTTATAGTATAAACCACGTTCAATCATTTCTTCACGTAGTGCAATAGATATTGACGTCATATGATAATGTTCATATTGACGTTCAAGTTCTCGTTCATGTATTTTAGCAATTTCATATATAGCGTCTTTTTGTTGATAAGAAACTTTCTTCATATTTACTCCTTTGAAAAGTAATGTTGATTTATACTGTTATATTCGTCATAATTGTCCTTATTATTATATTTTATAAAAAGGACTGCAAAATTCAAATGAAATCTACTGAAAGATTAACGCGTGAAAATAATGTAAAATCTTTGCGATTGAATAACACCGATAGAGCTATTTTTGAAAAATATATAACTTTCGTTCGTGCAGATTTAAGCGTAAATCCACATGATTCAGAAAAGATGTTAAATCGCATCTTACATCAATTATTTAGAGCTGAAAAAGAAGGTCAACTCGCAATGGATTTCTTTGATCATAATCCTAAAGCACATGCGAAGTCAGAATTAAAAAAGCTTCCAAATGAGACATTAGTAAACATTTTCAAATATATTATGCAACATTTCATATTATTTATAGGTATTTTTTGTTTTTTAAAAGGATTTATCGGCTTCTTTATTGGTGCGAATCGCCTATATTTATACACGTTTCCAATCATGGTTATAGTGGGAATTGGAATTATATTTTTATTTATATGGATGCTGTTTAGAACCGTTCAAATGCAATGTTTCACTAAATCACATTGGACTTGGGTTTTAACCTATATCGTCATATTATTGCTTTTATCTGCAATATTCTATGTGTTTTTCATACCACAATCTATTTTAGCTTTTGGCCCTTATCTTATGATTAGCAATTGGACCTTTATCATTTTCTCTTTAATTATATTGCCTATAGCACTATATGTGGATCATCACTATGTAAATAAAAATGCAAATACTTCTCTATAACTAGAAAGCTAAAGCGTTATGTTTCAATTCATAGTGCATATAAAATAGACTTGTCTCCATTTATATGCTTAAAAGCACCCATCTATAAAAAATAGATGGGTGCTTTTAATTTTGAATATTAGCATTGATCACTCAAATGACTGATAACGCGTAAAATTATACATGATTAAATCTAAATCACACTATCTCTATGATGGTGCCATACCTTCTTTTCTCTCTACAACAATACTGATGGATAAAAATACAAGACCTATCGCTGTCAAAATTGGTGCAATAAGGCTTAATGATGCCAAAGGTAAGTTAGTCACAACTACGCCACCTATAAAAGCACCTAAAGCATTACCTAAATTAAAAGCGGATTGATTCAATGTACTAGCAAGCGTTGGAGCATCTTTTGAAATAAGCGTACTTTTAAATTGTAATGAAGGACTCATACTAAATCCTATCAAACCAAAGAAGAAAATCCCCGCAACCATTAGGAAACCGTTCATTTGTATAAAGTATAATAAGATGAAATAAAGAATAAAGACTACAAATATAACTTGCAATGCCTTATTTATATTTTTGTCTGCAAGTTTACCTCCAACAATATTGCCTAAAGTCACACCGACTCCAAAAATAATTAATAGGAAAGAAATTAAATGTTCTTGCACGTGTGACACTTCAGTCAATACTGAAGAAATATATGTGAAATATGCAAACACACTGCTAAATCCAAATAATGTAACTGCTAAAGTCAACCACAAGCGTTTTTCTTTTAAAATCTTCAATTCATTAAGTACTGAAGACTTCACAGTGTCACGTTGCATTGGTACAAACACAATAATACCAATTAATGCTAAAGCGCCTATAATTGAGATAATTATAAATGTCATAGGCCATCCAAAATTTTGGCCAACTAATGTTCCAAATGGTACGCCAAGAATATTACTTAAACTAAGTCCCATAAACATTAAAGCCATAGCACTTGCACGTTTTTCAGGTCTGACCATACTAGCTGCTAAAATTGAACCAATACCAAAGAATGAACCATGCGCTAATGAAGTAATAATACGACTTGTCATCATTAATCCATAACTGGGGCTAAATGAAACTGCTAAGTTTCCTAGTATAAAAATCCCCATTAATGCAAGTAACAAATATTTACGATTCCATTTAATTGTTAACATAACTAAAATTGGACCACCAATAGCTACACCCAATGCATAGCCAGTAATAAGTTGTCCCGCTTGGCTTACTGAAACGTCAAAATCTCGCGCAATGTTCGGTAATAGTCCCATAATAACAAATTCCGACATCCCTATCGCAAACGCTCCAATCGCAAGCATCCATATAGCAACTGGATATTTCATTTTGGCTCCCTCCAATTTCCGATTTTTTCAAACATGGTTGTGATTATACTAAAATTAAGTAAGTGAAAACAAGGGTGTTGCTCAATTTTCATCAATTTATATCATAAATACGCTTACATTTCATTTGACATTCATCAATTTGCCTTTTTTAAAATTATTTGCTATCTATTTACACACTGAAATACATTTTGTAACAAAAAAAGAGTCAGCTATCATCTAACGAAATGAATAAGTGTCACGTCTCATTGCACCTAAATTTCGAAAGATTATAACTAACTCTATAAATTGAATTTTAATTGATCAATAACGCATCTATGAAGAACCAAACAACCATAATAAACATGATAAATGCTTGTGCAGCGGAACTCGCTAAGAAAGCGACAACCGAGCCAAAACTTGCTTTCAATGCTTTTGCCAAATTTGGCTCTTGAATCATTTCTACAATTAGTACTGCTACAAAAGGAATAATGATAATACCAAATGGCGGAAAAACAAAGCAACCAATGATCACACCAACAAGTGCAGCATATTCACTCATTTTAGAACCACCAAATTTATTCACGAAATATTTATTCATTAAGAAATCTGCTACTAAAATAAATATTGTGAACAAAATCATAGAAACATAGAAAATCCATGATAAATGACCATTATGAAAACCGAATTGATAAATTAGAAAACCAACCCATAATACGAGTACAGATGGAATAATCGGTTTAATTAAACCGACAAAGGCTAAAATAAAAGCTACTATAATTAATAACCATAATATAGCTGCCATTTGGACTACACCATACTTTCTTCAGTAAATTTTTGATCTTTTGTGAAATATATTAATATCATTCCTATGAAAATGGCGGCTGAAGATACAAAGAATACATTACCTAAACCAACCCATTGCCCCATAAACCCACCGAGCAAGTTACCACAAAATTGACCAATTACCATTGCATTGGCAAATAGCGTGGATGCATAGCCTGGGAAGTCTGGAAGAATATCCTGAAAATAACTGATGCCTAAGCCAAGTAAGATAGCTAAAAAGATAGCTAAAAAGACTTGTCCTACAAACATCATAATTAGACTATCAAAAACACCTATACTAAAATAAAACAACCCACCAAAAAGTCCACCTAATATTAACAAAGTTCTAGTTGTAAGTTTGGCAGATAATACGCCTAACAACACCATAAATGGTACTTCAAGACCAGCACAAAGACTTGCAAGACCACCTACAAAACCTTCTGGTTCTTTCAAATACTTCGTAACATATAATGGCATATTTAAGGTGTACATCCATTGCCCAATATGTAATAGAATAAATGCTAAAAATGGCACGAATAACTTTTTATCTCGCAACATATTAGGCGCTGCCTTTTCAATATGAGTAATGTCAGTGACATTCTTTTTAGGCGTCTTTATATCTTTAAAGAAAAACACCTGTAATAACAAGGTGAATAAGATGATTGTAATTGTACCACCAAACAAACCTGAGTATCCATTCAAGCTAAGTAATAGCGTACCAATTAATGGACCAAATAGGAATCCAAAAGAGAACATTGAACGTAGTACTGCATTGGCAAACTTTGCTCTGTCTTTAGAAGCCGAAGCATTAATTGACTCCCTCGCTGATGCATACATTTGAGGCATTGCTGGTGCAAAACAACCTTGGAAAATAGCATATAACGCTATAAATATCCAAATTTCATGAATATAAAAATATATAGAAAAACTTAGTGCTCCCATAAACAATGCTACAACGATAATGATTTTTCTATTAATATTATGTGTGTCGGAAAACCGTGCAACAATGGTATTCATGATAAATTGTGTAATAGCCGCTAATCCGAGGAGTAAACCATATTGTGAAGATGTCATACCTAATTCATTTGTAGCAAATAAGATAAGGAATGGCACTGTTATTGCAATCCCCATTCCTAAAAGCATCATATTTACAACAAATAATTTATAATTTTTAATATGTAATAATGCTCCAAACATTGAGTCGACCTCTATTCTTATAAATTATGTATTACTTACCATTCAACTTTAAATCACAGTATTTCAAAAAAATTATACTGTTGTTACTCTTTTTCAACATATTCCATCATTAAATTTATAAATGAATCCACTTGAGGTAACTGTAACATGCTTGAATCATAACTTAAAAATGTCGAACGAATGAGCGGTTTTTCATCTATATTCACACGTTTAAACTCAAATTGTTCGCGATTAATTCGCTTCATCATAATTTCAGGCAATATCGTAACACCTACACCATTTAACAGCATCTCTTTACATGTCGCTACTTGGTCAACTGTAATCATTGCTCTATAATCTTGCCCTATTTGGCTACCATACCACTCTTTAATTTGATTGATATAGATAGGATCTGCTTGAAATTCAATAAAAGGCATTTTGTCTACCTCATCATTACGATCTTTGGGATGAATGAAATAATGTTCATCATTAAATAAATGTGTGTTACTTAAATTCATAATTTTATTACCACGTATAATAATGACATGATAATCTCTGTGATTTGCTTTAATTTGTTCGCTTGAACCTACTTGTACTTGAATTTCTACATTAGGAAATTGTCGCGTATATAAATTTAAAACTTCAGGTAACAATGTTTGTCCAATCAATGAAGAGCATCCTATAGAAATAGTGCCATTCACTTCACCAATGTGCGCCTGCATTTTATCTAAAAATAAACGCTCTCTATTTAACATATCTCTCGCATGTTCAATAATCATAGTACCTTCTGTAGTTGTAATCAATTGTTTCTTCGTACGTATAAAAACATCTACCCCAAAAGCATTCTCTATAGCTTTTAAACGTTGCGTGACTGCAGGTTGAGAAATATATAATATTTCTGCTGCTTTTCTTAATGTTTTCGTTTCGTCTAAAGTAGTTAACAAGCGATAATCATCAATCTTCATATTATCCCCCTATATTTAAAAAGCACCATTCTTTGATTCACATATTGATTTATATTTTTCTTTAAAAAATTGACTTATTTCACACAAATGAAACGGTATGTTTAAATCCAGTTATAGTGTTCACTATAACACGATTAAGCCCACACATATACCGAGTCTTCATGTGATAATATGTCACTACACCATTACTTTAACAGATGTTTCAGTTATTGATGTTTGTGTGATTCATTCTTTGATGGTTCTACCGGTTTATAACTACCATATTGTGATTTATGATAATTCTCAGATTTCACATGCTTATTTGCTTGTTGGTGTTTGTTTTCAGTGGGCTTAGGTTCTTTAGGTCTGTGCATTTTAGGTTTATGCTCTTTAGCTTTAGGTTTATGTTCTTTGTGTTTATGCTTTTGCACTTTATTTTGTTTTTGAGATTTAGCTTTTTGTTTAATTTTATAATAACAATACATAATTTTTTCTTGCATCGTCGGAAAATCCGTATCGATCTTAATCATTAATTGATGTGCAATGACATACGCCTCATGATATTGTTTTTTCGTAATTTGTCCTTGATCTAATGCACGTTGTAAATCGTCCTCATCCACAAGCTCATATTCTCCATTAGGTAAGACAAGCACGTCTAAGCATAAATCTATGGTACGCGCATGTCCTTTTTGCGTAACATTCTTAATATTTATATCAAAGTAGTACTCTAACGGATTTCCTTTATCATCTAGCATCACTGTGATACTATAACGCTTCTTCTCAGGTAAAATTTGTAACCACTGATAATTGTCATCTGCAACGATAATATTCTGACCTACAACATTTACTTCTAATGGTTCACGCACTTTTTTCATTGTAACTAATCCAATGATACCTTTGTACTTGTTATTATTCACTTTTACTTCGGTATATTCTCTATCAACGATGCGACGCCAGTGACGCTTATCGATATATTTTACTTTCACTGCCACCAACTCCTTGTCATTATTATATAAAACTGATTTCTGCATGTCATCCCATACTTAATATTAACCATCTCATAATTTTGTGCCGCGAAATTTATTTATTATTATTGTACTATATTTCATAGTGTAAAAGCGAAATTGACAATCCTAGTGAATTCTGTTAAATTTTACATATATTTTTCAGAAAATTCTATAATTAAAGGAGATTTAAACATGACAGTCATTCAGAGGCCTTTCAGAGCAGATCATGTCGGTAGTTTATTACGACCACAACGCTTAAAAGATGCACGTACAGATTATCAAAATAATGTCATCACTCAAGAAACATTAAGTAAAATCGAGGATGAAGAAATTGAACGTATCATAGAAAAACAATTAGATATAGGTTTACATAGCATTACCGATGGTGAATTTCGTAGAAGTTGGTGGCATTTTGACTTTTTAGAACACTTAGATGGCGTCGAAGGTTATCAACCTGAACATGGTTTATCATTCGCAGGCGTTGAAACTAGAAGTTACAATGTTAAAGTTATAGATAAAGTTACTTTTAATCCAAACCACCCTCATTTTGATCACTTTTCATTTTTACATAACAAAGTTGATGGACGTGCAACAGCAAAAGTTTCAATTCCAAGTCCTAACCAACTTTTCCACCCTGATATATTAAATGAAACTATCTATCCTGACATAGAAGATTTTGCTACAGATGTTTCTCAAGCTTATAGAGAAAGTTTACTCAAATTTTATGAATTAGGTGCACGCTATATTCAACTTGATGATGTATATTGGGCGAACTTAACTTCTGGTTCTCAAAAGACACGCGGTCGTGATCGTTCTGAAGAAGAAAAAGAAGTTGCTCGTCAACTTGCTTATCGCGTAATCAATGACGCAGTACAAGATTTACCTGAAGACTTACTAATTACGACTCATATTTGTCGCGGTAATTATAAATCTACATGGGCTATCTCAGGTGGTTATGAACCAGTGGCGCCATATTTATTCAAAGAAAAGTTGGGTGGTTTTTTCTTAGAATATGATGATGAACGCTCTGGTGATTTCGAACCATTACGCTTTTTCCCAAAAAATAAGTCAGCAGCAGTATTAGGACTATTCACTTCAAAAACAGGTGACTTGGAAGACAAATCAAGTATTTTAAAACGTATTCAAGAAGCACAAAACTATATCGATTTAAACCAAATTTGTTTAAGTCCACAATGTGGTTTTGCCTCTACTGAAGAAGGAAATAAACTCACTGAAGATGAACAATGGCAAAAATTAGCTTATGTAGTAGAAATAGCAAATGAAGTTTTTGGCACAGCTAAGTAAAAATGAATATATAGCAAAAGCGAATGATACCTTCACAATTTGAGTGAAGGTATCATTCGCTTTACTAATACGCTCATTTGTTATTTTTATTGATTGTTTCTAATGACAAAGCATATTTTTCATTAATATCTTTAAGCTCTGGATATTGATTATTCAGCCATTCATTACTATATAACTCAAAGTTTTCAAATTTAAATGCAGGCTGACACATACAACCTACTAATGCGTATCCGTCTGTACCTTCAATTGATGATGCAAAAATCGTCCCTTTTGGAACAACATATTGTAAGACATCGCCATTTTCTAAATCTTTGCCAATCGTGACTTGGTGATACGTGCCTTCTGAGTTTATCATATGAACAGTTAAAGATTGCCCAGCGTGATAATACCAAATTTCATCTGCATCGATACGATGAAAATGCGATATATTATCATGTGTTAAGAGAAAATATATACTTGAGTAAGATTCACGTCGTAACGTGCTATCATATGTCCCTTTTATCACTTCTCTATAGTAACCACCTTCAGGGTGTGGTAGTAGCTGTAATTGTTTTATCCAATTTTGTATTTCTTGCTTCATCTTATTTTAAATCCACATTATGAAAGACATTTTGAACATCTTCTAAATCTTCTAAAGCATCAACGAGTCCTTCAAATGTTTCTTGATCTTCTGTAGATAATTCTATATCAGATTGTGGTAACATCTCAAATTCAGCTACTTTAAATTCTTCAATACCAATCTCACGTAAAGCATCTTGGACTTGCGCAAATTGATCTGGTTCTGCATATACAATCGTCAAACCATTGTCATCAACGACATCGCGAACATCGACATCTTTTTCCATCAATGCTTCTAATGTATCATCTACACTTTTACCTTCAATACCAAATACGGCTGTATGGTCAAACATATAAGCAACAGAACCAGAAACGCCCATATTACCGCCATTTTTACCAAAAGCAGAACGTACATCTGATGCTGTTCTATTAACATTATTTGTAAGCGCATCTACGATAATCATTGCACCATTTGGCCCAAATCCTTCATATCTTAATTCATCATAATTTTCTTCTCCCGCGCCTTTTGCTTTTTCAATCGCTCTATCTATAATATGATTAGGAACTGCATATGTTTTAGCACGTTCTAACGTTAAACGTAGCGCTTGATTAGATTCAGGGTCGGGTTCACCTGATTTAGCTGCTACATATATTTCTTTGCCAAATTTTGCATAAATGCGACTTGTATTTTTATCTTTTTGGGCCTTTTTTTCTTTAATATTATTCCACTTACGTCCCATAATTTCATCTCGCTTTCTCGATAACTACTAATTTACTAACAAGATATATTATACAATATTTTATTAATATAACATAGACGGATGCACATATCGTTCTTAAACTGAACATCACATTATGGATGATAAATTCAGAAAATAAAGTAACACGTTTTTGCTAATTTATTTTTTATTTTAAATATTTTATTATTTATCCAAACGACCCTTTTAATCTATGTTGCTTACATTTCAATATCTTCTAACAATGCATTATATTTTTTGATATTTGCGTTATTCATTAAAAGATATACTTTGCGTTCGTCTTCTGATGAACGCACTTTATTTACTCTTCCTTGGTCAATTAATCGTCTAATAGAAGCGAGAACTTTCGTTCGACTTAACTCTAACTCGTCTATAACTATTTTTAAGAATGGCTGTAACAGCATTTTTTGTTCACTACAATGTTTCTGAATGAGTTCTAATACCGCTATATCATTCATAGTTAATTTATAAGTTGCATCGATATAGTGCATTAAACTATTGTATTTTTTATAGACATTTAAATAGTATGCTTTCTTTTCTTCCTTCACGCTTTATACCTCCAATAATTATGAATTATCCAACTATCAGATAATCATTATTCTATATATTCTGTTTTAATATCATTTGGCATTCACTCATGTATGGTATTAAATACTTATTTATATGCTTTACTTAGATCGATATTGTTCCTATTCTCAATAGAACACTAATATGCATAGTATTATATTCCATTTATGGTGTCAATTTATCGATTGTAATGATAATTTTCATATTTTATGACATTAATCTATATCTGCTAAGCGATTCAATCCTTATACTCATACCCTTTAAACGTCATATTATTATATTTAATTTGAAATAATGATTTCCAATAAAAAAACACACTCAAAATATACTTAAAGTGTGTTAAAAACTAATTTTTAGGGTCATCCAATATAATATCTATAACCTATCAAACATAAACATTTTGCGTGAAGTTACTTTTTGAATCGATTTGCTAAGTTTAATACGTACTTTATGATGTGTAATAGGTTGATAAATAAATTAAAGCCCATTTCTCGTGGCGAAAATTGCCCTCGTTTCATACGATTAAAATCATATAATGTGTATAGAAGAAAGAGTAATAAACCGACTACGGTAATAATTGTATGGAAAATTGGATTTTGGATAAACATCCCTATAAGACTCGCAACAATTAAAGCAATCAATGTTACAAATAAATATTTTCCCATACTAGAAGCATTTCCAATTAAGAAATAGCCAATAATACCAAAAGCTATAAATGCCGCAATAGCTAATATAATATTTTTATAGAATACTTCTGGCCCTAGATTTTGCAAATATATTGTGAAGGTCGCATATGATAATAAACCGACTACTATTGCATATATATGGGAAATCACGAGCCCATATTTACGTGCTCGATTTGAGATAACCGTAATAAGTACCAGCCCGAGTAATACAAATGATAATGGTTTTCTCCACTCCATAGGTAGGTATTGTCCAAAGTAACAACCTATGCCAAAAATAATCCAGTAATATACAAAAAACAGCCAAACTTTACCATAAGCATGTGACTTAGATTTATTTTTAGACTGTTGCTGATGTGTGCGTTGTGCTGATTCAGCCAATTGTCCCACTCCTTAATTATCTATCATTACTTTTGTAGCCAATATAACATTTCTGAGGCAAAGTTAATATCGTTCACTCATTCAATTGCTGTAATATTTATATTTTCACTCATTCCTTATATTGCAAACATCATTTTGAAGTTATCATTACCAAATTTAACTATAAGTTGCAAAAATAGTCAAAAGAAATATTACAGAATGTTAAAGTGATAGGATTAATTATAGGGATACGATGCTTTCCAAACTGCATGGTGAGGGTATTCAACCAATATATTGTGATTTAATTTTAAATGTTAATAATATTACAACTCTATAACAACAAACACAAAGCAATGCTTTTTTGTTAGTATGAAACGTGAATTTAGATTAAAAATCTTAAAAATCTATTTGATTACTTAATCGGGCGTTAAATATAATAGGAATCAGAGGAGGAGTTCTTTTGAAAAAGTTAGCATTTGCAGTTACAGCTGCTTCAGGTGCAGCGGCATTTATCGCTAATCATGAAGCCGATGCTTCAACTCAGCACACGGTAAAATCTGGTGAGTCACTTTGGACTATCTCACAACAATACGGTGTATCCGTAGAAGAGATCAAACAAAACAACAATATCAATAATAATATTGTATTTCCGGGACAAGTTATTGAAATTGGTGGAAGTGCATCACAAGAAGGCTCAAGTTCAAATACTACTTCACAATCATCTGGTGGCACTACACACACGGTTAAGTCTGGAGAATCATTAAATATAATCGCTAATAATTATGGTGTTACTGTAGATGAACTCGTTTCGGCAAATAACTTAAATGGTTATATTATACAACCTAACCAAACACTAACTATTCCTGGTACTACAGGCGCAGGTGGCTCTGGTGGTAGCACTACACAAACAACTAACACAAACACTGCTTCAACAGCTAGTGACCAAAACTTATACGATTGGGGACAATGTACATGGCACGTATTTAATCGTAGAGCTGAGACTGGCCAACCGATTAGTACATATTGGTGGAACGCTGACCATTGGGCAAACAATGCTGCTGCTGATGGTTATACTGTTAATAATACGCCAAGCGCTGGATCAATCTTACAAACATATTCAGGCGCTGTAGGTCACGTTGCATATGTAGAACAAGTGAATCCTGATGGAAGTATTTTAATTTCAGAAATGAATTACAATACACCTCCAGGTACAGTAGATTATCGTACTATTCCTGCTTCAGAAGTTTCAAGCTATAATTATATACACTAGTTCAAATTAAATCATTTATGGATCATCTCCATAACGACATAGTTCACCGATAAATTTTCTAATGTGAGTTTAACTCACTCGCGAAGATTTATCGGTTTTTTAATTGACATACATTCAACGACAAAAATTCCATATATTTCTATTATCATAGTTATAATTCGTCAATTTCAAATATGATTATCTATATGTCACCTCTGTATGGCCGTAACAGCTTTCATCAAGATGTATATATACTTTCTGTTGAGGTTAATCCTTTCATTTTGTATTCGCTCACAATAATACTCTACAGCTCACTTATAGAAATGTTTTTTATTCCTCGCATTGTATTTAATATCATAAAAAATAAGCAATAACCTAAAATGGTTATTGCTTATTTTTCAATGTAGCTCTCATCTCATGTGAAAACTACTATATATTAATATCTATTATTTTAATTGAAGTTTAAAATTAAAGGAAAATATTCATAATATAAAATATAACTGCTGCTAATACTGCAGAAATAGGTAATGTAATTACCCAAGTTATAATCATTCGTTGTGCTGTGTTCCATTTCACACCTTTAATACGGTTAGATGAACCAACACCTAAGATAGATGAAGATACAACATGTGTCGTTGATAGTGGGAAATGTAATGATGAAGCTACAAAAATTGTTAATGCAGATGATAAATCTGCTGCAGCTCCATTAGCTGGACGAATTTTCATAATGTTTCCACCAACAGTTTTAATAATTTTCCAACCACCAACTGCAGTACCTAAGCCCATTGCAGTCGCACAAGCAACTTTAACCCATAGTTGTGGTTCTACACTTGATCCTGTTTGCACACCAGCCACGATTAAAGCTAGCGTAATGATTCCCATTGATTTTTGAGCATCGTTGGTACCATGTGAAAATGATTGTAATGATGCTGTGAAAATTTGGAAAAATCTAAAATTACGATTAGCTTTCGTCAAATTAGCATTTTTAAATACGACTTTTACAATAGAGTAAATAATGAACCCTACACCAAAAGCAATAATTGGTGAAACAAGTAATACGATAATGATTTTTGCAAATCCTTGATAATGTAGTACGGCAAATGAACCTTGTGACGCTATAGCTGCTCCTGCGATTGAACCAATCAACGCATGAGAAGATGAACTTGGTATGCCATAAAACCAAGTAAGTAAATTCCATAAAATTGCTGAAATAATTGCAGCTAATACTACAACTAGCCCATTCTCTAATTTAAATGGGTCTACAATATCTTTTGTAATTGTACCTGCAACCCCAGTAAAAGTTAATGCACCAATAAAGTTCATAACTGCTGCTAATAGAATAGCAGTTCTAGGAGTTAAAGCACGCGTTGAAACAGCAGTAGCAACAGCATTGGCTGTATCATGGAAACCATTGATAAAGTCAAATACAAGTGAAAAAATTACGATAGCTACTGTGATGATCAAAATATATTCCATAAGTTAGGACTCCTTAGCTATTTTTCATAATTATAGTTTCAAAGTTATTTGCTACAGCCTGACATTTATCAGCGATTTCTTCCATACTTTCATATATCTCTTTAATTTTAATAAGTGTGATTGGATCTGTCTCACTATTAAAAATATGTTTGATAGACTGACGTAAAATACCATCACAATTTGTTTCGAATTCTTTAATATTAATTGAATGAATGCGCATGTGTGATAATTTTTTATCAACAAGTAATCCAACAGCTAGTTTCATTTCTGCAATAGCTTTTTGAATGTTGTCGACAAATTCAGCCATATATTCATCTGTGTATTCAATAGAGTACATTTCAAACATTGCTGATGTTTCTTCCATTGCATCTAAAACATCGTCAATTGCGTTACATAAAGAGAGGATATCCTCACGTTCAATTGGTGTGATAAAAGTTTGATTTAAATCTGAAATGACTTGATGCATCAATTCGTCACCATGTGATTCATACGTTTTAATGTTGTCTGAATATGCTTTAAGATCTAAGTGACTATTAAAATCCATTTTACCAAATTCAATTGCTGCTCGGTCTAAGTTAAAGACCATTTCCTCAAGTTGCACCATGAACTTATCTTTTTTCTTGTTAAACATCCAAAAAATCCTCCATTTACAGCGACTGTTTCCAATCACCTTCAATAAATTTAAAAAATTAAAATCCTTTCAGACAAACTAAGATTGGTAAGATTTACAATTCACTCATCATTTTATTAATCAATATGTTTGTTTGTTATATGTATATTAATGAGTTTTTGCTCGTATAGTTTTAAAAAATCTCACAAAATGTCGATTTGTCCTTAATTGAAAATAGCACAAAATTTACAATCCCACAATTAAATTTACAAATTCTTAACATTACATTTCTGTAAATATAACAATTATGTGTTTTTACACTTGGTAAACCTAGTGATTTATAAATCTTAATTTATGTTCAATATCAAATTGTACGCATTTCCATTTCTATTATAAAACAATATCACACTACATATAATTGCATATTTGTTATAGTGATTCAACTAGTAATTTCATCGCTGCTTATATTATTGTAATTGCTTATTTTTCTACTATGCTAAAGTCATAACATTAGTACATAAAAAAACTTTGGAATATAAAATGACTTCCAAAGTTATTGCGATAATCTTTCTATTATTTCGTTTTGATTAGGAAACATAAATTTAACTTCTGTTCCTTCTAGCTCCTGAGAAGTAATATCTACCCGTATGCCCAAACTATCCTTAACATTATTTACAAGATATAAGCCGATGCCCGAAGACGTGGTCTCATTTCGAAATCCCGTAGAGGTAAACCCTTTATCATAAATTCTCGGTAAGTCTTTCTTACTTATCCCCCTACCTTCATCTTTAATAACTAATGTCACATGATTATGATCCTTAAAGCTTTGAATATGAATTGTCCCTTCGTTACTATATTTAATAGCATTAGATAATATTTGCCTAATCATCATGCGTGACCATTTACTATCTGTATATACATTATAATCATTTTCAAAATTAAGATCGTAATCAATACCTTTAGCCTGACTAATATATCGTGTGATTTGTATCTCTTCTATAACTAATCTTTTCAAATCGACATATTCAAAAAACACATCATTATTTCGTGACTCTAACTTTGTTAAATAGAGTTGTCTGTCTAGCATATCGTTAATGCGTGACCATTCAAAAAGAAGTGCACGTCTTCTTTCTATATCTTGTTCTTTTTCAATCATTAATTTTAAAGCTGTCACCGGTGTTTTAATATCATGTACAAAATCAGTGAGCGAAACTTCAGTTGAACGAATTTGTTTTTTTTGCTCAGTGACCACCATTTTTGGGTCTGTAATTTTTTGATATAAATAATCGACAACTTCCTTTTGAAACGGTGTATCAGCTAATGCTTTATGTTTAAGTGCTTCGGGTTCTATATTATTTTCCAAATGTAAATAAAACCTTATTTCTTTAATATAAGTAAACATCAGAAAAACAACTGATAATCCTAGATTTAATACTATGATATATAAAATACTGTTCACACTTATATCAACATCAATATATGCTATACCTAAAACTATAAGATGTAATGCAATTAGCCACAATATCCAATTTATACGTGAATGGATAAACTTAAAGATCCATTTAAAATGTGTCATGCGCCATGTATCCTTTACCTATCTTCGTTTCAATTGCATCTTTCATATCAATATCTGCCAATTTTTTTCTTAAACGATTCACGTTAACTGTAAGTGTATTATCGCTCACGAAGGCTTCATCATCCCATAACGCTGTAATTAATGTGTCTCTCGTTACAATCTCACCTTGCTTTTTCACTAACATTTCTAAAATAATCATTTCAGTTTTAGATAAATAAATTACATTATCCGCTTTAGTTATACTATCTTTAGACAAATCAAGTGTTGCATCTAACCAAGATAACACCCGTTTTTCTTCTATACTAAATTGATACACTCTTCTATAGACAGCTTGAAGTTTAGCTATAAGTACACTAGTATTAAAAGGCTTTTGTACATAGTCATCTGCACCCAATTCCATGCTCATTACTTGATCCATAGGATTATCTCGAGATGATAAAAACAAAATCGGTGTATTGGAAATTTCTCTTATTTTTCGAGTCCAATAGAAACCATCGTATTTAGGTAATTTGACATCCATAATTACAATAGCAGGATTCACTTCTTTAAATGGCGTCAATACGTCATTAAAATCATCGATACCATTAACTTGAAAATCCCATTGTTCAAGTTCTTCACTTAATTCCTTAAATAATGACATATCATCCTCTACTAATAAAATATTCACAATTCCACCTCTTTTTATTTTGTGTATTTTATATCTTCACCTGACTGAATACGCCCATTAAAATGTTTAATACGACAATCTATTTCAAAACCTCTCATCATTAAACCTTGAAATGGCGATTGAATTAAATAATATATAGGCCATATTAATTTAGGTATATAGTCATACAAATGAACGATAACTGTTTGTGTACCTTGTAATTTTCGAAATTCTAATTTACCTTGTTTCTTTAAATTGGGTTTAACTAAGGTACCACCCACTAGATGTAATGTAATCATATTTTCTTCTGTATACGCCTTGTGCAACACAAGTAATGGCTTACTTTTATCTTTAATATATATCATATAATTATTATCGTCCCTGTAAGTATGTAACAATGTGCCATTTGTTTCATTTAACCAACTCATGTAATAGTCTACCATTTGGTTAAGTGACCAATTCATTGGTAGTTGCATACTTAACGCACTACGTACATCATCATATTTTGAAACTTGAAGTTCTACAGCCACATGCGGACGTGGTACTTTCGTTTCTGTTTTTTCTACTGACACACCATACGCAGATAAGCGCTGTACCGTTTCATCATCAAATCGCCCGCCACTGATGTAAATCATTTTACTCACACCTTGTTTAGCAGCAGCGCGCCCAAAGTTGTCTGCAGCAATAAGGTTCATATCTCTAGCAGTAGCTTGAGTGAGTTTGGCTGAATGTTTCGTAGGATCTAAATAGAAAATAGCTATATCCATCGTTTCCATTGATTCTAACACGTCATTGTAATTAAAAATGTCTTTCTTTAACCATGTTATATCTTTAAAATCATCTTCTTTTGGGTATTTAGACATTGTAAATAGATTCGCCTCTGAATTGATAAATTGGATAAGATGCTTTCCAATATATCCTGTTACACCTGCCAATAAAATATTAGGTTTCATAGCCTTACCTCCTGATATTAGTTTACCTCAATTTTATTATTGTCTAGTAAAATCATGCTAATGATGTTAAGTTATACTATAATTGAGCATTAGCAAATTAGAAATGAGGAGTGGACACTTATGGTTCATCAAATTCGAGAAATTAGTATCAATGATATAGATGCTTTCATAAAATTATTAACTACAATTTATGATGAATCTGACTATTTGATATATAATCCTGGTGAATATGCACCATCTACTACAGATGCCATATCTCATTTGGAACATTTCATAACATCGTCTTCCAATGCCATTTACGTAGCTGAAAACAATAACGAGCTTGTTGGTTTTGCGACTGTTACTACAGAAAATTTAGAACGTGCACGTCACGAAGCCAACTTTTCAATGGGTGTAATTAAACACTACAGAGAAAAAGGATTGGGACAAGCGCTAATTAATTCTATAGAAGCATGGTGTTTAAATCATGAAATCCGTCGTATCGAAGTCTCAGTAGTACCGGAAAATGCAACTGCCGTCGACTTATTTAAATCTGCAGGGTACCAACTAGAAGGCGAGTTAAGAGATAAACTTTATATTGATGGTCGCTATTACAACAAATATGTTTTATCTAAATTATTATTATAATCTACCTCTTAGATCATGAAGTAAACGTTTCTTTATTATTATTCTAATAATAAAAGCAATAAAAGCCAAATAACAATATTGTTATTTGGCTTTTATTATTAAGTTTTTTATTTTTTAATACGGATTTAATTCGATGCCATTTGGATTTGATTCTCCAGATTTTAATTCTGTTTCTACACCTGAAGCACTTGTATTTCTACTTAAGAATCTCAATGTATCTTTCATATTTTGTTGTGACTCTGGCTTATTCATATGAAATTGATACTGATGCCTCAATTGGTGCGAACCATCATAAAATAATTTATCAGTAGGCACATCTTTAGATTTTAACTTCTTATAAAATGCTATGTTTTGACTATAAAATGGATCAGCATCGCCCACCGATAAAAATGTAGGAGGATAATCTTTTGTAACCTGATTTATTGTAGACATTTCACTTATATATTTAAATTGTTGTTCCCAATCTCGCTGACCTGTATAACTTTCCATAAAAAGCTGTATTCTAGGAAATTCTGTAGCTTTCACTGTCTTCATATCATAAAAACCACCATAAAAAATAGCCGCTTTAATTTGATTTGGTTTAAACTGTTGTTTAAACTTCATATCATCTCGTAAAGCTTTGTTGGTTTGTATTGCTGTATATTGGCTAGACAATTGTGCTCCGGCCGAATCTCCACCAAACACAACCTGATTAAAATCAATAGGTAATTCATGCTGATTCTTTTTAATAAACTGTACTGCTCGATCAATCTGATTTAATTGAGTTGGGTATTTATTGTCAGGCGCAAGGGCATAGTTTACATTTACCACTATATATCCTTGTTCAGCAATTTTTGAGAGTAATGGGTTTTTATATTGTTTATCGCCAGCGATATAGCCACCACCATGCATCCAAAAGATAACAGGTAATTTGTTATCTCTTTCTAATTCAGTCGGTGTTAATATATCTAGTCTACTATTGGGTAGCCCTTTACTATAAGTAATATTTGTAAATGCATTTACATTTTTATTATTGATTTGCACCTTTTCTCTTACTTCTTGTGCATGTTGTCGATCAAATTGCTGTTTCAACAACACTGCAGTAACAACTGCAACAATTACAAATATAAAAAGCGTAATAATGGTCCATTTGTGTTTTTTCTTCATGCCTTACCTTTCCTTTCGGATGCATTGTAACATAATTTATAATGACACTGTAGTAAATGTAAATACTATCGTTATATAAACAAAACCCCAGCCTACTTTTTTAAGTGGCTGAGATCTATTTAATTAAGCAATATGCTTTTTATTCTGACTCTTTCTAAAATAATATTTAATAAGTACTGCAACAACTACAATTAATCCTATCACACCCATAATTGGATATAAGAAATTAATTAGGCCAGCGAAACCGACAAAACTTAAACCATATGCTACTAATGACATAACAACTATCAATATATGATATTTTTTACTATATGGCTCTGTAAACCTTGCTGCAAATGAATACATGAGTCCAAGAATTGTATTGTACATTACCGCCAACATGATGATTGATAATACTAACCCTAACCATGGAGTGATATTATTCGCTAAAGTTAACGTTGGAATAGAGACATCTTTAATTTTTGGATATTCTGCTTGTAATGCAAAATTGATCAGTGCAAGTAAAACAGTATAAACAACACCACCAAATAATGCACCTGAACCCGCAACTTTACGTTTAGAAGCGTCTCCACCTATTGCAACTATTGTACTAAAACCAACTGCAAATGCTAAACCACCATAATTAATACCATACATAATACCTTTCCAAATACTCGTTTCTGGCATTGTTTGGTTTACTTTATCGAATGAAATGCTTCCATTAAACAAATAATATACTGCGATGGTTACTACCAAAATAATTAAAAATGGCGTCACCACACCTAATGCACGGACAATTTTATTAAAATCCATCAATAACGTGATATATATTGCAATTACCATAATTAAGGCGCCCAACCAAGTTGGTACACTAAAACTTTCTTCAAATGTTGCACCAGCACCAGCAATCATTGTCACCGAGATACCAAATAAGAAAAAGATTAGTAAATAATCTATAATTTTACTAAATGCACCACCAAATAAGTAATCTAATGTTGATTCATGATTTTGTGCATCAAATGCTGTTCCTATTTTAGCAACTTGTCTTCCAATAAACCCTAAAATCAAACCAGAAAGTAGAACACCTATGTAAGACCATAAACCAAATGGTGTAAAGAATTGCATGACTTCCTGACCAGTAGAAAAACCAGCACCTACAACGATGCCAACATAAGCAAAACCAATTTTTATAGCTTCTTTATTCAGCCCCATCTACTAAAAAACCTCCTCATTGTTAACACATTGAGTTATTATAACTCATAGAATATATTTTGCAACATAGTAAAATATAAAATTACAAAAAAAATTCAATACACTACTTACCAATTTAAATTTAAAAAACCTTTGGTTATACAATGTCTTTTTGATTATACTTTAATAATCATAATTCGATTTTTTTAATTTAATTTTTACTTTAGAAAAATTTAACAACAACTATGCAAGGTTTTTTAAATAAAAAACCAGAGAACTCATATATTTAAGTGAGTTCTCCGGTTTTTATTCATCACGTCAAAGTCCAATACTAATCTTTCAATTAAAGTATATCGTACATTAATGTGCATTTTTAAATCGATTAAGTTCATTGAAATCTACCACTACATTGTCCATACGTTTAGCAGTTTCTTTAAGTACGTTACGCGCAACGCTATTAGACGGATCTAATTTAAGTATTTGACGAGAAACATCGAATGCTTTTTTATCAGAAATAACTGGTTCGGGAATTGCGTGTAACAATAACATTTGTAATAAACTTTTCACTTCTTTGCCATCAGTAAGTTTTATGGATGACTCTGCATGATAAAAAGCAGAATCTAAAGCCCCTTGTAGTTCACTAAGCGGATAAACTAATAATAGAAAAGCTAAATCATGCATTTCTGCCGTCTCTTCCATTTTCATCATATCTAAGATACATGTATAAAACATGATACTTTCTACTTCATGTGCACTAGAAATATAAGCTTCTTCAAATTCCATAAAATCTGCTTCGGACATCAAACGTTTAACTGACTCAAATTCGCCGTTTAAGACATGCTTTTTAATTAACTCTTTCATGGCAATGTCCTCCTAAGTCTCCAGATTTCTATAATAGTTAGCTTCTATTTTACCATAATATAACTATTTATTCATTTAAAAAAGAAGCTCTTCACTATATTAACTGAAGTTTGATCACTAGTTACAAGAACACTACCTTAAATGAGCTAGAACTAAAATCACCTATTCCAAACGATTTACCCGTATATACTGCTCAGTATTAACCAAAGGTTTTATTTAAATCTGCAATAGCATCTTCAATCGAACCACCAACAGATAATTTTACCGCTGCTGTAAAACTGCCTTCGACAATTGGGGCATCCACTTTTTCTATTTGATAATTTCCCGTGTACATTTCAATAGCCAAATCTAAATTCATCTCTGCCGAACCAATATCGTAAAAACAAAGTGCATCGTCATCTAACTCATTGACTAAAGTTTGAATGTGATCATATGAAGTACCGATGTTACCTTCGACACCACCTTGTGCAATCACAGGCACTCCATTTGCCATTTGATTCAATAAATCTTTTGTTCCATTTGCGATATCTTTACTATGGCTAACAATTACAATTGTCGTCATAATTATTCATCTCCAATCAATGCGTTTAAAATATAAACACTACTTTGTGCGCCTGGGTCAATATGACCTATAGATGCCTCTTTAAAGTAGGAAGCTCTTCCTTTAGTTGCTTCTATATCTTTCGTTAAATCTGCATACGATTGTAAAACTTCTTCCGTTAACTTTTCATCATTTTCTGCCGCTTCACTTGCACGCTTAATTACGTCGTACATCGTTTTTTCATTTAACTCTACTTTTCCTCTTTGAGCAATGGCCTCCGCAAAAGTATTTAATATCGTTTTTAAGTTGCTATCGTTAATGTCATCTTCTGCTACTTGAGACATCTTAACAAAGCTAAATCCGTATAATGGTCCTGAAGCACCACCAATATTTGACATTAATGTCATACCTGTAGACTTTAACAAACTCTGCATAGAACTATCATCAATATTATCTGGCAGTGCTTTAAATCCTCTAACCATATTTACCCCGTGATCGCCATCACCAATCGCACGATCTAATTCAGTCAATAAATCTTCTTTTTCTTCAAATATTTCTACTAAATTAAGTAATCTATCTTTCAATTCGGCAACATTCATATTTATTCGCTCCTTTTCACAAAGTTATATGTCTTAATTAAAGTACGAACTTTCAGTGGGTTCTGACAGTGCCGTTAATACAGCTTCGTTATATGGTATAAAAGTTAATGAAAAACCTTGCATATCAAGCGCAGTCATATAATCTCCAACCAACCAATGTTTGACTTCAATATCTCGTTGCTTCAAGTTATCGTTTACATATTTCGTTACTATATTCAATTCTGATAACGGCGTAGCCCCCATTCCATTGACCATAACTATAAGCTGCTTCGCTTCAACTTCTTTCATTAATTCCGAAATTAATCGTTCTACAATTTGATCTACTGGCAATATTTTTTCTCTAGACAATCCTTTTTCACCATGAATACCGACGCCAATCTCCATTTCATCACGCTCAATATCAAAGCCATATTGTCCTGTAGTAGGTACCATTGGTGCAGTTATTGCCATTCCAATCGTTTTAATGTTAGGTATAAATTGTTCTACCTTCTCTTTTATATTATCTAAGGGCTCCCCTTGACCGGCCAAATATCCAGCATACTTGTGCACTAAGACAGTTCCTGCAACCCCTCTCCTTTTATCTTCATCACTCACTGCAATATCATCTTTAACAATAACTGTGGCCACTTGAATATCTTCCATTTCTGCCATCTCTTGTGCCATTTCAAAATTCATAACGTCACCGGCATAGTTTTTCACTACGAGTAGCACGCCATCCCCATTATCTACAGCTTTAATTGCGCTTAGTATTTTATCAGGTGTGGGTGATGTAAAGACTTCCCCGCATACAGCAGCATCTAACATGCCATCCGCCACGTATCCAGCGTGTGCCGGCTCATGCCCGCTCCCGCCTCCAGACACAATAGCGACACCTTGTTTTTTCTTTTCTTTTCTTACAACAACAGTATCTGCAATGACTTCAATTTGAGCATTCACTTTTGAAAGTCCTTCTAACATATCAGTTAAGAAAGATGTCTTTTCTTTAATTAACTTTTTCATAAGGTTAACCTCCTGTTATCATTGTTCTCTTACATTATACCCCACTCACAAATGTAAACGCTAACACTAAGAAAGAAATCTATTTAATATTCATTTACAAGGTACAATAAAAGGATGTACACCACTTTCATGGTATACATCCTCATTATCACTCATTTATACAGATTTCGTTTTATACATCAAATATAAGAAATAAGGTGCACCAATAATCGCAACTACGATTCCTGCCGGCACGCCAGAAGGTTGTAAAATAACTTTACCAATCGTATCTGCTAATACTAATAAAAACGCACCTATCAATATGGATATAGGTAAAAACAATTGATGTCTTGGACCAACAATAGATTTAGCGATATGCGGCCCCATCAAACCAATGAATCCTATTGCACCAGCAACTGATACAGCTGCTGACGATAAAATCACTGCCACCAAGAGAAGGACAATACGTTCTTTTCCTATTTTCACGCCTACACCTTGGGCAATATATTGATGTGTATTTAATAAATTGAGCACATTGGATTTAAACAATAAGAATGGAATTAAAATAATAACCCATGGTAAGAACGCTATAACAAATGCCCATTCATCTCCCCATATATTACCTGCAAACCACGAGGCAATAAATTCAGATTGGTCTTCATCAAATTTGGACATTAAAGTCAGTGAACCACCACTCAGTGCTGCAGCCATACCTACACCCACAAGTACCATACTCGCAGGTGTAATACCTTCCCCTTTATTATAACTAAAAGAAAAGATTATCAATGCTGTTAATATGCCCCCAACCATACTTACAAAAGGCAGGATATACACAAAGTTATCCGCATTGACTTGTCCAACAACGATAAATAATGCTATAACAAAACCACTACCTGCATTGATTCCTAAAATCCCTGGTTCTGCTAATGGATTCCTTGTAACACTTTGTATCACAGCACCACTCATAGCTAGTGCTGCGCCTGCCAAAATAGTAATTATCATACGTGGCAGCCTAAATTCCATCAAAATAAGTGTATCTGTATATGCTCCTTGACCTACCAACGTCTTAAAGAAAGTACCTATCGACATTTTATATTCCCCTGAGGTCATACTCCATGCACAAGCAAGCAAGACGAGTACACATAAAATAACCATTGTTATCCATTGTTTATACCTAAGTTTTGGATTTATCATGAGAAGCGACCTCCTCTTTTAACTAAATATAAGAAGTAAGGTACGCCTATAAATGAAATGATTGCTCCCACTGGTGCTTCGCCTAACATGCGCGCAACAGTATCTGCCACAAGCATTAACAAACCACCGACAACAGCTGTTAATGGAACAACACGTGCGTAATCTGTACCTACTAAATAACGTACGATATGTGGAACCATGAGTCCAACGAACGCAATTTGTCCAACCATAGCGACTGCTATACCAGCAAGTACCATAGATAAGACCAATGTAATGCCTCTAGTGAAAGCTACGTTTTGCCCTAACCCTCTTGCTAGAGTTTCACCTAAATTCAATATGGTTAATTGTTTACTCATAATAATAAGTACAACTAGTGAAATAATAATAAATGGGGCGGCCCAAATTAGTTGACCCCACGTCGTACCAGAAACACCGCCAGCACTCCAAAAAGTAAGACTTTGATTTAATCTAAATAAAAGTGCGACACCTTGGCTTAATGCAGTTAATAACGCACTGACTGCTGCACCAGCAAGAATTATGCGCATAGGATTAAAACCATCACTTCTTGACTTTCCTATCATTAATACGATAAAACCACCTAACAACGCGCCTATAAAACCAGCAAACATCAGTACTAAAAAAGGCGCAGAAGGGTAAAGTGCAAAAGTGAGTGCGAGCATAAATGAAGCTCCAGAGTTCAAGCCAATTAAACTTGGATCTGCTAATCCATTTTTAGTAACACCTTGAATCACAGCTCCTGAGGTAGCCAATGCAACACCTACTAATATTGCACCTATATCTCTGGGTATTCTGATTTCACTAATAATATTGTGCTGTTGGTTTTTAGAATCATAATTGAATACCGCATCAAAGATTGTAGTTATATGAATCTTGGCATCACCCAATAAAATAGACACAGTAAGTGCAATTAATAATAAGACAACACTCACAAGTAGTGTTGTCGTAAAGTTTAGTTTCCCTTTTCTCTTTGTCATCATAAATTAACTCCTAAACCTCTGTATAGCTCTTTCTACATAAATCATACGTCACTAACATAGGTTTTCCCGTTCTAGGATCCGTGCTAATTTCAACATCAATGTTGAATACTTTTTCTAAATTTTCTTTAGTTAAAACTGCTTCAGTATCTCCATGCGCAACGATATCCCCATCTTTCATAGTAATTAAGTGATCTGAGAAACGTACCGCTTGATTGATATCATGTAACACCATAATAATTGTACAATCTTGTTCACGATTTAGCTGCGTAATTAATTCTAAAATTTCCAATTGATGAGAAATATCTAAATACGTAGTAGGCTCATCTAAGAAAATGATATCTGTGCGTTGTGCTAGTGCCATAGCAATCCATACTCTTTGACGTTGTCCTCCACTTAAATCATTAATTGGGCGATGTTTAAAATCATAAGTTCCCGTAACAGTCATAGCCCAATCGATTTCCTTTTTGTCTTCAGCAGACAACCGACCGAAACCTTTTTGATGTGGAAAACGACCATATGAAACTAATTCTCCGACTGTCAGTCCATCTGCAACCTCAGGAGATTGAGGTAAGATTGCAATTTTTTTAGCTACATCTTTTGTAGATTGCGCATGCAAACTTTCACCATCTAATTTTATTTGACCATCTTTAATTGGCAATAAACGCGACAATGCTTTTAATAACGTTGATTTCCCACAACCGTTAGGCCCAATTATTGAAGTGATCTTCCCATCTGGGATATGAATATCTAAATGATCTACAATGACATTATCTCCATAACCTATAGTAACTTGCTCTCCTAATAAACGGTTCATAAGTTCCCTTCTTCCTTATAATAAGCATAATTCTTTATCTATAATTTCCTTCTATAATTTACGACAATATATTTATTTTATTTTTAATTAATTTTTGTAAATGATAATCATTATCACAGGTGTCATTATATCATTTTTTACTAATATTGACTATCAAATATTATTACTGTAATTATTAATTATAGCTACTATGCCCAGTAGGAAACTATGGTGAATTTTATTTTTGAGTTGTGGGATGATGATATGATGATGACAAAGATTATTTTATTTAAAAAAGCCTTGTTTCTTGGTAACAGACCAAAAGACAAGGCATCGCACATTGATTGTACATTGTAATTAAATTAATGTTCATCTATTAAAAAACCATTACCATATACATCGCGTACATCATGAATAACTAAAAAGGCGTCGTCATCTATTTTTCTAATTAACCGTTTGGCCTTTGTGACTTGCGTCTTTGTAATAACAACATAAAGTATATCTTTATCTTGTTTTGAAAAATAGCCTCTACCGTTGAGTATAGTAAGCCCGCGTCCAACTTGTTCATCAATAACTTTTGCAATTTCATCAGGTTTACTTGAAATGATGGTCATTGCTTTTTTCGTATTTAAACCTTCAATAACATAATCCATTACTTTTGTGCCAATATATAATGAGATTACTGTAACTAAGGCACTGGCAATAGGTATCACTGTTAAAGAAATCGCTACTACAATTAAATCAAAGAACAATAAAGCATACGGCGTGCTGACATCTAAATACTTATTAGCTATCTTCGCTAAGATCGTAGTACCTGCAGTTGTACCACCTGCTAGTACGATAACGCCAATTCCTAGGCCAACACACGAGCCACCAAAAACTGCATTGACTAGTAAATTTCCAGTTTCAATATGCCAACTTTCAGTCAGTTCTAGAAATACTGATATTAATATAGTGGCAACAATTGTTAAATACATACTTCGCTTACTCAAAAACTTATAGCCTAAAGCAATAAGTACGGCATTTAATACGAAGTTAGTGATACTTGGAGAAATGTGAAAGGCATAGTAAAGTACAATTGCTAGACCAGTCACGCCTCCTTCACCTAAATCAGCAGATATAATAAATGTATTTACGCCTGCTGAGAATACAAACGATCCGAAAACAATTAATATTAAATCACGCGCTGTTTTATTCACCCACACAACCCCCTTATATTTGGTTCAATCAATTGAATGTTAGCAAATATCAACACATACCACAACATCATTATGAATAAATAATGTTCCATTTTTTCTATAAAATTGATTGTATTGACCCTTAATTAGCAACACATACTTAATTTTTAAAAATTCTGAATTTTCGATTTACTTATACGTGCTACTTTGCTATAATAAAATTTATCTTCTTATTGATAGCCAATAAGAAGCCATCTCCTTTGTGTTGTTTATAGTAACAAACAAAACAATTTTTGCTCGAGTATATTAATAGTACCTAGTCCTTACTACTAATATACAATTAATTCATTTCCCGTAAAAGCCAAGTAATGATGAATGTGTCTCCTCACTTCATTCACTTGGCTTTATTTTATTTTGTCTTTAAAAAATTCATTTAAATATATAACATACACATTCAGTGCAATAAAAAAACTGATGTAGAACCTCATTAAGGTCCCACACCAGTTCTTTATAATTCTATTATTTCTAGTTACCAAGCAAATAACCCTACAAAACCGGCTGTCATTAATGATACAAGAATACCTGATAACAATAACATTGGAACATATTGAGATACGAAGTCCGAAGTTTTTTTATCAACTATGCCTTTTAACGTTCCAACAATCATACCTATTGTAGAGAAGTTTGCGAATGAAATTAAGAATGTCGTCAGTACTGCACGTCTATGAGGTGAATATGAATCAATTACATCTTTAATTTGCCCCATTACTACAAATTCGTTGGTAACGATTTTCTTAGCCATTTGTTGAGCAACTATCCACGCTTCATCCCACGGTAAACCTAGCAATAAAGCAAATGGATACATGAATACACCTAAGATTTGATCTAAACCAAAGCTTCCTTTGATTCCTATCCAACCAGCTGCAATACTTGTAATTAAGTTAATGATTCGATCGATTAAATCAGACAATGCAACAAAACTAATAACAAATGCAACAATAATTAAAATTAATTTACCTGCATTTAATACTGAGTCTCCCAAGAATGAGAAGAACGGCTGACGCTCTACTTCATTATTTTGAATACTGTAAATAATATCTTCTTTTTCCTTTAATGTAACAGGATTTAATATCGAAGTTATGATAATTGCATTGATAATATTTAATGGAATCGCAGTCAACACCAAATCTCCAGGAACCATAGAAACATATGCACCTACAATAGCACCTGATACAGAACTCATAGACATCATGGCTACAGTTAATACACGAGTTTCTTTCATACGTTTCAGCTGTTCATTAGATACTGCTAACGCTTCTGTATTCCCTAAGAACATCATTTCAATACCAAAGAATGATTCAAATTTAGGTTGGCGTGTAATCTTTGCTAGAACCCAACCAATACCGCCTATAACTTTAGGTAATATATTTAAATACATCAAAATATCAAATAATGGCACCACTAATAGTATTGGAAATAACGCGCTTACTGCCATATCCATTGCACCAGGTTTAACCCAACTTGCAAACGCAAATCCAGTACCTGCGTGTGCAGAATCAATCATCCAAGAAATGCCGTTCGCTAATCCTTGTACGCCGCTTTTCCCCCAAGGAAAATAAATTAAGAACCACGCTAAACATAAGTTTAAAATGACAAGTATTCCAATAGATGTCCACTGTATGTTTTTTCTATTTCTAGAAAACAATACGGCAATCCCTAAGAACACAAATAAACCAATTATGTTAATTACTAAAAACATAATACACCCACCATTTCTATTTTATATCAAGGACAGCAAAGAATTTTTGAAAATAATTCGTCGTTATGTATTAGAAAAGTTAAGGTGAACACATCGTCAATCCAAAATAACTTGCACTCATTTTGAAATCATACTTACTATGTGCACCTTAACCTTTCTATCTATTTAAATAAATATAATTTACAAATATTAATGACCACGCTTCTCATCCAATGCTTCTTTGAATAATTCACAATAATTATAGCATGTATGTACTTTAGTGAAAATAACTATTTCAAAGTTCGATTAACAATCTAAAGTAACCTATAAAAATCATTTAACATACGTGTTTTGACGTGAAAACGAATACATTTAAAGTCTGTTTATTTGTAATTAACATTTTTATTCTGCTAGGTTTTGAGTATTTACAAATTGTTGATATTTTTCATGTGATGCCATTAATTCTTGATGCGTACCTTTCCCAGTGACTTCTCCACCATCTATAAAGATAATTTGTTCTGCTTTTTTAATAGTCGATAGTCTGTGAGCGATAACTACGGTTGTACGATTTTCCATTAATTCTTCTAATGCGTCTTGAATTTTACGTTCACTTTCACTATCTAAATTTGCCGTTGCTTCGTCGAGCAATAAAATATCTGGATTTTTAACAAAGCTTCGTGCGATATCTATACGTTGACGCTGACCACCTGACAGCTTCAATCCTCTCTCTCCGACGAGGGTATCATAGCCGTCATCAAACTGTTCAATAAATTCATGACAATTCGCTAAACGTGCATAATGGATTAATGCTTCATCTGTTACCTCACGATTAATACCATATAAAATATTATCTCTAATCGTACCATTCATTAAAGCGTTAGATTGCATAACATAGCCAATTTTTTCACGCCAATCTACTAAAGATATGTCGTATATTGATTTACCACCATAAGATATATCCCCTTTTTCAATATCATACATTCGTTCGATAATATTAAATATCGTACTCTTACCTGATCCAGACGGACCTACAAACGCAGTTACCTTGCTGTGTGGAATATTAAAAGATACATCTTTTAATATAGGTTTAACCCCGTATTTAAAATCGACATTTTTAAAGGTTAAATCCCCATCTTTAATGACATCTTCTTGCGTTAAATATAATGGCTCTGTTGGCTCTTCCATAATTTCATATATACGACTACTAGCTCCTACAGCCTTTTTATAATCAGTAACTAATGTCGATAAATTGATTAATGGCGTAGACAATTGAATAACATAGAAAATCATGGCAATTAATGTACCTGCCGTAATAGCACCCGTCGATATTCTAATCGCGCCAAAGCCTAATATAATAGCAATAGTTAATAGCATAATCAAACCAGAAATCGGCTGAATAATTGCAGTGATTTTTGCTTGTTTTAAACCTAAAAAATATATTTCTTTTAAGTTTTTATGTGCATTATCTAACTCTAAATGTTCTGTACTTGATATTTTCACTAAACGCATCTCTGTCAACACACGACCAAGCAAGCCACTAAAATTAGCAATTTCTGCCTGTGTTTTTTTAGATATATTTTGCATCACTTTACCTAATGGAATCATAATCAATACAAAAATTGGAATAGTAATGAAGGTCAGTAATGTCATTTTCCAATCCATCACAAATAACATAATTAACGAACCTATAATTGTTAAAATAGAAGGCAATAAATTTGGTAACTTTTGAGAAATAAATTCGTTAATGACTTTAGTATCGTCTGTTAAACGACTCATTAATTGTCCACTTTCGTTTTGATCGAAAAATGGCATTTTCAAATGGATAATATGTTTCCATAAAATCGAACGAATCGCATATATTATTTTTTCGCCAATCTTACTTAATAAATATAACCCTAGTCCACTCAATAAAGCATTCAATATAAATATTGCTATAAATGCAACTACAAAACCCCAATTAAAATTTTCGAATGAAAACTTATCTACAAGTTTACCCGTGAAAAATGGTACAACTAGTCCTGTAATACTTCCTAAAGATGAAATGAGCACAGCAATAATTATAAGCCCTGTTGGCCATGATAATCTTTTAAACAAATAAAATAATGGATTTTTTTGATTCATGTCTGATACCTCTTCTAAAATATTTTCAAAAAATCTTTACTCTGTTTTAAAAGCAGTTAAATGATACATTAATTGAATTTTCCACTTAAATATTTATTATATATTCTCACTACTTATATATAACATATTTTACACAACATTATACATCATAAGCTAGAAATAAAATTTTTAAATAGCACTTCAATATGCTAAAATAAATCTATTATACAAAAATTGAATATGTAAGAAGGAATGTAATTATGAAAAAGTTAGTTCTGACAATTATAACTGCACTCTTTGCCAGTACAATTATAACACCTTTTGCAGATGCCGAAACAGTAACGCCTACTCAAGCAGCAAATCAATATGGTTATAATGTATCTGACAACTATCAGCCTGAGGGCGCAGTTAACATTGCACAATCGGGACAAGTTCTTTATCAATATAATATGAATAAAGAATGGTATCCCGCATCAATGACCAAGCTGATGACGATGTACCTAACACTTGAAGCTATTAAAAAAGGAGATTTATCCTTAAACGATAAGGTTACTATTACAGATGACCATTATCGAATGTCTACCCTACCAGAATTAAGCAATACAAAATTATATCCTGGGGAAACTTATACTATTAAAGAATTGCTACAAATCACTGTTTCAGCTTCTAGTAACGCTGCTGCTTTAATTTTAGCAAATGAAGTATCTGGGAATACTTCTGACTTTACTGATAAGATGAATGAGAAAGCTAAATCTATAGGTATGAAAGATACACACTTCGTTAATCCTACCGGTGCTGAAAATAATCAATTGAAAGATTTTGCACCAAAGAAATACAAAGCTGAGGACAGTACAACATCTACAGCAAAAGATTTCGATATTTTAGCACAACGCACGATTAAAGATACACCTAAAATTTTATATTTTACCAAGCAACTTGCTCCAACTCAACATGGTGTAACCTACTACACCTTCAACCATTCACTTGAAGGTGCAGACATGAGTCTAAAAGGGACTGACGGTTTGAAGACTGGCTCAAGCGATCAAGCAGACTATAATCATACAATTACTACTAAGCGTGATGGATTTAGGATTGTTCAAACCATTATGGGAGCAGGCAATTATGATAATCTCGGTGGAGAAAAACAACGTAATATGATGGGAAACGCATTAATGAATATGTCCTTTGATCAGTACAAATATCAAAAGATATTAGCTAAAGGGGAACATAAGATTAATGGTCATACGTATTTTGTAGAGAAAGACTTTTATGATGTCATCCCACGCGGTTTCACCAAAAAAGATTACAAATTTGTTGTAGAGGATGGTAAAGTACATATTGAATACGACCGTGACTTTATTTCTAGTAAATATGGCCCTCCATCTGTAGATGTTAATAAGCCGCTTGTACACAAAGCGACAACAATTGTAAAATCTTCATGGGATGAACATCCATTATTAACATTAATAGGAACATTGTTTATCATTGCAGCACTCGCCATTGTAATTTTTTTAATCATCGATACCGTTAAAAAAAGAAAAAGAAAAAGTAAATAGAAGTCATCACTCTAGTTCATCATTAAAATGAGCTATATCTAATAACAAGTCAAACAGGCTAATATATAACCATCTTCAATCATAAAAAAGTACACCCCCATTAAAATGGAGGTGTACTTTTTTATGATTGAACTTTCACAATTTTGAACATACTTACTTGTTTAAGTATAAATTCGATGCTGTAATGTCTCACCCATATTATTTTCTAATGTAAGAACACATTATACAATCCATGTGATAAAAACTAGACGCACGATATACTGTGATTTCGAATATCATATTTTACTTTTAAAGCTACTCATTTTACTATTCAAAAAGAATAATCTTTATTTTTCTGAATCGCCATAAAGTTCTTTTTTAATTTTAGTTGTAGAAATACCTTCTGTACGATTTAAATAAGTAACTTCGCATTTATCTTTTAAGAAGTCAAACTCACCTTCCCAATCATGGCCCATAACAAATTTATCTATTTCAAAACGTTCAACATCTATTTCTTTTTGACCCCATCCGCTTTCTGGAATAACAAGATCAACATAACGAATAGATTCTAACATCATTTTTCGTTGTTCATAATTATAATAAGATTTCTTATTTTTAACACGGTTAAATTCATCTGTAGAAAGTGCAACGATTAAATAATCGCCCATTTCTCTGGCTCTTCTTAATAATTCAATATGACCGTAATGTAATAAATCGTACGTTCCATAAGTGATAACACGTTTCATTTTTATTTACTCCTTAACAAAAAATTTATTTTAATTTTACATTTTTAAAAATTATAGCATATTGATACAAAGTTTACGAATTCTGCAAAAATTCATCGTTTCAAATACCGCTTCAACTTCATTTTTCCTCTGAATTTTGCATGTCTCGGTAATATTTCCACTTTAAAACGATAATAGTTAGGTCTGCCTATACCTACGCTCAATAGTGCTTCTCTCCATTGAGTGTAAAGCGATTTAGTCCAGTTGCTACCTCCACGTTCAAGGACACTCACAATTCTAAACAGTGCCTCACCAGAATAATCCGTTGATTGCATCGTTTTAATATATGTGATTATCGTTTGTAATAATTGCTGTGTCATTGCCTTGTGTTTCATCAAATGTGCTTGTAACAAATAACTGACAATTAATTCATCCATACGATAACTATAGTATATTCGTTCTTCAGGTAACAATAAAGTCTCCATAACACGTCTTCTTACATTTATTGCATCTCTTATATAAGTTTCAAATTGCTCTGCCCGTTGATCAGTTACAGAGCCTTCAACTTCATTATAACCGTAAACAATATTTGGTAAAAGCTGTATATCTCTTGCTTTTTTATATGCTTGAATCATAAAATAATGTTCTTCACAAAACACAATATCTTCATCAAATCGTATATCAACATATCGATTACTAAACATTTTACCACCCGGACCGATGGACTGCATGATTTCTGGACATTGCGCTAAACTTACTTTTTCTTGCTTTTGTATAGCATGGTGTGTTGCGATGGTCTGCCATTCACCATTATTCTCTCTAGCTATTTGGCCAATAACGATGTCCACATGCTCATCCTGTTGATAATAATCTGCCATAAAATCAATACGACTTGGTAAAAATTCATCATCTGCATCTAAGAACATAAATACATCACCGGTCATATATGACAGCCCTTTATTTCTACTTGCTGCTGCCCCATGATTTTCTTGATTTATACAGACAATATTTTTATATTCTTTTTGCAACTGTTCTAGAACCATTGCGCTCTCATCAGTAGAGCCATCATTAATACATATAATTTCGTATTGATGTTTGGTATCTACTGAAGCAATAGCTCTACGCAACGTATGTGCTGCATTATATACAGGAATTATTATTGATATTTTCATACTTTCACCATTTTCTCTATATAATTAACGACTTGTTCCAAACTATCTTTACCATTGTATTCATGCCATGACTCAAACAATGGCATGAAAGGTACTGAATCTTCTTTTAATTTTCCTACTAATTGAACTTCGTCATAAACTTTATATTGGCTTGGAATGTTATTATAAAATTCATTTAAACCACGTTCTTTCTCATACCGTTGTTCATCATAAACGTAAAATAATGTAGGTTTATTTAACAGACTCGCTTCTATCGCTAATGAACTATAATCGCTAATAATGATATCTGCCATAATCATTAAAGATTGTAAATCTATTTCTGTTTGATTGTCGCTTGCGATAGATGGATGTAGTTTATTCAACAAAGTATAATGCGGTAATTCTGATTCGAATTTCTCCTTATCAATATCGCGATTAGATTGTTGATGTTCTCGATACGTAGGGACATATATCGCAACCTTGCCCTCTATGCCATATTGAATTTTTAATTCTTGTTGCCTTTTTACAATATCTATAGTGCTATAGGGCACAAGTCTCGGCAAACCTGTTTTTAAGAATTGATCATCTGTTGCTTCAAAAGCATTTTTAAAGCAAGTGGCCATGGCATCTCCCCCAACTAAATATTTATCCGTAGCTTGATACACTTTTCTATACTGATTAACCATATGCTTATTGGATAAATCAACTTGGTGATCTGTCAGCCCGAAATTTTTTAATGCACCTGCAGCATGCCAAGTTTGTATAACGGTCTGATTTGTTTTCTTTTTAAAACCACCTAACATTAAATAATAAGTATCTATAATTATTATTTTAGCTACACTTAACGCCTTTATATGTTTGAAAACTTGTTTGTTTCCTGCAGGTATAAATGTCGCATTTTCAAATGGTTGAATATATCTTCTATTTTCTTCTTTACTGATAACAGTAATTTGATAATCTTTTTTATTTAATGCTTCTATAATTGGTAACACATCTTCTGCAAACGTCATGATTACCGCAATATGATGGTCTTGCACTTTTTTTCCACTATAAATTAAATTTAAAAAACTAATAATAGTCATATAAAGTTTTTTAATTATTTGCCTCAACATTTCCACCGCCAACTTGAATTATGAATTCCATTTCTTATATTATATCTATCTTATAGTTAAAATTATAGAAAAATCCTTTAACGACTCTATGCAAGTCATTAAAGGATATCTATTTAGTCATTTAAAGTTTCATTTATCTACCTAACCAAGAATCTGATTATGCGCCTTACATAAAGTCTGCAAAATGATCTCTGTATCTCATGTGTAAGAAAGAACCTACCATAAATAATAGCAGTATAATACACAAGTTATAGCATGTTAACTCCCAATGTGTAATAAAATACCATTCTTTATGTAACACTGCAGAGCGGTAAGCCTCTGCCAAATAGTATATTGGATTTAATTGCATTACATCTTTAACAATACCTTCTGGTGGTACAATTAAAATAGATGATGCGAAAAACACCATTCTCATTAAAGCCTGAATCGCCTGTTGTGTATCTTTAACTAATACACCTAAAGTAGATGTAAACAAAGCTATGGTTGTTGTGAGAATTAAAGCGAATGGCACATAAAGCAATAACTGCAAAGTATATATCGTTGGATAAAAACCTGATAACATACACAATAAAATGACCACTGCCAATAATGCAATGTGCCCGTAGAACCTACTCATAACGATATATGAAGGTATAATGGACAATGGAAAGTTCATCTTAGCCACTTGATTATATTTCGTCGCTATCGCTTTGGTACCTTCTAAAACACCTTGGTTTACAAAGAACCACATACTAATACCTACAAGTAACCAATAAATAAATGGAACGCCGTCTACTGGACCATTATTTCTAATTCCTAAACCAAATACAAACCAATAAACCATTATCTGTAATGCTGGGTTAATTAATTCCCACGCCATTCCCAAATAGTTATTCGTATTAGAAATTTTTAATTGGAACTGTGCTAACCTTTGAATAAGATAGAAATTTTTTAAATGCTCCTTCAAAACTACCCAAACTGCATTCATTTAACTAAACCACACTTTCAATCGATTTGACTTTATCACTATTTTCTCATGACAATAAAGCATTCAAGTTTAATATACGACTTGCTCCCTATCATAACAACAATTCTTTACTTTCGTAAATTTCCACTATTAGATATGCTATGAATATATTAATCTGTATACTAAAGATGAAAGCAAAAGCTAGTGAAAACAAAATAAAAGTTGTTTTATTTTTTATATTTCCATTTATTTTATCTTTATAGTTGATTTTACATTCTAAATTCAGTAAAATTTAACAACTGTATAAGAGTTGAAATCGTTAAATTGTACTCACTTACTTTACAATAGGTTAATAAATTTAACAACTAATATAATATATAATATACTTAAAGTAACTGTAAATAAGGAAGGTTAAATTATGAATGTATCGGTTAACATTGAACATGTAACTAAAGAGTATCGTATTTATCGTAATAATAAAGAGCGTTTAAAGGATGCTATTGTGCCTTTTCATAAGAACAAAACATTTTACGCTTTAAATGACCTATCTATAAAAGCTTATGAAGGCGATGTCATCGGCCTTGTAGGCATCAATGGTTCTGGGAAATCTACTTTGAGCAATATGATTGGTGGGTCTTTATCACCTACTGAAGGCAATATTCAGCGTGATGGTGACGTTAGCGTTATCGCTATCAATGCCGGCCTAAATGGTCAATTAACTGGCGTCGAAAACATTGAATTTAAAATGCTCTGTATGGGATTCTCAAGAAAAGAAATTAAAGAATTAACACCACAAGTTATTGAATTCAGTGAATTAGGTGAATTTATTTACCAACCGGTTAAAAAATATTCTAGTGGTATGCGCGCAAAATTAGGTTTCTCAATTAACATTACTACAAACCCTGACATCTTAGTTATTGACGAAGCCCTATCTGTTGGTGATCAAACGTTTGCTCAAAAATGTTTAGACAAAATTTTCGAATATAAAGCCCAAGGAAAAACAATTTTCTTTGTAAGCCACAATATGAAACAAGTTCGTGAATTCTGTACTAAAATCGCTTGGATTGAAGGCGGAAAACTCAAACAATATGGGGACTTAGAAGAAGTGTTGCCAGAGTATGAAAAATTCTTAAATGACTTCAAAAAACGTTCAAAAGCTGAACAAAAGAAATTTAGAAGCGAGTTAGACAACTCAAGATTTGTGGTTAAATAAAAGTACATTATCCATATAACTTATCAGATTGATTAAAAGCGTGAATTACAGTTAATATTAACTTGTAATTCACGCTTTTGGTTTTTATTTTTTTATCGCTACTTTAATAACTTTAAAAACAAATTTAGGAATAGATTTTAATCTACCTAACCTTTTCCAATCTATAATTACTCGATAAATCCATTCTATATTTAAACGTCTGAATAGCATCGGTGCTCTTTTTTTAGTTCCGCTAAACACTTCCAGAGCGCCTCCAACGCCCATCAAAACAGTTTGATTAAAACACTCCATATGACGTTCAATCCATTGTTCTTGTCTAGGATACCCCATACCAACAAATATATAATCTGGATTAAAAGATATCACTTGTTCCAATACCCTTTCATCTGAGAAATCAAAAAAGCCATGATGGTAATTAAAATTAATATTAGGATATTTTTGTTCTAATCTTTGTTTCGCTTGTATGACAATATTATTTTTTGCACCTAATAAAAATACATTTTGATGTTTATCGTTAGCGATGTCCAAGCAGCTTTCCATCATTTCAATACCAGGAACACGTTCTTTAAGTGGTGTTCTCAATAATTTAGAGGCTTTAACAACGCCTGTCCCATCAGGAATAACATAATCAGCACGATTAATTAAATTACGATATTCATTATGCTCAGTTGCATAATCTACGATTTCAGGATTAGCAGTAACGATAAATAAATTATCTTTTGCTTCTGATAAGAAAAATTGCTTAATATTTTCTTGCATATCAATTAAAGTGACATTATCAAAATATACTGATAAAATATCAACCTTGTTCAGCTTGTTGCTTTCTGTCATTATGCATATGCTCCTAACTCAATATACCTTATAATTGATTAATCTTTATTTTAATTATTGTAATTTTAACACATGACCCGCTTAACACATATAAAAATGTAATTGTTCAAGGTCTCGCACATAAAATATACATCCAAAGTCTAAATGCTTTCTCATCAACAATACTTTATACTAAACTATATGCAAAAAATATAAAGCTAATGTATACATGCTTTTGAAAATTTAAATCGAGGTTATACTATGACAAAACTACATGAATTTTTCAGTTTTGCTATCCAACTCAATCTTTACTGGGTGATGTTTGTAGCATTACTATACATAATTATTCATAACTACCGCAACAAACCTATAAATCGTATTTTAGATATTTATTTAAATTATATACCAGTGCTCACACACGAATTCGGACATATACTCTTCAATAAAATTAGTGGAGGAAAGGCAAAAGATTTGGTCATTGTAGCTTCTCCTACCGAACGGATGGAAACATCTCAACAAGGATATGCTATTACACAATCAAAACATCGTCTTGGCCAAACTATTACAACTTTTGGTGGTTATGTCATGCCACCACTCATGTTACTACTAGGTTTTTTAGCTATAGATACGCAATACCCTAGCTTATTTATAGCGTCCTACTTATTGATCTTTGTTTATTTTTTAATATTAACTTCACGAAAGTTAGTTCCGATTATTATGGTTATTTTACTTATTATATTGCTTTACTTATTATTTCAAAATGATAGCCACTTCATGATGTCCTATATCTTAACAATCACTTATCATTTCATATTAGCAGTGTTATTAGGCGAAGTCCTACAATCGTCTTGGACTATTTTTAGACTTACTTTTTCACAACAATCTATATCATGGGATGGCAGTACTTTAAAAGAATTAACACATATCCCTACGTTCTTATATAGTATACTTTGGATTGCTATCAATTTATTTACCGTCTATCAACTATTGCTTTCCTATTTTTTTCCTAGCTAAAAAGCATGGTATTTATGTCTCTTACATAAATACCATGCTTTTTCTTGTATTACTATAATCTTCTATGCTTTTATTTCCATTTATAAAAAGTCAACTACAGCTCCACGCTTTCCAAAAGAGCATTTCTATTTTTCTACATATATATGTGCTGCGTTATCATAACTTAAAATAGTGATGTTTTCTTCTTTTTGTACAATAATCACTTTATTCGTATCATCTTTATTAATAAGCGTAATTTCTTCTCCAATTAGAATGTCTTTGCTCGTAAGATAAACTAACAATTCTGTTCGATCTCTCACACGTTTAACCGTTACTTTGTCCCCTGCTTCATATGATAATAAATTCGTTGTATAAATCTCTTTATAATCATTATTACGAGGAATAACACCTCCGTGTGGGCATGTCGTTGGATAATCTAATAACTTATCCAAGCGCTCTACAAACAAATGCGAAACCTTATGTTCTAAAACTTCTGCTTCTTGATGCACTTCTTCCCAATTATATTGCAGAATCTTTATTAAAAATAGTTCTAGTAAACGATGTCGCTTAATAATATCTAATGTATATGTTAAACCTTCCTTAGAAAGTTGTACGCCTTTATACGGTTTTGTTTCTACATATCCCGACTTCTCTAAACGATTTACCATTTCACTGACGGATGGTGGCTTAATGTTTAAATATTGGGATAGTGTCTTATTTGAAACGAAAGAACGGTCACCATCATGCGTTAAAATCGCCTTCAAATAGTCTTCTTTTTCTTCAGTTAGCATTATCTCACCTCTCAACTCATTGTCCTTATTATACCATGAATTGACTTGACACGCTAAAAGTTCATAGTATATGATTAATTAAATTAGGTTAACCTAAAAATTAAATTAAGGAGGGCTAATATGTTAGAAATTAAAGATTTAAATCTCACTTTAGGTAATAAATTGGTCTTACAACATATTAATCTGGACATCCCTATTCAAGGTGAAATCATTGGAATTATGGGGCCAAATGGTGCTGGTAAATCATCACTGCTCAAATCAATTATAGGTGAATTTAAATCGACTGGAACAGCACATTTAAATAGAACCCCTGTCGAAAATGTCTTGAAGTCTATTACCTACATTCCACAAAAAGCACATATCGATTTGGATTTTCCAATTGATGTGGAACATGTCGTTATATCAGGAGCATACAAAGATATTGGGTGGTTTAAATGGGTAAATGCAGAAACTAAAACCAAATTAAATCAATTGATGAAAACTTTGGAATTAGAAGATTTAAGACACCGTCAAATATCTGAATTAAGTGGCGGCCAATTGCAACGTGTACTTGTCGCTCGAGCATTAATGACCGAGAGTACATTATATTTATTGGATGAACCTTTTGTTGGCATTGACTTCCATAGTGAAGAAATCATTATGTCACAATTAAGACAACTAAAAAGAGAAGGAAAGTTACTATTAATCGTTCATCACGATTTATCGAAAGCTGAAACTTATTTTGATCGTGTCATCCTATTAAATAAATCCATTCGCTATTTTGGAGATAGTGTTACCGCCATGAAACCAGAACATTTGAATCATACGTTTTTAAATGCTCCGATTCAAAATAACATGGCTTAAATGCATTAGAAAGGACGTAACTTAACATGGAGTTTTTTAACCATTTATTTGATTATCAATTTTTAAGCAATGCGCTTATTATTTCAATCGTCGTGGGAATCGTATGCGGTACAGTTGGTTGTCTCATCGTACTTAGAGGCCTCTCTCTCATGGGAGATGCTATGAGCCATGCTGTTTTACCAGGTGTTGCCTTATCATTCCTATTCGGCATACCAATGTTTATTGGCGCATTAGTCACGGGCATGATTGCTAGTATTTTTATAGGGTTTATTACCAAAAGTAGTAAAACTAAACCCGATGCTGCCATAGGTATAAGTTTCACTGCTTTTTTAGCAACGGGAGTTATTTTAATTAGCCTTATTAATAGCTCTACAGATTTATATCATATTTTATTTGGTAACTTACTAGCAGTTACACATTCTACGTTTTGGTCAACAATTGTTGTAGGTATCATCGTCATGTTATTAATCATCGTCTTTTACAGACCATTGATGGTATCAACATTTGATCCAATATTTAGTAGAATGAGCGGTTTAAACACTACATTAATACATTATTTTGTAATGCTCTTATTGTCTCTTGTAACAGTTGCTAGCATTCAAACTGTAGGTATTATTTTAGTTGTTGCCTTATTAATCACACCCGCTTCAGCTGCATTTTTAATTGCCAAAAAATTACATACCATGATGATTATTTCAAGTGTTATAAGTACTATTAGCGCTATTGTTGGTCTCTATTTCAGCTATGTATATAACATACCTAGTGGCGCTACAATTGTATTATGTGCATTCTTTATTTACATTATTATTTTTATATGCAATAAATTACAACTTTTCAATAAGAAGGGACAGGTTTCATGAAAAAATTAATATCACTCGCTCTTATTTTATTACTTTTTTTAGGTGCGTGTAGTAATGATAAAAGCGATACATCCTCTAATGAAAAACTAAAAGTAGTTACAACCAATTCTATATTATACGATATGGTCAAACATACAGCTGGAGATAACATTGAAATTCACAGCATTGTTCCAATTGGACAAGATCCTCATGAATACGAGGTGAAACCTAAGGACATTAAAGCTTTAACTGATGCTGACATTGTATTTTACAATGGTTTAAATTTAGAAACAGGTAACGGTTGGTTTAATAAAGCATTGTCTCAAGCAGATAAATCACCTGATGATAGCTCTGTAGTAAAAGTATCTGAAAATGTTAAACCATTATATTTAAATGATGCTGAAGGTGATGCGTCTAAACAAGACCCTCACGCATGGTTAAGCTTAGAAAATGGTATAAAATATGTTGAAAAAATTAGAGATACATTACTAAAGCATGACGAGAAACATGCGGATGATATTCAAGGTCACAGTAAAGATTACATTGCTAAATTAGAAACGCTTAATAAAGAAAGTCACGAAAAATTTAATGACATTCCGAAAAATCAACGTGCCATGATAACAAGTGAAGGTGCCTTTAAATATTTCTCTAAACAGTATGACATTAAACCAGGCTATATTTGGGAAATCAACACTGAAAAACAAGGTACACCTGAACAGATGAAACAAGCCATTGAATTCGTTAAAGATAACAACTTAAAACATTTACTTGTCGAAACAAGTGTAGACCATAAGAGCATGCAAAGTTTAAGCGAAGAAACTAAGAAAGATATCTATGGTGAAGTATTCACTGATTCTATTGGTAAAAAAGGATCTAAAGGAGATTCATACTACGATATGATGAAAGAAAATATCGAAACGATTCACGGCAGTATGAAATAAAAGTTTTAGGCTATTAACCTCACTCGTAGGTGAATAGCCCCATGTCGTACGTTACCCTCCTTAAAACGTACGGCATGGTGGTATTCAAGCCTTATAATCATCTCCCATACTCCATCAACGGTTGGTTCCTCCCCCCGTTGATGGAGTTTTTTAGAGTCAGGAATTTCATCAAATGAAATTCAGTGACACATATATATGACGTAAAAAGGCACTATTTTCTTAAATTATTGATCATACAATGCTTAACATAAAAAAGCAGCTTTCCAATATAGGAAAACTGTTTTTTATGTTTATTTCAAATTTTAATCCGTTAAACTATCAACAATAACCATTTCATCATAATTTATAGCTTCACGTATTTTCAAAGCTGTCACTTCACTTACTTGTTCATCTTCAATAAGTTCATTTAACACACGTCGTTGTTCTTTAAGCGCAGTTAATTTGATTTTTGTTATTGAATTTTCATTTTTAGGATTAAAGAAATTGGATGGCGTTAAATTATCTGTTCGTAACAGATAACTATCACAAATCATACCTATTTCTAGTTTATTATCTTCTGTAGTCTCTTTTGCAAGACGGCTTACTACACGATAATGTACCGTACGCATTACATTTGAAATTTCTTGCAAGTTATCTACAACAGATAAAGAAGAAGCAGCGTTCGTTTTAACTTTATGTTTAATTCTTCTCTTTAACAACATGGCTCGAATTTCAACTTTAATACGCTGTAGCAAAGATGCTTGTTTATATACTTGAGTACGTTCTGAATAACGCATATAGTTATCTAATACGTTCGTAGTAATATCTCCATTCTCAACCAAGCTATTTAAAGTATTATTCTCTACATCGAAAGCTAATTTTTGCAATCGTTGCAATTCTTTCGTGTTTTCATCTTCATTCTCAACTGTTCTTAAGAATGCTAATTTATCATGATAATCTTTAATCACATTCCCATACTGAAAACTAGATTCTACCGTAGAAGCTTGATTTAAACTATCAATTACTTTTTCCAAAATGTAAACACGGGCTTGTTTGAAATTCATGCCTTGTATCTTAGGCTTTTTAGCAGTAGGTGTGACTAAAGGTAATAAAAATTGTGCAACAATCAAACTGATAATCACCATACCTGATGCTATAAAAAGTAAATCGTCTCTAAAAATAAACGAGTGATGATTTGCTAGCATATAGGGTAAAGTCAGTGCTATAGCTAACGAAATCGTTCCATGCACACCACATAATGACATAATAAAAGCATACATCCCTCTTCTCGGTGGTGATTCTGTTGCTTTATCTTCATCTTCATTATGAGAAATCATTTTTTGGAACGGACTGACTGGTAAATAAAAATATGGATATAATACAAAAACCCATAAGAATCTAAATAAATAAATTGCTAATGCAATTAAAAATGTAACGACAATTAAGAATATTAAATTGTGTGGTTCATTTTCGATAATTCTCCCCACTACTTCAGGCACTAAAAAGCCTAAAATTGTAAAGACAAAGCCATTTAAAGCGTATCCCAAAATATTCCAAGTATGATTATAACTCATCTGTAGTCTGGTACGTGCTTGCGCGATACGATCACGTTCAAACCCATGCACTAAACCGGCAACTACAGCGGCAATAATACCTGATGCATGGAACATTTCCGCCACTATATATGTGATGAAAGGTGTGACGAGTTGAATAAATGTAAACATATTTATATTTTCTATGCCACGTCGAGATAAAGTTACCCTAAACCTTACTAACGCAACACCGATTAAGATACCAACTATAAACCCACCAATCGACGAAACAAGAAATTGTTCAACAGCGTTTGCCATTGAAAATGCTCCTGTTACTAGTGCAGCTACAGCAATTTTAAAAGATATGATACCCGCCGCATCATTCAGAAGTGATTCACCCTCTAAAATTGTCATAGAGCCTTTTGGTAAAACTTTCCCATTAGTGATTGCTTGAACAGCTACGGCATCAGTAGGACATAGAATTGCAGCAAGTGCAAAAGCAGCAGCCATAGGTAAATCTGGCCATATCCAATGAACAAATAATCCAACTACAATTACAGTGGTGACCACTAATCCTAACGCCATCATTAATACCGGCTTAATATAACGCCTTAAATGCACACGCGAAACTTTAACTCCTTCCACAAATAGCAATGGCGCAATTAATGCCACCATAAACAATTCAGAATCGAAATTAAATTCGACAGGGACCGGCGTTACATATAACAACACACCTAAAATGATTTGAATGAAAGCTAATGGTACTTTAGGAAGGAAAGTATGCACAAAGGAGCTAGCGATGACTAACGCTAAAAAAACAAGAATCGTTTCAAATATTTGCAAGGTTTCACCTCTTTTCAACTAAATTATTTGTTTCATAATTGTTGAGGTTGAAACATAAATTAAACTGTCTTCTAATGAACATAATGTGTCCCAAACCCTTATAGATTATTTACAAACAGCTTTAGGGTTTACTGTTCGACTAATAATTTAAAAATTAACACAATTACAAATATATATTATTTTATCATTTTTTTACCCACTTCTTAAATGTATTGCACTTCTCAAGTGGTATTTTTTAAAATTATTAAAGTTAAACCATTACATTCAACTCGTTATACCTTTACTATTTAATAATAAAAATGCAACTTTCTTTATGGTGTGAAATTACACATTTATTCTCGCCTAAAAAATATCCCCTCAACAAAGTGCGCACTTTTGAGTGTCAACCTTGGTGAGAGGATTGTGATTTCCAATCATTTATAGTCTATGTGTTAATAATCCTGCTCTTTTTCATATGTTTCACGTCTACGTTTTTCCCTATCTTGTGCACGTTTTTTCAATTGATCGAATGTATTATTCTCAGTGGAACTTAATAGAATATTGGTTTGTCTCGGTGCATCACTTTTGCGATACATATAAGCGCCTGTACGATAAGCAGCACGTGAGATCAAATGCCCTCCAACTGGTGCTGTTAAATTAATGAACACTAACGCTAAAATTAATCTTACACTCAAATAGCCCTGTGAAGAAATAAAATAAATAATAACGCCTACTAACGTTAACAAAACCGAAAGCGTAGAACTTTTTGTCGATGCATGACTTCGTAGAAACACATCTTGGAACTTAATCAATCCAATCGCACTGATTAGCGCTATAATACTTCCTAAAAACATCATAAATGCAGCTAATAAATTAACGATTTCGCTTGTTATTTGCATTGAACACGTGTCCCCCTTCTATATATCTGGAAATTGACACGGAACTAACAAATGAAATGATAGCAATAAGTAAAATTGAATCTAGGAATGAAAATGTCCCGTATACAATACTTAACACACCTACAATTGACATAAGAATTGCACTTGCTGTATCAAATGCTACGACTCTATCTGCAGTTGTGGGGCCTTTAATTAACCTGAACAACGTTAATAATAATGCTATTCCAAATATGATTAAGGCACTTGTAATGAAAAAATCAATAAGAGATTCTATCATTCTGTCACCTCCAATATGAGTCCTTCGTATTGTCTAATACTTTTTAGCAATTTTTGTTTTTCTTTATCTGAAACATCAATAGCATGTATGAAGAACTTTTGCTTCTTCTTCGATATTCTTATAACTGTGGACCCTGGAGTAATTATAATTAATATTGTTAAAAATGAAACTTCCCAGTCACTATCTAACTTTGTTTCATATGTTACTAAACCTGGATTTAAATCCTTTGTTTTAAATAATATATAGTTAATTGTAGTAATACTAGATGTAATTAATTGGTACAGGTAGACCGCTAAAAACTTAATTGCTACCCAAACTTTTTTCAAATAAAATTGTTGCCCAAAAAAGCGATGTAATATATAAATAACTAACAATCCAATAAGATAGCCAGCGAAGAAGGTAGATGCTTTAAAAGAGTCTTCATCTTGAAATAAAACCCACAAAAAAGCAATGACAATATTAAGTAAGACTTGTCTCATTATTTAGCCTCCTTCTTCAAATGAGGATTAACCGCTTTTTCATAGCGTCCATCATCCATATTTAAGTGTGTAGCATTATCCGTAACTTTAAATATAAGTGGTGCTATAATACCCATTGCTAATACTGTGCCTACTAAAATAGCTATGAGACTCTTACGATAGACAGGAATAGCTTTAAATATTTTTTCTTCGCCTTTTTTTTCATTGCCTAAATACATCACGAAAAATACACGGAATAAACTGAACATCGCAATGAGACTGGTAATAATCATTAACGCTAGCCCTATATAATTACCATTTTCAATCGCACCTTTAAATATAAATACTTTTCCTGGAAAACCACTAAATGGTGGCACGCCGCCAATAGCTAATATCATAATCACAAAAGCTACACCAAAAAACGGCTCTTGTTTGGCTAAACCATGTAAATGTCTATATTGTCTGTATCCAGTAACATAAACTAAACTTCCTATAAGAAAGAACAATAGCGTCTTAACGACCATATCGTTAGCTAAATAAAATATTGCCCCATTTACGCCTGCATAAGTATTTGAACCTAGCCCCAATATAATAAAACCAATTGATAGAATGACTTGGTATGCAGCAATTTTTTTAATATCTTTATAAGCAAGTACACCAAATGCACCAATTAACATTGTAATACAAGATAAAAATACGAGCAGTGGATGTGTTATACCATCATGTTCATCAAATATTAATGTAAAGAAACGAATCAAGGCATAAGCCCCCACTTTAGTCATTAATGAAGCGAATAGTGCCGCTAGCTCAGTATTAAGTACTGCATAAGCTTTAGGAAGCCACATAAAGAGTACTAAAGCTGCCTTCGCACCAAATGCGATAAGGAAGACCATAGATACAATAACAATCGAACTTTGATTATCCATTTCACCTATTCTTTGGGCTACTAATGCAAAGTTTAATGTACCTGTTAATTTATACAATAGTCCAATACCTAAAAGTAAAAGCCACGATCCTAATATATTTAAAACAACATATATGATAGCTGCACGTAACTGTTCTACTGATTGTCCTAATGTAATTAATACAAAAGACGCTAATAACATCACTTCAAACATTACATATACGTTAAATAAATCTGCTGTTAAAAATGAACCAATGACACCAACTGTTAAGAATAAAATAAAACTTGGTAAGTAGTAACGGATCGCCCTTTTTTCTGCTCTCCCAAAACCATACGCCATGATTAACGTTACAACAAAACTCGAAGTCGTTACCATTAACAAACTTAACGAATCTCCTACAAACTGAATGCCAAACGGCGCCTTCCATCCTCCAAAGTCTAAAGCAATAGGCTTATTGTACATCACATAAACAAGTAATAATAATGAAATTATCGTACTCACTGCCATGGTACCAATTGAAAAAATTCTAGATAATCTACTTTGTGTACGTATGAAGACTAGCGCTAAAGCGCACACTGCAGGTAGAAGTAATGGCAAAATCAACAAATTACTCATCATCATTGTCATCATCACCTCTCAACACATCAATTTCGTCTTCTTTTGTAACACGGTATGTCCTATATACAAGAACTAATAAAAAGGCAGTCATAGCAAACCCAATGACTATTGCCGTTAGTACAATAGCTTGTAATAAGGGATCAACAAAATGTTCGTTCCCCTCTCCAATTAATGGTTCAGACATATTTTTACCATAGTGTCCCATACTCATAATAATTAAGTTACCTGCATGGGTAAATATCGAAATACCTATTACAATACGGATTAAATTGACCGATAATATCATATACGTTCCAATAAATATTAAGAAGCCAATGACTAATAATAAGATTAAATTCATGAGCGACCACCACTAATGGACAGCATTACTGTTACAACTACACCTACAACAGCTAATACGATTCCCGCTTCAAATAGCGTAACCGTCGTTAGATGTACTTCCCCTAAAATTGGTAATTGTACATGTGCATCTGTTTGGTAAAGGAACGGTTTACCAAAAAACATAGGTATAACTGCTGTAGCAAATGATACTAAAGATCCTGTAATCATTAATATTCTAAAATCTAGTGGTAAAGATACTAACACTTGCTTAACATCGAAGGCCAAGAACATCAATAGGAAGGCTGAACTAAATACGAGACCACCAATAAAGCCTCCTCCAGGATTATTATGTCCTGCTAAAAACAAGTAAAACCCAAAAGTTAATAATATAAATACAACAATTTTGGTTACCGTTCGTAATACTACATCATTCTCTTTCATCTTGACCCCTCCTATCTTTAAAGTTAAGTAATGTATAAATACCTAAACCAGCAATAATAAGTACCAGTCCTTCAAACAATGTATCTAAAGCACGGAAATCTCCAAGTATCGCATTCACTATATTTTTACCACCTGCTAATTTATATGCATCATGATAAAACGTTGATATCGTAGGCATTGAATCACTTTGTTGTGCAATAAATACAAGCGTCACGACGATAACTGCCATCATCAGTGAAACAACAATCTTCACTGCTTCACGTTTCTTATGTACTTTTGTACGCGGCACGTTTGGCAACCTTGAAAAACTGACGATAAATAATATGGTAGTAATTGTTTCTACAACCAGTTGTGTCAATGCTAAATCAGGTGCTTTCATTAATATGAAGAAAATGGTTACACAATAACCGATAATACCATTTAGTATAACCATCGTTAAACGTTGACGAATAAATGTTAAAGCTATTCCTAGAACGAATACAACGATGAGGGTAATGACTTCCAGTGGTCCAAACTCACTTACATGAATTTGATGCACTTCTGGAAATCCTGCTTCAATAATGCCGTAAGTTACAATCATTATAAAAATCAATAGTGTTAACGTGATGTAATGATTTAAACGGTTATTCATCAATGCACGAATACTATATCCTGAATAATGTTCGAAATGTTTATATGAACCTAAGTAAATTTCCGTAATTGATTTCACTTTAATATGATTGGCATATTGTTTCCAATCTATTTTAAGTGCTGCTATAAAACCAACTATAATTACGATAGCACTTAACATTAAGGGTAAATTGAAACCATGCCATTGTGAAATATGTGGCGCTAATCCATCTACATTTTCTCCAATTGTGATACTTCGTAATGCCGGTAGAATGATCGATTCTCCAAATAGATTGGGGATGAAAAAAATCACCGGCAACAAAATCATCATAATTGCAGAAGGTAGTGTGAATAAGAATGGTTCGTGTGGCGATTTTAAAGGTAGATCTGCTTGTTGAGGATCCCCCCAGAAAACTTCTTTAATCATATAAACAGCATAGATTAACGTAAATATGCTCGCCACTACCCCAATCACTGTGATAATTATAGTAAGTATCATATTGAACTGTGGTAATTCATTTGTACTAACTAAACTTTCAAAAAACATTTCTTTACTTAAGAATCCATTTAGAAAAGGTATACCCGCCATAGATAATGCAGAAAGTAACATGACTATATGTGTTATAGGAAATACCTTTCTTAACCCTGATAATCTTCGAATATCTCGTGTACCTGTTTCATGATCTATGATTCCGACCCCCATAAATAATGCACCTTTATAGAGCGCATGATTCATAAGGTGAAATAATGCTGCAAATAGTATTAATCCATAGACCTTAGAAGCTTCACCAGAGGGGTGTTGTGCAAATCCTCCACCAAGACCTACCATTGATACAATCATTCCTAGTTGGCTAATTGTAGAGTAGGCTAATATTCCCTTCAAATCGAACTGGCGAGTAGCGTTAATTGCACCAAATATCATTGTTATTAGACCAACAAATGTAACACAGTAAATGTAGAAATCACTCAACCCCAACACTGGCGTAAATCTAAATAGTAAAAAAATACCTGCTTTAACCATTGTAGCTGAATGTAAGTATGCACTTACCGGTGTCGGTGCTGCCATGGCCTTAGGAAGCCAAATATGAAATGGAAATTGTGCAGATTTTGTAAATGCTCCTAATAAGATCATGATAATAATAGGAATAAATAAATTACTTTGTGCTATTTTATCACTTTGTCCTATAATTTCAGAAATTGAATTGGTTCCGGTCACTATATAAATCATTATAAATCCAGCTAATAAGGCAAGACCACCAAATACTGTAATCATAAATGATTGTATAGCACCAAATTGACTTTCTCCCTTATTGTACCAATACGCGATAAGTAAGAATGAAGATACACTCGTTAATTCCCAAAATACATACATAAGTATTGTGTTATTAGAAGTTACAACACCTATCATACTGAACATAAATAATAATAAGTAGATATAAAAACGTGGTAAGTTATCATGTTCTTTAGATAAATATTGTGTCGCATAATAAAAAACTGCTAAACCGATCAATGATATTAATAAACTAAAAAATAAGCTTAAACCATCAACTCTAAAATCAATATTAATATCTAATAGCGTAAGCCATGGGATTTGAACCGTTACGAAATGTCCTTGCATAACTCGTGGTATTTGCCACAAAAAGTATATTGATGAAATAATTGGTGCTATCAATACAAATTGCCCGACATATTGTTGTAACTTGTGATTTGTTAACGTAAATAATAGTAAAATCATTATGAGTAACAAAGCACTAAGCAGATATACTAAGCTCATCCTATTCCTCCTTTTTATTTAATTATAAACTCAAAGCGATGGTTGTTTTACTCGCTTTTGTCGAAATGCCAATAAATTTCATCGTTTCGAATGTCGTCTGATGCCCAAGGTATTTTTGAATAATTGAAATTGAAATGCCGGACTGATAAGCATGGTATGCAAACGTCTTCCTTAATGTTGTTAGACCAATATGTAGCATACCTAATTCATCTGCCGCAGCATGAATAATACGGTATGCTTGTTGTCTAGAAAGCCCTTTTAATGTACGATTCGATTGAAACAATAATTCATCATCCTTCAATTGTGCTTGTGCAATAAATTGTGATAATTCATGTCGTAATGTTTCAGGTAATTTTATATAAATACTCGGCGCATGGTCTTCTAACCAATACATCTTTATATCATCATGTTCTCCTTTAACATCTACTACACATAGGTTTAATAACTCCGATAACTTAACCCCCGTATGTATAGCAAACTTAAACAATAAATAATCTCTTTTAGACTTACGGCTTAACACTTCATACATCGCCTTTATTTCTTTAATATCCCTAATTGGATCCACTTGATTCATACATTCACCTCTGACCATCTTAAATGTTTCTTATTTAATGATATATGATATTTAAGTAACATGAAAGTGTTTAAGAATATTTTTTTAAACTTTTTTGACCATTTTGCCTTTTTATTTCGATATATATAATGAAAGGAGGTTACAATATGAATCAAATCAATCAACTTGCTGTTACATTGTCACGTGTATTGTACGATAAAGATGGAAAAGCATCCCTTTTCAAACGCCACTTTGCTAATCTAAATACAGAAGCAACGCCTGAGCAATTAAAGAGCTTTAAATCTATTATCGAACAAATCACAGGGGAACGTTTTGAAACACTAGAAGTTATCAAAACCGAAACGATTAATTAAATATTAAGGAGGACGCATTGCAATGGCACAAACACTCGAACTTATTTTCAACGATGCCGTAAACAAGTCTATAAAAATTCAATTGCCCAAAATTGAGCATTTTCTCAATGATACTGCTGTAAAAGAAGGTATGAACAAATTAATCGCACTAGATATCTTCAGACCTAAAGCCGGTATTCCTACAAAGGTGCATTCAGCCCAAATTATAGATAAATCAACCAAAGTCATCTTCGAAACACTTACAAAATAAATGTCACTATTGCTTATATGATATATGTAGAAACTGTTGGCAAAGACGCGCGACTTTGTCGACAGTTTTTCAAAATGACATAATTTATTGAAGCACATGTTTAACCCTCAATATTCAACTGCATTAATTCCTGGATATTCACGCCAAATTTTTGTTACTCATTATATTTATCTCGATAATAATAAAAAACCAAACGTCATTTGCGTTTGGTTTTTGTATTCTGTGGCTTAAAATACACTATTTTAATATCCTTGATATAATATATAAATTATTTTATTACTCTATTTAATCATTCAATATCACTAATTTTCAGCGGTCTCAATCTGACTCTATCACCAAAAAATATCTTCTTTTTACCTAATTTTTTACATAATGCGTATTGGTCATAAACTTCGATAATCTGCGCCAAATTTTTATAAGATCTTCTTGGATTTAATATTTCAATAAATTGATTATTTTGTATACCTTCGTCATTACCTGCTCCTACAAAAAAAGTTTCCTCATCTAAAAGACGAATTATGGAAAGTTGCTTCAATATATTCAGTCACTCACTTCTTAATAACATTCTTATTATTTAATAATATTTATTTTTCTAAGTTGTGTATATTCAATATTCATTATAATAGTTAACCTTTTTATTTCCGAAAAGATTCACCTTATATATCTTATTACACTTTGTGTATTGTGTACATCATTATTTATTACAACTACAAAACCTTTTTCCTCAAATTAATACATATGATTATTTTATACTTTACTATATAATGATATAGACAAACTTTTCAGAAAGAGTGATTTAATGTTTCTCTTATATATAGTAGGCATTATTGCAGGTATGGTCGTTCCTTTTCAGACTTCTATTAATTCTAGATTAAGTCTTTATACACGATCTTCCTTCTACGCATCCACAATATCATTTGCAACAGGTACAATTTTTTTAATTTTACTTAACATTATTATCAATCCTCATGTTTTCTCACCGCATTTTTATGATAATCAATCTTTTAGTTATATATGGTTTTTAGGTGGTCTACTAGGGGTTATTTTTCTCACTGGCAATTTAGTGCTGTTACCTCGTTTAGGCGCTTCTTTAACTGTCGTAATGACAGTAGCAGGGCAAATCATCATGGGCGTCACAATAGACACATTGGGTTGGTTTGGTGCAGAACAAGAAACTTTTACATTATTTAAAGTGTTCGGTATTCTCTTTTTAATCATAGGAATTGTCTTAATGAACTATGTTCGCAGTAATAAAAGAGCTACACAGACACATTCGAAAATCTATATTTGGATTATAGTTGGTTTTATTTTTGGGTTTTGTCCACCAATCCAAACGGCTACAAATAGTGCATTAGGACAACAAATACACTCTTCAGTAATGGCAGCTCTGATATCATTTACTGTGGGTACAATAGCATTATTTGTCTTAACACTCATCTTTAACCGTAGCCTTAAGCTGAGTTCGTATGATACGAAACCAGGTAAAATTAAGCCCCTTTATTTTATTGGTGGCATCTTAGGCGTTATTTTTGTCACTACGAATATTATTTTGATGCCTCACCTGGGCGCAGCGCTCACTACAATTATCGTTATGCTAGGTCAAATGCTGATGGGCATCATTATTGATCACTTTGGTTTACTTGGCACTCATGTCAATAAAGTTACCCTTCGAAAAGTTAGTGGCATTATAGCAATTATGATTGGTATTATTTTATTAAGATTATTTTAAAATTGTAGCAGCGAGTCATTTACTTTCAATATATAGTAAATGACTCGCTTTTTTTATCCTCACAAATATGATTTGGATGTATAATATAATCACCATTATTACTAGAGGTGACATCCATGAAAAAAGTGATTATGATATGTGTGATCATAACAATAATTACAACTATAATCATTTTCTGCAGTATCTATTTTAAAACACAACTTTCCTCCACAAATCCTTCTATTGAAACAATTAAAATAACGTATAACAAGCCTTTCATGTTCGTTGGCAAAAAAGTGCCCGCGAAAATTACTTCCATTGTATATGACAAAAACAAAGGCTATATTAATGATTGGTTTGTAAAATCCAATGATAAAATTAAAAAAAACCAAGTTCTTTTTGAATATTATAACCCATCGATTGAACAGCAAATAACCTCTAAACAAAAACAACTATTCTATTTAAAACAAAATAAAGGTTCCCACTTAAACTTCCTTAAACAAGAAATGCTAAAGTTGCAAGCAGATATTGAGCAATTACAAAACCAACTTCGTACAAAAGTATACGCTCCCGAAACAGGTACCATCTATATGAATAATCATTCCCCTTCTCAAAATGAAGATATCATCCTTCATATTTATAATTCCAAAATGCTCATAAAAGCAGCAGTTCCTGAATCAATAATCGAATCATTACATTTAAAAGATAAAGTGACGATACGCCATTCAACACAAAAGACTTTTTCTGGTGAAATATGCTATATTGCAAAATTACCGATTAATTTTCAAAAAAACCTTAAATATTCTCGCTATTTAGTAGAAATTATTTCCCAAAACAATCTCCCGATTGGGAAGCATGTCAAAATTGAAGTTCCAAATCATATGATTGAATTACCAAAATCCACAATATATCACGGACAATTTGTTTTTATACGAAAAAATAATAAATTTATTAAACGGGTTATTAAAACTAAAAATATGGGTAATAAAGAACATGTAACAATCGTTGACGGATTAAAACCCGGAGATGTAGTTGTTAAAAATGCTGATATCATGCGCTCTAAAAATTAGATGTGCACATCATAATTAGTAAGCGCTTTAATTTTTTTAATATTCTTGTTTGATTTTTATCTAATGACAAGGAATTGAAATGTAGTAGAATAAAATTATTTTCTTTGATTGGTCTGTAAATAATTGTATTAAATACAGAAATCATTATTGTAACGCTTAAACACTTTTTTGTTTACTTTCTATTTTTATTTAGTTATAATAAACTAAATAAAAGAGGCTTTAATAAATTTTATTCAAATATAATTGAGTCATAAATTATGAAGAATCTTTGTATTCAACTTTGAATTAAGACAAATAATTATACAAAAATATTTTTAATATGTATACTAAATTGGGAATTGAAATAGGGAGGAATTAAGATGGCTATCACAAAAATCAATGATTGCTTTGAATTATTAGCTATGGTCACATATGCTGACAAATTAAAAGGTATTATTAAAAAGGAATTTTCTGTAAGTTTCGAGGAATTCGCAGTATTAACATATATTAGCGAACACGAAAATGAAGAATATTATTTAAAAGATATCATTAACCATTTAAACTACAAACAACCCCAAGTGGTTAAAGCTGTTAAAAACTTGTCACAAGAAGATTACTTCGATAAGAAACGTAACGAACACGATGAAAGAACTGTTTTAATTTTAGTTAATACTAAACAACGTAAAAAAATCAATGAGTTATTGTCACGTGTTAATCAACGCATTAAAGATGCTAATGACGATAAAGAAGTTTAAAAAGGCTTAAAGGTACTAACCCATGCATACAAACTACCCACCACTTACAATAGTTGGTGGGTTTTTATTGTGCCTTAATTCCAATATAATAATAAATAACATTTCGCCTCAATATTTTATAAAGCTTAATTTAATTCAAACGCTAATTTTCAACATATTTTATAATACTCAAAAAGTAATATTTATGCAAACAGGAGCAATTACTAAATGATAGTAATTGCTCCTGTTCATAATCAAACTATTATTTTTTCCTTGAATTCCAAAGTTATTTTTATTTAATTATTAGTTTTAATTTTGATATTCCAAAGCATTTACAAATTCAAGATAAACCTCCATAAAATGCTCAGTTTCTTCTACATGTGGTGCATGGCCTGAATGATTAAATTCAAATATTTTTAATGAGGTAAATGCATCATAATATTGTTGAAAACTTTCTTTAGAGCATAACGGATCATAGTGACCATAGACAACTAAAGTAGGAACGTTCACATGCTGAATTACATTATCTTTATCATACTCCGGAAAATTCATCAAAGCTCTTGTTGCAATAGCACTATCTTCAGACGACTGGCGACTATATATCAATTGGTTTTGAAACCACTTTTTAGCAATATCTTGTTTTTTGTACAAATAAGGAAATAAAATAATGAGCGCTTCAGATTTATCAAAGCCTTCAATTTCATCTTGATGTTCAATCATCAACTTATTTAATCCATGCACACTATTATCTAAGTTAGAAGCAATGAGTGTGAGTGATCTTACGCTTGTTTCATATAGATCAGTAAAGTGCTTTGCAATTACCCCTCCCATATCGTATCCAATTAAATGTGCTGGTTCAATGCTCAATTTATCCATCAATATCTTCAAATCTGAGACATGATCTTGCAAATGAAAAGAATTGGGTTTTGATGATTTACCATGACCTCTTACGTCATAAATAATAACTTCAAAATTGGTTTTTAATTTATTTTTTAAGTCATATAAAGAAGCCATGTTTCCGTCAAGCCCGTGAATTAATATAATAGGAATACCTTGACCCTCGCGGATGTATGCAATCTTGTTGCCGAAACTCGTTTCAATTTTTTTCATCATGGGTCACCTCCCTTTACAAAAGTAATATACCCTTATTTTAAGTTTATTACGCTACAATTCATTATTCTTCTATATTTGATTTACTACAAATCCCTTTATGTTATCCTACATAAAAAGCATCCACCAACAAGATAACCGAAACAATCGTTATCTTATTGATGGATGCTTTTTCATATATATATTCACGCTTACTTTAATTTCTTGATGATATACGTATCGTATAGTAAATAATCACAATGAGTAATAATACCCATATAACTATGGATCCGATTTGGGCAATGCTTGAATTCTTTATCATAGCATCTATTGTTTTTTGACATAATAATAATCCAATGCCAGTAAATTCTAACCTTCTAAAATAAATCCCTGAAATACTAAATATAATTCCTACAAAAAATACAAATTGATGTGCGTATATGGTTACTGCTACGATACCTAAATTCAAATCAAATGCATGAACAATAACGAGCACAAACGCAGCACCTGCCACAATCAAACCAATAATCCTCTCAAATTTATTACTGTACAAATAGTTTTTCCAATCAATCCGCAAGTAAATAAATATTGAAATTGGTAAAATCACCAAACAATAGAATATTGATAATCCTGAAGCAGCTTGAAATGATACATAATGTTTATCATATAAATAGGACAATAATATAAAATTCACAATAAAAAATACAATAGGGTTGAGCTGCAATGTAAATAAATTGCGTTGTATGGTCAAAATAATTTCTGCTGGCGACTTACTTCTATACTCAATATAATCCTTGTCTTGAGCTTCCGATTTATGAAAATCTTTTTTCAATTTTTCCTTAATATCATCTATTAAATTCGGTGAAAGACCTTTATGAGTGAAGTAATCATTAATATTTTCTACTAATACTTTGTCATTAACTCTCATGGTAGGCTCCTTAAAAAATATTATTAAAAATTTATCCAGTAAATAATAATATTTACCTTTTTATTGATAAATGTTGTATTTGTTTACTGCAATTTAATTTATAATCTCATACTTTTTCATAATTTGAAAATAAAATAACCGACAAGTATTAAATTCACACTTGCCGGTTATGTTATTCACTTTATGTGTTTCCAGTGATGTTTATTTACTAATATCTATGCGATATAGTTTAATATCTTTATCACTTGGTGATGCTGAACTAAATTGATATGACACATCATCATCTTGAATATAACCAAAATTACCTGTCACATTATTATAATGTTCACGTGTAATAGCATTGTGGCTTACATGCTCAGTTACCTCATTGTAAGATGGGCCATCTGTATCATTATAGCTCATAGAAACACGTGTAATCTTACCTTCGTTCTTCTTACCGTCCGTAGTTACGACTAGCACGCCATCATCTTGTTTAAACTCATAGTAATGCTCTTTACCATCAGGTCTATGTGAATAAATAGGTTTGCTATTATTTTTCAATACACTTTGAATGGATGATCCTAATTTAGCGCCTTCTAAAGTTGTGTCACCTTGTTGAAGTTGATCAACACTTTGGATAGAGTTACCTGAAGCTGCTGAAGCACTTCCTGCATTAACTCCAGAAAATGCCAAACCTGTGACTAAAACTGCTGCTACTAATTTTTTCATAGCACTCTCTCCTTCTATTAATTATGCGTTACTTTTTCCTTATTCATATTGTACTATAAATATTACTTAATTAACAGTGAGGTTACAGAAATATTACAAAACTTTCGTCACTGTAATAAGAAAGCAATTTAAAGAGGTATATTTACTATTATTGTCTTAATGTCTATTCATATTACCTTATTCAATTAATTTGTTACCGTCGTTTCATGTTCCTTAATAAAATCTTTACTAAGTTCAATAAATCTAGATTTTTCTTCTACAAACGGATAAAGACCTGATTCTTTAAAAACTTCAAATTTAACATTGCCAATATAATCACCAAACTCTTTAGCTTCAACAACACTAGTCCGCTCTCCATGTTGACCAACAATAATTAATGTTGGTAAATTGACTTTCCCTAAATAATAAGAAATATTATTATCATTAAATGACTGTTTTACAGCCGATAATTCATTTTTTGTCGCGATGCCATTTGTGTTATCTAACTGCTTCAAAAATTTCTTAACCTTTCGTTTTGAATAATATAAATGATTATCAAGAAATTTTTGTTGGTTCTCTTCATCCCAATTCCTTATTTTGTTAGCATATTTACGATATAATCTTTCAGCTGGATTCATGTCATTTAACATTGTTGGATTAACTAATGTTAAGGATGTAGCAAGTGTTGGAAATTCTGCTGCAATTGAAACTGCTATAGAAGCGCCCATCTCATGACCTATAAATGCACATTTTTCAATATACAAATAATCTAATAAAGCTTTAACATCTTCTGCATATGTTTTAAAATGTATATTATTTGGTTTATCAGAATAACCGTGCCCTCTCAAATCAATAAGTACAACTTGATGATTTGTATTAAATTTCTTTTCAATCTCATTAAAAACAGTTAAATTATCAAACGCAGTGTGAATCATAACAATGGCATTGCCTTCACCACTCGTTCTATAGTTTAATGTTATGCCATCATTTGTGGTAAATAATTCCATACTGTCAGCTTCCTTTCTTCGCAATTGGTAATATCGATAATAGTTCTTCCATCGTTGTAATAGTAAAATCCACCTCTTCTGGTAAAGGTTCTACTTCAACATCATCATCTTCTTTAAACCACACACTAATCATCCCCATTGCTCTCGCTGGGGCCACATCATTGAGCGCGTCATCGCCAACATACATCGTTTCTTCGGGCTTGGTACCCAATTGAGATAACATATCCTCAAAAATCTTTGGATGCGGTTTACGAAATCCAACTGTTTCAGACGTAGTAAGATAGTTAATAGCATCTTCAACCCCTAAAGCATGTAAGCGATATTGCTTAATTTTTGATTTACCATTCGCAATTACCCCAGTCAAATATCCATATGTCGATAACTTTTCAAGTGTATATAAAGTATCATAATAAGGAAACACATAACGATAAAAATGCATTTCAAAATCATTGAACAAGTCCTTCCATGTTAATCGATCAACATGGAAATCTTTTATGATTGCTTTATATAATTCTGGTTTATCATGATCCTCATCATCATCTAATTCTATAAATTTTTTCCTAAAATCTGCAAGTTGAATACGCACTAAATAATCATGAAATCTTTCATATTGTTCTTCTATAAATTTATCTCTAGATTTTTTACGATCTAATAGTGTACCTTCTAAATCGAATACAACTGCTTTTACTTGAGTTAAGTCCATATTCATAACCTCTTTATTTCAAACGTTTATTTTCTTTTTTATAAATACTACAATTTATATTCCATGATGGCTTTTAAATGAGTTGTGTTATTCATATATACGGGGTTGTGAAATCATTATATAAAATAAAACAGGAATACCCAATAAAGCCAGTATAATACTTGCTGGCACTTGGAATGGATCTAAGATAATACTTCCTAACCAATCTGAAAGCACCATAATTGTACCACCAATTATCATATTAAGTATCATTTGTTGTCCCAAATCATAATTTTGGCTGTGCCTTTTTACAAGTTGTGGTATTACCATACCTACAAAGCCAATAACGCCTACATATGCGACAATAACAGCAGTTAAGATAGATGCAATAAGCAAAACCCCATAAGTAACACTTTGAACATTTAACCCTAATGATTTGGCACGTAAATGTCCAAGTTGTAATAATTTGATTTTTGAAATCATACCGAATAAAATCAACCCACCTATAACTAACACAACGCCGATATAAATAACTTCATTATATTCTGCAGAAGAGAATCCACCAAACATATAATTCACGATATTATTCAACTTATTTTGATTAAATATTATGAGTACATATAACAATGCATTAAATAATGCGCCTATCATTATCCCTGATAGTATTAATGTACGTACTGGATAACCTCTCGACATTGCTGTAGTTAAAGCAATAACTAAAATAAGCGTAGTAATACTGAATATAACAGAAAACAGCGGTAACCAAAAAAATGATAAACCAAGTACTACTGCTAAACCTGAGCCAAATGTAGAACCGCTTGCTAATCCTAAAGTAAAACTATCTGCCAATGGATTATTTAACAATGTCTGAAACATATGCCCAGCAAGCGTTAAACCTACACCAGCTAATAACGCTTCTAACGTTCTTGGAATTCTGACCTGAAAGAGGATGGTTTTTGATAATAAACCATTTAAGTCACCAATACCCCATAATAAACTTAATAATATACTTATAATAAGTACACTTATCCAAATGATTAATGTCTTATAGTACCTCATTTTTTTGCCACGCTTTCAGTAGTATCTTTCAATTATTACAATACCATCTGTTCAAAATTAAAACTATAGTATTTTAAATTATGGACAACAATATCTACTAAGATGGTATGTGCTTTTTAAATACTCAAGGAACCTAGCACCTAAAAAGTGGAAAAGCACACAATTAATTACTAACCCAATGTTATCAAAAAGACAAAATGAAATCCCTTAAATTATGGAGTTAACTTTATTCTTTTATTGCTATAACTAGATCATAAAATAAATAACAAACAATCAACTTATGCTCTAATCATTTGTTATTCTGTGTTTACATATGTAAGTAGCTTAGCGATTAATATGCTAATAAAGTAAATGATAATTGTATAAATAACAATTAATTTAACAGGCGTTTCTGGCTTGAATTAACTTACTGCCTGTTCATTAAAATTCAATAGATATAAAGAAAATATGATGGATCTTATCATCGAAACAATGTTTAACATTACGACGATTGCTCATTTATACTGCCCGATTGATAGACTATTCAGTGTGATAAGCATTACCCCAAATCCAATATAATCAATTATTGTAAATGATAGGTAATTGGTAAAAATACCTAAAATGTGAAAGCTATTATATATGCACCTAGTATGAAGTTCTTCATGATGAATATCCTTTTAACAACGTAACTATTGTAATATTTAGTGATATATTTTAATTTGGAGTTATTTTTATGATAGTATCAATACAACCAAAACTTTACTCATTCTTTTTATATAATAAATATAATGAATATTTGTAGTGAATAATTACCATTATTAAAATTACTGATTATAAAAGTCATTTCAAAATTAAGGAGACCTTATTATGAAACCAAGAATAACAGTTATCACTATAGGCGTAGATGATTTAGAAGGCGCAGTATCATTTTATAAAGATGGTTTGGGATTACCTACAGAAGGTATTATAGGTCAAGAATTTGAACATGGCGCTGTCGCCTTTTTTACATTAAATTCAGGACTAATGTTTTCAGTATTTGAACGTAAAAACATTGCTCATGATGCTCAATTAAGCCAAGGCGCCGCTAGTCCAACAGAATTTACACTAGGGCATAATGTTCAACATAAAGAGGAAGTAGATCAGGTCATTGAAGAAGCAAGAAACGCTGGCGCTACTATCATAACTGAACCTCACAAAGCTTTTTGGGGTGGTTATTCAGGGTATTTTCAAGACCCAGACGGTCATCTATGGGAAGTAGTATGGAACCCCGATTTAGAAATTAAAGAATAAATCTGCATTATGATTTCTAAATACAAACCACCCTATCCTTTGAAATAGAATAGCCAACCCATTTTATTTGGGTTGGCTATTCATTTTATATACCTTTATTTGATTTTTAAAAGAACTACGTTGAAGTATTAAGGTATGTTACGAAATATTTTTCACTTGCAGTTTAAATACCAGATTGAACTAAAAAAATGAAGTTGCCATTCATGTTAATTATTTTTATAAATAGCATCTCTCAGAGCTTTTAAACCATCGTCTATACGTGGGCCTGGTCTAGAAATTTCGTCACCATTTACCGCTTCTATGTTAGATTGCTTCACAGCGTTTATATCTTTAAATCCACCACGTTGAGATAACTCTTTTTTATAATCTTCTTTAGATATTCCCATAGTAGATATCATGATATCTGGATTTTTCTTAATAATTGCTTCCTTACTCACTTTTTGCCATCCTTCTAAATTAGAAAAGGTATTTTGGGTTTTCAGTTGCTTTAACATATCATCAAAAAAAGTATGTTTGCCAGCAGTATATATTTCTGGCTGTGAGGAAATTTCCATAAATACTTTCTGGGATTTACTATTTTTAGGAATTGATGCTTTTACTTTTTCTATATTATTTTTTGTTTCTTTTACAAGCGCTTTCGCAGCTTTTTCTTTACCTGTTATTGTACCAATTTGATTGAATGTGTCATACATTTCATTAATAGATTGCGCATCTTTTACGTAAACTACTTTTACACCACTTTTTTTCAATGCCTTTAATACTTCACCACTTGTCGCTTTTTGTGACTCATGTGCTAATATTAAATCTGGTTTTGTCTTCAACAAAGTTTCTTTATTTAATTTCATCGCGTCAAATTGTTTTTTGTCTTTTACCTCTTTTGGATAGTCATCCACAGTTGATACTCCAACCACTTTATTTCCTAAACCTAATTCATACAGTATTTCTGTATTACTAGGCATCAATGATATGATTCTATGATAAGAAGGGGTATCCGACTTTTCAGTTTTATGGTTAGCTTGATCTTGCCCTGTCCCACAAGCCGCTAACAATAACACTAAAATGGTAGAAAGATAGAGTATTTTGTATATTTTTTTCATGTTATTGTCTCCTCATTGTCTTTTACATCTATCATATCAAATTCTCAGTGCTTATCTACTATGTTATTTCAAAATAATAATCTAAAAATGTGTATTTCTTTTTATCTTTACCATTAAAATAATTTTTCCCAAAGTTATCTAATAATGCATGAAATTCATTCGCATCTTCATTTGTAAAATTTTCCGGTAACATAATATGTTTTTTTAATTTTTCGTAGTTCTCAGTATGCTTATAACCGAGTTTTTTATAAATTCTACGTGTATAGCTATCGGGAATAAAGGTTACACCACCAAATATATATACGATAAGTACATCAGCCGTTTCACTCCCAATACCTTTAATGGTTAATAAAGTTGCTCTTAAATCATTTTTATATTTTTCGGCTATTGCTTGATAGTCAAAATTAAATTGCTGCAACCAGCGTAATAGTGAGCGGATGGTTTGGGCTTTATTTTTATAAAAGCCACTAGATTTTATCAATGTTTGAAGTTCTTCTACTTCTAACGTTAAAATGTTTTGCGCTTGTAATTGCGTCTTCTTTTTTAATGTTTGAATGGCGTAATCCGCGTTTCTCCAGTTTGTGTTCTGTACCAATATCGCTCCCAAAATAATTTCTATTTTAGATTCTGCTGGCCACCAACCTTGGGGTCCCATGTGCTCATATAACTTGCGATATAAGGTGTAGGTATCTAGCATAATTTAACTCAACTCCTATTCACTTAAAATAAATAGCATTCTAATTATTATAGTATAAAAGAAAAAAAGAGCTGCAATGATTGGTTAACACGGTTTGGGGTTTGCATCCAACAGTGTTACAAATCTATCACGAGCTCTATTAAACATTCAATTTAAACTGCTTTATTATTTACATAGCTTCTGGTGCATTGACACCTACTAAATGTAATGCATTGCGTAAAGTAATTTTAACTGCATCAATTAAAGCAATTAACGCTTTTGTCTTCTCAACATCATCTGTTAATACTTTTTCAGCATTATAGAATCTGTGGAAATGTGCAGCCAAATCTTGAATATAATTTGTAATTCTGTGTGGCGCTCTATGCTCTGCTGCGCTTTCGATTGTCTTTTCAAATTCCGCAACTTTTTTTAATAAATCAATGGCTTTATCATTGGTAATAAGCGCATAATCTGCATCAGTTGAAGGTGTAATCCCTCTTTCTTTTGCTTGATTTAAAATAGAACAAATACGCGCATGCCCATATTGTGCATAGTACACTGGATTGTCTTGAGATTCTTGCTTAGCAAGTTCCATATCAAAATCAAAGTGCGTATCTGGACTGCGCATAGTTAAGAAATAACGTGCTGCATCTACGCCCACTTCGTCCATGATTTCACGTAAAGTAATCGCGTTCCCTGTACGTTTACTCATCTTAACTTCTTCGCCATCTTTCATTAAACGCACCATTTGCATGATTTGTATTTCAAGACGATCACTATCAACACCAAATGTTTCCATTGAAGCTTTCAAACGATTTATATAACCATGATGATCTGCACCAAATAAGTTAATCAAAATGTCATTACCACGTTGTATCTTGTCAAAATGATAAGCAATGTCTGGTAAGAAGTAAGTGTAATTACCATCTTTTTTAATTAGCACTCTATCTTTGTCATCGTTAAAATCTGTAGTACGTAACCATGTCGCACCATCTTGTTCATATGTGTAACCAAGTTCAGCCATTTTATCTAAAACTACTTGAATTTCACCTTTTTCGTATAATGAAGTTTCGCTAAACCAATTATCATAATGTGTATTAAAATCAGACAAATCTGTTCTTAATTTGCCCATTTCATAATCAACGCCAAGTTGTCTAAACGTTTTTATGCGTTCGTCTTCAGAAAGGTCTTTTAATTCAGGTTGTTTAGTAGCTAAATCTTTACCAATATTAATAATGTCTTTACCATGATAACCATCTTCTGGCATTTTATAAGCCGTCTCGCCTAGTGCTTCAAAATAACGTGCCTCAATAGAACGTGCTAATTTAGTAATTTGATTACCTGCATCATTAATATAATACTCTCTTGTTACATGATAACCTGCCGCTTCTAAAATGTTCGCTAACGTATCACCTACAGCTGCATTACGTGCATGGCCAATATGTAAATCACCTGTTGGATTTGCTGACACATATTCTAATAAGACATTTTGACCATTAGCTTCTTCTACATGTCCAAATTTTTCATCTTTTTCAATTGCTTCAGATATAATAGCTGTTAAATACGTATTATCTAAATAAAAATTAATAAATCCAGGACCAGCAATATCTATTTTTTCTACTTTTGCTTTAGATGTATCCAAGTTATCTACAATTGCTTGAGCAATTTCACGAGGATTACGTTTTGCTATTTTAGTTAAGACCATTGCAATATTTGTTGAATAGTCTCCGTTTTTATTATCCTTTGGAATTTCTATTTTTATTTCTGGCACTTCACTTACATCCACAAGTTGTGCCTGCTGAATACTTTTATAAATTTCTTCGATTAATGTCTGTTTCACCTGGTCAATTATATTCATTTACGGTGTCTCCTTATAAGTTATTTCATATTGATAAGAACCCATCTTCTCTTCATCTTGAATTAAATCATAATGTACTTTTAATTTTCCGCCATCACCTGTTACAAAGTGCAAAATGGAATGTGTACGTACGGTTAATGGTATACGACCACCACTAATTTCATATAAAGTAATGGTATCTTCACCTTCTACAAAATGAAGATTCATTTTTATTTCTCCATTGCGAATAATTTTCACGCCGGTCGCTTCGATTTTAACTGTAACATTTACAGTTGCTGCTTCGATTTGTTCCTGATAACGTATAAACTCTGCTTTACGTTTTTGCCAAGACCCTTGTGTATTTAATGAAAATTTTTCTTTATGATCTTTTTGTTTTACCACTTGTTTTGTATGGATTTCAACATTGTTTTCCAATGTACGTTTCACCCTAATCTTTAAAATAATACACATCATTATAGCATACTTGAAATGTGCATTACAGTTGCTAAAATAATTTTAACACCATGGCTTTAATGTTTACAGCTTTCTTTTCATTCTAGTCTGTGCGCATGGCTACTATAAAATAAAAAGAAACCAAACTACTTATTGTTTAGCACTTGGTTTCTTCAGTGATACTTATTTACTTTCCAATACTTTGTGCAATGCTTCGTCCGAATTGTTCCACATATTTATATCATGTGTTTTCAAGAAATCTCTTAAAACTTCCTTGTTGGCTTCACCTATATGGTCAATGTCTATTTGATGTTTCATCGATTTATCCATCATATTTACGTGTTCAGGCATACTTTTATACCCTCTACGAATACTTTTATTTACCAATAAATAGCATCCCGTTACCCCAGCATAGTAAGGACCATTTTCTCCTCTTTCAGTAGTAACCCAACAAAGCCAGTATGCTTTTGCGCCTTCACCTTCTACTACGTCTTTTTCTTTGATCCATTTCACGCCTTTTTCAACGCTAGCACGCGCATGCATTCCACCAATATCTATAAAAGCTTCCTTATTCTCAACATCAATAAATACGGGAGCTACATTATCTAAACTAATTGAACCAATATTCGTACCTTTATGTCCATCTAGCGGATCATTTTTTACTATATTAAACTTAAATCCTTTATTTTCAGCCACTAGAAAGCACCTCCTGTAATTTCAAACTCTTTAGCTTACGTCAACTATACTCATAAATACACTTTAAGTTGTCACTTTAAAACTATGATTTATTCGTCATACAGTTAATTGTATTTTACAACTTTTATACTATAAAACTCAAATCACTAGATTATCCGCAGGACTGTGTTTCGCAATTGTTATTAATTTAATTCGTTTAATATACTAATGATCGCATTACGCACATGATCATCTTCTATTTCAGTAATAAGTTCTTTCGGATAATACAGTTTATAATCTTCTCTATTTATTCCTGTAATACTAGAAATCACAAGTGATTGGCTACTAATTTCTCTAATCTTGCCATTGCGTCTCAATAAATGGATTGGCTGTCTGTTTGAACCTGGACGATCATAATCATAAGGTAAATCAGTAAATGATTCACTTACAAAGTAATAATTAGGATCTATCCCTGCTTGTATGAATAAGTCATTCAATTCAGTGATTGTTATGATAGAACCATCAAATGGCATGTGTTTAAATAAATCACGGTTGATAAAACGACGTGCTAAATCGCTTAATATTTCATCTTCTTCATTAACCCATGCTTTTAAGTAATATAATACAACAACTTCATCCAAATCAACGTATTGTTCAATTGTCATTGTTCCTTCAAAGAACGGGATAAAGTCGTTAGGTTGCATTTTAAATATATAACCTTCATCGTATAGTTGTTTAGCGCGTTTCAAGCAACTATTGAGTAGCACCTCCCCACCCCTGCTTACAGGATGGAAATAGATTTGCCAATACATTTGATAGCGACTCATAATAAAGTTCTCTACCGCATGCATACCACTTTCTTTAATTAGCACTTCATCTTTAGAAGGACGCATTAATCTTAAAATACGTTCCATATCAAATTGACCGTAAGAGACGCCTGTAAAATAAGCATCTCGTTGCAAATAATCCATTCTGTCTGCATCAATTTGTGACGAGATCATAGAAATGACTAACTTATTATCGTGTGTTTTATTAATAACTTCTGCTACTTGTTCCGGAAAATCATCAGAAACACGACGCAGCACCTCGTTTACTTCTGTCTCTCCAGTAATGATAGCTTGTGTAAATGCCTCATGGTCAGTATTAAATATCTTTTCAAAACTATGTGAAAAAGGCCCATGTCCTAAATCATGTAAGAGTGCGGCACATAGCGCTAATGGTCTATCTTCATTATTCCAAGCTTCTCTCCCATCAAAGGAGTCATCAATCAATCTACGCACAATTTCATATACTCCTAGAGAATGGCCAAATCGACTATGCTCTGCTGTATGAAACGATAAATATAAAGTACCCAATTGTTTAATGCGTCTTAACCGTTGAAATTCCTTTGTCTTGATTAAATCCCAAATGACTTGGTCTTTAACATGAATATATCTATGAATTGGATCTTTAAATACTTTTTCTTCAGGTAACTTCTGTGTAGCATAACTTGTAAATGTCAATTTAGTCCTCCTAGTTCACCACTATACTTGGCATATCATTTTAACGATTTACGCATCAATGCTAAGTCCATAGCTTCACCATACATTATATGCGTATATGAACGCACTTTTTCGAAACCTTTTTGTTCATAGAATGATACAGCATCGTCGTTTTTATTATCGACTTCTAAATAAATATCGTCATATTCATTTTTAAAGTAACTCAATCCTTCACTTAATAGGTTTGAGCCATAACCATTATGTTTCCATGAGGGTCTAACGTAATGCGCAGACAAATATAACTCAGTCCCATTTATAAAGTTGGCAAATCCTATGATTTCATCATCTTCTTCAACAACTAAAAACAATTGATCTTCTAATCGTTTCAACAGATGTTGCTCATTATATGAAGCAGCTAACAATTCATTTACTGTCTTAGCTGCATAGATGTTTAAATATGTGTTATACCAAGCTTTCGTTGCTACATCTCTGATGCCAACAACATCTTCTGGCGTTGCTTTTCTAACTTTATGCATGATGCTCTCCCCTTATTTACGATAGGTAATAATAGCTATATTATATCATAATTCTAGTATTCAAAATACTTTATCTGATTAGATAAAAAAAGTTTGAGCAATAAAAATCATCGCTCAAACTTCCATCCATATATTTATTTATTACTTAATGTTTGTTGCCATTCTTCTGCTCTTTTCAGTGCATAAATGTCTTTTTCAATGTCACCTGGTTTTTCAGCAGTTCCAATAATATAGCCAGATAAACTTGCCCCTAAAAACTCCAAACTATATTTAACCTGTGTAATACAGGGTTTTGCTTTTACTTTAGGACAATCGCCACCAACAATAATCAATCTGAAATCTTTTTTAGACATTTGTGCTTTGAAATCTTTATATTTAGGATCCATTAATGTTTCAGACCAATGATCAATGAATGCCTTCATAGAGGCAGATAAACTATACCAATAAATTGGAGAAGCGATAATGACAGTATCACTTGCTAACACTTTATCAATAATCATTTTATAGTCATCTTCATAAGCTTCTATAAGCGTATTATCATGCCTTACATCTCTAACCGGATTCAATTGATATTCTGTTAAATCTATCCATTCGTAGTCGTATCCTTCTATGGCCATCTTAGTTAAATGAGCAGTATTCCCATCTGGTCGACTGCCCCCAAATAAAACTGTGATCATATTAATCTCCTTCTACTACCTTTTTAATGATATACCTATCCAAAATTCAAAAAATTATATTTTTATCACTCTACTTAACTTAATTAATAATCCTACACTAAAAGAGAAGATTATTAAATAGTAGATTAAAAATACATTCACAATTTAAATTATTTATTACGAATATCGATATACATTTGTATATAATATATAAAAAGTAGACAAACGCACTTGGGTTCATCTACTTCTTGCGACTATTTTACTGGAAATATTTGTTCGATTTTCTCTATTTCTTCATCTGTTAACTTAACATCCAGTGTTGTTAAATTATCAACAACTTGATCAGGACGTTTAGCCCCAGGAATTACTACATCTAAAGAAGGTCTAGTTAAATAAAATGCCAATACAATATGTGCCACATCTACTTTATGATTATCTGCAATATCTCTAAGTTGTTCTACTTTTTCTAGATTTTCTTTAAATTTTTCACCTTGGAACTCAGGGTTTTCAGCTCGCAAATCATTAAATGTACTATGCTCTGTATATTTACCAGCTAAAATTCCTGATACTAATGGGAAATATGGAATAAATGTAATTTGATTTTCTTCAGCATATTTAAAAATATGTTCATTTTCACGATTCAATAAGTTATATTCCATTTGTACCACGTCTACATAACCATCTTTATTCGCTTCTTTTAATTGGTCTAAATTAAAATTCGAAACACCAATCGCTTTAATCTTGCCTTCATCTTTAAGTGCCTTAAGTGCCGCCACTGCTTCATTTTTAGGTGTAGATTCATCAGGGAAATGTATATAATACAAATCAATATAATCTAGTTGAAGACGTTTTAGACTTTGCTCAACTTGTTCTTTTAAAAACTCAGGATCATTTGATAAATGTACATTGCCGTCTTCATCAAAATAGTGTGCACCTTTTGTAGCAATAGCATATTCATCTCTTGAAAATTCTTTCACTGTTTCTCCTACTAATTCTTCAGAACGCTCTGGACCATATATAAAAGCAGTATCCAATAATGTAATACCATTTCTAACCGCCGTACGAACAGTTTCTTTACCTTGTTCTTCATCTAAATCATTATATAAATTATGTCCACCTACTGCATTTGTACCTAGCGCAATTGGTGATACATATACATCTGATTTTCCTAGTTGTACTTTTTTAGTCATTATCTCAGCTCCCTGTAAAAATTGTTGATTTAAAATTATCTCGATTAAACATATAGCGCTTGAATCACTCTTTTAAGCAAACTTCACTTTTATGTTTACCCCATTCGAACCATTTTAATAGTCCTTTATCATAATATTTTTATATAAGAACATTATAATTTCTCACTAAACAAATAATCTATATAAAATTTAGCATTATTTTACTAATATGATAAATATATTGCCTATAAAACGGCTTTTTTTAATTATTTATGGTAATTTTATAAAAAATCACATTGTTAAATTGCTTTTATCCATTTATCAATGCAATAAGTCTATAAAGAATCTAATATAGTACTCGCTCACTGCTCTTATTGCAAAGCTTTCTATAACACTCAGTTTATAACAATGTGATAACTCCCATAAACATTGGACGATGAATTGTCTATAGTATCAAATCATCTCATTTAAATAATTGTGCATTTAAAAAATACACCTCTGTTTTTAAACAGCAGTGTACTTTTATCTTAAATAAGCTACTTATACAAGCGCCTCTTTTTGTATTTAGTTCGTATTTTTTCGGCGTGCTAACTTCTCTTTGAGCTTTTTATCTTGCTCTTCTTTACGACGCTTGCGTTCTTCATTGCGTTGTCTTAAACGTTCTTCTTCTTCTGGATCTCTTGGTTTCTGTAGTTGCTTGACTACTTTATCCATAAGTTCTTCTTCTGTCAGTGCAGCTAGCGGCCGATTGTTCACAAACGCAAATGTTTTTCGTCTACCAGGGCCACAATAAGACTGACAACCAATTTCAATTTCTGCTTCAGGATCTAGCTTTGTTAATTTTTTTTCCAACGATTTACAATTAACGCCCTGACAATCATCACAAATCAAAAATTTATTTTGCAACTACGTCTCCACCTTTCTAAATAGAATACTAATTTAAGTTGCACAACGTTAAGTTTCTGTTTTAATAGTATAGATATATATCGATATATTTAATGTATTGTGAGCCTTATACTTAGCAATTTCAACTCTACTTATTTTACTCTTTTCAATAAAAATTTCAAGTTTTAAATTAAGCATGTCGTATAATCATACACCTATCAAAGTTCACATGTCGTATATTAATAAATTTAAAAAGCAAACTATAGCATGCGCATTGCTCATACTATAATTTGCTTAAATCATATTATTATTTTATGTCCACCATAGTTCTGGTGAAGCCTGTTCTATATTCACTGCTTTTAAATTACTCACAGCTTTATTAAATCCTTCTTCTATCGACATGATAGGATCTTCATGTTCTATACTCACTACATAATCATAACCATTAATTCTAAGTGCACTAATCATTTCCCCCCACACTTGTGGACTATGACCGTAACCTACCGTGCGGAATGTCCAAGCTCGAGTCTGTACATTACCATAGGGTTGCATGTCTGTTAAACCATACATATTCACATTTTCTTGATCAATATATGTGTCTTTGGCATGAAAATGATGAATGGCATTTTCACGTCCTAATATTTTTATAGCAGCCACCGGATCAATACCTTGCCACCATAAGTGACTCGGATCCAAGTTAGCACCAATAGCATCATTCGTTGCTTGTCTCAATTTCAACAAAGTATAAGGTGTATGTACTAAAAAACCCGCATGAAGCTCAATACCAATCTTCACGTTGTGTGCTTTAGCATAATCTGCTGCTTTTTTCCAATACGGTATTAACTTTTCTTCCCATTGCCATTCTAAAATATCAGAATAAGCTGTAGGCCATGGTGTGACTGGCCAATTCGGCAGTTTAGCTGTTTCATCTGATCCTGCTACTCCAGAAAATGTATTAACTACTGGAACCTTCAGTAAAGAAGCTAATTTAATCGTTCTAAATAACGTATCATGGTCACGCTGTGCATCTGCTAAATTAGGTGCTATCGGGTTATTGTGACAACTCAACGCGCTAATACTTAATCCCCTTTGTTGAATCGTTTCTAAAAATTTACTGCGTTTACTTTCATCTGATAATAATTCCTCTAATGGACAGAAGTGATTTCCTGGATTGCCACCTGTACCAACTTCAATCATATCAACCCCAGCATGCGCAACATAATCTAACATTTCCTCAAAATTTTTATCTTGAAATAAAACTGAAAACACACCTATTTTCATATACAACGCCCCTTTATTTTAATCATATTACAAGCGAATACTATGACCTAATTCATCACTTTTATATATTGCATCTATTAGAACATTTATTCTTTGTGCTTGCATTGGTTGTACTACTAAGGATGCTTGCCCAAGACAACTTTTCACAAAATTAAGTGCTTGTCTTTGTGCAGCAATATCCTCATCATGTTCAGCAGTTGCTTGTTCTGTAAAAAATGCACCGAATCGCGGCTGATAAATTTCAAAAGGATATAGACTGACCCCGCCATCCACACCAGAAATACTCAATTGTTTTGTATCTTCTTTGATATTGGCCGACCATGAACATTCAAACTGCATGGAAGATTGATCTTCAAAAGTAATAAAACTTGTGACATGATCATCAACATCAAACAATTCATTATCGAACGCCCCCCAGTCGTTAATCTGGTTAGGTATCTTACTGAGTCTATTGTAGGTCTTACCCATTACTTCTACTGGTTCAACATCACCTAACAACCACATTGATAAATCTAATAAATGACAGCCATAGTCTATCAAACTGCCACCGCCTTGTAAGGATTTATTCGTAAAAACGCCCCATCCTGGTACTTTTCTTCTTCGTAACGCTTGCACCCGCGTTACCAATGCCTCGCCAACCACTTTATCATCTATAGCTTTTTTGGCAGTAATAGCCGCATCTGTAAAACGATAATGATATCCTATTGCAAGCAGTTTTCCAGCGCGTGTTGATGCTTCTATCATTTGTTCGCACTCTAACTGATTCATGGCCATAGGTTTTTCACAAAATACATGTACGCCTGCATTTAATGCTGCAATACTTATTTCTGCATGAAACTTATTTGGTGTACAAATAGCCACAGCATCCACGTATTCAAATAACATTTCATAACGTTCAAACGTGTGCTCAATGTGAAAATCTTGCGCAGTTTTTTGCGCCAATGTTGAGTTGATATCTTGAACTGCAACAATTTCAACTAAATGACTCAAATTTTGAAAAGCTGGTATATGTCTCTGGCATGCGATGCCACCACAACCAATAATGCCTACTTTCAACTTATCCATAGTATCAAACCTCCCCAACCTATTTCTCATCTATTTTTTCTAATGGTTGAGCATTTCCATATTGGTGTTTCGGCGTTTGATTATTACACGCCCACTTCACGCCATTTTTAATAATTTGTTGTATTTGTTTATTATAGTATGTCGGATAACTTTCATGACCTGGTCTAAAGTAAAATATTTTGCCATTCCCTCTCTTGAATGTCACACCACTTCGAAATACTTCTCCACCTTCAAACCAGCTAATGAGCACCGTCTCATCAGGAACAGGTATGTCAAAATGTTCACCATACATCTCTTCTTGCTCTAATTCAATATAACTATCTAACCCTTCAACAATAGGGTGTGTAGGATCAACTACCCATAACCGCTCTTTTTCATCTGCTTCTCGCCATTTCAAATCACACGTTGTTCCCATTAATGATTTAAAGATTTTAGAAAAATGAGCGGAATGTAAAACTACAAGACCCATGCCATCTAATACGCGTGCTTTTACTCTTTCTACAACTGATTCATCTACTTCTTCATGTGCTTTATGTCCCCACCAAATTAAAACATCTGTTTGCTCTAGTAATTGTTCAGTTAACCCATGTTCTATTTCATCTAAAGTTGCTGTTTCCACATGATGTGTTTCTTTTAAAAAAGAAGCAAGCGCGTGATGAATACCTTCAGGATAAACTTTTTTTACTTCAACATTTTCTCTTTCATGACGATATTCATTCCATATTGTAATATTCATATATTTTCTCCTTCCTTTTATGCATTATCATTAAGATAAACTGCTTTTCCAGTTTGCGCTGATTCATAAATAGCTTCTAATATCTGTGTTACTACAAAGGCCTCTTGTGGTTTAACGACAGGTTCCGTATCGTGAATGATGCTTTGAATCCATGAACGGGCTTCTTCTTCAGCTTCATCAATCTTTTCACTATCGTAGAAATCCACTCCTGCATTATCGACTTCAATTTTCGAAGTATATAATGTTCCTAAATTTTCACCGTGAATGCGTAAGCCATCTTTCATATCCGCACCACCATCTGTTCCAGACAAGGAGCATTTCGCTTCATCTACATCTAAGGAATTTAACGCCCAACTCGCCTCTAATATAATGGTTGCACCATTTTTCATCTTAATAAATCCAAATGCTGAATCTTCAACAGTAAAATGTTCAGGGTCCCATGGTCCCCATGCATTTGCAGCATTTTCTTTTTTTCCTAATTTATGGAAAGTCGAACCCATAACAGATTCTGCTTCATAATTATTCATCATCCATAACGTTAAATCTAAAGCATGCGTTCCAATATCTATTAATGGTCCACCACCTTGTTTTTCTTCATCTAAAAATACGCCCCATGTAGGAACAGCACGTCTACGAATTGCAAGTGCCTTACTATAGTAGATTTCCCCAAGCTCACCTTGCTGCGTCACTTCATGCAAATATTGACTATCAGCTCTAAATCTATTTTGATAACCTATAGTTAGTTTTCTATTATTACGTTTCGCAGCTTCAATCATACTTCTCGCTTCTTTGGATGTTTTAGCCATGGGTTTTTCACACATGACATGTTTTCCAGCGTCTAATGCTGCAACAGTTATGTCTTTGTGTGTATTATTAGGCGTACATACATGAATGACGTCAATAGCTTCATCCTGTAGTAAATCATTGTAATCTTCATGTATTCGTGCATTTTCTACACCATAATTTTCAGCTGCATCTTTTGCTTTGTTAATATCTATATCACAAAAAGCCACCATCGATACTTCTGTTACTTTTTTTAAACTTGGTAAATGCTTACCATTAGCAATACCGCCACAACCAATGATCCCTACGTTTAACTTCATAGTTTCATCCCCTTTTTTAATCACCATTTAAAGAAAACGCTTACAAAAAGTATTTTGTAAACTTTTTATATCTTTCATTCATAGTAAAATATAATGTTAAAAACACCAATAAGTTTGACGTATTTAGAAATGATATATTAAGATTAGAATGTATTTTCAAAATTCGGAAAATTTTCCAATGAATAGGTGGCCTCGTTTCACATGATACTGGATCAACTCATAAATAAACACTTTGAACATTTAACAGAAAATGATTTACATATTATCAATGTCATACACCAATACAATGATCAAATTTCAAATATGAAAATTCACGACTTAAGTTTAAAAACACATACCTCAATTTCTACAATCCACAGGTTAGTTAAAAAGCTTGGGTTTGAAGGATATAGTGACTTCAAATTTTACTTGAAAATGGAAAGTAATGTGCCACCTTCTCATCCAGTAGGTATCGATCCTATTATTGAAGATATTCAAAGAACAGTGGAACACCTCGAAATGTTCGATTACAAACCACTTAATCAATTAATAGAGGCAGCACCATTCATCTATATCTTTGGCACTGGCATGGCCCAACAAAATGTGGCACGTGAAGCACAGCGTCATATGTTGTCCATTTCTAAAAAATCTATTGTGCTTAATGATGAAACAGAATTTAAATTAGCTATCAATCAAATGAACGTCGATGATTTATTATTTATTATTTCTCTTTCAGGTGAAACTAAAAATTTAAAAGAACCTATACAATTAATTAAATCACGTGAATTTCGTTATGTGTCTATCACGACATTACACGATAATTATATTGCTAAAAATGCAGCTTTCAATATATATGTTAATAGTGCACCGATTCAATTTTTTAACAAAACTGAGTATTTTAGTTTTACACCTTATTATGTTGTTTTTGACTTTATCGCAAGATCCTACCATAACTATAAAATTTCTAAATTTTCTTCAACATAAAGTCTTATGTTGTTTTATATTGAAAAACATATTTACAACTTATGAATAAATGCTAATTGTCTTTATTTATAAGTTGTTCAAACGCTTCACGAACTTGTGACACAGATAGGCCGACAATCACTTGCACATTTTGACCACTCTTTACCAAACCATGCGCGCCACCAGATATTTTAAAGTAACTGTCATTTTTGACCTTTTCAGGATCTTTTACAGTAACGCGTAACCTTGTCGCACAATTTGTCACATCGACGATATTACGCTTGCCACCCAAACCTTCTAAATACACATTTGCCTTTTCAACATATTCATTTTCTGATGTTTGTTGATTTTCATTATCGTGTTTCTTATTTGATTTATAGTCTTTTTTTGTATACAGTTTTGCGTCGATATCTTCTTTTTCCCTACCAGGCATCGGTATATCAAATTTCAATATAATCCATTTAAATAGATAATAATATATAAATATGAAGAGAATACCTATTACAAACTGAGCAATATATGTCCCCCAATGAGCCCCAAATAGTGGAATCCAATTCGTAGCGGCTATTTCAATAAAACCGCCACCTAAATTTCCTACTAATCCGAATGCATTCATAATTGTAACCATTGTCGCACCTAATATAGCATGAATTAAAAATAAAAATGGGGCTACAAAAATAAAGGTGAATTCTAACGGTTCCGTTATACCTGCAAAAACTGCTGTTAATGTTGCTGCAATTAATAGCGCGCCCACTTCTTTCTTTTTATGAGCTTTCGCTGTAGAATATATCGCTAGCGCAATACCAATAGAACCAAACATTTTAATATTTCCTTGTAGTAAGAAACCCCCACCTGGATAGATTTCTTTTAATGGCTTAGTCGTTTTAGAGTATTCGGTAAGATGAGAAATCCAATAAGATTTAACACCTCCATTCACAACAGCTGGCCCATACTCAAATGGCGTATAAATAAAATGATGTAGTCCTGTTGGAATTAATATTCTTTCTAAAAAGTGGAATAACCATACACCAATATAACCAGATGAGGCTAAAAACACTTGTAATGATGCAATCCAACCTTGTACAATTGGCCATCCCCAGCTTGTCAGAAACGCTAACGGAATCATACAAAAGAAAGCAATCATTATAACAAATGGTGATCCTTGAAAAATACCCACAGATTCGGGTAATTTTTTATCGTAATACCGGTTATGCAACCAAATCGCAATCCCTGAAATGATCAGTGCACCTATGATATTTGTATCTAAAGTTTTAATACCTGCTAATTCTGTGATTCCTGTCCCTTCACCTGCACTACCTTTAAAATCAACGCCAAAAACAGGTCCCCATGTGCTTAATATGCCATTAATAAAATAATTAAACATTAAATAAGTAACTACGGATGACATGACTGCATGTCCTGCCGATTTTTTAGCAAGCGATATCGGTAATCCAATCACAAAAATAAGTTCAATATTTTCAAATAATGTCCAACCACCATTTTCAATTAACGACCATATTTGATACCACAAACTATGGCTATCAGCCAATTTCCCCATAATTGCCTCATTTTTAAAAAGTGTTGCGATACCAATGATAATACCAAAGAAAGGAAACAATAACACTGGCACAATCATTGCGCCACCAAATCTACGTATTGCTCCTCCAAAATTACGTGCAATATTCATAAAATCACCTTTTCATGTGGTATTTTGAAAACGATTTCTTAAGGTGATGATATGCTTAATTCACTTCTAGTTCAATGTTCGCTCAACATTTAGAGAAAAGATATCGAGGAATGATTTCTTTTTCACTAAGTGGTAAATTTTCCAACGTTCCACTGATTCGTTATCACAAATAATTACAACATTTTGTAAACAAAAAACAGCATTCTAATATTGATACTAGAATACTGTTCCTTATTATTGTCCGTTATATATATTAAATTCTAGTGGTTTTACTTCGTTTTCTATCCATTCATCATAAATCGAGCGCTTATTAATGTCACTATTGATAATTGTGATACCGCAATCGCCACCACCTGCACCAGACGTTTTAGCTGCACCGCCATATTTTTCAGCAACCGAACACAACACTTTTAAATGTGACGTTTCTATATCAATCGTAGCCTCTTTATCCATAGATTGTATAATTTCACGATTCAAGCGAATCATTTGTTGTACACCTTTAATATGATTCGTTTTAAACGCATGAATCAACTTTTCAACACATGCATGTGAGCGTTCCAAGAATTTACCATAAAATGTAGGATCTGACTTCAAGCGTTTAACTTCACTCACAAGATGATGTGATGAAGCCGGAGAACCAGTCCAACCAATAAGTACTTCCATATTCTCAGGTGCTTGCAACGGTTCAATATGAAGACCTGGCCAATTTTTCTTTAGCACTTCATTTACTGAAGTATCTTCTATTTGCTGTGAGACCCATTCATGATCAAACGTGCTATAGGCTAACCAACCTGTATAGACACTTACAGCAATATCACCACATGAGCTTAAGCTTTGTAATTTCATATTAGCGATAACAGCAAGTTTATAGATATAGAGATTTGACAAATGCGTATCGTAAAATTCATTTAGCACTTTAACGACTGATACTAAGACTGCCGCACTTGAACCCAAACCATATTTATGACCATTTGCATCGTCTAAGTTACTATCAATTGTTAAATTAAAATGTTTTAGATGAATTTGATTACTACGAACATATTGTTCAAATACTTCTATTGCTGTAATTACATATTTTAACTGTTTGGCTGCATGTACGTCTGAGACTACAATTTCGTCTTCATTTCTTTGAAATGTTACAGGCTCATGATGTAAAGTCTTAGAATGTATAGTGCCATGGATTGCATTTGATTCTTCTATTGAAGCTGTTACAAAACGGTCTACTGCAATTAACACGGATTTATATCCAGGTTCAGTAACCGCGTATTCACCTGCAATATAAAGCTTTCCTGGTGCTTTTACTTGAATCATTTTATCTCTTCCTTATTCAATAATTTCAACGCCTGTACGTGTGATATCACTTGCAATCACTTGTTCTTCATCGAATGATTTATGTAGCGCATCTATTACAGCTTTTTGATTTTTCTTTTCCACTAGTATTTTAACATTAGGTCCAGCATCCATTGTAAAGTAACAAGGGTAGCCAGCTTCTCGACATTGATGGACAATTTCCATCACTTGATAACTATCACTTACCATGTAAGTAAATGGTGGTTGTGCTCCTAAATTCGTAGCATGCATTCTTAAACCATTTGCTTCAATTACTTCACCTAATTGCACGAAATCTTTTTGATTGATTGCATGTTTAACTGCCGTTATATCTTCATCCACATGATCCAACCAATATTGATAGAAACGTGATGTATCACGTGTTAAAGACATACCGGCGCGGCTTGAAACTTTTTTCGACTTATTATTAATCACAACAAAAATCATCGCTAAATCATCTTCCCAATGATCTGCATCAATAGGAAAACTGTATGACGTCTTATCATTATGCCCTTTTTCCCATTCCACAAAACCACCAAAAATACTTCTAGAAGCCGATCCAGACCCCCTACGTGCAAGTCTAGATAAATCTTTATCTGTTAATTCTAAATTTAAAGCTGCATTACAGGCTGCTGCTAATGCAGCGTATGCACTTGCTGAAGATGCTAAACCTGCTGCTGTGGGAACAAAATTATCACTTTCAATATATGCATACATTGAAGTCTGACCTTGTTCTCGCACGATATTCATGAATTTGTGTATTTTAGTCGCTTCACTTTCATTTACAGCCTCTCCATTTAAAATAAGCGTATCTTTTGTATAGCGCTCATCAAATGTAACTTTTGTTTCTGTATAAAAGCGATCTAATGTCACAGATAAACTATTATTCATTGGAATAATGTAAGTTTCATCCGCTTTTCCCCAATATTTAATCAATGCAATATTTGTATGCGCACGTGCTTTACCACTATTAACCAATGTCATTAACCTCCTAAATATTCAATCCATGTATGATGTGCGCCTAAGTCCTGTGCGCTTTGTGCGATTTTTTCAGCAATCTCTAAATTTGTAGCAAGTACAATCATGCTACCGCCACGTCCCCCGCCTGTTAGTTTTCCTGCGATCGCACCTTGCTTTATACTTGCTTCAAGTAATGTTTCAATTTTATCATGGCTTACTGTTAAAGTTCTTAAATTATCTTGGCACAGATTGAAGATTGTAGCTAATTTTTCAAAGTTGTGGTGTTCAATTGCATCGCTCGCTTCAAAGACCAGTTTCCCAATATGTTCCACATATTGTAGATACATTTCGTCTTCTTCACATAAATTATGAACATCTTCTACAGCTTGTTTTGTAGAACCACGTACACCTGTATCAATGACAACCATATAACCATTTAATTCCAAAGGTTTTAACATAGTTACTTCACCCTGCTGAAACCACACTGGTTTATTTGAAACAATAGTTTGCGTATCGATGCCACTTGGCTTACCATGTGCAATGCGCTCTGCCCAGTTAGCTTCCTCTATCAGTGTTTCATCTGATAAGGGTTTATTTAAATAGTCAAAACTTGCACGTACAAATGCTACTGCCATTGCTGCACTAGACCCTAAGCCTCTAGAAGCTGGCAAATTCGTATCAATTGAAACTTTAATTGGCGTTGCTATATTGTACTTTTCTATAAAACGTGTAATGACAGCCTTCAAATGTTCAGGTGCGTATTCTAACTCGCCATCATAAACATCACTACTTATGTATGAAGAATGTGAATCTTCAATCGCATCTATAGTGGCTCTCACTCTTCCAGTTGTAAAAGGAATGGCAATTGCTGGTTCTCCAAAAGTCACCGCATGCTCTCCAATTAATATTACTTTACCATTCGCTTCCCCATATCCATGTTGTGCCATATTCTCAATCACCTTTAGTATATTCTTTAAATTTATATTTTATGTACTTCACACATCATCTTAGACGAAACCTTATTTTACGTTACTTCGCATATCATTATGCTAACGTAATAATTTCCCAGGAAATTTTACGCTGAGTTCAATTATTCGACAATCTACTACACATTTATTTTAAGTATATATATTTGCTGTCTATGCTGTGATAAATATATAGATGTTTAGCTAAATTTCATTTTTATCATTATATATTATCTCATATTTTTCATATAATGCTATACATCTCAAGTCATAGTTATTTCTTCTATTATTATAATTATTCATAGTATTTGAAGTCATAAAAAAGTTAACACCTGCTACTAATTATAATCAATACGTTCCCATTATAAAACTCTACAGTCTTATATTCAAAAAGTTAAGTTGAATTTCAATGAATTTATTCATAAACGTATTTTTAACTACACTTTCACTATATTACTTTTTTACCTTCTATAATTCAACAATTAGAAAAAACCAACTAGGAAAATTTCTTGATTACTGCATAATTATCACTCTTAATTCCCAAAAAAATTTGTTTCGAAAGTTTAATCACTTTCTACATCATACGCTATTTAGACCGTACCTGTGGTAAATCATTAAATATTTTGAGCTTTATATAACTTGTTGTAAGTACAAACATTAAATATATCGCTATATTTAATAAAAAAACGCAAATCGATATTTGTTAAACAAAGTATCGGTCTGCGTTTTTTTATATTATTCCATTTTACGATTAATTTTTGCGTTACGCTCTATCATTTTTTCAAAATAGCCTTCATAACTCACCCATTCATCATCTGTAATAGGCTCCATATTTAAACGTCCACCTAAATCTTTGAGTGCATATAATAATTGGAACATCACATCTTGTACGGTAATTGTTCTACCTAACAATGTTTCAAGTGAAGCCATACATAGTGGATCTATATTAGGATATTTAAATTTTGTTTCTTGTCCCTTTAGTGCATGTTGGTAAAAAGCTCTCATCATAGCTGCACGTTCACTACCATCACCTTCTACGCAAAGATACACTTGGACAGCAATTCCACCACGAACACGCCGCTGAGAAATGCCGGCAAATTTTTTGCCATCAATACTTAAATCAAATTTCCCTGGACAATAAGATTGTTCTATCTCGTGTGTTTCAATCTCCACATCTTCATCTTCAAACATTTTAGCTATTAATAAATACATAACTGTAAATGCTTCATCAATTGTAATTTCATTTTTCCCTTTAAAAATAAGTGAAATATTAAGTATACCCTGATCTAATACAACGCCAAGTCCACCGGAATTTCTTACAATCGCATTATACCCACGCGTTTCAGTTAAGTATCGTATGCCATCCTGTAAAAATGGTAAACGTGAGTCATGTATACCCAAAATAACAGTATGTTGGTGTATCCACGTACGTACCACATTACTAGATAAATCATTGCCCACACTTTCTGAAAATGTATCATCAAATGCAAATGACTGCATTGGTGCTAATCCAGAAGAGTGGTCAATATAACGCCAATCTATACCACTAAAATATTTACTTGCTAAATCCATTATTGTAATGCTTGCGCAGCAGTGATGATTGATAAGTTATACACGTCTTCTATAGAACAACCACGAGATAAATCATTCACTGGTGAATTAAGTCCTTGTAATACAGGTCCTACTGCATCGTAACCTCCAAGACGTTGCGCAATTTTGTATCCAATGTTACCCGCTTCTAAGCTTGGGAAGATAAATACATTTGCATCTCCTTGAATCTTAGCATCAGGTGCTTTTTTCTTAGCAACTTCAGGCACGATTGCTGCGTCAAATTGGAATTCTCCATCAACAATAACGTCTTCAATGTTGTCAGCTTCAATTTTTTCTTGCGCTAAGTCTACTGCAGTTGATACTTTTTCAACATCGTCTGATTTTGCAGAACCTTTTGTTGAAAAACTTAACATTGCAACACGTGGTGTCATGCCAAAGCTTTTCGCAGATTTAGCACTTTCTACTGCAATTTCAGCTAAATCTTGTGCCTCAAGCGTAGGATTGATTGCACAATCACCAAAGATGTATTGCTCTTCTCCTTTAATCATAAAGAAGATACCAGAGGTTTTTGTTACACCGGGTTTTGTTTTAATAATTTGTAATGCAGGACGCACTGTGTCTCCTGTAGAGTGTGCTGCACCACTTACTAGACCATCAGCTTTACCTGTATAAACAAGCATCGTACCGAAATAGTTTACATTTTTCAACATTTCTTGTGCTTGTGCTTCAGTCGCTTTACCTTTGCGGCGCTCGACAAAAGCTGTCACTAATTCTTGCTTTAACTCACTTGTTTCTGGATCAATAATTTCTAGCTCAGAAATATCCAATCCTTTTTCACTAGCTAGAGCTTTCACATTGGATTCGTTACCTAATAACACAGGTGTAACATAATCTGTAGCTTGTAATTGAGTTGCTGCTGTTAATACACGTTCATCTTCACCTTCGGGTAATACGATTTTTACATTTTCACCTGAAAGTTTTTCTTGTAATACATCTAATAAAGACATAATGGCCTCCTCGAATTTTTAAATCTATTTATTTTCCATCACTATTATACGTCATTTTTTTATAGAATTCCATGTCACCAATTTGTAATCATTTGCTTATGTTATCTTCTTGCCTTTATGGTAGAATTTTGTTGTAAAGACAAAGAAACTTTAAAGGAGCGATTCAAATGCCACAAGCACCAGAAACATTAGACGGTTGGTATAGTTTACATTTATTATATGCTATTGATTGGTCTAGCCTACGTTTAGTTCCAGAAGAAGAACGACAATCTCTCGTGGAAGAGTTGCAATCATTTTTAAATAAGCACGAACAGGCACGCACAAATCACGTTGGCGATCACGCACTTTATAATATTACAGGTCAAAAAGCTGATATTCTTTTATGGGCATTACGTCCTGAACTGAAAGACTTAAATGCTTTTGAAAATGAATTTAATAAATTAAAGATTACGGATTTCTTAATTCCAACATATTCATTTGTATCAATTATTGAATTAGGTAACTATCTTGCCGGAAAATCAGATGAAGATCCATATGAGAACCCACATATTAAACCAAGACTCTATCCAGAATTACCACAATCCGAATATATATGCTTCTATCCAATGGATAAGCGTCGTAACGAAACATATAACTGGTATATGCTTTCATTAGAAGAACGACAAGAGCTTATGTATAACCATGGTAAAATTGGTCGTCAATATGCTGGAAAAATTAAACAATTCATCACTGGTTCAGTCGGTTTTGATGACTATGAATGGGGTGTTACCCTATTTGCTGAAGATCCATTACAATTCAAAAAAATTGTATATCAAATGAGATTTGATGAAACTACTGCAAGATATGGCGACTTTGGAAGTTTTTATGTTGGCCATATCATTACAAAAGAAAATTTACAAAGTCTTTTTTCAGTATAATTTACTGTCACTAATAGCTACTTAATATGGAGTGTATTACGTATAACTGTCGATAAGGTTCATCACCTTGTTGGCAGTTTTTGTGCTTTTATAGCATATGCCATTGACTACAGATACAGCATTTATGGTGCTGATTCATAACAATTCAGTAATGTGACTGTGTATAAATATAAAAAGGCACCCTTACTTAAATATAAGGGGCCTTTTTATGTAGTGTGTCTGGGAGAACTTTAATCACTACTTCATTATTAACTGCTATATTGTCGCTACTCAATATATGTCTGTAACAGTTAACTAATCTTATATTAACCTATTTGAAACATTTGAAACATAAATGACTTCCTAGAATTGTACAAAATTTATTTCCCCACTACTTTCCTCGTAATTAATACGCCAATTCGTAATAATAAAGTGTTACAATAAAAAATAATAATTCAATAACTTATTTCCACCCAATGTTTCCAATAAACATTGGGTTAGTTAAATACTTTATTATTGGTGATTAAATGACAACATACACTCAAAATATAGACGGTTATGATGAACGATTAATTAAAGATGTTATCGTACTTGCTGGGAGAATTTTACTTGAATCTGGTGCTGAAGCCTCCCGTGTGGAAGATACCATGACACGTATTTCAAATACGTTAGGCTATACAGAGAGTCATAGCTTTGTTACAAACACAGTCATAAACTTTGTGTTGCATAACGAGTCATACCCGAGAATTTTCAGAATAAAAACGAGAGATACTAACCTTCATAGAATTTCAAGAACAAATGAAGTGTCTAGACAATTATCCTTAGGTAATCTTTCTCTTGAAGATGCTTATCAAGAACTAACTCAGATTCACACGGAACAAAGTATGAATCATGATTTGCTTTTCAAATTTATAGCTTCTGCAATCATTTCAATCAGCTTTTTATATTTACAAGCTGGTCATTTCGTCGATGTAATTTCAACACTTGTGGCTGGTTCCTTTGGCTATATCGTTGTCGAAATATTAGATCGTAAATTACACACACAATTCATACCCGAATTCATGGGAGCACTTGTCATCGGACTGTTTGCTGTAACTGGTCATTATTTTATACCAGGTGGTTCAATATCAACAATCATTATAGCGGCAGTAATGCCCATTGTACCTGGTGTATTAATCACAAATGCAATTCAAGATTTATTTGCCGGTCATATGTTAATGTTTACTACTAAGTCTTTAGAAGCTCTAGTGACTGCTTTCGGAATCGGGGCTGGCGTTGGTACAATACTCATTATTTTTTAGGAGCAATGCCTATGTTTTGGATATTAAATTTATTATTTAGTTATACGGCTTCACTATTCTTCGGTGTCATATTTGATGTGCCGAAACGATTGTATAATACAGTTGGTATTGTAGGTGCTTGTGGTTGGATGATATATACACTTTTTTTCGAAGCCTTTCAATTACACACTATATATTCAAGTTTTTTTGGCAGTCTGGCACTTGGACTTTTAAGCCATATTATGGCCCGATTAAAAAAAGAACCCGTAATTCTATTTATGATACCCGGAATCATTCCACTTGTACCAGGTGGCCTCGCATTTGATGCCACTAAAAACCTTATAATATTACAATTCAGTAAAGCAATTAATACCATATTAGAAGTAATGTTAATCGCTGGTGCAATTGCATTAGGTTTACTCTTTGCTGACCAGATTTCAAAGCTCATTATTTCTGGTAATACAAAACGAAAAAAGCGAATTTAAAATACAACGCTCTATTTAATGCAAATCAAAAAACGACTCAATCCTTAGTGGACTGGGTCGTTTTTTGATCCATACTTCTTCAACAAGTACTTGTTGATTGGTGCTCATATCTTTTCTACTTAGAAAAAATATGGGTAGAAATAATATAATCAATATACTTATAGATATTCAAAAATCTTCCTTAATATGCAACAAGAACTGTGCATTGCATCTGGCATATTGTTGTTACTATAGTAGCTATCAGTGCCGATGCAACACTTCCCCTAACATTATCAATCCTATTTATACCTATCCTATAACCCCATATTTAGGTAATTGATAAGTATCTAAACCTATTTTTAAAAAGAAAGCATCATGACACCTCTACATATCCGGTAGAACAATATACGAATTAAAAGCCAACAAAGTATGTGAACTTTGTTGGCTTTTAAAATGACACAAGTTATAACTATCGCATGTAAATGACATATTTTAAATTCTAGAAATCTTAAATATTATGCTTTATCTACTTTATTTTCATTGATTAATGTTTCAACTTCATCTTCTGTTCGATTCAAAATAAGTCTGCTCAGTTTATCATTATCCATTTTTTTCAACTTCGGATAACGTACTACAAAGAATATAAGACCTATCACTAACCAACCACCTAACGCAATGTAAGACGGCGCGGAAAGCGATGCTGGCGAGCCAGGGACTAAAAGTAGGAGTAAGAACACAAATGATACAATTGTGCCTAAGATTGCAAAGGTCTTGTATATTGGACCATATGTATTACTCGCTTTTTTATAGCTGAAAAGTTTGGCTGCTGATAAACAAGTAATAAAGTATGCAATAGATACACCTGTCGAAGACATATCAACAATCCACGTTAATGCTGTACGTCCTAACCATGGCGCAATTAACGTAATAGCCACTAAGAAAATAATTGCCACATATGGCGTTTTATATTTCTTATGTAACTTACTGAATAACGAAGGCATAATGCCTGAACGCCCCATTGAAAATAGCAAGCGACTAGAACTCATTAAGAATCCATTTAATCCTGTAAATATGCCCATTATTATTGCGATTGCTAATACAGCTAAACCAATATAACCAAAAGCATCTTGTGTTACTGCACCAGTTAACCATAAATTACCATTTAAGCTTGTAGAAGCAGTACTTAACCAACTTGTATAAAGTATCATCAATACATAAGTAAGTGCTGCAGCAAACAAACTATAGACAATTAATTTAAAAGTCTTGTTAGGTGAAAAATCAAATTCTTCTGCTGTTTGAGGAATATTATCAAAACCAACATATGCCCATGGCGCCACTGCCACAATCATAATAATGGATGTAAACCAACCTTTCTTTTCATTTGTTAACGGCTGTAAATGTTCTAAAGAAAAATTACTGCCAAAAAATGATCCGAAAAACAATAGTAAGATTGTAATAACCATTGCTACACAGAAATAAAACTGCAATGATCCGGACACACTAGAGCCTTTAATAGCAATGAACATAAATACGATTAATAAAACTGATGCAATAAGTATTTCAGTAATATAAACGTCCCATCCTGCAATGGTGTAAAGTTTGCCAGTCTCCAAAACATCTGGCAATAGAAATTTAATTAGTAAACTAAATGCTGTTGCGTTTAATGCTACAACACAAATATATCCAAACGTTAAAAACCAGGAAGAAAAGAAACTAACGTATCTTCCAAAACCTAAAAAACTAAATGCAAATGCGCCACCAGAAACTGGAAAACGTTCGACTAATGCGCCATAACTTACTGCGATAAGTATCATTAATAGCGCACCAATGACAATACCTATTGCTGCAGATATAGGACCAGATTGTCCTATCCAGTCACCAGGGAGAATAAATGCACCCCATCCTATACATGAACCATAAGCAATTGCCCACACAAATTTTTCAGATAAGTTTTGCTTTAAATCGCCTCTATCGACTTGATTGTTATTTTCACTCATAAATAAAATTCACCTCAGGGTTGTATTATAACCCCAAGGCGAATTCTTAAACAATTATATTTTTATAATTTAAACGTTCCGATGACGAGCATTAACCAACCAACGATAAATAAAACCCCTCCGATTGGTGTAACGGCACCAAGTATACGAATTTGTGTTAGTGCTAAAACATATAGAGAGCCACTGAAAAATACAATACCAAAGAATAATAACCAACCCGACCAATTAACATTGATAGAAGTAGTACCACTTATGATGCCAAGAGCTATTAATCCTAGACCATGATACATTTGGTAAGTAGTTGCCTTTTCCCAAACTGACATATATTTTTCTGATAATTTATTTTCTAATCCATGTGCACCGAAGGCCCCTGTTCCTACTGCCATCATCGCATTTAGTGCACCTAATATTATAAACACTTTCATCATATAAATTACATCCTTCCAAATTTAAAAATCAAAAATCGAATCGCCATTGCCTATTTCATCATCAGTTACTAACTTATTAGATGAAAGCGAGGTATCTGAAACTGTATGTGCTTGTGATGTTACGTTTCCCCCCATTGCGCGAAGCTCTTCAGCAGATATTCCGTGATGCTCTTGCTTTGTTTGAGACAATGGTTTATCCACATTGCTTTGAGCTGTCGATTTGAATGAGTTAGATACTGAAGACAAATCATCTTTATAAGTTTGATTTGACGTATGTGTAATAAGACCGGTAAGTGTGTGAATGGCATACATATGCTTTTCAAATTCTACACTGTTATGCGCTTCATCTGCTTGCACTAGTTCTTGTTCAATCAGTTGTATAATTTTCTCTTTTTCCATTTTTATTCCTCACCTTCACACCAATTTATAGGAGTCATCCCCTTTTCTTGCAAGTACATATTCGTTTGTGAATATGGTTTAGAACCAAAGAAACCTCGATAAGCAGATAACGGGCTGGGATGCGGCGACTGAATAACATGATGTTTCGTGGTATCAATTAATTTAATTTTCTGCTGTGCGGGTTTCCCCCATAAAATGAACACAACATTGGATAACTTCTTAGAAACAGCTGTTATTACTTCATCAGTAAAGGTTTCCCAACCAATATTTTTATGTGAATGCGCCTCACCTTGACGAACCGTAAGTACTGTATTCAACAATAAGACCCCTTCTTGAGCCCAATCTTGTAAATGAGGCGTAGTCCTTTTACAACCTAAATCATCTTCAAGCTCTTTATACATATTTTTGAGTGAAGGTGGAAATTTGGCATCTGGTTGTACTGAAAATGCTAAACCATGCGCTTGATTTGGCCCATGATATGGATCTTGACCTAATATGACAACCTTCACATGCTCAAATGGCGTTAGATCAAAAGCCTGATATATATTATCTCTGTCTGGATATATGATTTCTGTTGTATATTCTTTTTCTAGAAACTCATGCATAGCACTAAAATCATGTTTCGTGGTAATTTCATGAAAAACATCTGACCATTCCATATGCGTCTCACCTCATTTAATATATTAACATATCCCAATTACGTAAGTTAGAACCACTTCTCAATTTATTGTGATGCGTGGTGCTTATGCACTCATATGTTCTAATACTATGGCATACAAACCATCCACTTATCCTATCAAAAAAATAATTTTAAGGTCTCATTTTAACGCTGATATAACAATAACTGCATATTTAGAATACTCGACAAACGTGATATGATATATTAAAAGATATTTAGGGAGTGAAGATTCATGGCATTGAAAAAAACATTAACAATTGCTGGTTCAGATACGAGCGCTGGTGCAGGTATGCAAGCAGATTTAAAAACTTTTCAAGAGCTAAATACATACGGCATTGTAGCACTTACATCAATCGTTACAATGGATAAAGCAACTTGGTCTCACGATGTGACTCCAATTCCATTTGATGTATTCGAGAAACAATTAGAAACAGCAATTTCAATCGGACCAGATGCTGTAAAGACAGGTATGTTAGGAACGCAAGAAATCATTAAGCGTGCTGGTGAAGCATATATCGAATCCGGTGCTGATTACTTTGTGGTTGATCCTGTTATGGTCTGTAAAGGGGAAAATGAAGTATTAAATCCCGGGAATACAGATGCGATGATTGAACACTTATTACCAAAAGCAACTGTCGTAACACCTAATCTGTTTGAGGCAGGACAGCTTTCAAACTTGGGAACACTACACACTATTGAAGACATGAAAAAAGCCGCTGAAGTTATACATAAACAAGGTGCACAACATGTTATTATTAAAGGTGGAAAAGCCCTAGATCAAGATAAATCATATGATCTTTATTTTGATGGCTCACAATTCTATCAATTATCAACAGACATGTTCCAACAAAGTTATAATCATGGCGCTGGTTGTACTTTTGCAGCTGCTACCACGGCTTACTTGGCAAATGGAAAATCACCAAAAGAAGCTGTCATTGCAGCTAAAGCATTTGTTGCATCTGCTATTAAAAATGGTTGGAAAATGAATGATTTTGTAGGACCTGTTGACCACGGTGCATACAACCGTATTGAACATATCGACATTGAAGTGACTGAAGTTTAAAAAAATAATCTCACTTTAATGTGTTGATACAAGAAAAATTTACACTTTTACTTATTTTTATTATTTAATAGTAAAACCCCCACACTGTAATTTGATATAGTGTGGGAGTTTTACATTTAGCTCATTTTTTAAGATACTGTAACACTATTCACATAACCATTAGTCATATGAAAAATAATATTTCCCTCGCCAACTTGATATTCATATAGGCCATCTGATGCACTTACCTTCTCACCATGAATTGGTGGCTGATATGTGAAATTCGCTCCAAATTGTACTCTCATTTCTTCTAAACTAACTGCATGCTTTTGTAAATCAAATTCAACTGAATTTGCTTTATCGCCATGTACTTGTTGGAAAATTTGATCATTAATGATTTTAACTGATGGCTGAGCTACATATCGACTGTTTACCTTAATACCATTAAACACAACATCCCCTGAATTTAATCCATTATAAAAAGATTGGCTTAACACAAATTCGCCGCCATCTGCTGTATAGCCGTAATAATTAAAGGAGGATTGCGTCGTAGTTGCTGTCGCTTCATTCTGAGGGATACTTCCTTCTGTAATGCTTACTCCGAGTGCAGTTCCGAATACCATACTAGTTGCTATCATTACTTTAGCAATCTTGTTCATAAAGCACCACTCCCTATCTTTTTAGAGTAATATTACTATTCAATTACAATGTTACATCTATATTACAAAATATGCAACGTGTATTTTTTATATAATAGCCAATTAAATGCTTCCTCTTTTATATTATTTACTATGCGCGCTATGAAATTTACTGGTTTCACACTATTTCACTACCTCATCCTACAATAGTCGGATATGAAGTTGATACGGAAGCCCCATGTGATTGATCAATATATGTATTAGTATAATAAGTGTAGAGAGATAAAGGAGGGAATTACAACATGATTATCTACAAACAGGCTTTTGAAAATGGTAACCCCATATATGAAATTATCACCAAAACTTTCAAAGCGATAACTGTTAAATTCGATGAAAACTTCAGCAAAAATGAATTATATAAGTTACTCTCTCTACTTGAAGATGATGTTGATAACATGAAATTAAGTTATTAAAAGCATTTTCAATCCATCGAAGAGACAACAGAAGTCCTATTGAAATATAAAATTAGAAGAAACGATATACAAATAACTCCCGATAAGAATTAAAAAAGGTAACAGATCAAAGTACGGATAGGCTGTCCCCTTATCTATACTTTGCATAACACATCCCTATAAACACTCACCCCTTATGAGTGACACATGAATTAGACAAAGATTGTCCCCTTTGTTTTTTGCTTGGAGAGCAACCTCGAAGCTATTCTAATTCATGCGTCACTCTTTTTTATATGCAAAAATCATTTATCCTAATTACATAACATAAAAATCATCACTTTTATCAACATTCTATCATTTTAAAAATAAAAAAAGACTCGAACTTAGTTCGAGTCGGAAACAGATTTTATGTTTTATTTTAATTATACGCGCTTATCTTTTGCCCACCACATAGCTTTATCAGGATTATTTGCATAATACTCAGCTTCTTGATCAGTTTCTACATTAGGATAAGAACCTTTGAGTGATTTACCTGAAGTACTCACATGTAACAATGAAATAACTATGATACCTACCACACTAATTGCTGCCAAGTAATACGCAGGAGATAATGGATCGCCTGTCTTAGCTACTAATGAAGAAGCAATTAATGGTGTCGTACCACCAAATAATGATACGGATACATTAAATGTCACAGCTAATGTTCTATATCTAATATGTGTGTAGAACATTGTAGGTAATGAACCCGGCATAGTCGCTTCGTAAGTTGATAAGAAAAAGCCTAAGATAAAGATTCCTACACAAATCAACACTAATGATGAAGATTGGAATAATGAGAATGAGATTACACTAAATACTGCTGTACCAATTAAACCAATTAAAAATACTTTTTTCTCGCCTATTTTATCAGCAAGTCTACCAAACATTAATGCTAATGGAATCATTACAGCCATAACCAATGTAATAAGTAAAGAAACTGTTGTGCTATCAAGTTTTACGATTTCTTGTAAATACGATGGCATATAAGACGTTACCATATAGTTTGTACAATTAAAGAATGCTACTGCTACGAAACATACCAGTATATCTTTATAATAATATCTTACAATTGTTAAGAAACCTACGTTGTCTCTCTTGGTTTTAGTTGCTATTTCATTTTCATAAACTGGTGATTCTTCTAATTTTCTTCTTAAATAGAAACCAAAAATACCTAAGAATAAACCAAGTATAAACGGAATTCTCCAGCCCCATGATGCCATTTGATCATCACTTAAGAAGTAGAATAATAAACCACTTAATACTGATGCTGCTATATAACCTGATAATGTTCCTATTTCAAGGCCAGAACCAAGCGTATTTCGTTTTTTATCTGGTGTAGACTCTGCTACATAAACCATTGCGCCTGCATATTCTCCACCTGTTGAGAATCCTTGTAATACTCTACCAAGCAAGAGTAATATTGGTGCCCAAACACCAATTTGATCATATGTAGGTAATAAACCAATGAGTAGCGTTGAGAATGCCATCATAATAATTGTTGTGGTTAATACTACTTTCCTACCGTATTTATCTCCAATCATACCAAAGATAATTCCACCTACTGGTCTAAGTAGGAACGCAATTGCAAATGTCGCAAATGTAAAAATTGTTTTGAGTTGATCATTTTCTACCGAACTGAAAAAGTTTTGTCCGAGTATAACTGCTAAATAAGAATATAGGCCAAAGTCAAACCATTCCATGGCATTACCAATACCTGTAGCAAACACAGTCTTTTTGGCAGCTTTAGGATCCACCTTATTTATGTTACTTTTATCAAAATCCTTGTCATAATCCATGAACATGTCACTCCTTTAACATGTTATATTATTATACGTAGTTAATTTATTTTGTCAAATTGAATACAATTTTCTAATTTTCTATTTTATTATTTTTATTCAAAAAGCAATAAATTAGAATGAAAAAGAAAAAAGTAATCACATTTACTTTTTTTAATAAATTAACACTATATAAAAATACGCTGTCATTTAATTTTTAAGGATGTGGATTTTTACCCTCTTATCAAGATTTGAAACAATTACCTTCTCATTCTCAATATATTCAAAATGAATAAACTCATATACTTCAACACTTTCAATATACTTTATTTTATAAGCACTCCAGTTTATTTTCAGCTCTGCAAAAACGATTTGCACTATCATTTGTCCAGGCACTATATGATTATGTAGTGGATTTTCATCTTTTATAAGTTGTAAATATGTTTTCACTTCATAGGGAGTCATTTGTATCATTTGAAATATCCTCCAAAAATATTTGTGTAATAGAAATACAATTTTCTTCATTTTTATTTATTTCTAATCTAAAGGTATATTTCATAAATTGACGCACTTTTTGTTTTCCTAAAAAATACATGTGGGCAATGTATTTTTCGTTTATATGAACTGTTGCCCTTTGATCTATTTTTGTTTCCCTCAACAATATATTTTGACGTAAAAACGGTTGGAACAGTTGAAATTTTGGCCACAACCGTGCACAAAATAAAGATGGAACTATAGTTGATGGTTGAAGCTTAAACAAACGATTATATGTTTGAACTTCTATTTCATCAAACATAATTTCTAATACTTCATGACCATCGTTCAAATAAGATTGCATTACCCATTCCACCCCCAATGCCCATCGTTGCAATTGTTCTATGGTATTGTTCCATGTAAAACAATCTTGTTACTAACGCTGCACCACTTGCACCATAGGGATGTCCTGTGGCAATTGCACCACCAAAGACATTTAATTTCACTTCTGGTATGTTTAATGCATGCTGACTTGCTATTACTTGAGAGGCAAAAGCTTCATTTAACTCGAATGCATCGATATCCTCTATTGCATAGTTTTGTCTTTTCAATAATTTCGAAACTGCTGGTACAGGACCTATACCTAATAATGTTGGATCAACACCAACTGTAGTACTGTCTATAAAATCTAACCCTGCCTTAAATCCATAATCATGAGCGGTTTCCTTTTCCATCACCATTAGTAAGACCGCGCCATCATTCTTCATACAGCAATTACCCGCTGTGATTGTTCCATTAGGTAATATCGGTTTCAAACGAGATAAAGTACGCTGAGTTAATTTAGGTTTTATACTTTCATCTTTGTTAAACGCTTTACCATTGACATTAAAAGACAGTATCTCTCGAGAAATAGTTTGATTTTCATATGCTGTTATAGCTTTTCTATGACTTTTCCACGCATAATCGTCCTGTGTTTCTCGTGATACTTGATATACATGAGCTACTTTCTCTGCCGCTTCTATCATTGATGGGTCTTGTCCCTCTGGCGCAAAGGAGGCTCTCTCATAGAACTCAGGTAAATGTGTCTCATATATAGATTGTGGCCTTTTAATTTTCCACGGTGCACGACTGATACTCTCAACACCGCCTGCTACGAATATTGTACCTGCACCTGCTTGAATCATCCGACACGCATGAATAACAGCATCTAATCCTGAACCGCACTGTCTATCAATCGTCACACCAGGGATTTGTTGGTTTAATCCAGCTTCTAGTAATGACTTCCTCGCTATATTTCCTCCGTTGCCAGTCACATTCCCCAAAATGACATCATCTATCGCTAACATAACCTGTGGATGTACATCTTTGAAATGATTAAACAAAGGTTTTAATAATTGTTCAGGTTCTAAATGTTTAATCATTCCTCCATATTTACCAAAAGCTGTCCTTTTAGCTGCTACAATAACCGCTTCTTTCATGAGTTGAACCCTCCTTCTAAATAGCGCTGTTTCATGTGCTTACGTGCGATTTTACCGCTTTGTGTGTATTCCATTTTATCTACTTTAATTAATTTCGATGGTATTTGATACCGCGCTAAATGCTTTGATAAAAAGGTTTTACATGCTCGGTATGCGATCTTTATATCGCCTGTGTAAAGTAAAACTGAAATTTCACCAAATTTTGCATGAGGTACTCCAATAACTAACACCTCCTCGAAATATTCATAGGATTGCGCCACACGTTCGACTTCAGTAGGATAAACATTACTTCCGCCAATAATCATAAGGTCATATCTTCGACCATGTAAAAATAAATATCCTTGTTTATCAAGTGAAGCAAAGTCTCCAGTTTCTATCCATTCTTTTTCTGAATCTTCTTCACCAACATAACCACTGAACGCCATATTACTTTGAATATTTAGCAAACCTATCCCCTTTTCATCCTGGTTGATTAATTGGATATTCACATTTTCAAAAGGCATACCTACAGAATAATGAGGCGCTTTATCATGATAATTATAGCTAATAAAACTTGCTTCAGATGTAGCAAAAAATTCTATTAAAATAGCATTCGGTAGAAGTTGTTCTACTCTATTTCTAACTTTATATTGGAGCTTATCCCCCGTTGTAAAAATATAATGCCGCTGATATATCACTGTACGATGCGCAGTGTATGCTTCTAACATTGTAGGTACTAAAAACATAGCCATATGTTCACACTTAAGAAGCTGTATAGAATGTAATAAATTACTCGCATCAAAGTGCGTTTGTCCTATAAATGTTCTCCCACTATACAATGCATAGATACATGCGTATAAAGATAACGAATGTGACAAAGGCCCTGGTGCAACTATCAAATCTACCACTGTATCAAAGAGCTTGTCATTCTGTTCAAATGAATAAATCCATGAGGGCTCATTACGGTAATAGGCTTTTGGCAAACCAGTTGTTCCGGATGTAAATCCAACATGTAATAATGTTGCATCTTGCTTAATTAATTTACTATCTTGTCTCATCACCTTGATAACTTGATTATTACTATCAATAATATAAGACATTCCATAATAGCTTATTAACGTATCTATTTGTTGTTGCGGCCACCTATAATCTAATAAACACGGGATACAGTCCCTTTCTAACAAAGCTAAATAATAAGTAATTGTTTGTAACGGATCTTCTATAATTAATGCTACATAACTCTCTCTCGGAATTTCATATAACGATCGCGCGCACTGTTGAACATTTTGTTCTAATGTTTGATAACTCACAGCAGATTGTTCAAATTTTAATGCACATTGGGTGGGTTGCATCCGTGCATGTTGTCTTATTTTATTTAATAGTTCTAACATATAATCACACCACTTTGTAAACTTTTATACTTTTTATATTAACATTACTAAATTAAAATATCCTCCCAAGATTGTGGTGACTACTTCAATAAAATTCCCATTTTTCTACAAAAACGATTAACAATCGCTCATACGTTCCCCTATAAGTTATTGAAAAAGTAAAATTGGGTTAGTATTCCCATTTTATGTATTTAAAAAGCATTAACAATATAAATATTGTTAATGCTTTGAAATATAAACAACTATTCTAAATTTGCGTGATTTTGTTGCATTGTTTCTTCATCAATATTGAATTCAGACATCAAGTCTAACACAATGCTATCTAAAAATATTTGTGCCGCTTGTTCAAATAAACTACCTAATGGTTGTGTTGAACCTTCAGCATCATACTTAGTACCTGCAGGCAATTCAATAATAGAACTAGCAAGTTGACCAATGGCTGATGCTGGATTCGTCGTTAATAATACGACCTCAGCGCCTATAGATTTCGCTTTATCTGCTAATAATTTTAAATGTTCCGTGGAACCTGACCCTGAAATAATTATAAATATATCATTTTCGGTAATTGAAGGTGTAGTAGATTCTCCAACAACATATGCATACTTACCTAACTGGTTCAGACGCATCGCAAAACTATTTGCAACGAAACCTGAACGCCCTTTTCCTGAGACAAATACTTGGTTTGCATTAACCACCTGCGTTAAGAACGCTTGTGCTTCACTATCTCTAACGTGAGACAGTGTATGATCCAATTCATCTAAGATTAAACGATAATTTGTAATTTCACTCATATTATTTTCCTTCAATCGCAGCTTTACATTGTTTTGCTGCTTCAACAGGATCATCTGCATTGGCAATACCGCCACCTACTACAACTAAATCAGGGTCCTCTGCAACAACTTCTTCAATTGTATCTGGTTTGATACCACCAATTACTGCAACTTTAGAGTTGGTAATTACGGATTTAACTTGGCGTAAACTTTCTAGTGGGGATTCTCCTTCTGCTTGTAAATCATATCCAGTATGAACCGCGATATAATCTGCACCTAATGCATCCAATTCTTTAGCACGTTGTTTTAAATCTTGTACTGCAATCATGTCTACTAATAATTCCTTACCATTTTTATGTGCCTCTTCGACCGCACCTTTTATTGAAGCATCTTCAGCTACACCTAAAATTGTTATAACGTCGGCACCATATTTTATTGCCTGACTAACTTCATAATCTGCTGCGTCCATAATTTTCAAATCTGCTAATACTTTAACGCCTTCAATATTATCATTTAAATATTGTACTGCAGGTAATCCTTCATTAATAACGATTGGCGTGCCAATTTCTACAATATCAACATAATCTTTAACCTTATTGGCAAGTTCTGCAGCCTCTTCTTTATTTAATAAGTCAATTGCAAGTTGTAATTCCAATATGATCATCCCTTCTTGAATTAATGTATCACTAATAACTTAATAACTCATATCACATCATGAAACATCAAATACTTTTACATAAAATGTTTACCCGAAGTGCATGATATTAAACGAATTTATAGTTGTTGTGCTGATGCATCATCAACATATACTTCGACATTAGGGTGTGTATGCAATATAGATGCTGGAAATTGGGAATCTAATTTAGTTTGTAATAACTTTTCAATTGCTACACTCTTTTTCTCACCAAAAGCTAACAAAATAATTTTCTTTGCCTGCATTATAGTTGATAAGCCCATGGAAATAGCTTGTTTCGGAACTTCTGCTTCATCTTCAAAGTAACGGCTATTGGCTTTGATTGTACTATAAGTTAAGTCCACGATGTGCGTCCGACTATTTATATCTGTGCCTGGCTCATTAAAACCAATATGTCCATTTTCACCTATGCCTAAAATTTGAATGTCAACAGGTCCTTGTTGATTGATGAGTGCTTCGTACCTTTGCGCTTCTTCATCCAGATGTTCAGCGTTGCCATTAGGTAAATGTATAAGCGAAGCATTAAAATGAGGATAACGTTTGAATAGATTTTCATTCATATAATAGTGGTAACTTTCTTCATGGTTATCAGCTAGCCCAACATATTCATCTAAATTAAATGTTTCAATTCCAGAAACATCTATATTATTACGAGAAAGTAACTCTACCAAAAAACGATAAACTTCTATCATCGTACCGCCAGTAGCTAACCCTAATTTACTATGGGGATGCTGTGTTATTTGTTTATATAATTCACAGGCTACATAAAAAGATGCATAGTCTCTTGTACCTAAATTAGTTATATTCATTATTTCTCCCCCCTAAACATGTAATAAAAGCATTTCTATAATTTTAGTATGTCGTACTACTTACATATATTCATTATACGTGTCTATGTTATATTTGACAGAAATAGGCTTCCTTAATCATTTTTAAGCTAAATATAAATTCTTTTATAAATAATTGAGCAGAGTTATACATTTCTGGTGTGGTTTTTAGTAGAATGGATAAATAATCTTAAAATAAAGTGCGCTTGTTATATATAAAATTCACATTACTAGTAGAAAATGTATACAAGTCAGTTTAAACTATAAGGTAGACTTATATATTCTAAAATAATTGCGAAGAGCAATGACTATAATTGAATTTTGTAGTGTTAGGTTATGAAAGCAAGGAGGCAAAATTTTGGAACAAATAAATACGGAAAAAGTACAAGATTTACTTTCTTCATATGCGAATCAGCCTGTATACTTACATGTCGAAACCACAAATGGTGCATACGCTGCACACTTCGACCAACGTGTATTTAATGCAGGAACTTTTTTAAGAAACATTCAAGTTACTTACGAACATGCACAACTTAAAGGTGGTAACAAAGACCCTTATCGTGTTGGACTTAAACTTAAAGATAATGGTTGGGTCTATGTTCAAGGATTAACGCACTATGAAGTTAATGATAACGGTGAATTTCTATTAGCAGGTTTTAACTATGAAGGTCAACTTGCTGCTGCTCTAGAAATTAGTACGCAACCGTTTCAAGTATAAGGAGGGCGAATCATGGCAGAGGAAAGCCAAGTTTTAGTAATATTTCCACATCCAGATGATGAATCGTTCTCATCTGCAGGAACTTTAGCAAGATATATTGACAACGGGATTCCAGTCACATACGCATGCTTAACACTCGGACAAATGGGCCGCAATTTAGGTAACCCACCATTTGCAACACGTGAATCGTTACCCAACATTCGAGAAAAAGAATTAGAAAATGCAATGGAAGCGATCGGTATTACTGATTTACGCAAAATGGGTTTACGTGATAAAACAGTAGAATTTGAACCTCATAATGAAATGGATGCAATGGTAAAATCACTTATAGATGAATTAAACCCATCTGTGATTATTTCTTTCTACCCACAATTCGCTGTTCACCCAGACCACGAAGCGACTGCAGAAGCGGTCGTAAGAACTGTTGGGCGTATGCCTGAATCAGAAAGACCACGTTTACAACTTGTAGCATTTAGTAATGACGCACCTGAAAAATTAGGTAAACCGGACATTCTAAATGAGATCAGTGATTATAAAGAGGTTAAACTACGCGCATTTGAAGCTCATGCATCTCAAACAGGTCCGTTTTTAGAACAACTTGCAACACCGGATGTCCCTGGCGAGAAAGTACACAGCTTCTTAGAAGTAGAACCTTATTGGACTTATAACTTTGAATCTTAAGTGGAGGCAATAGCATGACTGAATTTGACTTATCTACACGAGAGGGTCGTTGGAAGCATTTTGGTTCCGTAGACCCTATCGATGGTACTAAACCAACAATAAAAGAAAAAATGAAAGATCTACAAAGCACACATAAAAACTTCTTGTTCGAAATAGAAGAAGTTGGAATTAAAAACTTAGTGTATCCAGTACTTTTAGATCGATTTCAAACTGCTGGTAACTTTAGTTTCTCCACCAGTTTAAATCAAGATGAAAAAGGCATTAATATGAGCCGTATCTTAGAAAGTGTTGAAAAGCATTATAATAATGGTATTGAGTTAAATTTCGACACACTTTATCAATTATTACGTAGTTTACAAGACAGTATGAATCAAAATGCTGCAGGCCTAGATGTATCTGCAAAATGGTTCTATGATCGCTATAGTCCAGTGACTCAAATCAAAGCAGTTGGTCATGCTGATGTTACGTATGGTTTAGCAATTGATAAAAAAGATGTAACGCGAAAAGAGATTACTATTGAAGCTGCCGTTACAACATTATGTCCTTGTTCAAAAGAAATAAGTGAGTATTCTGCACATAATCAACGCGGTATCGTCACTGTTAAAGCATATATTAATAAAAATGTTGCGTTAACTGACGATTATAAAGATACAATTTTAGATGCTATGGAAGCGAATGCCAGCTCTATTTTATATCCAATTTTAAAACGCCCAGATGAAAAAAGTGTTACTGAACGCGCCTATGAAAATCCGAGATTTGTTGAAGACCTTATCCGTTTGATAGCTGCCGATTTAGTTGACTTTGAATGGATAGACGGCTTTGACATCGAATGTCGAAACGAAGAATCTATTCATCAACATGATGCATTTGCCAAATTAAAATACAGAAAATAATTTTTTATTTTCAACTCATAATTATTCAGAGTGTTAACATGCATCTACGAGATGACGTGTTAACACTCTTTTTTTACAAATTTCCAATTCATTATCCATACTTTTTTGCAGTTAACTTCATTTTCCAAAAATAATGCCCCCTTACATTCAGTTTAAAGTTATATTTTTTTAAATTTCATTAAAATATCCTACATAATTGTTTGAGAAATCTCTTATTTTTTAAAATTTTGCATATTAAATATTAAAATTTGATAGTGTTATGTATGTAAATTTTATATTAAACTTACTATTATAAAGTACCATTAATTACAACATTTACACTTGTGGTGAATACCTATGCTTGATTATCGTTTGACTCTATATAACAACACAACTTCTCCTATTTATCGTCTACAAACAAATCATTTTTTAAATATTTACCTATTATTAGAAGGCACAATGACCATACTACGCAATATGCATTTTCAACAACTTACCCCAGGGTATCTATTTTATGTTTATGATAGTGATGTTATCAGCGTATTATCCTTTGAAGGCATCCTTTTATGTTTATCTATAAATAATTACTATATTTACAACAAGTCGATGACTCAATCAACAACTAAAGAATTATTAAATACAGTTAATATATCTCATCTAAAGTCAAATTTTATTGATATTATCTTTTCTATTATAAATGACTCCAGTATTCAAACAACAAAGCAATTAAATATGTTAAATCATATTAAAGTTCAATATGAAATGGAGCCGGCACCAACTGATCATACTACTTTGACTTTAATCAAAAATGTCACAGCCTATATTAATGACAATAATCAATATCAACTGACTTGTCAGCATATTGCTAACACATTTTTTGTACAACCTAGCTATTTATCTCGTGAGTTTTCCGTAATGATGCACTGCACACTTTCAAACTACATTATTGCTTCAAAAATTTATTTTTCAATTTGTGATTTATTATCTGGATTATTACTAGAAACAGTTTGGAAAAAATATCAATTTCACTCTTACGAGAGCTATATATATCATTTTCAAACTATTACAGGATATATTCCTAATAAAAATATATTCAAGCTTTTTAAATATAAAAATATAAACGCTTTGACTTTAAGTCAACAACAAATACTTAAACAAATTCAAATTAAGTTATAAATTTACTGAGGTGATAAATATGAATACAATAGCTTATGAAGAAAAAAGGCTTTTAATAAAAAAAGTTATAAAACAAAATTTAAGTCTCAATTTTTCGGAAATAATAATTTTAGATAAATTACTTATGCTTAATAAAGAAAAAGTTGATTTATCCTTACTGAGGCAAGCGCTAAAATTAACACACACACCTATTTCTACACAGCTTAATCACCTCATAGAACTCGGTTTCTTCAATAAATCGAGAGGTGTCCAAGACGAACGCTGCATTTACTTGTTTGATATAAATTTAATTAAAATTAAAGCCACTATAGAGCAATACCATGTTATTGTCACTTCAATCATTAATGCTTAAATAAAATTGATTCTTCGTATATAAAAACTGGAAAACCCCTTACAATATGTACTAGGGATTTTCCAGTCTTTAATCATTTCTCGTCATTGGACAAACGACCTTATTTTAGATGTTCATATGGGCTATTCTTCACAAATGAAATGATTTGATCTACGAATAATTTTGCGCGTAATTGAAATTCATTGTTATCTAAGTATAAAGTACCATCCTCTAATTTATTATAATCTGTATCGTGCGTAGCAATTTGTGTTGGAACAGCAATTCCAAGCAATGTACGAACGATAAGACGTAAATGAGATAGTGGTTCTGAACTTACGATACCACCACTATTACAAACAAGACCTACTGGCTTCATCTTGAAGTCATCCATCGTTAAGTGGTCTAAAGCATTTTTTATAATACCAGAGTAAGAGCCATGATAGTTTGGCGTACCAATAACAAAGAAGTCTGCTTCTCTAGCTTTAGTTTGTAATGCTTGGATATTTGCTTTATAAGTCTCACTAGGATGTGACGCACCTGAAACATCTAATTGATGGATGGGACGTTCAGCTAAATCAAAAATCTCCGCTTCAAATTCATGTGCTTCGAAATGCCCTTTTAAAAAATGTGCTAATGCAGTTGTATGCGAACCGACTTTCGCACTACCTACGATTATTAAGCCTTTCATTTCTTCATTCACCTCATATTATTTTTCATTATTTTCTTTAAGTAATTTCATAATGGCTTTCCCTACACCACTTTGTTCATTTGTATCTGTTACATATTTCGCTACTTCTTTAACTTCTGAAGTCGCATTGTCCATTGCTACAGAATAACCAACACGTTCTAGCATAGATATATCGTTCAAATTATCGCCTATCGCCATAACATTTGCCATATCAATATTAAGACGCTCTGCAATGGTTGTTAATGCAATGCCTTTTTGTGCATCCGCATGTGTAATTTCAATATTGCCTCTTGATGATGAAGAAATCGCAAGACTTTCTGATTCTGCTAATTTTTTACTCATACGATCAATTTTTGTTAAATCACTGTCAAAAGCAAGTATTTTCATAACGATTTCACCTGGTGTATTTTCTATTTTGTCATAGTTATCTACAACTTTTAAAGTCCCATTATCTATACGTTTTTGAATACCGCTTTTTATTTTTTCTACATCTGCTGTTTGACCTGCGCGTTCTGCAATATCAATATATATATCTAAATCTCGTTGAGGATTTTCTGTATAGATACCTAAGTTGGTATAAAGTTGATAATACACGTTTTCGTTATCAAGTTCAGCTGTGACTCTATTGATAAGCTCACGATTTAAATTAGATGTACTCATGATATTAAATGATTCGTCTCTGACTTCAGCACCATTCAAACATATATATGGCACTTTTAAATCTGTTTGATTAATCGGCGTGTTTGCTTCATAAAAAGCACGTCCTGTAGCTATAACCACGGTAATTCCTTGAGATTGTGCATATTGGATTGCTTGAATATTTTCTTCGGATATTTCATGCGCTGCATTTAATAAAGTACCATCCATATCTGTCGCAATTAAGTTAATCATTCGTTCTCCTCATTTCCTACTATGATCAATAATACAAATTGAATTACACATCATTCTCATTTGCCATAATTTTGTAACATATTCATATTCTACCAAATGTTCACTCATTTGTATTATCCGCTGTTTGATTGATTTTTTTATTTTTCCTAATATTTTTGAAGAAATTTTTTAATAATTGCCCACATTCTTCTTCTAAAACGCCTGTTTTTACTGTTGCACGATGATTGAATCTAGATTCTTGTAAGAGGTCCATTAGGCTTCCTGCACAGCCCCCTTTTAGATCTTTAGCGCCGTATACTACATGTGGAATCCGACTCATAACAATTGATCCCGCACACATCACACAAGGCTCTAATGTGACATATAATGTACACCCTTCTAATCTCCAATTGCCACACAAAGCCGCTGCTTTTTGAATCGCTATGTGTTCAGCATGTGCCGTTGGATCTTGCAGTGATTCACGCAAATTATGCGCTCGAACAATAACTTCATCATCTTTAACTATGACTGCTCCTATCGGTACTTCACCAATGGCCCCTGCCTTTTCAGCTTCAGCAATCGCAACTTTCATATAAAATTGATCTCTTGTCATGTGTCTCACACCTCACATATGGTACAATACTTATTGTCTATTTTAACATTGGAGCGGTAAATATGAAAAAACCTTTTATAGCTGTGGAAGGCCCGATTGGTGTCGGCAAGTCTTCTCTAGCAGATAAACTTAGTCAATCTTACAACTACTATCACGAAAAAGAAATTGTAAATGAAAATCCTTTTTTATCTGATTTTTATGAAGATATTTCTAAATGGAGTTTCCAAACAGAAATGTTCTTTTTATGTAATCGTTACAAACAATTTCAAGATATTGCAGCCTTGCATTCAGGTATTGTAAGTGATTATCACATTTATAAAAATAAAATTTTTGCACACAATACACTCACACATACAGAATACAATAAATTTTCAAGAATCTATGATATTTTAACTGAAGATTTAGAAATGCCCAATATCATCATCTTTTTAGATGCAGATTTAGAAGTTTTAAAAGCGCGTATTGCACACCGTAATCGTAGTTTTGAACATCAAATTGAAGATAATTACTTACTAAATTTAAAACGTGATTACAACGCTTATTACCAGTCATTAAAAAATGATGGCGAACGTGTCATGCGCATCGATACGACACACCTTGATTTTGTAAAACACAATGATGATTATCAATATATTTTAAATTTATTACAATCCCTAATTGGAGGAAAAATTCATGAATAAATATGGTATCCCTCAAGATGCTGTGATTACGATTGCTGGCACAGTTGGTGTAGGTAAATCAACTTTAACAAGTGCTTTAGCCGAACGTTTAAACTTTAGAACTTCATTTGAAAACGTTGACCACAACCCCTATTTAGATAAGTTTTATAATGATTTTGAGCGTTGGAGTTTCCATTTACAAGTTTACTTCTTAGCAGAACGCTTCAAAGAACAAAAACGTATGTTTGAGTACGGTGGCGGCTTTGTACAAGACCGTTCTATTTACGAAGATGTCGACATCTTTGCAAAAATGCATGAAGAACAAGGTACGATGACGCCTGAAGACTTCAAGACATATTCAGAATTATTTAATGCAATGGTTATGACACCTTATTTCCCAAAACCAGACGTTTTAATCTATTTAGAGTGTGACTATGATGAAGTGATTGATCGTATAAACCAACGTGGTCGCCAGATGGAAATTGAAACTGAGCCTGAATATTGGAAGAAATTATTCAAACGCTACGACGACTGGATTAGTGAATTTAATGCATGTCCTGTTGTACGTGTTAATATTAATGAATATGATTTACATGCTGATCCAGATTCATTAGATCCTGTCATTGATAAAATCAGTCATATTATTGAAGCCTATCGCAAGGTCGATCAACGTTAGTCACTCTGTCTAACCAAAAATCTCGACTTATCTATACTCTTTAGCAGCGTCCTACCAGAACATTAAACTCTGATAGGACGCTTATTCTATTTAATGATTTATTGTCTACTCGATGTGACTACGATAAATAATCTTTTCTATCTCATCATCTGTTACATATTTACTATAATAATCTTCATCGGTTTGTTCTAAACCAAATGTACTTGCCTTGTCTTGGTCTTCCGTACCTATATAGAGTTGACCTTCTGTATCTTGATATAAGTCAAAAATCGCACCTTCATATCTTGCTTCTTGATACAATGCGTATAGTTCGTCTAAATCATCTCTTGCAACACGCTTGAAATATAATGTATGTGCGGAAGTGTTTATCGTTTGTGCTTCAAAACCTTTGTCCAGCGCTTCGGCATCCTCAGTTACTAACACTACTTCATTGCTAATAATCTCAACTACTTTATATGTGTCTCCTTGATAAGTTGCATATTTACCATCTATCATTTGACCACCTCAATGCTATTATTAAATATAAAAAAATCATAATATACGTTATGTATATTATGACATAATTTGAGCGCGCCGCCTATTGATTTAATATACCTATAACATCATTCGCAGTTGCGACAACGTGATCAGCTTTATCAAATTCGTGTTCTAAACCAACACCTGTCAATACTGCAATAGATAGACCTAACTTGGCATTCACTCCTGTTTGTATATCATTTGCAGTATCACCTACAATCGTTACATCGTGTGGAGCTACTTTATAATTATTAAATAATGGATTTAACACTTCTGGATTTGGTTTTTCAACAGCATCAGCTTCAGTAGAAATAATAACATCAAAGAATTGACTAAAATTTGTGGCTTCTAAAAATTGTTGTACGCCTTTGTTAGAGTCACTTGTAACAATGCCCATTTTATAGCCTTGATTTTTCAAAGTTGCTAATGTTTCATCTATACCTTCTACAACGACATTTTCAGGAATTCGATTATCAACGAGTGTTTGACTTCTATTTTGGGCCCATTGGGTAACATCTTGATTAGCAATTTCGCAGAATGCTTGCACCATTTCATCTAATGCACCTGAGGCCATAATTGTACCAGGTTGTATCTCTCCATCTATAATACCTAAATACACATATCCTGCTTCAACATCCTTGATATCTTCTTGATAAGTTGTCATAAAGTCTTCTACTAACTGTAAACCAATCTTCATCCAACTACGATCAAAATAGATTAATGTTCCATCTTTATCAAATAAAATCCACTTCATTGTTTGAACAGCTCCTATGTATTAACTATCTATTAAATTTATCACCATATTATATTTTAATATAAACTAGTAATACGAAACAAATAATGGAACTGTAAGTCATTTAATTTCAATATTTAGGGTAGTATTCGTATCGTTAAATAGCTATTGTGCAGTACTTTATCATATTTATTTTTTCAATTTCAAACAACAAAAAAGCTTCAACCATCACATCATGGTTGAAGCGCTTATTGTATAAAACATGTAATTAATATCTAGGTACTACAACTCTCCACCCTTGAGGGTCTTCAAGTTTACCACTTTGGATACCAACATAATTATCGTATAATTTTTGAGTAACTTCACCAGTTTCATTATTGTTAATTACGATTTCAGTGCCACCGTATTTCAATTGACCTACTGGAGAGATAACTGCAGCAGTACCTGTACCAAACACTTCTGTAAGAGCACCTGTATTATGTGCTTCGATTAGCTCATCAATAGATACACGACGTTCTTCAACTTCATATCCTAATTCTTTTGCTAATTCAATGATAGTCTTACGTGTAATACCAGGCAAGATACTACCATTCAATTCTGGTGTGACAAGTTTGCCATTTTCTACGAAGAAGATATTCATACTACCCACTTCTTCTACATATTTCTGTTCCACACCATCTAACCACAATACTTGATCATAACCTTGGGCAGCTGCATTTGTTTGAGCAAGTAAACTCGCCGCATAGTTCCCAGCAACTTTCGCGTGACCAACACCTCCACGAACCGCACGTACATATTCATCTTCAACATAGATTTTCGTTGGTGTTAATGATGCACCACCATAATATGATCCTGATGGTGATAAAATAATTAATAGTTTATACGAAGCAGATGGACGAACGCCTAAAATACCTTCTGTAGCAAATACATATGGTCTTATATAGAGAGATTGGCCTTCACCTTCTGGTACCCAATCGCGTTCGATATCAACAAGTTGTTTCAATCCTTCTAAGATTTGCGCTTCATCTACTTGTGGCATATCTAAACGTGCTAGTGAATGGTTTATACGTTTAAAGTTTTCAGATGGGCGGAATAAATCAATTTCACCATTATGTTTATAAGCCTTTAATCCTTCGAATACAGACTGGCCATAATGGATAGCTTGTGCTGCTGGAGAAATTTCAATCGGACCATAAGGTACGATTTTTAAATCATGCCATCCTTGGTCAATATCATAGTCGAAACTTAGCATATAGTCTGTGAAGTATTTTCCAAAACCTAAATCAGTTGGATCCGGCTTCTCTTTTAGGTTTTCACGTTGTTCAAATTTAATTTTTTCTGACATGATGATTTCCTCCCAATGCAATTTTAAGTATTTATATTAAATTATACCAATATGAGAACTTCTGTTCAATAATTTTCAAAAAATTTAAAATATATCAACAATACAATTTACTACTATTGAACACTACTCCAATTAATTTAAGCCATACTATTCTCTATTTATTTTTATAAATACATGCTTTTCTATAAAATATACTGCTCATATAAATGGATAAAAACCTGTCTAACATTTAAAAGTCAGACAGGTTTTTATGGGTTTTTAATTATTTATGATTAAGCATCTATTTAGGCTATTGATATTATGATTGTACTTTTTCTTTGTCTTCAATCGCTTCTAACATCACTTTAGTCATTTTGTTTAAATCATATTGTGGATCAAAGCCCCATTCTGCTCTAGCACAACTTACATCAATACTATTCGGCCAACTATCAGCAATTGCTTGTCGAACGCTATCCACTTCATAGTCTAATTCAAATTCTGGATAATATTCTTGAATTGCTTCTTTGACCATTTCTGGTTCGATACTCATAGCACTTAAATTATAAGCGTTGCGATTAATCAATTTAACGCCATCTGCTTCCATCAATTGAATAATTGCATTAATTGCATCTTCCATATACATCATATCCATAAATGTATTCTTATCGATGAAACTTGCATAGCGTCCTTCTCTTACTGCTTTAAAGTAAATATCTACGGCGTAATCTGTTGTCCCACCACCTGGTTCTTTAATGTGTGAGATTAAACCTGGGAATCTCACACTACGCGTGTCGACATTGAATTTTTCAAAATAGTATTGGCATAATAATTCGCCTGCGACTTTATTCACACCATACATAGACGTTGGACGTTGAATCGTGACTTGTGGTGTATTTACTTTAGGTGTGGAAGGTCCGAAAGCACCAATTGAACTTGGTGTGAAAAATTGTAAGTTAAATTCACGTGCAGCCTCCAATGCATTCATAAGTCCTCCCATATTTAAGTCCCAAGCAAATAATGGATTTTTTTCAGCAGTTGCTGATAATAGCGCAGCCATATGCATAAACGTGTCTGGTTTAAATGACTCTACCAATTCATACATACGTGTTTTATCTGTAACATCTAATATTTCAAATGGTCCATTCGCTATAGCTGAGTCTGCTTCAGGTTCTCTAATATCTGTCGCTAATACATTGTCATTCCCATATAATGCTCTACATTTAACAACGAGTTCTGTTCCAATTTGTCCTAAGGCACCAGTAATCATAATTTTTTTCATATTTCTATCTCCCTTGTGCATTACAGAAATTGTAATGTTTTTTTGACATGGACAAAAAGCATTTTTTCATATATACAATAACATGAAAGCGCTTTTATGTATACTTTGTGTGTACAATCTTTGTATATTCTATCAAGGTCAATTACTAATGTCTAGTTTTAATATACTGTTATTCTTTTAAATGTAATACTTTTTCTATTTCAACTTTTCTATAATCAAAATCTTATAGTTGTTGGTCTAATTTCTTATTACTTTCTATAAGCGCTTTTAGGTTTTCCATTTGGAATTGCCATCCAGCAAAATCTAGTCCAATATGTGGAAACTCATATGGTAAAAATTCCTTGAATACCCGCTCATTTGTTGTTTCAAGCTGATTCAACTCAAATTTCACTTGTCCAAGATCCCAAGTATAACCAATCACTTTATTTTGCTCAAAATCAGTAATGTACATTCCTATATATTAATGCCCATCTATATGAAATAACATTTTGCCATCTATTTTTCTTTCACAAATTTCTAATTGAGGAAACCACTGTTGTATCCCTTCTGTCGTGCTTAAATAGTTGAAAATATTTGATGCTGTCTTATTTATAGGTACTGTTAGCATTTGTTAAACCCCAATATAACCTTTATCATATTCTACCTCTATCATTTATATATCACCCCTTATATCTCATAAAAATAAGCCAGAAATATCATGACGTTGTGCTTTTAACACTCCGATGACTATTTCTGACTTTCGTTACTATACTCTACCCATTTTCTTTTAAAATTATCTAGAATTTTTGAGTTACTTTTTTATACCTTAAGTGAATAATACTTTGAAAAGATAAACCATAGTGGCGATGCCACTACACCTATACGCGTATTTGATGTGATAAATAAGACCCAATTACAAGTACAAAAAAGATTTGTACTAACCCAGTCGTATGAATACCATTAGAAAATTTAAATATTCAATTCCCCTAAACTTCATTTTGATAAAATGCTAATGTATTCAAAGATTTAAATTGCATCCATTTCGAATTGTTCAATTACCATATAGTAAATAAAGTTAAAAAATTTATTTTATTCTTAAAGTAGCCGGTAGATTCAATAAGCATTATATATTCATTTGAATTATTCAAACTTTTCTTGCAAATATTTGTAATCGGTACGGGAATTATATACAATAAATTAAATGCTTAAAAGTCTGAAATGATCCTTTTGACTTTTTAAGTAAAGAAAGTTTGGTGAATATGGAAAAAGATAAAAAGAAATTATTACACAAGATGGTTAAGCCATTCGCGAAGACAAGTTATACAAAAAGTACAATTCAAATTATAAATACATTACTACCTCTTTTTGCACTCATTGTTTTGGGAGGCCTTTTATACAATGTACATTGGTCATTAGCAATCATTTGTAGTATTTTTGCTTCAATATTTTTAATTAGAACATTTATTATTTTTCACGATGCATGTCATGGATCTTATTTAAAAAAACAAAAGCACAATGATTTACTGGGAAATATTACTGGATTCCTCACATTCTTCCCATACAGAAAATGGCGTAGAGAACATCTCATACACCATGCGGGTAGTGGTAACTTAGAAAAACGTGGCATCGGCGATATTTGGGTAATGACGGTTGAAGAATATCAAGCATCATCTAAGTTCACACGTTTATCCTACAGAGTTTATCGTAATCCTTTTGTGATGTTTGTAATTGGCCCATTTTTCTTAGTATTTGTGTCAAATCGCTTTAATTCAAAAGATGCTAAATGGAATGAACGTCTAAACACATACCTCAATAATATTTTCTTAATTATATTACATGTTGGTCTTATATTTATTTTAGGTCCAGGGCAATTTTTTGCTATGATTGCACCTATGGTATTTATTTCTGGCATGCTTGGTATATGGTTATTTTATATCCAACATACCTTTGAAGATTCTTATTTTGAAGAAGCTTCTGAGTGGGATTATGTTAAAGCAGCAATAGATGGTAGCTCTTATTATAAATTACCAAAATTTATTCAATGGGTTACTGGAAATATAGGATATCATCACGTACATCATCTAAATCCTAGAATTCCTAACTATGCTTTAGAAGCTACACATGAAAATGTTAAACCATTGCATCATGCAACTTCAATTACACTTATTGAAAGCTTATCTTCATTGAAATTCAAATTGTATGATGAAAGCCATAAACGCTTCATTACATTTAAAGAGTTTTCAAAAAAATATAAAATACCACGCACACAATCACAACGCTAATTGAGTGCTAGGTACAACAATTCAAAAGGGAACGCCTACTAAAAAGTAGGTGTTCCCTTTTGTGATGCTATTTTTTTATTACTCTCACTATTTTTCAATAAGTAATGTTTTAATCGCTTTAATATCTTCTGGCGTTGTCTGACAACAACCGCCCACAATTCTAACACCTTGTTCAATCCAACTAGGTAATTGGTCTATAATTTGACTACTATCCCCTTCATTTTCCCACTGCTTGGTTTCTGCATCATAATGCGCACCACCATTTGGATATAGTGCAATAGTTTGCGACAAGTCCTTTAAACCTTTACTCATAGCTTGATTGATACCTTCTACTGTTGAGCAATTAATACCAAATATAGGGAGTGTTTGGCTATGATGTGTCATATATTCACATAATGTTTCAAATGCTGTGCCATCTGACAAATCCCCTTGTTCGTCAACAGTCACTGATAACCAAAACGTTTGTGTATTACTGTAACGAGGAATAATGTATTCGGCTATCGCTTTAATTTCACTAAAATTTGGTACAGTTTCAAATACAAAATCATTAATCCCCCTAGAGATCAGTGCATCGATTCTTGCCTTATGAAAATGATAGTAATCTTCTTGAGTTCGTTCATAGTTCCCCGTATATTCAGAACCATCACTTAAATATGACCCATAAGGCCCCAAGCTACCTACTACAACCTGATTATCATATGTGGCCTTGTTAACTTCGTCCACAGCAGTTGAAAATAATTGTTCAATTTCTTCTATCTCTAAACCAATATCTGAAAAAGTATCATAACTGGCTTGATATGTACTTGTTAATATAATATCAGCACCTGCTTCTGTAAAAGCACTGTGGGCTTGTTGAATTTTATTTGGTTGATGTCGCAATACTTCACTCGACCATAAAGATGAATTTAAATTACAACCTGCTTGTTCTAATGTTGTGGCAAGACCGCCATCTAATATAATAGGACGTTGTGCAGTTAATTTTTCTAATAAGCGCATTTATGCGTCTCCTTTTTTATTATATTTAATATAGTAATAGGCTAAAGCAAGTACTGCAAATGGTAAACCAAAGTATAACGCAGGGGCTTGATTCGGGTCAAAGATCATACCAATACATGAAACAAGACAAAGCGTAAAACCAATTATAGGAACAGATTGGTGTATTTTCAAACTTCGATCTATTCTTTTAGCATTGAAATATGAAACACAGATACTCATCCAGACAATCACAACTGCTAATCCAGCTATCGACACAAGGACTACGTATAATGAATCTGCTACATATACACTCGATAATAATGCTAACAAACCACCAATCATACTAAATAACGTTGCTCGAATTGGCATTTGATATTTATTGAGATGACCAAACCATTTAGGGAACATACCTTCATTGGATAAACTCCAAATCATTCTACTTGCTGCATACAAACCTGAATTGGCAGCAGAAAGCAAAGCAGTGATGATAACTATGTTCATAATGTCCCCAGCATAAGGAATGCCCATTTCTTGAAAAATAACTACAAAGGGACTTTTTAATGATTTACCCTGATAGCTAGGAATTAAAATAGAAATAATAACGATGGTTCCTATAAAGAAGACAATCAAGCGCCATAACGTTGCTCTGATTGCTTTCGGTATAACTTTTTCAGGTTCTTCAGCTTCTCCCGCTGCTATACCAATCAATTCCGTACCACTAAAAGCATAATTAACCGCCAGCATCGTTAAAAATACAGAACCTAGTCCATGTGGGAACGTAGGATTTGTATATCGTTGTGTAATTGTATGTAAACCTTGATATCCAGCATAATGAATCAATCCGATAATGACTAAAACACCTAGAAGGATGAACACTATAATTGCGATTACTTTAACTAGTGAGAAATAAAATTCGACCTCTGCATAAAAACGTGTCGATATAATATTAAATACTAGTACTAAAATAATTGCTATGGTTGCAAATATGTATACGGGTATATCTGGAAGCCATTTCTGCATCAACAAACCGACTGCTGTAAATTCTGACCCCAGTGCTACTGTCCAGGTTAGCCAATAGAACCATGCAACGATGTAACCAACTGCAGGATGTATGTATTTACTAGCATATACATGAAACCCTCCTGTCACTGGATGTTTTATCGCTAATTGCCCTAAACATAACATGACTAGGTAGACTAAAATAGAACCAATAACATAAGATAAGACCGTCCCCAATGGCCCTGCTTGTTGCAATGTGTATCCAGAACTTAAAAATAGGCCTGTACCAATTACACCACCAAAGCTCAATAGCATTAGATGACGTTGTTTCATGGCACGTTTAAACGTTGTTTGTTCCATATATCTCTTCTCCTCATCTTTAAGCACTCAATACTTATAAAAAATTTGAGTATAATTAATCATTCTATTTATTTCTGAAAATTTAGTCAATAGTAAATAAATGCCAACTACAGAAGTTACTTTATAATGTTAAGCTATACGTTATTAAAATATACATTAATCAAATTCATTTTAAAGGCATATTAAAATACTTTGAAAAAATACAAAGCTCATATATATTCATTATTTAATAATTTCATACATTCCATATTTTTATAATAGCAATCTTATAATCAACCTGAATCCTTTGCTGTATATAGTTTGCGCCTATAATATTATCGTTATCCACGAGTCTGAATTTTCAAAATATTTATAAAAATTAGATTTCTTCATTGATTTTAATTCTCAATAAAGATAACATTCTAATAGTAAGTACATAAAATATAATCATAACGCATTAAGGAGAATAACTATGACAGATCATAATAACTTAGTATCTTCAACACAACAGATTACTAAGGAAGCTTTAAATAAATTAGGATTCGATGAAGGCATGTATGAATTAATTAAAGAACCCTTACGCTTTTTAGAAGTACGCATCCCTATCCGTATGGATGATGGCACTATGCAAACCTTTACAGGTTATCGCGCACAACATAATCACGCGGTCGGACCTACTAAAGGTGGTATTCGTTTTCACCCGGATGTCACTAAAGAAGAAGTCAAAGCCCTTTCAATGTGGATGACGTTAAAATGTGGCATTGCAAATTTACCTTATGGTGGTGGTAAAGGCGGTATTATTTGTGATCCTAGACAAATGAGCAACCAAGAGCTTGAGCGTTTATCACGCGCTTATGTTAGAGCAATATCGCAATTTGTAGGTCCTTCAAGCGATATACCCGCACCAGATGTATATACTAACCCTCAAATTATGTCATGGATGATGGATGAATATAGCATGATTAATCGCTCAAACGCGTTCGCATTCATTACTGGCAAACCATTAGCTTTAGGTGGTTCCCTAGGACGTAATCGTGCGACTGCACTTGGTGCAGTTATTACTATCGAAGAAGCTACAAAACGTCGCAATATTTCTATTACTAATTCTCGTGTTGTCATTCAAGGATTCGGGAATGCAGGTAGTTTTATCGCTAAAATTCTACACGACATGGGTGCAAAGATCGTTGCGATTTCCGAAAGCTATGGCGCTCTTTACGATCCAAATGGTTTAGATATAGAACATTTACTCGAACTTAAAGAACAACATGGTCGCGTGACACATTTATTTGATGACGTTATTTCTAATAAGGATTTACTAAAACTAGATTGTGATATTCTTGTACCGGCTGCATTATCAAATCAAATTACTGCCGACAATGCCAATGATATTAAAGCTAATATTATTGCAGAAGCGGCGAACGGCCCTACTACTCAGGAAGCCACACGTATTTTAAATGAGCGTGGTATATTATTAATCCCTGATGTTCTCGCTAGTGCCGGTGGTGTTACGGTATCATACTTTGAATGGGTGCAAAATAATCAAGGCTATTATTGGTCCGAAGAAGAAGTAAATACTAAACTACGCCATAAAATGGTTGATGCCTTTAATAATATATATGATTTAGCACATGACAGAAAAATAGATATGCGCTTAGCAGCTTACGTGATAGGTATTAAACGTACAGCTGAAGCTTCTCGTTTTCGTGGGTGGGCGTAGCCTTATAACTAAAGCACTCGTCCAAATGATTGTAATGCTTTATACGACTATCTCTCAAAACTTAGAAAACCAAACGTTAAAAAAGCGTTTGGTTTTTATTTATAGAATATACCCTTTCTATGAATAATCTATTGACGATACGCTTCAAAATACATTTTAAAGCTTCTGACTTTTCCTGAAAATATAATTAACTTTTCCATCATTTTACTATATTAAATATTAGAATTTTCAGATTTATTTGAAATACTAAAGATTGCTCTATATAATTATTTACAATAAAGGGGATGATTTACATAATGAAGCATAATATTTACGGTAATGTACCATGCTTTTTAAATAGTAAAAACTTAGCACAATCTCATACACTCGATACAGATGTCATTGTTTATGGCGCTCCATTTGAAGGGGAAAGCACCTGGGGCGATTATACAGGTGTCGAACTTGGTCCTAAACAAATCAGAGTATCTTCAGCGCGTTATAGTCAGTATTTACCTGAACTCAATCATATTGATATCAGCGAACATTTAACCATTGGTGATGTAGGCGATGTACCATTTGTTGCGCATGACAATAAACAAAGCTATGACAATATAGCTGACTTCACTAAACCATTATGGGAAAGTAATAAATTTTTAGTAGGATTTGGAGGAGAACATGGTGTGACTTATCCTATTCTCAAATCCTTAACTGAAACAGGCAAAAAAGTCGGTATTATTCATTTAGATGCGCACTATGACAACATGCCAGATTATGAAGGTGAAACTTATGCACGTAATACGCCATTTATGAGGCTCTATGAAACTGAAGGTGTACGTAATGAAAGTATTATTCATACCGGCATTCACGGTCCTAGAAACAAACCTGAAACTGGTCGTTTCGCACAAGCATCTGGTGCTGTTACATTAACCATTAACGATATTCGTAATGCAAAAGATTTAAAACAATTTTCCCGTGATATCTATAATCAAGCAAGTGAAGAAGTTGATGTTGTATATTTAACTATATGCAGTGATGTGCTAGACTTCGCTTTTAATCCGGGTGGACCGGTCGATGGCAATGGGATCACTTCTTATGAATTACTTACAATGATTTACGAATTTGCATCTTTAGGTCTTTGTGGTATGGATTATGTAGAAGTCTATCCAATGAAAGATTCAAATCAAAATTCTGCACACTTTGTTTCTACAGCAGTCTTATATGTACTTGCTGGCCACGTCGATTATCTCAATAACGTCAAATAACCCGAGGAGTGGTTGGCATGTTTAAAAATGCAGGAAAGATTTTAAAATCAATTGGCCCTGGTATGATTATCACTGCTTCATTCATTGGCCCCGGTACAGTCACAACAATGTCTCAAGGTGGTGCCGGATTTGGATATAGTCTGCTATGGGCTGTGGTCTTTTCAATCATTGCCACAATTGTACTTCAAGAAATGATTATTCGTTTATCTCTAGTGACACGTGAAGGATTAGGTGAAGCGATTCAAGAATTATTTTCAAATAAAATTGGTAAACTAATCATTGTATGGTTCACTTTAATTGCTGTTACTATAGGTTGCGCTGCATATATTAGCGGAGATTTGATTGGTACATCTCTTGGTGCTTCCTATTTACTTAATATACCCGAAAATGTTGTTGCACCAATTATTGGTGTAATTATTTTACTTATTGGTTTATTTGGAAATTATCGTTTCTTAGAAAAAATTATGATTCTTCTTATGGTCGTCATGGGGGCCATATTTATCACCACAATGATTGTCATTAAACCTGATATCCTAGGTATTCTAAAAGGTATCTTCGTCCCTACAATTCCAAATGGCTCAATTATTACAGTCATTGCCTTAATCGGAACAACAGTGGTTCCATATAATTTTTTTATACATTCAACAGCTGTGCATGAACGGTTTGGTGACATCAAAGCATTAAAATTTGCGAGATGGGATACAATTATTTCAATTACCATAGGCGGTATTATTTCAGCTGCAATCTTAATTGCAGCCGCGACACTCATGCACGGAAAAGAAATCACAAGTGTTATACAACTTGCTGGGCCATTAAAACCTGTCCTCGGCGATGCTGCACCTGTGACAATTAGTATTGGTTTATTTGCAGCCGGATTATCTTCCGCAATTGCTTCTCCGACTGGAGCTGCTGCCACAATCAGTAGTTTATTAGGTTGGAAAGGCGGCATGGAAAGTAAAAAATATAAATATGTATTCACTTTAATTATTATTGTCGGAATCATCACATCTGCTTTAGGTTTCGAGCCACTTCAAGTATTACTTGTGGCACAAGCGCTAAATGGTATTATATTACCTGTAATAGCTATACTCATCTTTATTATCATCAATAAAAAGAATTTAATGGGTCGTTACGTCAATACAATATGGCTCAATATTATAGGCGGGTTCGTTGTTTTAGTAGTATCATTCTTAGGTTTATACAGTCTCGTTGATTCTTTAAATATGATGATTTCCTAATCATAACTTTTACTTAATTTAAAAAGCTAAGTTCCTAGTATTATAAATACAAGGCATAAATAAAAAGTAAGTGAAACTGCGCTATTTTAGCATAGTTCACTTACTTTTTATTTTAATATCTTGAATCGTAATAATAGTCTATGTTCAAACGAATCTTTAGACCATAAGTTTATTGTTAATAATCTATATTTTTAAACTTTCACTTTAATTGACTTACATTACGCATAATGCGTACTTTCTTATAGCCATGCAAATCATGAAGTTCTTTATAAGCAGAAAATAGTTGTGTATAACGCCTTACTTTTTGTTGTTCTGGCTCTACTGTGTATAAAACTGGCTCTTTCATTGCATCAATTGCTTGATTAAACGTACGATATGTACCACCACTTATCGCACCTAAAATAGCAGCACCAATAGCAGGTGCATATTCACTATCTATAATAGTAATGGGCTTATTTAATACGTTCGCGTAAATATCCATAAGTAATTTATTCTTTTTTGGAATACCACCACAAGCAAAAATGCGATCGATCTCCATATTCCACCCTTGGTATTGATGCATAATCATCTTTGTTCCAAAAGCAGTTGCTTCCATATATGCTCGATAAATCTCTTCATGTTTTGTCTGTAATCCTATTCCAAATAAGCACCCTTTTAAATGACTATCACTTAATACACTGCGATTTCCATTATGCCAGTCTAATGCGATAAGCCCGCTTTCTCCAGGATATAATCGCTCAGCTTTCTCAGTTAATAGTTCCAATATAGAAATATCGCGTCTATTTGCCTCTATGACGTATTCATATGGTGCTTGTTTGGCTACGTATTCAAATAAATCTCCGACTGCTGTTTGTCCTGCTTCATATGCATATAATTCTGGTATAATCCCACCTTTAACTGATCCAGAAATACCCGGCACTTTATGTTGCGCTTTATTTAGCATAAGATGACATGTACTCGTTCCCATAACCATAGTCATCTCTTTTTCTTGGGTTGAGCCAATACCTAATAAACTCGAATGTGCATCAATTATAAATGGACTGACTTGAGTATCTGGAGAAAGTCCCAATTTTCGAGCCATCGCTTCACTCATTGTACCTACAGACTCTCCTATATTGATGATAGTAGCATCGACTTTTGAACTTATAATTTCAGAAAGTTTATCATCCACTTTGTCGAATAAATCATAATGAAAGCCTAATGTTTCTTCCCAAAACGCTTTAAATCCTAAACCACAATTAGATCTAATATTTTGATTTGTTAACTTATTTACTATCCAATCACCAGCCTCCATAATATAAGCTGTCTCAACTATGATTTCTGGTGCTTTATTATTAACTTCCATAATTTTAGGTATCATCCATTCACTGTTCACGTTGAAACCATAATAACCTAACCAATGCTTTTTTTCTGCTAATGCTGTTTGAAATAACAAATCAGCTTCTGCTTGTGCACCATGATGTTTCCATAATTTCACATAAGCGTGTGGATGATTTTTAAATTTTAATTTGTTATGGATAGGTTCCATATGTTCATCGACAAACATAACCGTAGATGAAGTAAAATCAATGCCTATACCGACAATTTCAGAAGGTGCAATATTTGCTTCTTCTACAATTTTTGGAATGCCCGCTTCAATTACTTCCATATAATCATTGGCATTTTGTAATGCATAACTCGATGGTAATTCCCTTCCATTTAGTTCTCCTTCAATTATCCCATGTGAATACCTTTTGATATATTTACTTATAATTTCCCCATTTTCAGTATTTACAAGAAACACGCGTCCCGAACTCGTACCAAAATCTACACCTATACTAAAAGTCATCTTATCACTCCAACTCCACGGCTTGTAGAAATCGCTTTCTTAATTATTGATTAATATTATCTCAAAAATAGAGTTGTTTAAACAAGTGAAAGCATGCTAGATTCTTATTAATAATACTGAGCATAGCCAAGTAACGTTGCATCATGTTTCACCTAACACTATTGCGTTGTCCATCATTGCTATAACAAATCAAGATATCCACTAGATCCAATATACACATAGATCCAAATAATGATTGCTGTAAATGCGCTTTATTTCAGGCATCATTAACAGGTGAACAAGTTATATGAAGGTACATAAATAATAGCTGATTGTTCGTCTTTTTGAGTCTTGCTCAAATTAACTCACTGTCAGCTATTTATCTCTATCTCACTTACGCATGTTATGTGAGGCATTATTTATAAAGCAATACCAATTAGTTCAAAACTAATGGGGGTTATACGCCTGAATATGATGAAAATCCACCATCCACTGGTACTACAATGCCTGTGACAAACCCACTCATGTCATGATCCATGAGCCAATATAAAGTACCTAGAATTTCTTCGGGTTCACCAAAACGATTCATAGGCGTTTGCGATAGAATTTTGGCGGCTCGCGTTGAATAAGAGCCATCTTTATTTCTTAATAATGCTTTGTTTTGGTTTGTTTCAAAAAAACCAGGAGCAATGGCATTCACCCGTATGTTACCAGCAAAATACGTACTTAACCATTGCGTGAAATTGCTTACTGAAGCCTTAGCACCACTATAAGCTGGTATCTTCGTTAGCGGTGTGAATGCATTCATTGAAGATATGTTAATGATTGTACCCTTTTCAGATTCTACGACATCTTTACCAAAGATTTGTGCCGGCAAAAATGTGCCTGAGTAGTTTAATTTAAATACTTTATCAACACCCTCTTCAGTCAAATCAAAGAAAGTATGATCACCTGCTTCATCATACGTTTCGTCATTAGTAGTCGCATTTGCATCATTACCACCGGCACCATTAATCAGAACTGTGACTTTACCAAACTTATCATTAAAAATGGCTTTAGCTCGAACGAGTGCTGACTTATCTAAAACATCTGCTACTAGCCTAACCGTTTGTATTCTATCTTTATCAATTTCATCTTGTAGTTGAATCATTTTGTCTTCAGAGCGTCCTAAGATACCTACATTGGCACCTTTAGCAACTAGTGCTCTCACAAACGTAGAACCTATAACGCCTGTCGCACCAGTGATCACTACATTCACACCTTTAAATTGTAACGTCATGATTTACTCACTCCTTCAATCAAACCATTTATATATGTTGCACCTAACGCTCTATCAAATAATCCGTAGCCAGCTTTTCCAGTTTCTCCCCAAATCATACGGCCGTGGTCTGGTCTAATCGTTCCTTTAAAACGAATATCTCTTAATGCTTCTGCTACAGCTTTCATATCAACAGAGCCATCTTTAGATAAGTGACCCGTTTCTACAAATGAATGTTCATCCAATCGTTTCACATTACGCATGTGTACAAAATGAATATAATCTCCAAACATCCTAATCATTGCTGGCAAATCATTTTCTGCAAGTGATCCAAGTGATCCTGTACAGAAACAAATACCGTTATGTGTGTCTTTATTAATTGATAACAAACGATGATAACTTTCTTTATTTCTTATAATACGTGGAATTCCAAAAATAGACCACGGCGGATCATCCGGATGTATAGCTAAATTAATATCATGTTCAATTGCTGTTGGTAAGACACCTTCTAAGAAATATTTTAAGTTATCCCATAATTGATCATCCGACATTTCTCGATACGCCGAGATAAGCTGATTCATCTCTTCGCGTGTATAACTTTCATCCCAGCCAGGTAAATTTAAATCAGTCGTTAATGGGTCAATGTCTTTAATTTGGTCATGCTTATATATTAATGTATTTGAACCATCAGCAAATTGATAATCTAATTGAGATCGAGTCCAATCAAAGACAGGCATAAAATTATATGTCACAGTTTTTATCCCATGAGCTGCTAAATTAGCTAAAGATGTTTTATAGTTTTCTATGAGTACATCACGCTGTGGTGTCCCCAATTTAATTGATTCACTAACAGGCAAGCTTTCTACGACTTCAAATTTTAGTCCACTTGCTTCTATCGTTGCTTTTAATTGTGCAATCTTGGATTTGGTCCAAACCTCTCCAACCGGCACATCATATATCGCTGAGACGATGTGTTTCATATCAGGTATTTGTTTAATATGTGCTAATGTTACTGGGTCATCTACGCCATACCAACGAAATGATAATTCCATATTTATACCTCCTTAACGCCTTCAATTTTGAATAAATTTAGGGCATTGTTATAACAAATATTTTTCAGCATTGCTTCTACTGTATCTTCAGACAATGCAATTTCACCTTTTTCAATTTTACTTCCAATAAAATTACATAATATTCTTCTGAAATATTCATGGCGCGTATAGGAAATCATGCTTCGTGAGTCTGTTAACATACCTACGAATTGTGACAACAATCCTATATTTCCATAATCTATGAGATGTTGTTCCATGCCCTCTTTAGTATCATTAAACCACCATGCTGCACCTAATTGAACTTTATGTTCACTATTCGTAAAATTACCTGCAGTCGCTTGAACCATCAAATGGTCGTTACCATTATTAGGATAAATAATCGTGTTAGATAATGCGTGATGATGTTCAAGATGGTTTAACATTGCATTTAATGCTTTCGCACTCAACTGCTCACCAACACTATCAAAACCACTATCTGGACCAACGAGTTGAAACATTTTCGAATTATTATTTCTAATTGGTCCTAAATGGAATTGTACAACCCAGCCTAGTTCTTTATAGACTTTACTAATTTCTGTTAAAATGTACCCTGCAAGTTCGTATTGTTGTATTTCTGATATGACGTGTCCCTTTAATAAATCCTCAAAGACTTGGTTCGCTTTTTCACTTGTCATGCTCATTAATGGGATTTTTTCAAAACTCTGATCAGCACTTTTAGCACCCTGTCTGTCAAAATAATATACTCGTGATTTAAGTGCATTAATATAGCTTTCTAAATTATTAATCGTACAATCTGTTACCTTGTCGAGTTGTTCAACTTTATCCTTAACGGATGTGTCGTTTAGAAATATATAACTATCTGGCCTAAATGTAGGACAAACTTTAAATGTCACTTTTTTATCTTGGTTTAACAATTGATGGTATTTCAAGTCATCACATGGATCATCAGTGGTACATACTACAGAAACATTACTCCTCTTAATCAATGCTTGTGGTGTATGTGTCGACTTTGCCAATGTGCGATTCAAAGATTTATATAGCTTTTTAATATTCACTTGATCTAGATCTGTATCTTGATTAAAATAACGTTTTAATTCTAGCGCACACCAATGGTACATCGGATTACTAGCAGCATAAGGTAACATTTGCATAAATGCTTTGAATTTATCATAATCCTCTGCATTTCCAGTAATATAATCCTCTTCAATACCATATGCTCTCATGAGACGCCACTTATAATGATCTCCTCCTAACCATAATTGTGTGATAGTATCATAATTTTTATTTTCATAAATTTCTTTTGGGTCTAAATGACAGTGAAAATCATAAATCGGTATCTCTTTTATTTTTTTATACAATTTAATAGCTGTTTTACTGTTCAATAAAAAATTATCATTAATTAACGCCATAATTTTTCTCCTTACTATTACTTATTTTTAAAATTTATCAGTTTCTAATTCTTTTGAATTTGTATACGCTTACAAAATGCGCCAAATTTTTTTACCTTCTACACTATTTTACGCCATCGCTTTATCGTTTTAATTCCCCAAAATGTGAAGATAATTTTAACACGTCATTTTCGCTAACAGACAACGCATCTTCAGTTGTTGTATGTTGCATTACAGAACATTTTGAAGCAAAGTCTATCGTTTCTTTCAGTTCCCATTGATGAATCAAACCGTGTAAGACCCCTGCCATAAATGCATCACCTGCACCTATGCGATTAAGTACTGTATATGGGTATGCTTGTCCTTGAATATAAATTTCATCAGATAATACAATGCCTTGGAGCGTGCTCTGTTCAATGTTCCTATTACTAGAAGCGATGATTGGTATCTCATATTGAGCTTGGATTGTTTTCGCACAAACTTTAATATCGTCATCCATTGAATTAATTTCTAATAAATGTGTAGCGTCTTTTTTCCCGAAAAATAATATATCAACTAGCGGTAACACTGATTGAATAACTGATAATGCTTCAGATTTTGACCATAAATTACTTCTATAATTAATATCAAAGACAATGAAAACACCTTGTTGTTTTAATGTTGTAAGTATTTGTACAATTTGATTACGACAACTTTCATTTACTGCAAGTGTAATACCTGTAAATACAAAATAATCACCACTTTGTAGCTTACTATTTAATTCGGTTAACGCTAAGTCCCCATGTTGGGCAAAGGTAGAATGTTCGCGATCATAAATAATATTGCCACTTCTAAAACCAAAACTTTCTTCCATATAGTAAGTTCCTATACGTCCGTCCATTTGTTTTACAAATTGCGCACCAACATTTGATTGAGCTATTTTTTGTGAAGCAATACTTCCTAATGCATGAGGTGGTAATACTGTAACCATTTCAGTTGGATGACCAAATTGGGCCAATGTTACAAGTGCATTCAGCTCTGCACCACCCACCTTCACATCAAAGTTGTGTGCATCTTTTAATTGTTCATACTGTGGTGGCGTATAGCGTAATAATATTTCACCAAATCCATATACCGTCATTGTTATACCTCACTTTTCAATCCTGAAATATATTGCTCTAATGCTAATTTTCCTTCTTGTGTATAAATTTTAGTGATTTCACTCCCTATTCCTACAGCAAAGCTGCCCGCCTCTAACCATGTTTTATGGTTATTTTTACCAATACCACCTGTTGGTATAATTTCAATTTGAGGTAATGGACCCTTAAAGTCTTTAAGCGCATTAGGTGAAAACTGTGTTGCTGGGAACAATTTCAATACTTTACAACCAAATTGTAACGATTCAACCATTTCTTTAACTGTCATACAACCAGGAATATAAGGAACATCGTATAAATTAGCGACTTTTGCCGTTTCTTCGTCAAAGGAAGGACTGACAATAAACTTAGCACCGTTTAATATAGCTGTTCTCGCAGATACGCTATCAAGTACAGTACCTACGCCGATTAAAGCATCTTCTCTTTTCGATAATTGTGCAATGATATGCATCGCGTCTGGCGTGGTTAGGGTAACTTCAATAATATTAAGCCCCTGGTCAATAATGATATTAGCAATATCTACGAATGATTCAGCATGATCTGTACGCATAACCGCAATATGCTGACCTTCATGAATCATTTTCAAGACTTTCGTGGATTTCATATCTTCATCCCCTTATGAGTTATAGTATTATTTAATTACAACTTTAAAAATAACAACGTTGTTATTTTTAGTCAAAAAAATATTGTATGACTTATCACTATGGTATAATTAATTCTAAATTAAATCAATCAATATCAAGGAGAAGTTTTATGGCTGTGACTTTAAAAGATGTTGCCGAAGCCTGTGGTGTCAGCTATTCCACAGTCAGTAAAGCATTGAAAAATTCTCAACTCGTTAAACCTGAAACGAAACAAATGATTCAACAAAAAGCACTAGAAATGAATTATATTGCCAATCAATCTGCAAGGGCCCTTGTTTCTAAGAAAAGTGGCACTATTGGATTAATATGGCCTTCTGTAGATCGTGTAGCCGTAACGCACCTAATATCAGAGATCAATCATGCGATTAAAGCATTAGGTTATGTCATGTTTGTATCTATTGATGATGTTTCAGTTGCATCAAAGAAATTTGTAGAATTTGGCTGTGACGGTATTGTTATCTTTGATGAAGGAAATCATACAGATTTGCCACCTGAAATTTACAATAATATACCTGTTGTCGCTTATGGTGTAGATAGAGTAACACCTTATCCCATCATTAATGTCAATCATGCTGAAGCGATGATTATGGCTATTAAACGTTTATTAGCGCACGGTATTCAACAAATTGATTACATTGGCGCGGTTGATACTACAGATGTACGCCAAATCGCTAAAAAAGATGCCGTTCTACAATATTGCAAACAACAAAATATCAATCATAGAATCATTGATTCGAATGGCTTAAACGCTATAGAAGCTGAAGCATCGATCAAAAAATTCCTACAACACGACGCGCTTGCACCAGGCGTTATTTGTGGGAGCTATGACATTACAGTAGGTACAATCAATGCGATAGGCACAACACAACGACCAATCATTTATTCGTATGATAATATACCTCAAATCAAAAAATTAGATTACCCTGTTCATGCAATTGGTGTACCGACAAGTGTTATAGCACAAGCCATTGTGGAGACTTTAGATAAAGTCATTAATGACTTACCGACAGAACAGACTTACCATTTACATCCCACATTACAAGATACGTATTAATTAAATTGTTCACTCATTTATAATTCAACAAAGCGACTATGACTACATTGGACGGTGTAGTTATAGTCGCTTTATTTGAGAGAGATATTTATCTAGAGGGTTAGTCTAATATATTATTGTTCTACTTGATTTATAAGCATTTAAAAACATGAATAGAATCATTAAATTATTGTCTCTCACTCATAGCCAATTGACTTTCAAGGCTTATATAGTGTCACTACATATAATCATGATTCATCTATAACTCTGAGGTTATCAATAAATCAACGCGCAAAGGTTCAATGCACCATCTCTAACCTGTGCGTGTTTCTCAACATATTGCCACTTCTCTGAAAGACTCCTTTAGTATCATTAAAATGCTTCAGTTATGAGTCCTGATAGTTAATTTATGTTTGCGATATAAACACACGTATTTACTCTACTATGATATTAATCTGTCTCGAAATACTTACTTCATCAATATCTAATGACAATGCATCAGCACTCATAACCCTCTACGTTATCTATTATATTACTGTGTATTATATGATTAAAATACATAGTTGGAATATTTTACATTCCTCAGAGGAATACTTGGAATCTCTATACTTTTCCTATCCGTACTATTGTCTTATGTCGTTTAAGAATTTAATCCATTCATCCGTAACATAATTAATATAACTTTCCTTTTTCCAAATCACGCCTAAATTCCATGATACATCTGCTCCATGAAGCGGGACGCCAACAACATCTTCACTCAATACGTTTACAATACTTTCCGGCAGTATACTCACGCCTATGCCATCACGTATCATATTTTCTATGAAAGTAATTTGAGACATCTTGGCTACCGTTTTAGGATGAAATCCCACCTTTCTACAACTTTCTATAATTTGATCTTTTAAATAATAATCATCGTGAAACATAATAAAACTTTCTCTTTTTAAATCGCCAAGATACACAGTTGTATGACTTGCTAATTCGGTATTTTTAGCTACAACAAGCAATAAATTTTCTTTGTACAATGGAATGGCATGATATATGTCATCATCAACTGGCAACGTAGTGATACCTACATCGATTTCATCATTATTCAAATAAAATTCAACTGCTTTCCCACCACCTTCAATCACTTCATAAGTGACATTCGGAAATCTGTGATGGAATTGGTTTAAGCTTTCTGTAAACAACCTGACATTCATAATGGCGGAAATACCTATTCGAATATGGCCTCTTTCCAGATTGGTAACGTCACCCATCTCAAGTGCCAAATCATCAAGCGCAGCCATAGCTTTTTGACATTTTTCATAAAAAACACGCCCTACATCTGTCAGGACAATATGTTTTTTACTTCGATCAAATAAAGTAATATTAAATTCATCTTCAATACTTTTAATATTTTTACTGATTGTAGATTGTGCTATAAATAAGTGTTCTGAAGCTTGAGTCATTCCACCATTTTTAACGACTTCCACAAAATATTTCATTTGTTTTATTTCCATATGATGCTCCTCTAAATTGTGTTATAATCTTTAACTTGAAATTTGAGTAGTGTTTTTTCAAATATCATCATACTATACAGTGAACTATTTACTGTATTTGTTTAATTGCAATTTGTGCTGCCTTTGCTATGACTTTATCATCTGGCGTTCCCTCTTTATCATCTTTTTTAGTATATACTGCAAGGATGATAGGTTTATCGTCTTTTTTAGGATAAATAAAGGCAATGTCATTTCGGGTTGCATATGTTGTGCCTTGACCACTTTTATCTCCTACTAAGTAGTGCTTAGGTACACCAGCTTTAATTAATTGGTCTCCAGTCTCATTCTCTATCATTACGCGCTTAAGTAATTTTAAATTTTTAGTATTCATTTGATGACTTGTTAATAATTCATTTAATGTGTGAGCTGCTGCTCTTGGCGTTGTTGTGTCTGCCGTACTTGTTGGCTCATAATCATTTAGTTTGGGTTCCAATCGTTGCGGATCTGATACATGATCACCTAGTTGTTGTAAGGCTGCTTTAAAGGACGAAATGCCACCTATCTCTCCTATAATATAATTATTAGCAGTATTATCACTTTTTAACATCGCAGCTTCTATTAATGCTTTGAGGCTCATTTGCTTACCTACATATTTTTCCGTAACTGGTGAATATGCCACAATATCCTTTTGCTGAATTTGTATTTTTTTATTTAACTCTTTCTCAGTATAATTATTTAATAAGACGCCACTAGCTATCGCTTTAAATGTAGATGCATACCCAAACCTTTCATCCGAATGATGATTAATTTCTTCTCCACTTTCAGTATTAATCCCATAGACCCCTACTGTGGTACTATTTTCTTTTTCCAACTGATCGAATTCATTGGCTGAAGCAACTTTACTACTTAAAGTTGCAACGGATAAACAAATTAATGCACTATATAATATTTTTTTCATGATACATCCCCTTTAACTATAATTCTTTCGAAATGAATTTTTATTCAAATTCATTATAGTGATCACTACGATAGATTACAATGAATGTTATGTCTTTTTTATCATAGTAAAACCTCCACATTAACTATTATCAATAGTGGAGGTTCAAGCATTGCTATTCACTTTTTATCGCTTCGCTTATTAAGCAATTGTTACTTCCATCAATTTTCCTTTTGAATCAAAGAATGCTGTGTAATTGCCATCATTTGTCTCATAAGTTACATATGTGCCGTCTTCATTACCGAGTTTACCTTCTTCTATGATTTTATTTGAACTGTGTGCATCCTTAAATGTTGCTTTGGATACAGTATTAGGTTTAGTGAAGAAAGTGATTTGTACAACTTCATCATCGCTATTAAAACTGACTGAAGTATCATATAGTTCCTTAGTATGATCGAATTCTTTTTTAGCGTCTTGATCTACTTTATAACCATTCATTGTGACATTATCGTATTTTAATGCTCTTACAAAATTATAATCTTGTGTAAATGCTGCATTATAAGTTGTATAACCTTCATATTTATACCATGGAATTTCTGCTTTCAGACTCATACCACTCTTACCGTAACCCCAAGTTGCTTCTTTATTTACTTTTTGCTCTGCTTGCGCCTCATGACCATTCGTTGATACATACGCTGCGGAAGAACCTACGACAAGTGCTGATACAATAGCTGTTGAAGATAACACTTTAACAATTTTGTTCATAGTAAATCACTCCCCATTTTGTAGTATCCCTATTGGCTAAAAAACCAGCTTATTTAATGCGCTCATTATCTACAAATATGTTACCTTTATTATGAAAATGTTTCATTCCCCTTTAATGTATCCAACAAAATCTACTTACCTCACAAAGCCCACATGCTTATTATCATTACACGTACTTTGTAGTTTAATTACCTTGGTAAAATAACTAGATTCAATATACTTTTAACAAATTCATGGAAAAGCTATTTTTAAGGGATTTAATAATCAAATACACTTCCGAATCACTGCGTAATATTTCACCTTAATCATACTCCTATTTAGAACAATTGCAAGTTTTTCTTATCTTATTATATCATTTGTATGAAACCGCTTTATTGATTTAGAATATAATTTACTCTAAAATTAATATATAGTAGTCCATCTCTATACTAATATATTAAAAAAGTTAATGATTGTATCATTTTGTAGGAAGGATGTTTATTTTGGTATATATTTTACAAGTAGATTTTTCTATGGAAGGGCCTTTTAGCGATGAAATGGCTCATCAATTTTCAGATTTAGCTAAGTCCATTAATAAAGAACCTGGTTTTTTATGGAAAATATGGACTGAAAGTGAAAATAACAAAGAAGCTGGCGGAATCTATGCATTTGAAACTGAAAACGATGCTCAAAACTATCTGACAATGCATTCTAAACGTCTCGCATCAATGGGTATAAACGAAGTCAATGCTAAGATATTTACAATTAACGAGACATTAACAAAAATCACGCATGGCCGTATCTACTAATTTAACCTTTTCAATTACTCAAAAATAAGCCTTTCAATAAATCACATTTGATGATTTTGAAAGGTTTATTTCAGTGCCATTTATATCATTTTTTAAATGAATTTTATATAAGCAATGCATCTATAAACTATGTTTGCTGTAATTTTGTCATACGTTCTCCAAATGTTTCAAAGGATATTTTATTTTGAGAGAATTCAGCAACAAGCTGATACATTTTTTCATTTTTAGTATATTCATGCTTATCTAAAAGTTGCTCTGCGTATGCTTCTTCTGGCAATGGTACAGTGACATCTCGTTCTTTCGAAAAGGCTACGAAGTATCTTATGCCTAATAATCGTTGAGATTGAGCGTTAATATGTATACCGTCAGGGTTGGGTGACAATTGCTCACCTGTTACGTAATAACAATTCGAATGTTTTATTGCTACATCTATAATTTGCGCGTTAATTTGTGCAAATTCTGTAGCACTTTGTCCAAAACCTTCACGCCCTAAATAATCGCCTAATAATCCCATGATAAAAGGTACAGTGGGTACATTTAATCTATTTCTAAAATGTTGTATTAACCGACTAAGTTTAGGGGCATAATCTTGATACTTACCATCCATACTATCACTTTCACCTTGATGCCATAATATTCCTATAAGTTCACTTGTTTCCATCGCAAACTTTGCTTCTGAAATTGCATGTCTCGTTAAGGGTTGTTCTTCTGCCCAATCCTCTATAGATGTCCCACCATCTGCACATGGAATTAATCCAATCGTTTCCTCTGGATGTTCATCTAACCACAATTTGGCAAAGGAAGCTGCTGGTCCAATACCTGCTACTGTACGATCACTATGAATAGGTTCATCCATCATCTGCCATCGTCCATTTTTCAATACTTGAATACGCTCATCAAGAATCGGCTTCACATTATCAACAAATCCACGTCCAGCCATATTAGACTGTCCTATAAGTAATATAGATTTCATGCTATGTCCCCCTTTATATAAACAATAACTTACTAATAATTTTAAAATAACACACCCTATATGATATAGTTATACATAGACTACATATAAAAGTGAGCTTACATTCCCTCTTTTGAGCTTTAAATTATTTACCTTGCTTAACCTCTTTTGTATCAGGATCAAAATATTGTATAGATTGTCTGCGTAATTGATCTTTATGTGTATCTGACTTGCTAAAATCATTTTCATAAAGTGTAGACTCCCAACTACCATACATTGGATTTGGGAAAACAATATATTTCTTACCGAAATCTTTACTATGTTTGGTTACTAATGCTTCTCGAGATTGTTGCGTCGGCTGCTTAGGATCATCAAAGTCTAATAAATTATCTCCAAATAACATAATCAATCTATGGTCCTTTTTAACCGCTTCTCTACGTGATGATTTATTCTCATCATTTTTATCTTTAAGCATAATATGTTTATCACTAGCTTGTGGCAAACCTTCTGATTTAAGGTTATGCTTTGTCGCTTTAAAATCTTTCTCTTTATCTCGATCAGAAATATAGTAAATATCAATGCCTTTCTTATCTGCATATTCTAAAAATGACCTCGCTCCGTATACAGGTTTAGCTTGAGCGGATTGAATCCATTCATGCCATCCTTCAGGATAAGGTTGATTATGTAATGCTGCGTATCCTTGATATGGTGAATTATCTAAGACTGTTTCATCAATATCAAGCGCAATGGCTAATTTTTCTTTTCCCTTATGTTTTTTGAGCGCTTCATCTAAATTAGTCTTTGCATTATTATAGCCTTGTAAGTAAAGGGCTTTAGCCTCTGCCGAATTTTGATACCATGCCACTGACATAATATTTTCAGACCCTAGATTTACTTGCTGTGGTGCTTGTGTTAGCTCTGCAGTAGTTGCTTCAGCAGTTGATGTGGAGGCAAAAGTCATTGCACTAGCTAATGTTAATACTGCTGTATATTTTGTGATTTTATTCAAACATATCATCCCTATTCATTTTATATCTTAACACTATATTACTATGCTACTTATCAATTTCAATAGTTAATTTTTATTAGAAAAATATACTTTAACTATCTATTTTCAATATATTTATTTTTGTTGTTCTAGCACTTTTTGATAGAAATAATTGGCAACTACAATATCTACAATCGCTACACCTACTGACTTAAATACAGTGATTTCCGATTCAGTTAACCGTCCTTCTATTTTAGATGCTACAATATTTCCTAATTCCCCATATAAATCCGCTTTAGTAAATATACCTTCTGACACTGGCGTAATGAGATCACCTGTTTCTTCCATTGCTGCCTCTACTGCTTCAACTACGACCTTGTCTGCCTTAGCAATCGCATGTGAGGGCAACTCTTGCATGTCAGGTTTAAATGAACCAACAGCGTTAACATGGACCCCAGGTTCTAATCCGCAATTAAATACGGGGCGCGTCGCATTCGTCGCAGTAACAATCACATCTGCATGCTCAATCGCTTTATCGACATGATCAAATACCTCTACATCTATATTCGTATGTTCACTTTGAACTTGTTTCGCAAAACGAATTGCCTTTTCATATGTCCGGTTATAAAATTGGATACGTTTAATATCTCTGACCGCTAAGACTGCTTTTATTATGCCTTGGGCTTGATCGCCAGTGCCTATCACACATAATGTTTCGGCATTTTGGCGTGCGAGATATTGCGTTGCTACGCCTGTAATAGCCCCTGTTCGAATTTTAGTTAAATAAGAACCTTCAAGCACAGCTAAAGTTTCTCCTGTTTCATAATCTGATAAAATGACAGAACCTACTATGGTACTTTTACCTGATTTAACATTATTAGGCGCAACTGTTACTGTTTTTAATCCTACAACTTTTAATTCATCTGATAAGGCCGGCATGACTAAATAACGATTTGATTCATTAAATGGTAAAACATACCTCAAAGGCGTAGCCGTCTTACCTTCTGAATATGCGCGTAATGATTCTGCAACTACTTCGACAATTTCTTCCATATTTAATAAGGCAGCTTGTTCTTTTTCATCTATAAATAACATAAGTAGCACCTCTATTCATCATTAGTTTCTTTAAACATATCATAATTTAGTTCACTGATAATTGTCTGTTCATAATTATTCTATGTGTGCATTATTGAGCTGTATAACCACCGTCAATTAAGATTGCTTGGCCTGTCACACTTTTTGCGCCATCACTACATAAGAATAGCGCATAATCTGCAACATCCTGTATGTCGATGAGTTGTTTTTGTGGGATTAATGGAAATAACACTTCTTCTAATACCTGTTCAGAAGACACACCTCTATGGCTGGCCAAATCTTCCATCTGATTGCGTACAAGTGGTGTATCGATATACCCTGGACAAAGAGCATTAACAGTAATGCCTTCTGTTGCTGTTTCCAATGCTGCCACTTTCGTCAATCCAATGATTCCATGTTTTGCACTATTATAAGCTGCTTTACCAGCAAAACCGATGATTCCATTAATAGATGACATATTTAATATTCGACCATATCCTTGTTCTTTCATGATAGGTAAAGCATATTTTGTACCGATAAAGCTGCCAGTAAGCATGATATCAACCATTTGTCGGAATTTGTCTGTAGAAAATGATTCAATGGGACTAACGTGTTGTAAACCTGCATTATTAAATAGTATATCTAATCGACCATAGTGCTTGATTGTTGCTTCTATCATTTGCGCCATTTCATTTTCCTCTGTAACGTCAACTTGTATAGCTATACAATCAAAGCCTTGTCTCTTTAATTGTGCTACTTCTTGGTTTAACTTATCTTTATCTAGATCTGCTAAGACTACTTTTGCACCTTTATTTAAGAAGACTTTTGCTATGCCTAAACCTATTCCACTTGCAGCTCCAGTCATAATCATTACCTTATCTTCCACTATTGTTCCACCTACTTTAAATGATTTTCAAAACGTGCATTTGTATTTGCTTCAACTTGTTCTAACGTTACACCGGGTTGTAATTCAACAAGCTTCATCACACTATTTTCAAATTGAAATACAGCTAAATCTGTAATGAGTGTATTTACTACACCTACTCCTGTTAGAGGAAGTTCACATTGCGCTTTAATTTTAGAATCACCATGCTTATTCATATGATCCATGATTACTACAACTTTCTTGGCACCAACAACTAAATCCATAGCGCCTCCCATACCTTTAACTAATTTGCCTGGGATCATGTAATTAGCTAAATCTGCTGTTTCTGATACTTCCATTCCGCCTAAAATCGCTAAATCAATATGTCCGCCACGAATCATAGCAAAGGATTCAGCATTATCAAAATAAGAAGCACCTTTCGCTGCCGTTACAGTTTCTTTTCCAGCATTAATAAGGTTTGGATCTACTTCCGCATCTGTAGGATACGGACCGATACCTAATAAGCCATTTTCAGATTGAAAGAATACATTTTCTACATGGTCGTTCATTTCATTAGCTACAAGAGTGGGCATTCCAATACCTAAATTAATTACCATATTACTTTTAATCTCTTGTGCTGCACGCTGAATAATATTATTGCGTTTTGTATGTTTATCCATGAACATCCTCCTTAACCGTACGCTTTTCAATTCTTTTTTCAAATTTTTCTCCTAAATAGATATAGTCTACATATACACCTGACATATGTACTTCATCTGGATCAATATCACCTAATTCAACTAATTCTTCAACTTCAACTACTGTGATTTTAGCAGCCATCGCACATAATGGGTTGAAATTGCGTGCTGTTTTTTCAAATACTAAATTACCAAAAGTGTCTGCCTTCTGTGCTTTAACTATTCCAAAATCTCCCTTAATTGCGCGTTCCATAATATACATTTCATCATCAAATTCACGTGCTTCTTTGCCTTCAGCAACGAGCGTTCCCACACCAGTTTGTGTATAAAAGGCCGGAATGCCTGCACCACCCGCACGTAATTTCTCAGCTAAAGTACCTTGAGGCGTTAACTCTACATCTAACGTTCCATTAATTAATTGTTGTTCAAATATTTTATTTTCACCTACATAAGAACTTATCATTTTATTAATTTGTTGTTTCTCTAATAAGCGACCTAAACCAAAATCATCTACACCACAGTTATTACTAACAACAGTGAGGTCTTTCGTACCTTTCGTACGTATCGCTTCTATTGCATGTTCAGGTATGCCACATAAGCCAAATCCTCCTGCTAATATTGTCATACCATCATTTAAATCATCAAACGCCATATTTATATCTTCTATTACTTTCGACATAATACCCCTCGTTTCATCTTATGTTTTTAATACCTAGTACTAAATTCGATTATACTTGAAAATAGAATTGAATTCTTTAAATCATACTTTTGTTTATTTCCACAAAAATGGTTAGAGCATTGTATCTTTAATTATTGTTATACACCTTTCTATTTTGCTGATAATGTGACAATCCCTAGAGACATCGTATCAGAGATTACAAGATTTGAATCTTTTACCTAAGTAAACACATGCTTAAAATTGCACTATTTTAAAGTTCATCAAAAAAAGCACACCTCCTTTTTTAAATGGAGGTGTGCTTTTTAAGTATAGCGGTTTATATCACAAACTTTATATCATGTTAATGCTATCAATGATTTAAGCTATTTCAATTTGGAAACGGCGTATTACTGTACCATCTTCTAATGTAGATGGCTCAATTTCTTCCCCACCATTATGCTTAATTACTGCTGCTGAAGCTTCATTCTCTTTATCACATGTGATTAATGCTTCTTGAACACCTATTCTTGATAGATAGTCTAGAGATTTTTTTAATAGTTTATTACCGTAACCTTTGCCACGATATTTCTTTCGAATGCCGTAGCCAACATGGCCGCCTACTTTTTTTAGTTTGTCATTTAAATTATGACGAATATTTGCTGCACCAATGATTTCATCATCATCAATTAAAAATAACGTCGTATTATCCACGGTTTCATCATGTGATTTATTATCTGCTAATTCATGTACTAATTCTTCAAAATTATTATATTTAGTAATGTTTGTTATAGCAGGAACTATTTTTTCATCGTGATCAATCCACTCACCCATATAATCACAATATAACGATTCGTCACCCATTGTTAATTCTCTAAATTCAACCATGTTGACACTCCTTTCCTTTACAAATACTCATTTAATGTATTGTTGTGTGTATTAAGATAATATACATATTGATCCGTCCATGAACCATTTTCAAATATAAATCCTTGGCGTATACATTCAAATTGAAAGCCTAATTTCTCTATTAAATGTAACGACTGTGGATTATCTAAATTGATATGCGCTTCAATTCTATGGAATTGCAAGGTATCTCGTGCTTGTTTAACTAATTCTGTTAACGCTTCAAAAGCATAACCTTGACGCCAAAATTGATTGTGTATAAAATATCCTATTTCGCCCCATTGAAAATTATCTCTGCTCAGGTTCTTAATATCTAACATGCCTATGTGCTGCCTTGTTACTTTATCAAATATACCAAAGATGTATAAATCGTCTGCTTTAATCTCTTGTCGTTGACGTTCTACAAGCGCTGCAAACCACGGCTCTGTTGCTTCTGACATATCAATGTGACCTCTGTCATGCTTGTGTTGAGATGGCTTACGGTTTACAAAGCCACTAAGCCATGATTCGTAATCATTTTCTTCCAACGGTCTAATGATAAGACGTTGTGTAGTGAAATGCAACCTTAAATTTTTAGTCATTTAGAATCTCCTTCAAGCACAAACTTATTATACAAACTATAACACCATTTATTAGTAAATTATAGGTTTTAACATATCTTTCATCTCTCTTCTGTAGAATCTCACATACGCTATATTCTATGTCTTAATACATCTTGCTCAGCTTTGCGTTAAATTTATGTATACGGGTATATATTATATGAAAACATTATCATTTGAAGCTCGTACTTCTTTATTTAGATTTTACCTTTAGCATAAAATTACCTCTATAAAACGTAGGATGAGCGAATTTTTATATTAAGGAGGTTGTTACTATGAATAGTAATACATCTAAATTACTCTTCACCTTTTTCGGAATTTTAGCATGGTTATCAACAATGATATTATTTGTTTTGCCTATTTTGACACCGTACCAAAAGTATATCGAAAGTCAAAGTGGTTTATCTGCAAATTGGATTGTTGTATTACTGGTATTAATTACACTTTTTTATATTGGTCTTTTAGTACTTGACATTTATAGTACAACGGCTACTCAAATCATGCAATTTGTACTATTAACTGTAGTTGTTGTATGTGCCCTGCCTTCTATTGCAGCGTTCATTATTATTTCATTTGTCGTAGATATTAGCATTATTGAAATATTTATACCGATTGTACTGCTGATTTTAGCAATCATGATTCATATCTTATGGTTTGCTATTCCATTTATGCAAAATAAAGAAAAACATGAAGACTTAAAAAATAAACGTAAAAAATTAACAAGCTAGTTACTATATCATAACTAAGTCATTATCAACCATTCTGTATATAGCTTAACCATTAACACTTTCAAAACCATGTTGGATATTTTATGCCGCATGGTTTTGTTTATCTTTATTTCTATTTATTTTATATCATTTTGTATTTTTAAGATAATATCCTCTATACTCATTTCTGATGTAATAGTCTTTTCATGCTCTAAACCTAAAAAGTCGTTAGCAACAAACCACTCAGCCATTTTTTCTTCACCAAAGTCAGTGTCTTTTTTCATTAGATGCCTACGCACCGTTTCTTTAAAGGACAAATCAAAATAGTAGGCATATGTTTCTATCCCTTCATATTCTATTAATCCGTTTAACATATCACCATATTTTTTCTTATTTAAAATACCTTCTAAAATCACATAATCACAATGTATAAAACCATATAAAGTAATTGTCTCAATTAATTGAATAGCCGTATTGTTCGGTTTATCACGTACATTTAACATGTGTCTACGAACCATATCTTGCTCTACTAATAAGACGCGCCCTTCTACTACATTACGCAGATTTCTTGCAATAACTGTCTTGCCACTGCCAGAATTACCTCTAATAATAATGAATTTCGTCATTAATCCACTCCTATTATTATGAAAAAAAGCCCGAAGACAGTTACGCTTCGAACTTTTTTATATTTAAATTGGTCTTTTCACATAATCATTAAATGTTTATGCTTAAATTGTGCCTAACTCTTTTCCAACTCTTTCAAAAGCAGTAATAGCTTGATCTAACATTTCTTTCGTATGCGCTGCAGTTGGCATGTTACGCACGCGTCCTGTACCTTTAGGAACTGTTGGGAATACGATAGATTTCACGTATACACCTTCATCTTTTAAGCGACGGCTAAATTCTTGAGTTTCTTTCTCATCACCAATAATTACAGGCGTGATTGGTGATTCTGAATTACCGATATCAAACCCTAATGATTTTAATCCGGCTTTTAAATAATTACCATTTTCCCAAAGTTTATCATGTAATTCCGTAGAAGCCATTAATTTTTTAACTGCTTCTGTAATAGCTTTAGTATCACCAGGAGCTAATGATGTTGAAAATAAGAACGGTCTTGATTGTGCTTTTAACCAATCAATTAATGATTGTGTACCTGCTACATAACCTCCAACAACCCCAATTGCTTTAGATAAAGTCCCAATTTGGAAATCAATTTTATCTTGTAAACCAAAGTGTTTGACAGTTCCTGCACCGTTACCCATAACACCTGAACCATGTGCGTCATCTACATACGTTATCAAACCAAATTCTTCAGCAATTTCAACGATTTCTGGTAATTTAGCAATATCTCCATCCATACTAAATACACCATCTGTGATATACATAACTTTATTATATTGGCCTGATTCTACTGCTGCTTTCGCTTTGGCTCTCAAATCTTCCATATCAGAATGATTCACACGAATAATTTTTGCTTTAGATAAACGACATCCATCAATAATTGAAGCATGGTTAAGTTCATCAGAAAGAATCGCATCATTTTTATTCATTACCGCAGAAATTGCAGCCATATTACAATTAAAACCTGATTGGTACGCTACTGCTGCTTCTGTACCTTTAAATTTCGCAAGTGTTTCTTCTAATTCATCATGTAAATCTAATGTACCATTAATTGACCGTACTGCACCTGCACCTACACCATGTGTATCAATTGCATCTTTAGCAGCTTGCTTTAAATCTTCATCTGTTGCTAGTCCTAAATAATTATTTGATGACAAGTTAATATAACTTTTCCCATTGATTTTAATTTCAGCGCCATTTGCACCTTCAATCGTATCAATTTCGTTATATAAACCGTTATCTTTTAAATACTGAATATTTTCATCTAAAAAGCCATGTAGTGATTGAACCACTGCAAGTCCCCCTTTGAATTGTCTTTGTGTTTAATCTAATCATAACCTATTTTGATATTTGAGGAAAGTAGAATAACATCTGAGAAGAAAGCCTTTCCTTGAATTCCATTTAAGAACATGATTTGTCCCTACAGTTAAGCAATTTTAAATGGTATACTAATTAAAAAGTATAAGGAAGAAGGGTTGAAGTTGTTTGATTGGTTTCAACTAGCAAATGACAAAGAAAATGCAATGGTGCAAGTACGCCGTTATTTACATCAATATCCTGAATTATCATTTGAAGAACATCATACACACGACTATATCATGAATCAATTGAGTCAATTGCCATGTGAAGTGCGTGCACCTGTAGGACGCAATGGAATAGTAGCAACTTTTACAGGTCGTGGCGATGGACCAACCATCGCTTTACGTGCTGATTTTGATGCATTACCTATTGATGAATTAAATGATGTTTCATACAAATCTAAAAATGCTGGTGTGATGCATGCTTGTGGACATGATGGTCACACTGCCATCTTACTTGGCGTCGCAGAAATTATAGAATCCCACTTACAATCACTAAATGGCAACGTGGTACTTATATTCCAATATGGTGAAGAAATTATGCCCGGTGGCTCACAAGAAATGATTGATGATGCTTGTTTACAAGATGTAGATAGAATATATGGTAATCACCTATGGAGTGGCTATCCAACTGGTACGATTTATTCGCGCCCAGGCCCGATGATGGCATCACCAGATGAATTTAACATTACAATACATGGTAAGGGTGGACATGGGGCGAAACCTCATGAAACTATCGATCCGGTCGTAATTATGGCTGAATTTATTATGAGTGCACAAAAAATCGTTTCACGTACGATTGACCCTGTAAAACAAGCAGTAGTAAGTTTTGGTATGATTCAAGCAGGCTCTGCAGATAACGTTATACCTGATTCAGCAATTTGTAGAGGCACTGTGCGTACATTTGATACAGAAATTCAAAATCATGTTATGACGAAACTCGATAAAATATTACAAGGTCTATCTCTCGCAAATGATATCACATATTCTATGGACTATATTAAAGGTTACTTACCTGTAAACAATAATCCTTATTGTTCAGATGTCATTAAACAAGCAGCGAATGATATTAACCTTCGCTATAATGAGTCAGAACTCATGATGGTTGGTGAAGACTTTTCACATTATTTAAAAGTACGTCCAGGTGCATTCTTTTTAACGGGTTGTGGCAATTCAGAAAAAGGCACAGACTACCCCCACCATAGTCCTAAGTTTGATATTGATGAAAAAGCGATGAAATATGCAGTAAGTGAATTTTTAAAAATATTAGAATTAGAAAATGTTTTCAAAGCACCTAACCAATAAAAATTCCATCGTATTTTAAGTTAAAAAAAGCAAAGCGCTCAATGAGTGCTTTGCTTTTTTTATTCAAGTTATTTCAATCACTCATCTATGAAGATGATCTAAAGGCTTAATTTGGTTTACAATAGCCTTTGCTATTGCATTAAGGGCACCTAATCTCTATAGAACGCTCATTTTATTAAAGCAGAGTTCTATAGAGTTCTTAATTTGGTTTACAATAGCCTTGCTATTGCATTAAGGGCACCTAATCTCTATAGAACGCTCATTTTATTAAAGCAGAGTTCTATAGAGATAAGGTGCCCTATAAAAAAAGGAGTCTCCCAAAGGAGACTCCAAAAATTCTATTTAGAATAGAAATTATTTGATGATTTCAGTTACAACGCCTGATCCAACAGTACGTCCACCCTCACGGATAGAGAAACGAGTACCATCTTCAATAGCGATTGGTGAAATTAATTCAACTTCCATTTCAACGTTATCGCCAGGCATAACCATTTCAGTACCTTCTGGTAAACTTACAACACCAGTTACATCAGTAGTACGGAAATAGAATTGTGGGCGGTAGTTAGTGAAGAATGGAGTATGACGTCCACCTTCATCTTTTGATAAAACGTAAACTTCAGATTTGAATTTTGTATGTGGTGTAATAGTACCAGGAGCAGCTAAAACTTGACCACGTTGTACATCGTCACGTGAAACCCCACGTAATAACGCACCAATGTTGTCGCCAGCTTCAGCGTAGTCTAGTAATTTACGGAACATTTCTACACCAGTAACAGTTGTTTTACTTGATTCTTCAGTGATACCGATAATTTCGATTTCTTCACCGACTTTGATTTGACCACGTTCAACACGGCCTGTAGCAACAGTACCACGACCAGTGATTGAGAATACGTCCTCAACTGGCATCATGAATGGTTTGTCAGAATCACGTTCTGGTGTTGGGATGAAATCATCAACAGCTTGCATTAAGTCTAAGATTTTTTGCTCATAGTCAGCGTCGCCTTCTAAAGCTTTTAATGCAGAACCAGAGATTACAGGTACATCGTCACCTGGGAAGTCATATTCGCTTAATAAGTCACGAACTTCCATTTCTACTAATTCTAATAATTCTTCATCGTCAACCATGTCAACTTTGTTTAAGAATACTACTAATGCTGGAACACCAACGTTACGTGATAAAAGAATGTGTTCACGAGTTTGTGGCATTGGACCATCTGCAGCAGATACTACTAAGATAGCTCCGTCCATTTGAGCAGCACCAGTGATCATGTTTTTAACATAGTCAGCGTGTCCTGGGCAGTCTACGTGAGCATAGTGACGTTTTTCAGTTGTATACTCGATGTGTGAAGTATTAATTGTAATACCACGTTCTTTTTCTTCTGGAGCATTGTCAATCATGTCGTATGATTGAGCAAGTGAGTCACCATGTTTTGCTAATACAGTTGCAATTGCAGCTGTTAAAGTTGTTTTACCATGGTCAACGTGACCGATAGTACCAATATTGGCATGTTCTTTTGAGCGATCAAATTTTTCTTTAGCCATTATAAAATCTCTCCTATTCTGTTAGAAAATTAATTTTTGAATTTATCTCTCATGACAGTTTCTCACCATCATGAGAAGATCTTTCATTTTTTGGAATAAAGGACCATATAGTACCTTTATAATGCATTTTTCCCAAAAAATCAATTGATAAAACTATAAGCTACATAACTAAGCTTTAAATGTATTGTACAGACAGATGTCGTACGACACAAGTTTAATTATTCGCCTTTATTTCCACTGTTTTTCTTAACAATTTCTTCAGCAATTGATTTTGGAACTTCAGCATAGTGATCAAAGTACATAGTATACGTACCGCGACCTTGAGTGTTAGAACGTAATGATGTAGCATAACCAAACATTTCTGAAAGTGGTACAAAAGCATTTACAACTTGTGCATTACCACGAGGTTCCATACCATCAACACGTCCACGACGAGATGTTACGTCACCCATGATGTCGCCCATGTACTCTTCAGGCATTTCGATTGTTACTTTCATCATTGGTTCTAAGATAACTGGTTCACATTTTTTAGCTGCTTCTTTAAGTGCTAATGATGCTGCAACTTTGAAGGCCATTTCTGATGAATCGACATCATGGTATGAACCATCATAAAGTTTAGCTTTAACATCAATTAATGGGTAACCAGCTAATACACCGTTTTCCATTGAATCTTTAAGACCTGCTTCAACTGATGGAATGTATTCACGAGGAACTACACCACCAACGATAGCGTTTTCGAATTCGAAACCGCCACCAGTTTCATTAGGTGAGAATTCAATTTTAACGTCACCATACTGACCACGACCACCAGATTGACGAGCGAATTTACCTTGAACTTGAGCTGATTGCTTGAATGTTTCACGGTATGAAACCATTGGAGCACCAACATTACATTCAACGTTAAATTCTTTCTTCATACGGTCTACTAAGATATCCAAGTGAAGCTCACCCATACCACCAATGATAACTTGTCCAGTTTCATCGTCTGTGTGTGCATGGAAAGTTGGGTCTTCTTCTTGTAATTTAACTAACGCAGTAGTCATTTTATCTTGGTCGGCTTTAGATTTTGGTTCAACAGATAAGTGAATAACAGGCTCTGGGAAATCCATAGATTCCAAGATAATGTCATTTTTCTCACCACATAAAGTATCACCTGTTCCAGTATCTTTAAGACCTACCGCAGCTGCGATATCTCCTGCATATACTGTATCAAGCTCTTGACGAGAGTTAGCGTGCATTTGTAGTAAACGACCTACACGTTCACGTTTACCTTTCGTTGAGTTCTTAACATATGAACCTGATGATAATGTACCTGAATAAACACGGAAGAATGTTAATTTACCAACATAAGGGTCAGTCATAACTTTGAACGCTAAAGCAGCGAACTCAGCACTGTCATCAGCTTTTGCGATAACTTCTTCTTCTGGATTTTCAGCACGATGACCAATAATTGGTTTAACATCTAATGGTGATGGTAAGTAGTCAATTACTGCATTAAGCATTAATTGAACACCTTTGTTTTTGAAAGCAGTACCAACAAGAACTGGATAAAATTCTACGTCGTTAGTTGCTTGACGAATAGCATTTTTCAATTCATCAATACTGATTTCTTCGTCACCAAGATATTTTTCCATTAATTCATCATTAGATTCAGCTACAGCTTCGATTAATGCTGAACGAGCTTCTTCAGCTCTTTCTTTATGATCTTCAGGAATTTCAATTTCTTCAATTTCAGTTCCTAAGTCATTTGTGTATTTGAAACATTTCATTTCAACTAAGTCGATGATTGCTTCAAACTCGTCTTCCGCACCAATTGGTAATTGGATTGGTTGTGCATTCGCTTGTAAACGGTCATGAATCGTGCTTACTGAATACTCAAAGTTAGCACCTAATTTGTCCATTTTGTTTACGAATACGATACGAGGTACACCATAAGTTGTTGCTTGACGCCAAACTGTTTCAGTTTGAGGCTCAACACCTGATTGTGCATCAAGTACTGTTACCGCACCATCAAGTACACGTAATGAACGTTCAACTTCAACAGTGAAGTCTACGTGTCCTGGTGTATCAATGATGTTTACACGGTGGTCATCCCACTGCGCTGTAGTAGCGGCAGAAGTAATTGTAATACCACGGTCTTGCTCCTGTTCCATCCAGTCCATTTGTGAAGCTCCTTCATGAGTTTCACCAATTTTGTGGATACGTCCAGTGTAGTAAAGAATACGTTCAGTCGTAGTTGTTTTACCAGCGTCGATATGAGCCATGATACCAATATTACGAGTTCTTTCTAAACTAAAATCTCTAGCCATGTATTTTTCTCCTTCCAGTATAACTGCGAATAAATACTATAAATATGGCGATACCCTAAACATGCGCCAATGATAGTAATCTACCAATACGGAACATGCTCAGGGAGAAAGCTTCTATCCTACCAACGATAGTGAGCGAATGCTTTATTTGCTTCAGCCATTTTGTGAGTGTCTTCACGTTTCTTAACTGCACCACCAGTGTTGTTAGCTGCATCTAAGATTTCGTTAGCTAAACGTTCTTCCATAGTTTTTTCACCACGAAGACGCGCATAGTTAACTAACCAACGAAGACCTAATGTTGTACGACGTTCTGGACGAACTTCAACTGGTACTTGATAGTTAGAACCACCTACACGGCGAGCTTTAACTTCTAATACAGGCATGATGTTGTCGATAGCTTCTTCAAATACTTCTACAGCTTCACGACCACTACGTTCTTGAACTAGGTCGAAGGCAGAATAAAGAATTCTTTGAGCTGTTCCACGTTTACCATCTAACATGATTTTGTTAATCAATTTTGTAACTAATTTTGAGTTATGAATTGGATCCGGTAATACGTCTCTTTTTGGTACTGATCCTTTACGAGGCATAATGTAAATCCTCCCTTCCTATTATAATATATTTTCAATTTTCAATGCGAAAATTTACGCAATCTTAACCTTATTTTTTAGGTCTTTTAGTTCCGTATAATGAACGGCCTTGTCTACGTCCATCAACACCTGAAGTATCAAGTGCACCACGTACGATGTGGTAACGTACACCAGGTAAATCTTTTACACGTCCACCACGTACAAGTACAACACTGTGTTCTTGTAAGTTATGTCCGATACCAGGGATATACGCATTGATTTCGATATTGTTAGACAAACGTACACGAGCATATTTACGTAACGCTGAGTTAGGTTTTTTAGGTGTCATTGTACCTACACGAGTACAAACGCCACGTTTTTGTGGAGAGTTCAAAGTAGTAAATTTCTTCTGTTTACTATTGAAGTTTCTGTTTAATGCTGGTGAATCAGATTTTTTTGATTTGCTTTGTCTTGGTTTACGTACCAATTGATTAATAGTTGGCATTGAATGTTCCTCCTCTCTTGATTTATAATCCCACACATCCAGGTGGTTCATTTTAAGGGTAAATAAAATTTAGTAAGAATTATTCTTACTAATCTCATTTCAATAATGCAACAATTGTTGCACTAACGTTTATACCTACATATTCTCCTAAAGCTTTCTTGCTTTCGAAAAATGAAACAGGTATGGGTTTGTGATTGATTTGGCTTAACACGCGAGTCAATAAATGAACTTCAACGTCCTCAGCGATAATCAATGATGTAACTTGATCTTTATTCAAAGCTTTGAGCGTTTGTTTAAGACCAATAACATGATGTTGTTTGTTAAAGCGTGCAACTTTTTCATTAGACATCAAAATATCCTCCAAAGCTCTGCTTGCATCAACCTTAACAATAATAACATCTTAGTTACCTTTGAGTCAACTTCTATTGCTATTATTTTTGAAAAAAATTAAAAAAACAAGTGACCGAAATATATTATTTCGATCACATTGTTTGTGCACTTACTGAAATTATACTTCAGTTGTTTGAATTTCTTCAGAAACTGTTTGTTCAGGTGCTTTTTTATCGTATTTAACGTCTCTGTAACGTCTCATACCAGTACCAGCTGGAATTAATTTACCGATGATAACATTCTCTTTAAGACCGAGTAAGTCATCACGTTTACCTTTAATTGCAGCATCAGTAAGTACACGCGTTGTTTCTTGGAACGAAGCTGCTGATAAGAAACTTTCTGTTTCAAGAGACGCTTTTGTAATACCTAATAATACCGGTTTAGCTGTTGCAGGGCGTTTACGCTCTTTAAATGCTTCACGGTTTGCATCAGTAAAGTTGTGAATATCTACTAATGAACCTGGAAGTAACTTAGTATCTCCAGCTTCAATGATACGTACTTTACGTAACATTTGTCTTACCATAACCTCAACGTGTTTATCATCAATTTCCACACCTTGCATACGGTAAACTTTTTGAACTTCTTTTAGTAAATAACTTTCTGTTGCATTCAAACCTGAAACTGATAAATAGTTCTTAGGCTCGATAGAACCTTCAGTTAGAACTTCACCGCGTTCGACGCTTTGACCAATTTCAACTTTCAATCTTGATGTACCTGAAGCAAGGTATGATCTTGATTCATTTGCACCTTTAATAACGATTTCTTGTTGACGGTCTTTCGCAAGTTTGATGTCATCTACGACACCTTCGATTTCAGTAATCACTGCTTGACCTTTAGGGTTACGTGCTTCGAAAATCTCTTGGATACGTGGAAGACCTTGTGTGATATCACTACCTGCTACACCACCTGTATGGAATGTACGCATTGTAAGCTGTGTACCTGGCTCACCAATTGATTGGGCAGCAATTGTACCAACTGCTTCACCAACTTCAACTTTTTCACCAGTTGCAAGGTTTTTACCATAACATTTTTCACATACACCATGACGTGTATTACATGTAAATGCTGAGCGAATATACATTTGTTCAAAACCAGCATCCGTAATTTGTTTCGCTATTTCTGCAGTAATTAATTCATCTGGTTTGATGATAATTTCATCAGTTTCTGGATGACGAACTGTTTCTTTAGAATAACGACCTTCGATACGCTCGATAAATGGTTCAATCATTTCTGTACCCTCTTTGATATCAGAAACTAATAAACCACGGTCAGTTCCACAATCTTCTTCACGTACGATAACATCTTGTGCAACGTCAACAAGACGACGAGTAAGGTAACCTGAATCGGCAGTTTTAAGTGCTGTATCGGCAAGACCTTTACGCGCACCATGGGTAGAGATGAAGTACTCTAACACCGTTAAACCTTCACGGAAAGAAGATGTGATTGGTAATTCTATAATCTTACCTGATGGTGCTGCCATTAGTCCACGCATACCAGCTAACTGTGTAAAGTTAGATGCGTTACCACGGGCACCGGAATCACTCATCATAAAGATTGGGTTGGTTTTATCAAGTGATTGCATTAATTCACCTTGAATTTGATCTTTAGCAGCTGTCCAAGTTTCAACTACTGCGTTATAACGTTCAAATTCAGTGATTAAACCACGGTTAAATTGTTTAGTTATATTATCAACAATTTTTTCATGCTCGTCTAAGATATCTTTTTTATCTGGTAAAACCACGATATCAGATACACCAACAGTGATACCTGCTTTAGATGAGAATTTGAAACCTAAGTCTTTCATTCTATCTAACATCATAGACGTATCTGTAATGCTGAAACGGTTAAATACTTCAGCAATGATATTACCTAAGAATTTTTTATTAAATGGTTCAATTAACGGCGCTTGATCGAAGTAGGCTTTCAATCCATCTTCTCCAAGTTCAGTTGCAGTAACAAAGTATTTATCAGGTGTTACACCTTCTAAATTGGCTTGAGTTGGTTCGTTAATATAAGCAAATGACTCTGGAATGATTTCATTGAATATTACTTTACCAACAGAAGTTAATAAGATTTTTTTGTTTTGCTCTTCAGTGAACGTTGGATTGTTGAATGAACCCGCATGAACACCAATACGAGAATGTAAGTGAACATAACCATTAGCATAAGCTTTTAATACTTCGTTCGTATCATTGTAAATTGTACCAGTATTGACTGAATCTTTACGCTCTAAAGTAAGGTAATAGTTACCAAGTACCATATCTTGTGATGGCGTAACAACTGGTTTACCGTCTTTAGGGTTCAAGATATTTTGTGCAGCTAACATTAACATACGTGCTTCAGCTTGCGCTTCTTTAGATAACGGTACATGGACAGCCATTTGGTCACCATCAAAGTCCGCGTTGTAAGCTGTTGTTACAAGTGGATGTAGACGTATTGCACGCCCTTCAACTAATGTTGGTTCAAATGCCTGGATACCTAATCTGTGAAGTGTAGGTGCACGGTTTAAAAGTACTGGGTGTTCACGAATAACATCTTCTAATACATCCCAAACTTCATCATCCATACGCTCTATCTTACTCTTAGCATTTTTAATGTTAGTAGCAATTTCACGTTGTACAAGTTCTTTCATAATGAAAGGTTTGAACAATTCAAGTGCCATTTCTTTAGGTAGACCACATTGATACATTTTCAAGCTTGGTCCAACTGCAATAACTGAACGACCTGAATAGTCAACACGTTTACCTAATAAGTTTTGACGGAAACGTCCTTGCTTACCTTTTAACATATGTGACAGTGATTTTAATGGACGGTTACCTGGTCCTGTTACCGGACGGCCACGACGACCATTATCGATAAGTGCATCAACAGCTTCTTGTAACATACGTTTTTCATTTTGAACTATGATGCCAGGAGCACCTAAGTCTAATAAACGTTTTAAACGATTGTTACGGTTAATAACACGACGATATAAATCATTTAAATCACTTGTAGCAAAACGTCCACCATCTAATTGAACCATTGGTCTAATTTCAGGCGGGATAATTGGAAGTACATCTAAAATCATCCACGCTGGATTATTTCCAGAATGTCTGAATGACTCAACTACCTCTAAACGTTTGATTGCACGAGTAAGTCTTTGACCTGTTGCAGACTCTAACTCATCACGTAATGATTTAAGTTCAGCATCTAAGTCTATTTCTTCAAGTAATTCTTTAATACCTTCAGCACCCATTTTAGCCGTGAATTGGCCCGGGAACTTGTCGTAATAGTCTCTGAATTCTGCTTCAGATAACAATGTCTTTTGTTCTAATCCAGTTGGACCTGGTTTAACAACAACATAAGAAGCGAAATAAATAACTTCTTCTAATGCTCTTGGAGACATGTCTAATAATAGACCCATACGACTTGGAATACCTTTGAAGTACCAAATGTGTGATACTGGTGCAGCTAATTCAATGTGTCCCATTCTTTCGCGGCGCACTTTAGATTTAGTTACCTCAACTCCACATCTGTCACAAACCATACCTTTATAACGTACACGTTTGTATTTACCACAACTACATTCCCAATCTTTTGTAGGTCCGAATATTCTTTCACAGAAAAGACCATCTTTTTCTGGTTTTAAAGTACGATAGTTAATTGTTTCTGGCTTTTTAACCTCACCAAAAGACCATGAACGGATTTTTTCAGGTGAAGCAAGTCCTATTTTCATATAATGGAAATTATTTACATCAATCAAGGAGCCTACCTCCTTCAATTTAGATTAGCTGTGCAAATTGATTGATTGCTCTATATCAATAAATGGAATAACCAATATTGAGATGATTACAGTCGTGTAATACACCTCAATTTGGTTTATACCCTTATAAACTTAAATGCGATTAGTCAGTGATTTCTTTTTGTGATTCTGGAGCGTCTTTTTGTTGAAGATCTACTTTACGTTCAACAACTTCTTCTTCTTCTGTATCGTGCATGTCAATTTCATTGTCATGTTCGTCCATAATCTTAACGTCTAATCCTAAACTTTGTAATTCTTTCATCAATACTCTGAATGACTCTGGAACACCAGGTTTAGCAATATTCTCACCTTTAACAATAGCTTCGTATGTCTTAACACGACCTACCGTATCATCAGATTTATAAGTTAAGATTTCTTGAAGTGTATATGCGGCACCGTAAGCTTCAAGTGCCCATACTTCCATCTCACCGAAACGTTGTCCACCAAATTGTGCTTTACCACCAAGTGGTTGTTGCGTAACGAGTGAGTATGGTCCAGTTGAACGTGCGTGTAATTTATCATCAACCATGTGTGCAAGTTTCAGCATGTACATAACGCCGACTGAAATTCGGTTATCGAACGGTTCACCCGTACGACCGTCATATAATACTGTCTTACCGTCACGAGCCATACCAGCTTCTTCAATAGTTGACCATACATCTTCATCACTGGCACCATCAAATACTGGTGATGCTACGTGAATACCTAAGTTTTTAGCAGCCATACCTAAGTGTAGCTCTAATACTTGTCCGATATTCATACGTGATGGAACACCAAGTGGATTCAACATGATGTCAATTGGTGTACCGTCTGGTAAATAAGGCATATCTTCTTCTGGAACAATCTTAGAAATGACACCTTTGTTACCATGACGACCACACATTTTGTCACCGACATGTATTTTACGTTTTTGAACAATATATACACGTACGAGTTGGTTTACACCTGGAGATAATGTATCGTCTCCTTCTTCACGGTTAAAGACTTTAACATCTAGAACAATTCCGCCTGCACCATGTGGTACACGTAATGATGTATCGCGAACTTCACGTGCTTTTTCACCGAAGATTGCGTGTAATAAACGTTCTTCTGCAGTTAATTCAGTTACACCTTTAGGTGTTACTTTACCAACTAAGATATCGCCATCATTAACTTCAGCACCGACGTATATAATACCACGGTCATCCAAGTTTTTAAGTGCGCTATCTGAAACATTAGGAATATCACGCGTGATTTCTTCAGGTCCTAGTTTAGTATCACGTGCTTCAGATTCATATTCTTCGATATGAATAGAAGTATAAACGTCATCTTTAACTAAGCGCTCACTCATGATTACAGCATCCTCATAGTTATAACCATCCCAAGTCATGAAACCAACCACTACGTTTCTACCTAGTGCCATTTCACCAAGTTCCATTGACGGACCATCAGCTAAAATTTCGCCTTTAGTCACTACGTCTCCAGCACTTACAATTGGTCTTTGGTTATAACAAGTACCAGTATTTGAACGTTTGAATTTCGCTAATGGATAACGATCCAATTCGCCTTCGTATTCTTGACCGTCTTCTTCAATAAGTTGACGAACAAGGATTTCATTAGATTCAACGTGTTCAACACGGCCTTTGCGTTTAACTACTACTGCTGCACCAGAATCACGTGCTGCCACGTGCTCCATTCCAGTACCTACAAAAGGTGATTCCGGATTCATCAATGGCACTGCTTGACGTTGCATGTTTGCACCCATTAAAGCACGGTTAGAGTCATCGTTTTCTAAGAAAGGAATACATGCTGTCGCAGCTGAAACAACTTGTTTAGGCGATACATCCATATAATCCATTTTTTCTTTAGCCATAACAGTGTTATTACCACGGAAACGACATACAACTTCATCATCTACGAAACGACCATTTTCATCTAAAACAGAGTTTGCTTGTGCTACTACATAGCTGTCTTCTTCGTCAGCAGTTAAGTAATCAATTTTGTCTGTGATAGAATGTGTTTCAAGATCAACTTTACGATATGGTGTTTCAATGAAACCAAATTCATTTACACGCGCATAACTTGATAAAGAGTTGATAAGTCCAATGTTTGGTCCCTCTGGTGTTTCAATTGGACACATACGGCCATAGTGAGAGTAGTGAACGTCACGTACTTCCATTTGAGCACGCTCACGTGTTAAACCACCCGGTCCTAATGCTGATAAACGACGTTTATGTGTTAACTCAGCTAATGGATTCGCTTGGTCCATGAATTGTGATAATTGAGAACTACCAAAGAATTCTTTGATTGATGCAATAACAGGACGAATATTGATTAATTGTTGTGGCGTGATTGATTCTGTGTCTTGAATTGACATTCTTTCACGTACAACACGTTCCATTCTTGATAAACCAATACGGAATTGATTTTGTAACAATTCACCTACTGAACGTAAACGACGGTTACCTAAATGGTCAATATCATCTGTAAAGCCAATACCGCTTAATAAGTTAAAGAAGTAAGACATAGACGCAATAATATCTGCTGGTGTAATACATTTCACTTCTGTATCTGGAAGTGCATTACCAATTACTGTTGTTGTACGTTCTTCTTCGTCATTCGGAACGTAAACTTTAATTGATTGTATTTCAACAGGTTCGTCAATAACACTGCCTTCTAACTCAAACACTTCACTGTTAGCATTAGCTTCTAATACGTCCATAATTTCATCTAAGTTACGACGATCTAGGACTGTACCTTCTTCTGCAACAATTTCGCCTGTCTCAGTATTAACAATAGGTTCTGCTAATTTTTGATTAAACAAACGATGTTTTAAATGAAGTTTTTTATTAGCTTTATAACGACCTACACTTGCTAAGTCATAACGTTTCGGATCAAAGAAACGTGAGTATAAAAGACTTTTAGCATTTTCAACTGTAGGTGGTTCACCAGGGCGTAAACGCTCATAGATTTCTAATAATGCTTGATCAGTAGTTTCAGTACCATCTTTTTCTAATGTATTACGTAAGTATTCACTTTCACCTAATAAATCAACAATTTCTTGATCAGTAGAGAAACCTAAAGCACGTAATAATACAGTTAATGGTAATTTTCTTGTTCTATCAATACGTACATAAACAACATCTTTAGCATCAGTTTCATATTCTAACCATGCACCACGGTTAGGAATAATTGTTGCATCGAAGTTTGTACGACCGTTTTTATCTAGTTTTTCATTGAAGTATACAGATGGTGAACGAACTAATTGTGATACGATAACACGTTCAGCACCGTTAATTACGAATGTACCTGTATCTGTCATTAATGGGAAATCACCCATAAACACTTCTTGCTCTTTCACTTCGCCAGTTTCTTTGATGATTAGACGTACTTTCACACGTAAAGGCGCAGCATACGTTGTATCACGGTTTTTCGATTCTTCTAAATCATATTTCGGTTCTCCGAGTCTATAATCTACAAACTCTAAAGAAAGATTGCCTGTGAAATCTTCAATCGGAGAAATGTCTCTAAACATTTCTAATAAACCTTCTTCTAAGAACCAATCGTAAGACTTAGTCTGAATCTCAATTAAATTCGGTAATTCTAATACCTCTGAAATTCTCGCATAGTTTCTACGTTTACGATGTCTTCCATATTGGACAAATTGACCTGCCAAACAGATTCACCCCTCAAAAATTGTGTGTTTACTTTTACTGAAATACCAAATATAATTAGACAAAAAGAAAACGGTAGCACACCTGATGACACCATTTTCTATTCTATCTTATATACTATGTTAATTCGTACGTAAAAGTACACACTTATTGAACATAAATTTTTACATTCTATAACTATATCAGAAGCCAGCTCTTAATTCAACCTTTTACACTTCTTAAAATGTAATAGCCTTTACTTTTTTCTAATACTTCCACGTTATTAAATGTGTCTTGCATTTTTTGTTTTGCAGACGGCATACCTTGTTTTTTTTGAATTACAACACAAAGTGCACCACCATCTTTCAACTTTTCATAAGCATCTACTAAAATGCTATGAACAACTGTTTTTCCTGCTCTAATCGGTGGATTAGTAAGCACAAAATCATAAGCGTTATTTTCTACCTGTGATAAACCATCACTTTCTTTGATTTCCACATTTTCTATTTGGTTCTTTTTTTTGTTTTTTCTAGATAATGATAATGCACGTTGGTTAATATCAACCATCATTACTTCGTGATGTGGGGAAACTTTAGCAATCATTAAACCAATAGGACCATAGCCACAACCAACATCTATGATATTTTTCGTAGGACCTGGGGGATATGTTTTCAAAAAAGTTTTCACTAATAAATCGGACCCAAAGTCTATTTTCCCTTTTGAAAATACACCCGCATCTGATATTAGTTCTAAATTATGGTTATCGTAGGAGTATGTAAAAAGCGACTCATCACTTTCTACTTCAGGATTCTCATCATAATAGTGACTCATGACTACACCTCTTTTAATCTTATTCGTTTAGATTAATACTATACCCAATTTGATAAGTAAAATAGTTATAAAACTAGGACTTGCTTTACTAGATATAGATCAAATAAGATAAAACCCCGTTATAGTGATAACGGGGTTTTCATTTCTCAAAGATTTCAGGTATTTTTATCGACTTAAGATTAACGTACCGAAGCAGTTAATGTGTTAAATCATTTAAATAACCTTCAATATATAATTATTAACTGTTAGCCAGCAAGAATTATTTTAATTCTACTGTAGCGCCAACTTCTTCTAATTGTTCTTTAAGTTTTTCAGCATCATCTTTAGATAAAGCTTCTTTAACTACTTTAGGAGCTCCGTCTACTAATTCTTTAGCGTCTTTTAATCCTAAACCAGTTGCTTCTTTAACTGCTTTAACAACTTTGATCTTAGAAGATCCAGCTGAAGTTAATTCAACATCGAATTCAGTTTGTTCAGCTGCTGCGTCTGCGCCGCCAGCTGCACCTGCTGCTGCTACTGGAGCTGCTGCAGTTACACCAAATTCTTCTTCAATTGCTTTTACTAAGTCGTTTAATTCTAAAACTGACATTTCTTTAATTGCTTCAATGATTTGTTCATGATTAGCCATTTTAATATTCCTCCATTAATTTTTAATAGTTATGCGCAATTATTCAGCGCTTTCTTCGTTTTGTTCTTTTTCTTCTCCAACAGCTTTAACCGCATAAGCGAAGTTGCGTACTGGAGCTTGTAATACTGATAAAAGCATAGAAACAAGACCGTCATGTGATGGTAATGTACCAACAGTATTAACTTCTTCTGCTGAGATAGCACTGCCTTCCATAACACCAACTTTAATTTCTAAAGCTTCATGTTCTTTTGCAAATCCTGCAATAACTTTTGCTGGAGCAACAACATCTTCAGTTGATGTTGCAACCGCTGTAGGACCTACTAAGAATTCATCTAATCCGTCAATACCAGCTTTTTCAGCTGCACGGCGAACCATTGTGTTTTTGTATACTTTATACTCAACACCAGCTTCACGTAATTGTGAACGTAATTCAGTTACTTCAGCAACGCTAAGACCACGATAGTCAACGATAACTGTAGATACTGAGTTTTTAAGTTGTTCAGCAATAATATCAACTTCTTGTTTTTTTGCATCGATGATAGCAGACATTTAGACACCTCCATTGATTTTAATTTGGTGCTTTTAATCTTGAAACATTGCCATGCAGTGTAAACTATATGCTCAACGCTCAATAAAAAAAGCACTTTCTACCCGTGGCAAAAAGTGCTTGAAAGATCTGAAATCTTCACGTTCAAGTCAATTTTAGCCTCGGCAGGATTTTACTTTTAAGTTATCTCTAACTCCTACTGTCTTAGGTAAAATAATACATTAACCAATATAACTGGTCTCATGTATTATGTCAATATTTTATTTAAAGACTGAAGCATTATATCTTCAGACTTTAGTTTTATTTAATTTTAAAAATTAAAGTTTGAAACTTGAAGTATCAACTTTAACTCCAGGACCCATTGTTGTTGTAACAGTAACGGATTTGAAGTAAGTACCTTTAGCTGATGATGGTTTCGCTTTTAATAAAACGTCTTGTAACGTTCTGAAGTTTTCAACAAGTTTGTCAGTATCAAATGATGTTTTACCAATTGATGCATGAACAATACCTGATTTTTCAGCACGGTATTCAACTTTACCAGCTTTAATTTCTTCAACAGCTTTTTTAACGTCCATTGTAACTGTTCCAGTTTTAGGGTTTGGCATTAAACCTTTAGGTCCTAATACTCTACCTAATTTACCAACTTCGCCCATCATATCTGGTGTAGCTACTACAACATCAAAGTCGAACCAACCTTGTTGGATTTTTTCTACATATTCACCTTCACCGACAAAATCTGCACCTGCTGCTTCTGCTTCAGCTGCTTTGTCACCTTTTGCGAATACTAATACACGTTGTGATTTACCAGTACCATTTGGAAGCACTACTGCTCCACGGATTTGTTGGTCATTTTTACGAGTATCAATACCTAAACGGAATGCTACTTCAACTGAAGCGTCAAAGTTAGCGATACTTGTTTCTTTAGCTAATGCAACCGCTTCTTCAACATCGTATTGTTTTGTGCGGTCGATTTTACTAGCTACTTCTTGATATCTTTTGCTTTTTTTAGCCATTTCATGTTCCTCCTTTAGTGGTTTTAGCGGAATTTCCTCCCACGTTTACTTGTTTTCACAAGTTAAGAGCAGATGACAGTGAGGTTCAAAATTGTATTTTATCATAGGAACTAAATCCTAAATAAATGACATTTTCCCTCATACTACGACAATATTGAACGCTGTCATCATGTTTGTCATTTCCGTCATCTGCTACTTTGTCTATCTATGATTTCATTACTGTTATAATTATTGAACTGTGATTCCCATACTACGTGCAGTACCTTCGATAATACGCATAGCTGCTTCTTCGTCTGCAGCATTTAAATCTTGCATTTTTTGGTTTGCAATTTCACGTACTTGATCTTTAGTTACTGAAGCAACTTTGTTTTTATTAGGTTCGCCTGAACCTTTTTCAACGCCTGCTGCTTTTTTAAGTAATACTGGAGCCGGTGGTGTTTTTGTAATAAATGTAAATGAACGATCTTCATAAACACTGATTTCTACCGGAATGATTAAACCTGCGTCTTCTTGTGTACGTGCGTTGAATTCCTTACAGAATCCCATAATATTCACACCTGCTTGACCTAATGCTGGTCCAACTGGTGGTGCTGGGTTCGCTTTACCTGCAGGAATTTGTAATTTAACTACTTTTTCTACTTTTTTAGCCACGATGTGCACCTCCTTGATATCGTGATGTGGTCACAGGACTAAGTTTTGCCCTCCCACTCTTCTACATTTCGTGACGAAATGAACGCTCTAAAAGCGCGACCACAGTATTATAACACTAAATCGATTTATAAATCAATAGTTGATTTGTTATTTTCGAACTAATATTATATTTTTATTTCCTTTTTATTATTATAATTTTTCTACTTGATCAAATTCAACTTCTACTGGCGTTTCTCTACCAAACATGTCTACAAGAACTGTAAGTTTGAATTTTTCTACTTCAATTTCTTGAATTTCGCCTACTTGATTTGCAAATGGACCTGATTTAATTCTAACTTGTTCACCTAAATCAAGTTGAACATCAATTGTTTTTTCTTTCATGCCCATTTGTTTAAGGATGAAACGTGCCTCATCAGGAAGTAGTGGATTAGGTTTAGAACCAGCACCTGCTGAGCCAACAAATCCAGTAACACCAGGCGTATTTCTTACTATATACCATGATTCGTCAGTCATTACTAATTCAACCAAGACATAACCAGGGAATGTTTTTTTAGTTAAAGTTTTAGATTTACCATCTTTAACTTGTGTCTCTTCCTCTTCAGGTATTACAACTCTGAATATTTGTTCAGTCATATTCATAGATTCAACACGTTTTTCTAAATTCTTTTTAACTTTATTCTCATAACCAGAATAAGTATGCACAGCATACCAACGCTTTGCGCCAACTTCTTCAGACATGTCGTCACTCCTAACTATTTAATTAACTCTATAATTCTACCAATTCCTAAGTCTAAGGCATAGAAGAATACTAAGAAAAATACTACCGTAGCTACAACAATGACTGTGTATTTAAATAATTCTTCTTTCGTTGGCCAACTTGTCTTTTCCATTTCTGACTTAACGCCTTGGAAGAAATTTTCTTTTTTAGCCATTAACAAGACCTCCGTATTATTTCGTTATTCCTTATTTGCTTATTCCATACAACAAATCAAGCAAATACAATACTCTCAACTTAGTTGGAATGATATATTTACTCAACCGATCACACTAAATATGTCGTCTTAATTATTTCGATTCCTTATGCAACGTATGTGCATTACATCTTGGACAGTATTTTTTCAATTCCAATCTCGATGTAAGATTGCTTTGTTTCGGAATATTGTAATTTCTACTGCCACACACTTCACAGTTCATCGGTACTTTTTTCATTTGTCTTCACCTTACTCATTATAATACCAATCTACTATACATAACTTGTAAGTCAATTGTCAATCTTCGCTCATATAGTAAAGTGTACTGTTTTGTAATCATAGTACGTCATTTTTCATATTTCGTGGCTATGCCTATCACTTCAAATAACGTCTTATTTTCATTTTACAGCGCTGTATCGTATTGTAAACTACTTTGATTTTCACATTTAATATTTTCGCAATTTCTTGTGGTTTATATTCTTTCAAAATATAAACAATCACACTTTGTTCAAGCTCGGTCAACTTTTCTAACACACGGTGTAAGTCATTAGCAATTTCATCAGCTATGATCTGTTGCTCTGTTAAGTATACATTTGTCGCATATTGATACTTAACTTTGAACTCGTTCACTAATAATTCCTGTCGTTGCTGTGTATACACTTTCTTACGAAGATAGTCGTTTTTTACCGTTGTAATAACTCGATTCACATAATGCTCAAATGGTGTGCTTTTAGCGAAATCGAAACCACTGAGTACTCGTAATAATTTTAATAGCACTTCTTGACACAAATCTTCTTTATCATTCGGATGAATGGTAAAATGATTTAGCCTTTGTTTTATCATAGGTAAGACAGCCTCGATCATTTTAAGTGTTACTTGTGTACTGTTTAAATCGCGCGGTGTTCGTGAGGTAAGTTCGTTGTTGAGTAGACTTTCAAACATGACTTGTATCCTTTCCTTAAAAGTAAGCATAGGATACATAGTTGCACACCAAAAATCAAGACTACAATACTAGTGTTTGTGATTGTCACCGCGTCTTAATTTTTCAAATTCTTCAAGTATCTCATTTGACAGTTCTATGCGTGTACGTGGTTTTTGTTCATTAAAACCATCCAGCTCTTTTGATACTGATATTTCATTTTCTCTCAAATCTCTCCACATTTCTCTTGAAGAAACACGGTAAGCGCCCGCGCCAAATATTGCATGTTGTTCACTCATATCACTCGTTACAACCGTTATATGTCTCGTATGTTTATCATATAAATCATAAACATATCGTTCAATGTAACTGTCGGCAGTTTCTTTTTCTTTTGTAAATATCGTTTTAACCCCATGGTACATATATTCTGAATGCGCGCCGGATTGCTCATAAGCATCAAATACACAAACGACTTCATCTGCTATAACAGCATTGTAGTTTGCGATTGCAGTAAGTAATTGATCGCGCGCTTCTTCAAGATTATCCTTAGCTATGCGACTGAGTTCCTGCGACTGTCCAATCATATTATAACCATCAATGATTAAGTAACGATCTTTCATGTCTTATCTCCAATCTGGTGACGTTTACGATATACCTCGTACATCATTAAACTAGCAGCAACAGAAGCATTAAGACTATTCACATGCCCAACCATTGGAATTTTAATATAGAAATCACATTTATCTTTAACTAAACGACTCATACCTTGCCCTTCACTTCCTATAACTATCGCTAGAGGCATTGCCGCATCCATTTCTCTATAATCTGTAGCATTTTCCGCTTCTGTACCAACTACCCAATATCCATTGTCTTTTAATTCTTCAATTGTTTGAGCAAGATTAGTTACCCGAATAACTGGCACATGCTCAATTGCCCCAGTGGAAGCTTTAACAACCGTTTGCGTCAGCGCTACTGAGCGTCTCTTAGGTATAATCACTCCATCGACACCAGAAGCATCTGCAGTTCTCAAAATAGACCCCAAATTATGAGGATCTTCTAAGCCGTCTAATATTAGGACCGTGGACAAGGCTTCTTTCGTCTTTTGTGAAGCTAAAAAATCATCAAATTCCGTATATTCATACGGAGCAATATACGCCGCAATGCCTTGATGTGGCGCATCTGACAAATTATCTATTTTTGATTTTGGTACTGATTGAACGATGATTTTATGACTATTTGCTAATTTTAAAATTTCATTTATTTGTCCCTTTTTAATAGTATCTTGTATTAAAATTTTATTAATAGTATGTCCTGAGACAATCGCCTCTTTTACTGCATGACGACCAACTATAACTATATCTTCCACAGTATCACTTCCTCTCATTTACATTTTGTATAATAGCCTCTAACAATGCCGATAGGCGGTCGTACTCTTTTTCTAAATATAAGAAACCAATGACCGCTTCTAGGCCTGAACTTTTTCTATATGTTTGTATGTCTGTATTTTTAGCTTTGGTATAACTTTTAGCATTTCTACCACGTCTAACAATATCCTGTTCGCTTTCACTGAACCAATTGTGCTCCATAAGATATTCGAGTGTTTGTGCCTGGCTTTTAGCTGAAACATAGCGCTTCGCTTCTTGGTGCAATCGATTAGGTTTCGCCTTTAGCTTCAACACAATATATTCTCTTACATGTTGATCTAATACAGCGTCACCCATATATGCCAATGTCAAAGGATTTAATAATTTATTGTCCATATTAACCACGTTTAAATCTCACGCCTTGTGCCGTATCTTCTAAAATTATATTCTGTGCTTTTAGTTCATCACGGATTTCATCAGCGCGAGCAAAATCTTTTTGCTTTCTAGCATTATTTCTTTCTTCTATAAGCGCTTCGATGTCTGCATCTAACAAAACATCACTTTCCTTGCCTTTTAATGGTACACCTAGTACATCACTGAAAATTTTATATACTTCTTTGAAACGACTTATTACTTCTGTAGATGTTGTGTTCTCTAACACATATTTATTAGCTAATTTCGCCAGATCATACCATGCAGTTATAGCATTAGCAGTATTAAAATCATCATTCATGACGGTTTCAAATTGTTTTAATATAGCGTTAAGGTCATCGATATATGCTGATTGTTCTGCAATATCTGTCGCAATTGCTTCACGGTCTTCAATCGCTTTATAACTATTACGTATGCGCTCTAAGCCACTTTTTGCTGCTTCAACTAATTCCACATTATAGTTGATTGGACTTCTATAATGCACACTAATCATAAAGAAACGTAAAACATCTGGATCTATCTGCTTAATGATGTCATGAACTAATACAAAGTTACCTAATGATTTACTCATTTTTTCATTATCAATATTGATAAAGCCATTATGCATCCAATAATGAGCAAACGGAGCGTGATTATGAGCTTCTGATTGCGCAATTTCATTTTCATGGTGTGGGAATTGTAAGTCAGCACCACCTGCATGAATATCAATTGTTGCTCCTAATTCATGATAAGCCATTACTGAACATTCGATATGCCATCCAGGTCTGCCTTCACCAAATGGACTATCCCAACTGATTTCACCCGGTTTTGCCTTTTTCCATAACGTGAAATCTAATGCGTCTTCTTTCTGTTCACCTTGTTCTATACGTGCGCCCACTTTTAAATCATTTAAAGATTGATGACTTAACTTACCATAATCTTTAAATTTACGTGTTCTAAAATAAACATCTCCGCCACTTTCATACGCATTACCTTCATTCACTAAATCTTCAATAAACTTAATAATGTCATCCATATGGTTCATTACACGTGGATTAGAAGTTGCTTTCTTTACATTTAGTGCACCAACATCTTCATAGAATGCTTCAATATATCTATCGGCAATATCTGATACAGATTCATTTAATTCTTTAGAACGTTTGATTAATTTATCATCAACATCTGTGAAATTTGATACAAAAATCACTTCGTAACCTTGATATTCAAAGTATCTTCTTACTACGTCGTAATTGATAGCCGGTCTTGCGTTACCTATATGAATGTAATTGTATACAGTAGGTCCACAAACATACATTTTAACCTTTCCTGGTTCAATAGGCTCAAACGTCTCTTTTTGACGTGTTAGCGTATTATATAATGTAATCATCTTGTATCTCTCCATTTCTTGTTTTCTCAAGTTGTTTCTCTAATTCTTTTAATTGCTCGAAAAGCGGATCTGGTAAATTGCGGTGATCAAACGTTTTACCTGTGCGTCTGCCATCTTGTTTAACAATATGGCCTGGTATACCAACTACAGTAGAATAGCTTGGTACCGAACTTAATACTACAGAATTAGCGCCTATGTTTACGTCAGATTCAATTTTAATATTACCTAATACTTTGGCACCAGCAGCGATTAAAACATTGTCGCCGATGTCAGGATGACGTTTACCTTTTTCTTTACCCGTACCACCTAATGTGACACCTTGATAAATTGTGACATTATCTCCAATTCTACATGTTTCCCCAATAACTACGCCCATACCATGATCAATAAATAAACGTCTACCTATCTGAGCGCCTGGATGTATTTCAATTCCAGTGAAAAAGCGAGTGACTTGAGAAATCAACCTCGCTAGAACATATTTCTTTTTTTTGTATAATTCATGTGCGACAAGGTGGCTCCAAACTGCATGTATGCCCGCATATGAAGTAATAACTTCTAATGTTGTACGTGCGGCTGGGTCTTGTTCGAACACCATATTCACATCATCTTTTACTCTTTTTAAAATCTTAAACAAGGTTGCTACCTCCCTATTAAAAAAACACCTCTAACTCACTTGTTAGAGGCGCTTTTGCACGGTTCCACTCTTATTTTATATACAAGTCCTCACTATAAACCATATTTATGATTTAATCATTGCTTCCCAACTCATATTCACTCATCAAAGTTATTAAATTAATATTCATACAAAGGTGCATTCCGTAATTTCAGTGGTGTGCTCGCAGCAACCGCACACTCTCTTGACACAATCCATTACCTACTAATCCTTTGCTATTTTCAGTTTTAATAATAGGTGGTTTATTGTAATTTTTCAAGTATTAACTCCCCAATACTTTTCCGTTACATACCGAACTTATTTAAACGTATTTTTTCAAACGTGACAACACTTTATCTTTACCTAATACTTCGATAGTATTTGGTAATTCTGGTCCATGCATTTGGCCAGTAACAGCAACACGTATTGGCATAAATAATTGCTTACCTTTAATACCTGTTTCTTTTTGAACTTCTTTAATTGTTTTCTTAATTTCTGCCGCTTCAAATGGTTCAAGCGCTTCTAGTTTGCTATACAGATGCGTCATTAGTTCAGGCACTTGTTCACCTTCAATGATTTCTTGCTCATCTTCTCCTAATATTTGCTCATCACGGAAGAATAACTCAGAAAGTGGAACAATCTCTCCAGCATAACTCATCTCTTTTTGATACAACGCAACTAGTTTACGACCCCACTCTAATTCTGCTTCACTTGGATTTTCAGGAAGTAGTTCTGCTTTAATAAGATGTGGTAACGCTAAATCAAACACAGTTTCAGTATCTTTTTGTTTCATATATTGGTTGTTAACCCATGCTAATTTTTGTTTGTCGAAAAACGCTGGTGATTTTGATAAACGTTTTTCATCAAAGATTTTAATGAATTCTTCTTGAGAATAAATTTCATCTTCACCCTCTGGTGACCAGCCTAATAGCGTAATGAAATTAAATAAAGCTTCTGGCAAGTATCCTAAATCGCGATATTGCTCGATAAACTGTAAGATTTGTCCATCACGTTTACTTAGTTTCTTACGTTCTTCGTTAACAATAAGTGACATGTGCGCGAATCTTGGCGCTTCCCAACCAAATGTTTCAAAAATCATCAATTGTTTTGGCGTATTTGAAATATGGTCATCTCCACGGATAACATCAGAAATTTCCATATAATGATCGTCAATTGCTACTGCGAAGTTATACGTTGGAATACCATCTTTTTTAACAATAACCCAATCACCAATATTATTTGAATCAAATGAAATTTCACCTTTAACCATGTCGTCAAATGAGAATGTGGTATCTTTAGGCACACGGAAACGAATAGAAGGTTGACGTCCTTCAGCTTCAAACTGTTGGCGTTCTTCTTCAGTTAAGTGTGCATGTTTACCGCCATAACGTGGCATTTCTCCACGTTCAATTTGTTGTTGACGTTCTTCTTCTAATTCGTCTTCAGTCATATAACATTTATAAGCTTTATCTTCATCTAATAGTTGTTGAATTAACGGATTATAGATTTCAGCACGTTCCGACTGACGGTATGGGCCATAGCCTTTATCTTTATCTATAGATTCATCCCATTCAATACCTAACCATTTTAAATTTTCAAATTGAGAAGACTCACCATCTGTTAAATTACGCTTACTATCCGTATCTTCAATGCGAATTACGAAATCCCCATCATAATGTTTAGCAAATAAATAGTTGAATAATGCAGTTCTTGCATTACCAATATGCAAGTAGCCTGTTGGACTTGGTGCATATCTAACTCTTACACGATCACTCATTATGTTCACTCCTGTTTAATAATATTATTAGTAATTTTAATAGCATATTGCGTTTTAAAATTCATTACATATTCTTGTTTATTACGTTAAATGATTTTTAACCCAACACATTGAAAATTCATAATAAATTTAGTACTAACGCTTCATAAAGTTGTTATTCTGTCGCCTATTAATAATACCATAGCTTATATTTTTTTAAAGCACTACTATACAATCTATTAACACTTCATTTTATGACTTCAACACATCATATAGTAATACAATTTCGCTATCTATTGTAGCACTTTAAGGCCTATTATGATATCACTGTGCTTAAATTCACTCTTTCTCAATAATAAAAAGGTTTCAAATGAAATTATAGTGATCAATTCATTTGAAACCTTAATAACTCATCTAGTTTAGCTTTTTAGCAAAAATAATTCTTCCTGATGAAGTTTGTAATAAACTGATAACTTCAATATCAATATGCTCCCCAATATGTTTCTTAGCGTTATCAACTACTACCATCGTGCCATCATCTAAGTATCCTACCGCTTGGCCCGATTCTTTACCCATTTTCGTGAGTAATAGACTAAAACGATCACCTTGATGCACTGAGGGTTTAATAGCTTCAGATAAATCATTAACATTTAGTGCTTGAATCCCTTGCACATGGCACACTTTATTCAGATTAAAGTCTGTGGTAATAATGTGCGCTCTATAATGTTGCGCTAACTTAATTAACATTGCATCAATATCGCTATGTGACTTAGTCGGATGTATAATCCTCGTAGGGTGGTCTGTATCATAAAGTTTATTTAAAATATCTAACCCACGCTGACCTTTTTCACGTTTCACACTATCATTTGCATCTGCAACAAATTGTAATTCGTTAATAACACCTTGTGGAATCAATATCTCTCCATCAATAAATCCGCATTCAATAATATCTAAAATACGACCATCTATAATCGCACTCGTATCGATAATCTTAGGTACTGCATTTCTAGCATTAATAGACATTGAGCGCGCCATATTTTCTGGTAAGAATAGCAACATTTCATCACGCTTACGTAAGCCAAATTGGAATCCAAGATAACCCAGAATAATTGTAATAATAATGGGTACAAAGTGATTTAATACAGTGTTGCCGATGATTTGAAAAATGAAAGATATCATAACAGAAATAAGCAAACCAATAATCAGCCCAATTGTAGCAAATAAAATTTCTACAGCACTTTGACGCATAATTGTTTGTTCTAATTCTTTCAATGCTAAAGTTACTCTTTTAATAAACCATCCAAAGATTAAAAAGAATATTAAAATCCCTAGTAGACCATTGAAATAGTTGTTCGTTAATAGTGTATAGTCAGCTAAACCAGCATCAATTGTGATTTCAGGGATGAAATATACACCTAAACTTGCACCTAAAATAACATAGCACAAGATTACAATGAGTCTTAACATGTTCAAGTTTTCATTCTCCCTTCTCAAGCAAACTAGCTAGACTTAACTTGAGTCATCTGTAAGCTCTTAAATTTATTATAGCCTTATTGTTTAGCTAAAGCGTATCTCAAAGCGTCGTTTACACTTTTGACACCTATAACTTTAATATCACTTGGAAATTGCCAACCGCCTATATTTGTCTCTGGAATAATGACACGTTTAAAACCTAATTTCGCCGCTTCTTGTACACGTTGTTCAATGCGTGATACACGTCTTACTTCTCCGGTCAAGCCGACCTCACCGATAAAGCAATCTAAACCATCTACGGCTTGATCTTTAAAGCTTGAAGCTGTGGCTACAACGATACCTAAGTCGACTGCCGGTTCGGTTAATCTTACACCACCAGCAACTTTAATATAAGCATCTTGTTGCTGAAGTAAATAATTTTCTTTCTTTTCTAATACAGCCATGAGTAAACTCAAACGATTATGATCAATACCTGTAGCCATACGTCGTGGATTATTAAAAGTAGTAGGAGTGACTAATGCTTGTACTTCTATCAATAACGGTCTCGTACCTTCCATAGTAGAAACAATTGTAGAACCTGGCACGTTAGTTGACCGTTCTTCTAAAAACATTTCAGAAGGGTTTGCAACGCCTTTTAATCCACTTTGCTTCATTTCAAAAATACCCATTTCATTTGTAGAACCAAAACGGTTTTTTACCGCTCTTAAAATACGATAGGCATGATGTTCATCACCTTCAAAATATAGAACAGTATCCACCATGTGTTCTAATAGGCGGGGACCAGCAATTTGACCTTCTTTTGTAACATGCCCGACAATAAATGTTGCGATATTCATTTGTTTAGCAATGTTCATAAGGCTTTGGGTGCTCTCTCTGACTTGCGAAACGGAACCAGGTGCTGAACTAATTTCAGGATGAAATATCGTTTGGATAGAATCGACAACAAGTAAATCAGGTTTTAATTGTTTTACGGTTTCATGTATAATTTCCAAATCTGTTTCAGCAAACACATTTAACTGACTTGAATCCTCATCCAATCTTTCTGCCCTCAATTTCGTTTGGCTTAATGATTCTTCACCAGTGATATATAAGACATTATGTGACTGTGATAACGCTGCACAAATTTGTAATAATAATGTGGATTTCCCTATACCAGGGTCCCCACCAATCAAGACTAATGAACCATTTACAATCCCGCCACCTAACACGCGATTAAATTCATCTGACTTACTCTTAACACGTGGTGTAGTTTCTTGTTTGATGTCGTTTAACTTCTGTACTTTAGAAACATTATCGCGAGTTCGTACGCCGTGCTTCGGACTTGCTGTCTTTTGCTCGACAACCTCTTCCATTTGATTCCAACCACCACAATTTGGACATTTTCCCATCCATTTTGGTGACTGATAACCACACGCCATACATTCGAAAATCACTTTCTTTTTGGCCAAAATTGCACCTCCATCTTTCTTTGAACAAATCTATTTTATACTTCTCTTTGATTAAAAACAAACTTTAATCATGAACATATTATTTTTGTTTTTAATTTACGCGTTTTTATCGTGAGATATATTTGCGCTTTGTTGATGTATGCCTATCTACAATAACTATTTAAATAAAATATCACGCTTTTCTTAATAGTACCAACAATATTATATATATTTACTGGGAAATATAGCATATCCCCCTTTATAAGTGTGCATATCAATAACGCAATCACATACACATTGTCCACATAATGATTCTTAAAATACGCACAACAAAATACGCTTCCCAAACGAATTTCACACATTTGAGAAGCGCACTTTTTCACATATTTTAATATTATGATTCTGTTATTTCTTTATCTTTTGATGGTGCTTGTCTTTCTTGAATGTCATATTTATATTCTTTACCATCATGATCGATCTTAACTGCTTTGCCCTCGATTTGGTTGCCATCTAAAATTAATTCACTCAAGTTATCTTCTACTGTTTTTTGAATTGCACGAATTAATGGTCTAGCACCATATTCTGGGTCGTACCCTTCTTCTGCAATCTTTTCTTTAGCCGCTTCTGAAACCTCAATGTTTATATCTTGCTCAGATAAACGTTTAGTAAGTTTATTAACCATCATTGTAACAATTTCTTTCAATTCATCTTTAGAAAGTTTATGGAATACAATGATATCGTCTACACGGTTTAAGAATTCAGGGCGGAAAGCATTTTTCAATTCTTTCATCATTGTTTTACGGATTGTTTCGTAGTCTTCGCCTTCTGAGGCACCACCAAATCCTGCAAAACGTTGATCTTGTAACTCTTGTGCACCAACATTTGATGTCATGATAATTACAGTATTACGGAAATCAACACGACGCCCTTTCGTATCAGTCAAATGTCCATCATCTAATACTTGTAATAGTATATTAAAGACATCAGGATGTGCTTTTTCAATTTCATCAAATAAGATTACTGAATATGGTTTACGTCTTACTTTTTCAGTTAATTGTCCACCATCATCATGGCCTACATAGCCTGGAGGGGCACCAACTAAACGACTGACTGCATGTTTTTCCATGAATTCACTCATGTCAACACGAATCATTGCATCATCTTCACCAAACATAGATTCTGCTAAAGCACGTGCTAATTCAGTCTTACCTACACCTGTAGGACCTAAGAAAATAAAGCTTCCAATTGGGCGTTTCGGATCTTTTAATCCAGCACGTGCACGTCTTACTGCTTTACTTATTGAAGTTACCGCAGCTTGTTGACCAATGACTCTATGATGAAGTGTATCTTCTAAATTAAGTAGACGATCTGATTCTGTTTCATTAATTTTAGTTAATGGTATACCTGTCCATCCTGCAATAACTTCACCTATATCATCTTCAGATAAAGAAGTGTTTTCACCGTTTTTCGTGTTCTTCCATTTGTCATTTGCTTCTTCGTATTGTTTTTCTAATTTAGTTTGTTTGTCACGAAGGTTAGCTGCATTTTCAAATTCTTGTGCATGTACTGCAGCATCTTTTTCATTTTTAACTTGTTCAATTTCCTGTTCGATTTCTTTCAAGTTTGGCGGTGTTGTATGACTTTTCAATCTCACTTTAGAACTTGCTTCATCAATTAAATCGATAGCTTTATCAGGTAAGAAACGATCTGATATATAACGGTCACTTAGTTTTGCTGCTGAAATTAATGCTTGATCAGAAATGTTAATACGGTGATGTGCCTCATAACGATCACGCAATCCTTTTAAAATTTCAATAGTATCTTCAACTGTTGGTTCAGCAACTTGAACAGGTTGGAAACGACGTTCTAACGCAGCGTCTTTTTCAATGTTCTTACGATATTCATCTAAAGTTGTTGCACCGATACATTGTAATTCTCCACGTGCAAGCGCTGGTTTTAAAATATTGGATGCATCAATAGCACCTTCAGCTCCACCGGCACCTACTAATGTGTGTAATTCATCAATAAATAGAATCACATTTCCTGCTTGATGGATTTCTTCCATTACTTTTTTAAGACGTTCTTCAAATTCACCTCGATATTTAGTTCCAGCTACTACTGTCCCCATATCAAGTGACATCACACGTTTACCTTTTAACGTTTCAGGCACTTCATTGTTCACAATTGCCTGAGCTAAACCTTCAGCAATTGCCGTTTTACCTACACCAGGTTCACCGATTAACACTGGATTATTCTTAGTACGACGGCTTAATACTTCAATAACTCTAGTGATTTCTTTGTCTCTACCAATCACAGGATCTAACGTGCCATCTTTTGCAATAACAGTTAAATCACGTGCAAGACCGTCTAGTGTTGGCGTGTTATTTGATTTATTTGCTTGCGCATTTTTATTACTCATTTCAGGACTACCTAAAGCTTTAACTACTTGTGCACGTGCTTTTGTGATATTTAAATCTAAATTAGCAAATACACGTGCAGCTACGCCTTCATTTTCACGAATTAAGCCAAGTAAAATGTGCTCTGTACCTACAAAATTGTGATGTAATTTTCTTGCTTCATCCATGGATAATTCGATTACTTTCTTCGCTCTAGGTGTGTAATGTAATGCACCCATTTGCTCTTGTCCGTGACCGATTAATTTTTCTACTTCTTCTACTACTTTTTCTTCAGTAATATCGAATTGCTCTAATACTTTTGCTGCAATACCTTCAGGTTCTTTCATCAATCCTAAAAGTAAATGTTCTGTTCCAATATTTGAATGATTTAAGCGAATTGCTTCTTCTTGAGCATGTGCTAGTACGCGCTGCGCACGTTCTGTCAGTCTACCAAATAGCATAATAGCATGACCTCCTAATTTATATGTTCTCTTAAAATATCTGCTCTTTTTTCATTTACTACTCTTTCATCTTCATCATCTAATAAGAATGGTGATTGTATCGCAATCATCAATTCATTAAATTTGAAATCTTCTAATTCAATATAGCCTAAATCAATGCCAAGTTTAACTTCACTTAATCTCAGAGAAGCTTCCTCCATAGATATTAGTCTACTATATTTTAATATTCCTAACGAACGATATACTCTATCTAACGTTTCGGTATGATTATGTTCATTTAAACGTTCACGAATTTGCATTTCTTCGTTAATAATTTGCTGAACAACTTCGGTTAAACTTTCTATAATATTTTCTTCTGTTTTACCTAAAGTCAGTTGATTTGAAATTTGATATATATGGCCATAAACTTGCGATCCTTCACCATATATACCCCTTATTGTAAAACCAAATCGGTTAATTGTTTGAGCGATACGATTCATACGCTTCATAATCGTTAAACCAGGTAAATGCAACATCACACTTGCTCGCATTCCTGTACCAATATTAGTTGGACATGTCGTTAAATAACCTAAATGTTCATCAAAACTAATATCCAATTCACTATCTAAAGTATCATCTAATTTAGAAGCTTTTTCAAATAAGGTTTGTAATGATAAATCATTGCCCATTGCTTGTATACGGATATGATCTTCTTCATTGACCATGAGGCTTAAAGATTCATCTTCATTTAATAACACTGCAGAAGCAGGTTGTCTAATAAGTTCTGGGCTGATAAGATGTTTGGCAACCAGTTTATATTTACTTTGTTGATCCATAGTGTCTAAACGTTGTATAAACATATCTGGAAGCGCATCTTGAACCTCGTTAATTACTCTAAAACCTTCTTGCTCGGACGGAAACATGAGCGGATGAACATGATTTTCTAAATTTCTAGCCAATCGTATTCTTGAAGACATTACAATCGGGCTTTCATCTTTATCGCGCATCCATTCACTCATATATGCGCTGATATTATTTTCACTCATCACTACTCACCTCGCTATCCTCTTTTAATGCTTTGATTTCGTCTCGGACAACGGCGGCCTCTTCAAAGTTTTGATCTTCAATAAGTTGGTTTAAATGTGTTGTTTTTTCTTCGATTTTCTTTTTTAAAGCTAACTTTCTATATGAAGATCGAGGTGTTTTACCTATGTGCTCAATTTGGCCACCTTGCACGCGTCGTACAATATCGATAATGTCATCTTTAAATGTAGCATAGCAATCTGCACATCCAAATTTACCGACATGCGCAATATCTTTCAAAGTCATGCGGCACGTAGGACATCTTTTTTCTTCTTTAAAAGCAATTTCATCAAAATCAATACCATGTTTAGCAGCTAAGTGCTGTAATATTTGTTTTACAACAAAAGCACCTTCAATGTCGTCTTGGGACTGTATATGTTGATTTTGTGTCCAAGGGTTACCTCCTTGCGCACATGTTGGACAGACCCATTTTTCATTAACGCCTTCTTGTCCTTTCACAGCTACTTTTACTTCTGCTTCGTTTAAATGACAATTTTCGCATAGCACGACTAAACACCTCACTTTTTAATAATAATTTATTACAGGCAATAATCTTTTTAAAATATTAGCCCGTATAATATCTCTCGATAATACATCCATTTTTAATGTTTCTCTATCAATCACAGCCGAAATCATCTTCGCTTCTCTTTCATTGATATATTCTTTATCCAGTAAACCATCTATAATATAGTACGCTTGTTGTTGAGATATTGATGGCCCTATAAGTTGCAGTAAGTGATTAATGTAACCTGTTTCGTCTCTATTTTCAATTTTCGTGATTCGAATATAGCCACCGCCACCTCTTTTACTTTCAATTTCGTAGCCATGTTCATTTGTAAATCGTGTTTTAATTACATAATTCAATTGTGAAGGCACACAGTCAAAGCGTTGTGCAATATTTGCACGCTGAATTTCTACAACGTCTTCATTGGCGTCTTCAAATAATTTCTTAATGTACTGTTCTATGATGTCAGACATGTTGTGCATGATTATCACCTCTTTTGACCTTCTTTGACTATATTATATGACCAACTTTGACCTTTTTCAACCAATATGTTTTAAAAATTTTTAATTATGGATGTTAGACGTCCTTAATTTGTTGTATTATAGGTATTAAGAAAAAATAAAAGGGATGAAGTAATTATGCATATTATCATAGGTTTGATCGGTATTGCAGTATTTCTCGGCCTAGCGTTTCTTTTTAGTTCCGACAGAAAAAATATTCGCTGGCAATACGTAGGACTTTTACTCGTAATACAGCTTGTTTTTGCCTTTATTTTGCTAAAAACAAAATTTGGTATCACTGTCATTGGTGGAATTTCAGAAGGATTTAATTATTTGTTAGCAAAAGCAGCAGAAGGTGTAAATTTTGTGTTTGGCGGATTTGAATTTGTCGATCCGAAAAACCCACCATTTTTCTTTAATGTATTACTACCAATTGTTTTTATTTCAGCATTAATTGGTATTTTACAATATACACGTATTCTTCCATGGATTATCAATGTATTAGGCTTAGCAATATCGAAAATTAACGGCATGGGCCGTTTAGAATCATACAATGCTGTTGCGGCAGTTATTTTGGGACAATCAGAAGTATTTATTTCATTGAAAAAAGAATTAGCACATATACCAAGGCAACGTCTTTATACATTAACTGCTTCGGCTATGTCTACTGTTTCAGCTTCAATTATTGGTGCATACTTCACGTTAATTGAACCTCGTTACGTCGTGACAGCAGTAGCTTTAAATCTCTTTGGTGGTTTTATTATCGCTTCTATCATTAATCCTTATAAAGTAGAAGCAAAAGAAGATAAGTTAATCGTTGAAGAAAGTGAATCTGGGAAACAATCTTTCTTCGAAATGTTAGGCGAATATATTTTAGATGGATTTAAAGTCGCAATCATTGTTGGAGCAATGTTGATCGGTTACATCGCTATTATCGCATTACTTAATGGTGTCGTAAGTGCTATTTTCACAGGCATTTCGGGAGGAAGCATTACTTGGGATTTCCAAACGCTTATTGGCTTTGTATTTGCACCATTCGCATTCTTAATAGGTATACCTTGGAACGATGCGGTACAAGCAGGTTCAATTATGGCAACGAAATTATTATCAAATGAATTTGTTGCCATGCAAAGTCTTAGCACTGTTAAAGATATGAGTGATCACGCAAAAGGTGTTATTTCAGTGTTTGTAGTTTCATTTGCAAACTTTAGTTCAATCGGTATTATTTCGGGGGCAATCAAATCACTTAATAATGAAAAAGGCGATATGGTTGCACGCTTTGGTTTAAAACTATTGTTCGGTGCTACACTCGTTTCATTTATTTCAGCAGCAATTGCAGGATTCTTTATTTAATACAAAACAGAGCATGTAAGGTTTATGAACCTTACATGCTCTGTTTATTTTTACGATTAGAATTGTTCCCCGAAGTATATGAAACGATAGTCCTTATACATATACTATACCTTCAAGTGCTTCTGCATACTGATTATACTGTTTCAGTCAGCGCTGATTTTACAATATGATCTATAAAGTACTGTGTCACTCTATAATCATCAGTCAACTCTGGATGGAATGATACACCTAGGTACTGTCCTTCTTGCACAGCAACAATTTTTTCACCAACAGTACTAAGTAATTCTACACCTTCATGTATTTCGGCAATATGTGGGGCTCTAATAAACACACCTTCAATATCCTTAGCAATCCCCTTAACATCTAGTTCATTTTCGAAGCTATCTACTTGTCTACCAAACGAATTTCTTTCGACGGTGATATTTAGTTTATCTAAATATCCTTCTTCTCCAGCAATATGCTTAGCCATTACAATAAGTCCAGCACAGGTACCAAACATAGGTAATGTAGATTGTTGTAATGCCTCTTTAAAGCCATAAAGATTCATCAATCGACGTAAAGTCGTTGATTCTCCACCAGGTAATATTAAACCATCAATTTCATTTAATTGTTCCACACGTTTAACTGCTAGGCCTTCATGACCACTCAGTTCAATATGACGTATATGTTCTCTAACGGCACCTTGTAATGCTAAAACACCAATTTTCATATTACCATCCACGCTCTTGCATACGATCTTCTAATGATAATTCATTGATATCTAAACCTTTCATAGCAGAACCTAGTTCTTTAGCTAAACGGCCAATTAATTCATAATCTTGATAATGTGTTGTCGCTTGTACAATTGCTTTTGCAAATTTTTCAGGATCTTCTGATTTAAAGATACCAGATCCTACGAATACGCCATCTGCTCCTAATTCCATCATTAATGCTGCATCTTGAGGTGTTGCTACACCACCAGCAGCAAAATTAACAACTGGTAAACGTCCATTTTCTTTTATACCTTTTAATACTTCATATGGAGCACCAATATTTTTAGCCTCAGTCATAATTTCATCATCATTCATAACAGTTAAACGACTTACTTCTGAATTGACTTGACGCATATGTCTCACAGCTTCTACAATATTACCTGTACCTGGTTCACCTTTTGTACGTAACATCGCAGCACCTTCACCAATACGTCTCGCAGCTTCACCTAAATTACGACAACCACATACAAATGGAACTGTAAAAGTATCTTTTCGTAAATGGTATTCTTCGTCAGCAGGCGTCAATACTTCTGATTCATCAATGTAGTCAACACCCATTGATTCTAAAACACGTGCTTCAGTAATATGGCCGATACGTCCTTTAGCCATTACAGGTATAGATACTGCATTCATAACTTCCTCTACGATTTTAGGATTGGCCATTCTTGCAACGCCACCAGCTGCTCTTATGTCAGATGGTACACGTTCTAATGCCATTACAGCAACAGCTCCTGCTTCTTCAGCAATCTTAGCTTGTTCTGCATTAACAACGTCCATGATAACGCCGCCCTTTTGCATTTCTGCCATTCCTCTTTTAACTCTTTCGGATCCAGTAACTTTAGACATATTTATTTTACCCCTTTACTTAGTTGATTAAATTCATTTTAAAAGATAAACTGGTATTTAAAAAGGGGCAATTCCAAAATAATTTAAGGGGTCAGAATAAAATGGCTAAAAAACATCTCTATATTGATTTATATGAAAATTTAAAAAGACAAATCATCGAAGGACAATATCATTCTGGGGATAAATTCCCTTCAAAACGTGCGCTAAGCGAACATCTTTCGGTCAGTAATACAACAATTGAACATGCTTACCAATTTCTATTAGATGAGGGTTACATATATTCTAAACCACGTTCTGGCTATTTTGTATCAGACATAGAAACCTTACCTATTATTAATAGAAATATGCACTCTTCAAATCTATCTAATCCTGATCATTTTGAAAATAACATTAATCATACATATGATTTTGCATTTAATTTATCAGAAATAGACGCTGAGTACTTTCCAATGCAACAATTTAGGAAATATGCACGAGATGCTTTTGAAGATAATCAATTAAATCTCTTACAGCACACAAACCCTAAAGGACAATGGGGGCTAAGACAAGAAATTGCACATTATTTATTTAATAGTCGTGGTGTATCTTGTCATCCAGACCAAATTATCATTGGGTCATCCACAGAACAACTCATTAATTTACTAACCGATATCCTAAATGATGCTCAGTTTTATATTGAAAATCCAAGCTATCCTCCAATTAAACAAGTCTTAGATAAAAAACAATTTAAATATCAACAAATACCTGTAAATCAAACGGGTATTGAACTGCATTACTTTAATGAATTTGATAACAACATTGCCTATGTCACACCATCACATCAGTTTCCTACTGGTTATGTAATGAATTTAAAAAAACGTACCCAACTTATAAATTGGGCACAGCAAAGTAAAGATAGATATATTATAGAAGATGATTATGATTCAGAGTTTCGTTACTTTGGTAAACCTATTCCTGCATTACAAAGTTTAGATACTCAAGATAAAGTTATCTATATCAGTACCTTTTCTAAATCTTTATTTCCAAGTTGTAGAATTGCATATCTTGTACTGCCTCAAAATTTATTAACGCTTTATAATATATTACCTAACAAAGAAGGCAATACTGTTCCTGCACATATACAAAAAATGGTTGCAAACTTTATGGAGTCAGGAAGCTTCGAGAGACATTTGAATAAAATGAGAAATGTTTATAGTGAGAAATTAAAATTTATTTTAAATGAACTTAAACCTTTTCAAAATCAACTAAAAATTGATGGTGCCTTAGCTGGAATGCATTTTACATTAACAGTTACAAACGGCCTAACTTTAGAACAATGCCTTAAAAATGCTGAGAAACACAATCTAAAAATCACACCATTCACCAAATATGATCCTACAGAACAATCAGCAAAATTCATACTCGGATTTGGAGGCATCCCTTTTTCCAAACTCAAACCTCATATTGATGAACTCATTAAGTCATTAACTTTTTAGAACCACTTCTCAATTTATTGAGATTAGTGGTTCTTATGCATGAGCTTTAGCTCAGGTATTCCCCAAAGTTATACTTCTCAATTTATTGAGATTAGAAATAGTTGTATTTATGTTTTATTATAAATAAAAAGAGACTCCTAAGAGTCTCAAATGATATTAAACTACTTTTTATAATAAAAAAAGAGACCCTTTAGGGTCTCAAATTGCCTGGCAACGTCCTACTCTCGCGGAACGTAAGTCCGACTACCATCGGCGCTAAAGAGCTTAACTTCTGTGTTCGGCATGGGAACAGGTGTGACCTCTTTGCCATTGTCACCAGACAATGAAATGTATGAAATTATACATTCAAAACTAGATAGTAAGTAAAATTTAAAAGTTACCAATCAAAACTGGTTTAATATTTGATTAAGTCTTCGATCGATTAGTATTCGTCAGCTCCACATATCGCTATGCTTCCACCTCGAACCTATTAACCTCATCATCTTTGAGGGATCTTATAACCGAAGTTGGGAAATCTCATCTTGAGGGGGGCTTCATGCTTAGATGCTTTCAGCACTTATCCCGTCCATACATAGCTACCCAGCGATGCCGTTGGCACGACAACTGGTACACCAGAGGTATGTCCATCCCGGTCCTCTCGTACTAAGGACAGCTCCTCTCAAATTTCCTACGCCCACGACGGATAGGGACCGAACTGTCTCACGACGTTCTGAACCCAGCTCGCGTACCGCTTTAATGGGCGAACAGCCCAACCCTTGGGACCGACTACAGCCCCAGGATGCGATGAGCCGACATCGAGGTGCCAAACCTCCCCGTCGATGTGAACTCTTGGGGGAGATAAGCCTGTTATCCCCGGGGTAGCTTTTATCCGTTGAGCGATGGCCCTTCCATGCGGAACCACCGGATCACTAAGTCCGTCTTTCGACCCTGCTCGACTTGTAAGTCTCGCAGTCAAGCTTCCTTATGCCTTTACACTCTATGAATGATTTCCAACCATTCTGAGGAAACCTTTGAGCGCCTCCGTTACTCTTTAGGAGGCGACCGCCCCAGTCAAACTGCCCATCTGACACTGTCTCCCACCATGATAAATGGTGCGGGTTAGAAATCCAACACAGCGAGGGTAGTATCCCAACAACGCCTCCACGTAAGCTAGCGCTCACGTATCAAAGGCTCCTACCTATCCTGTACAAGCTGTGACGAATTTCAATATCAGACTACAGTAAAGCTCCACGGGGTCTTTCCGTCCTGTCGCGGGTAACCTGCATCTTCACAGGTACTATGATTTCACCGAGTCTCTCGTTGAGACAGTGCCCAAATCGTTACGCCTTTCGTGCGGGTCGGAACTTACCCGACAAGGAATTTCGCTACCTTAGGACCGTTATAGTTACGGCCGCCGTTTACTGGGGCTTCGATTCGTAGCTTCGCCGAAGCTAACCACTCCTCTTAACCTTCCAGCACCGGGCAGGCGTCAGCCCCTATACATCACCTTACGGTTTAGCAGAGACCTGTGTTTTTGATAAACAGTCGCTTGGGCCTATTCACTGCGGCTCTCCTGGGCGTTAACCCTAAAGAGCACCCCTTCTCCCGAAGTTACGGGGTCATTTTGCCGAGTTCCTTAACGAGAGTTCGCTCGCTCACCTTAGAATTCTCATCTTGACTACCTGTGTCGGTTTGCGGTACGGGCACCAAAATTCTAGCTAGAGGCTTTTCTTGGCAGTGTGAAATCAACGACTCGAGGAAAAAATTTCCTCTCCCCATCACAACTTGACCTTAAGAGTACCGGATTTGCCTAATACTCAGTCTTGTTGCTTGGACGTGCACTCCAACAGCACGCTTCGCCTATCCTACTGCGTCCCCCCATCGCTCAAAACGAATTTTGGTGGTACAGGAATATCAACCTGTTATCCATCGCCTACGCCTATCGGCCTCAGCTTAGGACCCGACTAACCCAGAGCGGACGAGCCTTCCTCTGGAAACCTTAGTCAATCGGTGGACGGGATTCTCACCCGTCTTTCGCTACTCACACCGGCATTCTCACTTCTAAGCGCTCCACATGTCCTTGCGATCATGCTTCAACGCCCTTAGAACGCTCTCCTACCATTGTCCTACGGACAATCCACAGCTTCGGTAATATGTTTAGCCCCGGTACATTTTCGGCGCAGTGTCACTCGACTAGTGAGCTATTACGCACTCTTTAAATGATGGCTGCTTCTAAGCCAACATCCTAGTTGTCTGGGCAACGCCACATCCTTTTCCACTTAACATATATTTTGGGACCTTAGCTGGTGGTCTGGGCTGTTTCCCTCTCGAACACGGACCTTATCACCCGCGTTCTGACTCCCAAGTTAAATTGATTGGCATTCGGAGTTTGTCTGAATTCGGTAACCCGATAAGGGCCCCTCGTCCAAACAGTGCTCTACCTCCAATAATCATCACTTGAGGCTAGCCCTAAAGCTATTTCGGAGAGAACCAGCTATCTCCAGGTTCGATTGGAATTTCTCCGCTACCCACAACTCATCCGCTCACTTTTCAACGTAAGTCGGTTCGGCCCTCCATTCAGTGTTACCTGAACTTCAGCCTGGTCATGGGTAGATCACCTGGTTTCGGGTCTACGACCAAATACTCAACGCCCTATTCAGACTCGCTTTCGCTACGGCTCCACATTTACTGCTTAACCTTGCATCAAATCGTAACTCGCCGGTTCATTCTACAAAAGGCACGCCATCACCCATTAACGGGCTCTGACTACTTGTAAGCACACGGTTTCAAGTTCTATTTCACTCCCCTTCCGGGGTACTTTTCACCTTTCCCTCACGGTACTGGTTCACTATCGGTCACTAGAGAGTATTTAGCCTTGGGAGATGGTCCTCCCGGATTCCGACGGAATTTCTCGTGTTCCGTCGTACTCAGGATCCACTCAAGAGTGAACAAACTTTCGACTACAGGATTATTACCTTCTTTGATTCATCTTTCCAGATGATTCGTCTAATTTGTTCTTTTGTAACTCCGTATAGAGTGTCCTACAACCCCAACAAGCAAGCTCGTTGGTTTGGGCTCTTCCCGTTTCGCTCGCCGCTACTCAGGGAATCGATTTTTCTTTCTCTTCCTGCGGGTACTAAGATGTTTCAGTTCTCCGCGTCTGCCTTCGAATATGCTATGTATTCACATATCGATAACACGACATAACTCGTGCTGGGTTTCCCCATTCGGAAATCTCTGGATCAAAGCTTACTTACAGCTCCCCAAAGCATATCGTCGTTAGTAACGTCCTTCATAGGCTTCTAGTGCCAAGGTATCCACCGTGCGCCCTTAATAACTTAATCTTTTTTGACTTTTAACACGACGAAGTCGGTTAAAAACCCAAAATGTTATTAATCTGTGAGTGTTCTTTCGAACACTAGCGATTATTTCTTTTTGAATTCAAGCTTATTTAAAACTCTAATTCACTCGGTTTTTCTTGGTAAAATCTATATATTTTACTTACTTATCTAGTTTTCAATGTACAAATAAAAAAATGGTGGGCCTAAGTGGACTCGAACCACCGACCTCACGCTTATCAGGCGTGCGCTCTAACCAGCTGAGCTATAGGCCCATTCTTTTGTTGAATACTCCGATGAGCATTCAAAACTGAATACAATATGTCAATGTTATCCCTCTGTCATCTTCTAAAGAAGATGTTCCGAATATATCCTTAGAAAGGAGGTGATCCAGCCGCACCTTCCGATACGGCTACCTTGTTACGACTTCACCCCAATCATTTGTCCCACCTTCGACGGCTAGCTCCATAAATGGTTACTCCACCGGCTTCGGGTGTTACAAACTCTCGTGGTGTGACGGGCGGTGTGTACAAGACCCGGGAACGTATTCACCGTAGCATGCTGATCTACGATTACTAGCGATTCCAGCTTCATGTAGTCGAGTTGCAGACTACAATCCGAACTGAGAACAACTTTATGGGATTTGCATGACCTCGCGGTTTAGCTGCCCTTTGTATTGTCCATTGTAGCACGTGTGTAGCCCAAATCATAAGGGGCATGATGATTTGACGTCATCCCCACCTTCCTCCGGTTTGTCACCGGCAGTCAACCTAGAGTGCCCAACTTAATGATGGCAACTAAGCTTAAGGGTTGCGCTCGTTGCGGGACTTAACCCAACATCTCACGACACGAGCTGACGACAACCATGCACCACCTGTCACTTTGTCCCCCGAAGGGGAAGGCTCTATCTCTAGAGTTTTCAAAGGATGTCAAGATTTGGTAAGGTTCTTCGCGTTGCTTCGAATTAAACCACATGCTCCACCGCTTGTGCGGGTCCCCGTCAATTCCTTTGAGTTTCAACCTTGCGGTCGTACTCCCCAGGCGGAGTGCTTAATGCGTTAGCTGCAGCACTAAGGGGCGGAAACCCCCTAACACTTAGCACTCATCGTTTACGGCGTGGACTACCAGGGTATCTAATCCTGTTTGATCCCCACGCTTTCGCACATCAGCGTCAGTTACAGACCAGAAAGTCGCCTTCGCCACTGGTGTTCCTCCATATCTCTGCGCATTTCACCGCTACACATGGAATTCCACTTTCCTCTTCTGCACTCAAGTTTCCCAGTTTCCAATGACCCTCCACGGTTGAGCCGTGGGCTTTCACATCAGACTTAAGAAACCGCCTACGCGCGCTTTACGCCCAATAATTCCGGATAACGCTTGCCACCTACGTATTACCGCGGCTGCTGGCACGTAGTTAGCCGTGGCTTTCTGATTAGGTACCGTCAAGATGCGCACAGTTACTTACGCATTTGTTCTTCCCTAATAACAGAGTTTTACGATCCGAAAACCTTCATCACTCACGCGGCGTTGCTCCGTCAGGCTTTCGCCCATTGCGGAAGATTCCCTACTGCTGCCTCCCGTAGGAGTCTGGACCGTGTCTCAGTTCCAGTGTGGCCGATCACCCTCTCAGGTCGGCTATGTATCGTCGCCTTGGTAAGCCATTACCTTACCAACTAGCTAATACAGCGCGGGTCCATCTATAAGTGATAGCAAAACCATCTTTCACTATAGAACCATGCGGTTCTATATGTTATCCGGCATTAGCTCCGGTTTCCCGAAGTTATTCCAGTCTTATAGGTAGGTTACCCACGTGTTACTCACCCGTCCGCCGCTAACTTCAAAGGAGCAAGCTCCTTATCCGTTCGCTCGACTTGCATGTATTAGGCACGCCGCCAGCGTTCATCCTGAGCCAGGATCAAACTCTCCATAAATGATTATGATGTTTGATTAGCTCATAAAATACTAATTTGTGTGTTATCTCTAACACGTTTGAACCAACAATTTAATGTTGTGTTCGGAATTAACGTTGACATATTGCGATTCAGTTTTCAATGTTCATTTCTTCAACACAAGAATTAATTTTACAGGTTTTGACTTAGAAAGTCAATAACTTTTTTAAATTAAATTGTAAAAGGGTAAAACTTCCATAAAAAAACGACCCGAAGGTCAAAATGGACTGCCTGGCAACGTCCTACTCTCGCGGAACGTAAGTCCGACTACCATCGGCGCTAAAGAGCTTAACTTCTGTGTTCGGCATGGGAACAGGTGTGACCTCTTTGCCATTGTCACCAGACAATGAAATGTATGAAATTATACATTCAAAACTAGATAGTAAGTAAAATTTAAAAGTTACCAATCAAAACTGGTTTAATATTTGATTAAGTCTTCGATCGATTAGTATTCGTCAGCTCCACATATCGCTATGCTTCCACCTCGAACCTATTAACCTCATCATCTTTGAGGGATCTTATAACCGAAGTTGGGAAATCTCATCTTGAGGGGGGCTTCATGCTTAGATGCTTTCAGCACTTATCCCGTCCATACATAGCTACCCAGCGATGCCGTTGGCACGACAACTGGTACACCAGAGGTATGTCCATCCCGGTCCTCTCGTACTAAGGACAGCTCCTCTCAAATTTCCTACGCCCACGACGGATAGGGACCGAACTGTCTCACGACGTTCTGAACCCAGCTCGCGTACCGCTTTAATGGGCGAACAGCCCAACCCTTGGGACCGACTACAGCCCCAGGATGCGATGAGCCGACATCGAGGTGCCAAACCTCCCCGTCGATGTGAACTCTTGGGGGAGATAAGCCTGTTATCCCCGGGGTAGCTTTTATCCGTTGAGCGATGGCCCTTCCATGCGGAACCACCGGATCACTAAGTCCGTCTTTCGACCCTGCTCGACTTGTAAGTCTCGCAGTCAAGCTTCCTTATGCCTTTACACTCTATGAATGATTTCCAACCATTCTGAGGAAACCTTTGAGCGCCTCCGTTACTCTTTAGGAGGCGACCGCCCCAGTCAAACTGCCCATCTGACACTGTCTCCCACCATGATAAATGGTGCGGGTTAGAAATCCAACACAGCGAGGGTAGTATCCCAACAACGCCTCCACGTAAGCTAGCGCTCACGTATCAAAGGCTCCTACCTATCCTGTACAAGCTGTGACGAATTTCAATATCAGACTACAGTAAAGCTCCACGGGGTCTTTCCGTCCTGTCGCGGGTAACCTGCATCTTCACAGGTACTATGATTTCACCGAGTCTCTCGTTGAGACAGTGCCCAAATCGTTACGCCTTTCGTGCGGGTCGGAACTTACCCGACAAGGAATTTCGCTACCTTAGGACCGTTATAGTTACGGCCGCCGTTTACTGGGGCTTCGATTCGTAGCTTCGCCGAAGCTAACCACTCCTCTTAACCTTCCAGCACCGGGCAGGCGTCAGCCCCTATACATCACCTTACGGTTTAGCAGAGACCTGTGTTTTTGATAAACAGTCGCTTGGGCCTATTCACTGCGGCTCTCCTGGGCGTTAACCCTAAAGAGCACCCCTTCTCCCGAAGTTACGGGGTCATTTTGCCGAGTTCCTTAACGAGAGTTCGCTCGCTCACCTTAGAATTCTCATCTTGACTACCTGTGTCGGTTTGCGGTACGGGCACCAAAATTCTAGCTAGAGGCTTTTCTTGGCAGTGTGAAATCAACGACTCGAGGAAAAAATTTCCTCTCCCCATCACAACTTGACCTTAAGAGTACCGGATTTGCCTAATACTCAGTCTTGTTGCTTGGACGTGCACTCCAACAGCACGCTTCGCCTATCCTACTGCGTCCCCCCATCGCTCAAAACGAATTTTGGTGGTACAGGAATATCAACCTGTTATCCATCGCCTACGCCTATCGGCCTCAGCTTAGGACCCGACTAACCCAGAGCGGACGAGCCTTCCTCTGGAAACCTTAGTCAATCGGTGGACGGGATTCTCACCCGTCTTTCGCTACTCACACCGGCATTCTCACTTCTAAGCGCTCCACATGTCCTTGCGATCATGCTTCAACGCCCTTAGAACGCTCTCCTACCATTGTCCTACGGACAATCCACAGCTTCGGTAATATGTTTAGCCCCGGTACATTTTCGGCGCAGTGTCACTCGACTAGTGAGCTATTACGCACTCTTTAAATGATGGCTGCTTCTAAGCCAACATCCTAGTTGTCTGGGCAACGCCACATCCTTTTCCACTTAACATATATTTTGGGACCTTAGCTGGTGGTCTGGGCTGTTTCCCTCTCGAACACGGACCTTATCACCCGCGTTCTGACTCCCAAGTTAAATTGATTGGCATTCGGAGTTTGTCTGAATTCGGTAACCCGATAAGGGCCCCTCGTCCAAACAGTGCTCTACCTCCAATAATCATCACTTGAGGCTAGCCCTAAAGCTATTTCGGAGAGAACCAGCTATCTCCAGGTTCGATTGGAATTTCTCCGCTACCCACAACTCATCCGCTCACTTTTCAACGTAAGTCGGTTCGGCCCTCCATTCAGTGTTACCTGAACTTCAGCCTGGTCATGGGTAGATCACCTGGTTTCGGGTCTACGACCAAATACTCAACGCCCTATTCAGACTCGCTTTCGCTACGGCTCCACATTTACTGCTTAACCTTGCATCAAATCGTAACTCGCCGGTTCATTCTACAAAAGGCACGCCATCACCCATTAACGGGCTCTGACTACTTGTAAGCACACGGTTTCAAGTTCTATTTCACTCCCCTTCCGGGGTACTTTTCACCTTTCCCTCACGGTACTGGTTCACTATCGGTCACTAGAGAGTATTTAGCCTTGGGAGATGGTCCTCCCGGATTCCGACGGAATTTCTCGTGTTCCGTCGTACTCAGGATCCACTCAAGAGTGAACAAACTTTCGACTACAGGATTATTACCTTCTTTGATTCATCTTTCCAGATGATTCGTCTAATTTGTTCTTTTGTAACTCCGTATAGAGTGTCCTACAACCCCAACAAGCAAGCTCGTTGGTTTGGGCTCTTCCCGTTTCGCTCGCCGCTACTCAGGGAATCGATTTTTCTTTCTCTTCCTGCGGGTACTAAGATGTTTCAGTTCTCCGCGTCTGCCTTCGAATATGCTATGTATTCACATATCGATAACACGACATAACTCGTGCTGGGTTTCCCCATTCGGAAATCTCTGGATCAAAGCTTACTTACAGCTCCCCAAAGCATATCGTCGTTAGTAACGTCCTTCATAGGCTTCTAGTGCCAAGGTATCCACCGTGCGCCCTTAATAACTTAATCTTTTTTGACTTTTAACACGACGAAGTCGGTTAAAAACCCAAAATGTTATTAATCTGTGAGTGTTCTTTCGAACACTAGCGATTATTTCTTTTTGAATTCAAGCTTATTTAAAACTCTAATTCACTCGGTTTTTCTTGGTAAAATCTATATATTTTACTTACTTATCTAGTTTTCAATGTACAAATTATGCACTGAATACTCCAATGAGCATTCAAAACTGAATACAATATGTCAATGTTATCCCTCTGTCATCTTCTAAAGAAGATGTTCCGAATATATCCTTAGAAAGGAGGTGATCCAGCCGCACCTTCCGATACGGCTACCTTGTTACGACTTCACCCCAATCATTTGTCCCACCTTCGACGGCTAGCTCCATAAATGGTTACTCCACCGGCTTCGGGTGTTACAAACTCTCGTGGTGTGACGGGCGGTGTGTACAAGACCCGGGAACGTATTCACCGTAGCATGCTGATCTACGATTACTAGCGATTCCAGCTTCATGTAGTCGAGTTGCAGACTACAATCCGAACTGAGAACAACTTTATGGGATTTGCATGACCTCGCGGTTTAGCTGCCCTTTGTATTGTCCATTGTAGCACGTGTGTAGCCCAAATCATAAGGGGCATGATGATTTGACGTCATCCCCACCTTCCTCCGGTTTGTCACCGGCAGTCAACCTAGAGTGCCCAACTTAATGATGGCAACTAAGCTTAAGGGTTGCGCTCGTTGCGGGACTTAACCCAACATCTCACGACACGAGCTGACGACAACCATGCACCACCTGTCACTTTGTCCCCCGAAGGGGAAGGCTCTATCTCTAGAGTTTTCAAAGGATGTCAAGATTTGGTAAGGTTCTTCGCGTTGCTTCGAATTAAACCACATGCTCCACCGCTTGTGCGGGTCCCCGTCAATTCCTTTGAGTTTCAACCTTGCGGTCGTACTCCCCAGGCGGAGTGCTTAATGCGTTAGCTGCAGCACTAAGGGGCGGAAACCCCCTAACACTTAGCACTCATCGTTTACGGCGTGGACTACCAGGGTATCTAATCCTGTTTGATCCCCACGCTTTCGCACATCAGCGTCAGTTACAGACCAGAAAGTCGCCTTCGCCACTGGTGTTCCTCCATATCTCTGCGCATTTCACCGCTACACATGGAATTCCACTTTCCTCTTCTGCACTCAAGTTTCCCAGTTTCCAATGACCCTCCACGGTTGAGCCGTGGGCTTTCACATCAGACTTAAGAAACCGCCTACGCGCGCTTTACGCCCAATAATTCCGGATAACGCTTGCCACCTACGTATTACCGCGGCTGCTGGCACGTAGTTAGCCGTGGCTTTCTGATTAGGTACCGTCAAGATGCGCACAGTTACTTACGCATTTGTTCTTCCCTAATAACAGAGTTTTACGATCCGAAAACCTTCATCACTCACGCGGCGTTGCTCCGTCAGGCTTTCGCCCATTGCGGAAGATTCCCTACTGCTGCCTCCCGTAGGAGTCTGGACCGTGTCTCAGTTCCAGTGTGGCCGATCACCCTCTCAGGTCGGCTATGTATCGTCGCCTTGGTAAGCCATTACCTTACCAACTAGCTAATACAGCGCGGGTCCATCTATAAGTGATAGCAAAACCATCTTTCACTATAGAACCATGCGGTTCTATATGTTATCCGGCATTAGCTCCGGTTTCCCGAAGTTATTCCAGTCTTATAGGTAGGTTACCCACGTGTTACTCACCCGTCCGCCGCTAACTTCAAAGGAGCAAGCTCCTTATCCGTTCGCTCGACTTGCATGTATTAGGCACGCCGCCAGCGTTCATCCTGAGCCAGGATCAAACTCTCCATAAATGATTATGATGTTTGATTAGCTCATAAAATACTAATTTGTGTGTTATCTCTAACACGTTTGAACCAACAATTTAATGTTGTGTTCGGAATTAACGTTGACATATTGCGATTCAGTTTTCAATGTTCATTTCTTCAATGGTTATTAGATATTAATGGTGGAGACTAGCGGGTTCGAACCGCTGACCTCCTGCGTGCAAAGCAGGCGCTCTCCCAGCTGAGCTAAGCCCCCATATCATTTTTAAAAGAGTCGGGAAGACAGGATTCGAACCTGCGACCCCTTGGTCCCAAACCAAGTGCTCTACCAAGCTGAGCTACTTCCCGTACAAAATTCAGTTGAACTACACTAATTTTAATAATGGTGCGCCCGATAGGGGTCGAACCTATAACCTCTTGATTCGTAGTCAAGTACTCTATCCAGTTGAGCTACGGGCGCTTTATTAAAATAATGGTGCCGAGGACCGGAATCGAACCGGTACGGTAATCACTTACCGCAGGATTTTAAGTCCTGTGCGTCTGCCAGTTCCGCCACCCCGGCAAAATAATGGAGCAGAAGACGGGATTCGAACCCGCGACCCCGACCTTGGCAAGGTCGTATTCTACCGCTGAACTACTTCTGCAACATGGAACTGAATGAGCCATAGAGGATTCGAACCTCTGACCCTCTGATTAAAAGTCAGATGCTCTACCAACTGAGCTAATGGCTCATGAAATGGTGCCGGCCAGAGGACTTGAACCCCCAACCTACTGATTACAAGTCAGTTGCTCTACCAGTTGAGCTAGGCCGGCTATTAAATTGAAATGGTGGAGGATGACGGGTTCGAACCGCCGACCCTCTGCTTGTAAGGCAGATGCTCTCCCAGCTGAGCTAATCCTCCGAATTAAATTATGTATAAAGCCTGGCAACGTCCTACTCTCGCGGAACGTAAGTCCGACTACCATCGGCGCTAAAGAGCTTAACTTCTGTGTTCGGCATGGGAACAGGTGTGACCTCTTTGCCATTGTCACCAGACAAAATAACTTACTCAACTAATGATACAATGTTTAATGATCATTTGCAATAGTCAATTTTACACTATGTTAATGTTTTTTACATTGTGTTTACGCTGAGTGTTGCGTTTGTCATCACTTGTTTTTGACGACTTTATTATGATAATTCATTTTCTCTTTTAAGTCAATACCTTTTATTAATTTTTATAAATTAATATTGGATTACTGATTCATCGTACTTGTCTTGTTTCGTTTCCTTAACTCGACTTGAATAAGTTTATCATATAGAAAGACCATATGCTATACCTTTTTTAGTATATTTTTATATTTTATTAGTATTATATTACTTAATTGTATCTTATTACTAAATTAAATTGCTTATTACTTGTATAATATTCATATTCCCTCTATTTTTCGAAGATATTTAGCTATTAAAAAGAAAAAAACAGATCAAGTGCTTTATCCCGACGCTACGGAATATTCAGCATTTGATCTGTTCAAGTTGAGTTATATTATTAAAATCCTATTTTTGTCTCATATAAGGGAACAGTAATACATCGCGTATAGAAGCTGAATCAGTAAGTAACATTACTAATCTATCGATTCCGATACCTAAACCACCCGTTGGCGGCATTCCGTATTCTAATGCTTCGATAAAGTCTTCGTCCATTTCATGCGCTTCATCATTACCCTGTTCTTTTTCTACTAATTGAGCTTCAAATCTTTCTTTTTGATCAATCGGGTCATTTAACTCAGTAAAGGCATTACCGTGTTCTCTACCTACAATAAATAATTCGAAACGATCAGTGAATCTAGGATCCTCTGGGTTTTTCTTAGCCAATGGTGATATTTCAATTGGATGTCCATAAACAAATGTCGGTTGGATCAATGTTTCTTCAACTTTTTGTTCAAAGAATTCATTTAATATATGACCATATTTCATGGTACTAGTTATTTCTATACCATGTTCTTTAGCTAACGTTTTAGCTTCTTCATCGCTTTCTACCTCAAAGAAGTCTACACCTGTAGCCTCTTTAACAGCATCAGCCATGTGGATTCGTTTCCAATCGGATTCTAAGTCTATTGTTTCTTCTCCATAGCTGACTTTGGCAGAACCAAGTACTTTTTCAGATATATGTCTAATCATATTCTCAGTTAAATCCATAATGTCATGGTAATCAGCATAAGCTTCATATAATTCAATCATAGTAAACTCAGGATTATGTCTTGTTGATACACCTTCATTTCTAAATACGCGTCCAATTTCATAGACTTTTTCTAATCCACCAACAATTAAACGTTTAAGATGTAATTCAATCGCAATACGCATATATAATGTAGCATCAAGTGCATTATGATGTGTAACAAATGGACGGGCAGCAGCTCCACCAGCAATTTGGTGCATCATTGGCGTTTCTACTTCTAAGAATCCCGCTTCATTTAGGTAACTTCTCATTTCTTGTAATATTTTACTACGATTAATAAATGTCTGTGTACTATCTTGGTTTGTGATTAAATCAAGGTAACGTTGACGATAGCGCTGTTCAATATCTTGCAAACCATGGAATTTATCTGGTAGCGGACGTAAGGATTTAGTTAATAATGTAAATGATTTAGCTTTAACAGATAATTCACCTGTATTCGTTTTGAACATTACACCTTCTATACCAACGATGTCCCCAAGGTCAGAAGCATTCCACAATTCAAATTGCTCATCGCCTACTTGATCTTTTCTCACATATATTTGAATTTGGCCAGATAAGTCTTGAACATGTGCAAATCCAGCTTTACCTTTACCTCGTTTAGTCATTAAACGGCCTGCTATACTTACATGACTTTCTTCTTCTTTCTCATGTAATTCTTCTTTTGTAAATTGATCCCAGTCCTCATGTAATACTACTGCAGTTGAGGTACGTTCAAACTTTTGTCCAAATGGATCGATTCCTAAATCGTATAATTCTTGTAATTTTTGACGGCGGACTTGCATTTGGTCATTCATTTCTTCTGACATAACTGTCTCTCCTTTATGCTTCTTGTTCTACTTTTTCATTATCTTTTGCATTTATTTCTTTTTGAAATTCTTGGAGTATATCTATTATTTGTTGTCCTGTCTCAGCTTGGTTCAAAGCTTTTTAGACTTATCGTTACCACGAACGTCTTTAAGATACCATGAAGCATGTTTACGTATTTCCATTGTGCCAACCGTTTCATACTTCAATTCTACTAGACGGCGCAAATGTAATAAAGCAATTTCATCTTTATCTTCAACTATAGGTTCACCGATAAATCATCCTTGGCTTCCTTAACACTTCTCTCGCAATCATAACTAATGTGGATCTTGGACGTTACTGGTTTGTTCACACGTTCCACAACTGCAGACACCAGCCATAGGAGCAAGAACTACACTATGATTTATCTCTACACCTCCAATTTCCACATATTTATTACATCTCAATCTTTATACTTCCTTACTGAATTATCTGTCATCACTAAATTTCCAATTTTATTATTAGAATGAGGTTCAATAACATCTGCTGCTATATCATTTAAAGGAATTAATACAAATGCACGTTCCAACATACGTGGATGCGGCACAATTAAATCTTCTTCTTCGATAATCTGATTACCATATAATAGAATATCAACATCTAAAGTCCTTGGCCCCCACCGTATGTCTCTCACACGATATAGTTGCTGTTCAGTATTGAGACACACTTGTAATAAGTCGTGTGGTTTTAAAGTAGTTTGAATCTCAACACATTGATTTAAAAATTGTGGCTGATCCACATAACCTACTGGCTCTGTTTCATAAATTGGTGATTTTTGTGTAACTTGAACACCTTCATATGTATCTAAAATACGAATAGCTTCTTCAAGTTGTACTTCTCTATCTCCAATGTTACTTCCTAATCCTAAATATGCGTATATCATTAGTGATTCTCCCTCACTATTTCAACCCCAACACCATCATAATGTCCTGGTATAGGTGGATTTTCTTTAGTGATTCTAACTTTCGTTTCCATTACACGATTATAGTGTGAATTTATACGTTTTGCAATACGTTCAGCTAGATGCTCTAATAAATTTACAGGAGGCCCCTCCATAATGTCTTTTACATCATTAAAGACTTCTCCATAATGAACTGTATCAGCCACATCATCAGAATGACCTGCAGTATGCAATTCTACTTTCATAGTTATATCTACAATAAAAATTTGCCCAATTTCATTTTCAGCTTTAAGGGCGCCATGATAACAGTAAAACCTCATACCATTAAGAAAAATCGTGTCGCTCATTATCATTCTCCTTTAAATAATCCATGCTTTGTCCTAAACGAACATTTAATACGACGTTGTGTACTCTGACAGCTTTTATACCTTTCATTATACCATATGCCGTAGTTGCAGCAGTTGCTTCGTCTCTTTCGATAGGTGTTGTTTCTGAATTTATCATTTCTTTAATAAATCTTTTTCTACTCGTCGCTAATAGTACAGGATATTCCGTGGCAACAAGTTCATCTAATCGAGCCATAACTTCCTTCTCTTCGTCGCGTGTCTTAGCAAAGCCAATACCAGGATCAATCCACACTTTATCCTTAGGTATTCCCTTCATCTCAGCTATATTAGCTTGTTTTAATAAGTAAACTAACATCTCATCAACTACAGGTTCTGACCTTTCACCATTTCCATTATGCATTAAGACAATTTCAGCTTCATATTCGGCCACGACATCAAAGATACGTTCATCATATAGCCCTGCCCATTGATCATTAATCATCGTAGCCCCAAACTTCAATGCAGCTTCAGCTACTTCACTTCTATATGTATCGACTGATAGTGTGACATCAAGATCTTTCAATGCTTTCACAACAGGAATCACTCTATTCATTTCTTCTTCCACACTAATTTCATCATAACCAGGACGTGTGGATATACCACCGATGTCAATAATATCAGCACCTTCATCAACCATTGCTTTCGCTCTCTTAACAGCACTTTCCACAGTATTATATTTACCACCATCTGAGAAGGAATCCGGAGTTACATTTAATATCCCCATAATTTTTGTGTGCGCCATATTCATTCTTCTTCCTTTCATTTTATAAAATGATTTTCGCCCAGTCATTCTTATTACTATTCTATAATAACGTTATTTATTATTTTTTTCAGTACCCAATACTTAAAATCATTGTCTGCCCTGTTATTCATACTACTATAATGCTTAGAAACTTAAAAAGAGCAAAATAAATACCGGCCACACAATAAAAATGTGTCCGGTATTTATTGAATTCTCATATTTTAGTCTTCGAAAGAATATAATGGCGTTGAAAGATAACGTTCACCATTACTTGGTAATACAGTCACAACTGTTTTACCTTTACCAAGTGATTTAGCTTTTTCAATCGCCGCATAAATTGCCGCTCCTGAAGAAATACCACCTAAGATACCTTCTTCTTTAGCTACTTTACGTGACATATCCATAGCAGTTTCATTACCTACTTTGATAATTTCATCATAAATATTTGTATTTAATGTGTCTGGAATAAATCCTGCACCTAAACCTTGTAATTTATGCGGACCTGGTTCTCCACCACTTAAAACAGGTGAATCTTCAGGTTCAATTGCTACAAGATTAATATCTGGATATTTTTCTTTTAAAACTTTTCCAGCGCCACTTAATGTTCCACCAGTACCTACACCAGCTAAGAATGCATCAATTGTTTGGCCATCAAATTGTTCCACTAATTCAGGACCTGTTGTTAATTCGTGTACACGAGGGTTAGCAGGGTTTTCGAATTGTTGCGGTTCATAGTAACCAAACTCTTCTTTTAATTCTTTAGCTTTTTTGATAGCACCTTTCATCGCTTCCGAACCAGGTGTTAACACAACTTCGGCGCCATATGCTTTTAATAAGTTACGGCGTTCTTGACTCATCGTTTCAGGCATAGTGAATACAGCTTTGTACCCTTTAGCTGCACATACGAAAGCAAGACCGATACCTGTATTACCACTTGTAGGTTCAACAATCGTATCACCTGGTTTAATCTTACCTGCTTGTTCAGCTTCTTCAATCATTGCTAAAGCGATACGATCTTTTACAGAACCGCCTGGATTTTGATATTCAAGTTTTACATATACGTCTGCTGCATCTTCTCCCACAACGTTGTTTAACTTAACTACCGGTGTATTACCGATTACTTTTACGATATTATCTACTGGTTTACTTGTCATAAGTATTGCTCCTTTTCATTAAAAAGTTTTAAAAACCTACTTTTTCTATCGGATATACTTTTATTTTATCAGATTTTTCTGTAAATACAACTATGAAACCCGAATTTATATATATTACTTTAATTAGAAGTTTATTCCCATTTATTGTAACCGTTTTACTTTATTTTTTCTAATAATTCCTGTAGTTCACTTTCAGAAAATTGATATTTTGTTCTACAGAAGTGACATTCTGCTTCAGCGCCTTTATCTTCATCAATCATACTTTGAATTTCAGCTTCTCCCAATCCTTTGATTGCATTCAAGAATTTTTCATGTCCACAGTTACATTCGAATTTTGAAGATAATTCATCTAAAATTTGTACATTTTCTTCACCCAAAATTTCAAAAAGAATTTCTTCTGGAGATAAACCTTGTTCAATTAATTTTGAAACTGGCTTCATATTATTAATTGCATCTTCCAATTTGGTAATTGTTTCTTCTGCTGCTCCTGGCATCACTTGTATAATAAACCCACCTGCGGCTTTAATTGTGTTATCTGGATTCACAAGTACACCTAAGCCAACTGAGGATGGGACTTGTTCACTTTTAGCGAAATAATAAGTGAAGTCATCACCTAATTCACCAGATACCAATTCACTAGAACCGGAAAAATAGTCTTTCATACCTACATCTTTAACTACAGTCAATGAGCCACTATTACCTACAGCACGACTTACGTCTAATTTACCCATATCATTTAATGGAAAATGGGTTTGCGGATGCGTCACATACCCCCTAATATTGCCTTGTGCATCTGCATCAGCAATAATCTTTCCAATAGGTCCATGACCATCAACCGTTACCGTAAGTTTTTGATTGTCATTTAACATAGCGCCCATCATAACCGTTGCTGTCATCGTACGCCCTAGTGCAGCTGAGGCAGTTGGCCATGTATAATGTTTTGTTTGTGCTTCTTGAACACTGTCTGTTGTCCATGCGCTATAAGCACGAATTTGCCCTCCAAATGCTAATGCTTTAACTATATAATCATTCGTCATTTTTATTTCTCCTTTTAACGTTATCTCATTTAAATTTAAGTGGTTATTTCGCATTGAATATTTTTCATTATTTCAATTCAATTTATTGTACTGGTTACTATAAAAAAATGCTAAACATTTGTTTGACAAAACTTTCCAGATTGTACTCAGCAGAAAAAAGCTCTTCCTACTATCAATATGATAGCAGAAAGAGCAATTTATGTTCAGTCATTAATTTCTATTACTTGGATCATTTGGGTTGCTTGGGTCACTTGGTTTATCGATATTAGGTGGTTGTTCATGACCTGTTTGTTCTGTGTCATTGTCCTGTCTATCCTCATCTTGTGAATTTCCACGACCTTCTTGTCCATCTTTACTTGATTGTTCTTGACGAACATCTTCATAAGATTTACCGTATTTACCTTCATCGAAGTTATCATCTTTGTTTTGCACGACTTCTGCGCCATCGTAATCAACTTCTGGTAATACGCCATCATAGAATAATGAATGGATTTGTTCAGCTACTAATGTTTCTTCTGTCAATAATGACTCAGCAATTAGTATCAATTGTGTTTTGTGTTCTATAAGGATGTTTTTACAACGCTCATATTGTTCTTTAATAATACGTTGCACTTCTTTATCAATTTCATATGCAATCTGTCCAGAATATTCTGGCTCACCTTGCATATCTTTACCTAAGAAGACTTGTCCATTACTACTGCTGGCAAATTGAATTGGGCCAAGTTTTTTACTCATACCATATTCTGTAACCATCTGACGTGCAATTTGTGTTGCACGTTCAAAGTCGTTAGATGCACCTGTTGATACTTCATTAAAGTTAATATCTTCAGAAACACGTCCACCAAGCAGACCACAAATTTTATCTAATAATTCTGGTTCAGTCATTAAGAAACGATCTTGTTTTGGTAACATCATAGCATAACCGCCAGCTTGGCCACGTGGTACGATTGTAACTTTATGCACGATTTCTGCTTCATCAAGTACCATACCAATAATCGTATGACCAGCTTCATGATGTGCTACAATATTACGTTCTTTTTCTGAAATAACACGTGATTTTTTAGCTGGACCTGCAATTACTCTATCTGTCGCTTCTTCTATATCACGCATGTCGATTTTCTTCTTACCTTCACGAACTGCTACTAATGATGCTTCATTAAGAAGATTTTCTAAATCGGCACCAGAGAAACCAGGTGTTCTTTGAGAAACAGCTTTTAAGTCAACTGTTTCATCAAGTGGTTTGTTCTTAGAATGAACATGAAGAATAGCTTCACGTCCTTTTACATCTGGACGACCTACTTGGATTTGTCTATCGAAACGACCCGGACGTAATAAAGCTGGGTCTAAAATATCAGGACGGTTAGTAGCAGCTATCATAATGATACCTTCATTTTCACCAAATCCATCCATTTCAACAAGTAATTGGTTTAACGTTTGCTCACGTTCATCATGTCCGCCACCGACACCAGCGCCACGTTGACGACCAACCGCATCAATTTCATCTATAAAGATAATACATGGTGCATTTTTCTTAGCGTTTTCGAACAAGTCACGTACACGACTTGCACCGACACCCACAAACATCTCAACAAAGTCTGAACCACTGATTGAGAAGAAAGGTGTACCTGCTTCACCAGCAACTGCACGTGCTAATAACGTTTTCCCTGTACCTGGAGGGCCAACTAATAGCACACCTTTTGGAATTCTTGATCCCATTTGTTTAAATTGCTTATTGTCTTTTAAGAAATCTACTATTTCAATTAATTCTTGTTTTTCTTCATCTGCACCAGCTACATCTGAGAAGCGTACACGTTTTTTCTGACTGTCGTACATTTTTGCTTTGGATTTACCAAAGTTCATCATACGACCGCCGCCACCGCCGCCACCTTGAGCTTGGCTAAGGAAGAATATAAATAATAGAGCAATAATTAATACTGGAATTAATGTTGTTAAAATACTAACAAACACACTTTGTTTTTCTTCTTCTTTAACTGTAAAATTCAATCCATCTTGACTTTGTGCTTTATCCGTTATTTTTTCGAGCTCTTTATCGTTGTTATATAAAATTGTTGAAGAATAATCTTCACCTTTTTTCGTTTTCCCACTTACCATATACACATTTTGTTCAGGTTGGATTTCAAGTGATTTTAAATCACCTTTATCTAATTGCTTCACAAATTGGTTATATGTAAGTTGCTTTGGCATATTCCCATTTCCGTTGAGCCACGAAAACAAACCAAAGATAATAACGCCAATGATTGCGATAACTAGCACATTACGAAAGGCCTTCTGCATGCGTCGTTTCCTCCTACTTCAATAATAAAACTAACAAAAATTGTAACACAAAGCGCCGGTTTTAGGCTAGTATTTCAACTTTTGCGTTGTGTTTACAATTCTTTATGTTTTATATTTAATTTTAGTTCTCATTTTACTTTAAATATGACTAAAAAGCGCCCATTAAGTTAAAGTATTTTTGATATTTTAAAGCTTACCTAAGTTTATGTATTAAATTTAAAATGTTTTTAGCATATTTGTACTATTTCCATTTAACCATTTAAACTGACTTGAACTTATAGTATATAACAACTTTTCCCACGAATAAATTGTATTGCTTTAGTTTGAATAGATTTCTGGTTTCAATGTGCCAATATAAGGTAAATTTCTATAATTTTCAGCGTAATCTAAACCATAACCCACTACAAATTCGTCTGGAATTTTTTTGCCTACGTATTTAGCTTCGATATTGGCTTTACGACGGTTAGGTTTATCAAGTAGTGTAACAATTTCAAGTGAGTTTACACCACGAGATTCAAGTAATTTAGTAATCGACTTCAAAGTAGTACCCGTTTCCAAGATATCTTCAATTATTAATACATCTTTATTTTCAATAGATGAACTTAAATCTTTTAAAATTTGAACTTCTCCTGTTGATTCAGTCCCACCGTGATAACTTGAAACATCCATGAAATCTATAGCTAAATGCGTATCGATATGTTTAATTAAGTCTGCCATAAACATTACAGAACCTTTTAAAATCCCAATACAAACTAACGGCTTTCCACTATACGACGCTGTAATTTCAGCACCTAAATCCTTACAAATTTGTTCAATATCTTCTTCTGATAATAATACTTCTTTTAAATCATCTCTCATAATTTCATTCCTCTCCCGTATTTCTTATAAAAATTAATTGCTTATATTTTTGCTTTAAAAACAACGTTCCAACAGCAATGATTTCATTATGTGCATTTACAATAATAGGCATTTCATCACGTTCAGATTGTATCACCTTTTTATCAATAAACAATCGGCTCACCTTTTTGTGTCCGGCCCTGCCATTGAGTGCAAATTTGTCTCCATCTTTTCTCGTTCGTACAATAAGCGGAAAACAATCTAAAGGAACATGCTTAGTCACTTGGATAGTATAGTGACCAAAATTGTAAATCCCTTGCTGATTAATCTTTGTTGGTTGTAGCTTTGCTTCATAATTTGCCATTATGATAAATTTATCATAAGCTATATGAATTATCCATTTATCTGTTGTATATAATGTAGTTTGTGACACATTTTCAGCCAGTTGTTTGAACCATTCATCATATGTTTTTTCAGTGATTGTTCTGTCGAGAGACACTATTTCAAAGACTTTATCCAATACTGCCATTTTCACAGCATGGCGCAAATTTAAAAATTGACTCCTCGAAACCAAAATTTTAGTATTCTGTTGACAAAACTCTACTGAATTATCAACAAATTGGTGTGCTTCATTTCTAATAACTTCTAATTGTTCGTCATGCCAGTCCTTTAATTTTAATAATTGTTCTGTCGAGAGATGTTGATTCGCTTCAATTTCGGGTAAAATTCGATTGCGAATGTCATTTCTAACATAATGATTTTCAGCATTAGTTTCATCTTCATAATAGGGAATTTGATATCGCTCTTGGTAATTACGAATTTCACTTTTAGCAATGGTTAACAGTGGTCTGTATAAACTATAATGACCTCTCAATGCATGTTGTGACATACCTAAACTACTTCTAGTGGAACGACCCGTCATGAGTCTATAAAATATCGTTTCGATTTGATCATCTAAATGATGCGCAGTGAGTAATACATCTGCATTTAATTTCAACATCATCTCATCAAACCATTGATATCGTGCATGTCTAGCTTCACTCTCAATACTATTTCCTTTTGCAATCACACTAGATAAATCAAGATGATGAACATATAATGGTATGTCATGTGTAGCGCAAAATGCTTTAATAAACGCTTCTTCTTCTGATGCAACGGAACGTATATGATGATTCACATGCAAACAAGTTAACTTCGCATATGAATGCTTTAAGCGTGAAATGAGTTGATGTAACAACGCCATACTGTCAATACCAGTAGAAACTGCTAATACGACGTGATTATTTTCAGACCATCCTTCAGTGTTAACTTTCAATACTTCTACCTCCCGTACAAAACACTACTTTAGCTTTTTCCTATTATTAAAGTACTATTGCAAATATACAATAAAAAAGAGACTGTTTCCTTCAGAAAGAAAACAGCCTTAGATTGTTATGCACTCGCTCAATTTTGAAACATATGTGGGTTATGCTTATTAGCGTTTAGCGCCTTTTCCACCACGTCTAGATTCCGTTTGACGTTTAATAGAAGTTAATTTATCTTCACTATCTTTCAAGAAATTTGTTAATTTCTTCTCAAAATCTTCACCTTTTGGTTGAGGTGGTTTGTGACTCGGTTTACTTTGAGGTTTACGCGGACGATCTTTTGCTTTCTTAATTGATAAACTAATTTTTCCATCATCAGCAATTGAGAGCACTTTCACTTCTACTTCATCACCAACAGATAAGTGATCTTCTACGTTTTCTACGTAATTATCTGCAACTTCACTTATGTGAACTAAGCCACTTTTTCCTTCAGGAAGTTCGACAAAAGCGCCAAACTTTTTGATTCCTGTGACTTTACCTTTAAGCTTGTTTCCTATTTCGATTGACATATTGTAAATAAATCCTCCCGATTTGTTTCGATTTTAACCTTATTATATGCCTGTTTGCATAATTTAACAATGGTATTATGATTCAAAAAAATAAATTTTGTTATTTATCTTGTTTGGCAGATTTGGATTCTGCTTTTGACTTATCGTCTGGTAGTTTAAAAACCACTTCTCCATCATTACTTAAATAGTAATCATCTCGAGCAACTTTTTCTATATAACTTTTATCATTAAGGTTGTTCAATTGTTCTTTTAATGCAAGTTCTTCATCTTGTTGTTTTTGATATTTTTCTTCTTTGTGTTGACGCTCGACTGCATCTTCACTATTACTTTGCTTTTGAGTGACAAGCATTATGGATAAAATGATAATAATAGCTAGTAAAATACCACCAAATAATGTGATACGTTTACGTACAACACGTCTTCTCATTCTCTGCTTTTGTTTCTTTTTATTCTCAGCAGAAGTAAACGTATTTCCTATATTTTCTACTTTTTTACTCATAGCTTGTCACCTCCTGTTTAATTTCCACTAACTTTTTCTTCTTTAACTAATTCGTACATGCCTTTCGCATTTTCTTTCGTTGCATGTTCACTTAATCCAGTTACGTTTATAGTTACAATTTTCTGTCCAAATCTAATTGTAAGTTCATCAGTCACTTTAACGTCTGTTCCCGCTTTTGCAACCGAACCATTCACAGTCACACGCCCTTGATCACTGATTTCTTTAGCTAATGTGCGACGTTTCACTAATCTCGATACTTTGAGGTATTTATCTAATCTCATATTCCTTCTCCTCCTTGCTCCAAAAGACGTTTTAAAGCATCTTCGTCTAACGACATATTTTTTGTTTTATCATACAACTTCAAGAAATGCTCTGCAAATACTTTTTCGAATTTTACTCGTTGTATTTTCCCCTCTTTTGCTTTTGCATCTGCCCAAATATTTTTTAAATCATCTATATCTTGTGCATCTGCGTCACCAAAAATATGAGGGTGTCTACGTATCATTTTAGCTGAAAGGCTTTCAATGACCTCGTTAATATCAAGGTACCCTTCTTTTTTACCAATACTTGTATGCAATAATACTTGTAAGAGTATGTCACCTAATTCTTCAATAATATGCCAATCGTCCTCATTATCGATGGCTTCAAATAATTCAAACGACTCTTCCAATAAATAACGTTTCAACGTATGATGTGTTTGCACTTTATCCCATGGACAGCCTTGTTCTTCATCCACAAGCTGGTCTATGATATTGGCTGCAAAATAGAAATCGCTGTAGTAAGACGCTTCTAGCTCAACTTTAGGAATCAAGACGCTAGTTAAGTTACTAAAAATTGATGCATAATGATCTAATTCAAATAATGGTGTCTCAATAACATTTGCATCGTTGTTTTTTGCGCCATCTACGATATACACGATTTGTTCATCATCATACTTTTCCATTAACGTCACTTTTAAATCGCCTGCCGTCATGGGACTATATACTTGAGTTATAAGTGTATGCGTACGAATATTTAATTGATTCGCTTTTATTGCTGTTGCATCTAGCATTGTAAAGCCGTCATTAGGATCTATTTTAACCGCTTCAAAAATATCATCAATAAAGCTTTTGCCACCTAAAACTTCAATTTGAATATCGTTATGCGCCTTTGCATATGCTTCTAATTTCACAGTCGTTGTTTCAGCCACTCGAGGATGACCAGGCACTGTATAAACAACATTTTCGTGCTGCGAAGCTGCTATTAAATTTTTTACTATACTATCATAAACATCATCAAACGATTTGTGTGCTTCATATTGAGCGTCAAAACTTCGAAATTCTATATCTTCTTTCAATTCGTTAATTACAGGGTGGTCTAATGTTCGCGTATATACTGTCGATTGTTTTTTTAAGTATTTATATATACCTAAAGGTAAATCATCAAGACCATAGTTCCCTAATCCTACAATTGTAATATGACGTGCCATTAGTGTTTCCCTCTTTTCATATGATATAGCTTATTACCAAAAGGCAAATGCTTTAACTCTCTATAACTTAATAATTGTAAATGAATCGTAGCAAATAGGATGACTAGCACGCCTATAGATGCCGCTATCAATAATTCTATCAAACCACCCATACGCCCATGTGTTGGAATAAGCCACATCGTCACTTGTACAGCTATAGATAACATAAGCATAGTTAATATCAATTTAAGTACAAATTTTCGCATAGTTTGAAATTTATAATGTTTTAATACGTTAAAATGCAAAATAAGCGTAAATAAGATTAATGATATTACTGTACTCAAACTACCACCTAGCATCAATAGATGAGGTATTAATATAACATTAAGTAAAATTTTACTGATAACACCAATCGTAAAAGCTAATAAGACTACGCGCACTTGTTGTTTCACTTGTAGCAATGCAATATCCATCATGATAAGTGAGACACATATCACTGTAAGCATATAGATAGCTAATGTCCCTGTTAAACTATCATTTTTAAAAAATACAGTGTTCATAACCGGCAATATGTTAATTAATCCCACTCCTGCAGCAACACTAAACATAACCGTAATCTTAATAGACGCATTTGCATAACGATTAGTTAGGATATCGTGCTTCTCTTTTATTGCTTCTGTCAGTAAGGGGATAAGCACGAAACTAAATGTAGTCGTTACAATCAATCCCATTTGTATAAAGGAAGCACCTCTATCATATATCCCTTTTTGGGTCGCTGCTTGTCGGAAATTCAAGCCTGTACTTTTTAACGCATGTAATACAGTGAAGCTATCTACTACTTGCCAGACAATAACAATCAGTTGACTGACTGCGAAAACGATAATTGCCAATGCGAGTTTTCGCCATTCAATATTTGACTGAGCATCTGGTCTTGTCAGTTTAAACGGCTTTTGTTTTATTAGAAATATACTAGAAGCTAAAAATCCTGCAGCCGAACCTGCAATTGCTAAAGTACCTGCAGCATATATCGACCAGTGTTGCGTCATAAATAATACAACAGCTATCATTATAATCGATACACGTACAAATTGCTCAATCACTTGTGATAATGCAGGTGCATTCATCAGTTTTTGTGCTTGATAGTAACCTCTATATACACCTAATATTCCAATAAATAAAAAACTAAAACTGGCCGCTCTAAGCATTGGTGTCAAGTTGATATCACCCATTAACAAGGCGACCCATTTGGCACTTACAAGTAAAATCAAGAAAAACGCAGCACTAATCATTTGTAGGGTTATCAATACTTTCGTATATTGTTTCGCTTGACCTACAGTATCAAATGATTGTGTAACTGCACTCGGAATCGCATTCATTGTCAAAATAACACCTAAAGCAACAATAGGATATATTTGTTGATATGCGTATAACCCTTCATCACCCAATATATTTTGATATGGTACGCGATAAATAGCACTTAAGATTTTCACTATAACAAGCGCTAAAGTCAGTGCAACTACGCCATTAAAGGCCGCATGTTTATCAGACTTAGACTTCATCTACTATAACCATACTTTCTTCTAAACATTTAGCTAAGAATTTCAAATTATCTAACCATGCGCCTGTTTTATTTAATGTTAATTTCATTTTACCATCTTGTACGCCAACTTTCATTGTACGACCAAGTGGTTGCGTTTGTTTGAACAATGTTTCTCCGTTAATATCTGTCGTTCCTTTTTCGGATAAATAAATCTCTACTTGTTTATTAACATCTTTAATTGCAGTGACACCTGCATGTAATGCATGCACTTTAATTTCCATCATATCTAACAATCTCTCAACTTCTACAGGATAATCATTGAAACGATCTATTAACTCATCTTTGACATCCATCAGTTGATCTTGTGTCTCGATTTTACGTAATTTTTTATAAATTTCAATTTTCGCTTGTTCATTTTGAATATATTCAGCTGGTAAATAAGCATCGATATTAAGTTCTATTTCAACTTCTGGCGCATCTTCAGTTTCTACTGTTACACCGCGTTTTTCATTAACTGCTTCTTCAAGCATTTGAGAGTATAAATCAAAACCAACAGAGTCGATAAATCCATGTTGTTGCTTTCCTAATAGATTACCCGCACCACGAATATTCAAATCTCTCATAGCAATTTTAAATCCTGAACCTAATTCAGTAAATTCTTTAATTGCTTGCAAACGATCTTCTGCAGTTTCAGTCAATACTTTATTAGTTGGGTGCAAGAAATATGCATAGCCGATACGACTAGAACGACCTACGCGTCCTCTCAATTGATACAGTTGGCTAAGGCCAAAACGATCTGCATCTTCAATGATAAGCGTATTTGCATTAGGGACATCTACCCCTGTTTCAATGATAGTGGTCGTTACAAGAATATCATATTCATGATTGATAAATCCTAGCATCGTTTCCTCTAAATCGCCCTCACTCATTTGGCCATGCGCTACACCAATGTTCGCATCAGGCATTAACATTTGTAACTGTTCACGTTTCTCATAGATAGACTGCACTTTATTATACAGATAAAAAACTTGTCCTTCACGTGATACTTCTCTTTCTAGCGCTTCTTTTATAAAGTTTGTATTTTGTTCTAACACATAGGTTTGTACTGGAAATCGATTTTCTGGTGGTGTTTCAATAACAGATAAATCACGTACACCTAACATACTCATATGCAATGTGCGTGGAATAGGTGTCGCTGTCAACGTCAAGACATCCACATTGGTTTTAAGTGATTTAATTCTTTCTTTATGACGTACACCAAAACGCTGTTCTTCATCCACAATAAGTAGCCCTAAATCCTTATAGTGGATGTCTTTGCCAAGTAATTTATGTGTTCCTACTACGATATCAACAAAGCCTGATTTCAAACCTTCTTTCGTCTCTTTAACTTCTTTAGTCGTTCTAAAGCGACTTATCAGTTGAACTTCAATGGGAAAATCTTGCATGCGTTCTATTAATGTTTCGTAATGTTGTTGGGCAAGAATTGTCGTTGGAACTAAGAAAGCAACTTGCTTACCTTCCATGACAGCTTTAAACGCAGCTCGAACAGCTACTTCTGTCTTGCCATAACCAACATCACCACATAGCAATCTATCCATTGGACGTTCTATTTCCATATCCTGTTTAATTTCATCAATGGATTTACTTTGGTCAGGCGTTAGTTCATATGGGAAATCCAATTCAAAATCATTTTGTTCAGCCGTATCTGGCCCATACTTATAGCCAACAGACATTTCACGCTCTTTATATAAATCAATTAGTTCATCTGCAATGTCCTCAACACTTTGCTGTACTTTAGCTTTCGTTTTTTTCCAATCTGTACCACCAAGTTTGTTTAATTTTGGTGATTTGTCTTCTGAGGCCACATATTTCTGCACTTGATCCATTTGGTCTACAGGTACAAATAACTGATCGGTACCTTTGTATTGCAATTTGATATAATCTTTATGAACGCCACTTACTTCTAAAGTTTCGACTCCTAAATATCTACTCACACCATGATGAACATGTACAACATAATCTCCAACTTTTAAATCCTGATAAGACTTGATCTTCTCAGCATTTGTGAGTGCTTTTTGCTGTTTTGGCTTTTTCTTCTGTTTAGATTTAAAAAGTTCACGTTCTGTAACGACAACAAGTTGCATATAAGGCAATTCAAACCCCTCTGACAGGCTGCCTTCAGTAATAATTGCACTTCCACCATTGCTACGATGACTTGGGGTATCGATAAATGTCGGTATATGCATTTCATTTAGCATCTCTTGTATACGTTCTTTTTTCACTTCAGTTTCTGCCAAGACGACTACTGTATAATCATTTTGAATATAGCGCTGAAATTCCGAACGCATAATATCATATTGTCCATAAAATTGTTGTACAGGTTTACACGAAAACTTAATAATTTCGTTTAACTGAACCGGCATAGTTGCTGTGAATAATGTGAAATAAGTTAGCGGGTGGGATTTGAGTAATGTCTCGAATCCATCATATTGTAAAAAGCTTTGCCCGATAAATCCCTTACCACTTTCTATTAAATTCTGTATAAAGTCATCCGCTTCCGTTAAAAGTGATGTTTCACTTTCTTTAACTCTATTATATTCATCAATCGCTACGATAGCATCATTTTTAAAATAATCTATAATCGTCGCTGGTTGTTCATACATAAATGCTACTAGGCGACGCAAGACTTGATGATCCAATATTGATGATTCATAGAGTTGGAAACTATCATAAGTTTCTTTTAACTCCTGACGAACGGATTTATCTATTTTAGGGCGTGTATGTTCATACGCTTCTTTAAGTTTTAACTTTGTATGTTTTAAGACGTTATCCGTAATAATATAATCACTAGCTGTAGTTATATTTACCGAATCTATATTCCCCTCTGACCTTTGGGTTTCCACATCAAAATCACGTATTGAATCTATTTCAGTATCAAATAATTCAATCCTTACTGGTTTACCAATAAGTGGATAAATGTCTATAATTCCACCTCGTAATGAAAATTCTCCTATGTGTGAAACGACACTTTCTCTACGATATCCCATGTTCACCAGTTTGTTTAAGAGGGTATCCGTATCAATATCGTCACCTACCGATAATGACAATTGATGGGATTTCCACATTTCTACAGGGGTAAGCCATTTTTTCAAACCATTTAATGGTACGATAAATAACCCTCTTTTTTCTTGAGCAAGCGCCGTCAGTGTACGTACACGCTCACTCATAAATTGAGGGCTTTGCGTTGAAAATTCTTCAGTCATGATATCTTGCATTGGATATTTATATATATCTTCTGCATCTACAAATTGTGATAAATCACTTTCTAACTTATCTGCTTGATATAAATTGTTGGTCACAACTAATAATTGTTTTGAAGTATGCAAAAACTTTTCAGATATAATTGTTGCCTTAGCCGCCGAAGACAGCCCTGTTACTAAAACATTCTCTTTGCCAAATACTGCGTCTAATTCTTGATAACGCTTATCTCCATTTATATATTCTGTAATTATTGATTTCAATTGACTTCACCATTATATTCATTCATCACACGATCAAATCTAGAACTTTCTATAAAAGCCTCAACCGCACGTGCAGAATGGTCTATTACTTTATCCATCGTTTCCATTTCTTGTTTTGAAAATTTTTGCAATACATAGTCAACAATGGCCATACCATTTGATGGACGATCTACCCCGATTCGAATACGCTTAAATTGGTCTGTTCCCAATACTTGAATAATTGATTTCATACCATTATGACCGCCAGCACTACCTTTTTGTCTTAAACGTATTTCGCCTTGTGGTAAATCTAAGTCATCATACAACACTAATAATTCATCTATTTCAATATTGTAATATTTCATCAATGGACCTACAGCTTCGCCGGATAGATTCATCATTGTCATCGGTTCGATAAACATGACTTTCTCTCCTGCAATTCGTTCAATAGTATAGGCACCTTTAAACTTTTGTTTATCTAGCTTGAATTGATTTTGGTCTAACATATAATCTATAACCTCAAAACCAATATTATGTCTTGTTTGTTCAAAGCGTTTACCTATATTGCCTAGACCTACAATACATTTCATTATGTTACCTCCAATTGTTGTTCTCACTTTTATAGCACTTTTTTTCTAAAAAGTTTGCACATTCTTATGTACATACACAAATTATTTTCCGTATCATTCACTATAATAACATAAAAAAGCACCTGCTTAACGTATTAAGCACGGTGCTTTTTTATAAGATGCTGTAGCATTGACAACGTCAATGCACAAGAAAATTTAAAGGGTAGAAAATATTATTATTCTTCTTTTTCTTTGCCTACAACTTCAGGCTCAGCAGTTTCTGAATCGCCTTCCATTGCTTCGATTTCTTCTTCAGTTGGTTCTTCAGTTGGAGCAACTACAGTTACTACTGAATCAGTACCTTCATTTTCGATTGTAAAGTCGCCTGATACTTTAATATCTGCTACTGAAATACTATCGTTAATGTTTAATTCACTAATTTCAACTTCAATTGCTTCAGGAATGTTATCAGGAGTAGCTGTAACTTCAAGGTTGAATAATGGTTGTTCAACAACGCCACCTTCTTTAGTTCCTGCTGCTTCTCCTACTAATTGAACTGGTACTTCAACAGTACGTTCTTCAGTCATATTGATTGCTAAGAAATCAATGTGAGTGATTTGGTTTTTAAGTGGATCGAATTGGTAGTCTGAAACCATTACTTTGATAGTTTTAGAACCTACGCCTAAATCGATGACACCGTTACGTCCAACTTCACGGATAACTTTGATAAATTCTACTTCGTCTACTTTAACAGAAGTATTTTTTGTACCGAAACCATATACGATTGCAGGTACTTTACCAGTGTTTCTTAATGTTTTAAGGTCAGAACGTGTTTGTTTACCTTGACGAATAATTGACTTTAATGCAGTCATATTCATTTCCACCTTTCATCTTTGCTCTATACAAGAGCCCCTCACTTGCCCATCAACTTATCGTTGCTTGCAAGTGTTTATTTTCAAATGCTCGCGAAACCACGAACGAAACCATTATACATTCGTTATGTTTATTAGTCAAATAGCACACTAACAGATTCACGTTCGTATACACGAATGATTGCCTGTGATAATAAACCTGCTACTGATAATTCTTTTGTATTATTTGGTTTACGACTATCTTCTAATTGAATTGAATTCGTTACTACTAACTCTTTAATTGCTGAGTTTTCGATACGTTCTCTTGCTGGACCAGAGAGGACAGGGTGAGTACAACATGCATATACGTCTTTTGCCCCTTTATCTTTTAATGCTTGTGCTGCCAATGTAATTGTACCTGCTGTATCGATAATATCATCGATAATAATTGCTGTACGACCATCGATATCACCAACAATATTCATAACCTCTGCTACGTTTGGTTTTGGACGACGTTTATCAATAATAGCAATTGGTGTTTTAAGGATGTCTGCAAGTTTACGTGCTCTTGTCACACCACCATGGTCTGGAGAAACTACAACACACTCTTCAAGATCAAGATCTGTGTCATTTTTGAAGTATTCCGCTAAGATTGGCACACCCATTAAGTGATCAATTGGAATATCAAAGAACCCTTGAATTTGTGGTGCATGTAAATCTAAAGCAATCATACGATCTGCTCCAGCCGTTTCGATTAAGTTTGCTACTAATTTAGCAGTAATCGGCTCACGACTACGCGCTTTTCTATCTTGACGTGCATAACCATAATAAGGTACAACGATATTAATATTCGCTGCTGATGCACGTTTACAAGCATCGATCATTATCAATAATTCCATTAAATGCAAGTTGACTGGATTTGAAGTGGGTTGAATAATAAATACATCGCAACCACGAATGCTTTCTTCTATATTGATTTGAATTTCTCCATCGCTGAAACGTTTTACAGAACACTTTCCAAGTTCAATTCCAACATGATCTGCTACTTCTTGGGCTAACGGTTCATTTCCTTTCAAAGAAAATATTTTCAAAGCAGAGTTCTTGTACTCATTGTTTAACATTTATAGTCCTCCAATTAATTCATTCAATTAGTTTAATTTATATACAAGGCAACATTATATTATTTATCAACATAAAAGCTTCCAAGTTCGTAACAAATTTAGTTACATTGAGTTTAACAGTTGTAGCTTAATTATCTAAACGTTGTGCATTTTATTTTTTCAAGTAACCTTCTTTAGTCGTTTGTCTAGCTCTTCCTAACGCTAGACTATCATTTGGCACGTTATCAGTTATAGTAGAGCCTGCTGCTACAAAAGCACGATTTCCTAACGTTACAGGCGCAACAAGATTTGTATTACAACCGATAAATACATCATCACCGATACTTGTTTTGAATTTATTGATGCCATCATAGTTAACTGTAATTGAGCCACAGCCAATATTTGTACGTTCACCAATTTCAGCATCACCAATATAACTTAAATGTGGTACTTTAGCACCGTCTTTAATTATCGATTTTTTAACTTCAACAAAATTACCGACTTTCACTTTCTTGCCAAGATCAGCGCCTGGTCTTAGTTGCGCAAACGGTCCAATTGTTGCATAATCATCCACTTTTGATTCATTGATGACTGACTGCTTAATTGTAACATTAGATCCTATACTACTGTTTGTAATTTCTGTATATTGTCCAATGATAACGTCTTCACCAATTTCACTATAACCTACAAGCTTCACGCCTGGTTCAATTACAGTATCTTCACCAATCTTCACGTTTACACCAATATAAGTAGATGTTGGGTCAATAATCGTTACGCCATTTTTCATGTGATATTCATTGATGCGCTGTCTAAATGCGCTTTCAGCTTCGCTCAACATCAATCTGTCATTCACACCCATAATTTCATCAAAATCGTCTGTATGATATACCTCAACGCTACCTTTATCTTCTAAAATTAATGAAAGTACATCTGGCAAATAATATTCACTTTGTACATTATCATTTTTCACATGATTTAATTTATCAAATAGCACTTGATTATCAAAAGCAAAAATACCAGAACTAATTTCATTAATTTCTCTTTCATTTTCTGTTGCGTCTTTTTGTTCAACGATTTTAACTAAATGGTTATCTGAATCACGAAGAATGCGCCCATATCCAAATGGATTTGGTGCTGTAGCAGACAATACTGTAGCTTGTGCTTGATTTTGCTCGTGGTGATCAACTAAAGCTTTCAATGTTTCTGTAGTAATTAATGGTGTATCACCACAGACAACAAGCGTTGTGCCTTGTTTATCTTGTAAATGTTCACTCGCCATTTTCACAGCATGTGCAGTTCCTAATTGTTCTTCTTGAAAACTATAAAGTGACGCGTCACCTAAAGTTTCTTTCACGCTTTCTGCGCCATGACCAACAATTGTTACAAGTTGTTCTACTCCAGATTGCTTAACGTTATCAACAACATGTTCAATCATCGATTTGCCTGCAACTTCATGTAGTACTTTGTATTTCTTTGATTTCATACGTGTACCCTTGCCGGCTGCGAGTACTATTGCACGTCTTTGCATGTATGTTAACCCTCCATTAAAATATACACTTCCTCCTTATTATAATTTAACGCTAGCCCCACTTTCAAGGATCAAAGCGTCAATATTAAATAATAAGAAGATTGAAATCGTCATAAATCAAATTATTCTATTTACTATTTGTCATCTTTATAAGTATTAGAAAACGCTTCATTAATATACAATATTTTTCTCACTCTACTATAATCATTCACTATATTTTATCAATATATGCTTTAACATGTATTTCCATTCATTATTTAGATATGAATAAATCCAAATTTCTAATTGTTTTGTCGAGCATATTCAATATAATTATATAATAGATAATTTTTGTCACCTTTACACATTTACATTAAATTAAAAAAATTATAAATTCCTTTACTTTTTCACAAAAAAAGAAGATTGAATTTCTGTCATACAGAAGTTCAATCTTCTTTTTATATATTATTTGAATTATAATGATTATCACAAATTTTATTAAGCTTCTTCGCCAGAGTCTTCTGATGGTTGTGCATTTCTATCAGGAATAACCTCATCAGTTTCTTCATATACTTTCATCACTGCATCTTGTATTTCTTGTCTCATTTCTGAGTTAATCGGATGCGCGATGTCTCGGAATTCACCATCTGGTGTACGTTTACTTGGCATTGCGACGAATAGACCTGTGTTGCCTTCAATGACACGTAAATCATGAACCACAAATGATTCATCTAAAGTGATTGAAACGAGCGCTTTCATTCTTCCATCTGTCTGTATCTTTCTAAGTCTTACATCTGTCACTTTCATGTAGTGAGCCCCCCTAGTATCTCTTTGTTAGAAGCTTAACAATTTCATCAAAAATTATAAATCCTTACTTAACTTCTGCTATTACTTCGATTTCTACTTTAACATCTTTAGGTAACCTTGCTACCTCAACACAACTTCTTGCTGGTTGATGAGTGTCAAAGTATTTGCCATAAACTTCGTTTATATTTTGAAATTCATTCATATCAGCAATAAAAATAGTAGCTTTAATAACTGAATCTATGTCTGATCCAGCTTGATCTAAAACAACCTTTAAATTCTCTAAGACTTGTTTTGTCTGTTCTTTTACATCATCACTGACAATTTCGCCATCTAAGTTTAATGGGATTTGTCCAGATGTGAACACTAGACCATTAATTTGCGTTGCATGTGAGTATGGGCCTAACGCTTCAGGCGCCTTGTTTGTATTAATCGTTTTCATGCTGCCGTTATCGCTCCTTTAAGAAAATTTATTTAAACTGTTACCCTTTTCTACCTTAAATTCCTGATTGTATTCGTCTACATCAGATAATCTCACTAAGGAAGTATAATCTTCAATTAACCTTTGCTTAACTTCTTTTGATTCTACTAGTACGGATACCCCTTTCACATGAGCTTTAAACTCATTCATTAAATTCATTACGCCGTTGATAGAACCACCAGCTCTCATGAAATCATCGACCACAAGTACGTTTGAATTTTCAGGTAAAGTTCTCTTTGAAAGAACCATTGTCTCAATTTTTCGTGAAGAACCAGATACGTAATTTATTGATACTGTAGAACCTTCAGTTACTTTATTATCTTTTCTAATGACTACGACTGGTATATTCAATACATTAGCTACTGCATTAGCAAGAGAAATACCCTTCGTAGCAATCGTTACGATAGCATCTAGTTCTTCATCCATATATAGTGTAGCAATCAATTTCCCCACTCTATTCAGCAAAGTCGGGTTTCCCATTAAGTCTGATAAGAATAAATACCCTCCTGGTAACAAACGGTCTTTTTCTTGAAGCTGCTCAATAATATCTTCTACAACTTCACTTGCTTCTTCTTTACTCATCTCAGGTTTATATGTAACGCCACCACTCGCTCCAGCTGTCGTAATAACTGTCCCAAGTTTTTCCATTTGAAAAGTAGTTTTAATAATTTGGACGTCTTCACTTATTGACGATTTCGCCTGCTTGAATTTTTGCACAAAATAAGTTAAAGGTATCAATTTATTTGGATTATTCATTAAATATTGAGTCATATATACAATTCGTTCACTTCTTTTATAGCGCATTAAACTCATCCCTTCTCTTATCCTAATAATCTTACTATATATACTTCATTACAACAGCCATTGACAGCATTGTATACATGCCTTGCTTGTCGTTCTTTTTGTGTGAGACCATAAACAGTAGGACCGCTTCCGCTCATCATAGCACCATCTGCACCGTTATCTAACATGTTCTCTTTTATTTTTAAAATCTCAGGACACAACTGATTTGAGATAGGCTCCAATCGATTTGAAAGACTCTTACATAGTAGTTCATAATCTCCTGTATTTAAAGCTGATTCGCACGCTTTAGTATCGACATTATGTGTTTGTTTTAGATCTAACACTTTAAAAATCTCAGGTGATGATATTCCTATATTGGGTTTGGCCACAACCACCCACGCTGAAGGTGGCTTATTCAGAAAGTTAATTTGTTCACCTTTCCCTTTACACAATGCCGTTTTTCCAAAAACACAAAATGGAATATCCGTACCTATGGTAACTCCAAGTTCACACAATTCTTCTAATGGACGATTCAAATTATATAGGCGATTCATCCCTCTCATTGTCGCTGCAGCGTCTGTCGAACCACCAGCAAGACCAGCTGATACCGGTATATTTTTATCTATGCTGATTGTAACACCTTGTTCTAAATTATAATTCTTCTTCATTAATTCTGCAGCTTTATATGCCAAATTTTTACTATTGGAGGGAACATAAGTTTGCTCTACATCGACAACAATTTGATTGTCTTTACGTAGTTCAAATGACAAACGATCATTTAAATCTATTGTTGTCATAATCATTTCAACTTCATGAAAACCATCATCTCGTTTAAAGAGTGTGTCCAGCGTGAAATTAATCTTAGCCGGAGCTGTTTCATAAATCATATGTCCACCCTCTTTCAATTTCGATATGGTAATAAAATGATTTTAACATATTGTTATAGTTGATTTGTCAGTTTTTTAAAACTAAATCTGTTACAACATCATTCTCAGTAATTTATATTGATATATAATTATGAAGTATTGTAAAATCATTTCTTAATTTATTATTCTACAACATACTTAGTTTTCAATAAAATTATAACCACTTGATAAATCAGGGTAAAGAAAAAGGTATATCAGCGTAATTGCGCCAACATACCTTTTTATCTATCATTATAATATTAAAGTTAAAATTAAAAAGTTCGACTTTGTAGCCAAACTTTACTTTATATCACTATTATTTAGTGTGCAACTGCTTCATGATGATTATCTTCTTCGAAAGAAACTTGTACGTTTTCAGTCAAAACATCAGTGTATGTATATGACACACGCTCAAAATTATGTTTATCTTGATCTAGCTCAACAACAAATACTGAAGGATATGTTTCTTTTAACACACCACTACGTTCAATAGTTTTTTTGCGTCCACCATTCGCTTTTAGTACAATACGGTTTCCTAATTGACAATCAAGTTTATTTTTGATGTCTCCAATAGATTTTGGCATATTGCTCCACCTCGCTACAAGATGTATAATAACACAAATAGCGTGTTTTTGTCAAACAAAACATCAATTTTAGCAAGGTAAAGCGCACTTGTCAATAATTTAAAATTCTAATTCTGGGAAATTTTTCAATTCATTATATAAATTTGCAAATTCTTTTATTGAAAGCGTTTCTCCACGACGTCTTGGATCTATACCACTTGTTTCTAACCATTTTAAAATAACTTCTTTCTTATTTTTTCCTTCAACGAACAAACTTTGGTAGTTATTATTTATCGTTTTTCGTCTTTGGCTAAAGGCAGATTTAGTCATTTTGAAAAATTTATCCTCATTGTCTACTTCAACTTCTGGCACATCTCGTTTCATTAGTTTCACAACAATCGAGTCTACATTGGGCGGTGGTAAAAATACTGATTTCGGCACAGTCAATACTTGGCTTGTTTCTGTATAGTATTGTGCAACAATTGATAATGATCCATATGCTTTCGTTCCTACTTGTGCATTCAATCTTTCGCCTACTTCTTTTTGCATCATCACCACGTAACCATCAATCGGTAAGCGCTGTTGCATTAAATTAAGTAATATAGGCGTTGTAATGTAATATGGCAAGTTTGCAACAACCATAATCTTGTCACAATCTTCAAGATTTTCAGATACATACTGCGCAATGTTAGCCTTTAATATATCTTCATTAATAACCGTCACATTATCATAAGGGGATAGGGTATCTTTAAGCACAGGGATCAAACGTTGATCAATTTCAAAAGCAATAACTTTTTTCGCACTTTTAGCCAATTGTTCAGTTAATGATCCCATTCCTGGTCCAATCTCTATTACGCCAGTATTTTCATCTATATCACTTGCGTCAATAATGTTATGAATAATATTAACATCAATTAAAAAGTTTTGACCTAAACTTTTTTTGAAATTAAAACCATATTGATTCAGTAGTGCTTTTGTGCGGGATGGTGTAGCAATATCTTTAATATCCATTTATATTTCACTTCCTTCATTATCACTTAATGCATTTCTAACGTCCATTTCTGTATAACCAAATGCATTGAGTTTATTTATTAACTGTTTACCATTAGAATGCCCGATATGTAGCTTGCGTCCAAGGATTTCTCTCTTTCTTCGAGCATCTTTTCCAACTATTAATCCTAAATCAACTAACACATCTTTACTAATCGTTTCGCACCCTTCTTCAAAAGGTGTACTTACATTCATTAACGCTTCTTTGATATCGGAAAGCTTTGCATTTTCTACGCCAATTTTACCACGTTTATTCTTTGCTTTTTCTTTATCTATATACGCATGTTTCACACCAGGTATATTTTTCTGAATTGTGTTTCGTATTTTATCACCCGGGAAATCTGGATCAGTAAACACGATAACACCTCTCGTCTCAAAAGCCTGTGCAATCACATCTAAAATCTCTTTATTAATTGCGCTGCCGTTTGTTTCAATCGTGTCACATTCGACAGCTCTTTTAACTCGCTCGGTATCGTCTCTACCTTCTACTACAATAAATTCGTTTATCTTCATTTATTGTTTCACCTTTCATAAATTTCATTCGATTTTGGTAAAAATAAAAAGATGCCGGTGCCAATAATGGTTTCCACTTAGTATTCGCTCTAAAAACTAAGCCACATCTCAGACCGACATCTTTCTTGTTCTATCTCTATGCCTTTAATTTAAACAATTGTTCTGCATTTTTAGTTGTTTGTTGGCAAACTTCCTCATAACTCACACCACGTAATTCAGCGATTTGCTCAGCTACGAGCGTCACACGTGCAGGCTCATTCCTTTTACCTCTATATGGATGTGGTGATAGAAATGGTGCATCTGTTTCAACTAATAATCTATCGAACGGGACATGCTTTGCTACCTCTTTTGGTTGCTTCGCATTTTTAAATGTAACAGGCCCGCCTAATGACACATAGAAATTCAATTTATTAATTACATCATCTGCAATTTCAGGAGAACCACTAAAACTATGCATAATACCGCCAATTTCTTCTGCGTGCTCTTCTTTTAATATATCAACACAATCTTGCGTTGCTTCTCTATTGTGTATGATAATTGGCAGATTAACACGCTTAGCTAAAGCAATTTGCTTTCTGAATAAAGCTTGTTGTATATCTTTAGGAGACTTATCCCAATGATAGTCTAATCCTGTCTCACCTATACCTATTACTTTTGGGTGGGAAGCAAGTTGTTCTATCCATTCCAAACGCTCTTCTGTACAATCAATTGCATCCACAGGGTGCCATCCAATTATGCCATAGATAAATTCATATTGATCAATAAGTTCCATCGTACGTTCAATCGTAGGTGTGTCAAAACCCACCACAAACATACGATCCACCCCATTTTCTCTAGCTCGCTCAATGACCGCTTCTAAATCCTCGTCATATTGCTCGGCGTTTAAATGAACATGTGTATCAATTAGCATACTATATCGCTCCCTTAAATTTTAATTACTTAATTATTGAACCATTAGGAATCGCATTAGGTAGACTCACAAGTGTTAGTACACCATCTTTTTCAGCAGATAAAATCATACCTTCTGATTTTCTACCCATTAATTTCGCAGGTTTTAAGTTTGTTACGACTGCAACTTTTTTACCGATGATATCTTCTGGTTGATAGAATTTTGCGATACCTGACACGATTTGACGTTGTTCACTGTCTAAATCAACTTGTATTTTTAATAATTTATCAGATTTTTTCACTTGTTCTGCATCAATTATCGTTGCGGCTTTGATTTCAACTTTATCAAAATCCTTGATATCGATTTGTTCTTTGCTCGGCACTTCTACAACTGTTTCTTCTGCCTTCGGTGGTTGCATTGATTGTTTAATATAATCAATTTCAACGTCACTATCTAAACGTGGGAAGATAGGTTGCGGCTTACCTATCACTATAATTGGTGCAGTTAATGCACCATATTGTTCTACACTATCCAATTCAGCCAGTTCAGGAGAATTAATATTTAATTGTTCAAAGATTTGTTTTGGCGCATGTGTAAGGAATGGGCGTAATAATACCGCTGCAATACGTATATTCTCAACTAAATGGGCCATTACATTTCCTAACATCTCTTTTTGGCTTTCATCTTTGGCTAACACCCATGGGGATGTTTCATCGATATATTTATTTGTACGACTAATCAATTTCCAAATTGTAGAAAGTGCTACAGAGAATTGTAAATCATCCATATTTTCATGGAACGTTTTCACAGTATCTAATGCCATTTGTTCCATTTCTTCATCTAATTCGTGTTTTGGCCCTTGGTATGCAGGCAATTCACCATCAAAATATTTATTAATCATTGAAATCGTACGGTTGACTAAGTTTCCTAAGTCATTAGCTAAATCATAATTTGTGCGTTCTACAAAGCCTTCTGGGGTAAACACACCATCTGAACCAAATGGTAACTCACGCATTAAATAGTAGCGTGTTGCATCTAGACCATAACGATCGATAAGGACATTAGGGTCAACAACATTTCCCTTAGATTTACTCATTTTACCATCTTTCATTAGAATCCAACCATGTGCAAACACTTTCTTTGGAAGGGGGATATCTAATGCCATTAATAGGATTGGCCATATAATTGAATGGAATCTTACAATTTCTTTTGCCATGATATGAATATCTGCTGGCCAATATTTTTTGAATAATCCATCGTCATCTGATAAATATCCTAATGATGATATATAATTAACAAGTGCATCAATCCAAACATAAACAACATGCTTAGGATTAGATTTAACACGAATGCCCCAGTCAAATGAAGTACGTGATACAGCTAAGTCTTCTAAACCTGGCTTAATAAAGTTGTTAATCATTTCATTTTTTCTTGAAGGAGGTTGTATAAATTCAGGGTTTTCATCATAAAATTCTAATAATCTGTCAGTGTATTTAGATAGATTAAAGAAATAACTTTCTTCTTTAACTAGCTCTACTTCATGACCAGAATCTGGACTTTTACCGCCAATAATTTGCCCATTTTCATAAATAGGATCCACTAATTGTGTTTCAGTATAATAAGTTTCATCTGGAACTGAATACCAACCTTCATATTCTCCTAAATAAATATCTCCCTGTGACAATAAGCGTTCAAAGATTTGCTCTACGACTTCTTTATGACGATTTTCTGTAGTGCGTATAAAGTCGTCATTGGAAATTTCTAACTTACTCCATAATTCTTTTATACCAGCTATCATTTCATCTAAATATTCTAATTCAGATTTCCCTGCTTTATGTGCTTTTTCTTGAATTTTTTGCCCGTGTTCATCCGTTCCTGTTAAATAACGAACATCATAGCCTTGCATTCTTTTATAACGTGCGATTACATCACCAGCAGTTGTTGTATATGCATGTCCGATATGCAAATTCCCACTCGGATAATATATTGGTGTAGTGATATAAAATGTTTCTTTCGCCATCAATGTTCCTCCTCGATTCTTATGCTTTAAATTTATCTAAATTGATTCTCTTTTTCAATGAAACAGACGTTTGTTTTCATTATATTTTATTAATTCATCACTGTAATTGTCTATGATAGTATACTATTCACATTGAAGTTTTTTCATTACTCAAATCAGCTTATATTTAAATATGATTAATAATCTCTATCCTATCTACATTACCATAAATCGCATGAGTTATGGGAGTTTTTCACATCATTTTTTCTTGCTTTAATCGCTTTCTAGTTAATATAAACATTTCATACGATTTGTCTCAATTTGTTAATATAACAAATCAATTAGTCTTGTTTTTCATTATTAAACATTATGATAAACATCATATACTTCGCCTGTTTTCATATGACGAATTTCAGCGACTTGTTTAATAGCTGCTTTGGTTTTCATATCTTGGTCTATATAATAGTTAACATGCTCAGCTATCGTCATTTCTTCGAACCACGAGGTATCTTCAACTGCTACAGCACCTTCTATTAACACTACAAACTCACCCTTTGTTGGGATAAGCCCTTCTTGTAATTGATTTAACAAATCATCTACGTTGCTCGTTGTGATTTGTTCGAATTTTTTGGTTAATTCTCTACCCAATGAAACTTTTCTATTTTCATCTATTTTTTGGATAGTTTTTAATGTGTCTTTTACTCTATGTGGTGACTCATAAATAATAAGCGTACTATCTTCATACATACGATTTTCTAAAATTTCTTGTTTTTGCTTTTCCTTACGTGGTAAAAACCCAAGAAATGTATAGGTGAAGGAAGGTAACCCACTCGCCATAAGTGCTGTCAGACCTGCATTAGGACCTGGCACAGTTTCAACTTTAATTTGGTGTTCTCTCGCGGCAACTACAAGTTCGTATCCTGGGTCACTTATGAGTGGGAGTCCAGCATCTGATACTAAGGCTATGCTAATGCCTTCTTGCAATTGTTCTATCAAGTATTCTGTTTGCTGTATCTTGTTATGTTCATGATATGATTTAAGCGGTGTTGCTATCTCATAATGTGCACACAATTTCTTACTTACTCTAGTATCTTCACAGGCAATCAAATCCACTTCTTTTAAAGTTTTTACCGCTCTATATGTAATATCCGCTAAGTTTCCAATTGGTGTTCCTACCAAATATAATGTCGCCATACGTTATCCCTCACTTATTAAGTCTAATTTTTTTGTTCTTGAATATGTTTTAATTTCATATTCTCTTTTTAACGCTTCCGATTTAGTATCAAACATTTCTTGATAAACTAACTCTACTGGACGTCTTATTTTAGTGTATTTGGCACCTTGCCCACGATTATGTTTAGCCACTCTCTGCGCGATATCTTTTGCATATCCAGTATATAAACTTCCGTCTTTGCACTTAACAATATATATATAATGTTTATCCATAATATATTTCTCTCATTTCTTTCGTATAAGTTCCATCTTCATTATAAATATAAAAAGGTGTTTGTATATCGAGTCCTTGGTTACCACCTTTTCTACCTTCAACCACAATTGTTTGAGCAACTTTCCCTTGTTTACTATAAATAAAATGAAGCTTTTTGGGTTCAATTTGATACTGTCTCATATTGCTTAAGACATCCATTAGACGTTCCGCTCTGTGTACCATCAAGAAGCGTCCTCCCTGTTTCAATAAATGTCTTGCAGCAAAACAACAATCTTCTAATGTACACATGATTTCATGTCGCGCTATCTTATGTGCATCTTTTTGATGTTGATGTTGTTGATTTACTTTGAAGTAGGGTGGATTGCATGTCACCACATTATATTGTGAAGGTTTAAAATGTTTATGCGCCTGTTTAAGATCCATATGATATACATGAATCCTCTGTTCTAAATCATTAAATCTAATACTTCTTTCGGCCATATCTACTAATTGTTCTTGAATCTCAATCGCTTCAATATTTTGTAGGCCTTTAGCTGATAACAACAAAGGAATCACACCATTGCCGGAACATAAATCTAATACCTTGTCTCGGTTCTTTACTTTGGTAAAATGTGCAAGTAATAATGCATCTGTTGAAAAAGAAAAAACCTCATCATTTTGTATGATTTTAAGATTTTCTTTCATCAAACAATCAAATCTTTCACCATTATTTAACATGTTCATACTAACCTCCAAAAAAGAGGATAAGCTAGCGATGCTTAATAATCAAGCCTATCACTACATCTCATCCTCACACACTTTGCATTTATTTTGTTATAAAGGCCCTTTTATTCACTTAAAACTTCTAAGCAAAATAAACAATCATCACCTTTTCTATGTTTACCAAATAATTCACCATTACAGATATGAAAACCTTCTTTATACAACATTGCTAAATTATCTTTACTGCGTAGTGGCTGTTTATATTGCCCTTTTTTCCCACTTTCAACTTTTCTAGGTTTTTCTTCTTTATCAATTAAAGTTTTTAAATTTTCATTTTCTATTTGTAAGGCAACATTTTCTTCGATCAATTCGACCGTGAGATTTTTCAAATTAAACATATCACTATTAATTTGATTAATATTTTCTTCTAAATGTGCTAGCTTTTCAAATATGTCACTACGGTTCAATGTCGTTAAAGCCTCCTAATTTAATGCTTCTAATTCTTCCATTTTATATTCTAGTGGTTGTTCCAAACCTTCTACTTTAATTTGCATAGAAATATCTAAAATGTTTAATCCTATTACTTTACCATTGCCTTCTGGTGTCTCAATCGCATCGCCAACATCTGGTAATTGTGCACGTGCTTCTTCATAATAATCATTTTCATATTTCAAACAACACATTAAACGGCCACAAGCACCAGAAATTTTAGTTGGATTTAATGATAAATTTTGATCTTTGGCCATTTTGATAGATACGGGTTCAAAATCACCTAAAAATGTGGAACAACATAACGAACGGCCACATGGACCAATGCCACCCAATAGTTTCGCTTCGTCTCTCACACCAATTTGTCTTAATTCAATACGAGTTCTTAATTTTTGAGCTAGTACCTTCACTAGTTTTCTAAAATCTACTCGGTCATCAGAAGTAAAATTAAATATTACTTTAGATTTATCTAAAGTAAATTCACAATTCACTAAACGCATATCTAAATTTTGCTGTTGAATGGTATCTTTACACAAATTCATGGCTTCTTCAGCGTCTAATTCATTTTGCTCATATTTCATCTTATCGTCTTCTGTCGCAAGACGTACAATTTGTTTTAATGGCAACATCACATCTTCGTCAGCTACATCTAATGGTTCATACTTTACACGTCCCATTTCTATGCCTCTTTTAGACTCAACAACGACCCAATCACCAACTTTTAAATCGAATTGTTTAGGTGCGTAATACTCCATTTTACCTGATTTTTGAAAATCAATACCCACTACATTTTGCATAGTTATTTCACCCCTTTTATAACAATCTGTTCAAACACTAATGTTGGATTCACATTTTGATTCAACTTTTTATGCGCTTCAGTTATTTGATCATACATCAAAATAATCTGATTATATGTTAATTTCTTAGTATATTCTTTTATATCTTCTTGTAAATCTTGATAAATCACATCATCCATAATACCTACTTTAGCATGCATAACATCTTCAAAGAAACCATTAACTGCTGCCAATGTAAGTAATTGTAAACGTCTATTTTTAGCTTGCTTCAATAAATCTACAATAGCAATAAGTGCCATCGAGCGATTTGTCAGTAATAACTGACACCATTTCACAATAGTTTTCCGGAGTGCTGTTAAATCTGCTTCCTCATTAAGTGCAACTGCGATTTCTGTTTGCGTCGTATATGTACTTAGTAACTCAGCTACAGGTCTTGAAATATCACGTTCAACTAATCTATCAATAAAATGTGATTTATTAATCGGTTTAAAGTATACATGTTGGCACCTTGAGTGGATGGTATCTAAAATTTGCTCTGGCTTCGTAGATAATAAAATAGCGATGGTATTTTCAGGAGGCTCTTCTAAAAATTTTAAAATACTATTTTCACCTTGTACAGTCAATTTCTCGAAGGATTCTATAATATAAACTTTATAATCACCTTCGATTGGAAGTTGATTCATATGATGTACCAATTGCTCTACTCGATCTTTTTTTATTGTTGTTTCTTCAGAAGATACATACATAAAATCCGGATGGTTTAATGATTCTACTTTCAACTGACATTGGTTGTTTTCGTTACATAAGATAAGTTTAGCAAAATCAATTGCTACTTGTTGCATTTTCTGACCATCATCACCCTCAAATAAATAAGCATGTGATAGTTTATTTGAATAGTATGCTTTTGTCAGTCTTTCTTGTTCATCCATCATAAAGATACTCCTTTATATAAAAAGGCTGCTTATACATAATCCCCCTACAAAGCACCTTTCAAAAGAGTCTTACTCGCATCTCCTTTGATTTAAATGCAATTTGTGAGGTAACTATATATAGCAACCATGATTTTAGAATTGATGGAAAGCTTCAACTGGCATTACAAATACCGTTGCCCCTCCAACTTCTACTTCAACTGGATAAGGGATATAAGAATCCGCGCTGCCGCCCATTGGTGTGATAGGTGAAACAAGCTGTTCTCTATTCCCACATGTATCATCAATTACCTTTAGCATTTCATCTACACGATCATCTTCAACACCAGATAAGAACGTTGTATTTCCTGCTCTTAAAAATCCACCTGTTGTTGCGAGTTTTGTTGCTCTAAAATTATGTTTAACAAGTTTATCCGAAAGTTCTTGGCTATCCTGATCTTGTACGATTGCTATAATCATTTTCGTAACTAAACACCTCTTCCCAATATTATATCATAATTTTTCTAAATATTTACTGATAGATTCATACGCTGCACTTACAACTTCTTCTATACTTCTATCAGCATCGATTACGATAAAGCGTTCAGACTCATTATGAATAATTTTTTTATAACCTTCAACTACTTTTTCATGAAAATTTACATTTTCTTGATCTAAACGATTTTGCGCTCGTTGATTTTTCAGGATACGTTCTCGTCCTATATCAACACTTACATCAAGGTAAATCGTAATATCAGGATACAATCCATCGATAGCAAATTCATTAATCGATTTCACTTCTGCTAATCCTATACCCCGTGCGTAGCCTTGATAAGCTAACGAACTATCAATATAACGGTCACATAATACAATTTTACCTTCATTTAATGATGGTATCACTTTACCTACAAGATGTTCACGTCTAGATGCTGCAAACAACAAGGCTTCCGTACGTTCATCCATATCATCGCCTTCAAGTAAAAGTTCACGTATCTGCTCTCCTGTTTTCACACCACCCGGTTCTCTAGTAAGTACAACATTGTATTTCGATTCTAGTTTTTGCGCTACTTGTTGTATAACTGTCGTTTTCCCTGAACCCTCTGGACCTTCAAATGTTATAAAAGCTGACATATATTACTCATCCTTAATTTCTATTTTATGATTTCTTATTCCTTCTACTCTCAAATTATTATCTTGCCAATAATTCATTAATTTTACCATATTTTCAGTTATTTTTTCTCCTTTAAACATGAGGGGAATACCTGGAGGATATGGAACAATATGTGTTGCCAATATTTTATTTACTGATTTATTAATGTTTATGTTACGTATCTTATCTATTTCACCAGAATAATATACACCTTTTTCAGTAAGGTATTCTATTTCTGTTTTTTTACGTGCTTTTCTTTTTTCAAAATTAATACTTTTTAATCTTTCTAACAGTAATTCAAATGGATACGTATCTTCTTCATGCCATAATGGCAATACCAATAATATTTGATTATTGTCAGCAAGTTCAATATATATGTTTTTCATTTCAAAAAGCTTTTGAAGTTCAAAACCTGTATAGCCATTACCTCTTATATTTAATTTTAATGGATCATCTACTTCAATAACTTCCAAGCCAATCTGCTTCAATATACTTATCAATTCGTATCTCTTATCAAAAAATAAGGCGCTATCATATTTTTTATAAAAGTCATGTGCTAATTCTAAACTCGTCATCAATAGATATGACGGACTAGAAGATTGAAAATAAGTTAAATATTTAATGACATTTTTACGTTGCGGTGCATCTTTATGTATAAAAATTATAGAACTCATTGTAAGTGAAGGCAATGACTTATGGTAAGACTGCACAACATAATCAGCACCAGTATTTAATGAAGAACTCGGAAAGCCTTCTAAACCAAAATGTGCTCCATGTGCTTCATCTATTAAAACTGGAACACCCGCCTCTTTTAGTTTCATAGTAGTATATGATATGTCAAAACATTCACCATAGTAATTAGGATATGTAAAAATTGCTAATTTAGTGTCTTGTATCTGATCACGCAAATTAGATAAGTCGGGTCCTAAATATTGATTTGTCTTTAAACTTATATCCATTTCTAATAATAGCGCATTTTGACAGGTTAACTCCAATCCATGAAAGACAGACTTATGTGCATTACGTACCATAGTATATTTTCCCTTTTGCTCTGAAAAGCCTTGAATTACTGATAAAATACCTGAAGTAGTACCATTTACTAAATAGTAAGCCTCGTAGTCAGGATGCTTTGATATACCTTCCATACTCTTTAATATAATGCCTTCTGGCTGATGTAGATCATCTAAGCCTGTGATTTCTGTCATATCCATTTTAAAATCTAATTGCTCTAATTGGCCAATCGTCATATTTTTATGCCCAGGTACATGAAGCGAAATCGGAGATTGTCGCAAAAATTCATTAAACTTATTAGTCAAAGGCTTTGGCATCACATATTCCCACTTTCTATTACTAAATAAAAGCTTTAATTTTTATAGTTTTTCATAATAGTTAACATTCTAACATAATTTATAACGATATTAGTCGAACATTTTATAAGCTCAAAAAAAGAGACTCATGAAATAGGCCCCTTGTTTTTTATATTATGTTAACTGTCAAAGTCTTAATAAAAAATTGCATAAAAAAAAGAGACCTCTCGGTCTCGGCTCATCGCATCCTATAATGCTGCCTGGCAACGTCCTACTCTCGCGGAACGTAAGTCCGACTACCATCGGCGCTAAAGAGCTTAACTTCTGTGTTCGGCATGGGAACAGGTGTGACCTCTTTGCCATTGTCACCAGACAATGAAATGTATGAAATTATACATTCAAAACTAGATAGTAAGTAAAATTTAAAAGTTACCAATCAAAACTGGTTTAATATTTGATTAAGTCTTCGATCGATTAGTATTCGTCAGCTCCACATATCGCTATGCTTCCACCTCGAACCTATTAACCTCATCATCTTTGAGGGATCTTATAACCGAAGTTGGGAAATCTCATCTTGAGGGGGGCTTCATGCTTAGATGCTTTCAGCACTTATCCCGTCCATACATAGCTACCCAGCGATGCCGTTGGCACGACAACTGGTACACCAGAGGTATGTCCATCCCGGTCCTCTCGTACTAAGGACAGCTCCTCTCAAATTTCCTACGCCCACGACGGATAGGGACCGAACTGTCTCACGACGTTCTGAACCCAGCTCGCGTACCGCTTTAATGGGCGAACAGCCCAACCCTTGGGACCGACTACAGCCCCAGGATGCGATGAGCCGACATCGAGGTGCCAAACCTCCCCGTCGATGTGAACTCTTGGGGGAGATAAGCCTGTTATCCCCGGGGTAGCTTTTATCCGTTGAGCGATGGCCCTTCCATGCGGAACCACCGGATCACTAAGTCCGTCTTTCGACCCTGCTCGACTTGTAAGTCTCGCAGTCAAGCTTCCTTATGCCTTTACACTCTATGAATGATTTCCAACCATTCTGAGGAAACCTTTGAGCGCCTCCGTTACTCTTTAGGAGGCGACCGCCCCAGTCAAACTGCCCATCTGACACTGTCTCCCACCATGATAAATGGTGCGGGTTAGAAATCCAACACAGCGAGGGTAGTATCCCAACAACGCCTCCACGTAAGCTAGCGCTCACGTATCAAAGGCTCCTACCTATCCTGTACAAGCTGTGACGAATTTCAATATCAGACTACAGTAAAGCTCCACGGGGTCTTTCCGTCCTGTCGCGGGTAACCTGCATCTTCACAGGTACTATGATTTCACCGAGTCTCTCGTTGAGACAGTGCCCAAATCGTTACGCCTTTCGTGCGGGTCGGAACTTACCCGACAAGGAATTTCGCTACCTTAGGACCGTTATAGTTACGGCCGCCGTTTACTGGGGCTTCGATTCGTAGCTTCGCCGAAGCTAACCACTCCTCTTAACCTTCCAGCACCGGGCAGGCGTCAGCCCCTATACATCACCTTACGGTTTAGCAGAGACCTGTGTTTTTGATAAACAGTCGCTTGGGCCTATTCACTGCGGCTCTCCTGGGCGTTAACCCTAAAGAGCACCCCTTCTCCCGAAGTTACGGGGTCATTTTGCCGAGTTCCTTAACGAGAGTTCGCTCGCTCACCTTAGAATTCTCATCTTGACTACCTGTGTCGGTTTGCGGTACGGGCACCAAAATTCTAGCTAGAGGCTTTTCTTGGCAGTGTGAAATCAACGACTCGAGGAAAAAATTTCCTCTCCCCATCACAACTTGACCTTAAGAGTACCGGATTTGCCTAATACTCAGTCTTGTTGCTTGGACGTGCACTCCAACAGCACGCTTCGCCTATCCTACTGCGTCCCCCCATCGCTCAAAACGAATTTTGGTGGTACAGGAATATCAACCTGTTATCCATCGCCTACGCCTATCGGCCTCAGCTTAGGACCCGACTAACCCAGAGCGGACGAGCCTTCCTCTGGAAACCTTAGTCAATCGGTGGACGGGATTCTCACCCGTCTTTCGCTACTCACACCGGCATTCTCACTTCTAAGCGCTCCACATGTCCTTGCGATCATGCTTCAACGCCCTTAGAACGCTCTCCTACCATTGTCCTACGGACAATCCACAGCTTCGGTAATATGTTTAGCCCCGGTACATTTTCGGCGCAGTGTCACTCGACTAGTGAGCTATTACGCACTCTTTAAATGATGGCTGCTTCTAAGCCAACATCCTAGTTGTCTGGGCAACGCCACATCCTTTTCCACTTAACATATATTTTGGGACCTTAGCTGGTGGTCTGGGCTGTTTCCCTCTCGAACACGGACCTTATCACCCGCGTTCTGACTCCCAAGTTAAATTGATTGGCATTCGGAGTTTGTCTGAATTCGGTAACCCGATAAGGGCCCCTCGTCCAAACAGTGCTCTACCTCCAATAATCATCACTTGAGGCTAGCCCTAAAGCTATTTCGGAGAGAACCAGCTATCTCCAGGTTCGATTGGAATTTCTCCGCTACCCACAACTCATCCGCTCACTTTTCAACGTAAGTCGGTTCGGCCCTCCATTCAGTGTTACCTGAACTTCAGCCTGGTCATGGGTAGATCACCTGGTTTCGGGTCTACGACCAAATACTCAACGCCCTATTCAGACTCGCTTTCGCTACGGCTCCACATTTACTGCTTAACCTTGCATCAAATCGTAACTCGCCGGTTCATTCTACAAAAGGCACGCCATCACCCATTAACGGGCTCTGACTACTTGTAAGCACACGGTTTCAAGTTCTATTTCACTCCCCTTCCGGGGTACTTTTCACCTTTCCCTCACGGTACTGGTTCACTATCGGTCACTAGAGAGTATTTAGCCTTGGGAGATGGTCCTCCCGGATTCCGACGGAATTTCTCGTGTTCCGTCGTACTCAGGATCCACTCAAGAGTGAACAAACTTTCGACTACAGGATTATTACCTTCTTTGATTCATCTTTCCAGATGATTCGTCTAATTTGTTCTTTTGTAACTCCGTATAGAGTGTCCTACAACCCCAACAAGCAAGCTCGTTGGTTTGGGCTCTTCCCGTTTCGCTCGCCGCTACTCAGGGAATCGATTTTTCTTTCTCTTCCTGCGGGTACTAAGATGTTTCAGTTCTCCGCGTCTGCCTTCGAATATGCTATGTATTCACATATCGATAACACGACATAACTCGTGCTGGGTTTCCCCATTCGGAAATCTCTGGATCAAAGCTTACTTACAGCTCCCCAAAGCATATCGTCGTTAGTAACGTCCTTCATAGGCTTCTAGTGCCAAGGTATCCACCGTCCGCCCTTAATAACTTAATCTTTTTTGACTTTTAACACGACAAAGTCGGTTAAAATCCCAAAATGTTATTCATCTGTGAGTGTTCTTTCGAACACTAGCGATTATTTCTTTTTGAATTCAAGCTTATTTAAAACTCTAATTCACTCGGTTTTTCTTGGTAAAATCTATATATTTTACTTACTTATCTAGTTTTCAATGTACAAATTATGCACTGAATACTCCAATGAGCATTCAAAACTGAATACAATATGTCAATGTTATCCCTCTGTCATCTTCTAAAGAAGATGTTCCGAATATATCCTTAGAAAGGAGGTGATCCAGCCGCACCTTCCGATACGGCTACCTTGTTACGACTTCACCCCAATCATTTGTCCCACCTTCGACGGCTAGCTCCATAAAATGGTTACTCCACCGGCTTCGGGTGTTACAAACTCTCGTGGTGTGACGGGCGGTGTGTACAAGACCCGGGAACGTATTCACCGTAGCATGCTGATCTACGATTACTAGCGATTCCAGCTTCATGTAGTCGAGTTGCAGACTACAATCCGAACTGAGAACAACTTTATGGGATTTGCATGACCTCGCGGTTTAGCTGCCCTTTGTATTGTCCATTGTAGCACGTGTGTAGCCCAAATCATAAGGGGCATGATGATTTGACGTCATCCCCACCTTCCTCCGGTTTGTCACCGGCAGTCAACCTAGAGTGCCCAACTTAATGATGGCAACTAAGCTTAAGGGTTGCGCTCGTTGCGGGACTTAACCCAACATCTCACGACACGAGCTGACGACAACCATGCACCACCTGTCACTTTGTCCCCCGAAGGGGAAGGCTCTATCTCTAGAGTTTTCAAAGGATGTCAAGATTTGGTAAGGTTCTTCGCGTTGCTTCGAATTAAACCACATGCTCCACCGCTTGTGCGGGTCCCCGTCAATTCCTTTGAGTTTCAACCTTGCGGTCGTACTCCCCAGGCGGAGTGCTTAATGCGTTAGCTGCAGCACTAAGGGGCGGAAACCCCCTAACACTTAGCACTCATCGTTTACGGCGTGGACTACCAGGGTATCTAATCCTGTTTGATCCCCACGCTTTCGCACATCAGCGTCAGTTACAGACCAGAAAGTCGCCTTCGCCACTGGTGTTCCTCCATATCTCTGCGCATTTCACCGCTACACATGGAATTCCACTTTCCTCTTCTGCACTCAAGTTTCCCAGTTTCCAATGACCCTCCACGGTTGAGCCGTGGGCTTTCACATCAGACTTAAGAAACCGCCTACGCGCGCTTTACGCCCAATAATTCCGGATAACGCTTGCCACCTACGTATTACCGCGGCTGCTGGCACGTAGTTAGCCGTGGCTTTCTGATTAGGTACCGTCAAGATGCGCACAGTTACTTACGCATTTGTTCTTCCCTAATAACAGAGTTTTACGATCCGAAAACCTTCATCACTCACGCGGCGTTGCTCCGTCAGGCTTTCGCCCATTGCGGAAGATTCCCTACTGCTGCCTCCCGTAGGAGTCTGGACCGTGTCTCAGTTCCAGTGTGGCCGATCACCCTCTCAGGTCGGCTATGTATCGTCGCCTTGGTAAGCCATTACCTTACCAACTAGCTAATACAGCGCGGGTCCATCTATAAGTGATAGCAAAACCATCTTTCACTATAGAACCATGCGGTTCTATATGTTATCCGGCATTAGCTCCGGTTTCCCGAAGTTATTCCAGTCTTATAGGTAGGTTACCCACGTGTTACTCACCCGTCCGCCGCTAACTTCAAAGGAGCAAGCTCCTTATCCGTTCGCTCGACTTGCATGTATTAGGCACGCCGCCAGCGTTCATCCTGAGCCAGGATCAAACTCTCCATAAATGATTATGATGTTTGATTAGCTCATAAAATACTAATTTGTGTGTTATCTCTAACACGTTTGAACCAACAATTTAATGTTGTGTTCGGAATTAACGTTGACATATTGCGATTCAGTTTTCAATGTTCATTTCTTCAACACAAGAATTAATTTTACAGGTTTTGACTTAGAAAGTCAATAACTTTTTTAAATTAAATTGTAAAAGGGTAAAACTTCCATGAAAAAACGACCCGAAGGTCAAAATGGACTGCCTGGCAACGTCCTACTCTCGCGGAACGTAAGTCCGACTACCATCGGCGCTAAAGAGCTTAACTTCTGTGTTCGGCATGGGAACAGGTGTGACCTCTTTGCCATTGTCACCAGACAATGAAATGTATGAAATTATACATTCAAAACTGAATAGTAAGTAAAATTTAAAATTTACCAATCAAAACTGGTTTAATATTTGATTAAGTCTTCGATCGATTAGTATTCGTCAGCTCCACATATCGCTATGCTTCCACCTCGAACCTATTAACCTCATCATCTTTGAGGGATCTTATAACCGAAGTTGGGAAATCTCATCTTGAGGGGGGCTTCATGCTTAGATGCTTTCAGCACTTATCCCGTCCATACATAGCTACCCAGCGATGCCGTTGGCACGACAACTGGTACACCAGAGGTATGTCCATCCCGGTCCTCTCGTACTAAGGACAGCTCCTCTCAAATTTCCTACGCCCACGACGGATAGGGACCGAACTGTCTCACGACGTTCTGAACCCAGCTCGCGTACCGCTTTAATGGGCGAACAGCCCAACCCTTGGGACCGACTACAGCCCCAGGATGCGATGAGCCGACATCGAGGTGCCAAACCTCCCCGTCGATGTGAACTCTTGGGGGAGATAAGCCTGTTATCCCCGGGGTAGCTTTTATCCGTTGAGCGATGGCCCTTCCATGCGGAACCACCGGATCACTAAGTCCGTCTTTCGACCCTGCTCGACTTGTAAGTCTCGCAGTCAAGCTTCCTTATGCCTTTACACTCTATGAATGATTTCCAACCATTCTGAGGAAACCTTTGAGCGCCTCCGTTACTCTTTAGGAGGCGACCGCCCCAGTCAAACTGCCCATCTGACACTGTCTCCCACCATGATAAATGGTGCGGGTTAGAAATCCAACACAGCGAGGGTAGTATCCCAACAACGCCTCCACGTAAGCTAGCGCTCACGTATCAAAGGCTCCTACCTATCCTGTACAAGCTGTGACGAATTTCAATATCAGACTACAGTAAAGCTCCACGGGGTCTTTCCGTCCTGTCGCGGGTAACCTGCATCTTCACAGGTACTATGATTTCACCGAGTCTCTCGTTGAGACAGTGCCCAAATCGTTACGCCTTTCGTGCGGGTCGGAACTTACCCGACAAGGAATTTCGCTACCTTAGGACCGTTATAGTTACGGCCGCCGTTTACTGGGGCTTCGATTCGTAGCTTCGCCGAAGCTAACCACTCCTCTTAACCTTCCAGCACCGGGCAGGCGTCAGCCCCTATACATCACCTTACGGTTTAGCAGAGACCTGTGTTTTTGATAAACAGTCGCTTGGGCCTATTCACTGCGGCTCTCCTAGGCGTTAACCCTAAAGAGCACCCCTTCTCCCGAAGTTACGGGGTCATTTTGCCGAGTTCCTTAACGAGAGTTCGCTCGCTCACCTTAGAATTCTCATCTTGACTACCTGTGTCGGTTTGCGGTACGGGCACCAAAATTCTAGCTAGAGGCTTTTCTTGGCAGTGTGAAATCAACGACTCGAGGAAAAAATTTCCTCTCCCCATCACAACTTGACCTTAAGAGTACCGGATTTGCCTAATACTCAGTCTTGTTGCTTGGACGTGCACTCCAACAGCACGCTTCGCCTATCCTACTGCGTCCCCCCATCGCTCAAAACGAATTTTGGTGGTACAGGAATATCAACCTGTTATCCATCGCCTACGCCTATCGGCCTCAGCTTAGGACCCGACTAACCCAGAGCGGACGAGCCTTCCTCTGGAAACCTTAGTCAATCGGTGGACGGGATTCTCACCCGTCTTTCGCTACTCACACCGGCATTCTCACTTCTAAGCGCTCCACATGTCCTTGCGATCATGCTTCAACGCCCTTAGAACGCTCTCCTACCATTGTCCTACGGACAATCCACAGCTTCGGTAATATGTTTAGCCCCGGTACATTTTCGGCGCAGTGTCACTCGACTAGTGAGCTATTACGCACTCTTTAAATGATGGCTGCTTCTAAGCCAACATCCTAGTTGTCTGGGCAACGCCACATCCTTTTCCACTTAACATATATTTTGGGACCTTAGCTGGTGGTCTGGGCTGTTTCCCTCTCGAACACGGACCTTATCACCCGCGTTCTGACTCCCAAGTTAAATTGATTGGCATTCGGAGTTTGTCTGAATTCGGTAACCCGATAAGGGCCCCTCGTCCAAACAGTGCTCTACCTCCAATAATCATCACTTGAGGCTAGCCCTAAAGCTATTTCGGAGAGAACCAGCTATCTCCAGGTTCGATTGGAATTTCTCCGCTACCCACAACTCATCCGCTCACTTTTCAACGTAAGTCGGTTCGGCCCTCCATTCAGTGTTACCTGAACTTCAGCCTGGTCATGGGTAGATCACCTGGTTTCGGGTCTACGACCAAATACTCAACGCCCTATTCAGACTCGCTTTCGCTACGGCTCCACATTTACTGCTTAACCTTGCATCAAATCGTAACTCGCCGGTTCATTCTACAAAAGGCACGCCATCACCCATTAACGGGCTCTGACTACTTGTAAGCACACGGTTTCAAGTTCTATTTCACTCCCCTTCCGGGGTACTTTTCACCTTTCCCTCACGGTACTGGTTCACTATCGGTCACTAGAGAGTATTTAGCCTTGGGAGATGGTCCTCCCGGATTCCGACGGAATTTCTCGTGTTCCGTCGTACTCAGGATCCACTCAAGAGTGAACAAACTTTCGACTACAGGATTATTACCTTCTTTGATTCATCTTTCCAGATGATTCGTCTAATTTGTTCTTTTGTAACTCCGTATAGAGTGTCCTACAACCCCAACAAGCAAGCTCGTTGGTTTGGGCTCTTCCCGTTTCGCTCGCCGCTACTCAGGGAATCGATTTTTCTTTCTCTTCCTGCGGGTACTAAGATGTTTCAGTTCTCCGCGTCTGCCTTCGAATATGCTATGTATTCACATATCGATAACACGACATAACTCGTGCTGGGTTTCCCCATTCGGAAATCTCTGGATCAAAGCTTACTTACAGCTCCCCAAAGCATATCGTCGTTAGTAACGTCCTTCATAGGCTTCTAGTGCCAAGGTATCCACCGTGCGCCCTTAATAACTTAATCTTTTTTGACTTTTAACACGACAAAGTCGGTTAAAAACCCAAAATGTTATTAATCTGTGAGTGTTCTTTCGAACACTAGCGATTATTTCTTTTTTGAATTCAAGCTTATTTAAAACTCTAATTCACTCGGTTTTTCTTGGTAAAATCTATATATTTTACTTACTTATCTAGTTTTCAATGTACAAATTATGCACTGAATACTCCAATGAGCATTCAAAACTGAATACAATATGTCAATGTTATCCCTCTGTCATCTTCTAAAGAAGATGTTCCGAATATATCCTTAGAAAGGAGGTGATCCAGCCGCACCTTCCGATACGGCTACCTTGTTACGACTTCACCCCAATCATTTGTCCCACCTTCGACGGCTAGCTCCATAAATGGTTACTCCACCGGCTTCGGGTGTTACAAACTCTCGTGGTGTGACGGGCGGTGTGTACAAGACCCGGGAACGTATTCACCGTAGCATGCTGATCTACGATTACTAGCGATTCCAGCTTCATGTAGTCGAGTTGCAGACTACAATCCGAACTGAGAACAACTTTATGGGATTTGCATGACCTCGCGGTTTAGCTGCCCTTTGTATTGTCCATTGTAGCACGTGTGTAGCCCAAATCATAAGGGGCATGATGATTTGACGTCATCCCCACCTTCCTCCGGTTTGTCACCGGCAGTCAACCTAGAGTGCCCAACTTAATGATGGCAACTAAGCTTAAGGGTTGCGCTCGTTGCGGGACTTAACCCAACATCTCACGACACGAGCTGACGACAACCATGCACCACCTGTCACTTTGTCCCCCGAAGGGGAAGGCTCTATCTCTAAAGTTTTCAAAGGATGTCAAGATTTGGTAAGGTTCTTCGCGTTGCTTCGAATTAAACCACATGCTCCACCGCTTGTGCGGGTCCCCGTCAATTCCTTTGAGTTTCAACCTTGCGGTCGTACTCCCCAGGCGGAGTGCTTAATGCGTTAGCTGCAGCACTAAGGGGCGGAAACCCCCTAACACTTAGCACTCATCGTTTACGGCGTGGACTACCAGGGTATCTAATCCTGTTTGATCCCCACGCTTTCGCACATCAGCGTCAGTTACAGACCAGAAAGTCGCCTTCGCCACTGGTGTTCCTCCATATCTCTGCGCATTTCACCGCTACACATGGAATTCCACTTTCCTCTTCTGCACTCAAGTTTCCCAGTTTCCAATGACCCTCCACGGTTGAGCCGTGGGCTTTCACATCAGACTTAAGAAACCGCCTACGCGCGCTTTACGCCCAATAATTCCGGATAACGCTTGCCACCTACGTATTACCGCGGCTGCTGGCACGTAGTTAGCCGTGGCTTTCTGATTAGGTACCGTCAAGATGCGCACAGTTACTTACGCATTTGTTCTTCCCTAATAACAGAGTTTTACGATCCGAAAACCTTCATCACTCACGCGGCGTTGCTCCGTCAGGCTTTCGCCCATTGCGGAAGATTCCCTACTGCTGCCTCCCGTAGGAGTCTGGACCGTGTCTCAGTTCCAGTGTGGCCGATCACCCTCTCAGGTCGGCTATGTATCGTCGCCTTGGTAAGCCATTACCTTACCAACTAGCTAATACAGCGCGGGTCCATCTATAAGTGATAGCAAAACCATCTTTCACTATAGAACCATGCGGTTCTATATGTTATCCGGCATTAGCTCCGGTTTCCCGAAGTTATTCCAGTCTTATAGGTAGGTTACCCACGTGTTACTCACCCGTCCGCCGCTAACTTCAAAGGAGCAAGCTCCTTATCCGTTCGCTCGACTTGCATGTATTAGGCACGCCGCCAGCGTTCATCCTGAGCCAGGATCAAACTCTCCATAAATGATTATGATGTTTGATTAGCTCATAAAATACTAATTTGTGTGTTATCTCTAACACGTTTGAACCAACAATTTAATGTTGTGTTCGGAATTAACGTTGACATATTGCGATTCAGTTTTCAATGTTCATTTCTTCAACACAAGAATTAATTTTACAGGTTTTGACTTAGAAAGTCAATAACTTTTTTAAATTAAATTGTAAAAGGGTAAAACTTCCATAAAAAAACGACCCGAAGGTCAAAATGGACTGCCTGGCAACGTCCTACTCTCGCGGAACGTAAGTCCGACTACCATCGGCGCTAAAGAGCTTAACTTCTGTGTTCGGCATGGGAACAGGTGTGACCTCTTTGCCATTGTCACCAGACAATGAAATGTATGAAATTATACATTCAAAACTAGATAGTAAGTAAAATTTAAAAGTTACCAATCAAAACTGGTTTAATATTTGATTAAGTCTTCGATCGATTAGTATTCGTCAGCTCCACATATCGCTATGCTTCCACCTCGAACCTATTAACCTCATCATCTTTGAGGGATCTTATAACCGAAGTTGGGAAATCTCATCTTGAGGGGGCTTCATGCTTAGATGCTTTCAGCACTTATCCCGTCCATACATAGCTACCCAGCGATGCCGTTGGCACGACAACTGGTACACCAGAGGTATGTCCATCCCGGTCCTCTCGTACTAAGGACAGCTCCTCTCAAATTTCCTACGCCCACGACGGATAGGGACCGAACTGTCTCACGACGTTCTGAACCCAGCTCGCGTACCGCTTTAATGGGCGAACAGCCCAACCCTTGGGACCGACTACAGCCCCAGGATGCGATGAGCCGACATCGAGGTGCCAAACCTCCCCGTCGATGTGAACTCTTGGGGGAGATAAGCCTGTTATCCCCGGGGTAGCTTTTATCCGTTGAGCGATGGCCCTTCCATGCGGAACCACCGGATCACTAAGTCCGTCTTTCGACCCTGCTCGACTTGTAAGTCTCGCAGTCAAGCTTCCTTATGCCTTTACACTCTATGAATGATTTCCAACCATTCTGAGGAAACCTTTGAGCGCCTCCGTTACTCTTTAGGAGGCGACCGCCCCAGTCAAACTGCCCATCTGACACTGTCTCCCACCATGATAAATGGTGCGGGTTAGAAATCCAACACAGCGAGGGTAGTATCCCAACAACGCCTCCACGTAAGCTAGCGCTCACGTATCAAAGGCTCCTACCTATCCTGTACAAGCTGTGACGAATTTCAATATCAGACTACAGTAAAGCTCCACGGGGTCTTTCCGTCCTGTCGCGGGTAACCTGCATCTTCACAGGTACTATGATTTCACCGAGTCTCTCGTTGAGACAGTGCCCAAATCGTTACGCCTTTCGTGCGGGTCGGAACTTACCCGACAAGGAATTTCGCTACCTTAGGACCGTTATAGTTACGGCCGCCGTTTACTGGGGCTTCGATTCGTAGCTTCGCCGAAGCTAACCACTCCTCTTAACCTTCCAGCACCGGGCAGGCGTCAGCCCCTATACATCACCTTACGGTTTAGCAGAGACCTGTGTTTTTGATAAACAGTCGCTTGGGCCTATTCACTGCGGCTCTCCTGGGCGTTAACCCTAAAGAGCACCCCTTCTCCCGAAGTTACGGGGTCATTTTGCCGAGTTCCTTAACGAGAGTTCGCTCGCTCACCTTAGAATTCTCATCTTGACTACCTGTGTCGGTTTGCGGTACGGGCACCAAAATTCTAGCTAGAGGCTTTTCTTGGCAGTGTGAAATCAACGACTCGAGGAAAAAATTTCCTCTCCCCATCACAACTTGACCTTAAGAGTACCGGATTTGCCTAATACTCAGTCTTGTTGCTTGGACGTGCACTCCAACAGCACGCTTCGCCTATCCTACTGCGTCCCCCCATCGCTCAAAACGAATTTTGGTGGTACAGGAATATCAACCTGTTATCCATCGCCTACGCCTATCGGCCTCAGCTTAGGACCCGACTAACCCAGAGCGGACGAGCCTTCCTCTGGAAACCTTAGTCAATCGGTGGACGGGATTCTCACCCGTCTTTCGCTACTCACACCGGCATTCTCACTTCTAAGCGCTCCACATGTCCTTGCGATCATGCTTCAACGCCCTTAGAACGCTCTCCTACCATTGTCCTACGGACAATCCACAGCTTCGGTAATATGTTTAGCCCCGGTACATTTTCGGCGCAGTGTCACTCGACTAGTGAGCTATTACGCACTCTTTAAATGATGGCTGCTTCTAAGCCAACATCCTAGTTGTCTGGGCAACGCCACATCCTTTTCCACTTAACATATATTTTGGGACCTTAGCTGGTGGTCTGGGCTGTTTCCCTCTCGAACACGGACCTTATCACCCGCGTTCTGACTCCCAAGTTAAATTGATTGGCATTCGGAGTTTGTCTGAATTCGGTAACCCGATAAGGGCCCCTCGTCCAAACAGTGCTCTACCTCCAATAATCATCACTTGAGGCTAGCCCTAAAGCTATTTCGGAGAGAACCAGCTATCTCCAGGTTCGATTGGAATTTCTCCGCTACCCACAACTCATCCGCTCACTTTTCAACGTAAGTCGGTTCGGCCCTCCATTCAGTGTTACCTGAACTTCAGCCTGGTCATGGGTAGATCACCTGGTTTCGGGTCTACGACCAAATACTCAACGCCCTATTCAGACTCGCTTTCGCTACGGCTCCACATTTACTGCTTAACCTTGCATCAAATCGTAACTCGCCGGTTCATTCTACAAAAGGCACGCCATCACCCATTAACGGGCTCTGACTACTTGTAAGCACACGGTTTCAAGTTCTATTTCACTCCCCTTCCGGGGTACTTTTCACCTTTCCCTCACGGTACTGGTTCACTATCGGTCACTAGAGAGTATTTAGCCTTGGGAGATGGTCCTCCCGGATTCCGACGGAATTTCTCGTGTTCCGTCGTACTCAGGATCCACTCAAGAGTGAACAAACTTTCGACTACAGGATTATTACCTTCTTTGATTCATCTTTCCAGATGATTCGTCTAATTTGTTCTTTTGTAACTCCGTATAGAGTGTCCTACAACCCCAACAAGCAAGCTCGTTGGTTTGGGCTCTTCCCGTTTCGCTCGCCGCTACTCAGGGAATCGATTTTTCTTTCTCTTCCTGCGGGTACTAAGATGTTTCAGTTCTCCGCGTCTGCCTTCGAATATGCTATGTATTCACATATCGATAACACGACATAACTCGTGCTGGGTTTCCCCATTCGGAAATCTCTGGATCAAAGCTTACTTACAGCTCCCCAAAGCATATCGTCGTTAGTAACGTCCTTCATAGGCTTCTAGTGCCAAGGTATCCACCGTGCGCCCTTAATAACTTAATCTTTTTTGACTTTTAACACGACAAAGTCGGTTAAAAACCCAAAATGTTATTAATCTGTGAGTGTTCTTTCGAACACTAGCGATTATTTCTTTTTTGAATTCAAGCTTATTTAAAACTCTAATTCACTCGGTTTTTCTTGGTAAAATCTATATATTTTACTTACTTATCTAGTTTTCAATGTACAAATTATGCACTGAATACTCCAATGAGCATTCAAAACTGAATACAATATGTCAATGTTATCCCTCTATCATCTTCTAAAGAAGATGTTCCGAATATATCCTTAGAAAGGAGGTGATCCAGCCGCACCTTCCGATACGGCTACCTTGTTACGACTTCACCCCAATCATTTGTCCCACCTTCGACGGCTAGCTCCATAAATGGTTACTCCACCGGCTTCGGGTGTTACAAACTCTCGTGGTGTGACGGGCGGTGTGTACAAGACCCGGGAACGTATTCACCGTAGCATGCTGATCTACGATTACTAGCGATTCCAGCTTCATGTAGTCGAGTTGCAGACTACAATCCGAACTGAGAACAACTTTATGGGATTTGCATGACCTCGCGGTTTAGCTGCCCTTTGTATTGTCCATTGTAGCACGTGTGTAGCCCAAATCATAAGGGGCATGATGATTTGACGTCATCCCCACCTTCCTCCGGTTTGTCACCGGCAGTCAACCTAGAGTGCCCAACTTAATGATGGCAACTAAGCTTAAGGGTTGCGCTCGTTGCGGGACTTAACCCAACATCTCACGACACGAGCTGACGACAACCATGCACCACCTGTCACTTTGTCCCCCGAAGGGGAAGGCTCTATCTCTAGAGTTTTCAAAGGATGTCAAGATTTGGTAAGGTTCTTCGCGTTGCTTCGAATTAAACCACATGCTCCACCGCTTGTGCGGGTCCCCGTCAATTCCTTTGAGTTTCAACCTTGCGGTCGTACTCCCCAGGCGGAGTGCTTAATGCGTTAGCTGCAGCACTAAGGGGCGGAAACCCCCTAACACTTAGCACTCATCGTTTACGGCGTGGACTACCAGGGTATCTAATCCTGTTTGATCCCCACGCTTTCGCACATCAGCGTCAGTTACAGACCAGAAAGTCGCCTTCGCCACTGGTGTTCCTCCATATCTCTGCGCATTTCACCGCTACACATGGAATTCCACTTTCCTCTTCTGCACTCAAGTTTCCCAGTTTCCAATGACCCTCCACGGTTGAGCCGTGGGCTTTCACATCAGACTTAAGAAACCGCCTACGCGCGCTTTACGCCCAATAATTCCGGATAACGCTTGCCACCTACGTATTACCGCGGCTGCTGGCACGTAGTTAGCCGTGGCTTTCTGATTAGGTACCGTCAAGATGCGCACAGTTACTTACGCATTTGTTCTTCCCTAATAACAGAGTTTTACGATCCGAAAACCTTCATCACTCACGCGGCGTTGCTCCGTCAGGCTTTCGCCCATTGCGGAAGATTCTCTACTGCTGCCTCCCGTAGGAGTCTGGACCGTGTCTCAGTTCCAGTGTGGCCGATCACCCTCTCAGGTCGGCTATGTATCGTCGCCTTGGTAAGCCATTACCTTACCAACTAGCTAATACAGCGCGGGTCCATCTATAAGTGATAGCAAAACCATCTTTCACTATAGAACCATGCGGTTCTATATGTTATCCGGCATTAGCTCCGGTTTCCCGAAGTTATTCCAGTCTTATAGGTAGGTTACCCACGTGTTACTCACCCGTCCGCCGCTAACTTCAAAGGAGCAAGCTCCTTATCCGTTCGCTCGACTTGCATGTATTAGGCACGCCGCCAGCGTTCATCCTGAGCCAGGATCAAACTCTCCATAAAGTATTATGATGTTTGATTAGCTCATAAAATACTAAGTAGAGTGATCTCTCTAACACGTTTGAACCAACAATTTAATGTTCTTCAACACAAGAATTAATTTTACAGGTTTTGACTTAGAAAGTCAATAACTTTTTTAAATTAATTTTTAGTGAATCATTTGTAAAGTTTGTTTGCGTTTGTCGTTTTGTTTCGTCCGACAAGTAAATACTATACACGCATTAAAAGCTTTTAACAACGCTAAAAATTACACTTTTTCACACTGTCCAATATGAGTCGCAGTCATTTCGCAAACTTTCATTGTTATATGGTATATATGGTTCGTTTTTATGGCGTTTTAAGGTGAAAAATACTATTATCCCTTTGATTTTTAACTATATATACATACTTTAATGTTTTTTACATTTTTTAATATTATTTACAAAAAAACAGAGCTACCTATATAGATAGCTCTGTTCCTACTTCAAATATTCGATTAACACCTTGCTACATCTCGGTTCTTCCCATAATCGCTTTTGATAAAGTCACTTCGTCAGCGTATTCTAAATCTCCACCAACAGAGAGTCCTTGTGCCAATCTAGTTACAGTAATCCCAATCGGTTTCACTAGCCTAGAGATATACATAGCTGTTGATTCACCTTCTAAATTCGGATTCATAGCCAAGATGAGCTCTTTGACTTCCTCATTTTTTAAACGATTTATCAAACTCGGTATATTAATATCTTCTGGACCAATACCATCCATAGGTGATATAGAGCCATGCAACACATGATACAACCCTTTATATTCGCGCATTTTTTCCATAGCGATAACATCTTTGTCATCTTCCACTACGCAAATAACAGATCGATCTCTTTGCTTATCCTGACAAATGTAACATGGGTCTTGTTCCGTTATATGTCCACACTCACTACAATAGGTAAGTTCTCTTTTGACATCCACTAATGATTTAGCAAATTGAACAACATCGTCTTCTTTCATATCTAATACATGAAACGCCAGACGTTGTGCCGTTTTCGGCCCAATGCCTGGCAGTTTCATGAAACTGTCAATAAGTTTAGAAATTGGTTCTGGATAATGCATACGATCACATTCCAGGGATGTTTAAGCCTTGAGTATGTTTACCTAAGCGTTCTTGTGAAAGTTCATCCGCTTTGTTCATCGCTTCATTAGTTGCAGCTATTACTAAATCTTGTAACATTTCGATATCATCTGGATCTACAGCTTCTTCTTTGATTTCTACATCAAGCACTTCTTTATGACCAGATACTGTTACAGTCACCATACCGCCACCAGCAGTACCTTGAACCTTCTCTTCTTTTAACTTTTCTTGTTCTTCGCCCATTTTCTTTTGCATTTTTTGCATTTGTTTCATCATTTGTTGCATATTTCCGCCACCGCGCATAATAAATCCTCCTTAAATCTTCTATATCATTGAATATAATGAATCATTGAATATAATGAATCTTTCGTTTCATTATACATGCCTTTTTATTCATTGTCATGTATCATTCTTCATCAAGTACATTCACTGTACTCTCTCCGAAAAGATCTTTAGCTTTTTGTACAACATCAACTTCTTCAGTGGAATTAGCAGCAACTTGATTCTCACTTCCACCTTCTGTTTTTTCAGTATTACTTCTAGTTTGTAGATATTCAGTTCTAACTCGCATCCATTGATCATCAGGGACACCCACTACTTTAACTGTTTTATCAATAATTTTACAAACCACATTTTCGATATTTCCCCGTTTTTCATCATCTTTATTAACGATTTCACAATGTATTTCTTCATCAAATTTGATAAGCACATGTGTTTCGCTCGCTGCAACAGGTTCAGAATTTTGTAAAAGACTTACTAAAGGCTTCATATCATTATCTTTAGCATGACCAACAACGTCTTGCCAATGATCTTTCAATAACTTTATATCATCTTTATTAGCTTTATCTAGTACTTTAGCAATTTGTTGCATAGAGAATGCATTCTTAGATTGTCCACCTCTACTTGCTGAAGCACGTTTGGTTTGTTGAGATGCATTGGTAGTTGTGACACCTTGCGTCTTCAGTGTTTTTAATTCACTTTCTAATTGTTCCATCCTTTGTAGTAATACATCATTATTAGGCTCTGCCGCAATACTTGTAGTGGCTACAGTTTGTACATTTTGTGGTTGCCCTTTAATCATCTCCGCAATTTTCACTAATAATACTTCAAAATGCACACCTTGATTCACACTAAATCTAATAGATACAAGTGTATCGTTAATAACATCTATCATTTTATATAAGGTATCTAAATCAAAGTGTAGCAAGGCATCAAATTCAGCTTCTGTATCAGAGGTTTTATTCATAATAGTATCTCTGACAAAGTAAATCATATCATTGATTAGTCGATTCACTTCTTTGCCTTCTGAAATAAATTGGTGGTATGTAGAGAAAGCAGATTTCACATCTCCTGAAACCACCTCTTTGAACAACTCATTAAGTGCACGTTCGTCTACGCTACCAGTTACATTCAAAGCATCCTGTATCGTAAGATGGTCATCACCAAAGGCGATGGCTTGATCCATAATGCTAAGTGCATCACGCATACCACCTTCTGAAGCTTTCGCTATGAATTCTAACGCTGCGTCATCGTATTTAATTTCTTGTGTATCAGCTACAAATTTTAAACGCTCGACAATTTCATCTTGACTGATTGCTTTAAAATCGAATCGTTGCGCTCTCGATATAATCGTTGGAGGTATTTTATGAGGTTCTGTAGTTGCCAATATGAATATAGCGTGTGCTGGAGGTTCTTCTAATGTTTTCAGTAAAGCATTAAAGGCTCCTGTCGTTAACATGTGTACCTCATCAATAATATAAACTTTATATTTCGATTCACTCGGTGCATATTTAACTTTGTCTCTAATGTTACGAATCTCGTCTACACCATTATTACTTGCAGCATCAATTTCAATGACATCAGAATTTGTACCTCGTGTAATTCCTTTACAAATATCACATTCATTACAAGGCTCACCATCTGTACGCTCTAAGCAATTTAAGGCTTTCGCAAAAACTTTTGCAATACTCGTCTTTCCTGTCCCTCTTGGACCACTAAATATATACGCATGTGATTGTTTACTTTTTGAAATTGCATTACGTAAGGTTTTAGTTACATGTTCTTGTCCTACAACGTCTTCAAAACTTTGCGGTCGGAACATTCTATATAAAGCTTGATAATTCACTTTCGCACCTCCAATAGCATTCACCAACTATTATAGCATTGTAGTTGATACTTGAATATTAATTAAAAGCTTCTGGATAAACCACTTTACCATTAGGTTGGTCTGCTAGTTGCTCCCATAGGAATTTAACCATGAAATTTTCCGAAGGCACGTCAAAAGGACTGTATATACCAAATTGCGCCGCTTCTTTATAATCAAACTTGCCGTAATATTCTGGATCTCCTAACACAATAATTGTTGTATAGTCTTGTGCTTTCACACGTTCTTCTGCTGCTTGGATCAACGCTTTACCGAGACCCATGTTTCTGTATTCTGGCGTAACCGATAGCGGTGCTAGTGCTAAAGCAATATAACTTCGCTCATCATTAACTATCTCTATTTCAGACAACATTATATGTCCGACAACTTCACCCTCGCCATTTTTTGCGACAACTTCTAATTCATAATTGTATTCCGGAGCTTCTCTCAATCTCACTACCAAATCTTGTTCATCATGGTTTGATTCTATTACGTTTTCAAACGCTGCTTTAATTGCTTGTAGGCTCGTGTCATAATCATTTTCAGTTAAAGAACTTAAATAAATTTGCATTGGCGCCTCCTATAGCATTTCATTTTAAACTTTGATTTAACTACTTCGTTTTTACAACAGTTTTACCAAACGATATCTTTGTTCCACCAAAGTATTGCTTATATTTTAATATAAAAAAAGAGTGACTGCTATCAAAAGATGCGTCACTCCACATTTATATATCTTTATTACATTATTTAAAAATTAAAGCCGTGCACCTTCGCTTCGAATGCGTATCATAAACGTAACCAAAGTCGACAGCTAAACCTCAGCAACCCTACGGCACATACGATGATCCACTTAATGCTGCTTCCGTCAGGACCTGACATGGTTCGTGGGTTCATATTGCATAGGACCGAAATCTTCAAACACTACGTGCTTTGGGCAGACTTCACAAAAACGCACCCTTAGCAAAGGAATTCAGTCTCGCATAAAGCGGATTTCGAATACAGGGAACCGCTACCTCCCCACCTAGCACGGCAAAATATATCATACTATAATATCAGACCCGAATGCAAGTGTTACATATTGTTGATTTTATAATTTATCTATATAAGTCATTCAAAATACACTTACCGCCCATCATATTTCATACCTTATGCCGCCTTGAAAAATCATTAAACTTAAATTCTGTAGCCAGGTGCTTAGAGATATTATATTGAAATTTCGTAGTATCTTTTAAGTGTACAATACCACGAACTGTTGCAGTATAAGGTGGCGTAACCTCGCCAAATGCTTCGTATTCCAAATATCCAAAAGGTTCAAATGTAATAGACTTATTAGAATAACTAATTTCTAACCGTAATTCTTGTTCAATATATTGATATAATGATTGTTTTGCGATATCAACTGTCACATTCGGAATAATATCAGCGACAAAATAATCTTCATCTATAATTTTCACTTTATTATTAATTACTCTCGTACGGATAATATGCCACAACTTCGTATTTTGACGAACGTTTAATATGTCTTTTACTAGAGGTACATCACCCGCAAAGATATGTTCTAATACTTTAACTTCTGTTTCATATCGAAGCCCTAAGCCATGCTGCACTTCTCTAAAACTCTTTAAATCTGCAAAAGGAAACTCAGTCAATCCTTGATAAATCACAACAGAGCCTTTACCACGAATTTTTTGTATCATACCATCCCTAACCAATAAATTCAGCGCTTTACGTACAGTTTCTCGGGAAGCTTCATACGTTTCTACTAATTCATGCTCTGATGGCAATTGAGTACCATACGATAATCGTGTTTCTAGGATGTCTTTACGTATTGTTTCATATATCGTAATAAATTTTTTCTGTACCATGCGCACTCACTCTCTACCTTTTAATTATTGGGCAACTACAATTGCACTATATGCTCCAATCGTACCGTTTTCAATATGACCATTTTGTATCATGACTTCTCCAGTTATATTTATATCTGCTGGAAGGTCTATAGGTTCGTTTGAGAAATTTGCAATAATTAACCACGTTTCATCATTAAGATGACGCTTATATACAAATAACGTTTCATGGTTCATATATAACGGTTCGACACTTCCATATGTGATAATGTCATACTCGTGACGTAACTGTATGAGTCGTCTGTAAGTTTGCAATATAGATTGCTCATCCTGCATAGCTGCTTCAACATTGATTTTATCAAAATTCTTTGGTATATCAATCCATGATTCACCAGAGGTAAATCCAGCTTGCGCTCCATCAGTCCATTGCACAGGCGTTCTAGCATTATCTCTAGATTTTTGACTTAATATTTCAAGTATCTCTTGTTCATCATATCCCGCATTTTTCATGTTATGGTAGGCATTTAATGATTCGATATCTCTGTATTGGTTGATATCTGTGAAATGAGGATCTGTCATGCCAATTTCTTCACCTTGATATATATAAGGTGTACCCTGCAACATATGCAACACTGTAGCTAACATTTTAGCACTTTGTTGTCTTGATTCTTCTGTAGAATCATCACCAAACCTTGAAACAACACGTGGTTGATCATGATTACACCAAAATATTGCATTCCACCCTTTGCCATTGTATATACCAAGTTGCCACTCCATCAGTATCTGCTTCAATTTATGAAAATCAAGTTTGGCATTCGTCCATTTTTCTCCATCAATATAATCTACTTTTAAGTGATGGAAATTGAATACGCTACTTAACTCTTGACGGTGTTCGTTAGAATATTTAATACAATCTTCTATTGTAGTCGAAGACATTTCACCTACCGTCATCATATCTTTATCTCCAAATGTATGACGATTCATCTCATGCAAATATTCATGAACATGAGGACCATCGGTATAAAATTCTTTACCTATCTTTTCCGAATCTTTAAATTCACCCTTAGAAATTAAATTAATAACATCGAAACGGAATCCATCTACACCAAAATCAATCCAATAATTGATAACGTCATATAAAGCATGACGTACTTCGGGATTATCCCAATTCAAATCTGCTTGTGTAACATCAAATAAATGTAAATAATATTCATCAGTCGACGCATCATATTTCCATGCGTTCCCACCAAATTTCGATTCCCAATTGGTCGGTGGGCATTCATTTGCTGACCTTCTGAAAAAATAATAATCTCTATATGGGCTATTCTTACTTTTATAAGCCGCTTTAAACCATTCGTGTTCTGTAGAAGTGTGATTAATAACAATATCTAACATCACTTTTAAATCACGCTTATGTGCTTCAACAACTAATGTTTCTAAATCCTCAATTGTTCCAAATGCTTCATTTATCTTATAATAATTACTAATGTCATAGCCGTTGTCATTCATTGGAGACTCATATACAGGCGTTAGCCAAATGTAATCCACGCCTAAATATTGTAAGTAATCCATTTTTTCTATAATACCTTGTAAGTCGCCTTCACCATTCCCCGTCGTATCATTAAAAGACTTAGGATAAATTTGATAAACAACTGATTTTCTCCAATCATTCTGACCCATACAATTACCACCTTTAATTCACTATTTTTTCTATAAAGAAACTCACTAATTAATTTTAGCGAGTTTAATTGTAGTTATCTATATTATTTATTCTTTCACAAGCGTTTCTGTTTCTTCTTTACTAAATCGTGATAAGAATATTGTAAGAAGGAATGGCACAATGATACCAATTAAAATACAAATGCTATACACTACCCAATATTCTTTTTGAATCGAAATAATTGCTGGCACACCACCAACACCGACATTACCAAGTACACGACTCGCACCAATAATCGCACCTAAGATACATGATGTCGAGATAGCAGCTATAAATGGGTATTTCAATGGTAAATTAACACCAAACATCGCTGGTTCTGTGACCCCTAAAAACCCTGAAATACCTGAAGTCATCGCTAAACCTTGCGCTTTTCTCATTTTACGTTTTTTATAAACAAACCATGCACCAAAAGCTGCAGACCCTTGACAAATGTTAGAAATCGCAAGTATTGGCCATAAATAAGTTCCATCTAATTGACTACCCATGAGTTGAAAATCTACCGCTAAGAACATGTGGTGTAACCCTGTTATGACGAGCGGTGCATAGAGTAAACCATAAATCGCGCCGCCTAACCATCCAGCATGTTCAAATATAAACGTTACTCCATTCGTAATACCTGTACCGAGCCCTAAGGCTATTGGCCCTATAATAATAAAGGCTAAAAATCCTGTAATAAGTAATGCTACCGGTCCTACGACCAACATCTTAATTGAATCATGTACAAATTTGTTTAAACCTTTTTCAATTTGAGCTAGTACATATGAAGCTAATAATATAGGTAATACTTGCCCTTGATAGTTGAGCTGTTTAATTTCCAAACCTAAAATATTCCATGTCGGAATATGCCCTTTTGCTATGTCATATTGCGATACTAATTGAGGGTTCATCAGAATCAAACCAAGTACTAACCCCAATATTTGACTCCCATCAAATACTCGCATACTACTCCAACCGATTAATGCTGGCAGGAATATAAAGGCAGTACTCGCAATTACATTGATGATATTAGAAATATCACCCAACTGTGGAAATTGTTCTACTAATGGTTTCGGACCAAAAAGACCTTCCATAGTTAGTAAATTATTGATACCCATTAGTAAACCTGCTGTAACGATTGCGGGTAATATAGGTATGAAGATATCTCCCAATAATTTAATGAGTCTCTGAATAGGGTTTCCCTTTTTAGCAGCTACAGCTTTCGCATCCTCTTTAGACGCTTCACTCATTCCCGTCTCATCTATAAACTGTTTATAGACTTCATCTACCGTTCCAGGACCAATCACAATTTGATACTGGTTATCTGCTTTGAATTGACCTTTCACTAAATCGTTGTCAGCCAACCTTTCTTTATCTACCTTATCATCCTCTTTTAAAACCAACCTCAACCTCGTCACACAGTGCGTTGCAGTTTCTAAGTTATCCTTGCCCCCAATAGCTTCGACGATATCTTGTACATCTTTCTTTTTTACAGCCATGACGACCCACTCCCTTTTTTCTTTTAATGTTATTGAAATTATAACTTGTCTATACAAGTTTTGTAAAGGCTTATATTAAAGAGTGAGGATATTAATATGATCTGCCCAAGCTTTGGTAATACAATTTTTCGAGAACTTCGATGTTTTGGTCTTTTTTAAAGAGCGCGAACTATAAAAAAGACAATAAAAAAGGCAAGTAATCAATACACGATTGAATACTTGCCTACTCTATTTATATTAGTCTTGGTATTTAAAAATAATGGCGGAGGAAGAGGGATTCGAACCCCCGCGGGCCGTTAAGCCCCTGTCGGTTTTCAAGACCGATCCCTTCAGCCGGACTTGGGTATTCCTCCAAACGAACACAATATTTATAATATTATAGCTCGCTATAAAAGTCAATAATTTTTACTATGTTAAACAAGTGTTTTTTCTTTCAAGTATTGATCAACAGAATCTGCGACTGCTCTACCTTCTTGAATTGCCCATACAACAAGGCTTTGCCCTCTTCTAGCATCACCCGCCGCAAAAATGTGTGGCTGGTTCGTTCTGAAATCTTTATTGTCCGCTACAATTTTATTACGTTCAGTTTGAATATTAAAAGCATGCGGAACTGTCGTTTCAGTACCAATAAAACCGATAGATAATAACACTAAATCTGCTGGCCAATGACGTTCAGTACCATCAACCACAACCATACCTTCATCTGTCTCTTCAAGAATTTGAGTATAAACACCCTTAACGTTACCGATATGATCTACGTCGTAACGCATCGTTTGTACACCATAAGCACGTGGCTCAAAACCAAAACGTGATTTATATTCTTTATGTGCATAATCCATTTTGAATACTGGCATAGCAAGCGGCCAATACGTATTCTCATCAAATTCAATTTCTTCAGGTTGTTTTGTATATTTATTAAATTGAACGATGGACTTACAATTTTCTCGAAGTGCCGTCGCCACACAGTCAGCACCTGTATCACCAGCACCAATAACAATAACATTTTTACCTTCTGCTGAAATTGTTGGCTCACTAATTTCACCATTTAAAAGTTGTCCTTGTTCCGTTAGGTAATCCATCGCAAAATGAATACCAAATCCCATACGTCCTTCTAATGGTAGATCTCTGGCATTTTGTGAACCTGTACATAAGATGATTGCATCATGTTTTTCATCTAGTTCTTCATGACTTATATCAACACCAATTTCTGTATCTGTTACAAATGCTATACCAGATTGTTCCATTATACTGATTCGACGACGTACGACATCATTATCTAGTTTCATATTAGGAATACCATACATTAATAATCCACCTGGTTCATGCGCCCGTTCATATACTGTCACATTATACCCCAATTTATTCAATTCCTCTGCGGCAGTTAAACCAGCTGGACCGCTTCCTACGATGGCTACTGATTCAGCTTTACGTTCACTAGGAATTGTGGGTTGAACCCAACCATTTTCATAAGCTTCATCTATAATTGTTCTTTCAATACCTTTGATAGCAACAGATTCCCGATTGATTTTCATTACACATGATTGTTCACAGGGTGCTGGACAAACGCGCCCCGTAAATTCTGGGAAGTTGTTTGTTTCACTTAAACGTTCATATGCCGTTTTAAAATCTTGTCTATATACGAGCTCGTTCCATTCTGGAATATAATTCCCTATAGGACAACCTATGGTTTCTCTACCAAATGGTTCACCTGTTTGGCAAAACGGTGTGCCACAATCCATACAACGCGCACCTTGTTGCGCTGCTTCGTCATTAGTAAATCTTTGTTGGAACGCCTCATGGTTATTTAAGCGTTCAACTAATGATAATTCATGTAGTTGTTGTTTGTCATAATTCATAAATCCTTTGAATTCACCCATGACAAATCCCCCCTCTATGTTTAATATACAGCAGTCAGTTGTTGTTCTGGTTCTATATGCGTACGCTTATCATTAAATGCATTTAATAATGCTTCATCTAATTCGCTTGACTCACGTTTTTGTAAATCTATTTTTTGCATCATAAGTTTGTAATCTTTTGGTATAACTTTTACGACTTTATTAGCCACATGTTCAAAATCTGCTAATATCGCTTTAGCTTTTGTGCTATCTGTATATTTCACATGCTCTTCTAACATTTCTTTGAGTACAGCACGTTCTTCATCAACTGTAATCGCCTCAAAATCCAATGTATCAAGGCTATTATCTACTTTAAATTGTGCAATGTCTGAAGGGAAGATATAACTTACGCCACCACTCATGCCTTGGCCAAAGTTCTTACCTACATCGCCTAGTACAACGATACGTCCTCCAGTCATATATTCAAGCCCATGATCTCCAATGCCTTCAACTACTGCGTGGACACCACTATTACGAATACAGAAACGTTCTCCTGCTTTACCATTAATAAACGCTTTACCATGTGAAGCTCCATAGAAACAAACGTTACCAGCAATAATTTCACGCTCACGTTGTTTATTTGGCGCATTTACAATAACTTTACCGCCAGATAAGCCTTTACCAACGTAGTCATTTGCATCGCCTGTATGATGAATCGTTAATCCACTTGGCGTATATGCTGCCAAACTTTGTCCAGCATGGCCCATCGTTTTAGCATAAATTGTATCTTCAGGTAAGCCTTCTCGACCGTGCACACGCGTAATGGCACTACCTGTAATTACGCCTACATCTCGTTGTTCATTATTTAAACGGTATTCACCTGTAAATGACTTACCTTGTTCAATAGCAGATTGCGCTTCAGGATAAAATGCTGTAAGGTCAAAACCAATATCTAAATGATGATTTTGCTCAATTTTTTTGAAGCGGTCACCTTCATGTTGATATAATAATGCTTCGACATCCATTGAAGCGGCTTTCGGACGACGCGAAGCCAAGTTTGTCGTACGTTGCAATAAGTCTGTCCTACCTATTAATTCATCAACAGATTTCAATCCTAATTCAGCTAATATTTCTCTAAGTTCTTCAGCAACAAAGTGCATAAAGTTAACGACATGATCCGCTCTACCTCTATATAATGCACGTAGGTCTTGGTTTTGTGTCGCAATACCTACTGGGCAAGTATCTTTATGACAAACACGCATCATGATACAACCTAAAACCACTAATGGGGCAGTCGCAAAACCAAATTCTTCAGCCCCTAAAGCACAAGCATAGGCAACATCTTTACCTGTAAGTAATTTACCATCAGTTTCAACTTTAACTCTTGATCTCAAATCATTTAACATTAATGTTTGATGCGTTTCAGCTAAACCAATTTCCCAAGGTACGCCTGCATGTTGAATACTTGTTTTCGGTGAAGCACCTGTTCCGCCATCATAACCACTGATAACAATCTTATCTGCATATGCTTTAGCAACTCCAGCTGCAATCGTACCGACACCTGTTTTAGAAACAAGCTTCACCGTAATATTTGCATCTTTATTAGCATTTTTTAAATCATGAATTAATTGAGCTAAATCTTCAATAGAATAAATATCATGATGTGGCGGTGGCGAAATCAATCCAATACCTGGTGTGGAGCCCCTCACTTCTGCAATCCATGGATACACTTTCGTACCTGGTAGTTGTCCCCCTTCACCCGGTTTAGCACCTTGTGCAACTTTAATTTGAATTTCTTTTGCATGTTGCAAGTAATCACTTGTTACACCAAAACGACCTGATGCCACCTGTTTAATCGCACTTGAATGATTCCGCCCTTCTTCGTCGATAGTAAAACGTTCAGGGTTTTCACCACCTTCACCACTATTACTCTTACCACCCATTCTATTCATAGCTTCTGCAAGTGTCTGATGTGCTTCTTCAGAAATAGAACCATAACTCATTGCACCTGTATTAAATCGTTGAACAATTGCACTCGCTGGTTCAACTTCACTGATATCAATCGCTTCACGTTTCTTAAACTCCATGAGGTGTCGAATGTGATCCGTACGTTTATGATTTACTTCTGTTGAAAATTGCTTGAATTTTGCATAGTCATTCGCACGACAAGCATGCTGTAACAAATGAATCGATGTCGGATTAAAGGCATGATGTTGACCTTGTTGACGCCATTGGAATGTACTACCTGACTCTAAATATTCACTTTTAGGCGTTTGTCTTCCTTTATTCTCTTTATCAATCATATCTATAGATATACCTGACAATTTTGACTGTGTACCTGTGAAATATTTTTCAACAACTTCATCTGAAAGACCAATTGCTTCAAATATTTGTGCTCCTTGATAACTTTGCACAGTAGAGATACCCATTTTAGCCATGACTTTAATGACACCTTCTGACAATGTATCTGTATAGGTTTGAACATTTTCATAAACATCCCCATCTATACGCCCATCTAACACTAATTGTTCAATCGTACGTTGTGCTAAATAAGGTACTACAGCGTTCGCGCCATATCCTAGTAAACATGCCACATGATGCACTTCTCTCGTTTCACCTGATAAAGCGACAATACTCGTACGCATACGTAAATCTTCTCTAATTAACAACTGATGGATATGACTCACTGCAAGCAAAATCGGCATTGCATAGCCATCTTCAGTAGCTAGCATACGATCATTTAGCACCAATATTTCATTACCTTCTTTTACAGCACGAATCGCTTGATCACCCAATGCTTCTAATGCAACTTCTAAATCATCTTTATATAAAGTTGAAAGATGCTTCACACTAAACCTACTATTTTCAATAGCATCTAGTTGTCCTTCAGTGATGACAGGGCGTTTTAGTTGAATTCTATTCAACACATCTTCGTTTGGATTTAATAAATTACCTTCGCTACCAAGATAAGTCAATTCACTCGTAACAATCTTCTCACGATACGCATCGATAGGCGGATTAGTTACTTGCGCAAATAATTGCTTAAAGTAATTGAATAGTGTTTCATCTTTTTCATTCAAAACTGCTACAGGCACATCATAACCCATGGCACCTATTGGATCTTTCTTACTCTCTACCAACTCTGTCATATATTTGTCCATTTCTTCTCTAGTATAGACAAATTGTTTTTGTAGACGTTCAAGTGTAGATTCATCCCATTTCGATGGTTGATAAGTAACATGATCTAAGTCTAAATCGACTGTAAATTGTTTTAACCAACTTTCATATGGAAGTTCATCTGCAATACGTGCTTTCAATTCATTATTTTCAATGACTTTATTCGCTTTAAAATCAACCAATAATAATTTACCAGGATTCAATTGTCCTTTATAGGCCACATTTTCCTCTGGTACATCAATGACGCCTACCTCTGATGAAAAAACAATATAATTATCATTAGTTATCGTATAACGTCCCGGTCTTAAACCGTTTCTGTCAGTTAACGCACCGATTTTGTCTCCATTACAGAACGAAATCATTGTTGGCCCATCCCAAGGTTCCATAAGATAACTATAGAATTCGTAAAAAGCACGGACGTTCGCATCATTCGCTTTGTTGTATAACCATGGTTCAGGAATCATTAACATAGCTGCTCTTTCTGGTTCCATCGCTAAAGATAAAAATTCCAAAGCATTATCAACAATTGCGGAATCACTTCCGTCTTCATCGACAACCTCTTTCACTTTATCTTTATCATCACCAAAAATAGTTTCAATAAGTTCTGCTTGGCGTGCTCTCATCCAATTCACATTACCTTTAATTGTATTGATTTCACCATTGTGCATTAACAGTCTATTGGGATGCGCACGTTTCCAACTCGGGAATGTATTTGTACTAAAACGAGAATGTACAAGTCCTAATTTAGATACATACGTTTCATGATTCAAATCTTTATATAGTGCTTTGATTTGATCAGAACGTAACCACCCTTTATAAACAATCGTTCTATTAGATAAACTTGTAAAATATAAATCTAAATGTTGTTGATTTGCATAGTTTTCTATTTGTTTACGCGCTAAAAATAACTTGCGCTCTATATGTGAAACATCGTTTAATGCAACGAATACTTGTTGAATATGAGGCATTGTTTCAGCAACATGCGCAGCAATTGCATTGACATCTACGGGTACATCTCTATAACCAATAACAGTTAATCCTTCAACTTCAAAATGCGCATTAAATTGGGCTTCATGTTGAGAACCCGCAATTTTCTCATTTGTAAAAAACATTCCAACTGCATATTGACCTTCTTCTGGTAAATCCCAATCAGTTTGTTCAGCAAAATATGCATAAGGTACTTCTGTCATAATACCTGCACCATCACCGGTAATACCGTCTGCACCAATACCACCACGGTGATCTAATCTACGTAACATTTCTAATGATTTTTCAACTATATCATGATTTCTTTGATTATCCATATTGGCATAAAATCCAATACCACATGCATCATGTTCTTCACGACTATCATATAAGCCCAATTTTTTATTATATTCGAGCATGATGTTCACCTCTTTTAAGAAAATTCTGAATATTAAATAAGTAAGTAAACTATATAGCAGTTAATTAATCTGTTCAATATATAAAATAGATGATATCATTCTAATTATTAGAACGATTGTAATATTAGGAGGGTGAATCATTGGAAATTAAACAATTAAAGTATTTTATAGAAGTTGCCAAAAGAGAACATTTATCTGAAGCAGCACTTGAATTGGATATTGCACAATCTGCAATCAGTCGCCAAATTACACAATTGGAAAAAGAGTTACAAGTTACTTTATTCAAACGCGAAGGGAGAAATATTTATCTTACCGAGGAAGGAAAGCAATTATTTTCAGAAGCTACTAAAATCATCGAACAACTAGATGAAACAATTCGTTTATTCCACAACCAGTCAGAGTCGAATCACTTTGTAATTCATATTGGTTATGTTGAAAGTTATATCTCTCAAGTTCTCACCTTACTCATTCAATCATTCGAAAACGAAAGTAATTCTATAGTTGAACCTATTCTAATGGAAGAAAGCGAAATTTTAAACGCATTACTAACTGATCAAATCGATATCGCCTTTACAGAATTATCACATGAAATTAAACAAAATCACACATTAAAAGTAAATCCATTATTTGAAGAAAATTATCATATTTATGCACCAAAAGATGACCCTATCACAATGGCTACCAATCCGCCATTAGCTCAATTTTCAAATACATTGATTTATGAACTTTATACTTTACCTCAAAGTATGAAACAGATATTAGGTAAAGTAATTGAATCACCAATCCGTACAGTCACGCATCCTCAATTAGCTCAATATTTATTAAATCATCAACGCGCCTATATTATCACCGCTTCTTATCATTTATTAGATAAAAATCCCGGAAAATGGGTAGATATTTCACTAGAACATACAGAACTCAAACGTACAATTTGTAGTGTTACGCGTATCGATAATAAAAAACATGATATACAACTTATGAATGCAACCATTGATCAATTACTTAGTCGAAGTGCAACATATCATTAACTTATTATTAAACGCAGTGAACATATAAATCTTTGAATTCACTATATTAGGGGCGTATAATCACATTGTCTATAAAGAGAGAGGATTGAAATAAGACAATGGCAGTGAAACCAACATTCAACCGCCCATTTAATTGGGTCATCTTATTATTTTGTATTATCTTTGTAGGTTTATTTATTTTCACATTTGTGAATGAAAAATTTTATCAAACACCAATCGGCCAAATTACACATATTGAAAATAAATCAACTTCCCAAATTACAGATGAACATCATAATAAAGATATTAAGCATAAGGAAACTTTAAAAATCAAAATTTTAAACGGTAAATTCGAGGGAAAAACGGCAACGATTCAACATGATTATGTAGAATCCCAAGCCGATAGCGAAGCATTTTCAAAAAATAACAAAGTGCTCTTACATATTGATAAACATCCAGATGATGCGTACCTTACAGAGAAAAAACGTGACAGTCTTGTGGTCGCTGTGACCGGCTTATTTTTATTAACTGTATTGCTCGTTGGTAGAAAAATCGGTTTACAATCTATTTTATCTTTAATTATTAATACTATCGTTGTTGTATTAGCAATCTATATTCACAACCAATCCCCTACAGTTAGTTTGTTTGCTTTAATGAGTGTAGGTATTGTTATTTCTACGACATTAACGCTATTATTAGTCACCGGTTGGCAATGGCGAACACTCATCACGATTATCAGTACCTTACTCGGAACTTTTCTTTGTATTGGACTTACGCAACTAGTTATTCAACTGACAGGCGGCCAAGGCTTAAAATTTGAAACAATGACTTTCTTAACATTACCACCTAAAGAAGTGTTCCTTGCTTCTGTGATGATTGGTTCACTTGGTGCTGTTATGGATGTTGCTATTACGATTGCAAGTGGTATGAATGAAATATTACGGCGTACACCTAACATCAGCATGGCCATATGGGCATTAGCTGGGCGTAATATTGGTCAAGATATTATGGGGACAATGACCAATATTTTACTCTTCTCATATCTATCAGGAAGTTTACCAATGATACTCCTATATTTAAAAAATGAAAATACCATTACGTACACCATTTCCATGAATTGGTCATTAGAAATTTCCCGGGCAATCACCGGTGGTATAGGTATCGTCTTAACCATTCCTATCACAATTTTATTAATGCAATTATGGTTTAAATTGAGAGGTGTCAGACAATGAGTGCAATAACAATTTTAGCTATCCTACTCTTCATTTTAATGATTGTTTTTGGTGGTAAAAAAGGATTGATTTCTTATTTGACGCTATTCTTAAATTTCGTCATCTTACTCATCGCCATTGTTGTCATTATATTCGGCGCTCCTATTTACATTGTGACAATCATTTTTTGTATCGTCATTGCGTCGTGTAACCTATTTGTATTAAATAGTTATAATACTAAGACTAAAGCAGCGTTTTACGCTACTATATTAACTACGATAATTCTGATTGCTGCCATCTATCTTTCTGTTGCAATCGGGCATTTACAAGGTTTCACTACCGAGCAACAAGACGAGACCTATATCTTTTCCATGAACATTGGTATAGATATGGTGAAATTTATGATCTTCACTGTAGTTTTGGCAGTAATAGCAGTGGTTATTGATTTAGCAATCACAATCAGTTCTCCAATGTATGAATTAAGTGAAGCCAATCCAAATTTAAGCCAAAAAGATTTATTTCATTCAGGTATGAGCGTAGGCAGAGAAATTTTAGCGACATCAGCAAATACGATTTACCTTGCATATTTCGGAGGTCAATTAACTTTGTTTTTCTGGTTCTTTAAGTTAAATTATTCATTTGGTCACATCATTAATTCTAAGATTTTTGTGCAAGAGTTCATTTCTATCTTATTAGGTGGTATCGCTGTTGCCATCAGTATCCCAATAACAGCTTGGTTATCTTCAGTTTTAATTAAAAATGAAAAGCCCATAGATAAAAAATCAGAGCATACAATAGATTAATAAATGACCACCAACACTATCATTTCACAATAGCGTTGGTGGTGCTTTTAATTTAAAAGTAGTTCACTTCATTATTATTAATGTTTAATAGCAAACTTTAAACAAAGGTATTGTCCCTATAAATACTAACTTTTGATTATTAAATACTATTATTTAGATAACTATTATCACGGACGTCTATTAAATTTATTTAATTCTCCACTAAAATATGCACGTTCACCATGTACCACATAATCCAAACCATGTTCTTCTTCTTTTTTATTTGTGCCTAGTGCACTAAATAATCCAATGACTCTCGCAATAATGTAAGTCAACACACCGCTAAAAATGATTGTGACGACCACAGCAATGATTTGTACTGTGATTGTTTGTATGCCGCCTCCAAAGATCAAACCATTTGTAACTCCTTCATTCACTTTATGTGATTGGAAAACGCCTGTTAAAATTGCACCTACAACGCCTCCAATGCCATGTATACCAAACGCATCTAACGCATCATTATATTTCAACTTTACTTTGATATAATTGATTGCAAAATAACAGCAAACACCACCTATAAGTGCAATAATTATCGCACTCATATAGCCAACGAAACCAGCTGCTGGCGTAATTGCAACTAATCCAGCCAACACGCCTGATAACATCCCAATCAAACTCGTCGTCTTTTTCATTAAATGCTCCATCACTGACCAACCTAATGCACCCGCACTTGCTGCTAAGACTGTATTTACAAATGACGTCATTGCAATACCATCAAATGTCAACGCACTACCAACATTAAAACCATACCAACCTACCCAGACGAGTATAGCGCCAATAAGCGTAATGATCAGATTATGCGGTGGACGTTTATCAAAATTCTTTCCAGCTCCAATCATAATTGCTAGCACTAAGCCAGACACACCTGAAGTAATATGTACGACTGTACCTCCAGCGTAATCAATTGCGCCTAACTGATCAATCCAACCACCGCCCCAAACCCAATGAGCTACTGGACTATATACAAGAATCACCCAAAAAAATACAAATACCAAATATGGTATGAATTTCATTTTTTCAGCAATCGAACCCGACAATATAGAAACTGCAATTGTACAAAACATTAATTGAAATAACATAAATAAAGCTAAAGGTATATTTGGAGAAATATCTGCTTGAGTACCGAAGCCAACATGTTGCAGGCCTAAATATGTAAAATCACCTAAAAATGTATTTCCAGACCCAAAGCTAAGACTAAACCCCAAAATTGCCCAAGCAAATGTCACCACTACGATTGCAGACATACTCTGCATAACCGTATTTAAAACATTTTTCGATTGTACGAGTCCACCATAGAATAAACTTAATCCAGGCGTCATCAACCAAACGAGTAGTGTACATAAAAATAGAAATAGCGTATCATTCATATTCAATTCTCTCACCCCTTTGAAAAAATCATACGATGCCTCAATTAAAATAGCAAAAACACGTCATGTAAAATAACACTATGTGTTAACTTTCATGACGTGTTGTTCGATTGTTTTATATTCTATAACGCATAATATACACTGGTCGATCTGCTAATAAACCTTCTCCTACACACTCATACTGACAATGTTTATACAACCGTTGTGCCTTTTCATTATCATTATTTACTGTGAGATAGATCTCATTTATGTTTGGAAAATATTGCTTTACATATTGTGGTAATTGTTGAATAACTTGCTTTCCATATCCTTGACCTCGAAAATCAACACTTATACTAAATGACCTGAAAAATATCGCATTTGGATTAGCAGTGTAAGGCTCTATACCTTGCCCTTCGTGCAAAGTAAAGAATCCAATACATTGTCGTTGCTGGTTATATATTAAAATCGGATGTCTATCTAAATCCGCTTTTGCAAGTTCGATATTTTCTTGAGGCGTTTTAGTGAATTGAAGGTCTAACTCTGCAATATTAATCCCTAGAACATCATCAAAAAGCGATTCATCATAGGGTTCAAATTCAAGGCTATCTTCTAATTTACAGTTAAAATCGTTATCTAACCACGTTAGAACGGCTGGTGCTATTATTTCACGATCTGTTTTATGAATCCATTTTAAATCTGTAATCTCTTGGGCAGGTTCTACGTTGGACCAATCTATTTTTTCTGTTGTATAAAAACAGTTAAGTTCAGTCTTTGTATTTTTTTGAGGATAGGCATCGCCAACCACAGTTGTAATATAATGTAAGCTTGTTTCTGGTATATTAATTTGCAGTTCTTCTTTTAACTCTCTATGTAAAGCTTGTTTATGTGTTTCACCCTCGTCTATTTTGCCACCCGGAAAGTAATACTTTTGCCGATGTCTCGCTTGTACAAGCAATATTTGCTCTTTTTCTTTCACTACTAAACAAACACATTTAATCATGCTTGATTCACCTCACACGTATCAATAATTTCAGCTCACGAATTGAGCATACTATTTTTTACATTCATAACTTTATGGTATCATATTTTATTATTCAATCTCATCTTTGCGTGCAATACAAACATAGATTTAACTACATCTCCCTAAATAAATGCTATAATATTGTACAATACACTTAATATGGAGGATCTAAAGTAATGGCTAAAAAATCGAAACTCAATCGTGTTTCTAACACTATTAACTTTGTAGGTATAGCAGTAGAAGGATTTAATTGGTATGCTTATCAATCTAAAAATAAGAAATTAATGTATGCAAGCATGACTATATCAAGTGTGGGCGCTATACTTGATTTTTATACTACATTGAAATCACCGCGTAAATTCGCTAAAATTTTCTCAACATTTACATTAGCAAGTACGTTATATACAACGGCTAAACGAGTGAAATCTTTGCGCAGCCAATCTAAATAGACGTTCAAATGATTTAGTAAGCACTGTCAAACCTTCTGATATATAATAAAAAACGTATAGGGTACATCGATTCTTCAATGTATCCTATACGTTTTTTTATCTATAAAATGAATTAATGAATATATTTATATGAACTTACTTGTGATGCTGGTATTGTTCTCGTTGTAGCAATACCTGGAGAAGCGCTATAGTTCATCTCAGAAACTGTAATACTACCATTTGAGTTAACAGATTCTACGAAAGCTACATGGCCATAATATCCTGCGTCTGATTGCAATATAGATCCAACCGTCGCTCTATGGTCTACAGTATAACCGTCTGCTGCTGATGCAGTATCCCAGTTATTAGCATTCCACCAATATGTGCTAATCCCTTTACCAATTTGTGCACGTTTGTTAAATACATGCCACGTACATTGTCCCCAATCATACAAATTAGAATGATTAAATTTCGGCGTATAATATCCTGATGAACTTGAAGTACCTGAACCACTCGTTGAAGTCGAACCCGATACTTTTAACTTTTGTCCAGGATATATATTGAAGCTTGTTAAATGATTTAAGCTCATGATTTTTTGATATGTCGTTCCATATTTAGCTGCAATCGCTGATAAAGAATCGCCTGATTGTACTGTATAAGTCGTTGTACTACCACTACTTGTGTTGCTTGAACTACTTGTCGAAGTTGTACCTGACACTTTTAACTTTTGTCCAGGATATATATTAAAGCTTGTTAAATGATTTAAACTCATAATCTTTTCATAACTTGTTCCATATTTAGCGGCAATACCAGATAAAGTATCACCTGATTGTACTGTATATGTAGAAGTTGATGACGTAGTAGAAGTTGTATTAGAACTCGCTGTCCCAGATACCTTCAATGACTGATTTGGAAAAATCACATTAGATGTCAAATGATTTAATGATTTTAATTTAGCTACTGAAATATTAAATTTATTCGCTATTGACCAAAGTGAATCGCCACTTTTAACTTTGTATGTTGAAGCAGCTTCTGCATTCGTTGAAGTAGCAGCTGCCAACGCACTCGTCCCTATTACAGTTGCAATTATTTTTTTACGCAATTATGTAAACCTCCCAAAATTGTATTGTACGCTATGTACATATGATCACCACCCCATTATACATCTTAAAGCCTCAATTTAGTATATTATTTATATGACATTATTATTACAATGGTAAGCAATTCCATAACACGTCAGATAATATGTTTCTCTTTCTCCTTATATACTCTATATTAGATATGATTTCCAGTTCAATTCCCTTTAACCCATGCGCTATAATGCACACTATATAGCATCATATTCCACTTTTCATTTTAATTATCGTTAGGTGTAGCATAGAACAATCAATATTTAGCATTGACATGTGACCGATATGTCTATACTGTGGGTACCGATATGGTATTGAAATTATTTTGATATTTTACGTCTGAAATTGAATTTTTAATGAATAGCAATAGCTATAGAAACGTACTCCAACACAGACGACTAATATCGCACATCATTTTTACACATTTCCATAATATTTGTAGTTTTTAAATTATCAGATTATTCTAACAATAATTAATTCGCATTACTGGAGGTAATCATTTGACTAAAGAAATAGAAAATAACGAAGATCATCAAGACTTGCGTATCCGAAGTAAAGTTATTAGCGAAGGTGTGAGCCGTACACCAAATCGCGCTTATTTACGTGCACTTGGTTTTGAAGATGAAGATTTCAAGAAACCAATGATTGGAATCGCTAGTACCTGGAGCGAAGTTACACCATGTAATATGCATATCGATGGTTTGGCACGTGCTTCTAAGCAAGGTGTGAGTGAAGCAGGCGCCTCACCATTGATTTTTAATACAATAACTGTTTCAGATGGTATTTCAATGGGAACTGATGGGATGCGCTTTTCCTTACCTAGTCGTGAAATTATTGCCGACTCTATAGAAACTGTTGTCAGCGCAGAAAACCTTGATGCAATCGTAGCTATCGGAGGTTGTGATAAAAATATGCCTGGTTGTATGATTGGTATCGCGCGTCTAAATTTACCTGCTGTATTTGTTTATGGAGGCACGATATTACCCGGTAATTTAGATGGCAAAGATCTCGATGCCGTATCCGCGTTTGAAGGGGTCGGACAGTATAATAATGGAGAAATTGACGATGAAGCATTGCACAAAGTAGAATGTGCTGCTTGCCCAGGTGCTGGTGCATGTGGAGGCATGTTCACTGCCAATACGATGTCTTCGGCAATTGAAGCAATGGGTATGAGTCTACCTGGCAGTGCTTCTCATCCTGCTGTATCAGCTAATAAAGCTAAAGATAGTCGTGCTGCAGGTAAAGCAGTATACAAATTATTAGAACAAGGTATTTATCCAAAAGATATTATGACGAAAAATGCTTTTGAAAATGCAATTACAGTAGTTATGGCTTTAGGTGGTTCTACAAATGCGATTTTACATTTACTTGCCATTGCACACACTATAGAAGTTGACCTTACATTAGATGACTTCGAAAAAATTCGTAAGCGTGTCCCACATATCGCAGATTTACGACCAAGCGGTAAATACGTGATGGCACACCTTGATGAAGTAGGTGGCATACCAGCTGTAATGAAACTTTTACACGACAAAGGTTTACTTCATGGTGACTGTCTTACTGTGACAGGTAAAACTGTTGCTGAGAATCTAGAACATCAAGCAGACCTTACAGATAATAAAGAAATAATTAATTTTGATCAACCCAAACATGAAACAGGACCACTCGTAATTTTAAAAGGAAACCTTGCTCCCGAGGGTGCAGTCGCTAAAATTTCTGGGCTTAGTGTGACTTATATCAATGGGCCGGCACGTGTCTTTGACTCTGAATCTGCAGCAACAAAAGCGATTCTTAATAATCAAATCAAACCTGGTGATGTTGTAGTCATACGATATGCCGGTCCTAAAGGGGCACCTGGAATGCCAGAGATGCTTTCAGCCTCTTCAATTTTAGTTGGTAAAGGACTTGGGGAATCTGTGGCCTTACTTACCGATGGCCGTTTTTCAGGTGGTTCTCATGGTCTCGTAATTGGTCATGCAGCACCTGAGTCACAAGTTGGTGGTCCTATGGCTTTGTTGGAAGAAGATGATAAAATCACTATCGATGCCGACAATCTAGAAATTAGCTTCGATGTTTCTGATAAAGAGTTAGAACGTCGTCGTGCACAATGGCAATCCCCTCCTTTAAAAGCTACTAAAGGAACCCTTGCGAAATATGCAAAACTTGTTTCATCAGCTTCTAAAGGTGCTATCACTGATTAAATCAATCTATTATAATAATTAAATAATTTAAAAGCACAATCATAAAGACGCTTAGTATAGAGCTTATGATTGTGCTTTATTTATGTATTTAAAGACACTTAGGGATGCGCAATTGTTTTTAAAATTTATTTAAATTCATATAAGCATATTTTATTACTATTTAGGAATTACAAAACAAAATGACGCGCAATTATATTATTATATAGTTAACAAAACAAAGCGAGGTGAAAAATCATGTCATTTATCATCGACATCATCAAAAAAATCATCGGTTTATTCACAGGTAAATAATTCTTAACGCTTATACAAGCCCTCAATATTATAATATTGAGGGCTTGTTTGAATCCTATCGTCTAATTCAATTAACATATCATACATATAAATAAGCTTGGACAAGAACGTAAAAGCTGTCCAAGCTTATTTACTAATTATGAAAATAATGTTTTAAGTACGTTGAAAAACGAACCCATCAAATCAAAGAAATCACCAGTCATATTAAACCCTCATTTCCTATATATAATTCTAACTGAAGCATGATTATGCTTCGGTTGCTTCTACTTTCACTAAATCTTCAGCAATACCATGCCAAAATTGTTGTAGCTCTGCTTGTGTATGATTAGAATCGGTTGAGTCTTGTCCCACAAAGTCAACGTGATCCCAATTATGTCTGACAGGTGTAACTTGCCATACTCCTTTTTCGATTTCATCTGTAGCTTCTACAAAGGCTTGATTAGACGGGTGTTGTGCTGACACAACAGAAACAAGCCCATCATTTTCTCTCCATTCTTTTTCTGCTACTTTACCGATGACGTTACCGGTTACCGTAAATGGCAAGAACATATTAATATCAGATTTTTGTCTTCCTAATAAAGCAGGTCTCGTTGATTCTCCTGTATACGTTTTATAAACAATATTAGGATTCAATGATGTAGTTTGATTTAATTTTGTTGCACCTTCGCGTGTTAAATCATAAAAACCATTATCTTGCGTTTTCCATAAATTACTATTTTGAACTCTATTAACATAATTGATATAGGATTCATTCTCTCGTTGTTTAAGACCCCATTGTCCTAGTCCAAAATCAACTCTAGAATTTTTATTCCCTTTAAATTTGGCATAATCAAATGCTAATTGCCTTATGAAAGCCTCATTACCAAGTTGATCTGCAGCATGTGTGCCGTTATGTGGTGTACCTAATGTTGTCATGGAAGCAATCATGTTGTCATTGCCACCTTTAAATAATGGAGATATTTCGCCGCCATTCGCTTTTTGATACTCAATTTCTTCTTGGTTGCCATTTCGCAACAATTCTTCCATTTGTCTTATCGTTTGACCACCCATACTGTGACCTACTAAATGTATTTTTTGCCCTGGTTGCCAATTTTTATAGACGCCTTCATATGTCTTTCCGTAACGCTCATGCCCATATTTCTCAGCATGCGCTGCACCATAATCTACTGTTCCACCTTTAATATAATAATATAATTCAACTGCTCGATCATAGTTACTGCTCAATGCACCTATACTTGCTTCATATGCTTCATATCCATTATTTTCTAAATCTTGACGAATATTTAATTTATCTCCACCCCAGTAATGCGAGAGAATAGATGGATTAATATCATCTGTGAAACCATTAAATCCATGTACTAATATAATAGGATCTTGATTTTTATATTCTCCTTGCTTCGCTATTTTACTTGGTTGTTCAGTCATTGGCATGCTACTTTGCTGCGTTTGATTATTTGTGGTAGCTAATGCCCCTTCTTTCAACACAGTTACATTATCGTCTTTATCAGGTTCGTTCTTTTGGTTATCAAAGTTTATCTTTGCTCCATTTAATTTTTCAAGAGCTATAGCGTCATTCTCTCGATTTGTAGTAAGTATATTAGAATGATTACTTTGTACTGCTGTGAAGTCATTACGTTCTGTCATTTTGTTTTTATCTTGTTCATTATATGCTAGATCTATCTCTTCTTTCGTTGCTGTTTCTTTGTTTTTATCTTGTTCGTTATATGCTGGGTCTATCTCTTCTTTCGTTGCTGTTTCTTTGTTTTTATCTTGTTCGTTATATGCTGGGTCTATCTCTTCTTTCGTTGCTGTTTCTTTGTTTTTATCTTGCTCGTTATATGCTGAGTCTATCTCTTCTTTCGTTGCTGTTTCTTTGTTTTTATCTTGTTCGTTATATGCTGGGTCTATCTCTTCTTTCGTTGCTGTTTCTTTGTTTTTATCTTGTTCATTATATGCTGGGTCTATCTCTTCTTTCGTTGCTGTTTCTTTGTTTTTATCTTGTTCATTATATGCTGGATCTATCTCTTCTTTCGTTGCTGTTTCTTTGTTTTTATCTTGCTCGTTATATGCTGGATCTATCTCTTCTTTCGTTGCTGTTTCTTTGTTTTTATCTTGTTCGTTATATGCTGGGTCTATCTCTTCTTTCGTTGCTGTTTCTTTGTTTTTATCTTGTTCGTTATATGCTGAGTCTATAGTATCATCCACTTTTTGTGAATCAGATGCCATAGTTCCCCACGCTTTATGCAAGCTTGTTTCCGGTGAATTGTTTTGTCCATCATTCTCAACTTGAGTAGTACGCTCATTATTGGTTTGTGCTTTATCATTATTAACTGGTGTAGTTTGAATATTATTCACTTCAATTTTTTGTTCATCATTCCCCAACTGATTCCCAATTAATTGATGTTGTTTATTCATTCCCTGTGTATTCGTTCCTTCAGCGGCTTGTGCCATTCCTATATCTAAAAATAACAATGCGCCTATTAAAATTGAAGAAGCGCCAAAACTCATTTTACGAATACTATACTTATTCTGTCTATGATTCATTTCAAACACCTCTTAGTTTATAATATTTCAAACACAAATACATACCACCATATATTAGATAAATAAATTCACAATAAAGCGTGGTAATAATTCAAAAAACTTTCCAATAATAGCTTTCATAAAATTTCCCACCTCCATAAGAAAACGCTTACATAAACAGCGAAAATTTTTATCTATTAAAAAATCACTATGAATAAATCTGAAATCAGCATTTATCAATTGACTTTTTTAATAAATAATTTAATTGCATTGTACTAAATACAAATGTACGCGTCAACATTCATAAATAATATAATTATACGCAATAATAAAAAAATCTCGTACAAAATGCACGAGATTTTTTGCTATTAACTATTATATGAACTGAACGACGAAGATCAGCACTATAACTATTGGCAAAACAAACTTAATTAAATAATACCATGGCATAAATAACTTAAATTTATCTTTACCAAAATGCGCTTTCAAATCTTTTTTATTCAATAACTGCCCGACTACTAGCGTTGTACCTAAAGCACCCAAAGGCATTAATATATTTGAAACTAAAAAGTCCATATTATCAAAAATTGTACCAGCTCCAAAGTGTATACCACTCAAACTACTGAATGATAATGTCGCTGGTATACTAATCATAAATACTAGAACACTAGCACAAAATGCAACAGGTTTTCGTTTAGCATTATCATTCTTAGTGAAGTTCGACACATTTAACTCTAATAGTGAAATTGAAGATGTCAGTGCTGCAAACAAGAATAATATTAAAAAGATTAAATAAAAACCTGAACCGAACGCCATTTGATCAAATACTTTAGGCAATACTTTAAATAACAATCCTGGACCTTCTGTCGGTTTATAGCCAAAAGCAGCGATTGCTGGAAATATCGCTAAACCAGCTAAAATAGAAACTAATATATTCATAGCTACTATAGAAATGGCTGATGTCTTAATTGTCATTTCCTTAGAGGCATAACTGGCATAAGTAATCATACCCGTAGTACCTAATGATAAGGTGAAGAAAGATTGTCCTAATGCAAATAGTATACCTTGCATGGAAATATCTTCTAAACGAGGTTGTAATATATATTTTAGTCCCTCCATAGAACCATCAAGTGTGAGTGATTTAATAACTATGACAATTAAAAAGATGAATAGCAATGGCATCATAAATTTAGATGCTTTTTCTAATCCTTTTTCCACACCCATCATCACAATAATCATCGTTAATAATATAAAAATACCTTGCCCTACGATTGTTAAAAACGGATTGCCAATAATTGCTTCGAATTGTATGTTTCCTAATTTATCATCACTAAACGTTATCATTTGTAATGCTACATTAAATATATATATGATAATCCATCCACCAATAACACTGTAAAAACCAAATAGTACAAATACTGCTAAATTACCGTTCCAACCAATTATGTTGAGCCATTTTTTCTGTGTTAATTTTTCATATATTTTTGTTGTATAAGTCTTCCCCATTTTACCTACAGTAAATTCCATCATAAGTAAAGGTAAACCAACAAATATCGTAAATACTAAAAACATTAATAAAAATGCGCCACCACCATATATGCCTGCCATATATGGAAATTTCCACATAGCGCCTAGTCCTATTGCAGAGCCTGCACTTGCTAAAATAAAGCCGGTCGACGACTTCCATTGCGATTGTTTATTCATAACGTTACATCCTTTATATTTTGCAAAACTTTATTGCGTTAAAGCGTTTGTGTGAGATAGCATATACTATACCATTTTTCGCACTTGCACTCAATAGTAATTTCAAGATATGTGCTACAGCAATAAATTTTTTCAAAAAATAGGTACTGTAAGTTAAATTGTATATTCTGTGTCAATTCACAAAACACAATACTTCCAATATTATAAATTGTCAGAAATTTTATTGAATTAGGTTGCATTCTATGTTAAAGTTGCTTGTGTTTTGTGCAAGTAAATCTCCTTGAAATTGAGGTATATGAAATGAATAGACTCGTATTAATATCTGGTCTCATGCTCTTTTCATTTTTCTTTGGAGCAGGTAACTTAATATTCCCACCAATGTTAGGTTATACAGCTCAAGAAAATATGTGGATTTCTATGACTGGATTCGCTATAACTGGCATCTTATTGCCATATATAACAGTCGTTGTCGTAGCCTATATGAACGGCGGCGTCGAAAGTATTGGGAACAAAGTTCATCCTATTTTTGGAACAATATTCGCTATTTGTATATATTTATCTATCGGTGCATTATATGGTATCCCTCGAGCTGCTAATGTTGCTTACGAAATCGGGACAAATCATATTTTACCAGTACACAATCATTTAACATTACTTATTTTCTCTGTTATCTTTTTCATTATTGTTTATTTTATCGCTTTATATCCGAGCCGTATTATAGATAATTTAGGAAAATATTTAACACCGATTTTAATTATTATCATAGCCATTTTATGTATTCTTGTAATTATTAATCCTGATGGATCTATCGGCCATGCCAATGGAGAATACGCCAAGACACCTATTGTCTCTGGTATATTACAAGGCTATTTTACAATGGATTTAGTCGCTGCTTTAGCATTCTCAGTAGTAATAGTACAAATGTTTAAGCTCAGTGGCGTAAATGATCATAAGACACTTGTGAAAAATGTCATCAAGTCTGGATTTATTTCCGCCATCTTATTACTTATCATTTATTTTGCTTTAGCCTATGTTGGTGCGACAACAAGTCATGCTGGGCTACAAGATGGCACAGGTATTTTGACTTATAATGCCTTACGCGTATTTGGACCAGTTGGCAACTTAATATTTGGCGTAATTGTTATACTTGCGTGCTTAACAACTTGTGTAGGTCTTGTAAATGCGTGTGCGGCTTTTGCAATGAAAAAATTACCGAAAATATCTTATAAGATGTTCGTACTTATCTTTTCTTTGTTAGGCTTCTTAGTTTCAATATTAGGCCTAGACCTAATATTACAAATCGCCGAACCGTTATTAACATTTATTTATCCAACTTCTATCGTTTTGGTCATTATTTCGTTGATTAGTATCTTTATTCCCTTTGAAATGAAATTCGCATTTATCATACCAACGATAGTAACTTTAATAATTTCAATATTACAGATATTTAATGATTTCAACTTATTTACAGTTTTAATACATCTGTACCAAGCTTTACCATTAGCTAATATACAACTTGCTTGGCTTCTGCCATTCATTGTATTACTACTACTTGGTTTAATCCTAGATTTTTCTATTAAAAATCGTAATAAAGCTACATCATAAATAAAAAAAGTCCAACGAAGTTCAAATGCTTTGTTGGACTTTTTTCGTCTACTTTCTATAATATTAATATTATTAATTAAATACCTATTAACATGCTTTCTATTATATAAATTTGCTATGATGAACATAATCAATATCATTTAATATTGAAGTATTATTATGTATCAAACCTGACCCAAGCACATTGCGATTTCAAAATTTTATTGTAGGAGAAATGATAAATGAGCCAATTAAACGACTTTTTACAATCTTTTGAGAATGATAAACATAAAGAAATTATGACCGCCGTCTTCAAATGGGTTGCCGAAACATTTCCTGAACTAGAAACAACTATTAAATGGAATCAACCCATGTTTACACACCACGGCACTTTCATCATCGCATTCAGTAAATCCAAGCAACATTTTTCAATTGCTCCTGAAACTAAATGTATGAATGCATTTAATGAGCGTATTAATGTTGCAGGTTATGCACAAACCAATAATTTATTTCGTATAAAGTGGACACAAGAAATCGACTTCAATCTTCTTAAAGACATGATTCAGTACAATATTGAAGACAAGATAAACTGTACTACCTTTTGGAGATCTTAACTATTAAAAAAGCTGTGACAACATCTTGAAACGTTGTCACAGCTTTACAGTTCAACCTGCAAAAACCTTATGTTAAATATTATTCATAATCTTCAAAAAAGGCGATGATATCTTGTTCAACTTCAATATGACCTTCACCATATGTCATTAAATGTTTGCATAACTTGTATCCTTGTATCTCTTTTTGCTCATGTGAAATATGTTCATATATGTATTGTGCACTTGTTTCATATGACGCATCATCTTGTTCACCGTACTTTATCGTAATAGGTGCACTAATTTGATTAACCTTTGACATAACATCTTCTACCATTAACTGGAACTTATTTAATTCAGGCGTATAATCTTCAATTTGGTTTAGTTGATTAATTATTTCCTGTTGCTCTAATCCAATTAAATCCCCCATACGCTGCCCATAATATTTTAATCTATCGGCAAGCCCAGCATCGTCTTTTCTATATGGTGTAGACATGATTGCCACTGAATCAATAGGTTTGTGTTCTGCCAATTTCAATGATAATAATCCACCTAAAGATAGACCGCAGACACTGATTTTCGAATATCCTTTTTCCACTAAAAACTGATAACCATCTAATACGTCTTGCCACCATTGATCTGTATCATAAGTCATAAGCGCTTCAAGCATTAACCCATGACCCTTGTATGAAGGCACGTAGCACGTAAATCCCGCAGTGTTTAATTGAGTTGCCAATAGCTTCATATCACGTACAGTACCTGTGAAAGAATGTAATAATAATATAGCATGTTCTGATTGGTTGCTTTCCAAAAATATAGGACTTGGTGCTTTAACTTTGATCATTAATTGTCACTCCAAAATTCAAATTCATTATTCATTCTAATAGATATTAAGCAAACATACAAAAACCTAAGGTTAACAACTAACTGTAATATTTTTTAAGTAAGTCATTAACAATGAAAATGAAGCTACCTATAATGGCAACTTCATTTTAAACATATTCTTTTTTATCAAAAAATTGTAACTCATAGACAGATTTTTCATCGTACGTATTAAAACTATCTATTTTCCCATTAAGATGTAGTTCCTGTGTTTTTCTACTAACGTTATGTTTATAAGTGATTTTCACGTTTAAATCTGATTGATATCCATTATTTTGAATTGTATTTTCTATTTCAGTAAATACATCTTTATTTATAGGAAGTAAATAGCCTTCCTTACTTGGTAAAATGTTTACATATTTTTCTTGTAGTACATCTTGCGAGCCAATGTATATTTCAATTTTTATATTCTTAGCTGCCCCACCACCTAAGTTATATAATTTCATATAATCTTGTTCAGATTCACTATCAATACCTGTATTTTTCAGCTGTAATTGATTATGGTCTCGCGTAATCAATATTTGGTTAAAACTAAGTGCTGGCAGAAAGCTGATCTTCATTTGGTACAATTGGATACTTACAGACACAAAGTAAAATAGTGCCATGATAAATGTTCCAAGCGAACCAATTGCCGATATAATATTTATCATAATTTTACACCTCTATTATTTTAATTTATAAGGAAAGATATGTAGTGTAGCATATAATCTATTGTTAAAATATAGCAATCACCTTTTGCAAACAACTTATCAAATTCAATGATAAGCACCCACATAAATATATTACTCCTTAATTTTATAACATATATCCTTTTTTATGAAGTATTTTTAAAAACGAGAATTTACTAAAAGTTATTATATATTTAATTTATAATAACTCAAATTATATGATATTATAAATTGTATAAATTACTTTTTAAAATTAAGAGGAGTCCTATATGATAATTAAAAATGCATACACACATCGTTTTACTAAATTGAATATATGTATCATTACGCTCTTACTCTCATTCTTTTACCTGTTTATGTCCTCTTTTAAACCTGTTTATGCTGCAGATACCTATGCTTCCATGTCAGAATTAATGGAAAATACCGAAGAAGGCTCCGACTGGATTATCTCAACCGATGAAACATATAGCGCGAACATTATTGCTGCCATACACGGTGGTAGCATTGAAGCTGGTACTACTGAGCTGTCAAAGATAATTGCTGAAGATGGCAATTATAATTACTATAGTTTCGAAGGTATTCGCTCAGTTAATAATTCCGAATTACATGTTACTTCAACTCATTACGACGAACCTATTATTGAAAATATGCAAGCTCAAATGTCAAATTCTGTGATGATACACGGTGCAGGTGGTAATGAACCCGCTGTTTATCTTGGAGGCAGTGATGATGCATTACGTGCAGCCATCAAAGAGCAATTAGAACGTAGAAACTTTAATGTGGCAGCAACACCAAGCTATTTACAAGGAACATCATCTCAAAATATTGCAAATAGAAATGCAAAAGGCGCTGGAGTTCAATTAGAGTTAACAACTGCACTCCGCCAATCATTTTTTATAAACGGCAATCTCTCAAGTTACTCCCGAAATGATCCAAGTAATTGGAGTGATCAAATGTATGCATTTGCTAGTGCTATAGATTCAGCTCTGCAAGAAGTACATTCATAGCCACATCTAGTATATAAAATCATTCCCCTTTTAATTTTTGTAATATTCACACAAATTAATGTATAATTTTCATCAATTTCAACAAATATTCGCTTTCTGTAATAAGGTATACTATATTATGACGTAATTTATAGAAAATGAGGTAATAAATATGGATGCATTGAAAATTAATAAGCGCTTAATTATGACACCCGGCCCTGTGAGCGTGGACCCCCGCGTTTCTCAAGCTATGTCTAACTCTATCTTAGGTCAATTTGATTATGAATTTGTAGATATTATGAATCAAACAATGGCACTTATTCGCCAATCATTTTTGACACAAAACAAATGGTCGTTCCCTATTGATGGCACAAGTCGTGCTGGTTTAGAAGCTGTCATTGCAAGTATCGTTAAACCAGGCGATGATGTACTCGTACCAATTATTGGTCGCTTCGGTTACTTATTTACAGAACTTGTAACACGCGCTGGCGGAGTTGTACATAATATAAAAAAACCAATGGGCGAAGTTTTTGATCAAGATGAAATTATAGAAGCTTTAGATCGTGTTAATCCCAAAGTGCTTGCAATTGTACACGGTGAAACATCTACTGGTCGTTTACAGCCTATTGATCAAATTGGGCACGCCTGTAAAACACGTGGTATTTTTTCAGTTGTAGATGCTGTAGCTACATATCAAGGCATGGTCATTCCTGTTGATGATTGGGAATTAGATGCCGTTATCGGTGGTGCTCAAAAGTGTCTGTCTATCCCTTCCGGTATCACTCCTATTACATTCAATGATAGATTTAGCGAAGAAATCAATCGTCGTAAACGTGTAGAACTCGGGATACGCTCTAACGAAATCACTGAACAAGATGATTTCATCAGAAGTAACTATTTAGATTTAACTCAGTTACAAGACTATTGGAGCCCTAAACGTTTAAATCACCACACTGAATCCACTACATCTATTTATGCTTTATATACTGGTTTAAAATTAGCACTCGCAGAAGGTATTGAAAATCGTGCCCATCGCCATAGCTATCATCAAGAAGGATTAAAATTAGCCTTAAAAGCATTAGGTCTTGAAATTTTTGGCGATGAATCCAATGAAATGAAAATGGTAATCTGCGTGAAAATACCACAAGGTGTAGATGACAATGCCTTTAGATTAGGATTACTTAAAAATTATGGTATCGAAATTGCTGGTTCTTTCGGCGAACTACAAGGAAAAATTTGGAGAATTGGAATTATGGGTTACGCCATAGAGAAGCAAAACATTTTAACTTTCTTATCTACCTTTTCAATTTATCTCGCACATCAAGGGGTAGATAACCTTAACTTAGAACAAGCTGTAAGTACTTTGCTCAAATATTATGAAACAAGTGAATAATATCCATACACAAAAAAGTAGCCGTTGACTCATATCAGCGGCTGCTTTTTGTTTTTAAATTAGATGTAGTTAACTATCTTCAATCACGTTTTGTTTCGAGGCAGGATAACCAAAGATAAAGAATAGTATAGACATTATAATTAAAGCTATAATACCTGAAATCCAACTTCCCGTAGCATCATGTAGATAACCAATCAAGAATGGGCCGATAGCTGCTATTAAATAGCCCACTGATTGCCCAAAACCAGATAATGCAATGCTACCTTCACTCGTGCGCGCACGTATAGAAAAAAACGTCATACATAAGCTGAAACATGCACCCATCGCCAATCCAGCAATAATAATACCCACTATAAGCAATATGAGTGATTGAGTAAAGAATAAACTAAACCCTAGTAAAAATAAAATCGTGATAATCACTATTAACATACGTTGGTCTTTCAACTTAGATGCAATAATTGGAAATGTGAATGTCATTGGCACTTGGGAAAATTGATTTAACATTAATAAATAGCCAGCAGTTGATGGATCTAACCCTCTATCAACGAGTATTGATGGCACCCATGCCACAACAGTATAAAATATCATGGACTGAAAACCCATTGTCAAAGCAACCATCCATGCTAATTTTGATTTTATAATACTTACCTTTTTAGGTTTCTGCGCCTGATATTGAGTGGCAGTAGCTTTCTCCAATTCAGTACCTCTACGCGCTTTAGGTAACCAAAGTATGATGGCAATTAGTGCAAGAATAATCCAAAATGCTAAAGATAGTCTAAAACCTATTGGCATCATTTCTGAAAGAGGGAAACTTAGTCCACCTCCTAATCCAGCAGTAAAATTCATTGTCCCACTATAAATACCTGTAGCTAATCCAATTTGCATTGGAAAATACCATTTAACATAACTCGGTAGCACAACATTACCAAAGGCAATAGCAACACCGAGTAATATTGTCCCAATCAAAAACACGTTAAAATCTCCAGCTACTCTTAAGTATAAAGCTATAATTAACAGTACAGTAGAATATAATATCGTTCGAGACATTGTTAAACGAGATGTGACCTTTGATACAAGCGGAGAGACAATAGCAAAAATAATTAGCGGTATAGTGGTTAGAATACCAGCAACACTATTATTAATATCCATGACGTGTTTAACCTCATCTACTACAGGACCCACTGAAGTCAGTGGTGCACGTAACGTAGAAGCAATGAATATAATAGCTAATACCACGCCCCAATTTTCTTTAATTCTATGTATACGAACGGGTTCTGTCATCTTATACCACCTTTCTTTTTCATCTTTAGTTATAATAATAGAACGAATCGATCAAACACATCTTCTTTGAACGATTCGTATATAAACAACTATCTTTAATTAACTATTTCTGTCGCTTTTTCTAAGACAATACGTGTACCGGCTTTACCATCGAGTGCATCAATTGCATCGTCTAATGAACAGATAATAGATTCTTTACCTAATTCAGCAAATTGAATCGCAGCTTCTATCTTAGGTAACATACTCCCCGCTGGAAATTGTCCTTCCGCAACATATTTTTTAGCTTGCTCAACAGAAATAGTTTCTAACTTTTGTTCATTATCTTTACCAAAATTTACATATACATTAGGAACATCTGTCAGCATCATAAACGTATCTGCTTCAACTTGTTGTGCCAGTTTTAACCCTGAGCGATCTTTATCGATAACAGCTTCTACACCATGGATTGTTCCATTTTCGTCTCTATAAACTGGTATACCCCCACCACCAGAAGAAATCACAATCGCTTGATTAATCAATGATTTAATTTGGTCTACGCCATGAATCACTAAAGGTTCTGGAGAAGGAACGACACGACGATATCCCCTGCCTGCATCTTCGACCATTACAAAATCATGTGTTTCCTCTAAACGTTTGGCTTCTAACTCATTAAAGAAGACGCCAATAGGTTTTGATGGATTTTTAAATGCTGGGTCATCTTTATCTACTTCTACCATTGTAAGTAAAGTTACGACGCTGCTATCAATATTTAAAGCTTCCAAGTGATTTTTTAATGCTTCTTCCATCATATATCCAATAAAACCTTGTGATTCAGCATTACATGCGTTAATAGGTAAAGGTTCTACAATTTCTTTCGCTGCTTCATTTTGCGCTATAATATTGCCCACTTGTGGACCATTACCGTGTGTGACTACAACGTTGTAGCCTTTCTCTTTTAGCTCTGCCATTTTACGTGTAGCAGCATATACATTGTTATATTGATTTTCGTATGATGCTTCTTGTTTAGGTTGTAAGATTGCATTCCCGCCTAAAGCAAGTACAACTCGCTTACCCATACGCTTCACTCCTTAAAGTTAGTGCTACATACATACCATACAATGTATCCTTTCCCGAAGTTGATCCAACTTCTAACAATTGGTTCATGTGATATAATGATGGATCATGTTGCAACACTGAAATTTTCGAACTAAATTGTCCTTTTTGTGCACATTTCAAAAAAGTCTCACCGACAAGAGTAGTAAGTGGCTTTTCAAGTATATGTGCTAATATTTCTAAATTTTGATTCGTTATATATGGATGAATAAAATGAACAAACAGCATGCCTGTTAATATATCATCACCTGAAGGCGTGAGCCCTTGTCCTCTACCTATAATGTAGCGATAATAGGTTTCAACTGTTTCTCCACTTCCGTACTCTAATAAGCGCATAAACTTTTTCATTTTTTCGTAATCAAAGTCTGTTTGATGATACTCTGAAAAATCGTAGTGCTTTATGTTACATGCAAATTGCTTATTATGTGTAGTGCTATTCCAGTCATTCAGTGGTAAATGTTCAACTTGCCATACAAGTTGACATGCTGCATTAATATAAATTGCATTAGGACCTAATTTGATAGTTTGACCCTTACAAATCACCTGAAATAATTGTGCTTTTGTTTGTTGATCAATGACAATACCAAATGGGAAAGTTCCATTTTCATCACTTCCTACAAATATAAGTTCCTGTTCTTCACTTACAATATTAAACCCTTTTTTAAAAATACTATGCACGTAGAACGATTTTCTCTTTTCCAATATTTCCTGGGCAATCTTGCCTATCGCTGTAGCGTGAAAAATCACGTTTCAAAACCTAATTTCTCAGCGTAAGCTGTAATTGCTTTTTCAAAACATTCCACTGGCGGATGGACTGTGCCAGCCCCAATTTGACCATAACCAGCTATTTTATGCGCAATACCTGTATTAATTACAGGTGTAATACCTGTTTCTACAACTTTACGGGCATCTATGCCTAGACAAGCACCTTTAAAGTTCCATGTCGGAATCGCAAAGTTAGGATTTTCACCAATACAAATCTCTGTCATTTCATTACTGATTTTTAAAGCATCATCAAAACCACCTGTGCCAACAAATCTCGTAACAGCAGGCGCAGCAATCATTGCCATACCACCTACACCAATTGTTTCTGTAATTGCAGAATCTCCAATATCCGTATTAGCATCATCCGCAGAATAACCAGTGAAATATAAGCCCTGTGGTGTATTAACAGGTGCAGTAAACCATTGATCGCCCATACCTGCAATACGTACGCCAAAATTTTCACCATTACGACACATAGCAGTCACTACCGTGCCATGTTCGATTTGACGCGCAGCATCCATCATTGCTTTTCCAGTTGCCATAGCAATATTCAAGAAAAATTGGTCTGTATCAGCTAAGAATTGAATAACCTCTGTACGCTGTGCTTGTTCAACATCTTCTAAGGCACTAATAATTGGTGTCACTTCTTTAAGAAAGGCTAATGAAGCTGCTATATTACGTTGATGGAATTCGTCACCCATCGCAATCGCTTTAGCAATCAACACATTTACATTCAAACCATCTTTCATCTGGTGCAAGGCTTTACTTAACACTGGACCTAATACATCTTTCATCCAATGCAGACGGTTGACTACCGTTTCATTATAAGCACCGAAACGTAGCACCGCACCGATACCTTCATTCATTTGGCAATAAGCTTCATTACCACTTTCTCTATTTTCAACTACGAGGACAGGCATATTTGCAGATGTTATACCTCCCATAGGCCCCACGGCATTCACATGATGACAAGGGATTAACGTAATTTTTCCATGTTCTAATAATTCACGTGCACCTTGTTCATTACTTGCCCAACCTTCAAAAAGAATGGCACCTACACAAGAACCTTGCATCGGATCAGTCATATTTTCATATTCAATTGGTGGTCCAGCATGTAGCAAGACATGGTCTGTAAGTTCAGGAATTTTAGATTTTGCAGGTACCACATCTACTAAAAATGGCGCTGCTGCAATCATTTTGTCAATAACCGCTTGGTTCGCTTCATCTATTGTTTTGTAACCCATGTTATACCGTCTCTCCTTCGTAGTTATTTAAAAATTGTAGTACTTTCATTAATTTTTCATCACCACCAGCAATTGGACGCCAATTAAATTGAACCACTTGCGCTTCATTAGATTGAATAGCTTCAGTAAAACTTTGCAATCCAATATTAATGACACTTGGTTTATGATTTATCAAATTCATTATTTTATCATCTACAGTTAAATCTACTGCTTCCACATCAAAGTTCTGTACTTCTCGTTCTGGTTGTGCAACCGTACCACCAATTAAATTAATTGCCGTACGAACCATCTGATCGTTGGTATCACAAACGATAGCGCCTGCTGCTTTTAAAGTATTGATTTGTGCATGATAGTCTTGATAATCATGTTCTGTCCCAACCACTGTAACAAGTATTGCGAGAGAACGACCATCTTCCCTCACTTTTGCGCGTATATTTTGAATAGTTGGAGCAAGCTCACTTGCCATATCATCGTGACTACCATAGCCAATGACATTATCTAACATAATCACTGCTGTTGATGGATCTTCTGCAGACTTTTCTAACATTTCAATACGCTTAGTTGGGTCAATCATTGGGTGTGGTCTACCTTGTGTATATATATCATCACCTAAATCAACGATTTCATGGTTACCACCTTTATAAGAAAACCCTTCCGGCGTCTCACTATCTGAGTCATCCCCCAATGTATCTTTCACTAACATCGCCGCTTCGGAAGCTAATGTACCACCTGAATAATATCCTTTAATACCATCTTGTTTAGCAGTTAAATTGACTGAAATATTATCCAATACTTTGGGTTTGAAGTTTGGCGTATCTCCATTAGATAGTTGTACTGACACACGCGCTGCTTCTTCTAACGTATAAGCATGATAAATATTTGCTTCTGTATAAGTAGGTTTAGTTCCTAAGAACAATGCTACTACCGGTTTATCAATATTTCGCAATAAATTAAGTACTTTCGCTTCAACTGCTTTAGCTGGTGGTTTAGAAATCACAGTAATCACTTTCACTTTAGGATCTTGATTTAGTGCTTTAATACTATCGAGCATTGTTACTGCACCGACTTCCGTAGACAAATCTCTACCACCAGTTCCAATCGCATTTGTCACGCCCTTACCTTCACGATCAATAATTGTCGTTACCTCTTGAATACCTGTTCCAGAAGCGCCTACCACGCCTATGTCGCCTGCATTGACAGTATTAGTAAATGCAAGTGGCAAACCATGTATAATTCCAGTTCCACAGTCTGGTCCCATAACTAAAAGCCCTTTGTCATGTGCCATTGCCTTTAAACGTACTTCATCTTCTTTTGCAACGTTATCGCTAAACATAAATACATTCAAATTATGGTTGAGTGCATTTTCTGCTTCCATTGCAGCATATTGCCCTGGTATAGAAATAAGTGCAAGGTTTGGCTTTTCTGCTAGCTCTAATGCGCGTTTCCAATTCGAAGCTTCATCTTGTTTGTGTGTTTGACTATCACTTTCTGCTTTGCCTTTTAATTCAGCTTCTATCTCTTGGTCAACTTCAGCTATTTTCGCTTCATCATCTGTATCAATGACAATTAAAATATCATTAGGTTTAGCATTTTCTAATTCTGCAGTACCTAATCCCGAAGATTTGAAGATATCCTTATTTGCAGGCGTACCCATCATAATAGATACTTGATTCACACCTTCAATAGCAGATAATTTATTCGATAACAACATTAATACAATCGAATCTTGATACGTATTTTCTTTAATTATTGTGTATAGCATACTATTCCTCCGTTATTATTCAGCAAATCGATTTTTTCCGTGATAACGATCATAGTGCACATTATCTGACACTAAATAGTTATATATTTCATCAACAATTTCAATACCATCACTGTCATATTTATCACTGCGCAAGCGTCCGCGTTCACCTGGATAGAATATTTCACCAAATCCTTCTGCAGCCGGCTGTGCTTTAAGTTCGTCTAACATTGTTGAAATTCTAACTTTAAATTGCTCTAAATCAGTAAAGAATGCTGGATTAATGACAATATGAAGCTGTCCTAAATCTCGTCCTTTCGTTAAATCTTTATACATAGATGAAACATGGACACCATGTGGCACACCTAGTAGACTTCCTGCCAAAATATCAACCATCATCATGAGGCCATAACCTTTAGGTCCCGCTACAGGCACAAGCGCATGTACATCTCTAGCATTTGTCGTTGGTTCACCTTGTGCATCAACAGCCCAAGTGTCTGGAATAGATTGGTTTTTTGCACGTGCATCAAGTACTTTCCCCCAAGCTTGTACAGTTGTAGCCATATCAAATGTAATTATACGTTCATCATTTGAAGGCGCACTAAATGCAATTGGGTTTGTACCAAAGTATGGCTCAGTTCCACCAAACGGCACTACCATTGGATCAGATTGGCACATACTTAAACCAACCATATCTTGTTGTGCTGCCATCTCTACGAAATAACCTAAAGCACCACTGTGAGAAATATGTTTCACACCTACTACAGCCACTCCGTTCTCTTTAGCCATATCAATTGCTTTATCCATAGCTTCTTTTGCAGCTTGATGTCCCGGACCATTATCTCCTTCAAATACGCCTGTAGAAGGTCCAGTACGTTCAAATTGATAATTAGGATTCGTAGTAATACCGCCCTTAGCAATACGTTCTGCATAATATTCTACTCTTACCGCACCATGCGAATGAATACCTCTATGATCTGCGAAAGTAAGTACATCAGCAACATCATTTGCAGCAGCTTCATTCAACCCAGCTTTAACTAATTTATTTTTCATTAAGTCAAATAATTTCTCTTTTGATATACGCATCTTCATACCTCCTTGTTTTATCATTCTCTAACAATTAACTTTTTTATCGATATTGTTAGCTTTATGCTTCATCCAATATTAAAAATATTTTTTCACAAATTAAACATTTAAACGATATGTGCATTAAAAAGAAGCTACTGAGAACAATTTGTCATTTATTATTTATACATACAATTGCCCTGTTCACTTCTCCAATGTATTTAATAACTAGTGTCAGAGATTAAGTAGTCATAGATACTACGCGCTACTGGAATACCACTTTCAGCATAATTCTTTTTAACTTCTTCTTGAATTTCACCTGGATAGTAGACCTGATCGAATGCTTTCGCAGGTTCGATATCATGTAACTCATCCACCATGTCAGAAACTTGTCTTAAAAACTGTGCCTCATCCCCAAAATAAGCAGGATTAATGACGATATGAAATTGCCCTAACCTACGATATTGACTTAAGTCTTCATACATTGAGGTAACATGTTTGCCGAAAGGTAATCCTAATAAGCTACCAGCTAAAATATCAACCATCATCATGAGTCCATAACCTTTAGGTCCCGCTACAGGCAATAAAGCGGCTACTTCAAATGGGTCTGTCGTCGGTTCACCCTGTGCATCAACAGCCCATGTATCCGGAATGGTTTTTTGCTTTGAACGGGCATCTAAAATTTTTCCCCATGCTTGTACAGTTGTAGCCATGTCAAATAGGATTGGATTTCCAGATGCTCGTGGTGAAGCAAAAGCAATTGGGTTTGTACCAAAGTATGGTTCGGTGCCGCCAAAAGGAACAACCATTGGGTCTGATTGACATACCGTTAGTGCAACCATTCCTTGTTGTGCAGCATGTTCTACAAAATAACCAATCGCACCACTATGTCCCATTTCTTGAACGCCTACCATACCAATACCACTAGATTGTGCTAATGCTATTGCTTCTTCCATCGCCTCAAAAGCAACATAATGGCCGATCGCATTATCTCCAAAATATGTCCCTGATGAAGGCCCTTGTTGTGTGAATTTTAGTTTAGGTTGGAGGTTATACCCCTTTTTCACTATACGTTCTGCGTAATACTGCATGCGTACAGAACCATGCGAATGTATGCCACGAGCATCTGCAAATATTAGTAAATCAGCTGTCTTATCAGCCTGTATTTCAGGCAAACCTACATTTATGAGTTTTTCTTTAAATAAATGTCGTAATTTACCTTGTTCGACGTACACTAATCCCTCTGCGTCCATACTTAACAACCTTCCTTAAATTTCTATATCTCTATTGGCATCTTTTGAATAGATGTATGCAAAAGGTTCATCTAAACCAACCGCGTAGGTCGCTTGAGGAGCATAGGCACCCATAAAGATATAATCTCCTTTATCTACAGGTAACCAGTCATTATCAAGGTTGTACATACCACGGCCACTTAATACATATGCGCCATGCTCTTGCACATGTGTTTCAACATAGCCATGTGAGGCACCAGGTTTAAACGAAAGAATATGAATATTCATGTCATATGCTAACTCTTTAGGTAATAAATCGAGAATTTTTACTTCCGCCATACCTTCATACGGTTCTTGAGTCATATCATTTACATTTCCTGTGACGATGTCTGGCGTATACCCTTTGATAGGTTGGTAACGCTTTTTATATAAGAAAACGCGGCTATCATTGTTTTGATTACTATTTTCAAAAGTCATTACTAAATGTGGTGGTACATACAAATATCCACCTGCATTTAGTTCATATTTTTTATCATCTGCATATGCATTTATATTTCCATATTCTACATAGATAAATGTTTGAACACCGTTGCCACCAAATCCTTGTGTATTGCCACCTTGATTTTTTAATGTCACTAAATAATCTACAAAATGTGCTCCAATTCTTGGTGATCCTAAAATTGTCACATCACAGTCCTCGAATCCAGGGACAACATTATTTACTAAACCATCCGGTGTAATGACTGCATAGTTATCTTTTTTAATCACTGAACGTGTTTCTAATAAACCTTCTCTGTAACCTTGATTATGATTTAAGTAACCCATAAATATAAAATCTCCTTTACTTATCTATTTTTGTATATTAGATATGCTCAATAGCACTTTTGATGAAAGCGTTTAACCTAATACTTGAAATTATTCTTTGTAAGCGAGTTGATACAATACTTGTTTTAAGACTTCTATGCCTTTAACCAAATCTTCTATATCAGTTTCTTCTTCAACGTTATGACTTATACCGTTAATCGAAGGTACAAATATCATTGCTGTCGGTATATATTTAGCAAATATTTGAGAATCATGTCCTGCACCTGATGGCATTACTTTACAATCTAATGGTCCCACAACGTATTCTGCAGCCTTTTTGACTTCACTTACCAGTTGTTCATCCATTAACGTTGGTGCTTCATCCATCCACAGGTCAATATCATATTCTACCGCTTCTTCTTCTGACACACGCTTGATGCAGGCATCAATTTTTTCGGCAAATTGATTCAACTCAGTTTGATTAATATGACGACAATCTATAGAAAATGTAACTTCCCCGGGAACCACGTTTACAGTGTTAGGTACTGGATCTACACGACCAAACGTAATCACTAGTGGATCTCCAAATGCGCGGGCTTGATCAGTTAATTCGTTTGCTATTTTACTAAAAGCGACGACCGCATCTTTCCTTAACCCCATAGGCGTTGTTCCGGCGTGATTAGCTTCGCCTTTAAGGTTAACTGTGTAGCGCTTCTGCCCTACAATGCCATTAACAATACCAATTGCTTTTTGTTCACTTTCTAGTACTTTACCTTGTTCAATATGCACTTCAACAAATGATTTGATATAACTAAAATCATTGTCTACTGTACGATAATTAAATCCCGCTTCATGCATTGCGTCTTCAAAGTTTACACCTTCACCATCAGCAATAGATGATACGTCAGCTTTATTCGCTAAATTGAAGAAGTTTTTACTCCCCCAAAACGCATAAGGAAAACGGCTCCCCTCTTCTTCAGCCAATGCTAGTAGTTCCAGTGACCGTAAAGGTTGACCATACTCAGCTTTCAATGATTGCATTGCAACCAAAGCTGCTAACACACCAAACTGACCATCTAAATGCCCACCTTCTACTACCGTATCAATATGTGACCCTGACATAATTGTCTCCTCAGGGTATTTACTGCCTTCAATACGTCCTTTTAAATTACCTACACTATCAAAACGTGCTTCGAATCCTTCATTTTCTAATGTATTTTTTAATGTATGTATTGCATTTGACCATGCTTCTGAATAAAGTAAGCGCGTAATACCGCCACCGTTCAAACCACCACATGATGTAAGTTTGTTATCTAAAGCTTCAAAAGAAGATCTGATGTCCATACAATTCAACTCCTTTTCTATTTCACAATTAATTATAAGCGTTTACATTTGAGTTATCATTCACATTTCTCACAATAATACTTAATACTTTTATTCGATTTATACAAATACTTCTTTTCCTTTTTTTGAGATACTATATTTAGCAAAATGTATCTATAGGAGGATTGTCATAATGATTGAACCCACCACAAGTTGCACAACCATAGATGGCTTTACATTACCATATACAATCATTGAGGCTAAAAGCACATCATCTAAAGGCGTCATCCTTTATTTTCATGGAGGCGGCCTCATATTTGGCCAATCCAATGATCTCCCCCAAGAGTATATTGATATACTCACAGAAAATTATCATCTTGTACTTGTATCATATCGTCTAGCACCCGAGAGCAATATCGATGTAATTATTAACGATGCTTTGACCCAATACGATACAATACAACAACAATATCCAACACTTCCCATATTCACATTTGGTCGCTCAGCTGGTGCTTTTTTAGCAATGTTAACAGCACATCATCGTAACGCGGATGGTGTTATTGATTTCTATGGTTATTGTCGTATACACGTACCAGCATTTCTACGTCCGAACAAACAATATCAAGCGTTGTCGTCACAAATTACACCAGATATATTAAATCAACTCATTCAGTCGCAACCTTTGGTATCTGGACCAATCCAAACAAGATATCCTATTTATTTATATGTTCGTGGACAAGCCCAATGGATGGCTTACTTAGGTATTCAATCTTCGACACAAAGTGATTACAATATTTCACCGCAACAGCTCAAAGCATTTCCACCAACATTTATTGTTCATTGTACTGGAGATCCTGATGTTCCATATAGTGAAAGTGAGCATATTCATCGATGCATTAAACACAGTCATTTCACTTCACTTTCATTAGAAATCCATGATTTTGATAGAGAGGTAAATGAAACAGCCCAATCAATCTACAAACAAGCGGTACAATTTTTAGATCAAATTGTCAAAAGTAATGGAGGAGAGGCCTAATGTATTTACAAAATGTAATTGAAAATTTTCAGACCTTTAATAACTTTGCACGTAATGAAGCCAATGGCGGTATTAACCGTATTGCCTTTACACATCCTGAACGTTTAGCCGCATTGAAATTTTCTATGCTATGCCAAAAAGCAGGTTTAGATGTATATTTCGATTTCTTTGGAAATGTGATTGCACGTCGAGAAGGTAAATACCCATCATTAAAACCCATCGTTTTAGGTTCTCATATTGACACAGTAAAAGATGGAGGGCAGTATGACGGTTTGCTTGGTGTATTAGGGGCACTAGAAGTAGTCGAACATTTAAATACTCATAATATTGAAACAGACCATCCTATTATTATTATTGCTTTTGCTTGTGAAGAATCGACTCGTTTTAACGAAGCAACATTAGGTAGTAAATACCTTACTGGTAAGATGACAAAGGAAGATATGAAATTCATTAAAGATAATGAGGGCAATATACTTTATGATATAGTGGCACCGCTCGCCCAAGATATGCACGGTAAGACTGCTTTATTTGAACGCAATAAAATCAAAGCGTTTTTAGAATTACACATCGAACAAGGACCCATACTTGAAAATAATCACAAAGATATAGGTATTGTAACTGATATTGCTGCACCACATCGTTTCAAACTAAAAGTGCAAGGTGTAACGAGTCATTCCGGTTCTACACCTATGCCTATGAGAACAGATGCCCTCACAACAGCTGCTGACATTATTTTGAAAATCGAAGCATTGGGGCAATCTTATCATGATAAAGGCATCGTCACTACTGTTGGCTACGCTCAGGTTTATCCCAATACCATGAACGCCATTCCAGGTGAAGTGACGTTACTCATAGATATTCGTGGAAAAGATAAAACGATTCGTGAACAAGTAGTTTCAGAAATGCATCAAGCTATTGATGTAATTACTAAACGTCGCCGTAGCAATTATCATATTGAGGATTTAGGACAAGACACGCCTCGCAGTTTCAATCAAAAGATTGCACAAATTTCTGAAGAAAAGTGTCAACATTTAAATTATGCATACCGCTATATGTATAGTGGTGCCGGTCATGATGCCATGAATTTTGCACCGATTTGTCCTACAAGTATGATTTTCATCCCTTGCAAAGATGGTATCAGTCATTCTCCAAAAGAATCCGTGACTTATGAACAAGTTGAAAAAGGGATTAATCTTTTAATCCATACGACAATTGACTTGGCAAAGTCAGACATAGTATTAGAGGATTAACATATTATAAAAACCCTCTTTAAAGTAAGTGCCCGCTTATAAAGTGGTGCACTTACTTTTTATTTTAAATACCTCACTCATATTTACTTCACCTTTTGAAAAATATAGCTATCCATGAGAAACTTATCTCTAGATAATAGAGTTATTTACTTTTAAAATGAATGCATATTTAGCAAATGATATTGATTTAAAACATTCAAATACTGATAAACATAGCACGATACAATAATTAGGTGAAGGTTGGTTATAATGACTGAAATTTGTTTTGTAAGACATGGTGAAACAGATTGGAATACAATTGGAAAATTACAAGGACGCACAGACGTTCCTTTAAATCAGTTTGGTATTAAGCAAGCTGAAGCATGTGCAGAGTTTCTCTCACAATCATCATGGGATGTAATTATCACAAGCCCTTTGCAACGTGCTAAACATACTGCTGCGATTATTCAACAAAAATTGGATATTCCACTAATTGAACGCCAAGCATTTATTGAAATAGCTTTTGGTAAAGCTGAAGGATTATCTCAACATGAAAGAGAGAGATTATATCCAGATCGTCAGTATCCTAATAAAGAAGCCGCTGATATGGTTACTGACCGTTTTCTTAAAGGGATCCAAACAGTAACTCAGGAATATCATAATCAACGTATTTTAATTGTTTCTCATGGTGCTTTTATAAGTGCTATACTCTATCATTATTCTAATGGAACAATAGGCACAGGCCTGACGAAGCTTGCAAACGGTGGGTTAAATACAATTCACCTAACACAAGAAGATGGTGATGTCATAAGTTATAATCAAACTTCTCATTTACCTATGCGTTCCACGCACTTATTATAAACAATACCCCCCTCAAAGTAGACACTCACATTCGCCTAATACTTTGAGAGGGGTATTTGTCTAGAATTCAGAAAAGCTTTAAAACGGCATATAATTTATAATGAATTGATTTATAGGTTGTTTCACTTCATGTAAGATTCGAATCCTTCAAATTCATTATTCACTAAATAAAACGACCCATTTTCACATCTGAAATGCCAGTTTGTTGATTATAAATTTCTTGGCCTCTTAGTATGGTACGCGTTACTTGGGCGCCAATTTCACGCCCGATATAAGGGCTCATTTTATTTCGATAAGCTAAATCTTCAGCAGCCAACGTGTAAGATGCATTAGGTTTAATAAATACAAAATCAGCATCTTTACCAATAGCAATACTCCCTTTAGATTCCATACCAAAACGTTGTGCTGGGGCTGTAGCAATGATTTCGGCAAATCTTTGCAATGACATTTGACGTTTTTGAACACCTTCATCAAATAAGATATCGACATTATTTTGTAAACCTGCGATACCACCCCATGCTTCAAAAGCGTTATCTGTATCTTTTAAATCAGGCGTACATGGTGAATGGTCTGATGTGACAAAGCTAATATCGCCCTTCATCACGCGTTCCCACATGCCCGCTAAACGTGATTGTTCACGAATTGGAGGAGAACATTTTACTACTGCACCAATATCATCTAATTCTTCTTTGTAGAAATATAAATAGTGTGTACAAGTTTCACAAGTAATATCGACACCTTCTTGTTGTGCCTTAACCACCTCATCAACGCCTTCTTCGCAAGCAACGTGTACAATGTGTACGCGGCACTCTGTTTCTTTAGCAAATAAGATAATTTTGCGAATAGGTTCTACTTCAGTAAATACAGGACGGCTATCTACATAAGCACGCATCGTTGTTTCACCATTTGCTTTGGCAATTTCACCTAAACGATCTGTAATTGTCGCATTTTCAGAATGAATGGATAAAATTTTACCAGTTTTCGCAATTTGTTTCATACCCTCATACAGTGAATAGTCATCTACATTTTCAAAATCACCCTCGATTGAACGATCTCCACAAGTTGCTAAGAAAGCTTTGTATGCTACTACACCTGCTTCGTCTAGTTCTTGGATACCCCCATTTAAATTATAAGGTACCAGACCGCCATAGCTCGCTACATCAACTGATAGTTCACCTTCTCCAGCATCAAATTTCGCTTGAATAGATGCTTGATCTGTTGTTGCGGGTACTTGATTTAAAGGCATTTCAATAAATGAAGTAACGCCCCCTTTTGCAGCTGCGTTTGTACCTGTTACATACCCTTCCCAACCATCACGGTAACCGCCTCCAGGTTCAGTGATATGTACGTGTGCATCAACCATACCTGGCGAAACAATTTGGTTTTGCGCATCAATAATTTGTTCTGCTTCGCCAAGTGCTTGACCAATTGCAGCAATTTTCCCATCTTTTACAGCTACTTCTACATTGTGTTCACCATTTTCTAAAATCACCAAACCATTTTTAATAATCAAATCATATTTCATTATACTTCACTCCTTCTTTTTCCTTTGAGAATACTTTCAGTGTGTAGTGCAAAACAATGTAAACTGCGCTAGATATCATAAACCCAATAAACCATGAGAAATCTGCTATTACAGCAAATGCTGGTAAGAAACCAAGTAAAGAAATAACAACTCCTATGATTGTGGCAATATAAGCTGAGATATTAATACGTTGTATTTTGATGTCTTTGTCATGCAAATCAAAATACAGTTTATCAATGTCTATATGACATCTAGATACGAAATAGAAATGAACAATCATTACACCTGCTACTGGCCCTAAAATTGCACCAATGGCATTTAAGAATAAAAATATACTACCTTCATTTTCCATCATTTTCCAAGGCATAATAACTACACTCAAAACTGATGCAATAACTACACCACGGCGATAATTTATCCATTTAGGTAATAAGGCACTCAACTGATATGCAGCTGGAATAATGTTACTCGTTGCGTTAGTAGAAATCGTCGTCATTAATAGTACACCTGTAGAAATCAATATAGCCCAGAAATTCCCCCATTCATTAATAATGGTTAATATATTCCATTCTTGATGACCTAAATAGATAGAGCCACCAATAATAATAAATACGCTTGCAACAGCAAAGAGCATATGAGCAACAACAATTCCTGAAATTTGCCCTACAATTTGTGATTTCGTAGATTTAGCATTTTGTGTAAAATCAGCAACACTAGCTCCTGGACCAGCCCATACGCCTAATAATGAATTAAATATTAAGATAAATGATAGCACGGCTGGATAGATGATACCGTCTGTTTTTGTTGCAATTTCATAGTTCATAATATTACTCAATCCACCTGCTACCGTTACACCCCAAATAGCCATACCGCCGAATACGATATAAATTAATGGATTTAAAATAGCAGTAAATTTATTTAAAATTTCACCACCACCAAAACCAATCGCAAAACTAATAGCCCAAAAGATTAAAAATGCTATCAGTCCTGGAATGGAAATACCTAAAATAGATATGCCATGACCAACATCGCTAAATCCTGGAAAAATTTTATTTAATAAAATAAGTAGTGCTTGAGATCCGGCAAATGTTTGTAAACCAAACCATGCGATACCAGCGACAACACCACGTAATACGCCAGGCAGTTTTGCACCAACATCTCCATATGTTGCACGGAGTTGCATCGCAAACGGTATACCATATTTGGATCCTGCATAACCATTGGCAACTAATAAAAGCGCAATAACAAATGAACTTAATATCAATGCAAAAATAACTTGAAGAGGAGATAATCCAATTAATAAGAATCCTCCAACAGCTGTGTAGTTAGGTATATTATGTACAGCACCCATCCATAATGTGAAAAAGTTAAACGCAGAATTATTTCTCTGCATCGGTGATTTCGGCATAATGTCTTGATTATAACCACGCTTTTCAAAAAGGTCATGGTCATATACCGTTTCGTTCCCCTGTCTTCCCATCTATATGTCTCCTTTGCTTTAATAAGCTTATAACTTTATGTATCATGCTTAACTATTAGTTTATTACTTATGAAAGCGTTTTTCTTTGTTTAGAATGACATATCTATATGTTGAAATTATATATTTCGAACAAAATATGTGTATAATTTATTATGTATAATATATAGCTTAGGTCATTTCACACAATTATAAATAAACATTCATGTTTATAAAAATACCATTTAACTCATAATTTTACACTGAAAAATTTGATTATTTTAATTTTTCTGATAATAATAATGCTATAGACTCGGAGGACTGAATTATGACAACACTTAACGAAATTTTATCCGTTCCTCAATTTAAAGGACTAGAACTGATTAACAAGCACGGGGATTTATCATCGGAGGTCACAAATTTAGATATAACGGAGAATAATGATATCAAGCATTTTACTTCTGAAAATTCATTTATTCTAACAACTGGCGTACTTTTTCAAGACAATCAAGAAAACTTAAAAAAATTAATCAAAGACTTAAGTGATATTCATACAGCTGGTCTTGGAATTAAAACGTCTAGATTTTTACATGAAATTGATCAGGATGTGATTGATTTTGCTGATGCCTTAGCATTTCCATTAATTGAGATTCCTGAAAGTTGGAACTTAGGCGAAATTACACATCAAATATCTTCTTATATTTCAGATTCAGAAACTGGAAAATTAAATTATGCTTTGCACATTCAACAAGAGTTAAATCAGTTATTGATTAAAGGTTTTAGTATTAATTCTATGATTGAGCGTATGAGTAAATTACTCGGTGTACCTATTATGCTTTTCGATCCATTCAAATCACCAGAAGCAATGAGTCATCAATATAAACAAAATAAAGCGTTAGCCACTGACCATATCAGATACTTTCATAATCATTATCAAGAAGCACTTGTTTATGATAAAAACAAACAAGTCTTCGAAGATAAAGATCACGTGATTTTTAAAGTTCTAGGGTATACTTATTTCCCATATTATCTTATGGTCTCGCAAGTTAATAAGCTGTCCTACCCGTTTAGTTTATTAACTATTGAACAAGTGGTCAGCGTTCTAAGTTTTGCACTCTACAAAAATACTAAGATTGAAGAAGCGGAACAAAATGACATTAATCGCTTTTTTGAATCGCTCGTTAATAATCAGACGGATCAGGCATTATCAATCAATAAGCATACTGAATTACTCAAGCAATACAATATTTTTAAATCAGATTATTATCAAATTGTTATTTGCAATATCGATACTCAAAGCACTTTAGAAAATAGTTATTATCTTAATGAGCGTCAACAACTTACATTTCATTGGTTAAAGCATATGTTGACTGACATTGATCCTTATATCAGTATTTATAAACTACCAAGTAATAATCGATTCGCTATTTTATTACAAAATCGTCACCAGCATTATTTTGATTACCTGAAACGTATTCAAGATAATTACGGCAATACTTTTGAAGGGAGCGTTTCTTTTGGCATTGGCAATGAAGTCACAGAATTTTCTCAGTTACCTTCTTCGTTCTTTGAAGCAAATGAGGCTTATGAAAATGCCTTATTTAGTAATGAAAAATCATTCATCTCACAATATCATTCAAAAGATATCAAGGAATTATTGCAGCTTATCCCAAATGAAAAACTACAACCTTTTATCAAACATACTTTAGGTCCCCTAAGTTATCCTAAAACTAAAAAAGATTTGGAACTCAAACAAACGTTACAAGTTTATATGGATAATCAATGTGATATAACAAAAACAGCTGAAAAAATTTACATCCACCGTAATACAGTTAAATATAGAATTAATAAATGCAGCAATATGATAGGTACAAATATAGAAGATCCATTACATTCACTCAATATCCGGATTGCTTTATATGTCTCAGATATCATTGATTTCGATTCATAAAACGATACACACCATACTAGACTTATTCTTTAGTATGGTGTGTTTACGTATATTAAGCTCTATTGCATATATTAACTCTATTATCCATTTTCTCTAACGCTTCAAATACCATGCTAGCGCTTTTTGCTCTAATTGCTTTAGAAAATGGTCTTTGCCATTACTATATCCCGTTCTATCATTTGGAAATTGCTGCGCTAATTTTACTTTTAATTTACCGTATTCATTTGCCACATCATGATGGTTAATCAAATAGTTTCTCACTGCTAAATGACGATTAATATCCAAACTATTGTCCTTTTGAAATACATGAATATGATGTGTGCGTGGTGTTACGCCCTTTATAAAAAACCTTCTACCTTCAATGCCATTTTCCCCTAAGACTTCATAGCCTAAGCCTTCTATCCTTTGATTAAATTCACTTACTTTTTCTATATTTTCAACCACTAATAATATGTCTATTATTGGTTTTGCTTTCAAACCAGGCACAGCAGTACTACCTATATGATGTATGCTCAACATTTCTTTTTCAAAGATCTTTTCAAGTTTACTTTTTTCAATCTCAAACAATTGCTGCCATTCATGATGAGGATTGTGGATTTCAATTTCCATTAACAACATCCTTTCCTATTACTCCTATATTGTAGCTTAAAGAATAAAATAAAACATTTTCTTATATCTTATACTTAATAATTTATTTCATTTAAATAACTACCTAAATAGGTTCCGACCAACCTTATAAAAATAATAATTTTAATTAAAAATAGTTTCAAATTTATTTAGTTTTTTAAACCTAATGGTTTGCTTTGCTAACTTAAATTTATTAAAATTTACTGTTGGGATGAAGTAAAAGGAGATGTAATTGTAATGTCGCAGAATGTTTTATCGAGCAAAAAAAGAAATACTATTATTTTAGTTATGCTAAGTAGTGCATTTGTTGCTATGCTGAACCAAACACTACTTAATACAGCGCTACCTGCAATTATCACAGGGCTGCAAATAACTGAAACAACCGCCCAATGGCTTATTACGGGATTTATGTTAGTTAATGGAATAATGATTCCACTAACTGCATTTCTTATGGATAGATTCCATACCAAACCACTTTATATTTTCTCTATGAGTGCATTTTTACTTGGGTCAATTATCGCAGCATTATCACCTACTTTTGGTTTACTCATGTTTGCACGAGTTATCCAAGCAATTGGTGCAGGTATATTATTACCGTTAATGCAATTCACTGTATTCACATTATTTCCAACTGAAAAACGCGGATTTGCAATGGGACTTACAGGTATTGTGGCACAGTCTGCGCCAGCAATTGGCCCTACACTAACTGGTTTCTTAATTGATTCCTATAGTTGGAGAGCGCCATTTTTAGTCGTTGCTGCTATAGCACTTATCGCATTTATTATTGGTGCTATTTTTGTAGAAAGTAACAATGAAACAAAACATACAAAATTAGATAAATCATCAGTAATTTATTCTACTTTTGGTTTTGGACTTATGCTTTACGCCTTTAGTAGTGCGGGTAACCTTGGTTTCACGTCACCAATTGTTATCATTTCATTAATTCTTGGACTAATTATTGTCGCTGTTTTTGTTACAAGACAAATTAAAATCGACAATCCTTTATTAAATATGCGTGTATTTGCAAACAGAACATTTTCATTATCTGCATTTGCTTCAATGGTATTATTCATCGGAATCGTAGGTCCTGCATTATTAATTCCTATGTATATTCAATCTGGTCTAGGACTATCCGCAATCTTATCTGGATTCGTCATTTTACCAGGTGCAGTAGTCAATGCGTTTATGTCTGTATATACTGGTAAAATTTTCGATAAATATGGGTTGAAGGTATTAGCAATACCAGGATTTATCTTATTAATTGTTATGACCATCTTACATTGTTTCTTAACAACAGAGACGCCTTATTGGTATATTGTTATTATTTACGCTGTCAGAATGTTTGCCGTAGCATTAATCATTATGCCTCTAAACACAATTGGTATTAATGCTTTAGATAACAAAGATATCTCTCATGGTACTGCAATCATGAACTCTTTAAGAATTATTGCTGGTGCAATTGGTACTGCAATCATGATTACAATACTTTCTATAGTTCGTTCACATTACGTTGAATCTGGTAACAGTCAATCTATGCAACACGCTACTGTACTTGGCGTAGATGCTGCCTTTGGATTTACAACAGTACTGTTAATTATCGGATTTATCCTAACATTGATGATTCGTACAAAAAAAGAAATTACAAACAGTCGTGAAGTATAACAAAAAGCCCCACATCTTTAGTGATGCGGGGCTTTTACTTTTGAATTCTAACACCATGCAACGCTTGTTTAGTACTAAAAATCAGCATTCTAATCTGTTTATTTACAAACTTCTTTCGCTCGATCTAAAAACAATTGTGCTGCTTTTGAAAAAGTATGATCTTTTCTCCAAACAATATTATGTTTTGCAATTAATTGTGGTTTTAATGGTATAAAGCATAAGTTATTTTCAACAGATGCTTCAATAATACTGTCTAAAGTAATTGCATAACCAACATCTTCTTTGACCATCAATCCGGCATTATAGGCTAGATTAAACGTTGCTACAATATTCAATTGGTCAAAAGCATCACCAAACCAACTCGCAAACTCATTATTTGAGAGTGAGTTATCTAGTACTTGTCTCGAACATATCAGTGGCTTGTGGAGGAGATCCTTTTTTTCAATAAATGCTTTTTGAGACAAAAGATCATCTCGTTTTGCAACTACCCCCCACTCGTCGTAAGAAGGTAAATTTAAAGCTTTATATTTATTTAAATTTGCTGGTTGAATTAAAATTCCAAAATCTAATAATCCTTTATCCAATCGACTTGCAATATCTTCCGCATTACCACTATAGACATGAAAGTATATATTAGGGTGTTGTGCTTGAATGCGCCTAAAGATATCTGCAATAATGCTAATACCTTTTGTTTCCCCGCAACCAATATAGACATTACCTTCCACTTGTTTATCTAAAAATTTAAATTCATCTTGTATTTTTTGCGACATTTCAAGCAATTCTTCTGCTCTTTTCTTTAATAAAATGCCTTCTTCCGTAATATGAATATTGTGATTGCTTCTTTTAAATAGTTTAACGCCCATTTCACTCTCCAAATCTTTAATTTGGCGAGATAACGTTGGTTGCGTAATATGTAAGGCATTTGCTGCACGTGTGATACTTTCTTCTTTCGCTACAGTGACAAAATAATATAAGGTTCTCAATTCCATTTAATCCTCACCTTTGTTATTCATTTTTTGTATATCTAGAGATTATAATAAGGTATTTGTTATATCTCATTATACCCTTTACACTTTATATATCAAACTTTGCATCATTTATAGGGGGTATATCGACTTTGAAAAACAATAAATTAATCGTACTCATATTAACTATTGGTGTTTTTGGTATTTTAAATACTGAGATGGGATTTATAGGGTTAATCCCTCAAATTGCCGAACAATTTAATGTGACTACTGCTACTGCTGGCTGGTTAGTCTCAGTTTTCGCAATTGGCATTGCTTTATCCGGACCAATTACTCCATTACTACTCTCTAAAATAGAAAGAAAAAAAGTAATGTTACTTGTTTTAACCATTTTCGTAATAAGTAATTTGATATCTGTATTTACATCAAACTTTGCTGTCTTATTACTTGCACGAATTATTCCAGCTATTTTCCATCCAGTATATACTGCTTTAGCTTTTTCAGTTGCAGCTGATTCAGTAGATAAAAAAGATGCACCTAAAGCTGTATCACGTGTATTTATTGGTGTATCAGCCGGCATGGTTGTAGGCGTTCCTATCGTTAATTTTTTAGCTACTCAATTTAACTTACAAATCGCCTTATCGTTCTTTGCGGTAATAAATATCATTGTGCTTATTTTGACTTTATGCTTTGTACCTACCATGCCAAGCGAATCATCTCACTCATATGGTTCACAATTAAAAGTATTAAAACGCCCATTGACTTGGATTTCAATCATTGCAGCTATATTTTTTAATGCGGCAATTTTTGGCGTTTATAGTTATTTGACTGATTACTTAAATATCGTTACAGACATTCATGGAAATCTCGTTTCAATCACACTTTTCTTATATGGCTTTTCAAATATATTAGGTAATATTATTGCTGGAAAATTATTAACGGCGATTCCTAAAAAAGCAATGTTATTATTACCTTTTGCTTTAATTATAGTATATGGATTTATGTTTAGTTTAGGATCTTTCTTTATTCCTATGATGGTTATTACAATAATATGGGGGATTTTAGCAGGACTTACCGCAAACACAACTCAGTTTATGATTACTTCATCAGCGCCTGATGCACCTGATTTATCTAATGGAATCTTTTTATCCGCTGTTAACACAGGAACAACAATCGGCACCTTTATAGGTGGTTTATTCATTGCTACATTAGGTTCAAATTACGTTTTAATGATTGGTATATTAGCAAGTCTCGTCAATATTTTATTAATTGTAATTAGAAATAAAAAGTTAACGACAGCTTTTAACTAAATAATATAAACAGCCCCTATATTTAGTATATAGGGGCTGTTTATATTATTTAAAAAGACATAAAAAAAAAGACGAGTTAGACTCGTCTTTTAACCGTTATTATAATTTAACAACGTTTGCTGCTTGAGGACCGCGGTCGCCGTCAACGATTTCGAATTCAACAGCTTGTCCTTCTTCTAATGATTTGTAACCGTCTTGAGTGATAGCTGAGAAGTGAACGAATACGTCGTTTCCACCTTCAACTTCGATGAAACCAAAACCTTTTTCTGCGTTAAACCATTTAACTGTACCGTTATTCATATTAAATTCCTCCATGTGCTTTTGCACGAATATTTGTAATCTGTCTAAAAAAATCAAAAGGAGTAAATTCAAAAGAATAAAACTACAAATCAATTTCACGAACTAAATTACTTAATACCTATTATAACTGTAATATTTGTTTTTGTATACCCCTTTTTGTAATTTAATTTAAATATTTAATCTGTAGCTTAAATATATTGTATTAAACTACATATTATTTAATATATAAGGCCTTATGCTTGAGACTTTGTTTCTTAAACGAATATTGATTGTTGATGAGCATTGCACACATTACGCTTTTTAGTATTCTTTTTAAACATCATTGTATTTCAGTTACATTTTCTAATAGCTTCATTGTAAAACTAATAATATAAGAAAGTAAAAGTACACTTATAACTGTACCTTCCCTAATAGTAAAAATACTATGATCTAATATGTAAATTGTTAATACTCCTAAAACAAATATTGCATCAAATAAATATCTTACCTTCCCAAAAGCCATTTGAAATTGGTTACTTATTTCAATACATACGGCTTCTAATGGGAACTTAATCAATCCAATAAATAAAAGTATTCCAAGTGATACCCCTGAAATAACTACCCCTATAATGAAAATAAACAGTTTATTTGTATAATTCAAAAAGAACACATCAGGTAAAATTAAATATACGAAAAAATTGATCATTACACCATTTATAATAATATATCCAAATTGTAATATCTCTTTCAGAGAAATTTTAAATTTTAAGCAGCACACATACGTTAGGAAAAACAACGTATTTAATAAATTAATCGTGGTGCCAATTTTAATATGAAGCATACTCGATAAAGATAATCCAAAGGCATTCATTGCGCTTTGTCCGATGTTTGACTTTACCTGCAGTGCAATACCGAAACTAAAAAATACAAAGAAAATTAGAGTTAACATCATTTTTTTCTTCAACATTTATCACCTCATGCTTAGGATAAACTGTTGTGTTTCATTTATCGTATGAGATTTCTCATAGTTATAAAAAATCGTTGAGTTTTTCTTTATCTTTTATACGATATTTTCCATTCACTTTTTCTAATGCTCCACTACGTTTCAATTCATTTAATACATGCATTAAATGTCTATAACTAACGCCTAAATACTGCGATAGTTGAACAAAGTCTTCTAATATATAACCTTCAATATTCATATCTTGTATGTACTTAACAAAACAATGTGTGAAATTATACTGTTGTATCTCAGTATAATGGTGCGTTCTATGAAGTAGCTTTCTACCTAAAAATTGAGATAGCAATTGCATAAAATAAATATCGTTATATAACTTATCGTAAAATTCATTTTCCTTAATTTGATATAATACACTATCTCCATGCGACTTAATGAGTTTACTTTCTTCTTCAATACCTAATAAATATAATTCACCGATAAAGTCACCTGCACACAAATATTGAATCAATGAAATGTTACCATTCTCATGCTCTTGATAAATTTTAGCCTTCCCTTCAATAATATAATATAGACTATTTTTGTTTTGATATGGTTCAATGATAATATCATTATTTGAAAACTTTATTTTTTCTGTTTTTACACCTCGTAAAATATTTAATAATGTACGTTTCATAATTTTCCCCTAATCAATGGAAGTGTTTAAACTTCCGATTTTGAATACTGATAGTGTCATATTGTTTATTTTACTAAATTTTTTAATTAAGCTCTAAAATTTCTTAAACGCTAAAATACCAAAACACCATCCTATTTTAGAAAGTTACACACTGCATTAATTTACAAACATTCATATTATCAATCTCTTATTACAACGGATAAAGATATGATGAAAAAAGTGGAAAATACACAATAATTATTAATCAAAAAGAAAGTGGTGTTAACATGAATTTTATTATTTATCCATTGTTATTTGGGATAATCTTCGCTTTATTTAAAACATTAGATTTATGGTATTCAAAGAAAGTCACTAAAACATCTACAAGAGATTGGAGATTCAATCCTCATTTAATATGGATACTATTTATAATAGGTGTAATTATTGGATGCATCTATGTGTTAATATATAAATAATTTGTCATAAAAAAGAGGTAAATCATTACGCAATCTACTTTTTATCGCACTCAAATATAAAGCCTTTTTGCATTTCTACCATGACACCAAAAACCCCTTAAGCCTACGCCTAAGGGGTTTTCATTTGATATTATTATTCCCACTCGATTGTGCTTGGTGGCTTAGAAGTGATGTCATAGACAACGCGGTTAACGTGGTCCACTTCATTTACAATACGACTTGAAACCTTTTGTAAGACTTCCCAGTCAATACGTGCAAAGTCACTTGTCATACCATCAATAGAAGTTACTGCACGAATACCTACTGTGTGGTCATACGTACGGTAGTCTCCCATAACACCTACAGATTGGATGCCTGGTAATACTGTGAAATACTGCCAAATCTCGCGTTCAAGACCTTCCTCACGGATAACTTGTCTTAAAATTGCGTCAGATTCACGTACGATCTCTAGTTTATCTTCTGTAATTTCACCTAAGACACGAATACCTAGACCTGGTCCTGGGAACGGTTGTCTCCATACTAAATGTTCTGGAATACCTAATTCGATACCTAATTCACGTACTTCATCTTTAAACAATGTATTAATCGGTTCAATCAGTTGGAAGTCCATATCTTCTGGTAATCCACCCACATTGTGATGTGATTTAATCGTTTGAGCCGTCTTCGTACCTGATTCAATAACATCTGTATACAGCGTGCCTTGTGCTAGGAAATCTACGCCTTCTAATTTAGATGCTTCATCATCAAATACATACACAAATTCGTTACCGATAATTTTACGTTTTTGTTCAGGGTCTGAAATACCTTTTAATTTACTCATGAATCGTTCTTGTGCATTGACACGAATGATATTCATGTTAAAGCCTTCACCGAACTGATCCATAACCATATCGCCTTCGCCTTTACGTAATAAACCGTGGTCTACGAAGATACATGTTAATTGATCACCAATTGCTTTGTGTAGCAATACTGCTACAACAGATGAGTCTACGCCACCACTCATGGCACATAATACTCTGCGATCTCCAACTAGGTTACGAATTTTCTCAATTTCAATTTCAATGAAATTCTCCATTGACCATTCGCCTGTACAATCACAGACACGGCGAACAAAGTTACGTAATAAATCATTACCGAATTCAGTGTGGCGTACTTCTGGATGGAATTGTACACCATAAATGCGACGTGCTTTATCTTCAATTGCTGCATAATTTGTACTTGGACTATCAGCAATCACTTCGAAACCTTCTGGTATTTCAATTACTTTATCTGAATGACTCATCCAAACATTTTGTTCTTCAGGTAACCCGAAGAATAACTCGTCTGTTTTAGCATTTATAACTGCTTTACCATATTCACGTTCGTTGGCACGTTCAACTTTACCACCTAGTAATTTAGTTGTTAGTTGCATACCATAACAAATTCCTAAAATAGGAATACCTAGATTATAAATTTCTGGATCAATCGTAAATGAATCCTCTTCATATACTGAGTTTGGTCCACCAGAAAGAATAATACCTTTAGGATTTAATTGTTTAATCTCATCAATACTTATTTCGTGGTCGTGTAATTCGCTATATACACCCATTTCACGAATACGACGTGTAATTAGCTGGTTGTATTGGCTACCAAAGTCTAAAACAAGTACGAGCTCTTGCTCTTTCGCCATTTCCATAACTTTAAATCTCCTTTAACTTAGAATGAATAATTTGGTGATTCTTTTGTGATTTGAATGTCATGTGGGTGACTTTCTGCTAAACCAGCAGGTCCCATGCGTGTAAATTGAGCTTCTTCTCTTAAAGCTTCCAAATTACGTGAACCAGTATAACCCATACCAGATCTCACGCCGCCCATAAGTTGATAAACTGTATCTTGCAGTTGTCCTTTAAAAGCAATACGTCCTTCAATACCTTCTGGAACGAATTTTTTAGGTGTTTTATCTTCTTGGAAATAACGATCGTTAGAACCACTTTCCATAGCGCCTAAAGAACCCATGCCACGATAAACTTTATATTGTCTACCTTGGAATACTTCAGTTTCGCCTGGGCTTTCTTCTGTACCAGCAAGTAAGCTACCTAACATAACTGCATGTCCACCAGCAGCTAATGCTTTAATGATGTCTCCTGAGAATTTAATACCGCCATCAGCAATAATCGCTTTACCATGTTTACGTGCTTCAGTTGCACAATCATAAACAGCTGTGATTTGTGGAACACCAACACCTGCTACTACACGTGTAGTACAAATTGAACCAGGACCTATACCAACTTTAACAACATCGGCGCCCGCTTCGTATAATGCTTTTGTACCTTCAGCTGTAGCGACGTTACCAGCAATTAAAGTAACTTGTGGGAATTTCTCTTTAATGTGTTTAACTTGTTGTAATACGCCTTTAGAATGCCCGTGTGCTGTATCGATAACTAATGCATCTACGCCAGCTTCTACTAATTTTTCAGCACGGATATCAGTATCTTTCGCAATACCAATTGCTGCTCCAACTAATAATCTACCATGAACATCTTTAGCAGAATTTGGGAATTCAAGTACTTTTTCGATATCTTTAATTGTAATTAAACCTTCTAAGCGACCTTCTTTTACTAATGGAAGTTTCTCGATTTTATGCTGTTGTAATAAATGTTCAGCTTCATCCAAAGTTGTACCAACTGGAGCAGTCACTAAATTATCTTTTGTCATAACATCAGAAATTTTAATAGAAAAGTCTTCAATAAAACGTAAATCACGGTTAGTAATAATACCTACAAACTGTCTATCTGATGTATTATTAACAATCGGCACACCTGAGATACGATATTTGCCCATTAATGCTTCCGCTTCATAAACACTTTCTTCAGGCGTTAAGTAGAATGGATTCGAAATAACACCATTTTCAGAGCGTTTTACTTTTTGAACTTCATCTGCTTGATCTTCGATGTTCATATTTTTGTGAATAACACCAAGACCACCTTGTCTCGCCATTGCTATAGCCATTTTTGATTCAGTCACTGTGTCCATACCTGCTGAAAGAATTGGTATGTTCAATTTAACACCTTCTGATAATTGAACACTTAAATCTACTTCTTTCGGTAAAACATCTGATTCTGCTGGTAACAATAACACATCGTCAAAAGTTAAAGATTCTTTTTCAAACTTATTTTCCCACATACTCGTACAGCCTCCTATTATTTGTTTGATAGTTACATTATTTCATAACTTCCGTTTTTTGTTGATACTTAATTCCATTAAAAAAGAAATTTAAAATAATTGCCGAAATTGCTCCAAGGACAATACCATTTTGCGTTAACCATGCAAACTGCTCACCTAAGGCTTTAAATGCTTGAGGTACTGCACTTATACCCGTTCCTAGTCCAACTGATACAGCAATAATCAACAAATTATTTTGATTCTTAAAATTAATATTACCTAATATACTAACACCATATGCCATAACCATGCCAAACATTGCTATCATAGCGCCACCTAAAACTGGAAGTGGGATCATATTTGCTAAGGCACCTAATTTAGGAATACAGCCACAAATAAGCAATAATATAACCATGCCATAAATAACATTATTCTTTTTAGCACCTGACAATGACACTAAACCAACATTTTGCGAATATGCCGTATAAGGAAACGCATTAAATATCGATCCTAATATGATGGCAATTCCTTCCGCAGTATAACCTTTGCGAAAATCTTTACGTTCAAGTTTTTTCCCAGTGATTTCACTTAAAGCGTGATATACACCTGTGGATTCAATTAAACTGACTAGTGCAACAATAAAGAATACAAGCGTTGCACCGAAATCAAAACTAAACGTGGCGAATCTAAACGGTTGTGGCAGCGCAAACCAATGTGCAGATCCGATTTGATTTACATCTACGATACCTAAAAATGATGCTAGAACTGTGCCAACAATCAACCCGATTAAGATAGCAATGGATTTTAAGAATCCCGTCGTTAGCCGTTGTACTATGAGAATAACGATTAATGTCGTTGCTCCAAGTATAATATTCTTAGCGTCGCCATAATCGTTTGCGCCTTCGCCACCCGCTAAGTAATTCATTGCAACAGGCATTAAGTTAATCCCAATAATTGTTACAACACTTCCTGTAACTACTGGCGGGAAGAACTTCACGAGATGTGAAAAGAATGGCGCAATGATTACGACTAAAATACCCGATAAGAATAAAGAGCCATACAAAGCACTAATGCCTTTCGTTTGTCCAATTAAGATCATCGGTGCAACAGCTGTAAAAGTACATCCTAATACAATAGGAAGGCCAGTACCCGTGCCTTTCCAAACTTGTAAAAATGTTGCTAAACCGCACATAAATATATCAACAGTAACTAAGAAAGCAATTTGTTCTGGCGTAAAATCTAAACTTGTTCCTACTATTATCGGTACAAGTATAGCACCTGCATACATTGCTAACAGATGTTGTAAACTTAAAATGAAGGTTTTCATACTTCTTCTCCTAAGAATGTTACCTTATTACCACTTAAAGAAGCCACTTTACATAATGATGAAACCTTAAGGCCTGCGTACTCTAATCGTTCTCTACCTGGTTGGAAACTCTTCTCTACTACTATACCCACGCCCACAGTTGTTGCCTGCGCCTGTTGTACTATCTCATTTAATCCAAGTGAAGCATCACCATTTGCTAAAAAATCATCGATGATTAACACACGGTCATGCGCTCCAAGAAACTCCTTAGCGACGATGACAGTACTTGTTGTGTTTTTTGTGAATGAATGGATATCTGCTTGGTAGACATCTTTTGTTAAAGTGCTTGGTTTTGCTTTTTTAGCAAATAAACATGGTACATCAAAATGCATAGCTGCCATAATCGCCGGAGCAATACCTGAAGCTTCTATCGTTAATATTTTAGTAATACCTGCGTCTTTAAATTGTTCATAAAACGTTTGCCCTACGCTATGCATTAACTTTGCATCAATTTGATGATTTAAAAATCCGTCCACTTTCAAAATCTTTTCATCAATCACTACACCATCTGCTTCGACTTTCTGTTTCAACAAATCCACTCGAAAAAACCTCCTCATTTTGTGTACAAAAAAAACCCTAAACTAACTTAGTTTCAGGATCTATGAGTGAACTTGCAATACCAAAATCAGTGATTCTCCAACTTATAACTTGTGCTGTTGTAATTAAAACTTCTACATTCATTTCCCAATCATATGTATAAAAGTTAGACTAACATCAACGTTGATATATATGTTCTATATAAGCGCTTAAAGTCCAAACAACTTAGAGAACTGCTGAATATGAATTACTTGTGTATTGTATAGGTTACTCATAGTCACATCGTTAATGGCGACATGGTAGAAACTTCTAAAGCCGTATCCTTTAGATTATATGAGTTAGATAAATTATTAACTGATGATAGCAAACTTCGGCCTTCTTTTCAATATGAACTTTATATGTAATCGCTTTATAGCAATGTTTATTTAATACACCCTTTAAAATGTAATCGCTTTAAATACTGTCAAATTCATATTTGTCTTAGCTAAAACTTCGTTATATAATAAAGTTATATTCGTTTTATATCATATATATGAGGGTAAATATTAATTATTCACAGAACAACGGATGGAGGGGCTTTAAATGTCAGATTTCACTATTGTAGAAAACAGCGAAGACGCACTATTAAAAACGATTAGAACTAAGCTTTCTGAGGGCTATAAAGAATCAGAACTATCAGTAGTTAGTAAGTCTAAACTTCATATTGAAGAATTGAATGATTCTGAAGTGAGTTTAACTTCAACGAGTGGCACGTTTAGTGATAAAATGGCCCGACTTTTAGTTGGAGAAGATGGAGAAGATGTTGTCTTATCTTATTTCGATCTTTCCGAAAGTGATAAAGAAAGATATAAACAAGAAATTTTAAATCATAAATATATTGTAATAGCGACTAAAGATACTTCTTCACATGAAGAAGTAGAAGAAGCTAATGCTGCTTATGATCCGAATGAAAAATTTAATCACTATGCTGAAGAATCAAGAGGACCTAAATCTTAAGTAGATTAATCACTTTGTGGACATTAACGACCTGAGTTAATGTCCACTTTTAGATTACATACATAACTATTCAAAGATTACATTAATGATACAAAAATGACTATGTTATAATGAACACAATAATTTTTGGGGAGGATCATCTATGGAGTTTAAAACCATCACATCAATTGACGATCCATTGTTTGATTTAGCTATCAAACTATACGATGGAAAATTTGATATCGGTTTATCAGAAGAAGAACATATATTCAAACAATCTTTAAAGAATGTACATACAAAGGATGATTATGTATTTTTAGTAGGTATAGAAGACGGTGCGCCTGTAAGTCTAGCGACTGCACACTACGAAGCTACCACAAACTCTGCCTTTTTAATCTATTTAATCGCCAATGACCAGCCAAACCATGATGAATTAATCACTTTAACGCTAGAACGTATCCAAGCTGAGATCAACGCTTTATCCAACCAATTGCATTCACATGATGTGAATTTTATTATGTTAGAAGTAGAAAAAGAACCAGATGAAATTTCTGAAGTTGATGTACATATCTTGGATAATAGACGTCAATTTCTCTTCGAACATGGTTTCGAAAGACAATTTGATATTGATTATTTATCACCAGGCATCCATGGAAACTCAAATGGTATACCAAAAGATCTGTTTATAAAATCGAATATCGAATTGACTAAAGATATCTTTGGTCCAAGTATTAAATCAAATTATATTTTGAAATATGTGTTTGCCAATAGAATATCTAGAAGTATTATTTATCCATTACTTGAAGAAATGGATTTGCGTAAACGATTGTGAGAAGCACTTGAAATCACTATTAAAAGAGGTTAAACTAACGTAGAGGTAAGACTGACGTTTCACTAACCGAAGACAAACGTCCGTATACATAAACCAATTATGAAAGGACTTATTTCTATGTTAACCAAAGAATTTGCACAACGCGTTGAGCTAAGTGAAAAACAAGTCCGTAAAATCGTTCAACATTTAGAAGAACGCGGTTACCAACTTAGTAAAACTGAATACCGTGGCCGTGAAGCTACTGATTTCCAAGAAGAGGATATCGAACTTTTCCAAGATATTGCGGAAAAAGTTAAACAAACGAATAGTTATGACTTAGCTTTCGATGAGTTAGAAAAAGAAAAAGATTTTTTACAAGTACTTGTAAAAGAAGACAATAGTAATTTACCAACTGATCAAAATGTTTCTCAACTCGTAGATGATTTACGTTCTGAAATTCAGAAGATGCGTGATGAACGCCAAATGCTTGGTCAAATGATTAACCAAGTGCATCAACAACAAACTGAATTACGTGAAATGCAAGAGCAAATCACAACTAAGTTAGATTCAAATACAGAATCATTAAAAGCCATTCAAACATCAACAGATGAAATCAAAACAACACAAAGTGCAATCCAAGATTCACAGCAAGAACAAACAAATATTGCACAAGCAAATGTTGAAACAAATCACATCAGTGCGAACCAAAGTACTACAACAGCTAGCACTAAAGACATACTGACTGATACTACAACAGAACAAACACATGCACACACTAACGAAATCACTGATAACACTTCTGAAGATAAAGACAATACTTCAGCCCAAGTACAAACAGAAGATACTGAAATTACAGCAGTAAGTGAACAACCATCTGTATCACCTGTTACTGAAGCGAAAACAGATGCTACGCATACATCTAATGATTCAGCTAGCAACAATGAATCAAAAGATGTAACAATAGATGATCATACAACAACTGATACTGCAACAATTCAAAGTGATAGCGTAGCTAAAGATGACCAAACATCAAATGAAGACGTTGCGACAACTGCATCAGATAATCAAACCTATACAACACCTGCTACAAACGAACAACCAAAAGAAGAACGTAAAGGCTTCTTCGCTAAATTATTTAATTTATAATATAAATCATCCTATACAAACCATTCCATCTTATTGGGATGGTTTTTTATTTTCCCAATTAACTTCACCAAATATCCGCTTAAATAAGAACCCCTTCCCTACTCTATTTCGTCAATGCAAAGCATTTAAATGCACACAATTATTGTCAGAAAATAAAGTCATTTTAATTTTATAAATTTATTGAGTAATAAGCTTGAATATTATTGAATTTGCTACTATCCTTAGTAGGCGTATCGGATTACAAAAATATTAAAAAGAAAGTGTGGGTCCTTATTTATGTTATTAACTATTCTTAACATTATTATTTTCGTGGCCTTCCTCATCGTATTATATGCAATGAACAAAAGACATGTTTCATTTCCAAAACGCGTCTTTACTGCATTAGGTGTCGGTATCGTTTACGGTATTGTCATCCATCTTATTTACGGTGTGGACTCTAGCATAACTAAACAGACAACAGACTGGTTTAGTATCGTTGGAGATGGCTACATCGCATTGCTACAAATGATAGTCATGCCATTAATCTTTATTTCTATCGTATCAGCATTCACTAAAATTAAAATTGGAGATAAATTTGCTAAAATTGGTATTTATATTTTCACATTTTTAATTGGCACAGTTGCCATTGCTGCAATTGTAGGTATTATTTCAGCACTTGTATTTGGCTTAGATGCTTCAACCATTGATTTAGGAAATGCTGAAAGTTCACGTGGTAGTGAAATCGCAAGCCAAGCTAAAGATATGTCAGCCAATACATTGCCTCAACAAATCTTAGAATTGTTGCCAAGTAATCCATTCTTAGATTTCACAGGTCAACGTACGACTTCTACCATTGCAGTCGTTATCTTTGCTGCATTTATTGGTTTCGCCTTTTTACGTGTTATGCGTAAACAACCAGAAAGTGGTAATTTATTAAAACGTGGTATCGATGCACTATATGCCTTAGTGATGGCAATTGTAACGTTTGTCTTACGCTTAACACCTTATGGTATTTTAGCTATTATGACATCAACTATTGCGACAAGCGACTTCGCCGCAATATGGACGCTAGGTAAATTTGTAATTGCATCTTATGCAGCATTAATCGTTATGTATATTATTCATCTCATAATTGTTGCGGGTATTGGATTAAATCCAGTTACATTCGTTAAGAAAACTGGGGAAGTCTTACTTTTCGCATTTACTTCTCGTTCAAGTGCGGGGTCTTTACCACTTAATGTACAAACACAAAAAAATCGTTTAGGTGTCCCAGATGGCATCGCAAACTTCGCCGCTTCATTTGGTTTATCTATTGGTCAAAATGGCTGTGCTGGTATTTATCCAGCAATGCTAGCTGTTATGGTCGCTCCAGCAGCTGGTGTTGAGGTTAATCTGCAATTTATATTAACAGTCATCGGCGTCGTTGTAATTAGTTCATTCGGCGTTGCTGGCGTAGGTGGCGGTGCAACATTTGCATCTATCTTAGTACTTTCAACATTGAATTTACCAGTTGCACTTGCAGGTGTACTTATCTCTGTGGAACCATTAATCGATATGGGACGTACGGCGTTAAATGTAAATGATTCTATGCTAGCAGGTACAGGTACAGCAAAACTCACAAATAATTTAGACAAAGAGACTTACAATTCAAATGAATACGGTGAAATTACTGCCAATAGTTAATTGATTTATAAAATATCAACTGCTTAAACTATTGTCTTCTAATTACTTCGCTGATTATAAATAAAAGGTTGGAACCCATCGCGCACACTTAACGTAACATTACGTCAGGTCACTGCAGTGGGTTCCAACCTTTTTATATTTCAAAATACCTTCAACTCATTTGACCCTATAACACTTTTATACATGGACACTTAAAACATTGATTTACTTAACACAGTTAGCACTCACCCGCTTGTCTAATGTCCAGTTAATCTATACATAAAAAAACTTCTGAAGTGTTTATTAATCGTTAAATTAACAAACACTTCAGAAACCAACGTAAATTATTCACTTAAAATTCAACTTATTATACAGGCTTGAACGGCCCCCACGTTATTTTTTGCTTGCTGTCTAACGGGAGCCCATCAATGGCTTTAGACACATCATCAAACCACTTTAAAAAGGCGGGATCTTTATCTAATTGTGCTTCAACACTATCCTGTGTTATATCATGTAAATACCATGCTTTACTTTCAAACTCAAATTGAATTTGAGAATAAGCTATCCTTGTCATATCAACACTATCGTATAAACAATTTACTTGTTTTACTATATTAGGTGCTTGAGAAATTAAGTTATGTGAAATTTCTCTTTTATGATCTTCATTATCTAAATCATTCCACATTCTAAGCTGGCCATCCATTTGGAAAAAAATGTCCATACTAGACGCTTTTGCTTCAAAAGATAACAAAATAAAAATGCGTTCGGCTGTGTGGTCCACGGAATTCATCGTACCAACCACAAGCTTTTGAGCCATCTTCACCCAATAATCCTGTACTTCATCAGGGGTTAGTTTGCTGGTAGAAGAATAGATGTATCGATCACTTGAATTCCGATAATCTGTCGCATGTGCCTTTTTACTAAATAATCTATTAAACATACTCAACAGAACCCCCCCCTTTCTTTTGTAAATTAACTAAATAACATTATATTTTAAATAATAATAATGAAACGTTCACACCTTAACCGCCTATTTTCTAATAAAGCCAGCCTTGTTTAATTGTTCTAACATATCTAATCTTTGTTTAGAACTCATAAAGTTAGCAATTTGATTAGACCATGTTTCAGAACGTTCACCATTCGTGCGTGCCTTATAGTATTCACTTACTGTTTGGTCATATAATTTTAACGTTTCCCGTTGTTGCGCTTTGTCGGTGTTATATCTATCTTGATGGAAAACATGTTCAAACGGTAGACGTGGTTTAGGACTACCACCTTCATCATCTTCTGGTACACCCAATGCCATACCAAAAAGTGGGAAAGTATGCTCAGGTAAATTTAATACTTTTCTAACTCTTTCTATATCATTTCTTAAAGAACCTAAATAAACGATGCCGTAGCCCATGTCTTCAGCCGTAGCTGCAATATTTTGTGCTACTAAAGTTGCATCAATTGTTCCTACAAGTAAACCTTCTGCAGATTCAAATGATGTTTCCATATTACTTTTTGATTCTTCATTAATGATAGAATGTCTGTAATAATCCATTACAAAAACAAATAAATAACCATTTTCCACAACATATGGTTGGCCCGAAACTTCTTTTAAATCTTCTTTAATTTCAGGATCCTGTACACCAATGATCGAATAAGTTTGTAAGTAGCTAGATGTAGATGCGCTTTGCCCCGCTTCTACAAGTTGTTTAATATGCTCTTCTGAAATTGGCTCTTTTTTAAAACTTCTCACCGAATGATGTTTTTTCAATAAGTTATAAACATGTTCAGACATGAAATCCTCTCCTCTTTACGTAGAAATTATATCCATATCTTAACAGACACACACATTGATTGCTTATATTATGTTTACCCATTTTTCCCCACCATTAAAAGGAAAACAGTAAATTAAATTTTAATAATACAGCACAAAATATTAATCGAATTTTTGAAATCGCTTCCTTGCAATGTGCGTGTATAGATAACAATATTATTTATTGAAAACAACAATTATCTAAATATAGCGATATAGTTCCATCTAAATTAAGTGTAAATGTTTCCTTTTAGTTTTTTGTGGAAAACAAAAATTGTGATAACTAAAATTTTAGGTGTGGGGGGATTTTTTTGAGTAATAAAAAGCAAGATCAATTAAATGAAGTTACGAAAAGTAATGACGATAAAGCAATGACAACAAATAACGGCGTTAAAGTTAACGAAGACGAAAACACACTAACAGTTGGAGAACGTGGACCTAGCTTATTAGAGGACTTTCATTTCAGAGAAAAAATTATGCACTTCGACCATGAACGTATTCCTGAACGTATTGTCCACGCAAGAGGATTTGGCGCACACGGTGAATTCCAAGTTTACAAAGATTTATCCGAATATACTTCTGCAGATTTTCTTACTCAACCTAATAAAACAACACCTGTGTTCGTTCGCTTTTCAACTGTACAAGGCTCAAAGGGTTCACCAGATACCGTTAGAGATGTACGCGGTTTTGCAACGAAATTTTATACTGATGAAGGTATTTTTGATTTAGTCGGTAATGACATTCCAGTATTTTTCATTCAAGATGCTATTAAGTTCCCAGATTTAATCCATGCAGTTAAACCTGAACCACATAACGAAATGCCCCAAGGCGGTTCTGCCCATGATACCTTTTGGGACTTCTTCGCACAAAATCCAGAAACAACACACACGACAATGTGGGCAATGAGTGATCGTGGTATTCCTAAAAACTTTAGACAGATCGAAGGATTCGGCGTACACACTTTTCGCCTTGTTAACAGTCAAGGACAGTCTCATTTTGTTAAATTCCATTGGAAGCCACTGCATGGTTTAGAATCACTCGTTTGGGATGAAGCGCAAATATTACATGGTAAAGATGTCGATTTCCATCGTAAAGACTTATATGAATCTATTGAAAAAGGGGATTACCCTGAGTGGGAATTCGGTATCCAAGTGATTCGCCCTGAACAAGAATTTGATTTTGATTTTGACATTTTAGATCCGACAAAGATTTGGCCAGAAGATCAGGTACCCGTTCAAAAAATAGGGAAAATGACTCTTAATAAAAACGTCACTAATGTCTTTGATGAAACAGAACAAGCCGCTTTCCATCCTGGACATATTGTTCCTGGCATTGATTTTTCAAACGATCCACTATTACAAGGTCGACTATTCTCATACACTGACACACAAATTTCAAGGTTAGGTGGTCCAAACTTTAATCAAATACCTATTAATCGACCTGTAAACGACGTACACAACAATCAAAGAGATGCAATGCATCAAACGACTATCAATAAAGGCCAAGTTGCTTATCATAAAAATGCGCTAAACAATAATGATCCTCATACTACAGCTAAAGAAGATGGTGGCTATGAACATTATCAAGAAAAAGTTGAAGGGCATAAAATTCGTAAACGTAGTGAGAGTTTTAAAGATTATTATAGCCAACCCAAGCTTTATTTGAATAGCTTAAGCAAAGATGAATACGACCATACTGTTGATGGTTTTTCATTCGAAATTGGTATGTGCAATTCTATTATGGTCAAACAAAACGCAGTGAACCAACTCAATAAAGTCGATAGAGAACTAGCTGAACGTGTCGCCAAAAATGTCGGCGTAGAAGTCCCAGAGTTAAACGAGGAAGTTGACTCTAACGCTAAAGACAGTCAATTGACTATGGAAAAATATGACATCCCTTTACCAGGTCATTCAGTTGCTGTCTTAATTAATGGGAACATTGATATAGAAACTTTAAAATTGTATGCACAAACATTCACAGAAAATAAATTGAACTATGCCTTTGTAGGACAATATCCTGAAAATATCAGTGAATCATTTGGTATAACTGAAACGTTTGATACAGCTCATCCAACGTTATTCGACAGTATTATAGTATTATCCGATGGTAGCGATATTCATCCATCTGTAGAAGAATTTACAGAGCTCACATATAAGCACAATAAACCATTAATTTTAAATCAAAGTGCCGCTCAAGCGTTATCTAAGTCTAATGCTAAATTATCATTAGAGGCTGCAGGTGTCTTTGTTTCAGATCATCCTCAAACAATTTCTCAAGCTTTTGATAGAGCAAGATATTGGGACAGATAAGTTGAATTTACAGAGCTCAGCTGACTAAGTATAATACTTGGTCAGCTTTTTACTGCTTTCAAATTAATAAATCCGCTACACAATGACCGATTTACGCTCTATTTCAATAATAATCGTGTCCAATCTTCTCAATTTCATATGTTTAGTTGAGAATTAAACGGATATTAAATATGTAGTAAGCCTACATGTTTCATGTAAATGCTTTCTTAATTATATATAGATGAAACAACTTATTATGCCGTATAGTCTAAATATATGCGTTATTTTGTCCTTTTTATTATGTGAGTTTACATTGTTGACGAATCATTCTGGAAATGTGATAATAGAAAACGAAAGATTAGAATTATTATAATTAAGTAATTATGATAATCTAATTTAAATTAACTTAAAAATCAGGAGGATGTTTTTATGTCTTTAATTAATAAAGAAATTGTACCATTCACAGCTAATGCTTATGATCCAAAGAAAGATGAGTTTTTTGAAATCTCAGATGAAAATCTAAAAGGCTCATGGAGTGTTGTTTGTTTTTATCCAGCAGACTTTTCATTCGTATGCCCTACTGAATTAGAAGATTTACAAGGTCAATATGATAAATTACAAGAATTAGGTGTAAATGTATATTCAGTTTCAACTGATACACACTTCGTACACAAAGCTTGGCACGACCATTCAGAAGCTATCAACAAAATTCAATACACTATGATTGGTGATCCTTCACAAGCTATTACTCGTAATTTTGATGTATTAGATGAAGAAGCTGGTCTTGCGCAACGTGGTACTTTCATTGTAGACCCAGATGGTATTGTACAAGCAGCTGAAGTTAACGCTGACGGTATTGGCCGTGACGCTAGCACATTAGTACACAAAATTAAAGCAGCACAATATGTACGTCAACACCCAGGCGAAGTTTGCCCAGCAAAATGGGAAGAAGGTTCAGAAACATTACAACCTGGTCTTGACTTAGTAGGTAAAATCTAAGGAGGCATTGATTTAAATGCTTGATGATCAGCTAAAATCACAACTAAAACAATTATTACAATTAATGGAAGGTGACGTTGTCTTAAACGCTAGTATTGGCTCAGATGACAAATCTAAAGAATTAAAAGAATTATTAGATGAAGTATCTGCCATGTCACCTCACATTACTATAGAAGAAACTAAGCTAAAACGTACGCCTAGCTTCTCAGTGAATACACCCGACACAGAAACAGGTATTACGTTCGCTGGTTTACCAATGGGTCACGAATTCAACTCACTTGTCCTTGCTTTATTACAAGTAAGTGGACGTGCGCCTAAAGAAGAACAATCCGTAATTGATCAAATTAAAGCGTTAGACCGCCCACTACATTTTGAAACTTATATTAGTTTGACTTGTCAAAAATGTCCTGATGTGGTTCAAGCTTTAAACTTGATGAGTTTATTAAATCCTAATATTACGCATTCTATGATTGATGGTTCTATTTTCAGAGAAGAATCTGAAGATATCATGGCTGTCCCAGCTATTTTCCTTGATGGAGAAGAGTTTGGTAATGGGCGTATGACCATTCAAGATATTTTAACTCAGTTAGGTAGTCAAGCAGACCCATCAGAATTTAACGACAAAGATCCGTATGACGTACTCATTGTCGGTGGGGGTCCAGCAAGTGGTAGTGCAGCAATTTATACTGCACGTAAAGGATTACGTACAGGTATTGTAGCTGATCGTATTGGCGGCCAAGTTAACGATACTGCTGCTATCGAAAACTTTATCACGGTCAAAGAAACAGATGGTCCTAAATTCTCATCTGCGCTTGAAGACCATATCAATCAATACAATGTCGACGTAATGACAGGTATTCGTGCGAGTGATATCGAAAAAACTGATAATGGTATTGTTGTCACTTTAGACAATGGTGCTCAATTACAAAGTAAAACCGTTATTATTTCTACAGGTGCACGCTGGCGTAAGCTGGAAGTTCCTGGTGAAGAAGCTTTAATTAATAAGGGTGTAGCATTCTGTCCACATTGTGATGGACCTTTATTTGAAAATAAAAACGTCGCTGTTGTCGGTGGTGGAAATTCTGGTGTAGAAGCTGCAATCGATCTTGCCGGTATTGTAAAACACGTTACGTTACTTGAACGTAATGCCAACCTTAAAGCAGATAACGTATTACAAGAGCGTTTGAATTCGTTACCTAACGTAACAGTAATTAAAAATGCTCAAACAACTGAAGTACTTGGAGACGATGCAGTTACTGGCATTAATTATCAGGATAAAGCAACCGGTGAAGAGCATACTTTAGAACTTGAGGGTATTTTTGTTCAAATTGGTTTATTACCGAATACAGAATGGTTAAGTAACTATGTAGAATTAAATCAAGCTAATGAGATTATGATTGATCGCAAAAATGCAACAAGCATCCCTGGTATTTTCGCAGCAGGTGATGTGACTGATGATCGTAATAAACAAATCATTATATCTATGGGTGCTGGAGCAAATGCAGCCCTAAATGCTTTTGATTATATCATTAGACATTAATCATTCCCTATCGTTACTGTAATAATTTATAAAAACTGTAAATACAATGCTTCTTAAGCTACCACCAAGTCATAAGACTTGATGGTAGCTTTTTTGTGTATACTTGCCCATGAATATAGATGATGCTACTTTAGCATCTCAATCAATTAATTTCTTTATTCTATTAAAGAATATGTTTTGTTCAAAAGATTGTGCGTTTATTATTTAATAGAGCATTCAAATCGATAGCGCTACATGATACGCTTAAGTTATAATTTTTAAGAACGCGTTTAAACATTTAACATAGCAGTGTTATATTCGCATAACTATGACTAAAGGAGCAATAGTAATTTATGAAGAAAAGTATACTTTTAACGTTGGTATTGGTACTAACCGTTATCCTATCAGCGTGTTCAAATAGCGATCCAGACGACGACAATCAAGATCACAATGAAAAACATGCACCAAAAAATGTAAAAAAAGTAACTGAAAAAGATATCTTTAAATCAGATAAACAAGGCGAAACTATTAGCGAAGCCGAAATGAACAAAGCAATCAAGAAATATTTAGATGTCAATTCAGATATCATCGACAATAAATACCTCATGCAATACAAACTAGATAAACAGTCCGCTTCAGATACTAAAATAACAGATAAACAAGCAAAATATCTATCAGAACTATCACACAATGCGATTAAGAATGACGTACGTTTTAAAAAGTTTGTAAACAACAACAAGTTACCGAAAGGCTATAAGGAAAATGTTGATCGTATTATTACCTACTTCACTTCTTTAAATACCACAATTAAAAATGCAGATGAAGATGTGGAACAATTAGACTATCAACCTCAGAATGAATTAAATGTCGTTGATGTTTCTACAAAATACGCTGGAGATGTTAACGGAAAACAACAAGATAAAATCAAACAATTCTTAAAAGATAAAGGTATTAAATCAGATGCTGTAGATAAATAAGTCTCAGTCGTCCGTTAAAACATTATCATTTAACTGACATATTACAAAATGATGACATGTTAATTTATGCTATTAACACAGCACTGACGCTATTCATCCTTAAATAAGTCACCTATATTGACTTATTCTCGTAAAAAACCTTACATAATTGTAAGGTTTTTTAATATGATATCTCTGTTTTTTTCAAAGTTAGATTTGTTATGATAAATACAAGTTAAATAACAAATTAATAGAAGCACAGCCACTCGTTAATCATTTTAAGGAGGCTCCCTATGGTACTCACAATTCTGTTAGGTGCAATGGCTGCTGTCTTCATAGCTTATAATCTCTTTGAGAAGCAAGAAAAGGATGGCGTCGTTTCTTTTAAAACGATTGCGCTAAGTGTTACCTACGTCATACTAGCCGTTATTGTTGGTAGCTTTTTAGACAATATCAATACCTTATTTCAAGGATTTCATGAAAGCTTAACAGCAGCTAAAAGATACTAACCTGAACTTACATATTTTGTAGTTCAGGTTTTTTTATTAATAAAATGTATCAAGTTTTAAAAATCACTTTTCAACTTCGATAGGTACGCAATTTTCAACCTTTTTATCCACTGCGGTCTCCTCTGTTTCATACCCTAAATATACAAGGATACAACGGATAACAACTTGATGTGCGACAATAGCAATAGATTCTAACGATGTATCTATCTCTTTTTCAAAAAATTGCGCTACTCGATTTAGAACATCTCTATAGCTTTCACCTTCTGGCGCCTTTTGTGTAAAACTATGGCGAAATGAACGATAATGATCGTCATTAAAATAATGTTCATAATTCGGATTATGCTCTATCTCTTTTACTTTTACACCTTCAAATGCACCTAAAGAACGTTCTCTTAATAATGACGTCGCATGTGCAGGTATATCCTTATCAAATATTGCATTATATGTCTGTCTTGTACGTGTTAAATCAGATAGATAAATACAATCAATTTTCTGTTTTTCAAAGTAATGTTGTAATAATTGTGCAGAACGTGTACCTTTCTCAGTTAAAGATACATCTAATTGCCCACAAAAATAATCGTTCCCGTTTTTCTTATCATAGTTCGATTGTGATTCCCCATGCCTAACCAAATAAATTTTCATATATTTATGCCTCTCTTCTTTAAAATATAAGTGACTTAACACATATCTTATATCTTTCCTAACATGCTAAACCATACATAACAATAATGTCATATGAAGCTATCGACCTTTATCTTAAATTATAGTCTTGTTACTATTATATATGAGGTGATAACTATGAATGAACAAAATGTTCATAATGATACACAAGGTGGACGTGTATTAGCTGCAATCAGTTATTTCAGCATATTCTTCGCACCAATTATCGTTCCAATTATTATATGGATTTTAGCAGATAAGCCTGCTGCCACACATGCAGCTAAATCATTACTCTATCATATTATAACGTATGTAGGACCAATCTTATTAGTTATTGGTGTTGCCTCAGGTTCAATGCTGTTCGACCAACAGAACACAACCTTTGCGATTGTGACATTAACAATAGCCATTATTTTAATAATCATCACAATTTGGTATACTATCAAAAATGTTTACCGTGGCATTAAAGTGCTTATATCTGAAAAAGCATACTTCTGTCCTTAATGATTAGATATAACAGTGTATGCTTATTAAATTCCGCACATTAACGACATAGTTATATTTTAGTTGTGGCATTAAGTTATGTTTTTTAGTAGTTAACGCCAATTAGTTACTTTGGCCCAACGTCTTTAGTAATCGATGGAGAGCCCTTTGTTAATGTAATTATGACAATATCGGGAACTTTATATATCTGGGTATACGAATGCTATGTTATCACTTATGCTTATGAAAAGGAGAGATAACGATGAAGCATAAATTAACAATATCTTTAATTAGTGCCTTAATTATCATTGGTGTTGCCGTAACTGTAATGATGCTACTCTCTAGTCAAAAAAGCACATACTATGGTTACATGGCGAACGCTACGACTGCTGAAAAAGTAGTGAGTGAAAAAGATGGCCTCGTCACTAATAATATCAAATTAAAACATGATGAAGACTTCAAACCACAAAAAGGTGATTTTGTTAAATTGATATCTAAAGATGACGGAGAAACATTTTACAAAAAAGAAGTCGTTAGCCACGATGATATTCCTCATGGGTTAATGATGAAAATCCATGACATGGATATGTAAGGCATTTCAATCTAAAAAAGAACTGGAAAGTCCACACGTTGAGTGTGGTTCCAGTTCTTTTTTTATTACATGCTACAAACACAACTATATAACTACTTAGGCACGCTCAAACTTAATTTTTATCATGTGTCTTTTTATCCCTAAAATATAGTAGCGCTTCTATTATAAATACGACGAGGATAGATAATCCAAATAATGGCATTAACAGACCTAGTATGACAAGTACAATAATTAATGAAATAGACATTGGTTTTTGAACTCTTACAGGTACTTTAACCTTGCGATTACCCATACGTTTAATCCACGATGTTAATCCTAGTCCAATTGCAACCAACAACGCTACACAAATAAGTAGGTTAATAACTTTATTTGCAACGCCAAATAAATGTCCTTCATGTAATGGAATACCCCATGTAAACCATTTGCCTATCACACCATATTCTTGATACGTCACTTCCCCTAAATTTTCCCCACTATATTGATCTAAATATAGCGTCTTTTCATCATAGGGTGATACATCCAATCCTGTTACGCCTGTGTTACTACCTTTAGATACTGTAAATGCTGCTTCTGCTTTTGATGGATAAACTATCGAATAAGGTTTGGTTATATGCTCTTTTTGGGCTTGTGCTATTACTTTATCAATCGTAATTTGGTGTTGGATTTTTGTATTTGGTATCTCACCGCTACCATGGTGCGCAGACGTTTCTTTAGATGCCGGTTGTTGGTTACTACGTGTAGCCCATGGTATTTCATTCACATCTGACTTAGGTGGGTTTACAGCCAGCTCTGATTGTCCTAATGTACCAGAGTTATCCATAATACCAGCGATTTTAGCCCCCATAAAACCTGACCACGGTAAACCAGTAAGCACTAAAATGAACAATGGTATTGCTACAATGAGGCCCAATGTACCATGCCATTTCTGAAATTTTAATTTTTTACTTTTATTTGAAATTAGCTTTTTCTTAATAAGCATATAAGTTCCAGATATAATCATGAAAATTGTCCAACATGCAGTAAGCTCTACTAAATAATTAATAATCGTATTTTCAGTAAATAGTGAACTATGAATATTTCTCATTACATTCGCATATGTATGTTTAGCATTTTGATCGGCTACGATTTGATTATGCTCATCTAGAAATACATACCTTTGATTTCCAGCCATATCATCCAAAGTAATTCTATTATTATACGGTTCTGCCAATATACTCACTTTACTAATATAAAATCCTTCAAACTTCTCCTCTACTTGTTCCACAGCTTGATTCATTGTTTGGTGTTGTTGATTAGAACTGTTACCAAAGAACTCTGTTTTATACACATTATTTTCCACCTCTTGAAAGAACAGAAAACCAATCCCCGATATCGTTAATGTAATTAATAACGGTGTTATAAATAATGCTGCATAAAAATGAAGCCTTTGCATTGGGTTAAATATATTTTTCAAATTGTTTCTCCCCTTTCTCTTTCATTATTATAAATAAATAAAAAATTTAATATGTAGATAAATTATGACTATTAGTGCAAAAATTGAAATAAATCATCGTTCTTTTTAAAAATTATTGACACTTAACATGGTATTAATAAATTTTTAGTCATAGAAAAAAGTTTATTAACAATAGAAAAAGGCGCCTCCCAACGTGAGGCACCTTTTTCTATTGCGATTACAAAGTAATACGCTAAACCCTACTAGCTATTTTTGCTGAACAATAAATTTATTGATAACCCAATCAAAACTGCACCTATGGTATAATCGAAAGCTGCTTTTACTTTGCGATTAGTAAATAATAATTTAATATATTGAAATATGAATACACAAAAAATAAACCATAGTAAAATAACAGTTGTCACAATTGCCGACAGTATTGCAACTTGAGATGAGACCCCATCACCCGTTGTTATAAATTGTGGCAAGATACTTATGTAATATAATAATGCTTTAGGATTTAATACTGTACTAAAGAAGCCTTGACGATAAGAGTTCAAATAACTCATTTGTCTCGACTGCAATTGCGTTGCAGAAAAATTCATGCTTTGGCGCGCAGCAACGATACTCTTTATGCCTAAATAAATAAGATAACAAGCGCCTAAAATTTTAATTGTGACAAACACATAGTACATATTTGCTAAAATAAATATAATTCCAAATACTGCAAGTAATGAATAAAAAACATGCGCTGTTGTAATACCTAACGCCGCCATAGCCCCATTACCTTTTCCTGCTACAATAGAATTTTTCATAACTACAAAAAAATCTGGACCAGGAACAATGATAATCATTAAAGTAATTGTTATAAATGCTGCAAGACCTTCCATCATATACACCTCCAGTTTGATTTAATAATATCAATTCAGTCATATTATCACAATACGCCTTCGACAATCTGTGTCTTAATGAAAACCACTTAGTACAACACTTTCGTTGAACGTGACTGTGAAAATTGTTATATTATAGATGTAGTTGAAAATCAACTACTAGTCTTTTATATTCATGAACATATTACTCTTAGGCGACACAAATGTGTCGTCTTTTTTCAATTCATTTTACATTCATAAATCAGCTTAACTAAGTAGTTTTAAGCCGATTGTACTACCTAATATTACTGCGATACATACAATTCTTTTAATATCCTTTGATTCTTTATATAAAATCATTCCTAATACTGCACCACCAACAGCGCCTATACCTGTCCACACTGCATAAGCTGTACTCATCGGCAATTGATCCATTGCAATGGACAATGCTATAAAACTTAAAGTAAAACTTCCTATAAGCCCTAATAGCGCTAACTTTCTTTGCGTATTTACAAATGCATTCAAAAATGTAATCCCAATCATTTCAAAAAGTCCTGCAAATATAAGGATAATCCAAGCCATTATGCTTCTCCCCCTTCTTTTGATGTAACTAATTTCAAGCAAATCACGCCGCCTAAAAGTGTCAAAATCAATATGATTTGCCCGTAATTTACCGCTTTACCAAATACAACAAAGTCTAATAAAGTTACACCAGTTGTCCCTAAACCAACAAAGATTGCATATGCTGTACCAACCGGCAATATTTTTGAAGCCTTAATTAACAAGTAAAAACTCATAAATATAGCGATTACTGTTAAAATCCATTCTAAATTTGTATTCGCATGGTTTAGACCAACCACCCAAGCTACTTCAAAAATGGATGCAATGATAATTTTCAACCAATTCATTATAATGTCCTCCTTCATAACAAAAAGCCTGAGAGATAGTTATTACTACTATCTCCCAGGCTTTTATCCTTCCGTGTCACATATAAGATGTGGCTTTCTCTCGGACCAGACCAATCATTAACGTTGCGGAACCCTAGAAAGCATTTATTTAATTCCTTGTATCATATCAAAGTACATCGTCAATATCAATCTAAAGCTTTATATTATAATAATTATCGTTTGTATCTATTCGTTTTATATTTTCTTCTTTAAAAAGCTATCCTAAATTATAATTATTTTAAAAAGATTAAACATATTCCTCCACATTCCGATGATTTTATTGTATAATTAGAATTACATTGTAATAATTATAATGTAATTGATGAGAGTGTGAAATCCATTCTCAACTAACTAAAAAATTAAAAGTGAGGGATTCCTATGCAACTATTAAATTATAAAATGCATAATGACGAATTAATTGCTACTGTCCTTTCCGATAAAAAGCAACTATTCAAATATACTTTCGATGTTACAACACCAGAATATGAAATTTTAGATGTACTAGAAGAAATAAATGACTACGTAGATAATGGCCATCATCCTCTAGGTTGCTCATTATTGAAAAATTATACGTATGAGGACGTGAGTCACCATTCTTTACAAATTTAATAACACACTAAAAAACTGAGTATAACTGTTCAATTTTAAACAGTATACTCAGTTTTTAATTTCTTATTTGAATACATAGCCATGCCCGTTTTCAATTTGCGAAACCCTAACGATTCATAAAATGTTTCATTACTATGCGTTGAAATTAAATGTATACACGACAGTTCTCCTAGTCGTTTAATCATTAATTCCATCATATTTTTACCTATCCCTTGTGATTGATACTTCACATCTACGACCACATCATATATCGCTGCATTAAAAACATCATCTGATAAGGCTCTTGCAAAACCTACTACGTTACCTTCTTGTTTCGCTATAATGACATGTGTGCTCATATTAAATATCGTTATAATCTCTTCTTGTGTATGTCCTTCCCAACCGTTCGAATGATATACATGCATCATTTCATCAACGTCATTGATATTAAATTGATATTCATATACTATATCCATATAAAAATGCCCCCTTAAAAAGTCTACTCTTTCAATATAACTTCAATAATATTGAATAATACTATTGGCTTTCATCATAATCATTTGGCTGTCTACCAAGTTTAACATGTTTAATTTCGAAAAAATATTTTACATTTAATTTCATTATTATAATAGCCGTTTATCAAATCCCTATATTAATCATTTTAGAAACATCCCGCTCATATTACGGCGTTAGTGTAGACTACGTAACGGGTATTGATATAACACAAGGTTTTTACCATGCAATGATGGCTAAGGAGGGACGCAAAATGTGGTTTGTCGCAGTGTTACTCATTCTCATTGGCGTCGTGTTGCTTGTATTAAATAAATTAACTTCCAAAAAGGAAGGCGTAAGTAAAAAGCAAAGTTATATAAGCATTGGTGTAGTATGTTTAATTGTAGGTACTTTCCAACTTGTAGGACTGATTATTAAATCTTTATTGTAATAAAGATCAACATATAAAAAGACTGAAATATAATCGTTTTTTTCTTAAAACAATTATGTCTCAGTCTCTTTTCATGAAATGATTATAGTCAGTTCACGTACAATCATACATTAAATAAATCATTGAATGACTCAATCATCGTCGGATGCGTATAAATATTATCTTTTAAAACTTTATATGATATCTTTTGATCTATTGCTAATTTTATTAAATTAATTATTTCTTCAGATTGTTGACCATAGAGTGATACACCTAAAATCTCTTCTGTATCTTTGTCTACTACGGCTTTGAACAATCCTCGAGTATCATTATTAATTTTATGTCTTGGAATTGTGTTAACAGGAATCGCATTCTCCAATACATTATACCCTTGCGCTTTCGCTTCAACCGCTGTCAATCCTACACGTGATAGAGGAGGATCTATAAATACGGTATAAGGCATAACGCCTCGATTTTCAGTAGAGCGCTGGCTGTCACCAAATAACTGATCTTTAACGATTCTGAAATCATCTAAAGAAACATAAGTAAACTGCATACCACCTTTAACATCGCCTATTGCATATACATGTGGTACATCTGTCAGCAGATATTCATTCACACTAATTTCTCCATGTTGTCCAAGAACAATATCTGTGTTTTCGAGTCCCAAATCGACGTTTGGCTTACGTCCTGTAGCCAAGAGCACTGCTTCTGCTTCATAGTCACCTTTGGTAGTATGAACGATGGTGCTATTTTCACCGTCTTCAAAGCGTTCTGTATTTACGTCAAGCACGACATCAATACCTTTATTTTTTAAATCTGATTTCACCTGCTCAACAATCTCTTTATCTTCTTTGGGCATAATGTCTTCGCCACGTTCAAGCACAGTTACTTTCGTACCAAAGTTTGCAAACATCGCTGCAAATTCAAGTGCAATATAACCGCCACCAACTATAACTAAATGTTTCGGTTGTTTAGCTAGGTTCATGATACCCGTAGAATCATATAAATATTTTGAAGTTTCTACACCTTCAATTTTTGGAATCACTGATTCAGCACCCGTATTAATAACAATATTTTCTGCCGTAATTGTTTCTATACTTTCTCCATGTTCGTTGAATAAGTCAATTTCATTATTAGATTTAAATCGGGCCGTATAATCTAATACTTCTATATTTTTATCATCTGCAAGATTCTTGTAATTTTTATTGTTTAGCGCAGTTACAACTTCTTTTTTTCTAGTAAATGCTTCTTCAAAAGAACCATGTACGAGACCTTCATGAACTAACGTTTTCGATGGAATACATCCGATATTGATACAAGTTCCACCATACATCGCTTTAGATTTTTCAATCACTGCGACTTTTTGACCTTGTGATGATGCATATTTAGCTAATGTTTTACCGCCTTTACCAAAACCCAAAATAATTAAATCAAATTTTTCCATACTAATTCTCCTTTACACGTCAATTTTTGATAAAATATTAGTTATTTTAGCATACTTAGTATAAAACTCTTTATTTATACACTACGTTAAATATATGCCCTATTTCTTTAAAATCTAACATTCTTCGTTTTTATTTAAATATATGATTATACTAGCTCTATAAATTCAATGACTTCAGAACTTATGGATTAATGCTATTTATAGATTATAATAGCGCTGCTCTTATTTTCACATTATGTTCTAAGTATGCTTTTAAACAACTTAACATATATACCCAACCTTCTTTTTGCATAATCATCGAATCAATATCTTTTTCGTCAAATGTGCTCTCTATAGTGGTAACAATGGTTCCCTTTTCTGAAGCTTCAAATTGGATTGAGACAGATCGCTCTCCCCAAGTGAATTCAATTTGGCTATTTAAATCTACCACCTTCACTTGTATATCTAATACAGCATCATATTCTTTATACTCTAAGGTAATTGTTTTCCCTACTTCCCATCTAGAAGAACTAGAAGAAAACCAAAATCCCCCTATTTCATTTGGATTAACGAAAACTTCAAAGACTTTTTCTACCGGAACATCAACTTGCATTGTCGTAATAATATCCACATGACACCCTCCATTTAATTCATATTATGAATTACAGTTTACATGTCTTTTATAAATTTTTTCTACACCTTAATAAATATGATGATAAAGTCATTTAACTTTGAGTCATAGACTTAGATTTCATAGTAAATAACTACCCATGTGCGTAGCAAAAATAACACCTAAAGATGACATACAAATTTTAAGTGTAAACTTCAACTATTACTTACTGCAAAATTAATACAGAGCCATTCTATCGACTTGTCTCTGCTTTTATATATTTATCCAAAATACCTGATATTTTAATTATATAGACAACAACATGGATTGATGGTAATCTAAGTGGATTGTTACATTTTATACTATAATAGTAGTTACGTGCTTAAAAAATGATACAACTCATTTTACAAAATTTCGTTTAATAAATACCCATTAAAATCAATAAATCAGGAGATTATAATGAAACATTCTTTTCATTCTTATTTATATTACATTATTATGTTAATGCTCGTAGGCATCTTGTTATTAGCGTTATATTTTATATATGTATGGAAAACTGACGTCCCTGCCAATCAAGACTATTATAGGGATTTTACAGCCCTTAAATCAGATACTCAAGAACATCGTGACTGGCAAATTAACACAAAGACAACTAGCAATAAAGATATACTTATTACTGCGATTCACGGTGGTGGTATTGAGCCAGGCACTTCCGAATTAGCTAAAATCATCTCTAAAAAAGGTGACTATAATCTATATAGTTTCGAAGGCCTACTAAAATCAAATAATTCTAAATTACACATTACTTCTACACATTTTGACGATCCTAAGTTAAAAGAAATGAACAATAAGTCAGAAGAATCTATATCTATACATGGTGTTCAAGAACAAGAAAAAGTTGTTTATATTGGTGGTAAAGATAAAGCTATGGCTAAATCTATTCGTAAAGCACTTGAAAAATCTGGTTTCAATGTCGAAAAGAGCCCACACCATATAGATGGTGACTCAACACAAAATATCATTAACCAGAATGATACAGGTTCTGGTGTGCAAATCGAAATTTCTACTAAATATCGAAAACAATTTTTCGAAGATGGCCGACTCGATCGTTCATCAAGAGAACAAACACATCATTATAATCATTCCATCTATAGCTTTGCTGAAGCAGTAACTAAAGGTATTAAAGCACAGACCATAAAAAAATAAAAGCACCTTTATGTATTTAAAAAGCGAATAATACCGCTTTTTTTATTTCTCTAATATTTCTAGCAGTCATGCAGAAATAAATCATTTAATTAAAACACTAATATTAGAAAAAAGTACGAAAATCAATGGAATAATAAATTTATAGATAGGGTTATCTATTTACTAATACTGCTAATAGCCCTATCGCCTTAAATAATACAAGCAATATAATTGAAGTAACTAACATTCATTTAATTAACTAGCATGTCACGCACATGATGTCATACACACGCACCTGTAATTGCTCAATTAGGAATTAACTTAAAGGCTAAACAATATAGAGTCGAGTCGGTCATAGTGACTACAAAACCGTCCTAGAGATATACATCTTGGTTACGAATTAAATGACTAAAGAGATGATGAATAAATTGGGACAAAGAGATGATTTTTGCATGACTAATTTCTTCTATAGTATTTCTACACACTATGTTTTGACTATCTTTGACATTTAATTTATTCTTATTATTATAAACCAAAAGGGGGAAATAATATGACAGAAGATATTAAAAATGAAAACCATACCGAATTAACCGAAAAAATGTTGAAGACAAGAACAGTAATTATTTCAGGGGAAATCAATGATGAAGTAGCTAAAGATGTTTGTAATAAATTACTATTACTAGAATCCATGAGTAATGAACCTATTAATTTGTTTATATCAAGTCAAGGAGGTCATGTAGATTCTGGTTATTACATACATGATATGATTAACTTTATAAAGCCTAAAGTTAATATTATTGGTTCTGGTTGGGTAGTTAGCGCTGGCGTATTGATTTATCTATCAGGTCAAAAGGAAAATAGATACAGTCTACCAAATACACGTTTTATGATTCATCAACCAAGTGGTGGTGTACAAGGCCAGTCTACTGAGATGGAAATTACAGCTAAAGAAATCATTAGAACACGCGAAAAACTAAATAAACTCATTTCAGATGAAACTGGTCAACCATTAGAAAAGGTTGCAGAAGATACTGCTAGAGACTACTGGCTTAATACGCAAGAAGCACTTGATTATGGTATAGTAAATCAAATCATCACACACAGAAATGAAATTAAATAGTTAACATCTTTACATTCTGTGAACTTTTTAATTACAAAAAAATCCCGTAAGCATAAGCTTACGGGATGATTCAGATACAATATATATTATTGTTCTTCTTTAACATATGGTAATAATGCCATATGACGAGAACGTTTAATAGCTAAAGTCAACATACGTTGGTATTTAGCTGAAGTACCTGTTACACGACGTGGTAAAATTTTACCGCGTTCTGAGATAAAACGTTTTAATAATTCTGTGTCTTTATAGTCGATATGTGTAATACCGTTTGCTGTGAAATAACAAACTTTTTTACGACGACGTCCGCCTCTTCTAGGTCCACCTGCCATGGTTAACTGCCTCCCTTTAAGTTATTATTTTTTCATAATACGATCATTTGAGAATTTTCATTAATCATTTTGGACATGATTAATCATTTATACATTTCTATTTTTAAAAGATTTATAATATGTGTGAAATATTGTATTAAATCTTGTGTGTGTGTATATGTGCACCATTAATAGTATAAAATTATTCAGCATTTGTCAATATGTTCCGACATACAAAACACATTTACTTTAAAATAATCTATATTTTTGCTTTACCATTATTTTGATTTAAAACGACATTAACGGCCTTACTAAAGCCTTCATAGTGATTACTAATAAAGAAATGACCACCTTCAAAAAACTGATAATCTACATTACCTTTTGTTAAATCAGACCATTTATATATATTCTCATCGCAAATCACGTCTTGTTTACCCACAAATACAGATAAATCCACGCCAACCTCGTGCGCTTTCGGCTCATTTTCATAGCGATCTACAGCTAAAAAGTCATTTTTTAAAGATGGCTTAACAAGGTCCCATAATTCTTTATGGTTGAGCACTTCTTCTGATGTACCACCTTTATTTTTAATAAACTGTTTAAATTCTTCGTCCGTCATATTTTCAATGTCATTATTTTTATCTGACACACCTATAGGCTCATTTGCACACAGAATTAAATGTTCTGGTAATTGGTGACCCATCATTTCAAGTTTATAGTAAATTTCATAAGCCAAAATCGTCCCTAAACTATAACCAAGTAAAATGAATTTTTCAGGTTTTTCTTTAATAATTTGTTGTGTTAAGTCCTCAACCATATCTTCCACACTATCTAAAGGTGTTTCGATCAACCTTTCACCACGCCCCGGTAGCTCTAACGGTTTAAATTCGATGTAACTTGGTAATTTACTTTTCATTGGATAATATAATGTTTTATTACCCCCTGCAAAAGGAATACAAAATAACGTTATTTTTGACATATACTCGCCCCTTAAAGTATACATTGTGTATTAAATGTATTAGTAATATCTGTTAGTTTTACAATTAAATTATCATTATTACTTGCTTCCATAATGACCGATAGTGCATATTTCCCAAAAACTATGTCATGGAAACATGAAAAACTTCGATTCATCTTTGCTGTACTTTCAACGATACTATAATGATTTCGTTCTGGTGTAATAGAAAATGAATCTAATTCTTTATATATCCCTGTACCTAGCAATTTTAAATAACATTCTTTCATAGTCCAAACTTCAAAAAAACGATTTAACTGATTGTTATTATGCTTTCCCTTCATAATATACTGATATTCTGCTGAAGCAAAGTACTTTTTAGCGATATCAAAATCAATCATCTCAATTTTTTCTATATCAATGCCAATATTATCTTCGCTGACTACACACACAGAATAGCCCTCAGTATGGGAAATATTAAAAAATAAATCACTTGGGTTTTGTAATATGGGCTTACCATATTCCCCTTTTCCTATTTGTATATCATCAAAATGACAACCTGTATGCTGGTTTATACAAAAATACTTAAACAGTTCAGAGTATTTAGCATTCCGTGGGTTGCTTTTATAAAAGGAAGCATTTGTATCTAATAAGTATACAGTAATTTCCACAGTTACACTTCCACATCATTGATTGAATAAAGACAAATGAAGCAGCAAATAATTATTTTGCTGCCTCAATGTTGTCTAGAAATTATTTTTTGGATGAGTAATCATTTTAGATAATAATTCATTATCTGTTACTTTCCATTCAAAATCTAATTTTTTAAGAATAAAGTTGGTTTTGAAATCCATTACTTCAAAATGAGATTTATTGAACATATTATTGTCTAGTATACCTGTGTGTAATAAGAAATCATTGATTTCATCACTCTTCACACCATTTTCGATACATTCCATCAAATAGTCCATTAATTCATTCCATTGTATTTTTTCAATATTATAATCATGTTGATTATATACACCCATTAACTGTTTAAGTGTTAAGTGATGTGTATTGTATATATGATGTATTTCATTACTCAATTGATTATTTTTAATCAACTTACTACATGCTTCAGCTGCTTGATCAACTGGTGTAAATTCTAAACTATCATGTGGAAGATCCGGGAATTTTTGTAGTGATTTAAATGATTTTATAACACTGTAAAAGGCGTTATTTTCTTCATTTTTCTGGAATAAACCAGTTCGAGAATCACATTGTAAATTACCTAATCTATAGATATTTGTATCTACACCTTTGTCTCTACTAGCAATTAATAGTTTCTCTGCAGCAATCTTACTATCTAAATAAACATTGTTAGGTTTTTGGCCGATATCAATGTCATGCTCTGTAAACGTAAGTTGCGCTTTGTCTTCTACTTTACCTGAAGCAATAGAAATTGTAGACATATGGTGTATTTCTTTTGGATTATCATCTTGAGCAAATTGTAATAGCTGTTCAATACCTACAACGTTAGCACCGTATGAGGCACCTTTTGTGGCAAAGTGATTAACGTTAGCGGCAGCATTTACGATAATATCAATATCGTGCGCTAATGCTTGATACGTGTCGTCAGCTATACCTAAATGATCAGATTCAATATTACCTTCGACGATGTGAATTCTATTCGCATATTCATCACTCATTTGAGATTCAAAGTAATAAATCCAATTATTATTCAACTTAGTTTCACCCGTTATCTCTTTGTTACTTCTCACCATTACATAAATATTAAAGTCTGTATCCTCTAATAAATTATTGAGTAAGTAAACACCAAAGAATCCTGTAGCACCCGTAAGCAGAACATTTTTGCCATGTTTCTCGGCATCTGAAGCTATCACTTCATATTCACGTGCACTATTATCTTTGTAATCATTGATTTCTCTCATAAATTCACTACTAAATTGATGCGTTTGATCTAAATTCATTTCTTTAAGTGACGCCAACTTAGTCAATAGGTTGGTATCTGCGCTATCATCAAGTGCTTCACTTATGCGTTCAATCGTTTGGAGTTCAAAGATATCTTTAATAGAGATATTATATGTTTTTGAAAGTTCTGATGTCAGCTTAATTGCCTTAATGGAATCGCCACCAATTTCGAAGAAGTTATCATAAACACCTACGTTTTCAGTATTTAATACATTTTCAATCGCTTCTATAATTGTAGCCTCGACTGCATTTCTTGGGCCAACATATGCTTTACTTTCAATTTCTATTTGTGGTAATGCACGTTTGTTAAGTTTTCCGTTTGCAGTAAGTGGTAACTGTTCAATTTGCATCATATACGCTGGAACCATATAATCTGGAACTTTTTGAGTCAGTTCAGCTTTCACATCACTAAATGAAATATCACTGTCTGAAACTAAGTAAGCACATATTGATAAATCGTCGCCTACCATTGGTCTAACAATGACACCCACATCTGAAATATAGTCAATCTGACGTAAATGACTGGCAATTTCACCAAGTTCGATACGATAACCACGTATTTTAACTTGTTCATCAATACGACCGATATATTCAATCTCACCGTCCGATCTCCATTTCGCTAAATCTCCTGAACGGTATAATTTACCTTCTCCAAATGGATTGTCGATAAACTGTTGTTCTGATAATTCTGGGCGATTGAGATAGCCGTGTGTGACAGCAATACCGCCAATACATAATTCTCCTGGTACACCAATACCGAGTAACTTATGCTTTTCATTTAAAATATAGATTTGAACATTTGAAATTGGGCGACCGATAGGAATGATATCGTAAACTTTACTTGCAGGTAGTGGATTACACACAACCTCAATAGAAGCTTCTGTCGGTCCATATAAGTCGATTAACACTGTATCATTGGGTCCACCTATTAAATCATTAAAGCGATTGACTTGTTCTGGTTTCAACGCTTCACCACTTGCTGGAATATAGTTAATTGTAGCAATATCATTCACTCTATCCGCTGATTTAACGTAATCTATGAATACACCAAGCATTGAAGGTACAAAGTGAACCATCGTAACTTGTTCTTTCTCAATCAGTGTAGCAATCGCATCTGGATTACCTTCTTCACCTGATGGTAATAGCACAGCTTGTGCACCAACCATTGCAAAACCAAAAATTTCCCAAACTGATACATCAAAAGTATATAACGTTTTAAATAACACGATATCTTTACTATTGATATTAAATTCATCAATCATCCAGTTAATTCGGTTCATGACACCTTCGTAAGACACGATTACACCTTTAGGTTTACCAGTGGTACCTGATGTATAAATGATGTACATCAAATCATCAGCGTTTGTAACTTGTTCCAAGTTCTCTTCTGAGGACTCAGTGAAGATAGATTCAGCTGTTAAATCTATCACTTCATTGTCAAACTGAATGGCCGTATCTAGCGGGCTGTCTGTCAGTAAGAGGCTTGGCTGGCTATCCTCTAACATAAAGTTAATGCGGTCAGTAGGATTATTAGGATCAACTGGAACATATGCCCCACCAGCTTTCAAGATGCCATAAATACCAACCATCATATCTAAAGTACGGTTTGTTAACATACCGACCAAGGTATTTGGTTTCACACCTTTACCTCTTAAATAATGACCTAATTGATTGGCTTTAGCATTCAATTCGGCGTATGTCATACTTTCACCATCATAAGTTATTGCTTTACGATTTGGTGTACGTGTGACTTGCGCTTCAAAATGATCGATAAATGTACGTCTATTATTCATATCTTTATATGTGTCATTAAACGTTTCAAGTACCTGAGTTCTTTCATCAGCTGTTGTAATGTCAATATCGCCAATATTTTTTTCAGGTTGTTGGGCAATATCATTCAATATTTCCATATAGTGCGTTAACATACGTTCGATTGTTTGATCATCAAATAATTCTGCGCCGTACTCTAACGTTACTTTATAAGCACCATCATCTTCAATCATCATGTTCAAGTCAAACTTAGCGTTAGCACTTGCCGCTTCTTTAGGTTCAACCGTCCAATCTTCAATTTGAATGCTTTCTCTTTCATTATTTTGTAATGTAAAGAGTACATCAAATAATGGATTACGTGTTAAATCACGTTTTTCAACAATTTCATCCACTAATTCCTCTAATGGATATTCTTGATGATCATAAGCTTTCAATGAAACATCTTTGACTTCACTTAATAATTGTTTAAATGACTTGTTTGTTTCAGGATAGGCACGCATTGGCAATGTATTCACGAACATACCTAAGATATTTTCAGTATCTTGGTGCGTACGACCTGCAATTGAACTACCGACAACGACATCTTCTTGTCTACTATATTTATGCAGTAAGACCATAAATGAAGATAATAGAATCATATAATCTGTACTACCTGTTGTTTGTGTCAATTGATGTAATGCATTTCTAGTTTCTTCTGACATTTCAGCAGTCACCGTTTTAGCTGTAAAACTTTGTGATTTCGGTCTTATATAATCATAAGGTAAATCTAACACAGGTGCTTCTTCTTTAAATTGAGATAACCAGAACTCACGTTGATCGTTTAAATCACGTGAATGCATCCATTCACTATAGTCTTTATATTGAACTTTCAATGTTTCAAGCGTTTGATTATGATATAAAGAAGTGAATTCTTTAATTATCAGATTAATAGAGAAACCATCAGAGATAATGTGATGCATATCAAAGAGTAATGCATAATGTTTCTCAGCCAGTTTCACTATCTTAACTCTTAACAATGGCGCTTGACTTAAATCGAATGGTTGTACAAAGTCATTAATTAACGCTTCATAATCATCTGTTGCAACTTCTTCAAATGCTACAGTAATAGGCGCTGTTTCATTAACAATTTGTACAGGATCGCCATCCACGTTTTCAAAATGTGTTCTCAATGTTTCGTGACGCGCAATCAATGATTGGAATACACTCTGCACACGGTCAAGATCCACTTCACCTTGTATTTCTAACATACTTGGCATGTTATATGCTGTTTGACCTTTAGCCATCTCATTTAATACATAGAGACGTTTTTGAGGAGAAGATGTTAGATAATAAGACTTCGGTTGTGCTTTAGGAATATTTTGACCACTGAAATCATTCGCCTGCTCGTCGACAACTTTTGCAAGTTGTACCACTGTAGGACTCTCAAACATTACTTTTAATGGTAAACGCACACCCATGGCACCTTCAATTTTATTAATAACGCCAATTGCTTTTAATGAATGTCCACCAATTTCGAAGAAGTTATCATTAACACTTACTTGGTCAATATTTAATACATTTTCATAGATTGACGCAAGTACCGCTTCCGTTTCATTTGAAGGTTCAACATACGCTTTACTTTCAACTTTAATATCAGGCAGTTTTTTCTTGTCTAGCTTACCATTTGAAGTCACTGGTAATTGCTCAATTTGAGTCATATACGCTGGGACCATATAATCAGGTAGTTTTTGACCTAGTGTCGATTTAATATCATCGTTGTCAATTGATTCGTCAGATACCAAGTATGCACATATCGCTAATTCTTCGCCTGCCATTGGTTTAGCAACCACTGCCACATCTGAAATGTGGTCAATTTGACGTAATAAGCTTTCAATTTCACCAAGCTCAATACGATAACCACGTATCTTCACTTGTTCATCGATACGACCAAGATATTCCACGTTACCTTCTGTACTCCATTTCGCTAAATCGCCTGTACGATACAATTTACCTTCGCCAAACGGATTATCAATGAATTTTTCATCCGTTAAATCAGGTCGATTTAAGTAACCTTTCGTGACACCTACGCCTCCGATACATAATTCTCCAGGAACACCGATCCCCATAAGATTATTATCTTCATTCATAATATAAGCTTGAATATTCGCGATTGGACGCCCAATTGGAATCGTGTCATACGTTTGGTCCGCGGTACATGGATAATAGATAACCTCAATTGAAGCTTCCGTAGGTCCATATAAATCAATTAATAGTGAATTATTGGGTTCACCAATCAAATCATTAAATTGATTTACTTGTTCTGCTTTTAATGCTTCACCACTTGCAAGTACATAGTTGACAGTTGCGATATCATTTACTTTATTTGTCGATTTAATAAAGTCGATAAACACACCTAACATAGATGGTACAAAGTGAACCATTGAAATCTTGTGCTGTTCAATAAGCGATGTTATTTTTTCTGGATTACTTTCTTCACCAGAAGGTAACAATATTGCTTGTCCACCGACCATTGATAGTCCAAAAATTTCCCAAACAGAAACATCAAACGTAAATGGTGTTTTAAATAGAATCGTATCCTCATTACTGATGTAATATTTATCAATCATCCAATGTAGACGGTTCATGACACCTTTATACGGAACCATGACACCTTTTGGTTTACCTGTCGTACCAGATGTATAAATGACATACATCAAATCTGTAACATCTGTAACTTGAGACAAGTTATCTGTAGACTGTGTCGCTACGATAGAATCATCTGTTAAATCCAACACTGCTTGATTAAAGTCAATCGTTGCATCTAAAGTTTGATCCGTTAATAACACGCTCGGTTTACTATCTCCTAAAATGTAATTAATACGATCACTTGGATAATTTGGATCTATAGGAACGTAAGCGCCACCCGCTTTAAGAATACCGTAGATGCCAATCATCATTTCTAATCGACGATTTGTCATCAAGCCAACTAATGTATTGGGTTTTACACCTTCAATACGTAAATAATTCGCAAGTTGATTGGCTTTAGCGTTCAATGCTTCATAAGTTAAGCTTTCACCTTCATACGTAATAGCAGTTTGATTCGGTGTCTTAGCCACTTGTGTTTCAAATATTTCCACAAACGTTTTTGTATTATTAAATGCAACTGTTGTGTCATTAAAGTCATTAAATATTATTTCTTTTTCCTGTTTAGTAATCATTTCAAGTTCACTGATTTTTTGTTCAGGATGTTGAACGCTATTTGTTAGAATTTCAATGTAATGTGCTAACATGCGCTCCACTGTATCTCGATTAAACAGTTCTTCTGCAAACTCTAATGAAATTTTATAACCATCATCATCAAAGATTGTCATACTTAAATCGAATTTGGCATTGGTTGTTTCAGGTTCTTTCTGTTCAACTGACCAATCTTCAATTTGTAAGCTTTCTTTTTCGTTATTTTGTAATGTGAATAACACATCGAATAATGGGTTACGTGTTAAGTCACGTGTTTCAACAATTTCATCCACAAGCGCTTCTAGTGGGTATTCTTGATTATCATATGCTTTCAACGATGTATCTTTCACTTCAGAAAGTAACTGACTAAATGTTTTACTTCTTTCAGGATACGAACGCATTGCTAACGTGTTTACAAACATACCCATCATATTTTCTGTATCTTTGTGTGTTCTTCCAGAAATCGGACTACCTACAACAATATCTTCTTGACGACTATATTTGTGTAACAACACGTTAAATGAAGATAGTAGAATCATGTAATCTGTACTGCCCGTTGCTTGAGATAATTTATGAATATCATGACGTAGCGCTTCCGGTACTTCTACACTAACCGTCTTACCTGTATAGCTCTGCTGAACAGAACGTGAATAATCATATGGTAAGTCTAACACTGGTGCTTCATCTTCAAATTGAGATAACCAGAACGCACGTTGACCTTCTAAATCACGCGTATGCATCCATTCACTATAATCTTTATATTGAACTTGCAATGCTTCTAATGCTTGACCATGATATAAAGAAGTAAATTCTTTAATAATCAGATTGATAGAGAAACCGTCAGATATAATATGATGCATATCGAATAACAATACATAACGCTGTTCAGCACATTTTACGACTTTAACTCTTAATAAAGGTGCATGAGCCAAATTAAATGGTCTAATAAAGTTATTTAAAAGTGTCTCATAATCATCTGTTGACGCTTCTTCATAATCAACAGTGATCCTTGCATGCGCGTCTATGATTTGTACTGGCTCACTATCCACCGTATCAAAATGTGTTCTTAGCGATTCATGACGATCTACTAAACTTTGGAAAGCGTGTTGCACGCGTTCTACATCTACTTCTCCACGAACCTCTAACATGCTTGGCATATTATAAGCTGTTTGACCATCCATCATTTCATTTAATACATATAAGCGTTTTTGTGGCGATGATGCTAAATAATAATCTTTAGTTTCGGCTAATGGTATTTCTTGGCTGCTTACATCATTCGCATGATTACCAATTGCTTTAGCTAATTGAGACACTGTTGGGTTTTCAAAAATTGTCTTCAATGGTATACGCACTGATAACTTGCTTTCAATTTCATTGATAACACTAATCGCTCTCAATGAATGTCCGCCTATTTCAAAGAAATTGTCTAAAGCACTTACGCGATCAAGATTTAATACATTGCTATAAACTTCTGCAATCGTTGCTTCTGTTTCATCTCTTGGCTCAACATATGTTTTATTTTCCAGTTTGATTTCTGGCAAGCCTTTTTTATCTAGTTTGCCGTTTGCTGTTACTGGTAAGCTCTCAATTTGCATCATTAATGTTGGAATCATATATTCCGGCAATTTCTTACCAAGTGTTGCTTTAATTGTGTCAAAATCAACTAATTCTTCTGATACAACGTATGCAGCAATCATTAAATCCGCATTAGTTTCGCCTGATTGCGTAACAACTGCTACTTCTGAAATGTAATCGATTTGCGCGATTAAACTTTCAATTTCTCCAAGCTCAATACGATAACCTCTGATTTTAACTTGTTCATCAATACGTCCAATATAGTCTATTTGGCCATCGTTACTCCATTTAACTAAATCACCAGTTCGATACATTTTGCCTTCACCAAATGGATTATCCACAAATTTTTCAGCAGTTAATTCTGGTCGATTTAAGTAACCATTTGTTACAGCTATACCGCCAATACAAAGTTCTCCTGGCACACCGATGCCCAATAAATTATTATCTTCATTCATCACATATGCTTGCGTATTCGCAATAGGTTTACCTATTGGAATTTCATGATATGTTTCATTTGCAAAGCATGGATAGTATGTTACTTCAACCGTTGTTTCTGTTGGTCCATATAAGTTATATAATGATGTATTATTTTCAGCACCAATGAATTGGTTGAATTGATTCACTTGCTCAGCTTTTAATGCTTCACCACTTGTAATGACATGATTCAATGATGCAATCGCTTTGTCATTAGCTGTTGTTTTAATAAAGTCGATAAATACACTTAGCATTGAAGGTACAAAATGAACCATAGAAATGTTTTCTGTTTCTATTAATGATGTAATCTTCGCAGGATTGCTCTCTTCTCCAGAAGGTAGTAAGACTGCTTGACCACCCATTACTGCCCAACCGAATACTTCCCAAATAGACACATCAAATGTGAACGGTGTTTTAAATAAGATTTTGTCTTGATGTCCAAGATTAAACTCATCAATCATCCAGTTCAAACGGTTCATAACACTTCTATAAGGGACCATGACACCTTTTGGTTTACCCGTTGTGCCTGATGTATAAATCACATACATTAAGTTTGAAACATCCGTCACATGCGGCAAGTTTTCAGTCGGTAAATGATCAAGGAATGAATTATTAGTTATTTTAATAATTTCACCTTCATATTTAATGCCATAATCAACATTATCATCAGACAATAGTACGCGTGGTTGGCTGTCACTTAATATGAAGTTTGTACGCTCATTCGGATGTTCTGGATCAAGTGGTACATATGCGCCGCCAGCTTTGAGAATACCGTATATAGCTACCATCATATCTAAGTGACGACGTGACATTAAGCCTACAAGACTATTAGGTTTAACACCTTCATTACGCAATTGATAAGCTAACTGATTTGCACGTTCATTCAACGCTAGATATGTTAAACTCTCACCTTCATATGATATTGCAATTTGATGCGGTGTTTTTTCAACTTGTTTTTCAAAGCGTTCTACAAATGTCACTGAATTATTAAGCGCTAATTCAGTATTATTAAATTGCGTCAGAATTGTTTCTCTTTCTGTATCAGTAATGATTTCAATATCACTAATATTTTGGTCAGGACGACGAACAACATTAGAAATTATCTCTACAAAGTGGGCTAACATACGTTCTACAGTATCTTCACTGAATAATTCTTGTGCATATTCTAATGAAGCTTTGTAACCATCATTTTCATGAACTGTCATACTCAAATCAAATTTTGCATTTGTATCTGAGGCTTCTTTTTGTTCTATAGACCAATCTTCAATCTGTAGATTTTGTTTTTCATTATTTTGTAATGTGAATAATACATCAAATAATGGGTTACGTGTTAAATCACGTTTTTCCACTACTTCATCTAATAGCTCTTCTAATGGATACTCTTGATTGTCATAAGCTTTTAATGCTACATCTTTTACTTCAGACAACAATTGATTAAATGATTTGTTTCTTTCTGGATATGCGCGCATTGCTAGTGTATTTACAAACATACCTAACATATCCTCAGTATCTTTATGTGTACGTCCTGAAATTGGACTACCCACAACGACATCTTCTTGTCTACTATATTTATGCAATAAGACCATAAATGATGATAATAAAATCATATAGTCTGTGCTACCTGTTGTTTGTGACAATTGGTGAATTGCACTTTGAACGTCTTCAGGCATCTCTATACTTACTGTTTTACCAGTAAAGCTTTGTTGATTTGTTCTGGCGTAATCATACGGCAAGTCTAATACTGGTGCCTCATTTTCAAATTGAGATAACCAAAACTCACGTTGATCATTTAAATCACGAGAACGCATCCACTCACTGTAATCTTTATATTGTACTTTTATAGGTTCTAAAGCTTGTTCATGATATAGAGCAGAGAATTCTTTTGTGATTAAATTAATCGAGAATCCATCTGAAATTATATGATGCATATCGTATAGCAATACATAGCGTTGTTCAGCTATCTTAACTATTTTAACTTTTAATAATGGTGCTTTACTTAAATCAAATGGCTGCACAAATTCATTTAGTAACGTTGCTTCATCTTCTGTCTCATTTTCTTGATAATCTACAATGATATTTGCAGTTTCATTAATAACTTGAACTGGTTCACCTTTGATTGTTTCAAAGTGTGTTCTTAACGCTTCGTGACGATCCACTAGTTTTTGGAATGCACTTTGCACACGGGCTACATCAACATTACCTTTAATTTCTAACATACTTGGCATATTATATGCAGTTTGACCATCTACCATTTCATTTAAAACATATAGACGTTTTTGAGGCGATGAAGCTAAATAATATGGCTGTACTTCAGCTTGAGGAATGCTTTGACCCGCACCATTTTCAGTATATTCGTCGACTACTTTTGCCAGTTGAGCAACTGTAGGACTTTCAAATACTAATTTTAATGGTAGACGTTTACCAACTTCACTCTCAATTTTATTGATGATACCAATTGCTTTTAGTGAGTGACCACCAATTTCAAAGAAATTGTCATTTGTACTTACCTGTTCGATATTTAAAACCGACTCAAAAATAGAAGCCAACATTGACTCTGTTTCTGTTTCAGGTGCTACATAAACTTTACTTTCAACTTTAATTTCTGGTAATGCTCTTCTATTTAACTTACCACTAGAAGACACAGGCAGTTCATCTATTTGAGTCATATAAGATGGGACCATATAGTCTGGTAATTTTTGATTTAATTCTGTTTTCACTGTTTCAAAGTCAATCTCTTGATCTGACACAATATAAACGCAAATCGCTAATTCGTCATCAACCACAGGTTTCGTAATGACTGCTACATCTAAAATGGCATTGTTTTGACGTAATACACTTTCAATTTCACCTAATTCGATACGATAGCCACGAATTTTAACTTGTTCATCAATACGACCAGAATAAGAAATATTACCGTCAGCATTCCATCGAGCTAAATCTCCAGTGCGATACAACCTACCTTCACCAAATGGATTGTCGATGAATTTTTCTTGTGTTAATTCTGGACGGTTTAAGTAACCATTTGAAACGTTTATCCCACCAATCACAAGCTCTCCAGAAACACCAATACCCATTACATGGTTATCTTCGTCTAAGATATAGGCTTGTGTATTCGCAATTGGTTTACCAATTGGAATCGCTCTATAGTGGACATCACTATCCGTTTCAAAACTCGTTACATCAATTGTTGTTTCTGTAGGACCGTATAAATTAATCAGTTGTGTATTATTTTTACCGCCAATATATTCATTAAATTGATTTACTAATTCTGGTTTTAGTGCTTCACCACTGGCTAACACATATCTTAAGCTAGAAACTAAGTGCGCTTGTTTTGTTGCCTTAATATAATTGATAAATACATTAAACATAGATGGCACAAAGTGAACCATTGTTGCTTCAGATGTTTGGATTAGAGAAGTGATTTGTTCTGGATTACCTTCTTCACCTGATGGTAATAACACAGCTTGTGCGCCAACCATTGCAAATCCGAAAATTTCCCACACTGATACATCAAATGTAAATGGGGTTTTGAAACAAATAATATCATCGCTGCCGATATTATATTTATCGTACACCCAGTTCAATCTATTCATTACACTTTCACCAGCAACAAGCACTCCCTTAGGTCGTCCTGTTGTACCAGATGTATAGATGACATACATTAAGTTAGAGACATCTGTAATGTGTTCTAAATTATTTGTTGGTAATGTTTTCAACGTTGGGTTCTTAGTTAAATCAATCACTGTATTATCATAAGCGATATCACTATCTGGTGTTCTATCAGTGAGTAATACCGTTGCTTGGCTATCTTCTAAGATATAGTTGATACGATCTTTTGGATAATTTGGATCCACTGGAACATACGCCCCGCCGGCTTTAAGAATACCGTATATCCCAATCATCATTTCTAAACGGCGATTTGTCATCAATGCAACAAGGGAATCTGCTTTCACACCTTCATTGCGTAATTGATGTGCTAATTGGTTCGCACGATCGTTTAATGCTTGATAACTTAGACTTTCACCTTCATATGTGATTGCTGTTTTATCTGGTGTTTTAGCTACTTGATTTTCAAAACGTTCTACAAATGTTTGTGTGTTATTAAATGGCACTGTCGTATTATTAAAGTCGTTAAATATGACATCTTTTTCATCTTGCGTCACCATTTCAATATCACTAATTTTCAACTCTGGTTGTTCTGCTATATTTGAAAGAAGTTCCATAAAGTGCGTTAGCATACGCTCGATTGTATCTTGATCAAATAGTTCTTGCGCATACTCTAAAGCAATTTTGTATCCATCGTTATCGTGAATCGTCATACTTAAATCAAATTTAGCATTTGTAAATGATGCTTCTTTTTGTTCTGTTGACCAATCATCAATTTGGAAACTTTCATTTTCATTATTTTGTAATGTGAATAACACATCAAATAATGGGTTACGTGTTAAGTCACGTTTCTCTACGATTTCATCCACAAGTGCCTCTAATGGGTATTCTTGATTATCAAATGCTTTCAAAGATGTATCTTTAACTTCCGCAAGCAATTGGTTAAACGATTTGTTACGCTCTGGATTAGAACGCATTGCTAGTGTATTTACAAACATACCCAACATATTTTCAGTATCTTTATGTGTTCTTCCAGAAATCGGGCTACCTACCACAATATCTTCTTGTCGACTATATTTGTGCAATAATACCATAAATGAAGATAGTAATATCATGTAATCTGTACTACCTGTCGCTTGTGATAATTGGTTAATTGCATTTCTTGTTTTTTCGGGCATTTCCATGCTAACTGTTCTACCTGTAAAGCTTTGTTGGTTTGGTCTAGCATAATCATAAGGTAAGTCTAATACTGGTGCTTCTTCTTCAAATTGAGATACCCAGAATTCGCGTTGTTCATTTAAATCACGAGAACGCATCCACTCACTATAATCTTTATATTGTACTTTTAATTCCTCTAATGCACGACCTTTATACAATGCTGTAAATTCTTTAATAATTAGATTGATAGAAAAACCATCAGAGATAATATGATGCATATCAAATAATAAGATATATTGTTTTTCAGCACACTTCACTACTTTGACTCTTAATAAAGGCGCATGTGCTAAATCAAATGGTTCAACAAAATCACTTAATAGTGAATCATAATCATCTGTTTGGACTTCTTCATAGTCGATATGAATGCTACCTTCTTCATCAATAATTTGAACTGGTTCTCCATCTACAGTATCAAAGTGTGTTCTCAATGCTTCATGACGGTTCACTAATGCTTGGAAAGTACTTCTAACACGGTCTACGTCTACATCACCGCGAATTTCTAACATGCTCGCCATGTTATAAGCCGTTTGACCCTCCACCATTTCATTTAAAACATACAAACGTTTTTGAGGTGAAGACGTTAAATAATATGGTTTCTTTTCTGCTAAAGGAATGCGACGTTCGATAGCATCGCTCACTTCATTATCGATTACTTTTGTAAGTAGTGCTGCTGTTGGATTATCAAAAATCTTCTTAAGCGGTAAACGTTTTGAAGTCTTACTTTCAATTTCATTTATCACACTAATAGCTTTCAGTGAATGACCACCAATTTCAAAGAAATTATCAAAAATACTCACACGCTCTATATTCAATACAGTACTAAATATTTCAACAATCATTGTTTCCATATCGTTTCTAGGTGCAACATATTCTAAGTTACCTACTTTGATTTCTGGTAAGGCCTTTTTATTCAATTTACCACTTGAAGATACAGGTAATTCATCTACTTGCATCATATAACTTGGGACCATATATTCTGGCAATTGTTGACTCAAATCAGCTTTTAATGATTCAAAATCTATGTCTTGATTTGAAACAATGTAAGTACAAATAGATAACTCGTCATCGATAATAGGTTTCGCAACAACTGCTACGTTTAAAATAGCATCATTTTTACGGAGCACGCTCTCGATTTCGCCTAATTCGATACGGTAACCACGTATTTTCACTTGCTCATCTATACGTCCTAAATAAGAGATATTCCCGTCTTCATTCCATTGAGCCAAATCACCTGTGCGGTATATTTTGCCTTCACCAAATGGATTATCAACGAATTTTTCTTGTGTTAGCTCTGGACGATTGAGATAACCTCTTGTGACATTGATACCACCGATACACAATTCGCCCGGGACACCGATTCCCATTAAATTATTATCTTCGTTCAAGATATAGGCTTGCGTATTTGCAATCGGCTTTCCGATTGGCACAACATCATATTTAACATTGCTATCGAAATCAAAGCTCGTCACATCGATTGTCGCTTCTGTTGGACCATATAAATTAATTAATTGTGTATCATTTTTACTACCGATAAGCTCATTAAATTGGTTTACGATAGTTGGTTTTAATGCCTCGCCACTTGCTAAGACATATCTTAGACTTGAAATCATCTGTGTTTGATTTGTGGATTTAATGAAATTGATAAACACATTGAACATAGAAGGTACAAAATGAACCATCGTTGGCGCATAGTTTTGTATGACTGAAGTAATTTTTTCTGGATTTCCTTCTTCACCTGATGGTAATAACACCGCTTGGGCACCAATCATTCCGAAACCAAATACTTCCCATACAGATACATCAAACGTAAATGGCGTTTTAAAGAATACAACATCTTCATTACCAATTTGATATTTATCTATCAACCAATTTAAGCGGTTCATAAGGCTTTCACCTGAAACAAGGACCCCTTTAGGTTTACCTGTGGTACCTGACGTATAAATGACATACATTAAATTCGATACATCTGTAATACGTTCTAAATTGTCAGAAGGTAATGATGCTATTGTTTCGTTATCTGAAATATCAATTACTTTTTTATCGTATATAATCTCTTCTTGAAGTGCATTATCTGTTAATAATACTGTTGGTTGACTATCTTCTAGGATATAGTTAATACGATCTGCTGGATAATTTGGGTCGATTGGCACGTATGCACCACCCGCTTTAATAATTCCATAGATACCGACTAACATTTCTAAGCTACGATTAGCCATAATAGCGACAAGAGAATCAGCCTTCACACCTTCAGAACGTAAACGATATGCCATTTGATTGACTTTAGCATTTAATGCTTTATAAGTCAGACTTTCCCCTTCGTACTTGATGGCTGTTTTGTTTGGATATTTAGATACTTGTTCTTCAAATCGTTCAACGAATGATTGTGCATTATTCAATGCTAAGTCTGTATTATTAAAGTCATTTAAAATGATTTCTCGTTCTTCGCCAGAAACGATTTCAATATCTTTAATTTTTCGCTCAGGGTTTTCAATCATACTATTTAACACATTTAAAATCGTTTCGTGTAATTGATAAACACCTGCTTCATCCAATACATCAATTTGATAGTCATAGTCAATGTCCAAACCATTTTTACTACTTCTATTACTTATATTCACACTCAATGGCGCGTTATTTGTTCCGTTATCTAACCATTCGTCTGTAAAGCCATCATTCATAAATTCTGAATCATATTGTGCGTTCTGGAAGGACACAAAACAATCTACTAATCCCTTTTTATTCCCACTATTTTCTACAATATAGTCATAAGGGTATTTTCTATGCTTCAGTACATTAAGACTTTCTAATTTTATTTTGTTCAAATAAGATTTAACAGATAAATTTTTATCCATTTCTACAATCATTGGTAAAACTCTTGAAAATAGCCCTGTTGACGTTTTTTCTTTTCGATTATTCCTATTATGTATGAGCAATCCAACTGAATTAGTCTTAGAAAGCGTTTTTTTATGTTTAATAACATGCATTATCGCCGAAAACAGGTTACTTATACTTACTTCATTTTCTTCGCAAAAGCGTTTAATATTATCCGTATCTTTATCTAACAAGTGAATACTTATTCTTTTTCCTACCGCACTATCTAACGTTGTCTTTTCAAAAAGGATGTTATCTTCGAAATTTTCTAATTTTTCTAACCAGAAATCTTTATCTTTTGTAAATCTTCTTGAAGTTTCGTAGTCATTCTCTGTCGCAATTGCTTCAAAGTAAGTCGCGCTTTCAGTCTCCTCATTCTCTTTATCAACTAATTTTTTAACGAGGTTATCTACGATAATCGTTACGCCCCACGCATCACTAATTAAATGGTGTTGTAACAAGAATATACCTAAATGACCATCTGGACATTTCGCTATAATCACTCTATATAGATCTTCATCCAAGGCAAAGATATTCATACTCGCAGTTTCTTTAACCCATTTTTCATAGCCAACTTCATCTTGATAAAAATCTACAAATTCAAAATCTTGATGTTCATAATCTACTAAATATTGCTTGTAATCCCCATCTTCTTTGGTAATTCTAATTCTAAGTGTGTCATGTTGTTCTATCACTTTATTGAAGGATTCGTTTATTTTTTCGTATCCTAATCCATTTTCCACATGAACTACACCAGCTATATTATTAATACTTGTGTTTTCATAAAATTGTTCGATTTGTAATATTTCTTTTTGTGCATAAGATAATAATTTTGTTTTTATCAATTAAAGCGAACCTCCTATCGATATACAGTACATAACTTATAATAATATTATTTAAAGTATAATTCAATCATATTATATGTATTATATTTTGCATATAGTAAAATAAATTCCCATTTATCAATTTCTCAAACATTGTTAATAAAATTTTAACATTGTGTTTTTTAAGTAAATTAGTTATTTTTATAAAATAAAGATTAGCATTAAATTGCATTCATATAGAAAGTAATAATACACGTTTAAATTACGCAAAATTCTATATAAATAAAACTGAATTTTTAGATAATTAATTACATAACATTCTTTTCCAACCTATATCGATATCAAACCGTTTAATAAATAGCTAAAGTATTAAAAAAAGTACATCTTCAATTTCTTGAAGATGTACTTTTCATCGTATTATATTTCACACATTCACACACACATATAATACAATCACACATATTAAATTAAATCTTTTACATTTACATTAACATTCACACAATGTTTGTAAATTTAGAATGGTAAGTCATCATCACTAATATCAATCGGTCCGTTTGCATTGGCAAATGGATTGTTTGATTGAGCATTATTATTTGATGAATTATTGTTATTGTTTTGATAAGATGACGTATTTTGACCTGATTGTTGACCACCAAAACTTTGTCCATAATCTTGAGAATTGTTATTCCCTTCTTGAGCATGGCGTTGGTTTTGATTTTTAGGTTCAAGGAATTGAACGCTATCACAAACAACTTCTGTTACAAAAATACGACGTCCTTCTTGGTTTTCATAGCTACGTGATTGAATGCGACCGTCAACGCCAGCCAAACTACCTTTTGATAAGTAGTTATTTACATTATCTGCTTGTTTTCTAAAAACAACACAGTTTATGAAATCTGCTTCGCGTTCCCCTTGCGCATTTGTAAACGTACGGTTTACCGCTAAGGTAAAAGTCGCAACACTCACGCCTGAGGGTGTTGTTCTATATTCTGGATCTTTCGTTAAACGACCAACTAAAACAACTCTATTTATCATTTAAACGACCCCCAATTATTATTTTCTAGTCTTATCTTCGTCTTCACGAATTACGATGTAACGGATGATATCGTCTGAAATTTTAGCTAAACGTTGGAATTCGTCAGTAGCTTCATTATCTTCAGTTTGGATACGTACGATATTGTAGTAACCTTCGCTGAAATCATTAATTTCATAAGCTAAACGGCGTTTGCCCCAATCTTTAGCTTCTAATACCTCTGAACCATTCGTACCTAAAATTCCGTTGAAACGTTCAACAACAGCTTTTTTAGCATCTTCTTCAATGTTCGGACGAACGATGTACATAACTTCATATGTTCTCATTTTATAATTGCACCTCCTTGTGGTCTATGCGGCTCGTCATCAATTGCGACAAGCAAGGAATAATTTTCATTACTCACAATCAAGAATTATAGCATAGGGTATTACATTTTACAATGATTATCGACACACCAAAAAACAATTATTTAATAATGTTTCATATGAAACATTATTCCTTGTATGCCATGACACATTTCCATTTACAACCTTAAATTTAAATCTATGATTATGCTTATACTTCCATAATAGTAGAGAATATACTTTTGTTTATTTTTTACACCATTTAAATTAAATAAAAATTTAATATCTTTCAAGGCAAGGTTGCTAAATAACTTTAATTCTAATAGCATATCAACTATGTTCAGTTTTTATATTTTTTTATTTCGTCATTAGCCACATTCGCATAATATCAAACATATCAAAGGAGTAAGTTATGGTTTCTACAATTAAAAAAAGTTTAGTCTCATTGAGTGTTATTCTCGCTTCAGCTTTCACTTTTCACTCAGCACAAGCTGCTGAGAATACTACAAGCGAAAAAGGTACCATGGGTTATGGTTATCAGAAGTATATTGAGAAGCATCCTGAAAAATTCTCAAAACAGAATGCAACAGGTGATTCGAATAACATCAAACCTGAAGCAGGAGCAACATCAAATGGCGAACGTATCCTTGATATCTCTGAATGGCAAGGTGATTTAACTGCTAATCAAGTCAAAGAGCTAAAAGCGAACTATGATTTTATTATTATTCGTGCTCAATATGGTTCGGAAAAAGTTGATGCAACTTTAGAACATAATTCCGCTTTATTAGATGAATACAATATGAAATTCGGCGTCTATTCTTATAGTATGTATGAAAATCCAGATGATGCGCGCTATGAGGCACAAACTTTATATAATCGTGCTCCAAAAGCGAGCTTCTACATTAATGACTTTGAGCAAAATTTTGTAACATCTGGCACTACAGATGAAAGTACATCTGCATGGTATGATGAAATGAAGGGATTAGCAGGAAATAAGAAAGTCCTATTTTATTCTTACGAAAACTTCATGACTCAACATGCTTCCAATTCTGTGGGTGACTATGATGGATTTTGGATTGCAAATTACAATCCAGATGAACCAACTCGCGAACACGTATTATGGCAGTATACAGATGCTTATCATTCACCTGAATTAGACCAAAATGTAGATGCAAATTATACAGGACCAGGTGTAAGTCCAGATTGGTTTACTTCTTAAAACGCATAAAAAGAATGCATTCTAAAATAAAAAAGTCCTATCCGATTTTGAAAATCAGATAGGACTTTTTTATTAACCACACTATTTAGGATAGAAACGAAACCATATCGTCTGAACACCTAATATAAATTAATCGATCTTATTGTTTAAACATTAAATCTAAAGTGTACGATGTCTCCATCTTTCATAATGTATTCTTTACCTTCTAAGCGTTGTTTACCTGCTTCTTTGGCACCATTTTCACCATCATATGCTACATAATCCTCATAGCTCGTCACTTCGGCACGTATAAAGCCTCGTTCAAAGTCTGTATGGATGATACCAGCACATTGTGGCGCTGTCATACCTTTTATAAACGTCCACGCACGTACTTCTTGTACGCCAGCTGTGAAATAGGTTGCTAAACCTAACAAATCATATGTTGTACGAATTAAACGGTCTAAACCTGGTTCTTCAATACCTAAATCTTCTAGGAACATTTCTCTATCTTCATCATCCAAGGTAGCAATTTCTTCTTCTATTTTCGCACTAATAACGATAACTTCAGATTCTTCTGCATTGGCATATTCACGGATTTTTTTAACTTTTTCATTATCTTCATCGCCGATTTCATCTTCTCCAACATTCGCAATATAGAGCATTTCTTTAGATGTTAATAATTGAGCTTGATTTACATATTTCTGGTCTTCTTCTGTAAATTCTAATCCTCTTACAGGTTGACCTTCTTCTAATGCTTCTTTAATTCTAGTTAAAATACGCACTTCATTAACTGAATCGGGATCTTTTTGTCTTGCCATTTTTTCAACTTTAGGTAATCTTTTTTCTACAGATTCTAAGTCGGCTAATACTAATTCCATATTAATCACTTCGATATCATCAATCGGGTCTACACGTCCAGAAACATGTGTGACATTGTCATCTTCGAATGCACGCACGACTTGACAAATCGCATCTACTTCACGGATATGGGACAAGAATTTATTTCCTAATCCTTCACCTTTAGATGCACCTTTTACTATCCCTGCAATATCTGTAAACTCAAATGTTGTCGGAAGTGTTTTCTTTGGTTGTACCATTTCAGTTAGCACATTCAATCTACTATCTGGTACTTCCACGATACCTACGTTTGGATCAATTGTTGCGAATGGGTAGTTTGCTGCAAGCGCACCTGCTTTTGTAATTGCATTGAAAAGTGTAGATTTACCTACGTTGGGTAAACCAACAATACCTGCTGTTAAAGCCATTTATTCATTCTCCTTATTTTCAGTATCTTGATGTGATACTAATATTTTTTTTAGTTTTTTATTAAATGTTTGTCTTGGAATCATAATACTTCTTTGACAATTTTCACATTTTATTCGGATGTCTGCACCTACGCGAATGATTTTAAAACGATTCGTACCACATGCATGTTGTTTTTTCATCTCTACAATATCATTTAAACCGTAATTGGATGTCATTCTATCACACCTCCGAAACCCTATACGTTATTTTGTTGGTTAGGATCATATTGTACCATCATAGGTTGCGGTACTTTAATCTCTTCCAATTTGAATAATTTTAAAATTTCTTTCCTTAAAATTCTTGCACCAGCTGCACCTTCACCAGGTATCGTTTCTGCAGAGACACTCAACATTATCTCATCTCTCGTAATTGAATTAATACCAATGACTTGTGGGTTTGATATAAATAAATAGTATTTAGAACGTAATGCTTCAAAGTGTGGATTTAAAATACTTTCAACTTGTTCCACATCTTCATCCACAGAAATAGGAATTTCTACAATAGCTTCACCATTCGTTACCGAATAGTTTGTGATCTCACCCATACTACCATTCGGCAAAGTTGTTAATTCACCTGTAATTGTATTAATTCGAGTAGACCTTAAACCTATTGATTTCACAGTACCTTCTGCCACTGTTGTACCACCGCTATTAATTTTAACATAATCGCCTACGTCAAATTGATTCTCAAAAATAATAAAGAAACCTGTAATGATATCCTTCACGACTGTCTGTGCGCCAAACCCAACGGCTAGACCCACAACACCAGCACTTGCAATGATACCTTCAACACTGATGCCAAATTTACTTAACACTGTCGTCAACACTATAAACCATACTACATATGATACTACATTTTGAATGAGTGATACTAATGTTTTTGAACGTTTTTTATTTGCCTTTTTACCTTTATTTTGAATTTTAAAGAATTGCTCTATCCCCTTATTAATAAAACGCAAGACTATCCATGCAACTATGATATATACAACGATCATAACGATGTTAGAAATTAGCGTTTGATATGTTTCTGGCTTCATTAAAGGTTCTATTAATGAATAAAAGATACTTTTAACTTGATTCAATTCTATTTCCTCCTTAAAACGAGACACATGATCATTCTATTATAACTATTTTTTCTATGAAACAAATCCAACTTCAGCTCTAATTGTACTATCCTAAAAGTATATCCTCATCAAACTATCTCACTATATAAATTTCAAACGTTCATTATTTTATATTAATTATGCACATTGAGCAACACATTTAAGTATTTATTTTAAAATCAACACCATCAACTATTGTAATTTATAAATTCTTTCACAAAGTTCTTCGCGCAATAGGCTATATGACTTTAAATAAAAAAATACAAAAGAAAAAGAACCATAATTAAAAATTATGATTCTTTAACACCCAGTCAGTAATATTACTATATATAACAACTAGAACACAAGTGTTTATAAAACCATATTATTTATCATTTATGAACAAACTTCTTAAAACTAAATGATAGACAAGTTACTTTTAATATTCCAATCAATTTATTTATATTGTATATTTAGTTAATTTTTTTAAATGAAAATTATATTTTGATTAATTAAAAATATTAACAGTTTGGCATAAAATATAAACATCCAGGGATTTTCCAACACATCCGTTGTCAATAGTTGTAATATTCTGATAAAGGAGATGTGACATATGCTTTACTTTAAATAGCTTGATCATTTTCAAGCTGCATCTTCAATATAGTTCTAAACATCAAAGGAGGGAAATAAACATGGAATTATTATCATTAGTGTCATTATTAGTTAAATTATTAGGATAATATATCTAACAGTGTTTCTATCATAGTATTAAATACTTCAACGCTTACATTACATAAATACTAATTCAAAATACTATGACGTTCTATAAGTAAACACTTAAATTCAAACGTTTTATCATTATAAATAAACGCACGCACTAAGAGCGCTAATTAAAAATTATGATTCTTTAACACCCTATTATTTATATAACATTAGTCTTTTTAGTACATAACGTTTCCTAATACTTATAAGTAACAAGCACTTACTGACCCTTACATCGGTAAGTGCATTTTTTTATGGCATTTATCTTTAACAGTTCAATAATTAACGATTGTAGCGTTTTTAATATATAAAAATATCCCTCAATTTATTGAAAGGAACTCAATAAATTGAGGGATATTATTTTATAATGACTTATGTTGTTCTGAGAATTGTTTTTCTAAATCATTGTAAAGTTTAAAAATCATTACACGTTCACCTGTGCGTGAACTTAAATCTGTATGAAAACCTTTAACTTGTTCACCTGTGACGGATAGTACAATATCATTAAGCGCTTCTATACCCGATTCTACTAATTTGGAACGTGTTTTTTTAATTGTTAATAAGCCTTCATTTGTTTCACAAACTTTGTATTCTGCTTGTGTTAATACGCCTTGTAAACTTACGATTATCATATCGCGCAATATATCTGTTTTTACAGAAAGAGATCCGCGGCCTAGGAAGTCTTTTTCCCATTGTGTAATTGCTTTGCTGATTTCAGACTCATAAGTGCCTTTAGTTGTTTTCATATCGTATGCATCTCCTGTAGAAGCAAATTTAATTTTACATAAGTTAGAAAAGTGTTATCAACAAAGATAACATTATCATTTTTATATATTTTTCTCTATACTTCTATGATAATTATTTAGAAGTAATTTTGCGCTTTTTAATTTTCAATGTATTTAATACTAGGTTGATCCCTTTTTTGATTATTACCAATCTTGCCATTGGCCAAATTCATCTACACTCGCAAGTCTGATCCATCCATTTTTAACTTTTTGTTGAAATGCTTTATTTTCTTCTAAAATCTGTGCAATCCATTGCTGAGGTGCTTGCACTACAACCAATAATCTAATCGGTGAATGATACATTTTGTTATCAGACGACATAACCGATTGCCATGGTAAGCCAGTCATCAGGTCACTCGCATTACCTTGCATTACACCTATACCAGATGTTACAGTCTGTGTCGCTTTGCTACCACTACCATAATAATGTGGTGCGACTGTAGAGGCATAATATTGCAAGTTGATCCACTGTGCCACGGTAGCTGGTCCACTGATAATAGTAGCTAAAATACTGCCATCTTTATCGTGCTGCCAATCGTAATTATGCAAAAACACCCGTCCTTGTAAATCACTATTTTTTGTTAATTCTCGTTGACCAATAATAAATGCAGCATTTTTAGCAAGACCCCATTCTGGCCTCACTTCACTCCAATCATTCGTTAAGTTATGGACTTCACTTACAGGATGCTTATGTGACGATGTATTGTGTGGTAATGTTGCCAAGCGTTTCTTGTTTGCTGTATAGCTAATAGCAGGCATAGCTGCTTGTATCATTTCAAATGATGCTTGCGCCGCTTCATTTAATTCTGGTACATAAATCCAATGTAAGTCATCTACAGAAGTCTTATGTTCTGCAGCTGTAAATACTGTAGATTCAGGAATAACAATACCTTCTTGTACCAGGCCATACCTCACCTCAGGCAAGTTACATAGTTGTGCTAACACTTTCGCATTAAAGCCACTTGCTGCTCCACCACAAGCGCCACAATCTAAGGCAGCCGCATATGGGTTATTTGCACTGTGACTTCCGTGCCCACAAAATACAACTAAAGGCGCAAAATCGGATGTTAAATCCATTAATCGTAAGGCATCGCGCGTATATGTTACCTTTTCTTCCTCAGTAAATCCTACAGGCAATCCGTCTTCATAATGGTGCTGATGGTTAAGCGTTAACGTTGTATCATCTGGTTTATGTAACCATCTAGCGTAGAATTTACGCATCAAATGACCTGCATGCTTTGGCATAAAACTGCGTGAAAACATTTGTAATGTTAGCCAAGGACCACTGAGTTCAGGTAATAGCAAACTTGGCAATGCATTTTGTTTCATTTTCTTGAATGTGTAAGTAACTGATTCAAGCGTATGTTTACGCTGTTGAAATGCGGTTGGCTCTCGTTTTAAAGTGTACTCTTTAATTTTGTGAAGCGGTTGATTCATGATTGGCAGCGACGGGTGACTATGATGGTTACCCAACTCACATTTTTCAATGGGTAGACCAAAGAATCCAGCTATCCCTATTGTTTCAAAAGGCCCTGCGTGTTCAATTTGACGACGAAATGGTTCAGACCTCACATCTATACAAAATGCCATTTGTACTTTCGTGTGTTCCTTTTGTTGCTGGTCTAATTGCTGTGAAACAATCATTTCTTTCATCTGCTGATTATAAGTTGCTTCCCAAGCTTCTAACCAAAGTTTACGACATTCGCGCTGATTAAGCTGCGTTGCAAATATAATATATTGCTTTTGTTCATATGAGTTAAGCATGCTCCACTCTTTTAGCGAAATACCGCCCCATCTTGACCATGATAGAATGCAGTCCTCTATTTGTATCGATGAACGTGTATCGGGTTGACTCACAGGTAAGTATGGCTCTACTAAGGACCATTCCATACCTAAACGAATGGCTAGGTATGATAATAGCAAACCATCTACATGCGTATTATTTTCTTCTTCCCACAATATCATCCCCGCCCAACCTGGTAACGACAGTAAGTGATTTTCAAAATACGTTTGTGTTTGTTCTTCAGTAATTTGTAATTTGGATAATACAACCTCAATTAATGCTTCTGGATGACTAGGCAAGTTTTTTAACCGTAGTCGTTGCGATTTCGTTAATGCTGGATCATGTTTAACCAACCGTTTCCATGCCGAGAACAATCCCCGCTCTCTATTTGGCATCGTCCAGCCTGATTGAGCATCATCAAAATAGAGTTTACACCATTTGATAATATGATAATCTACTGTATCAATGACTTTTTTGTCATCTTCATCTAATACATAACTACTTACTAATGGGGTTATAGTTTCAGGCTCATTATTATCTATAAATATTTCCCTCAACTCACTTGATAATTCTTCAAGTTGTTGTTGCTCTGCTTTCGTCGCAATCAAAGGCTCTAACTTTAATGCGTTACGTCCAAACTGTTCTGCTTGTGCTCTTGGTATGACAATATTTGTCGCTTCTAACCATTGTGTAAATAGAGATGTTAACACGTCTTCATCTATTTCGCCTTGTTTTTTAGCTTCTAATATCGTTGCCACCGCTGGGTACATATCTACATCACGTGCTTGTTTCAAACCTTGTGCTACTTCATCAAAGGTCTTGTGTTCTAATTTAGACCAAGGACTGCGTGCTGCAAACACCGAAATGGGCGATAAAGGCACAATAACCTTACTTGCATTGCTAGCACATGAAATCATATCAAAATCCTCAATAGCCTGTTGTTGTGACGTTTCTCTTGCTTCTCCCATTTTAGTGTCCTCCTTTTGAAATATATTTTTTTAAATAATTTGGATGACGTTCGACTGTCTCTGGTTTGGCATCACCTAAGCGTACAAGCCATAGATACATGATTGAAAACGCAGTAGAAGAACGATGACGTGCCACCCAAGTACTCATTACACTACCAAGTAAGAGGATCATTGCGACAACTATAATTACAAATGTCGGTGGTTGCACGCTTTGGAACGAAATCGTATGCAATTCGACTGAGAAATAATGATGCACGAGATAATAAACTGAACCAACAACAATTAAGAGCGCCAAGCCTATGATGCGCCCAAATTTACCTTCACCAAATGCGACGAGTTGTGTCCAAGATACAGATAGTGACCAAGCCAATATCAATCCACTAACGATACGATAACCTTCTTCTGGAGCACTTAACCAAAATCCTAAACCTATGAGCAATGCTAATACACGTCCGGATATGATCCACAGATAAGACATCCTTTCGTTAGCTCGATTCGGCACACTAAAGTGACGGACTGCTGAACCTGAACGTAAAAAGAGCGTTGCTTTAAACAAACCATGTAAAATCAAATGGATAATTGCTGGTATATATGCCCCTAATGCACATTGGATTAACATGAAGCCCATTTGCCCTATCGTTGACCCAACTAAAAGACGTTTATAATCGGCATGCACTAAACTAATACCTGCTCCCATCAATACAGAAACACTTGCAAAAAATAATAGAATGAGTGTAGCAATGTCACCGTTAAATAATGGTGAAAAACGCGTCAGCATAATCCCACCTGCATTTACAATACCTGCATGCATGATTGCTGATACTGGCGTAGGTGCAGCCACAGATTCTATCAACCATCTTTGAAATGGCCATTGCGCTGCCGGAATCATCACCGCCAATATGATGAGTAAATTAATACCAAATCGTTCCCATCCATTTATTTGGCCTAAATTCGTATTGGTAAAGATGTCTATATACTGCCATTCTCCAGTAAGACTAGCTATCCATAGCACTGCAATTAATAAAGCGATCCAACTTAACAAGAATAATTTTCTAGTAACTTTGGCAGCTGCCTTCGTCACTTTCCAAGCACTTGTCAAACTAATAAGTATAGTTAAACACGCTAATGTTAACCCCCAACTTATGACCATGATACGTAAGTCACCTGTTAACCAAGCCGTTGCTGCAAAACTTGTTGTCAAAGTAAATAAAGTAAAATATTTTCTATAACTACGATCTCCCATTAAATAACGCACACAATAACGCTGGATAATGACACCAATAATTAACACAAAAAATGACATTAACCAAGAGAGTACATCCGAATACCAGAGACCGACTGCCATATTTTTATGGGCGAAGATAAGTCCAATAAATGCTACAAATGGAGGAAGCGCTATGAACCAAATATGTATACGTACGTATGAAAGTGGCATACGTGAATTTAAAAAAACAAGTCCACTTATAATAGACATTAAAAGTGCGATAAAAAATATGATGAATAATATGGATACATTGAACGATGTAAGCATGATGGCTTCCTCCTGTCTAAGAAATGATAATTTATTTACGTTTGTACTGGTATTTTGTCCATTTGAGCATTAGGTTCATTAAAAAAAGCCAACAATACATAATAAATCACAGTTGATTTATTATTATTGTCGGCTTCATTACAACGCATTTCTATGCAAAATGTTTTGCTTTGCTACCTATATTTACTTTTAAGCTTTATAGTTAAAGTTATGTTTTACATCATTAGCCGTATGATTTTTATTCTCTATGTTATATCGTCCACCTTTTCAAATTGCCAATATTTCTATTAACACTTTGCTAAAGCTCCAAACTCATAAAAAACAATACTCACTGACTATAATATTTTTATTGAATGTTTATAACTTATAATTAATATTCGTAATTGTCAAGAATTTCACTTATCAAAGCACAGCTGATTTACGTCAAAATTTCTGACATATCATCACCACAAACACTTTAACACATTAGTGTAATGGCTTTTTAGTATGATTTTTTTCTGTATAAAAGATTAAGCAAAGCGCCAAAATTCCAATAATTTCTATAATCGTTACTAAATAGATGTTTGTAACTAATAAGCCAATAATTGTTGCGATAAAAATGAGTCCAATATAGCGGATTTTATGTTTAATCACTGAACTATGCAACATCGTATCTACAAATATCGCTAACAAAAATACACAAAAGGCAATTGTGTAAACGTAAATTTCTATTTCACTTAGTGAGTGCCCTGCCAACACTTTATTCATCACTAAGAATATAAAATCTAATGTAAAGACAAGTACTAAGTGTAGGTATGCACTTGCAAATCCAGTTGCAGCTTTATGTTGACGATTTAGGCTTTTTTTATAATGTAATGTGTAAATCATAAATAGACTAATGACCAAAATAAAATATACCAAATCTAATATTTCTATATGTTGTATATGAATATTATTAACAATCTGAACTATGCCCTCGCCAAACAACAAAATGATAAATAAGCTTAAACGTTCTGAAAAATGTTCAAAGAATACTGGATTATCTTTTGATACTTTGAGGAATAATATTGGAAAAACAGCCATTATAACGATACCAATAAAATATATCCAAAAGTTGACACCTTTCGGTAAGTATAACGCTACTAATGATATAAAAATCATCATCACAGGACCCGTTACATAAACCTTTACCAAATTAAATGTAACTGATGTCTGGTTCAATTTATAGTTCATGAGGTATTGAATCGCAATACTTAAAAAGATAATTGCTGAAATAATCACGAAGGGTTTAAATGTAACTTGAAAGTTTTCATTAATTGATTTAGATAGTAATAGTATTAAAAACATATCTATAAATACAAACAAATATTGATACCACTTTTGTTCAAAAAAGCGATTCACCAATAATGTTCTATAAACCCATATTGCAAAAAATATCAGAAACATCATAAAGTTTTTTCCAAGACTTTCAATGGATGCAAGATTTTCAGACACACCTTCTACTGTTTGATTAATAGATGTAAACACAAATACGAATACAAGATCAAAGAACAGCTCTGACATACTAACTTCTTTCTTTTTCATAAACACACCTCTTACGCTATTGATATATTCAACATAATTCACGTCATCGTTTACATATCCAAAGTGCTCATTTGGCTTCATGATAGGGTGAATTATATTATTACTTTAACCTTTTCAAAATGGCACTCTACTTAATTTAAACGTTGCGTAGAGAATGGCTTATCTAGCGAAAAATAAGTGATTTCCTTCTTATTTAATAGCGTTTCATTTAAATCTACTTGGAATACATCACTACTATTATATGGTTTGATGAAATACGAACGATGTTTACAATCCATCACACATTGATATTGCGTATAATGTGCAACACCATTTTCTGTTACAGCACCTCTTGGTATACTCACATTATCGAGAACTTTAAAGCAGTTATTTAAATTTTTAAATTCCTGCTCTGTATCTAATTCTAAATGATGACGTAAATAAGCCGCTCTTACAAAACGTTCTTCTGAAGTGAAACCACCAGGTAAACCATGTGTGCCCCCTTCTACGCCAAGCGTACTGAATAATTTTTCGCCAAATTGCTTTTGTTGTCCACTGACTGGTGATACATGCACATGATTTCTTAAATTTTCTAAATGCCATTCTAATTTGGGATTATTAGTTAGTACATGTACAGGATTATCTTTGACTACGAGTAATCCGTGATTAGGTTCAATTGAAATCGTCGCTCCAGTTTCATCAGTGATAATAAAATGCAACGGTGGGACCTTACCTAACGCTTTATTTTCCAAGGCCACTATATTGACTTGATTAACTTTTTCTTTCAACATGGCTATAGAATCATTGAAACCCAACACCCATAATATAAACTCCTCTGGCGCCATATTAAAATAATCTTCACGCAGTTCTTCAGCATAACTCGCCTCACCAGTGAAATAATGGTTTGATACTGCTAAACCATGTTCATTCACACCATCACCAAATCGATACTTACCTACCATTACACCTGTACCTATAAAGCCATATTGCATTTGATGGATTCCTGCGATATCAAATTCCCAATGATAACGGGAGGGAACAGCGATAGGAATCCCATTAAATTCAAAATCAAAATCCATTGTCCTCGCTAAATAATTAACTTTTTGCGGAGATAATATAGAAAAACCTGTACACATAAAACTGCCTCCAATATCTTTACTGTATTTAAATCATGCAATATCATTTTACGTTATCTCGAATTTTAGCACACACCATAGGATACGACTATAGCTACTCTTTGAGTAAAATATTATAACGATTGCAATGACTTGCTAAAAATGAGAACCGCTTTCTATTTCTTTATTATTCAAACAATAAACCATGGTAATATTAGCAATAACTATTGGGGGGATACTAAGTTGGGAAAATTAATAAAACACAATTCATACGGTTTTAGATTCAAAGGAGACTATCAAGATAAGGTTGCTGGATTAAATGCCGTCGGTTACGAGTTGAGAAAAACACATGATTATCGTTGGCATGGTTGCAAACGTGGTGAAAAAGATATATACATTTTTCAATACACATTAAAAGGTAAAGGGACTATCCAAATCGAACATGAAACATTCCATTTAGAACCTGAAGATGCATTCTTAGTACATGTGCCAAGTAACCATTGCTACTATTTACCCAAAGATTCAAATGAATGGGAGTTTTTGTATTTTACAATATACGGCAAAGTAGCTGCTGAATTATGCCATCATATCATGGATACTTATGGCCAAATATTAAAATTATCTATACATTCCGAACCAATCAAACACATCATAGATACTTTAGAAAAATTAGAGACTATTGGCATCAATCATGGCTATGAAGCCTCGTCCTGCGCCTATACATTTATTATGAAATGCTTAGAACATGTGGAATATGGGCATCAACAAGCCAATGACTTCCCTCTTCCAATCGTCAAAGCAATACAATTTATTGAAAGACATTATCATGAAGATATTTCATTAGATGATATTGTAAAGGTCTCAAACTTATCGAAATACCACTTCACTCGCCAATTTGGAATCATAGTAAAAGAAACACCTATTCATTATTTAACAAAAACTAGAATAAAACAGGCACTACTTTTATTATCATCTAATGAGAAAAATATCGAATGTATTTCCCGAGAAGTTGGATACACTTCAAGCAATTATTTTAGTAAAGTTTTCAAAAAAATTGTTGGCGTCTCACCAAACCGTTATCGAAAAGAGAAAACAATTATGTCAGTAAACAAAATATTTATCGACTGATGGACAGCAATATATTACCCTTTTTCAATTTATTTACGATTGAATGTTACTTATAAAGCCACTAATCTATAGATAAGCTATAGCCATCGAAAAAGTGCAGATTCATTTATCTGAATTTTCGAATAAAATATCACTTTCATTTATAACAATCATTCATCTCATTTTAGGAGGGGCTTATATGAATAAAATTATATTTCTAGGTGCTGGCAGTACAGTTTTCGCAAAAAATGTTTTAGGAGATTGCATGACTGTAGCATCTTTACAAGATTTTGAATTTGCTTTATTTGATATTGATGACGAACGTTTAAAAGACTCAGAACGCATGTTAAACAATCTAAAAGAAAATCTAAATTCAACTGTTAAAATCAAGGCTTACCACAATCGTAAAGAAGCTTTGAGAGGAGCAAAATATGTCATAAATGCAATTCAAGTTGGAGGTTATGATCCTTCTACAATTATAGATTTCGAAGTGCCTAAACAATATCATTTACGCCAAACGATTGCTGATACATTGGGCATCGGGGGTATTTTCCGTAATCTTAGAACCATTCCTGTCATACAAGATTTTGCTCGTGACATCAAAGCGGTTTGTCCAGATGCTTGGTTTTTAAATTACACCAATCCCATGGCGGTATTAACAAACATCATGCTACAAGAAGGTATTAAGACCGTTGGTTTATGTCATAGTGTTCAAGTCTGTGCACATGACCTACTTGAGTCATTAGAAATGCCTACTGATCATATTCAATGGAAAATTGCTGGTATCAATCACATGGCATGGTTGCTTGAAATCACACGAGACGGTAAGGATCTCTATCCAGAAATTAAAAAGCGTGCGCAAGCAAAACAACAAACTACACATGAGGACATGGTACGCTTTGAATTGATGGATAAATTTGGCTACTACGTTACTGAATCATCTGAACACAATGCAGAATATCATCCTTATTTTATTAAAAGTAACTATCCTGAACTCATTGAAAATTTCAATATTCCTTTAGATGAATATCCACGTCGTTGCGTAAAGCAAATTGAGGATTGGAAACAAATGCGCGATGATATTGTTAATGATAAACATCTCACACACGAACGTTCACATGAATACGGTTCATATATTATTGAAGCTATGGAAACCAATAAACCCTTTAAAATTGGTGGAAATGTCTTGAATACAGGCGGTTTAATTAGTAATCTACCTGAAAACACCGTCGTTGAAGTGCCTTGTTTAGTTGATGCAAGTGGCATCTCACCAACTTATATAGGTAAACTTCCTGAACAACTTGCTGCCCTTAATAGAACCAATATAAATACACAATTATTGACGATTGAAGCTGCTTTAACATTACAAAAAGACAAAATCTATCAAGCAGCGTTACTAGATCCACACACGGCCTCTGAATTATCTATCAACGACATCATCTCATTATGTGATGATTTAATAGAAGCACATGGGGATGGGTTACCAAAATATAAATAATTATTCCATTCAGATACGCAGTAACTAGATTAACGCTATCAAATGATGGAGGGTGAAAATACGATTATTACTATAAACATTAAATTAAATCGTTCGCCAGTATCCATAAATGCATAGAAGTACTGTACTCAAAATTGATAGTTTAATTAAGTCTAGACCAATTTATATGAGGGCATCCAGCCCTCATATATAAACACTTATAATATTGGTTGGAATGACTCAAGAGGTGATAGCATTGCAAAAGCAATTAACACAGAAAGAAAAATATTCATTTGGCTTTGGGGCATTTGGTAAAGATCTAGTGGTTAACTTGATCGGTATTTATCTCATGTATTATCTCACTGATATATTAGGCATTGCAGCAAGTTTTGTTGGCACTTTGTATTTTGTTGCTCGTATTTGGGACGCCATTAATGACCCTATTATGGGGATGATAGTAGATAAGACCAAAACAAAATGGGGTAAATTTAGACCATGGTTAATTATTGGAACACTGATAAACTCAGTAATCACACTAATTTTATTTACTAATTTCGAATTAACTGGCACTGCTTTATATGTATTTATTTCTATTATGTATATTTTGTGGGGCATGACGTATACTATGATGGATGTGCCTTACTGGTCTTGGTTACCAAATCTCACAAATAATCCTACCGAACGTGAAGAAGTGTCAGTCATACCACGTATCTTTGCGAGTTTAGCAAACCTGATTCTTGGGTCTATTGGTTTATCTGCTGTATTTTACCTAGATAAATTGTTCGGTAATGGAAATCAGTCTGTTGGATTTTTTATTTTAACTATTATTATCATATTATTTTTCAATTTAACAATTGGTATCACTGTTAAAAACGTCAAAGAAGCACCTACTAATATTGAAAGTGGTATTACACTTAGGTTCAAAGATATATGGAGAATCTTATTTACGAATAAAGAACTCCTGGCTTATATCGGCATTATTGTCACTTTTTTCTTAAGCACACAATTTATCGGCAATGTACTTATTTATTATTTCAGCTATGTGGCTGAATCAAAATTTTTATTTGCGCTTTACAATGGTATGGGATTTATGGAAATCATTGCGCTCTTCCTGTTTCCTAAAGTATCAAAACTACTTACAAGAGAACGCGTCTTTCCTCTCGCAACAATCAGTCTTATTTTTGGATTAATCATATTGCTCATTGCGAGTTATACGGCACCTAAAGCTATATTACCAGTAATCCTAGGTACAATATTCATCAAAATAGGTTCTGGTTTGATAATGGGAATTATTACTGTTTCAATTGCGGATGTTATAGACTACAGTGAATTAAAGTTCGGACAAAGAAACGAAAGCGTCATTACTTCAACTCAAACATTCTTAATGAAAACAGCTATGGCTGTCTCTGGGTTAGTCACTGGATGGAGTCTAACCCTATTCGGTTATGAACCTGGTGGTCAGCAAAGTGATCTTACGAAAAATGGTCTACGGTTTATTATGATTGTCCTTCCCATCATTTGTATTTTAGCAAGTTATGCTATTTATAGATGGAGCTATCATTTAAAGGGCGCCTATATTAAAGATGTAGTAAATGTTTTAAATTTGAGAAAAAGCAAAAAAGGATAAATAAAGACACAAGTCATGACTTGTGTCTTTATATTCAGAGCATCGAGAAATTTGGATAAGATACAACTCCTCATCACCCTGCTACTTTAAATTATCTTTGTATACTTTTATTTTTTGCTGTTTATCATTTATATCTGGTTCAAAATACCAAATACCATCATCTTCCACTTCATTTTCACCATCTATAGAAATTTTATCTATCGTTTGAGTTGCCCCTTTATAATGACTATACAGCGATTTTAAATCAGCCACATTAAAGTTTGTTTTAACATTATTTTCACTTACTTTAAGTATTTTGTTTAATTTTATGAGACTTTTCGAATCACTCAATGACTGAGACACTGCAGCGATAACTTGTCTTTGACGCGCTGTCCTACCTTCATCGCCTCCAGCGCCTTCTTCTTTACGACTTCTAACATAATCTAATGCAGCTTTGCCGTTAAGATGTAATGAATCACCTTTTTGAAACTTAGATCCGTTGTACTCGAAGGTTGCATTACTTTTAACATTTACACCATCTAAGATATCTATGACCTTTTCAAAACCATCCATATCAACAGTGACGTAAGCATCTATAGGTACATCAAAATTATTTTCAATTGTATCTATCGCTGTTTTAGGACCACCATAAGCATATGCGTGAGCGATTTTTTCACGATCGCCATACCCAACAATCTTACTATTTGTGTCTCTAGGTATACTTATTAATTTTGTTTTTTTATTTTCAGGATTCACTGAAGCGATAAGTAATGTATCCGTTCTTTGTCCCATATTTGCTTTGGCTCTTTTAACATCAGAATCAACCCCAAATATCGCTATTGAAATAGGATCTTTATTTTTAATTTTTTTCTGGACTTGCTTTAACGCTTTGCTATTGTCGCTTGAATCGTGGATAGCATTATTAAAATGCAATATTTTATATGTCAAAAATGCACATATAGCTATCACAACTATTAATAAAGCCAAAACGATTTTACCTTTCTTCGATAATTTCATCGAGTTTCCTCCTCGCTATTTATATATTTCATCATCGTGGTACTATCGCTTTATTCATTTCACAATAGCTTCTCTTTTTATATTTCTTATAACTGCTATCATAGCTCCTAATGCAATACTAATACTCATTATAGAAGACCCTCCGTAACTCAACATCGGTAAAGTTACTCCAGTTAATGGAATCATGCCAGAAATCCCTGCTAAATTTATAAATACTTGCATAAATAAATAACTCACAACACCTATACAAATCAATTTATAAAAATGATTATTCGTCTTATTTGCATAAGTAAGGCCTTTGAATAATATAAAACCATAAATCATTAGAATAAATAGTACTCCAATCAATCCAGTTTCTTCAGAAATAACAGTAAAAATAAAATCGGTATGTGGCTCAGGTAAATATCCTAATTTTGAAATGCCATTTCCTAAACCTCGACCAAACAATCCACCGTTACTAATAGATGTCAAAGCATTGGTCAGTTGGTATCCGTCACCATTTTCATATTTAAATGGATCTAACACTACTTTGATCCGTTTCATTCTATATAGATTTTTAGCATCAAAAATGAGTGTATAAAGTATGTATAAAACTGTCGGAATAGAAGTTATAGTGAATATTTGCACCTTTATTTTATTTTTAATGTCAGAATACATTAACATCGATGCAATAATGGCAACTGTAAGGAGCGTTCCCCCTAAATCACCTTGCATTAACACAAATAGTAACCCTATGCCTAAAATCCCTAACGGAGGAATCAAATTTTTCAATTTATAGTCTCTTTTAATCGAAAGCCACCTATCAATAATGTAAGAGAGATAAAAAATAGAAGTTAGTTTTAAAAATTCTGAGGACTGTAAACTAAATATGCCTAAATTAATCCAGTTTTTTGAGCCGTTGACTTCTTTACCAACTAAAAGCGTTAACACTAATAAAGCTAATGTGGCTAGTACTATGAATTTCTGAACGCTCACTTTTTTTAATATGTTAATGTTAAGAAACATACTAATAAATAAAATAATAATAAATCCCATCATAAAAAATAAAAATTGTCTTTTCATAAAGTAGTTTGCTGCAATGGGTACTCCATTGGTTAATGTGCCTTTAGAAGCAGACACCATACTCGCGCTATAGACCATGATAACGCCAATAATACCGAGCAATGCATAGCCTATAATTAAACTTAAATCTAAATTCCCACTCCTTTCTTGCAAATATTTTATAAATTTTTTCATGTTGTTTATCCCCCTCTAAGCATCTAAATTCAAGTTAAACATACTTGTTATTTGCACACAATCATACTTTAGGCTCACCTAAATATTTTTTTGATTATAAAACATTTAAAATTTCAAAAATATAAATAATAGCCTGCGAAATTTCATCTCAATTTCCTAGTTTTTTACTTTATCAGTTTGTATCAATATAAAAACTTAGCATATTAGACAATAATAAAAGCCTGAGATGTAAAATAGCATTACATCTCAGGCTTCTTTTCGCTCTATTCGTATCAGCTTCACCTTGCTTACATTGGTGATTTCATATCACTTATGATTTTTTCTTTTTTTCCGCTTCTCTTAACTCGATACGTCTAATTTTTCCAGAGTTTGTCTTCGGAAGGTCTTCTACAAATTCAATTGCTCTTGGATATTTATACGGAGCGACGTCTTGTTTCACATAATTTTGTAGTGTCTTAATCGTTGTTTCATCAGCTGCAACATCATCTTGAAGAATGACGAATGCCTTAACAATGTTTCCTCTAATTTCATGTGGACTTGCAACTACAGCACATTCTTTAACATAAGCGTGTTTAGTAAGTGAGTCTTCGACTTCAAATGGCCCAATCGTGTATCCTGAACTGATGATGATATCATCTTTACGTCCTTCAAACCAAAAGTATCCATCTTCATCTAACTTAGCTAAGTCACCCGTAGTAAAATATTCACCTATTTTAGGTTCTTCTGTACGTTCAGGATCTTTATAATATCCTTTAAATAGTGCAGGTAAATCCACGGGTACTGCAATATTACCTACTTCACCAGTTTCAGCAAAATTACCGTTATCGTCAATCACCGTTACATGACTACCTGGAATTGCTTTACCCATTGAACCCGGACGACTTTCTGTACCTTTTAAGAATCCAATTAATAACGTACTTTCAGTTTGTCCGTAGCCGTCTCTAACTGTAAGGTCAAAGTTATTTTGAAACTTCTCAACAACTTCTTTATTGAGAGGTTCTCCCGCAGAAACCGCACTATGCAAATGTTTTAAATTGTAATCAGTTAAATTAGGTAACTTGGCCATTAAGCGATATTCCGTAGGTGTACAACACAGGACATTAATTTTGTACGCTTGTAGTAATTCTAAATATTTCTCAGCATTGAACTTACCATTATATACAAATGCAGTCGCACCTGATCCCATTATTGATAAGAATGGGCTCCACACCCATTTTTGCCAACCTGGTGCAGCTGTAGCCCACACAAGATCATCTGCTTCAATACTCAACCAATGTTTTGGTGCCATTTGCATGTGGGCATAACCCCAACCATGTGAATGTACAACAGCTTTAGGATTGCCTGTTGTGCCAGAAGTATATGAAAGCAATGCTACGTCATCACGCGATGTTTCAACAATATCCAATTGATCTGTTGTTGTAGCCTTTTCATCTTCTACTGTGAACCAATTCTCTAGCTTACCACCAACGATAAACTTCGTTAAAGCATCGTATTCTTTTACTGCTTTAAATTCATTAATACCATCTGCTGTAACAACAATAGCTTTGACTTCACCATGTGTAATTCTATATTGTAAATCTTTAGTACGTAACATTTCAGAACTAGGAATAATTATAATACCTAATTTTAATGCCGCAAGATAGATTTCATAAGTTTCGATGCAACGCGGCATCATTATGAGTACCTTGTCACCTTTTTTTAAGCCATGATTTAAAAACATATTCCCTACTTTATTTGCATTTTTTATAAGGGATGCATATGTCACTTCTTTTTTGTCACCTGCTTCATCTTCAAAAATAACAGCTTTTTTCGTTGAATCTACTGCAAATTTTTCAATTTCGCTAACAATATTATATTGTTCTGGTGCAATCAAATCTTTTTTATCCATTTCTTACGCTCCTTAAATCACATATCTTTGATTCAGTTTTTCTCGCTGTAATTATATCCCACAAAGACATTTCAGTTTAATTTTTCAAAATATTACAACACATTTTCATGATAATTTTAAACTTTTCATATGTAAAAAGATATGATTTTGACTTCACAGCGTTTCCTATTTTATTAATAACATTTACAGTATACTATCTTTTCTTAATTACTAATGTATATATAAGATTGCTTTAACAATTTTATCCTTGAACTATAAATATAAAGATGAAACAAACCATTTGTTCATATCTCTATGTACCTATAAACCTACTAAGGTGACATTATACAAAATAAATACAAACTTAAAAAAATAAGTTTCAGAAAATTTAAATATTTATCGCTTTTTAGTCTATAAAATATTAAATCATTGATTTTCAATATATAAATATTAAAATTCACAAACAGAAAACTTTTTTATTTACTGTCTAAATGGTACAATGTCCTAATGTGTAATTTGTTATGAAAGAAGTGAGTCTATTGACCGAAAACGGAACATTTCATGTAGAAAAAAGAGTTCCCTTGTTTATCGTACTGTTATCAGGGGCCTTTATTACGATCTTGAACCAAACATTGCTTGGTACAGCGTTACCACCAATTATGAAAGATCTTCAAGTATCGGAAAGTACAGTACAATGGTTACAATCTATTTTCATGTTAGTTAACGGAATAATGATTCCAGTTACTGCATTTTTAATTCAACGCTTCACATCGAGGCAGTTATTTTTAACCGCAATGGGTATATTCTCCATAGGTACATTACTTTGTGCTGTTGGACCTGAGTTCTCAACATTGTTAATTGGACGTGTATTACAAGCTGCAGGTGCTGGTATTATGATGCCACTTATGCAGACAATTTTATTCTTACTATTTCCAGTAGAAAAACGCGGGACAGCAATGGGACTATTTGGATTAGTCATAGCTTTTGCCCCAGCGATTGGACCAACTTTATCAGGTGTTTTAGTAGAACATCTATCATGGAGAAGTGTCTTCTACGTTGTACTTCCTATAGCCATCGTTATTATCATCACATCATTTTTCCTTTTGAAAAACGTTACAGAAACAACAAATCCAAAATTAGATATCACTTCAGTCATCCTATCAACATTAGGTTTTGGCGGTCTCTTATACAGTTTTAGTACTGTTGGAGAAGCAGGATGGGCAAGTATTAATTTTATCGCCCCACTCGCAATCGGAATAATTTCACTAGTGACATTTATTCGTCGTCAATTAAAACTGAAAGAGCCAATGCTTGAATTTAGAGTATTTAGCTATGGTATTTATACATTAGGTACAGTACTAAGTATGTTTGTATTTGGCGTATTAATTGCTACAAATATTATTTTGCCGTTATATATGCAAAACATGTTACATTTTTCTGCTCTAGAATCTGGTTTAGTATTATTACCAGGTGCCATTATTATGGGGGCTATGAACCCTATAACAGGTTATTTATTTGATAGATTCGGTGGTAAATGGCTTGCACGTATAGGTTTGGTCGTCTTAGTGGCTTCCACAGTACCTTTCGCATTCCTTACGACACACACGAGCTTCACTTATCTTGCAACAGGTAATGCCTTACGTATGATATCCATTTCAATGGTTATGATGCCTATGACAACGTTAGCGATCAATCAATTACCTAACCATCTCATTGCGCACGGAACTGCAATGAACAATACTTTTAGACAAATGGCAGGTGCTATTGGTACAGCTGTATTTATTACTTTAATGTCAGTATCAGCAATTCCTAACAAAGGTATTGAGGGTATTATTCATGGTGTTAACGTAACATTTATGGTTGCAACAGGTAATGCCTTACGTATGATATCCATTTCAATGGTTATGATGCCTATGACAACGTTAGCGATCAATCAATTACCTAACCATCTCATTGCGCACGGAACTGCAATGAACAATACTTTTAGACAAATGGCAGGTGCTATTGGTACAGCTGTATTTATTACTTTAATGTCAGTATCAGCAATTCCTAACAAAGGTATTGAGGGTATTATTCATGGTGTTAACGTAACATTTATGGTTGCAACAGGTATTTCAGTCATAGCATTATTATTATCAATTAAACTATCAGACGAAACCAAACCCGCACGTCGAACATTATAATTATAAGAAATATAAAGAAGCCTTACGACATATACGTTGTAAGGCTTCTTTATATATTGCGAGTTATATCATTACTTAAAAGCAAAGGAAGTGAATTCAGCTGTTTGAATTTACTTCCTTTGTTAATCTACGAGTGATTTATTCTCTAGCAGCTAATCGATTTAAAGCAATTTCGCCTAATGATTTTGCTGCAACTAGCAATGCATCTTCATTCACTTCAAATTTAGGATGATGGTTCATATATGGTTCTTCTACTTCTTCTGGTTTACAGCCTACAATATAAAAAGTACCTGGGATTTCTTTTAAATAATATGCGAAATCTTCTGATCCAGTCACTGGTGGGATTTCTACTAAATGCTCAAAATAATCACCAGTACTTGTACTTAACACATCTGCAACATTTTGTGTTTGTTCAGGATGATTGTATAGTACTGGGTAGCCAAATTGATAATCTAAATCATATGTGATATCAAACCCAACAGCTACACTTTTCGCCACTTTTTCAATTTCATCATACATAAATTGCTCTAAATCATTATTTAAATAACGTGCAGTCCCTTTAATTGTCACGGTATCTTGGATAACATTTGAGCCACCTGGAGCATCAAATGCACCAACTGTAATGACACCCATTTCTAATGGATCAATTCTTCTAGAAACAATGGTTTGTAATGTATTAACGAAATTGGTACCTGCAACTAATGCATCACGTGTTTTATGGGGACTAGCAGCATGACCACCTAATCCTTTAATTGTTAATGTGAATGTAGAACTACCTGAGAATGCATTTCCTTTATTATAAGCAATGACTTCTGGTCCTACTATTGGAGCTACGTGGATACCATAAATTTCATCGACGTCACTTAATACACCAGATTCTACGATTTGTTTTGCACCGCCTGGAGGCATTTCTTCAGCATGTTGATGAATAATTTTTATGTTACCAGCAAGTTGGTCTTTAATATCAATTAAAGCATCTGCTAAACCTAATAAATAAGCTGTATGTGCATCATGACCACATGCATGCATCACGCCTTCATTTAAAGATTTAAATGGCACGTCAGCTTCTTCATTAATTGGTAAAGCATCAAAGTCAGCGCGTAGACCAATTGTTTTTCCTGATTTACCACCTTTGATTTCTACAATGACAGCATTACTTTCAGCAACAGGTTGTGTCACAGTCACATCTTTGCCCTTATAAAAGTCTTTAATATATTGCGCAGTATGCTGTTCTTCAAATGATAACTCAGGGTGTTGATGCAAATAGCGTCTATGTTTGACCATGTCACTCTCTTTGCTTTCTAGTTTTTCAAACAATGCATCTCTTACGTTCATAAACATTCACTTCTCTCATTAGTTTTAAATATATATTTCTCAATTTCAATTTTAAGTTTTTTCTCGAATTAATTCAAAGATAATTAATTATGAAAAGGTATTCATGTTAATTGATAATTGATTTTTCAAAGCAAATATATATTATAACTATACAACAGAAGAAAAATAACTCTATATTATCCATTTGATACTTTTAATTGTATTTCATTTTCTTTTTTATAAATCACATACATCATTGCACTTGCTACTATGACCATTATGAATCCAAAGTAAGGCGTCATTGTAATAGTAAATTGATTTAGTACATACCCTCCAATGACAGATCCTAATGTAATCCCAATATTAAAAGAGGCTATATTTAAACTTGATGCAAAATTGACTGTAGCTTTATTTTCTCGTTCAGCAAACAATACTACGATGAGTTGCAACCCCGGGACATTCATAAATGCGAATAACCCCATGACTAAAATGGCTATGGTACCTAATGTGTGATGTGTGGCTGTTATACCAACAAGTAGTAATACAATAGCTTGAATGGAAAATATACTAATTAGTGCTTTGGTTGGATGATGATTTGTTAACTTTCCACCCATTGTATTGCCTATAGCAACCATACCCCCATAAACCACCAATAATATGACAACTGCATCATCACTATAATGCAAGGCGTCTGTTAACAATGTCGTCAAATAAGTATAAACCACAAATGTACCACCATATCCCAAAGCAGTAATCAAGTATACCATCATTAAAGATTTATTTTTAAACACTTTTAATTGCTCTAACATCGGTGCTTGATCGTCCTCATTCAAATCATTTGGCACCACAAATATATTTGCAATTAAGCTGATGAGTCCTATAACAGCAATGGTAATAAATGACATTTCCCAACCAAATTGTTGACCAATCCATGTTCCAATCGGTACTCCTGTAATTGTCGCTACTGTTAACCCAGTAAACATCATCGCTATTGCACTCGAACGTTTATCTGGTGTAACTAAATCACTGGCAATAGCAGTTGCTATAGACATGAATACACCATGCATTAATGCTGATAAAATACGCATAGCTAATAACATAGTAAAAGTTGTAGATAATGCCGCTAATGTATTAGCAATAATAAATACCAACATAATACCTATTAATAAGTGTTTCCTTTTTATTTTGTTCGTTAATGGCGTAAGCAATGGTGCACCAAGTGTGACTCCAACTGCGTATAATGATACAGTCAATCCTGCAAGCGGAATTGTTGTATTAAATGCTGTTTTAATAAGCGGTAATAATCCAACACTAATAAATTCTGTCATTCCAATTGCAAAAGCAGACATTGCTAAAGCTAATATGGCAAATTTGTTTTTATTCATAATAATTTTACTCCTTTTATTTTTGTATATGTGTTAATATAAGCTACACATATAATAATAGGAAGTACGCACTTTAAAGTGCTATAGGTACTATTTAGTACCCATAAGGAGGTTGAGTCATGAGCAAGACTTATAATATAGGTGTAGAAGCAACGATTGATGTTATCGGAGGCAAATGGAAGCCCGTCATCCTATGTCATTTACAAAATAATGGCCTAATGCGAACATCTGCATTAAAACGCGCGATTCCCACAATCACACAAAAAATGTTAACACAGCAATTAAGAGAATTAGAAAAAGATGGTATCATCAATCGTATTGTTTACGATCAAGTACCACCAAAAGTAGAATATGAATTATCAGAATATGGGCAATCACTCGGTAAAATTCTTTCGTCGCTTTGTTATTGGGGCGAGTTTCATGTTGAAAAGATGCACCAACAAGGTGAATCTGTTTCTTTGGCACAACAAGATTATATCAATATACCGCATTAACATACTTCTTTAAATTATAAAAAAGTTCAGGTTAAAACTCATGACCTCTCAAGTAAATCTTCAAACAATCATTATATAGCCTAAACGGCTACTAAAGACTACAGACACCACGCTTGTAATATAAGTGTGGTGTCTACGTTTATCATCCAAAACCCAAAAATCTCCATGTGTCCTATAAACTCACAATGTGCTGCATCTGTATTTAATGGTTCTAGTGTCTTATTTAGTTAAATTTTTAAATTAATTTATAAAATGGTGACTTTAATATTTAAGTTCATCAAAAACCCCTATGGTTAACATTTTACATTAAGGCTATATATGAACTAATAGGAAGATATCCGTTTGAATTACTGGAGGCATGCTTATGAAATCTATTAAAGAAAATCATCCGCTTGATATCGCAACACAATTAACTCGTAAGGGTGACCATTACTTGGGTCATACTTCAGACCATTATGCTAATATGGTAGGACCTTTTGGGGGCATCACTGCGGCGACGATGCTTAACGCAGTCTTACAACACACTGAACATATTGGAGATCCTGTGTCTTTAACCATCAATTATGCTGCACCTATTTCTGATGGTAGTTTTGAAATCAAAGCTACCCCAGCTCGAACAAATCGCGCTACCCAACATTGGTTTATTGAACTATTTCAAGATGATGCAATTGTCATTACAGGAACTGCAGTATTTGCAAAAAGAAGAGAGACTTGGTCTTCAACAGAGCGAAAATTCCCTGCTGTGCCCAATCCTGAAGAGGCATATCCAATTTCTTCAAAAGGGCTGCCATCTTGGGTACAACAATATGACATTAAAATTATTCAAGGATTGCCATCAGCATTTTCACATCATGTGCAAACCGAAGTACCCTCATCTGCGACGTTACAATGGATTCATGATGAGCCTAAACGCAACATCGATTTCCTATCGCTGACTGCTATTTGTGACGCATTTTTTCCGCGAATTTATGTACGCCGCAAACAAATTGTGCCTATTGGAACAATTTCGCTCACGATTTATTTCCATGTTGATGCAAAGCAACTTCAAACATATGGCAATGAAGTCATATTAGGACATGCAACTGCAAATCAATTTCACAATGGTTTTTTTGATCAAACTGCAGAAATATGGTCTCCTAAAGGCGACCTACTCGCTACCTCATCTCAATTTGTCTATTACAAAGAATAAAGACGCATAAATCAATCATATTCTTTAGTCTTAAATATAAATTTTGAATAATATCCATAACCTTCAAAATATTTTTCAACCCATGATACCACTTTGAAGATTGAAGTTAATGCTGTGTGCTATCTCTACCGAAGCACTATATCCACGATAAACATGCTCAAAAATAACCACAAAGTTGTAGAATTTGCTGACAATCTTAACACAGAGCCTTTTAACCTATGGTTCTGTATTTTTTATTAATGTAGCATTTATACAAATGCTAATACTTCTATCATAAAGTTTCCCGGTGCTTTGATATAAAATGTATATCCATGTGGTGTTACTTTAGGCTCTGGAACTTGATAACCAGCTACCTTGAGTGACGTATAAATATGATCGACATCTTCTTTTAATTTTTGTGGGAACCCAATATGAAAAGTCTTAGGATAGCTCACATCTTTGCCCTGCATTAAAGTTAATATAAAACCATCTTTCCCGAGCAATACTTCTGGATTTTTCCCCGCTTCTGTCTTTAACGTAAAATCAAAATAAGTCTGTAAAAATTTACGTGTTTCTCCTATATTATCTACTGTTAAATTAATATGTTTTAGTTCCATCGTCACATCTCCTTTTGATCTATATCGCTCACATTATAGCACTTCCAACGATTATACAACCAACTCAAAATTCCTACACATATAATCCATTCCATATCAATATTATTTCTAAACAGCGATTTCAAAGTCATTCACCCCTTAAATGTAAACTTATTATAAATATAAGTTTACATTTAAGGTAAAAAAGCTTTATTATAAATATAGAAATTCTTAAATTAGCGAGGTCATTTATGAAAATATTTATAACAAGTACAAATACAGACATCGGAAAAACTTACATAACGATTCATCTATACCATTTATTAAAAGCGGAAGGTTATAACGTTTGTATATTTAAACCACTTCAAACCGAAGAACTTGAGGACGGCACATACCCAGATTTAGAAATATACAAACGGGAATGTCATTTAGCTTATCAAGTCACGTCACTATATAAGTTTAAAGATCCCATTTCTCCACATCTCGCATTTAAACGCGAAACTGATCAACAATTTGATAAAACGAAAATATTATCAAAGCTTAATATTTTAGAACAACAATTTGATGTCATCTTAATTGAAGGTGCTGGTGGAATAGCAGTTCCTATACATGAAAATGAAAATAACTTTTATATGACGGCTGATTTAATACGTGATACTGCTGATATGATTTTGAGTGTTTTACCATCTCAACTTGGTGCTATTAGTGATGCCATGGTCCATCAACATTTTATAAATCACATGCATTTACCATCTAATATATTAATCATGAATCAATATACCGATAGTTCAGTTGAACTAGATAATAAACATACAATTGAAAAACTTACACAGAAAGATGTTTATACTTTCTCAAAAAACGCTAATTATAATGATTTTTCTAAAACATTTATTACTACTTTAAAAGGAGCTATAAACCATGAAGAACCACGATTTAGTAAATAAAGATTTAGCCTACGTTTGGCACCCATTTACCCAAATGGGCGTATATGGTAAAACTGATCCTATCATTATAGAAAAAGGTAAGGGAAGCTATTTATATGACACAAAAGGAAATAAATATTTAGATGGCTATGCTTCTCTCTGGGTTAATGCACATGGTCATCGCAATAAGCGCTTAAATAAAGCGATTCAAAAGCAACTAAATCAAATTTCTCATTCAACACTTTTAGGGTCATCGAATATCCCCTCTATTAAGCTAGCTGAGAAACTGATAGACATAACGCCACAAAAGTTAACCAAAGTATTTTATTCCGATACTGGGAGCGCTTCTGTAGAAATCGCCATTAAAATGGCTTACCAGTACTGGAAAAATAAAGATAAACATAAATATGCGAAGAAAAATAAATTTTTAACCTTGCACAATGGTTACCATGGCGATACATTAGGTGCGGTAAGTGTAGGTGGCATTGATAGTTTTCATAAAATTTTCAAGGACCTAATCTTTGAAAATATACAAGTAGAGAGTCCTTCGTTATATCAAAGCACCTATAAAAATGAAAATGAAATGATGCAAGCCATATTAAAACAAATTGAAACTATTTTAATATCTAGAGCTGATGAAATTGCAGGATTTGTCATCGAACCACTCATACAAGGTGCGACAGGTCTATTTGTGCATCCACAAGGTTTTTTAAAAGCAGTTGAACGTTTGTGTAGACAATATGACATCTTGCTCATTTGTGATGAAGTAGCCGTGGGATTTGGACGAACTGGTGAAATGTTTGCATGTAACCATGAAGATGTTCAACCAGACATTATGTGTCTGGGCAAAGCAATTACAGGTGGCTACTTACCTTTAGCTGCGACTTTAACATCACAACGCATTTATAATGCTTTTTTAAGTGATAAACATGAAGAAAAAACATTTTTCCATGGTCATACCTATACAGGAAATCAAATCGTATGTTCTGTGGCTTTGGAAAGCATTAAACTCTTTGAACAACAAAAACTGATTAGCCATATTCAAAAAACATCGAAAATACTATCTGAAAAACTATTTGAATTAAAAGACCATAAACACGTGGGAGATATTAGAGGGAGAGGACTCATGTTTGGCGTTGAATTGGTGTCAGATAAAGTATATAAAACACCCCTAGATGTAGAGCGTGTTGAAGAAATCATTAGTCAGTGTAAAGCAGAGGGCTTGATGATACGAAATCTAGAAAACGTTATTACCTTCGTGCCAGTTCTCAATATGTCTGAGAGAGAGATTAAAAAAATGACCAATATTTTCAAAAAAGTCCTGATATCAACGTTAGGTAAAACAAATGATCCTGAGCATCAGAGGTAATTGAGCATGGATATCCAACAAATCATACATGACATTAAAGCGAATGGCACATATAGAACTTTAAAAAATATAACTCAAGTATCTGGAAAATACATTACCATAAACAAGACAAATTACATCAACTTCACTTCAAACGATTATTTAGGAATTGGACAATTCAACTTAAATTTAGAGTCTTTCCAAGCGTTTTCGAAACAATTTAGTCATACTTTATCTAGTTCTCGATTGATTAGTGGTAATTCTGTTGTCTATTCCAACTTAGAAAAATCTATAAGCCAGTCATTTGGTTTTGAAGATTGTTTCATTACTAATAGTGGATATGATGCAAACTTAGCAGTCTTTAATATTTTTAAAGATGAAGATGTGGTCGTATTTTCAGATCAAAAAAACCACGCGAGCATTATAGATGGGATTAAACTCAGTGACTTAAACAAGGTGATTTATCAACATTTAGATTACACTGCATTGGAAATGCAATTGCAACAATATCCATTTCATACAAAACTTATCGTTTCAGATAGTGTCTTTTCAACCAATGGTAACATCGTAGATTTACAACATTTAATTAATCTTAAAAACAAATACAGTAATACTTTACTTATCATTGATGACTCACATGGATTGGGGTTAAACTTTTTTAAAAGTTATCAAGGTATTGATATACTCACTTCAAGTTTGTCTAAAGCTTGGGGTGCGCATGGAGGGGTGATTTTAAGTTCTAAAGACATTAAAACACTTATCATCAACAAAGGGCGCGCTGTGATTTATTCAAGTGGCTTACCAATATTCAATTTATATCATGTTATGACAAATTTTCAATATGTTATTAACTGTAATACTAGAAGGGAAAAGTTGTTAGATTTAAGCCGTTACTTTAATGAGCAATATCAGGTGCTTTTCAATCATCAAGTGGCCTCCCTTTCACCGATAAAAAATATTATTTTACCATGCCTTAAATCTACAGAGAAAGTACATACATATTTATATGATAACGGCTTATTTACAAGCCTTTTGAGATACCCAACAGTTGAAGTTCCAACCCTACGTATCTCACTTTCTTATTTCCATAGTAAGAAAGATATAGATGTACTTTTAAGATTAATTAAAAATTATATCCAGGGAGTGGTTTGAATGTACAGCATTAAAATGAGGTCTAGTTATCAACAAAACCATATCAGTGGTGGTGAAACAATGTGTGAAGCAGAAAATATTGCGGCGACGATTCAAAGATTTTTTGAAAAAGGATTTTATCATGAGAATGGTGAAGTTGATTTCCTGAATTTGAAAATAGAAAAAATCACTCACCCCTTAACACACTTACACTCGTTGGTAAGACACAATGCAGTCAATACAAAATTGGAAGATGTTGTAGCACAAAGCAATGTCTCTTCATTAGCTTTGAAAAAAGGGTTATCCTATATTTTTAACGATGTGCTATATACAGGTGCTATTATACTATCTGCACAATCTGGAAAAAGATTAGATACTACTGGGCAAAGAGGTGTGCGAGTTACCAACTTTTCTTTCACTTCTATACACTCCAGTAAATTAAGCGACAGAATTAAAGATGCCATTTCTATCGCGACATGTACAACACACTTTAAAGGTGTGTATGGTGAATTGTGCGTTTCTGACGATCTAAATTATACGACTGGCTACTACGCAACAAAGCAGCTAGGTTATCACCGTATATTTAATATAAAGGAAACCGGTACACGTCATGGAGGCAGAATTATCTTTGTGGATGACGATTTAAATATGAGTGACTATATACAGTTTCTAGAATGTACACCAAAATGCATTCTTTATTGATTTAAAATTATTTTTAAGGTTCAGGCACCACGATACCCAATCAAGTGACACCATGAGATAGATAAGCTTGTCACTTGCTTGGGTATCTTCAAAAATTCTTATTTATTAAAGCACATTTAAGAAATTAAATTTTAACTAATCCCAATGATTCCTTAAATAATATGTCCATTACTAAAAAAGTACAACACATAATGAATATGATAAAAACAAAGTTGTATTTTACGTTCACATTATCCCCTTCCATGCGCTATAGCTTCTTAGAATATATATTATATTTATTCAGAAGGTATACCAAGCGTACATCAACCTTATTATTCCCATTTATTCACTATTTTCAAAAATAATAATAATACATATATATACGTGCCAACGCATTTTAGTATTAAAAGTGATTAAATGTATAAAACGTAACTATATTAAGCTAGGACGCTATTGATAAGTTTATTTCAATTAGTTATCTCTAAAAGTAATATTACACTTAAATTTATGAAAATAATTAATTTTAAATAATTATTAATTAAAACAGCATTTCAATAAAATTAATATTAGTTAAAATTTGCAATATGCTGACAATTCAAATAATATGGACAATAAACATTAGCATCTTTGCAAACAAGGGAGTCATTTCATGTCAAATCAACTTCAAAGGGGATTAAGTAATAGACATATCCAGTTAATTGCAATTGGGGGCGCTATTGGTACTGGACTATTCTTAGGTTCAGGTCAAACGATTGCTTTAACTGGTTCTTCTATTATCATTACTTATTTAATTATCGGTGTAGTGTTATTTATGTTCATGCGTGGTCTAGGTGAACTCTTACTTAGTAATACAAGGTATAAATCTTTCGTAGATATTGCGAATGACCAATTAGGACCGTATGCAGGATTTCTCATCGGTTGGACTTATTGGATGAGTTGGATTACTTCAAGTATGTCAGACCTAACTGCCATGGGCTCTTACGTGAGTTATTGGTCTTCAGCAATACCCAACTGGCTAACGATACTATTTATCGTACTATTATTAATGGCATTTAATTCATTAGGTGCCAAATTGTTTGGTGAAATAGAATTTTGGTTCTCAATGATTAAAATTATCACTATTGTTCTCTTAATCATCGTAGGTTTAGCATTTATTTTCCTAGGCATTAAAAGCGATAATACTACAGCTAGCTTCTCTAATTTATATGAAAATGGCGTGTTTACACATGGTACGCATGGTTTTCTAATGTCATTCCAAATGGCCGTCTATTCATTTATTGGTATTGAGTTAATCGGAGTTACAGCAGGTGAAACAAAGGACCCACAAAAATCCATTCCACGTGCTGTTAACAGTGTACCTATCAGGATATTACTATTTTATGTAGGTTCATTAATTATCATCATGTCGATTACACCTTGGAATCGTATTTCTCCTGATCATAGTCCATTTGTACAAGTATTTGCGCTCATTGGTATTCCATTTGCGGCTAGCGCTATTAACTTTGTCGTCTTAACAGCAGCGGCGTCAGCTACCAATAGTGGTATCTTTTCTGATAGTCGTATGTTATATGGTCTAGCTCATGATAAACAAGCACCATCTATCATGAAAAAAACAAATAAACATGGCGTTCCACATATTGCCATGTTCATTTCAACTTCTATATTGCTCATTGCAGTAATGTTGAACTTTATTTTTCCTAATACTATGCAATTATTCATTTATATCACAAGTATTTCCACAGTATTATATTTAGTCGTATGGGTTCTAATCGTTATATCTTACATTAAATATGCACGTTCAAATCCAAAAGAACATCAACATAACAAATTTAAATTAAAAGGTGGCCATTATTCTGGCTACTTTGTTCTAGCCTTTTTCTTTTTTGTATTTGTCTTATTGTTCTTTTCATCTGATACAAGAAAAGCAGTATACTTCTTACCTATTTGGCTCATTGCTACTGCCTTAATGTATTTACGTTTTAAAAGAAAAAAGAACAATCTTAAAAGCTTAACCTTAGAAGCCAATAAGGAACTGACTTCTAATCAAATGAGCGATTAATCATTCACTTATCGCAATACGTTTTCTAAAATATAAGCAAACAGCTAAAATTTTTGATAATCATCAGATTTTAGCTGTTTTTTTATTATAAATGATTACTTTTCAATCGATATTTTCGCGCATATATACTAACACTAAAATAGTTTGGCCTTATTAAATTACTATAACCGAAATGTATATATTGCTGACATTCTAGGGTACATAAAATATGAATATATTAAGGTGGTTAAAATAATGATAAACAGAACACAAATCTTTGATTTAGCTAAAGACAGCTATCATATACACCCTGACTATCCTTGGGGAAAATACCCAAATTACGCCGTTCTAAGACATCATCATAATGGTAAATGGTTTGGCTTAATTATGGATATTTCAAAGGATAAATTAAACTTAGTTGGCAATGAAAAAATTGATATATTGAATTTAAAAGCGCCTAAAGAATTTATTGGTCCTTTACGTAAGAAAAAAGGTATTTATCCCGCCTATCATATGGATAAATCTAATTGGATTAGCATTAATTTAAATGAAATAGATAACTTACATGAAATTCAAGATCTGATAGCAGAAAGTTTTGCATTAACTTCCTAATGCCTCCTGCTGTTTAAAAAAACTAAAAAATTAAGATTTCAAAAACTTTAATTTTACATTTCGAACATTATCGAATAGTATACGTGTATGGAAAATTTAGTAGATATTTTTAAAGCTTTGAGTAATCGCACACGGATTGATATATTAGTTTGGCTTAAAAATCCATTAGAGCATTTCGAAAAACCTAGTTCGCATTTAAATAAAAATTTAAGTGAAAAAGGTGGCGTATGTGTCGGAGATATTCAAGAAAAAGCAAATATGTCAGCGTCAACAGTCTCTCATTATTTAAAAATGATGCAACAAGCGGGTCTATTAGAATCAGAAAGACATGGTCAATGGACATATTATCGTAGAAACGAATCTACTTTAAATGAGTTAGCCGAATTAATAAAAAAAGACTTTTAGGAGTCTTTTTTTATGTTTTGTAATTCGTTAATTCGCGAAATAAAGAATTCAAGAAATGAGGGTATTCAGTGAACAAGTTTGTGTTTTATATTATCGCAATTATAGCAGGTATATTTTTAAGTACAGAAGGTGCCATTTATGCAGTTTTAGGGGATCATATCGGAAAGTTAGAAAGTAGTTTATATAATTTTTCAATTGGTTCTATTATATTAGGCATCGCTTTATTATTTTTAGGCAAAGGCTCACTTTCTTATACTATTAAAGCACCCAAATGGGAATTAACAGGTGGCGCACTAGGTGTCATATACTTAACTGTATTAGTCATTAGTATTCCCCTAATTGGTGTTGGACTAGCGATGGGTAGTGTTGTTGTTGGACAAATGATTATGAGTGCCATCATAGAACATTTTGGATTATTAGGTAGCGAAAAACGTCCACTAAGAATCGAAAAAATAGTAGCTATCATATTAATGATTATCGCGCTCACATTAATTTATTAGGAGGATCAAACATGCAGTTTATTTTAGTAATCATAACACTCATCGCAGGTATTACACTGAGTACACAGTCAGCCGTCAATGGATCATTTAGTAAAAAAGCAGGCACATTAGAAAGTGCATTTTTAACATTTGTTACTGGCGGCATTATTTTATTTATTATTACATTATTTTTTGGACAAGGTAGCTTTTTAGATTTCTTCCATGCGCCCAAATGGCAATTAAGCGCAGTGTGGTTTGGGGTAGGATATCTATTTTTAACTATTGTAGCTATCCCTAAAATAGGCATTATAGCAGCTAATATCTCTGCAGTTATCGGACAGTTAACAATGGGTATGGTTATCGACCATTTCGGTTGGTTTGAAGGCATGACAATTCATTTTGATTTAAAAAGAATTATAGCACTTATCATTATGATTATTGCATTGCGTCTAATATATAAAGCAGATATAAAAAATAGTGCAGAAGAAAAGCTTATCAATTAACTTCATTACACAACGCACACATTAATATGTAATTTGCTACAACGTTAAAAACACAGTAACGCTACTATGCGTTACTGTGTTTTAATTTAATCATTTTTATTGTATTTTTGCAGGGTCAACACCTGTTGTTTTTTCTCTTAAATCATATTCTATTTCTTCTAAACTACGTCCTCGTGTTTCAGGTAAATATCTAATTACAAAGATCATCGCTAACACGCCGATAAATGCAAAGATTAAAAATACCCACTCGGTACTTAAAGCACTGTTTAAAACTGGGAAGAGTTGGGCAACTAATAATGTACCAAAGTTCAATACAAGCGTTGCTAAACCTGTCGCTGCACCACGTGCACGCATTGGAAACATTTCTGGTAACATTACCCATAGAATTGGCCCCCAAGTCATGCCGAAGAATACGATAAACAATGATAGACAGGCAATAATAATACCCGCTGACGACTCAATACCAATCGTCCATATTAAAATAGCCATTACTAATAATGATAAAACCATGCCAATATTACCAACAACTAATAATTTTTTACGGTCTACTTTATCCGCAATAAATACAGCTATAATCGTTACAAGTACGTTGATTGTACCTATCCCTACTGTTCCTAAAATAGATGTTGCTTCACCTAAACCTGCTTTACTAAAAATCGTTGGCGCATAAAATATGATGGCATTAATACCAACTATTTGTTGGAATAATGCGAATATGCACCCTATAATTAATGTTGGTCTTAACCAAGGCGACTTTAAGATAGACCATGTAGATTCTGAAATGGCTGCAATTTCTTTCATTTCTTTAATTTCAGTGTTAATTTCTTCGTCATTATTAAATGTAATTTTCATAACGTCGCGCGCAGCCTTTTCACTTCTATGTTCAAGTAACCATCTTGGACTTTCAGGCATAAATGCGATACCCACTAATAAAATAATAGAAGGTACAATTGCTAAACCTAACATCCATCTCCAACCTTCTATATCTGCGAATGCGTAATTGACTAAGTATGCCGCTAAAATACCAATTGTAATCATTAATTGATTTAATGATCCAAGTGAACCACGATATTCTGTAGGTGCCATTTCTGATAAATATACAGGTACCGTTGCCATAGAGCCTCCGACAGCTAATCCGATAATTAAACGTCCCATTACCAGTACTGGCATATTAGGTGCTAAAGCTAATAACAATGACCCCACAATATAAATAATTGCGATAATCAAAACTAATCGTCTTCTCCCAATTTTATCGGATAAGGGTCCACTACCACCTGAACCGATAATCGCACCGACTAACATTGATGCCACAACTAGCCCTTCTGTAAAGCTATTCAGTGGAATATCATCATGAATAAATAGCAATGCGCCTGAGATAACACCGTTGTCATATCCATACAATAATCCACCCAGTGCTCCCAATATAAAGATTAAACTTTTATTAGATTTCAAATTATTTACAACCCCTTTAAAGTTATTTGTTAATTATAATCCTAATATGTAAGCGTTTCAATTATAAATAAAAATTTTTTCACGTTAAAGTTCAATCCATATTAAAAAGGATATCCATTTGAATGATGAATATCCTTCCTATATTAAATCTTATTACTTTTTTATTTTCATTTAGCTATACTGTCCGTTTTATAAAAACGCAAATCACTTTGGCGACTTAATCGTATCGCTTGAATCATCGTCCCCATCACTAGTAAACTCCCTATCGTATCTGTAAAATAGTGTGCTTGTAAATATATTCTAGAGACCATGATTGAGATGATTAATACAAAGCCAAAGATATAAAGTACTTTGTTGCGTTTCAAGAGAAGTATTAGACTTACCAAAAGACATACACTTAATACATGCATGCTAGGAAAACTAAAGCCATCTATATCCACGCTCGGTCTTGGGCGTTGAATGACATTTTTTAAAAATGTTCCTATTAAAAATACACTAAAACACCACAAACCATACCACCAAAATTTGAATTTATTATAGAAGAATAATACCGCTAAAATAAACAATATCATGATTAAACAATTCAATGGTGAAAATACACTAGAAATCACATCTAGATATATTTTAATCCCTTGTGATGTAATTACATCACGTAATGTTTGATATACTAGCGTGTCTATACTTTCTGTTAAACTCAAATGTATACAGATGAATAATATTAAAAAGCATACACTAGCAGTAATCATTTTCAAATAATTTTGCACTTGAATGATGTTCCTTTCTTAATTTACGCTTAGTTGTCCGGATAAAGCCTGTCCCCCATATGTACAAGCATATCCGTTTAAGTGACCTATTTAATAACTTTAAATTCTTGTATTTACCTTTCTATGAAATAAATGCACGTCTATATGTATATCATGAATTTCGACCATTAAATTCTAGTTAATCAAATTATTCGCTTCATCTCAATCATACTTTAGGACTACCTAATAAACGCTTGCTTTCACATCTAACATATACAAATATATCTTGTTAGATATCCCTGTTCTAGTTCACACAAGATATCATAATTGTTTATACTCATATCCTGTGCTAATATCTATTATAGATATAAAATGTCTATAATAGCTCATTAATAATGCTACACTTTTATTTAATGATGAAACCTAAAATATTAAAGGAGTTTTAACGTGAACAAAGACCGTTTTGATCAAATTGCTGAAAAATATGATGGCCCTGATAGAATATATCTCGCTGAAATTATTTCGACCGAAGTGAGTAAGCTATTCGAAAATAAAAAATATCATTCACTATTGGATTACGGTGGTGGCACAGGTTTAGTTACATTCAATATTGAGCATTATTTTGATTCTATCACTTTAATGGATGCCTCTCCTAAAATGATTGAGGTCTTTGAACATAAATGTGCTGAACTTGGCATCCCCCATATTCACACGCAAACTGGTAATATTTTGTTAGATACCTCACTTTTAAATCAAACCTATGATGTTATCTTTTTATCACTTGTGTTGCTTCACAGTGGTGATTATGAATCCTTATTGCGTCAATTATACGCTCACTTAAATCCAAATGGCATGTTAGTCATTGTCGATTTTAATAAAAATGAACAGGTATTTCATCCAAATGTTTATAATGGGTTTAATCAAAGTGATATCAAACATGTTTATACGCAACTCGGATTAACAGATATTGATACACACATATTTTATAGTGGGAAAAATTTGTTTATGAATCACGATGCTAGCCTTTTTATTGCAACGGGAATTAAAAATAGTCCAACACAGTACTAAGCTACGCTTTAATATAAAAAACAAGAGGGCCATCAGATAAAAATCGGATGGCCCTCTCTATATTATAAGTTTTAAATATAATTACTTCATTTTTACTTTTAATTGCTGTTGTTCATCATCAGATAAAAATGCATAGCGCACAGCTCTCTGATTAATATATTCAATTTGATCTAAAGTAATCATTTGATTTTCCATCAGTAGTTCATATTCTGCATTTAATGATGTCTGTGTAACCGTACGATTATCTGTGTTTATGATGAATGGAATATCATTTTTAATTAAATAAGGAATATTTAATGCTTTAAGATCAGGAATCGCCTTTGTTTGAATATTACTTTTAGGGCACATTTCTAAAAGTACATCGTTCATCTTAACTTCTTGTAAAGCCGTTTCATCTTGATTAATTGCAACACCATGACCAATACGTTTGGCCCCTAATTTAATAGATTCCATTACATTGTGCATACATCCACATTCACCGGCATGAAGGGTAAGATTAAAACCTTTATCTAATCCATATTGAATCGTAGAGTGAATCGCTTCAGGTGGAAATGCCGCTTCCGGCCCTGCAAAATCTATACCACATACCACATCGCTATTACGTTGACGTAAATCATCAAATAATTGCTCGTTTATCGCAGTATCTTGTTGTCTCATGGCACAAACTAACAAATTCACTTTAATATCGAACTTCGCTATCGCTAACTTAACCCCAGATTCTACAGCATCAAAAACATCAGTTATCGTCAATCCTTGTTCCATATGTAATAAAGGTGCAAAACGAATTTCAATATATTTTACATTATCCTCGCTTGCTTGTTGCACAACATCGATAACAGCTCTTTGTAAACCATCCTTTGTCTGCAACACTTTTAATATTTCATCAAAACATTTCAAATACTCATCTAAGCTATCACATGATTCACTCACTAGTAAATTTCGTTCATCTAACACTATATTTTGTTCGTCGGCAAGTTGTTTTATTAAACCTAGACTGGTAGAACCATCTAAATGGCAATGAAGCTCCACTTTAGATATATCTTTTATGCACTTCTTCATGTTTGAAACCTTCCTTACTTCAAAGCCATCATCTATAATTTTTATCACAAATGGCAGTACTTATTCAAAATTTTATTGCTTTACTATAACATTTTGAAAACTATTTATCTATACCAATCATATGTGATTATAGTTCTAATTTTTTAACTTAAGCTAAAAAGTTAGATGTACCGATTAATACAGCAATAGCTATCAATGAAACAATCATCGAGATTACAATGATTTTTAATTCTACCTTAAATCGACGACGTTGTTGTCCTTTATTGATGAGCATTATACCTATGAACACACTGATAACCAAAATAATCAGAAAGACAAAAGCAATTTGATTTAATATATCCACACAACTCCCCCTCACAACAAATAACTTCTTTTTATTCCATCGCACAAAGTATGAGGTAGCAACATAAGTATTCGATACTTGTGTTGCTACCTCTCATTTAAACGAATTATTTATTCTTAATATATGCATGTGATTTTAAATAAGAAATAATATAACGTACCGATTCTTCTACCGTGTTATTCTCAGTATCTATTACAATTTCTGGGTTAGATGGTGCTTCGTAAGGTGCATTGATACCAGTAAATTCTGGTATTTCACCACTTCTCGCTTTCTTATATAACCCTTTAGGATCTCTTGCTTCACATTCATCCAAGCTACATTGTGTATAAATTTCTATAAATTCATCATCTTCTAACAAGGCACGAACTGCATCACGATCTTCTTGGTATGGCGAAATAAATGCAGTGACAGTTATTAGTCCGGCATCCACCATTAATTTACTTACTTCACCAATACGTCGAATATTTTCTTTACGATCTTCTGGGGTGAATCCTAGATTGTTATTAAGACCATGTCTAACATTGTCTCCGTCTAAGCGATACGTATTGACTTGCTGATTAAATAGCGCTTTTTCTAGTTCTACAGAAACCGTTGATTTCCCAGAACCTGATAATCCAGTAAACCAAATAACAGCACTTTTATGTTTATTACGATGTTGTCGCTCTTCTTTTTTCACTTCTGAATTATGCCAAGTAATATTATTAACTGTACTCATCTTTACACCCCTTAATTATTATTTCTCTTGTAATCCTTTAATTAGTACTGCTGCAACTTCTGGTCTTGAGAATTCTTTAGGTAGTGGTTCCCCATTTCTCAGTTTTTCACGTACTTTTGTTCCACTAAGATGCAAGTGTGAAGACGCATCATGCGGACATGTCTTAGCGGTTGCCATATTCTCACAAGCTTTACAATAAAATGCATGTTCAAATTTCAATATTTGGATACCTAATTCATCTTCATATTTTGAAATTAATTCTTGTGCTTCATAAGTACCATAGTAATCGCCCACCCCAGCATGATCGCGGCCGACTATAAAGTGCGTACAACCATAATTCTTTCTAACAGTTGCATGTAATATTGCTTCTCTTGGCCCTGCATATCTCATAGCTGCTGGATAAATAACTAATCGTGTTCTATTTTCTGGGTAATAATTTTTAAGGATGACTTCATAACTCTCCATGCGTACCGAAGCAGGAATATCATCTGATTTTGTTTCACCAACTAAAGGATTTAATAATAAACCATCAACTGACTCTAATGCTGCTTTTTGTATATATTCGTGAGCACGGTGCACAGGGTTACGTGTTTGGAAGCCTACGACTGTTTTCCATTCTAAATCAGCAAACAATTGTCTCGTTTCTGCAGGATCTAAATGGTAATCAACAAATTCATCATGTTTAGGACGATCAAGCAAATGAATAGGACCTGCAAGATAAATATTCCCTTTTTCATAAACTTTCTTTACACCTGGGTGATCTACATCTGTTGTTCCGTATACTAATTCTGCTTCTTTTTCTTTGTCATATGTATACTTTTCTTCTAAATCAAGTACACCATATAGATGTGCATCTTCCCCATATAAAGCGACACGTGAGCCTATTTCAAGTTGGTTTGCTTCATCTTCAGTTACAGGTAATGTAATTGGAATACTCCATACTAACCCATTACTTAGGTGTACATTTTCTACAACGCTTGTATAATCTGCTTTATTCATAAATCCTGTTAACGGACTAAAACCACCAATAGCGATGAGCTCTAAATCTGATAAACTCCAAGGATTTAACGTAATTGAAGGTAAAGATTTGGCTTCTACAATGTATGCTTCTTTTTCTGATTGGTCCACTTGCCTATTAATTAATTCTCCACCGTGTGGTTTAATTGTATTTTCAATAATTTTATTTGTTACTGTCATGTTTACACTTCCTTCTTAAGTTTTTAATCTAATTCATTAACGTTAGCTTTTTTTTTAGATAATGAAAAAGGTAGTTTTTTATTTTGATATAGCGCAAAAGTGATGAGCCCTATCCAAATGATAATAAGTGCTATTTTTATCGTTACTGATAATGTTGTACTTGTACTAAATACACTTAGTAGTGAACTGCTGTTAGTAAAGATAATTAATCCACTCACACATACAGCTAAGATATTCATAGGTAATATTTTGACAAACCATGCCGCTATTGGTGCTGCAAGCATGCCACCTACACTTAATGACACTACAAGTCCCCAATTAATTTGGCTCCAACCTAAAAATATAATGAAGCCAAGAGAAGCAGAAAGCGTTACAAAGAATTCACTTGCAGATACAGTACCAATAGCATATCTAGGCTCTAACTTTTTCTGAGCAAGTAAGAGTGGTGTATTAACTGGACCCCAGCCACCGCCGCCAACTGCATCTAAAAATCCGGCCACCGCGCCTTGAGGTACCATAGAAAAACGACCACCTTTGTCGGGATTTATATCGTCTGAAAGCTGCTCATTTCTTTTAAATAAGAATTGATACAAGATATAAAGCCCCATAGTTAATAAGAACACAGCAATAAATGGTTTGATTAAATTGCTATGGATATTACTTAGGAACGCTGCGCCTATAAATGCTGTTATTGCACCCGGAATAGCTAACTTAATTAAAGTCGGCTTATGCACATTTTCAAATTTTAAGTGTGATGTACCTGAGGCTGCAGTTGTCGCAATTTCAGAGAAATGAATTGTCGCTGAAGCAATCGCTGGTGCAACACCAAATGTTAATAATATTGATGAAGATGATGCACCAAAGCCCATACCAAGGGACCCATCAATCAATTGTGCAAGAAAACCAGCAAGTGCAAATATAAATAATTTATGCATGCATCGTACTCCTTTCTATTAATTTAGATTACTGAATCTAACCAATTTCTAACTTCACGTTGTTTATGATGAGATAAATAATCATCTGCTAAAATTTCTTTTAAAAAGCGCTTTTGCTTTAAAGATGATAATTCACTACGCTTTATACGTTGTCTGCATTCATATAAAAAATCAACATAGGTTTCATAATCACGATCAAACCTTTGATTAAATTCTTCTAAAAGTTGCGCAGTTAAACCAGGACTTGCTCCGTTTGTAGATATACTAATCGTTAATTTTCCTCGTTGAAATATACTTGGAAATATGACATCTCCTGCCATAGCTTCACTAGCCATATTAATCATTGCGTGGCTTGGTTTAGATTGTAAAACGCGTTGGTTTGTAGCATCATCATTTGTAGCTACTACAATCAAATCAGCATATTCTACGTCTTTAACTTCAAAGGTTTTTTCAGACCACTTTATATCAGAATATTCAATTAATTGTTGCAAGTGCTCAGTCACCGTTGGGCTGATAACATGTATATCTTTTGAGTAAGTCATCAATGTCTTTATTCTACGTTCAGCAACCCGTCCTCCACCAACTACGACAATATGCTTCTTTGATATATCAATCATTAATGGCATCAATGGCATCTGTCATTTCCCCTTTAACTATAGCGATTTTAATTATTACGTAACATATTCAAAGGTTTCTTCTACGCGATCTTTCAATGCTTGTTGCAAGTGTTCATGATGTCCTAATTTATGACAAAGAATGATATCACTATCTACTTGATAACGCTCTACTGTTGTTGCAATATGTCTTTCTAAAATGCCAGTGAACCAAAGATATGGCACGATGAAAATTTGAGAATGACCTGCATTTACTGCCGCTTCAAGTGCATCTTCAAATGACGGTTTACAAGCTGCTAAATAACAAACATCAATATCAGATAAATGACTCATCTCGTATAACTGTGTCTTTATTGTCGCCAAATCTTTCTGAGTTTGGGGATTGTAACTTCCTCTACCAACGACTAATATTTTTGCATCTTCGTTCGGTGTTATGTTGGTTTCATCAATCCTCTGCTTAAGGATCTCAGTTAACCGATGTTGTACACCCAATGGCTCCCCATATGTCACAGTGACATATGGATACTTTAATTGGTTTGCTTCAATTTCAGCTGGAATATCTCTAAAATAGTGCCCTGCACTTAACAAGAGGACCGGTATTACCGAAATTTCAGTCGCGCCTTTGTCTACCAATCGTTGAAACCCCTGAGACACATTGGGGCTTGTCAATTCCAAGAAACACGTTTCTTGCAAAGGGACATCTACTTGCGCTTTGACTAATTCGATAAAGGACACGGCTTCTGTAACGGCTTCTGCGACCCTACTTCCATGGCTCACATATAAGACACCTCTCATATTAATTCCTCCTATTATTGATAAGTTAATTTAGCAACTGCTTCTTCAACTGGCATTTCTTCAAACCAGCTGATACGTTCTCTAAGTTTAACGACTTCTCCAACCACAATCATCGCTGGGTTCTCAATATCTTTTGCAACTTCAACGATATTATCTAACGTGCCAACGACGGTCTTTTGATACTCTGATGTACCAAGATGGACTAAAGCTACCGGTGTACCTTTAGGACGTCCATGTCTAGTCAACAATGCACTGATTTCAGGCAGTTTTTTGACGCCCATATATATACATAGTGTTTCGGGTCCGAGCGCAAGATGTTTCCAATACGAATCTTCGTCTATGCCTTTATTAATAACACCTGTAACAAATGCAACTGATGAACTATAATCACGATGAGTAACTGGAATTCCTGCATAAGCTGGTGCTGCAACGCCAGATGTAATACCTGGTACAATTTCAAAAGGAATATGGTTTTCTGCCAATATTTCCGCTTCTTCTCCACCTCTACCAAAGATAAAAGGGTCTCCACCTTTTAATCGCGTAACAGTAAGCCCTCTTTTCGCTAAACTTACAAGTAACTTATTTGTATCTTCTTGAGGTAAGGAATGACGGTTAGGGTCTTTACCACAATACATAAACTTTGTTGTTGGTGATGCATGATCTAATAACGCTTTATTTACCAAACGATCGTATAAAATAACATCGGCTTGTTCAATAGCTTTCAAGCCTTTTACTGTAATCAAATCAGGATCACCAGGCCCTGCGCCTACTAAAAATACTTTGCCCATCCTGTCACCACTTTCTCAATTTTTAACTGTGGAACACTTGGCCATCTGTAACTTTATCAACGATACCTGCACGTACAACAAAGTCTCCAAAGTGCTCTCCTTCATTTCTTTCTTTTGCATATTGTAATAATATAGGTCTTAAACTTTCTAAGATTTCTTCTTCACCAATATTTTCTTTATATATTTTATTTAAACGATCACCTGTAAAGCTAGCTCCTAAATACATATTATATTTTCCAGGTGCTTTACCAATAAATGCAATCTCTGCTAATGCGGGTCTTGCACACCCATTAGGGCATCCTGTCATACGAATTGTAATTTCTTCATCATTTAATCCAGCTTCGTCTAATAGCTCTTCAATTTTAGTAATAAGTGAAGGTAAATAACGTTCGGATTCAGCCATTGCTAGACCACAAGTAGGGAATGCAACACAAGCCATTGAATTACGTCTTAATCCAGTATAGTGCTTGCCATCTGTAAGACCATATTCATCAATAATAGCTTCTATTTCAGGTTTTTTCGTTTCATCTACACTAGCAATAACTAAATTTTGGTTTGGCGTTAGTCTAAAATCACCTGTGTGTATTTCAGCAATTTTTCTTAAAGCTGTTTTTAATTTATAATCTTCTGTATCTTTTACACGTCCATTTTGAACGAATAGTGTATAGTGCCATTTGCCACTGCCCTCAGTCCAACCATAACGGTCTCCATTATGATCAAAGTGATATGGATGTGGTGCTTCTAATTCCCAACCTAAGCGCTTGTTAAGTTCTTTTGTAACCCACTCCGTGCCATAACGGTCAACTGTGTATTTAAAGCGTGCATTTTTACGCTCTTGTCGATTACCATAATCCCTTTGAATGGTTAATATTTTTTCACAAACATCTATCACATGTTCTTTCGGGAAGTAACCGATAAGTCGCCCAACTTGTGGGTAAGTATTGGTATTACCATGCGTCATTCCCATTCCGCCACCGACTGTGATGTTAAATCCAATAAGCTTTTCATCTTTAAGAATCGATATTAACCCAATATCTTGAGAATACACATCAATATCGTTTGACGGTGGCACCGCGATACCTATTTTAAATTTACGTGGTAAATACGTTTTTCCATAAAGTGGTTCTTCTGTTTCACTTGTATCCAATACCTTTTCACCATCAAGCCAAATTTCATGATACGCTTGCGTTTGTGGTGACAAGTGTCGACTGATATCACTAGCAATTTGATTAACCTCAGCGTGGACCTCTGATTGATAAGGGTTAGGATTACTCATGACATTACGGTTAACATCGCCGCATGCTGCCAATGTATCTAATAAAGATTGGTTAATATCGAACATCGTTTGTTTTAAATTTCTTTTTAAAATGCCATGAAATTGAAATGCTTGTCTCGTTGTTAATTTAATTGTTTCATTCGCATACGTATTGGCAATATCATCCATCGCAATCCATTGATCTGCAGTTGAAGCGCCTCCTGGAGCACGCACTCTTATCATAAAGCTATATGCTGGCTCTAACTTTTGCTTACGACGTTCATCACGAAGATCTCTATCGTCTTGCATATAACTACCATGGAATTTTAAAAGTTTAGTGTCATCTTCAGCAATTGCACCTGTAATTCTATCTGCTAAACCTTCTTCAATAGTACCTCGAAGATAGTTACTTTCCGTTTTGATTCGTTCCATTTCATCCAGTTTTTCTGAAAAATTTAAATTCGGATCAGCCATGCTATCATTCCTTTCTCTTAATATACATCCCGTTGATAACGTTTTTCTTTTTTCATTTCTGTAAGATACGCTTCTGCGTCTACTTCAGACATGCCGCCTTCTTGCTCCAATATATAGCGAATCGTTTGGTGAACATCTTTCGCCATTTGTTTTTCATCGCCACATACATATAATTTAGCGCCATTCATCAACCATTCATAAAAGGTTGCGCTTTGTTCAGCAATTCTATGCTGCACATATACTTTTTCATCTGTATCCCTAGAAAAGGCTAAATCTAGTTTGCTAAGCACTTCATCTTTAAGCCACGTTTGCCATTCTGTTTGGTATAAGAAATCGGTTGTAAAATGCTGTTCTCCGAAGAATAGCCAAGTTTGACCTGTTAATCCTAATTCCTCACGTTCTTGTAGATAGGATCTAAATGGTGCGACTCCAGTTCCCGGACCAATCATAATCACTGGTGTTTCTTCATCGAATGGGAATTTAAAGTTTGGATTTTTCTTCAAATATATAGGAATTGTATCGCCTGGTTGCACTCTCTCTGCAAGCTGTACTGAACAAACACCTTTACGATCTCTATCATGAGCTTGATATCTCACCGCGCCTACAGTAATATGCACTTCATCTGGGTTTGCTTTGTAACTACTCGCAATAGAATATTCTCTTGGTGGCAATTTTCTCAATAGTTGATGCAACGCTTCAGGTTTAAATGCCTCCGAAGGGAAATCTGTGAATAAATCCACTAAATCTCTACCATCAATATATGCTTGAATCCATTCAGCATCGTTTATTTTTGCTGTTAGCTGTTCATTATTTAGTAATTCTACTGCTTTTTGTAATAACGGTTTGGTTAACTTAGTAATTTCAAAATGTTCTGTCAAAGCTTTTTGTAATGGCAATGTATCTCCATCATCATTTATTGTGACTTCTACTGTCTCATCAAATCCTAATGTTTCAATTAACTGCGACACTACTTCAGGATCATTTTGTGGTAATACTACTAAACAATCGCCTGGTTCATATTCTTCGCCGTAATTATCAAGCAGTAGCTCAACATGTCTAACCTCTTTATTTGAACCTCGACCATTGAGGTTAATATTTTCTAATACTTCTGCCTCATACGGATTTGATTTAGAATAACGTTTCTCTTTTGCAGATTGTACTGTTTCAGTAGATGTCACCGTTTGCGTAACTCCTGAGCTACTATTTAACTTTTCTATATTTGTGTTCATCCATTTTTCGGCAATGTCATCATAATCAATATCACAATCTTGTCGCTCTATGATACGTTCAGCACCAAGCTCTTCTAAACGTTTATCGAAATCTTTACCCGTCTGACAAAAGAATTCATAAGACTCATCGCCTAAAGCCAATACAGAGAATCTGACGCCCTCTAATTTAGGCGCTTTTCTGCCGTGTAAAAATTCATGGAAAGACAATGCATTATCAGGTGGATCTCCTTCACCGTGAGTAGATGAAATAACAAATAAATCCTCTACTTTTTTCAGGTCTTTTGGTTTAAAATCATCCATCGCACTAAGTTTGACTGTATAATTATGCTCTACAAGTCGATCTGCAAATATTTCGCCTAAACTTTGTGCATTTCCTGTTTCAGAACCATATAGTATTGTAATATGTCTATCACTCATAGCTTGTGGTTCATTATTCAATACATTTTCTGCCACTTGTTGTGACGGTGCTGAACTATTAGCCAGTGCTTGTTGATTAGCAGTTAAATAACCACTAAGCCATGTCTGTTGTTCAGGTGTAAGATTTTGGATGATTTGATTCAGTTGTGTTGCTTGTTCTTCGTTGAATGGACTGTTTGTTACAGATAAATTCACAGCAAGTTCACCTCATATAGTCTATTTTCATTTCTTAATTATTTAATACTTAATCACTGAATTGACGGGTTTAACCTTTCCCGTTAAAAGGCATACCTTTGCAGTATCATATGCACATTAAAACGATTAGTAACTCTATATAACTGATTAGTTTACTAAGGTTTGTATTTAAAAAAATATGCGCGTATTATTTTATGGTCGCGTCGTATGCAAGCCACACTCGGTTTTACTTGAATTGTTCCATCTTCCTTCACGTGAATCTCCAGAACCTGAAACAGCGGCTGTACAAGGAATACAACCAATACTTGGATAGTTAAAATCATGTAATTCGTTGTAATGTAAGTCATGCTTCTTAATGTAATCCCATACATCATCCCACGTCCAGTGAATTAATGGACACACTTTTACTGATTGAAATCTTTCATCTTTATTTATAAAGTTTGTATTTTGACGACTTGGTGACTGCTCTCTACGTAAGCCTGAAACCCAAGCAGTTGCACCGGATAATACTTCTTCAAGTGGCTTAATTTTTCGAATATAGCAACATTGGTTGGGATCATTCTTCCAAAGCGCCGGGTTATATTGTTCTGACTGTTCTTCCAAAGTAAGGTCAGGTTTCTTAAGTTTAATATTCAATTCTGGATATCGCGCTTTTACTCTATCTATTAAATCGTACGTTTCTTGAAAATGAAGATCTGTATCTAAAAATACTATTTCCGCATCTTTTTTAACGCTATAAATCAAATCTATGAGTATCATACCTTCTGCACCAAAGCTACATGAGTAAATAATTGAATCTCCATACGTTTCATAGGCCCATGCTATAACTTCTCGCGCACCTTTTGTTTCATCAGAAATATCCAATGAATCAAAAACCTCTGCATTGAAATGTTCATACGTAATTTTTCCCTGTGACATTAATGGGTTCATCCCCTTCTCTTTAATGTACTCTTTAATTGCCCACGCTACATTTTCGTTATTAGAATTATTAGAAAATAATTATGATACACACTTTACTGATTGTAAAATTTTATGTCAAGTGCATATTTAAAACTAAACACTTCTTAAAAAAGCTTCAAAAATCTATCACTAAAGCGCTTTAAACGCTTATTTTCAAGCGTTCTTAATAATAATTTCTAAAAAATAATAACAATAAACTAGGATTTCTTTAAAGTCTTTAAACCCTGTGGTTACGCTATTCACAAAAAATTCTAAAATTTTTGTATTTTTTATAATAATTCTAATTATGCCTATGATGTTATATATAATCATAACAAAAAAGCGCCAACAAACAATATTAATTGTTTGCGGCGCTTTATATTATATACAAAATTTTAAGCCGAAAAGCTTAATCTTGGAATGAACGTTTCGAAATGTACGTTATCCATAGATACACCGAGTGTGCGTAATTCCTCGATAATTGATTTTAGGAATGTATCTCCTCCACAGACATATATTTCTGTATCATCATCAATATATTGTTTTAGCTGTTCCCCATCAATGCGTGCATCTTGATCACGTAAATGATTAATGACTTCAGCTTGTGAAGATTGGCTAGCTATAGCTTTAATTTTTTCTTCAAAAGCTATATTTTGAGCGTTAGCTGTAGACTGTATAAATGTTGCTTTTAACCCTGCATCTACCGCTTCTTTGTACATAGATACAAGTGGTGTTACGCCTACCCCAGAACCTAAAAATAGTTGCTTGTTGGCTTTGTGCTCTAGTTTAAATCCACCTACTGGGGCAGATAAATATAAGGTATCTCCAATCGCTATTTCATCATGTAGTATGGTTGATACTTCTCCTTCATGCTCATCTGTAACATCTCTTTTAACACCAAACGTCAAGAAATCCTTATCTCCATCTACAATAGAGTAATGTCTTTTAGCTTTGTATGGTAGTTTTTCACTTTCGATGTCTACAGTGATATATTGACCTGGAATAAATTGACTCAAATCAATATCAGCTGATGTGATAGTAAATGATTTAATCTCTTCAGTTTCTTCTGTGATATCAACCACTTCAAATGGTCTAAAACCATCCCACGCCATTTGGTTATAGACTTCACGTTCTAATCCAATAAACGCGTCTGCAATTTCACCGTAAGCTTTTACCCATGTTTGGATGACTGGGTCTTCATCTTTGAGCCCTGTAACTTCTTCAATCGCCCAAATTAAATTTTCACCTACAATTGCATATTGTTCAGGCTTAACTTGTAATGCACAATGTTTATAAACGACTGGCATAATGGCTGGGACAATTGGTGATAAATCCTGAATATTTTCTGCTGCAGCTAGTACTGCCATAGCAAGTGCCGAAGATTGTAAGCCTTTTTTCTGGTTCGTTTGATTAAATACATTTTTTAGTTCTGGATGTTGTTCAAACAAGCGCTTGTAAAAAACAGCTGTAATTGTTTGCCCTTTTTCTTTTAGTAATGGAACAGTTTCTCTTATTGTTTGTATCTCTTCTTGAGTTAACATATAACCCCTCCTATTTACTCGTTCACCACCATTATTGTACCCAATCCCAATAGTTACAATCACTTCACCTTAATTTCACAAAATGATCACAATACGTTTTCTCAAAATTGTAATATTTTTTCCTACACAATTTAAATTATGTAGAATAATTAAAATTTTTATGATTATGAGCAACACTTCATTCCAAAGGTAAGTGAACCCTTATCACCTATACATACAATCAATAAGCCCCTTAGTAATATGATCAAACTGCAAGGGACTTACTGCGTGTCGATATTATTTATGATACTTATCATTTAACTGATGGATTAACCTCTTAAATTCAGCCTCAGATTTGAATTCAAATGTAACCTGTCCCTTTTTATTATTTGTAGAGATGGATACATTTGTTCCATATTGCTCTTTTAATTGACGCTCTTGCTGTTGAATCAATTTGGGTTTTACTTTAGGTTCAGGTGGATGCGTCTTTTTAACTTTATTTCCAAATTGTTCATGTACATATGCTTCTAAGTATCGTACACTCCAAGATTCTTTGACGGTTTGCTTTGCAATGTTACGCATCTTTTGCGTATCTTTTACAGTTAATAATGTCCTTCCGTGCGCTCCTGATATAGTGCCTGCTCTGACCAAATCTGCCACATCTTCAGGTAAATGTAATAAGCGAAGCATATTCGCAATATAAGGTCTCGATTTACTCAGACGCTGGGCCACTTCTTGTTGTGTTAGATTTAAATCATCCATAAGCTTGCGATAACTTTCCGCTTCTTCTATTGCATTTAAATCTTCTCTTTGCAAATTTTCAATAATGGCTAATTCCATCATGTCTTCATCTGTTAATGATTTTATAATTGCAGGTATTGCTTTCAATCCTGCAATTTGAGCAGCACGAAATCTTCTCTCACCCACGACAATGGTATAACCATTGATTGTTTTTCGCAGAACAATGGGCTGGAGAATACCATGGACTTTGATCGAACCCGCTAAATCTTCTAAACGTGCTTCATCAAATGTTTTACGTGGTTGGTAAGGATTGGCTTTTATTAAATTCACTTTAATATTTTGGACTTGCGCATTTGGTTCTAATTGTAATCTTTGATCTTCAGGATTTGTGATTTTAGACACCTACTTCCAGTATTAATTATATTTTTTCAAATTAATTTTTTATGATTTTATTATATCATCCTTGTTGTGACACATAATACAAACGCTAAATAATTAGTTAAATCTAAATTTTCTGAAAAGTTATTGACAAAATAAATTCTAGTGTGTAATCTTAGGTATATCAAATTAAGAAATTGCAAATACGAAACACAGTAATAAGGAAAGTAAAACTTACACTGCTGACACAGAGAGTCTTTGATACGCTGAAAGAAGACGCGGAAAGAAAGTTCGAAAATGGCCTTTGAGTGTTGATGCCAATATGAGGTATCAACGGGATCGCCCGTTATAGCGATACAGTATTAACATTTTGTTCAATGGCGTACTGGATTTATCCACGCGTCGTATACTTCGTTAGTACTCATTTTATTTCACTTTAAGATGGGTTTTATTTTTTAACGAGGCTGCGATGGCATGATTCAGTTTACGTTATAAAGTTAACATTTTGGCGTACTGGGTAAGGTTACTTTAGTGATAAGGTAACAAACAAAGGTGGTACCGCGAGCTAAGCTTTCGTCCTTTACATCCGATATATTCGGGTTTAAAGGACGGAAGCTTTTTTATTTTTAACAAGGAGGTTATCTATTATGAAAAATACTGAACTCGCGCAAATTGCTTTATCACAAGATCATACCGGAGCGATTGCGAATCCAATTTATTTATCAACAGCATACCAGCACCCTCATTTAGGTGAATCAACAGGCTATGATTATACAAGAACTAAAAATCCTACACGCTCAGCATTTGAAGAATCATTTGCCAAATTAGAACGTGGGGTCGCATCTTTTGCCACTGCTAGTGGCATGGCAGCCATTCAACTTATTTGTAACTTGTTTAAATCAGGTGACGAAATATTAGTGTCTTTCGATTTATACGGTGGTACATTCAGACTCTTTGATTTCTATGAGCAACAATATGGCATCCAATTCAAGTATGTAGACTTCCTAAATTATGAAGACGTAAAACAAAGCGTTTCAGAACATACAAAAGCATTGTTTATCGAACCTATTTCAAACCCGCAAATGATTGAAGTCGATGTAGATCCATACTATATCTTAAGTAAGGAATACAACTTATTAACCATAATAGACAACACATTCTTAACACCTTACCTTTCAACACCACTAGAAGAAGGCGCAGACATTGTCTTACATTCAGCTACTAAATACATCGGTGGCCATAACGATGTATTGGCAGGTGTTGTAACAGTTAAAGATGAAGCTTTAGCAACACAATTTGCAGACTTACACAACATGATTGGTGCTACACTATCGCCTTTCGATAGCTACTTACTACAACGTGGTTTAAAGACATTACATCTTAGAATGGATCGTTCAGAATATAATGCCAAATTATTAGCAGAGCGATGTAAGCATTTAGAGGCGATTGATCAAGTCCTATATAGCGGACGTACTGGCATGCTCAGCTTACGCCTCAACAAATCTTATAAAGCTAATCGCTTTTTAGAAAACTTAGACGTCTGCATTTTCGCTGAAAGTCTTGGTGGTACTGAAACATTTATCACCTTCCCCTATACACAAACACATGTTGATATGCCAGATGAAGAAAAAGATAAACGTGGTATCGACGAACATTTACTTAGATTATCTATCGGTATAGAAAACTATGAAGATATTGAAAAAGATATTATTCAAGCATTAGAAAAATCTAAAGAAGGAGTGATTTCATGAGTTTATCCAAAGAAACCGAATTGATATTTGATGCACATAGAGGGAAAGATTACGATTCAGCCAATCCTCCTTTGTATGATTCTTCTACATTCCATCAAAAAGTTTTAGGTGGCGATGCTGCATATGATTATGCTAGAAGTGGTAATCCAAACCGTGCATTACTAGAAGAGAAATTAGCCAAACTTGAAGATGCGGATTATGCTTTCGCTTATGCTTCAGGTATTGCAGCCATTTCAGCAGTATTACTTACTTTAAATGCTGGAGATCATGTTATCTTACCCGATGATGTGTATGGTGGTACTTTCAGGTTAACCGAGCAAATTTTAACACGCTTTAACATTCAATTTACGACAGTAGATACAACAGAATTAAATGAAATCGAGCAAGCCATTCAAAATAACACTAAATTAATTTATGTTGAAACACCTTCTAATCCGCTGTTCAAAATCACAGATATTAAAGGTGTGGCAAACATTGCCACACAACATAAGCTTTTAGTAGCCGTTGATAATACATTTATGACACCACTGGGACAATCACCCTTAGCACTTGGCGCAGATATTGTTGTGCATAGTGCAACGAAGTTCTTAGGTGGCCACAGCGATATTATTGCTGGTGTAGCTATTACAAATAATGAAACAGTTGCAAACGCACTTTACTTATTACAAAACGGAACAGGTACTGCATTATCAGCCCAAGATAGTTGGACATTAGCAAAACATTTAAAAACGTTGCCTGTTAGATTTAATCAATCTGTTGAAAATGCACAAAAACTTTATACTTTTTTATCTCAACGCGAAGAAATTGCTGAAGTATATTACCCAGGTAATGATAAGTTACACTTATCTCAAGCGCGTCATGGCGGCGCAGTTTTAGGTTTCAGATTAAAAGATGAAACCAAAGCACAAGCATTTGTAGATGCATTATCTCTTCCGCTTGTATCCGTAAGTCTTGGAGGAGTAGAGACGATACTTTCTCATCCAGCTACAATGTCTCATGCCGCAGTACCTAAGGCAGTAAGGGAAGCACGTAACATTACATTCGGTTTATTCAGACTTAGCGTTGGCTTAGAACAACCTGAAGAATTAATTGCAGATTTAAATTATGCATTGAAGGAGGCTTTCAATGAGTCAACTACTCAACAAACTGAAGAACAACATACTCGTCGCTGACGGTGCTATTGGGACCATCCTCTATTCTGAAGGTTTAGATACTTGTCCAGAAGCATACAATCTGACACATCCTGACAAAGTCCAACGCATTCACCAATCTTATATTGAAGCTGGTGCTGATATCATTCAGACCAATACGTATGGTGCGAATTTTGAAAAATTAAAAGTATTTGGGTTAGAACATAAAGTCAAAGATATCCATCAAGCTGCCGTTCAAATTGCTAAACAAGCTGCAAATAATGATACATTCATACTCGGAACTGTAGGTGGTTTTAGAGGAATCAAACAAGACGCGTTAGGCTTATCTGCAATACAATACCATACCGAAATACAAGTTGATACTTTAGTAGAAGCTGGTGTTGATGGTCTGCTGTTCGAAACCTATTATGACTTAGAAGAACTTACCAATATTATTAAAGCAACACGACGCAAATATGATATCCCTATCATTGCACAGCTAACAGCTTTAAATACCAATTATCTCAGAGACGGATCAGAAATTAATACTGCATTAAAGCAAGTCGCCGCAAGTGGTGCTGACATTACTGGATTAAATTGTCATCATGGTCCACACCATATGCAGCAATCATTTTCACATATTGAATTACCTGAAGGTGCTTATCTCTCTTGCTACCCTAATGCAAGTTTACTCGATATTGAAAATAGTGAGTTTAGATACAGCGATAACGCTGCCTACTTTGGCAAAGTTGCACAACAACTCATTAACGAAGGCGTACGCTTAATCGGCGGCTGTTGTGGTACTACACCTGAACACATTCAATTTATCAAATCGTCTGTAAAAGATTTAAAACCCGTTTCAGATAAAAAAGTTATACCCATTACCAAACAAAGTAGTCGTTCCAATACAACTTCCCACCAACAAACTTTAACATCAAAAGTCAAACAGCATCCAACAATCATTGTTGAATTGGATACACCGAAGCACCTAGATACAGATAAATTTTTCAGAAATATCAAAAAACTTGATGACGCTAATATTGATGCAGTGACGCTAGCCGACAATTCACTCGCAACTGTCAGAATCAGTAATATTGCAGCAGCCAGTGTCATTAAACAACAATACGCTATAGAGCCACTCGTACATATTACGTGTCGAGATCGCAACCTTATCGGATTACAATCTCATTTATTAGGGTTATCACTACTTGGAGTCAATGAAATTCTAACCATTACTGGTGATCCTTCTAAAATTGGTCATTTACCCGGCGCATCTAACGTATACGATGTAAATTCCAAAGGGTTGACCGAAATTGCACTACGCTTCAATAAAGGAATCAACACTGATGGTGATGCGCTGAAGACGAAGACAAACTTCAACATCGCAGGTGCTTTCGATCCTAATGTAAAAAAATTAGATGGTGCAGTCAGACGATTAGAAAAGAAATTAGAAAGTGGCATGCACTATTTTATTACACAGCCAGTCTATAGTGCTGAAAAAATCAAAGAGGTCTATGAAGCAACGAAACATTTAGATGCTCCATTCTTTATCGGTATTATGCCCGTAACCAGTTATAAAAATGCACTGTTTTTACATAACGAAGTGCCTGGCATCAAGTTATCAGATGAAATTTTAGAGCAATTCGAAGCCGTTAAAAATGATAAAGCAAAAACAAAAGCATTAAGTCTTAAACTTTCAAAAGACTTAATCGACACTGTACACGAATATTTTAATGGTTTGTACTTAATCACCCCATTTCAAAGTGTCGAATACACATTAGAACTTGCAGCATACTCTAAACAAATTACTTCAAATAAACAGGAGGCAATATTATGACAATTAAAACATCAAATTTAGGATTCCCAAGATTAGGTAGAAAAAGAGAATGGAAAAAAGCAATCGAAGGTTACTGGTCAAATAAAGTAGATTTAGACACATTACACCAACAGTTAACAGATTTGCATAAAGAAAATTTATTACTACAAAAAAACTATAACTTATCAAGTATCCCAGTCGGTGATTTCTCACTTTATGACCATATTCTTGATACTTCTTTACTATTTAACATTATTCCTGAACGTTTCCAAGGTAGAGAAATAGATGATGATTTATTGTTTGATATCGCTAGAGGGAATAAAGAACATGTTGCAAGTGCTTTAATAAAATGGTTCAACACAAATTATCACTACATCGTACCAGAATGGGATAAGGCAGAACCAAAATTAAATCGCAATGTATTGTTAGAACGTTTTAACTATGCAAAATCTTTAAATGTTAATGCACACCCTGTAATTGTTGGCCCTGTTACGTTTGTTAAATTATCTAAAGGTGGCAACCAATCATTCGAAGAAAAAGTAAATACATTATTACCTTTATATAAAGAAGTATTGCAATCATTAGTAGATGCTGGTGCAGAATATATTCAAATTGATGAACCTGTACTTGTTGAAGATGATAGTTCAGATTACGAAAGTATCACAAAAGCTGTATACGACTATTTCGCTGAAGCTGGTTTAGGCGAGCATCTTGTCATTCAAACTTATTTTGAACGCGTTAATTTAAAATTCTTAAATAGCTTACCTGTAAAAGGTTTAGGTCTAGACTTTGTTCATGACCGTAACTTTAACTTAGAACAAATTAAAGCTGGCGATTTAGATAACTCTAAAACGCTTTATGCGGGTATTATTGATGGACGTAACGTTTGGGCAGCTGATATTGAAGCTAAAAAAGCACTTATTGAAACATTATCCGACAATACAAATGAACTTGTCATCCAACCTTCCTCATCATTATTACACGTACCAGTTTCATTAGATGATGAATCACTTGATGAATCTATTGCAGAAGGTCTAAGTTTCGCAACTGAAAAACTAGATGAATTAGATGCATTAAGACGTTTATTTAATGAAAATGATGATACTAAATACAATGAACTGAAAGCACGTTATGAGCGTTTCCAAAATCAATCATTCAAAAATCTTGAATATGATTTCGATAGCGTCCGCACTTCAAGACAATCTGTATTTGCTGAACGTAAAAAAGCACAAGATGCGCTTTTAAACTTACCTGATTTACCAACAACTACGATTGGTTCATTCCCACAATCTCAAGAAGTACGTAAACAACGTGCAGATTGGAAGAACAACCGTATTACAGATGAAGATTACAAAACATTCTTAAAAAATGAGATTGCTCGTTGGATTAAAATCCAAGAAGATATAGGCTTAGACGTCTTAGTACACGGAGAGTTCGAACGTAATGACATGGTAGAATTCTTTGGTGAGAAACTACAAGGATTCTTAGTAACTAAGTTTGGTTGGGTTCAATCATATGGCTCTCGTGCCGTTAAGCCACCAATTATTTATGGAGATGTTAAATGGACTGAGCCACTTACAGTCAAAGAAACATTGTATGCCCAAAGTTTAACAGACAAACCTGTAAAAGGTATGTTAACGGGTCCAGTAACCATCTTAAACTGGTCATTTGAACGCGTAGACTTACTCCGTGAAGAAGTACAAGATCAAATCGCTTTAGCAATCAATGAAGAGGTGCTCGCTTTAGAAGAAGCTGGCATTCAGATTATTCAAGTAGATGAACCAGCATTAAGAGAAGGATTACCGCTTCGTTCAGAGTATCATGCTGACTATTTAGATAAAGCTGTACATTCCTTTAAACTCGCTACATCTTCAGTGGCAGATGCAACACAAATTCATACACATATGTGTTACTCTCAGTTTGGACAAATCATCCATGCTATCTATGATTTAGACGCAGACGTAATTTCCATTGAAACTTCGCGTAGTCACGGTGACTTAATCCAAGACTTCGAAGATATCACATATGATTTAGGTATCGGTTTAGGTGTTTATGATATACACAGTCCACGTATTCCGACTGAAGAAGAAATTACAGCAGCTATTAACCGTGCTTTACAAGAAATTGACCGTTCCCTTTTCTGGGTAAACCCAGACTGTGGTCTAAAAACACGTAAAGAAGACGAAGTAAAAGAAGCCTTAACTGTACTAGTCAATTCAGTTGATAAATTACGTAAGACGACAAACTCAGCGACTGTTCAATAATAACTGAATTCAGGTGATAGACATGAGTTATCCATTATGGAATCAATTAGAACAATTAAAATCATCAACGTGGGTCGATTTGACCCACACATTTGATGAAACCATCCCATGCTTCAGTGAATTTGAGCGTGCGAAAGTCTCAACATTATTTAACGTAGCAGATGATGGATTTTATGTACAAAATTGGAACATTGTCAGTCAATATGGTACACATATTGATGCCCCAATCCACTTTGTAGAACATAAACGGTATTTACATGAACTCGATTTAAAAGAACTTGCCCTACCACTTGTTGTCTTAAATTTTTCACAAGAAGTAGCTAAAGATGCTGATTTCATATTAACGCGCAAACATGTTGAACAATGGGAAGCAGCTCATGGCAAGATAGAACCTGGTACTTTTGTTGCTTTGCGCAGCGATTGGTCCAAACGTTGGCCTGACATCGAACAGTTTGAAAATAGAGATAGCAAGGGTAACCTTCATTTACCAGGTTGGGGTTTAGATGCCCTACAATATCTCCTTGAAGAACGTCATGTTAAAGCCATAGGACATGAAACTTTTGATACAGATGCTTCTATAGATGTAGCTAAAAACGGTGATATTGTTGGCGAACGTTATGTATTAGGTCAAGATACATTTCAGGTTGAATTACTCACTCATTTAGATTTATTACCAACACGAGGTGCTATCATTTACACTATTAGCCCTAAACCGAAAGATGCACCTGGATTTCCGGTACGCGCTTTTGCTATTAAGCCTTAAAAGTCACTCTAGAATGACTTCAAAAAATGCAATTCAGCAACAAACATACTCTAGCCATTAAATATTATTAATTTATAAGAAGTTGAGCCCTTCTTATAAATGATCATCTCCTTTCTAAATATACGAACCCCAAATCTTCTTTAACTCAGAATGATTTGGGGTTTTCTATCTTAAAATTATAAAGATAACTTATACCTTTAAACATTACATAAATCACAAATAATTAATAAACATATTCAATAATGTTATAATTTTTATAAATTTCAAATAGTAATGATATGAAATTTTCACCATCTTTCTTAAGAAAAACTAAAACGAGGTGACTGCTTTGAAACTTAATGACAAAAACACCCCTTTTGATCAAACACAATTGGGTCTTATAAATCAACTTTTACCAACACTTACGACAAATCAACAACATTGGTTAAGTAGTTATTTACTTCATTCCGATGATCAAGATACAACAATCATGCCTGCATCTTCAAATATTAGCGAAACTGATACCTCTACCAAAGCATCGGGTACTCATTCTGATGAACCGTTAGAAATCAACATTTTATTTGGAACAGAAACAGGCAATGCTGAAGAAATTGCAGATCAATTCGAAGCAACATTAAAATCACATCATTTCAACGTCCACTTGTGGGATATGGATGACTTTCCACAAAATGAGCTACCAAATACAACTTATCTTTTCATTATCTGTTCAACTCAAGGTGTAGGAGAGCCTCCAATCAACGCTATAGATTTTCACGAATTCTTACACAGTGATCAAGCACCCATGTTAGCGCATTTGAAATTCTCGGTGTTAGCACTTGGAGACCAAGATTTTCCAGACTTTTGCCAAGCAGGTAAAGAATTTGATGAAATTCTGGGTAAACTCGGTGGACAGCGTTTAGCTGATAGAGTAGATTGTGACTTCGACTATGAAGATGCCGCTGAAAAATGGATGACAGATATGGTAAACCTACTTTCTCAAAACGCTCCCAATCATTCTGCTATCGATGATTCGGTGGAGTCACATGTCGCGATTGAAGCGTCTGACGAGGCATACTCTAAAGTCAACCCATTTCACGCTGAAGTCCTTGTAAATGCTGTACTAACAGCTCCGAATGCCACAAGGGAGGTCAGACATCTCGAGTTATCACTCGAGGGATACAACGAATCTTATGAGCCTGGTGATAGTTTAGTTATCATTCCTGAAAATCATCCCGCTCTCGTTGAGCATGTACTAGAAACTTTAAGATGGCAACCTGATACGATGATTCATATTGGAAAAGACGCACAACCCTGGACAGTCAGAGCAGCATTAACACACTACTTTGAAATTTCAAAGTTAACACCTTCATTGGTAAATCAAGCAGCTGAATTATTTAGAAACCCAATGTTAAATGCAAATGTACAAAAAAGTGATTGGGTTCAAAGCTATATTGAGGGTCGAGACTTTATTGATTTAATTAAAGATTTTTCACCCGTATCACTTGAACCCAATATGTTAAACCAATTATTAAGAAAATTACCGCCAAGAGAATATTCTATTGCAAGCAGTAACCAAGTCCATCCTCATAGCGTTCATATTACTGTACGTGTAGTTCGATATGAATCACATCACCGTGAACGTTTAGGTGTTTGCTCTGTACAACTTGCTGAACGCGTGAACACTGGAGATACGGTGCCTGTCTTCATCAAGAAAAATACACATTTCAAATTCCCGTACGATGAAGTGACACCGGTTATTATGATAGGCGCTGGTACAGGGATTGCGCCATATAGAGCCTATCTCCAACAAAGAGCACAATTAGGATTGAAAGGATCTCAATGGTTAATCTTTGGAAATCAAAATTACTATGCTGATTACTTATATCAAAGTGATTTAGAGACTTGGCTCAAGGACGGTGTACTCAGCAAATTAGATTTAGCCTTTTCACGTGATACTGATAATAAAATTTACGTTCAGCATCGTATAGAAGAAAACGGTGCAGCGTTTTATCGTTGGTTATCGCAAGGTGCAACCATTTATCTGTGCGGTGATAAAGATGAAATGGCTAAGGGTGTACACAACGCCTTAATAAATGTACTAACCCATCACGGAAATTATGATGAAATCGAAGCTGAGCACTATTTAAGTGACTTAATTAAAAATCAACGTTACCTGCGTGATGTTTATTAATCATATTTCTGCAATGCTATATTTTCCGTTACGTCCAAATGATTTAGATTAAATTAAAAAGCATCATAAAAAACACCTTAAAGGAACGGGTTTTCCCTCTATCCTTAAGGTGTTTTCTAATTATGACTTGTTGTTAACTTAACATATTGCTATATTAGTTCCCTACATATTCAAAAATACCAGCGGCACCCATACCGACACCAATACACATCGTGACCATACCATACTTGGAGCCTGGTCTTTTCTTCATCTCTGAAAGCAATCTACCCACGAGCATTGCGCCGGTCGCTCCAAGTGGATGACCTAAAGCTATTGCACCGCCATTGACATTAGTCTTAGCCATATCTAAGCCTGTTTCTCTAATTGAAGCGAGTGTTTGTGAAGCAAATGCTTCATTTAATTCTACAAGATCCATGTCATCTATATTCAACTCTGCATCTTTCAGCACTTCCGGAATAGCATACGCCGGTCCTATGCCCATTAATTTAGGATCGACACCTACTGCTTTAAATCCAACAAAGCGTGCGATAGGTTTTACACCTAGCGCTTTCATTTTTTCACCCGACATCACTACTACAAAACCAGCGCCATCTGTCAAAGGGGCTGAAGACCCTGCCGTCACTGTGCCGTCAGCCTTAAACACTGTTGGCAATTGAGCTAACGCTTCTACAGTAGTATCTGGACGAATTAATTCATCTTCTTTAAATATCGCTTTATTAACTACAGGGCCATTTTGATTATAAGAGACTTTATTAACATCAATGGGAATGATTTCCTCTGTGAATTTACCGGCTAATTGCGCTTCTTTCGCGCGTTGATGACTTTGTACAGCATAAGCATCTTGATCTTCTCTAGATACATTATAAGTGTCAGCCACCATTTCAGCAGTAAGGCCCATTGGATATGAGACACCTGAATCTTTATCTTGCAGAATGGGATTATTTGTTGGTTCATTACCTCCCATTGGTACTGCACTCATCAATTCGACACCTCCTGCTACAAGGACATCTGCTTGGTCAGCGATGATCTGATTCGCTGCATGGGCAATAGTTTGAAGGCCTGATGAACAATAACGATTCACTGTTTGACCAGGTACTTCTTTGGGCATTCCTGCTAAGAGTGCTATTGCTCTCGCGATATTTTGCCCTTGTAACCCTTCTGGAAACGAATTTCCAACGATAACATCTTCTACCATGCTTGAATCGAATGCGCCCCCTACTCTTTCTAATACGCCTTTTAATACTTTAGCGGCAACCTCATCTGGTCTTTCATGAGCCATTGCCCCATTTAACTTCGCCTTACCAGCTGCTGAGCGACCATAAGCTACTATATATGCTTCTCGCATTTCACTTCATCCTTCCTTGTTTACCATTCTATGGTTAATTACGTAGCGGCTTCCCTTTTTCTAACATGTGAGAAATTCTGTCATACGTTTTTTTATTTTGTAGAAGTTCTAAGAATCTTTCTTTTTCAAGTGTTTGTAAATAGCGTTGGTTGACGTATGTGTTTCGAGGTATGTCTCCACCTGATAATACCTCCGCTACTTTTAACGTAATTTCATAATCGTAGTCACTGATAAAGTTGCCCTGACGTTGTGCATCAAGCTGACCTTCAGCTAATGCTTTAAAATCGCGTCCTAAAGCAATATACTGTGATTTTGGTGTTGGAATATAGTTTGTTGCTGCTTCGTAACGTGCGCGGTCCAAAGCAACTTCAACCCGTTTTTCCATATTTAATATCACGGTGTCTGTGTCTCTCAAATAGCCATATCTGATTGCTTCATACGCATTGGTCGATACTTTAGCAAACCCTACATTCATCAGTATATTTGTCACTTGTGCTTGTTTATCATCATTTTTATGATTTGTACGTAATACGCGATCCGTCAATTCAGCAAGGCCGCCACCAGCTGGTAGTAGACCCACACCTGTTTCCACAAGACCAATATAGGATTCACTTGCAGCTACAACAAAAGGAGAGTGTAATACTAATTCACAGCCCCCGCCCAGTGCTCTACCTTGAACAGCGGTAACGACTGGTTTCAATGCATGTTTGAGTCTAGCGAAAATATAATGCAATTTTTCGACCATAGCTCCTACTTCCGATACCACTTGGTTTTCTTCGTGTGCTTTTTTCATTTGGTACAAATTCGCGCCGACACTAAAGTTATTTCCCTCTGCGTAGATAACCATACTGCTAAAGTCTTCATCTTCTAACTTATTAATGGATTCTAATAAGTCATCAAGAAATCCTCCAGTAATCACATTATTTTTACTTTGTAATTTTAATAGCAATTGGTCTTTATGTGCTACAGACAAATTAGAATCTGATCTATTCCATATTTCACTGTCCACATATTGTGACACAGGTGTAATACGTTCAATCGTTTCATCTTCACTATAGAATGGTTTATTGCGCTGTTCTATCCATTCTGGCAATTGCCCTAATTCTTGCTTCATACGTGTTTTCACACGATCGAAACCAATTAAATCCCATAATTGGAATGGTCCTTTTTTCCAGTTAAATCCCCAAATTAAAGCGCGATCAATATCTTTAAAATCTACGGCAGCTTTAGGAACGTTAATTGCAGAATAATAGAAATTATTTCTCAACGTCTCCCATAAAAACACCCCAACGTCATCTTGTGCATTAAATATGACTTCTAAATTTGAGGCTAAATCTTTACTAAACGCACTTAAAATTTCAAGTTGTGGTGGCTGTGGTTTTACATAATCACCTTGTTCAGGATCAAACACAAGCCTTTTTCTATTTTCTTTTTTATAAAAACCTTGTTTTGTTTTATTACCTAAAGCACCACGATTTACTAATATTTCGGCAATTTTTGTATCATGGAAGAAATGTTGCTCTTCTGGCACTTGTTGTAAACCATTAATCACCGCTGTAGCAATATCTAATCCAACTAAATCTGACAAACCATAGGTGCCCATCTTCGGACGCCCAATACTCTGTCCAGTTAAAGCATCTATTTCTGTAATAGAAAAACCTTGTGCTTCGCCTCTATACATAATGTCATTCATTGTTTGCGTCCCTACGCGATTGGCTACAAATCCTGGCACATCATTTGCGACAATCACACCTTTACCTAGAACATCTTCCGCAAATGCTTGAACCCGTTCTAACACTCCTGGGGACGTCTTTGCGTTAGGAATAATTTCAACCAATTTCATAATACGTGGTGGATTAAAGAAATGCATACCGAAAAATCTCTCTTTATCACTATCGTTAAATACGTTTGCAATGGCTTCAATAGGTATGCCAGATGTATTCGTTGCAAAGATTGCTTTGTCTTTTGCTATAGCTTTCACTTCATCCCAAATATGATGTTTAATACTCACTTCTTCTTTAACTGCTTCAATATATATATCTGCATCATCTTGTGAATTTAAGTCATCTTTAAAGTTGCCATATGTTAAATTTGATGCAAATGATAAATCAAATAATTGTGGACGTTTCGGGTTAGTGATTATTTCATATGCTTTTTTCGAAATTTTATTAGGCTCATTCTCATCTATCACCATGTCCAGTAACTTCACTTTCAAGCCTGCATTGACAAGGAGTGCTGCGATTTGACTACCCATCGTTCCTGCACCTAGCACTGTCGCTTTTCTTATCGTCATATAAAACCCTCCAAATTGATTATTTCTATAGTTATTGTTTATATATTCACCTGATTAGATAAACGCAGAATCTCCAGTGATAAATCTACCAATCACGAGTGCATTAATTTCATGTGTCCCTTCATAAGTGAATACCGCTTCAGCATCTGAGAAAAATCTAGCGATATCATATTCAGCAGCTAATATACCATTGCCCCCTGTGATACCACGTCCCATCGCTACAGATTCCCTTAATCTTAAAGCGTTCATCATTTTAGCAGTAGATGTTGCAACTTCATCGTATTCACCCTTGGCTTGCATACGTGCGAGTTGACCACATGTTGCCATAGCCTGCGCTAAGTTGCCTTGCATCATGGCTAGCTTTTCTTGGATTAATTGATATTTACTAATTTCTTTACCAAATTGTTTACGCTTAGTGACGTAATCTTTTGTTGCACGTAATGCTCCAGCCATTGCGCCTGTAGCCATATATGCAACACCTGCACGCGTAGAGTACAAGACTTTTGCTATATCTTTAAAGCTATTAATATTCTGTAGTCTCTTATCTTCTGTGACCACCACATTATTCAATTTAATATTGGTATTCGGCACAATACGCAATGCAATTTTGTGTTGAATGACATCAATATCGACCCCTTCTTGATGGGGTTCAATAATAAAACCTTTGGGCTTTCCGGTTTCAACATCTACTGCAAATAACGGAATAACATCTGCTACATTAGCGCCACCAATCCACTTTTTAGCGCCATTGATAATCCACTTATCTCCTTCTTTTTTAGCAGTTGTTTCTAATCCTCCGGCAACATCTGAGCCATGTTCAGGTTCAGTTAAAGCAAAACATGTTCTTAACTCATGAGACTGTAACTTAGGAATATAGTATGCAACTTGTTCTTTGCTACCTCCGAATAGGAAGGCGTTATGCCCCAATCCTTGATGCACACCTAAAAGCGTTGCTAATGATACATCGAATTTAGCGACTGTATAAGACATAAAGAATTGGAATAATTGACTTGGTGTCCGTGCATCTTCACGTCCTTCAAACAGTAAGGGGTTATTAAAATAATTTAATTTACCCAACTCTTCGAAATAATCTTCAGGCTCAGTTGCATTGACCCAATGTTCATTAATAGAATCTCGATATTTATCTTCTAGTAAATCATTCAGCTGTTTTAATAACTTTACTTCACCTTCTGTTAAATCCTTTGCCACACTTAAAACATCTTCTGGATATAGTGTTTGAATAAGCGCTTCTTTTGTTGACATAAATAAAACCTCCGCCTCTATTTGTTATCGCTTACATTTTTGTACAAAAAAATTTGAACTGCCTTTTTCATTTTTGAAGATTTATACTAATTCATCATCTTGTTGATGTTCATCATGCGCTTTTTTATTCATAAATTGCTTTAACTCTAATTTATCAGGTTTCGATGTTGAATTAAGTGGCATGTGTGTGACTTTTAAATACATTCTTGGAATTTTATAACCTGCTAATCGCTCTCTCATGTGATCGTCGAGTTTTTGTTCATAATCTGAATCATTTTCTGTCAATACGATTGCTGCGGAAACAGATTCTCCAAATTTAGGACTCTCATAACCAAGTACGACACATTGTGCAATTAATGGATGTTCTGATAATACTGTTTCAACTTCAGATGGGAGCACATTCTCACCACCAGTAATAATGAGCTCTTTACGACGGTCAACAATAAACACATCTCCATCTTCATCGATTTTAGCTAAATCACCTGTTAAAAAATATCCATCTTTAAAGGATTTGGCTGTTTCTTCTGGTTTGTTCCAATACCCTGGTGTTACATTTTTACCTCTCACAGCTAATTCGCCAATTTCACCAACTTCAACATCTTCATAATGTTCATCGAATATTCGAATATCGATAAACATTACAGGTTTACCAATACTACCAGGTTTTTTCACGCCGTTTTCTGGTGTGTTGACCATGACAAGTGGCGCTTCTGTTAACCCATATCCATTAATAATCGAGTGCCCCATGGCATTAAATTTTTTCTGTACGCCAGGCAATGGAGCTGAACCCCCTTGAATCAAAAAGTCTAGGTTTTCAAAATGATGAGGATTAAAATTATCCGCTACAAGCATGGCATAATACATTGTTGGTATTAAAATTAAATAGTTGGGTTGATATGCCTCCATCAAGTTATTCAATGCCTCGCCATTGAAGTAGCGTTGTAGAATCACAGTACCGCCTGCCATCAATAAGGGTAAGGTTAAATCATTAAACCCTAACACGTGGAACATGGGCGTAGCGATAATCGTTCTATAATCCGCATCTATTCTATAAGTTAATATTAAATTAATAGGATTATTAACAAATGAGTCGTACGTAAACATAACCCCTTTGGGTAACCCCGTTGTGCCACTGGTATACATTAATACTGCTAAATCATCGCTCTCTAAATCTGCTGCTTTAAAGGGACTATGCTGTTTTGGGTCCACTATGGCATCATATTCTTGTGAATCAATATCCATATGCACCAAATCATCTGCGATACCTTGCAAACTTGATAGATGTTTCGCTGCATAGAAAATCATTTTCACTTGTGAATCGATTATGACACTTTCTATTTCTTGTGGCTTTAATCTCCAATTTATTGGTAAATATACGGCACCTAATTTAAATGAAGCAAACAATAAATCTAGAATTGCAACATCATTAGGTGCAAATATACCTACTACATCTCCACGTTCAATACCTTGATCGTGTAAATAGTTAGCTAGATTATCCGCACGTGCATTCATATCTTGATATGACCATTCTGTACCTTTCATTGGATCGATGACTGCTGCTTTTACCTCATCAAAATCTGCCCTAGTTCTTATCCAGTCATAGTTCATATTTTTCTCCCCCTCATTTATAGACGATACTCCGATTTAATCTCGTGAGCCAATCCTCCCCATTGCTGGTGACACATGGCTTTGTCCATAACCTTAAGTTCTTCGGCAATTAACGGTTTAAAGTCCATATTTGCTAAAATATCTCGGTCTAAATCTAGTCCAGCTGCAATTTCAATTAATTTTAAGCCTTGCTTTGTCAATTCAAACACTGCGCGCTCAGTGACAAAATACACTTCCTGGCCTAACTCTTGGGCATATTCAGCATTAAAGTCCATACTCCCCACTGCTCCAACAAATTTAGTGGCATGACCTTGTGCTGTTATATGCACACCATCATCGTCATAATTAAGTTGACCCCCCACAACCATTGCACCTGAAAAGACTATCGTTTTTACTGTTTGACTGATATCGATAAACCCTCCACAACCGTTCATTTTATCCCCAAATTTAGAGACGTTTACATTACCATGTTGATCGACTTCTGCAAAGCTTAAAAAAGCAATATCAAGACCACCGTTATAGATAAAATCCCACGTCTGGTCATGTCTCATGCGGGCACTTAAATTGTAATTCATTCCAAAGTAATCTCTACTTCCGATAATGCCACCGAAGACGCCAGTATCAATATTGAGTTGAACCAAATGATCTGCCTCTTCCTCAATTAACACATTGGATAATTCATTATTTATGCCAAAACCAATACTCACCACATCACCTTCAAGTAATAGTTGAGCAGATCGTCTCAAAATAACTTTACGGGTGTTTAAATCTAGATAGGGTTCTCGCATCTCAGTAATTTGATAATGTCCTGAAAGTGCCGGATCATAATAGGATTGAATCGCCTGTCGATGATAGTTTGGATCTTCATTCACTACGACATAATCTACAAGTTCTCCCGGAATAAATACTTCGCTTGGATTAAATTTTCCACTCTGAATCATTTCTTTAACCTGAACAATTACCTTACCGTTATTTTTATGCGTGGTGGCTGCTACACTATATCCTTCACCCAGATGAGATTCATGAGTCATAAAAATATTACCTTGAGTATCGGCATATGTTCCTCTCAGTAATGCTACATCTACTTCTGGAAAATGATACTTCAAATAATCTTGATTTCCAATTTCAATCAAAGATACTAAATCCTCCGTAGTCTTTGCATTGACCTTGCCTCCAGAATATCTCGGATCTACATTTGTATTGAGTCCAATCTTGGTTATCGTCCCTGGAGAAGCATCGGTCTGACTTCGATAATGTGTTGCAATAACACCTTGTGGTAAATAATATGCTTCAATTTCATTATTACGCATAGCACGAATCGTTTCAGGTGCAGCAGTAATAATACTTGTAATCAGTCGTTTTACCATGCCTCGTGTCACAAAAGAATCTAAATCATAACTATCACCCCGATAATCACTAATATCATTCGTTAACATTATTGTCAGGTCTTGAGGTGTGTTACAGTTATCGTGTTGTTCAACAATTGCTTTAAGTATTTCAGTTGGTAAATTGCCAGATGATAAAGCTGCTATTGATATGACATCACCCGAATTAATGATATCTTTCAAATTAGAAAATGAAATAATTTTCATACAGTAATCTCCTATCTTTGTATAATCCAACCTAGGTTATTTTTATGTTTTTATCTCTCCTTTTTAATTATGTAAGCCCTTAAATGTAATATACCATTATTATTGAAAATTATGCAAAAATTTAAAATTTTACAAAAACATAACAAATGGATTCACTCTTTATATAATTTGATAATTTTTGCATAAGAAAAGAACACAAATGATAAATTCATTTGTGTTCACCTTAATTACTTTTTCAATAATTTACGAAACCACTTTAATTTCCCCATTTTTATATTTTACATGGGCGCCTTTTTGAATAGTGTCGTAATCTTTTTTTGTAACTACTAATACATGGTCTTTGTGATCTTTACCTTTTACTGTAATCGTATATAGCTTTTCTTTCGGGCGCATATTTTGTTTCAATAGTTGCTGTTGTTTGTGCATGTTTATATTATGATTATTCATAACAATCCAATAAAATAGTGAATTATTAAAATACATAGCAGCACGACGTTGATCTTGGTACGAACTACCTGTGCTATATATGGTATGTGGCCTTGCAAGTGAGCTTGATTTACTCAACGTGGCATTTGCTCGCTGTGATGATAAGCTTCTAGCATTATTCATACTTGCTCTCACACTTGTACGCGCTGCACTCGAATTCATACTACCTCTAGCACCTGAGGATGATGCACTACTCGAAGCGCTACTTGAAGATGATGTACTCGCCCCACTACTTGTTCCAATGGCTTCTGTTATTGGTGAAAGTAAAGTACTCAAGGTGACTAACGTAATCAATATTAAACCGAATCGTTTAATCATGGCTATCTACTTCACCTTTGTCTTTAACTTCACCTTCTATTTCTTTATTATCATATGTCATATATGGTGTTCTATAAACATGGTACTTCTTACCATCTTTAACGACATAAGGAGATTTGTTTTTACCTTTTAAAATATGTTCATAAACTTTATCGCCTGCCGCCGTATATGTATGTGTTTTGCCATTATTATCCTTATATGCTATTTCAACTCTAGGATAATCTTCATCACCATTTGCTAGCTGTTCAAAATAAACAAGTTCATGCTTATTTTTATGCAGCGCCTCTTTTTTAGGTGTTTTCTCTTCCCCATCTTCACATCCAGCAAGTGCGAATGTGCCTATCAAAACTAATGCAACTATGCTTTTTAATTTCATTCTATTCCTCCTTCTATATAACATTGTAGCAAATTTTTATTTAAAAAAAGTTAATAGATACGAATTTTATTTTTAAAATTAATATATCGTTTTTTGTTTGATGTTTGTCATTAAAACAATTGTATATTATAAAAAAGCGTCTAGGAGATTTCTTCCCAAACGCTGTCCATATTCATGTTTACTATTTAACGTAATAAGCTCATATTTTTCGAGTCTATGCTTTTATATTTTTCGGAATAATTATTTGAGTCAATATTACGCCTAAGATCATAATACTCATCATTATTAAAAATGTGCATGTTGCAGCAATGCTTATATTGTATGAAGTTTGTAATATCGCAAAAACAGTCGTACTGAGTGCGATACCAAAGGCACTACCAAGTGTTGCAAACATTTTATAAATGCCCGAAGCAAGTCCCACTTTTTCATCAGGTATGGTCAATATCGCGATCGTTAATCCTGGCGTAGCACATAAGCCATTTCCTATCGCACAAATAACAAAGCCAAATACTGCAGCTGCTACATACCAATGTGATGGTAATATCGTTAAACTAATAAATATAATGCCTATCGCTGGAAATAGCGGACCCACAAGTAACATAGGTTTCCCTCCATAACGCAATGATAACCTTTCACCTAAACGAACCATTAATATAGCCATAATGACATAAGGTACGGTTACTAATCCTGTTTGAAATGCATTTAACCCCACTTTTGTTTGTGCGTATATATTAAATACTGTCATCGTACCCATCCCAGAATTTAATACCGCATTACTCATCGATGAACCTACAAAACCTCGATGCTGAAATAAGGAAAAATCAATAAATGGCGCATTTTTATGTCGTTCATATATAATAAATGAAACAGTCGCTATGATGAACACAAGCAAGCATATGATAGAAAATAAACTTAGCCAACCTTGTTCAAAGCCTTGCGTCGCAAATAAAGTGATACTACCTATGAGCAATGCAAAAAGGAACATCCCCATATAATCAAACGGTCTTTTATCAATAATTTCTTTTGCTTCTTCTTTCGTCCCTAATAAAAGGATAAAGGCGATGATGGCTACAATGATTGAAACTATAAAATTAGCTTGCCAATTGATATACGTCGCTATAAGACCACCTATGACAGATGCAAATCCTACACCACCCACACTGCCAATCATTAAATAACTAAAAGCTCTGCGCAACGCCTTTCCTTTAAATTGATCATTTAATACCCCTACGGTTGCTGGTAATAATATTGCTGCAGATAAACCTTGAAAGATTCGACCTACGATTAATAGTGCAGTAACACTAGATATGATAATCAACAAGGATCCAATAATACTTAAAATGATACCTATATAGGTCATTTTTAATTTACCTATTTTATCTGACACGTCTCCCGCACCAACCATAAATATGCCTGTTGCAAAAGATGTAAGACTCACAGATAAGTTAACTATACCCGTTGTAGTTTGGTATGTTTGTTGAACTTGAGTCGATATATTAATAAACGATTGGGCAAAAAGCCAATACGTTAATATACTTAATACTATAGCTAAAATCAATTTATTTTCTGAATGTTGCTTCGTACTCATGGTGTATAACGCCTCCTAATCTATATTGGCGCATAATTTAACATATATGATACGGCTCGGTATCGCTATTATTGCGTAGACTTTTACCACACATCTTGTCAACGTAAGAACTGATACTTAATAGAGTGACAGGCTTAACAATTAAAAAATTGTTTATATCACCTTATTTTTTCTTTACAAGCACGTAACTATTGGAAAAATACGCACTAGATAGATATTATCACATCAGCGATATTTTATAGTACTTGATTTTATAATTATTTAAAATAGCACATAAAAAAACCACCTACTCAAATGTAAGTGATTATTACATCGTAACTTATATAGATGAAAATAAGTTCGCATCGTAAGGTTTATTTTCTAAGTAACTGATTTTGTTATCTTTATCTAGTTTAGCGATATCAATACCTTCTTGTGTATAGACACCCGTAGCATATCTTTTACCACAAATCGCCCATTTCGCTTCATAACTGCCATCATCTTTTTGATGCCAGCCATTACTCATATGTTTTAAATCTTCATTCATTTCAAATACTTTTTTCACAAAGTTAACCCATGCTTCTTTACCATGATAAGCATGACCATTAAGTACAAATGTTATATTTTCACTAAATAATGCAACCAAAGCATCAAAACTAGTTTCGCTATATCTTGCCTCATCAAATAATTTAAAATATGCATCTAATGTATCCATTTTTTTCATCCTCCTTTATTAACATATGTTCAAATGTACGCTCGATTATCATAACGCACTATAGAGCGATTTCCTGATAATTAATCAACAATAAGGTTTAACTACTACTGTCAGGTTAACTATACAAAGTGCATTAAATTAATAATGACAACAAAGTAACGATTGGTAGACCACCTTGTTTGAGGATAATACTTTTATCACTCGTTAGTCCTCCATAAATTGCTACTATTATAATGTAAATTAAAAGTAAAGCCACCATCTCTTTAGGATGACTTGCAAAGGTAACACCATATAACAATAATAATCCAATCACACCATTATATACGCCTTGATTTTTTAATAAGACATTAACATTTTCATCTTTTAATTTTTCCTCACTAATATTAAATACCTTGCTTGTTCTTTTAGAACCCGTCGCAATGGTCTCTAAATACATAATAAAGAAGAATTCAATTGCCACTAATACTGTTAATATAATAGAAATCACACTCACTTTAGACTCCCCTTTATAATTACATTTGTTTTACATATTTTACTGCACTTTCCCTGTACCTGCCAGTAGGTTGAATCGTAATATGCCAACAAACATGTTAAAGCAGCTTATTTTCTATAATTTAATCAAAGATACATCTTTTCATTGCTTTAGCTACCTTGTTATTTAAGTCATCTTCAGAACTTTCTAGTGCCTCAATGATATTACTTTTATCTTGGTCACTACGTTTTTGACTTAATTTATACGCAGCGTTAATTTCTAAAACTTTTATTTGAAAGCCAACAATACCTTGGATTTGTTTTCGTGTCTTCTCTGACATATTATCCCAAGTCATTCCATTCGAACGATGCTTCTCGTATTTATCTAATAATAACGATAGATCTTGCTTTAATGCTTGCTCGGTTAAAATTTTGCCTCTACCATACACATGAACACTTTGATAATTCCATGTAGGGACGTCTTCTTCTTCATACCACGTAGCAGATATATAACTATGTGGTCCTTGGAATATGACTAATATTTGATCTGCTTGCTCTATGGTTTTCCATTGTGCATTAGATTTTGCAAAATGCCCTGAAATATAAAGAGATTCCTCGTCCTCAGTTATATTAATAGGCACATGTGTTGCTAATGGCTTACCATTATCTGTAGAGACGACAGTTACAAACTGGTGTTGCATCATAAATCTTTTAATTTCTTGTATATCTTTTTCTTTATAATGATTTGGTATATACATATTTTTCCCCCTTAATGATATAATCTGTTTGATATTTATCTTTTTTAATAAATTCTCTTGTGTCCTTTTTTAACGTATGACCAATCATTAGATATGTTCGCTTTAACCCTTTTCAGCATATCCGTTAACGCTTTAATTTCTTCTTCAGAAAAACCTTTTAACGCAACTGCATTAGAATATTCATTTTCTCTTATAATGAATGGATATAACGCTTCTCCTTTGTCTGTAGCAAACAGTAGTTTATTTTTTTTATTATTTTCACCAGACTTTTTAATAATTAAACCGTTTTTTTCTAAGTTACTAATCGCTCTTGAAGCTGTGGCACGATCAATTTTCAACATTTCAACTAACTGTTCTTGTATGATTCCTGGATTTTCATAGATTCTAACCAAATAAACAAACTGTCCCTTTGCTAAATCTATTTCTTTAAATTCAATATTACTTATAGAGTCTAATGCTCTAGAAATAACCCCAATATCTCTTAATATATCTTTCATCAACACACTCCTTTTGTTGCGTTTGCAATATAATACCACTATAACATATTACTCATTTACGCACTTAATAAATCTATAAAAAGCACCTATCTATGTGATAGGTGCTTAAAATGGTACTATTTTATCTCTTTTTAAAGCTACTTTTTAAAATGTAAAACAAATAATAAATGATTCCTATAATGAACCAAAGCATCGTATAGAATTTCGCTTGTCCACTTAATCCCCAAAACACTGCAAATACACATATAAATATGATTATTGGCATAACTGGATATAATGGTAATTTAAAAGCGGGTTTCGGTAAATCTTTACCTTCTCTACGACGTAAAGCATATAGACCAATAGTAACAAACATAAATGCTACAAGCGTACCTGCAGAAATCAGTTGGGCTAAGAAGCCAAAAGGAAATACAGAGCCTACTATAACAGCTACGATTGTCAATATAAATAAAGCACGGTTTGGTAAGTTCTTCTTGTTTAGTTTACCTAACCAAGAAGGTAAAATACCGTCACGCCCAAACGAATACAATAAGCGTGACCCAGCAAGCATCATACCGATTAAAGCAGTAAACATCCCAATAACTGACACAGCCTGAACAATGACAGCAACAGTTTCATGACCACTCGTACGTAATGCCCAGCCCACAGGCTCTGCATTATCTTTATATGCTGTATAATCAAACATGCCTACTAATACAAGAGAAACTGCTACAAATAATCCTACAGCAATACCTAATGAACCTAGAATTCCTAATGGCATTGTTTTTTGTGGGTTAATCGCTTCCCCTGAATTAGCAGCGATAGAATCAAAGCCAATATAGGCAATAAATATTACAGAACTACCTGCGTATATACCTTGCCAGCCACCAAATGATCCAGCAGCTGTAGCTTTATATTCAGGAATAAATGGTATATAGTGTCCAATATTGATGACACTTATGCCTACTATTATAAAGAGAAAAATTGCTAATACTTTTAATACTACTAAAGTGTTTTGAACGCGCGCTGTTTCTGAAGCGCCCCTAGCTAATAACAAAGCTGTAATAACTACAACGATAGCTGCAATCACATCCATTACACCACCATGAGTACCTAAAGAGTTCGCCAGTGCATTCGGTAACGAAACATCGAAGGGCTTTAATAACCCCTGTAAATTTGCTGAGAATCCAGATGCCACGAAAGACACTGCAATCATATATTCTGCAATAAGTGCCCAACCTACAATCCATCCAAAAAACTCACCAAACAATATGCTAATCCATGTATATGCAGATCCTGCAAATGGCATTACCGAAGCCATTTCAGCATAGACAAATGCTACAAGTGCAGCAACAATCGCTGAAACTAAAAACGACAAACTCACAGAAGGTCCCGTATGATCTGCTGCAACAACGCCCGGTAAAGTAAAAATTGCTGTCGAAACAATGGTTCCAACACCTAAAGCTAAAAAGTCCCTAACTCGTAGTGTACGTTCTAAATGCGCATCTTTATTTTGATAACGCGATAATTCTTCTTTCCGAAATATTCTACTCATTATATTCATTTCGTATTACTCCTTGTGTATTAAAAACAAACATGTTTTTAAGTATAATCATTTTTAAATATAATGTACATATTAGTTTGAATTAACTTCTAAATAATACCTATACTTTCCAAGTTCAAATACCTAGATAAATTTTTAATGATTGCTTGATATTAGCTATGATAACGGGTGATGAGCGGTCATATTTATAATGCAAAACCCCAAATATGCTTATGCTTTCTTGGTTACTTAAAAGTGCGTACTTTCATTTCCTTTCTATAATGCTTACAATAGTAATTATGAAATTTATTTAGATGCACGTACATCTATCTAATACAAAGGAGTGTAATTATGCAAAATATCAAATTTTATAATGGCAATACAATGCCACAATTAGGTTTAGGTGTATTTAGAGTCGAAAATGATGACACAGCTAAAGCGGCAGTCAAACATGCAATCGTAAATGGTTATCGTAGTATCGATGCAGCATTAGTTTATGGCAACGAAGAAATGGTAGGTCTTGGCATTCAAGAGGGTATGGCCGAAGCTGGTATACAAAGAGAAGATTTATTCATCACTTCTAAACTTTGGTTGGATCAATATGGTAAAGACAATGTAATCAAAGGTTATCAAACTTCTATAGATAACTTAGGCCTTGATTATTTAGACCTATATCTTATTCACTGGCCAGGTACAGATGAAGCATTAACTATTGATACTTGGAAAGGTATGGAGTCATTATATGAAGCTGGTAAAGTAAAAAATATTGGTGTAAGTAATTTCAACATCGAGCATTTAGAAGCATTAAAAAATCAAACTTCTATTAAACCAGTGATTAATCAAGTTGAATTTCACCCGTACTTTACACAAGAATCATTAAGAAATTATTTAGCAACAACAGACATTCACATGGAATCTTGGTCTCCACTGATGAACGCTGAAATTTTAACTGATGAAACAATCAATGCTATTGCTGAAGAAGTTGGGAAATCAGCTGCACAAGTAGTCATTAGATGGAATATTGAACATGGTGTCGTAACAATTCCAAAATCCGTAACACCACATCGAATAGAAGAAAATATAAACGTATTTGATTTTTCATTAACTGAAGAACAGATTGCACGTATCGATGCCTTGAATCAAAATAAACGCATCGGACCTAATCCATTAGAATTTAATGGTTAATTTTTAATATCTAATTAAGGCATATCAGGTTTTTAAAATCTGATATGCCTTTTATTTATGATTAATTTATTTTATTAAATGTTGCTTGACTTCTTTTCTTATATAATCTAAAGAGTAAGGGTCATTAAACCAATATGTCTCTGCTTTAACATTGATTACACGATTATTTTTAACAGCCGGAATATTTTTCCAAATATTATTCTTTTCAAATTCAGGTTTAGATTTTCCCTCACTCATCGTAATAATATAATCTCCCGAATATTGAGGTAATTTTTCTTGAGATAATTCTTTCCATCCATCTTTTTTAACAACTTTCTCTAAAGCATTGGGCATGTTCAGATTAAAAGCTTGATAAACCACTTCACCTCCGCGCCCCCAAGATTTACCAAATGCATAAATTGTTTTCCTAAAATCATCAAAAATAGAAATCGTTGCATTTTCACCAATTTGTTGTTTGATTTCTTTAGAATCTTTTGAGGTTTGAGCTTTCCATTCCTTCACCCATTGTCTTGATTTTTCTTCTTTCCCAATCATTTTCCCTAATTCAATTTGTGTATCTAAATAATCCTTTTTCCCATATTCAATAGGAATTGTAGATGCTATTTTTTGATACTTTTTGATATTTTTATCTGTAGTATCTACAATAATTAAGTCAGGTTTGAGCTTTGCAACCTTTTCTACATCATTTTCATTGAATTTCTCGGTGTTTTTAAATTTCTCTTTAAGTACGTCACTCTTGTCAATATCTTTAGTCACGCCCACAATGTTCGCACCTAAATATTTCAATCCACCAGCATATGTATTTGCTATTACTGCAATGCGTTTAGGTTTTTTGGGTATGTCTACTTTTTTACCACTATCTAATTCATAACTCCTTGTATCTTGGCTTTTCTCTGACTTACTCTGATGGCTACAAGAAGCTAATAATAATGTTACTAAAATAATAAAAGTTATAAATTTTTTCATAAATGTGCCCCTTCTACTTTTGAAAATGATTATCAATATCATTTATATTTTATTCTTTTTATTATTAATCAGCAATAGCTTTTAGTAAATCTATCAATTTAAGCCTCACTATTGAGATCGAATTATATCTGTGATGCATACATGATTATGTTAACCATGTATGCACTCAATCGCTATTACAATCTAAAAAAGCTGCTACTAAAGTCCTTAATCTACTTTAGTAACAGCCTATTATTGAGGATAATTTATAGCACAGATACTTTCTGTCTAATTGCTATTGATCTTCATGATTCCATGCGATGTAACACTTCTAACTGAATTGCTTTTAAAGCTTCACTATAGTCCTTATTCGTACTTTCTTGGGCATTTACAGTCAGTAAATCAATTAATCCCACATTAGTCATTTCTGTTAACTCATGTTCAAACTGATGTAAGTGTTCTTCTGATGTTTTCGCATTTTGCTTTTCAATTTGATAGTACTGATCGGCTCCTAAACCGCCTTCTTCAATCATGACAGAAATACCACTTGAACGCGTTTCATTGAGTCGTTTGACTTTGATACGTTTATTATCACGAACAACCATTTGAATCCCTCCTAATTTATGCGCATTATGCAAAACCCTACTGCTACTAACTATAAAGCTTAGCTGTCATTAGTTTATGGATTGAAATTAAATGATCTGGATGACTTTGATCATATGTATCATGATTCGATTAATAATTTTTTATGTAATGATAATAAATCACACAGAATTGATATTGATTTAAGTGTAATATTACATATAGGTAAATACAACCTCTTTGCTCATTATTTTTCTAAATATTAAACCATAAGCACTGAAATTATACCTCTATAATGACTATGTAACCATGTTTGTAATTATATCTTTCCAAAGTAAAACACAATCATTACATTTCAATTATAAACTATAGTTCCACACAACATAATTGTAATTCATATATTTTTTGGTATGTTATTTTTTAAAAATCAGTTAAAAGGTAATAAAAAATACTTTTGAATTATAATTTTAAAATTAATAATGTAAATAAATGTTTTCTTTCTAATTTTTATATTATATATTGTATTAATATGTTATTATAAACATCTGATAATTAGGAATTATCAGTTATTAATAGATATTTACACACAAAAACAATAATTAAACCAATTATTATTTTACTTCCTGAAAACACGATTAAATATAATATGAAACAATCCAGTATATTCATAGCATTTTAAACAATAACCGAATGGAAGGATGACATGTAATGGGCAATAACGTTTTAGATATTAGTTCTTTAGATATGGACCATGTACTCGCAGGGGAGACGGACATTTATATTGTACCAATCGCTGCGCCCGCACTAAGAGAAGGATTTTCAAAAGGTAATGCCGTAGAATGTTTTAAACAAATCTTATGTTCTTCTAAAATAGTGCAATCTTTTGATGTAACTATAGACCATAAAGACGAGAAAGAACCTTTCAAAATATTCGAAGATCATGAATACTGCATTACAGATTTAACTTCTTTACTCAACATAAAGGAAAATAAACGACTTGACTGTAATTTTGGACTTAGAGTTTACATACCTTCAGAAGATCAATTCAAGTTAAAAGTTATTAATAATAACATTTTAAAAGAAGCAAACATGCCCGATTTTGGTATTTCTGATATGAGTAAAGGCTTATCCTTAGATACTTTAGGGCCACTGAAAGATGCAATTATTAAGCTGATTCAAGAAAGAGATAAAAAAGACGTTAATCAAAATACCGCTCTTACAAACAAACAAAAGCATATTAAATCTATTAAAACAGTTAATAATGGCGAGGATCTTTCCGATATTAAGCTATTAAAAGATAATTTATATAACACACTTAATTCACTTATAGATAAAGTCTATTTAGATAATGAAGAGTTAGAATTCAGAAGTATCGTTGATAATAAAGACTATGACGAAAAAGTACTACCAACATACAAAAAACTTGAACAATTAACACAAGATGATTTCAATCAAGCGAAAAATGACAAACTATTTGTCTTACAAAAAAAGAGAGAAGATGTTATCAATAGTATCTTCAATCAACTCGTTACTGATTTGTGGAGTAAAAGTATTGAAGCAGATAAAATGCGCAACTATAAATCTGTAGACTCAAAATATAACAAAGCCTATAAAGAAATAGAAAGCAAATTAGATGATGCATTAAGTGTTATTCCAAATAAAGTTAAAGATCATACTCAAAAATTAGAAAAGAGTTTTGAGGCAGATAAAAATGACCGTGCTGATAAAGCCCGTCGAGATATGATTGAAAGAATAGAAAGAGAAGAACGACCACTTCTAAATAATCGTATTCGTGAATATGAAAAATCACTAACTGATAAAGCGAATAACGTATACCATAACCAGATTAAAGTATTAAATGCAGATGTGAAAAATAATTACGAATTGCATATTTCTAAAATCGTTGATGATATTATTCAACATCATCAAGAAACAATTGATACAAAGAAATCAGAGCTTAAAAATATTATGGATCAAGATGCAGCAACCTTAATCCAGAAAAGAACTGAAGATGTCGATAAACTAAGAAGCGAAATTAGTAAGCTAGAACAAGACTTAATTCACAACGAAAAAACCTTCAACGAACGCTTAGAACTCGCAGTCGATAAAAAAGTAAACGACTATGAATTAAAAGATTCACAAATGACAGATGAAATTAATTATCTCAGAGTCGAATTAGAAAAAGCCAAACGTGAAAACACTGATAAAAATGAATCTATACGTTCAAAAGAATTGGAACTGCAAAATAATAGAACTCATTTAGATCGTTTAAATCAACAGCTTGAACAGAGTAACCAAACGAGCTTAAGTATTTCTGCACGTGCGATGGAAATCAAACAACAAGCACTAAGTTTCGCTAACAATGAAACAAACCAATCAAATTTCAATCAAGTAGTCGCACCGCAAAACATGGATGTTGGCAACTTATTAGACGACGATGCCGATATGGCGAAACGTTATGAAAGACGCAAAAAACCAACATTCTTTACTTGGTTAGGTGGCCTTTTCTTATGTGCAGTATTAGGTTCTGCCACTTTATTTGGTAGTCACGTTGCTAATGCACAAGACAGTCATGAAGACGCACCTACAAGTGTTCAAAGTTCACACAAAGCAGAAACTCCAAAAGATAAATAACACTGTTTAGAAAACCTATTGTTAACCATAAGTGCATTCATATCGCACTAACTTAATAACTGAAATGAATATTAAATAAACAATATGGGAGTGAGAAACAATGAACCAAAAAAAATTAGACGAACTAAACCATCTCGCAAAAGGTACAGAAAAAGAAAAGAAAATTGCGCTAACATTTGGCTATCAACCCATCATTGATCAATTGAAACAAGATGAAAATAAAGAAGTCTCAGATTTTGCACAAGCCATTGATGCTAACGAAGATTTAAAGTTACATAAAAATAATCTTCACTATAACCAACATAAAGAAGTGTTTCGGAACGATTTAAAACAAGCGACACGTTATATGTATGCAACCTTAATATTAATTGCAATCGCTGTGATATCAACGCTTACCGCTTCCATCATTTTCTTTGTCAATCCAACTAGCATGGTGTCACCATTTATTATCATTACAGTCATCGCATTAATCAGTTCTGTTGTGCTCGTAGTACTATCTAAACGCACTGAGCTATCCTATAACGACAGTAAGCAATCACTAGCTAAAGCGAAATACTTGCTTAGTATATCGCAATCCAATACTCAATCATTACAAGCACAGATTAATAATGATACTAAATAATAATCAATACAAAAGCCATCACTATATAATGTAGTGATGGCTTTTATATTCATTTATGGTTACTTTATGAAACCTCATAAAGCATATCTGATTGAAATACTTTAATTTTACATGATTATCAAACAACTACTTGCTTTAAGGCGGCAATCGATGCATCGACACCATCTTCTGCAGACATTGTTAAATCTTCCATTTCTAACGAGACAAAATCATCATACCCCACCATGCGTACTACTGAGAAAAAGGTCTTCCACCATTGTAAATCTTGACCATAACCCACAGCTACGTAATTCCACGATCGGTTTTTAACATCTTCTATTTCTTTAGTTTCTAACACAGTATTAATATCAGCTAAACCTTTTTCGATGCGGACATCTTTACCGTGTACATGATGAATTGCACCTTCTAATGCACGTGCACATTGTATTGGATCTGCACCCATCCAAAGTAAATGACTTGGGTCTAAATTCATTCCAATGATTGGATCTACTGCATTTCTTAATTTAAGTAACGTTTCAACATTATACACTAATTGCATGCTGAAATTCTCCAATGCTATTTTCTCCACACCATGATTTTTTGCAATTTCAACTAAATTTTTCCAATATGGTATCGCTACTTCATTCCATTGATATTCAAGGGCATCTTTTAACTGTGGCGGCCAACTCACTGTAGTCGTAATCCAATTCGGCACCTCATCATTCGGAGAAGCTGGCGGCAAACCACTCATCATCACAATCTTTTTCACACCTAATTGTTCTGCTAGCTCAAACGTTTGTTCAGTGATTTTTCTATGCTCATCTCCTAATGTACCTGGATCTAATGGATTGCCTGAACAATTTAATGCTACAACTTGAACATGGTACTTCGATAATAAATCTTTAAGCGCACTTAATTCTGTCTTATCATTTAATAAGTTGTCTATATTCAAATGCGGTGCTGGAGACCACCCTCCAGTAGCCAGTTCAATATGATAAATATCTTGTCGTGTTATTTTCTGCAATACTTCCTCAAGTGACAAATGTGCGAGACTATCTGTAACATATGATAAATTCATATAATCACCCTTATTCTATTTATAGAGTTCTGGTTTGCTTTCAAATTTAATATCTACGATTTTACCGCTATCTCTTGCCTCTGAACATGCATTTGTTGTAACTGATGCCATATAACCATCCCAAGCTGAAGGCCCTGTGATATGATCTTGTTTTACACCATCTACCCATAACTGTAATTCTCTATCATAAGCTGAAATGAATCTTTCTTTCCAATCACTTGGGACACGTGTAGAATCTTTTCTCTCTGTTTTAACACTGTAGTATGTTGGATTCGTCAATCCGATTTCACCTTGCTCACAGACTACTTTACAATTAATATCATAGCCAAATTGACAGTTTACAAATACTTCCAAATCAATCACAGTACCTGATTCTGTTTCTAATAAAATTAATTGTGGATCGTGCAAATCTGGATGTGTACGTGTCGTTTGTTTTTTAGGTAAACGTACTTCGGCAGTGACAAAATCTTCTTCTAACAACCATCTCAAAGCATCTACTTCATGGACCGCAGTATTTTCAACTGCCATTGGCGTATTATAACTCTCATCAACAGATTCATTTCTATGCGTGCAATGTACGAGCAACGTTTCTCCTAGAGATCCCGTTTGTAATTCGCGTTTAATTTCTTCGTAACCTCTATCATATCTACGCATAAATCCTACTTGTACAAAACGCTTATTTTTTTCTACTTCTGCATTTACAATATTTGTACAACCTGATGACTCAAGCGCTAAGGGTTTTTCACAAAATACGTGTTTATTATGTTTAATCGTTTCAAGCACATAGCCTTCATGTGTTGGATCCCATGATGTAACAAGCACTGCATCAACATCTTCTGATGAAATTAAATCTTCTGCATTTTCAAAAAATGTTGCATTAATTTCTTTAGCATATGCGATGGCAACATCTTTATTGATGTCACTAATTGCCGTAACATTTGCTCCATTTACACGTTCATTTATACGTTCAACATGATCTCTACCCATAGCGCCTATACCAATTACACCTATTTTTAATTCCATAACTATTTCATCTCCAGTCATTTATCTTTGAGTAAATACTTTATTTTGTTGATTTGCACCACATATATTGATAATTCTTTCAGCCGTTTTTTCTATAGCTCCAATACTGGGTTTTAAAATTTTCTGCGGGTTAAACAATTCTTCCGATTCATTTAAAGTGTCTCTTAATTGATTGCTCCAAGAGATATTAATTTCTGTATTGAAATTAATCTTTGCATGACCTAAGTCTATTGCACGTTGCAAGTCTGAATTTGATATACCTGAAGCGCCATGCAGTACCAATGGGATGTCTATTTTCTGACCTAGAATTTCCATTTCTTCAAATCCTAGATTAGGTTCTCCCTGATATTTACCATGTACAGAACCTAGTGCAGGCGCAAGTGTATCGATATTTGCTTGCTCAACTAATGCAATACAGTCATCTATATCTGCATATCTCACTTGTCCAATCAACCCGTCTTCCTCACCACCAACTGCGCCGACTTCACCCTCAACTATGACACCTTTAGCGTGCGCATAATCCACTACTTCTTTAGTCAGTTTGATATTTTCTTCAATTGATAACTTTGAACCATCAAACATGACCGAATCATAACCAGCATCTACAGCACTTTTACAATTTTCTACTGTTAGCCCATGGTCTAAATGAATTGAGACAGGTACTGTAATCTGCATCGCTTTTATTTTATTTTTAATTGTTTGATAGATAAAATCATATCCGCCTAAATATTCAATATTCTTATCTGTTGTACCGATAATAATAGGCGCATTTAATTTTTCAGCTGCGCTTAACACACCTTCAATCCATATCAGACCATTTATATTCATCTGTGGCACGGCAAAACTTTGATCTTTTGCGTAATGAATCATATGATTTTCCAAAAAATTCCCCCTCTTAGGAAATGTATTTTTCTTCACGATTCTGTTGAATGTTATTTAAATAGTCTTTTGCTTTTTTAGCATATATAAATGGATTCGCTTGTTCAGGGTCTTGTTCGGCTTCCACTACAATCCATCCTTGGTAGTTATTATTTTCTATTGCCTTTAGAATGGGTGCAAAATCTATGTAGCCATCACCTGGAACTGTAAATATGCCTTTTTTAATACTTGCTAAAAAGCTATCATTTTGTAACTTTGCCTCTTGTGCGATATGCTTCCTAATATCTTTAAAATGGATATGATGAATTCTGTCTTTATATTTATTAAAAATATCTATCGCCGTTTCACCAGATAGCGCCAAGTGTCCTGTATCATAAAGCAACGACACCTTATTTTTATCTGTATTATCCATTAACCTCTGTATCTCTAAATCTGTTTGGACGCCTGTTCCCATGTGTGGGTGGTAAACAAGTGTCATATGCTTTTCATTCGCTAATGTACCTAATTTTTCTAAACCTCTGAGTAACTTATGCCATTCATCATTTGTGAAATGAGGTTTATCTGTAAATATAGATTTATTCAAATCCTTTTGAATGCTTTGACCTTGTTCACATACGACAATGACTTTTGCACCTACTTCATATAAAAAATCTCTATGCTGAATAAAGGCCGCTTCCGTCACTTCAAATTTTTCTGTCGTTAGAAATAAGCTCAACCAAGCGCTCGCTACATTCAACCCTCTCGGTTCTAAGTATTCACGTAACACTGAAGGATTGCTAGGATATTTATTACCAATTTCAGTGCCTTCATATCCAGCTAAAGCCATTTCACTAATACATTGTTCAAACGTGTTTGCACTTCCTAATTCGGGTAAATCATCGTTCGTCCACGCGATAGGTGCACATCCATAACGTATATTTTGAATCATAAAATCATCCGCCTTTTAGAAATCGCTTACATTTTGTCGTAATTTTTTTAACTCTCGTGCTCACTAATATAGTTTTCCAAAGTCTCACTTGTTGGCATAGCTTCTGATGAGCTGTGGCTACTTACGACAATAGCTGCAGAAGCCGCACCATATTTCAATGCTTCATCAATCGATTTACCTTTTACTAGCGCGTATAAAAACGCGGCTGCATAGGAATCACCTGCGCCAAATGTTTTAATCACTTTTGCTTTGAATGCTTTCCCTTCAAAATATTCACCTGCTTTAGTGTACGCTTTTGAGCCTTGAACACCATGTTTGATAACAACAAGCTCAGGATGATTTTCAAATAAAGTTTCGCCAATTTCTTGATCGGTTTTATCTTGATAACTTTGAATCATATCGTATTCATCTCTTGTACCAATAACAATGTCCGCTTGTTGCGCGACTAATTCATAATAAATCGAAGTCTCTTCAAAAGTCTTCCATGTGTATGGTCTATAGTCTATTTCAAACACAACTTTAACAGCATTCGCTTTAGCAATTGCTAATGCCTTTAACACAGCTTCTCTTGATGGGGATTGGGCTAATGCAGTCCCTGATATTAATAGATATTCACTTTCTTTAATATAGGTTTCTGAGACATGCTCCGGTTCCAAGTATAAATCTGATGCTTCTTCTCGATACATTAAAATATTAGATTCTGAAGGGCTTTTAATTTCTGTAAATGTTAGACCTGTCTTATGACCATTTTCATCGATATGAATTTGTGAAGTATCTACACCTAGTTTATCCAGATAGCTCGTAATATAACGACCATGTTGGTCATCTGATACGTTCGCTATAAGTCCTACATTTAATCCTAATTTAGAAGCTCCAATACTAATATTGACTGGTGACCCACCTACGTATTTGCGAAATGTTTCAGTTTCTTCCATTGGTCTATTTATTTCTACAGCATTCAAATCAATTGCAGCACGTCCGATAGCTACGATATCTTTTTTAGTTGTCATACCTCTCCCTACTTTCTATCAATAATCCATTCATGGTCTTTTTGATTGTTAAATTTCCATACTTTTTTAGGTCCAGCCATTATATTTAAGTAATAACCATTATATCCATCTGGTACAGCTACTGGATGATAGCCTTTAGGTACTATGACAACATCTCCATTTTGCGCAGTCATTGTCTCGTCTAATGAAAGATCATCCGTATAAACACGTTGGAACACAAATCCTTTCTCTGGGTTCATTTCATGATAATAAATTTCCTCAAGAAATGATTCATCCGGCAAGTTGTCCTCGTCGTGTTTATGTGGTGGATAACTTGACCAGTTACCTTGATCCGTATAAACTTCGACAACCAACAATTTTTCACTGGCTGTGTGCGTATCTGGTAAGATATTGTGGACATGACGTTGATTCGCATATTTACCTCTATCTTCAACACCATTGCTACGCGCTGGAATAAGTTCTGTTGGTCTACCTTCATCACACGGCGCATAACAAATAATGACCCTAGCATCTTTAACTGCTGATATTTGAATATGATGATCCTTTGAAATATAAATACTATCTGTAGGCATTTTTTCAAATACTGAATCTCTTGTTCCTAAATCTTTGTAAATACTTTCTCCATCAGATACATCAATTTTTCCAGTCAATGCAACAATACAGATTTCAAATCCTTGCGTTGTTTCTTCGTAAATGCCTGATGTTTGAATGTCTAAAATTTTAATCCCCGTATATTTTAAGTTAACATCTTCTGGTTTAAAGTCTTGTATGATTTGTACAGCATCATTTAAAGGATGCTGTACAGGTTTTTTCAATAATTGAGCCATATTTATATCCACTCCTTAATATTGAGGTTCTCCATGACGTGCTGTCACAACTTTACGATGCGTGTAGAAATCGATACTATCTTTACCATTGGCATGTAGTGAACCGAAGAATGATGATTTCCATCCAGAGAATGGAAAGACAGCCATAGGTGCTGGAACGCCTAAATTGATGCCTAACATACCTGCGTCAATATTTTCTCTAAAATGTCTAATTGATGAAGCGCTATCTGTAAACAAGCATGCACCGTTAGCAAATTCTGATTGGTTTGCTAGTGCAATACCTTCTTTTAAGTCTGTTACTTTCACAAGTGATAATACGGGTGCAAAGATTTCATCTTGCCATAACTTCATATCCGTAGTTACATCTTCAAAGATGGTCGGTTTTACAAAGTATCCCTCGTCTTTGTTGCCTTCTCTACCATCTAGGACGAGTGTTGCACCTTCTTCGACACCTTGATCAACATAACTTAACGTACGCGCTTTATTTTCTTCTCTAATTACAGGTCCAAGGAACACATTATCTTCCAATCCATTGCCTATAACAATGTCTTTGGCTGCATTCACTAATTTTTCTTTGAACTCATCGTAAACATTTTCTTGCACTGCAACAACTGCTGCAGCCATGCAACGTTCTCCTGCTGATCCAAATGCCGCACCAATGACATCCTTAACAGCTGAATCAATATCTGCGTCATTTAAAATGATGGTATGATTTTTAGCTCCTGTCAGACATTGTGCACGTTTTAGATTTTCAGTCGCTTTTTTATATACATATTCACCTACTGGTTTAGATCCTACAAAAGAAACTGCTTTAATGTATTCATTTTCTACAATGCCGTTTACAACATCATGTGCACCGTGTACTACGTTGAATACACCTTTTGGAAAGCCTGCTTCTTCTACGAATTGTGCTAATTTGTTAACAAGTAATGGTGTTTTTTCGGAAGGTTTCATTACAAATGTATTTCCTAAAGAAATCGCCATCGGGAACATCCAACAAGGTACCATCATTGGGAAATTAAATGGTGTAATACCTCCCACGACACCTACTGGATATTTATAACTCGTTCCTTCAATGTTTGTTGCAATACTTGATAATGAATCTCCCATCATTAATGACGGTGTACCAGCTGCAAATTCAACATTCTCAATACCTCTTTGCACTTCTCCTAATGCTTCACCTATACTCTTACCATTTTCTTTAGTAATGATTTCTGCTAATTCTTCTTTATTGTCGATTAAAATTTGTTGGAGTTTAAATAATATACGTGCACGTTTAGGTACAGCGACTTCTTTCCATTCTTGGAATGCATTATGTGCAATCTCCGCTGCGTGATCTAATTCTGCTCTTGTAGATACAGGAACTTTTGCAATAACCTCTTTTGTCGCCGGGTTATAAACATCGATTGTTTCCTTAGAATCTGATTCAATCCATTCACCATTAATATAATTCTTCAAAACTTCTGCCATTATAATTCCTCCTATTGGAAAGCGCTTCCATTTTTTAGTATAATCTTGGTAACATATTGATTACTTATTGGTTATTTTATATAAATGGTTATTTTTTGTCAAATTTTTATCATTTTTTAATCAACTGTTGAGTAATATGAGAATGTTGTATATTATATAATTATCGGAGGTATAAATATGAAAACCAAAAGAATACACGCAATTGAATCTTACATTAACGAGAATAAAGCAGCATCAATCGACGAACTCAGCGACTATTTTAATGTCTCAATCAATACAATACGTCGTGACATAGCCGTTCTAGCTGATACAAATAAAGTAAAAAAAGTTTATGGTGGTGTGAAATCTATAGAAAGTTCAATTTCTCAAGCCGTGGACTACTCTAAGAGAAATATCGAACATTATGATGAAAAGATCCACATTGCTAAAGCTACTGCTAAACACATTCAAGCTAACGATGTCATCTATATTGATACCGGGACAACAACTGTGCATATCTTAGACTATGTTGATACAGATTTACCTTTCACAATCATTTCTAATAGTCTAGATGTCATCAATAAAGCCGCTCTTTTTGAAAATGTTTCTTTACTAGTAATTGGTGAGAAGTATAAGTATAGAACACGTTCATTTATAGGGATTGAATCTAATACACTTATTGAAAAGCTCAATATCGATAAAGCTTTTATGGCTGCCACAGGTGTCGACATTCATAATGGGTTAACAAATGCAGAACTAGAAGAAAATATCATCAAAAAACTCATCGTATCTCGATCTAGACTTGTATATGCGCTCGCAGATCATACAAAAATGGGCAAATCAACATTGTTAACATTCATGGAATGCGATGAACTTGATACATTAATCACAGATAAATTACCTTCCAAAGATTTTACTGCATACTTTAAATCTAAAAATATAACGATTGAAACATAAAAATTCAGTAGCTTTGCTACTGAATTTTTGTTTTTACAATGTAAAATATGGTTGAACACTTTCTATCATAGTCTCTTTAGATTTTTTAATCACATCTTCCGCAGGCATCTGATAATATTCTGGGCGGAACAATTCTATAGATATATATTCACCCTGAAATGCCATATCCTTCAATGTAGATAATATACCAGGAATATCAATAGCGCCTAATCCTGGGAAACATCTATCCTCATCTGTTAAAATACCTATCGGATAGTCATCGACATCATTGATATGCAATAAAAATATATTATCAATATTTCCATTTTTTAAGTCATCTAAGCGTGAACCCATAGCATGAAAATGAAAGAAATCCAATACTATCCCTACATTAGGATCATTAATGTCCTCAATAATGGCATGCGCTTGATTAAAAGTATTAACTGTTGCATATGGCGCCCCAAGAAATTCTAAAGCGAGTTTAATATCATATTCTGCGGCTAACAAAGCCAACTGTTTCAACACATTGACACAACTTTTATGAATATCTGCTTGTAATATTTTTTCTTCAGTAACTAACGGAACTGCTACAATATATTGAGCACCTAAATATTCAGCAATTTCTAACCATTCTTTAAATGTATCTAAAACGACTTTATAATCCGCTTCGTTTCTATTATTAAAAAATTGTAACGCATTTAAACTTAAAGGTTTAATCTGATGCGTATCAAAAAATTGTTTCATATCTTCTAAAGAATGTTCTTGTAAATATTCAGGAAGCTTATCCATCTGTATTTCAATAAAATCATAACCATGCTTCTCGCATAATTCCAACTCTTGTTGTAAAGTAGCATTTTCTTTTGTAGTCGCAACATTATATCCTAACTTCATAAATCACCTCAACTATCATTATGGTATTAAAATAATTCTTTCTTTAATTTATTCAACATAAAAGTGGCTGATTCATCAGCTTTATCTACCCAAGCAAAAACTGAATTCGTAGCGATGCCATCAAATTTCATTTCTTTTAATTTTCTAAATATCGTATCGAAATCTACTTCACCTTCACCAATATTAAGGTGCTGATGCACAGTCACTTCAGCGTCAGGTGGATTCACAATATAACGTAAGCCATTCGCAACAGTGTGATTTAATGTATCAGAGAATAACACATGCTGTAATTTATCCCCTGCATCATCAAACATTGTCGCTATATCGCCTGTACCGTCGTCATGAAAGAACGTATGTGAAGTAGAATACACTAAATTTATCCACTCTTTATTTAATCCTCTAATCATTCTTAAGGCTTCATCATTACGCTCAATAAAATCATAAGGATGTGCTTGTAAATTTAAATTTATTCCTTCTTTTTCAAATATTGGTAGTAGCTCATCCATAGATTTAATAAATTTTTCCTCACAAATCTGAGGTTCATATTTATTTCCATTAAATTCTGTATTCATGACTTCTACATTTAAATCACTCGCTATCTCTATCGCACGTTTCCAATTACGGACTGCACCTTGCCGTCTTTCTTCATCAGGCCCCGACCAAGCCATCACTGGTAAGACCGATGATAATTGGACCCCCGCGTCACTACACCATTTCTTAACATTTTTTATCATACTATTATCAACTTTTGGGTATTTATAAAACGGTATAAAATCTTCTCTAGGAGAAAGCTCAATATATTCATATCCTAATCTTGCTGCTTTGTCTATCACTTCTTTCATTGATAAGTCTGTGTACATTGCTGGGTCTAATGCTAATTTCATATCATATTCTCCTCTATTAATTAGTATTGTTTAGCTTTCTTTAACTTTCCCACTTTCAAATCATGTGCAGCCTGTATGTCTTTCGAATTAGAAACTTCTGGTATACCTACATGCCACCAGCTCTCATAACCATCTGTCATTGTCTTAGGCAATACTTTTATTTCAATCAACGTACTAATATCTTGTTGTTCTGCATCTTTAAGTGCTTCTTCTAATGCTTCTAATGAATACACTTTATATACTTTGGCACCATAACCTTCAGCTACTTTTGCATAATCAATATTTAATATTTCATTGTCCGAAGTTCTAAATTCGGTGTGATAACTATTAACACCATTTTCCATCTGCAAATTATTAATACACCCATACCCCGAATTATCAAATAGCAATATATTCACTTTCTTCTTGTATTGCAGTGAGGTGATAAATTCAGAATGTAACATAAGGAAACTTCCATCTCCTACAAATGAATATACTTCGTTAGCCGGATCAGCTAATTTCACACCTAATGCACCAGAAATTTCATAACCCATACATGAATATCCATATTCAACCCCATATGTGTTTGGTTGTGTTGCATTCCACAGACGTTGCATATCACCAGGAAGTGAACCCGCTGAGGTGATTACATTACTTTTAGGATTAACGACATCATTAATTTTCAACACGACTGAGCTCTGAGTTAATTCGGTATTCAAAGCATCGGCGTATTCATTTAATACTTCTTGGTTAAACTGATTTTTTATTTCTGGATCGAAATGATTTCTATCATACTTAATGGTACTTAAACGCTCTCGTTCTTTTTCCCATTCTTGCTTAGCTTCAACAATTTCATGTTCATATTCTGTTTTATAATTATCTAGATGCTTTAATAATTGTTGAAGTGTGGCTTTAGCATCAGCAATAACTTGTATTGCATCTAACTTATATGCCTGCATTCTATTAATGTTTATATTCAAAAATTTCGTTTTCTCAAAGTTAAATGCAGTTTTAGACGATGTAGCAAAATCAGTATACCTAGTACCAATCCCTATGACTAAATCTGCTTGATAAGCAATTTTATTGGCAGCTAATGTTCCAGTAATACCCATGCCACCTAAATTATTTTTAAATGTCGCCTCTACAGTGGATTTACCAGCTTGCGTCTCAACTAAAGGAATATTGTACTTTTCAGAAATTTCAATCAATTCTTCGCGTGCACCGGCATATTTTGCACCACCACCTACAAGAATTACAGGTTGTTTGCTTTGTTTAATTGTTTCAGTCATTAATGCTATTTCTCGTTCAACCGGTTCAGGACGATCGATATAGTGTACACGTTTTTTAAAGAACGTAGCGTCAAAATCAAACGCTTCACCTTGTACATCTTGAGAAATACAAACCGTTGCTGGGCCTGCTTGTGCTGGATTCGTCATGACTTCAAACGCCCTAATCAAACTGGACATTAATTGTTCAGGACGTGTGACTCTGTCCCAATATCTAGAAACCGCCTTTAAAGCATCATTTGTTGTTGTAGTTAAATTAGATTCATGTTCAACCTGTTGTAATACTGGATCCGGTTGTCTTGTAGCGAATGTATCACTTGGCAGTAATAATACAGGAATGTTATTCGCAAGCGCCGTTCCTGCTGCCGCGGTCAAATTAGCCGATCCAGGACCGACCGACGTAGTCACTGCATAAATGTTACGTCTCAAACGTTGTTTACTAAAGCCGATTGCCGCATGAGCCATACCTTGCTCATTTTTACCTTGAATAATGTTTAAGTGTCCTGGGTCTTCTTCTAATGCTTGCCCAATACCCATTACATTGCCATGGCCAAAAATATCAAACACACCTTCAACAAAAGGCTTTTCTTCACCATCAACACATATATATTGTTGTTTCAAAAATTTAACCAAAGCTTGTCCAGTTGTTAATCTTAATTTCTCTTCCATATAACCATCCTTCCATCAATGAAGATAAAATACCAAAACATAATCAACTTATTATCATAATATAATTGTTAACGCTTTCAGTTAATCGATATTATTGATCTTTTTATTTTATTTAGCTTCTTCAACCAATTTCTCACTCACAATCTTGCTATTTTTCTTGGCTGATTTAAAATGCTCTTCTATTTCTTCTAACGACTTATCTTTCGTCTCTGGAAGTACTTTCTTAACAAAGACGATTGCTAAAATATTTAAAACAACAAATACTGTAAATGTTGATGCTAAACCGAAATGACCAAGTAATACTGGGAATGATAAACTAACTAAGAAATTCGTAATCCAACAAAAGAATACACTAGCGCCCATACCTACACCTCTAATTTTCATTGGAAATATCTCAGAAAGCATTAGCCATGTTACTGGAGATACACACCCTTGTTGAAAAGCTAAAAATGTTACAGTAAGCAACAATATCACAAATGGTAGTATAGGCGTCCCTGCTAAAAATATTGGAAATATACTTAATAAAATAAGCGTAAACACAATCCCAATTTGTCCCGTTAATAACATGGTACGGCGCCCGATCTTACCTAATAACCAAATACCTACAAAGGTTGCTAATACAGATATAACGCCATTAGCGATATTTCCAATTAACGCTGCCTTAGTCCCAAAACCAGCATTCCTTAATATTTCTGTACCATAATACATGATCGAATTCACACCAGTGATTTGCTGTACCACGCCGAGTCCAATACCAATAAATAATATTTTTCGAACCCACGGTTTTGTGAATTCATTTTTGGATTTTTCTTTTATTAATTTCTCTTTATCAATAACTGTTTTAATTTCTTTTATTTCTTCTGCTGCTGTTTTTTCATCTCTAAGTGTTCTTAATATTGTATAAGCTGGCCAATACTTACTTTTACTGGCATGCCATCTTGGGCTTTCAGGTACTCTTAACATACCAAACCATAGTATGATTGCTGGTATCGTAGCGACTAGTAACATGATTCTCCATATACCAGGATTATCTACTAAATTTCCTAAAATACCATTGATAACATAAGCCATTAATTGTCCTGAAACAATCATCAATTCATTTTGCGTTACCATTCGTCCTCTCTTTTCTTTCGAAGACATTTCAGAAAGGAACGTCGGAACAATAACTGATGCACCACCAACCGCCAATCCTAGTATTAAACGAAAGGCCACCATAGAACTTACATTAGGTGCAAGTCCACAACCTAATGTTGCAAAGAAGAAAATAATGGCTAAGACCATAATCATTTTCTTTCTTCCTAATGCATCAGATAACCTACCACCAGCTATAGCTCCAAATGCGGCCCCAAATACTAAAGAACTTGATACTAATCCTTCAGTAGCAGGCGTTAAATCCAATTGATTAGACAATGACATATACGGTAAAGCACCATTTATAACGCCAGTGTCAAAACCAAACAGTAATCCCCCAAACGTTGCAATGATTGTAATTTTCTTCATTTTGCCATTTTTTATGTCAACTTCTGATTTTTCCATGTGAAACACCTCTTATTTACGGAATATAAACCCAAAACAACACTAAAACATTACCAACATTTAATAACATAGTAATACTGTTAGCGCTTACAGTCAATTATTTTTATGATTTCATATGCTCAAAAATAGTATTTCCACCTACACTAAATATGAAAAAACCCCTACAATTAAAGTGGTTTGTAGGAGCTTTACATCAATATATTTAATTATTAAAAATCCGTAAAATATAATAGCGGTAAAAACTTATTTAACTAGCTTTATTTTTAATCGTTAAATAACCATTATTACAACAACCTTTATATGTTAACTTTCTTGACATCTAAAATCATTTGCTTTTAATTTGAACTATTTATTTATTGAATTTTCAATTCTGTACCTTTAGTCATTTCTGGTACCTTCGTGTCTTCTAAATATAATGTGCCTGATTGATCTGCAGTATCACTACCATCAAATTTAAGTGTGATATGACCTAGGTTAGCTAAATTGTCTTGTACTGCTGAGCCAACCTTCGTAATATCAAAAACATGATGATCTATATATAATTTTTGTTTTTCGGTAATGGTACCTTCAACTGCATTAATATCAATAATATAGCAATAATCAACTAACTCATCTGGTGCATTATCACCGAATAATATAACCATTTTTTCTTCTTCAAATGCTTTAGCATCTTGTCCTATCTCTTTTACAATTGTTTTATACATTTTATCTCTCCTTTATTTATATAACCCAAAACTTGCAAGCCACGCAATGAAAACCCGAGGCACACCATTTAAAAATCTGGAGTACAGAACTGAAGGCACACCAATTTCTATTGTTTTAGTTTCAGCTTCTGCTAAACCGAGCCCAACAGGTATGAAATCAGCAGCATTTTGAGTATTAATTGCAAATAATGCTGGTAATGCCAAATGCGGTGGGATATTGCCTTTTCCAATTTCCACACCAATCAATGTACCTAACACTTGACCAATCACTCCACCTGGACCTAATAAAGGACTTAAAAATGGCAATGAACAAATCAATCCGATAGCTAATAATCCCCATATATTACCTGCAAGTGGTGACATAACTTGAGCAAATAGTTTACCGATACCCGAGCCTTGAATAATACCAATTAATAATGCTACAAATCCCATAAAAGGAATGATTGTATGTAACATTGTATCTACAGCATCCCTTGCCGCTTGATAAAAGGTATTAATAATTTTACCAGCTCCAAGTCCAATTTTAGTTAAAATACCTACATGTTCTTGTTCAGCTCGCGTTTCCATAAGTTTTTTGTCTTTTGAGTACATGCTATTAGTCGCTTCTTTATTTTGTGTCTCTGTTGAAGTACTAACCACTGCTGTTTCCTCTTCTGCACCTAGTTCTGAAACCTGACTGACATCAACGTTTGAAACATATATATCTTCCGTAATATATTGTCTTAGCGGACCACTTTTGCCGGTGGCCATAATATTAATGGTTGGAATACCTTTTTTAGGATAAATACCGCATCTTAATGTTCCACCACAATCAATAACGATAGCCATGATTTCTTCTTCTGGGACTGATGTTTCAAAGCCGTTTACAGGATCTGCACCTGTAATTTCAGAAATTTTATCCACAATCTCAGGTTTATGACCACCTGTGATATAAACTAATTTCTTCTTGTCTCCTTCAACGCCAAATGTTAACGGCCCTCCAAATCCTCCAGAACCTTTAACCACTTTTACTTTTTTATTCATTTATTTCACCTCATCCCTCTAATTTAATCTCTTTACTTAATTTTACTTTTTGTTGTTTTTCTACAAAGCTTGTTGTGAAATCTGTAACCCAACCACCAATAAAGTTCACTAACAAACCAACCAATAGGTAACGTACAGCTAGATCCGTAGTTGGTAGTCCTAATTTTTGAATACCATTCGCTATTCCTAAGAAAATAAATAATTCTGCTGGATTAATGTGAGGAAACAATCCATTACTCGTGTGTGCAAATTGTGAAGCTGATGCAAAATAACTTGGTTTATATTTTTCTGGCATAAATCGTCCTAATGAATGAACCATCGGATTGGCTAACATAAATGATCCTAAGAATGGTAATACTAAATAACGCATTAATGGGTTTTTAGCAGATTTTTGTGCAACAAAATTGATACGCTCTTCACCAATTAATTGAATGAGTGTGTTCATCGCTATAAGTAACATAAGTACTAAAGGGACAATCGTACCCATCCAATCTATAAATGTATCTGCACCAGTCTGAAATAATTTTATAAACGCTTCAGCAAATTTAACGACGTAATCCATGTTTCATACCCCTTTCACTTTTAAAAATATTATTTACTTTTTTTACTGCTTTCATCATTGGTGAAGGTATCTTCTCAATTTCTCCACCGCTTTCTACAACTTTTAGCGTGTGTTGAGCATCTAAGATTGCTTTGACTAATAATTTGTTGAAATTTGTTAAATCTTTTCCTGTGATTTTATTGAGTTTTAGATTTTCTAAACCTTCTATAGGTTTGAACTTACTAAACACTGTTACCCCTTGCATGTAACGCGCATCTTCAATTTCATTTTTCCCATTTAGCTGTAATAAGACGAGCGTTCCAGATTTGAATACCGATGGACGTCTACCAATAGCAACTTTCCCCTTATAACGTAATTCTGTATAATTTTTAGTGAAATTTTTTATTTGTAACCAGCCCAGTAAATGTTGTACGACAAATCCGATAGCCGCTAATACAATTAGCAAAATAAAGAACATAATTTATCCCTTCATTTCTTGATTTAATAGTGTTTTAAATTCATAAAAGTTCGTATTGCGTGAAAATTTACTGATTAAAAACGTGTTTGTTGATAATGCTAAAACTTCTTCGTATATCCGAATTAATAATGCTTCGTTCATTGTTTCTTCAGGTGTAGCGATAAGGACTATAATTTTTAAGTCTGGATAATCAGCACAACCATTCTCTAAAAGTATGATTTTTATACAAATACTGCTTTTTTTATGGCTTGCATGCGGAAACCCTAATTTTCTATTTATTGTAGACTTGCTTTTTTCTCTATTTATAATGCATTTTTTAAAATCTTTATCTACTTTATTTTGCGCATACAACGCATCAGCCATCATCGCTATCATTTCTTGATATGTGGACTTATTATCCAAATAATACAAATCATTTTCAGTCATACAGTCCGCAATTACACTTTTATTAAAAATATTTTTACGATTTAAATCTTTATAAATTAAAAATTGTTCCACCTTCAGTTTAAGTACTTGCTCGTCAAAAGCATCTTCTATATAAATAATTCGATTAAACAATCTATTTTCTTTAACTGTTGATATTACAATTTCATAATTATCTAGATCTTCTTCGTTAAAATCCGCTTTTTCAATCATAGTGATTTCAACCTGTTTACCAAATAATTTAATCACATTATTTTTTAATAATTTATAAACACTTAGCCCATAATCAGTTAATATAGCTACTTTAGAAATATCTTTAACTTCTTGTTCTAATTTTTCTAAATAGATACTAAAATATATCGTTAAATATCCTAGTTCTTCTTCAGAAACTTTTAACTTTAACGCTTTTGTAATGTTTTCACCTAGTACTTTAGATAACTCAAATGCAAACGGAAATCTTTTTTTCATTTCAATTGCACTTTCGTTATGTAGCCTAATATCAAAAATAATCCGATTAATTAAGTATTTAATGTGTAACCTGATATCTTTTGTAAATAATCCATCGTCTATTTCTATGCCAAAATATTTAATAACGTCATCAATCGTGTGCGCAATAATGTCATCAATTAAAGCTGCTTCAGAAGACGAAATTAACTCGTCCAATATGGTAGCCCTTCTTCCCATTAATTGAATAACAACTAGTATCAATTCTTTGTTAATATCTAAATTTTTATAATTTTCTGTTAAATATTCTTTCACAAAATCAATGGCTTTGTAATCGTTAGATACAAAGACGTTATTATCTATGGTAAGCTCCCTATCCATAAATGCTTTTTCATCTATTCGATCAATTGTCACTTTAATTGCTATCACTAACCGTTGATAAGTTTGCTCATCTAATTTAAGCGCCTTTTTTAATTCGAGTAATTGCTCATGCAGTTGTAAGTCCATTTCTATATTTAAATATTTATTGGAAAATTTTTCTATAATTAGTTTTCTAATATCATATTCTCTACCGCTGATATATAACCCTACGTTAGGTTTACCAATAATTGAAACCTCGTATACTTCCAACTCTGCTTTCATATCTTTCAATAAATTACTCACACTCGTCTTACTCATAAAAGTATATTCCGCTATATCATCTATAGTGCGTATTTTGTTGTTCAAAATTTGAAAAAATATGGTTTCCATCTTATTACCATTTTCAGAGTATGCATTTTCTGTAAGTTCGATTACCTCATCTAATTGATTTAAGAATTGATGTTCATTTTCAATATATATCGTTAAATTTTGTTGAGTCTTTGTAATAGCAATCATATTATCAAAGTAATCATTAATTTGTTTAATGTAATTTAATAGTGTGCGCTCTGAAACTTCCACAAGAAATGATAATCTTTCTATTGAAGTATGATTATTAAGCAGTAATTGTATTATTTTTATATGCTTTCTATTTAACTTCATTGTACTCCCCTAACTTGATGGGATTATCCTCTGGATTTACCTCCTGAAATGTTAATCGTAGTTCCTGTAATATAGCTTGATTTATTTGAACTCAAGTAACATACTAAATCCGAAATTTCTTTCAATTTCCCTACTCTTCTTAAAGGAATTGATTTAGAATAATCTCCATTCAATTGATCTACAGTAATATTTCTACTATATGCCAATGACTTTTCATATTGTTTGGTTCTTAATCCCGTTTCTTCAATAATCCCTGGAGCTATTGCCACAACATTAATATTATATTTACCTAATTCTTTGGCCCAACTTCTGGTTAACCCAATTAATGCCGCTTTTGTAGCAGAATATAAGCTTTGTCCTTCGGAACCTTCTTGACCTGCTTCACTTGAAATATTGATAATTTTACCTGAATTTTGTTGAATGAAGTGTTTAGTAACTGCTTGGCTAAACCATATAGGTCCTTTTAAATTTACATCAAACATCAAATTTAAATCTTTATCATTAATTTCATATTCTGGATGGCTTCCAGCTGAATCTAGTAATAGTCTTGGTAAATTTATACCCGCATTGTTAATTAAAACATCGATTTTCCCCTCTTTGTCATGAACTTCATTTACAGCTTTTTGTACAATGTCTCTATTTGTTACATCCACTTGTAAGAAGTGATAATTTTTTTTATTTAAACTGTTATCTTTTAAATCTGCATTATATACAATCGCACCATTTTCTAATAAATTAATTACGATTTCATTTCCTATTCCAGAACTTCCACCTGTTACAATTACCACTTTACTTTCAATTTCTAACCAGTTAGTCATCTAAAAATCCTCCTAATTTGTAATAAGCTTGTTATCATTGTATTTGTATTCGCTTACATAATTAATACAAAGTTTTATGTAAGTTTTGGAAAAAGTACAAATAATTGACTTTAAATTGATTATTACTGTTAGAATCTGTACAAAATAATTAGTATGATTTTTAAATCGATACACTAAACTTAAAGAAACCCAAATCCTATTTTCAAATAAGTTTTGAGTTCTAATATCAGTTTACTGTCCTATTTTTCATATCCGTTGTATCATGTATATATACACATTAATAAATTCCCCTATTTAAATCTTTCTTTTACAATGAATTTTTTACGAATAACGTTTGATTATCAAATGATTGGGAATTTGATAAGAAATTAAGTTTTTAATTTTATAACACAGCATTGCTCTTTCATTATTGACGGAAATAAAGCTTTTCCTGATGAAATACCATACTTCTTAAGACCTTCCAAAATACCTTAATATTCGTTACTGTATCACTCGTATATTTGCCCTCGTTTAAAATTTATATTTTTACTAATCTCTTTATCTTTTAGCGTATGCCTGTTCCCTTCTAACTAGCGATTTATCATATATTTTTTACTTTATATAATCTATACAAGCACTTACTATTAAGTTGGATTTTAGCAATGTAACATACATTTCCATTCATAAATGATTCATTTAATTAATATAACACTGTAAAAAATTCATAGGCTATTCTGTATACTTTTTTTAAATTATTGGAATATGTTTGAATTTCTTAATAAAGGAAACTATATAGGATGCAACATGACCTTGATAACTAAAATGACGTTGCCTTTATAATTTTACAGCGCTTTATTTTAAAAAAATAATATTAAGATGAAATCTAATAGATATATTTTTAATACAATTGGGTTCGTATTAATAATAAAGGGTGATTAAAATGAACAATAAAATTAATACAAGTGCACTACTAACACTGAGCAACCTTCACGGGACGGGGGTCGCATACACATCAAGACCTTCTTATGACTCCAACCCATGGTTATCAAATGAAGAACATCAATCAAATTATTTAACAGGTCGTGAAATTCTCATTGCTGATCAACTACCTATGCTTGTTCACCAGGCTAGTGTTACTGAGAAACTCACTTCTTTGTTTGAGCTCGTTGGTTTAGAAATCCCTGAAAATATTTTTACCTTTGATGATAAATATAGTTACGAATGTTTAATTCAACAGTTAGCTTATGAGGATGGAAATAAAATTTTGTTTCAGTATCCACACAGTGAAGACGTTTTGAGTAATCGTCATTATGGTGTGGATAAAGATCTTTTTATTGCTTTAAATAACAAATCTAGACTTGCAGAATGGACAAATAATAAATACTTGCCTGATAGAGAGGTCATCAATATAGAACGCTTTTCAAGTGCTATGTCTAGATGGTCGTTTCCTTTTGTATTAAAGATTGGCGATGATTTACCAACATCTGGCGGGAATGGCGTGATGATTTGTCATAATAATAATGACCTTAAAAGTGCAAAAATGAAAATTTCAAATGCTCAAAATGTATCTAAAACGATAATAATAGAAAGAAAAATAGAAGCTATAATTAACTATTCGGTTCAATATGCTTATTCAAAATCCCAAGGTCTGATATTTTTAGGTGCTACTGAACAACTCACTGATACAGCCGGGCACTATCAAGGTAATCATAAAATAGAACATGTTCCTCAAGCAGTTGTTCAAGCCGGCAAAGAAATTATGCAAACAGCCGTTGATAAAGGCTATTTAGGCGTCGCTGGTTTTGATTTATTGGTTGATAAAAATGAAAATATATATGCAATAGACTTGAATTTTAGACAAAATGCTTCAACAAGCCTATTAATGTTAGAACCTATGTTAAAAAGTGGTCATCATAAATTTTTCACTTATATCTCTCCTTGTGATAATAAATTGTTTTTTAATACTATTCTTAAATATGTCCAAAAAGGGATTTTATTTCCAATCGCGTATTATGATGGGGATTGGTATAGCGAAGATGGTATTAAATCAAGATTTTGTGGTATTTGGCATGGAGGTAGCAAGGACTACCTAGAAAAAGCTGAAATACAATTCTTAAAAGAAATAGATGCAAGTTTAATAAATAACTGATATTTTCCCTTTAAAATTTATATTCTTCGGTATGTATTTATAATATTAATAACCCCTCACTCTATATAGAGTGAGGGGTTATTAATATGTTTGAACACTAGTGAAACTCACTTTAAGTCGTCACTATTTTACTCTACTTTTTCTTTAGACTTATCCTCAACAATGTTTTGTTTAACTGCTAATTCATGCGCAATCTTAGGCGCCGTCCAAACCACAGGTAGCATAATAATCGATATAGGCACTGCGGTGACAATAATAAAGGATTGTATCGCATCAATACTACCTTCTCCTATATTAATTAAAATAATCGAAATGACTGCCATAATAACAACCCAAAACAATCTGATTACTTTAGGCGGGTCTCCCTCACCTGTCACTGACATCGAAATTGAATATGACATCGTATCTGCAGTAGTTATAACAAATATTAGCGTTAGAAGTAATAAAGCCACCACTAACATCGTACCTAAAGGTAAATTTGTAGCTATTGAAATAACTGCTGCTGGTAATCCATTATCAGATAATGGACCACTGATGGCACCACTATTTTTAGTTTCATAAAATAGACCGCTTCCCCCTAAGATAGAAAACCATAAGTGAGAAACTACAGCTGCAACGATTGAAACAAGTAAGAAAATTTCTCTAATTGTACGCCCTCTTGATACTCGTGCTACTAACATACCCATCAAAGGACCATAACCTATAAACCAACCAAAGAAGAAAAGCATCCATGATCCAGCCCATTTATCGTCGCCTCTAAATGTACTAATTTCTAAAAAGTGTGTAAGGTAAACACCGTATGAATTTAAAAATGTATCAATAATAAATCGTCCTGGACCAATTAATAAAATAAATACTGCAACTGCAAGTGCGAGCCACACATTTAATTTACTTAAAAATTGAATGCCTTTATCTATACCTGTCGTAGCAGAGATTGTCACAATAATCATAAGTCCACCGACCGATAATACTTGTGTAATTAAGCTATCAGGTATACCGAAAATACTATGTAACCAGTAACTAAATTGGAATCCAAAGAATCCAATCGTCCCAATCGTTCCAGCTACAGCTCCTAAAATACAAAATACGTCTATAATTGAACCTGTTTTATTATTTTCAATTTTCTTTCCAAACACAGGGTATAGTAATGTTCTTGGTCTCATTTTCATGCCTTTATTATAGTGTGCATACATGATAATAATACCACTTACTGCACCGTACACTGCCCAAGCAGTAAAGCCCCATGACGTAAAGCTTTGTGCCATCGCAGCAGGAATCGCTGCTGTGCTTTTATCTTGAATGCTTGAATCCATTGTAGGCGGTACATCCATAAAGTAATACATTGGTTCAGCTGCAGCCCAAAATATAGCCCCTGCGCCCAGTCCTGATGTAATAACAATAGCTGCCCATCTGAAATAACCCATTTCTGGTTCAGAAACGTTACCTAGTCTTACACGACCATACTTGGAAAAAGCTAAAAATAGACCTACAGCAAATGTCGCAAGTAATAACACCTGCCAAAATGCTCCAAAATAAGTTATCGAAAGCTCAAAACCTTTGTGTACAAAGTTCGAAGTTACTTTAGTGAATAGCGATGACATAATGACAAATAACACAAGTATGCCACCACTAATAAGAAATACAGGCCAATCTAATTTATCTTTCCAATAAGAATCTTTAATATTATTCTACCTCTCTTTTTAACCGTTCTCTCAAAGTTAATTCTTTATACTCTGTTCTAAATAATCCACGTTCTTGTAAAATTGGAATGACCTTATCTATAAATGCTTCAAACATATCTGGATATGTCGGAGGCATAAGTATAAATCCATCACAGCAATCCGCTTCAAACCACGCCTGCATTGTATCTGCAATACTTGTAGGATCTCCAATGATCGTTTTATGACCCATCCATGTATCTACACGTTTGATTAAATCACGCAACGTGAGATGTTCCGTCTCTATTGCATTACGTATCGCTTCATAGCGTGCCTTTGAGCCAACTTTTACTGTTAAGCTATCATAAGGAGATAACTCTGGTACTTTTTTATCCATTGCCCAATGTGAAACATCTTGACCAATACTACGCTCAATTTGTTTCAGTTTGTGTTCTATATTGATAAATTGATCTAATTCATCAACTTTACTCTGTGCTTCTTCGACAGTATCACTCACATAAACTGTTAATCCAGGTAATATAAGTGGTTTTTCTTCAATGTTGCGATATGCCTCCGTGCGTTTACTCAAATCTTCAGAAAAAGATTGGGCATCCATTTTATTCCATGCAATAGAAAAAATGACATCTACATGTTTGGCGGCAAGGTCTCTTCCAGGTAGTGAAGTACCCGCCTGACATAACACTGGAAATACTTGAGGACTCGAAGGTAAATTAATAGGGCCTTTGATTTGAAAATGCTTGCCCTGATGATTAATTTCTTTAACGAATGAAAAATCTATCCCTTGTCCTGTTGTTCTATCGTGAATCAAAGCCTTTGAATCAAATGATTTCCACAATTGCTTAAGTACACTCACAAACTCATCAGCTCTATCATATCGCTCACTAAGGTCAGGTAATTTTTCTAACGAATGATTTTGACCTTCTATATCTAATTGTGACGTGACAATATTCATACCTGCTCTGCCATGACTCATATGATCCAAACTCCCTAACAGGCGTGCCGCATTATATGGATCATAAAATGTGGAAGATATCGTAGCAATGAGACCAATATACTGAGTCTTTTGAGAAATGGCGGTTAATGTCGTAATTGGTTCTAAAAAATAAGATATATTCCCTGTATGTTCACCCGAGACATACTGACCATCTGCTAAAAATATCGCATCTAAACATCCACGTTCAGCTATTTGTGCGATTTCTTGTTGATATTCAATCGTTCCAATTTTTTCAATTTGAGATTGGGGGAGCCTCCAAGATGCTTGGTGTAAACCAGTACTATAAATAAGCGCAGCTAAATGCATTTGTTTTGTCATAATAACCTCCATGAGTCTATTACCAAATTAAAAACTTATTTATAAGCCTATCAAAAATTAATTATAAATAAAGTTTTATTTTCAAAAATTTAAGCTTTAAGCATAAAAATATATAGCATTTTAAATTATAGAGCTTTGCCACCATGCGCGAACATAGCCAAAAACAGCTAGATATTGATGAGAGTGACAAGAAAACAACGATTGTCACTGACAAAACACTTGAAGTAAAGATTATAGCCCACTTTCTCCTTGCACGCAATTCGCTTTCTTAAAACAACATACTTTTCACAAATTCATATTTACTTTTCAAACCACTGCATCATTCATAAAAATAGCCAAAATGCTCATATTTATTAAGCGTTTTGGCTTCTTTTCTTTTCAATTAATATCATATGTGAAAATAGCTTCTATTCTAATAGATAGAATTTTTTCGTATGTGTCATCCATATACTCTTTTTATAAATCGGTGTATAGGAACATATTCAAATATAACAATGACACTATTCATATTCAGCACATTCACTGAATATGACTTAAAATAAAATGGCATGTGCTCCCTCTAAAATACAACACAATATATTTTTTTAAGATTAATAAAAAAACACATATAGACTCATCATATTTTTAATAGTAATGTTTAATTATATAAAAATTTGATAAATACAAATGAAATGAGGTCTTTTTCTTATGAAGAAAAATATTACAGAATGGATAGTATCCATCATAGTCGGTATAGCCATTGCTTGGATTGTAACCACCTTTATGTTCACGGGTTATACTGTGAAAGGAAGCTCCATGGCACCCACCTTCCAGGAAGATAACAAGTTAATTATCAATAAAATGTCTAAATCCCTAAATACGATAAATCGTGGGGATGTCATTGTTTTCCATGCAACAAAAAATTCAGATTACATAAAAAGACTTATCGGTAAGCCCGGTGACACTGTGGAAAGTAAAAAGGATAAGTTATATATTAATGGAAAATATATTAAAGAACCTTATTTAAAACTAAACAAACAAAACAAAATGACTAAGTATCTTACTGAAAATTTTGATGTAGCAGATACAAAGTATTCTGGCGGTAAAAAAGTGATTCCTAAAGGAAAGTATTTAGTTTTAGGAGATAATCGATTTATAAGCAATGATAGCCGTAGAACTTTAGGATTATTATCTACAGACAAAGTTGTAGGTAAAGTCGCATTGAGATGGTTGCCATTGAGTAATCTTAAATTTAATTTTTACCCTGACAGTTTTAATAAAATAAATAAATAGTATTACTATTACGTTGCCCTCAAATGATACCACTGACATACTTATTTCACCTCACTCGTAAATCATCCCAGTATAAAACCCCTATCCTCGTTTGTTAAGGATGGGGGTTCACTGCATATATTAATAATGTGATATTTTTTTCTCTCTTGTATTTAAAAATATAATTAAAAGTATTGTAGCTATCAGTGCCAGACTGCCAATCATAATAATGAGTGAAAAGGAGTGATCGAATGCCACCTTACCAGCAGCAATTAATTGTTTACTTACTTCTGGTGATAGCTGTTCAGCCTGCATAATCGTCTCATCTAAACTTCCTTTAGCCTTAGATAAGTTTATAGCCTTCCCACTGAATTCAAACGATAAGCTATATAAAGCAGAAAACAATCCTCCTAAAATCGCTATCCCTAAAGATCCTCCGAATTCGAATGACACTTCTTCTATAGAAGCTGCCATGCCAGACTCTTTATCATCTACATTAGTCATAATCGCATTTGACGCTAAAGTCATCGCACCACCTAAGCCACCACCTAATATCATTAAGATGATGATTTGGATAAGCAAGTTCATATCTAAAACCCAGTAGAACAAAAAGATACCTATAAATGAAATGATTAACGTTATGCACTGTAATTTAAACAACCCATATTGGGGTAGTATCATACCGACCACAATGGCACCTATAAGTGAAGCAGCAGCCATCGCCATAATAGACAAACCTGATTGTAACGGGGTTAAGTCTAATACCAATTGAAGTCTTTGCGATAAAATATACTCAAATCCTATAAGTACAAATGATGTTACGATGGCTACAAGTGTGCCACTTGTGAAATTTAAGTTTTTAAATATCTTTAAATTAATCAAAGGATTTTCTAAATTATTTTGTCTCTTAATAAACCATGTTATTGCCAATACGCCTATTACAAATGCTAATATACTAATCCATACCGTGCTATGTTGCTGTGTTACTGCTTTGATTCCGTAGACTAAACTAATTAAGCCAATCATAATTTGTAAAGAACTTACAAAATCCCAACGTCCTGTTTTCTTCATTTGATTATTTGGTATAAACACTACTGAAAGAACTAGCACAACAATAACTACAGGGATGTTAATGATAAATACTGATGGCCATGAGAAAGATCGTAATAATAATCCACCAATAACTGGCCCTAAACCGGCACCTGCTGCAGTGATTGCTGACCATATACCTAGTGCTAACGTACGTTCTTGAGCATCTATGAATGTCAATTTAATAATTGAGAGTGTCGGCGGCATCATTGAAGCGGCTCCTATCGCCAAAAAGACTCTCGCTAAAATGAGTATATTCGGTGTAGTTGCATAGGCTGCTAATAATGACGCGCCCCCAAAGATAGTCAATCCTAAAAGAAACATCTTTTTATAACCCACATAATCGCCTAATGTTCCTAATCCTGGTAGCAAGCCTGCTACCACTAATGCATATGCGTTAACGATCCATAACTTTTGATTTGCTGTTGCTTGTAAATCCTGAGTCAATAATGGTAATGCTGTATATAAAACAGTCATATCTATGACTATTAAAAATAATGCACTCGAAACAAGCATTAAGATAAGGTATTTTTTGATATTCATCTTGTCACCTACTTCCTAATCAAAAATATAAACTATACGGTAACCATATAGTCAAGTAGGTGTTGAAAATTTTTAATACTTTACTACCTCCATCGATATCTTAGTTACATATTTATCAGGACCATCTGTGCTAATCTCATCAACGGCATATTCTTCAAAGCTATCTCCAACTATTTCATATCCCGCCTTCTGTAAATATGCGTCAATTTTTCTATGTGTTTGATATAATAAATTATCATGTCCTTCATGATAAGCAATCACATATTGTCCTGCATCTCTAACTAAATGTGGGTCATATCTATTGTTTTCTATTTGTGTATAAAAATTAGCTAAATGATCATTATTTTCATTTTTAATATCTTCTTTTCTTATGATAACGCCAATAGGATAACCAAAATCTAAATGATGTTTTTTAATAAAATTCATCAGCAACTGCGAAGAAGATTTAATATTAGTTTGACTCAAATCTTCACTAATTAAATAATAAGTTTGAGGTAATTCAACTATTTTAATAGTAGAAAAGTCCGCTTCAGATGATTCCTTCAAATACTTTCTCTTGTTTTTTATAGATGCTTTTAATTGTTCCATTTGTTTTATTTTCAAATCTATTTCGTGTTCTTTAGTATTTAACAATTGTACTGATTCAGCTATTGACCTAGAAGCTAAAAAGTCTTTAATTTCAATTAGCGATAACTCTAAACTCTTTAACATTTCAATGACATTAAAGATTTCCATTTGTTTTAACGAATAAAATCGATACCCTTTTTCATTTCTGTATTCCGGTTTTAATATACCCACTTCATCATAATGGAAGAGTGTCTGTTTTTTTACGTCACATAGTTTGGCAAATTCCCCTGTAGTAAATAGTGTTTCTGTTAAATTCATATTTATCCTCGTTCTATTTATTTGTCATAAAGCATTTTAATTTACTTAACTTCCTATTCAATGCTCATTCATATTTTACCTTTTTCCTAAACTGAAACAAATTATTTTTACATACTATAGTCACAACATTTATAGTCTTATTTTGACTTCGCCCTAGACGAACCTAGTATATTACAGCTATATCATCATTATAGGAGGTATATTATATATGGATACAAATCAAAAAGTAACACTCATTACTGGAGCAAATCGTGGTATGGGCTTTCAAATTGCACAAGAACTTGGTCATGCTGGTCAACATATTTTAGTTGGTACTCGAAGTATTGAAGAAGGAGAATTCGCTGTAAATAAACTTAAAGATAGTAGCATTGAGGCCGAATATATTTTATTAGATGTGACGCATCAAACAACTATTGCGTCAGCAGTAAAATATATTGAAACAAACTATGGCTATCTCTCCATACTCATTAATAATGCTGGGATAGCTTTAGATAATTTTGAAAATCCTTCCCAATTATCAACTGATATTATGCGCAAAGATTTTGACGTAAACTTTTTTGGGGTAGTCGATGTGACACAAGCAATGCTGCCTTTGCTACGCCAAAGCCCTCAAGCTAAAATTATTAATATTTCTAGTACAATGGGTTCATTAAGTGCCGCAACCACAGTCGGTTCAGAAGTTTATGATGCGAGTGCAGTCGGTTACCAAGCTTCCAAAGCCGCACTCAATATGCTAACAATTCGATTAGCAAAAGAACTACAAACATGGGAAGATTCAAATATTACTGTAAATGCTGTATGCCCAGGCATGGTGGCTACAGAGTTTGGTGGCGCAACGCCAGAATTAGCCAAAGCAATGGGCGGTAGACCTGTTGAAGAAGGCGTAATACGCACAGTAGAATTAGCTAAAAGTGAAGACAATTCTATTAACATGACCTTTAGCAATAAAGAAGGTAACGTTGCTTGGTAGTATAAAAAGACGAACCCGCATGATAAAGATACGGGTTCGTCTTTATTTATTTTTCAATACATTTTCTAGTCTTGAAACTTTTTTCTGGATCTTTACTTTTTGATTTTCAATTTCATTAATATTTCGTGTGAGTCTACTATCAAGTTCACCCAAAAACTTAATTAAATCTTCAATCATCCTATCATTTATGTCATTTTCATCATGATCATATAATAGGCTTTTAATTTCTTTAATTGTAGCTCCCATAGCACGTAGATGCACGATTTTATATATCATTTCAATATCTTGAGTACTATACTGTCTAATACCATTTGTATCTCGATCAATCGGGCCAATTAATCCCTCTTTTTCATAATAGCGTAATGCATTTTTGGATATCTCTAACTCCATAGCTACAGATTTAATCGACTGCATCATTTACATTGCTCCTTCAGTAATTAAAAACTATATTTTCATATTTATACCCTATTTTAATTACAGTATCCTTTCTTATTTTATCAATAACATATACTTCATAACGTGATGCAAATGATCCATTAAAGTAACAAAATGATAGAATATTCCGAACATGGCTTGTAAAATTATATTTTTAATATATTCTTAGCTAGAAGACTCAAATATTCATATATTAAAAATGTAAGAAACACATTAATAGACATACGCCGTATCAAATAAGGAAGGTAACTATTTTGCGCAAAAGACAATTGAAACTTAGTACTATTATTATTATTTTTGTCTGTTTAGTAGTCATCTTGTCATTAGTCATTACAAGTTTGCTTATTGGTAATACTGTGAGAAATGCCATACATAAAACTGCAGAAGAAAAAGCAGAAGTGATTTCACGCACCATAGCGCATTCTGAAATTGTAGAATCAGGATTCAAGCATCAAAAAAACGCTTATAAAATTCAATCATATACTTCCGAAATACAATCTGTGACTGGCGTTAGTTTCATAGTTGTTATGGATATGCATGGCATACGGAAATCTCACCCGAACCCTGATCTCATAGGCAAAAGATTTCAAGGTGGAGATGAAATGCTAGCACTAAATGGGAAGTCATCTATGTCTGAAGCTGAAGGAACATTAGGTAAATCACTACGCTCATTTACACCTGTGTATGATAATAACCATAAACAAATCGGCGTGGTGGCGGTAGGCGTTCCGATGAAAAGTGTAGATGATGCTATGTCAGAAGGCAAAAGAGAAGTACTCATCGGCACGTTGCTGGGCATTCTTGTTGGTATATTAGGCGCATATTTATTATCACGATATATTAAAAGAATTCTATATGGATTAGAACCTTCAGCAATAGCTAAATTACTTGAAGAACGTAATACGATGCTACAATCTGTTCACGAAGGCATTGTCGCTGTCGATCAAGAAGGCAAAATTAATTTAGTAAATAAGTCAGCAAAAGAGATATTTAAAAAAGCTGGATTACCTGACCGCGCTGTAGGAATGAAAATCGATGACTACATGCAATCTACGCAACTCCCTCATGTGTTAGCATTTGGTAAACCAGAGTTAGATGAAGAACAAAACATCAATGGTGTTAAAATTTTAGTGAATCGCGTACCACTTTTTGTAAATAACGAAATCGTGGGTGCCATTTCTACATTTAGGGATAAAACAGAAATGGCTCAACTATCAGAACAATTAGTCGGTGTGAAGACCTATGCTGAGACGTTACGTGCACAATCTCATGAATTTAGTAATAGATTGCATGTTATCCTTGGTCTGATACAAATGGAAAATTATGATGACTTAGAAAAATATATTCACGAAATTGTAGATCATGGCACTCAGGAAAATGAAACAATCGCCTCCAATATTAAAGACCCTGCACTAGCTGGTTTTTTAATTGGCAAACTTAGTCTAGCGAGAGAAAAGGATATTGAATTATCCATAATTAATGAGAGCGTGATTCGCGAACCAGAACATGCATACTTAACTCATGAAACGATTACTATTATTGGGAACTTAATCGATAATAGCATGGATGCCTTATCTTCATCGTCTAGTATCTATCCAACCATTGAAGTATATTTAAAATATTTAGATAAACAATTATATATAGATGTTACGGATTCTGGTATCGGGTTAAATGATGAATTACAACAAAAAATATTTGATAAAGGGTATTCAACTAAAGGGAATCATAGAGGGTATGGACTGTATCTTGTTAAACAAAGTGTCGAAAAGCTTGAAGGTACAATCACTATCGATACGCATGTTAAAGGGAAAACACAGTTTTCAGTCGTCATACCATATGAAGAAAAGGGGAATCATCAATGATACGTGTATTGATTGTGGAAGACGATCCTATGGTAGCGCAATTAAACAAACAATTTATAGAAAAAATAGATGGCTATGATTTAGTGGCAATTACACATAATGTGACAGCAGCGATTACAACAATGGAGCAAACTCATGTTGATTTAATTTTGCTCGATGTTTATATGCCAGAACAAAACGGCCTGTCACTTTTAACTTATATACGAGAACATCACTTGAAGATTGATGCGATACTGATTACCGCAGCATCTGATGTAGATCAAATTCAAAAAGCTTTCCGTTATGGTGCTATGGATTATTTAATTAAGCCCTTCGAATTTGAACGTTTTAAAAAATCATTACTACAATATAAAGAGAAACTTAAATTTTATAACGATAACCAAAGCGTTAGCCAATCTGTCTTAGATAATGAGTTATTTAATAAAAAAAGTACGTCATCAGATTCCAATGGTAATTTACCTAAAGGACTAACTAAAGGAACGTTGCAATCTATTGTAAATAAAGTCAATCATTCCGGTAAAATGGAATTTTCAACTGATGAAATTTCAGAAATCGCAAATATTTCAAGAGTATCTGTCCGGAAATATTTAAAATTTTTAGCTGATATTGACGTATTGGAAGAAACCCTTACCTATGGCATAGGAAGACCTGTTTATTTATACCATTTCAAACAAGAAAATCTACATTTTCTAAATGAATATGTGCAATAAAAATACAAAAATTACCGATATTTAAAGGGGATGCTACGTCCCCTTTTTTTAATTACAAAAAGATTATAAAACTTTCATAAACTAGGCTTTATTCCCTTAAAGCACTAAGATGTACTTAAGATTAATAAGGGGGATTATTATGATTTCAAAGAATAAAATGAAAGCGCTTTCGTTGTCAGGGGGAGAATCAGAAGAAACAGCTAAAGGCTTTTGGTCAAAATTATTAAATGTAAAGGTTGGCGTTGTGCCTCTACCACTATATATTACGTTAGCCATCATTATCTATGCCGCTTCTGTATATAATACTTTACCACCAGATATGATTGGTGGATTTGCTGTCATTATGATTATGGGTATATTACTAGGTGATTTAGGGATGAAAATTCCTATTTTAAAAGATATCGGTGGTCCAGCTATACTTGCATTACTTATACCATCTATATTAGTATTTTTAAATTTAATGAATCCAGCTTCTGTTAAAGCAGTCACAACATTAATGAAGACATCAAACTTCTTATATCTGTATATTTCATGTTTGGTGGTTGGTAGTATTTTAGGCATGAATAGTAAGATGTTAATTCAAGGTTTCACGCGTATGTTCGTGCCTTTATTAGTAGGTACTGCTAGTTCTGTAGGCGTAGGCATATTAGTCGGCCTGTTATTTGGCTATGATGTCATGCATACAGTATTTTATATTATTGTTCCAATTATTGGTGGAGGTATCGGAGAAGGTATCCTTCCATTATCAATTGCTTATTCATCGATCTTGGGAGACTCTGCAGAATCTTTTGTTGGTCAAATGATTCCAGCTGCAGTTATCGGTAATATTATCGCAGTTGTTTCTGCGGGATTAATGATGCGTTTAGGAGAAAAGAAAACAGCCCTTTCAGGCAATGGCACATTAGTAAAATCTAAAGACAAAGACAAGATTTCAGCAGATGAAAATTCTAAAGATACTCAATCTGATCATAAAACAATTGATTTTTCATTAATGGGCGCCGGCTTATTAATTGCGTGTAGTTTCTTTATTGTCGGTACGCTTGGACATAAATTTACTGGTATACCAGGCCCCGTGATTATGATACTTTTTGCTACATTGATTAAATGCTTAAAATGGATGCCTAGCAAAATGGAACAGGGCGCACACCATTTATACAAATTTGTTTCAACCAGTCTTACGTGGCCACTCATGGTTGGTTTAGGCATGCTTTATATTCCATTAGGTGATGTCGTTAAAATTGTCACACCAGCCTATATTATTATTTGCGCCTCTGTGGTAATCACAATGATTAGTTCAGGCTACTTTGTAGGTAAATTAATGAACATGTATCCTGTTGATGCAGCTATAGTTACAGGTTGTCATAGTGGCTTAGGAGGTACAGGCGATGTAGCTATCTTATCTGCTTCTAAGCGTATGTCTCTGATGCCTTTTGCTCAGGTAGCAACTAGAATTGGTGGCGTTTCAACTGTTATTTTTGCAACTTTACTCTTGAAATTATTAAGCTAATCTACATTCAAAATATATTTAAAATAAGGAGTTCTAAACATGTCCAGAGAAAATGAGAAAATAGATTCGGTAACTTTTCACCAACAACATGCTGGGAAAATTGCCGTGACGAGTAAGGTTAATATCACTTCTGAAGAAGATTTAAGTGTTGTCTATACCCCAGGTGTGTCTGAAGTATGTAAAGCGATCGCAAATGATGAAAACAAAGTTAACACCTTAACTGCCAGAGGGCATATGATTGCTGTGGTAACTGATGGTACGGCAGTCCTTGGTCTAGGAGATATTGGACCTAAGGCTGCATTACCGGTAATGGAAGGGAAAAGCATTTTATTTAAACAGATGGCAGGATTAGATGCATTTCCAATTTGTTTAGATACCACAAATACAGAAGAAATTATTGCTATTACTAAAGCACTTCAGCCTAACTTTGCTGGTATTAATTTAGAAGATATATCAGCACCACGTTGCTTTGAAATAGAAGCGCGCTTAAAAGAAGAGTTAGACATCCCTGTATTTCACGATGATCAGCACGGAACGGCTATCGTTGTTCTCGCAGCCTTGACGAACGCACTAAAACTTGTAGAAAAAACGCACTATGATGTCAAGATTGTCATTAACGGGGCTGGCTCAGCAGGTATTGCTATTGCTAAATTGTTACTAGAAGCTGGCTACTCTAACATCTCTCTAGTCAGTCTAGAGGGCGTCTTATGTAGAGGAGAATCATGGCTCAACGCTACACAAAATGACATTGCAACTCGCACCAATTTAACAGAGCAACGCGGCACTTTAGATGATGTTATTGAACACGCAGATGTATTTATCGGTGTGTCCGGCCCCTTAGCGTTAACACAAACACATATCAAGACGATGCGTGCTAACCCCATTATTTTTGCTTTAGCCAACCCTGTGCCAGAGATTTATCCAGAGGAGGCAATTGCTGCAGGTGCTGCCGTCGTCGGTACAGGGCGTTCAGACTATCCAAACCAAATCAATAATTTATTGGCCTTTCCAGGGATATTTAAGGGTATATTAAATGCACAATCTAAACATATCACAATGGAGACGAAAGTAGCAGCTGCTCATGCAATCGCAAGTGTCATTCCAGAAAATGAATTAAATGAAAGTTTCATTATTCCAAGTGCCTTAAACGCTAACGTAACAACTGCGGTAGCACAAGCAGTAGAAATGAGTGCTCGTCAAGAATTAGCATTACTCACTAACTAAATCGCTTTTTTCATTCTATATTAAATAAAAAAAGAGAAGTACAAACACATATGTACTTCTCTTTTTATTTTACCTATTATCGTCATCACCTTAACGGGATTTTAATTCATCAGCTGTCATCCATTTATGATTTTTAACCAATTTACCATTGTCTGTAGATTTATAATCAACGATATAAACCGTTGTATGCTTAACATTATCTATTGTGGCTTTAGCGCCTTTCATTCCAGGCATATGATCTGCTTTTAATTTTGCAGTGTCACCTTTTTCAAATCCTTTTTGAGGCGCATCTGCTAATTCTTCATTAACGACCCATTTATGATTTTCAACTTCTTTTTTACCATTAGTGGGTTTATAGCTGACAACATAAGCATGCGTTTTATATGCGGCCTTCACTGTTGCTTTGGCGTTTTTCATACCAGCCATATGTCCCATGGTAATCGTCACTTTATCACCTTTTTTAAATTCGCCGTCTTTTGTCTGTTTCATATTATCTGGCAACTGCTGTGTATCTTTATGTTGCACATGGTCTTCGTGTTGTTGATTGTTAGCATGTTCTTTACCTTCATGATTATTTGAACAAGCTGACAACATTAAACCTGATGCTATGATTATAAAGCTCACTTTTTTTATCATCGCAAAACACCCCTTTATTTTATATCAGAATCATTTAGTATTATCATAACATATACCCCTCTTAGGTATATAGTGTTTTGAATATTTTCTATTTCAAATATATCTGATTTATGATCTTCTATAAAAATGATAATCAAAAGCCTCGTAACTGATTTGTAGTTACGAGGCTTTTAGCTATTACGAACGACTTATTATTTACTAGATTTCTTCACAAGCGATGACTTTAAGCCTACTTGTCCAATACCTGCAATTTTACAATCGATATCATGTCCATCTTCTGGCTCTACTAAGCGAATACTTTTGACTTTCGTACCCTGCTTAATTACTGATGACGTGCCTTTGACTTTTAAATCTTTGATAACAGTGACCGCATCACCATCATTGAGTTCTTGTCCATTAACATCTTTAATAATCTCTTCTTCTGTATTACTTTCATCTGCATTTGATGACCATTCATGATTGCACATTGGGCAAACATATAAGTTGCCATCTTCATATGTATATTCTGATTCACATTTTGGGCAATTTGGTAAAGTTGCTTCCATATTTATACCTCCTATAATATAACTTTTCCTACATAACATAACACAATTCATGATGAAAGGTAGGATTTAATTCTAAAAAATATGTGAACTTTATATGTTATCACATCGTCGTCCACTGCCTGTGTCTATATAACTTTTTAATATAGTTATTGATTATTACTTTGATTTAATATGCACTATCAAAACGCCTTTATTCATAGGCAATATCATTGACCTTGTATGTCAACCGGTTGACATACAGAAAAAATTACTCTACAATTCTAAGAAAGCGTTTTCAATACATGTGTTGCGGAAGGAGAAAAACATTTGAATATCACTAAACATTTACAACCTTTTAAAAATGTCTCTTATGTACAAAGCTCTTTAACTATGTTTTTATACTTTGCTTCTTGGTCGATATGGTGGTCTCTTTTTCAAATTTGGCTTGCTTCAAAAAGTAATGGTTTAGGTTTGTCCGGTACTGAAATTGGAACCATTTATTCTGTAAATTCCTTTGTAACGATTATTTTTCTTTTTAGTTATGGTTTAATTCAAGACAAGTTGGTTATTAAAAGAACACTCATCATCTCTTGTGCTTCAATTTCAGTTTTAGTTGGACCTTTTTTCACTTTAGTATACAAAGATTTAATTCAAAATCATTTTTTTGTTGGTGTCATTGCAGGGTCAATTTTTTTATCAGCAGGTTTTCTTTCTGCTTCTGGTGTCTATGAAACAGTTGCTGAAAAATTAAGTCGTTTCTTTAATTTTAAATATGGACAAGCCAGAGCATGGGGTTCTATTGGATTTGCATTATCCGCTTTGATTGCGGGTCACTTATTTGTAATCAATCCGGATTTTAATTTCTGGCTTGGTTCGCTATTAAGTCTATTTCTTTTATTAAATCTCATTTTATTAAAATCTAAAAATGAAAAGAAAATGATAAAAACCTTACGCCATCATCCGGATGATGAATCTATACCTACTGCCAAAGACATGATTGAAACGCTGAAAATGAAGCATTTATGGGTCGTAATGTTATTTATCATGTTTACGGGCACCTTCTATGGTATTTACGATGGGCAAATGTTCCCTGATTTTTATACCAAATTATTTGATAATCCAAAGACAGGCCAAACGATGTACGGAAATTTAAACTCATTGCAGGTGTTTTGCGAGGCCATCATGATGGGTATTGTTCCTATTATTATGATGAAAATTGGGGTGAAGCCCACGTTAATGTTAGGCGTATCTGTTATGTTTTTACGCATTGGGTTAAGTGCTTCTACCGATAGTCCCATTTTAATGTCTTTAATTAAAATGATGCATGCTTTAGAAGTACCCTTATTCATGTTACCAACCTTTAGATATCTGACTCTGCACTTTGATCCTAAATTATCTGCAACACTTTATCTTGTCGGCTTACAAATATCAGGTCAAATTGGTTCTGTTTTACTTTCAACACCATTAGGCATACTCCGAGATAACATAGGATACAATTATACATTTATTCTCATTTCAATCATTGTCATGATAGCAGCCGTATTCGGTTTTGTTTTATTGAAAAATGATGATGAAATGGTAGATGGCGATCCTTTCCTTAAAAATGCACAACTAACAAATTAAAATTCAGTATAGAAAGTAGGCATATATTTTATGAATCCAGTTCAATTAAAATCACACAAATATCGTTTAGGTTATCACGTTATGGCATCTTCAGGATGGATAAATGATCCAAATGGCTTTTGTTATTTCAAGGGATATTATCATATCTTTTATCAATATTACCCTTATAGTGAAAAAGGCGGTAGCCCCATGCATTGGGGACATGCCCGCAGTAAAGATTTAGTACATTGGGAAACCCTCCCTATTGCATTAACGCCTGGAGATCCTGAAGATACGGATGGTTGTTTCTCAGGCAGCGCAATTGTCAAAGATGATACACTTTACCTTATCTACACTGGTCATCATTTTAATGATAGTAATCAACCTGAAGATTTCTGGGAAAATCAAAATATGGCGTACAGCCAAGATGGCATACATTTTACTAAATATGAGCACAATCCAATCATTGCTACACCACCAGCAGATAATACTCAGCATTTTAGAGACCCTAAAGTGTGGCAATACGAAGATGTATTTTACATGATTTTAGGTAGCCAAGGTCAAGACGGTTTAGGACGTGCCCTATTATATAAATCTTCTGACCTCAAAAAATGGGAATATCAAGGGGCTATTGATAAATCTAAACAAGTCGCTAAAGAAGGCTTCATGTGGGAATGTCCAGACCTTTTCGAATTAAAGCACAAGCATGTTTTGCTCTTTTCTCCACAAGGTATTGAAGCTGAACATAAAAAGTTTCTCAATTTATTCCAAACAGGTTATTTTATAGGTCATTTAGATTACGCGCAATCCACTTTCAATCGAGATAGGTCATTTATAGAATTAGATAATGGTCATGATTTTTATGCGGCACAAACTACTTTAACACCCGATGGTAGAACTGTTGTTATCGGTTGGATGGACATGTGGGAAAATGACATAATCGAACAAGAAGATGGATGGGCAGGTGCTTTAACTTTACCTAGAACGCTCAATTTAAAAAATAATAAAGTATTTATGAACCCTGTAGAAGAAGTTAAACACCTTCGTACAGGAGCATGTCGCTCACTCTCATTAGATCATCGCCAAGTGTTGTTATCTGATGATAGTGCACATGTCGAAGTAAATCTATCTTTGAAAACAAATAAATTAGAGAACGATACTATTAAATTGGCGCTCAACACGCAACAAGATGATACTATCATGTCACTCACTTACAACACACAAAGTCATTCATTTACGTTATTCCGTAGCGACCATGATGATTGTCGTTATGCTGATATTACAGCAGCTCATGAAGTGAATTTACGTATTTTTATAGATAAGAGTTCCGTAGAAATATTTATCAATGATGGTGAAACATGCTTTACAGAACGTTATTATTACCCGCATACGCCAATATTAAGTATTGAAAATACATCAAATCGTTCTTTGTCAGGTACAGCTATCATTTATAAACTTAAGGACGATGCTATACAATTCTAAGTCAAAGGTCTGCATATGAATCATATGTGGGCCTTTGTTTCCTTTCACTTTCTCAATATATTTATTAAACTAGAGATAATTAAGAATTATTGAGGAGGTTTATATGAAGCCTAAATTAGAAGATGTTGCTAAATTAGCCAATGTATCTAAGACTACGGTGTCGAGGGTTTTAAATAATCGTGGTTATCTTAGCCAAGCTACAATTGATAAAGTAAATGCGGCTATGAAGACTTTGAACTATAAACCCAATACGGTGGCACGACAGTTATATAAAAAACAAACACACATTATCGGCTTACTCTTTCCCACTGTAGCAAATCCCTTTTTCGGTGAACTCGTCGAAGCATTAGAAATAAAGTTATATAATCAAGGCTATAAAGTGATTATTGGTAACTCTATGAATGATCCAGAAAAAGAAATGCATTACTTAGATCAATTATTATCGAATCAGATTGATGGCTTAATTGTTGGAACCCATAACCAAAATATTAAACAATACGAAAACGCGCAATTACCTATTGTCGCTATAGATCGTATTATGAATGAGGATATTCCAATTATCGAATCTGATAATTATAGTGGTGGTAAAATGGCTACAGAAAGATTAATCAATCAAGGATTAACAAAAATATTGCATTTACATGGGCCCACCGATTTAGAAACACCCGCAAATAGAAGAAAGTCAGCTTATGTAGATACAATGAATGCTCATCATTTAGAGCCGATGTGTTATGAAGTAGATTTTAGTTTGAATGATATTAATAAAAAAGAAACTTTTCGTCAAATTCTTAGAGCATATACTGAAATTGAAGGTATTTTTGTATCCAATGACATCGACGCTGCAATGATATTACAACTCGCCTATGAATTCGGAAAAAAGGTGCCTGATAACTTCAAAATTATAGGCTATGACGGTACGCAAATGATGAGAAATATTCAACCTGACTTAACCACAATCATTCAACCTATTGATGACATGGCTACAACAGCATTATCAGTTTTAACAAAACGCCTAATGAATGATCATACGAAAAATGAATATGTGTTACCTGTTAAACTTTGGGAAGGCACAACAGGTTAATACATTTCCAATCTAAAGAATCTCGAGAACTCTTGCTGTAGTTGTCGGGGTTCTTTTTCATTTTATAATCATACAGAATATATAATGATAGTGCTAATTCAAAAAAGCCTTCAATATGTCCTCATCACAGTATTTGATAATAAAATTTTACGTTCATCAAATTTTGCGCACCGAGACATTCTACCACTTTTGGTTAGCAAAGCAAACTATTTTTGCTTATGAAGGAAAATACAGTTTTTTGTCTTGAAAAATTATATAAAAGGAATAAGATATTTAAGTATGGCAAGATTTTAAAAGCTTTTAAAATTCTTAAATATCTAATTTAAAGCAATTTAAAATAGCAAAGAATTTTAAAGATGCAAGCGTGGAGGATGAAAAAAAGTGCTTAAAGAAACAGATTTTAAAGGCAATGGAAGACTTCTTACAGGTATCGTTCTTGGAGTAATAACTTTCTGGTTATTCTCAAGCTCACTCGTCAATATCGTTCCAACATTAAAAGAAGAATTTGGCGCAAATGCCGGAATCATTAACGCAGCAGTTAGTATTACAGCGTTATTCTCTGGTATGTTTGTTGTAGGTGCAGGTAGTTTAGCTGATAAGTTTGGTTACGTAAAAATGACATATATTGGATTAGTATTAAATATTTTAGGGTCATTATTAATTATTATTTCATCTGCTGTCCCTTTATTCATAACAGGTCGTATTATACAAGGGTTTTCAGCAGCAATCGTTATGCCAGCGACACTCTCATTGGTCAAAGCTTATTATAATGGCAGACATCGCCAAGCCGCTTTAAGTTATTGGTCTATTGGATCATGGGGTGGTGGCGGTATCGCATCATTCTTCGGTGGTATTGTTTCGACTGCGATTGGATGGAAATGGATTTTTATCATATCAATCATTGTGTCCTTAATTTCTATCTTACTTATTAAAGGCACACCCGAAGTACGTGCTCAATCTAAAGCAAATAAAAAATTCGACATTGCCGGATTAGTTATTTTCGTTATATTTGTATTTAGCATTAACCTCATTATTACTCAAAGTTCAGATTACGGTCTATTTTCTCCGTTAATATTAACAATGATAGCTATATTTATTATTTCACTTATTATATTTATTATTGTTGAAAGAAGAATTAAAAATCCATTAATTGATTTTAAAATCTTTAAAGATATGGGTTACACCGGTTCAACACTATCTAACTTTTTAATGAATGCCGTTGCAGGAACATTAATTGTCGGCAATACATTTGTTCAAGAATCACTAGGTTTTAATGCATTTCAATCAGGTGCACTGACAATTACTTACCTCGTTACAGTAATTGCTACGATTCGTATTGGAGAAAAAATATTACAGCATTTAGGTGCTAAAAAACCTATGGTTATAGGTAGTTTACTTAATATGATCGGTATTATTTTAATATCATTTACATTCTTACCTAATACACTATACGTGGTATTTTGTATCGTGGGTTATTTCATTTATGGTTTAGGTTTAGGTTTCTATGCTACGCCTTCTATGGATACAGCTATCGCCAATGCTTCAGAAGATCAAATCGGTATGGCCTCAGGTGTATACAAAATGTCTTCATCACTAGGTAATGCTTTTGGTGTCGCATTGTCCGGCACAATTTATGCTATTGGTAAAACAGCATTAAGTTTAGAAACAAGTGCAATGCTTGGCTTTGGGTTAAACGTGTTATTAGCCCTATTATCGTTTATTATCGTGCTATTTGCTATTCCCAAAAAACAAGGCATCGAAAGTTAACGCCCTCTTCTATTTATGAAGTTATTTTTATTGCAAATAAACATTTACAACTAAAAACACCTCCTTATAAATTTATTTAAATTTGAATTTATAAGGAGGTGTTTTTCTATAAAAAATAAGAGAACTCATAGTAAAAATACACAAATATTAAACAATATAAATATAGTAATTCATTTTTTAATATAATATAACATATTATTCCAACTTATATTGACAACGCTTACAATTCACTCTATCTTAATATTAAGTTAATTATTTTTTAAATTTAAATTAATAAAGGAGGGAATTGGCTTTATGTTCAAATTTTTAAAACCTGCGAAGCATATCAAACCGCTTCCATCAGAGAAAGTGGACGATACATACAAACGCTTAAGGTTACAAGTATTCCTTGGAATTTTCTTAGGCTATGCTGGTTATTACTTATTACGTAAAAACTTTTCCTTAGCGATGCCCTACTTAATTGACGAAGGGTTTAGTAAAACTGGTTTAGGTATCGCTTTATCTGCTATATCGATTGCCTATGGTATCAGTAAGTTTGTAATGGGAACAGTAAGTGATCGGAGTAATGCCCGTATATTTTTAACATTAGGCTTAATTTTAACGGCTATCGTTAATTTATTATTAGGTTTTATCCCTGTGCTTACCTCTAGTATTTTCATTATGTTTGTGATGATGTTTTTAAATGGCTGGTTCCAAGGTATGGGTTGGCCCCCTTCTGGACGTGTCCTTGTACATTGGTATAGTGTGAGTGAGCGTGGTAGTAAGACTGCCATTTGGAATGTAGCACACAATGTGGGTGGCGGCTTAATGGCACCATTAGCGCTCGTTGGCGTAACGCTAATCAGTACTTGGTCTTTTGGTTATTTAAAAGGCTTTGAGGGTACTTTTATTCTTCCAGCCATTGTGGCAATAATTATTGCACTGATTTCCTACAGTTTGATTAGAGACACGCCTCAATCAGAGGGATTACCTCCAATTGAAGCATATAAGGATGATTATGATACAAATTCAAAACATACCATTGAAACTGAATTGACTACAAAAGAAATTCTTTTTAAGTATGTGTTAAATAATAAATGGGTATGGGCCATTGCGATTGCTAATATATTTGTATATTTCGTACGTTATGGTGTCCTAGACTGGGCCCCTACCTATTTAAGTGAAGAAAAGGACTTTAATTTAAAAGCATCGGGTTGGGCGTACTTCCTATATGAATGGGCAGGTATACCTGGTACATTATTATGTGGTTATATTTCTGATAAAGTATTTAAAGGGCGTCGAGGCCCTGCTGGCTTTATCTTTATGCTCGGCGTTACAATTGCGGTTATCGTTTATTGGTTAAATCCAGCTGGTAACCCATTGATTGATAACATTGCGCTCATTTCTATCGGGTTTTTAATTTATGGACCAGTCATGTTAATTGGTTTACAAGCCTTAGATTATGTTCCGAAAAAAGCAGCTGGAACGGCAGCTGGATTAACAGGTTTATTTGGTTATTTAGGGGGCGCAGTAATGGCTAATATCATTATGGGACTCTTAGTTGATCATTTAGGCTGGGATGCTGGATTCTTACTACTTACTATTGTTAGTATATTAGCAATGTTAAGTTTCACATTAACGTGGCACAAACGTGGACAATCAAGCGTTTAAAGAACCGCAATTGTCAAAAACTCTATATTTATATGATTGGCACAATTATTGAATATCTGATTGTACCAATCATAGCATTTATCTAGTATAAAACCCCTCACTTCAAACGATAGTGAGGGGGTTTTATATTAGACACTTCTGTAAGCCTATTATTCTTATAGGATTCAAAGTGCAAATAATATTCACATAGCATAACACACTATGTTTCTTGTATGTTCTCTAATAGTAATGGTAATTCTGTTATATCATTCAATACGTAATGAGCCCCATGAGCTAAGAATTTTTGTTTTGCATCCTCTATAATTTTTTTCTTGTCATCATTGTTCAAATTAATCCATTCACTTTCGCTTAGCCCAATAATCGAGCTCCCTTTAATAACACCTACAGCTGTGACGCCGCTATTAAGTGCCTCTTTGATATCAGATAATGTGTCACCTACTTTAATTACTTCATGAACTGATTGTAACTCGAGTTGACGCATATTTTCAAAAATCATATATGGATAAGGTCTACCATAACCACTCACATCATCAGCCGTTACAATATTATCAGGCGTATAGCCTTTTGATTTTGCGGCTGAACTGACAATTTCCATCATTTCTTTTGTATATCCAGTTGTAGAACCAATGACATAACCTTTTTTACGAAGCGCATCTATTACTTCAATAACATGTGGAAGTGGATCAGTAAATGATTCCAAATTCTTCATTAACAGTGTTTCAAATTGTCTATATAGGTTATCAATATCCGCTTCACTATGTGCTTTACCATATTGATGTTGCCATAATTGTTGTATTCTCGGCATTTCTAGCATACTTTGAATATGATCTCTTTTTAACATACCCATTGGTTCACGTGCTTCTTCTATCGTGACTGTAATACCAGCTTCTTTAAAAATATCTATAAATACATTTACAGGTGCAAAACAACCAAAGTCAACTGTAGTACCTGCCCAATCTAATATAACCCCTTTAATTTTAGTCATACTTCTTCCCCTTTCATCATTTGATATTCTTTTATAATTTTAATTAATATTTCAAAATCAGTTCTATGCAAATCGCCAATATTTCCAATTCTAAATGAAGGTTTGTCCATCAATTTACCAGGGTATAGCACAAAATTTCGTTCTTTCATATATTTATAAAAATCTTGAAATTCAAATGTTTCATTAGGATATAAAAATGTAGTAATAATCGGTGATTGAAATGCGCTTTCAACATAAGGTTCAAACCCAATTTTCTTCATTTCATTTATAATATACGTATTGTTACTGCGATATCTTTGATAGCGTTGTTCTACACCGCCTTCTTCTTCTAATTCTCTGATTGCTTGTCTAAAAGCAGCAACTACGTGGGTTGGCGACGTGAAACGCCATTTTCCATCTATATTCATACTTTTCCATTGGTCATAAAGATCTAAGGAAACACTGGTCGCGTTACCTTCGCATAGTTCTAATGATGTTTGTTTAGCAATTACAAATCCAAAACCAGGCACACCTTGAATACATTTGTTAGCGCTACTAATTAAATAATCGATATCTAAGGCTCGTATATTAATCGGCACACCGCCAAAGCTACTCATTGCATCTAAAATAACCTTCAAGTTTTTTTGAATAGCCATTTCGCATATTTCTTCAATTGGGTTTAATATACCTGTGGTTGTTTCACAATGTACAAACGCGATATGTGTAAATGAATCATCGCGCTCTAATATTTTCTTCAATACATTAACATCTGGCGTTTCATTATATGGCAAACAAACTGGTGTTATGTTTTTTTTCATTACTTGTGCCATCTTTATCATTCTTTCACCACACGCACCATTACTAATGATAAGCACATGATCTTCATCTGATAATGCGGTCTGCAATACACTTTCTACAACGAAGCTACCGCTACCTTGCTGTAATACCACCGTATATTCTCTTGCACTTGCCATACCTATTGTTAATAATTTTTCACGTATCGCTTGGGTTAAATTTTTATACTCATCATCCCAAGTACATCTATCTTCTAGCATTTTCTTTTTCACTGTATCTGTAGTTGTTAAAGGTCCTGGTGTTAAAAGTTTATATTGTGCCATAATTGTACCTCCATTTATTTATTCTGTGCTTCTTTTTTAGCCTTGTTAAATAAGTCTTGATGTTTCTCCAATAAATCAACTGTCAATTTCCCTTCCCATTTTCGAGGATATGCTGGAAGTTGATCTTTTGCTACTTTATCTTTTTCATACAGGGGCACCGGGTATTTTGCCAATAAATCTTGTCTTCCATATTTTTGGATAATGCTCACCATTTCTTCTGCTTTTTCTTGCTTCTCTCCACCCTTTTTCACAACTGCTACACCTTCTACAAGAGAATAGTTACCTTCTTTTGGATCAATTAGATGTATAGGTTTACCTTTGTTTTCAGAATCAATTACCTGTGCTCTTAAGCCAACACCTACTGCTGCTTCACCGGACTCAACTTTTTCTAATGGGCCTGAACCTGAACTTTCTAAGTGAGGACCCACATGCTTAATTAACTTTGTTAATATTTGTTCACCTGCTTTATCGCCGTATTGACCTATGACACTTTGTATTACTAGCCACCCCGTCGAAGAGTCCATAATATTTGGCATAGCCACTTGATTTTTATATTCTGGTTTAGTTAAATCTTTAATTGTCTTTGGAGTCTCTAACCTTTGCTCTTTTAAGGCTTTTGTATTTACAAATAGCGCGCCCATATTGCCTAACAATGGCGTTATATAATTTGGATAATTGTCTAAACTCTTTTTATTGGTATGCTTTAGATTGGCAAACATATTATTTTCTTTTTGCGCACTTTCTAAATAATAAGTCGATTGAGTAACAATATCTGCTTCTATATTTGTACCTTCTGCAATCATTTTTCCGCCTAACTCTGAAGTTGATTGCGGTTGTATGATGTATTCGCCTTTAAAACCATGTTGCTTTAATGTTTTATCTATAACATCAATCGCTTCTTCATCCGCATTGCTCGAAATAATAACTTTATCTGTAGACGAACCAAGACCAAAATATGAAAAATAAAGTAATATCAAACACAAAAGTACGCCTAATACTATTTTCAATTTTAGCTTCATTTAATTCGCCTCTTTTCTTTCATTATATTTCAGCCACCAACTACTAAATATACGTACGATGACGTTGGTTACCAATATCAAAATAGATAAAATAAAAATATCTACATATCTATTAAAATGTTGTAGTTGATTAATTTCTGTTGAGACAAGTTGTGTCGACGTTGACACTAAAAAAATCACGCCACTAATCGTGACCATCGCATTAATAAAGTAATAATTTATCATTTCAATAATCGTTGCTTTCATGTTGGGTAGGATAATTTTAAATATTGTACCTCCCCATGAGTCGCGCATTAATACACTTGTGATATCCCATGAAGGATCTAGTTTTTCTAAAGCAGATTTTGCCATCAAAAAGGGTGTTGTATAGTAATGAACAATAATACTAATAATGATAATGAGAAATGTCCCTTTAATACTGCTACCTTGAAAAACTAATAAATATGACAATCCTAAAATCATTCCAGGAACTGTAGTGGTAATCATTGAAATCATTTTTATCGATTGCTTCGCTTTTAAATTTGTTCGAATGTTAATTAGAGCACCACAAAAACTAATAATAGTACCAAATAGTGCTGTCGATACTGCAACAAACAGTGCTTGTAGGTAAATATGAATTAAAATATCATCTTTAAATAAGTTAATGATATGCTTTAGTGTAAAATTCAATTGATACGGATAATTTTCAGTAAACGGTACGATAAACATAACTGAAAATATAAGTAAAATTGCCGTACTTAAGGTGAAACTAGATACATTAATAATCATATCGTGAATTGGCCGCTTTTTAATTACAGTGTGAAATGCACCTACTTGTTGAACATTCCATTTTTCTATTATTGATAAAAATACGAACCCAATCACTGCCGGAATAAGCATGAGCATAGCTATTACCGCACCTTCAGCAAATTTAGGTATCGAGCCTAATATCATTTGATAAAGTGTGGTAGAGATTACACTGTAATTTGCACCAATAGAAGCTGGTATCCCAAAATCAGTAAAACTTAATATAAATGAAAGAACAAAAGCATTAGCCATAGGAATCAGAAGTGGTCTAATCAGCGTGTGATAAAATCGTCTTGCTTTGTTATCTTTCATTATTTGAGAAATATAGTAAAATCGATGATCAATGTAATTGAAAGCATTGGAAATAATCATATAGGCGGCAGGTAGGGTATAAATAATGTAGCCGATAAACAGACCATTTTTACCATAAATCGTAAATGGCATCCCCCCTAAAACATGTGCCACAATCCCTTCACTTCCGAATAAATACATTAAAATAAAACCATAAGTAATCGTTGGAACAAGCATGGGTAATAAAGTTAATGTTTTATTATAAGTTTTTAGCCATGATGCTGCTTGTGTCATATGAATAGCATAAGCACTTAAAAATGCGAGCATCGTAGTTACAATTGCTGAAATAAAAGAGATTTTAAAACTGTTGAGTAATGCTGTAATGATTTCCTGATTACTTAATATAAATTGATAATATTCTAAACTTAAATGGCCCTGGTAAATAAAAGAACGGCCTAACAAAAAGAGCATGGGAACCACTAGGAAAAATATAAAAAATAAGATGATTAACGCAAATATCATACGCTGGCTAAGTACTTTATGCGCCATATGAGGCTCCAAACAGTTGATAAATGTTGTTTCTCTTAATCTTTAATTGATCTAAAATAAATTTTTCTACAAATTTACTTTTAGGCTCATTTATAATTATTTCTGGTGTTGCGCATTGTGCTATTTTCCCTTCCTCTATTACAACAACTTTATCAGCCATGGTTAACGCTTCCTCAGGGTCATGTGTCACAATAATCGTTGTTAAATTTAAAGTTTTTGCTATTTTTTGGATCATATCTTTAATAGATTCCTTGATTACACCATCTAATGCACTTAATGGTTCATCCATTAATAAAATTTTAGGTTCCATAACAATTGTCCTTGCAATTGACACGCGTTGCTTTTGTCCTCCTGATAATTCATGTATCTTCTTATATAAATGCGGTCTAAGTTCTAATAATTCTATTAAATCAGTCACACTTTTATCGTGAGGATTTTTTTTTATATTCTTTAATCCATAAATAATATTTTCGTATGCGTTCAAATGTGGAAACAAACAAAAATCTTGAAAGACAATATTAAAATCACGTTTTTGCATTGGCTTATTTTGAATAGCTTCGTTATTATAAATAATTTCTCCTTCGCTTACTTCAGTTAAACCTAAAATCATATTTAATAATGTCGTTTTTCCACAACCACTTGGCCCCAGTAAACTAACTATTTCTCCGTTTTCAATAGCCAAATTAATTCCGTTTAAGACATCATTATGCTTGTATTTTTTTGACACGTTTTTTAATTCTAACAACTTAGCACCTCCAATTTGCTATACTGAAAGTATACAAATTGTTTGTTAATATCATGTTAAGCGCACGTAAAATTTTAATAACTCTTGACTACTTAATTACCAACTGTTTACCACTTTAAACATTTGACTTAGGAGGAATATATAGTGTTACCTACAGAAAGAAGACATAAAATCATTAAAGAACTCGAAAAAAATGATTTTTTAAAACTAAAATCGTTACAAAAAACTTTAGATATTTCTATGGAGACATTAAGAAGAGATGTTCAACAATTGGTCAAAGATGACTTGATTACGAAAGAATATGGTGGCATCCGTATCAAAAAAGAACCTAATGGTGAGTCAGTCATTGAACAGCGTTTAGGTTTAAACTTAGATAAGAAGGAAAGTATTGCTAAAAAAGCTATTAAAGAAATTAGCGATGGAGACTGTATTTTTTTAGATAGCGGTTCGACTACTTTGCAAATCGCTAAAAATTTAAAACATCATGAAAATCTAACTATTATTACTAATTCTATCCCTGTGATGTTACAAACTTTAGATCAAGGTCATACAGTAATTAGTATTGGAGGAAAATTACGCAAATCGGAACACTCTATTACAAGTTTTGATTTTTTATTTAATTTTGATCGTTTAAACATAGAAAAAGCATTTATTTGTTGCAGTGGTATTTCTTTAAATAATGGGGTTACTGATTATAGCCTAGAAGAAGTCGAAACACGTCGTAAAATACTTCAAATGTCTAAAATCAATTATCTTACAGCAGACAGTAGTAAGATGAATAAAGTGGTTACCGTAAAAATATGCGATTTTGATGAATTGGATATATTAATTTGTGATGACGAATTAAACGAACATCATAAGAATCAATTACTCAATGAAGTATTTGTCATTTAAATCAAAACAAAAACGCCCTTTACTATTACGAGTAGTAAGGGCATTTTTACTTTTATAATGAAATGAAATATTTATCTCTGTAAATAAAACAGAATGGATAAATTTCTGCTTTTCATTAAATCCCCTTTCTACTGCTACAGATTGGGGGATTTATTTTTAAAAAACTACGGCTATCAAATAGGGGGATGTTAAATTATGTTGTCCTATCATTATTCATTTTAACTAGTAGCATACTTAATAGAACAACTACTAATTTAGCGCGAACAAAGGTCGTTTTTTACATAATTCAACTTATTAGAAGTGCATATGCTTGTATATTCACAGGTGGTATAATAATGGTGTCGCCTATCTCTCAGGCGTCTAGCTGACGTAGAGAGGGGGTGTATAAAGTGATACTTATTTTCGTTCACATCATAACGCCAGTCATCAGTGGCTGTGCCATTGCGTACTTTACTTATTGGCTAAGTAAAAGTAATAAAAAATAGGCGACATTAAGCCACACCAACAAAAATCCCCTCACTACTGGCATAGTGAGGGGATTGGTGTATAAGTGAATACTTATTTTCGTTACACATATTATAACACCATAGTAGTTTGGAATGCAAAATTATACTGAGTTTTTACAACTTTTCATTTCAGTAAACCAAGACATTATTTCTTTAGCTGTACCATGGTATTCTAATTCCTTAAAAGTAATTTTTTTACTTGAAGAACCGTTTATTATTTTCTTAATAATATTTGAATTGTCCATAACAATACATAATAATATAGCGCTTAAGGGATAAAAAAGTAGTAAGATTTTGATTGTCTTCTCTATATAAGCAAATAGAACGATTAAGAAAAAAGTTCATCAACAGTTATATCAAATTGCTTTGCTAATTTAAAAGCTAAAGTTAACGTAGGATCATATTTATTATTTTCTATTGCATTGATAGTTTGCCTAGATACATTTAAGTTTTTACTTAAAGTTTCTTGAGAAATACCTCTCTGCTTTCTATATTCTTTAATTTTATTTTTCATAGTTTCAACTCTTAGATGTATATTTTTTATTTGTAGTGAAATAATTAAAAGTAAAAAGAAACAAACTTACAATTAAAAAGAATACTTCTGGATATTGAGAAAACCATGTGTTTTCAATGTTTGGTGATAAACCTATGAACCTAAGCAGTAGTGTAAATAACATACAATAAATAATCCAAATAAAACTTTTAGCGAGTATTTCAATAAACATTTTACGTTGTCTCTCATCATATCGATCTTGGTGCTTTCTTTTATCTATTGTTTCAGAAGGTAAATACTTATGTGTTATGGCTGTCCATAAACAAGAAAAAATTAGAATAATAATAAAAGGGATAAAATTCATTACAACACCTCATAAATGTAAAAAGTTTTTGACATTTATGAGTGTAAATATTCCTTGAAAATATGTCAAATACTTTTTACATATTTCTGTCTTATTAGGAATCATTAAATCAACATATTCTTCTTCAACCATAATAACGTGAATTAAAGATTAAACCTTGTCATTATATATAGGTGATGATTATCAAAAAATAGATTAAAAGAGACTCCTTTTTTCAATAAGGAGTCTCTTAATCATTTCAAGATCAAATTCTGTCTAAATAAGGATCGTTTTAAGTGCTAGAACTAATAGAATTTATTATATGTAATTAATACAGTAAAAAGTATATACTATCAATAAATTCTAAACAATATAGGGGTAGATTAAAGTTGAAAAATTCAAATAACAAGGTACTTCTTGAAGAACTAAATGCAGATGATTTAAACATTTATTATTATTGGAAATATTTAGATCCATTACAAAAAGCTAAGGAATGGAACGGACCATATATCGAAGAAGAAAAATTTACGTTCAGTGAATTTAAAAATAAATATAAAGAAAATAAATATCTTTATAAAAATACGTTATCTACTTTAGCAATAAAATATAAAAAAACTTTCTTAGGTGTAGTGACTTCTTATTGGAAAGACAAGAAATCCAAATGGTTAGAATGTGGTATTGTAATATACAAAAATGATAATTGGGAAAAGGGATTAGGTTCTCAAGTGTTTAAAGAATGGATTAATTATCTTTTTAAAGAAACTGACGCTAATAGAATAGGTATTTCAACATGGTCAGGAAATATTAGAATGATGAAAGTAGCGAGTAAAGCTGGAATGATAGAAGAATCACGTATACGTAAAGGACGAGTAGTTGAAGGGAATTTCTATGATGCCATACAAATGGGTATTTTAAGAGAAGAGTGGCAAAATTATTAATATATTATCTTTTAAATAAATAACAAGCTAATCATATGTAAAAAAGACTTCCTTTTTAAAAGGAAGTCTTTTAATCGTTTCAAAATCAAATTCAATCTTAATAACGATAGTTTTTAAAACAACTATTGTGGACCAACTACATTATGAGGAACATAATTTTCTTCTAAATACATTAAATCTTCATGAGAAAGATTAATATCCATTGCAGCCACTGGATCATCAAGGTGAGGAAGTTTAGTAGCACCTACAATAGGTGCAGTCACCTCTTCTTTTTGTAATAACCAAGCAAGCGCAATTTGGACACGGCTTACTTGATATTTTTCAGCAAGTTCCGCCACTCTATCAACAATTCTTTTATCTTGTTCAATAGTAGTATCGTATTTAGCTTTTTGAACCTGATCCGTTTCTGAACGTTTTGTTTTTTGAGCCCCATCACGCACTAATCTTCCTGATGCTAATGGGCTATACGGTGTGACACCAATATTTTCCGATTTACAAAGAGGTAACATTTCTCTTTCTTCCTCTCTGTATAGAAGATTCAGATGATTTTGCATCGAAATGAATTTGGTCCATCCATTTTTTTCTGCTATATAATTAGCCTTTAAAAATTGCCATGCATACATAGCTGATGCACCGATATATCTCACTTTTCCAGATTTAACTACATCGTGCAACGCTTCCATCGTCTCTTCAATAGGAGTATTATAGTCCCAACGATGTATAATATATAAATCTATATAATCCGTATTAAGTCTTTTTAAACTTTTATCTACTTCTCTCATTATCGCTTTTCTTGAAAGCCCTTCTCTATTAGGCCCTTTTTGATTAGAAAAATAAAGCTTTGTTGCAATTACAATTTCATCACGATCTGCGTAATCATTTAAAGCTCTTCCTAAAATCTCTTCACTAACACCATCTGAGTATCCATTAGCAGTATCGAAAAAGTTAATACCTAGATCTAGCGCTTTTTTTATGATAGGACGACTATGATCTTCATCAATCACCCAAGGATGAATCCATTTACTGGCATCACCAAATCCCATTGTACCTAAACAAAGACGAGATACCTCTAATCCTGAATTTCCAAGTTTTACGTATTCCATTAAAAATCACTCCTTATTTCCATTGTTTTAACTATTTAAATTTCATATTTATAATTATTTTTTTTGAAAATTATCATGACATAAATCAACATAAACAATTGGATAATAGTACCAATGACAATAGTAATAAATGTGAATGTATTATTGTTATTTACCACACTAGTGTAATTGATAATAAATGTTGCTATCAATAGTTGAAATACTATCCCAACGGATGATCCTATTTGATGTGACAAGTTCACTAATCCAGAAGCTATACCAGAATTTTCGTTAGATACTTTGTGAACACCTAAATTAGTTAATGGTGTAAAAATAAAACCTTGACCTACTCCTATCAAAACCAAAGGAATGATGAAAAAAAGTATTTTGGTCTGATAATAAAGACATAATGACAATAACCCCATACCTATAATTGAAATCACTATACCTTGTACGAGTATTGCTATGTTTGTTGTTTTTTCTAATAATTTATGAATATTTAGAGCAACAATAAAATTAAAACCTGTTGTGATAATGAGTAATAAACCAGTAGCAAATGGTGTTAAGCCAAATGAATTTTGAAAGTAAAGACTTATATAATACCAAAAACTAAAACTTGTACTCAAAAACAAAAAACGTAAAAGATAGCCCGAACTACGTACTTTGTTTTTGAATAAATTTAAATTTATAATTGGATTAGGTATTTTATTTTCCGTTATTATAAATAAGATTAGTAAAACTACTCCTATCAATATTAGCCATATACTTTCTAAGCTAATTGACGTATGCATACGTTCTATACCTAAAATAATTAAAATGACAGAGACAATTGATAAAAGTGTTCCTAATATATCAATGCCTTGTTGTTTACTAGAATTCATTTTTGGTAACTGTACCAATGCCAAAGTAATAAATATAAGACATATAGGAATGTTGATTAAAAAACAAACTCTCCAAGAAATTAATGACGTCAACACACCGCCTACTATTAATCCACCACTTGCGCCAATACCTGCAATTGCGCTATAAAGTGATATAGCTTTTCTTTTTTCAGGACCATCTTCATAAATTGAATTAATAAATGCCAATATGGAAGGTGAAACAAGTGCAGCTGCTATACCCTGTCCTCCACGGGATGTAATTAACATTAAACTATTTGTTGCAAGTCCCGTAGCAATTGAAAATAATAGAAATAGGCTTAAACCTACCAAAAATATTTTTTTAAGTCCTAAAATGTCACCCATTTTAGAACCAAGTAAAAGTAAACCACCGAAAATTAAAACATAAGCACTTTGAACCCAAGTTAATAAACCCTCACTCATCTCTAAGTCATCTTGAATTTCGTTTAATGCTGTCATAGTAATCGAGGTATCCATCATTATTAAAAAATAAGATCCTAATACTATAAATAGTACTAATTTTTTATTCATGTTATTAGCCTCTTTTAATTCTCTTAGAAAATAGGTTGTTCATGATAACCCTGAATTTTCAAAATACACATATTTTATTATTTAAGCACTATTTTAACTGTTGCACTTACTGGTCCTTCTACAATCATTGGTGGAAGATAAAAACTAGCTTTATATTTTTCTTTATAAGCTCCACTAATTTGCTCATCTAGAGCTTGATTTCCAGAGATAGGTTCAAATTTCACATCAAACTTCTGCTTTGCCAATTGAATTTGACCTGCTTGTTGTACTTTAGCAGATTAATACCATCTTGAATTCTGACCATTATAAGCTCTTACATATAAATTGCCATCAGTTACAACTGACCAAATCCAAGTTGGTATCCCTAATGTTTCCCCATCATTATAAAAGGGTGAAATACGCATATCATCAGCAATGTTAAATTGTTCTATTTGTTTTTTACTCCACTGTTTTTCAGCCATAACTCAATCCAATCTTTCTTTTATTTGTATTATTATGGTCATTGACGTGTAGGACGAACAATTACTTCATTAATTGATGTCGCTTCTTCTGTATCTATGGCATTGATAATTGATTTTGCCAAATTCTTTTAATGCTAATTCTGCAAGTGCATTAACTTCTTCTGGTTTCGTTACATCTATGGATTGCAATAATATATTTATCAACTCTACATGCACCTAAAACAAGTTTAGCGCCTTGTTTGTTTAATAATCTAGCTGATGCTGCCCCAATACCACTTGCAGCCTCTGTAATTACAATTACTTTGCCTTGTATATTATTAGCCATATATTTTAATTTCCTTATTTTTCAATATTCTCATAATGTTCATCTGTAACTGGTTCTAAAAATTCTGATGCACCTGCAGTAATTGCAATATGCTCAAACCAGCTATCTTTTGTGGCACCATGCCAATGCTTCACACCTTTATGTGTTACAACTACAGTACCGGGCACTAATTTTTGTGCATCTTTTCCTTCTTCTTGATACCAACCTTCCCCGCCAGTTACAAGTAGTATTTGATAACCTTCTGTATGAATGTGCCAATTGTTTCGACATTCTGGTTCGAATGTGACATTTCCTACCACTACATTGACACCATCTTCATTTACAAGCGTATTCAAATAACTTTGACCTGTGAAAAACTCTGCCCATGTATCATTTGTTTCACCGATTGAGAATATAATACCTTTTTTAACTTCTTCATTTTTTGCCATCCTAAATCCTCCATTTTGTCTCGTTTAATCTTCATATACTTCTTTGGCTATATTAAATGCTGACCATGCTTTGGGCCATCCAACATAAAATGCTAAATGTGTTATGATTTCAGAAACATCTTCTTTTGTAATCCCATTTGCTTTTCCTATTTTAAAATGTGCATTTAATTGTTCATAATTACCACCCGTAATCAATGAAGCAATAGTGATTAAACTTCTTTTATAAGACGATAATGTGTCTTCTCTTGACCACACTTCTCCAAATAATACATCATCATTTAACTCAGCAAACTTCGGTGCAAAAGTTCCTAAATTATCTCTACCTGCTGTTTGTTTTTTCACCATATTTAACACCTCATTCCGGCAAAATTTTGTTACTTATTACACGTTAATCTTAACGCTTTATTTAACATGCGTCTAATGCTTAAAAAGAAACAAGCTATGCCCAAAAAGCATAGCTTGTTTCTTAAATTTTATATTCAAAATTAACTAAATTATTTCTTTAAAGCGTCTTATAAATTCTTCTAAAATAGGCGTCAACAATCTGTTTTTCTTCCATGCCAAAATACAATTCGTCTTCATTTCTGGTTTTAATGGTATAAATTTTAAATTTTCTATACTTCTATTAGAAGCTGCTCCTTCAATCACGATTGCTGAACCCACATTATTTTTAACTAATGAAAATATATTAAAAATCAGGTTATAAGTCCCTATAATTTGTAAATCATGGACAGAAAAAGACCCCCAATTTTCAATCATTTTTTAAACCTCTTGTCTTCTAGGCATTAGTAAATTAATATCTTCTAAATTTTCAGGCTTAATATCTGCTTTATTCGCAAATGGTGAATCTTTTGAAACTAATAAGCCCCATCTCTCAGTTCTTGGTAACGAAATTTTTTCATATTTTTCAATTGAAATAGGCTCAAGTAAAATAGCGATGTCTATTAATCCTTTATCAACGCGTTCTGTAATATCTGTACTCGTTCCACTACTAATATGGAATGTAATTGAAGGATGATCATTAGTGAGTTCTTCTAATATCATTGACAATGTATCTGAATTATCTGCTTCTACACACCCAATAGTAATATGACCACTTAATTCTTTTTCTTTTTTACTTTCAAATTCTTGCGCTATTTTGCTCGTTAACGACAAAATTTCTTCAGCCCTATTTTTTAAAAAAATACCTTCTTCTGTTAAAATAATCCCTTTATTAACTCGATGAAATAATTCAGTGCCAAGCTCCAACTCTAGATCTTTTAGTTGTCTACTTAGTGTGGGTTGGGTAATATTAAGCACTGACGCAGCCTTAGAAATAGAATTTTCTTCTGCAACTGTCCAAAAATATCTAAGGTTTCTTAACTCCATATAACATCCCTACTTTGCAAATTATTTATCCACCTATACAATATTGAGTATAACAAAAATATTTTCATTCACTCTTCAATATCTTTATCATTTCAAAGTTAAAAACACCTTTTATAAATTCACATGATTGTGCAGATTTTGTAAAGCGTTGATGCCTAGGGGAAATTATGAGTGAGAGACTAAAGACTCGAGCCATACCCAGGAAAGTATGATCTTTTAAAATCAGAAGATTTTAAATAGACAAGCACGAATCCATTATAAACTCATAGATTCGTGCTTTAAATTTGAGAATGAGATATTTATGTCTCAAGCTCTTAAACGTTTAAAAATCAAATACTGTCTTAATAACGATACTTATAACAACAGATTTTTTAATGAACATAACTTTGTATTTTTGCTAACATCTTATACTGTAAATGTCTTTCCCTTATCTGTTAAACATACAAATACGATACTACTGTTTCTTTCAATGACTACATAATCTTCATAATTTTTCATCTTCATGGCTCTTTACCTTCTCTATTTATTGTCTTACATACCTAATATAACAATGTCTCGCTTGCGTTTAGATTTTGTGTAAATTTATTTTTTTAATTGTGACTGTATTTTGCATTTTAAGGGGCATATAAAGTGATAGATCATTTCATATACTTGTATTGATTTAACTTATTGATGGATTATAAAGAAAGCACCTAACCTTAATTGGTCGAGTGCTTGCTTACTAGATTATATTTATATATTGTATGATTATCACTCTTTTTACATTTAAAACTAATACCTTCGACTTGTTTATTATATACCACGTCAAAAAAGTCTTTCCTAATGACTGAACATTACTTGCATTTTTTCACTCTTGTTTTGAAAACAATCCTTTTATTTCAAATATGTCATTAACATTTTTTTGAGCTCTTTGTATTACTTCGTCCAGTCTTACCATAAAAATTAACCTTTTAGCTTAATTTTATTAGTTTTTCATTTCATTAACTTTAGCTTGTACGTCAACATATATTATGTATTTTTCAACATCATATTCTTCTACTATTTTTTTAGAATATGGTACCTCTTTACGTTTTTTGACATATTCAAAAAATTCTATTTCTTTATCTGTTAGATCCTCTATAGCTACTACATCATCGTGTCTTACGATACGTCCTACAAATTCAGAATAGATGAAACTGCCAGTTTTTCCTTTGGTCTTTGTATTAACATGTACATATATAGATAACAGTAAACTTTTACCATAAACACAATCATCATTACCTATTGATTCTTTTTCATCGATTAAAAAAACATGCTTTTTTGTTATAATTTTTTTCATCTTACTCCCCGCTTTCCATTTCTTGATAAAATTCAACTTCACTTAATATTTGAATAGGTAATCCCTTCTTAGCATTCGCCTTTGCCCTTTTAATCTTGCTAGATTCTTTATATCCTGTAGCTTTTTCTAAATTTTCTAAATTACCTATAACTAAGTAATTTACATCTTTCGTAACTCCATCAACCCAAGTTGCCCCGATATTTGTAACAACTTGAGCAACCTCTTTTCTAGTATATTTTTGAAGTTTCCCAGTAAAACAAATCGTCTTATCAAAAAAGATACTATCTTCTCTTGGATTAATATTACTATAATCTAATGATATTTTAGTTGCTTTTGAGCGATGTCGTTTCACAAACCCATTTTTCTTTAATTTCCCTATTTTAAAATCGTGATTTTTACAAAATACTTCGATTGATTCTAATTCGTTATTCTGAACGAAGTAGGTAATAATATTTGCACAAGCTTTAGCATCTTCTAAAGCATTGTGATGTTCAAATGAATTTAACCCAAATTGAACCACCAAATCATTCAAACGATAGCTTACTAATATAACAAACATTTATCCCTATAACTATTTTCAGTAGTAACCGGGATCCTTTGATGTATAAACTATTGTCATAACTAATTTTCTTTAAAATATTTCACCCTAAATATTGTGCTAATTAACTAATATAGTTACTTACTTTTAGCATAACTAATGACAGATGTTTATAATCCAAACTTTACTATTTAATACCAAAATTTTTGAAGACATTATATTTTATGAAACACTCTACGAAGAATGCGTTGATTATTGACTATAGAAATATTTCTTATTATATATTAAATGTTTCTATCATTTTATTAACGATACGCTGACAAGCGAGAGTATCATCATATAGATAAATATCTTTGAGAGTCTTCTTGTATTGATAATCTATTTCAAAATTTTGCAATTGTTTTAATAATTCACTTTCAGTGTTTACAATTATTCCTGGTAGAAAATTCCCATCTTCTGTAGTGATTTCTATATCTGTTAACTCAATAGGGCGATAATATATTACTTTTTTATACATAAGAGAAAAGTCTAATCCAACACTAGAGTAATCAGTGATTAACAAATTACTCTCGTACAGTAAATCTTTCACATTTTGGTCATCTTCGTGAATTATATTTACATAAGTATCATCAAATAAATGTGAGAATTTTTGGAAATTATGATGCAAATAAAATTTAATTGTAATTTTATTATTAGACATATAATTTATTAATGATTTATTTGTTAATAATTGGTTGAAAACTTTAAAAAAGTCCGTTTCTTTAAATTTGGAATCACTATATTGATCAATTTCTTTACGCCAAGTTGGCATTATCAAAATACTAGCTTTAATAGTTTGTGAAGCATATCTGTGTCTTATGATGTTATCGAATCGTGGTAAACCGGAAAGGATAACAGACTCCTCAGGATAATTATAATTATTAATAACTTCATTTTTTTCTCTTTCTGAAGATACTACAAATAAATTTGTGAATTCATTATTTGGTGTGCGTTCATATATATTACTAACGTCTTTAGAAGCTATGATACCATGTTGTAAAAATAGTTTGTTTTTAGATTTAACTTTCTCTTCTAAAAAATTAGTGAAGAAAGGTAATACATAATTTGGAGTATGCGTATGCACTATAACTGTAGAACGCTCAAATAGTTTAATATGCTCCAAAGACTGATACTGGATAATGTTATCTTCATATCCTTTAAGATTCGTAATGTCTGAACTATAGTCCGATAGTAAATAATATACAGAGAATCTATCACTATAATTGTTGATAAGATATTGAAAAAAGATTAACCCATTATCTTGAGCCTTTTCTGGATATTCAACTATAATTACTATCGGCTTGTTAGACTTAGTTTCTAAGTTATTTTTTGTCATTTTCAAATAGTAAAGATAAGTTAACTTTGGAACTATGAATATTCTAGTTGATAAATTTCCATGTTGAGTAGCATACATTTTAAATAAACACATTTTATTTTTAAACTCGCCCCAAACTTCATCATTCTCTTTAAAAATATTTGCTTCAGGTGCTTTTATCCGGGGAGGATATTCAGACAAAGGCATTTCCTTTATATTGTAATTAAAGTGAATGTCATATGCTTCCACATTATAATTAATAATATTTTTATCGTTATTAATTATATAGCGTATAGCGTTTTTATCGATTACAAAATGAGCTTGTATGTGGAAAGTATTTCTTTTTAATACAATTACTTTGAATGAACTTGCCGTTAAAAGAATCTCAAAAGTATGATTTCTATCTTTAATAAGCACATTTACAGATGTAGGCTTAAAATATTTGCAAGTGAAGTTGATTGTGAATGCTTTTTTTTCTTTACTAATATTAGTAATTTCGCAATCTTTATTATAAAAATTAAAGAGAGAAGGCTTTTTATTAAAAACTAGCGTCAGCAAATTGTTTTTATCAATATAAATATAATAATTTTTTTCATCAATACTTAAATAGGTGTCATTACTAAAATCAATTTCCCCATCAATTTTACTTGTATCAATCGGGTTACCATCTTCACCTAAAATATGTAATGGAGCATTTTCAATTTGATAAAAATTCAGTAATTTTTCTAAAGGAATATTAAATATTCCAAGTTCCTTTTCAAAAGATAAAGCACCATTTTCTGAATAAATTAACAATTTATTTTTATGTAGATTTTCAATTATAAATTTCTGTGAGTCACTTGATATTTTCATTCAATAACGCCCTTCCATTAATTTATATAAGAAATGACAGATGCTAAAAACATCTGTCATTTCTACTAATTGAGTAATATATCATAAAATTGATTAATAGCTGCCTCATTATATCTTTCAGCATCAAATTTGTCGTATTCTTTAGTTTCACCATTAATGAATTTTATTATACTACTAGCTAATGAGGCATAATCATTATCACAGAGCATACCATATTTACCATAATCTAATACATATTTATTCGCTACTATGTTAGAAGCTAATACATTTATACCAATAGTTAATGCTTCTAATAAAACCATAGATTGACCTTCGTAGTATGAAGGTAAAACAAATAAGTTACATTCTTTCATAATGAAAAATGGATTTTTCTTTTGGCCCACTAAAAATACATTATTTTCTAATTTTAATGTAATTATAAGGTTATTTAATTGATTCATGAGTGGTCCATCGCCTAATATATATAATTTAGCTGAAGGATGCTTTTTAACTACTATTTCAAAAGATTTTATTAAATTATCAAACCCTTTTTCTGGAGATAAACGTCCCATAGTCATAACTTTATAATCTTCTTTAGAAAAAGGTATACTTGAGATTTGTTTATCTAATTGACGTACTAAGACACGTTTGTCATTTTTAACAAATATGTCATTATCATTCTTCATTAGCTTGCGTATTTTAGGTAAGTTAATTGTATTATTGGAAGATTGGAATTTTCTTCTAGTTGATTTTTTACTAAGTTTATTAATGTTTTCTTGTTTAGTTACTTCGGATACGTTAACTAATTTATCAAAATATGGATACATTGAAATAGTACCTTTTACATTTGTATAGTGGGGTCTTATGCCGTTCACAGTTCGTTCCATATCCATCTTCATATCACTGTGCAAGTATATTAATTTTCTTTTAGCATGACTTGCTAATACTAACGATGACCAAAACATAGCATAGCCACTAAAGTCAATTGCATAGTCAAAATTGGCGTTGCCAAATATCTTTCTAAATTCTCGTTCATATAATTCGTCTGGATAAATAAGTTTTTCTATTTTAGTATTGATTCCTCTATTTCTAACTAAAATATTTCGATAATATTCTATAGTAGTTGATAGTAATGGCCCGTTTCTTAATATAACCCTAACGTTACTATTAACAGAATATAAATTATCTAATGTGTCTTTATTTTTAGTTTTTCCTAAGAAAAGAGTTACATCATATGTATTATAATCAATACTTTCTAAAAGATTCATTAACGATGTAGTAATTCCATTGGGTTTCATACCACCAGGATAAATTAAAATGTTCTTTTTTTCTTTTTGTTCTTTTGAAATAGATGAAGAACTTTTCTCAAATATATAATCAATTAATTTTCCAGTGACATTTCCTATATTTAAACTAGTGTATTTGTCTTTATAATTTTTATAGTTATCTCGATATTCAGATAAAATATTATCTTCGTTTATTATAGTATGAAGTAGTTCTTTTACTGTATGCACGGAAGGGCCAGGTAATGAATTTACTGATAAATATAATCCTCTATCTTGTTTATACGTTTCAAAATCAGGTGTATAAAAGATAATAGGTTTATCAGTTACTAGATAGTCAAAAAATATACTTGAATAATCAGTCACAAGCATGTCTATAGCACTTAATAATTCATTAGTGTCAAAATCATCAGCAATTAAATAAGGTTTTAGTTTTTTATTATGCTTTACCTTATCATAAATAAAAGGATGTACTTTCAAAATAATTTGATATTTTGTTTCTTCATTTAATCGTTCTACTATTTCAATCATATCTTCAATGTTATCTTCGGGTTTACTGACAAATTGGCCACGCCATGTTGGAGAAAATAATAATATAGGAGAATCATCTGTTTTAATCCCTTGTTTATTAATATTTTTTATTACATCATCTTTATTAGAATTAAGTGTTGCATCAATTCTAGGATAACCTATCTCAAGAATTGCGTTATCTATTAAGCCTCCCAATTTAAATGCATTTTTAAATACTTCACTAGTATGTTTATTGGGTGTAATAATAAAGTCCGAACTCAGAAAATTTCTAATCGTATTTTGAGATTCTACTAAATTATTTTTTATATCTAAGCCCATAAATTTAAGTGGTGTGCCATGCCATGTATTTATATAAGTTTGGTTTGGTTTTTTTGTAAAATAGTTTGGAAATGTAGCATTATTAATTAAATATTTACATTTAGCTAAGTAAAAAAGATAATCCTTACTTTCTTTTACAACGAACTTAACATTTTTAGATCGATTATATATTTTAGAATATGATTTTTGTTTTGAAGTGTTAGATACTACCCATATATGTTGGAAATTTTTATAAGATTTATCATTAAGTAAATATTTAAAAATAGCATAAGGACTATCTGTCATACTTTGACCATCCCTTACTTGATATAATATATAATTTCCCTCAATATTTACTTTTTTATATAAATCAGCATAATGCATAATATTGCGAGTATATTTACTTCTTAACTTAAGTTTTAATGGCGCGATAAGAAATTTAAATTTCCTATTAGCTTGGTTTAAAATAAATTTTTTTAATTTATTTTTCATTTTGACCATCCCCTTTTTTATATTTTTTATGAATGGTTAGTATAATTTACATAAGCTTTCAAACCATCTTCAACATCATACTTGGGTTTGTATCCTAATGAAGTTAATTCTTCAATTTGAGCATAAGAATGCTTGATATCTCCACTTCTTGTATCAGAAAAATTGTGATTAATTGTTTTATTATATAACTTTTTAAAAGTATTGAAGATTTGTAATAAAGATATTTGATTACCATTCCCCAAATTATAAATTCTTCCATTAGAACTTTCATTATTAAGTACTATAGTAACTGCTTGTACTAAATCTTTTATATAAACAAAATCTCTAGTTTGTTCGCCATCCCCGAAAAAGGTAAAAGTATCATCATTTTGGAACTTTTCATTCATAATTGATAATACACCTGAATATGGTGAACTAGGGTCTTGTCTTGGGCCGTATATATTGAAAAACCTCAAAGAAGTGGTAGGCATATTAAACAATTTATTATATAGCTTAGTATATTGTTCAGCAGCATATTTTTCTATAGCATATGGAGATTCTGGATCTATAAACGTAGCTACTTTTTTAGGTAAATCTTCTGTATTGCCATACACGGCAGCTGAAGAGGCAAATATAAATTTTTTCAAATTTTTATTATACTGTCTATTTGACTCAAGAATATTCAATGTAGATTCAATATTAACTGATTGAGATAGTATAGGGTCTTTAATTGTTTCTACAACACTCACTACCGCAGCTAAATGTATGACATAATCAAATTGCTCTTTTTTTATTAGTTCTGTAATAAATTGAGTATTAGTAACGTCATTATTAATAAAATGAGAGTCATCTATAAACGATACATTAGATCGATAACCAGTTTTTAAATTATCTAAAACAAAAACTTCATAATTTTGCTCATTAAAGTACTCTGTTAAATGTGATCCTATAAATCCTGCGCCACCCGTTATTAATATTTTCAAAATAAATTCTCCTTAATTTTTAATAAATTGGCTAATTACTTGATTAGCACTATCACCTTTTCTGCCGTATTGACAGAATTTGTTGTAAAATGCCTCATAAGAATTACTATATTTTGTTTCAATGTTTTTAATATCATCTATATTTTCAATAATTTCTTTTGTGGTTCTAACCACAGGTCCTGGAACATCATTCTCATAATTAAGATATACTCCTCTTTCACCATATAAGTATTTTTCTAAATCATAAGAATAGAAGAGGATAGGCCTTTTAAGATAAGCATAATCAAACATAACAGAACTATAGTCGGTTATGAGAATATCAGTTATAGCATATAACTCTTCAACATTTGGATAACTCGATACATTTATAGCAAAAGGATAATTTTTTCGTATATCCATATTGTTACTCACCATGTAATGCGCTCTCACTAACAAAATATATTCATCTGTCAATGATTTTTGCATTAGGTCAATATCTAAAGGTATATTTGCTGATTTTCCTTCTCTCCATGTAGGTGCGTATAGTATCACCTTTTTATTATCAGGGATGCCAAGATTATTTTTTATTTCTTCTTTACGATTTAAAGATTCAAAGATTAAATCATTTCTAGGAAAGCCTGACTTTATAGGTTTAACCTTTGTATTGAAAGCACTTTGTGCTTTTTCTAACATATAGTTAGAAGGTATAGATACATAGTTCCACTTATCTACTTTGCTTTGAAAATCATCTATTTTATATTGACGTGTTTCAAATTTAAATTCGGGTGTATCGAATCCCATTGTTTTCATAAAAGTTCCATGAAAAGTTTGTAATTCAATTTGCCCTTTACGTTTTTTATAATCTAAAGGCATATTCGTATTTTGAACAAAGTATTTAGAAGTAGCTAAGTGATACCAATATTTTAACGAATTTTTTTTCACTTTAATCGGATTACCTTCAACTGGCATATTAACATCGTTAAATATCCAAACATTTTTAAATTTTGTATTCTTTTGAATTAGTTGTTTGTATATCGCTCTTGGACTGCAACTATATTGATCGCCCCAATAAGAGTAGTATGATATTTTATTTTTATTTTTAGGGAGTAGCCTAAATAAAGGATATAAATACTTATAAATATTATCACGTTTCTTTTTAGTATCTTCAAATTGACTAAATATTTGGCTTTTCTTTAAGTATATTAAATGTCCGTTATGTGATGAAAACTCATATTTTCTATTTAGGTGATTAAATTCAAAAGGAAATTCAACATTTTTATTTTCGTTACGTAATAATGATTCGGGTAATAATTTATTATCTGAATAATAGTCTACTGAAAATATATAAGTACCGTAAGTTAGAAAGTAGTTAATATCATTAGTCTCTAAATCTATTTCAACTTTGAATAAATTATTATTAACTTTTGTGCTAGGAAATTGTTTTAGCACTTTTCCATTGGTAGATTTTACTATTAGATTTGATATAATACTTTCGTTATTTGTTTCATAAGGGGAAGTATATTCGATGAATAATTTATCATCTTTATGCGTTATTGATTTTATTTTAGAATGAATACCTTTTTTATTAATTGATACAGAGTGGTTACTGTATGCACGTAACACATACTCATATAGATTATCTGCTTTAACAAAACTAAAATATTTTGGTATTTTCTTGAACTTATAATTGTATGTAGTTAAGCCGTTCTTTATTACAATTAATTCAAATAATCTATCGTGGTTAGATATATTAGTTAAATCAAAAACAATTCGTTGATTTTCAACATAACCTGTAATAGTTTGTTCGCGATAGTTTTTTAATTTAAAAATAGAGTCTTCATCTATTTTTAATGTATCTATAATTAAACTATCATTTTCGATAAACAAATCTTTGAAAATATTTTCTATATTTTGTTTTTCAATAAATAATTCCCAGCCGAATGAATAATTTATTCTATAATTAAAATTTTGTATTTTTTTGTTAATTACCGCATTTTTATTTCCGGGTTCACTCAATATTTTTTCATAGTGAATATTATCATATTCGTATTTTAATTTTATCTTATTCAGACCACCATAATTGAAAGGTGCTAGTTTTTTCAAATCAACAATCAGTTCATAAGTGCTCAACTGAACGTGATTAATTGGAATTTCTATTTCATTAATATTATTAGAAACAAAAGCATGAATGTGTTTTGAATTTATTTGTTCCAATAAGTTAGATTCAATGTTAGTGGTTATACATAACTCTTTTTCATTTGAAGATATGTAATTCACCTTTGTTTTTAATATTTCACTATGATTAAAATCTATTCTTTTTATATAATCATCAGGAAGATAATTGTCTTTTGGTTTTAATCCATTATCTTCTTTTAAAGTCATTGAGCGTACATGATCTTGACTATAGTTTAGTGTTAAATTGATATCGTTTCTTTTTATGGCTTCATAGATGGCTTGCTTTCTATAGTCACAATTTTTAATTAAATTATTATCAAGACTTTTGAGAGCTTCATTTGTTAATTTAATAAACTCTTTTGTATATACTTCATTTGTATTTTTATATTCTGGGGAAAACAATGGCAAATCAAATACTAAGATTCTTTTTTCAAACTCTTTAGATACTATGCTATCCGAATTTTCCCTTAAAAAATTCAATGTATTTAAGCATGTATTAATACGATCTTTATAACTTTGAATATTGAATCGATCTTGACTAATTGAAATAGTTTCACCATTTCTAATTCTCCAAATATAAGTAATTGTTTCTATTACGTTAACTTTTTTAGCTTTTGAAAAAGCACTCATTGTAAAATAAATATCCTCATAAACAATGCCCTCTGGGAAAAATAAATTATTGGATTTTAAAAAGTCTAAATTATAAATTTTATTTGTACTTGTTGTATCGTAAAGTAAACTAGGCGTATCTTTTAAAGTTGTTCCCACTTTTGAGTTGAAGTCTACTTTTTTATGCAAACCTGATCGTGAATATTTATTGTTTTCAAATCTCTCTACAGGACTAGTAACTATGTCTGCGTCATTATATAGAGCAGATTCTAATAATGACTCATATGCCTTTTTAGGTACGAAATCATCACTATCGAGGAAGGCAATATATTTACTTTGAGCTAAATTAATACCTTTATTACGCGTGGCCCCTAATCCAGAATTTTCGTAATGATAAACTTTTATGTTTTCATACATTTCACTATATCTATTGAGTATATTTCCCGATAAATCAATAGAACCATCATTAATTAATATAATTTCATAGAGACTCTTATCAAGATTTTGTTCTAACAGTGAGTCTATACAATCATGTAAGTATCCTTGTACATTAAACACTGGAACAATAATACTTAGAAGCTTTCTTTCCATTCCCATTTTCATCCTTCCCAATAATTTCAATATTCCTATCTATATAAGTAAGCAGTGCTAGGAATAATAAAACATAAATAAAATAATGCAATATATGGTAGTATACCATAATATTTATTATTTTCTACTAGATAATTTGTTTTTAAAAACGATATTTGATTAATAATTTTTATGTTAAAATAATATTACATTATGTTCTTTTCTATTGATTAGGGCACTCTCTAAATGATATAAATTAGTATCTTGCAAAATTGAAATAATCTATATTATATATGAAAAATAAGTAGTTTAAAAGAAGAGACTGACATATATAGTGAAATAATAAACACTCATTTTAACGAAGCAATACAAAAAACTAAAAATAGAGGTATTTTAGGTGATTATTTAATGGAAGTTATTAAATCCAATCCTAAATATAACTAAGGACGAATGATTAGATGTTTATGAACAGATATTTAATGCACTTACTTATAAAATTAAACTTAAAATTTTGCATTCAATACGTCAAAGTAATTCAAAGTCTTTATGTGTATGTGATTTAGAGGAATTGTTAACATTTAAACAATCTAAACTTTCTTATCGTTTAAAAAATTAGTGGATGCAAATATTCTTATTGCTGAAAAGCATCGCATATGGAACTATTGTAAAATTAATGAGCAACAAAAAAAGTTGGTTTTAAACGGAGATACTTGTTGTAAGATACTGTAAGTATCTTTTTTAATTATGTGATAGTTCGTTTTGTTAGACCGTAACATAATCGATAACGACCTGAAGTGAATATACTTATGTATTTACAGGTGTAAAATAGTGCCGTTACCATCTCTTAGGTATTAATTGTCATAGGAGAAATATGCTATTCATGCTATCAATCCTTGTCCACATCTCACCTACAGTCATCAGTGGTTGTGTTATTGTGCTTATTTACGCATTGGCTAAATAAACGCAATAAATAATATATGCCATTAAATCACAACAACACCAAACCCCGCACTACTCATAGTAGTGCGGGGTTTGGAGTAATAAGTGAATACTTATTTTCGTTACATATATTATAAAATCACTCAATTGATATACTTATCATACTTTGTCATTTCAGTGCATTATACTAATTAGGAAACATCAGATGGTTTAAGACCTTGTGGAAATGTTTCTTCAAACTTTCCTTTTTCTTTGTATAAATTATACCACGCCTCTGCAATAGAATCTGGATCTCCCATTGTGCCAGATTTTATCTCTGTTCCTATTGAAAGGTGTCTGATAAATATACCTTTTTCTTCCATTTCATTGTAGAGATTTTCAGCATAATTACGTAATCCAGCTCCTATAATGCCAGCATTTCCAGCAAAAGGTAAAGGGAATATTGTAGATACGCCTGTCGTAAATAAGAGTGATCCACTTCCTTTATTTATCATCTCTGGTAAAACCTCGTTAACTAATTGAATTGATGGGAATAAATAAGTTTTTAACATTTCTGATACACTCTGTTGGGTAGTTTCTAATACATTTGTAAATTTATCTTCTTTTGCGTAAGGACTAAATTCTATGACATCAATCGCTCCAAATTCAACTTTAATTGCTTGAATAGATTTTTTTAATGATTCTAAATCTGTAATATCTGCTGTAAAAATCTTCGCCTCAATGCTTAAATTGCTTAAGTTTTCTTGAATAACCTTTAATTTTTCAGCATTTCGAGAAATGGCTGCTACTCTAAATCCTTCAGCACCAAATTTCTTAGCAAGAGATAGTCCTAATCCTGTACCTGCGCCTACAATAACAATTGTTTTCATTTTAAGGAGCTCCTCACCTATGATATATTAAAACAACAATGTGTTGCTTTAATTAAAATATACAGCTAGTAAAATAATATAACAATCAACAAACCACGCTTAAATGTTGCTATAACAACAAGCACTTTAAATTGTTAAGGGGTAATGAAATGGCAGAAAAAGTAAAAAATTTGAGAATGACACATACGAAACAATCATTAATTAATGCCTTTTTTAGTTTGGTTAATAAAAAAGATTTTGAGAAAATAACAATAGCGGATATCACAAAAGGCGCTCAAGTGAACAGAGCTACGTTTTATGCGCACTTTGAAGATAAATATGATTTAATAGACTACATTATGGAAGATTTTGCTACAGCGTCTATTGAGAACTATATTCCAGACACTATGATTTTTAATCAAAAAAATATAAGCCAACTCATTTTAGCAGTTCATGATTTTTATCAAGAACCTAATATTGAATGCCGAAGTAGCTATGCTGGATTAGCATTACCTCAAATGAGAGAAAAAATATTATCCGAATTGAACATTGTTTTAGCAAAAAGCTTGAAAGACATTTATGCAGATAATGAACAAGAAATATTTGTTCCTATTTTTGCACAAATGGTTCATGAAGGTGCATTACAATTAGTTAATAGTCATAGCACGATGGAGAAAGAAGCTTTAACTAAGAAAATTGCATTATTTATAATTGGGAGATTTTAATTTTTTAGTTTATGAAGGCGTTAGGTTTTAAATATAAAAAGAACTAATCCATTTTCATACGGATTAGTCCTTTATTTTGAGAATGAGATTCACGTCTCAGCTTCTTAGTTTATTATGCTTAGTAACTTTGTTAAGTACATTATAAAATCCTAGTGAGCGGAAATGCAAAATCATTAAATTGATATACTAATCTACTTTGAGTTTTAGAGACAACGGGTCATACGTTTTGAAATAATCCAAATTTCCCATATTTTCACCTTTATAAAACGCCTTTGATTCTAAAATCCTTAACAATTAAAAAAATTTTATTATCAAATACACTTTCTTTATATGAATCAATCTCACTTTCAGAAAAATCTAATGTTTTTAAGTTCTCTTTTATGTGTTGGCTCTTATTCTCAAATGTGTCATTACTATCAATTGGATAATAACTAATACTTGTAATATGCGTGTTATTAATGATGTTACTAATATACTCTGAATTTTTTAGCAGCACATATATATTTTGGACATTTACCCCTTGATCCTTTAACGTTTTAATGTCTACTTCTAATTCATCAACATTTACATATGCTTTTATAACTGGTTTCAAAGCAACTCCCCCTCTTGTTAATTCAAAGTTTCTCTCTCTTTTTAGAATTAATTAATAAAGTGAAATAATGATTTTCAGTGATATAGAAATAAGTATTTTCAATAATCAAATCAAATAATTCACTTCTATCAATATCTGATGACATTTCATATTTAGACTCTATTTTTTCTTGATACTCATAATCCACAAAAATAATACGCTCTTTTTCAACAGTAAGTGTTTTTTGTTTGTATATTAATTCAATAAACGATTTTTTGTAATGTATTGCTTCAATCTTATCAATATCAAAAGCATTATAGACAAAATTTTTAACTCTTTGTTCTCTTTTACGTTTACTTTGTTGAACTTTAAAATCTTTAGTATATTGATGTTTAACTAAAATATATACTAATAACACTATGATTATAGCAATAAGAAAAATTACAGTAGCCATCCGTTCACACCCTTTTTATATTTTCCATAAACTTATTACCACTCATATTTCCTAGAAAATAATCTTCAAACATTTTATGACGTTTACTTTTAAAATGCGTTCATAGTTTTAATATAAAAGTGACATGTCGGTGTGAATCCTCTAATTTAAAAATTCATTACTATCCACCTTTCCCGTTGAGGGGAGTTTTAAGTTTAAAATGCCAACAGTATTAGTGAATGTTGATGAGCGTTTATCCGTATAGCGAGAAGTAAACACTCGTATTTTTTAGTGCTTTATTGCTAAAATGTATGTATTCAACAAAATATATCTCATATCTATAAATTTATATAATGATGAAGATATTAATTCTTTTTGTCCAATTTAAGGGAAAAGGTTCATTGACAATGTAAGCATTACAATGATCAATACTTAGAAGTATTTTTAAATACATTCAAACTCAAATTCCATCTTAATTACGATATTTTTATAAGTATAGCTCTATTGTTCTTATTGTATTTGAGCTATTAGTGCTTCTAAAGAATCATACATAGAAAAAATAAGCACCCCATTTTTATCATCTTTTATCATTCCATGTACATACTTATCACCAAAAACAATATATTTTGTATTTTTAAATAATTCATTACTATAAACTTTATACACTTTTTCTAAATCATCAATAGTAAATGATTGGCGTTCTTTTCCTCTATATCTTCCTGTAACGTTAACTGACGATGATGGTGTTAAATCATGTTGTTTAATAAATGTTTCAATATGTTTACGGCGATCATTTTCATTTTTAAATAACACATCTGCTAATTGATAAATCAAACTTGGATGGGGGTTTTTTAACATAGATTCAACCAATTCATTATATTTAAATACTCTACCTTCAAAATATGTCCTATCATTAGTAGGCCACTTTTTCAATGCTACTTTATTTAGCAAGATAGTCTTTTGTTGACTATAAATATAGTAAATCAATGGACTCAATCCTTCTATAGATGAGGATTTATTCAGATTTTTACTATACTTGACTTGGCTGTTTTTATTAATATACTTATAGGCTTGATTGAATGGAAACTGATTATAATAATGATAATCCAAATTTTGATTAAGAGAAATTTTTAAATTATTAAATAACCGCGTAGCTATTTTAGGAAGTTCTGTTCCTGTAACAGATGATTTTAGAAGCGTTAAGCCATCTTCATTAACTAGAAGTTGTAAGTCAATAAGTAACTGTTCTGCATCATTATACCAAGTAATTCTTTTATTTTTCACTCTATTTACTACTTTTCTCACTTCCTTATCAATACATAAAATATAATCAGCATTAGACTGTTCTAATTTATTGACTAATTGTAAATGTAATTTTTCAGACGCTTCACCTAAGTCACTTATTTTTCCCAATACTATTATCTTATTGCCTGTATAAAACCTAGACTGTTTGTTAAATGCTTCAATAGCATTAACCATTGCAGGTAACGAAGCATTATGTGTATCATCCAATAATGTTGTATTTAATAATGGTGTATTAATTTTTTTAATTTCTAAAACCTTTTTAAATGGTTTAAACTCAGAAAGGTTACTAACACACGCTTCTATATTTACAACTTTAAGTACTTTTAACACTTTTATAGTCGCTAACACATTTGAGACCATTCCCTCACTTATTGTATTAATAGTACATCGAATATGTTTTTTATTGTCATTTATATCAATTGTAGTAAAGCCTTTATTTTCTTTGATACTCACATTGTGATGGTATCTACTATAAGTTATTATGTCATTTAAATATTGGCTAGCTCTGTCTTTTAAAATATCTACATGTTTTGTATCTTCATTAATAATTGCTATATCTTTTTCACTTTGCCCTACAAATATTCTAGATTTAAATCTAGCAATTTCTGGGGTTCCTTTAATAGTTGATAAATGTGCTTCTCCAATACCTGTTATAACAGTGATATTAGGTTTAACTATTAAAGATAAATTTCCTCTATTATTTAATGCGTTAATAGATATCTCAAAAATAGCAAAATCAGGTTTTTTAATTAATTTACACAAATTGAGCAAAAGTGGCACACGTGTATTAGCATTACCTCTATTTTGTAATATATTATGATTCTTTAATGCTTCTCCAATCATCATTCTAGTAGAACTTTTACCCATAGATCCAGTTATCCCAATAACTGGATTATTAAAGTTTGTTCTAAAGTACTCCCCCATTGTCTGCATTGCTTCAATAGCATCTTCAACCACTATTTGTGGAATTGAGCGATCCAAATTTGATATAAATTCATCTGTGATTACTAAGCCAGGCAATCTCGTCATATTTTCAATTTGTTGATTACCTTCTGCAATTTTCACTTCTTTTCCTAACCATTTCTTCCAAGTTCGTTTACTGATGCTAATAAAGGCCACATTTTTTCCTGTTATGTATCTTGCTATATATTCAAAATCATTTATTATTATTTTTTCACTATTATTTGAATTAACTATCTTTTGATTTAAAATATCAGCAAGATCTTTAACTGTATACACCACTAACCACCTCTTTGTATAATATTTGTATCACACTATTTATTATTTTATAATTTAATTAAATAAGGAGGACTTATTGTGAACCCAAAAAATCTAGACGAAATTAACAAACAAATTGAAGAAGAACTATTAAAAAATGAGCAAGATGAAAATAAAAAAAATAATTCTAAGGAGTCTAACATAAACAAACCTCGTGCTATCTTTTTATGTCTTGTTTTATTAATGGGATTAATTTCTTTCATAAGATTATTCATATAACTAATTACACTCTAATCTATAATTTAAATAGTTGTTATCAACCTATTTGAATACTTTTTGATATTGGACATAGCCAGATAAGTAATGTTCTATATCGTCAATTCTCACACGATAGCCGTGATGTTTAATAAAGAAACTTCCTAATATACGTTGTGGATTTTTAAAATACATGGCAATTTCAGGATAAAAATATCCTACTCTCTGATAATCAGCTCTTTTATGAATAGTTTCCACCAATTTTTCCTCATCTATCGTTTCTTTTACTAACTTTTCAAATCCATGAGTCTTCGCAGATTTTACTAGATGATATGTTGCCATTAACATTTCCAAAAATGTAGGGAAAGTCGTTTCTCTTTGATATATATAATCTAAATAACCAGCTGCATTTTGCATACCAAATTTAAAGTACCTTTCTTTAGGATTAATTTTAACTAGTTCATTACAACAATAAGCTAACCAATGGTCATGATACTTCCAATAATTTTCACTGATAAATCGTTCGAATAAAAGTTCTACTGTATTCAACCAGTTTATATTTTTATCTATTTGATATAACCTTAATAAGGCTAACGCAGCCTCTCCATCATAATAGACAATTCTAAATTGCTCTTTAATTGATAAATCTGGATAATTTAAAACATGAATTGTTTCCATATTGTTCATGTTTATCATCGATAAAATACCTTTAGCAACCTTTTGGGCATATTTTAAATATTGCTTGTCACTGGGATTTACTTTTAAATATTCACATACCGCAAAAATAAACGAAGCATTCTGTCCTAACTTTATTTCATTTATTGCTTTTGTATCATCATATATATATGCTTCATCATATTTTTCATAATAATAGTTTTCGATAATATAATTTAAAGCTTTTTTAATTATACTAATATCTTTATTTAAATATTCTAAGCCTTCTATTAATGCATATGTAGAAGATGAATGTCTCAAAATATTATAGTAATTAATTTTTCTATCAAAATGTGGGAAATATCCATAAATATATTTACCATTAGGTTGTATTTCATTCTGTAAAAATTTTGTACTTGTCTCTATTAATCTATCTATTTCTGAAGTTAGATCATGAAGCTGGCGAACACCTTTCATGTAGCCTTGTTCATATAAATCTATAATTTCTTTACCTTCTATAAAATATCCCTTAGTTTTAAAAATGGTCACATCGGTATTTCTATATCCATCTACTTTAAAATTCATGTTTAATCGTTTGTATTTTTTTAAATAATAGGTAATATTATTTTCTGCAATTTCCTTTAAATTTTTATGTTGCTTTGAAGGCCGTACAAATGCATTAGCATTTATTTCGTCTGGTAAAAATGTAATTTGCCATTGATTATCTAATACTAAACCAAAATCAATATAATTACGTCTCGTATTAATTAATAATCTTTCAACATCATTAAAAGCAACTGTTTCTTCATGTGTCACAATATCAACTTTTATCCATTTAGGAAATGAGCCGGTTTTCTTTTTAAAGTTATTAACTTGTTTTATTAGCTGAAATTTCATATTATTAGTATTTTTAATCAATTTCACATAAGCCTTAATATTAGCATTACCTATGCTAATAAAAGCTTTATCATATTCATCATGTATTTTATTAATTTTTTGGATTAATGATTCTATTACCTTTTCCACAATTTTCCCCCTTAAATAAAATTTTTATAAATATTATGAGGGAGCTCTTAGCTCCCTCATTTAACAAATACTATTTTATTTTTGGTTCGTTTGTTTTTTTCTACGTCCAAATAATAGCAACGAACCTAACCCAGCAAATAACGATCCAAATAATATAGTGTTATTGTTTGCATCTTCACCTGTATCCGGTAACTTTTCACCATCTTTTTGATTTTTGTTACCATCATTTGAATGGCCGCCCTTATTAGAACTACTATTATTAATCATAGTATTATCTACGTCGGCATCAGCGTCCGCATCAGCGTCCGCATCAGCATCGGCATCGGCATCGGCATCGGCGTCTGCATCAGCGTCTGCATCAGCGTCTGCATCGGCATCTGAATCCGCATCGGCATCGGCGTCTGCATCAGCGTCTGCATCAGCGTCTGCATCGGCATCAGCATCGGCATCAGCGTCGGCATCGGCATCAGCGTCGGCATCGGCATCGGCATCTGAATCCGCATCGGCATCGGCGTCCGCATCGGCATCTGCATCAGCATCGGCGTCTGCATCGGCATCTGCATCTGCATCAGCATCAGCATCGGCGTCTGCATCTGAATCAGCATCTGCGTCTGCATCGGCATCTGCATCTGCGTCTGCATCTGAATCAGCATCTGCGTCTGCATCGGCATCTGCATCTGCGTCGGCATCGGCATCGGCATCAGCATCGGCATCGGCGTCTGCATCGGCATCGGCATCGGCATCAGCGTCCGCATCGGCATCTGAATCAGCATCGGCATCGGCGTCGGCATCGGCATCGGCATCGGCATCAGCGTCCGCATCGGCGTCGGCATCAGCGTCTGCATCGGCGTCTGCATCAGCGTCCGCATCGGCATCTGAATCAGCGTCCGCATCGGCATCTGAATCGTCGCCATCAGCAGAGCCCGAACCATTTTTCAAGATATTTTCATTATCCCAATAATACGTACTTCTCTTAACACCATAGTAGTCTGTATTAGATTCAATCACTCTTGTTTTAACGTTTTCTCCACTATTATCATAATGTCCATCAACCACTACAACGTATGTTTTGTTTATATTACCAAAATCGACACTAATAGTGTTATCGCCATTATCTCTTATATATGGTGTTATATCATTTGTGATATCTATATAGTTTGGATTACTTGGGTCAATGTAATAACTATCAGTTAATTTTGAAGTGTCTACTACTTCATAAATCCTTAAATTAGTATCATTTAAATTTAGAGTAGTACTACTTTTAGACGGATCTTCATGATAACCCTGTAATGTTACAATTGAATTGTATAAAGTGTTTCCTTTTGGATTTACATAAATTGCTTGTTTATATTCATTTTGACCTGAATGTAAGTCAATATCTGTTATAAACGAAGTAACATTTGCACCATAACTTTCGGGTTGTCCTTGAACTGGGTTACCATAATCAATATTAATTGAAGAATCATAAGTTTCTCCAGCCATGTTAAATTCTAGTTGATATGTACCACTATTGGGTGTGTTCTTTCTATCAGTAAATACTGGTAAATGAAATTGTCCTGAAATATTAGATTTACCATTTACATAGTCTGTAAATGTATAAGTTCCTGTTTTATTAGTAGTATTATAATTACCTGTGGCTACAACCTGACCAGCATTATTTTTTAAATCAGGAAGTTTCATTGTATTATTCATATTAGAATAATCTACGTCACCATCAGCAGTTAAATTATGTGGTAATATGAAAGTAAAATAATCTCCCTCTCTCACATTTCCTTCAACTTTAAAAGTAGAGTTTAATTCTGTATAACCACTATTATTAGGTTTTATACCTTTATTATTAAAGTTAAAACTACTCACATTCACTTTATCATTTACTAATTCACCAGAAACTTCATTTATCGTTGTTTCATTCGCCATATTATTGTCCACTGAACGTAATTTCATTTCATCTGCTCTTGGTTCAGTTACTTCATTTGTTAAATTACTACTTTGTATATTGCCTTGTTGCTTTTCTATTCTTGAGTCATTATTTTGTTTTTGATCTGTTGTAATAGTTTCATCGTTGCTTTGTTCTGTTGATACATTTTCTCTATCTTGTAATGACGTATCTATCGAATGTTCGACTACTTGATTATTAGGTGAAGATTCTTCATTGATTTCATTATTTGAAACTATATTTTGATTACTCTGTGCTGCGTTCTTGTTTTTTTCAATTGTATATTCAGTATTTTGAATTGTTTCTTTTTCATTTTTATTTGTGGACTCTTTATTACTTTGGATGTCCTTTTCTGATTTCAACTGTTCTGTTGTATCATCATTCATTTCATCATTCATTTCATCATTTCTTTGATTTTCAAATGATTGTTGTAAAATTTGTGTTTCATCTGATGTACTATTTTCTTCATTTTTAGCGTTTTCTGTTTTTGCTATTGGTTCTTGATTAGTACTTAATTTTTCACCAGTCGTTGTATCAGATACTTTATTATCTTGAGTGCTATTTTTTTGTTGGGAAGTTTGTATTTCTTGATTAAATTTATTCATCAAGTCTGAAGTTTTATTACTTTCTGAACCTTGACTTGCTGTTGATTCTTGACCAACAAACTTATTATCAGTAGTATTACCTTCCGTTTCATCTGCCTTCGCTTCATTACCTAAACCAAAAATTAATGTGGCCCCTACAAAAATAGAAGCTGTCCCGATAGAAAATCTTCTAATAGAATATTTGTTAAGTCTATTAGGTATAAAATCGTATTTCTTTTTCAAAGGTATTCCCCCCATATTAATTTTTGCATAATTTCATTTATGCAAAAGTAATTCTACAATATTTACTTTTTATCGAAAAGTAAATTTAAAAAGTTTTTGGTAACTATAATAAAATTTTTTAAAATTGTCTTCAACTTTAAAATGGAAATTCTAACCTTTTAGCATTAAAAAGTTAATTACTTACGATTGACATATTCACTGTTCTTGGAAGATAAATTAAAAGAGATGACTTATTAATAAACTATTTTAAAAAATAAAGAATAATATTTTAACTTCAGTTAAAAGTAGAAAAAGATATTTTGTGGGTGCTGTTTTCTATACTAAATTTAGCTATATAACTAAAGATTTCCTAGGCCAGCCAATGGAAAGCAATATACGCTATAAAGTAAGTGAAAACAAAGTATAAAATATTCAACACTTATTAACTTAGGAGGAATTTATAGTAACTTTCTAAAAATTAGTCAAAATGAGCTATATTCAACGACGGGTGATTTACCACCGGGTACAGCAGGTGTCGCTGTTTATAGTTATCAAGATAAAATCAAAACAGGTTATAAAGATGCAATAAAAAAACAGATGGAGGGAAGTATTTATAGTAACTGTCTAATAAAAAAGCAGACGAAATTCTTATCATTTTAAGAATATCGTCTGCTTTTAAACTTTGCATAACTTATTGTTTCCTTATTTATACCCTATTCGTTTTTCATCTTGTCTTGCTTTGTCTTTTACACATAAAGGAGATGACAGCTGCTACAATAGCCACTGCGATCAAAATATATAAAGTAACCATACTAGGTCCTGTGACTTTCAAGCCCAATTCAGAACTTCCATTAGGCTCTATATTCATATAAAAATGAAAAGCCATTATGATTAAGATGCCTATAGTAGCAAAGATAGCTATCATATCGTTAACTCATTTGACATAGCGTTTGTTTTTTATTTAACATATACGCCCTCCTTGATTTAAATTCTCTTAACAATACAAACTACCATTAAAACTATAACGGACAATGTTAACGTCACATATATGAAGCATGCTACTTTATTAATTCAGTTTGCTTCATATTCCATACAACATTTTTCGAGTACAATAATTCATTGATTTACTTGTTTTCCTCCAAGGCGCATTAGCTATCCCGCTTTTTCTTGTTTCTTGCTTCTTGCTTTAATCAAAATAGGATAAAAAAGTAATAAAAAAACTACTAATATTTTAGCTGACATATACAAACACCTCCCACTTGATTTAGTTATTTTTTGTCCGTTTCATTATGCTTTTTAGGAGCGATAACATCTCTGACAATAAGTACTTCAAATAATAAGACTGAATAAATCACTGATCCAAGTGCCTTTATATCAATAATCCATATGATATATAACCCAAAAAGATTATTGCTAATAAGCTATTTAAAACAAGTCTTCATTTCGCTCTATTCATATGTTATTAACCTTTCTAAAAAACACTCTCTTATAGGACTAAGAGAGTGTTGCGTTATGCTACTTTATACTAGATATTGTAATAAAACTTAGACGTTTTTCTTTTTGAAAACAAAGATCACTAAAGCTAAGAAGATAATAATATAAACGATATTACCGATGAATAGCTCATGTAATTCTAGCTTAGTTAGTGCCTTAAATACTTCATTATCTGTAATTTGGGAACTCAAATTCAACATATTAATTGGTAACCATTTTAACCATTCCCATTGATTGATCAATGCGAACAAGATGCCTGAAACGATAGAAATTGCAAAATAGAAAATAATACCTATCGCTATAGAAACACCTGGACTCTTGAATACACAAGAGATAAGTAGCGTTAAACTTAATAATAACCACATACCAACATAATTACTTAATGCAGTTAATAACATATCTTGTAAAAGTGAAAGATGATCACCAGATTGTTTTAAAATATTTACATCAGAGAAGAACGTTAAGTTAAGAATTAAACTAATCACAATACTAATCACAAATATGATAAGCGAATAAATAACTAATGAGATAATCTTACTTATAATAATACTTGTTCTAGAATAGTTTCTGTATAATAAATTTTTAATTGTTCCATAATGGAATTCCATCGTTATAATCGTACTAGCCTGAATAATCATAAGAAAGAAAATCCATGAAAATGCACTATAACCTTGTTTAAATAATGCTTTAGATCCCATGATATCAGGATAGTTTTTACTTAATATCGCTAACCCAATCATTAAAATAAAAATAAGAATGGGAATAATGATAGACGATTTTTTCTTGAACATTTTGAATAATTCTTGTTTTATAAGTGTTGTCATTATTACGCTTCCTCCTTACGTTCAATAATATTAAGGAGTACATTCTCTAGGTCACTTTCACCTGTTTGATGCAATTGCTCCATAGTTGTTTCTCTAACGATTTCGCCCTTATCAATAATAAGGAGTGAATCCGTTACTTTAACGAGCTCACTTAGTATATGACTAGATATAAGGAAGGTCACGCCTTGTTCACGTAAGCTAATGATAGCTTCTCTCACATCTTTAACCGCTCTTGGATCTAGACCATTCATCGGTTCGTCTAAAATGACAAGTTTAGGGTGGTTTAAGAAAGCGAGCGCTATGCCTAATTTTTGTTTCATACCTAAAGAATAGGTTTTGGCCTTGCTATGTATAAAGTCTTCCATTTTTAATTGCTCAACAATAAGATCGATATGCTTATTATCTGGGTCTTCATCGATTAATTTCATGTTTTCATAGCCTGTTAAAAAAGGATATAAACCAGGCGCTTCAATCAATGCACCTATATCATTATGTTTTGTGCTAATATGTTTTTTGAAAGTACCCGATTGATAGTTAGAAAGTCCTAAAATAACTTTCATCAGCGTAGTTTTACCAGCGCCATTACCTCCAACTAGACCTATAATATGGCCTTCTTCAAGTGAAAACGTAATATCTTTTAAGACTTGTTTCCGTTTGATTTTCTTATTAATATTTTCCATGGATAAGATTTCCAATTTGCATCCTCCTAATTTTCGACACAAAACTTAGTTTAACAAAATTATTATGTTATTGAAATACTATTGTGATAATAATAGTATATTTTATGTTTGATTGTATTGACATGTAATATATGATTGAATATATAATTAATATGCTATATGATCGATAAAAATTATATTGTGGATAGGGGTTTGAACTATGAAATTGATAAAATACACATCAGTTATTGCGTTAGCTTTATTATTAACTGCTTGTAGTCATGAAGCACCCGAAAACAAAGGGTCTAACCAAGAAGCGAAAGCAACAGAAATTCCCAAAGAGGTGTTTTCTAGTCAAAAAAAGAATGAAAATATTAGCGAAAATGAAATGGATTCAAGCATTAAAAAGTATTTAAATACATTTGATGCACTAAATGACAATACTTCAAAAATTCGAAATAAAGCTGAAGTAAATGAAACAAATCAAATAAAATTAAATAAGCTGACGAAACTGGCAAATAAGAATGATGACCATTTCAAACAGTTTATAGAAAGCAATAAACTGCCGCAGCAATATAAAAAGGGAAGTTTAAAAGTTAATGATTATGTAACTTCTGCGAATGAATTCATAAATCAGTTGAACGATAAAGTGGATGAAACAATGGATGATTCTAATTCTGATAAGAAAAAATTAAAAAATGTTAAAGCAATACATAAAATCAATGATAAATACAAAGCGCATGTGAACGGTAAGAAACAACAAGAAGTTGAACAATTTTTAGACAAGCATGAGATTAATACGACAGCATTTAAATAAACTATATTTTCAAAAATGAGGAGTTAAGTTATGACTATAAATCAGATATTAGCTACTTTATTAAATAAAAAATGGGAGTGGCCTGATTTAATTTGATTAGTATTTTCAATCGTTATATCAAGTATATTTACTACACCATTATTGGGTATTCCGATTGGTGTTGTGGTTTATTTTCTCCTGTTTTATAAAGATGCACCTATTGATGACAAGACGGAGAAATATGATTTGCAAGATGAAAATATGAAGTAAGCGACGCATTAATAACCAGTTAACAGAGGCATTATTTTCAATAAACTAAAGATAAAAAGGAGGAATTCCATGTATTTTCTGACTAAATTTTTAGACTTATGTGCAGGACTTTGTGTTGTTTTGTTATTTAGTAAATATGCCATTGCATCGGCTAATATGATGTTTGATTGGAATCTGAAATGGTATTTTCTAGAGGATATTCCTCATTTAGCAATCATCTTATTTATTTTGATGTTTGTTTTTGCTGTGCCTTCAGAAATGATAAAAGATAAAGAAACGACAAAGCAATGAACTCATAGCTTTTAAGAACACGAACAACATATTTTTTACTTTGATTTGTAATCTTTCGGACTATTTCATGATGATACATACTAAAAATAAAAAGGATTCGCTTTAAATAGAAGGATTGGTAGCGGATTGAAAGATGGCACTTTTGTATTTATAAATATTATCTTAATTACTTTACTTTTAAATTTTACTGGTTTTAATTTTGGCCATAATAGGATTTGGAGTAATTTAGGTGACCTAGGGCTAATCAATATTTTTAATGATAATGAGTTGAACGGATTCATTGTTTTAGGTTTTATCTTAGGGATAATTGCTTTTATTTTCGGTTTTGCTTATCCTAGTAAAGTTCAAAAGAAAGCGTCATTTAAAGAAGCAATTTGATTTTTACATTTTTGAAACCATTTTTGTTTTAGTCTTTATTAAAAATTATTTTTCTAACTTTAATTGAATACATATGTTTCTAAAAACAAAACCTAATCACATAAACATAACGCATTATATTCCCCTTATTGATTGAATTAAGTTGATCTTTCTATGAGCCGATTACTTATCATTATAAATTTTTCTGTTCAAATTCACTGTATCTTCATGAGTGAAGTCAGGAGAAAAGTTTTCTATAATGTTATCTCTTAGTGTTGGAGCCTTGGCCCTGTTAGCTTTTTCCAATGCGAGAGTCAATTCCGCTTTCGTTAATTCTGTACAATACGCAGGCGTGCCTGGTTGGTGTTTCCATGAACCTGTTAATTCCCCATTGTCTACTACATCAAAGCCTATTTCATTTATTAAAGTTGCTACTTTTTCTTTTGCTGAACTATGATTTCCTGAGATGGCCATTGCAATACGGTTTTTAGATTCTTGAGAAGCACCTTTATTTTCTAACGTATATGCGAGTAAATTGTTAAATGCTTTAACTACATTTCGACCTATTTGCTGTGATACCCAGACGCTTTCAGGAGTTCCATGTTCAATCGCTTCGATTTGATTATCTCGAAATGGATAATAGTTAGCAGTATCGACCACAATAACATCTTTAGAAACAAGTGCTATGATGTTATTAATGTCTGGCATAATATTTGTAGGAATCGACAGAATTAAAAGGTCTATATCTGTTATCGCGTTTTCTACATCTACTGCCTGTCCACTGAATGCTTTGTTATTTAAATGTTCTATGCTACGTACATCTGCAATTTTCACTGTATGTCCGTTATCAACAAATTTATTAGATAGTGTTGATCCTATTGGACCAGCGCCGATAATACCGATTTTCATATTTATATCATCCTCATGATTTAGACTTAATTAGATTTGTGTACTGCTTTGTTCGTAATGATATACCCTATATACTTATTTTAAAAGTAGGCAATAAAAATAGCACAAGTACTAAAATTAGTACTTGTGCTATTTAACAATGTTCTACCATTATTTATAGAAAGTATTAAAGTTACTCTTTATTATTTTTAGGTTGTTCACCGTGATATTTTCCGAAAGTTTCCATCATATCAATAATAGGTAAAAGGTCATTGCCTTTTTCTGTTAATCCATAAATAACTTTAGGTGGTACTTCTGGATATACTGTTCGACTAAACATATCATCCTATTCAACCTATGCTCAATGTTACAGCTGGAATTGGTGAGCTAATGTGAACTTTTAAATGTATAAATCACTAATAGCATATAGGACTACATTTCCAGATAATGTTACTTTACCATCTTCAAATGTAGTATATAATTTACCTCCACGCGAAGAAGCTTGATAGGCTATGATACTATCTTTATTTAACTTTTCTGCCCAGTAAGGAACGATATGGCAATGACCTGACCCACATACAGGGTCTTCATCTACGTTTAATTTCGGAGCAAAAGTTCTTGAAACACAGTCTACATCAGAACCCTGTGCTGTTACTTGTAAAAGCAAACCCTCTAGTTCTTTTACTTTATCCATATCAGGATCCAAATCAATAACTTGTTGTTCACTTTCTAAAATACATAATAAATCTCTACCCAAATAGACTTCTTTAGGCTTTATTCCTATAGCTTGAGTAAGCTTATTTTCAATTTCAACTGGTTTTAAATCATACGCTGGAAAAACCATTTCAAATAACCCATTCTTTTTAGTGACAATTAAGTCCCCACTAAGTGTTGAAAAAGTAACAGTTTCTTTTGTTGTATCAATATAATTTAATAAAACAAAAGCGGTTGCCAATGTGGCATGTCCACACAACTCAATTTCTCCACCAGGGGTAAACCAACGTAATTTTTTAAAACCATCTGCTTTAGAAATAAAAGCTGTTTCTGAAAGATTATTTTCTTTGGCAATATTTAATAATAGCAAGTCATCTGGCCATTTTTCTAAAATACATACCGCCGCAGGATTGCCTTCAAAATTTTTGTCCGCAAATGCATCCACAATATACTGTTTCATTTTCCCCACTCCTAAAATGCATTATATTAATTCAATATGTGACCCATTTCCATTTGAAACATCCTAAAAACACGATTCCTTTTAGGTAGATAATAAAAGCGACCACATTTTGCACTCTCGTAAATACTAACCCTAGTGCTGTACTTTTAATTATTCTAAATAACTTTATAGTGCTTTACTGTCGCATTCGCTTTTCTAGAAGGCGCTAACTCACAGTTATTTAATAATAAATATGCAAGCTGAATAGCTATCTCTTCACATCATATGGTACACGTGCAGTTTCTATAACTTTAATCTGTATTTTAAGCTGTTCATTTCCACAATCTTTATGATTTGAGAAAACATAGTATTTAATCAATTGTGCTAGGATCTGGTATTATTTTGAAAAATTTGGGTCAATGGTTTCAATCTGGCCCAAAATACTCTCTGATAGCGAGTAACACAAATCTGCCATGCTATCTACATCTTCCACCATTCCATCTATATACCAGTTAAATATAATATGCAAGAACATACCTGCCCATCCTAATAGAAGATGTTGAATTTTCTTATCGCAATCTACATATTGTTGTAAGATAACCTGTCGAATATTAATAAAATTTTTCTCTAATATTCTCGATTGCAATACGAATGTAAAGGGATGTGATTCCTCTTGGATTTTTTCAAAAATTGTTCGATAGTAGCTAGGATCTGCGTTTTTTTGGTTGATTAATTGTTCCATAAAATAAGCAGCATAGTCTACAAAATGCTTGGAGATAGCGTCTAAAATGGCTTCTTTGGAAATATAGTTTCGATAAAGCGCTGAACGTGAAACACCTGCCTTTTTTGCGATTTCACTAATTGTTATTTTTTCTATGGCTTTTTCAGATAATAGATGACTAAAGGCGGTCTCAATACATTCTCGAGTCAATCTATTCGATTCCTCATTTGATAAGCGAAGAATATTTCTTTTATCTAATTCCGTTTGATTATCCGACATTACATTTTCCTCCTAATATGTCCTCCCGAAGAGTTTTTGCTTAAACTGTCCAGGCCGAGCGTAAGCATATTGTATTTCTTTTTCTTCATCATTATAATAAAAGTATCGGTGATACAATTGTAGTACCTATTGTAATATTCTACCGATATAATATCAACTCAAATTTTGAAAGGAATGGTAAAAATGAAAAATTTCACACTTGAAAAAACTGCTCCATATCAATATATTACAATGCAGCAAGATACTGACTCCCATGAGGATATTGTGCAACGTTGTACGGTGGACTATCTCCAAAAGGCCTTAGAAGATAAAGGTATTTCAAATGCCAAAGTGATTTGGGCAGATATTCGCAATGGTAAAAACTTGAATATGGAACATCCTCTTTTGAAAAACTTGCCACCATATCCATTTCACTCTGAGTTACTAGATGAGTTACCGGATTTTTGCGATATTATGATTGAAGAAACAACACCAGGTGGTCATGTTGCCAATGTATCTGTTTGGGCGCCACTTCATTGGAATGAACGCTTCCTTGGTTGTGGAGGCGGAGGTCTTCAGACGGTCAATGATATTCGTCTTTTTGAAGGCTTACGTTCTAATACCATTGCAGGATCTGTACGAAATGGTTTTGCAACTGCATGTACAGACGGTGGTATTAAAGACGAGCGCGTGATGTCTTGGGGACTTGATGAAGCAACTGGTGAATTAGATATAGAACTTATTAAAAATTGGAGTCATCGTAGTCTTCATTCAATGACAGTTATTGGGAAAATTATTACAGAAGCTGTCTATGATAAAGCACCTAAGTATTCATATTATCAAGGTGCTTCTACTGGCGGTCGTATGGGATTGGTGGAAGCTCAACTATATCCTGAAGATTATGACGGTGTTTGGGTAGATGCGCCTGCTACAAACTTTGCGCGTTTCCAAATGTCAGGTAGCTGGCCTTTATATGTTATGAATTGGCATAATAATTCAATGTCCGAAGCAAAATTAAATGCCTTTAAAGCAGCTGTTATGGAACAATTCGCCAATGAAGACGGCTATATTGATAGTGTTGATCCAGTGCCATTCGATGCTTACAGCGTAATCGGCCGTCAAACTGAAGACGGTCCGATTACGGAGTCAGATGCCCAAGTGATGGACGAAATTTTCAAAGGTCCTCACACGCAAGAAGGAGAAAAATTATTTTATGGACTTTTGCCAGGCACTGATACGTGGAACCAAGGTGGTTTAGGTTTAATTTCTTATATTGAAACAGAAGAAGGCACTAAAGAACCTTTTGAATTTATCATTCCTGAGAATTATGTTTCCAATTGGGTCATCCAAGATGCCCAATGGAATTATAAGAGCATGACTAGAGATCAATATGAAAGACTATTCCGTTATAGCCAAGAAAAATTCAGAAATATTATTGAAGGAGAAAAAGCCGATTTCTCTGCCTTCCAGAAAAAAGGTGGAAAACTCATGATGAGCCATTGTGCCGGTGACGCCCTTGTATTTGCAAGTGGATCAATTGAACTCTACCATAGAATTTGTGAGACTATGGGCGGCGAGGAAAATACAGAGGACTTCCTTCGTTTCTATGTGACGCCTTCTGGAAGCCACTATTTCCACACAGAGTTAGGTATTACATTAGCAGATGGTATGATTGCCTTGATGAATTGGGTGGAAAAAGAAGAAGCACCACACACGCTCCCATTAGAGCAATACGACGTTCAATCGTTACCAGCTCAACTGTTGTTTGAAAGTGAAGCTACCCCTTATAAACTGTCTGAACATCCGAACAATATTTATGCTCATTCTTCTATTTATGATGAGAAAGATGTGGTCAACAAAATAGATGGAGAGGCATTAACCAAAGAATTGAAAGAGACTTCAAAAAATAGTGATACAAAAATCAGCAGCAAACGACTTTCAAACAATCCTTTATTTGGTTCTGGAGAATAATTAAAAAAGACATAAATTTTTAAAAAGCAGTTTTATCAGAAAAATCTCTGATAAAACTGCTTTTTTGAAGTCTTTTTTATAAATATATTAATGCGATACGTTAACTATTAGATATAGTGATTTGGATTATAAGTAATTCATAAGCAAATAATATAAATATAATGTCTATTTTCAAACGAAACAACTCTACAAATCTTTAGATTATAAAAGATATTAGGACTTGTTATTTGTCAATTTTGGTTTTATCTAGCATAGATTTGATACTTTAAATAATCCAATATATTAACTCATAGCTTTTCATCTTTTCATTTCTATATATTTTGCCTCCTTATACCAATTGCTTTGGCTACTTTACTAGTAGACACGCCTTGATTTAATAACTGTCACCTATTGTAATGCTATCTAGCAAATCATTTCTATTTCTTTTTCCGTTTTCGATGATAGCAACTTCAGTATTTAGTAACAATCCACTATGAGTTCGGTACTTCTTCAGATAATTATTTTGGTGTTAAAAGTCTTTAATACAAGTCATAACGCTATTGAAAATGATAGAAATAAAACAACATAATATCAGTGTTCCCATACTATATTTGAGCTCATATCAATATGACCCAATTCAACTTTTCACTTTCACCTCTTTTAATCATTTCAAAATCAATTATTATCTTAATAAGGAACTTTAATGGTATATAATATAGTGAAAATGAAAAATAAGGAGGCGAGACAAATCCAAAAACATACTGACATCAAACAAGATCAAGAGCATCAAAGAATGAATATGCTTGCTGCTAGAGTCCCAGGAATAGCCTTTCTTATTGTGAATTTTATTGCCGTAATCATATATCAACTTTTCTTTGAAGAGTGGTCAATTTTATCATTATGTATTTTATGCTTGCAGATGTCTTTATTGGCAATATATCAATGGTTTGCATATAAACTTGTGAATTTTAGTAACTGGCTTTATTTTATATTGCAAGGTATTTTTATTTTTAGCACTACTTTTATTGTCGACACAGATTATGATAATTATAATATGGTCACTTTTACTTTATATGCTTATTTTATTGGACAAGCCATAGGATTAGTTTCGAAAAAGAAAATATATATTATAGGTTTTTTAGTGCTATTATTTATATTGAATGCAATTTTACTGATACCTAAAGAAGAATTCAAACACTTTTTTATCATTATACCCATTATGATACTGATTATTTCTTATGCGGTTATGTTTTTTTCTCAAGTGTATGAACGTATTAACGTACAATTAACTTTAGAAAAATTAGAAAATGCCCATGCACAAGTTGAACAGTTAACGTTACAGAATGAAAGGCAAAGAATGGCCCGAAATCTGCATGATACACTAGCTCAAGGTTTAGTCGGTGTGAACCTACAATTAGATGCTGCTATTAGCCATCTGTCGCTGTCAAATATAGCAAAAGCTAGAGACATAATAACTAATGCGAGAAGTAATGCAAAGCAATTACTTGCCGAATCACGATCAGTTATTGATAATTTAAGAGACACTGATTTCGAAAATAACGATTTCGAACAAAGAATTCAAACAACTTTAGACTATTTTTCAGCAACTACAGATATTGATTTTAAGTTAGAATATCATATTAATTCGATTTCAAATGCCTTAACTCAAGAACATTGCTTTTACATCATTCGTGAAAGTATAATAAATACGATAAAACATTCAAAAGCTAAAACTGTGATAGTTAGACTATGGGAAACTAACCAATATTATCACTTTTCTATCATAGACAATGGTAAAGGATTTGATGTCACTTCAGCCCTTCATAAAGAAGGAAGCTATGGTCTATTAGGAATTAAAGAACGGGTAAAATTACTTTATGGTAACGTGTCTTTTCATAGTGACCATGCTATTGGGACAAAAATCGTTATTGATATTCCAAAAGATAGGGGTGAAAAGAATGTTCAAAGTGCTAATAGTTGATGATCATTTTGTAGTCAGAGAAGGTTTAAAACTTCTCATTGAACTGAATGATCAATTTGAAGTAATAGGAGAAGCTGAAAATGGTGAAAGTGCTATAGAGAAAGTGGCACAGCTAAAACCCGATATTATATTAATAGATTTATATATGCCTATTATGAATGGTTTAGATGCTATTCGGATTATTAAAAGCAACCATGACATTCCTATTATTATTCTTACTACGTATAATGAAGATAATTTATTAGTAGAAGGTATTGAATTAGGCGTGAATGGTTATTTACTCAAAGATACTGATTCCGAAAAATTATTTCATACTATGGAGGCAGCAGTTCGAGGTGAATTATTATTACAAAGTGATATAATGAACCGATATAAAAAAGCTAAAGTAGATCAACAACAAAAAGAAAACGCTATAAATTCATTAGCTTTGTCAGATAAAGAATTAGTGGTGCTTCAAGCAATCTCCAAAGGATATAAAAGTAAAGCGATCGCATTTGACCTTGGATTGACCGAAAGGACGATAAAGTCTAGGTTAACATCTATATACAATAAGTTAGGCGTAGATTCTCGTGCTGAAGCTGTAAAAATAGGCATACAACGAGGCTTAATTGATATTCAATAAATTTCCCAAACGTACATGTACTCATGTACGTTTTTTTTATTCAATACTATCTAAAATAGATAAAGAATTAAAAAAGAGGAGAAATTATAATGTCAAAGTTTTTATATTTATTAGGAAAATGGTCAGCTTTAAATAAAAAGAAAGTAATTACGGCGTTTTTACTTTTGTTAATCACCTTAGGAATTATAGGGGCTGTTGGTAAACCAACTTTTACTGAAAGTATGACAATACCAAACACGCCATCTGAAAAGGCAATGGATGTAATAAAAAAAGAGTTCCCTTCTGGTCCTGATCAAGCTAAAATGCAAGTGATATTTGGTAAAGAGGACACAGTAACATCCAAAAAAAATAAAAAAATCATCACAGAAACTCTAGATAAAATTAAACAAGATAAAAATGTAGATAAAATTACCAGCCCATTTGATACACAGACAATATCAGATGATGGTAAAGTCGCTTATGGTCAAATCACATACAAACAAGGCGCTGACGATGTGCCTCAGTCTTCGCTTCATCATCTAGAAAAAAGTATAAATACTGCCAAAGCGCACGGGTTACAAACAGAACTTAGTGGTGATATTGCACTTTCTTCGTTTGAAATTGGAGGAGCTTCTGAAATCATTGGTGTTATAATCGCATTTGTAATACTCGCTATTACTTTTGGGTCTTTAATTATTGCGGGATTACCCATTCTTACTGCAATCATTGGCCTAGGTATTAGTACTTCCATCACTTTAATAGGTACACAATTCTTTGATCTTGCTTCTACAAGCTTATCTTTAGCTGGAATGATTGGCCTAGCTGTAGGAATAGATTATGCCTTATTCATATTTATGAAGTACAGGGAATTTTTAAGGTCTGGATTTGATAAATATGAAGCAATTGGTAGAGCGAATGGTACCGCTGGAAGTGCAGTAGTGTTTGCAGGTCTTACTGTCATTGTTGCACTTTGTGGCTTAATGATTGTAGGCATACCATTTTTATCTGTGATGGGCATTACAGCTGCTATTAGCGTATTGTTAGGTGTATTGGTTTCTATTACATTAGTACCAGCCATTATGTCGCTAGCAGGTAAACGTATGTATCCTAAAATTAAAAAAGAAAAAGTATACAAAGATACTAATTTTTGGGGCTGTTTTGTCACAAACCATCCAATTAAACTCAGTATCATCAGTATTGTATTTTTAATTATTATTAGTCTTCCAGTTTTACATTTACAATTGGGCTTACCCAATAATGGCATGAAACCAGAAAATTCTTCAGAGAGACAATCCTACGATTTATTATCTAAAGGGTTTGGAGAAGGCTTTAATGGTAAGCTCACAATCGTTGCTGATGTCACTAAGGTAAAAGGAAACAAAAACGTTGCTTTAAAAGAGAATGTAGAAGACTTAAAACAATTAGACTATGTTTCAAATGTATCACCTGCTATGCCAAATAAGGATGGCAACTTTGCAATCATTACTGTAACGCCTCAAAAAGGCCCAAATGATGCATCCACTAAACAGTTAGTGAAAAATGTAAGAGCATTACACATTAATGGTACTAACTACTCGGTAACTGGCTCTACGGCGGTAAACATTGATATATCTGACCGTCTTAATGACGCTATCCCTACCTTTGCTTTATTAATCGTTAGTTTTGCCTTTATATTATTGGTAGTTGTTTTCCGTTCTTTATTTGTGCCTCTTGTTGCTGTGCTTGGATTCGTCTTAACTTTGACAGCAACACTCGGACTTTGTGTATGGATATTACAAGATGGCAACATGATTGATTTATTGCAAATCCCTAAACAAGGACCCATACTAGCCTTTCTACCCATATTAGCTATAGGCATTCTTTTCGGATTAGCGATGGACTATCAAGTCTTTCTTGTGAGTAGAATGCGCGAAGCATATATAAAAACCAAAGATCCTACACAAGCGATACTTGATGGCATGAAACATAGTGGTCCAGTTGTTACTTCTGCTGCTTTAATCATGATAGCAGTGTTTGCTGGATGTATTTTTGCCCCGGACGCAACTATTAAAGGAATGGGGATTGCACAAGCTTTCGGTGTACTATTTGATGCATTTATAGTTAGATTAATCATCGTACCAAGTTTAATGAAAATAATGGGCGATTACGCTTGGTATCTACCCAAATGGCTTGATAAAATCATTCCTAATGTAGACATAGAAGGACATGAGCTTTCAAAAGACATTGATTCTAAATAATTTAAATAGCAACATTGAGATAATACTGATAATAAAATATATAAAAAGAGCCTGTTTTAGTAATGGGCTCTTTTTTAATTTAAATTATTACTATCATTATAATGATTGAAATTTGCATTTGCAGCATCTCATTTGCTTTGCACGTTTATTAACTGTTATGACTTTACTCTTTCTAATTCTCACTTATTGATTCAAACATTATTATCATATTCTATTCGTCAAATATCATTCAAGCACGCAATATCTATCACTCCATCAAAAAGTTAAAAATATAAGTCATTATATTTCGTTATGACTCATTAATTTCTTTATGTACTTCTCAAGCTCGCTTGCACCTGCTTCATCATAAATCTTAGTGATTTCACTTCCTATACCTACCGCGTAACTACCAGCTGCCAACCATTCCTCGCTATTATTTATACCAATGCCACCTGTTGGGATAAACTCCAATTGAGGTAATGGACCTTTAAAATCTTGAATTGCCTTTGAATTAAATTGATTAGCAGGAAATAGTTTAATAATATTGCATCCAAATCGACTTGCATGAATCATTTCGGTTACCGTCATACATCCTGGAATATAAGGTATATCATACGTATTAGCGAATTGGGCTGAGGCTTTATCAAACCCTGGACTCACTATAAACCTTGCACCCGCTTCTATAGATGTTTGTGCCGATGCTTTATCTAAGACTGTCCCAGCGCCAACGATTGCATCTTGATAGTGATGAGATAATTCTTTAATAATTTCAGTGGCGTTTGGCGTCGTTAAGGTGACCTCAATCGTCTTTAGTCCATTATCCAATAGCACACGTGCAATATTAATAAACTTTTGTTTATTATTTGTTCTAATAACAGCGATAAATCGATTGTCTTTCACTTCTTCTAATACATGTAACGATTTCACTTTAAATCACCTTCTTTTACTATATTCCACACTATTTAAATACTTCATTCTACATTTGTATGCTGCGCATTGGCACTTTGATTTGACGTATTATCACGTTCGGCTAATTTTTGATTTAATACATCCAAGCTAATATGCACTGTTTGGTCAAATAACGAAGATAGCAATTGTGTCGACTCCACTCCCGTGTTCACTTTTGTGGCTCCGGGTACGATAATCGATTTATCAGCAACTTGTGCCAATTTAGAGTTAGCATCACTTGTTAACGCAATAACATGGACCCCTAATTTCTTTACCTTTTCTGTTTGTGTTACTATGCTTTCAGTGGTTCCTGACCCTGATATTGCAACCCAGACGTCACCTTTTTGAACTGAAGGGGTGATTGTCTCTCCAACTACATAACTTTGATAGCCAATGTGCATTAATCTCATTGCAAAGCCTTTGCCTTGAAAGCCACTTCGTCCCGCTCCCACGACAAATATTCTTTTGTCTTTAGTTAAAACTGTTGCTACATCATCAATTTCTTGTTCATCTACTAAGTGCATCACTTCTTGAATTTCATTTAAAATGATTTCTATTGTATTCATACTTTTAGTACCTCCATAAATTTTTTAGCGGTGTCTATAGGACTTTCAGAATTCGTAATTTTAGAACCTACAACAACAGTTTCAACGATACCTTGATCTGCTAACGCTTTCGTTGCATTGTAATCTACACCTCCAGCAATTGCCAGATGCTGTATATGTCCATATAATTGCTTAAAACGCATCATTTCACTAACTGCTTGATTACTTTGCTGTTTATCTACTGAACTGTGTAACAAGTATATTGCTTGTGGGAAATCAGTGATACTTGCAATATAAGTAGGATCTAAATTAAGCAAATCAATCATCATTGTGCCACCCTGTTGTTGTGTCACTTCATAACATGCTAACAGCGTTTCATAACTTGCCGCACCCATAACAGTTACAATATCGGCGCCATATTTAAAAGCTTGATTAAATTCATATGCCCCTTCATCAATTGTTTTACTATCTACGAGTATTTGACTACCTGTTACAACTTCTTTAATTCTTTCTATAGCAACATTGCCATAATCTTTAATCAATGATGTACCAATTTCAATAATGTCAACATGTCCATTAATTGCTCTCGCAAGCCCTACTGCTTCTTCTAATGCAATCCGGTCTATTGCCACTTGTAATTTCATTTTAAAGCTCCTTCAATACAAGATCTAAGTCTTTTTTAGTGGGGTAACCATCATTATCACCTGCTGATTGGACAGCAAGCGCACCTATGATGTTTCCTCTTTGTACTGCTTCTTCTATACTAATTTTTTCCAACAATCCTGTAATAATTCCTACTGCAAAGCCGTCCCCCGCGCCCACGGTATCAATAACTTGTTCTACCTTCTGTCCTGCTATTTTCTTACCGCTTTTTGTACCTTTTTCTTTTAAATACGCCCCATCTTTTCCTAGTTTCACAATAACTGTACTTGTTTTGTCACTTTGGTTTAAATAAAAATCCGCAATGACTTCAGGATCGTCACTACCAACCAGTACATTTCCTTCATTGATACCTGGCAAAATAATATCTGCATGCTTGGCTAAATCATTAATAGTCTCACACATTTGCTTTTCAGAGTCCCACAATTGAGGGCGTAAATTAGGATCAAATGTTGATGTTATTTTATTTTGATCTAAAAGTTCAATCAGCAGTCTAAACGTAGATAATGCTTCCGATGAAATAGCTGGAAAGATACCAGATAAATGTACATGTTCTGTATCTTTCCAATCGATGGTGTTTAATATTGCTTTATCAAAATGTGCTGCAGCAGATCCTTTTCTAAAGTAATGTATATCTGGATCTCCCTTGCTCACACGATTCTTTAATTGGTACGCTGTCCAATAATCATCTGTACTTTCAATGTAATTCGTTCCAATATTGTTCTTTTTTAATGCTTTAGCAATAAATTTACCGAAAGGGTCATTGCCAAGTCGTGTAATATATTGCGTACTATGTCCTAGACGTGATACACCAACTGCCACGTTAACTTCTGCACCTGCCAAATATTTCGTGAATGTTGTAGCATCTTCTAAACTTTTATCCATATCATCTGCACCAAATAATGCGATGGGTTCACCAATTGTAATAAATTTGCTCATGTGTCATCTCTCCTCATAATATAAAGTACGCTAAGAACAAGTTAATTGCCGTTGCTATCCATATCCAAGGTAAACCTGTAATTAGAAACGTTTTCGTATCTAATTCATTGTATTGAACCGCCCAAAGATTCCACGATTGTGTAATACAAGCTGAAATACCGACCATGGAAGGTACAACGAGTAAGCCATATAAAAAATACTGATCAAATAAACCCGTACTAACAAAAATACTTGCAGTAGCAGCACCCGCGCCATACAAGAATAGCGGCCCCCTAAAATATGCTAATGGCGCTAGGAAAATCATAATTATTGTTAACAATAATGTATTATTGGGAATGATTGATTTAAATACATCATTGAAGTCTGCCATTGCATGAACTGCAGAGGCTTGGAACATATTTAACACAAATAGCATAATAATTAATCCTGCAATATCACTAATTGCGTTATATGCTGTATTGTTAATCATTTTAATTAGACCTGTATAAGTGCGCATGTTACCTGTAACTAACAAGGCAATTAATATTGAAATAAACAACGCGGGAATTGCGTCCCAACCTAAAGTAATATTTAAAGCTACTGGTAATATCGGAAGTAAGTATGTCCATGGTGACACTTCTTTCACTTCAGAGGATTCGTCTTCTGAAATAACTAACTTAGATTTACCATCTTGAATTTTCTTGCGATTAAATAAGATAAATATAATGGTAATAGCCATTTGTACAAGCATCGCTATAAAACCAAATTTTTGATATCTCCATCCCCATTCTATTTTTGGAAAAAAGACTTGGAATTGCACAAACAAAACATTGTTTATATACATCGCTGCACCAATCGACAAAGTAAACACTAAAACCGCTATATGTTTAGGTACGCCAATTGAATACATGATTGGAAAAATAATAACACCAATAGCTATAGCTGAACCAACACCATAAGAACTCGAAAAAATTAAAGCAAGTACACAGGCTATAAGTATTGTCGCTACTACAGGATATCTATTACCAACTGTTTGTGTACGTCTACTAATACTCCCAGCTATACCTGTATCAACTAATACACGTCCAAACCATGACCCAAATATAATATTCACAATTGTACTCCCATATTTAAGAACAGGTTCCGTATATATTTCTTTTATAGCAACGTTTAATGGCACAAGGCCGATAATTGTCCACAATATAGCCATAACCAAAAATCCTAAGGTTAAGTTCCCGCCACGCATAACAAAAAGTACAAATAATACAAACGTTATTAATAATAATATGCCAGTGATTGCTGCACCCATATCCCCACCACCTAGTATTTATTTAACTCACTTAATATTCTTTGATATGTTGATATATTTCTTTTTTTCTTTTCTTCATAAAAAAATGAATTTTCAAGATTGTTGAAATCTAACGCCACATAGTATGCAGTGAGATACGCTGCCAATGCTTCTTTTGCTGATTTTTCGATATCTTCAGAGTTACTCACTTTTCTCTGAATAGATTCCATAAATTTATAAGCAAATTTTTCTGCATCTACGTTTGTTTTCTTAATTTCCATATCCAAACACCTCGATTAATTGTTTATCTGTTAAAATTTCTACTTTTTGATTTGAAGGATATTCCAATGCAACAGGTACATCTTTAGGTAAACGTGACAGTACTTGTTTCCAATCGATATCGCCCTGATCTAATGATGTTGCAACTAATGTGTCCTGCACTTGTGACACATTCTTTAAATGGATATAACTAATATAAGGTTTCAAAACTTCTGCGCCTGTGACTTCATTCTCACCAACATAGCGAAAATTCCCTAAATCGTATGTGTAACCGATATTGAGACCTATCGCAGTCGTATCATTTAAAAAAGATAAAATGTTTTTTATCGTTCCTGACTGTTGCGTTTGATCATTTTCAACCATAAAATTAAATGCTTGTTGATTAATCAGCTTTAAATTCTGTAATTGTGCTTTCTCTTGGTAATTACCAATCGTCATTTTTATATGTGTCGCTTTAAGCTTTTTTGCTTCATCAAAATATTGTGAAATAGCAGGATTCAATTTCCCACTGTCTAAAAAAATAGCATCTGGTACGCTATAAAAAATTGTAATTTTATTTCTCTCACAAAATTTAGTAATAGCTGTAATTTCGCTATCAATATCCTTAAAATACTCTCTCCTAAGCTCAATATTGTTAAAACCCATGTCGACAATATAGTCGAATAATTCAAGTTGTGTTAATCCAGAATTTATTTTCTCTTGAGCAACAAGCATGTTAAAAACTAAACCATTACTATTCATATCATCAGCCCTTTATCTTGAATTTAGTAAACCGGTTTTCTAACTTAAATATCATAGTAAACCGGTTTACCGAGAATGTCAACGCTTACATTTAGTCTTTTTCAAACAACAATGTTAAAATTTGATATGATTAATAGAGATTCCATTGGAAGGATTGAACGTATAATGGAGAAAAAAACAACTATTTCTGACGTGGCAAAATTTGTAGGCGTTTCGAAATCAACTGTGTCCCAATACATTAACGGCAACCATCAAAAGATGTCAGCAGACACGAGAGAGAAAATCAAAAAAGCAATTCGAACTTTAAATTATCGTCCGAGTAAGCAAGCACAATTTCTAACTACTAGAAAAAGCAACTTAATTGGCGTCGTCGTCGCTGATATTTCTAATATGTACTCATCATTACTGCTTAAGGGTATCAGCCAATATTTTGAACATACCAATTACCATTTAATTATTGTGGAAGCAGCAAATTCAGAGATAAAAGAACAGAAAATACTTCAAAAATTAGTGGATCAAAATGTGGAAGGTATTATTATTCAACCATCTAATGATAATTCTACAAATTACCAATTTATCGCTAATAATCAAATACCTATGGTCTTAGTAGATCGTGAAATAGAAGATAGTCCTTGGGCATCAATCACAACAGATAACGAATCAATTGTTACAAAAGTCATGTCATCCATAGTTGAAAAACATTATAAAAATGTCATTGTCGTTTCCCAACCGATCCATCGCGTGAATACTAGGGAAAAACGCTACAATACCATAGTCGATGTCGCTAGGCTAAATCAACTCAACGTAAAGCTCATAGAAATAGACGAATCGCATTATTTAGATATCGGCCAAATTACAAAAATATCTAAAACGGGTAAGACAGTAATCTTTGCACTAAATGGTACTGTGTTAATGGACACAATCAAACTACTGAATGACAATCATTTAACTATACCTGATGATATAGGCATGACTGGATTTGACGACTTTAATGTTACTGAAATCATTAGTCCAGGTATTACGAGCATCAATCAACCTTCTAAATTGATTGGGGAAACCGTAGCAAAATGTCTTGACCAAATACTGAATGGAACTCCACTTGTTGATTTAAAAGTTCAAACAGTTATTAAATCTGAGATTCATTGGAGAAATTCATTATAAAAATCTTCTGTGTGTTTATACTTCTTAATTACATAAATATCTTATGATTTTGTTTATAGGCATACTTAAATCTTCTTCAGTTATGACTAAATGATTAACTTTATATTCCACAAATCAAGTTAATCATTCGCTGCGTTTATTAATGTTATTCAATCCCTTTACAGACACGTGCGAGTAGAAGCAAACATGATCAACATTTTTTGTAATACTCCGTTTTATACTATTTAGGTAGTTGAACATTAAAGTAGTAAATATAAATAAAACTATACTTATCGAAATATATAGTGTATAGTTAATCTAACGTAATAAAAGCTCGTGAATTTAATTGTAGTGTATTTTTTTTAGAATATCCTCTTTTTTAATTATGAATTTGTTACAAATATTATGTGCAAAAGCACGCGGAGGTATTCTATTATGAATAACGGTACAGTAAAATGGTTTAATGCAGAAAAAGGTTTTGGTTTCATCGAAAGAGAAAACGGAAGCGATCTTTTCGTTCATTTCTCAGGCATAGCTGCTGAAGGTTACAAATCTTTAGAAGAAGGTCAAAAAGTAGAATTTGACATCACTGAAGGACAACGTGGCGAACAAGCTACTAACGTTGTTACTGTTTAATTCACCATCATAAAAAGCACCAAACTACGCTTTGTAGTTTGGTGCTTTTTTTTAATCATAATTGTCTTAAATTATTTTATAAAACTTATGATTTGTATAGCTGTATCTACATGAATCCTTTAGTAAGTCCCTCTTATAAAATCTGCTACTTTTTCTTTATAAAAGTTTTCAATCTCTAATTTTTCGCTTTCTGTGAAGGCTTTAGTATCTAATGTAGCTAAGTTCTGTTTCACCTGCTTTATATTTCTAAACCCTGGGTTAATACAAGAGATTTCCTTATAATCTAATATCCACTTTAATGCCGCACTTGCCATAGAAGGACGATCTTCTGCAATCCATTGTAACTGGTTAGCTAGTTCAACGCCTTTTTGCAAGCCTAACCCTGAGAATGTTTCACCTACATTAAAGGATTCACCATTTTCATTGAATTTACGATGATCATCCTCAGAAAATTTAGTTTCAGATGTAAACTTACCTGTTAATAAACCACTCGCAAGCGGCACTCTCGCAATGATACCTACCCCCTGTTGGTAAGCTTTAGGAATTAACTTTTCTAACGGTTTTTGTCGGAACATATTAAAGATAATTTGTAAGCTTGCTACATTAGGATATTCTAAACAAATTAATCCTTCTTCAACTGACTCGACACTGACTCCATAATGTCGTATTAATCCTTCATCTTTTAATTGATCTAACACTTTGAAGACACTACCATCTTTTAAAATGTCAGTAGCGGGACAATGGATTTGAAATAAATCAATTGAATCTCTATTTAATCGTTTTAGACTATCTTCACAATATGCTTTTACTGTTTCGTAGCTGTAATTTTGTGGATCAGCAATATCTCCTTGCCTACAAAATTTAGTTGCAATATAGATTTCATCTTCTTTGCCTTCAGTAGCCTTAGCTAGTAATGCTTCACTATGTCCATCGCCATATACGTCAGCCGTATCAAAGAAGTTAACACCTTGATCAATTGCATATGATAAAGCTTTTAAAGCTTCTTCATCATTCGTTTCACCCCATGCGCCTCCAATTGCCCATGTACCAAAACTCACTTCACTAATCATCATGCCAGTATTGCCTAATTCACGATATTTCATAATGTACTCATCCCCTTATGTTATAGAAAATATATATTCTCTTTACCCTTTATTGATAAAAGTTATAGTTTATTTCTAAATTTCATTCCTTAATTAAAAAAAGCTATAATTACGCTAAAAAATAACTTTAAATTTAAATTGTGATATAAATGCTCATTAATAATGTGTATCTTTTTGCATTTATAAGAAATAGGCGTATGCTTAAGGTGAATAATTACACTTTTATCAATAAGGAACTACAAAAACGAGGGGTGATCAGTTAAATACTACTAATCATATGACTTTCTTTTCTATAATTGTATTAACACGCTTTATCAGCCCTTTTCACAATGCACAATCTTCTAACAGGACATTGGTTTATAAATAATATGTAATACACTTGCGAATATGGATCATGTTGATAGTTATAAATGTCAGTGTGAACTGTGTCAATCATTTATAATTACTTAGCCAAGAGGGACTCAAAAAATTGAGGAGTGATTTATTATGCGTAAAGTAGGGAAATTACTTTCAGCAACTGTCGTAGTATCAACGCTTGTCTTAGGCTCTTCTGCAGCATATCTTACGACTGGTAGCCCAGATGTTCAAGCAGCTGAGCAAGTTCAAAAATGGGGCCACGGTGAAGGTGGCGCCAGTGGTGCAAGTAACGAAAGCGGTGCAAATTTAAAAGCTGAAACACCATGGTATAACTATGAAGGCTATACAACATACGACCCTTCATTCACACAAGATTATAACTTCGTACGTGCTTTAAAATATGATAATGTCTCAATCAATGGTTACAAAGTAGACACAAGCCTTGACGATGAAGTTGATCATACTAAAAAGCTTTACGATACAACTGTAGAGTTTAATAGTGATAATAAAGTAACTGGTATTTCTTTCTTAACGAAACCCGATTCAGTATCTAAAACAACATTTAAAAAAGCACACACGTCTAATAAAATAATTGATGAAGGTGTCACTAATGGCGGTGACCAAGGTGACGGCACATTCGTAAAATATGCGACAAATGATGGTTCGTACACAGCTTACTTTGACAAAGATAAAAAATTAATGCAAATGCGCATTGGACAATAAATTTGAGCAACAAATATAAGTAGTTACCTTAAAAGTGTGGATTTAAGCCTCTATTATCGATATGGATAATAGAGGCTTTAAAATTATAAACAACAGTCTCTTCTTTAATACAAAGAGGAGATTTGTCATTTTTAAGTTTATTTATTACAAAATTTGTACTTAAACCAGCAAAATGTTCTAATGCATTATTGTGCCCATTTTTTATACAAATTAATCAATGTAGGCGTTGGAACACCTGTTTTAGAAGCTAACGTCTCACTCATTGCTGATTTAAAAAACCTATTCTTAATAGTATTACCGTTAGGCAATGTTTTTTCTTGAAATAAAACAGACAAACCATCACTCTCCTATAAATTCATTTACACTTTCACAAAAATCTATTGGCTCTTGGAATAAAGCACCGTGTCCAGCATTTTGATATATCTTTATCTCTGAATATGAAATGTCATCTGCCAATACAAAGCTATTTTGAGTAGGTACCATCTTATCATTGTCTCCGTTGACAATGAGCGTAGGCATATCAATATAATTTAAAGACTCTCTATTCGCATTACCCCATTTTTTTATGGCTTTTAATTGTTTGATGTATGCAGGTAACGTTATTTTTTTATCTCTGTTTATTTTTCTTTCTTTTAACCTTTTAAGATATTCAGTTGCTTTAGTTCTTCCAATATCATCTTGGTTGAAAAATAAATAATACTTAGGATCTTTAGCGTGAAGTATCGCTTTGAAGGTTAATTTATTAGCAATTGGAATGATTTTTTCTATACCTTCCCCACCTCTTGGTCCTGTCCCTACTAAGATGAGCTTATCTATCTTTTCAGAAGCAATTTTCACTAGCTCTTGAGCAACCATTCCACCCATCGAAAGTCCTAGAACATTAATGGCACTGAATTGCATTGCATCTATAAATTCTAAAACGCCTTCTGCCATTTCTTCTATCGTATTAGGAACTTTTCCTTTAGATAATCCGACGCCTTTGTTGTCAAATACAATCACTCTATATTTTTCACTTAAAGTATTAATAAGCTTCGGGTCCCAATTATCCATCGTCGCAGCCAAATGTGTCAGTAATAGTAGTGTTTTATTATTATCTTGTCCTAAAATCCTGTAGGCGAATTGTGTGTTTTTTTTAGATGTTACAAATTCATTAGGTACATTTTGATATGTTAATGGTTTCATCATTAGATGTCTCCTTGTGTCTCATCAATTTTTAATAAAACTTTACCATTTGTATGATGATTAAATGTGTAGTCTAATGCTTTGTTGATTTCATTTACTGTAAATACTTGATCATCTACGTCTGGGATAATGTGATCACTTTCGATAATTTTACTTAGTGCTTTCAGTTGTTCACCATCAGAACGTACAAAAATGAAGCGATAATCTATAGATTTTTGTTTGGCTTTTTTATCAAATTTTTTACCTGCAATTGCAAATAGCGTCTTCTTAAACATTGAGAAATCATTTTTTTCGGCAAAATGCTTATTGGGCGCGTTAATTAAACTGACTATTGTTCCTCCTGGCTTCATTACAGATAATTCTTTATCAAATTCGTTAGCGCCTAGGGTATCAATCACATAATCCACATTCGATAAAGTATCCCAATAGTTTTCACTCTTATAATCTATATATTGATCTACGCCTTTTGCGATAAATTGTTCTCTTAATCTTGGACTACCGGAAACAATTACTTTTAAGCCTAAATTTTTCGCTATTGGAACAGCCATTTGACCAAAACTACCCGATCCACCTGGAATAAATAACGTTTTTCCAGATTCAGCCTGTAATTCTTCAGTAATTGCTTGATATGCTGTTAAACCGGTTAATGGCGCTGCTGCTCCTGTTTTAAGACTTAAATTGTTTGGTAATTTAGAAATGGCATTGGCATCGACTGCAACATATTCTGCAAATGCACCTATCTTATCGATTGGTAGTCGACTGTAAATCTCATCTCCTAGATCATAATCTTTTACTTCACTACCAATTTTAGTAACAACACCTGTCAATTCATTTCCTAAAGTTACAGGCATTTTATAATCTTGTATTAATTTTACACTTCCAGTTATAATCAACTTTTCTAAAGGATTAATAGCTGCATAAGCAACTTTCACTAATACTTCGTTAGGCTTAATGTCTGGAACTTCTATGTCTCTAACCTTTACTTCTAAATTTTTATTATATTTTTCAATTTGTACAGCTTTCATTTAGACACACCTCTCTATATTTTAATAATATGCGTTACTATAAAATAACTCCCTATTTCATCACTGATACTGTTCATTTACGCATTCAAGGAACTCGAATATCCGAAGTAGTTCTTTCTAACATCACCTCATGATTAGAAATAATAAAATAGACCATTTATATAATATAGAAGGTACTTTCCATCATTTTTGATATTTACCATTCCACTATTTAAAGAAATATGGCCTCATCTAGGCTACAATCTATACTTTGAAACTATTTGGAATATAATAAAATACAATGTATAAAATAAGCGATGATTAATAATCACCGCTTATTTTATTATTCATTTAAAAATGTATTTACATGATTCGCAAACCTTACAGGGTGTTGAAATAGATGTCCGTGTCCTGCATTAGGATATATAATTAACTGCGCATCTGGTATATTTTGACTTAACATAAAACTATTTTCAGTAGGAACCATAATATCATTATCTCCGTTAATCACTAATGTAGGATTTTCTATATGATGCAGTTGTGTTTTAGCATTATCAAAATCCTCATTTGTCCATTGAGCAATTGCCGCTAACTGTGCGTCTCTTACTTGTAACGTACTGTCCTTGGTTTTTTGAGAAAATATTCTATTTAGTGATTGTTTACCCAATTCACGCCCTTTTTCTGTTTCTGGATAAAAAAGAAATAAAAATGTTTCAATCGCATCTGCTTCAGAGCCTTCTGCTTTATACATCATTTCCTCCATTTTAGGATGTGATGGGCCAATGCCACCAGCAGGACCAGTACCTGATAATATTAACTTTCTTACTAAATCTGGATGATGCATGGCTAGCGATTGCGCAACCATACCTCCAATTGAAAAACCTAATATATCAACTTGTTGATATCCAAGACCATTTATAAATTGATACGTATCTTCCGCCATCGTATCAATAGTGCTCGGTGTTTCTCCATCTGTATAGCCTACGCCAACATTATCAAACAAAATCACTGGGCGTTCTTTAGCAATATTTTCTAACATTAAGGGATCCCAATTTTCCATTGTGCCTCTAAAGTGAATAATAAAAACGAGTGGTATGCCTTCTTCTGTTCCCAATTTTTTATATGCAAATTCAGTACTGCCGACTTTTAAATATTCATTTTCAGGTAATTTAAACTGTGTCATCAAACTCCTCCTTTAGGTTACAAAATCATTATTTTGTAACATAAATATAAAAGATTCTTCTCTATATTTCAACTATTAAGCCTAAATCATATGATTTAGATCTTCTGACTATTAATTAATATTACCGTTTTCCATTTTTATAATATATACACAATCACCCAGAATGATCATTGTAGAAATTATTTCTTAGGTAAAAAAATAGAACCTCAACGATGATGTTGAGGTTCTATTTTGCATTATTTAAAGCGTCATTCTCTATAAATTTATGATTGGTTTTGAGTTGGTGCACAGAAATATTAAGCGAATAATTGCCATAAGTTAATAGTTTCTGTAATAAATCATTTAATTGTACTTTTGTTTTCACTCTGAATTTTAAATGATAGCATCCTTCACCTGAGATTCTATGTGCCTCTAAGATATCATGACTCATATTTATGAAATCAATAAAATTCCCATGATGTGCTGAATTCATGTACATAGTTAAAAAGCCTAATATACCATCGCTCAATTTGTCCTCATCAATGTTCAATGTATAGGATTTAATAATCCCTTCTTCTTCCATTCGTCGAATTCGATTTCCTACAGCTTGCCCTGACATATGAATCGTTTCACCGATATCTTTCCATTGCATTCGTGCGTTATCAGTCAAAAGGTTTAAAATTTGAATGTCTATGTTATCTAATTTCATTTTAACATCCTTTCATGAATAAAGTTTTAAGCACTAAGTTGTTTCACGGCTATATTGATAATAGGTTATTTTTACTCTAACATGACAACTGTACTATAAATTATAAAGTGGGTGTATAAATATGAATACGGCTTTAATTATTGTAGATATTCAAGAAGATTATTTTCCAAACGGGAAAAATCCGTTAAATAATCCTGAAAATGCAGCGAATAACGCAAAAAAAGTTTTAACGTGGTTTAGATCAAATCATAGTGAAAATATTTTCCACATTCAACATATTGCTCCTGATGACTCCTTTGGTTTCTTTGCTCCAAATACTAAAGGTATCGAAATTCATGAGACAGTGAAACCTAATGATGGTGAAACAATCATTAATAAACAGTTACCGAATAGCTTCATTAACACGGACTTACAAGACAAATTGCAAGAAAAAAATATAGACCACGTTGTCGTTGTAGGTATGATGACACATATGTGTATTGATGCTACAGTCAGAGCTGCAGCAGATTTAGGTTATGCCGTCACATTAATTGAAGATGCATGTGCTTCAAGTGAACTCACGTACAACGATCACAGCATCAGTGCACAAGATGTACATTATTCATTTATAAGTGCGTTAGACTTCGGGTATGCTGAAGTTACTACAGCAGAAGATTTTATTAAGTAACCATTAGAAAAATAAAAAAGCTGCCTGAATGGTAGCTTTTTTTATTTTGGGGATAGCTTTCTATCATTCATTAAAGAATAACCGCTTCTCCTAATACAGCATTTTGTAGTGTATTACTTTGCGTAATCTTAGATTTGACCATTATTTCACTATGTCGTTTTATTGCTTCACCTTGAGTAATATAAATATTGTCACCTTGTATATTAACTAAATCAAATAACTCTAAATATATACCTAACGCTGAAGCTGCAACACCTGTCGCTGGGTCTTCATTATAACCCGTGTTATTAGGAAACTGTCTTGCCGAAAAGGTGTTCTTCTTATGCGTAGATTGAGTAAAGGGATAGAATCCTGTCGATTGATATCGATCACAGAGTTTCCAAAGTTTCTCAAAGTCAGGGCGCAATGCTTGTAATACATCGTTAGACTTCAATTTCACTAACGTTTTATAACGTGAAGTTGAAATACTTTTAATTGGAAAATCATCAATATCTTCAATATTAATATTTAATACATTTGCTACTTCAGCTGTTGTTGGACTTACTGCAGCAATTTTAGGTAAAAATTGTTCTACCTCTATCATTATTCTGTCATTGTTTTTATGTATCACTAACAGGATCTTTCCAGCCAAAGTTTCAATTAACAATTTGTTTTTATGAACCTTATGTTGTTGAACTAATACTGTCGCACAAGCTATCGTAGCATGTACGCACATTTCCATTTCATTATTCGGCACAAAATATCTAAATTGAAAATCACAGTCATCATATTCTGACGTTCTTATAAAACCAACCTCAACACCCTGTGCTTTTGCTATAGACTTCATCTGCTGAGTTGATAAATCATCTGCATTTAAGACAACAGGACAAGGATTACCCCCACTTTCAGTCAATGCGAATACCGTTGTTTGTACCATTGAAATATCCGTAAATATCGCCTCTTTTGTAATTATTAAAGTATTCTAATCTATTAATTAGAATACTTTAATAACGTTATAAATGGTATTAACAATCATCGTTTTATAAATCCCTAGGGTTTACTAAATATAGTAACTGAAAAACGTACTTTATTGAAATATAAAAATATATTTCATACAAATTGATTATACTTTTCCTATATCCAATCAGTAATATAAATGTTTAAATAATACATATAACTATAAAGTTTTTTGAATCATCAAATAACTCTATCCACTATATGTTATATATCGAGACTACTAGTATAAAATGTGTTCAAACAATGATATTTCGTGTGTCGTATGGGCAATGATTTATATACACTATCGTCTCAATGGACAAATGAATAAAATTAATATATTTAGGAGAGATAATCATGGATTTTTATTCCAGAGATTTAAAAGATACAGATATGAACGACATCAATGAACTACATTCACTTCCTGAAGTTACACAATACCAAACCTGGGATGTTCAAAGTTATGAGGATACTGAACGATTTATTAAAAAGGTTCTAGATAAGGATTCTCACTGGATTTATAATGTCATCGTCAATCCTGATACTGATAAAGTGATTGGAACGTTTCAACTTTTAATAGATGAAGCGAATAATAGTGCTGAAATTGGCTATATTGTGCATCCTAAATACTGGAATCATGGCATTGCTACAGATATGGTAGCAACAATTGTAAAATATGGTTTTAAAGTCTTAAAACTTAATAGAATATGGGGCGCTATGGACTCAAAAAATATCGCTGCACGTATTGTATTACAAAAAGCAGGCATGGAACATGAAGCTATATTACGCCAAGATACATTGTTGAAAGATGGTAGCTATAGAGATACATTAGTTTTTGGCATTTTAAAAAGTGAATATTAACTATCTACACGTTTAATTTTAATCCTTTGTAATAGCGCATAGTATACATTGGCATGTACAACATTTCATATCACATGTGGCATCAATGCTCCCAATTTGATGAGAACTTTTCAAAAGCAATGACAATATCCTTCCCATTATAAATAAATTATAAGGAGCTTATTAATGGCTAAATATCTACATATTTTTATGGTTTCTTTAAAATTAGGTTTAATGTCTTTTGGTGGTCCGACAGCTCACTTAGGTTACTTTTATGATGAGTACGTCAAAAAAAGAAAATGGCTTGATGAAAAAGCGTACTCTGATTTAGTAGCTTTATGTCAATTTTTACCTGGCCCAGCAAGTAGCCAAGTTGGTATTGGTATAGGGACCGTGCGTGGGGGAATGATGGGGGGAATTATATCATTTATTGGATTTACTTTTCCTTCTATTCTTATACTCATGCTATTTTCACTCCTTTTTACAAATAGTGAGGCGGATTTTAGTTGGCTCCAAGGTTTAAAACTAGTGGCTGTAGCTATTGTTGCTCAAGCTATTCTCGGCATGGGTAAAAAATTAACAAACTCAAAACCTACAATTACATTAGCTATTTTTGTATTATTTATGTCTTTATTAATTGATCACGTATTCATACAAGTTATTTCATTAGTCATCACAGGGATTTATGGTCTTCTATTCTTAAAGCCGAATTCTATTCAACCTGCTGGTCGTCGTGAAAAGTTATTTCATTTACCTAAACGACTTGGGGTAATTTCTATCACACTGTTCATAACACTTTTAATTATGTTACCAATAGCCAGTTCGCTGACTAACAATATTTGGATCAAAATGTTTGATAGCTTTTATCGCTCTGGTTCTTTAGTATTTGGCGGAGGACATGTTGTTTTACCACTTTTAGAAAAAGAATTTGTACCACAAGCACTTATATCTCCAGATCATTTCATTGCTGGTTATGCTGCGGCACAAGCTGTTCCAGGGCCATTATTTACATTTGCCTCTTATATAGGGACATCTATTACAGGCATTTCAGGTGGTTTATTAGCTACTGTTGCTATATTTTTACCGGCATTTCTTTTATTATTTGGTATTTTGCCGTTTTGGGACACTATTAAATCTAATGTATATGCTGATGGATTTTTAAAAGGGATTAGCGCAGGTGTGGTCGGTATTTTAATTGCAGCATTCTATAATCCTATATGGACGTCAACAATTAATACAGAATTGGATTTTGTATTAGCGACTGCATTGTTTGTCTTATTGATGTTTTTTAAATGCCCATCATGGGCTATTGTATTAATTGGATTACTATTAGGTATCGTCTTTTATTAAAACGTATGCAAACACCCCCTACAATTTGATTGTAGGGGGTGTACTTATGTGTAAAGCAATATAAATATATCTATACTATTCTAAATTAGCATGGTTATCTTGCATTGTAGTTTCATTTACTTTTAATATGTCTTGCATCGTTAGGACCATGCTATCTAAATAAATTTGACTACTTTGTTCAAACAAGCTTCCTAGTGGTTGTTGAGACCCTTTGACATCATATTTCGTGCCAGCAGGTAATACAATTGTTAAATCTGCAATTGTACCAATGGGAGATTTAGGTGTTGTTGACAATAATAAAACATATGCCTGATTGTCTTTAGCTGTTTGTGCAAGTAATTTTAAATGTGCTGTAGAACCCGAACCTGATGCTATTAAGAATACATCATTGGCTTGGATAGACGGCGTAGTCGTTTCACCAACGACATATGCTGGTTTACCTAATTGATTTAATCTCATGGCAAAGCTATTCATCACAAGACCCGAACGTCCTTTACCCGCTACAAAGATGGTTGAGGCATCCATCATCAGTTTCAAAAATTTTTCTGTTTCTGATTCACTGATATTAGCTAATGTTTGTTTAATCTCCTCTAATATTAAGTGAAAATGATTATGCATTTGCATGGGCATCTACAATATCACGACATTGTTTCGCAGCAGCTTTTGGATCATCAGCGTTTGCGATGCCGCCACCAACAATAATTAAATCTGGTTGTTCAGCTGCCACTGTTTCAATTGTATCTGGTTTGATTCCACCTGCTACAGCTACTTTTGAATTTGAAATAACTGATTTAACAGTACGTAAACTTTCTAAAGGTGATACACCTTCAGCTTGTAAATCATAACCCGTATGTACTGCAATATAGTCAGCACCCATTTTATCTAATTCAGCTGCACGTTGTTCTAAATTTTGAACCGCGATCATATCCACTAATAATTCTTTACCACTGTTGTGCGCTTCTTCGATAGCACTTTTAATTGAAGCATCTTCAGAAACACCAAGAATTGTTACGATATCAGCTCCGAATTTTACAGCTTGGCTGACTTCGTATCCGGCAGCATCCATAATTTTTAAATCTGCTAATACTTGTGTGTTATTAACTGACTTACTCATATGTTCAACGGCAGATAGCCCTTCATTTATAACAATGGGTGTTCCAATTTCTACGATATCAATAAATTCCTCTACTTCTTGAGCTAGCTTTGCTGCCTCTTTTTGGTCTAATAGATCGATTGCTAATTGTAATTTCATTAAAATTTCCCCTCTCTATCTTTTATAATCTCATTATGGTATTATTTACACTAAATGACAATACTGACATTGTTGTCACTATATAAAAATGGAGGCATCGCTTTGTTAATTGAATATAATAATAAAGAATTTTATACATCGAAAGATTTAGCTTTGTCTGTAATTGGTGGAAGATGGAAAATCGCTATTATTTACCATCTTTTGCAAAGTAATCGTTTAAGATTAAGTGAATTACAAAATAAGCTTCCTGATATCAATCAGCGTATGTTAATCAGACAACTTCGAGAATTGGAACATGATAAAATCATTGAAAGAACCGTTTATCCAGTAGTCCCACCAAAAGTTGATTATACATTAACTGAAATTGGTCTAAGTCTTGATAAAGTCGTCTATGCGATTTGTGATTGGGGCGATGATTATTTAAAAGTCATCGAAAAATAAGCCTTGCTCATTCCAATACAAACAAAGCCCCCCTCCCTTAAAAAAAGGAGGAGGTTTTTTTGACGTTAATTTAATTTAAATTAAATTAGAATGCTTTAAATTAAACATATATGGTTATCTATGCATCTTCAATTACTTTATCTTTAGATGCGCCATAACCAAAAATCAAGAAACATATTGGCATAATCAATAAAAATATTATACCTGCATTCCAATTACCTGTAGCATCAAATAAGAATCCCATAAATATAGGACCAATGGCACCTATTAAATAACCTATCGATTGACCAAAACCCGATAATGAGATACTGCCGTCACTTGTACGTGCTCTAATAGAGAAGAACGTCATGCATAAACTAAAACAAGCGCCCATTGCTAGTCCTGCAATGATAATACCTATAATTAATAAAACAAGATTATGTGCAAACAAAAAACTAAATCCTATTAAGAATAAAGCTGTTATAATAACCACTAAAATACGTTGCTCTTTTAATCTAGCAGCAATGATTGGAAAGGCAAATGTCATAGGTACTTGAGCAAACTGATTAATCATGAATAAATAACCCGCAGTAGTTGGATCCAATCCTCTGTTAATTAATATAGCTGGTACCCAAGCCACTACCGAGTAAACCATCATAGATTGAAAGCCCATAGTCAGTGCAATCATCCAAGCCAGTTTAGAATTAAATACTTTTATTTTACAATGTGACTTTATTTGCGCATCACTCACAGAAGATTTTTCGAGTTTTACACTTTTTTTCATTTTGGGTAACCATAGTAACATTACTAAAACCACTAATATAATCCATATCGATAGGGATAGTCGGAAATTAAACGGTGTTAGTGTAGATAATGGAACACTTAACCCACCACCTAATCCGCCAGTAAAGTGCATCATTGCACTATACATACCTGTAGCTATACCAATTTGTGTTGGAAAATACCATTTAACATAACTGGGTAAAAGCACGTTACCAAAGGCAATCGCAACACCCAACAGTATGGTGCCAATAAGAAAGATATTAAAATCACCTGCTACACGCACGATTAATGCAATACCTAATAAAATGGTTAATAATAAGAGTGTTCGTGAAATAGTTAAATATGAAGTGACCTTTGAAACTAGGGGCGAAATAATAGCAAATATAATTAATGGAATTGTTGTTAAGGAACCCGCAATGCTGTCGTTAATTTTTAATTCTTTTATGATTTCATTGACAACCGGTCCGACTGATGTAAGTGGCGCACGTAGTGTTGAAGCAATAAACATTATCGCAATCACCACGCTCCAATTTTCTTGTATCTTGTTTATACGATAGGGTTCACTCATCCGATGCAACCTTTCTTTTTATAGTTTAAAATAGGTTTTCGCTTTCTGTTTGAATGTGTAGAATCAAAATTACATTCAAGTTACCCTACACTTCTGACTTTTTATAAATTTCTTTTTCAAAATTACTCGTCTTCATCGGTTCTGTTTACTTAAATAGTTTCAATCACCTCCCTCTAAGATTCAGAACTTCGCTCATCAACGACTCGCATCCCAAATATTATTTTTTTAAATCTACATTTTAAAAATTTGAATTTTCTGTAAATAATTGTTATTTAAAACCTTACAGTAAAAGAATTTAATTTACAACTGAAATTAGTTTGTATTATCTTTTGATTTATTAATGATAAGTCATTAAATTTTCTTTTGTTAAGTTTTTATATATTATATTTTCTTTTGTTTGATGATCTGTAAATTTTTTAAGTCCAAACATAAAAAACCTTCCAAGATGGTTACCTTGGAAGGCATTGAGACTTCGTAATTTTTATTTTAAAAAAACGCTATTATATTTTTGTAGATACTATTTTAATTTTCATCTCATCTTATAGTCATAATCACAACTCATACCCCTAAGAAAATAAATGACCACCCACTATTTTTCAAAAGAAATAGTGTTTAACAAAACAAAGCTGGGGTAATAAATATCTGAGACGAAAAAACGCACTTCGATTTAAATCTATTTATAGGTGACCTTAATTTAAATATTATGTTAAGTACGCGGTGAATGCTCTACTTGCTTTTTTTGAATACGATTAAATAGTTTTGTCGGAAGCATCGCATGCATTAATATAATTATTTTTGCTGAGAGTCCTACAATATAACGTGGTTTTGCTTTAGGTCGCTCTATCGATTTAACAATCGTCTTTGCTACTGCAGATGGCGCAAGTAAAAAGTCAGATTTAAATTGTTTATCCATTAAGTTTGCCATATTTTGAGACTGTTCTTCATAAACACTACCTCGTGAAGAAGCTTGAAGATGATTAATTGCAATAGGGCCCCAATTTGTTTTTATGCCCCCAGGTGCAATGACAATGACATCAATTCCAAAATCAGATAATTCTAAACGTAAACTTTCACTGTACCCTTCTAATGCATGCTTTGAGGCATGGTACCATACGCCAAAACAACTTGGCACACGTCCACTTATCGAAGATATATTGATAATTTTACCAAAATTTTGTTCACGCATTGAAGGTATAACTGCTTTAGTTAGCTCTGACAAGCCAAATAAGTTAACTTCAAATTGTTTTTTTGCTTCTTCAATTGACACATCTTCAACAGCCCCAAACGATCCATAACCAGCACTATTGACTAAAATATCTATATGACCTTCTACTTCAATAATATGATCAACCACATTTTGAATTAACGAATGATTTGTAATATCCAGTTTAATTAATTTCACATTATATGCACGTAAAGCAGTCATACTTTCTATATTTCTTGCTGCTGCATACACATGATAATCTTTTTTAGCTAAGGCTTTTGCTGTTTCGTATCCTATGCCACTACTTGCTCCTGTAACTAAAGCCACTTTCATTTTCCCAATCTCCCTTGCACTATATTTTGTAAATGTAAGTATCGATTTATCTGCTTAATTAATTACTAAATTTACCCACCAAATCAATGCTATGATCTATCTGTAGATTGATTTATAGGGCATTCCATGAGCTCAGAATCCTTACTGCGCTGACTGTTTGCATTTTGTTTTGCTAATATATCACATATCCTATTAATTTAAAAAAATAAGCATGATTATTTCCTAGGAAATATAAGCAACGCTTGTTCATATATCAATGTCAGACCCCATAGTGTGTATTTTTTATGCATGCAGAAAAGCATTTTGAGTTTATTATTAGAATTTTATATGTAAACGGAATATACTTTTCACACTTACAAAAATAGAGGTGTGTTTCATGAATATAAAAAATAATACGATGCTTATTACTGGTGGTGCTTCAGGTATAGGTTTGCAATTCACCAAAAAGTTTTATGACAATAATAATAAAATCATTATCTGTGGACGTAATACAGAAAAATTAGAAAACATCAAATCTCAATTTCCCGAAATCATCACTATACAGTGTGATATCAGTAGCACGGAAGATCGCTTAAATTTATACCATTGGGTTATTAAAAATTATCCAGATATTAATATGTTGGTAAATAATGCCGGTATACAGAACCGCTTCAATATTTTAACTGCTAATGCTGAAAGCCATTGGTCTGACCTCAATACTGAAATTCAATCTAACTTTGAAGCGACTGTTCAATTATCCATTTTATTTAGTCAGCATTTTGCAAAGCACAACACAGATTCAAGTATCATCAATGTTTCTTCAGGATTAGCTTTTGCTCCAATGGCTATTGCACCCATATACTCAGCAACTAAAGCCGCTGTACACGCATTTACAGTCAGTTTAAGACACCAATTATCCGAGACTCAGACAAATGTTTATGAAGTCATTCCACCTGCTGTAAATACAGATTTAGGCGGCAAAGGCATCCATACTTTTGGTGCTGACCCTAGTGATTTTATCAATGAAATTTTTGAAGGCCTACTTAATGACCAAAAGGCAATAGGTTACGGTTCATCAAATGAGCGTCTTAAAATGTCAAAAACTGAACTAGATCAATTTACTGAAGCTATGTATCATCAACAAAAAGATACGATTTAAATACTCATCCTATGAAAAAAGGACCTAGAACAAGTTCTAGGTCCTTTTTTATTTATCTCATTCTACGCTCACAGCTTTATTTTAATTTCGACATAAATTGGTAGGCGGTCACACCATAACGATATTTACAAATAAAATAAGCAAGGCTCAAAATAATTGAACCTCGCTTTTCATTTAAGCCTTATATTTTATTATTATTCCTAGCACAGTCAAAGATGCTAATAATACTATGAGTATTGTGTATAGCTTACTGATTTTTTGTTGATTTTGCTCTAATTCAGCAATTCTTAATTCTTGTATATCTAATTCTTCCCTAGATTCATTATCACTTTGTTTTATAATATTGAGTTGATCTTGCTTCTTCATAAATACATCCCCTTTAATCCTGCGTATTTACATTATACAATTTAAATGAATATATATCATATTTTATGAACTGTTATTTATAGAATCTCAGATAATTGACAAATATCCTCCTCTCATAATTTATGAAAGAAGGATACTGATCAATATGCCAACATGTAATTGCGCGCTTCTTGTTCTTCTAAAAGTGTTAACTGTGTTGTTGCCTCTTTAAGTGCACTGAGTGATTTCTCAAAATATATAAAAGTTACTTGATAGTAACCATTTCCAGCATCTGTAAGTGTTGCTCTTGTATTTTCATCTCCAATAATTGCCTTTGTCTCTTTTGATGTTTTTAAAAAAGTAGTAAGATGCTCAAAAGACAATATTTCGCTTTGCTCTATACAAAAATAAAATACTTGATTGCTTTGCTTTTCTAATCTTTTCAAATAATGTTTATCGACAGACTGCACTTCATATTTATCATTTACCGTGTTACTTTGTGTAGCTTTAATCATTTTTATACCTCTACTTTCGATTTAAGGTATTAAGTTTGATATAGTATGAGCAGTGCTTTGAATACATAATCCAAATAAGTGTTAAAGGAATAACTTTTATTTTAATACATACAGAAAGTCTTAATCCTAATATGACAATACTGTATTTTAATTTACGTTTGGCTTGAATAACATACGTATCTTAATTCAATCATGCTATCTAAAAATGCAATTATTACAATACTTGGGCTATATTCTAATTAATATATGACACCAATATTTATACTTATTCCTTTAAACAATACTATTCTACTTAATCACTTACGATTTAACATCATACCAATAATTTTTGAAAAAATCACGAATTAATACTCAAAATAATGATATACAATGAAATTGTAATTGGTTAGAAATTTGAATGTAATACATTTGTAAAAAAATTTATTTATATATATAAATTTACACTTTACACATTAACGTTTTTGAAATGATAACTTATTTATTTTTAAATTAATCTTCAATTTTTGATATACGCACTTTAAAGTGCGTACTTCTTTTTTGATCTGTTATATTTCATAATTGATTGCATAAGCTTTATAAGGGTCATTAACATTGAGAAGTATTATTTTTAGAAATACACTCCGTACAATATTATATCAATGGTTATTATGATGTTTACGTTGTTCAGTTATTTGAGCTTATAAGTTACAAGGAGGAAATTCAAATGAAAAAAATACTACAAAGTAATTTAGGGTTTGGTAGTGCTCCATTAGGTAATATGTATCGTGATATTCCAGAAGACGAGGCCATTGCAACAGTCAATACAGCGTGGGATAGTGGGATACGTTATTTTGACACTGCACCAATCTACGGAGCAGGGCTGTCTGAGAGCCGTCTTGGTGAAGCGTTGTCTACTAAGAACCGTGATGAATATATATTAAGTACAAAAGTAGGGAGAATCGTATCTAATGAAATAGATGATTCATCTTCCCGCAATATTGAGGAAAAAGGCGGTATTTTCAAACATGGTCGCAAGAATAAAATAATTAATGACTATAGTGCAGATGCAACACTACAGTCTATTGAAGACAGTTTAAAACGCTTAAAAACTGATCATATTGATTTTGTCTTTATCCATGATCTGGCACAAGACTTATACGGAGATGAATGGATTAGTCAATTTGAAATTGCACGTACGGGCGCATTTCGTGCATTAACTCGTTTACGTGATGAAGGTGTCATTAAAGGCTGGGGCCTTGGTGTCAATAGAACTGAAGCTATTGAATTAATGTTAGATTTAGACGAACCTAAGCCAGATGTTTCACTATTAGCCGGACGTTATACATTATTAGATCATGAGCGTGCTTTACAAAGCGTTATGCCAGCAGCACAGCAACAGGGCATGGATATCATTGTAGGTGGTCCATATAGCTCCGGTGTACTTGTAGGTGGTAAAACTTTTGAATATCAAGAAGCTTCTCCTGAAATACTTGATAGAGTCGCAAAAATTAAATCTATTACAGATAACTATCATATTAGTATTAAAGCTGTAGCGTTACAATTTTCGTTAGCTAACCCAGCTGTTGCAGCTGTGATACCAGGTGCTAGTAAACCGAGTCGTATCGCTGAAGATAATGAAGCTTTAAACACCAAAATTCCAGCATCATTTTGGAAAGAAATGCGTGAACACAATCTAGTGTCTCAACATGCACCACTACCAATTGATTTTAAATCATAAATACATTTTATATCATATGATGCCGCGCTCTAATCATTTAAATAGAGCATGGCATTTTTAATTTGTATTTTCCATTATTTCTACATTTGCTTTTAAAAAGTCATCTATAACTACATCAAACAATCAGTTTAGCGTTAATAATGATGGACATCAAGGTAGTTTCTATTATTGTCTCAACATACCATTGTTTGTCGTGAAACAAGTAACACTTCTCGAAAACATTTCTTACGTAATCTATAATATCTCATTTTCATAGCTAAATTTAGTTGTCTCTCACTTTCGGTTAAAGCGTTATATAGAATACAAATTCATACTATTAAACTTTATTACATACCTACGCACTGCTTTTATAAAACTACTTTAAAACTTATATTATATTTTTCAGACTACCTTTAGACATACTAAAAGAGAACACATGCCACTACATGCGTTCCCCCTGTTACTTTATTATGAAATAGGTTGTTGCTGTTGAATGGGATGATCGAGTTCAAGTTTAACGCCAGCTGTCATTTTCTTATATTGATAAGTAAAGTAACCTATCCATAAGATTGTAAGTATAAATGCAATTCCGTAACTTAAATTTAAATCTAAACCCAATCCAATCTTCTGGCTCAGTATATACGTGAAAATGTTCCATGTCATAAATACGGCTGGTACTGCTGCGACCCAGAAATTCTTTTTAGCAATTAAGAGGTACATAGCTCCAACCCATAAAGCAATAACTGCAGTGGTTTGGTTAGCCCAAGAAAAATATCTCCACAATACCGTGAAATCCACTTGTGTTAAACCAAAGCTGATTACAAACAATGGGATTGCCACAATAACCCTTTTTGCCATACTGCGTTGTCCATAATTTAAATAATCCGCTATAATCATTCTTGCACTTCGGAATGAAGTGTCTCCACTTGTAATTGGTAGTATAATTACTCCTAGAACTGCTATAGTACCAAACACTGAACCTAATAATAGGTGGGATGCTTGACTAACAACTAATGCCGCTTCTCCACGCGCTAAAACTTCATTAAGTCCACTATAACCATTAAAGAGACTCATTCCTGCTGCTGCCCAAATCATAGCAATAATACCTTCTGCAATCATCATGCCATAAAAGATAAAACGTCCATTCTTCTCTTTATTTGTCGTTCTAGAAATAATCGGTGTTTGTGTAGCATGAAAACCTGATAACGCGCCACATGTAATCGTAAAGAATAGTAATGGGAATATCGGTGCACCATCAGGATGCATATTCTTTAAATTAATTTCAGGTATCGGTGCGCCAGTTTGAATAAGACGGAAACCTATACCGACCGCGCTGATTAAAAGTAATGCCCCAAAAACTGGATAAATTCTCCCAATAATTTTGTCGATAGGTAAAATTGTAGATAAGATATAATATACAAAAATCACAAAAATGATAATTCCCAATGCAATACGACCATCAACTAAGTTATGTAACAATAGTGCTGGACTCGTTACAAAAACCGTGCCAGTTAGAAGTAGCAATAAAATAGAAAAGATATTTACAAAATGCTTCATAAACTGACCTAAAAATTTTCCAGCGAGTTCAGGTAAATGTGCCCCTTTATTCCGTATTGAAATCATACCAGTAAGATAATCATGAACTGCCCCTGCAAAAATACATCCCACAACAATCCATATAAATGCAACTGGACCATAAAGCGCTCCCATAATTGGCCCGAAAATAGGACCAACCCCTGCAATATTCAATAGTTGAATCAATGAGTTGGATGATGTTTTCATCGGTAGATAATCGACATCATCTCTTTGATGATATGCTGGTGTTGGACGATCTGATTTTGTGCCAAACATTTTATCGATATACTTACCATAAGTAAAATAACCTACAACTAGTATAATAATGGCTACGATAAACGTAATCATATTATTCCCCCCTTAGATAATATGTAAGCGTTTTCTTAATTTAACCATAGTTGGTATTATTACACAATAACCAATACAAATTTATTTAGTTTTATGCGTTTGGAGCTATTGCATTAAGAAGCTCTATTCTCCTTTGTATTCAAAAAAAGCTCTCATCTCAAAGGAGATTCCTCTCGGTTTACAATAGCGCTTGCTATTGCATTAAGAAGCTCTATTCTCCTTTGTATTCAAAAAAGCTCTCATCTCAAAGGAGATTGCTCTCGGTTTACAATAGCCCTTGCTATTGCATTAAGAAGCTCTATTCTCCTTTGTATTCAAAAAAGCTCTCATCTCAAAGGAGATTCCTCTCGGTTTACAATAGCCTTTGCTATTGCATTAAGAAGCTCTATTCTCCTTTGTATTCAAAAAAGCTCTCATCTCAAAGGAGATAAGAGCTTCTATAATATTTAGCGTTTGTATAATTTTATCTTTATTTCATAATAATCATCATGGTCTTTAGTTTGGTGTTCAACATAGACACCACTTTTTTCGATTGTTTCTAAGCTTTTCCCCACTGTTTCTCTGGCATCAGTTAGATCTTTAGCAAATTCAAATCTCTGCGCCTTCACTTTTTCAGGTCCAACTTTTTGTTTCACGCGTGCTTCTGTTTGTTTTACATTCAACTTTTGACTAATTACCGTCTCAACCAATATCTCTTGATCTTCTTCAGATAAACTTAGCATAGCACGTGCATGACGTTCAGTAATTTTTCCTTCACGTAAACGTTCAATGACTTTTGGCGTTAATTTCAATAAACGTAATTTATTAGCAATGAAACTTTGACTTTTCCCTACACTTTTAGCTAAATCACTCTGTGTCGTATCTCCAATTTCCAATAACTTTTTATAGGCTTCCGCTTCTTCAATCACTGATAAATTTTCACGTTGAATATTCTCAATCAATGCAACAACCGCGGTTTCTTCATCATCTAAAAATCTAATGATTACATCTGCATAAGTTTTACCTAAAGTTTGTAAGGCTCTGAATCTACGCTCACCAGCAATAATTTCAAACATATCTTCTTCGATTGGACGTACGACAATCGGTTGTAACAAACCATGCTCTTCTATTGATTCTGCGAGTTCTTTAATCTTATTTGGCTCAAATACTTGTCTTGGTTGATAACGGTTTGGCACAATGCGCTCAATATGAATAGATTCAACGTTATTATTATAATCTTCTTCAATATAACCAACAATGTCATCTTTATTTTTTAAACCAAATAATTTAGAAAAAGGTTTCTTCATAAATTCCACGCGCTCCCTCTAAATTAATTGTATTGAATAACTTCTACTTTTCTAGTAATGGAGCCTTATTGGGCGTTCCAGGTTTTCTAGGATACTTTTTCGGCGTCTGGCTTCTTTTTTCGATAATAATCATCTGTCTTTCACCTGCATCTTCTGGTAATTCATATGAAATAGTATCCTGTACTTTTCCACCGAAGACTCCAATACCAAAGCCCGCTTCAGCTAATTCTTCCTCACCTTTAGATGATTTTAAAGCGATGAACTGTCCGCCCTTTTTAACTAAAGGTAAGCACAATTCACTTAATACGGAAAGTCTCGCAACAGCACGTGCAGTAACAATATCGTAAGACTCCCTGTAGGCTCCCTTACCAAAAGTTTCGGCACGGTCATGTACGAAACTTACATTTTCTAATCCCAACGCCTCAGCTAATTGATTTAAAAAATGGATACGCTTATTTAAAGAATCTACAATTGTAACATTCAAATTCGGAAAAATAATTTTTAAAGGAATGCTAGGAAAACCAGCACCAGCACCTATGTCACAAATTGTTAATGGCTGAGTCAAATCCGTATAAAAACTTGGAGCAATTGAATCATAAAAATGTTTCAAATATACTTCATGTTCTTCAGTAATACTTGTTAAATTCATTTTTTCATTCCATTCAACAAGCATTTGATAATACGTTTGAAATTGTTGTTGTTGTTCATTAGATAATTCTATACCATGTGTACTGAGTTGCTTAGTTAACCATTCTACACTCATCTTAATTATTCACCCTTTGAATTTTACCTTGTTCTAGATACACAAGCAAAATTGAGATGTCCGCTGGATTTACACCAGAAATACGAGAAGCTTGTGCAATGTTTAAAGGCTTAACTTCTGTTAATTTTTCTCGTGCTTCAGTTGCTAAACTTTCTACTTTACTATAATCTAAGTCTTCTGGAATTTTTTTCTCTTCCATGCGTTTTACTTTTTCAACTTGTTGTAAAGACTTGTTGATGTATCCTTCATATTTTGTTTGAATTTCTACTTGTTCTTCCACATCTTCTGGCAAATGATGCGCTTCATCTAAAATGTCTATAATTAAATCATATGTCATTTCTGGACGACGTAATAACTCTAAAGCTAATATACCATCTTTTAAGCGTGAACCACCTTGTGCTTCGATAATTTCTTGAACACGTTCTTGCGGTTTAATACGAATACTATTCAAACGTGCTTGTTCTGATTTTATCATTTCTCGCTTCTTATTAAAACGTTCATAACGCTCTTCTGAAATCATTCCTAATTCATAACCTAGGTCAGTTAGACGCAAATCTGCATTATCATGTCTTAACAGTAAACGGTATTCTGCACGTGAAGTTAATAAACGATAGGGTTCGTTTGTACCTTTAGTCACAAGGTCATCGATTAATACGCCGATATATGCGTCAGAACGACTTAAGATGACTTCATCTTTGTCTTGTACTCTAGCTGCTGCATTAATACCAGCCATAATACCTTGGCCAGCTGCTTCTTCATAACCTGATGTGCCATTAATTTGACCTGCAGTATAAAGATTTTTAATTTTTTTAGTTTCTAATGTTGGCCATAATTGTGTTGGTACAATTGCATCATATTCGATAGCATAGCCCGCACGCATCATATCTGCTTTTTCTAAACCAGGAATTGTTTCTAACATTTGACGTTGTACATGTTCAGGAAGACTTGTAGATAGACCTTGTACGTATACTTCATTTGTATTTCTTCCTTCTGGTTCTAAGAATAACTGATGACGTGGTTTATCATTAAATCTTACAAATTTATCTTCGATTGAAGGACAATATCTTGGGCCTGTACCTTTAATCATTCCAGAATACATTGCAGATAGATGTAAATTATCGTCAATGACTTGATGCGTATCGCCATTTGTATATGTTAACCAACATGGTAATTGATCTAAGATATATTCAGTAGTTTCAAAACTGAATGCTCTACCAACTTCGTCACCGGGTTGAATTTCAGTTTTTGAATAGTCTATTGTTTTTGCATTTACACGCGGCGGTGTACCTGTCTTAAATCTCACAACATCAAAACCTAAACCGCGTAAGTTATCAGCAAGTGAAACAGATGGTAATTGATGGTTAGGACCACTTGAATATTTCATATTGCCTAAGATAATTTCTCCACGTAAAAACGTACCTGTTGTAATGATTACTGCCTCTGCCCAGTATTCTGTACCAATATTTGTACGTACGCCTTTAATCACATCATCTTCAATAATTAATTCGTCTACCATACCTTGCATGATATCAAGATTATCTTCATCTTCAATCACTTTTTTCATTTCTTGTTGATATAACACTTTATCTGCTTGTGCACGTAATGCTCTTACAGCTGGACCTTTACCAGTGTTCAACATACGCATTTGTATATGCGTTTTATCAATTGTTTTCGCCATTTGACCGCCTAAAGCATCTATTTCACGTACAACAATACCTTTTGCCGGTCCACCAACGGACGGGTTACATGGCATAAATGCGATATTGTCTAAGTTAATTGTTAACATTAACGTTTTCGCACCACGTCGAGCTGAAGCAAGTCCCGCTTCGACACCAGCATGCCCGGCTCCTATTACTACTACATTATATTCTTGAGCCATACTTTTTCCTCCTTATTATTTCCCTAAACAGAATTGACTAAATAATTGATCAATCAATTCATCACTTGCTGATTCTCCGATGATTTCGCCTAAAAGTTCCCAAGTTCTCGTCAAATCAATTTGAATCATATCCATCGGTATACCTGTTTCTGCAGCATCTATAGCATCTTGAATGGCATTTCTAGCTTGTTTTAACAGTGAAATATGTCTTGAATTAGAAACATATGTCATGTCCTGACTTTGAACGTCGCCACCAAAGAATAAATCTCTTATTTGAATTTCTAGTTGATCAATACCTTCTTGTTTCAACATTGAGGTTTGAATTAATGGCATATCACCAACCATTGCTTTAACTTCATCTATATCTAATTGACGATCTAAATCCATCTTATTAACGATGACAATAGCATCTTCATTTTTAATTACTTCATAAAGTTTACGATCTTCTTCTGAAAGTGGTTCGTTGTAATTTAATACGAATAAAATTAAATCTGCCTCGCTCAACGCTTTTCTAGAACGTTCAACGCCTATACGTTCGACAATATCTTCAGTTTCGCGTATACCAGCAGTATCTACTAACCTTAAAGGCACACCTCTAACGTTGACATATTCTTCAAGCGTATCTCGTGTTGTACCTGCAACTTCAGTTACAATTGCTTTATTATCTTGGATCAGGTTGTTTAACATTGACGATTTCCCAACATTTGGCTTTCCTACAATAACGGTAGATAGGCCTTCTCTCATAATCTTACCTTGAGTTCCGGTATCTAATAATTGATTGATTTCTGCTTTAATTTCATTTGATTTACCTAGCAAGAATTCTGTAGTTGCGTCTTCTACATCATCATATTCTGGATAATCTATATTTACTTCGACTTGAGCAAGAATTTCGAGAATGGACTGTCGCTGTCGCTTAATCATATCACTTAAACGACCTTCTATTTGATTCATTGCAACTTTAGATGCACGATCGGTTTTAGAACGAATAAAATCCATCACTGCCTCAGCTTGAGACAAATCAATACGCCCATTTAAAAATGCACGTTTCGTATACTCACCAGGATCTGCAATTCGAGCCCCATAAGTCATCGTCAATTCCAATACTCTATTAATTGTTAGAATACCACCGTGACAGTTAATTTCGACGATATCTTCACGCGTGAACGTCTTTGGTGCACGTAATACAGAAACCATTACTTCCTCTATAACTTCTTTTGATTCCGGATCAATAATATGACCATAGTTTATCGTATGTGACTTAACATGTTCGAGTTTGTCTTTGCCCTTATATAATTTGTCTACGATACTTACTGCATCAACACCTGATAAACGCACGATACCTATAGCGCCCTCACCCATTGGTGTGGATATACTCGTTATTGTATCTAAATCCATCATCACATCTCGCCTCCTTCTCGACTTAAAAATTATCATTATAATATTGTAAATAGTTTAACATTAAAAAGCGAACATCTTGATTGAAAACCAGAACAAGTTAGTCTTAGGTTTGTCTGATGTAAGCCTAACGGCAGTCTTAATTCATTACTCCCCTACCCTACTTACACACGTTTATTAAAAACTTTTGCTATTTTCAAAACATGTTCTAAACTAGCTTGTATTTGTAAAGTATCCATATCTTTAGCTGGTTGTCTTGCAATGACAATAATATCAATTGGCATAATATCTGCTTTATGGATTTTGAAATTTTCACGAATCGCTCGTTTGATACGATTTCTTACAACAGCATTACCTAATTTCTTAGAAACACTTATGCCTAAACGAAAATGTTCTAAATCTTTGTTAAGTTTTGTATATACTACAAATTGTCTATTAGCTACTGATTTCCCTTTTTTATAAATAAATTGGAAATCACTATTTTTTTTGATTCGGTATGCTTTCTCCAACAAACATCACTCGCTTATCTTCTTCATTACATATATTCTATCTTAATATATGCCTTAAGCTCTAACTAGGCTACTATTATATAGTAAAAACTCCTACTATGCTTAAGTCATTTCCCTCATTAAAACCAAAAAAAAGACCACTGATGAGTCAGTGATCTTATGCTGATAAAACTTTACGGCCTTTACGACGACGGCGCGCCAACACTTTACGGCCATTTTTTGTGCTCATGCGTTTTCTGAAACCATGAACTTTACTATGTTTACGTTTATTTGGTTGATAAGTACGTTTTACCATGTAAAAACACCTCCATGTTTATTCGGTTATCTAACTATTATAATAGATAAATTAATATACGCTTCTGCTTTAAGTCTTGATTTAACTTAATTAATTTCTAGTCTTGATTCAAGCAACTATTTCAATATAACAAAATATATTTTATAAAGCAAGCACCAATTTAAGAGATCTTAGTAATATAGATTAAATTAATTATGCCTTCATAAATTATCATTATAATGAAAGATTTATATTAAGAACTGCTTTAAACGCCCTCGCTGTCACATTTAAAACATTTCCAAACAATCACATTTACTTTTATACATTTTTCATACAGTTTTATAAATTATTTCCCAAGACCCACAAATGTTTCTTTTTTTGGTATACTATTTATTCTTCAAAGTTATCCACTTATACACATATGGAGCGTTCTGTTTTGTGGATAATTTTCACACTATTCACAACTTCCCATACTATTTAACAACATATTCACACCCATTTGACAGAGGTCTATGTTAAAAAGTATAATTGTGTGGATAAGTCATGTAATTGTTGATACATAAAGGGTTTGATTTATTAAATTATATACAAAAGTCCTGTGCATAATTCATAGTAATGTATGAGTTATCCACTGACTGTGCGTAACTTGTGGATAATTATCAACAGGCTGTGATTCTATTTATCCACTGCTGTTATTTTTGTGTATAACTATTAAAATTTACAAAATATGGAGTTTGTTAAT